>NZ_CM137011.1:1770000-2805000 GCF_054483855.1 Stutzerimonas sp. KH-1 | reverse complement strand
ATGATGATTGATCGCCTGGGATGAACATTGATTTCTGGACTTTGCGCCAGAACTGTTCTTTAAAAATTTGGGTATGTGATAGAAGTAGACCGATGTGTTGCTTTCACTGGCAGCATGTCGCGTCAAGGTAAAATTTGCGTGTTCTCTATGCAGATTTTCGGCGAATGTCGTCTTCACGTTATAGACAGTAACCAGATTGCTTGGGGTTATATGGTCAAGTGAAGAAGCGCATACGGTGGATGCCTTGGCAGTCAGAGGCGATGAAAGACGTGGTAGCCTGCGAAAAGCTTCGGGGAGTCGGCAAACAGACTTTGATCCGGAGATCTCTGAATGGGGGAACCCAGCCATCATAAGATGGTTATCACACACTGAATACATAGGTGTGTGAGGCGAACCAGGGGAACTGAAACATCTAAGTACCCTGAGGAAAAGAAATCAACCGAGATTCCCTTAGTAGTGGCGAGCGAACGGGGACTAGCCCTTAAGCTTCTTTGATTTTAGCGGAACGCTCTGGAAAGTGCGGCCATAGTGGGTGATAGCCCTGTACGCGAAAGGATCTTAGAAGTGAAATCGAGTAGGACGGAGCACGAGAAACTTTGTCTGAACATGGGGGGACCATCCTCCAAGGCTAAATACTACTGACTGACCGATAGTGAACCAGTACCGTGAGGGAAAGGCGAAAAGAACCCCGGAGAGGGGAGTGAAATAGAACCTGAAACCGTATGCGTACAAGCAGTGGGAGCCTACTTTGTTAGGTGACTGCGTACCTTTTGTATAATGGGTCAGCGACTTATTTTCAGTGGCGAGCTTAACCGAATAGGGGAGGCGTAGCGAAAGCGAGTCTTAATAGGGCGTCTAGTCGCTGGGAATAGACCCGAAACCGGGCGATCTATCCATGGGCAGGTTGAAGGTTAGGTAACACTGACTGGAGGACCGAACCGACTACCGTTGAAAAGTTAGCGGATGACCTGTGGATCGGAGTGAAAGGCTAATCAAGCTCGGAGATAGCTGGTTCTCCTCGAAAGCTATTTAGGTAGCGCCTCGTGTATCACTGCTGGGGGTAGAGCACTGTTTCGGCTAGGGGGTCATCCCGACTTACCAAACCGATGCAAACTCCGAATACCAGCAAGTGTCAGCACGGGAGACACACGGCGGGTGCTAACGTCCGTCGTGAAAAGGGAAACAACCCAGACCGTCAGCTAAGGTCCCAAAATCCTGGTTAAGTGGGAAACGATGTGGGAAGGCTTAGACAGCTAGGAGGTTGGCTTAGAAGCAGCCATCCTTTAAAGAAAGCGTAATAGCTCACTAGTCGAGTCGGCCTGCGCGGAAGATGTAACGGGGCTCAAACCAGGTACCGAAGCTACGGGTTCATCGCAAGATGAGCGGTAGAGGAGCGTTCTGTAAGCCTGTGAAGGTGAGTTGAGAAGCTCGCTGGAGGTATCAGAAGTGCGAATGCTGACATGAGTAACGACAATGCGAGTGAAAAACTCGCACGCCGAAAGACCAAGGGTTCCTGCGCAACGTTAATCGACGCAGGGTGAGTCGGTCCCTAAGGCGAGGCTGAAGAGCGTAGTCGATGGGAAACGGGTTAATATTCCCGTACTTCTAGTTACTGCGATGGGGGGACGGAGAAGGCTAGGCCAGCAAGGCGTTGGTTGTCCTTGTTTAAGGTGGTAGGCAGAGATCTTAGGTAAATCCGGGATCTTAATGCCGAGAACTGATGACGAGCTTTCTTTTAGAAAGCGAAGTGGTTGATGCCATGCTTCCAGGAAAAGCCTCTAAGCTTCAGGTAACTAGGAACCGTACCCCAAACCGACACAGGTGGTTGGGTAGAGAATACCAAGGCGCTTGAGAGAACTCGGGTGAAGGAACTAGGCAAAATGGCACCGTAACTTCGGGAGAAGGTGCGCCGGTGAGGGTGAATGACTTGCTCAGTAAGCTCATGCCGGTCGAAGATACCAGGCCGCTGCGACTGTTTATTAAAAACACAGCACTCTGCAAACACGAAAGTGGACGTATAGGGTGTGACGCCTGCCCGGTGCCGGAAGGTTAATTGATGGGGTTAGCGCAAGCGAAGCTCTTGATCGAAGCCCCGGTAAACGGCGGCCGTAACTATAACGGTCCTAAGGTAGCGAAATTCCTTGTCGGGTAAGTTCCGACCTGCACGAATGGCGTAACGATGGCGGCGCTGTCTCCACCCGAGACTCAGTGAAATTGAAATCGCTGTGAAGATGCAGTGTATCCGCGGCTAGACGGAAAGACCCCGTGAACCTTTACTATAGCTTTGCACTGGACTTTGAGCTTGCTTGTGTAGGATAGGTGGGAGGCTTTGAAGCGTGGACGCCAGTTCGCGTGGAGCCATCCTTGAAATACCACCCTGGCAACCTTGAGGTTCTAACTCTGGTCCGTTATCCGGATCGAGGACAGTGTATGGTGGGTAGTTTGACTGGGGCGGTCTCCTCCTAAAGAGTAACGGAGGAGTACGAAGGTGCGCTCAGACCGGTCGGAAATCGGTCGCAGAGTATAAAGGCAAAAGCGCGCTTGACTGCGAGACAGACACGTCGAGCAGGTACGAAAGTAGGTCTTAGTGATCCGGTGGTTCTGTATGGAAGGGCCATCGCTCAACGGATAAAAGGTACTCCGGGGATAACAGGCTGATACCGCCCAAGAGTTCATATCGACGGCGGTGTTTGGCACCTCGATGTCGGCTCATCACATCCTGGGGCTGAAGCCGGTCCCAAGGGTATGGCTGTTCGCCATTTAAAGTGGTACGCGAGCTGGGTTTAGAACGTCGTGAGACAGTTCGGTCCCTATCTGCCGTGGACGTTTGAGATTTGAGAGGGGCTGCTCCTAGTACGAGAGGACCGGAGTGGACGAACCTCTGGTGTTCCGGTTGTCACGCCAGTGGCATTGCCGGGTAGCTATGTTCGGAAGAGATAACCGCTGAAAGCATCTAAGCGGGAAACTTGCCTCAAGATGAGATCTCACTGGAGCCTTGAGCTCCCTGAAGGGCCGTCGAAGACTACGACGTTGATAGGTTGGGTGTGTAAGCGCTGTGAGGCGTTGAGCTAACCAATACTAATTGCCCGTGAGGCTTGACCATATAACACCCAAACAATTTGGCTGTTAGACGGTAAGTCGACATACAGACCGAAAATCTGCACGAACACGCAATACCGATTCGATCACATACCCAATTCGCTGCAGCGGCTCAACCCCGAGGCAGCAACCGAATTGCTTGACGACCATAGAGCGTTGGAACCACCTGATCCCATCCCGAACTCAGAAGTGAAACGACGCATCGCCGATGGTAGTGTGGGGTCTCCCCATGTGAGAGTAGGTCATCGTCAAGCGCCTATCCCAAACCCCCGATCCGCGTAAGCGGGTCGGGGGTTTGCTTTTGCGCTGATGAAAGCTTTGTAGGCAGGCATTCCTTGTGTCGCTATTATTCGGGCCTCGTTTACGGGGGTGGCATGAATAAGCTGTTGAAGTTGCTCCAAGATGGACGGTTCCATTCTGGGCGGGAGCTGGGCGAGGCTTTGGGTGTAAGTCGTAGCGCTGTCTGGAAGCACCTCCAGCGCGTTCAAAGTGAAACGGCGCTCCTCCTTTATAAGGTTCCCGGCCGGGGTTATCGTCTGGCCGAACCTTTGTCTTTGCTCGATGAAGATAAGCTCGTCCCGCGGATGAGAGCTATGGGCTGGGCGTTACATCTGTTTGACACGCTCGACTCTACGAACGCGGAAGCTCTGAGGCTTCTAGCCTCCGGCCAGGCCCCGCTGCTTGTGCTTGCAGAAGCTCAGTCTGCAGGGCGAGGGCGGCGAGGGCGACAATGGGTAAGTCCGTTTGGAAAGAACCTGTACTGCAGTCTGGCGTTAGAGGTGCACGGTGGTGCTAGACAGCTGTCCGGCATGAGTCTTGTGGTCGGATTGGCTGTTATGCAGACGTTGCGCCAAATGGGGTTACCTCAAGCAGGGCTGAAGTGGCCAAACGACGTATACGTGGATGGACGCAAAATCTCGGGGATTCTGTTGGAGCTGACTGGCGATCCCGCGGATCAATGCCATGTAGTGGCTGGCATTGGCATCAACGTTAACATGCATGAAGCCGAGGGGATCGATCAACCTTGGACATCCCTCAACGAGTGGATCGGGATGGTTGATCGAAATGAACTGGTGCTTACGCTTGCCGGCAAGCTGAAAACATATCTCGATCAGCACGCTAGCACTGGGTTCTCCGGCCTGAGGGATGAGTGGGAGGCGAGCCATATTTGGCAGCATCGCAGATGTACGCTTAGCACTGGGACGCAAGAGTTTTCGGGAACGGTGCTGGGAGTGGATCACCAGGGTGGGCTCAGACTGATGATTGACGGTGTCGAGCGTTCATTCAGCGGCGGGGAACTAAGCTTGAGGTTGGATCAATGATTCTTGAGGTGGACTGCGGTAACAGCTTGATCAAATGGCGCGTCTTGGACTCTTGTTCCGGCGTCGTTGCGGCGCAGGGAGCCTCGAGCTGTGCGGCTGGCTTATTGGGGGAGCTTGGCAGTCTGGTTCACTTGCGTATCTTGAGAGCTAGGTTGGTCAGCGTACGCAGCGACCAAGAGACCATGGAGATCTGTACGCGCATCTCCGACGCCCTGTCTGTTCACGTTCAGAGCGCTGCCCCTGCTAAAGAGTTGGGCGGTGTAATCAATGGCTATCTTGAGTATGAGCGGCTTGGGATGGATCGCTGGCTGGCTATGGTCGGCGCTTTTCAGCTCAAGCGTGACGCCATGCTCGTGCTTGATCTGGGGACGGCGGTGACTGCTGATCTGGTGGATGCACAGGGTGTCCATCTTGGTGGTTTTATCTGTCCAGGAATTTCCCTGCTTAGGAGTCAGTTGCATGCTCATACGCAGCGCATACGTTACTCCATGGATGAGGCGCCTGCTGCATCCTGCACTCTAGAGCCCGGGCGAACCACCGTAGAGGCGGTGGAGCGCGGCTGTCTATCAATGCTCCACAGTTTTGTGTCGACACAAATTCGTCAGGCGGGCGATCGTTTTGGGGCGGCCTTCAGCGTTTATGCTACTGGGGGTGATGCGGGTCTGATCAAGGATATCGGCCAGGTCCAGCGCATACCGGATCTCGTTTTTCGGGGGCTGGCAATCGCTTGCCCCTAACGCATCTATAAGGTTGAAGGTTGCATGCGTTGGTTATTTCTTCTTTTGGTGCTGTTGAATGTCTTTTTCTGGGTTCAGCACCAATACGAGGCTCCGGTTCGAGTTAAAGAGGTCGCGCCTCTCGATTCTTACAGCCGGCTTCAGCAGAACATCACTTTGCTCAGTGAGTCCTCAGTACCCCAGCGGCGAGCCAGTTCATCATCAGCGGCCAATGATGACGGATGTCTGTTCCTTGGTGGGTTCGACGAAGAGCAGCAAGCAGAGTCTTTAGAGCAGCGTCTGCTGAGTCTGGATGTGCAGTCCGAGGTTCAGCAGGTCGACGCAGCTACCGGCGTGGATTACTGGGTCTATCTGCCCCCACTTGCGTCCAGGCAGGCCTCGCTGCGCCAGTTGCGTGAACTGCAAAGCCGCAATATTGATAGCTACATCATTACGGTAGGCGACCTGTCGAATGGTATTTCGCTTGGGATCTTCTCGCGAAAAGACTCTGCAGAGGGGGTGGTTGCTCGTTTGCGCGAGGTTGGCTATGCGGCGCTGGTTCGTGAGTTACCGCGTATGCACCGCAAGTACTGGGTGCGCGTCGCAGTCGCTAGTCGTAATCAGCTGGACGATACCATCTTGCGAGGCTTGAAAAACGACATGCCGGAACTGCAGCATCGGCAGATGTCCTGCACAGGCGTTGCAACTTCCGAATAGTTTGCATAGAATGGCGCCCGCTTCGCAGCTAGGGCTGATTGGTTTCTTCGCGAAGCGGCTGTCGATGAAGCTAAGCTCAAGATTTATATGAGAAAATGCTTGACAGCCTGGTGGCAGATGATGAAAATGCCGCCTCACTTTGGAGGGGTTCCCGAGCGGCCAAAGGGATCAGACTGTAAATCTGACGTCATAGACTTCGAAGGTTCGAATCCTTCCCCCTCCACCAGATTCAAGCGTAAGCTTCGGCGTTCGCGGGTATAGTTTAGTGGTAGAACCTCAGCCTTCCAAGCTGATGATGCGGGTTCGATTCCCGCTACCCGCTCCAGCTTCGATGTTTGCGGTATATGTTTCGCTCATGTAGCTCAGTTGGTAGAGCACACCCTTGGTAAGGGTGAGGTCAGCGGTTCAAATCCGCTCATGAGCTCCAAACCTCAAAGGCAGATATGTAAATATCTGCCTTTGTTTTAATGGTGGCGTGACTAGCTCAATTCAACGATGGGAGACGGTCTCGATGGCTAAAGAAAAGTTCGAACGTAACAAACCGCACGTCAACGTCGGCACCATTGGTCACGTCGACCATGGCAAGACCACTCTGACTGCTGCTCTGACTCGCGTGTGCTCCGAGGTTTTCGGCTCCGCTCGTGTCGACTTCGACAAGATCGATAGCGCGCCGGAAGAGAAGGCTCGCGGTATCACCATCAACACCGCTCACGTAGAGTACGACTCCAATGTCCGTCACTACGCGCACGTTGACTGCCCGGGTCACGCTGACTATGTGAAGAACATGATCACCGGTGCTGCCCAGATGGATGGTGCGATCCTGGTTTGCTCGGCTGCTGACGGCCCCATGCCGCAGACTCGCGAGCACATCCTGCTGTCCCGTCAGGTAGGCGTTCCGTACATCGTCGTGTTCCTGAACAAGGCTGACATGGTCGACGACGCCGAGCTGCTCGAGCTGGTCGAGATGGAAGTTCGCGACCTGCTGTCCACCTACGACTTCCCGGGTGATGACACTCCGATCATCATCGGTTCTGCGCTGATGGCGCTGAACGGTGAAGACGACAACGAGCTGGGCACCACTGCGGTCAAGAAGCTGGTCGAGACTCTGGATACCTACATCCCTGAGCCGGTTCGCGCGATCGACAAGCCGTTCCTGATGCCGATCGAAGACGTGTTCTCGATCTCCGGTCGCGGTACCGTTGTAACTGGTCGTGTTGAGCGCGGTATCGTCAAGGTCCAGGAAGAGATCGAGATCGTCGGTCTGCGTCCGACCACCAAGACCACCTGCACCGGCGTGGAAATGTTCCGCAAGCTGCTGGACGAAGGTCGTGCTGGCGAGAACTGCGGCGTGCTGCTGCGTGGCACCAAGCGTGATGACGTCGAGCGTGGTCAGGTACTGGCCAAGCCGGGCACCATCAAGCCGCACACCAAGTTCGAAGCTGAAGTGTACGTGCTGTCCAAGGAAGAGGGTGGTCGTCACACCCCGTTCTTCAAGGGCTATCGTCCGCAGTTCTACTTCCGTACCACTGACGTGACCGGTTCGTGCGAGCTGCCGGAAGGCGTCGAGATGGTGATGCCGGGCGACAACGTGAAAATGGTTGTTACCCTGATCAAGCCGATCGCCATGGAAGACGGCCTGCGCTTCGCAATTCGCGAAGGTGGTCGTACCGTTGGTGCCGGCGTGGTTGCCAAGATCGTCGAATAACGATTGATCTGTTTGAAGCAGGTCGGCATAATAGTCGGCCTGACTCTTTCTAGGCCAGTAGCTCAATTGGCAGAGCGGCGGTCTCCAAAACCGCAGGTTGGGGGTTCGATTCCCTCCTGGCCTGCCATTTTCAATAGCGAATTTGGCAGTCTTTACAAGGTTCTAGCAGATGAATATCAAAGCTGAAGCCAATGACACGCGCTTCGATCTGGTGAAGTGGTTTGTTGTGGCTGCTTTGGTCGTGGTTGCCGTGGTTGGTAATCAATACTACTCCGCTGAGCCCATTCTTTATCGTGTCCTTGCGGTGCTTGCAGTAGGTGCTGTTGCGGCGTTTGTCGCCTTCCAGACCTCAAAAGGGCGCTCGTTTGCTGTGCTGCTGAAAGAGGCGCGCGGCGAAATTCGCAAGGTCGTTTGGCCGACCCGTCAGGAAACTACCCAGACCACGATGATCGTTGTCGTGGTGGTGTTGGTGATGGCGTTGCTGCTGTGGGGGCTCGATTCTCTGCTCGGCTGGTTGGTCTCCATGGTTGTTGGCTAAGGGTGTCTCGTGGCTAAGCGTTGGTACGTTGTGCATGCTTACTCGGGTTACGAGAAGCACGTCATGCGCTCCTTGATCGAGCGCGTCAAGCTTGCTGGCATGGAAGATGAGTTCGGCGAGATTCTGGTTCCGACCGAAGAGGTCGTGGAGATGCGTAACGGGCAGAAGCGCAAGAGTGAGCGCAAGTTCTTCCCGGGTTACGTTTTGGTCCAGATGGAGATGAACGAGGGTACTTGGCACCTGGTCAAGGATACTCCTCGTGTGATGGGCTTTATTGGTGGTACGGCAGACAAGCCGGCGCCCATCACGGATAAAGAGGCCGAGGCTATTCTTCGTCGCGTGGCCGATGGTAGTGATAAACCTAAGCCGAAAACGCTCTTCGAGCCGGGTGAAGTGGTTCGCGTAGCTGATGGCCCGTTCGCCGACTTCAATGGCGTTGTCGAAGAGGTCAATTACGAGAAGAGCCGGATTCAGGTCGCGGTCCTCATTTTCGGGCGCTCTACGCCGGTAGAGTTGGAGTTCAGTCAGGTCGAGAAGGTTTAACTGGACGAAGCATCCCACACCCCGCAGTTTCAGGCTGCGGGGTTTTGTCGTCATCGGGATAAATGAGCAATGGGGAGCCGTAAGGCGCTAGAACCCGTAACGGAGTAAATATGGCTAAGAAGATTCAAGCTTACATCAAGCTTCAGGTGAAGGCCGGTCAGGCTAATCCGTCGCCGCCCGTTGGTCCTGCCTTGGGTCAGCATGGTGTGAATATCATGGAGTTCTGCAAGGCTTTCAATGCCAAGACTCAGGGCCAGGAGCCCGGTCTGCCGACCCCTGTGATCATTACTGTATACAGTGACCGCAGTTTTACCTTTGAAACCAAGAGCACTCCGGCAGCTGTGCTGCTGAAGAAGGCCGCTGGCATCACCAGTGGCTCGGCTCGTCCTAACACCCAGAAGGTTGGCACTGTCACTCGTGCCCAGCTGGAAGAGATCGCCAAAACCAAACAGGCCGATCTTACCGCTGCTGAAATGGAGGCTGCTGTTCGAACCATCGCAGGTTCGGCGCGCAGCATGGGCCTGAACGTGGAGGGTGTGTAATGGCTAAGTTGACCAAGCGCCAGAAGGCTATTGCCGAGAAGATCGAGGCTGGCAAGCAGTACGCGTTCGAGGATGCGGCCAAGCTCTTGGCTGAGGTATCCGCGGTCAAATTCACCGAGTCGTTCGACATTGCGATCAATCTCGGTGTCGATCCGCGTAAGTCCGACCAGGTCGTGCGCGGTGCAACCGTTCTGCCGAATGGCACCGGTAAGACCGTTCGTGTCGCAGTTTTCACCCAGGGGCCGGCTGCTGAGGCTGCGCTGGCTGCCGGCGCTGATCGGGTTGGCATGGACGAATTGGCTGCTGAGATGAAAGGCGGTGATCTGAACTATGACGTAGTGATCGCTTCGCCGGATGCCATGCGTGTTGTTGGTCAGCTGGGCCAGATTCTCGGTCCGCGTGGACTGATGCCTAACCCGAAAGTTGGCACCGTTACCCCTGACGTGGCTACAGCTGTCAAGAATGCCAAGGCTGGTCAGGTGCGTTTCCGTACCGACAAGAACGGCATTATCCACACCTCGGTGGGTAAGGTTGGCTTTGAGGCTGGCCAGCTGAAGCAGAACGTCGAAGCGCTGCTGTCGGATCTCAAGCGCCTGAAGCCATCCACTTCCAAAGGTATCTACGTCAAGCGTGTGACCCTGAGCACCACCATGGGCCCAGGGCTGGTCATCGATCAGTCTTCGCTGGAAGCGTAAAGCCTGGCTGCCTCCATGATGGGGCGGCTTGCAATATTGGGGTCCCTGCCTGGCGGGGGCTATCCAAGACCGTAGGTGGCGCAAGCCTTAAACCCGGAGAGTGATCTCTTAAGCCTACGCAGATGGTGCTCCCGATTCGTACCGAATCAGACACCAAAACGCCGTCCGGCTCCGGCCTGACGTATCGGTAAAAACCAGGAGTAAACCCGTGGCAATTAAACTCGAAGACAAGAAGGCCATCGTCGCTGAAGTCAACGAGGCTGCCAAAGCCGGTCTGTCCGCTGTCGTGGCTGATGCCCGTGGCGTGACCGTCGGCGCAATGACCGGACTCCGTAAAGAGGCCCGAGCGGCTGGTGTGTACGTGAAAGTCGTGCGTAACACCCTGCTCAAGCGCGCTGTTGAAGGCACTCAGTTTGACGTGCTCAACGACGTGTTCAAAGGCCCGACCCTGATTGCATTCTCCAACGAACATCCGGGCGCTGCTGCTCGTATCTTCAAGGAGTTCGCCAAGGGTCAGGACAAGTTCGAGATCAAGGCAGCTGCGTTCGAGGGCAAGTTCCTCGCAGCAAACCAGATCGACGTGCTGGCAAGCCTGCCGACTCGCGAAGAGGGCATCGCACAGCTGATGAGCGTTATTCAAGGCGCCACCAGCAAGCTCGCTCGCACCCTGGCAGCTATTCGCGACCAGAAAGAAGCTGCTGCTGCCTGAGGCGGCGTAAGCACTTTCAAAATCACATGTTTAATTTGATGGCTGCGTAAGCTGTCACCCCAATACAGGAATAGATAGTCATGTCTCTGACTAACGAGCAAATCATCGAAGCGATCGGCCAGAAATCCGTTATGGAAATCGTCGAGCTGATCAAGGCGATGGAAGAAACCTTCGGTGTTACCGCTGCTGCTGCCACCGTTGCTGCTGCTGGCCCGGCTGCCGCTGCTGTCGAAGAGCAGACCGAGTTCACCATCGTCCTGGCTGAAGCCGGCGACAAGAAAGTGAACGTGATCAAGGCGGTTCGCGAGCTGACCGGTCTGGGCCTGAAAGAAGCCAAGGCTGTCGTTGACGGCGCCCCGGGCGTGGTCAAGGAAGGCGTTTCGAAGGAAGAAGCCGAAGCTGCCAAGAAGGCTCTGGAAGAAGCTGGCGCCAAAGTCGAGCTCAAGTAAGCGACGACCTTGCGTCTACAGCCCGAGCGACTCGCGACAGGCTGATGGCTGGTGGCTCTTGCCACCGGCCTTTTTCCGTTATGGAAAGCCAGCCATGCTGGCTCTTCCTCGGAAGCCACCTACAGGTGGCGCGAACCATGGGGTTCGCAAGATTTTCTGGCTGCTCCCGTCGGGAGAAGCCAACAAGCAGGTGACCAAGCTGGGGAACGCTGATGGCTTACTCATACACTGAGAAAAAACGTATCCGCAAGGACTTTAGCAAGTTACCGCACGTGATGGACGTGCCGTATCTTTTGGCCATCCAGCTGGATTCGTATCGCGAATTCCTGCAGGCGGGAGCGACCAAAGATCAGTTCCGCGACATTGGCTTGCATGCAGCCTTCAAATCCGTTTTCCCGATTATCAGCTATTCCGGCAATGCAGCGCTGGAATACGTCGGCTATCGCCTGGGCGAGCCGGCTTTCGATGTCAAGGAATGTGTCCTGCGCGGCGTGACCTTCGCCGTTCCGCTGCGCGTCAAGGTGCGCCTGATCATTTTCGACAAAGAGTCGTCGAACAAGGCCATCAAGGACATCAAGGAACAGGAAGTCTACATGGGGGAAATCCCCCTCATGACCGAGAACGGTACCTTCATCATCAACGGTACCGAACGCGTCATCGTTTCCCAGCTGCATCGTTCGCCGGGCGTGTTCTTCGATCATGACCGCGGCAAGACCCACAGCTCCGGCAAGCTGCTGTACTCCGCGCGTATCATTCCTTACCGCGGCTCCTGGCTGGACTTCGAATTCGATCCGAAGGACGCAGTGTTCGTCCGTATCGACCGTCGCCGCAAGTTGCCGGCGTCGGTGCTTCTGCGTGCGCTCAATTACAGCACCGAAGAGATCCTGGACGCCTTCTACGATACCAACGTCTTCCACGTCAAAGGCGAAACCCTGGCGCTGGAACTGGTACCGCAGCGTCTGCGCGGCGAGATCGCTACTTTCGACATCAAGGATGACAGCGGCAAGGTCATCGTCGAGCAGGGCCGCCGCATCACCGCTCGCCACATCAACCAGCTCGACAAGTCCGGCATCAAAGAGCTCGAGATGCCAATGGACTACGTTCTGGGCCGTACCGTCGCCAAGGCGATCGTGCATCCGGCCACCGGCGAGATCATCGCCGAGTGCAACACCGAGCTGACCGTCGACGTCATGGCGAAGATCGTCAAGGCGCAGGTCGTACGCTTCGAGACGCTGTACACCAACGACATCGATTGTGGTCCGTTCATTTCCGACACGCTGAAGATCGATTCGACCACCAATCAGCTCGAAGCGCTGGTCGAGATCTATCGCATGATGCGCCCGGGCGAGCCGCCAACCAAGGACGCCGCCGAGACGCTGTTCAACAACCTGTTCTTCGCTGCCGAGCGCTACGACCTGTCGGCTGTCGGCCGGATGAAGTTCAACCGCCGTATCGGTCGTACCGAGATCGAGGGTTCCGGCGTACTGAGCCGCGAGGACATCGTCGCGGTCCTGAAGACCCTGGTCGACATCCGCAACGGCAAGGGTATCGTCGATGACATCGACCACCTGGGTAACCGTCGCGTGCGCTGTGTCGGCGAAATGGCCGAAAACCAGTTCCGCGTTGGCCTCGTACGCGTCGAGCGTGCGGTCAAAGAGCGTCTGTCGATGGCCGAAAGCGAAGGCCTGATGCCGCAGGACCTGATCAATGCCAAGCCGGTTGCGGCGGCGGTGAAGGAGTTCTTCGGTTCCAGCCAGCTCTCGCAGTTCATGGACCAGAACAACCCGCTTTCGGAGATCACCCACAAGCGCCGCGTCTCCGCACTCGGCCCGGGCGGTCTGACCCGTGAGCGTGCCGGCTTCGAGGTGCGTGACGTGCACCCGACTCACTACGGCCGCGTCTGCCCGATCGAAACCCCTGAAGGTCCGAACATCGGTCTGATCAACTCCCTGGCTGCCTATGCTCGCACCAACCAGTATGGCTTCCTCGAAAGTCCGTACCGTGTGGTCAAGGACGGCGAAGTCACCGACGAAATCGTGTTCCTTTCGGCGATCGAAGAAGCCGATCACGTGATCGCCCAGGCCAGCGCCAAGCTGGACGGTCGCAAGCTGGTCGACGAGCTGGTGGCCGTGCGTCATCTGAACGAATTCACCGTCAAGGCGCCGGAAGACGTCACCCTGATGGACGTTTCGCCGAAGCAGGTCGTCTCCGTCGCTGCCTCGCTGATTCCGTTCCTTGAGCACGACGACGCCAACCGCGCACTGATGGGTTCCAACATGCAGCGTCAGGCCGTGCCGACCCTGCGTTCGGACAAGCCGCTGGTAGGTACCGGCATGGAGCGCAACGTGGCACGCGACTCAGGCGTCTGCGTGGTCGCTCGTCGCGGCGGCGTGATCGACTCGGTCGATGCCAGCCGTATCGTGGTGCGCGTGCGTGACGATGAGGTCGAGACCGGCGAAGCGGGTGTCGACATCTATAACCTGACCAAGTACACCCGCTCCAACCAGAACACCTGCATCAACCAGCGTCCGCTGGTGCGCAAGGGTGACGTGGTGGCGCGTGGCGACATCATGGCCGACGGTCCGTCCACCGACATGGGTGAGCTGGCACTGGGTCAGAACATGCGCGTCGCGTTCATGCCGTGGAACGGCTACAACTTCGAGGACTCCATCCTCCTCTCGGAGCGTGTGGTTCAGGAAGATCGTTTCACCACTATCCATATCCAGGAACTCACCTGCGTGTCGCGCGACACCAAGCTCGGCCCAGAGGAGATCACCGCAGACATCCCGAACGTGGGTGAGGCTGCGCTGAACAAGCTGGACGAGGCCGGTATCGTCTACGTCGGTGCCGAAGTCGGTCCTGGCGATATCCTGGTCGGCAAGGTGACGCCGAAGGGCGAAACCCAGCTGACTCCGGAAGAGAAGCTGCTGCGTGCGATCTTCGGTGAGAAGGCTTCCGACGTGAAAGACACGTCCCTGCGTGTGCCGACCGGCACCAAGGGCACCGTCATCGACGTACAGGTGTTCATCCGCGACGGCGTCGAGCGCGACTCCCGTGCGCTGGCCATCGAGAAGATGCAGCTCGACGAGATCCGCAAGGACCTCAACGAAGAGTTCCGTATCGTCGAAGGTGCCACGTTCGAGCGCCTGCGCTCGGCGTTGGTCGGTGCGACTGCCGAGGGCGGTGCAGGTCTGAAGAAGGGTGTCGTGATCACCGACGAGATCCTCGACGGGCTCGAGCATGGCCAGTGGTTCAAGCTGCGCATGGCCGAAGACGCGCTGAATGAGCAGCTGGAGAAGGCGCAGGCCTACCTCTCCGATCGCCGTCAGCTGCTCGACGACAAGTTCGAAGACAAGAAGCGCAAGCTGCAGCAGGGCGACGACCTCGCACCGGGCGTGCTGAAGATCGTCAAGGTCTACCTGGCCATCAAGCGTCGCATCCAGCCGGGCGACAAGATGGCCGGTCGTCACGGTAACAAGGGTGTGGTCTCGGTGATCATGCCGGTCGAAGACATGCCGCACGATGCCAACGGCACGCCGGTGGACATTGTCCTGAACCCGCTGGGTGTACCGTCGCGTATGAACGTCGGGCAGATCCTCGAAACCCACCTGGGCCTCGCGGCCAAGGGCCTGGGGGAGAAGATCAACCTGATGCTCGAAGAGCAGCGCAAGGTCGCCGAGCTGCGCAAGTTCCTGCACGAGATCTACAACGAGATCGGTGGTCGCCAGGAAAGCCTGGACGACCTGAGCGATCAGGAAGTGCTGGACCTGGCGAACAACCTGCGCAAGGGCGTGCCGATGGCCACCCCGGTATTCGATGGTGCCAAGGAGCGCGAGATCAAGGCCATGCTGAAACTGGCCGATTTGCCGGAAAGCGGTCAGATGCAGCTGTTCGACGGCCGTACCGGCAACAAGTTCGAGCGCACCACCACGGTCGGCTACATGTACATGCTGAAGCTGAACCACCTGGTCGACGACAAGATGCACGCGCGTTCCACCGGTTCGTACAGCCTGGTTACCCAGCAGCCGCTGGGTGGTAAGGCGCAGTTCGGTGGTCAGCGCTTCGGGGAGATGGAGGTCTGGGCGCTGGAAGCCTACGGCGCCGCGTACACCCTGCAGGAAATGCTCACGGTCAAGTCGGACGACGTGAACGGGCGGACCAAGATGTACAAGAACATCGTGGACGGCGATCACCGTATGGAGGCCGGCATGCCGGAGTCCTTCAACGTGCTGATCAAAGAAATCCGCTCGCTCGGTATCGATATCGATCTGGAAACCGAATAACCACGCACCGCCTGCGCGGCACTCGGCGTCAGCCGGCTGCCGCAGGTCCGTGAGGAGGAAAGGCCTTGAAAGACTTGCTGAATCTGTTGAAAAACCAGGGTCAAATCGAAGAGTTCGATGCCATCAAGATTGCCCTGGCGTCCCCCGAGATGATCCGTTCCTGGTCCTTCGGTGAAGTGAAGAAGCCGGAGACCATCAACTACCGTACGTTCAAGCCCGAGCGTGACGGTCTTTTCTGCGCCAAGATCTTTGGCCCGGTCAAGGACTACGAGTGCCTGTGCGGCAAGTACAAGCGCCTCAAGCACCGTGGCGTGATCTGCGAGAAGTGTGGCGTGGAAGTCGCGCTGGCCAAGGTCCGTCGCGAGCGCATGGCGCACATTGAGCTGGCTTCGCCGGTCGCCCACATCTGGTTCCTGAAGTCGCTGCCGTCCCGTATCGGCCTGCTGCTGGACATGACCCTGCGCGATATCGAGCGCGTGCTCTATTTCGAGAGCTACGTCGTGATCGATCCGGGCATGACCACCCTGGAAAAAGGCCAGCTGCTGAACGACGAGCAGTACTTCGAGGCGCTGGAAGAATTCGGTGACGACTTCGACGCCCGCATGGGCGCCGAAGCTGTTCGCGAGCTGCTGATCCAGATCGACCTGGAGCACGAGATTGGCCGTCTGCGCGAGGAAATTCCGCAGACCAACTCGGAAACCAAGATCAAGAAGCTCTCCAAGCGTCTGAAGCTGATGGAGGCTTTCCATGGCTCAGGCAACCTGCCGGAGTGGATGATCCTGACCGTGCTGCCGGTGCTGCCGCCGGATCTGCGTCCGCTGGTCCCGCTGGATGGCGGTCGTTTCGCGACTTCGGATCTGAACGATCTGTATCGCCGCGTGATCAACCGCAACAACCGTCTGAAGCGCCTGCTCGACCTGTCGGCGCCGGACATCATCGTGCGCAACGAAAAGCGCATGCTGCAGGAGGCGGTCGATGCGCTGCTGGACAACGGTCGCCGCGGCCGTGCCATCACCGGTTCGAACAAGCGCCCGCTGAAATCCCTGGCCGACATGATCAAGGGTAAGCAGGGTCGTTTCCGTCAGAACCTGCTCGGCAAGCGCGTGGACTACTCCGGTCGTTCCGTGATCACCGTGGGCCCGACCCTGCGTCTGCACCAGTGCGGTCTGCCGAAGAAGATGGCCCTCGAGCTGTTCAAGCCGTTCATCTTCGGCAAGCTGGAAATGCGCGGCATGGCCACCACCATCAAGGCGGCCAAGAAGATGGTCGAGCGCGAGCTGCCGGAAGTCTGGGACGTTCTCGCCGAAGTGATTCGCGAACATCCCGTGCTGCTCAACCGCGCGCCGACGCTGCACCGTCTGGGTATCCAGGCGTTCGAGCCGGTGCTTATCGAAGGCAAGGCGATCCAGCTGCACCCGCTGGTCTGTGCGGCGTACAACGCCGACTTCGACGGTGACCAGATGGCCGTGCACGTGCCGCTGACGCTGGAAGCCCAGCTGGAAGCGCGCGCGCTGATGATGTCGACCAACAACATCCTCTCGCCGGCCAACGGCGAGCCGATCATCGTGCCGTCGCAGGACGTGGTTCTGGGTCTGTACTACATGACCCGTGAAGCCATCAATGCCAAGGGCGAAGGTCGCGTGTTCGCTGACCTGCAGGAAGTCGACCGCGTGTTCCGCGCCGGCGAGGCCTCGCTGCACGCCCGGGTCAAGGTGCGTATCAACGAGACCATCAAGGATCGCGACGGCAGCATCACCAAGAACACCCGCATCGTCGACACCACCGTCGGCCGCGCGCTGCTGTTCCAGATCGTGCCGGAAGGGATGTCGTTCGACGTCGTCAACCAGCCGATGAAGAAAAAGGCGATCTCCAAGCTGATCAACCTGTGCTACCGCACCGTTGGTCTGAAGGATACCGTCATCTTTGCCGACCAGCTGATGTACACCGGCTTCGCCTACTCGACCATCTCCGGTGTTTCGATCGGTGTGAACGATTTCGTCATCCCGGACGAGAAGGCGCGCATCATCGATGCGGCCACCGAAGAAGTGAAGGAAATCGAATCGCAGTACGCCTCCGGCCTAGTTACCCAGGGCGAGAAGTACAACAAGGTGATCGACCTCTGGTCCAAGGCCAACGACGAAGTCTCCAAGGCGATGATGGCCAACCTCTCGAAAGAGAAGGTCATCGACCGTGAAGGCAACGAGGCCGAGCAGGACTCGTTCAACTCGATGTACATGATGGCCGACTCCGGTGCGCGGGGTTCCGCGGCTCAGATTCGCCAGCTCGCCGGTATGCGTGGCCTGATGGCCAAGCCGGACGGCTCCATCATCGAGACGCCGATCACCGCGAACTTCCGTGAGGGTCTGAACGTACTGCAGTACTTCATCTCCACGCACGGTGCTCGTAAGGGTCTGGCGGATACCGCTCTGAAGACCGCGAACTCCGGTTACCTGACGCGTCGTCTGGTCGACGTCGCGCAGGATCTGGTAGTTACCGAAATCGATTGCGGCACCGAGCAGGGCCTGCACATGACGCCGCATATCGAAGGTGGCGATGTGGTTGAGCCGCTCGGTGAGCGCGTACTGGGTCGTGTGATCGCACGTGACGTGCTCAAGCCGGGCACTGATGACGTGCTGGTCCCAGCGGGTACGCTGATCGACGAGCAGTGGGTCGACTTCATCGAGCTGAACAGCATCGACGAAGTGATCGTGCGCTCGCCGATCTCCTGTGAAACCCGCTACGGCATCTGTGCCAAGTGCTACGGGCGCGATCTGGCCCGCGGGCATCAGGTCAACATCGGCGAGGCGGTCGGCGTTATCGCTGCCCAGTCGATCGGTGAGCCGGGTACTCAGCTCACCATGCGTACGTTCCACATCGGCGGTGCGGCGAGCCGTACCTCGGCCGTCGACAACGTGCTGGTGAAGAACGGCGGTACCATCCGCCTGCATAACCTGAAGCACGTCGAACGTGCCGATGGCGCGCTGGTGGCCGTGTCTCGTTCCGGCGAGCTGGCCGTGGCGGACGACTTCGGTCGTGAGCGCGAGCGCTACAAGCTGCCGTACGGTGCCGTGATTTCCGTGAAGGAAGGTGACAAGGTCGACGCTGGCGCCGTGGTTGCCAAATGGGATCCGCACACCCACCCGATCGTGACCGAGATGAAGGGTATCGTGACCTTCGTCGGTATGGAGGAGAACATCACCATCAAGCGCCAGACTGACGAGCTGACCGGTCTGACCAACATCGAGGTGATGGATCCGAAGGATCGTCCGGCCTCTGGCAAGGACATTCGTCCGGCCATCAAGATGGTCGATGCCAGTGGCAAGGAACTGCTGCTGCCGGGTACCGACGTACCGGCTCAGTACTTCCTGCCGGCTAACGCGCTGGTCGGTGTGGCTGACGGTGCCGAGATCAACGTGGGTGACGTCATCGCACGTATCCCGCAGGAAACCTCGAAAACCCGCGACATTACCGGTGGTCTGCCGCGCGTTGCCGACCTGTTCGAAGCGCGTCGTCCGAAGGAGCCGTCCATCCTGGCGGAAATCAGCGGTACGATTTCCTTCGGCAAGGAAACCAAGGGCAAGCGTCGTCTGGTCATCACTCCGACCGACGGCAGTGATCCGTACGAGGAGCTGATTCCGAAGTGGCGTCACCTCAACGTCTTCGAAGGCGAACAGGTGAACAAGGGTGAAGTAATCTCCGACGGTCCGAGCAACCCGCACGACATCCTGCGTCTGCTGGGTGTCAGTGCGCTGGCACGCTACATCGTCAACGAGATCCAGGACGTTTACCGCCTGCAGGGCGTGAAGATCAACGACAAGCACATCGAGACGATCCTGCGGCAGATGCTGCGCAAGGTCGAGATCACCGAGTCGGGAGATTCCAGCTTCATCAAGGGTGACCAGATGGAACTGACCCAGGTGCTGGAAGAGAACGAGCGCCTGAGCGAAGAGGACAAGTTCGTCGCCAAGTACGTGCGTGTCTTGCTGGGTATCACCAAAGCCTCGCTGTCGACAGAGTCGTTCATTTCCGCGGCCTCCTTCCAGGAGACCACCCGTGTGCTGACCGAGGCGGCCGTCACCGGCAAGCGCGACTACCTGCGCGGGCTGAAGGAAAACGTGGTCGTGGGTCGTCTGATTCCGGCCGGTACCGGTCTGGCCTATCACAGCGAGCGCAAGCGCAAGCGTGACGCCGAGAAGCCGGTTCGCGTGAGTGCCGATGAAGTCGAAGCGGCGCTGACCGAAGCGCTGAACTCCAGCGGCAATTGAGAGTGCCAGGCCCCGGTCGCAAGCCGGGGCCTGCCTTGACGGTGGGCGAGAAGCTCTTTAGACTCTCGTACCCCTAAATTGGCGGGGCTTCGTGCCCTGCCATTTTTCGTTTGTGTCGAAAGACAACAGTGGAGCTAGTAGATGGCAACTATCAACCAGCTGGTACGTCAGCCGCGCAAGCGGGTCGTCGAGAAGAGCGACGTCCCTGCGCTGCAAAACTGCCCGCAGCGTCGTGGCGTGTGCACCCGTGTGTACACCACCACGCCGAAGAAACCGAACTCCGCACTGCGTAAGGTGTGCCGTGTTCGTCTGACCAACGGCTATGAAGTCGCCTCCTATATCGGTGGTGAAGGTCATAACCTGCAAGAGCACAGCGTAGTGCTGATCCGTGGCGGTCGTGTAAAGGACCTTCCGGGTGTGCGTTACCACACCGTGCGCGGTTCGCTGGATACCTCCGGCGTGAAGGACCGCAAGCAGGGTCGCTCCAAATACGGCGCCAAGCGTCCGAAGTAATCAGCATTTCTATTTATTTGAGTCGATAAGAGTAAGGTCGGGCGTAACCTGAGCGTTACCGTTCCGAGCTAACCTGAAGACCGTTTGAGGGCTTATCAATGCCAAGACGTCGTGTAGCAGCCAAGCGCGAGATTCTGGACGATCCGAAATACGGAAGTCTGATCCTGGCCAAGTTCATGAACCACGTAATGGAGAGCGGCAAGAAGGCCGTTGCCGAGCGTATCGTTTATGGTGCCTTGGACAAGGTGAAGGAGCGCAAGAACAGCGATCCCCTGGAAGTCTTCGAAAAAGCACTCGATGCCATCGCTCCGCTGGTCGAAGTCAAGTCCCGCCGTGTAGGTGGTGCTACCTACCAGGTTCCGGTCGAAGTTCGTCCTTCCCGTCGTAACGCGCTGGCCATGCGCTGGCTGGTAGATGCTGCGCGCAAGCGTGGCGAAAAATCCATGGCGCTGCGCCTTGCTGGCGAGCTGCTGGATGCTTTTGAAGGTAAAGGCGCTGCGGTCAAGAAGCGCGAAGACGTGCACCGTATGGCTGAAGCCAACAAGGCCTTCTCGCACTATCGCTTCTAAATCAAGCGCAACTTTTACGAGGACCTTATTGTGGCCCGTACTACCCCTATCAACCGTTACCGTAACATCGGTATCTGTGCTCACGTCGACGCGGGCAAGACTACCACCACGGAGCGGATTCTGTTTTACACCGGCCTCAGCCACAAGATGGGTGAAGTGCATGACGGTGCGGCGACCACCGACTGGATGGTGCAGGAGCAGGAGCGTGGTATTACCATCACTTCTGCAGCTGTAACGACCTTCTGGCAGGGTTCGCGCGGTCAGTACGACAACTATCGCGTAAACGTCATCGATACCCCCGGCCACGTTGACTTCACCATCGAAGTGGAGCGCTCCCTGCGCGTTCTCGACGGTGCTGTCGTCGTGTTCTGCGGTACCTCCGGTGTCGAGCCGCAGTCCGAAACCGTATGGCGTCAGGCCAACAAGTACGGCGTTCCGCGTATCGTCTACGTCAACAAGATGGACCGTCAGGGCGCCAACTTCCTGCGCGTCGTCGGTCAGATCAAGCAGCGTCTGGGTCACACCCCGGTGCCGGTTCAGCTTGCTATCGGTTCCGAAGAGAACTTCGAAGGTCAGATCGATCTGATCAAGATGAAGGCCATCTACTGGAACGATGACGACAAGGGAACCACCTACCGCGAGGAAGAGATTCCTGCGGAGCTGCAGGCCATGGCTGAAGAGTATCGCTCCAACATGGTCGAGGCTGCGGCCGAGGCCAACGAAGAGCTGATGAACAAGTATCTCGAAGAGGGCGAGCTGTCCGTCGACGAGATCAAGGCTGGTCTGCGTCAGCGCACCATCGCCTGCGAAATTGTTCCTGCAGTCTGCGGTTCCTCCTTCAAGAACAAGGGTGTGCCGCTGGTTCTCGATGCCGTGATCGAGTTCCTGCCTGCGCCGACCGAGATTCCGGCTATCCAGGGTGTCAACCCGGATAACGAGGAGCAGGTTGACGAGCGTCATGCAAGTGATGACGAGCCGTTCTCTGCGCTGGCCTTCAAGATCGCGACCGACCCGTTCGTTGGCACGCTGACCTTTACCCGTGTTTATTCCGGTGTTCTCGCCTCTGGCGACTCGGTAATGAACTCGGTCAAGGGCAAGAAGGAGCGCGTAGGTCGGATGGTGCAGATGCACGCCAACCAGCGTGAAGAGATCAAGGAATGCCGCGCTGGTGACATCGCCGCTCTGATTGGTATGAAGGACGTCACCACTGGTGACACCCTCTGCTCGATCGAGAAGCCGATCATCCTCGAGCGCATGGACTTCCCGGAGCCGGTTATTTCGGTTGCCGTCGAGCCGAAGACCAAGGCTGACCAGGAGAAGATGGGTATCGCGCTGGGCAAGCTGGCCCAGGAAGACCCGTCGTTCCGCGTCAAGACCGATGAGGAAACCGGCCAGACCATCATCTCCGGTATGGGCGAGCTGCACCTGGACATCCTCGTTGACCGCATGAAGCGCGAGTTCAACGTCGAGGCCAACATCGGCAAGCCGCAGGTTTCCTACCGCGAAACCATCACCAAGGACAATGTCGAGATCGAAGGCAAGTTCGTTCGTCAGTCCGGTGGTCGCGGTCAGTTCGGTCACTGCTGGATTCGCTTCTCGACTCCGGACGTGGACGACAAGGGCAACATCACCGAAGGTCTGGTGTTCACCAACGAAGTCGTTGGTGGTGTGGTTCCGAAGGAATACATCCCGGCGATCCAGAAGGGTATCGAAGAGCAGATGAAGAACGGCGTAGTCGCCGGTTATCCGCTGATCGGCCTGAAGGCGACCGTGTTCGATGGTTCCTACCATGACGTCGACTCCAACGAGATGGCGTTCAAGGTGGCGGCTTCCATGGCTACCAAGCAGCTGGCCCAGAAGGGTGGCGGCAAGGTGCTCGAGCCGATCATGAAGGTCGAAGTGGTGACCCCTGAAGACTACATGGGCGATGTGATGGGTGACCTGAACCGTCGTCGTGGTCTGATTCAGGGTATGGAAGACTCGGTCTCCGGCAAGGTAATCCGTGCCGAGGTTCCGCTCGGAGAGATGTTCGGTTATGCGACCGACGTTCGTTCCATGTCTCAGGGTCGCGCGAGCTACTCCATGGAATTCTCCAAATACGCTGAGGCTCCGGCGAACATCGTCGAAACGCTCGTTAAAAAACAAGGTTGATTCAGCCCTTTAAGTAAGAGGTTTACTGTCGTGGCTAAGGAAAAATTCGAACGTAACAAACCGCACGTCAACGTCGGCACCATTGGTCACGTCGACCATGGCAAGACCACTCTGACTGCTGCTCTGACTCGCGTGTGCTCCGAGGTTTTCGGCTCCGCTCGTGTCGACTTCGACAAGATCGATAGCGCGCCGGAAGAGAAGGCTCGCGGTATCACCATCAACACCGCTCACGTAGAGTACGACTCCAATGTCCGTCACTACGCGCACGTTGACTGCCCGGGTCACGCTGACTATGTGAAGAACATGATCACCGGTGCTGCCCAGATGGACGGTGCGATCCTGGTTTGCTCGGCTGCTGACGGCCCCATGCCGCAGACCCGCGAGCACATCCTGCTGTCCCGTCAGGTAGGCGTTCCGTACATCGTCGTGTTCCTGAACAAGGCTGACATGGTCGACGACGCCGAGCTGCTCGAGTTGGTCGAAATGGAAGTTCGCGACCTGCTGTCCACCTACGACTTCCCGGGTGATGACACTCCGATCATCATCGGTTCTGCGCTGATGGCGCTGAACGGTGAAGACGACAACGAGCTGGGCACCACTGCGGTCAAGAAGCTGGTCGAGACTCTGGATACCTACATCCCTGAGCCGGTTCGCGCTATCGACAAGCCGTTCCTGATGCCGATCGAAGACGTGTTCTCGATCTCCGGCCGCGGTACCGTTGTAACTGGTCGTGTTGAGCGCGGTATCGTCAAGGTCCAGGAAGAGATCGAGATCGTTGGTCTGCGTCCGACCACCAAGACCACCTGCACCGGCGTGGAAATGTTCCGCAAGCTGCTGGACGAAGGTCGTGCTGGCGAGAACTGCGGCGTCCTGCTGCGTGGCACCAAGCGTGATGACGTCGAGCGTGGTCAGGTGCTGGCCAAGCCGGGCACCATCAAGCCGCACACCAAGTTCGAAGCTGAAGTGTACGTTCTGTCCAAGGAAGAAGGTGGTCGTCACACCCCGTTCTTCAAGGGCTATCGTCCGCAGTTCTACTTCCGTACCACTGACGTGACCGGTTCGTGCGAACTGCCGGAAGGCGTTGAGATGGTGATGCCGGGCGACAACGTGAAAATGGTTGTTACCCTGATCAAGCCGATCGCCATGGAAGACGGCCTGCGCTTCGCAATTCGCGAAGGTGGTCGTACCGTTGGTGCCGGCGTGGTTGCCAAGATCGTCGAGTAATATTTGACGATGATGAAAAGGGCCCCCTCGGGGGCCCTTTTCTATTATTGATCATTTATTGACACCCTATGGGCGCATCCGTACAATTGCGCCTCCTTTTACCGGGGGTATTGCGCCTGGTAGGGTGGCTACTTGGAGTCTGAGGTCAAAATGCAAAACCAACAAATCCGTATTCGGTTGAAGGCTTTTGACCATCGCCTGATCGATCAATCAACCCAGGAAATCGTGGAAACCGCGAAACGTACTGGTGCTCAGGTGCGTGGTCCGATTCCGCTGCCAACCCGCAAAGAGCGGTTCACTGTGCTGGTTTCTCCGCACGTCAACAAAGACGCGCGCGATCAGTATGAAATCCGAACCCACAAGCGTGTGCTGGACATCGTTCAGCCGACCGACAAAACCGTCGATGCGCTGATGAAGCTCGATCTTGCGGCTGGTGTGGAAGTGCAGATCAGCCTCGGCTAAAACCTGAGAGTTTTAGTCGTGTAACGCTCTGAAATGGGCGGCCATAGCGGGTGAAAGCCCCGTACACTCAAGAGGTTTCAAAATGACTATTGGTGTAGTCGGTCGTAAATGCGGCATGACCCGCGTTTTCACCGAGGATGGTGTCTCTATTCCGGTTACGGTCATCGAGATCGAGCCGAATCGCGTCACTCAGTTCAAAAATGAAGAGAGCGATGGCTATCGTGCAGTGCAGGTCACTGTCGGTGAGCGTCGCGCGTCCCGTGTCACCAAGGCTCAGGCCGGTCACTTCGCCAAGGCGAACGTTGCTGCTGGTCGTGGCGTCTGGGAATTCCGCCTGGATGGCGAGGAGTTCCAGGTTGGTGATCAGATCAATGCCGAGATTTTCCAGGCGGGGCAGCTGGTGGATGTCACCGGTCAGTCCAAGGGTAAAGGCTTTGCCGGTACCATCAAGCGCTGGAACTTCCGTGGTCAGGACAATACCCACGGTAACTCCGTATCCCACCGCGTCCCGGGCTCTATCGGTCAGTGCCAGACTCCAGGTCGTGTATTCAAGGGCAAGAAGATGTCCGGGCACATGGGCGCCGAGCGCGTAACCGTGCAGTCTCTGGAAATCGTGCGCGTCGATGCCGAGCGTAACCTGCTGTTGGTCAAGGGCGCAGTGCCCGGCGCCACCGGTGGTGACGTGTTCGTGCGTCCGGCCGCCAAGGCTCGCGGTTAAGGGGGAGTTCACATGCAATTGAATGTAAATGGCGCACAGGCCATCGAAGTCTCCGATCGCACCTTTGGTGGTGAGTTCAACGAGACGCTGGTGCACCAGGCTGTCGTCGCCTACATGGCTGGCGGTCGTCAGGGTAGCAAGCAGCAGAAAACCCGCTCCGACGTGTCCGGTGGCGGCAAGCGTCCGTGGCGCCAGAAGGGCACCGGTCGCGCGCGCGCCGGTACCACGCGTGGTCCGATCTGGCGTGGCGGTGGTGTGACTTTCGCTGCTCGTCCGCAGAACCATGAGCAGAAGCTGAACAAGAAGATGTATCGCGCTGCGCTGCGTTCCATCCTTGCTGAGCTTGTTCGCTCCGAGCGTCTGGTTGTCGTAGAAGATTTCGCCGTCGAGGCCCCGAAGACCAAGGCGCTTGCTAGCAAGCTCAATGGTATGGGTCTGAGCGACGTGCTGATCGTTTCCGATGCTGTCGATCAGAACCTGTACCTCGCTGCGCGCAATCTGCCGCATGTCGACGTACGTGACGTTCAGGGTTCCGATCCGGTCAGCCTGATCGCCTATGACAAGGTGTTGATCACCGTGTCGGCTGTGAAGAAATTCGAGGAGCTGCTGGGATGAACCAGGAACGCGTATTCAAAGTCCTGCTTGGTCCGCACGTCTCTGAGAAGGCTACCGTGCTGGCTGACAGCAAGAAGCAATTCGTTTTCAAGGTTGCGACCGACGCAACCAAGCTGGAAATCAAGAAGGCTGTTGAGAGCCTGTTCGACGTGAAGGTCGCCGCGGTCAACACCCTGAATGTACAGGGTAAGACCAAGCGCACCGCTCGCGGTCTGGGCAAGCGCAACGACTGGAAGAAGGCGTACATCGCTCTTCAGCCAGGCCAAGATCTCGATTTCTCCGGCAGTGCTGAGTAAGGAAGGGGTGCATCATGGCAATCGTTAAATGCAAACCGACTTCCGCGGGCCGCCGTTTTGTGGTCAAGGTGGTCAATCAGGAGCTGCACAAAGGCGCTCCTTACGCACCGCTGCTCGAGAAGAAGTCGAAGTCTGGCGGCCGTAACAACAACGGTCGTATCACCACCCGCCACATTGGTGGTGGTCATAAGCAGCACTATCGTCTGGTCGATTTTCGTCGCAACAAGGATGGCATTCCGGCCATCGTCGAGCGCATCGAATACGATCCGAACCGTACTGCGCACATCGCGCTGCTGAAGTATGCCGACGGTGAGCGTCGCTACATCATCGCGCCGAAAGGCGTGAGCGCTGGCGATCAGCTGGTCTCGGGCATCAATGCTCCGATCAAGGCTGGTAACAGCCTGCCGCTGCGTAACATCCCGCTGGGTTCTACCGTTCACGGTGTCGAGCTCAAGCCGGGCAAGGGCGCTCAGATCGCTCGTTCAGCTGGTGCTTCGGCTCAGCTGGTCGCTCGCGAGGGTTCCTACGTGACGCTGCGTCTGCGTTCCGGCGAGATGCGCAAAGTGCTGGCTGAGTGCCGTGCGACCCTGGGCGAGGTCTCGAACTCCGAGCATAGCCTGCGTTCGCTGGGTAAAGCCGGTGCCAAGCGCTGGAAGGGCATTCGTCCGACCGTTCGTGGTGTCGCGATGAACCCGGTCGATCACCCGCACGGTGGTGGTGAAGGTCGTACCTCCGGTGGTCGTCATCCGGTGTCGCCATGGGGCTTCCCGACTAAGGGCGCGAAGACCCGCACTAACAAGCGCACCGATAACATGATCGTCCGTCGTCGCAAGTAACTAGAGGGATACGACAGTGCCGCGTTCTCTGAAAAAAGGTCCTTTTATCGATCTTCACCTACTGAAGAAGGTCGAAGCGGCGGTGGAAAAGAACGATCGCAAGCCAGTCAAGACCTGGTCGCGCCGTTCGATGATCCTGCCGCAAATGGTCGGTCTGACCATCGCTGTACATAACGGTCGTCAACATGTCCCGGTCCTGGTGTCCGAAGACATGGTCGGCCACAAACTCGGCGAGTTCGCTGCTACCCGCACTTATCGCGGGCACGTCGCGGACAAGAAAGGCAAGCGCTAAGGGGTAAGGAAAGATGGAAGTAGCCGCTAAGTTGTCGGGCGCTCGCATCTCCGCCCAGAAAGCCCGCCTGGTCGCCGACCAGATCCGCGGGAAGAAGGTGGGCGACGCGCTCAACCTCCTGGCTTTCAGTAGCAAGAAAGCCGCCGAGATCATGAAGAAAGTGCTGGAGTCGGCCGTTGCCAACGCCGAGCACAACGAAGGCGCCGATGTGGATGATCTGAAAGTCTCCACGGTCTTCGTCAACGAGGGGCGTTCGCTTAAGCGCATCATGCCGCGTGCCAAGGGCCGCGCTGATCGCATCGTCAAGCGGTCTTGCCATATCACTGTCAAGGTTGCGGACAAGTAACGGAGTCGATCAGATGGGTCAGAAAGTACATCCCACTGGCATTCGCCTGGGAATCGTCAAGGAGCACACCTCCGTCTGGTACGCAGACGGCCGCACGTATGCAGACTATCTGCTTGCAGATCTGAACGTGCGTGAGTACCTCCAAGACAAACTAAAAAGCGCGTCCGTAAGCCGTATCGATATCCATCGCCCGGCTCAAACCGCACGCATCACCATCCACACCGCTCGTCCCGGCATCGTGATCGGCAAGAAAGGTGAAGATGTTGAGAAGCTGCGTCAGGACCTGACCAAGCAAATGGGTGTGCCGGTGCACATCAATATCGAAGAGATCCGCAAGCCGGAGCTCGACGCAATGCTGGTTGCACAGAGCGTAGCTCAGCAGCTGGAGCGTCGCGTGATGTTCCGTCGCGCCATGAAGCGCGCCGTACAGAACGCCATGCGCATTGGTGCCAAGGGCATCAAGATCCAGGTCAGTGGTCGTCTGGGTGGGGCTGAAATCGCCCGTACCGAGTGGTATCGCGAAGGTCGTGTGCCGCTGCACACCCTGCGTGCCGATATCGATTACAACACTTACGAAGCGCACACCACCTACGGTGTGATTGGTGTCAAGGTGTGGATCTTCAAAGGCGAAGTGATTGGTGGTCGCCATGAAGAGCTCAAGCCTCAAGCGCCTGCTCCTCGTAAAAAAGCTGCTAAGTAAGGGGTACGCCAAATGTTGCAACCCAAGCGTACAAAATTCCGCAAGCAGATGACCGGCCACAACCGTGGTCTGGCTCAGCGCGGTAGCAAGGTCAGCTTCGGCGAGTTCGCGCTGAAGTCTGTTTCTCGTGGTCGTCTGACCGCGCGTCAGATCGAGGCTGCACGTCGTGCGCTGACTCGTCACGTCAAGCGTGGCGGTAAGATCTGGATCCGCGTGTTCCCCGACAAGCCCGTTACCAAGAAGCCCCTCGAAGTTCGTATGGGTAAAGGTAAGGGTAGCGTCGAGTACTGGGTAGCCCAGATTCAGCCGGGCAAGGTGCTTTACGAGATCGAGGGTGTTTCCGAAGAGCTGGCGCGTGAGGCTTTCGCCCTGGCCGCTGCAAAGCTGCCGCTCGCCACCTCCTTTGTTAAGCGGACGGTGATGTGATGAAAGCGAATGAACTTCGTGAAAAATCCGTTGAGCAGCTGAACGAGCAACTGCTCGAGCTGCTGCGGGACCAGTTCAATCTGCGTATGCAGAAAGCGACTGGCCAGTTGGGGCAGTCTCACCTGCTCTCGCAAGTCAAGCGCGACATCGCTCGTGTCAAGACTGTGCTCAACCAGCAGGCAGGTAAGTGATCATGGCTGAAGCTCAGAAAACCGTCCGCACGCTGACCGGCCGCGTCGTCAGCGACAAGATGGACAAGACCATCACCGTACTGATCGAGCGTCGCGTGAAGCACCCGATCTACGGCAAATACGTGAAGCGTTCGACCAAACTGCACGCCCACGACGAAACCAACCAGTGCCGTATCGGCGACAAGGTCACCATCCGCGAGACTCGTCCGCTGGCCAAGACCAAGACCTGGATGCTGGTTGACGTCGTTGAACGTGCCGTCGAAGTCTAAGGGCTAGGGGTCGGAGAAATTATATGATTCAGACTCAATCCATGCTCGATGTGGCTGATAACAGTGGCGCTCGTCGCGTCATGTGTATCAAGGTGCTCGGCGGTTCGCACCGTCGTTACGCCGGCATCGGCGACATTATCAAGGTTACCGTCAAGGAAGCGATTCCTCGTGGCAAGGTCAAGAAAGGCCAGGTTATGACCGCTGTTGTGGTTCGTACCCGCCATGGTGTCCGTCGTCCCGATGGTTCCATCATCCGCTTCGATGGCAACGCTGCTGTTCTGTTGAACAACAAGCAAGAGCCTATCGGCACCCGTATCTTTGGGCCGGTGACGCGTGAGCTTCGTACAGAGAAGTTCATGAAGATCGTCTCGCTCGCCCCTGAAGTGCTGTAAGGAGTAGCCGCATGCAAAAGATTCGTCGCAACGACGAGATCATCGTCATCGCCGGCAAAGACAAGGGCAAGCGCGGTAAGGTGCTCAAGGTGCTCGCTGACGACCGTCTGGTCGTCGGTGGGATCAACCTCGTCAAGCGCCATACCAAGCCGAACCCGATGTCCGGCGTTCAGGGCGGTATCGTCGAGAAAGAGGCGCCTTTGCACGTCTCTAACGTCGCCATTTTCAACGGCGAAACCAACAAGGCAGACCGTGTTGGCTTCAAGGTTGAAGAAGGCAAGAAAATTCGTGTCTTCAAGTCGACCCAGAAGCCGGTTGACGCTTGAGACTGCTAGGTAGATAACCATGGCACGACTAAAAGAAGTTTATCGGAAGGAAATCGCGCCCAAGCTGAAGGAAGAGCTTCAGCTTAAGAACGTGATGGAAGTTCCGCGCATTACCAAGATCACCCTCAACATGGGTATTGGCGAGGCGATCGGTGACAAGAAGATCATCGACAACGCTGTCGCTGACCTGGAAAAGATTACCGGCCAGAAGGTCGTGGTCACTCATGCTCGCAAGTCCATCGCTGGCTTCAAGGTCCGCGAAGGCTGGCCGATCGGTGTCAAGGTGACGCTGCGTCGTGAGCGTATGTACGAGTTCCTGGATCGTCTGCTCTCCATTTCCCTGCCGCGCGTACGTGATTTCCGCGGCCTGAACGCCAAGTCCTTTGATGGACGTGGCAACTACAGCATGGGCGTGAAAGAGCAGATCATCTTTCCGGAGATCGATTACGACAAGATCGATGCCCTGCGTGGTCTGGACATCACTCTGACCACCACTGCCCGGACGGATGAAGAAGGTCGCGCTTTGCTGCGTGCCTTCAACTTCCCGTTCCGTAACTGATTGGAGTAGGCACATGGCTAAGCAAAGCATGAAGAACCGTGAGCTGAAGCGTCAGCAAACGGTCGCCAAGTTCGCCCAGAAGCGTGCGGCACTGAAGGCAATCATCGCAAGCCCGGAGTCCTCTCCGGAAGCGCGCTGGGAAGCTCAGGTCGCACTGCAGAAGCAGCCTCGTGACGCCAGCGCTTCGCGCCTGCGCAACCGCTGCCGTCTGACTGGTCGTCCGCACGGCGTCTATCGCAAGTTCGGCCTCGCGCGCAACATGCTGCGTCAGGCCGCAATGCGCGGTGACGTGCCGGGCCTGGTCAAGGCCAGCTGGTAACAGAGCAACAGGACCTTCGGGTCCTGTTTGTTTTTCGATCAAGCCCCCTGTGGGGCTTGATTCGTTTATGGCGACTCTCTAGAATGTTCGGCTCGCCTGAGCCTCGCACTTTGCCGGGTTTGTCCATTGGCGACACGAGCCGTTAAGGCTTATTTTTTTGTTTTAGGAGCTAAGAGCCCATGAGTATGCAGGACCCGTTAGCGGACATGCTAACTCGTATCCGTAATGCCCAGATGGCCGAGAAGTCCGTCGTAAGCATGCCGTCTTCCACGCTGAAGGTGGCTGTAGCCAATGTTCTTCAGGGTGAAGGCTATATCGCGGGATACCAGGTCAGCGGTGATGCCAAGCCGCAGCTGTCCATCGAGCTGAAGTACTTCGAAGGCCGTCCGGTCATCGAAGAGCTCAAGCGCGTAAGTCGTCCTGGCCTGCGCCAGTACAAGTCCGTTGACCAGTTGCCGAAAGTACGCGGTGGCCTGGGCGTGTCGATCGTCTCCACCAACAAGGGTGTGATGACTGATCGTGCTGCTCGCGCTGCTGGTGTTGGCGGCGAAGTGCTTTGCACTGTGTTCTAAGGGGGGATAAGCATGTCTCGCGTTGCTAAGAACCCCGTCAAGCTGCCTGCTGGCGTCGAAATCAAGATGTCCGGTCAGCAGCTTTCGGTGAAGGGCGCAAAAGGCGCTCTCGAACTGAATGTTCATCCGTCTGTGGAAGTGATCCAAGAATCCGGCGAGCTGCGCTTTGCCGGTCGTAACGGTGATCAGCAGACTCGCGCCATGGCTGGTACCACTCGTGCGCTGGTCAACAACATGGTGATCGGCGTCAGCCAGGGCTTCGAGCGCAAGCTTCAGCTGGTTGGTGTAGGTTACAAGGCGCAAGCCAAGGGTCAGGTGCTGAACCTCGCGCTCGGTTTCTCCCATCCGATCGACTATGCGTTGCCGGAAGGTGTGGTCGCCGAAACCCCGAACCAGACCGAGATCCTGATCAAGGGTGTCGATAAGCAACTGGTTGGTCAGGTCGCCGCGGAGATTCGCGATTTCCGTCGCCCTGAACCTTATAAGGGCAAGGGCGTTCGTTACGCGGATGAAGTTGTCCGTCGTAAAGAAGCCAAGAAGAAGTAGGGCATAGCAAATGACCGACAAAAAAGTTACTCGACTGCGTCGCGCTCGCAAAGCACGCCTGAAAATGCACGAGCTCGAAGCCGTGCGTCTGTGCGTCTATCGCTCTTCGCAGCACATCTACGCCCAGGTCATTTCGGCCGACGGCAGCAAGGTTCTGGCCAGCGCCTCTACCTTGGACAAAGCATTGCGTGATGGCGCCACTGGCAATGTCGACGCGGCCAAGAAAGTTGGCGAGCTGGTTGCCGAGCGTGCAAAAGCCGCTGGTGTAACGCAGGTTGCATTCGACCGTTCTGGCTTCAAGTACCACGGTCGTGTCAAGGCACTGGCCGATGCTGCTCGTGAAGGCGGGCTGGAGTTCTAAGTTATGGCAAATAACGAGCAAAAGCGCGACGAAGGCTACATCGAGAAGCTGGTTCAAGTTAACCGCGTCGCAAAAACCGTAAAGGGTGGCCGTATCTTCACCTTCACCGCTCTGACTGTCGTTGGAGACGGAAAGGGTCGTGTTGGCTTCGGCCGTGGCAAGTCCCGCGAAGTGCCGGCTGCCATCCAGAAGGCCATGGAAGCGGCTCGCCGCAATATGATCCAGGTCGACCTGAATGGCACTACCCTGCAGTACCCAACCAAGGCTGCGCATGGTGCTTCCAAGGTATACATGCAGCCAGCCTCCGAAGGTACTGGTGTGATTGCCGGTGGCGCCATGCGTGCGCTGCTGGAAGTTGCTGGTGTTCAGAACGTTCTGGCCAAGTGCTACGGCTCTACCAATCCGGTGAACGTTGTGCATGCCACCTTCAAGGGCCTGAAGGCCATGCAGTCGCCCGAATCCGTGGCAGCCAAGCGTGGCAAGAGCGTCGAGGAGATTCTCTAACCATGGCTAACGCTACTGTCAAAGTCACGCTGGTCAAAAGCGTGAACGGCCGTCTGGCCAATCACAAGGCGTGCGTCAAGGGCTTGGGCCTGCGTCGCATTGGTCATACCGTTGAGGTTCAGGATACTCCTGAGAACCGTGGCATGATCAACAAGGCCTATTACCTTCTCCGTGTGGAGGGCTAATCATGCAATTGAACGATCTGCGTTCCGCGCCGGGTGCCCGTCGCGAAAAGCTGCGTCCCGGTCGTGGTATCGGTAGCGGTCTCGGTAAGACCGGTGGCCGTGGTCACAAGGGTCAGACTTCCCGTTCCGGTGGCAAGATTGCTCCCGGTTTCGAGGGTGGTCAGCAGCCGTTGCACCGCCGTCTGCCGAAGTTCGGTTTCGTCTCGCTGAAGGCTATGGATCGCGCGGAAGTGCGTACTTCCGAGTTGGCAAAGGTCGAGGGTGATGTCGTTACCGTGCAAAGCCTGAAAGACGCCAACGTCATCAACCAGAACGTACAGCGCGTGAAAATCATGCTGTCCGGCGAGGTTGGTCGTGCGGTGACGCTCAAGGGTATCGCAGCCACCAAGGGTGCGCGTGCGGCTATCGAAGCAGCTGGCGGCAAGTTCGAGGAATAAATGGCTAAGCAAGGTGCTCTCTCCGCGCTGAGTAATGGTGGTCTGTCCGAACTATGGGCTCGTCTGCGCTTTCTGTTCATGGCGATCATCGTCTACCGGATTGGCGCACACATCCCTGTTCCCGGGATCAATCCCGATCGACTGGCCGAACTGTTCCGTCAGAACGAGGGGACCATCCTTAGCTTGTTCAACATGTTTTCCGGCGGCGCGCTGGAGCGCATGAGCATCTTTGCATTGGGGATCATGCCGTACATTTCGGCCTCGATCATCATGCAGCTCATGACCGCTGTCAGTCCGCAGCTGGAGCAGTTGAAGAAAGAAGGTGAGGCCGGGCGTCGCAAGATCAGCCAGTACACCCGTTACGGCACGCTGGTGCTCGCGATCGTTCAGGCCGTCGGCATGTCCGTCGGTCTGGCCGGTCAGGGGGTCGCGTTCAGCAACGATTTCGGCTTCTACTTCGTCGCCATCACAACCTTCGTGTCTGGTGCGATGTTCATGATGTGGCTGGGTGAGCAGATCACCGAGCGAGGCGTTGGTAACGGCATCTCGATGCTGATCTTCGCTGGTATCGTCGCGGGGTTGCCGGGCGCGCTTGGCCAGTCCTTCGAGTCTGCTCGTCAGGGCGACATCAACATCATTGCGCTGCTTGCTGTTGGCCTCCTGGCTGTTGCAATCATCGGTTTCGTGGTCTTCATCGAGCGTGGCCAGCGGCGTATCGCCGTGCACTACGCCAAGCGGCAGCAAGGTCGTAAGGTTTTCGCTGCGCAGACCAGCCATTTGCCGTTGAAGGTGAATATGGCGGGGGTTATCCCGGCCATCTTCGCTAGCAGCATCCTGTTGTTCCCTGCCTCGCTTGGTCAGTGGTTCGGTCAATCCGAGAGCATGGGCTGGTTGGCTGACATCTCGCAGGCGATTGCCCCAGGGCAGCCGTTGAATATCCTGCTGTTCAGTGCTGGCATCATATTCTTCTGCTTCTTCTATACGGCGTTGATGTTCAACCCGAAGGATGTTGCTGAGAATCTGAAGAAGTCCGGTGCGTTTATTCCCGGGATTCGTCCTGGTGAGCAATCGGCGCGTTATATCGATGGCGTGCTGACTCGCTTGACCATGTTCGGCGCCCTGTACATGACGGCTGTATGCCTGTTGCCGCAGTTTCTCGTGGTTGCAGCGAATGTGCCGTTCTACCTCGGTGGGACCTCGTTGCTGATCGTGGTTGTGGTTGTCATGGACTTCATGTCCCAAGTGCAATCGCACCTCATGTCGCACCAGTACGATTCCCTGATGAAGAAAGCCAACCTGAAGGGCTACGGCAGCGGCATGCTCCGCTGAGGTTGCTCGTAAGGTTCTAGGAGTTGGTGATGAAAGTTCGTGCATCGGTTAAAAAGCTGTGCCGCAACTGCAAGGTCATTCGTCGCGACGGTGTCGTGCGCGTGATCTGCAGCGCAGAACCGCGTCACAAGCAGCGCCAAGGCTGATTGTGTAAAGCGTGAGAACCCGGCAGCTAGTGCGCTGCCGGGTTGAATATTTGTTATTACAGCGTTAATATCTCGCGCCCTTTTCTTGGCTTCCGGGGCGTAGGTAGCTGTCAATTGGAGTTTCACTGAATGGCCCGTATTGCAGGCGTCAACATTCCGGATAACAAGCACACTGTTATCTCGCTGACCTACATCTACGGTGTTGGTCGCACCCGCGCGCAGGAAATCTGCGCTGCTACCGGTGTGAATCCGGCAGCAAAGATCAAGGATCTTTCCGACGAGCAGGTCGAACTGCTGCGTGGCGAAGTCGGCAAGTTCATCGTTGAAGGCGACCTGCGTCGCGAAGTCAACATGAAAATCAAGCGCTTGATGGACCTGGGTTGCTATCGCGGCCTGCGTCATCGTCGTGGTCTGCCGGTTCGCGGTCAGCGCACCAAGACCAACGCACGTACCCGTAAGGGCCCGCGCAAGCCGATCCGCAAGTAATCGCGTTAGCGAATCGACAGGAATCTAGTCATGGCAAAACCTGCTGCTCGTCCTCGTAAAAAAGTCAAAAAGACAGTGGTTGATGGCATCGCCCACATCCACGCGTCTTTCAATAACACCATCGTGACCATCACTGATCGTCAGGGCAATGCGCTGTCCTGGGCTACCTCCGGTGGTTCGGGCTTCCGCGGTTCGCGTAAGTCCACTCCGTTCGCTGCTCAGATCGCCGCTGAGCGCGCTGGTCAGGCCGCTCTGGAATACGGTCTGAAGAACCTCGACGTCAACGTCAAGGGCCCAGGTCCGGGTCGCGAATCCGCTGTGCGTGCTCTGAACGCCTGCGGCTATAAAATCGCCAGCATCACCGACGTGACGCCGATCCCGCATAACGGGTGCCGTCCGCCGAAGAAGCGCCGCGTGTAATCAGGAGACAGTAAAGAATGGCTCGTTATATTGGTCCCAAGTGCAAACTGTCTCGTCGTGAAGGCACTGATCTCTTCCTGAAGAGTGGTGCGCGCGCGCTCGAATCCAAGTGCAACATTGAAACCCCGCCGGGTGTACATGGTCAGCGTCGTGGCCGTCTGTCCGACTACGGCACTCAGCTGCGCGAGAAGCAGAAAGTCCGCCGCATCTACGGTGTGCTGGAGCGTCAGTTCAGCGGTTACTACAAGGAAGCCGCCAGTCGTAAGGGCGCTACCGGCGAAAACCTGCTGCAGCTGCTCGAATGCCGCCTGGACAACGTCGTGTACCGTATGGGCTTCGGCTCCACTCGTGCCGAATCGCGTCAGCTGGTGTCGCACAAGTCGATCACAGTCAACGGTCAGACCGTGAACATCCCGTCCTACCAGGTTAAAGCCGGTGACGTGGTTGCTGTTCGCGAGAAGTGCCGTAACCAGCTGCGTATCGCCCAGGCCCTCGAACTGTGCGCACAGCGCGGCCGCGTTGAATGGGTCGAAGTAGACGCCGACAAGAAATCCGGTGTTTTCAAGAATGTTCCGGCTCGCAGCGATCTGTCCGCCGACATCAACGAAAACCTGATTGTCGAGCTCTACTCCAAGTAAGGGCTAGAAAATAGGTGTATCCATGCAGAGTTCGGTAAATGAGTTCCTGACCCCCCGCCATATCGATGTGCAGGTGGTCAGTCCGACCCGTGCCAAGATCACTCTCGAGCCCCTCGAGCGTGGTTTTGGCCACACCCTGGGCAACGCGCTGCGTCGTATTCTGTTGTCCTCCATGCCCGGCTGCGCTGTGGTCGAGGCTGAGATCGACGGTGTGCTCCACGAGTACAGCGCCATCGAGGGCGTGCAGGAAGATGTAATCGAAATCCTGCTCAACCTCAAAGGTATCGCCATCAAGCTGCACGGCCGTGATGAAGTGACCTTGAGCCTGGTGAAGAAGGGCGCGGGCGCTGTTACCGCTGCCGATATCCAGCTGGATCACGATGTTGAAATCGTCAATGGCGATCACCTGATCGCCAATCTGGCGGCCAACGGCTCGCTCAACATGAAGCTCAAGGTCGCTCGCGGCCGTGGTTACGAGCCTGCTGATGCGCGTCAGAGCGACGAAGATGAAAGCCGTAGCATCGGCCGTCTTCAGCTCGACGCCACCTTCAGCCCGGTTCGTCGCGTGGCTTATGTGGTCGAGAATGCTCGTGTCGAGCAGCGCACCAACCTGGACAAGCTGGTCATTGACCTGGAAACCAACGGCACCCTGGATCCCGAAGAGGCGATCCGTCGTGCAGCGACCATCCTGCAACAGCAGCTGGCTGCGTTCGTCGACCTGAAAGGCGACAGCGAGCCGGTGGTTGTCGAGCAGGAAGACGAGATCGATCCGATCCTGTTGCGTCCGGTGGATGACCTGGAACTGACCGTACGTTCGGCCAACTGCCTCAAGGCAGAAAACATCTACTACATTGGTGATCTGATCCAGCGCACCGAAGTAGAGCTGTTGAAAACGCCGAACCTGGGCAAGAAGTCCCTGACCGAGATCAAGGACGTTCTGGCTTCGCGTGGTTTGTCCCTCGGTATGCGCCTGGATAACTGGCCGCCGGCAAGTCTCAAGAAGGACGATAAGGCCACTGCCTGATCGCCCCCAGTAACCGAACTGAACGTTTGGTAAGGAATTTCAATCATGCGTCATCGTAAAAGTGGCCGTCATCTGAGCCGCACCAGCGCCCACCGCAAGGCCATGTTCCAGAACATGGCGGTGTCGCTGTTCGAGCACGAACTGATCAAGACCACCCTGCCCAAGGCCAAGGAACTGCGTCGCGTTGCCGAGCCGCTGATCACCCTGGCCAAGGAAGACAGCGTTGCCAACCGCCGCCTGGCGTTCGACCGTACCCGTTCGAAAGCTGCCGTAGGCAAGCTGTTCAACGATCTGGGCAAGCGCTACGCCACCCGTCAGGGCGGTTATCTGCGCATCCTCAAGTGCGGTTTCCGCGCAGGGGACAACGCACCTATGGCTTACGTCGAGCTGGTTGACCGTCCGGTCGCTGGTGAGGTCGAAGCCGCAGCCGAGTAATCGGTCTCTGTATGAAGAACCGGGCCTAGGCCCGGTTTTTTATTGTCTTAGCGATGGTTACGCTCTATCAGATTGGTTTGTTTAATAAATTAGTTCTTTATTGGCGTCTCGTTAGAATTCTCCTCAAGCCGACTTAACCGGTATGTACAAGGAGATACAGCATGAGCCAAGGCAAGACCCTCACCACCGCTGGTGGCGCCCCCGTTGCCGACAATCAGAATTCTCGTTCAGCCGGGCCTCGTGGCCCTTTGTTGCTGGATGACTTCCACCTGGTCGAAAAGCTCGCCCATTTCAACCGCGAAGTCATTCCGGAGCGTCGTGTGCACGCCAAGGGCTCCGGCGCCTATGGCACGTTTACCGTGACCGCAGACATAACTCACCTCACCCGTGCCAAGCTGTTCGAGTCCGTTGGCAAGCAAACGCCCCTGTTCCTGCGCTTTTCCACGGTAGGGGGTGAGCGCGGCTCGGCGGATACCGAGCGTGATCCTCGCGGCTTCGCGGTGAAGTTCTATACCGAGGAAGGCAATTGGGACGTGGTGGGTAACAACACGCCGGTCTTCTTCATCCGCGATCCGCTGAAATTTCCGGATTTCATCCATACGCAAAAGCGTGGCCCACGGACCAATCTGAAGAGCCCGCAGATGATGTGGGACTTCTGGTCGCACTCGCCCGAGGCGTTGCATCAGGTCACCATCCTGTTTTCCGATCGTGGCATCCCCGATGGTTATCGGTTCATGCACGGCTTCGGCAGCCACACCTTCAGCCTGGTCAATAGTGAAGGCGAGCGGCACTGGGTGAAGTTCCACTTCAAGAGCATGCAAGGGATCAGAAACCTGCATCCGAGCGAGGCAGCACGCCTTGCCGGCAGCGATCCCGATTATGCGCAGCGGGATCTTTTCCACGCGATCGAGCGGAGCGAGTTTCCCAGGTGGAAGCTCTGCATCCAGGCGATGAGCGAGGCGGAGGCGGCCAGCCGTGCCGAAAATCCTTTCGACGTCACCAAGGTCTGGTCGCAGAAGGAGTTTCCGCTGATCGAAGTGGGGGTAGTCGAGCTGAATCGCAATCCGCAGAACTATTTCGCCGAGGTCGAACAGGCTGCCTTTGCCCCGAGCAACGTCGTCCCGGGTATCGGCCTGTCGCCGGATCGCATGCTGCAGGGGCGGGTATTCGCTTACGCCGATGCCCATCGCTACCGCGTCGGCACCAACCATCAGCAGCTTCCGGTCAATGCGCCGCGTTGCCCGGTCCACAACTATCAGCGTGATGGCGCGATGCGTTTTGATGGCAACGGTGGTTCGGCGCCAAACTACGAGCCGAACAGCTATAGCGACGCCCCCAAGCAGGCGGCGCAATACGCCGAACCGGCGCTTGCGCTCTCCGGCGCAGCTGACCGGTATGACCACAGGGCCGATGAGGACTATTTCAGCCAGGCGGGTGCTCTGTTCCGTCTGATGACAGCCGAGCAGCAGAACCTGCTGATCGGGAATATAGTCGGTGCGATGATGGGCGTTTCGCGTGACGTACAGTTGCGTCAGCTGGGTCACTTCTTCAAGGCCGACCCGGCATACGGAGCAGGTGTCGCCCGGGGGCTTGGCATCGATCCGAACGAAGTCGCCTAAGCCATATCGAGCGTGGAGCGTTTAGAAGCCGGCCTCGTAAGAGGCCGGTTTTTTTTTTGTGGCTGCTCGTCAGTGGCGGTCGCGCTCCAGCAGCGGTTTGAGGAAATGTCCGGTGTGCGATTGCGGCATTTCCGCGACCTCTTCCGGTGTGCCGCTGGCGATGATCTGACCGCCCTTGGAGCCGCCTTCCGGCCCGAGGTCGACCAGCCAGTCGGCGGTCTTGATCACGTCCAGGTTGTGCTCGATGACCACCACGGTGTTGCCATGGTCGCGTAGGCGATGCAGCACGTCGAGCAGTTGCTGGATGTCGGCAAAATGCAGGCCGGTGGTGGGTTCGTCGAGGATGTACAGAGTCTTGCCGGTGTCGCGCTTGGACAGCTCGCGGGACAGCTTGACCCGCTGCGCCTCACCGCCGGATAGCGTGGTCGCGCTCTGTCCCAGCTTGATGTACGACAGCCCGACGTCCATCAGCGTCTGCAGCTTGCGCGCCACCGCCGGCACCGGATCGAAGAACTCGCGGGCTTCCTCGATGGTCATGTCCAGCACCTCGGTGATGCTCTTGCCCTTGTACTTCACCTCCAGCGTCTCACGGTTGTAGCGCTTGCCCTTGCACACATCGCAGGGAACGTAGATATCCGGCAGGAAGTGCATCTCCACCTTGATCACGCCGTCGCCTTGGCAGGCTTCGCAGCGGCCACCCTTGACGTTGAAGGAGAAACGCCCTGGCCCGTAACCGCGAGAACGGGCTTCCGGCACGCCAGCGAACAGCTCGCGAATCGGCGTGAACAGGCCAGTGTAGGTTGCCGGGTTGGAGCGCGGGGTGCGGCCGATGGGGCTCTGGTCGATGTCGACGACCTTGTCCAGGTGCTGCAGGCCATCGAAGCTGTCGTAGGGTGCGACCTCCAGCGTGGTCGCACCATTGAGTGCCGTGGCGGTGATCGGGAACAGTGTGTTGTTGATCAGCGTCGATTTGCCCGAGCCGGACACGCCGGTGATGCAGGTCAGCAGGCCAACCGGAATCTCCAGGTCGACGTTGCGCAGGTTGTTGCCACGGGCGCCCTTTAGCTTGAGCAGCTTTTTCGAATCGCGACGGGTGCGCTCCGGCGGATAGTTGATCTTCACTCGGCCGGACAGGTACTTGCCAGTCAGCGAGTTCGGGTGCGCCATCACCTCGTCCGGCGTGCCTTCGGCGACGATGCGGCCGCCGTGCACGCCGGCACCCGGCCCGATGTCGACTACGTAGTCGGCAAGGCGGATGGCGTCCTCGTCGTGCTCGACCACGATCACCGTATTGCCGATGTCGCGCAGGTGGCGCAGGGTACCGAGCAGGCGTTCATTGTCGCGCTGGTGCAGGCCGATCGACGGCTCATCGAGGATGTACATCACGCCGACCAGGCCGGCGCCGATCTGGCTCGCCAGGCGGATGCGCTGGGCCTCGCCGCCGGACAGCGTGTCCGCGCTGCGGTCCAGGGTCAGGTAGTCGAGGCCGACGTTGACCAGGAACTGCAGACGCTCGCGGATCTCCTTGAGGATCTTGTCGGCGATTTCGCCGCGACGGCCGCTGAGCGAAAGTCCGCCGAAATAATTGGTGGCGTCACCGATGGGCAGTGCCGTGACTGCCGGCAGGGTCTTGTCGCCGACCCATACGTGGCGGGCTTCGCGGCGCAAGCGCGTGCCGCGGCATTCCGGGCAGGGCTGGGTGCTGAGGTATTTGGCCAGCTCCTCGCGTACGGAATTGGATTCGGTCTCGCGGTAGCGGCGCTCGAGGTTGGGGATGATGCCTTCGAACGGGTGCGAACGTTTGACGATGTCGCCGCGGTCGTTGAGATAGCGGAACTCGACGTTCTCACGGCCACTGCCACGCAAAATGTACTTTTGATGGTCAGCCGCCAGCGAGTCGAAGGGTTCGTCCAGGCTGAAGCCGCAATGCGAGGCCAGTGAGCCGAGCATCTGGAAATAGTAGACGTTGCGCCGGTCCCAGCCGCGAATCGCGCCCTCGGCCAGGGTCAGCTCGCCGTTGACCAGGCGCTTGGCATCGAAGAACTGCTTGACCCCGAGGCCATCGCAGGTCGGACAGGCCCCTGCCGGATTGTTGAAAGAGAAAAGCTTGGGTTCCAGCTCGCTGATGGAGTGGCCGCAGATCGGGCAGGCGAAGCGCGCCGAGAAGATCATCTCCTCGCCTTCGTCATCCTCCTCCATGGGCGCGACCAGCGCGATGCCGTCCGCCAGTTTCAGCGCCGTCTCGAAGGATTCGGCCAGGCGCTGTTGCAGGTCGCCACGGACCTTGAAGCGATCCACCACGACATCGATGGAGTGCTTCTTCTGCTTGTCCAGCTTGGGCAGTTCGTCCAGCTCATAGAGGCGGCCGTTGACGCGGGCGCGGACGAAGCCCTGGGCACGCAGCTCATCGAACACCGCCAGGTGCTCGCCCTTGCGCTCGCGGATGACCGGAGCCAGCAGCATCAGCTTGCGGCCCTCGGGCAGTGCCAGCACCTGGTCGACCATCTGGCTGACGGTCTGCGCTTCCAGCGGCGCGTCATGGTCCGGGCAGCGTGGTGTGCCGACCCGTGCGTAGAGCAGGCGCAGGTAGTCGTAGATCTCGGTGATGGTGCCGACGGTGGAGCGCGGGTTGTGCGAGGTGGATTTCTGCTCGATGGAAATGGCCGGGGAGAGCCCTTCGATGGTATCGACATCAGGCTTTTCCATCATCGAGAGGAACTGCCGGGCGTAGGCCGAGAGCGATTCGACGTAGCGGCGCTGGCCTTCGGCATAAAGCGTATCGAACGCCAGTGAAGACTTGCCGGAGCCGGAGAGGCCGGTGATGACGATCAGCTTGTCGCGTGGCAGGGTGAGATCGATGTTCTTCAAGTTGTGGGTGCGGGCCCCACGAATCAGAATCTTGTCCAAAACAGCCTCGCGTGGCGGGCGAAAACCCGAAAGTATACGGCCGGGGTTATGGTCGCGGCAAAACCGTGCGCCTGTGCCGAACAGGGTAGGGCTGCTAGAATCGCCGCCGGTTCATACAAGCGAGACCCTCCATGCAGGACCCCTACAGCGAGCGCATGAGCGCCAGCGAAACTCGCGCAGCCTCCGGGCTGGCGCTGGTGTTCGCTTTCCGCATGCTCGGCATGTTCATGGTTTTGCCCGTGCTGGCGACCTACGGTATGGATCTGGACGGCGCAACGCCGACCCTGATCGGATTGGCCATCGGTGCCTATGGTTTGACCCAGGCGCTGCTGCAAATTCCCTTCGGTATTCTGTCCGACCGCATCGGGCGCTTGCCTATCATCTATTTCGGTCTGGCGATCTTCGCCGCCGGCGCGGTGCTGGCGGCGATGTCCGACAGCATCTGGGGTGTAATCGCAGGGCGGGTGCTGCAGGGTGCCGGTGCGATCTCCGCCGCGGTGATGGCCTTGCTCTCCGACCTGACCCGCGAGCAGCATCGAACCAAGGCGATGGCGCTGATCGGGGTGAGCATCGGCCTGTCCTTTGCTGTGGCGATGATCATCGGGCCCCTGTTGACGCGTGCCTTCGGTCTTTCCGGGTTGTTCTGGGTGACGGCGGCGATGGCAGTGGTAGGCGGGCTCATCGTTGCGCTGCTGCCCAAGGCCCAGGCTCATTTCCGCCATCGGGAATCCGGGGTCGCCAGGCAGGCGCTGGGTCTGACGCTGCGTCATCCAGACCTGCTGCGCCTGGATTTCAGTATTCTGGCGCTGCACGCGATTCTGATGGCCAGCTTCGTCGCGCTGCCGCTGGCGTTGGTGGAGCAGGGCGCACTGCCGAAGGACGAGCACTGGTGGGTCTACCTCACCGCGTTGTTGATCGGCTTCTTCGGCATGGTCCCGTTCATCATCTATGGCGAGAAGAAGCGCCAGATGCGCCGCGTGTTGCTCGGTGCCGTCTCTGCGCTGCTGCTGTGCGAGCTGTTCTTCTGGTGGTTCGGCAACGGCCTGTGGATGCTGGTGATAGGCATGGTCGCCTTCTTCGTGGCCTTCAATCTGCTGGAGGCCTCGCTGCCGTCCTTGATCAGCAAGGTAGCGCCGGCCGGCGGGAAGGGCACCGCCATGGGGGTCTATTCCACCAGTCAGTTCCTCGGTGCCGGCGTGGGCGGCGTTCTAGGCGGGATGCTCTATCAGCAGGGCGGGCTGGGCCTGGTGTTCGCTGGCTGTGCGGCACTCTGCGCACTGTGGTTCGTGATCGCCTTCAGCATGCGCGAGCCTCCCTATGTCACCAGCCTGCGCCTGCCGCTTTCGGCCGGCGCGCTGAGCAACACCCGGCTCGAGACCGACCTGCTGCACGTGCCTGGCGTGAGCGATGTGCTGATCGTGCTTGACGAGGCGGCGGCCTATGTGAAGGTCGATACGCTGTATCTGGATAGGGACGCACTCAACCGCCTGGTCGCCTGAACGCTGGCGCAGAAAGCGCGGCAGTGCGTGCCGGGGCGCAACTTGAGGGCGCGTCGGTTGGTTGTCAGGGGTGGCTGAGGTAAGATTCGCGGTCATCGGGTTTTTGGAGGCAGGATCGCCTCTGGTGCCCATTTAAATCATATGTTCCAAGAGGAGTTACCCATGGCCAGAGGGGTGAACAAAGTCATCTTGATCGGCAATGTCGGCGGCGACCCGGAAACCCGCTACATGCCCAATGGCAATGCGGTGACCAACATCACGCTGGCAACCACCGACAGCTGGAAAGACAAGCAGACCGGTCAGCTGCAAGAGCGTACCGAGTGGCACCGTGTGGTGCTGTTCGGCAAGGTCGCCGAAATCGCCGGCGAGTACCTGCGCAAGGGTTCGCAGTGCTACATCGAAGGTCGCCTGCAGACGCGCGAGTGGGAGAAGGATGGCGTCAAGCGCTATACCACCGAGATCGTTGTTGATATGAACGGCACCATGCAGCTGCTCGGCGGCCGTGGTGGCAATTCCGACGATGCGCCACGCCAGCCGCGCCCGCAGCGCGAGCCGCAGCAGGCCCCGCGTCAGCAGGCCCAGCCGCAGCAGCCTGCTGCCCGGCAGCAGCCCGCGCCGGACTATGACAGCTTCGACGACGACATCCCCTTCTGAGTCCTTCCTGAATGCGAATGCGCCTGATGCTGTTGGGCGGCGGCAATGCCCTGGGTCAGGCGCTCATCCGCCTCGGCGCCGAGGAAGACATCGGCTTTCTCGCGCCGCGCCCGCCCACCCAGGGCTGGGATGCCGCCAGTCTTACCCAGTTGCTCGACGACAACCGTCCGGATGTCGTCATCAACCTCGCCTACTACTACGACTGGTTCCAGAGCGGACAGCCCAACGAGCCGGCGCTCGCGGCTCAGGAGCGGGCTGTGGAGCGGCTTGCCGAGCTGTGCCAGCACCACGATTTCGTTCTCCTGCAGCCGTCGAGTTACCGTGTATTCGACGGTGCACGCACCACTGCCTACAGCGAGAAGGATGAAGTCGCACCGCTGGATGCCCGGGGCCAGGCGCTCTGGCGCATCGAGCAGAGCGTGCGGGCGTTGTGCCCGCGTCATGTGCTGCTGCGTTTCGGCTGGCTGCTCGACGACAGTCGTGACGGTGTGTTGGGGCGAGTCTTGCAACGGCTGGAGCAGAGCGAGGCGATACTGCTGGCGGACGATCGCCGTGGCAATCCGACGCCGGTGGACGACGCGGCCCGGGTGATCCTCGCAGTGCTCAAACAGCTCGATTGCCAGGCGCCGTTGTGGGGTACCTATCATTACGGCGGTCACGAAGCTTCGACGCCGCTGCTGGTCGCGCAGGCGCTGCTGGGTGAGGCCGCCAGGTATCGCGATGTGACAACTGCCAAGCTGACGCCGGTCGCTCACGCCGACTGTTCCGATGCCGCGGCTGAGCCGCAGCACGGTGTGTTGGCCTGCAAGAAGATATTCACCACCTTCGGCATCAAGCCGCGTGCCTGGCGCACCGGCCTGCCGAGCATGCTGGAGCGTTATTACCGCCATGGCTGATGCCCCGATCCTGATCACAGGTGGCGCCGGCTTCATCGGCTCCAATCTGGTCGATGCCCTGCTGGCGCGCGGCTATGCCGTCCGCGTGCTGGATAACCTTTCCACCGGCAAACGCGAGAACCTGCAACAGCATGAGCGGCTCGAACTCATCGTCGGCGACGTGGCCGACGTCGACTGTGTTCGTCGCGCGGTACAGGGCTGCCGGGCCGTCGTGCATTTGGCCGCTGTCGCGTCGGTGCAGGCGTCGGTGGATGATCCGGTTGGCACCCACCAGAGCAACCTGATAGGTACCTTGAATCTTTGCGAGGCGATGCGAGAGGCGGGTGTGAAGCGCGTGCTGTTTGCTTCGAGCGCAGCGGTCTATGGCAACAATGGCGAAGGCCAGGCCATCGATGAAGATACCGCGAAGGCGCCGCTGACCCCTTACGCTGCAGACAAACTGGCCAGCGAGCATTACCTGGATTTCTATCGGCGCCAGCATGGTCTGGAGCCTGTGGTGTTCCGCTTCTTCAATGTCTACGGCCCACGCCAGGATCCGTCGTCACCCTATTCGGGGGTCATCAGCATCTTTACCGAGCGGGCGCAGAAGGGGCTGCCGATTGCGGTGTTCGGCGATGGGGAGCAGACGCGGGACTTCGTCTTTATCGGTGACCTGGTCGAGGTGCTAGTGCAAGCACTGGAAGCCTCCGACGCACCGGAAGGGGCGGTGAATGTGGGGCTCAACAAAGCTACATCGTTGAACCAGCTGCTCGACGCGATTGGCGATGTGCTGGGGGATCTGCCCGAGGTGAGCTATCAGGCGGCGCGCTCGGGAGACATTCGCCATTCGCGGGCGAACAATGCGCGGCTGGTGCAGCGCTACCGCTTGCCAGAGCCACCCACCAGCATGCGCCAAGGACTGGCCCGTTTGTTGGGCAAGTAAGCGAAACCGGAAAAGACAAAAGGCGCCAATGGCGCCTTTTGTCTGTCTGCGATTCGGTTGGACCGATGCGTCAGAACTTGTAGCCGAGGCCGACCATGTAGACGAAGGGATCGACGTCTACGTCAACTTTTGTTTTGCCAATGGTAAGTGCGGACGGTCCGTCAACGGTCGCTTCGGTGTCGATGTCGATATAGCGAACCTGCGCGTTCAGCATCAATTTGTCCGTGAGCATGTAGTCCATGCCTACTTGGGCGGCGAGACCGAATGAATCATCCAGCTCTAGATTGCTGAATCCTTGGTCCTTACGAGCGCCAGTGAGATCTTCCTGGAAGAACGTAGTGTAGTTAACGCCCAAGCCTACATAAGGTTGAAATGCCGACTGGCTATTCAGCGGGTAATAAACAACGCTGAGTGTTGGCGGCAAATGTTTGATATCCGCCAGTTTGCCATCCAGGCCAGCACCCAAGCCTTTAACGCCGACCTCATGGCTGAACGGAGTAGCCGCCAGCAGTTCAATTCCGATCTGATTAGTGACCATGTAAGCGAAGTTCAGGCCCAGTTGGGTATCGCTATCCAGCGTAGCGCTAGTGCCGGCAGCACTGGCTCCATCGAATTTCAGGCTGCTGCTATCTTCACGCGGATCAACGGTAACCGCACCAGCGCGAACGATGATGTCCCCGGCCTCGAAAGCCTGGGCGAGGGGTGCGGTCAGCGCCAGGGCCAGCGCGGAAGCAGTGAACAGGGTCTTGCGCATGATGATGCTCCGTTTGTTGGAATGCGATTGGCCGCCATGTTAGGGAGCAGGCGCTGGGGCTTTTTGATCCAGCTCAATGAAAGCCGCGTCGCCAGCTGCGACGTAATGCCCGGGTTGCTTTGAGTCAATTGCTGGATGATAATGTTTCTCTTTTGAGTTAACGACCGTCTGCAAGGACCTCCTCATGCCTCCCTTCATCCCCCGCCTGTTGGCGGTTGCCGTGCTGCCGTGCTGCCTGCACCTGTATGCGGGGTCGCTCTCCGCGGCTCCGCTCGACGCTGCGCTCGAAGAGAGCGAGCGCCTGTCTGCCGAAGCCAAGGCTTCGCAAGCGCGGATCAACCAGCTTGACGATGCCACGCGCGAGGCGCTCAACGAGTACCGCAGCGCTTTGCAGCAGGCTGAGGCATTGAAAGGTTATAACAGTCAGTTACGCGACTTGGTGGCCGCACAGCGCGAGGAGCTCGAGGGCTTTCAGCGCCAGCTGGACAGCATCGAGCGCACCCAGGAAGCGGTGACGCCGCAGATGAGTCGCATGGTCGAGGTGCTCGGCGAGTTCATTGCCGCCGACTTGCCGTTCCTGCCGGAGGAGCGCGCCGATCGTCTGGCCGGTCTGCAGGATCTGCTGCCGCGCGCCGATGTCAGCCTGGCGGAAAAGTACCGGCGCATCCTCGAGGCCTATCAGATCGAAAGCGACTACGGCCGCACGCTGGAAGCCTGGCGCGGCGAACTGCCTGGCAACGGCGATTCGCGTAGCGTCGAGTTTCTCCGCCTGGGCCGGGTGATGCTCTATTACCAAACCCTCGATGCTCATGAGAGCGGCTGGTGGAACCCGCAGACGCGCAGCTGGGAAGTGCTCGACGGCAGCGCACGACGGCCGCTGACCCAGGCCATCGCCATTGCCCGCCAGCAGCAGGCGCCCGCCTATCTGCAACTGCCCGTGAAGACCCTGGCCGAGGAGGCCGCGCAATGAGCCGTCTGTTTTCCCTGTTCCTTGTCGCGCTGCTGCCGCTCACCTCGCATGCGGCGGAGCCGCTCAGCCCCGACCAGTTGCTCGAACGCATTCGCAGCGACCGCGCCGCTGAGGTCAGTGCCATGCAGGCTCGCGAGCAGGCCTTCGTTCGTGACCGTGGCGAGCAGCAGCAACTGCTTTCCCGTGCCCGTGCCGCACTGGCCGAGCAGAAGGCCGAGGCCGAGCGACTGAAGGCCGAATTCGACCGCCAGGAAGCGGAGCTGGCCGAGCGGGAAAAGCTCCTGGCCCAGCGCGTCGGTCATCTCGGTGAGCTGTTCGGCGTGGTGCGGCAGAGCGCCGGTGATATCGCCGGTCAGTGGCAGGACAGCCTGCTCAATGCCCAATATCCCGAGCGCCTCGAGCAGCTACGCAGCTTGGCCGAAAGTCGCGCCCTGCCATCGGCCGACGATCTCGATGCGTTCTGGATGACCTTGCTCGAAGACCTGGCGGCCAGCGGCCGAGTCGAGCGTGTGCAGCTGCCGGTGGTGGGCACCGATGGTGCGCGCAGTGAGCAGCCGGTACTGCGCGTTGGCAGCTTCTCGGCTTTCACCAGCGACGCCTTCCTGCGTTACGACGCCGATGCCGGCGAGCTGCTGGTGCCGCCGCGTCAGCCGTCCGGCAAGGGCCTGATCGAGGATTACCTGAATAGCTCCGATGCCCTGGCCACGCTGCCGGTCGATCCGAGCCGCGGCACCCTGCTGGCGCAGTTGCAGCGCCAGCCGGACCTGTGGGATCGCGTCAAGCAGGGCGGTCTGGTCGGTGGCGTGATCCTGGTGCTCGGCGCCATCGGCCTGCTGCTGGCGATCTGGCGCATGGTCTATCTCGGCGGCATTGGCCGCAAGGTTGGAAGCCAGATGCGCGAGCTCAATCATCCGCGCGACGACAACCCGCTCGGCCGCATCATCGGCGTACTGGGGCCCAAGCCGCAGCTGTCGGACCTGGAGACCCTGGAGCTCAAGCTGGACGAAGCCATCCTGCAGGAAACCCCGCCGCTGGAGCGCGGCCAACCGCTGCTCAAGCTGCTCGCCGCCGTGGCGCCGCTGCTCGGCCTGCTGGGTACCGTGACCGGCATGATCATCACCTTCCAGGCCATCACCCAGAGTGGTGGCGGCGATTCGCGGCTGATGGCCGACGGCATTTCCCAGGCGCTGGTGACCACGGTGCTGGGCCTGGTGGTGGCGATCCCGCTGCTGTTCCTGCACAGCCTGTTGGCGAGCCGCAGCAAGGCGCTGATCCAGCTGCTGGAGCAGCAGAGCGCCGGGCTGATCGCGCTGCATCTGTCCGGAGCACCACGCCGTGACTGATCTGCGCGCTCACTGGCTGAGTGTCGTCGACAGCGGTCACGCGCTGCTCGACTTCATGACCGCGGGTGGGGTGGTGATGTGGGCATTGGCCGGCCTGTGCGTGCTGTATTGGACGCTGGTGTTCGAGCGCCTGTGGTTCATGCGTCGGGTCTTCCCGCATTGGGTCGAGTCGCGCCGGCAGGCCTGGGCGCAGCTGGCCGATGAGCCCGGCAGCTGGCAGCGCGCCGTGCGCCTGGCCTGGCTGGCGCAGGCACAGCAGCAGCTGTCCGGCCCGCTGCGGTTGAGCAAGACGCTGGTTGCGATGTATCCGCTGCTCGGCCTGCTGGGCACGGTCAGCGGCATGATCGCGGTTTTCGATGTGCTGGCGCTCAGCGGCACCGGCAACCCTCGCGGCATGGCTGCGGGCGTCTGGCAGGCGACCCTGCCGACCATGGCCGGCATGGTGCTGGCCATCACGGGATTGTTCAGTCTGGCGCGCCTCGAGCGAATCGCGCGCCAGTCTCTCGACCGGCTGGCCGACCAGCTGCGTCACGATTGAGGATTAGCGGGATGCGTATGCGTCGTCACCATTACCAGCAGGAAGAAGACACCGGTATCGATCTCACGCCGATGCTCGACGTGGTCTTCATCATGCTGATCTTCTTCATCGTCACCAGCTCCTTCATCAAGGAGTCGGGTGTCGAGGTCCAGCGCCCGCAGGCCGATACCGCGAGCACGCAGGACAAGGGCAACATCCTTATCGCCGTCACCGCCGATGGGCAGGTCTGGATCGACAAGCAGGCGGTGGACGTGCGCAGCGTCCGCGCCCATGTCGAGCGGATGCGGGTGGATCAGCCCGAGGGCGCGGTGGTTGTCCAGGCAGACCAGGATGCCCGCACCGGCCTTGTGGTGCAGGTGATGGACCAGGCGCGCCAGGCCGGCGTGCAGGACGTGGCGCTGGCTGCCAGCACGGGGTCGCGCTGATGCAACCGCGGCTGGTCCGTTTCAGTCTGGCTTTCGTCGCCGCCTGCGTGGTGGCGCTGCTGCTGTTCGCCCTGATGCTGAGCATGGTCAATCCACCGCGCAGCAAGATTCAGGAAGACCCGCTGGCCATCGCCAATTTCGTGCGTATGGATGGGCGCAACGAAGACAGCGCCACGCGCACTCGCCAGCAGGCGCCGCAACCGCCACAGCCGAAGACGCCGCAACCGCCGACGCCGCCGACGCCGAACATGGCCACGCCGGATGCCAACCTGCCGAAGCTCGACCTCGATCTGCCGAGCATTGATGCGGGCATTTCGGTCGCGACCGCGCCGGCGCCCAGCCTGTCCGGCCTGACCGCTGCGCAGAGCACGCCTGCGGCCGCTCCGGCACCGGCTAGCGCGGCGGTCGAGGCGGCTGGCAAGCCGGGTGGGCCCGAGCAGGAAGTCATGCCGCTCAACGACGTGCGCCCGGAATATCCCTATCGCGCCCGGCAGCAGGGCATCGAGGGCCATATCAAGCTTGCCTTCACCATCAATCCCCAGGGGCGGGTGGAGAACATCCGCGTACTGGAGGCGTCACCACGCAACGTGTTCGATCGCGAGGCCCGGCGTGCCGCGGCCCGCTGGCGTTTCGCCCCGCGCACCGAGAACGGTGCGCCGGTATCCCGAGAAGCCGTTAAAACCCTGCACTTCCGCCTGCAAGGAGAACGCTGAAATGCTTCGTCTGCTGCTTGTGCTGACCCTTTCCCTCGCTGCTTCGGTCCAGGCTGCCCAGGCCATCGACCCGGCCGTGTTCATGGCGCTCGAGCGAGCGCAGACCGCGCAGAGCAAGGGCGACTATGCGGCTGCACGCAAGGCGCTGGACGGCGCGAGCGCCAAGCCGGGGAGCAACGAAGAGGCTTTGCTCTGGCGCAGCCGAGGCTATCTGGCCTGGGCCGAAGGCAACAACCGGCAGGCGCTGGAGTGGCTGGACAAGGCCGTGGCCAGCGGCAAGCTGGACGAGCAACTGCTGGCCGGCGAGCGCCTCAATCTGGCACGCCTGAACCTGGTCGAGGGGCGCTATGCCAAGGTCGTCAGCCTGCTGGGCTCGGCCAATCAGGCCGACGAGGAGATCCTGCAGATGCTGGTGCAGGCCTATCAGGGGCTCGGTCAGCATGCCAAGGCCCTGCCGCTGGCCGAGCGTTACGTGCAGGCCAATCCGAAAGCCGGCGACACCTGGCTGCAGTTCCTGGTCGCCGGCAATGCCGAACTCAAACGCTATCAGGCCGCCGAACGCTGGCAACAGAAACTCTTGCTGCGCCATCCCGATCAGGTCAAGGCCTGGCGGCAGCTCGCCGGCCTTCAGCAGCTGGCCGGTGCCGAGGATCGCGCGCTGGCTACCCTACGGGCGGCGCACACCAAGGGGCTGCGCTTCACTGAGGCCGAGCTGGACAACCTGGTCGCACTGGCCAGTGCCGCCGGCCAGCCCTGGCAGGGCGCCAAGCTGTTGGAAGGCATGCTTGCCTCGCGCTTGCTGCCGAGCAATGCGCAACGTCAGGAACGCATGGGCATGCTCTGGTGGCAGGCACGTGAGCGTACCGAAGCCGCCAAGATCTATCGGCAGTTGGCGACCCAGACCGGCAGCGCCAAGTTCTGGATGAATGTCGCACAGCTCGAACTGGAACAGGCCCGCTGGCAGGCCGGGCTCGAAGCGCTGAAACAGGCGGAGCGAGCCGGAGCGGAGCGTCGCCGGGTGCGCGAATGGCGGGAGTGGGCTGAAGGCGAGCTCAGCTTCGAGCGCGAACGGCAGGTCGCCAGCGTCCGCTGATTGGCGTGGCGACCACGGCGATCACTATCGCCGTCGTCCTGCGCCTGCTGGTCACTGCAACTCGTAGGGATAGATCTTCTGCGCCTGCATGCGGTAGCCGGCCTCTGCCAGCTCGCTGCTGGCATGCTCGACGCGCATGGGCCCTTCGATCCAGAACGGCTCGTACAGCGCTTCTACCCGCACGCCCAGTTCGCTGGTGGCATGCACGATCTGGTTGGACGGCGGTGGTGGCACATGGATGCAGGCGCCGAAATAGGGCACCAGCAGGAACTCAATGACGCGCCCTTCGTCGGTCATGTCCAGCGGCACGATATAGCCTGGCAACTTCACCATCTGCCCATCGAGCGCCTCGACCACCGGCGCGGCCGGCGACTGCTGTGCCGCGGCCGGGCCGGCCTCGGCGGCGAGCGCATCGGCCAGCTGCGACATGTCATGTATCGCCAGCGGCGGTGGCGGCGGAGGGGCTCCTTCCGGAATCAGCTCCGACCATTGCAGCAGACGGACTTCAGCCGCGTGCAGGGGCAGCGCGCAGGCCAGGAGCAGGGCGAACAGCAGGCGTGGCATGGGCTTCCTCATAGTCGGATCGACAGGCCATCGGCAAGCGATTGGCGATACGCCCGCCAGGCCGGCACGCTGCCCATCAGCAGCGCGGCCAGCAGAATAGCGCCAAGCAGGCTCCACTCATAGGCGCTCGGCCAGGCCAGCGGCAGATACAGGCCATACAGGCTCTGCAGCGGCGCCTGTGCGATGGCGATCCCTGCATACAACAGGGCCAGCCCCAGCAGCGTGCCCGCCAGCGCCAGACCGAAGGCCTCGATGATCAACAGCGCGGCGATATGCCAGGGGCGAGCACCCACTGAGCGCAGGATCGCCATCTCCCGGCGACGTTCGTTGAGGCTGGTTAGGATCGCCGTGAGCATGCCGATCAGCCCGGTCAGCACGACGAATAGCGAGACCACGAACAGCGCCTTCTCGGCTGTGCCCATCAGGCTCCAGAGTTCCTGCAGGGCAACGCCGGGCAGGATCGCCAGCAGCGGTTCGCCGCGGTACTGGTTGATTTCCCGTTGCAGGGTGAACGTGGCGACCTTGCTGTTCAAGCCGAGCAGGAACGCCGTGATCTGCTGTGGCTGAAGATCTAGGCCACGCGCTTGCTCGGCGTCGATGCGTGCGGCGCCGCGCGCCGGCATGCCGTTCTGCCAGTCGATGTGCAGCGCTTCCATGCCGGCCAGGCTGATGTGCAGGGTGCGGTCGACAGGAGTGCCGGTGCGCTGCAGCACGCCAACCACGCGGAACGGCTTGTCGTCGTGCTGCACCAGGCTGACCCGGGCGATGCCATGGGCCAGCACGATACTGTCGTCGAGCTGGTAGCCCAGCGCGCTGGCCACTTCGGCACCCAGTACCACCTCGAACGGGTCGCTTTCGAAGGCGCGGCCTTCGGCCAGCTGCAGCGGCTGTTTGCGGCCGTAGCGGTAGTGCTCGAAATAGCCGGCACTGGTGCCCATCACGCGATAGCCACGATGGGAATCGCCGAGGGAAATCGGGATTGCCCAGGCGACCCGTGGGTGTTCGGCGAAGTGCTGGTAGCTTTCCCAGCGGATGTTGTTCGTCGCGTTACCGATGCGAAACACCGAATAGAGCAGCAGATTCACCGAGCCGGAGCGGGCGCCGACCACCAGATCTGTGCCGCTGATGGTGCTGGCGAAGCTGGCGCGGGTTTCGCTGCGTACCCGTTCGACGGCGAGCAGCAGGCACACTGACAGCGCGATGGCGAATACGGTCAGCAGGGCGGTAAAACGGCGATTGTTCAGGCTCGCCAGGGCCAGGCGCAGTAGATACATCGCTCAGCACTCCGGCGCGCGTGCGGCGCGATTGAGATCGGCCAGCGACAGGCTGCGGTCGAACAGCGGTGCGAGGCTTTGATCATGGCTGACGAACAGCAGGCTGGCGCCCGCCGCCCGGCACTCGGAAAAGAGCAGTTGCAGGAAGGCTTCGCGGTTGTCCGCATCCAGTGCCGAGGTCGGTTCGTCGGCGATGACCAGCTCGGGCTGGCCGATCAGCGCTCGGGCGGCAGCCACGCGCTGCTGCTGGCCGATGGAGAGCGCGTCGGCCCGCCGCTCGAACAGCTCCGGTGCCAGCCCCAGGTGCTCCAGCAGGCTGGCCGCGGCGGCGTCCGTGCTGCCGTGCCGCTTGCGCGCACGTTCGGCACGTAGCCGCGAAAAATGGCAGGGCAGACCGACGTTTTCACGCACCGAGAGAAAAGGCAGCAGGTTGAACTGCTGGAAGATGTAGCCGGTGTGATCGACCCGGAAGCGATCACGGGCGCCCGCCGACAGGCTGCCGAGGTCACGGTCGAGCAGGCGCACGCTGCCGCGCGCGGCCTTCTGCACGCCGCCGATCAGGCCGAGCAGGGTGGTCTTGCCGCTGCCCGAGGGGCCTTTGAGAAACAGGCTCTCGCCGCGCTCGAGGCGAAAGCAGGGAATATCCAGCAGCTCGGCCTGGCGTGGCCAGGCGAAGCCGAGGTTGTCGATTGCGAGAAGTGGAGCGGTCATCGATGTCCAGTGCTGGTTCAGAAAGGCAGCTGCGGGCGCGCCGGGGTCAGTTCTGCGCCCTGTTGGCCGTTGGGGCCGATCAGTTGTACCTGAATCTTCTCCGTGCCGGGGAAGCGTTCGAACAGCCTCTTGAGATCCAGCGCCTGCAGTGCCTCCGGATCGCTGCAATCGAACTGGTAGCTCGCCTCGATATCGCTGTGACCGTCGTGTTCGTCTGCGGCGGCATGGCTGTGTTCGTGCCGATGGTCATCGTCCTGATCGCGGCGCTGGTAACCGGCGTGGGCCGAACCGAGCAGTTCGCCATGCAGCTGCTGTTCGCTCACCACGCAGTCGGCAGCCTTTGGCAGGCCGAACAGTGTCGCCGGTTGCTCGAGTTGGGCCCGTGCTTCGGCGATCTTCGCTTCGTCCGCTGGTGTGGCAGGCGCGTGTTCGAAGCCGACCAGATTCATGGCCGGGCTGATGAACTCCAGTTCAAGACGCTTGCCATCCAGCGCGGCGTTCAGGCGAGCCGCACCATGTTCGTGGGCGCCGAGGCTGGCAGCTTCTTCATGTTCGTGATGATGATCTTCATGTGCTTGGCTGTAGCTCAGGGGCAACAGAAGCACGGGTACGGCGAGCAGTAAGTGGCGCATGGTCAGCTCCATTGGCAAGGTCCGTTACGTTATAACAACTTTGCCGCTTGGCTGGCCAGCGCGGCCCGTGCATGTGAGCATGAACGCATATTTCAGGAGGGACAGCATGATCCGAATCCGCGGACGCATAGGGGACTGGCCGGTCGATCTGGAAATCGAACTGGGCGAACAGGACTGGTCGGGCCTGACGCGTGGGCTGGGCGCCGTCGAGATCAGCTCGGCCGCGCGGTCTGCAACGGCGGCTTCGCCGCCGGCCGATGCCCTCTGGCACAGCGCCCGGGAATGCCTGCGCAGTGCCGGGAAGCTCGAAGGGCCGCAGTTGTTCGCCGAGCTGGAGGCGATCACCGGGAGCACCCAGCTGGCCAAGCGGTTGCTGGTGCGGCTGCGTCATTGCGACGAGGTACGGGTCGAGCATGGCGCCGATTCGGCCTGCTATCACTGGATCGGCGAGCCCGCTGACGGACTCGCCAACAGCAGTCGAAATCAGTAAATCGCCTGATACAGCTTGCGGCGATACAGCGTCACCAGCGGATGGTCGTTGCCGAGCAGGTCGAAGACCTGCAGCAGGGTCTTGTGCGGCAGCCCGTCGGCATAGCTTCGGTTGCGCACGAACAGCCTGAGCAGCCCGTCCAGTGCCGCTTCGTACTGCTGGCGCGCCAGCTGCTGGATGGCCAGCTGGTATGCCGCCTCGTCATCCTCGCCGTTCTGCGCCAGGCGGCTCTTCAGCGTGGCGGCATCGGGCAGGTCATTGGCCTGACGCAGGAACGTCAGTTGCGCGCGCGCGCCGGCCAGCGCCTGCTTGTGCTCATCGCCCTTCACGGCATTGAGCACGGTTTCCGCCTCGCCCAGCTCGCCCCGTTCGGCCAGACAGCGCGCGTACAGGATCAGGCCGGCGGCGTTCTCGTTGTCCTCGCTGAGCAGCTGCTGCAGCTGCGCCTCTGCCTCGGCAAAACGGCCTTCGGCGAAGGCCGCCTCAGCGCTTTCCAGCAGATTGCCCTGTGGCGTTGTCGGGGCCTGTACGTGAGGCTCGAGCATGGCGCGAATGGCGGATTCCGGCTGCGCACCGGCGAAACCGTCCACCGGCTGGCCGTCCTTGAACAGCACCACGGTGGGCAGGCTGCGGATGCCGAAGCGGGCAACGACGTCCTGCTCGATGTCGCAGTTGACCTTGGCCAGCAGCAGCTCGCCCTGGTATTCCTCGGCGATCTTTGCCAGCAAGGGCATCAGCGCCTTGCACGGCGCGCACCATTCGGCCCAGAAATCCACCAGCACCGGCTTGTGGAACGAGTTCTCGAGCACCAGCTGTTCGAAACTGGCGGTGGTGACATCGAAGATATAGGGCGTCTGGCTCATCGGAATTCTCGTCGGCGACGGGTGACTGGGAAGCTGTGCATGGTAAGTGGGGGCGCCGCCGGCGAGAAGCAAGAGCTCGCGCGATGGATGCCATTGGTCTATGGTTGCGCCGCCTCTACGACGCGGCATCGCGATCGCCTCGTCGAGGCGAAACCCTTTTCCTAGACCGGTGCGGCGTTTGCAGTCGCGCGTCATAAGGAGCTTCACATGTCCGTTCTCTCCGATTTCCGGGAGCGCTATCTCGTGCGCTTCTGGTCGCCCCTGCCGGCGCTCGTCGCGCTGGGTGTCGCCTCCGCCTACTACTTCGCCATCACCGGAACCTTCTGGGCCGTCACCGGCGAATTCACCCGCTGGGGTGGGCACATCATTTCCTGGTTCGGCTACACCCCGCAGGAGTGGAGCTATTTCAAGCTGATCGGCCTGGCCGGTACGCCGCTCGATCGCATCGACGGCGTGATGATCATCGGCATGCTGCTTGGCGCGCTCTGTGCGGCGCTGTGGGCAAACAACGTCAGCCTGCGCTGGCCGACCAGCAGACGTCGCCTGCTGCAGGGCCTGATCGGCGGCATCATCGCCGGCTTCGGTGCGCGTCTGGCCATGGGCTGCAACCTGGCGGCCTTCTTCACCGGCATTCCAATGTTCTCGCTGCATGCCTGGGCCTTCATGCTGGCCACCGTGGGCGGCGCCTGGGTCGGCGTGAAGATCTGCCTGCTGCCCTGGCTGCGCACGCCGCTGAAGGTCGGTAGCCAAGCCAGTTCGCTGTTCGGTGACGTGGAAGGCACGCGGCGGCGGGCCTCGTTGCAGGCGCGCCTCGGCACCGGGGTGGCGTTGCTGGCCATCGCATTCGCCGCCTGGCGCTTCGATACCTCGCTGGTGCTGGGCATGGCGGTGCTGTTCGGCTTGTTGTTCGGCGGGCTGATCGAGCGGGCGCAGATCTGTTTCACCAGTGCCGCCCGCGACCTCTGGACCACCGGCCGAACCCGCGCTGCCTACGGCATCCTGCTCGGCATGGTGGTGGCCTGCGTCGGTACGTTCGGTGCCATCGCGCTGGGGGCAAGCCCGAAGATTTTCTGGATGGGGCCGAACGCGATTCTCGGCGGCGTGCTGTTCGGCATCGGCATCGTCGTCGCCGGCGGCTGCGAAACCGGCTGGATGTATCGCGCCATGGAAGGGCAGGTGCACTTCTGGGTGGTGGGCGTCGGCAACGTCATCGGCGGCACGCTGGTGGCGGTGTACTGGGACCAGCTCGGCACGTCGCTGGCGCTGCCCTATCCGAAGATCAATCTGCTGGAGAGCTTCGGCCCGGCCAGCGGATTGCTGCTGACCTTTGCCGGCCTGGCCATCGCCATGCTGCTGGTGCACCTCAACGCACGTCGTTTTCAACCGAAAAGGAGTCCTGCCCGTGAGCCAGGCCAAACCGAATCTCTCGCTTGATCTGCGGGGCGAGCACTGCCCGTATAACGCCATCGCCACGCTGGAAACCCTGGCGACCATGCAGCCAGGGCAGTTGCTGGAAGTGGTGACGGACTGTTCGCAGTCGGTGCACGGCATTCCCGAGGACGCCACGGCCAAGGGTTACAACTGCCTGGCGGTGGAGCAGCACGGTCCGCTGTTCCGCTTTCTCATCGAAGTGCCGCGCTGAGCGGGCCATGTGACGGTCGCTATGGCGCTGCCAGCGGCCAGCGTCCCAGCGCGTCGTAGCGCACGCCACCCGGCGTTGCCGTCGACAGATAGAGGCCGAAGTGGTCGGCGTGCCAGGCGAAGCCCGGCGCGGCGCCGCTTGGTCGGCTCTGTGCCTGGCGGGCCAGCGTCAGGTGCGGGAGGAAGGGCCGGCTGTCGAGCACCACGCCGAGCGCGGCCAGATGCTCGGCAAGGGTAGCGACCAGCCTCGACAGGGCCTGCGGCGTCGTGCTCGGTTGCAGGCAGATGAAGCCCTTGCCGATGGTGGTGAGCCGGTCCAGCCGGAGATCGAATGCCGTCCCCTCGATGCCTGATGCCATGGTCAGCAGCGCATCCAGCCGCTCCTTCGGCTGGGCACCGAGGAAGGCCAGGGTCATGTGCAGATTGGCTTCGGCCACCGGGCGCCCGTCGAATGCCTGGCCGTCACGCCAGGCGCAGATGGCCGTCGCCTGCTCGGGCGGGCAGGGCAGGGCGAAGAACAGGCGCAGACTTTCCTCGCTCATGGTGTCTCCGTATGGCTAGCGCGTCGCGTGGTAGAGGCTCACCTGGCGAAACTCCGCCGGCTCTGCCAGATCCGGCCAGGTGCAGGCATCGAGTACGTCCAGGCGCCGGTACAGCGGGTGGGCGAAGTCCCGCACGCGGGAATCGGCCACCAGCGCTTCCCGGCCTCGGCTGAGAAACTGGTCCAGCAGCGGCACGTTGGCGCGGTCGTAGAGCACATCGGCGACGAGGATCAGATCGAAGCGATCCGCTTCGCCGAAGAAGTCCTGCGAATAGCGTAGCTCGACACCGTTGAGCGCGGCGTTCGCCCGGCAGGCGGCGAGTGCCAGCGGGTCCAGGTCGCAGGCCACCACCTCGGCGGCTCCTGCCTTGGCCGCGGCGATGGCGGCGACGCCGGAACCCGCGCCGAAATCCAGCACGCGCTTGCCGCGCACCCAGTCCGGGCGCTCGGCCAGCCAGCGGGCCAGGACCAGCCCGCTGGCCCAGCAAAAGCACCAATACGGTGGCTCGTCGAGAATGCGCCGGGTCTCCTCGGGGCTGAAGGCGCGATCCATGTTGGCGGCATCTATCAGCCAGAGGCGCAGCTCGGTGTCCGGCAGCGTCTCAGCGACCAGGCGGGCATCGCCCAGCAGTTCGTGCAGCGCGGCCTGCAGCTGCGCCGGTGCGCTCACGGTGCCGGAACCAGCTGCAGCGGTCCGAGCGCCTGGCTGGCGGCACTCGATATGGTGCGCGGCGGCAGGCGCATGATCAGCTGGCCGGCGCGCGTGACGCGGCCGCGTAACTCGACGCGCTGGCCGGCGGGGAAGGCGTCGGGGTTGAACTGGAGGATGAACGGCAGCTCGCTGCCGCGGCCCTTGAGCTGCACGTTGCTGAGCAGGCGGTCGGGCTGGTCGCGACGGTCGACCTCCAAGAGGGCCAGCTCCACGTCGCTGCCGGCCGGTGCGCCGATCAGGCTGCCGCTCAGTTCGTTGAGCAGTTTGGAGTGGGGTGCGGTGCTCAGCTCGACGGGAGCCGTCGGTGGTTCGCTGGGTTGGCTGCCGCAGCCGACGAGCAGCGTCAGCAGGGCGGGCAGAACGAGAAAACGTGATGGCACAGACGGCCTCCTGAACGGCGATTGCGGGCTTGTATAGCAGCAAAGCCGTCGCCTTGTCTTGCCGGTCGGATGCGCTACCATGGCCGTCCCGACGTACGACCGATTCCAGCCCCATGCATTGTCCCTTCTGCGGTGCCCACGACACCAAGGTCATCGATTCCCGCCTGGTCGCCGAGGGCGATCAGGTGCGCCGCCGCCGCGAGTGCCTGGCCTGTGGCGAGCGTTTCACCACCTTCGAAACCGCCGAGCTGGTGATGCCGCGACTGATCAAGTCCGACGGCAGTCGCCAGCCGTTCGACGAGCAGAAACTGCGCGCCGGCATGCAGCGTGCGCTGGAGAAGCGTCCGGTCAGCGTCGAGCGCCTGGAAGCTGCGATCGCCCATATCAAGCATCAGCTGCGCGCCACCGGCGAGCGCGAGATCAAGTCGCGGGTGCTCGGCGAGCTGGTGATGGCCGAGCTGCAGAAGCTCGACGAGGTCGCCTATATCCGCTTTGCCTCGGTCTACCGCCGCTTCCAGGACCTCAACGAGTTCCGCGAGGAAATCGAGCGGCTGTCCCGCGAGCCGGCCAAGCCCGAATGACGGCCGATCACGCCTGGATGGCCCGGGCGCTGCAGTTGGCGCGCAAGGGCCTTTATTCGACCCATCCGAACCCGCGGGTCGGTTGCGTCATCGTCGCCGATGGCGAGCTGGTCGGTGAGGGCTGGCACGTACGCGCCGGCGAGCCGCATGCTGAGGTCCATGCGCTGCGCCAGGCCGGCGAGCGCGCCCGCGGTGCCACCGCCTACGTCACCCTCGAACCCTGCAGCCATTACGGGCGCACGCCGCCCTGTGCCGAAGCGCTGGTCAAGGCCGGTGTCGGGCGCGTGGTGGCGGCCATGCAGGACCCCAATCCGCAGGTCGCCGGGAACGGTCTGGAGCGGCTGCGCAGCGCCGGTATCGAAGTTGCCAGTGGCGTGCTGGAAGGCGAGGCGCGGGAACTCAATGCGGGCTTTATCAAGCGCATGGAAAGCGGCCTGCCATACGTGCGCGCCAAATTGGCCATGAGCCTGGACGGGCGCACCGCGATGGCCAGCGGCGAGAGCCAGTGGATCACCGGCCCGGCGGCGCGTGCCGAGGTGCAGCGCCTGCGCGCCCGCTCCAGCGTGGTGCTGACCGGCGCCGACACCGTGCTGATGGACGCCGCGCGGCTGACCGTGCGTGGCGATGAACTGGGGCTGAACGCCGAAACCACCGCGCTGGCGCTGCAGCGCCCGCCGCTGCGGGTGCTGGTCGATGGTCGGCTGCGCGTGCCGCTGGATGCGCCGTTCTTTCAGGCTGGTCCGGCGCTGGTCGTCATGGCGGTCGCCGGCTGCGAGGACACCTATCATCGCGCCGGCCATGAGGCGCTGGTGCTGGGTCAGGAGCGGGTCGACCTGACCGCGCTGCTGCGCGAGCTGGCTGCCCGTGGTGCCAACGAGGTGCTGGTCGAGGCCGGACCGCGGCTGGTCGGTGCGTTCGCCAGCCTCGGCCTGATCGACGAGTATCAGGTGTTCATGGCGGCCAAGTTTCTCGGCTCCTCGGCGCGGCCGCTGCTGGAGCTTCCGCTCGAGCGCATGAGCGAGGCGCGCGAGCTGAAGATCGTCGACATCCGGGCGGTGGGCGACGACTGGAAGATCCTGGCGCGCCCGGCCAACTGATCGGCAACCCGTGTCGGCGGTGTCCGCCGATAGCCTGCGTCTTGCATTCAGATAGCTGCTACCGGGCGATAACGGGCTGCCCCGCGTCGCTATTTGTGTTAAAAACGCTGCCGGGCCACAAACGGCCCAACGTTCTCAGGGCGGGGTGCGATTCCCCACCGGCGGTAATGGCGCAGTTACAAGGATGAAAGCGTAGCGAGCGCTGAGCAGGCAAGGCGTGATTCGACGAGAAGGCGGGCTTTACTGGGGGCAACGAGGCCTTGGTAAATGAGCACTTCGAGGAGGAGCACAACGCAGCATGCTCTGCGCGCAGTAGCTTTCAATCGCGTCTAGCCCGCGAGCGCTTGCTTCGGCAAGGTCAGCAGACCCGGTGTGATTCCGGGGCCGACGGTATAGTCCGGATGAGAGAGAGCGGGATATTCCGATGGGCGCCGTCCGTGCACCCGTCATGCATCCCTATCGATCCGTAGCGCCCTGTTTTTCAAAAACAGGAGTTCGTCGTATGCAGCGTTTTATCCGCCTTCCACGGGAGGCCACATGTTCACTGGAATAATCGAAGCCATCGGCACCATCCGTGCGCTCACACCCAAGGGCGGGGACGTCCGCGTGCTGGTCGAAACCGGCAAGCTGGATCTGGGCGACGTCAAGCTGGGCGACAGCATCGCCGTCAACGGCGTCTGCCTGACGGCGGTGGAGCTGCCGGGCAACGGCTTCTGGGCCGACGTCAGCCGCGAAACCCTGGCGCGCACCGCCTTCATCGATCTCAAGGCCGGCAGCCGGGTCAACCTGGAAAAGGCCCTGACCCCCACCAGCCGCCTCGGCGGTCATCTGGTCAGCGGCCATGTCGATGGTGTCGGCGAGGTCGTGGCACGGGAAGATAATGCCCGCGCCGTGCAGTTCCGCATCCGCGCGCCGCGCGAGCTGGCCAAGTACATTGCGCTCAAGGGCTCGATCACCGTGGACGGCACCAGCCTCACGGTCAATGCGGTCAACGGCGCCGAATTCGAGCTGACCATCGTGCCGCACACCCTCGGCGAAACCATCATGGCCGACTACCGCCTCGGGCGGCAGGTGAACCTGGAGGTCGACCTGCTGGCGCGCTACCTGGAGCGCCTGATGATGGGCGACAAGGCCGCCGAACCCAAGGCCTCAGGGCTCACCGAAGGTTTTCTCGCCGAGCACGGCTACCTGAAGAATTGAGGAGACGCCCGATGGCGCTCAATACCGCTGAAGAACTGATCGAAGACATCCGCGCCGGCAAGATGGTCATCCTCATGGATGACGAGGACCGCGAGAACGAGGGCGACATCATTGTCGCCTCCGAGTGCGTGACCTCCGAGCACATCAATTTCATGGCGCGCTTCGCTCGCGGCCTGATCTGCATGCCCATGACCCGCGAACGCTGCGAGCTGCTCAAGCTGCCGCTGATGGCGCCGCGCAACGGCTCGGGCTTCGGCACCAAGTTCACCGTTTCCATCGAGGCCGCCGAAGGCGTGACCACCGGCATTTCCGCGGCTGACCGCGCGCGTACCGTGCAGGCCGCGGTGGCGAAGAACGCCAAGGCAGAGGACATCGTCAGCCCCGGCCACATCTTTCCGCTGATGGCGCAACCGGGCGGCGTGCTGGCGCGTGCCGGCCACACCGAGGCTGCCTGTGACCTGGCGCGCATGGCCGGGTTCGAGGCCAGCGGCGTGATCTGCGAAATCATGAACGACGACGGCACCATGGCACGCCGTCCTGAGCTGGAAGTCTTCGCCGAGCAACACGGGCTGAAGATCGGCACCATCGCCGACCTGATCCACTACCGCATGATCCACGAGCGCACCGTGCAGCGGGTTTCCGAGCAGCCGCTGGAAACCGAGCTGGGCCAGTTCAACCTGGTCACCTACCGCGACGGCGTCGAGGACACCGTGCACATGGCACTGACCCGCGGTGAGATTTCCCCGGAAGAGCCGACCCTGGTGCGCGTGCACAACATGGAGCCGCTGCGTGATCTGCTGCTGGTCACCGTGCCGGGTCGCTGGAGCCTGCGCGCGGCGATGAGCGAAGTGGCCAAGGCCGGCAAGGGCGTGGTGCTGCTGCTCGGCAATCCGCTGACCGGCCCGCAGCTGCTGGCGCAGCTGACCCGTCAGCAGCCGCCGACCCCGGCCACCTACAGCACCGTCGGCGCCGGTTCGCAGATACTGCGTGACCTGGGCGTACGCAAGATGCGCCTGATGAGCGCGCCGATGAAGTTCAATGCGATATCCGGCTTTGATCTGGAAGTTGTAGAATACCTCCCGGCCGAATAAATCAGAGGCGCCGCGCAGTCCGCGGCGCCTTCGTTCTTTAAAGAGATGAGAAAGCACCCATGCCCCTGAAGACCATCGAAGGAACCTTCATCGCCCCGCAGGGCAAATACGCCCTGGTCGTAGGCCGCTTCAACAGCTTCGTCGTCGAGAGCCTGGTCAGCGGCGCGGTCGACGCGCTGGTTCGCCACGGTGTCAGCGAAAACGACATCACCATCATCCGCGCGCCGGGTGCCTTCGAGATTCCGCTGGTCGCGCAGAAGGTCGCGCAGCAGGGTGAATACGACGCCATCATCGCCCTCGGCGCGGTCATCCGCGGTGGCACGCCGCACTTCGAATACGTCGCCGGTGAGTGCACCAAGGGCCTGGCCCAGGTCTCCATGGAGTTCGGCGTACCGGTCGCCTTTGGCGTGCTGACCGTCGATTCCATCGAACAGGCCATCGAGCGCTCCGGCACCAAGGCCGGTAACAAGGGCGCCGAAGCCGCACTTTCCGCACTGGAAATGGTGAGCCTGCTGTCGCAGCTGGAGGCGAAGTGAGCCTGAATCACGACGATAGCCAGGACGCACCGCAGCCCAAGGCCAAGGGCAAGATCGCCACGCGCCGGGTCGCTCGCAGCCTGGCGATGCAGGCGTTGTATCAGTGGCACATGGCCGGTCAGAGCCTCAACGAAATCGAGGCGCAGTTCCGCGTCGACAACGATTTCAGCGGTGTCGACGGTGCCTACTTCCACGAACTGCTCAACGGCGTGGCGCGCAAGAAGACCGAGGTCGACCAGGCCATTGCGCCGAATCTCGACCGTCCGCTGGATGAGCTCGACCCGGTGGAGCTGGCCATCCTACGCCTGTCGACCTACGAGCTGATGCAGCGCATCGACGTGCCGTACCGCGTGGTCATCAACGAAGGCATCGAGCTGGCCAAGGTCTACGGCGCCACCGACGGACACAAGTTCGTCAACGGCGTGCTGGACAAGCTGGCCCCCTCGTTGCGCAGCGCCGAAGTGCGCAACCACAAGCGCTGAGGGCCGCTCGCCTTGCTGGGTGAGTTCGAGCTGATCCGTCACTACTTCGCCGCCGCCGCTTGTGCCAGGGCCGGCGGCGAAGTCGTTCTCGGCATCGGCGATGATTGCGCCCTGCTGCAGATTCCCTCCGGTGAACAGCTGGCCGTGTCCACCGACACCCTGGTCGCCGGCGTGCATTTCCCCAATCCCTGCGATCCGTTCCTGCTCGGCCAGCGCGCCTTGGCCGTCGCCGCCAGCGACCTGGCCGGCATGGGCGCCACACCCATCGGCTTCACCCTTGCCCTGAGTCTGCCGAGCGGCGATCCGCTCTGGCTCGCCGAGTTCGCCCGCGGACTGGATGCCATGGCGCTCGACTGCAGCCTGCGTCTGATTGGCGGCGATACCACCCGTGGCCCGCTGAGCCTGACCGTCACCGTGTTCGGCCGCGTGCCGGCCGGGCAGGCGCTGACCCGTGCCGGCGCGCAGACCGGTGATCTGCTCTGCGTCGGTGGTGTGCTGGGCGAAGCAGCCGGAGCGCTGCCCCTGGTGCTTGGTCAGGCGGAAGCCGATGCGGATGTCGCCGAACACCTGCTGGCGCGCTACTGGTCGCCACAGCCTCAGCTGGCCCTGGGTGAAGCGCTGCGTGGCAAAGCCAGCGCGGCGCTGGATATCTCCGACGGGCTGCTGGCTGATTGTGGCCATATCGCCAAGGCTTCGGGCGTGGCCTTGCAGATCGAGCGTGATCGGCTACCGCTGTCCGAGCCGCTGCGCCGTTTCGCTGGCGGCGCCGAAGCGCTGCGTTGCGCGCTGGCTGGCGGCGACGACTACCTGCTGGCCTTCACCCTGCCGCCTGCCGAACTGGCGCCGCTGCAGGCTGCCGGCTGGCCGGTGCAGGTCATCGGCCGGGTGACGGCGGGGCAGGGCGTGCAGCTGCTGGACGCGGCGGGCAACGAGGTGGCCGTGTCCGAACGCGGCTACAACCATTTCAATCCATGAGGGCGTTGCGGCCTGCTCAGCCCGCGATCAATCCGAGAAGGAACGCTGTTTTGACTGATACCTCGCCGGTCGCGGCCAAGCCGCAAAACCTGGTCTGGACCAATCCCTGGCACAACCTGGCGTTCGGCTTCGGGTCCGGGTTGATGCCCAAGGCGCCGGGCACCTGGGGTTCGCTGGTAGCGCTGCCGTTCGTGCCGCTGTGGCAGTTGCTGCCAGGCTGGGGTTATGTGCTGATGCTCGGCCTGACCATGTTGTTCGGCGTCTGGCTGTGCGGCAAGGTGGCGCGCGAACTCGGCGTGCACGACCACGAAGGCATCGTCTGGGACGAATTCGTCGGTATCTGGATCACCTTCTGGCTGGTGCCGGAGGGCTGGTACTGGCTGCTGCTCGGCTTCGTGGTGTTTCGCGTGATGGACATCGCCAAGCCGTGGCCGATCAGCTGGGTGGATCGGCATATCCATGGCGGGGTGGGCATCATGCTCGACGATATCCTTGCCGGGGTCGCCGCCTGGGCGGTCATGCAGGGGCTGGTGGCGCTGTTGGTTTGATTGTGCGTCCGGTCGCTGCAGGCCGCTGACGGTTGGTGGATGATCGGCGGCTCCGGTCCGGGCGGCCAGGTTTCGAGGAAGGAATAGCCATGCGTAGCATCCCCGTTCTGTTCGCCGGCCTGTTGCTGCTGCCCGCGCTGACACAGGCCGCCTCAATGGTGCAGGTGGTCGGGCTGTTTCCCGGTGCGGCGGTGGTCAACGTCGACGGCCAGCGCAAGCTGGTCAGGGTCGGGCAGACCGGACCGGGTGGCGTCCAGGTGGTCAGTGCCGATGCCAACGGTGCGGTGCTGAGGGTCGACGGCGTCGAGCGGCACTACAACCTGAGCCGCGAATACAGCGGTGCCTACGCGGCGCCGAGCAAGACCCAACTGAGCGTCGCCAAGGGTACTGGCGGCCATTACTGGATTGCCGGTGCGATCAATGGCCAGTCGATCCAGTTCCTCGTCGATACCGGCGCCACCTCGGTGGCGATCAACGAGCACCAGGCCCGCCGCTTGGGCATCGACTATCGCGTCAACGGCCGGCCGATGGTGGTGAGCACCGCCAGCGGCACGGCCAAGGCCTGGCGCGTGCACCTGAACAGCGTCAAGGTCGGCGCGATCGAAGTGCTTGGCGTCGAGGCCGTCGTCGTCGAGGGCGGCTCGCCCACCGAGGCGCTGCTTGGCATGAGCTTTCTCGGACGGGTCAGCTGGCGCGAGGAGCAGGGCGTGCTGGTGCTGGAGTCGAAGACCTCCTGAGTTCAGGCTGATCCGTCCGCCTGCACGGCACGATAGACACACTCGACGGCGAACTCTTCAGCCAGATGTGCCCCCGGTTAGTGTTATAGTGTCCGCTTTTCTGCCGCCTGGGATTTCCGCCCGTGTCTGTCGTGTTCGTCGCCGCTTCCCAACTGCCGACACCGTTCGGCGTGTTCACCATGCATGGTTTTCTCGACCAGGACACTGGCAAGGAACATGTCGCGCTGACCCTCGGCGACGTGGCCGATGGCAAGCCGGTGCTTGGGCGTCTGCATTCCGAATGCCTGACCGGCGATGCGCTGTTCAGCCTGCGTTGTGACTGCGGCTTCCAGCTGGAAGCGGCACTGCGCGCGATTGCCGACGAAGGCCGTGGCGTGCTGCTCTATCTGCGTCAGGAAGGACGCGGCATCGGCCTGCTGAACAAGATCCGCGCCTACGAGCTGCAGGATGCCGGCGCCGATACCGTCGAGGCCAATGAGCGCCTGGGCTTCGCGCCTGATATGCGTGACTACGGTATCTGCCTGCCGATGCTCGAGCACCTGGGCATCGCCGAGATCAAGCTGATGACCAACAACCCGCGCAAGGTCAAGGCGCTGCAAGGCTTCGGCATCCGCGTGGCCGAGCGCAAGCCGCTGCAGGTCGCGCACAACCCGCACAACCGCAAGTACCTCGCCACCAAGGCCGGCAAACTCGGCCACATGCTCGGCGAGATCCACCAGGGTGAAGCCGAGCAGTCGTGAACCGCCTCGCCGTTCGCCGCCAGCTCGCGCGTGACGGCTGGCTGCACACCCTCCTGATGGTGATACCTGTGCTGGCGCTGGGCCGTGCACCGGCACTGAGCGTTGACTGGGGCCTGCCTCTTTTCGCTGCCGGCCTGGTCTCGCTGTTCTTCAGCCTGCCGGCCTTCACCGCCTTCAAGCACGCACTGATTGCCACCGAGCAGGCGTTGGGAGGCCCTATGGAGGCCGACGCCTGGGCACGCTTGCGTCGCCTCCGCCGGCGTGGGCTGCTGATCGCCTCGCTGCCGGCCTGGTTCGCGGCCGCCGGGGCTCTGCTGGGCATGGAACCGGTTGCCCGCCTGTTGCTGGTATTCGGCAGCCTGGTGCTGCTGGTGCTCTACCGTATTCCGCGGCAGCTGCACTGATGCGTCACCTTTTGCTCGCCGCTCTGGCGCTGCTGGCCACCTTGCCTGCGGTGGCCGCGCAGCGGGTAGTAAGCCTGGCGCCCTCGCTCAGCGAAATCATGCTGGAACTCGATGCCGTAGATCGCCTGGCCGGTGTGCTGGACGGCGGCGAACGTCCTGCGGCCCTGGCTCAGGTGCCATCGGTGGGGCGTTATGGCCAGGTCGAGATGGAGACCTTGCTCAGCCTGCGCCCCGATCTGGTCCTGCTCTGGCCGGACAGCGTGCCGCGCAGCCAGCGCGAGCAGCTGCAGCAGTTCGGTGTTCCCGTGCTGGTGGTGGCGCAGACTCGCCTCGACGGGCTGGCCGAGCAATTCAGGGTGATCGGCCAGGCGGTCGGCCGCACGGAGCAGGGCGAGCGCCTGGCCGAGGCGTTTCGCGCCGGCCTCGCCGAGCTGCGCACAGCCTACGCCCGTGAACGGCCGTTGCGGGTGTTCTACCAGGTCTGGAACCGCCCGCTGTATACCCTCGGCGGGCAGCAGATCATCAGCGAAGCGATCGAGGTGTGTGGCGGGCGCAACGTCTTCGCCGACCTGACCCTGGCCGCGCCGCAGGTGAGCATCGAAGCGGTGCTCGCCCGCGACCCGCAAGTCATCCTGGCCGGCAGCGGGGCGCAGCTGGACGAGTGGCAGGCCTGGCCACAGCTCGATGCCGTGCGCAACGGGCGATTGCTGGAAGTGCCGGACAAGGGCCTGGAGCGACCGAGCTTCCAGATGCTGGGGGCGATCCGGAAGCTCTGCGAGGTGATGGCGGCAGCGCCCTGAGCGGGCGTGCCGGTAGACGCCATTACAGTGACGGAGTCCAGGTGACGGCGAGTAGCGCGGTGCGACCCTGCTCCTTGTAGCCGTAGGCGCTGTCCATGTTGGCGAATTCGCGCTGGTACAGGGCAAGGTGATAGTCCTTGTTCAGCACGTTATCCAACTTGGCTTCCCAGCGAATCTCGGGGGTTGCCTGCCAGCTCGTGCGAAGGTTCAGCACGGCATACCCTGGGATTGTGGTGCGCTCAGACTCGTAGCTTGAATTGAACGCGCTGTCGTCGAAGCGCTGGCTGAAGGCCTGCCAGGTCGCACCGACTCCGAATGCGCCGAACTGACGGTCTATATCCAGGCTTAGCGAGCGCTTGGCGCGGCGTTGTAGTACGCGGCCGCTGTCCCTATCGCGTGGATCAATGACACTAACGCCGAGGCTCGCCTGCCAGCCCAACAGCTCACGCGCCGCGCTGGCTTCGAAACCGTTGATCCGTGCCTGGCTGACGTTTTCCATCCGGGTTCCACCCCAGGCAATCATGTCTTCGACATCGGTGCGATAAAGGGAGGCTTCCAGTTGGGTCTCTTCGAATTCGCCGCGCCATTGCAATTCGTACGTCTTCGAAGTCTCCGGCTTCAGGTCCGGATTGGGTCCCCAGGCGGGCGGTGCGTAGAGGTCGGTGAACGTCGGGGCGCGGAAGCCCTCGCCATAGCTCAGAATCCAGCGCTGCGACTGACCTACCGGCAGGCTGAATGCTGCGTTCCAGCTGTTGTGGCTGCCAAACTGCTGGTTGTCGTCGTGACGCAGACCCAGCTCGGTGCCGAAGTGTTCGCCCTGGAAGCTGTGCTGAGCAAAAAAGGCGAGATTGTCGCGGCTGTCTTCCTGGTAGGCGGTGGTGGCATCGAGGCGGTCCTCGTACCAGTCGCTGCCCACGCTAAGCTGCTGACGCTCGCTCAGCTGCAAACGGTTGATCCAGGCTGCAGAGTGGCGGGTGGTCTCCAGCAGACCGTCATTGTAGTTGGAGCCGACCGCGCGGTTGCGATCGAAGCTGCGACCCAGCTCCAGACGGCTGTTCCAGACGTCGCTTAGCTGGCCGTCCAGATAACCGCTGTAGCTGCTGACGCGAAACTCGTCCTGCGGTGTGCCCGGGGCGAACTCGTAGGCATCGTCATACTCGTTCTTGCCGCGCTGGTCGTTGAGACTCAAACCGGCTTTCCAGTCCGCATCGAACTGGTGATCCAGCTTCAAGTGCAGGGCCTTGTTGCGCTGGCCATCGTTGTCTTGGTCAGCGCCGCGATTGTCGCGGGTGATGTCGAAGCCGTCGCGCTCGTCTAGGCTGGCGCCCAGATGGATGCGAGTCTGTTCCGTTCCGGCTGCCAGGCTCAGGCTGCGCTGAAAGGTCTGGTCGCTACCGGCGGCCAGGCGGACTTCCGGATTTATTCCGGGTTTGCCGCCACGGGTAAAGATCTGGATGACGCCACCAATGGCATCCGCACCGTAAAGCGAGGAGCGCGGGCCACGGATCACTTCGACGCGCTCGATGTTGTCGATAGCCAGGTAGTCGAGGCGGGCGAAACCGCTGGTGGCTGAAGCGATGCGTTGGCCATCGACCAGCACCAGCGTTTGTGCAGTACCGGTGCCGCGCAGCGATAGCGACGCCACACCGCCAGGGCTGCTTACCTGTACGCCTGGCACACGCCGCAGCAGCTCAGGCACGCTGCGTGCCTGCAGGCGTTCGATATCGGCGCGAGTGAAGACGGTATTGGCTGCAGTGGCCTGGGCGCGGGGTTCGGCCTGGCGGGCCGAGGTGATAAGCATGCTCGGCAGTTCCTGCTCGGCATCGGCAGCAAACACCTGCGCGCCAGGCAGCAGCGCCACGGCGAGGGCAAGTCGGGACAGTTTCATTCTTGGAATTCCTCAAAAGATCGCAGACTTTTGAGGAGGGCAGGAACAAGCGCGGGAATTACGGCGGCAGCGCTTGACGGTGCTGCCCTCCGCAACACCAGTCGAATCCGTCAGGCCGGTCTCCGGGCTTTCGACGCGCATCACGCTCACCTTCCCATGTCGGAACACAGTGGCTGTCGAGCGGACGGCGATCCCTGAGGATCGCGGTCGATTACCGTTGCGGGGGCAGCGCCGGCCTTGCTCTTCGAGCGCACCGGCTTCCCGTTTAATGCGGACCTTTTGGTCGCGCACACCTGGGCGGATAAGAAAACGCGCGAACCTTACGGCCGATGCTGGCGAAACACAAGCGGACCAATGGCCGCAAGGTCTGCCAGCCCGGCGACCGCTAGGACAGTCCGCCGACGATCTTCAGCCCGCTCTGCCCATTGCCCTGACGACGCACCTGGATTTGCACCGGGATGCGTTCGTGCATCTCGGCGACGTGGCTGATCACTGCCACCTTGCGGCCCTGGGCCTGCAGCGAATCCAGCGCGTCCATGGCGATCTGCAGCGACTCGGGGTCGAGGCTGCCGAAGCCTTCGTCGATGAACAGCGATTCGATTTTCAGCTTGCTCGAGGCCATCGAGGCCAGGCCCAGCGCCAGGGCCAGCGAGACGAGAAAGGTCTCGCCGCCGGACAGCGAATGTACCGAGCGCAGCTCGTCGCCCATCTCGGTATCCATCACCAAGAGGCCCAGCGGACTTCCGCCGCGCTTGAGCCGATAACGGCGCGCCAGCTGACGCAGCTGCACGTTGGCGTGTTGCACCAGCAGGTCGAGATTGTAGGCCTGGGCGATCTTGCGGAAGGCGCCGCCGTCGCTAGAGCCGATCAGCGCGGCGATACGCCCCCAGCGCTGCATTTCGGCGCGCGCCTCGTCGATCTGCGCCAGCAGCGCCTGGCTTTGGCTGCGACGCTTGTCGTCGTCGAGCAGCGCGGCGCGGGTTTCGGCACAGCGCTGCTCGGCCTGTTCGCAGCGCTGCAGCTGTTCGGCGTGTGCCTGTTGCAGCTGCGTGGCCTCAGGCGCCTCGGTCTGTTGCTGCTGATGGCTGGCCAGTCGGGCGAGACAGCCGTCGAGTCGCTCGCGACAGCGGGTCAGAGTTTCGGCGTTGTCTCGCAGGCGCTGGCGCGCCTCGCTCAGCAGTGCCTCGTCCATCTGCAGCAACTGGGCGAGGGTGGAGTCGTCCAGCGCCGGATGGGCGCTGCGCCATGCGGCGAGTTCGACCTGCAGCGCCTCGCGCTCCTGCTGCAGCTCGGCGTGGCGCTGGCGGCAGCTCTGCTGTTCGCTCTGCAAGCGGGTCAGACCGAGCCTGCCGTCGTTGAGTTGGCGGTCGATTTCGACCTGGGCCTGGCGCGCGGCCTGGATGGCCAGGTCCAGTTGCTGCTGCCAGGTATTGGCGCTGGGCTGCTCGCCGAGGCTGGTCTGCAGCGCCTGCCGGCAGGCCAGCAGCAGCTTCTCGCGTTCGGCCAGGCGTGCCTGGCAGCTCGCCTGCTTCTCCTGGCGATGGCGCTGCTGCAGCTGTTCGTCGCTTTGGCGCTGCTCGCACTGGCGCAGCTCCTCGGCCAGCTCGGCTTGCGCCTGCAGTTGCTGCAGGCGCGTGGCGATGTCGGCGTCCAGCTGCATAAAGGTCTGCGCCGGATCTTCGCGCCAGCGCTGCAGTCTTTCGCCGGGCAACAGTTCGGCGAAGGCCGTCAGCTCTGCGTCGAGCTGCTGGGCGTCGCGGGCGAGGGCATCGCGCTGGCGCTCGAGCTGCTGGGTCGCTTCGACGCAGGCCTCGCGCGCGGCCTGCCAGGTCTGCTGCAGGGTTTCGCTGCGCTGCTGCAACCCGAGCAGTTGTTGTTGCTGCCGGCTGGCATCGGCGATCTGCTGGTTCAGGGTCGCCACGCGGGCTCCCAGCCAGTCCGCGCGCATTCCTTCGGGTTGGCGAAGCAGTTCGGCATGCGCTGACAGGGCGTGTAGACGCGGGGCCAGCGTCTGCAGCTGCGCCTCGACCTCGCTCTGACGCTGCTGGCTCTGGCGCAACTGGGTGCTGAGCGCGACGTGGCGGTCGCGCAGTTCCTGCAGGCGCTGTTCCTGGGCCTGCAGCGCTTCGCGCGCGCGTTCGGCCTCGCGGTCGTCCTGCTGATCGAGGCCGGCGAGCATGGCATCGGCCGCATGCCAGGGATGTTCCTGGCTGCCGCAGACCGGGCAGGGCTCGCCCGGCACCAGCGCGGCGCGTAGCGCCTCGACATTCGCACTGCGCGCCAGGCGCTGGCGTTCGAGCAAGGCAAGGGTGACGTTCAGCGCCTGCTCGGCGGCGTCGCGCTCGGCGCGGACCTGTTTGCCCAGCGGCACCAGGCCGTCCAGCTCCACCTGCTGGCCGGTAGCGGCGTCGGCCAGTTCGCGCCGGCTGGTTTCGAGCCCGCGTTGCTGCGCCCAGAGTTCGCGCAGAGCCGCGGTTTCGCGCTCGGCCTGGCGCCATTGGTCCAGCTGCCCGTGCAGTTGGGTGAGCTGTTCGGCCAGGCCGACTTCGCTGCCGCGCTCATGCTGCAGAGCGTCCAGCGCCTCGCGGGCCAGGCTTTGCTGGGTTTCGGCGGCCTTGGCCCGCGCTTCCAGTGCCGGGAGTTCGCCCTGACCTTGCTGCAGCCGTGCCGCCAGCTGCACGGCCTGTTGCAGGCGCGGGCGATAGCCGTCCCAGGCGCTGCAGAGCGGTTGCAGCGCGGCGCTCTTGTCCAGTTGCTGGCTTAGCGCGGCAAGTTCCGCCGCGGCGCACTGCTGGCGCTCGGCGAGCTGCGTGAGCGTCGCTGCGCCTGCAGTCACCTCGGCATCGGCCCGGGTGCTGTCCTCGCGGATAGTGGTCAGGTCGGCGTTCAGATGCTGCAGGCGTTCCTCTTCACGGCGCGCCTGGACGAGCCGCGGCTCGGCGTCCTGGCGCGCCTGTTCGGCCGAACGCAGTTGCTCGCTGGCGGCGCTGCATTGGCTCTGCAGCTCGGCCAGGCGCTGCTGCACGGCCTGTTCCTCATGCTGCAGGCGCGCCAGGCTGTCGGCGGCCTTGTCCAGCAGCGGGCCGAGATCCTGCAGGCGCAGGAAACGATGGCGTTGCGGCGCCAGTTGCTCGAACAGGTCGAGGATGCGCCGGGCCTCGGCGAGGTTTTCGCGCTCGTATTCGGCATCCTGCAGTTGCTGGCATGCCGCTTCGCGCTCGTTTTCCAGACGCTGCAGTTCGCTGAGCCATTGCCGTTGTGCTTCCAGCGCCTTGAGTTGCTGCTGCAGCGCTTTCAGTTCGTCGAGCTGGGCCTGATGTTCGCGCTCCAATTCGTCACGCTGCTCCGGCTCCAGTGGCTGCAGGCCGCCGGCATGCTGCTCCAAGCGGGCGAGGCCTTCCTTCGCCTCTTTGGCGGCCTCGAACGCGGCCTGACCGAGGCGACTGTAGAGGCCGGTATCGGTGAGCTTTTCCAGGAGAGTGCCGCGCTCGTTGTCGTCGGCCTTGAGGAAGGCGGAAAACTCGCTCTGCGCCAGCAGCACGGCGCGGGTGAACTGGGCCAGGGTCAGCCCCAGGCGGGCTTCGAGCAGTTCCTTGAATTCGCGTTTCTTGCCGCTGGCCAGGAGCGTGCCGCTGTCGAGATCCGTAAGGCTCTGGCTGCTGGCCTGCAGGCGGCCGTCGATCTTCTCGCGGGCGCGCTTGACCTCCCAGCGTGCGCGGTAGCGGTGACCGTCGACGCCGACGAAATCGACCTCGGCGTAGCCGCTGCCGCAGCCGCGGCGCAGCAGGTTGCGCTCGTCGCCACCGCCGATCTCGGCATCTACCTCGGGCACCTTGTTCAGCGGCGAAACGCTGTCGAGTCGCGGCGTGCTGCCGAACAGCGCCAGGCACAGGGCGTCGAGAATGGTGCTCTTGCCGGCACCGGTGGGCCCGGTGATGGCGAACAGCCCGGCGCTGGCCAGGGGTTCCGCGGTGAAATCGATGACCTGTTCTCCGGCCAGCGACGCCAGGTTCTTCAGGCGGATGGCGAGGATTCTCATCGGTCATCCTCCGAATGGGCGAACTCGACTCGTTGCAGCAGGGTGGCGAAATCGTCCAGCGCCTGTTCGTCCGCCGGGTTGCCATACTCGGCCTCCCATGCGCGGGCGAACAATTCCTGCGGAGTGATCTGGTCGAGGCCGAGCAGCACGTCCGATTCCGTCTCGCTGCGCTTGCCGGCGTATTCGCTGGCGATGCGCACCAGCCGGCAGGCCTTGTCGGTTATCGCGGTTTCGATGCGCTGGCGCAGGTCTGGCAGCGGTTCGTCGAGCAGTACGCGTACCTCCAGCCAGGGCAAATGTTCGTCGAACAGGCCGGTGGGCGGCAGCGCCTCCAGCGCGGCAATCACCTCGGCCAGCGGGGCGCGGCCGATGCGGATCATCTCCACCGCGCGCGGCACCGGCAGGCTTTCGACCTGCGCCAGCTGCTCGCCGTCGAGTTCGACGAGCAGCACCTGATGCGGGTAGTTGACCTCGGCGAAGGACAGCGGCAGCGGCGAGCCGCTATAGCGGATGCGCGCCAGCCCGGCGACCTGCTGCGGCTTGTGCAGGTGGCCGAGGGCGACGTAGGCGACGGACTCGGGAAACAGGCTGGCCGGCAGGGCCTCGGCATTGCCGATGACGATATTGCGCTCGGACTCTTCCGACACCGCGCCGCCGGCCATGTGCGCATGGCTCATGGCAACCAGTGCCTGGCCGGGCTGGCGTGCGGATTCGGCGGCGGCGATGAGGCGTTCATGCACCTGGCGAATGCCGGCCATGTAGTCGTCGCCCAGCGTCATTCCGGTGACCTCGGCCGGGCGCAGGAAGGGCAGGGTGAGACACCAGGCGGCGGTATTGCCATTGGCGTCGTGCAGCGGCACCAGCAGCCGCTGGTGGTCCAGCTGGCCCTCGGCGACCCAGCTGATGCGGCCAACGGCATGGGCATTGAGGCGCTTCATCAACGGCGCCGGCAGCTCGATGCGCCCGCCCGAGTCGTGGTTGCCGGCGATCATCACGATGTCCAGCTGCGGGAGCTTTTCGTGGGCGCGGACGATGAAGTCGTAGAGGCGTTCCTGGGCCTTGAGTGGCGGGTTGACCGTGTCGAACACGTCGCCGGCGATCAACAGGGCGTCGGCGCGGTGGGCTACCAGCTGGTCGAGCAGCCAGGCGAGGAACTGCGCGTGTTCGTGGTCGCGGTCCTGGCCGTGGAGGGTCTGGCCGAGGTGCCAGTCGGAGGTGTGGATCAGGCGCATGCGAGGGAGTTTTCTTCGTAGGTGTCGCGACGGGCCGCGGCAGGGTGGAGGAGGCTGGGCGCAGCGTTTGTGCAGCGTATCCGTAGGCGCGGAGGAGGGTGGCGAGTCTCTGCTGGCGAAGCTTTTGGACGTTGGCTTCGCGGGATACAGCCTATCGCGGTGATGGGTAGATGCATTGGTTTCGCCCTGCTGGGCGAGTCCCTTTTGGCAGTCGCCCCAAAAGGAACCAAAAAGTCTTGCCCCTGCATCCGGGTCTCGCTGCGCGAGACTTCCCTCATTTCATCCACGTTCCGGGGGCCGGCGTACAAGGGCCATCCATGGCCCTTGTACGCGGGGACGCCCAGTCCTCTCGCGGCATCCATGCCGCTCACTCCCCTCCACGCGGATTCCATTCGGCCTTCTGAAAGGGGCGTTTGGTGTTGCCTGAAAGCTTGCGCAAAAGGCACTGGGCGGGGGGCGTTGTAATTGGCCACATCTACACTCTGCTTGGTTGATCCGCGTGGCAATACACAGGGCGTAGGGACCATCAATGGTTCTGCACGCGATAAACGGCACAGACTTTCGCCTCTACTATCTCTCGGAAACTCACAGGCGACTCGGACCCAAGTCCCCCTCAGGAGGCCGAACGTAGTCGCTGTGGAAGGGGTTGAGCGGCATGGATGCCGCGAGAGCTGCGCAGGGCCATGGATGGCCCTTCGCAGCGTGCCCCTGGAATGGCGATGGAGTGAGGGTACCCTTCGCGCAGCGAAGGGCCGGATGCTGGGGTGGCCTTCTTTTTGGTTACTTTTTCTTGGCCAGACAAGAAAAAGTGACGCGCCGTGAGAGGCGCAACCCGGATTCCAGGCCCAGGAAAGCGCGGCGCTCACATACCGAAATCCGTGCCGACGCTCTTCGCGGTCAAGACCGCTCCCACATGGAGGCAGCGGCCCTTCACGATCACGACCACTCCCACAAGCCCTCACGAGTACAACCACCCCTTCAACGCCTGCAGATTCCCCACCTGCAGCTGCTGCGCCGCCGCATTGGCCTGCACCGTATTCGGATCGATGCCGAAGCGTTGCAGCACGTACTGCACCAGGGCGCCGCGCGTCTCGACGGGCAGTTGGCCGTCGGCCATGCCGTAATCCACCTCGATGATCGCCTTCTGTGCCGGGCTCAGGCGCGCATCCGGCTCGATCAGTACGGTCACCGGCGTGATCCACGCCTCATCCTGTTCGCGGGTGTGTTCGCTTTCATCCATCAGGTCTGGCTCGCCGCGGAAGCGGCTGAGTACGAAGTCGCGGTATTCGCGGTTTTTCTCGCAGTAGGCGCGCACGTGCCAGCGCATGCCGGTGAAGACCAGCGTGTGTGGCGCCATCACGCGGATCTCCACCTCCGGATTGGCCAGCGAGACGTATTCGCTCTCCAGGCGCAGCCCCTCGCGGCAGGCCTGCAGGATCGGGCGCAGCACCTCGGGGCGGATGCTGCGGTCCGGTACCTGCAGCACTTCTGTATGTGCATAGGCTAGCGCCAGGCCTTCGATGTGCGGGGCGCGGACACGGTTCTGGTCGAGCAAATGCAGATAGGCGCTGGCGCTGCCGTCGATGAACAGCGGCTGGAAGGTCTTGCTCGGCTTGTAGCCCTTCAGGTGGCGGTCATATGTCAGGTTTTTCGGCGCATGTTCGTTGAGGTAGGTATTGATGTCCTTCGATGCCTGCTGGCGGCTGATGCCGAAGCTCTGCATCAGGTGGCCCGTGGTCAGGCGGCCTTCCCACCAGGCAATGGTCTCGATCAACCGGTAGCGCAGCGCCAGGTCCCAGCGTATCTGACTGATCGATTGCTTCCTTTTCATCGCCGTTGCACCTGTACCGAAGGTTTACATGCCTATGTCGAGCGGGTCGACGTGTCGCGCAACGCTACATATATTCAAGGCGTGTTTCAACTCGATACGGGTGACCGACATGAATCTGCTGATCGCTGCACTGACATGGTCCGGCGTGGCGTTCGTCGCGATGGCATTGCTGGCCTGGCTGGCGTACGCCGACGGCGAACGAAAGGGCTGAGACAGGTTGCAGTTTGTTGAAGGCTGAACGCTTCCCGATGGACGGCTGGAATCTCCGAGCTTGGTACAGGGTCTTTGTGTCAGGCTCACCTGTAGAGATGTTCCATGAAGACTTTGTCCCGTCACCTGGCCGAAACCTTCACTTCGCAATACCGCACCCGTGTCGAACCGAAGGCGGACGGCCGTCTGGAAGTCCATGTCGGCTACCCGATCAACGGCACCCACGCCACGCGCATCGTCGCCGGACACCAGGTTCAGAACACGCTGCTGGTGGAAACCATCCTCGAAGACATGCGCAACGAACTGGCCCGCCCGCAATAGCCCCGCTTAGCGCATCGCGGGCAGTGCGATACGCACGCGCAGCCCGCCCAGCGGACTTTCCTCCAGGCTCCACTCGCCACGCCACGCCGTCAGGATATCGCTGACGATCCCCAGCCCCAGGCCGTGGCCTTCTGCGCGCTCGTCCAGCCGCACGCCGCGGTTGATGACCATCTCCCGTTGTTGGGTTGGAATGCCCGGCCCGTCATCGTCCACCAGCAGCACGAAGCCGTCGCGCGATCGCTCGATGGTCAGCTCGACGCGGCTGTTCGCCCACTTGCAGGCGTTGTCCAGCAGGTTGCCCAGCAGCTCGAGCATGTCCTCGCGATCACGCGGCAGGCGGCAGCCAGCCGGGGCGTGCCAGCGCAGCTCGAGGTCGGAGCGGTGGATCATCGCCAGGGTGTCGAACAGCGCCGGCAGTTCGGCGTCGCAGTCGAAATGGGCACCGGGCAGCACATCGACCGACAGCCGCGCGCGACCCAGCTCGCGGCTGACCCGTTGCTGGATCTGCTCCAGCTGCTCCTGCAGGCTGGCCTGCAGTTCGGGGTGGGCGGCCAGTTCGTCGCGTTGCACCAGGCTGCCGAGCACCGCCAGTGGCGTCTTCAGCGCATGGCCGAGGTTGCCCAGTGCGTGCCGTGAACGTTGCAGGGTCTCCTCGGTGTGGCTGAGCAGATGATTGATCTGCTCCACCAGCGGCTGCAGTTCGACCGGCGCCTGCTGATCCAGTTGCTGGCGCTGGCCCTGTTGCAGCTGGGCGATCTGCTGCCGGGCACGCTCCAGCGGGCGCAGCGCCAGGCCCATGGCGTAGCGCTGCAAGAGCAGCAGGGCGAGCAGCGCGAAGCCGACCAGTCCCAGGCCGCTCAGCCGCACGCGGGCGAAGCTGTCGAGGACTGGCGTGTAGTCCTGCGCCACGCTGATGACGATCGGCTGTCCGTCGCGGCGGTACTCGGCGCGGTAACCCAGCAGTCGCTGTTCCTGCGGGCCGTCGAGCAGTTCGTCCGCCAGGCCCGCGCGTTCCGGCCATTCTGGCGAGGCGTCCCACAGCGAGCGGGAGCGCCAGGTGCGCTCGGGCAGTTCGATCTTGAAATAGTGACCGGAAAACGGCCGCTGATAACGTGGGTTGAGGCGCTGCACATCCAACTGGTCGCCGTTCGGCCCCTTCACCAGAGCAATCAGCAGGCCCTCGGTTTCCTCGCGCAGATCGGTTTCCAGGCTGCGCCGGAGACCTGACTCGAAGAGCCAGAGGCTGGTCTGCACCAGCACCAGCGCCACCAGCAGCAGGGTGGCGATCAGCGCCAGACCGAGGCTGCGCTGGATCGACTTCACGCCGCGCCGCCGAAGCGATAGCCCTGGCCGCGGCGCGTTTCGATCAACTCGCGGCCGAGCTTGCCGCGCAGCCGATTGATGTGCACCTCGATGACGTTGGAGTCGCGTTCGGTTTCGCCGTCGTAGAGGTGTTCGGTGAGCTGGGTCTTCGACAGCAGCTGGCCGGGGTGCAGCATGAAGTAGCGCAGCAGGCGGAACTCGCCAGCGGTCAGTTCGATGTCCTTGCCGTCCTTGCGGCAGCTCTGGCGCGATTCGTCCAGTTCCAGGCCGCCAGCCTGCAGCAGCGGCTGGTTGGCCAGGCCGTGGGCACGGCGCAGCAGCGCCTGGATGCGCAGCAGCAGCTCCTCGGGATGAAAGGGTTTGGTCAGGTAGTCGTCGGCACCGGCCTTGAGGCCGTCGATGCGTTCGGCCCAGGAGCCGCGCGCGGTGAGGATCAGTACCGGGGTGGCGACCCCGGCGGCGCGCCAGGCGCGCAATACCTCGAGCCCCGGTTTGCCGGGCAATCCGAGGTCGAGAATGATCAGGTCGTAGGGCTCGCTGGCGCCCTGGTATTCGGCGTCTCGGCCATCGGCGAGCCAGTCGGTGGCGTAGCCCTGGCGGTTGAGACTGGCGATCAGTTCATCGGCCAGCGGCACGCTGTCTTCGACCAGCAGCAGGCGCATCAGTCTTCCTCATCCTTGATCAGGCGACCGTCGCGAGCATCGAATTCCAGCTCGCGGGCAACGCCCTGGGTGGTGAGCAGTTCGATTTCGTAGACGTAGCGGCCGTCTTCCTCTTCCAGTTCCGCTTCCAGCAGGCTGGCCCCCGGATGGTGCTCAAGGGCGCGCTGGAGCAAGGCTTCCAGCGGCATGATGAGGCCTTCGCGGCGCAGCCGCAGGGCTTCGTCCTGATCCAGGTCGCGGCTCACCGCCGGGGCGGCGGCGAGCAGCAGAACCAGTGGCAGCGTTACAAGAAGAGGGGCACGCATGGGTGGCCTTTAGTCGTCCTGGTGGTCCTTCAGCACTTCGCCGGTCTTGGCGTCGAGCTCGACGTCCCATTGCACACCTTTGTCGTCGCGCAATTCAAGCTGGTAGACGTAGCGGCCGTACTCTTCTTCCAGCTCGGTTTCCTCGACGGTGGCGCCGGGGTGCTTGGCCAGGGCCGCTTCGTTGAGCTTCTCGAACGACTGGATGGTGCCGGCATCGCGCAGCTTCAGTGCTTCGTCCGGGCCGATGTCCTTGGCCAGTGCCAGGTTGGCGCCCAAGGCGAGGGTGGTGGCGGTGAGCAGAGTAGTCAGTGTTTTCATGGTGTTGATTCCTGTGGTTGGTTTCGACGGTTCACAGGTTACGAGCGCTGGCTTAAATGAAACTGAATGTCATCCGCCGGCTGCGAATGCACCGTTCGAGCGAGGGCGGACAGGCGTCTGGCAGCTAAGCTTTGCGGCATCGTTCATCTGCAGCGGTCGTTCAGGGGGATAGCCATGAAAAGTGTTTTCGTCGTGCTGCTGGCCGTGCTTGGCACAGCCGGTGTGGTCGTCATGGCCGAGGATCTGCTGAAGCCTTCCACCACGCCACCCGCGGTGGATGACGTCTCGACCGGCAACAGCCTGGAAGCCGAGGCGAGTTTCGAGGCCACCGGCGAGATTCGTGCCATCGATGTCGAACAGGGCAGCGTGACCATCGCCCATGGTCCGGTGCCGGCACTGAATTGGCCGGCCATGATCATGCCGTTCAAGGTGACTCGGCATCAGCTCGGCGGGCTGGCCGTCGGCGATGCGGTGGAGTTTCGCTTCACCGACGGCGAGATGGATCCGCGGATCGTCTTCATCCGCCGTCGCTAGTTCAGCGGCGCATCTGTTCGTGGCAACAGCCGGCGGCGGGTTGCGAACGGCCGGTGGGCGCAACCCGATCGTCGCTGTCGTAACGGTCGTGCAGGCGGACCCAGTCGGTGAGGTTGTGCTGCGGGCCGGTCTCGTTGCGGCCGTTCGGCGTCATGTCCAGCAGCACGTAGGTGCCGAGCAGCCCTTCCGCGCCGCGACCAAAGGCCGAAAAGGTGTGGAAGATCTCGCCCTGCGGGTCCCGGTAGAAGACGCTGAAGCCCGACAGCTCCTCGCAGACGAAGGGCTGCCACGCGTAGTTGTAGAAGACCTTGCCCTCGACGATGTCCTCGGCATCGAAGGAGACGTGAAAGTCGCGGTTGAACGGGCTGCCGGCCGATGACAGCCAGCGGAACTGCCAGCCCATACGACGGCGAAACGCATCCAGCCGCTCGAATGGCGCGCGGGAGATGGCGGCGAAGCTGACGTCATGATGCAGCAGGTGCAGCAGCGCGCCGCCGATGTGATCGGCCTCGAAGGAGCAGCCGACGCAGCCCTCGCTCCAGTCCGGGCCGAACATGAAGTGCTTGATCACCAGCTGGCTGCGGCCCTCGAACAGCTCGCTCAGGCGAACCGCGCCGCTGGCGTCGTGAAAGCGGTAGTCCTGGGTGATGCGCCGCCAGGGCAATTGCCGGCGCTTCTCGAAGAGTGCGTCGCGTTGGCGGGTGAGCTGCTTCTCCTCGCGTAGATGGGCGCTGTGGGCGGCGAGCCAGTCCTGGTCGGATACGACCTTGTGCGTTGTCATGGCAAAAACCTCGTGCATGGATATCGGGGGTGGGAGGGGGCCCGCGTCGCGCGGCGATGGCCCTGTGAAGGAGTCGTCTGGCGCTCGCTGAAATCGACACAGCGCCGGCGAATGCACACCGCGGCGGTTGAACTTAGCGGTCGCCGCTGGGCTCGTAATTCAGGCAGGGGCCATCCACGTGGCCCGATCCGATTCCGTACGCAGAAGGAAAAACGAGATGTACAACAAGACACTGACTGCCGCGTTCGCTGTCGCCGTCCTGGGTTCCGGTGCGGCTTTCGCTGCCGACAAGCCCGGCGCCGACTGGATCACCCTCGAGCAGGCCGTGGAGAAGGCCAAGGCCGCCGGCTACACCGAACTGCACGGCATCGAAGCCGATGACGACGGTTGGGAAGGCGAGGGCATGAAGCAGGACGGCAAGAAATATGAATTCAAGATCGACGGCCGCACCGGCGAGGTGACCAAGGACAGGGAAGACTGATACGTCTGCCGCGCGGCCGAAACGCCGCGCCGGGTTCATTGCCGCTCCGGCCGTGAACTCTTCCCTCGTCTGCCGCGGCGCTTCCCAGAGGAGGCAGCCGCCGGCAGAGCGGGTATCATCGACGCCCCTGTCGTTGTGCACCCGATCCGATGCCCCCCTCCAATTCCCGTCCCAGCACCCTGCATTTGCCCCAAGGCGACTGGCCTACGGTGCTCGACTGCCTGTGCGAGCGCTTTCCGGCAATCGACCGCGCCACCTGGCTCGATCGCATGGCCCGCGGCCGGGTGCTGGATGCCGACATGCAGCCGATCGACGCGGCCCGGCCGTACCGGGTCGGCATGCGCGTGCATTATTTCCGCGAGGTACCCAACGAGACGCCGGTGCCGTTCGAAGAGCGCATCCTGCACGTCGACGAGCATCTGGTGGTGGCGGACAAGCCGCACTTTCTCTCGGTGATGCCGGCTGGCGAATACGTCAACGAAACCCTGCTGGCGCGGCTTAGCAAACGGCTGGGTAACGCCGATCTGGTGCCGATTCACCGGATCGATCGCCTCACCGCCGGGCTGGTGCTGTTCTCGGCCAACCGCGAGAGCCGCGACGCCTACCAGGCGTTGTTCCGCGAGCGGCGGATCGCCAAGCGCTACGAGGCGATCTGCCCGGCACTGCCCAGGCTCGAGTTTCCCCTGCGCCGGCAGCTGTGCATGGTGCCGGGCGAGCCGTTCTTCCTGATGCGCGAAGGCGACGGCGAGCCGAACAGCGAAACGCTGATCGAGGTGCTCGAGCGCCGCGACCGCCTCTGGCGCTACGCCCTGACGCCGATCACCGGGCGCAAGCACCAGCTGCGTCTGCATATGGCGACCCTCGGCGCCGGCATCTGCAACGATCCCTTCTACCCGCAGCTGCTACCGCGCGAGGAGCGCGACCAGGACGATTACAGCCGCCCGCTCAAGCTCCTGGCGCGCGGCTTGCGCTTCCGCGATCCGCTGAGTGGTGAACCGCGCGAGTTCGAGAGCAGGCTGCAGCTGGCCTGGTAGCGCGCTACGCACCTTCGCCGCACGGGCGAGTCTGATCGAGAAAGGCAGATCAGCTGGTGCATCCATGCCCGAAGGTCCATCCATCGTCATTCTCCGCGAGGAAGTCGCGGCGTTCACCGGTCAGCGCATCGAGCGCGCCGAAGGCAGTGCCAAGGTCGACAAGGCACGGCTGACCGGCCAGGTGGTGCGTGAATTCCGCAGCTGGGGCAAGCATCTGCTGATCGAGCTGGAGGATGTCTCCGTACGCATCCACCTGCTGCTGTTCGGCAGCTACCGCATCAACGAACGCAAGGACGCCACCGCACGGCTGAGCCTGGGGTTTGCCGACGGCGAGCTGAGTTTCTATGCCTGTTCCGTGCAGTTGATCGAAGGGCCGCTGGATGCGACGTACGACTGGAGCATGGACCTGATGAGCGACGCCTGGAGCCCGCGCGTCACGCTCAAACGCCTGCGCGAGCACCCGCGCCTGCTGGCCTGCGATGCGCTGCTGGACCAGACGCTGTTCGCCGGCTCCGGCAACATCATCAAGAACGAGGTGCTCTATCGCATCCGCGTGCACCCGCTGTCGCTGATCGGCGAACTGCCGCCGGCCAAGCTGCGCGAGCTGGTGCGCGAGGCTCGCACCTACAGCTTCCAGTTTCTCGACTGGAAAAGGGCCGGCGTGCTCAAGGCCAACTGGCTGGCGCACGGCAAGAACACCTGCGTGCGCTGCCGGATTGCGCTGGTGAAGGTGAAAGAACTGGGGCGCAGCCGGCGCCGGGCGTTCTTCTGCGAGCGCTGCCAGAAGCGCTACGGCGATTCAGCGCAGGTGGCGCTTGATGAGCCGAGCGTGGGTGAGGGGTAGGGTGGACAACGGCACAGCCTTGTCCACGCGGCTGATCCGTCCCACCGAGTTGGTTCGCCGGGTTTCGGTGGAAAAGCTGCGCGTTTTCCACCCTACGGTGGGCACGGCGATGGGTTCAGACGGTCGGGCCAGGCAGGGCGCTCGTAGGGTGGACAACGGCAGCGCCTTGTCCACGCGATTGATCCGCCGCTGCCGAGGTGGTTCGCCGGGTTTCGGTGGAAAAGCTGCGCGTTTTCCACCCTACCTGTCAGCGCAGCAGCGGCCTGAGCGCCTCGGCCAGCTGCGGCGCCATGCTCACGGCGTTGCTTTCGTGGGCGATGCAGTCGGTGCTCCAGACGTGCCCGACACCGGCGGCGCGGATCACCTGCAGCGCGTCGCCGGCGAACAGCGCGTGGGTCACGGCCACGTCCACCGAGGCGGCGCCAGCGGCCAGCAGTTTCTGCGCGGCCTCGGCAAGGGTGCGCCCGGAGCTGGCGACGTCATCGAGCAGTACCACATGGCGCCCGGCGAACTGCAGGTCCGGCAAGGCGATCTCCACTTGATGGTCGCCATGGCGCAGCTTGTTGCACACGCCATGCTCGAAACCATGCTCGGCGGCGGCCGCCTCGATCCATTGCAGCGCCTCGGCGTCCGGGCCGATCAGCAGCGCATCGGGATGCCGTTCGGCGATCAGTCGCGCCAGCGCCGGGGCCGCGCAAAGGGTGACCGCATCGGCCAGCGGCACCGCCTCCTGCAGGGTGGCGACGCGGTGCAGGTGCGGGTCGACGGTGATCAGTGCGTCGAACTGGCCGGCCAGCAGCTGGCCGATCACCCGCTGGCTGACCACCTCGCCCGGGTTGAAGGCGATGTCCTGGCGCATGTAGGCCAGATAGGGCGTGACCAGGATCAGTCGCTTGGCGCCCAGGCGGCGCGCTTCACCGGCCACCAGCAGCAGCTCGACCAGCTTTTCGTTGGGGTGGTCGAGGCCGCGGTAGAGCACCAACTGTTCGGCTATCGCTTCGCCTTCGGCCAGCGGCAGGCGCAGGCGCAGCTCGTCATCGGGGAAACGGTGGCATTCGATCTGCGCCGCGGGCAGGCCGGAGGCTTCGGCCAGGCGCAGGGCGGCGGCGCGCTCGTCATCGAAATACAGCAGCTGGCTTTGCATCAGAACTCCACGAATACGGTTGGGACCTGCTCGGGGCTGCCGAGGCTGACGCCGCTGGCGCGTTCGGTGGCCTGGCGGGCGAAGGCGAGGTCGGCGGGAAAGTCCGCGTAAACGCGATACAGACAGTCGCCGGCCCGCACCGGTTCGCCGAGCTTGCGCAGGATGTCCACGCCGGCGCCCTGCACCTTGGGTGCGCCGGCCAGCCGGGCAATGCGTGCCAGCTGCAGGTTGTCGATGCCGGTGACCACCGCGTCGCAGTCGGCCAGTACATCGAAGCTGAGCCGTGCCAGCGGCGGATGGTTATGATCGAACGGCTTGCCGCCCTGGGCGGCGATGATCGAGCGCATCTTCTTCAGCGCCCGCCCGGAGTCGAGGATGTCACGCGCGATGGCATAACCGTCGCCGCCGCGCACATCGGGATCGAACTCGAGCATGCGCCCGGCCAGGCGCAGGGCCTTCTGACGCAGGTCGATCGGCGCCGCCGGGTCGTTCTGCAGCACCTGCATCACGTCGCGCGCCTCCAGTACCGGGCCGATGCCATTGCCGATCGGTTGGCGACCATCGGTGATGACCACGTCCAGGGTCAGGCCCAGGCGCGTGGCCACGAACTCGAACAGCTTGCGCAGGCGCTGCGCCTCGGCCATCGAACGCACTTTGGCCGTCGGGCCGATGGGGATGTCCAGCAGCAGGTGGGTGGAGCCGGCGGCGATCTTCTTCGACAGGATGGAGGCGACCATCTGCCCCGGCGAGTCGATCGACAGCGGCCGCTCGACGGCGATCAGCACGTCATCGGCCGGGGAGAGGTCGCTGCTGCCGCCCCAGGCCAGGCAGCCGCGTTCCTCGCGGACCATTTCGCAGAGGCGCTCGAACGGCAGTTCGACGTTGGCCAGCACCTCCATGGTGTCGGCGGTGCCGGCCGGCGAGGTGATGGCCCGCGAGCTGGTCTTCGGGCAGAGCATCCCGTGCGCGGCGACGATGGGCACCACCAGCATCGAGGTGCGGTTGCCGGGGATGCCGCCGATGCAGTGCTTGTCCACCACCGGGTGCTCGCGCCAGTCGAGCCGGCGGCCGACGCGGATCATCGCGTCGGTGAGAAAGAAGACCTCCTCGCGATCCAGCTCGCCCTGGTTGCAGGCGACCACGAAGGCGGTCAGCTCGATCTTCGAGTAACGGTGCTCGGCGATGTCGCGCATGATCGCCAGGAAGTCATCGCGGCTCAGGCGTTCGCCGGCGATCTTGCGGTGCAGTGCCGGGATCGATGCGGCCGGCTCGGCCTGGGCGATCGCCGCCGGTACACCGGCTTCGGCGCCGAGCTGGGCGAAGGCATCCTCGGACAGGCCCAGCTCGTCGCAGCCGACGATGCTCGGGTCGTCCACCAGGTTGAGGCTGGCGAGGATGCGCCGGCCGTTGACGCGTATCTCCACCTTGGCCAGCGCCTGGAAGCCTTCGGCGCGGCAGGCGGCGCAGTCACGGTGCAGATAGGCGACGTTCTCGCGGTAGGTATCGATGGCGACCCGGCGCAGCGCCAGGTGCACCGGGGCTTTGCCGTTGAGCGGCGTGTCGCTGGAAATGCTGGTCATGCGGGCGGTTTCGCTGGGAGGATAGTTGCTATCTAGCCCCAGCACTGGGCGCTTGCCAAGCGGCCGCGCAAGTTTTGCTCGTGCGCTTTGCCGCAGGTCAATCCACGGTTAGCGTGCGGCCCAGCCGCCATCCATGTTCCATGCCGCGCCGCGCACCTGATCGCCGGCCTCGCTGCAGAGAAACAGCGCCATGGCGCCCAGCTGCGCCGGTGTGACGAAGTCCAGCGACGGTTGCTTCTCGGCCAGCAAGTCGTGGCGGGCGCGCTGCTCGTCGCCACTCTCTCGGGCGCGCTCGTCGATTTGCTGTTGCACCAGCGGGGTCAGCACCCAGCCGGGGCAGATGGCATTGCAGGTGATCGGCGTGGTGGCGGTTTCCAGCGCGACGACCTTGGTCAGCCCGACCAGGCCGTGCTTGGCGGCGACGTAGGCGGCCTTCTGCTCGGAGCCGACCAGCCCGTGCACCGAGGCGACGTTGATGATCCGTCCCCAGTTGCGCTCGCGCATGCCGGGCAGGGCCAGGCGTGTGGTGTGGAATGCCGAGGACAGGTTGATGGCGATGATGGCGTCCCAGCGCTCCACCGGGAACTGCTCCACCGGCGCGACATGCTGGATGCCGGCGTTGTTGACCAGAATGTCGACGCCGCCGAAGTCGCGCTCGGCATAAGCGAACAGCTCGGCGATCTGTGCCGGATCGGACACGTCCGCCCCGTTGTGCCCGACCTTGCGGCCGTGTCTGCCGACTTCGGCCAGCGCTGCCGAGGCATCGCCGAAGCCGTTGAGGATCAGATCGGCGCCGGCCTCGGCCAGCTTCAGCGCAATGCCCAGCCCGATGCCGCTGGTGGAGCCGGTGACCAGTGCGGTCTTGCCTGTGAGGTTCATGGTTTCTCCCGCTTGGTGGCGACCGCACGGGGCGGCGCCTCGTTTTTCTTGTTGTCGGAAGGCAATCGCAGATGTCGTGATGCTCGCCGAAATCGGCGAAGCGCCGCGATCAGACGATGCCGGTAGCGTAGTACACGCCGATCACGAAGAAGGCCGCGGCGGTGGCGATCAGGGTGATGGCGAAGATGTCCTTGTAGGATTCGCGGTGGGTCAGTCCGGTGACTGCCAGCAAGGTGATCACCGCGCCGTTGTGCGGCAGGGTGTCGAGCCCGCCGGAGGCCATCGAGGCAACCCGGTGCAGCACTTCCAGCGGTATCTGTGCGGCGTTGGCCGCGGCGACGAAATTGTCGGCCATCGCCGCCAGGGCAATGCTCATGCCGCCGGAGGCCGAGCCGGTGATGCCGGCCAGCAGGTTGACGGTGATGGCTTCGTTGATCAGCGGATTGGGAATCGCCGACAGCGCATCGGCCACCACGATGAAGCCCGGCAGCGAGGCGATCACCGCGCCGAAGCCGAATTCCGACGCGGTGTTCATCGCCGCCAGCAGCGAACCACCGACCGCCGTGCGGCTACCCTCGGCGAGCTTGCCGCGCAGGGTGCCGAAGCTGGTCGCCAGTACCAGGGCGATGCCTAGCAGCAGCGCGGCCTCCACCGCCCAGATCGCGGTGAGCTTGCCGACCTCGGTGACCAGCGGTGCGCTCATGCCGGGCAGCTGCAGCGTGTGGCTGGTGCCATAGAACCCGGGAATCCAACGGGTGAACAGGAGGTTGGCGACCAGCACCAGCAGCAGCGGCGACAGCGCCAGCCAGGGGTTGGGCAGGGCGATGTCGGCGGGCGTCTCCGGCTCGTTGCGCAGGTTGGTGCCATAGCCTTCGCCGGCGGCAATGGCCTTGCCGAGCTGCCACTTGAGATAGAGCATGCCCAGGCCGAACACGAAGACCGTGCCGATCAGGCCCAGCCAGGGTGCGGCCCAGGTGTTGGTATTGAAGAAGGTGGTGGGGATGATGTTCTGGATCTGCGGCGTGCCGGGAATGGCCGTCATGGTGAAGGTGAACGCGCCGAGGGCGATGGTCGCCGGGATCAGCCGCTTGGGCATGTTGCTCTGGCGGAACATCTCGGCAGCGAACGGGTACACCGCGAACACCACGACGAACAGCGACACGCCGCCGTAGGTCAGCAGCGCGCAGACCAGCACGATCACCAGCATCGCCTGGCTGGTACCGAGCAGGCGGATCGCCGCGGCGACGATGGAGCGCGAGAAGCCGGACATCTCGATCAGCTTGCCGAACACCGCACCGAGCAGGAACACCGGGAAGTACAGCTTGATGAAGCCGACCATCTTCTCCATGAAGATGCCGGTGAAGGCCGGCGCCACGGCGGACGGGTCGGTGAGCAGCACCGCGCCCATGGCGGCGATGGGAGCGAACAGGATGACACTGTAGCCGCGGTAGGCGGCGAGCATCAGCAGGGCCAATGCAGCAAGGGCGATGACGACGCTCATCGGGGACGATCTCCTGGCCCCGCGCGGCACGACCGAACGCTGCCGAGGGCATTCGGGGACTCGCTGCTGCACGGCAGGCGCATTGTTTTTCTTGTTTCGGCTGCGGACAGGCCGCATGGTGATTTAGCGAGTTCCGTGCCAGATACGCAACTCGCTGATTTGCATGGTGTTTATCTTGAGTGTCCAGATAGTTGGACGGCGCTTGTGTCTTGCATCCTGGACAGCGCGGTCCAGCATTCCGGACAGCGTCGCCGTCCGGAATGCTCTGGCCTCAGGTCAGGAAATAGAGCCCGCCGGCGATCACCACACCGGAGAACACCAGGCAGAGCAGGCAGTAGCCCATGATGTCGCGGGCACCGAGCCCGGCGATGCCCAGCAGCGGCAGGGCCCAGAACGGCTGGATCATGTTGGTCCAGGCATCGCCCCAGGCGATCGCCATGGCCGTGACTTCCGGCGCCACGCCCAGTGCCGCGCCGGCCGGCAGCATGATCGGCCCCTGCACCGCCCATTGGCCGCCGCCGGAGGGCACGAAGACGTTGACCAGCCCGGCGCTGAGAAAGGCCAGCACCGGGAAGCTCTCGGTAGTCGACCAGGTGACGAAGGTGTCGGTGACCTGGCGGCCGAGCGATACGCCGGCCGCGTTCGCGCCGACCATCATGCCCATGATCCCGGCGTAGAAGGGGAACTGCACAACGATGCCGGCGATGCCGCGGATGCTTTCCTCGATGGCGCGCATGTAGCGCTCCGGCGTGCCATGCATCAGCAGGCCGGCGAAGAGAAAGATCGAGATCACGATGTTCAGGCTCAGCGCCAGGCCGTTCTCGCTGAAGTGCCGGTAGAAGAACAGCACCGCCAGCGCGACCATGATCAGGCCGAGGATGCGGCTGTCGTCCAGGCGCTGGGTAGCGGTTTCCCGCGGGATGTCGCTCGGCTGGGGCTCTTCCAGCAGCGCCGGATCGACCACTTTCGGCGTCTTCGGCTGCATGGCCCAGTTCAGCAGCGGCAGGCCCACCACCAGCACGGCGATGATGATCAGGTTGTAGGAAGCGAACAGCGTCTGGCCGACGCCGATGGCTTCGGTCAGCGCGCCGCCGGTCATCTTCTCCAGATCGGCCCCGCCGCTGGCCAGCGACAGCGGGATCGAGCCGGAAAAGCCGCCGTGCCAGATCAGGAATCCTGAGTAGGCCGAGGCCACCAGCAGCGGGTAGTCGACGCCGCGCACCTGGCGTGCCAGCGCGCGGGCGAACACGGCGCCGATCACCAGGCCGAAGCCCCAGTTGATCCAGGAACCCGCCAGCGCCACCAGAGTCACCAGCACGATGGCCTGGCCCGGGGACTGCGGGATGCGGGCCATGCGGTCGAGCAGCCGATTGATTGCCGGCGCCCGTGCCAGGGCATGGCCGGTGACCAGGATCAGCGACATCTGCATGGTGAAGGCCAGCAGGTTCCAGAAGCCGTTGCCCCAGTGCTGCGCCATGGCCGGCAGGCCCTGACCGGTGCTGAGCATGGCGGCGATCAGCACGATCAGCGTGAGCAGGATGGCGAAGACGAAGGGCGAGGGAAGGAAGCGTTGCACCAGGTAGACGCTGGCGGCGGTTATTCTGTTGAGCACGATGGGGTTCTCCCTTGTTGTCGTTATGTCGCCGCGCAGGTGCGGCGCTTCGCTTATGAGTGCGGTCGGGGCTGGCTGTTCCGCCGTACCCGGTCTCAGGAGATTGCTTTATGCGTATTGCGTTGCTGCTATCGCTGATGGCCGTCGCGACCACCGCCCAGCCCGCCGAGCCGTTGCGGCTGCAGCTTGGCGGGCATCAAGTGCAGGCCGAATATGCGGATACCTTCCTGCAGCGTCAGCGTGGCCTGATGGGGCGCACCGAACTCGCTGCGGACAGCGGCATGCTGTTTCGCTTCGACGAGGTGCGGCGGCACTGTCTATGGATGAAGGACACGCCGTTGCCGTTGTCGGCGGCGTTTCTCGATGAGGACGGGGCGGTCGTCGATGTGATCGATCTGGAACCGCTGAGCACGGACGTGCGCTGCTCCGAGAAGCCGGCACTCTATGCCCTGGAAATGCATCAGGGCTGGTTCGACGCGCAGGGTATTCGCGTGGGGGATCGGGTGACAGGGTTGCCCGAAGCCTGGCCGCCTGCTGACGGCTGACCCCGGGTCAGTCGTGACCCGGGGTCAGCCTCTGGTCTTCAGTATCGGAATTGTCCGACCAGTGTTTGCAGGCCCGCCGCCAGATGAGCGAGCTGGCTGCTGGCCTGGGCGGTTTGGCCGGCGGACTCGGTCACGCGGTCAGCCACCTGATTGATGTTCACCACGTTCTGGCTGATTTCGTCGGCCACCACACTCTGCTGTTCCGCGGCGCTGGCGATCTGGGTGTTCATGTCATTGATGCTGGTGACCGCCCCGGTGATGCCGGTCAGCGATACACCGGCCTGCTGGGCCTGGCGCACGCTGGTCTCGACCTGAGCGCGGCCCTGCAGCATCACCGCGGAGGAGTCGCGCGCACCGGCCTGCAGCCGTTCGATCACCTGCTGGATTTCCACCGTCGACTGCTGGGTGCGCGAGGCGAGCGTGCGAACCTCATCCGCCACCACGGCGAAGCCGCGGCCCTGTTCGCCGGCTCGGGCCGCCTCGATGGCGGCGTTCAGCGCTAGCAGGTTGGTCTGCTCGGCGACGCCGCGGATCACGTCCAGCACGGCGCTGATGCTCTGGCTGTCGGCCTCCAGGCGCTGGATGGCGGCAGCGGTACGCTCGACCTCGGCCGAGACGTTCTCGATCGAGCTGACCGTCTGTTGCACCACCTGCTGGCCCTGCTGGGCCTGCTCATCGGCCGCCTGGGCCGATTCGGCCGCTAGTGCGGCGTTACGCGCGACGTCCTGCACGGTGGCGGTCATCTCGTTCATTGCCGTGGCCACCAGCTCGATCTCGTGGCGCTGCTGCGCGACGTCGCGGTTGAATTCTTCGGTGATCGCCGACATTTCCTCGGCCGCGGCGGCCACTTGCGTCGTCGAGCCGGCCACCTCGCTGACCAGCCGGCGCACCTTCTCGGCGAACTGATTGAAGGCTCCGGCCAGTTCGGCAACCTCGTTGCGTCCGCGCTGTTCCAAGCGGCGGGTCAGGTCGCCTTCGCCGGCGGCGATGTCACGCATCGCATCGACCGCGACCCGGATCGGCCTGACAATGCCGCGCGCCACCAGGGCCGCGACCAGCAGGCCGATGGCCAGCGCGATGCCGGCGACGACCAGTGCGGTGTTGCGCATCGAGGCCAGTGCATCGGCGTAACGCGTGCGGTCCATCGCCACTTCCAGCACGCCCAGCGGCTTGCCGGAGAAGTCCTCGACTGCCGATACCAGGACCGCCACCGGCTGGCCGTCGGCCTCGGCCTGGAAGATCACGTCGTCGCCGGCGAGCGCCTGGGCGCGCCGCTCATCACTGACCAGGGCGCTGCCAAATGTGGTGGCGAAGGGCTTGAAGCTGCCGCTGGCCTCGCGCAGCACCAGGCCGACGTCGACGTGGTAACGCGCCTTGAAGGCGTCGAAGAACGCCTGGCCAAAGGACAGGCCGAACTCCACCGAGCCGACCGGTCGGCCCTGATGGCTGATCGGCACGAGGCCGCGAATGCCCAGGCCTGCGACGCCGGATTCGACGCCACGCACCGGCACCTGCCGGGTGTTGGTATCGACGATGGTCTGGCGGATCGCGGAAAGATCGTCACCGAACTGCGCCGGCTTGTGCACGCGCAGGAAGGACGTTGCCGGTGCCTTGTGGAACTGGAACTGGGTCAGGCCATAGTCGTTCGCCAGCTTCGCATAGCCCGGTACGAACAGCGCCGAAAGCCGTTCACGGTCATCGTCCGCCATCGCCTGCTGCACCTCGGGAATGCTCGCCACCAGGGCGGCGAGGCGCTCGGCGGTGAGGCTTTCCGCGGCGATCGTGGTGCTGACGTTGTCGAAGATGCCACGCAGTTCGCGGCGCTCGGCGTCGGCCAGCAGGCTCTCGAAGCGGCTGAAGAACAGGGCGGTAAGAATCGTCACGGTGACGATCAGCAGCAGCACGATACTGATCGCGATGCGCTGTCCGATGCGGATATTGGCGAGCATGCTCTGGAACTCCCGGCAGTAGGAATGGCTGCCGATGGGCAATGGATGGTGGGGGCGTCGACGAGAATGCCTGGTGCGATAGGCACCGCCCGTAATATCGACCGGCGGGGCCTGGTTCTTAAATCTTTCCTGCAAGCGGGAGCGGGGCGCTCAATCCAGCGGCAACTCCGTGGTTCGCTTCACTTCGCTCATGGCGATATGCGAGTGCGCCTCCTGCACGTGGGGGCGCTGCAGGAGCTGGTCACGCAGGAAGCGTTCGTAACTGTCGATATCGCGCGCCACCACCTTGAGCAGGTAATCCGACTCACCGGCCATGGTGTGGCACTCCAGCACCTCGGGATAACCCACCACCGCCCGCTCGAACTCGTCGAGGTTGCTGCGGCCGTGGGCCGAGAGCTTGATGTTGACGAACACCGTCATGTTCAGACCGAGCTTCTTCGGGTTGAGCAGGGCGACCTTGCGCTCGATCAGCCCCTCCTCCTGCATGCGATGGATGCGTCGCCAGCAGGGCGATTGCGACAGCTCGACCTTCTCGGCGATTTCCGCAGCGGACAGATCGGCGTTGTGCTGCAGCAGCAGGAGGATCTTGCGATCGATGCTGCTCAGAGGTGTGGACTGCATGGTCGTTCCTGTTTTGTTGTTGTTTGCGAATGGGTCATGCACAGAACCGCTGTTCTACCGCAAAAGTAGAAAGAAAATCTCTCCGCGTCACGGCCAGACTGTTAATCGACACGCGACGGTGGGGTGATCCCCTGCCGATTGCCGGCGTGGAGAGACAACCGTGCGGTTTCTCCATGACTGCGTCAGGCGGGTAGCGAACAACGCCACCCTGACTCCGATAACAACAAATTAGGAGCGCCCCATGTCTCTGGCCGAGATCCGTCTGGACGACAAGTACCGGCTTGCTACCGGTCATCTGTACCTCACCGGCACCCAGGCGCTGACCCGCTTGCCGATGCTGCAGCATCAGCGTGATCAGGCCCGTGGTTTGAACACCGGTGGCTTCATCTCCGGCTATCGCGGCTCGCCACTGGGCGGGCTGGACAAGAGCCTCTGGGAAGCCCGCGACTACCTCAAGCAACACGCCATCCACTTCCAGCCGGGCGTCAACGAAGAGTTGGCCGCCACCGCGGTGTGGGGCAGCCAGCAGACCAACCTGTTCCCCGGCGCCCGGTACGACGGCGTGTTCGCCATGTGGTACGGCAAGGGGCCGGGCGTCGACCGTGCCGGCGACGTGTTCAAGCATGCGAATGCGGCGGGTGTGTCGCCCAAGGGTGGCGTGCTGCTGCTGGCGGGTGACGACCACGGCTGCAAATCCTCGACGCTGCCGCACCAGAGCGAGCATGCCTTCATTGCCGCCTCGATTCCGGTGCTGAACCCGGCCAACGTTCAGGAAATCCTCGACTACGGCATCATTGGCTGGGAGCTGTCGCGCTACTCCGGCTGCTGGGTGGCCCTGAAGACCATTGCCGAGAACGTCGACTCCTCCGCCGTGGTGGAAGTCGATCCGCTGCGCGTGCAGACGCGTATCCCGGAAGATTTCGAGCTGCCCGAAGATGGCGTGCACATCCGCTGGCCGGACCCGCCCCTGGCTCAGGAAAAGCGCCTCAACCTGTACAAGATCTACGCCGCACGCGCCTTCGCCCGGGCCAACAACCTGAACCGGGTGATGCTCGATTCGCCGAATCCGCGGCTTGGCATCATCACCACCGGCAAGTCCTATCTCGACGTGCGTCAGGCGCTGGACGACCTGGGCCTGGACGAAGCGCTGTGCGCCTCGGTCGGCCTGCGCGTGCTCAAGGTCGGCATGAGCTGGCCGCTGGAACCGGTCTCGGTGCACGAGTTCGCCCAGGGGCTGGACGAGATTCTGGTGGTCGAGGAGAAGCGCAGCATCATCGAGGACCAGCTCACCGGACAGCTCTACAACTGGCCCGTCAGCAAGCGTCCGCGGGTGGTCGGCGAGTTCGACGAGCAGGGCAACTCGCTGCTGCCGAACCTCTCCGAGCTGACCCCGGCGATGATCGCCCGGGTGATCGCCAAGCGCCTCGCGCCGATCTACACCAGCGACAGCATCCAGGCACGCCTGGCCTTCCTGGCCGCCAAGGAGAAGGCCCTGGCCGCGCGCAGCTACAGCACCGTGCGCACGCCGCACTACTGCTCCGGCTGCCCGCACAACACCTCCACCAAGGTGCCCGAGGGCAGCCGCGCCTCGGCCGGTATCGGCTGTCACTACATGGTGCAGTGGATGGACCGGCGCACCGAGACCTTTACCCAGATGGGCGGCGAGGGCGTCAACTGGATCGGCCAGGCGCCGTTCACCGACACCCCGCACATGTTCCAGAACCTCGGCGACGGCACCTACTTCCACTCCGGCAGCCTCGCGGTGCGTGCGGCAGTGGCAGCCGGCGTCAACATCACCTTCAAGATTCTCTACAACGATGCCGTGGCCATGACCGGCGGCCAGCCCATCGACGGCGAGCTGCGCGTCGACCAGCTCAGCCGGCAGATCTTCCACGAGGGCGTCAAGCGCATTGCCCTGGTCAGCGACGAGCCGGACAAGTACCCGACCCGCGATACCTTCGCGCCGATCACCAGCTTCCACCATCGCCGCGAACTGGATGCGGTGCAGCGTGAGCTGCGTGAATTCAAGGGCGTTTCGGTGATCATCTACGACCAGACCTGTGCCACCGAGAAGCGTCGTCGGCGCAAGCGCGGCAAGCTGGAAGACCCGGCCAAGCGCGTGTTCATCAATCCCGCCGTGTGCGAGGGTTGCGGCGACTGCGGCGAGAAGTCCAACTGCCTGTCGGTGCTGCCGAAGGAAACCGAGCTGGGCCGCAAGCGCGAGATCGACCAGAACGCCTGCAACAAGGACTACTCCTGCGTCGAGGGTTTCTGCCCGAGCTTCGTTACCGTGCATGGCGGCGGGTTGCGCAAGCCCGAAGCGGTGGCTGGCGGTATCGAGGCGGCGACCTTGCCCGAGCCGCAGCATCCGTCGCTGGAGCGGCCATGGAACGTGCTGATCCCCGGCGTTGGCGGCAGCGGCGTGACCACCCTCGGCGCGCTGCTCGGCATGGCCGCGCACCTGGAAGGCAAGGGCTGCACCGTGCTCGACCAGGCCGGCCTGGCGCAGAAATTCGGCCCGGTGACCACCCATGTGCGCATCGCCGCGAAGCAGAGCGACATCTATGCGGTGCGCATCGCCGCCGGTGAAGCCGACCTGCTGCTGGGCTGCGACCTGATCGTCGCGGCGGGCGATGAATCGCTGACCCGCCTCAACGAGCAGATCAGTAATGCCGTGGTGAACAGCCACGAGTCCGCCACCGCCGAGTTCACTCGCAACCCGGACGCCCAGGTGCCCGGCGCGGCCATGCGCCAGGCGATCAGCGACGCCGTCGGCGCCGACAAGACCCACTTCGTCGATGCCACCCGCCTGGCCACGCGGCTCTTGGGCGACAGCATCGCCACCAACCTGTTCCTGCTCGGCTTCGCCTATCAGCAGGGGCTGCTGCCGATCAGCGCCGAGGCCATCGAGAAGGCCATCGAACTCAATGGCGTTGCCGCCAAGCTGAATCTACAGGCCTTCCGCTGGGGCCGTCGTGCGGTGCTGGAACGCGAAGCGGTGGAAGGGCTGGCGCGCCCAGTCGAGGTCGCCGAGCCACTCTGCAAAACCCTGGAAGAGATCGTCGAGTGGCGCGTGGATTTCCTTACCCGCTACCAGAACGCCGGGCTGGCGCGCCGCTATCGCCAGCTGGTCGAGCGCGTGCGCGATGCCGATACGGCGGACGATCTGGCGCTGTCCAAGGCCGTCGCCCGCTACTACTTCAAGCTCCTGGCCTACAAGGACGAGTACGAGGTGGCGCGGCTCTACAGCGAGCCTGAATTCCGCCAGCAGCTCGAGGCGCAGTTCGAGGGCGACTACAAGCTGCAGTTCCACCTCGCCCCGGCCTGGCTGGCCAAGCGTGACCCCGTCACCGGCGAGCCGCGCAAGCGCGAGCTGGGGCCGTGGATGCTCAATGTGTTCGGCGTGCTGGCCAAGTTCCGCTTCCTGCGTGGCACGCCCCTGGACCCGTTCGGCTATGGCCACGACCGCCGCGTCGAACGCCAGTTGATCAGCGAGTACGAGAAGACCGTGGACGAGCTGCTGGCCCAGCTCAAACCGACCAACTACCGCACCGCCGTGGCCATCGCCGCGCTGCCGGAACAGATCCGCGGCTACGGCCCGGTGAAGGAGCGTTCCATCGCCAAGGCCCGCCAGCAGGAGAAATTGCTCCGCGAGCAGCTGGCCAAAGGCGACGAGGTGCAGAGCGTACGGCTGTTCCAGCCGGCGGCGTAGCTCGCAGTGCGCCAGCGGGGTGAAATCGGTCGCCCCGCATGAGCACACCGCCGCAGGCGATACCCGCTAACGAGGCCCTGTCCGTGACAGGCCACCAGACAAACAAGAACGAGGTAACCAAATGTCCGTCTTCGCTCATCCTGACTTCGACCGCCACGAGCAGGTGGTCTTCTGCCATGACCAGGCGTCGGGTCTGAAAGCCATCATCGCCATCCACGACACGCGCCTCGGGCCGGCGCTGGGTGGCTGCCGGATGTTCCCCTATGCCAGTGACGACGAGGCCCTGCGCGATGTGCTGCGGCTGTCGCGTGGGATGACGCTGAAATCCTCGCTGGCCGGGCTCAAGCTCGGCGGCGGCAAGGCGGTGATCATCGGCGACCCGCATACCGGCAAGAGCCAGGCGCTGCTGCATGCCATGGGCGACTTCGTCGACAGCCTCGGCGGGCGCTACATCACGGCCGCCGACTCCGGCACCGGCGATGCCGAAATGCAGGCCTTCGCCCAGCGCACCCGCCATGTGGTCGGCGCCACGCCGCGCACCCTGCTCGACGGCAGCGTCGCCAGCGGCGACCCGTCGCCGTCTACCGCCTACGGCGTCTTCGTCGGCCTCAAGGAAGCGGTGCGCCAGCGCCTCGGTCGCGACGAGCTGACCGGGCTGAAGGTGGCGATCCAGGGTGTCGGCCATGTCGGCCTGGGGCTGGCGCGGCACCTGAAAGCGGCGGGCGCCGAACTGTGGGTGGCGGACATCTTCGATGCCAACGTCAAGCAGGCAATGGACGAGCTGGGAGCCAACGTGGTGCGCCCGCAGGACATCTACGGTCTCGATGTTGACGTCTTCGCGCCCTGCGCCATGGGCGGCATCCTCAACGAGCAGACCCTGGAAGTGCTGCGTGCCCCGGTGATCGCCGGTGCGGCCAACAACCAGCTGGCCAGCGCCGAGATCGGCGTCGAACTGCAGCGGCGCAACCAGCTCTACGCGCCGGACTACGCAATCAACGCCGGCGGCATCATCGACGTCTACTACCAGCGCAACGGCGGCAGCGCCGCACAGATCGATGCCCATGTGAACGCCATCGCCGGCACGCTGCGCGAGATTTTCGAGCGGGCCGCCGCCAGCGGCGAATGCACCTCGGTGATCGCTGACCGCCTGGCGCTCGAGCGTTTGCAGGCCGGCGGCGCGCCTCAGGTCGCGACGCTGCAGCGGCAGGCTTCATGACGGCACATGGCCGGTCGCCCGAGCGCGCCGGCCTTCGCTGAGCGGGGCGGCGGGCTCTGATCGCCAGCGCCGTGCCCGCTCCGTTCGTTCGCACCATCCCTGACAAAAACAACAAGCAGGAATCCGCAATGACCGATAAAACCAGCCTCGCGGCCGGCACCTTCGCCGGCGCGCGCGCACGCATCCAGGACAACGCCAGCCGAGGCCTGTGGTCCTCCCGCTGGGTGTTCTTCCTCGCCGCCACCGGCTCCGCGGTGGGCCTGGGCAATATCTGGAAATTCCCCTACGTGACCGGGCAGAACGGCGGCGGCGCCTTCGTGCTGGTCTATCTCGCCTGCATCCTCCTGATCGGCATTCCGCTGCTGATGGCCGAGGTGATGATCGGCCGCCGTGGTCGGGCGAACCCTGATGGCGCCGTGGCGCGGTTGGCGCGCGAGGCCGGGGCCAGTTCGCGCTGGCGGGTGGTGGGCTGGCTCGGAGGGCTGACCGGCTTTCTCATCCTGAGTTTCTATCTGGTGGTGGCCGGCTGGGCGCTGGCCTATGTGCCGGCGACGTTCAGCGGCGGCTTCACCGGGGTCAGCGGGGAGGCCAGTGGTGCGCTGTTCGGCGCGCTGCTGGCGGACCCGCTGCGCCTGGTGGTCTGTGCCACGCTGGTGCTGGCGGCGACCATGCTGATCGTCGGCTTCGGCGTACGCGGCGGGCTGGAGCGATCGCTGCGCTTTCTGATGCCCGGGCTGTTCGTGCTGATGCTGGTGCTGGTGGTCTACGCCGCCATCGAAGGCGAGTTCGCCCAGGCGCTGCAGTTCCTCTTCGTGCCGGACTTTTCCGCGCTGACCGCGCAGAGCGTGCTGGTCGCCCTCGGCCATGCCTTCTTCACCCTGAGCCTGGGCTGCGGCGCGATGATGGTTTACGGCTCCTATCTGCCGGAAGGCACCTCGATCGCCAAGACCTCGATTCTGGTGGCGCTGGCCGATACCGCGGTGGCGCTGCTGGCCGGCCTGGCGATCTTCCCGCTGGTGTTCGGCAACGCGCTGGAGCCGGGGGCCGGGCCGGGGCTGATCTTCGTCACCCTGCCGATCGCCTTCGGCCAGATGCCGCTGGGGCAGGTCGTGGGCGGGCTGTTCTTCGTGATGCTGGTGATCGCCGCGCTGACCTCGGCCATTTCGCTCTCCGAGCCGAGCATCGCCTGGCTCACCGAGCGCTTCCGCATCAGCCGGACCAAGGCCGTGCTGGGCAGCGGCCTGGTGCTCTGGCTGCTGAGCCTGGGCAGCGTGTTCTCGTTCAACCACTGGGCGGACTACCAGCTGTTCGGCAAGACCTTCTTCGACAGCCTGGACTACCTGACCACCAATTGGCTGATGCCGCTGGGCGGGCTGGGCACGGTGCTGTTCACCGGCTGGGTGCTGCAGCGCCACGTGGTCAGCGAGGCCATCGGCATTCGCAACGCCGGGCTGTTCCAGGCCTGGTGGAAGCTGCTGCGCTACGGCACGCCGGTGGCCATCGTGCTGGTATTCCTCAACCTGCTCGGGCTGATCTAGCGCGACCTTGGTCGTCCGTGCAGAACGCGCCGGTGGGCTGAAGCCCATCCCGCAAGCATGCTGCGGGCTTCTCAGGAAGTCCTTTTGGTGGGCTCAGGTCCATCCATCGAGGCCGACGCCGGCCTTGGTGGGTGGGCTTCAGCCCACCTTTTTTATGCGCGACGCCATTGCGCCAGATGACATGTGCGGCAGCTTGTCGCACCAGGCTGTCAGCTTTTCGTTACGCCTGGCAAGCCGCCGAGCCAGGCTTTTCAGCGAAAAAGGCACTGTAAGGAAAACCTGACGCCGGGGATGGCGCCAGCCGCTTTCCGTCCCCGTAAACAGCATTGTTCGCCGCCTTGGCCTGGGGTGTGATGGGGCCAGCCAAGCCGTGCAACGGCCGTCCTCACAACAATAATCAGGAGGCGATATGAACGCCGTGAACAAGATCGAACAGCACAACCCCATCGGCACCGACGGCTTCGAGTTCGTCGAATTCACCGCGCCGAATGCCGAGGGCATCGAACAGCTGCGTACGCTGTTCACCCAGATGGGCTTTACCGAAACCGCCAAGCACCGCTCCAAGGAGGTCTGGCTGTTCCAGCAGCACGACATCAACATCGTGCTCAACGGCAGCCCCACCGGGCATGTGCGCGAGTTCGGCGAGAAGCACGGCCCGAGCGCCTGCGCCATGGCCTTCCGGGTGAAGAATGCCGCGCAGGCCGCTGCCTACGTCGAATCGCAGGGCGCCAAGCTGGTCGGCAGCCACGCCAACTTCGGCGAGCTGAACATCCCTTGCGTCGAAGGCATCGGCGGCTCGCTGCTGTATCTCGTCGACCGCTATGGCGACAAGAGCATCTACGACGTCGACTTCGAGTACATCGAAGGGCGCACGCCGAACGACAATGCCGTCGGCCTGATGTGTATCGATCACCTGACCCACAACGTGCGTCGCGGGCAGATGGACGTCTGGTCCGGTTTCTACGAGCGCATCGCCAACTTCCGCGAGATTCGCTACTTCGACATCGAGGGCAAGCTGACCGGCCTGTTCTCCCGTGCCATGACCGCGCCCTGCGGCAAGATCCGCATCCCGATCAACGAGTCGGCCGACGACAAGTCGCAGATCGAGGAATTCATCCGCGAGTACCACGGCGAGGGCATCCAGCACATCGCGCTGTCCACCGACGACATCTACGAGACCGTCCGCCGCCTGCGCGCCAACGGCGTGGACTTCATGACCACCCCGGACACCTACTACGAGAAGGTCGATACCCGCGTCGCCGGCCACGGCGAGCCGCTCGACCAACTGCGCGAGCTGAACCTGCTGATCGACGGTGCGCCGGGCGATGACGGCATCCTCCTGCAGATCTTCACCAACACGGTGATCGGCCCGATCTTCTTCGAGATCATCCAGCGCAAGGGCAACCAGGGCTTCGGCGAAGGCAACTTCAAGGCGCTGTTCGAATCCATCGAGGAAGACCAGGTGCGTCGTGGCGTGATCAAGGCGGGCGAGTAAGTCCGGCGTCAGGACCGTAGGGTGGAAGACTGCGGAGCATCTTCCACGCGTCCGTGTCGGGCCGACCAACGCGTGGATGTGCTTCGCGACATCCACCCTACGCATCGGCAACCACCGCAGCGCCATTCAGATCACGCGGTATCACGAAGGAGAGGCACATGAGCCGCAAATGGATCAGTTTCCCCATCCGCGAGGGAGAGAGTTCGCGTCAGGCGCACTGCGATTTTCCGCAGGGCACCTACGAGCGCGAAATGGGCCGCGAAGGCTTCTTCGGCCCGGCTTCGCACCTGCATCACAAGCATCCGCCGACCGGCTGGATCGACTGGGAAGGCCCGCTGCGCCCGCACGCCTTCAACTTCAATCACATCCCCAGCGAAGGCGACTGCCCGCTGCAGGCGCCGCTGGCGCTGCACAATGCCGACGTCAAGCTGCGCCTGTGGAAGACCAACGGCGCCATGCGCCACCTGGTGCGCAACGGTGACGGTGACGAACTGCTGTTCATCCACGAGGGCGCCGGGCATTTTTACTGCGACTTCGGCCACCTGGAATTCCGCGACGGCGACTACCTGATGATCCCGCGCGGCACCGCCTGGCGCATCGAGGCGACGCAGCCGGTGTTCATGCTGCTGATCGAGAACACCGACGGCGCCTACCAGCTGCCGGAAAAAGGCCTGGTCGGCCCGCATGCCATCTTCGACGCCGCAGTGCTCGACCATCCGCGGCTGGACGACGCCTTCCGCGCGCAGCAGGACGAGAATCCCTGGCAGATCCGCATCAAGCGGCGCGACCAGATCACCACCGTGACCTACCCGTACAACCCGCTGGACGTGGTCGGCTGGCACGGCGACAACACCGTGGTACGGCTCAACTGGCGTGACATCCGCCCGCTGATGAGCCATCGCTATCACTTGCCGCCGTCGGCGCACACCACCTTCGTCGCCAACGGTTTCGTGGTCTGCACCTTCACGCCGCGGCCGGTGGAATCCGATCCGGGTGCGCTGAAGGTGCCGTTCTTCCACAACAACGACGACTACGACGAAGTGCTGTTCTACCACCGCGGCAACTTTTTCAGCCGCGACAACATCGAGCAGGGCATGGTGACCTTCCACCCCTGCGGCTTCCCCCACGGGCCGCACCCGAAGGCACTGAAGAAGGCCAGCACCGACCCGGTGACCTTTGCCGACGAGGTGGCGGTGATGATCGACACCCGTCGTGCGCTGGAAGTCGGCGAGGCTGCCGCAGCCGTCGATGTCCCCGAATACGTCAACTCCTGGCGTGCGCCGGGCAAGGAATCCTGATGAAACTCGCAACCCTCAACCAGGGCCGCGACGGCGTGCTCGTCGTCGTTTCCCGTGATCTCGCCCAGGCGGTAATAGTGCCGCAGGTCGCCGCCACGCTGCAGGCCGCGCTGGATGACTGGCAGTACTGCAAGCCGAAGCTGGAAGCGGTCTACCAGCGCCTCAACGACGGGCTGGAGGAGGGCGCATTCGCCTTCGACCAGACCGCCTGCCACAGCCCGCTGCCGCGTGCCTATCACTGGGCGGACGGCAGCGCCTACGTCAACCACGTCGAGCTGGTGCGCAAGGCGCGTGGCGCCGAGATGCCGGAGTCCTTCTGGCACGATCCGCTGATGTACCAGGGCGGCGCCGATGCCTTTATCCCGCCGCACAGCCCGATCCGCCTGGCCGACGAGTCCTGGGGCATCGACCTGGAAGGCGAGCTGGCGGTGATCACCGACGACGTGCCCATGGGCGCGACGCCGGCCGAGGCGGCCGCGCACATCCAGCTGCTGATGCTGGTCAACGACGTGTCGCTGCGCAACCTGATCCCTGGCGAGCTGGCCAAGGGCTTCGGCTTCTACCAGAGCAAGCCGTCGTCGAGCTTCTCGCCGGTGGCGGTGACGCCGGACGAGCTGGGCGAAACCTGGCGCGACGGCAAGGTGCATCGGCCTCTGGTCTCGCATATCAACGGTGAGCTGTTCGGCCAGCCGGATGCCGGCACCGACATGACCTTCAACTTCCCGACCCTGGTCGCCCACGCCGCGCGCACTCGTCCGCTGGGCGCCGGGACCATCATCGGTTCGGGCACCGTGTCGAACTACGACCGCAGTGCCGGCTCGTCCTGCCTGGCCGAGAAGCGCATGCTCGAGGTCATCGAGCACGGCGAGGCGAAGACGCCGTTCCTCAAGTTCGGCGACCGGGTGCGCATCGAGATGTTCGACGCCGCCGGGCAGAGCATCTTCGGCGCCATCGATCAGCAGGTCGAGCGCTATGAGCACTGAGCTGACGCTCTACGGCTACTGGCGCTCCAGTGCCGCCTACCGGGTGCGCATCGCGCTGAATCTGAAGGGCCTGGCCTACCGGCAGGTGCCGGTGCATCTGGTCAAGGATGGCGGCCAGCAGCGTGCGGCCGATTACCGCGCCCTCAACCCGCAGCAGCTGGTGCCGTTGCTGGTCGATGAAGCCAACGGTGGTGCGCGCATCAGCCAGTCGCTGGCGATCCTGGAGTACCTCGACGAGGTGTTCCCGGTGCCGGCCCTGTTGCCGGCCGACCCGGTCGAGCGCGCCCGGGTGCGCGCCCTGGCCATGCACATCGCCTGCGAGATCCATCCGCTGAACAACCTGCGTGTGCTGCAGTACCTCAGTGCCGAACTGGGCATCGACGACGAGGCGAAGAACGCCTGGTACCGGCACTGGGTCGATCAGGGGCTCGCCGCCGTGGAAGCTGGCCTGGAATGTTTCGATGGCAGGCTTTCCCTGAACGATCGGCCAGGTTATCTGGAGGCGTGCCTGGTTCCGCAGGTATACAATGCGCGCCGTTTTGCCTGTGACCTCGCGGCGTATCCACGCATTCTCGAGATCGTTGCACGCTGCGAGACGCTTCCGGCCTTCCAGCAGGCCGCGCCGGAGGTGCAGCCCGACGCTCAATGAACGACTGAATCCGCCTTGCACGCCGCCGCGCCCTGCGCGACGGTCCCGATCCCGTCACAGATAACAACAAACAGGTGACGTATGACTCGTGAAAAACCGAAGAACCTCTGGCTCTCGCGCTGGGGCTTCATCCTCGCGGCAACCGGCTCGGCCGTGGGCCTGGGCAACATCTGGAAATTCCCCTACATCACCGGTGAATTCGGTGGTGGTGCCTTCGTATTGATGTACCTGCTGTGCATCCTCGCCATCGGCGTGCCGGTGATGATGTGCGAGATCGCCATCGGCCGCCGCGGCCGTGGCAGCCCGATCGACGCCATTGGCCGGGTAGTCCGCGAGAACAACGGCAATCCGTTGTGGAAGGCGGTGGGCGGCATGGCCATGACCGCCGGCTTCCTGATCCTCTGCTTCTACGTCGTGGTCGCCGGCTGGGCCTTCGCCTACACGGTGAAGATGCTCGACGGCTCGTTGGCCGCGACCAGCGTCGAGGCGCTCGGCGGCGTGTTCGAGGCGCACAACGCCAACCCGTGGGAGCTCGGTGGCTGGAGCCTGCTGGTTGCGCTGCTGACGCTGTGGATCGTCGCCAAGGGCGTGCAGAAGGGCATCGAGAATGCGGTGCGCTGGATGATGCCGGGCCTGGCCGTGCTGCTGCTGATCCTCGTGGGTTACGCGGTGACCAGCGGCGGCTTCGATCAGGGCTTCGCTTTCCTGTTCAGCTTCGATACCTCGAAGATCACCGGCGAGGCGCTGCTGGCCGCGCTCGGTCACGCCTTCTTCACCCTGAGCCTGGCGTCCGGCGCGATCCTCACCTACGGCTCTTACATTCCGGATGACCAGTCCATCGCCCGCACCACCTTCATGGTCGCCATAGCCGATACCTGCGTGGCGCTGCTGGCGGGCCTTGCAATCTTCCCGATCATCTTCGCCAATGGCATGGACCCGACCGCCGGCCCTGGCCTGATCTTCATGAGCCTGCCGCTGGCCTTCCAGCAGATGCCGTTCGGCACGGCCTTCGGCGTGCTGTTCTTCGCCATGGTATCGATCGCCGCGCTGACCTCGGCGATCTCCATGATCGAGGCCACCGTCGCCTACCTCAACGAGAAGCACGGCATTTCGCGGATGAAGGCGGCCATCGGTTCCGGCGTGGTGCTGCTGGTGATCAGCCTGCTGGCGATGCTCTCGTTCAACCTGCTGTCGGGCTGGACGCCGATGGGCAAGAACTTCTTCGACTGGCTGGATTACCTGACCTCGCGCTGGATGATGCCGCTGGGCGGAATCTTCATCGTGCTGCTGGCCGGCTACGCGCTGCGCAGCGAGATCATGCGCGACGAGCTGAACCTGCCGCCGCTGGGCTACGCGCTGTGGCTGTTCATGGTGCGCTACGTCTGCCCGGTGCTGATCCTCATGGTCTTCCTCCATGCCCTTGGCTGGCTGGGCTTCGACCCGCTGCAGCGCTGGTACTGGATCGCCGGAGCGATCGGTGCGCTGGCGGTGCTGGGCGAGATGTTGCGCCCGCGGGTGATGCCGGCGCTGGCCGGGCGCTGAGGCCGCGTCAAGGCCGTGCGTGGTGCTCCGTTGGGGTGCCACGCAAGCCGCTGGTCGGAAAGACGGTCCCCCGCTTGATCGTCGTCAACTGACCGTAAAGTTCTGCTGGACGAGGCCGACAGTTCAGGATGACAGCCAGGGAGGCACAGGGGACACGGATACCCGCTTGCCCGAACCGTTCCGGACTCGCTGCCATGACCAACAGCCTCAAATTCAGCCACAAGATCCTGCTGGCCGCCTCCCTGGTGGTGATCGCGACCTTCGCGCTTTTCACGCTCTACAACGACTACCTGCAGCGCAATGCCATCCGCGCCAACCTCGAGAGCTACCTCGACGAGATGGGCGAGGTCACCGCGCACAACATTCAGAACTGGCTGTCCGGCCGCATCCTGCTGGTGGAAAGCGCTGCGCAGAGCATCGGCAGCGACAGTGCCGAAGCGCGCGTGGCCACGCTGCTCGAGCAAAAGGCGCTGGCCTCGACCTTTATGTTCAGCTACCTCGGTGGGCAGGATGGCAGCTTCCTCATGCGTCCTGCCGAAGAGATGCCAGCCGACTACGATCCGCGTGCGCGTCCCTGGTACAAGGACGCCATCGCCGCGGGCGGCTCGACGCTGACCGAGCCCTATGTGGATGCGGCGAGCGGCGAGCTGGTCATCTCCATCGCGACCCCTGCGCAGCAGAGCGGCCGGAACATTGGTGTCGTCGGCGGCGATCTGGGGCTCAAGGCTCTGGTGGAAATCATCAATGCGCTGGACTTCAACGGCATGGGCTATGCCTTCCTGGTCAGCGGTGACGGCAAGGTTCTGGTGCATCCGGACAGCCAGCGGGTGATGAAGTCGCTACGCGACATCTACCCGCAGAACACGCCATCGCTCGACAGCCGCTATGTCGAGGTACGGCTTGACGACTCCAACCGCATTCTCAGCTTCAGCCCGGTCAAGGGCCTGCCCTCGGTGCAGTGGTATGTCGGCATTTCGCTGGATCGCGATAAGGCCTATGCCGCACTGACCAGCTTCCGCACCACCGCGCTGGTTGCGACCATTGCCGCAGTGGCCTTTATCCTGCTGCTGCTGGGCATGCTGATGCGCGTGCTGATGCGTCCGCTCAGGGACATGGGCCGCGCCATGGCCAACATCGCCGAAGGTGAGGGCGACCTGACCCGCCGCCTGGCCGTGCAGTCCAGGGACGAGTTCGGTCAGCTGGCGACCGCCTTCAACCGCTTCGTCGAGCGTATTCACGAATCGATCCGCGAGGTGTCCTCGGCCACATTGCAGGTCAACGAAGTGGCGCAACGCGTGCTCAGCGCTTCGAATGCATCGATGGCCAACTCCGACGAGCAGGCCAGCCGCACCAATAGCGTGGCGGCGGCGATCAACGAACTTGGCGCCGCCGCCCAGGAGATTGCCCGCAACGCGGCGGATGCCTCGCAGCATGCCAGCGGCGCGCGGCATCAGGCCGAAGACGGTCGCCAGGTGGTGGAGCAGAACATCGCCGCCATGCGCGAGCTGTCGGCGAAGATCAGTGCTTCCTGTTCGCAGATCGAGGCGCTCAACGCCAAGACCGTGGACATTGGCCAGATTCTCGAGGTGATCAAGGGCATTTCCGAGCAGACCAACCTGCTCGCGCTGAACGCCGCCATCGAAGCCGCACGGGCCGGCGAGGCAGGCCGCGGTTTCGCCGTGGTCGCCGATGAGGTGCGCAACCTGGCGCATCGCACCCAGAGTTCGGCGCAGGAAATCCAGCAGATGATCGAGCAGCTGCAGGTCGGCGCCGGTGCCTCGGTACAGACCATGACCGAAAGCCAGCGGCAGAGCGAATCCAGCGTCTCCATCGCCGACCGCGCCGGCGAGCGCCTCGGCGAGGTGACCCAGCGCATCGGCGAGATCGACGGCATGAACCAGTCGGTGGCCACCGCCACCGAGGAGCAGACCGCGGTGATCGAGTCGCTGAACATGGACATCACCGAGATCAACACGCTGAACCAGCAAGGTGTTGAGAACCTGCAGTCGACCCTGCGCGCCTGTGGTGACCTGGACCAGCAGGCGCGTCGGCTCAAGCAACTGGTGGACAGCTTCCGTATCTGACCGAAACGTGGTTTCAGAGGGCGCTTCGGCGCCCTTTTTCATGGATGTGTTTTGGCAGCGGAGCAATGTGCCCGCGGCGGCAGTCTCACCTGTTCACGTCGCGCTTCAACAAGGAGGCTCCATGAAAATTCTCATCGTGCTCACGTCCCACGACCAGCTGGGTGACACCGGCAAAAAGACCGGCTTCTGGCTGGAGGAATTCGCCGCGCCATACTACGTCTTCATGGATGCCGGAGCGCAGGTGGTGCTCGCCTCGCCCGAGGGTGGCGAGCCGCCGCTCGATCCGAAGAGCGACGAACCCGACGCCCAGACCGAGGCCACCGAGCGTTTCAACGGGGATGGCGAGGCGCAGACGCTGCTGGCCAACACCTATCGTCTGGATCAGGTCTCGGCCGAGGATTTCGATGCGGTGTTCTACCCCGGTGGCCATGGCCCGCTATGGGACCTGGTGAACAACCCGACGTCCATCGCCCTGCTCGAGTCCTTCGTCAAGTCAGACAAGCCGATAGGCGCGGTCTGCCACGCACCTGCGGCGTTAACCGAGGTGCGCGGCAAGGATGGCGAGTATCTGGTCAAGGGCAAGCGCGTCACCGGCTTCACCAATGGCGAGGAGGCGGGGGTGGAGTTGACCGAGGTGGTGCCGTTCCTGCTCGAGGACCGCCTGCGCGAGCGCGGCGGCCAGTACAGCAAGGGCGCCGACTGGACACCCTATGTGCAGGTCGACGGGCTGCTGGTGACGGGGCAGAATCCGGCGTCATCGGAAGCGGCAGCAGAGGAGCTGCTCAAGCTGCTGCGAGGTTGATGCTCACTGTGGCCAGGCGAGCCGTTCCGCCTGGCCGCAACTTTCGAACAGCGGCCGGCTGAACAGGTAGCCCTGCATCAGATGGATGCCCAGATCGAACAGGGCGCTGCATTCGTCGGCGGTCTCGACGCCTTCGCCGATCACCTTGATGCCCAGCTCCTCGCACATCGACACGGTGCCGCGGACGATGGCCTGGCGCGTGCGGCTCTGGTCGATGCCGCGGATCAGGTCCATGTCCAGCTTGATGATGTCCGGCTGGAAATCGGCCAGCAGGTTGAGGCCGGCGAAGCCCGCACCGAAGTCGTCGATGGCGGTGAGAAAGCCGATGCGCTGGTATTCGCGGAAGACTTCGGTCAGCCACTTGCCGTCGTTGATGCGCTCGCCTTCGACGGTCTCGAAGATGATTTGCTCGACGGGAAAGTCGTGGGCACGGGCGGCTTCCAGCGTCGAGCGGATGCACAGTTCGGGGCGGTAGATCGCATTGGGCATGAAGTTGATCGACAGCTTGCTCTGCATGCCGAGCTTGGCGGCAGTCTTGATTGCCTTGACTCGGCCGGCCTGGTCGAAGCGGAAGCGGTTCTGCTCGGTGACCTGCGACAGCACGGTCGGTGCGGGCTCGCCATCCGGGCCACGCACCAGCGCCTCATGGGCGAAGATCTGCCGGTCGTGCAGATCGATGATCGGCTGGAAAGCGTAGCTGAAGCCGAAGCCCAGGCGTTCGCCGCCGGCGCAGCTGGGGCAGGCGCCATGCTCGGCGGCGCCGTGGCATGGATAGGCGTCTGGGGCAGGGTTGTCGCTGGTGTTGCTCGAACTCATGGGCGCACTCGATTGGGGCCGGTGGATAGCAAGTTAACGGCTGCGCTGGCGGCGGCTGAAGTCCGCCGGTCAGACAGGGTGCGTGGGCGCCGGGTCCGTCGGCGGTCTGGGCGTCGCACCCAACTCGTCGATCAGGCTGCGCGCGGCGAAGTCCGCCGCATCGGTGAAGGGGGTCAGCACGCGGGCGACGCCGGCCGCGTCCAGCGCCTTGCCGTGCTGATCGTCGCGCACCACGCCGGCAATCTTGCCCTGAAACCCTGCATGCTTGAGTGCATGCAGGAAGGCGCGATTGGCCTCCCACTGCGGAAAACTGGTGACCACCCATTCGGCATGCTGCAAGGGCAGCGACTCGAGAAAACTCGGGTCTTCGCCATCGCCGAAACGCACCGGCAGCTTGCTGCGGCGCAGCGTGCGCACGGCTTCCGGGTCGAAGTCCACGCCGAGCACCGGCAGTCGCGCGGCGGCCAGCTGCTGCAGCAGACGCGAGCCATAACGCCCCAAGCCGAAAATGATGATGCGCGGATGGCCCTGCGGTCTGCCCTGGGCCTCCACTTCCAGTTCGCGATAGGGACGCTTGCGTTCGAACAGGCCGAGCCAGGGTGCCAGGCGTTCATAGAGCGGCTGCGAGAAGAGGATCATGTAGGTCGAGAGCATGATCGTCACCAAACCGACCAGAGTGGTGAGCCCCAGCGCCTCCGGCCCGATATGGCCGAGGGTGATGCCCATGGCGACGAAGACAATGGAGAACTCGCTGATCTGCGCCACGGTCAGCCCGGCGAGAAAGCCGGTGCGCTTGCGATAGCCCATGTAGCCCATGATCGCCATGACGATCAGCGGATTGCCGATCAGTACGAACAGCGCCAGCACGATGGCCGGCAGGATCTCGTTGCCGAGCGTGGAGAAATCCAGCCGGCCACCGAGGTCGATGAAGAAGAACAGCAGCATGAAGTCGCGGATGCCGGTCAGGCGCGCGTTCATCGCTTCGCGATAGGCCGTCGAGGCCAACGAAAAGCCCGCGACGAAGGCTCCGGCCTCCTTGCTGAAACCGATGTAGTCGCCCAGCGCGGCAAGTCCGGTGCCCCAGGCAATCGCGAAGATCAACAGCAGTTCCTGTGAGCGCGCCATGCGGCTGACCAGGCTGGGCAGCACATAGCGCATCAAGACATACATCAGCACCGCCGCACCTGCCAGACGCAGCAGCAACGAGCCGGAGACCTCGGCCCAGCCTGCATCGCCGGCGCCACGCAGGGCGCTCATGGTCATCATCGCCAGCACCACGGCGAGGTCCTGAACGATCAGGAAGCCGACGGCGATGCGCCCGTGCAGCGAGTCCAGTTCGTGTTTGTCCGAGAGCAGCTTGACGATGATGATGGTGCTGGAAAAGGTCAACGCAACCGCGATGTAGAGTGCTTCCATGGCGCTCTTGCCCATCAGCAGGGTGAGCGCGAAGCCGAAGACGATGGTGAAGGTCAGCTGCCCGAGCCCCGTGGCCAGCGCCACCGGCCCGATATTGCGGATATGCGCGAGGTCGAGCTTGAGCCCGACCACGAACAGCAGCACGGCGACGCCGATCTCGGCCAGCAGATGGATCTGCTCGGCGGCATTGACCGGGCCGAACAGCGCCGGGCCAAGCAGGATGCCGACCACGATGTAGGAAATCAGCAGCGGCTGGCGCAGGCTCATGGCAATCGCCCCGACCACCGCGGAAACGATCAGCAGCAGGGCGAATTCGGCGAAGGGGCCGTGGGCGAGCAGCGCTTCCATCAGAGTCTCCGTGCGGTTGAGTGCCGGCGCCGCGGCGCTGTGCCTATCCTGCGGCAGGCGTTGGCCAGCTACCAGCGCGGCAGCGTATGAAACTGTGACAGCAAGGCATCGCCTGGCGCCCGCAATCGGCTGGTGCGCCGATGTGCCCGGCCTGCTGCTAGAATCCGCCCTTTTTTCACCCCGCCGAAACGGCGCTGCGAGCCTGCCATGACCTTCGCCTCCCTGGGCCTGATCGATCCGCTGCTGCGGACCCTGGAAACCCTCGACTACCGCAAGCCGACGCCGGTGCAGATCGAAGCCATTCCCGCCGTGCTCAAGGGCCGCGACCTGATGGCGGCGGCGCAGACCGGTACCGGCAAGACCGCCGGTTTCGCCCTGCCATTGCTGCAGCGCCTGACCATGGAAGGCGCCAAGGTGGCGAGCAATTCGGTGCGCGCGCTGGTGCTGGTGCCGACCCGCGAGCTGGCCGAGCAGGTCTATGAGAGTTTTCGTGTCTACGGGCAGAACCTGCCGCTGCGCACCTACGCAGTGTACGGCGGTGTCAGCATCAACCCGCAGATGATGGCGCTGCGCAAGGGCATCGACGTGCTGGTGGCGACGCCCGGTCGCCTGCTCGATCTCTACCGGCAGAACGCCGTGGGTTTCAATCAGCTGCAGGCGCTGGTGCTCGACGAGGCCGATCGCATGCTCGACCTCGGTTTCGCCGACGAGCTGGACCAGCTGTTCTCGGCCCTGCCGAAGAAGCGCCAGACCCTGCTGTTTTCCGCGACCTTTTCCGAGCCGATCCGGCAGATGGCCCGCGAGTTGCTGCGTGATCCGCTGTCGGTCGAGGTCAGCCCGCGCAACGCGGCGGCGAAGACGGTCAAGCAGTGGCTGGTGCCGGTGGACAAGAAGCGCAAGAGCGAGCTGTTCCTGCATCTGCTGGCGGAGAAGCGTTGGGGCCAGGTGCTGGTGTTCGTCAAGACGCGCAAGGGCGTCGACCAGCTGGTGGACGAGCTGCAGGCGCAGGGCATCGCCAGCGACGCGATCCACGGTGACAAGCCGCAGGCCTCTCGTTTGCGCGCGCTGGAACGCTTCAAGGCAGGTGAGGTGCAGGTGCTGGTGGCGACCGACGTGGCGGCGCGCGGACTGGACATCCACGACCTGCCGCAGGTGGTCAACTTCGATCTGCCCACCGTCGCCGAGGACTACGTGCACCGCATCGGCCGTACCGGCCGCGCCGGCGCCACAGGGGAGGCGATCTCGCTGGTCAGTGCCGATGAGGTCGATCAGCTCGCGGCCATCGAAACCCTGATCAACCAGGTGCTGCCGCGGCATGACGAGCCGGGCTTCGTACCCGATCATCGCGTGCCGGCCACGGCGCTCGGCGGGCAGATCATCAAGAAGCCGAAGAAACCGAAAAAGCCCAAGGACGGTGGCGGCAAGGGCAAGATTCACCTCGGCAACTGGTTCGACGAGAACGAGAAGCCCAACGCCAGGCCGATCCGCAAGGTGCCGAGCCTGGGCGGCAGCAAGCCAGCGAAGAAGCGCTGAGCCGTCCGTAGGTTGGAAAACGGCGCAGCCTTTCCACTGGTAACGCAGGTCACAGACTCAGCAGCGCCGAAACCACCAAGAGCAGCGCCATGGCGTAGTTGAACCGGCGCAGGTGCGCGGCCGAGTGCAGCAGCTTCGCCGCCCCGGCACCAAGCAGTGCCCAGGCCGCCAGGCAGGGCAGGGCGATCAGAAAGAACAGCAGGGCGTGAATGGCGTAACGCCCCGCGTCGGCAGCGGCGCCGCTGAACACGCCGACCACCGCCAGCGCCATCATCCACACCTTCGGATTGACCAGTTGCAGACCGGCGGCGCCCAGCGCGCCGAGCCTGCGCGGCGCAGCGGCGGCCTCGACCGGCTCGGCCGGGCTGCGGGCGATCTGCCAGGCCAGGTAGAGCAGCCAGGCCAGACCGAGCCAGCTCATGAGCTGCTGCAACTGCGGATGGCGCAGCAACCACTCGCCGGCACCCAGGCCCACCAGCAGCACGATGAGGGCTGCGGCCGAGCAGGCGCCGAGAATGATCGGCACGGCTGCGCCGAGGCCGAAGCGCGAGCTGTTGCTCAGCACCAGAATGTTGGTCGGTCCCGGCGTGATCGAGGCGACGAAGGCGAACAGCATGAAGGGCAGCAGCTGGCTCATGACGGCTGCTCCGCGGTGTGCGTGGCGAGTAGTCCGGGGGTGGCGGTGAGGTGAGGCATGGTTTTCGGCTCCGTGGGGGGCGGACGACCGAATACTCGCGCCTGTCGGCTCAGTGGTCTGGAAGATTCGAGCAGCGTTTGCGGTAGTGCGCCGGTGTCAGCCCGTAGGCGCGGCGGAACCAGCGGCCCATGTGGCTCTGGTCGGCAAAACCGAGGCTCATCGCCACCAGCGCCGGTGGCTGGCCGGCTGCGAGCAGGCGACGGGCCTTGGCCAGGCGCAGCTGGACCAGATAGGCATGCGGCGCCAGCCCGAAGGCCGCCTTGAACGCCCGCGACAGCCTGAAGCGATCGACGCCGGTGGCGCGCGCCAGATCGTCCAGCCCCAGATCCTGATCCATGTGCGCATGCAGATAGTCCCGCGCCCGCAGCGCCACGGCCGGCAGGCGCGGGTCGGCGGTCAGCCGCGGTCGCCATGACAGGTGCCGCGCCAGCTTGCCCAGCAGCGCGTCCAGCGCGGCCTGGCGAACGATGCGCAGGTCCTGGCTTTGCAAGGCCTGGAAGGCGTCGGCAATCACCGTCACCAGCTCTGGTTCGCTTTCCAGCGTCTTGGCGAACGCCGGCTGGCACTGGCTGGGCGCATCCTCGAACAGCGCGCGCAGTTCGCGCTCGATCCAGTGCGGATCGAGGTAGAGCATCGAGTAGGTGAAGCCACCGGGTGTCGGCGCGTGGCCGTCGTGCAGCTCGCCGGGTTCGAGCAGAAACACCTGCCCCGGCGTGCTGCTGTGCAGCGTCCGGCGACAGTGAAACTGCTGAATGCCCTGTTCGGTGAAGCCGATCAGGTAGCTGTCATGGAAATGCGGGTCGTACGCATGCCCTTCGAAATGCGCACGGATCGTCTCGATGCCGGTTTCGGCATCCTTCTTCAGATCGATCCAGTCATCGGTACCCATGATGGCTCCATGAACTCTGCGTCGCGGTGCGGCCCGGCTCAGTATCGCCCGCTGCAGCCTGGCCGTCTGGAACATTCGTGCAGCGCCGCTCACGGCCGGACAACGCGATGCGCTCGACGGACGGTCTCTGACTGCCTGCTGTAATTGATCTGGGTCTAGGCTTGATCCGGTCTGCCAGGCGCAGACTCGAACGTCCCGACTCAAGGAGCAAGCCCATGCCCCAGACCATGAAAGCCGCAGTGGTGCACGCCTTCGGCGAGCCGCTGCGCCTCGAGGAAGTCAAGGTGCCGATGCCCGGCCCCGGCCAGATCCTGGTGAAGATCGCCGCCTCCGGCGTCTGTCACACCGACCTGCATGCGGCCGAGGGCGATTGGCCGGTCAAGCCCACACTGCCGTTCATCCCCGGCCACGAAGGCGTCGGCCATGTCGCCGCGGTGGGCGCCGGTGTGAAACGGGTGAAGGAGGGCGACCGGGTCGGCGTGCCCTGGCTGTACACCGCCTGCGGCTGCTGCGAACACTGCCTGACCGGCTGGGAAACCCTCTGCGAAGGCCAGCAGAACACCGGCTACTCGGTCAACGGTGCCTATGCCGAATACGTGCTGGCCGATCCGAACTACGTCGGCATCCTGCCGAAGAAGGTCGAGTTCGACGAGATCGCGCCGATCCTCTGTGCCGGGGTCACCGTCTACAAGGGGCTCAAGGTCACCGAAGCGCGGCCCGGCCAGTGGGTGGCGATCTCCGGTATCGGCGGCCTGGGCCACGTTGCGGTGCAGTACGCCAAGGCCATGGGCCTGCACGTGGTGGCGGTGGATGTGGACGACGCCAAGCTGGAACTGGCCAAGCGCCTGGGCGCCGATCTGACCGTCAATGCGCGCAAGGAAAATCCGGTGGAAGTGGTGCAGCGCGACATCGGCGGCGCGCATGGCGTGCTGGTGACGGCGGTGTCCAACAGCGCCTTCGGTCAGGCCATCGGCATGGCCCGGCGGCGCGGTACCGTGGCGCTGGTCGGCCTGCCGCCGGGAGATTTCCCGACGCCGATCTTCGACGTGGTGCTCAAGGCGATCAGCATCACCGGCTCCATCGTCGGCACCCGCGCCGATCTGCAGGAGGCGCTGGACTTCGCCGGCGAGGGGCTGGTCAAGGCGACCATCCATACCGACAACCTCGACAACATCAACCAAATCCTCGACGACATGCGTGCCGGGCGCATCGAGGGCCGTATCGTGATGAAGATGTAGCCGTGGCGGGCCAGGGCTTGCGTCAGCCTTGCATGAACGACAGGTGAATGTCGCTGCCGTAGCGGCGAATGATCGCCTGCTTGGCCTCATGGAAGGCGGCGACGTCGCCGGCCTGGCCCGATTTCTCCAGCTTGCGGTGCGCCAGCTCTTCGGCGATCACATCCATGAACAGCTCGGCGAGCAGCAGCCGCGCGGAGTCGCGGAAGTTGCCGCGGCCGTCGACGTACAGCTGCACGGTGGGCGCGGCGGTGTTGATGAGAATCTTGCGCTCTGCCGGGCTGTACACGGCCCGGTCGCTGTCCTCGCCCAGATAGCGGAACTCATAGCCGCCGAACATGACTTCACCATGATCGCGTGACGCTCGAGGCCGGCCCGGCGAGCGCGGGTGGTGAGGCCGGTGATGGTCATGGGGCGAGGCGTGCTCGGCGATGACAATCTCGCACCAGGCCAGGTAGTTGCCGGCGCGCACGACAAGTTCGCCGTGATCGGCACTGGACTCGGCGCTGAGCGTCCATTGCACGAACCCCTGCTCGCGCACCGCCTGCAGCGCGATCGGCGCGGGCGCCGGGCTGATCCGCAAGCCCTCGCTGAGCCTGGCGTCCAGCTGCAGGATGCTGTCGTCGGCCAGTTGCGCGGGGTCGAACAGCAGGCGCACATGGAACGGATGCTGCGGCTTGCGGTGGTAGAACGCGGTGCTGAAGCGCAGTGCCGCTGGGGCGGGTTCACCCAGCGAGCCGGCCGGCGGTGTGGCGTTGGGCGGCGGGGCGATGCCGAAATCGTGAATGGCCGCCTGGTTCATGCGCTGCAGGAGGTGCTCGATCATGTGCGCGGTGCGCCCGGAGGTGGTAGCGCGCTCCAGATGCTTGAGCTTTTCCTGCTCGGCCATGACGAAGGGCGCGATCAGCTGGCTGACGGCGCGGGACAGGGCCGCCACCAGCGGCGCCTTCGGATTGAGCCCGGCGCGTTCGTCGCTGATCACCGCCACGCCCTGACCGAGCTGTTCGATCAGCGCCGGGCAGTGCAGCGTGCCGAACAGGTATTCGGTACCGACCTGGTTCTCGTAATCGAACAGCTGGCAGTCCAGCGCCGCGGTGCCGGAGAGCACCAGCAGACCGCAGGTGCGCTCGTCGCCGCGTGGCACCAGCTGGGTATCGAGCGCGCGCTTGAGCGTGAGGCAGAAGCCATGGGTTTGCCCCTCGCAGTGAAACTGGCCCGGCAGGTCCGGGCCGAGCAGCAGCACCGAAGGCGGCTCCTCGAAACGTATCCTGCCGCTGCGCTCGATCTCCACGCCATCGCGCAGATGCGCCAGTTCTACATGGCGGCGCTCCAGCACGTCACGCAGGTAGATATTGTTGGCCAGCGAGCCGATCAGTGCGCTGAACTGGGAAATGCTGACCTGACTGCTTTCGATGACGATGGCGACACGGGTGCCATTGCCGGCGATGCCGAGGCGTTCGCGGTCACGCTCGGTCACGGGGCGATCCTGCCCGCCGTCGTCGTAGAGGTAGCCGCCGTTCTCGGCGCGGAACAGCTCGATGCGCGACAGGCGCCCGTCGTGAATGGTCTCCAGCCAGCCGTAGCCCAGGCCGAAGATCGCCTGCTTGAGACCGCGGCCGAAATAGCCGCGCCCGCCGCCGCTGCCGCGCGCCAACGGGCTGTGTGCGCCGCCGTAGCTGAGGATGAAGCAGGCGGTGGCGAAGGGCATGCCTTCGGCCTGGTCGGTCACGGCCAGCAGCGCGCCATGCCGGTGGCGTTCGTACTGGATGAGGATCTGCCCGGATACCGCGAGGCCAGCCTCTTCCTGGCGGGCGTAGCTGTCATCGCTGTTGGTGATCAGCTCGACCAGCGCCTTCTCGATCGAGGCGAAGCGCCGGGAATCGATGTCGATGACGCGTTGATCCACCGGAATTGCATTGACGGCCATGGCAGCCTCCTCGCGCGCTTGCCCGTACAGCTGAAGCTAGCAGCGCAACGGCGAGCAGGCGAGGCGGCTAGTGGTCGCGCAGCCAGCGCAGCATGCCTTCGGCTGCGGCGCGCCCGCTGGCAAAGCAGGCGGTCAGCAGATAGCCACCGGTCGGCGCTTCCCAGTCGAGCATTTCGCCAGCGCAGAACACGCCGGGAAGCCGGCGCAGCATCAGACCCTCGTCCAGTTCCTCGAAGGGCACGCCGCCGGCGCTGCTGATCGCCTCGTCCAGCGGACGCGGGCGGACCAGGCGGATGGGTAGTGCCTTGATCGCGGCGGCCAGGGCCTGCGGGTCCTGGAAGGTGGCGGCATCGGTCAACTCGCGCAACAGCGCCGCCTTGACGCCATCGAGCTTCAGCTGGCGGTGCAGATGCTTGGCCATGGACTGCGAACCCCGCGGTCGGGCCAGGGCACTGGCGACCTGCGCCAGGGTGCGATCCGGCAGCAGGTCGAGCAGTACCGTGGCGGCACCGTCACGGTTGATCGTATTGCGGATCGGCGCCGAGAGCGCGTAGACCAGGCTGCCCTCGATACCGGTCGCGGTGAGCACGAACTCGCCCTTGCGTGGCGCGCTACCCGGCAGTGCGAGGCTGACCGTCTTCAGCGGCGCGCCGGCGAACTTCTCCCGCAGGTACTCGCTCCAACCGGCCACCTCGAAGCCGCAATTGGCCGGCTGCAGCGGCGCGATGGCGATCCCGCGGTTCTGCAGCAACGGCACCCAGGCGCCATCGGAGCCCAGTCGCGCCCAGCTGCCACCACCGAGGGCGAGCAGGGTAGCGTCAGCCTCCATCAGGCTTTCGCCTTGCGGCCCGGCGAGGCGCAGCGCACCCCGTTCGCTCCATCCCAGCCAGCGCTGGCGGGTATGGATGCGTACACCGTACTCGCGCAGGCGCTTGAGCCAGGCGCGCAGCAGGGGCGCGGCCTTCATGTCGGTGGGAAACACCCGGCCCGAACTGCCGACGAAGGTGTCGATGCCCAGCCCGTGAATCCATTCGCGCAGCGCATCCGGGGTGAAGGCATCGAGCAGCGGTCGCAGGTCGCCGGCGCGCTCGTCGTAGCGGCTGACGAACGCGGCGTAGTCCTCGGCATGGGTGATGTTCATGCCGCCGACGCCGGCCAGCAGGAACTTGCGCCCCACCGAGGGCATGGCGTCATACAGGTCGACATTCACGCCTGCCTGCCCGAGCACCTCGGCGGCCATCAGGCCGGCCGGACCACCACCGATGATGGCGACGCGAAAAGAGCAGGGCTGGGGCATGGTGGCAACCGGGTAGACGAGCGGGGCGGGCATTGTAGCCGCTGACGGTGGCTCAGCCGAGCCCGTGGCGCTGCCAGGCCGAGTGGGCGCTGACATGCAAGGTCGCATGACGACGGGCGAGCAGGGCGCGGTCCTTGTCGTAGCCACCGCCGATCAGGCCGACCACGGGAATGTCGCGGCTCAGGCAGTGATCGAGCACGGCGCTGTCGCGCGCGGCAAGCCCGGCGTCGGTCAGCGAGAGCAGGCCCAGGGCGTCGTCGCGGTGGACGTCGACGCCAGCGTCATAGAGCACCAGGTCCGGCTGATAGATCGGCAGCAGGTAGTTCAGGGTGTCGTGCACCACCTGGAGGTAAGCCTCGTCGCCCATGCCCGGCGGTAGCGGGATGTCCCAGTCGCTATGGGCCTTGCGGGTGGGGAAGTTCTTCTCGCAGTGCAGCGAGACGGTCACCGCATCCGGCACGTTCTCCAGGATGCGCGCGGTGCCGTCGCCCTGATGCACGTCGCAGTCGAAGATCAGCACGCGGCCGACACGTCCGCTCTCCAGCAGGTACAGCGCGATCACCGCCAGGTCGTTGAAGATGCAGAAGCCGGAGGCGTGATCGCGATGCGCATGGTGCGTGCCGCCGGCCAGGTGGCAGGCCAGGCCATGCTGCAGTGCCTGCTCGGCGGCCAGCAGCGAGCCGCCTACCGCCCGCACGGTGCGCTGCGCCAGCTCCGGGCTCCAGGGCAGGCCAAGGCGGCGCAGCTCGTCGCGGCCCATCTCGCCGCTGCAGTAGCGCGCGACATAATCGGCGTCATGAGCCAGAGTGAGGATATCGCTGCTGCACAGTTGCGGGCGCAATAGCCCCGCGTCCGTGGTCATACCGAGAGTGACCAGGTGGTCACGCAGCAGACGAAACTTCTCCATGGGAAATCGATGGCCCGGCGGCAGCGGCGGGCTGTAATCGTCGTGATAGACCAGGGGAAGGGACATGAACCACGTGCGTTCGACAGATGTGCGCCGCAGTATGCAGGCTGCCCGTCGGCGCGCTCAAGGAGCACGGATGGTCGATCGAATCGCCCTCGAAACCTCGCGTCTGCGGCTGCGCAGCTGGCACGACGACGATCTCGATGCGTTGGCGCAGCTGTGCGCCGATGCGGAGGTCATGCGCTACGAGCCGGCGCTTCTGACGCGGGACCAGTGCGCCGCGCTGATGGTGCGCAGTCGCCTCCATCTGCTGCGGCACGGCTTCGGCCTGTGGGCGCTGGAACGCAAGGACAGTGGTGCCTTTATCGGCTACTGCGGGCTGGTCTGGGCGCCGTCGTCGGTGCCGGGCTCGGCGGTGGAGCTGCGCTGGGGCGTGGCATGCGAACAATGGGGGCAGGGCCTGGTGCTGGAGGCGGCACGGACCGTCCTGCAGCATGCCTTTGTCACCCTCGAATTGCCCGAGGTGGTCGCGTGCCTGGCGCGGATCAACGAGCCGGCCAGGCAGCTAGTGGAAGCGCTGGGCATGCGCGCCGAACAGGCCATGCCGTTCGCGCACCCGGATCTCGCCGCGGGGCACCCGCTGCACGAGCAGCTGCTTTACCGTCTGCAGCGGGACGATTGGCGAAAATAAGCCCTGTTGCTGGAGCGTTGTCGGCGAAATACGTAACATGGCGCGCCTGTCCGCCCGCCCTTATCAAGGATGCCGAAATGACCCAGATACTCGACGCCCTGGTCAACCTGCTGACCCTGGAACGCATCGAGGAAAACCTGTTCCGCGGCGCCAGCCAGGACCTCGGCTTTCCCCAGCTGTTCGGCGGGCAGGTGCTCGGCCAGGTGATCTCCGCCGCCAGCCAGACGGTGACACCGGAGCGCCATGTGCATTCGCTGCACGGTTACTTCCTGCGTCCCGGCGACTCGCACCAGCCGGTGGTGTACGACGTCGATCGCGTGCGCGATGGCGGCAGCTTCACCACGCGGCGGGTCAGTGCGATCCAGAAGGGGCAGACCATCTTCACCGGCATCGCCTCGTTCCAGGCCCAGGAGAGCGGCTACGAGCACCAGTTGCCGATGCCGGACGTGGTCGGACCGGACGACCTGCCCAACGAGTGGGAGCTGCTGCACAAGCTGTCGCCGATGGTGCCCGAGCGGGTGATGGAGAAGCTGCGCCGACCCAAGCCCATCGAAATCCGCCCGGTCACCCTGGTCGACCCGGCCAACCCGCAGCCGATCGAGCCGGTGCGCCACCTGTGGTTCCGTGCCGACGGCTCGCTGCCCGACAGCCCGGCGCTGCACAAGTATCTGCTCGCCTACGCCTCGGACTTCAGCTTTATCGGCACGGCGTTGCAGCCGCACGGCGTCAGCTCGTGGAGCAAGTTCATCCAGCTGGCCAGCCTCGATCACGCCATCTGGTTCCACCGTGAAGTGAAGATGGATGACTGGCTGCTCTATTCCATCGACAGCCCCTGGGCCGGCAATGCCCGGGGCTTCGCCCGTGGCAGCATCTTCAACCGCCAGGGCGAGCTGGTCGCCTCGGTGGCGCAGGAAGGCCTGATCCGCGTGCGCGAGGACTGGATGTGACGATCACCGAGGTACGGCACTGGGTGTTCGACATGGACGGCACCCTGACCATCGCCGTGCACGATTTCGCCGCGATCCGCCGCGCCCTGGAGATTCCCGAGGAGGACGACATCCTCCATCACCTGGCCGCGCTGCCGGCCGACGAAGCGGCGGCCAAGCGTGCCTGGCTGCTGGAGCACGAGCGCGAGCTGGCCTACGCCGCACGCCCGGCCGAAGGCGCCCGCGAGCTGCTGCATGCGCTGCGCGAGCGGGGCTGCCGCCTCGGCGTGCTGACCCGCAATGCCCACGAACTGGCGCTGGTGACTCTGCAGGCGGTGGGCATGGGTGACTGCTTTCTCGCCGAAGACATCCTCGGTCGCGATGAGGCGCCGCCCAAGCCGCATCCGGGCGGACTGCTGCAGCTGGCCGAGCGCTGGGGCGTGGCACCGGAGGCGATGCTGATGGTCGGCGACTACCGCTTCGACCTGGAATGCGCCCGTGCCGCCGGCGCGCGCGGGGTGCTGGTCAACGTGCCGCACAATGAATGGCCGGAACTGGCCGATCTGTACGCGCCTGATTGTCGTGCGTTACACGGCATGCTGGGCTGAGAGCGGATTTCGGCCCTGCGACTATTTGCACTGGTCTTGCTGGTGGGCTGAAGCCCACCCTACGCAGGGCGCCAGGTGTCGTGTCGGAGAGGGCCGCGGCGCTGGAACGTCATCGTAGGGTGGGCTTCAGCCCACCAGTCATCGCAACGACCCTCGCCTGCGTGCCCCGTAACTGCGTCAGGGTAGGGGCACGCCTGGAAGCGCCTACAGCCGCGCCGCCTTGAAGGTGTCGCAGCGCGCCGGATCGCCATGCTCGAAGCCGTCGCGGAACCAGCGCACCCGCTGCGCCGAGGTACCGTGGGTAAAGGCATCCGGCACCACGCGGCCCTGGCTGCGCTTCTGCAGGTTGTCGTCGCCGATGGCATTGGCGGCGTTCAGCGCTTCTTCCAGATCGCCTTCTTCCAGCCAGTCGTGGCGTTGCTGCGCGTGATAGGCCCAGACGCCGGCATAGCAGTCGGCCTGCAGTTCCTGGCGCACCAGCAGGCCGTTGTCGCCTTCCATCTGCGCACCGCGCTGGCGGGCCGCCTGCATCTGCCGGGAAACGCCGAGCAGGGTCTGCACGTGATGGCCAACCTCATGGGCAATCACATAGGCCTGGGCGAAGTCGCCTGCAGCGGAAAAGCGCCGGGCCATCTCGTCGAAGAACTGCAGGTCGAGGTAGACCTGCTGATCGCCGGGGCAATAGAACGGGCCGACCGCCGAACTGGCGAAGCCGCAGGCCGAGTTCACGCCGCCGCGAAACAGCACCAGGGTCGGGTCGCGATACTGCACGCCGTTCTGCTGGAACAGCGCGCGCCAGGTGTCTTCAGTGTCGCCGAGCACGGCGCGGACGAATTCCACCTGTGGATCGTCGCCGGTCGGGCGCTGGCTTTGCTGGGAGACTGCAGGCCCGCCCTGGTTGGCCAGCTGGCCGAGGATCTGCAGCGGGTCCTGGCCGGAGAGCAGGCCGATCACCACCACGATGGCGATGCCGCCCAGACCCAGGCCGCCCAGGCGCATGCCGCTGCGGCCCCTGGCGTCCACTACGTTGTCGCTGCGTCGGGCTCGTTTCCAGCGCATGAGTTGCCCCTCGGAAATGGTGAATGGGAGCGTCGCGGCCGCAGCGAAGCGGCCAACGCCTTCCACTCAGACCCGTGAGCGGGCAAAAAAGCTGCAGCGGGTGTGGGCTTGGGTTGCGCCGGCGCTGTCAGTTGCCGGGGTACTCGGAAATCACGCTCTCCTTGCCCTGCTTGCTGACGCCGATCACCTGGAAGGCGTCCTTGCGCTCGCCCATCTCCATACCGGGCGAGCCGACCGGCATGCCCGGAACGGCGGCACCGATCAGGTCGGGTTGCGCGCGCAGCTTGAGGATGTCGGCCGCCGGCACGTGGCCTTCGACGAACTTGCCGTCGATCACGCCGGTGTGGCAGGAGCCGAGGCGGTGCGGTACTCCATGCTCCATCTTCACCGAGGTCATGTCGTTGACCACATGATCGGCAACGGCGAAGCCGTTGTCTTCCAGATGCTCGATCCACGCCTTGCAGCAGCCGCAGTTGGGGTCGCGGTAGACGTCGATGGCGATGGGGTCGGCCGCTTGGGCGAAGCCGGCGAGCAGGACGGGTAGAAGCAGAAGGCGGCGCATGGGCATCTCCAATCAGCGAGGCGCCCAGAATACGCCGCCTCGTGACCATCCCCAAGCTGCGAGTCGTGTGCAATTGTCACCGCCGGGCCGTGTGCTCGAGCGCAGAACAAAACGGCGGTGCGGCAGTCCCATGCCAACCGGAAGAGCGAGTCGCACCCATCAGGAGAGTTTTCGATGCGTTTTGCCCGTTTCGTTCTGCTCGCGCAGGCGCTGGTGATGGCCTGCCTGAGCCTGGCCTACTGGTTGCGTCCCTACGAGATGGCCAACCTGAACGGCATGCTATTGATGGAAGAGGCCTCTGTCAGCCATATGCGGGTTTACTACGGCGGTCTGCAGCTGGGCCTGGCGGCCTTCCTGATCTGGGCCGCGCGTGCGCCCGAACGGGCGCGGCCGGCGCTGATGATGCTGATGATGACCCTGACGGCGCTGGTACTCGGCAGGCTGGTTTCGCTCTTGCTGGATGACAGCGCGCTGGTTGGCTTTGACCTGGCCTCGTTGATCTATCGGGTGCTGGCTGCGGTACTGGCGGGCGTCGCCTGGCAGGTCATCCGCGAGCGTCCCGAGGCGGAACCCGAGCGCATCGAGCCGGCCACTCGCAGGCTGGTCAGCGAACCGCCGAAACCGTTTCAGCTCGGTGACGGCCCGCCGCCGGTCGAACCTGCTGCCAGTGAAGTCGCGCCGCAGCCGTTTCGGCGCGGCGGTCCCGATGACTGAGCCCGTTCAGGCCGCCGCTTCCAGATAGGCCGAGAGGCTGTGCTGGTCGAGTATTTCGATACGCCGCCGCTGCACGGCGATCAGGCCCGCGTCGGTCAGCCGGTGCAGGATGCGCGAGAGGGTTTCTGGCTGGATGCCGAGCTGCGAGGCGATCAGGCGCTTGGGCAGGTCCAGATCGATGACGTCGCTGTGCGCAGCCTGCAGCTCCTGGAACAGATAGCGCACCACGCGCTGGCAGACATTGGATGAGGTCAGGTTGTCGATCTGATGCAGGCGCTGGTTGAGCCGGGCGCTCAGGCTGCTGAGCAGCTGCATGCACAGCTGCGGCTGATTCTCCAGCAGGCGCAGGTAGTGGCTGTTCTGCACGTTGAGCACCAGACTCTCCTTGAGCGTGGTGGCGCTCAGCGGATGTTCGGGCAGCTTGTCGAACAGCATGGTCTCGGCGAAGGCCTCGCCGGGCCGGATCACCTCGATCACCTTTTCCTGGCCATCGCTGGTGACCCGGTGCAGTTTGACCTGACCGCTGATCAGCAGATGGAAATGCTCGGCCGCATCGCCCTGGTGGAACAGCGTGCATCCGGCGGGCAGGCGCTTGGCCGTGGTATGCGAGGCGATGGCGTGCAGCGATGTCTCGCTCAGGCCGCGGAACAGATGATGACGGCGCAATGTGTTGAGCACGGTGGAGCCTGTCAGCATGGCCATCCCCTTCCTTTCGATGCGGGCATGCTAGGTTGCAAGATGCCTCTATCCCATTGTCCCTAAGCCATACCTCTTTCTAGGCAGCCGGTGGCGGCCGGTGCTCAGCGTGCGCCGCCGGCCAGGCGTTCGTAGTCGAGGGTCAGTTGCTCGATCTTGCGCAGCAGCGAATCGCTGGTGGTGACGATCACCGTAGGCACGAAGCGCGAGTCATCCGCCAGGCTGAACCCGGCCCGGGCGAAGCGCCACTGGGTGTCGATCTGCTCGAGCTGACGGCGGATCTCTTCGGTGTTCTGCGGCGCCTTCTGCAGTTCCGCCTGGCCGCGTTCGAACTCGCTGACCGCCGCATCGAAGTCGCTGCGCAGGCGCGGGTCCGGTAGCTTCCAGGCCATCGCCAGGTAAAGCATCGCGATGCGCTGGCTGAGCATGCGCTGGCGACCGCTGCGGTTGACCAGTTGCGCCGCCCGGTTGCCGCTGTGGTGCTCGATGGCCTGGACCAGGGTTTCGCTCTGGGCGAGGAAGCGTTCGGCCAGGCGCAGCAGTTCCGCCGACTGTTCGCGATCCGGCCGCCCCAGGGCGAGCTGGCGATATTCGGTCCAGGTCTGGGTGGCCTCCTGCAGCGCCTTGCGCACGCCGTCGCTGGGCGCGTATTCGTCGAGCAGCTGGGTGTTTTCCTCGATGCTGGCGATGCTGCTGTCGAGCTGGCTGGCGGCAAGGTCGACACGAGTTTCGCTGCCGATCATCAGGTAATTCTTGGCGATGCGCTGGCTGAGCATGCGCTGCATGCCGGCGCGGTTGACCGCCTCGGCGTCGCTGATGGCGGCCTGGCAGGAAAAGCTGGCAGCTAACAGGCCGAGCAGCAGGGAAGTGGGCAGCAGGATCTTGAACATGGAGCGCTCCTTACATCCGGTCGGGCGCGATGCTGACCGGCTGGTCAGTTCGACGAGGACGAGACGATAGAGCGCTTCACCGCGTTGGCATTGATGATCATCAAGGGCTGGGGAGCGTTATCAGGAGATGCGTGACAGCGCACAGAAACGCAGTCGGCACGATCAGCCCTTCGCTTCGTTCTCCAGCACCCAGACCGCCGCTTCGACCCGTGAGCGCAGGCCCAGCTTGTGCAGCAGGTTCTTCACATGGACCTTGACGGTGCCCTCGGTGATGCCGAGCTTGCGCGCGATCATCTTGTTGCTCTGGCCCTTGGCGATCTGCCGCAATACTTCCTTCTCACGCTTGGTCAGGCTGGAGAACTGCACCTGCCCGCTGGGCTTGGGGCGCACCCGGATGGCTTCGGCGAGCACCTGGGTCAGCTCCGGGCTCAGGGCCATGCGGCCGGTGGCGGCGATGCGGATCTGCTCGATCAGCTGTTCGGCATCCATGTCCTTGAGCAGGTAGCCGTCGGCGCCGTTGCGCAGCGCCTCGAGCACGTGGCCCTGTTCGTCGGAAACGGTGAACATGATGATCCGCGCGTCGATATCCGCGTCGCGCATGCGCCGAGTGGTCTCCAGGCCGTCGATGCCCGGCATGTTCAGGTCCATCAGGATCAGGTCCGGCTCCACTTCCTGGGCCAGGCGGATGGCGTCTTCGCCGTTGCCGGCCTCGCCGACCGTTTCCAGGTCGTCTTCCAGGTCCAGCAGATCACGTAGGCCCCGACGCATCATGGGATGGTCGTCCACCAGCAGGATTCGTGTGGTAGTTCCTTCGTTCATGCGTGACAGGCTCCTGTTTCACGGGAATGTTGCGATAGACGGGTGGAAACGCCAGATGCACGAGGGTGCCTCCGCCGGGGCGCCGGTCGATACTGATCCTGCCGTTCAGGCTGCTGGCACGCTCCTGCAGGATGATCAGGCCATAATGCCCGGCGCGTTGGCCTTCGGGTTCAATGCCGATGCCATCGTCCTCGATCCTGACGTGGATGGTGCCGCTGTCATCCTGGGTCAGGCGCAGCCAGCAATGCTCGGCCTCGGCGTGCTTGACGACGTTGCTCAAGGCTTCGCGGATGATCTGCAGGCAATGCACCTCCTCATTGGGCGTCAGCGGGCAGTGGTCGAGCTGATAATCGTGCTCGATCAGCAGCCCGGAGTTGGCGCTGAACTCCTCGATGGTGGCCTGCAGGGCGGGTTTCAGCCCCGGCTCGTTGACCTTGATGCGGAAGGTGGTGAGCAGCTCGCGCAGCTGGCGGTAGGCCGCATTGAGCCCCTGATCGATCTGCTGCACGCTGTCGTCCAGCTGGGCCGGACTGCTGTCTTTGAGCATCAGCCGCTTGAGCCGCGCCAGCTGCAGTTTCTGCGCCGAGAGCGCCTGGGCCAGCGAGTCGTGCAGCTCGCGGGCGATGACCGCGCGTTCCTCCATCAGCGCCAGGCGCGCCTGCTTCTGGCCCAGCTGCGCCAGGCTCAGGGAGGCGGCGAAGAGGTCGGCGAGGGTGGTCAGCAGCAGGGTCTGCCAGGCTTCCAGTGGCTGGCCTGGCGGGTGGGCGACGCGCAGCGAGCCGAGGTCATCCTGGCCGGAGCGCAATTCGAAGGACATCAACTCCTCGCCGCTGGGCAGGCGACCGGTCTGGTTGACCAGACAGGTCCCGCATTGCGGCAGCTTGCAGTATTCCGGCGGGCGCAGATCGCGGGATGTCATGGCGGTATGGCTGCCGGCTTCGGCCGAGCGGTTCAGGCACAGCGAGATCGGCCCGGTGCCGAGGATCTGCTGCATCTTGGCGAGCAGCGAGCCCATCATCTGCGAAGGGTCGTCCGGCTGGCTGTAGAGCATGCGCGCACTGTTGAACAGCAGCTGCAGCGTGGCGTTGCTGCGGGTGAGGGCGGCGGTCTTGTCGTCGACCTTCTGCTCCATGTCGGCATAGAGGCTGGCCAGCTCCTTGCTCATCTGGTTGAGGGTGCGTGCCAGCAGGCTCAGCTCGGTTTCGCCGGGGATCTGTACCTCACCGCTGAAGTCGCCCTTGCCGATGTCGCGCGCCAGCTTGGTCAGGCTGCGTAGCGGGGTGGCCAGGTTGTTGTGCAGGCCGTAGATCAGCACGAAGGCGATCAGCACGATGACGAACAGCGTCCCCGCCTGCAGGGCACGGATGACGCCAAGCTTGCCTTCGGAGGCTTCCTGCAGGGAGCGCACGAAGACGTCCAGCTCGCTGACGAACTCCGGCACCTCCCGACGATAGTCCTCCAGCTGCGGTGGCTGTGCATCGAGCAGCGGACGCATGCGTTCCTGCCAGTGTCGCAGCACACCGGCGTGCAGGGCCGGCAGCTCGGTGTTGCCATGACGATGCAGGGCCGAGCGCAGCGAGGCGGAGCGCAGGGTCCGTTCAAGGGTATCGATGCGTGCCTCCAGTGCCGCCTCCGGACCCTGCTCCGCGGTGAACGACAACCGGTAGGCCTGCATGCGCAGGCTGCCGGCCTGGTTGATGGCCTCGGCATCGCCTTCCAGCGCATCGGCCAGGTAGAGGCTGGCCAGCATGCTGACCAGGGAAAAGCCGATGATCACGACGAACGCCACCAGCGTATTGAAAACGATGGAATGGCGGGTGGAGAGCTGGTCGCGGTCGAGTTGAGGCATGGTCGGATCGTCAGACGGTGATGCCGCATTCTGCGCGCAGCGGCGTCTGCTGGCCATGGTCGTGGAAGTACTCCCAATGCATTCCAGGCTGATTCAGGCCGTTTCATCGCTTGCGTGTTTGTTTAGTAACCATCTGATAAATAAGAATTTATTTTCGATAAACAGGAGTACTCCGTCGGAGGTAGAAAGGTGCCGCTGAGCAAAATGCCAGCAGGTGCGTGTTGACCTGAGTCAACTTCGGATCGATCCCTCGCCCTTAGCGTGCGAGCCATTCGTGGTCCCGCTTCGTTTGCAAGTGGGGCCCTGGCGCCAAGAGGATCGACCATGAGCAATATCGAAAAGTGGGACGTGGAGGACCAGGTCTTCTGGGACACCACCGGCAAGCGGGTCGCCAATCGCAACCTCTGGATATCCATCCCGAGTCTGCTGATGGGCTTCGCCATCTGGCTGATGTGGGGCATCGTCACGGTGCAGATGCTCAACCTCGGCTTTCCATTCGCGCCCGCCGAGCTGTTCACCCTGACCGCCATCGCCGGTCTCACCGGCGCCACCTTGCGCATTCCGGCGTCGTTCATGATCCGCATCGCGGGTGGGCGCAACACCATCTTCCTCACCACGGCGCTGCTGATGATTCCCGCAGCCGGCGCCGGCATTGCCCTGCAGAGCCAGGACACCCCGCTGTGGGTATTCCAGCTGCTGGCCTTTCTCTCCGGCATCGGTGGCGGCAACTTCGCCTGCTCGATGAGCAACATCAGCACCTTCTTCCCGAAGAACCAGCAGGGTCTGGCGCTGGGCCTCAATGCGGGCCTGGGTAACTTCGGCGTGACCACCATGCAGATCCTCATCCCGCTGGTGATGACTGCCGGCGTATTCGGTGCGGCGGCTGGCGCGCCGATGGAGCTGATCAAGGACAGCGGCACGCTGATCGGCAAGATCTCCGCCGGCACCGACACCTGGATCCAGAACGCCGGCTGGGTCTGGTTGCTGTTCCTCGTCCCGCTGGCCTTCGCCGGCTGGTTCGGCATGAACAACCTGCTGGTCATCTCGCCGACGCCGGGCTACCCATTGAACGCCTTCGGCAAGATCCTCGGCCTCTATGCGGTGGCCTTCATCGCCGCCGCTATCGGCCTGTACCTCTACCTGCCTGCGCCGACCGGCCTCGGTGTGCTGAACATGTGGGGCGTGATGCTGCTGACCATCGGCGCGACGCTCGGCATGCTGCGCCTGCTGCCGGGCAGCATCAGCCCGAACATCAAGCGCCAGTTCGCCATCTTCCGCGACAAGCACACCTGGTCGATGAGCATCCTCTACATCCTGACCTTCGGCTCCTTCATCGGCTTCTCCATGGCGCTGCCGCTGTCGATCACGGTGATTTTCGGCTTCATGAACGAAGTGGCCGCCGACGGCACCATCACCCGCGTCGCCAACCCGAATGCGCCGAGCGCGCTGACCTATGCCTGGATCGGCCCCTTCATCGGCGCCCTGATCCGTCCGCTGGGCGGCTGGATCTCCGACAAGGTCGGCGGCTCGATCGTCACCCAGGTGATCTCGGTGGTGATGGTCATCGCCTCGGTCGCCGCCGGCTACGTGATGCATCAGGCCTACGTTTCGGCCCAGCCGGAGGAGTACTTCTTCCTCTTCCTGGTGCTGTTCCTGGTGCTGTTCGCCGCCAGCGGCATCGGCAACGGCTCGACCTTCCGCACCATCGGCGTGATCTACGACCGCGAGAAGGCCGGCCCGGTACTCGGCTGGACCTCCGCCGTCGCCGCCTACGGCTCCTTCGTCGCCCCGATCGTGATCGGCGAGCAGGTCAAGGCCGGCACTCCCGAGGTGGCGATGTATGGCTTCGCGGTGTTCTACGCGCTGTGCCTGATCCTCAACTGGTGGTTCTACCTGCGCCCCAACGCCTACGTGAAGAACCCCTGAGTCCGGAGAGCCACCATGAAAATCATGATTGCCTACGACAACTCGCGTAACGCCAGGAAAGCCCTGGACGCCACCCTCGAGATGTTCGGCCCGCTCAAGCCGCTGATCATGTTGATCGGCGTGGTGGAAGAAACCCGTGACACCAGCGATTCAGCGGTCGAGCTGTACGAGCGTGAGCGTCGCGAATTCCAGGCCTTCCTGCAGGAGGCGGCGGCCAAGGTCAGCGCCTTCGGCCTGGATGTCGACGTGATCCTCGCCGAAGGCGACGCCCGCAAGATGATCCTCAAGGCTGCCGAGCACAAGAAGCCGGACCTGCTGGTCATCGCGCGACACTCAAACGAACCGGACGGCGGCTTCATTTCCCGCTCGCTGAATCTGCTGGTCGACGAGCTCGACTACATGACCTTCGGCAGCGTCAGCGCCTTCCTGGCCCGCCGGGCGCCTTGCCCGGTCCTGATCCAAGCCTGCCCCTGAGTGAGGAGCTCATCATGAGAGTTTCTACGCTGTTCGAATGGAAGCGCCCCGAGATCCGGGCCCTGCACCTGACCTGGATCGCCTTCTACATCTGTTTCTTCGTCTGGTTCGGCATGGCGCCGCTGGCCTCGAGCATGCTGAAGAGCGTGAACTGGCTGACGCCCGAAGACCTCAAGCTATTCGCCATCGCCAACGTGGCGCTGACCATCCCGGCGCGCATCCTGGTCGGCATGGCGCTCGACCACTGGGGCCCGCGCCGGGTGTTTTCGGTGCTGCTGGTGGTGATGGCCGCGCCGGCGCTGTTCTTCGCCTTTGGTGACAGCCGCACCCAGCTGCTGGTGTCGCGGCTGATCCTCAGCTCCATCGGCGCCAGCTTCGTGGTTGGCATCCACATGACCGCCATGTGGTTCAAGCCGAAGGACATCGGTTTCGCCGAAGGCTTCTACGCCGGCTGGGGCAACTTCGGTTCCGCCGCCGCCGCCATGAGCCTGCCGGCCATCGCCATCCACGCCTTCGGCGGTCCGGAAGGCTGGCGCTGGGCGATCGCCAGCTCGGCGATCATCATGGCCGTCTACGGCGTGTACTACTGGTTCGCCCTTACCGACGGCCCGGCCGGCACCGTGCACCGCAAGCCGCACAAGGCCAGCGCGCTGGAAGTCAGCACCTGGGCCGACATGATCAAGCTGATCATCTGGACCATCCCCATGGTCGGCGTGCTCGGCATCCTGGTCTGGCGCATCGAGAAGCTGGGTTACCTGGGTTCCACCGGCGCGCTGATCAGCTACGCGGTGATCGCGCTGGTGGTGGTCTTCCAGATCGTGCAGATCCTGCGGGTCAACGTGCCGATCCTGAAAAAGGGCGTGCCGGAAGACGACAAGTACCCCTTCAACACCGTGGCCGCGCTGAACTCCACCTACTTCGCCAATTTCGGCGCGGAGCTGGCGGTGGTCTCGATGTTGCCAATGTTCTTCGAGCAGACCTGGGGGCTGACCCCGACCACCGCCGGCATCATCGCCGCCTCCTTCGCCTTCGTGAACCTGGTGGCGCGGCCCATGGGCGGGCTGGTCTCCGACCGCTTCGGCAACCGCCGCTTCGTCATGCTGGCCTACATGCTGGGCATCGCGGTCGGCTTCTTCCTGATGGGGCTGATGAACGCCGCCTGGCCGCTGATCGTCGCCGTCGCGATTACCGTGGCCTGCTCGATGTTCGTGCAGGGCGCCGAGGGTGCGACCTTCGGAATCATCCCCTCGATCAAGCGCCGCGTCACCGGGCAGATCTCCGGCATGGCCGGGGCCTACGGCAACGTCGGCGCCGTCTGCTACCTGACCCTCTACACCTTCGTGACCCCCTCGCAGTTCTTCATGGTGATCGCCGCCGGTGCCTTCGTCAGCTTCGGGCTCTGCCTGCTCTGGCTGAAGGAGCCCGAGGGCGCGTTCTCCGACGAGTACTACGTGTCCAGCGTCGACCGCGAGCTGGAGGCCCGCCAGAAGCTCGCGTCCTGAAATTTCACCGAACGAATGCGCCAGCCACCCCGGCTGGCGCAAGCCGAGATTGATAAGCCGACCGGTCGGGCCAGTGGTTCGCAACCGGAGTGAGGAGAGAAACCAATGAGCCACTTGCTCGATCAACTGCGCTTCTTCAACAGGAAGCAAGGCGAGTTCGCCGATGGTCATGGCGAAACCCGTATCGAATCCCGCGACTGGGAGAACGTCTACCGCTCGCGCTGGCAGTACGACAAGATCGTGCGCTCGACCCACGGCGTGAACTGCACCGGTTCCTGCTCCTGGAAGATCTACGTGAAGAACGGCCTGATCACCTGGGAAACCCAGCAGACCGACTACCCGCGCACCCGCAACGACCTGCCCAACCACGAGCCACGCGGCTGCCCGCGCGGTGCCAGCTACAGCTGGTACATCTACAGCGCCAACCGCCTGAAGTACCCGAAGGTGCGCAAGCCACTGCTGAAACTCTGGCGTGAAGCGCGGCGCAACATGACCCCGGTGGACGCCTGGGCCAGCATCGTCGAGGACAAGGCCAAGGCCGAGTCCTACAAGAGCAAGCGCGGCATGGGCGGCTTCATCCGTTCCAGCTGGGACGAAGTCAACGAGATCATCGCCGCGGCCAACGTCTACACCGTCAAGCAGTACGGTCCGGACCGTGTCATCGGCTTCTCGCCGATCCCGGCCATGTCCATGGTTTCCTACGCGGCCGGTAGCCGTTACCTGTCGCTGATCGGCGGCGTGTGCCTGTCGTTTTACGACTGGTACTGCGACCTGCCGCCGGCCTCGCCGCAGATCTGGGGCGAGCAGACCGACGTGCCGGAATCGGCCGACTGGTACAACTCCAACTACATCATCGCCTGGGGCTCCAACGTCCCGCAGACCCGTACGCCGGACGCTCACTTCTTCACCGAGGTCCGCTACAAGGGCACCAAGACTGTCGCCATCACCCCGGACTACGCCGAAGTCGCCAAGCTCACCGACCTCTGGCTCAATCCGAAGCAGGGCACCGACGCCGCGCTGGCCCAGGCCTTCGCCCACGTCATCTTCAAGGAATTCCACCTCGAGAAGCCGAGCGAGTACTTCCGCGACTACGCCAAGCGCTACACCGACCTGCCGGTGCTGGTGCGCCTGAACGAGAAGGACGGCAGCTACATTGCCGACCGCTTCCTGCGCGCCTCCGACCTGGCCGACAACCTCGGCCAGGAAAACAATCCCGAGTGGAAGACCATCGCTGTCGATGGCAGCACCGGCGAGCTGGTTTCGCCGCTGGGTTCGATCGGCTACCGCTGGGGCGAGAAGGGCAAGTGGAACATCGAGGCCCGCGAAGGCAAGGACGGTCGTGATGTCGACCTCTCCCTGACCCAGATCGAGGGCGGCGAGACGGCCGAGGTCGCCTTCCCGTACTTCGGCGGCATCCTCCACGAGCACTTCCAGCACGCCGAAGGCGAAAGTATCCAGCTGCGCCGCGTGCCGGTCCGCACCATCACCCTGGCCGACGGCAGCACCACCAAGGTCGCCACCGTGTTCGACCTGATGGCTGCCAACCTGGGTATCGACCGTGGTCTGGGTGGCGGCAACGTCGCTTCCAGCTACGACGACGCCAGCGTGCCCGGCACTCCGGCCTGGCAGGAAGTCATCACTGGCGTGTCCCGCGAGAAGGCCATCCAGATCGCCCGTGAATTCGCCGACAACGCCGACAAGACCCATGGTCGGTCCATGATCATCGTCGGTGCGGCGATGAACCACTGGTACCACATGGACATGAACTACCGCGGGCTGATCAACATGCTGATGTTGTGCGGTTGCGTCGGTCAGACCGGTGGCGGCTGGGCGCACTACGTGGGTCAGGAAAAGCTGCGTCCGCAGTGTGGCTGGCTGCCGCTGGCCTTCGGCCTCGACTGGAGCCGTCCGCCGCGCCAGATGAACGGCACCAGCTTCTTCTACAACCACAGCTCGCAGTGGCGCCACGAGAAGATGAGCATCCACGAGGTGCTCTCGCCGCTGGCCGACAAGTCGCAGTTCCCCGAGCACATGCTCGACTACAACATTCGCGCCGAACGCGCCGGCTGGCTGCCGAGCGCACCGCAGCTCAACCGCAACCCGCTGCAGATCTGCCGTGATGCCGAGGCTGCCGGCATGTCGCCGGTCGACTACGTCACCCAGTCGCTGAAGGACGGCTCACTGAAGTTCGCCTGCGAACAGCCGGACAATCCGGATAACTTCCCGCGCAACATGTTCGTCTGGCGCTCCAACCTCCTGGGCAGCTCGGGCAAGGGCCACGAGTACATGCTCAAGTACCTCCTGGGCACCAAGAACGGCGTGATGAACGAGGACCTCGGCAAGCGCGACGGCTTCAAGCCGCTCGAGGCCGAATGGCAGGACGAGGGCGCCATCGGCAAGCTCGACCTGGTCACCACCCTCGACTTCCGCATGTCCTCGACCTGCGTGTACTCCGACATCGTCCTGCCGACCGCGACCTGGTACGAGAAGGACGACATGAACACCTCGGACATGCACCCCTTCATCCACCCGCTGTCGGCGGCGATCGACCCGGCCTGGGAAGCCCGTTCCGACTGGGAGATCTACAAAGGCATCGCCAAGGCGTTCTCGAAGATGGCCGAAGGTCAGCTGGGCGTGGAGAAGGACCTGGTCACCGTGCCGCTCCTGCACGACAGCCCCGGCGAACTGGCGCAGCCGTTCGGCGGTACCGACTGGAAGACCGCTGGCGTCGATCCACAGCCGGGCAAGAACTGCCCGAACATGGCGGTGGTCGAGCGCGACTACCCGAACACCTACAAGAAGTTCACCTCCCTCGGCCCGTTGCTGGACAAGCTCGGCAACGGCGGCAAGGGGATCAACTGGAACACCCAGGATGAAGTCGATTTCCTCGGCGAGCTGAACTACAAGGTGCGCGAGGAGGGCGTCAGCCAGGGCCGGCCACAGATCGAATCGGCCATCGATGCTGCCGAGGTCATCCTCAGCCTCGCCCCGGAAACCAACGGTCATGTCGCCGTGAAGGCCTGGGCGGCGCTGTCGGAATTCACCGGCCGCGATCACAGCCACCTGGCGCTGCCCAAGGAGCACGAGGCGATTCGCTTCCGTGACATCCAGGCGCAGCCGCGCAAGATCATCTCCAGTCCGACCTGGTCGGGTCTCGAAGACGAGCATGTGTCGTACAACGCCGGCTACACCAACGTTCACGAGCTGATCCCGTGGCGCACGATCACCGGTCGCCAGCAGTTCTTCCAGGATCACCCCTGGATGCAGGCCTTCGGCGAGCAGCTGATGAGCTACCGGCCGCCAATCAACACCCGCACCGTCGACTACGTGAAGGGCAAGAAGAGCAACGGCAACCCCGAGATCGTCCTGAACTGGATCACCCCGCACCAGAAGTGGGGCATCCACAGCACCTACTCGGACAACCTGATCATGCTCACCTTGAGCCGTGGCGGCCCGATCGTGTGGATGAGCGAAATCGACGCCAAGAAGGCCGGCATCGAGGACAACGACTGGATCGAGTGCTTCAACGCCAACGGCGCCCTGACCGCCCGCGCGGTGGTCAGCCAGCGCGTGATGGAAGGCATGGTGATGATGTACCACGCCCAGGAACGCATCGTGAACGTGCCGGGCGCCGAGAGCACCAAGACCCGCGGCGGCCACCACAACTCGGTGACCCGCGTGGTGCTCAAGCCCACCCACATGATCGGCGGCTACGCCCAGCAGGCGTACGGCTTCAACTACTACGGCACCGTGGGTTGCAACCGCGACGAGTTCGTCGTAGTGCGCAAGATGAACAAGGTCGACTGGCTCGATGGCCCGAATGGGCATGAGCTGCCGCAACCCCTGCCGCAAGATATCTGAGGAATAAGGCCATGAAGATTCGTTCACAAGTAGGCATGGTCCTGAACCTGGACAAGTGCATCGGCTGCCACACCTGCTCGATCACCTGCAAGAACGTCTGGACCAGCCGCGAAGGCATGGAATACGCCTGGTTCAACAACGTCGAGACCAAGCCCGGCATCGGCTACCCGAAGGAGTGGGAAAACCAGGACAAGTGGAAGGGCGGCTGGGTGCGCAACGGCGACGGCACCATCAACCCGAAGATCGGCGGCAAGTTCCGCGTGCTGGCGAACATCTTCGCCAACCCGGACCTGCCGACGATCGACGACTACTACGAGCCGTTCGACTTCGACTACCAGAACCTGCACACCGCGCCGATCTCCGAGCATCAGCCGGTGGCGCGTCCGCGCTCGCTGATCTCCGGTCAGCGCATGGAGAAGATCGAGTGGGGCCCGAACTGGGAAGAGATTCTCGGTACCGAGTTCGCCAAGCGGCGCAAGGACAAGAACTTCGACAAGGTGCAGGCCGACATCTACGGGCAGTACGAAAACACCTTCATGATGTACCTGCCGCGCCTGTGCGAGCACTGCCTGAACCCGGCCTGCGCCGCGTCCTGCCCGAGCGGTGCGATCTACAAGCGCGAGGAGGACGGCATCGTCCTCATCGACCAGGAAAAGTGCCGCGGCTGGCGCATGTGCATCAGCGGTTGCCCGTACAAGAAGATCTACTTCAACTGGAAGAGCGGCAAATCCGAGAAGTGCATCTTCTGCTTCCCGCGCATCGAGGCCGGCATGCCGACCGTCTGTGCCGAGACCTGCGTAGGCCGCATCCGCTACCTCGGCGTGCTGCTGTACGACGCCGACCGCATCCATGAAGTGGCCAGCACCGTCAACGAGCAGGACCTGTACGCCAAGCAGCTGGAGATCTTCCTCGATCCGTTCGACCCGAAGGTCATCGAGCAGGCGCTCAACGACGGCGTTTCGATGTCGGTGATCGAAGCCGCGCAGAAGTCGCCGGTATACAAGATGGCGGTGGACTGGAAGCTGGCCCTGCCGCTGCACCCGGAATACCGCACGCTGCCTATGGTCTGGTACGTGCCGCCGCTGTCGCCGATCCAGAACGCCGCCAGCGCCGGTCACGTCAGCATGGACGGCGTGCTGCCGGACGTCGACAGCCTGCGCATCCCGCTGCGCTATCTGGCCAACCTGCTCACCGCAGGCGACGAGGAGCCGGTCAAGCTGGCGCTCAAGCGCATGCTCGCCATGCGTGCCTACAAGCGCGCCGAGCAGGTCGATGGCGTGCAGGACCTCAAGGTGCTGGAGAGCGTCGGCCTGTCGGTGGCCCAGGTGGAGGACATGTACCGCTACCTGGCCATCGCCAACTACGAGGACCGCTACGTGATCCCGACCGCGCACCGCGAAGAGGCCATGAGCGATGCCTTCGCCGAGCGCTCCGGTTGCGGCTTCAGCTTCGGCAGCGGCTGCTCGGGCGCCTCGGACACCAACATGTTCGGCGCCAGGAGAGCCAACCGCCGCGACATCATCAAGACCGTCCAGCTGTGGGAGGACTGAGCCATGCGCATCCTTAAAGTGATTTCCCTGCTGCTGGACTATCCCGACCAGCACCTGCGCGACGGCCATGCCGAACTGGCCCAGGCCATCGGCTCGGCTCGCGAGATCAGCCCGGAGCAGCGCATCGCGCTGCGCCGCCTGCTCGACGAGCTGACCGAAGGCGACCTGATGGACGTGCAGGAGCGCTACACCGACCTGTTCGACCGCGGACGCGCGCTGTCGCTGCTCCTGTTCGAGCACGTGCATGGCGAGTCCCGCGATCGCGGCCAGGCCATGGTCGACCTGATGGCGCAGTACACCGAGGCCGGCTTCGCCATCGGTGTGCGCGAGCTGCCGGACTACATCCCGCTGTACCTCGAGTACCTCGCCACCCGCGAAGACCTCGAGGCCCGCGAGGGGCTGGCCGATGTCGCCCATCTGCTGGCCCTGCTGGCGGCCCGTCTGCAGGAGCGCGAGAGCCCGCATGCCGCGTGCTTCACCGCACTGCTGCAGATCGCTGGCGAGCCGGTGCAGGAAACCCTGGCCGGCCTGCAGGAGCAGGTTGCCGCTGAAGAGCGCGACGACTCGCTGGAGGCCCTGGACAAGATCTGGGAGGAGGAACAGGTCAACTTCCTCCAGGCCGAGCAGCAGGATCGCTGCCCATCCATGCCGAGCGGGCCGGGCAAGGCTCGCGAGGAAAGCCCGGTGCCGCTGCACTGGACCGATTTCAAGCATGACGGGCAGGCCGCCGCGCTCGCCCAGGAGGTGCGCAATGTCTAACTTCAATTTCCTGCTGTTCGGGGTCTACCCCTACATCGCCCTGGCCATCTGCCTGATCGGCAGCTGGGCGCGCTTCGACCTGTCGCAGTACAGCTGGAAGGCCGGCTCGAGCCAGATGCTGTCGAACAACCGCATGCGCCTGGCGAGCAACCTGTTCCACGTCGGCATCATCTTCATCCTGGCCGGTCACTTCGTCGGCCTGCTGATGCCCGAGGCGCTTTATCACCACTTCATCACCAGTGGTCAGAAGCAGATCATGGCGATGGTGTCCGGTGGCTTCTTCGGCATCCTTTGCCTGATCGGCCTGGTGATGCTGATCCATCGCCGGCTGACCGATGCGCGTGTGCGGGCCACCTCCAACACCAGCGACGTGATGATCCTGTTCGTGCTGCTGGCGCAGCTGGTGCTGGGGCTGCTGACCATCGTCGCCTCCACCGGCCACCTGGACGGTTCGGTGATGGTGCTGCTGGGCACCTGGGCGCAGAGCCTGGTCACCCTGCAGCCGGTCAAGGCCGCAGGCGCCATCGAGTCGGTCAGCGTCATCTACAAGCTGCACGTGTTCCTCGGCATGACCCTGTTCGTGCTGTTCCCCTTCACCCGTCTGGTGCACATCGTCAGCGCGCCGGTGTGGTACCTGGGCCGGCGCTACCAGATCGTCCGGCAGAAGGGCGTCAAGCCGGCCATGCCGCGTCCGCAGCGCCCGCGCACCTACGAAGCACCGGTACGCGAAACCGCCGTGCCGACCGCTGTGCCTGCCACGGCAAAGAGCAAGAGCCCGGTATGACCCTGGCCGGCTGACGCCTGGCGCGTCAGCCGGTCTGGCCGATCGGATCGAAGGTTCAAGCGTTTTATCGAGGTAATCATCATGGGTTGTGGATGCGGTGGTAGCACAGGTGGAAGCGGCGGCTGCGGTGGCGGCGCGCGTCCGGAAATCGAAGTGCCGGCAGATGCCCCTCTGTTCGAGGAGCTGCCGCACGAGGAAGACAGCGAGCCGGCTGCCGAGCAGGCATCCGCTGAGCCGCTGCTGATCGCCAGCAGCGAACAGGAATGGCCGCGGGTGCGGGTCAATGGGGTGGCGATTGCCTCCCAGGCGATCGCTCAGGAACTGCAGTATCACCCGGCCGAAAGCCGCGAAGAGGCCGTCTACCTGGCGACCCAGGCGCTGGTGCTGCGCGAGTTGCTGCAGCAGCGCATCGGCGAACTGGGGCTGGTGGTGCGCGCCGAGGCCGGTGAAAGCGAGGAGGAGGCGGCCACCCGCACGCTGATCGAACAGGAAGTGCCGCTGCCGCTGGCCGACGAGGCGGCCTGTCAGCAGTACTACAACGGCAACCGTCAGCGCTTCTTCAGCGCGCCGCTGCTGGCCGCGCGGCACATCCTGCTGGCCTGTCCGGCAGATGACGCCGAAGCGCGCAGCCTGGCGCGGGAACAGGCGTTGGGCCTGTTGCAGCAACTGCAGGCAGCGCCGCAACGCTTCGCCGAACTCGCGTTGCAGCATTCGGCCTGTCCGTCCAAGGAGCAGGGCGGGGCGCTTGGGCAGATCAGCAAGGGCCAGACCGTGCCGGAGTTCGAGCGCCAGCTGTTCCGTCTGCCGGTCGGCCTCTGCCAGCAGCCGCTGGAAAGCCGCTATGGCTACCACCTGGTGTTCGTCGACCAGCGTATCGAGGGCGATCAATTGCCTTACGAGATCGTCGCCGGCACGATTCGCGCCGAACTCAACCAGCGTGTCTGGCAGATCGGCGTCAGCCAGTACCTGCAGAACCTGGTGGGGGCGGCGAACATCGAGGGCATCCACCTGCAGGGCGCGGAAACGCCACTGATGCAATGACGGCGGCTTGGCCCTGCGTCGGGTGGATGATGCTTCACCACCCACCGCGCGGGGCCCACGGTGGATGAAAAAGTGTCATCCACCCTACGAGGCTTCAGAGGTGTTATCGATGACTCAACTACGCGATGCCCACAACCGCCAGATCGACTACCTGCGCATGTCGGTCACCGACCGCTGCGACTTCCGCTGCGTCTACTGCATGGCCGAGGACATGACCTTCCTGCCGCGCCAGCAGGTGCTCGGTCTGGAGGAGCTGGAGCGCATCGCGCGCATCTTCGTCGGGCTGGGCGTGAAGAAGATCCGCCTCACCGGCGGCGAGCCGCTGGTACGCCAGGGCATCGTCGGTCTCTGCGAGCGCATCGCGGCCTTGCCCGGTCTGCGTGAACTGGTGATGACCACCAACGGCTCGCAGCTGGTCAGGCTCGCCGCACCGCTGGCACGGGCCGGGGTCAAGCGGCTGAACATCAGTCTGGATAGTCTGGACGCCGAGAAATTCCACGCCATTACCCGCACCGGCCAGCTGCAGCAGGTGCTCGACGGCATCGATGCGGCGCGCGCCGCCGGCTTCGAGCGGATCAAGCTCAATGCCGTGGTGATGAAGGGCCGCAACGCAGAGGAAGTCGCCGACCTAGTGGACTTCGCCATCGCCGGCGGGCTGGACTTGAGCTTCATCGAGGAAATGCCGCTGGGCGATGTCGGCCGTTCGCGCGGCGAGAGCTTCTGCTCCAGCGACGAGGTCAAGGCGCTGATCGCCGAGCGTCACGCGCTGATCGATTCGGCCGAGCAGAGCGGCGGGCCGGCGCGCTATGTGCGCCTGCCGGAGCACCCGCAGACGCGCATCGGCTTCATCTCGCCGCATTCGCACAACTTCTGCGCCACCTGCAACCGCGTGCGGCTGACCGTGGAAGGTCGCCTGCTGCTGTGCCTGGGCCACGAGCATTCCATCGACCTGCGCGCACTGCTGCGCCGCCACCCGACCAGCGACCAGCCGGTGATCGACGCCATTCACGCCGCGCTGCAACGCAAACCGCTGCGCCACGAATTCTCCAGCGGCGGCGAGGTCCAGGTATTGCGCTTCATGAACGCCAGCGGCGGTTGATTGCCCGCGCCGAACGGGCTGCGGGCCGACCGTTTTATTCGCTACCATCGGCCGGCACTGCCGGTCTGACCCATGCCCCGCTGCGTTGCAGTCGGGCTTGTCGCAACGCTCGCTGACCAACACCATGCGCGTTGGTCGACCTGCCGGCACCGCCTGCCGCGCGCCTACCTCCAACGGGGAATGGGCTGGCCCGCGGCGCCGGTGCAGCCTGCGCACACATCTTCAAGGGAGTTTCGAGCCATGGCTCACCTGTCCAACACCGAATTCCAGCCTCTGAACATTGCCGTGCTCACGGTGAGCGATACCCGCAACCTGGACACCGACACCTCCGGCCAGGCGCTGATCGACGGCCTGCAGAGCGCAGGCCATACGCTGGCCGAACGGGCCATCGTCAAGGACGACATCTGGCAGATCCGCGCTCGTGTGTGCAGCTGGATCGCCAGCGAAAACGTGCAGGTGGTGCTGATCACCGGCGGCACCGGTTTCACCGCGCGCGACAACACTCCGCAGGCGGTGCAGCCGCTGCTGGACAAGGACGTCGATGGCTTCGGCGAACTGTTCCGCTACGTTTCGCTGGGCGAGATCGGCACCTCCACCGTGCAGTCCCGCGCGCTGGCCGGGATGAGCAACGGCACGCTGGTCTGCTGCCTGCCGGGTTCGACCAACGCCTGCCGCACCGCCTGGAACAAGATCCTCGTCGAGCAGCTGGACAGCCGTACCAAACCCTGCAACTTCGTCCCGCACCTGAAGGCGGCCGCGGTGGACAACTGCGGGCCACGCTCATGAGCGCCTGCGGCTGCGATACCGGCGGGCTGAAGCCAGTCGACGAGGCCATCGCCGAGCTGCTGGCGCGGGTGCCGGCGCCGCCCGCGGTGGAAGAGGTCGCGCTGCGCGATGCCCTCGGTCGCGTGCTCGCCGAGCCGCTGGATGCCAGCTTTCCGGTGCCCCCCTGGGACAATAGCGCGATGGACGGCTACGCCCTGCGCGCCGCCGATCTGCCGGCCGAGGGCGGTGCGCTGCCACTGGCCGGACGCATCGCCGCCGGCGACGCCGCCAGTCAGCAGCTGCCGGCCGGGCATGCGGTGCGCATTTTCACTGGCGCGCCGTTGCCGCCGGGCGCGGACGCCGTGGTGGCGCAGGAAAACTGCCGTATCGAAGGCGATCGCATCTGGCTGCCGGCGGTGAATGCCGGTGACAACGTGCGCTGCCTGGGTGAGGAAACCGCGGCTGGCGAGCGTCTGATCGACGCCGGCAAGCGTCTGCGCCCGCAGGAGCTCGGCCTGCTGGCGACCTTCGGCGTGGCGCGGGTGAAGGTGTACCGGCGTCTGCGCGTGGCGCTGCTGTCCAGCGGCAACGAACTGCGCGAGCCGGGCGAGCCGCTGGACGCCGGGCAGATCTACAACTCCAACCGCTACAGCCTGCTCGGCGTGTTGCAGAGCCTCGGCTGCGAAGTGCACGACTACCCGATCCTGATCGACGATCTGGGCGCCAGCCGCGACGCGCTGGCCGATGCGGCGAGCCGCTTCGACCTGATCATCACCTCGGGCGGTGTTTCGGTGGGCGAGGAGGATCACCTCAAGCAGGCGATTCGCGAATTGGGCGAGCTGCACCTGTGGCGTCTGGCGATCCAGCCGGGCAAGCCGCTGGCCTTCGGCGAAGTCAACGGCACGCCGTGGATCGGCCTGCCTGGCAACCCGGCGGCGGCGCTGGTCACCTCGCTGGTGGTGGCTCGACCGTTCCTGCTGCGCGCCCAGGGCTGCACGCAGGTACGGGTCACGCCGCTGCGCCTGCCTGCCGGCTTCGCCTGGCGCAAGGCCAACGTGCGCCAGCAGTTCCTGCGCGCGCGGCTCGAAGCGGTCGATGGCCGGCTCGAGGTGCGTCTGTTCCCGCGCCAGGGCTCGGCCATGCTGACCTCGGCGACCTGGGCGGATGGCCTGGCCATCGTCGAGTGCCAGCGCACCCTCGCCGAAGGCGAGCTGGTGCAGTACCTGCCGTTCAGCGAACTCCTCGGCTGAAACGCCACAACGCCCGGCCGATGCGAATCGGCCGGGCGTTGTCGCGCCTGGGTGCTGCTCCGTGACGCCGCGAGCGCGTTGCATCGAGAGCGGGCTGGTGCAGTGGCGATTACCCGACAGCGTTTTCACTTCGCTGATAAAACACGGCGGAGCGTGGTCCTGCCGTGATCCCTGATAGCCGCGTCGCCGATCGAGATTCGTACATATAAAGCCAGCGAGCTTGTACCGACCGCCTAAGGCACCCGCCTTCGGGGGCGGCGGGGCGATCTGCTTTTCACTTTTTTTTCACATTCTTTTGACGAGGCGTTGATTCGCGCCTCGCTAGTTTGGCGCTCCGTTACCGACCGGAATGGCTCGCCATGACCACATCAAGCTTCACCCAGCTGGAGTTATCGAGCAGACCCGGCTGCTGGTGTGCGCTGGGGACTCTCTACCGGCGCCCGGATGGATGGCCCCGGCAGTGGCACGACCAGCAGGCCGCTCATCCCACCTCCAGTGAGGTGCGCTGCGATGTCATCTGAGCTCTCATCCGAGCGTGACCGCGCGGTGGCCGATGGCGCAGCGCTCAAGGGGCGCAGCGGGCTGACACGGCTGTGGCTCGCTGGCGGCTATTCGTTCGCCGGCCTCCGGGCCGCCTATCTCGGCGAGGCGGCGTTCCGCCAGGTGGTGTTGCTCAACCTGCTGCTGATCCCGCTGGCGTTTCTGCTCGACGTCAGCCGCGTCGAGCGCGCCGTGCTGATTGCCGTGGTGCTGCTGGCGCCCATCGTCGAGCTGCTCAATTCGGCCATCGAGGCCACCGTCGACCGCATTTCGCTGGAGCTGCACCCGCTGTCCAAGCGCGCCAAGGACATGGGTAGCGCGGCCCAGCTGCTGACCATGACGCTGATCGCTCTGGTCTGGGCGGTGATCCTGCTCTGAGTCCCTTCCCGTTGCCCAGGAATTTCCCATGACCGATGGAACCGCTCGCGCCCAGGCCGGCCAGCCCGGCCTGCGCCACCACCTGCTGTTCATGGCTGGCAGCGCGCTCGCACTGCTGATGCTGTTCACCCTGCTGCGTCTGGCATTGTTGCTGTACAACCGCGAGCTGCTCGGTGATGCCTCGCTGGCCACTCTGCTGGAAGGCTTCGGCAACGGCCTGCGCTTCGACCTGCGCCTGCTGGTCTACATCTGCGTGCCGCTGTCGCTGGCGGTGCTCAGTCGCCGTGCGATGGCCGCGCGCAAACTGCAGCGGCTCTGGCTGGCTGCCTGCGCCAGCCTGGTGATCCTCCTCGGCATGGTCGAGCTGAACTTCTACCAGGAATTCCACCAGCGCCTGAACAGCCTGGTCTTCCAGTACCTCGCCGAGGACCCGGCGACGGTGCTGAGCATGCTCTGGCATGGCTTTCCGGTGCTGAAGCTACTGAGTGTTTGGGGTGGGCTGACACTGCTCTGGTCGCTGCTGTTCGGTTGGCTCGACCGCCGTTGCCGGCCACGCGCTGGGCTGCCGTCCAAACGATCGGCAGCACCTATGCAGCTGAGCTGGCACTGGCGCGGTGCGACGCTGGTCGCGCTGGTCCTGATCAGCGTGGTCGCCGCTCGCGGCACCCTGCGTCAGGGCCCGCCGCTACGCTGGGGCGATGCCTTCACCACCGACTCGGTGTTCATCAACCAGCTCGGCCTGAACCCGGCGCTGACCTTCTACGAGGCGGCGAAGAACCGCTATTCCGATCATCGCGATAACGCCTGGGAAGCCGTGCTGCCCGAGGACGAGGCCCTGGCGGTCACCCGCGAGCTGCTGTTGACCGGCAACGACCAGCTGGCCGACGCGGAGCTGGCCGCCGTGCGCCGCGACTACCGGGCGCCGGAGGCCGGTCGCTTGCCGGTGCGTAACGTGGTGGTCATCCTGATGGAGAGTTTCGCCGGGCGCTATGTCGGCGCGCTGGGCAGCCGCGACGGCATCACACCCCACTTCGACCGCCTGGCCGGTGAGGGCCTGCTGTTCGAGCGCTTCTTCGCCAACGGCACTCACACCCACCAGGGCATGTTCGCCAGCATGGCGTGCTTTCCCAATCTGCCGGGGTTCGAGTACCTGATGCAGTCACCGGAGGGCGGCAACCGCTTCTCCGGGCTACCGCAGCTGCTCAGCGCCCGGGCGTTCAACGACGTCTACGTCTACAACGGCGATTTCGCCTGGGACAACCAGGCCGGCTTCTTCGGCAACCAGGGCATGACCCGCTTCGTCGGGCGCAACGACTACGTCGACCCGGTAGTGGCCGACCCGACCTGGGGCGTCTCCGACCAGGACATGTTCGACCGCGCCGTGCAGGAGCTCGGCGCCCTGGCACCGGACGAGCCCTTCTACGCACTGCTGCAGACGCTGTCCAACCACACACCCTATGCGCTGCCGGACCCGCTGCCAGTGCCGGCGGTCAGCGGCCATGGCTCACAGGATGCGCACCTGACCGCCATGCGGTACTCAGACTGGGCGCTGGGCCGCTTCTTCGAGCAGGCCAAGCGCCAACCCTGGTACCAGGACACCCTGTTCGTGGTGGTTGGCGACCATGGCTTCGGCGCGCCGGAGCAGCTTACCGAGATGGACCTGTTCCGCTTCCATGTGCCGCTGCTGCTGATCGCCCCCGGCGTCACCGAACAGTTCGGCAGCCGTCGCGAAGTGGTCGGCACCCAGGTCGACGTGGTGCCGACCATCATGGGCCGCCTCGGTGGCGAGGTGCGCCATCAGTGCTGGGGCCGTGACCTGCTGGCACTGGATGAACGTGACCCGGGGTTCGGCATCATCAAACCCTCGGGCAGCGACCAGACCGTGGCGATGATTCGCGGCGAGCAGATCCTGGTCCAGCCCAAGGACCTCGCGCCGCGGCTGTACCGCTATCGCCTCGGTGCCGATGCCAGCGCCCAGCGGATCGAGGATGCCGACAACGCGGCGTCGATGCTGCGCCAGCTGCAGGCCTATCTGCAGGTTGCCACCGCCAGTCTGCTGGCCAATAGCGCGGGCGACCGCGAGCGGAAGGAGCCAGAGACGGGGCAGCAACTGGCGCGTGCCGGCGGCGGGCAGCAGGTTGTGCTGCCGGCGCCGAGCCCTCGTCAGCCGCGTGAGGGGTGAGTAAAGGCGTGGTTCAGCGGCTGCGGCCCGGGTGTTCTGGCGTGAGTAAAACGGGCGCACAGGCCATCGCTCAGCGCGGAATCTTCACCCGGTCATCGTCGAAGTCGCCACGCTCGGCATCGCGGTGGCAGGCCACGCAGTTGAAACGGCCACCGACCGATTCGCGGGCGAACTTGGCATCGCTGACTTCGTCGTGCTTGCGTTCGAACCAGCGGGTCTGGCTGATGCGCGGCGGCTCGCCAGTGGTCGGCGACGGCTCCACCGGCAGGCGGTTGGCGGCCGAGGCGCGGACCAGAACGTCGAGGATTTCATTTTCCTGCGCTGGGTCCAGCGAAGCGTTGCTGCCGTAGTGATCACTCAGAGTGCGCATCTGCTCGCGCCAGGCATCGGCCGGTAGCAGGCCCGGGGAATAGAGCATGTGGCAGGCAGCGCATTCTTCTTTCCACACCAGCGGCGCGTCGCTCGGTATCGACAGGCGCTTGGGCCGTTTGTAGCCCTTGCGTTCGTGGTGATCGTCATCGGCCAAGCTGAAACCGGCCAGGGTCAGTGCCAGCGTCAGGCCGGCGACGGTAGAAAGCGCAACGATGGGTTTCATGGCCGTACTCCTACTTCAAGCCAGTGATCCAGGCGATGAAGTCGCCCTTTTCCTGGGCGGTGCATTCGCGGGCGAAGACGTCGTCGCAGTTGCGACGGAACCACTTCTCGACCTTCTTCAGGTTGGTGAAGCGCTCGGGGTTGGCCACGGGTGCTAGCGGGTCGACCTTGCGGTGTGCGGGTGTCTTGCCCGCTTGGCGCGGGTCGGCGGTATGGCAGGTGGTGCAGCTCATGGTCTTGCCGTTGCGCTGCTCCTCGGCGACGTACAGCGCCTCGCCGCGCTCGGCGGAAAAGCCGGCGAAGGCCGGGTCCTGCTGACGGACCTGGGCGGCGTAGCCAGCCAGCAGCGGGTGCTCGGTTTCGGCCAGCGCCGGTAGGCTCAGGCAGCAGGCCAGGACGATCCAGTGGGCTTTCATGAGGTGCTCTCCAAAGGGGGGATGAGCGCAGCCTAGGCCTGATGCCTTACGCGAAGCTGAATATGGCAGTTCGATGGCATTCAGCTTCGCTTCAGCTGGTGGGTTTACAAAAGTGGCACTTCCTATCCAGAGGATTGCCATCGTGGCTGCCTTCAAGCGTTTTCGCCTGTTTCACTGGCTGCTCGCCGGATTCTTCGTCGCCGTCTACCTCAGTGGCGACGATGCCGAGCTGCTGCACGTCTGGCTGGGCTACGGCCTGGTCGCCCTGTTGGTGCTGCGCCTGCTGATTGCGCCACTGCGTCCACGCGGTTTTCCGCGGCTGCTGCCAGCCAGGCCGCAGCGGCGCAAACCGAGCCTGACCACGTTCGGTAGTTGGCTGACCTTTGGCACGCTGCTCAGCCTTGCCCTGGCCAGCCTGCTCGGGCTGGGCATGGTGGACAACGGCGATGTACTGGCGGCGCTGCCGGGTGTTGGCCCGGGCCTGTTCGGTGCGGCCAGCGACCTCGATTTCGTCGGCTGGCTGGACGATGCCGAGGAGGTGCACGAGTTCTTCGCCAATCTGGCGCTGACCCTGGTCGCGCTGCATATCGGCTATGTCTTGCTGTTCCGTCGCACTGCTGCCTGGGCGATGCTGCGCGGCCCGCGCCAGCCGGCCGAACCGGCCGCGCCGGTGTCGGTCGCGGTTTCCGAAACGCCGGTATTCGCCGCGCTGACGGTGATCTCGCGCCGGGCCGAGACGGCCGATACCGGCTCGTTCAGCCTGCAAGTGCCGGCGGAACTGCGCGAGCGTTTCGCCGCGCAGCCGGGGCAGTTCGTCACCCTGCGCGTGCCCTGCGCCGAGCGGCCGTTGCTGCGCTGCTATTCGCTGTCGAAACCGCTCGGCAGCGACGGCGTGCTGCGCATCACCGTGCGCCGCGTGCCCGGCGGGCGAGCTTCGAACTGGCTGCTGGATAACCTGCAAGTGGGGCAGCGTATCGAGCTGTTGCCGCCAGCCGGCCGCCTGGTGCCGGATGATCTGGACGGCGACCTGCTGTTGCTGGGCGCCGGCAGCGGTATCACACCGCTGCGTGCGATTCTCGAGGCGGCGCTCGAGCGCGGCCGCGGGCGGGTCTTCCTGTTCTATGCCAGCCGCGATGCCGCTTCGCTGATCTTCGCCGAGGAGCTGGCCGATCTTGCCGCACGCCATCCCGAGCGCCTGCAGCTGCGTATCTGGCTGGATGCCGAGCAGGGCGTGCCCAGTGGGCCGGCGATCGCCGCGAAGATCGCCGACTGGCCGCAGGGCGAGGCGTTCGTCTGCGGGCCGCAGCCGTTCATGGACGGTGCTTCGGTGGCGCTGGCCGAGCTCGGCGTGAAGAGCGACTCCATTCATGTCGAGCGATTCGATGCGCCCGTTCCCGCAGTGCCGCTCGGCGAACCGCGCCAGCCGCTGCGCAGCCGCCTGCAGGTGGCATTGGACGGCCGCCGGCATGCGCTGGATGTGCCGCAAGGCGAGGTGCTGCTGGACGCCATGGAGCAGGCCGGGCTGCAGCCGCCCAGCGCCTGCCGCTCCGGTGTCTGTGCGGCCTGCCGTTGTCGGGTGGTGGAGGGCAGCGTGAGCATGCGCAGCAACCAGGTGCTCAGCGACCAGCAGGTCCGCCAGGGCTGGACGCTCGCCTGCCAGGCGGTGCCGACCAGCGCGCGGCTGGCGGTGGAGTACTGACGGGCGAGGAAAGAGGGTGGCCGGCTGCGCGGAACCGGCCAAGCGTGAATCAGCGTGCCCGAGCTATGCAGTGGGCACGCCTGGAGGACGTCGCCTTATCCGTCGGAGCGGCTTTTCTCCACCGGCAGATCATGCCGCTGCCAGGCCATCCACGAGCCGGGAATGTTCACCACGTCGCGGAAGCCTTCGCGCTTGAGGATGCTCGCGGCGATCGAGGCGCGGTAGCCGCTGCCGCAGTAGGTCGCCACGGTCTTGCTGCGGTCCAGCTGCCCCAGCCCGTCGGGCAGGTGGGCGACGAAGGCGTGCTCGGCACCAGGCACACGGCCCTGTGCGACTTCCTCGGGGGAGCGTACGTCGAGCACCTGCACCTGCGGATTCTCGCGACGACGGTTCAGTTCGTGCACCGTCCACTGTTCGACGCGCGCCAGCGGCAGGCCGGCGTTCTGCCAGTCGGTCATGCCGTTGCGTAGGTAGCCTTCCACACGATCCAGCCCGATGCGATAGAGCTGCAGCGTGGCCTGCTGAACCTGCTGGCTGTCTTCGCCGATCAGGTAGATCGGCCGCTGGTCATCGAGCATCCAGCCGGCCCAGCTGACGAACTCGTTTTGCAATGCGATGTTCAGTGCGCCATCCACATGGCCGCCGCCAAAGGCGAGTATCGAACGCAAGTCCACCAGCTGCACCGCTTCCTTGTCGGCGATGCGCTCGGCGAAACGCTCCGGTGACAGTGGCGGCGGCAGCGCCGGCCCATGGATGCGCCTGGCCTGCCGCACGTTGTAGCGCTTGAGTCGCGCATAGTGGCGTGGTGGTTCGGGCATCCCGGTCAGCAGCCAGTCGACGAATTCGCTTTCGCTGCGCCGCTGGTTGAGCGCCGGGTTGAACAACAGCTCGTTGCCGAGCGTGGAGCGTCGGCGATCACCGATGGATTTGCCGCAGGCCGAACCCGCGCCGTGGCAGGGATAGATCTCGACGCGCTCACCGAGCGGCAGGTAGCGGGTGAAGAGGGTGGCATAGAGCTGTGCGGCCAGCTGTTTGGTGCTGTCTTCGCCGAGCAGGTCGGGGCGGCCGACGTCGAGGTTGAACAGAGTGTCGCCGGTGAACAGCGCGAACGGCTCATCACCCTGCTGGCCGTCGCGCAGCAGCAGCGAAATGTGTTCTGGCGTGTGGCCGGGCGAGTAGATGATTTCCAGGCTGACCTGGCCGAGCTCCAGCACCTCGCCATCGGCAGCCTGGCGCAGCTCGAAGTCATAGTCCGGCGAGCAGCCACCGATGATCTCGGCACCACTGCGTTCGGCCAGCGCCTGGGCGCCGGAGACGAAGTCGGCATGAATGTGGGTTTCGATGGCGTAGGCGATGCGCAGGCCCTTCTCACGGGCCAGGTCGAGGTAGACATCGACGTCGCGGCGCGGGTCGATCACCGCAGCGACCGCGGCCTTGCTGTCGCCCACCAGGTAGGAGATCTGCGCCAGGCCATCGGTATAGATCGGCTCGAACACCAGCATGGTTGCACCTCCGTAACGGCTGAATGGTTACGGATGTGGAACGTCGACGGGTTGCCGACGTTCACTCGCCGATCATTTGCGGACCAGCAGAACCCCGGCTTCCATATGGTGCGTGTAGGGGAACTGGTCGAACAGCGCGCAGCGCTCGATGCGATGGGTATCGGCGAGCTGGGCGATGTTCTGCGCCAGGGTCTCCGGATTGCAGGAGATGTAGAGGATGCGCTCGAAGCGACGGGTCAGTTCGCAGGTGTCCGGGTCCATGCCAGCGCGCGGCGGGTCGACGAAGATGCTGCCGAACTGGTAGCTCTTCAGGTCGATATGGGCCAGGCGACGGAACGGGCGCACCTCGTTCAGCGCCTGGGTCAGTTCTTCGGCGGAGAGGCGCACCAGCTCGATGTTGTCGATGCCGTTGTCTTCGATGTTGGCCAGCGCGGCGTTGACCGAGGTCTTGCTGATCTCGGTGGCCAGTACGCGGCGCACGCGGGTGGCCAGCGGCAGGGTGAAGTTGCCGTTGCCGCAGTACAGCTCCAGCAGGTCGTCGTCGCGCTCGCCGAGCGCTTCGAAGGCCCAGTTCAGCATCTTCTGGCAGACCTCGCCGTTGGGCTGGGTGAAGGCGCCTTCCGGCTGGCGATAGCGGAAGCGGCGTCCGGCGACCACCAGCTGTTCTTCCACGTAATCGCGGCCGATGACGATGCGCTTGCCCTTGGAACGGCCGACCAGGCTGACGCCGAGGCCTGCGGCTAGCTGCTCGGCTTCGGCCTGCCAGGCCTCGTCCAATGGGCGGTGGTAGGCGAGGGTGATCAGCGCATCGCCGCTCAGGGTGGTGAGAAATTCCACCTGGAACAGTTTGAAGCTGAGCACTTCCGAGGCCTGCCAGGCGGACCTGAGTCGTGGCATCAGCTCGTTGATGCGGCGGCTGGCGATGGGGAAGTCGTCGATCAGGATCGCCTTGTGCTTGTCGCCCTGCTCGAACATTGCGTAATGGCGCTGGCCGTCTTCGCGCCACAGGCGGAACTCGGCACGCAGGCGGTAATGCTCGCGCGGCGAATCGAAGACTTCCGCTGCCGGTGCATCGAACGGTGCCAGCAGCTCCTCCAGCCGGGCGGCTTTTTCGGCGAGTTGGGCGTCGTATTGGGCGGGGTCGAGCTGGGGCAGCGGCATGGCAGGGCTTCGTGCAGAGGTTTCAGGAGCTTCGCGGCCAAGCCCACTTCCGGGCGGACAGTGGGAGCGGCCGCGAACGTGTACGGTCTGGTCAGCCGGTAAACCAGCCCAGCTTGACCACGAACAGTGCCGAGAGCACCCACATCGCCGGGCTCAGCTCGCGCCAGCGGCCGGCCAGCAGCTTGATGGCGGTCCAGGCGATGAAGCCGAAGGCAATGCCGTTGGCGATGGAGAAGGTCAGCGGCATGGCCAGCGCGGCGATGGCCACCGGCGCGGCGACGGTGAGGTCGTCCCAGTCGATGCCGGCCAGGCTGCTCATCATCAGTACGGCGACGAACAGCAGCGCCGGGGCGGTGGCATAGGCCGGCACGGCACCGGCCAGCGGGGCGAAGAACAGGCTGAGCAGGAACAGCAGCGCGACCACGCAGGCGGTCAGGCCGGTGCGGCCACCGGCAGCGGTACCGGCGGCGGATTCGATGTAGCTGGTGGTGGTCGAGGTACCCAGCGCCGCGCCGGCCATGGTGGCGGTGCTGTCGGCGAGCAGGGCGCGGCCCAGGCGCGGCATCTTGCCGTCCTTGTCCAGCAGCTCGGCTTTCTGCGCCACGCCGATCAGGGTGCCGGAAGTGTCGAACAGGTCGACGAAGAGGAAGGCGAAGATCACGCTGATCAGGCCGATATCCAGCGCGCCCATGATGTCCAGCTGCATGAAGGTCGGCGCCAGCGACGGCGGCATCGACACCACGCCGTTGAGCTGCGACAGGCCGAGCAGGATCGACAGGCCGGTGACCACCAGGATGCCGATCATCACCGCACCGGTGACCTTGCGGTAGGCCAGCGCGGCGATCAGAAAGAAGCCCAGGCACGCCAGCAGCGGGCCGCCGGCGCTGAGGTCGCCGAGGCCGACCAGGGTGGCCGGGTTGTCGACGACGATGCCGGCATTCTTCAGGGCGATGATCGCCAGGAACAGGCCGATACCGGCGGCAATGCCGGCGCGCAGGGCCAGCGGAATGCTGTGGATGATCCATTCACGGATCTTGAAGATCGACAGCCCGAAGAAGATCAGGCCGGAAAGGAACACCGCACCCAGCGCGGTCTGCCAGGTGTAACCCATGGTCAGCACCACGGTGTAGGTGAAGAAGGCATTCAGGCCCATGCCCGGTGCCAGCGCGATCGGGTAGTTGGCGACCAGGCCCATGATCGCCGAGCCGATGGCTGCCGCCAGGCAGGTGGCGACGAACACCGCGCCGTGGTCCATGCCGGTCTCGGCGAGGATGCTCGGGTTGACGAAGAGGATGTAGGCCATCGTCAGGAAGGTGGTGATGCCGGCCAGGATCTCGGTGCGCAGCGTGGTGTTGTGCGCCTTGAGTTGAAACAGCTTTTCCAGCATGGTCGATCCTCTTGTGCCGGTTAAGTGTGGGGCCGTCGCCTCTGGCGGGCGGCTGGCCTGTCGTCGCAAAAGCCGGGCATCTTACACCGGCCGGCAGCGCGGTTGAATTTCCATTGAGCAGGTGAACGCCATGAGCAAACGTGTCCTGATTCCGATCGCCGACGGTTCCGAAGACCTGGAGGCCGTCACCCTGATCGACGTACTGCGCCGCGCCGAGTTCGACGTGGTGGTGGCCAGCGCCGAGGAACGGCGCATGCTGACCTGTGCGCGCGGCACACGGATCACCGCCGACGCCGTGCTGCTCGATGTGCTGGCGCAGGACTTCGACCTGATCGTGCTACCCGGTGGCATGCCCGGGGCGAAAACCCTCGGCGAGCTGGAGCCGCTGGCCGAGCGCGTGCGCCAGCAGGCCCGCGCCGGGCTCGATTATGCTGCGATCTGCGCCGCACCGGCGGTCGCGCTGCATCCCTACGGCGTGCTCAAGGGTCGCCAGGTGACCTGCTACCCAGGCATGAGCGACAACCTCACCGGCACGCATTTCCTCGACCAGCCGGTGGTGGTGGACGGCAACTGCATCACCAGCCAGGGCCCGGCGACCGCCCTGGAATTCGCCCTGACCCTGGTGGAGCGCCTGGCCGGACGGGGCAAGCGGCGCGAGGTGGCCGACGCCATGCTGGTGCCGGCGACGAACTAACCACGCAGCCCATCGGTCACTGCTTGCATTGCCGGAAGCTCCGGCGGCAATTGGCTGAATCCGAGGAAAGCGATGGACAGTGTCGATCTGGCAGTGCTGCGGCGTGCCCGCGACTGGTTGCGTGACGGTCACGCGGTGGTGCTCTACACGGTGATCGAAACCTGGGGCAGCGCGCCGCGCCCGGTGGGCTCGCTGCTGGCGCTGCGCGGCGACGGCCGTGTCGAGGGCTCGGTGTCCGGTGGCTGCGTCGAGGACGACCTGCTCGCCCGGGTCATGGCCGATGAGCCACCGTCGACCTGCCAGCTGATCACCTATGGCGTGAGCAAGGAGGAATCCGCGCGTTTCGGCCTGCCCTGCGGTGGCACTCTGCGCCTGCTGCAGGAGCCATTGCGCGATGCCGGCTGGATCGACGAGCTGCTGACGCGCTGCGCCGCACACGAGCGGCTGCTGCGTCGGCTGGACATGGCCAGCGGCGCGGTCGTCCTGCAGCCCGTCGGGCGTGAGGCTGTGCTGCAGTTCGATGGCCATACCCTGCGCGCGCCATTCGGTCCGGCCTGGCGCCTGCTGATGATCGGCGCCGGGCAGCTGTCGCGCTATGTCGCCGACCTGGCTCACGGCCTCGGCTTCGAGGTACTGATCTGTGACCCACGCGAAGGCTATGCCCACGACTGGAATCCGGCCGCCGTGCGCTTCGTGCCCGGCATGCCGGACGACGCCGTGCTGGCCATCGAACCGGATGCGCACACCGCCATCGTCGCGCTGACCCACGACCCGCGGCTGGACGACATGGCGCTGCTCACCGCGCTGCAGTCCGAAGCCTTCTACGTCGGCGCCCTGGGCTCGCGGGCCAATAGCGAGAAGCGCAAGGCGCGCCTGCTCTCGCTGGGCCTTGGCGAGCGCCAGGTGCAGCGCCTGCACGGCCCCATCGGGCTGCCCATCGGCAGCCGCACGCCGGCGGAAATTGCCCTGTCGCTGATGGCCGAGGTGGTGGCGCTGAAGAATGGCGCCCTGGCGCCGAGCCTGTCGGCGCAGCAGCGCTGTGCCTGAGCACAGGGTGCCTGGTGCCGGTGTCTGCGCCATGGTGCTCGCCGCCGGGCAGGGCAGCCGTTACCGCGCGGCCGGTGGTGCGGACAAGCTGCTGGCGCCGAGCCTCAGCGATGCGCCGGCGCCGCCGGTGCTCGCCGCCACGCTGGCGAACCTGCGCGGCGTCGCCGAGCGGCTGCTGGTGGTGAGCCGCGCCGACAATGGTCCGCTACACGACTGGCTTGGCGCCCATGCCGGGGACTGCGAGCGGCTGCTGGTGGAGACCCGTGGCCTCGGTCATAGCCTGGCCCAGGCGGTCGCCCATGCACCGGCGGCCCGCGGCTGGCTGGTGGCGCTGGGCGACATGCCCTATGTCCAGCCAGCGACTCTGCGGGCCATCGTCGCGGCGATCGACCACGACAATCTGGTGGTGCCTGTCCATCAGGGGCGGCCCGGCCATCCGCGCGGGATTGGTGGCGCTCATCGCGAACGGTTGCTGCAGCTCGATGGCGATCACGGTGCCCAGGCGCTGTTTGCCCGGCATGCCGTGCAGCAGCTGGAGGTGGACGACCCCGGCGTGTTGCAGGACATCGACCACCCGGACGATCGCCGGCGGTGCTGATCCGATAAGCCTGCACGGCGATGCTCCGGCCCCCGCTCAGGGAGCTGAACGATTTCGGCGCCACGCCAGTCGTACCCCAAGACGCACGGACAGCGCACACCAATGCCCAAACCGTGAGGCTGCCATGAGCGAACATTCTTCAGCTGCAGGCCAGACCTGCACCATCAGCCTGGAGCTGAACGGCGAACGCCGTGAGCTCCAGGTGCAACCCTGGACCACCTTGCTCGACCTGCTGCGCGACCAGCTCGGCCTGACCGGCACCAAGAAAGGCTGCGATCACGGCCAGTGCGGCGCCTGCACGGTGCTGCTCGACGGGCGGCGCATCAACAGTTGCCTGACCTTGGCGGTGATGCACGACGGCGCGCGTCTGACCACCATCGAGGGCCTGGCCAGCGCCGAGGCGCTGCATCCGCTGCAGGCCGCCTTTGTCAAGCACGATGCCTTCCAGTGTGGTTATTGCACGCCGGGGCAGATCTGCTCGGCGGCCGGGCTCGCGGCCGAGCACCGCGCCAGCAGCCGCGACGAGATCCGCGAACACATGAGCGGCAACCTCTGCCGCTGCGGCGCCTATCCGAACATCCTCGCCGCCATCGAGGAGGCACTGCCGGTGCTACGTGGCCAGGAGGGTGCGCAATGACGCCGTTCAGCTACCAGCGCCCCGAACGTATCGACCAGGCCATCGCCCTGCACGGGCCGGACAGCCGCTATATCGCCGGTGGCACCAACCTGCTCGACCTGATGAAGGAAAACGTGCTGCATCCGGGCCAGCTCATCGACATCAACGGCCTGCCGCTGCGCGAAATCGAGCAGACCGCCGAGGGTGGCCTGCGCATCGGTGCGCTGGTGAGCAACGCCGACCTGGCCTGGCACCCGCAGATCGAGCAGCGCTACCCGCTGCTGAGCAAGGCCATTCTTGCCGGCGCATCGCCGCAGCTGCGCAACATGGCCAGCACCGGCGGTAACCTGCTGCAGCGCACCCGCTGCTACTACTTCTATGACACCGCCACCCCGTGCAACAAGCGCGAGCCGGGGTCCGGCTGCGGCGCACGCGACGGGCGCAACCGCATCCACGCCATCCTCGGTGCCAGCGAGGCGTGCGTCGCCGTGCATCCCTCGGACATGTGCGTCGCGCTGGCGGCGCTGGACGCGCGGGTGCACATCGAAGGGCCACATGGCCAGCGGCGCGTCGACCTGGTGGACTTTCACCGCCTGCCCGGCGACCAGCCGCAGCTGGACAATGTGCTCACCGAGGGCGAGCTGATCACCGCCGTCGAACTGCCGGTGGAGGGCTTCGCCAGCCACTGCGCCTACCTCAAGGTGCGTGACCGCGCGTCCTACGCTTTCGCCCTGGTCTCCGTTGCCGCCGCGCTGGAGGTCGATGGCGACGTCATTCGTCGCGCACGCATCGCCTTGGGCGGCGTGGCCCACAAGCCCTGGCGCCTGGAGGAAGCCGAAGACCTGCTCAGTGGTCAGCGCGCCGAGCCGGCGAGGTTCGCCGCGGCGGCCGATCGCCTGCTGCAAGGTGCGCAACCGCTTGCCGACAATGCCTTCAAGATCGACCTGGCCCATCGCGCCATCGTGCGCGCGCTCACCGAAGCCGCCGGAGGAACCGTCCGATGAACAGTGCCAACTCTCCACTGGGCAAGCCACTGGATCGCGTCGACGGCCCGCTCAAGGTCACCGGCAAGGCCTGCTATGCCGCCGAAGCCGAGGTGCCGGGGCTGCTCTACGGCGCGGTGGTGTCGAGCCGCATCGCCCGTGGCCGAGTCACGCGCATCGACGCCGCCGCGGCCGAGGCATTGCCCGGCGTGCGCCTGGTGCTGACCCATCAGAACCGACCGCCGGTGGCCAGCTACGACAAGCCCTATGAGGACGACGATGCCGCCGAAGGCTCGCCGTTCCGCCCGCTGTACAACGACCGCGTGCTCTACAGCGGCCAGCCTCTGGCGCTGGTGGTGGCCGAGACCCAGGCCCTGGCGCGCCATGCGGCGAGCCTGGTGCGAGTCGAATACGAAGTCGAGGCACACCAGACCGATCTGCAGGCCGTGCGCGATCAGGCCCACGATGCGCCTGCCGAGCTCCCCGAGCCGCGTGGTGATTTCGACTCGGCGTTCGCGGCGGCGGCAAATCGCATCGACCGTGAGTACGAGACCCCGGTGGAACACCACAACCCCATGGAGCCGCATGCTTCCATCGTCCAATACCAGCCGGGCGGGGAGCTGCTGATCCACGACAAGACCCAGGGCGTGCAGAACTGCCAGCGCTACCTGGAGCAGGTGTTCGACATGGAGGGCAAGATCCGCGTGCTGTCGCCCTTCGTCGGCGGTGCCTTCGGCTCCGGCCTGCGCCCGCAGTACCAGCTGCCGCTGGCAGTAATGGCCGCGCTCAAGCTCAAGGCCGCGGTGCGCGTCGAGCTGACTCGCCAGCAGATGTTCACCTTCGGCTATCGCCCGCGGACCGTCCAGCAGCTCAAGCTCGCCGCCGATGGCGAAGGGCGGTTGCAGGCCATCGAGCACAGGGCCATCGGCCAGACCTCGCGCTTCGAGGACTTCACCGAGCACGAGGTGGAGTGGTCCGGCATGCTCTACGCCTGCGACAACGTGCGCCTCGGCTACCGTCTCGCGCCGCTGGACGTCTATACCCCGCTGGACATGCGCGCCCCGGGGGCGACCATTGGCGTCTATGCGCTGGAGTACGCGATGGACGAGCTGGCGTATGAAGTCGGTATCGATCCGCTGGAGCTGCGCTTGCGCAATTACACCGAGACCAACGGCAACGAGGGCAAGCGCTATTCCAGCAAGGAGCTGCGTGCCTGCTACCAGCAGGGTGCCGAGCGTTTCGGCTGGTCGCGGCGCCCGGCGCAGCCACGCAGTCTGCGCGACGGCCATCAACTGGTCGGCATGGGCATGGCCACCGGTGTCTGGGAGGCGATGCAGATGCCTGCCTCCGCTCGCGCCTGTCTCGACGCGGACGGAAGGCTGCTGGTAACCAGCGCCACCGCCGACATCGGCACCGGCACCTACACCGCGATGACCCAGATCGCCGCCGACGCGATGGGCCTGCCGATGAGCGAGGTGGAATTCCGTCTCGGCGACTCCAGCCTGCCGCAGGCGCCGCTGGAAGGCGGTTCGGCCACCGTGTCATCGGTGGGCAGCGCCGTGCAGCGGGCCTGCGCCGGCCTGCGGCAGAAGCTGCTGGACGCCGTGCAGCAGTCGCCGGCCTCGCCGTTCACCGGGGCGAGTCTGGACGCGGTGGAGTTCGTCGATGGGCAGCTGCGGCTGAAAACCGGCGAACATGCCGTGGCGCTGCGCGACATCGTCCAGGTCAGCGGGGCGCTGGACGCCGAAGCCAGCGTCAAGCCCGACGAGAAGCGCGACGCCTGGGCGACCGCGACTCATTCGGCGGTGTTCGTCGAGGTGCGCGTCGACGAGGACCTTGGCACCATCAAGGTCAGTCGCGTGGTCAGTGCGATCGCCGCCGGACGGATCGTCAACCCGAAGACGGCCGGCAACCAGATCGTCGGCGGCGTGGTATGGGGTATCGGCCAGGCGCTGCACGAGGAGACGCTGATCGACCACCGGCTCGGCCGCTACATGAACCACAACCTCGCCGAGTACCACATCCCGGTGAACGCGGACATTCCCGAGATCGATGTGATCTTCGTCGAGGAACACGACGAGGTGGTCAACGAGCTCGGGTCGAAGGGAGTAGGGGAGATCGGTATCGTCGGCGTGGCGGCGGCGGTGGCCAATGCGATCTACAACGCGACCGGCAGGCGGGTAAGGGACCTGCCGATTACCCTGGATAAACTGCTGTAGTCGCTGGCGCGCTGGGTGGGCTTCGGCCCGCCGTTGCGGCTGCGGAAGATGGAGCCGCTGATCGTCCCCACGCTGCGGCGTGGTGGACCGCGCCGTTTTGACGCTACGCGGTCGGAGGGGTTTGAGTCCGTGTTGCCTGTAGGTTTTCGGTCGCTATCTTTCTTCGCTATTTCTGGAGCGCATGGGCATGCGACTTCACGCGCCCCGGCATCAAACCTTCAATACCCGCCTCAGCAGGAACTGCCTCACCGGCACCACCGCTCGCTCCTGCGCCAGCACGCAGACCACGATGCACAATCCCAGATACAGCGGATAGAAGGCCGGCGTCAGCGCCAGTTCCCCCGCCTGAGCCACGCAATCGGCCCAGTCCTCGATGCATTCGGCCGACAGTGCCCCGAGCAGCTTCTCCGAGCGCGAGAAGAGGATGAACACCGGCACATGCAGCACGAACAGCGGCAACGAGGCCGCGCCCAGGCGCTGTGACCAGCCGACCACTGCGGCACTGCGTGGCGTGGCGATCAGCGCGCAGAGCCAGACCAGCGCCAGTTGCGCCGGCAGCAGCAGGCCGTTGTGCAACAGGAAATACCAGTAGCGTTCGCCCTTGAGCAGCCACACCGTGGCCAGAAAGCTCGCCAGCACGAAGGCCCCCAGTGCCAGCCGTGCTGCGATGCCGAGTTGCCCGCCGGCCGCTCGCCATTCGCGGAACAGCCCGCAGAGCAGAATGCCGGCGAGAAATTCCGGCAGCCGCAGCAGCGGCATGCGGTGCAGCATGCCGGTGACGGGAATGCCGTAGGCATCCTGCTGGATCGCCCACAGCGGCGGTAGCAGGTAGAGCGCGGCGATTGCCAGCAGCCACCAGCCCTTGTGGCGCAGGCGCATTAGGCGCGGTGCCAGCAGCGGGAAGCACAGGTAGAAGAAGAACAGCGTGGAGATCGACCACAGCGGCGGGTTGAACGTCAGGTACAGCGGGTTCCAGGCATGCAGCATCAGCAGCTGCAGAATGAAGTTGAACGCCAGCTCGCGGTTGTTCATGAAGTACTCGAGGGCGTCGCGGGCCTCGCCGCCGAGCTCCTCGTTGGTGTCGTAGACCACATAGCGCAGGCTCGCCTTGGCGTCGTCCGGCGGAATGCCTAGCTTGGCGATGATGGCCAGCACGATGGCCGTCAGCAGCAGCGAGAACAGGTGCAGCGGGTAGAGGTTGGCCAGGCGTTTGCCGAGGAAATGCCGCGCCGGCTCGCGCAGTTCGCCCTGCCGACAATAGACGTGCGCCAGCAGAAAGCCGGAGAGGACGAAGAAGCTGCTGGTGGCGAAGAAGCCGATGCCGGCGAGCTCCGAGAGCCAAGTCGGCTCGTCCTCGACGTAGGCGTGCACGGTATGGAACAGCACGACATAGATGGCCAGCAGAAAGCGCAGCCACTCCAGTCCGATGAAATGTTCGGTGCGCGCCACTGCTCCACTCCTGCGTCGGTTGATAGTCATCGGACTCGCATCGACGCCAGCGGTTGCGCTGCACCGGTAATCGGGACCCGGCGCACGGCCGCCAGCGCCGGTGGTCGGATAAGTGGGAAATGCACCATTCGATCCGGAGGCCCATGTTGTTGCCCGCCCAGCTTCGTTCACCGTTCGCCGCTCTGTGTCTGCTGCTGATCACGCTGTCGCTCGCCCAGCGCGCCGTGGCGCAGGACAGCATCGAATGGAGCGGCCCGTTCCTGGCGCGCCTGGCGCAGGTGGACAGGCAGACACCGGGGCAACTGGGCGTCTACGTCAAGGACATGCAGACCGGCATCTCGGTCTCCTACCACGGCGAGGACGCCTGGTACCTGGCCTCGACGGTCAAGGTGCCGATTGCCATCGCGGTGATGCGCCGTGTCGAGCAGGACGACTTGACGCTGGACAGCCCGGTGACCCTGCTTGCCAGCGACTATGTCGACGGTGCCGGCCCGACCAACAGCCATGCGCCAGGCAAGGCGCTGAGCGTGCGCTATCTGCTGGACCAGATGTTGATCCACAGCGACAACACCGCCAGCGACATGCTGATCAGGCTGGTCGGCATCGAGCAGGTCAATGCGGTCACCCGCGAGCTGGTGCCCGAGGGCTTCGGGCCGATCACCACCCTGGCCGATGTGCGACGGCTGATCTATGGCGAACTGCATCCGGCGGCGCGCACCCTGTCCGGTAAGGATTTTCTCGCCCTCAAGCGGCAGCCGAACGACGCCGGCCGCCTGGCCTTGCTGCCGCGGCTGATCGGCGTGGAGCGCAGCGCGCTGGTGCCCATCAGCCTCGGCGAGGCCTACGAGCGTTACTACGCCACGCCGTTCAACTCCGGCACGCTGAAGGCCTATGGCGATCTGCTCTCGGCACTCGATGCCGGCACCGCGCTGGGGCCGGCGAGCACCGAGTACCTGCTGAGCGTGATGCGCCGGGTTGAGACCGGCGCGCGGCGAATCAAGGCTGGCCTGCCGTCCGGCACCGTGCTCGCCCACAAGACCGGCACCCAGCGCGCGCGCATCTGCGATGCCGGGCTGGTGGACCAGCCAGGCGCGGCGGACTCGACGTCCCAGCGCCTGATCATTGTCGCCTGCGTGCGCGGGGTGGCCTCCACCACCCAGGCCGAGCGGGCATTGCGTGGCACCGGCGAGGCCGTCGCCGCAGCGGGGTTGATTCGAAGATGAGCAGATTGATCGCGTTGGGCGCACTGCTGGTGCCACTGGCCGGCCTGACGGCCTGCACCGAACAGGCCGAGGCGACCTGGAAGGATGGGCTGGAGCAGGAGCTGCGTCGGGTCGACGAGGCGTCGCCAGGCAAGCTCGGCGTGTACATCAAGCATCTGGGCGAGGACGCCGAGCTGCGCTACGACGCCGAGCGCTTCTGGTACCTGGGCTCGGCAGTGAAGGTGCCGATCGCTCTGGCCGTGCTGCAGGGCGTCGACGATGACGAGTTTCGCCTCGATCAGCGGCTGACGCTGGAGGCGGAGGATAAGGTGGACGGCTCCGGCGATCTGGTCTGGCAGGACAACGGCGTCGATTACTCGCTGCGCGACCTGCTCAAGGAAATGCTCATCGAAAGCGACAACACGGCCGCCAACATGCTGATCCGCCTGGTCGGCGAGGATGCGCTCAACCAGCGCACCCGCAAGAGCATGGGCGGCGACTTCGAGGCCATCACCAGCTTTACCCAGGTGCGGCGCGACGTATACGGCGAGGTACATCCCGATGCCGCCCGGCTGGACAACATGCAGCTGGTAGAGCTGGCCTCAGCGCCGTTTAGCAAGCCGCGTTATGAGGCGCTGGCGCGGGTACTCAATCTGCGGCAGGACGAGTTGAAGGCGGCGAGCATGGAGCAGGCCTACGAGCGCTACTACGCCCGCCAGCTCAACTCCAGCAGCCTGGTGGCCTACGGCACGATGCTGGAAAAACTGGTGCGCGGGGAGTTGCTGTCGGCCGAGAGCCGCGATCTGCTGTACGGCTTCATGAAGCTCGATTCCTATGACAACTACCGGCTCGAGGCCGGGCTGCCGGAGGACGTGCCCTTCATCCAGAAGACCGGCACGCAGCTGGAGCGCGCCTGCCATGTGGGCGTGATCGAGCCAGAGGACGAGCGCCGTGCGATCGTCGTGGTGGCCTGCGCCGAAGGCCTGGACGAAGGCAAGGAAGCCGGCAGCCTGTTCGAACAGGTCGGCCAGGCGATCAGCAAGGCGTTGCTGAGCGAGGCGCCGCCGAACTGAGCCGCGCCTGCAGCAAGGCAAGCCCGGCAGTTGGTCATTCGTTGGTGTTGCCGGTCGGCAGCAAACCTCGTTCGGCGAATACCGCCTTGACGGTGTGCATGCCATTGAGTGCCGCCGGGAAGCCCGCATAAACCGCCATCTGAATGACCACTTCGACGATCTGCTCCGGCGTGCAGCCGACATTCAGCGCGCCGTGAACGTGCACCGCCAGCTGCGGTTGGCAGTGGCCGAGCGCGGTGAGCGCCGCCACGGTCGCCAGCTCGCGCTGGGGGAGGTCCAGGCCGGGGCGCTGATAGATGTCGCCGAAGGGAAACTCGATAACGTAGCGGGCCAGGTCCGGTGCGATGGCTTGCAGGCTGTCGATGACCTTGCGCCCGGCTTCGCCGTCAATTTCTTCGAGCTTGGCCAGGCCGTTTGTGTAGCGGGTCGATGCAGACATGGAGCGTTCCTCTTGATGGGTAAGGGCCGTACGCGGCCGCGCCGGCCCGGCCCGCGGGTTGCGCGGCAAATGGCGCCAAGCGGCGTTGCGGGACTTGGCAAGGGAACCCCATTACCTGCGTCCCGCGCCTGCGGAACGCCGCCCGGCCATGGCACCATTTGGTGCAGCAACGCGGCTTGCGACGAAACGGGAACAGACCCTAGAGGAAAGCCTGCGGGTTGGAGTCAGCTCCAGGTCAAGCGGAAGTTTGCTGGCGATACAGGGCGATCTTCGCGCGCAACGCGTCGAGATGATCATGGTCGCGCTGGATGCGTTCCTGCAGCCGGGCCGCATGTTCTTCGAGCAGCGCCTGGCGCGCCGCCAGTGTGGTATCGCCTTGTTCGCGCAGATCGGCGTAGCGGATGATGTCGTCCAGCGCCATACCGGTGTCTTTCAGGCGCAGGATGAAGCCGATCCACTCCAGGTCGCGCGGGCCATAGACGCGAAAACCGCTGACATCCCGAGCGACCTGCCGTAGCAGGCCGATCTTCTCGTAATAGCGCAGCGTGTCGGCGGACAGCCCGGTACGTGCGGCGAATTGCCGGATGCTCAGGCGGACCGGCACCTCGTTCATGCCTTGATCGACCGCAGAACGACGAATTTCGGCGTGGCGGCGACCTGCTCGGCATTGCCGAACAGACGCTTGAGCTTGAGGTGATAGCCGAGGTGGCGATTGCCGACGATCCACAGCTCGCCGCCCTTGGTCAGTGCCGCCTTGGCCTGGGTGAACATGCGCCAGGCGAGGAAATCGCCGACCACCTGCTGCTGGTGGAACGGCGGATTGCACAGCACCAGATCCAGCGAGGCCGGCGGCTGCTCGGCCAGGCCGTCGCCGGCGCGGATATCGGCCGGGCGCTCGCCGAGGATCGCCTGCCAGTTCTCGCGCGCCGACTGCACCGCCATATAGCTTTCGTCCACCAGGGTCAGCTCCGCCTGCGGGTTACCCAGCGCATAGATGATGCCGAGCACGCCGTTGCCGCAGCCGAGGTCGGCGACACGCAGCGCGCCGAGCGCCTTGGGCAGATGCGGCAGAAAGGCGCGCGTGCCGATGTCGAGCCCCTCGCGACAGAACAGGTTGGCGTGGTTGAGCAGCTCCAGTTTTGGCTGGTCGAGCTGATAGCGGGTCGGGTAGGGCGACCGCGGTGCCGGCTTGTCGACCGGCGTTGCGCTGAGCAGGCGGGCCTTCTTTACCGCCAGCGAAGCCTGCACCGGGCCGATGTACTGCTCCAGCAGATCGCCGGCGGCACGCGGCAGGTGCTTGATCATCGCCGCTGCGATCACCTGCGCGCCGGGCGCCAGCTGGCCGTGCAGACGGATCAGCTGTTCTTCCAGCAGGGCGAGGGTCTTCGGTACGCGAATCAGCACCCGGTCGAAGGGCCCATGAGCCACTTCGCTGGCGGGAACGAATCGCACGCGTTCGGCCGGCAGGTCGTTGCGTGCCAGGTTCTTCTGCAGGGCCAGATGGGCCAGATGCGAGTCGCCGCTGCTGGTCACCTCGACATGCGCGGCCAGCGAGCAGGCCAGCGCACCGAAGCTGTCGTTGAGAATCAGCACCCGCGCGGCCGTCGGCAAACCCTGTTCATGCAGCGTGGCGAGCAGGTATTCGTCGGCAGCGTCGAAGGCCTGCAACGGCTCGTTGGGCTGCTCCGGTTGACGGATCAGGTCGAGGCTGGCGTACGGAGTGTCGAGAATAGGCATGAGAACTGGCGGTGTTTATCTGCGTCGGAAAGGAGTATCAACAATTCACGGGCGCTGCGAGCGGCAGGTCCGGCAGATGCTCGGAGGGAGCGAAGTATGACCGCCAGCGAAGAGAAGTTCACCCGCCAGCGCCTGCTCGAGGTGCAGACGCTGACGCCCAACCTGTTCACCCTGCGTACCAGCCGTGATCCCGGCTTTCGCTTCACCGCCGGGCAGTTCGCGCGCCTCGGCGTGCGCAAGCCCAGCGGCTGTATCGTCTGGCGTGCCTATTCGATGGTCTCGGCGCCGCATGACGAGTTTCTCGATTTCTTCTCCATCGTGGTGCCGGACGGCGAATTCACCAGCGAGTTGAGCCGGCTCAAGGTCGGCGACGAGTTGCTGGTGGACAAGCAGGCTTTCGGCTTCCTGACGCTGGATCGCTTTCCCGACGGTCGTGACCTCTGGCTGCTGGCCACCGGCACCGGGATTGCCCCGTTTCTGTCGATCCTGCAGGACTTCGAGGCCTGGCAGCGCTTCGAGCGCATCATTCTCGTCTACAGCGTGCGCGAAGCCCGCGAGCTGGCCTATCAGCAGCTGATCGCCGAACTGCCTCAGCGCGACTATCTGGAAGGTCTGGGCGCGAAGCTGCTGTATCTGCCGGTAGTCACGCGCGAACGGGTGCCCGGCGCGCTGCATGGGCGCATCACCACGCTGATCGAGAACGGCGAACTGGAGCGCGCCGCCGATCTGCAGCTGACGCCTGAGCATTCGCGGATCATGCTCTGCGGCAACCCGCAGATGATCGAGGACACCCGTGCGGTACTGAAAGCCCGTGATCTGAACCTGGCGATGACCCGCCGGCCCGGTCAGGTGGCAGTGGAGAACTACTGGTAGTCGATTGCCGCGGGAAGCCCCGCAAAGCAAAAGCCCCCGCCGGACGATCCGACGGGGGCTTTGTCTTTCTGGCCAGGCTTGCCGGTCGGCGCGGCCGTTACACGACGCCCTGGGCCAGCATGGCATCGGCGACCTTGACGAAGCCGGCGATGTTGGCGCCCTTAACGTAGTTGATCCGGCCGTTTTCCTCGCCGTGGGCGACGCAGGCGTGGTGGATCGACTGCATGATGCCGTGCAGCTTGGTATCCACCTCACCGGCGGTCCAGTGCAGGCGCATGGCGTTCTGGCTCATCTCCAGGCCGCTACAGGCCACACCACCGGCGTTGGAGGCCTTGCCCGGTGCGTAGAGGATGCCGGCCTCGAGGAACAGGTCGACGGCTTCCAGGGTCGACGGCATGTTCGCGCCTTCCGCCACGCAGATGCAGCCGTTCTTCAGCAGTGCGCGGGCGTCTTCGCCATCCAGTTCGTTCTGCGTGGCGCAGGGCAGGGCGATGTCGCACGGCAGGCTCCACGGACGCTGGTCGGCCATGAAGGTCACGCCGAACTGCGTGCCCATCTCTTCCAGACGACCGCGACGGACGTTCTTCAGGTCCATCAGGTAGGTCCACTGCTCGGCAGTCATGCCGTCCGGGAAGTGCAGCGTGCCGCCCGAGTCGGACAGCGAGACGACCCGGCCACCCAGCTCCATGACCTTCTGCGCCGCGTACTGTGCGACGTTGCCGGAACCGGAGATCGCCACGCGCTTGCCGTCGAAGCTGCTGTGGCTGCTCTTGAGCATTTCCTCGGCGAAGTACACGCAGCCGTAGCCGGTGGCTTCCGGGCGGATCAGACTGCCGCCATAGGCCAGGCCCTTGCCGGTCAGGACGGAGGTGAACTGGTTGGACAGGCGCTTGTACTGGCCGAAGAGGAAGCCGATCTCGCGACCGCCGACGCCGATGTCACCGGCCGGCACGTCGAGGTCGGCGCCGATGTGGCGGTACAGCTCGCTCATGAACGACTGGCAGAAGCGCATCACTTCGTTGTCGCTCTTGCCCTTGGGATTGAAGTCCGAGCCGCCCTTGCCGCCGCCCATGGGCAGCGAGGTGAGGGAGTTCTTGAAGACCTGCTCGAAGGCCAAGAACTTGAGCACGCCGAGATTGACCGACGGATGGAAGCGCAGACCACCCTTGTACGGGCCGATGGCGCTGTTCATCTGGATGCGGAAACCGCGGTTGACCTGGACGCGGCCCTGATCGTCGACCCACGGCACGCGGAAGATGATGGCGCGCTCCGGCTCCACCATGCGTTCGATGATGCCGGCCTGCATGTAGTGCGGGTGGGCTTCGAGGAATGGCCAGAGGCTGCGAACCACTTCTTCCACGGCCTGGTGGAACTCGGGTTGGTGTGGGTCGCGTTGCTTCAGGCGGGCGAGAAAGGCATCAACGGTTTCGATCATCAGTAGGCCCTCGGCGACCGCTTGTTGGCAGTCATTGATAATTTTGGCGGGCGACTGTAACAAACCTGATTTGCACCGCGGAAGTGCGTTCTGACTCGGCTGTGCCTTTCAGTGGTGCGTAGATAGGTAAGCCAGCTGGCGTAAGGTATCGCGCAGAGCGCCTCTGGGGCGGTTGTTTCAAGGTACTTCAGGAGAGCTGAAACTGAAGCTGGATCAATTGGCGCCAAAATGGCGCATTGAGTGCGTCATTATTGTGCGCTGGCGGAGTTAGTCCGCCAGTTCGCAGCGGTTGCGACCGCTGCGCTTGGCGCGCAACAGGGCCAGGTCGGCGCGGTTGATGGTATTGGAGTAGGTTTCGTCGGCATGCAATTCGGCGATGCCCATGCTGGCGGTGACGCCGAGCAGGTCGTCGTTTACCCGCACGCCCAGAGACGAGATGCTGTCGCCCAGGCGGCGCATGACCGTTTGGGCGGTCGCGGCCGTGCACTCAGGCATCAGGATGAGGAATTCTTCGCCGCCCCAGCGCCCGCACAGATCATGTTCGCGTATTTCCGACTCCATGACCCGCACCACCTCGATCAGCACCCGGTCACCGACTTCATGGCCGTACTCGTCGTTGATCACCTTGAAACGATCGATATCCAGCATCACCACGGCCAGCGGTCGCGCATAGCGCTTGGCGCGCTCGCTTTCCTCGCGCAAGCGTTCGGTGAGCAGGCGGCGGTTGGCGATCCCAGTGAGGGAATCCAGGGTCGAGGCCTCACGCAGCGAGGCGTTGAGGTCCTGCATCATCATTTGGTAGCGGTCAGAGATGCGCGCGACCTTTTCCAGCTGGCGCAGCTGCTTGTCGAAACGCGCCGCCAGGCTCAGCTCGCGTTCGCGGGCGATGCTCTGGTAGCCATCCGACACGCGAGCGATGCGCTCGATGCGCCCGAGCAGATCGTGATGGGCGCTCCACAGCTGGCTGAGGGCCTCCTTCAGTGGGTGGCCTTCGAACTCTGGATTGGCAAGGAGACCGGCGATCTCCTGTTCTAGCGGCGATGGCCCGCGCATATCGACCTTCCGTCAGTCGTGGCTCTGGATGGCAAAGGGGAAGGTGCAGTCTTCCTTGAACTCTTCGGCCAGCTCGACCACACGCTCGTTGCGGATGTCGTAGTACCAGTTGACCGCCACCTGGCGACCGTCCTGGAAGGCCGCTTCGAGCAGGTCGAAGATGTCCATCATCGCCTTGATGCTGCTGGTGTTGAGGTACAGCAGGCGCAGCTCGAGGCTGAGTGGGTGGCTGGCCTGGGCGAGAAAGCGTTCGATCCACTCGTAGACCTGATGGAACAGCTCGTAGGAATTCTCAGGGTAGGAATCGCCCCGCATCGAGACGATGCCTTTTTCCCAGTCGGACTGGATTTCAGGGGTGGACTGGCTGCCGGGGATGGAAAAGTCGTTCATGGGGATGCTCTTGGGATTCAGATGACGGCGCTCAGGCTGATGAAAGACAGTTCGTCGGAGACTGGCTGCAACGAGGCCTTGAGCGGTTCGCTGGACTTGCGGGCGATGTCGATCAGGCCAAGCCCTGCGCCAGACGCCACGTGCTCGTCGCGCGGCTTGCGCAGTTGTTCCTTGTACAGAGCCTTCAGTTCGGCTTTGTCCTTCTTCGCCAGTTCCGCGATGGCATCGAGCAGTACCTGGCCATCGGCGGTTTCGATCAGGTTGCCGGCCGAGACGACATAGCGGCCCTGGTCATCACGGGAAACCACCACGGTGGCCCCGGCCTGCTGATCGGACCAGTTCTTCTCGCGGGTGTAATGACGGATGTTCTGGGTCATCTCGATGTATACGGCGAACACATCCATGGCCGAGGAGGGGTGCGCTTGCTCCTCGCTCATGTAGTTGCGCAGCGCATTGCCGATTTCTTCGATCAGACTGCGTGAGATGGGGCCGTTGAAGCACAGCATGATCTGTTGCTGGTTGTAGGATTCGCGCATCGCGAACATGTCAATGGAGGCCATGGCCAACTCCCTGTCTCAATCGAAACGGAAACATAACATCGTGATGTCGTCGCGCTGCGGGAAATCGCCCTGGTAGCGCGCTAGCGCGCGGCTGAACGCCTCGCCCTGCTCGGCCAGTGGCAGCTGCGCGTGCTCGCGGATCATGCTGGCGAAGCGGCTGTTGCCGAAGCCGTAGCCCTGTTCGCCGCCAGCCTGGTCGAGAAATCCGTCGGTGGTCATGTAGAAAGTGCGTCCCGGCAGCAGGTCGATGCAGGTGTTGTGGTATTCGCCGACCCGCTTGTCACCGATGGAGCGTCGGGCCGCCTTGATTTCCTGCACGTCTGCGCCGTCGCAGTAGTACAAGGCAATCTTCGCGCCGGAATAATGCACCTTGCGCTGGCGAAGATCGACATAGGCCAGGCCGATATCCATGTTCGTCGCCAGGGCGTGGGAGCCGTTTTCGTCACGAAGCATGCTGCGCACGATGGCATCGGTGCGTGAAAGTGCCGCAGCGGGATCCTGCAGGCCACTACTGCCCAGCGCCTGGTCGATGGCCGCATGGGCGAGCATGGTCATCAGTGCGCCGGGAACGCCGTGTCCGGCGCAGTCGACGACGCCAAACAAGCAGCCTTGCTCGTCGGCGCGGTACACGTAGAAATCGCCGCCGACAACATCACGCGGACGCCAGAGCACCGCATGGCGGTCACCCATGGCGGTCACCAGCTGGCGGTTGGGCAGGATGGAGCGCTGGATCAGGCTGGCGTAATCGATGGAGTCGTCGATCTTCTTGTGCGCTGCTGCCATCTCGCGATTGGCCTGCTCTAGGTCACGGGTGCGCTCGCGTACGCGCTTCTCCAGTTCGCTGGTGTGGCTGCGGACCTGCTGCGCCATGGTGCCGAAGGCTGCACTGAGTTCGCCGATCTCGTCCTGGCGATGCAGCGGCAGCGGCGCGTCGTAATGCCCGGCCGCCAGCGCCTGGGCGCTGCGGCGTAGCTGGCGCAGTGGCTTGAGCACACGCTTTTCCACCAGCCAGGCGCCGCCGCCGATCAGCAGCAGGAACAACACCAGGAACAGGCCGATGGCCGGCAGCAGCGGGCGGATCTCGACCACCTGCGCGGTGCCCAGGTCGACGGCGCTGGCGACGAACCACTGCAGTTCAGGAATCCAGCTCAGTGCCAGCAAGCGGGGCGCGCCGTCCAGAGTGACGCGCAATGTCGTCACCGTGCCGGGGTTTTCGCGGCTTTCCGCCATGGCCTGCCGCACTGCCGAGGCCGCGCTCAGGTCGTCGAGCTGGCCGAGAATGCTGGTCGACAAGGAGCGTCCGCGCGCGGTTTCGGCATTCAGGGTGACCAGATTCTGGTTCGGGTGGACCAGGATCGAGCCATAGGCATCGAGCACCATCGACTCGACCCCGACCTTGCCGGAGGCGATGAAGTCATCGAGAAAGGCCTTCAGGCTGATACCCGAGCCGACCAGCCCCAGGCGGCGCTCGCCATCGCGTACCTGCACGTTGAACCATACCTTCAGCTCGCCGGTCACGACCGAACGATCGACGTTGATGGCGTAAGGGGCATCGCTTTGCAGGGTCAGGTAGAACCACTCGTCGCGCGGGTTGTCCGGACTCATCTGATAGCGCGGCGCATCGCTGCGTGGCTGATCGGGCCCGTTGGAGTAGTAGCTGTTGCTATGCGCCGACGCGGCGAAGTAGGCGTGATCGCCGAGTGCCTGCTGGTAGCCGGCGGCTTCCTTGAAAAAGATCTCACGCTTGGCTGGATCGCGCTCATCGCTCAGCCAGGCGAGGGTCAGCTGCGAGGCCGCCAGCCGTTGAGCCAGGGCCAGCTCACGGGAGACCGGCGCGAACAGGCGCTCGCGGTTGAGTTGCACGACATTGCGTGCATAGGCTTCGCCAAAGCGATGCTGCACACCGAGCAGCGCTTCGCGGCCGATGAAGCCGGCAAACACGAAGGCCAGCAGGCAGCTGAGCAACAAGGCCAGCAGTGATTTGCCGCGCAGTCCCAAGGCTGCCATGCGAGTTCCTTTCCTGTCGCGAAGTCGTGGCGCGGTAGATGATTGCCGGCCGGGGTCAGAGAGGGCGGCAATTATCCGACATAAGGCATTTTGCTACTAGTTCGTTCGTCGCCTTTCTGACGCAAGAACGGAGCCATAAGGCTCCGTTCGGGTTTTCCACAGCGTTATTGCGCGAGCTTCTTGTACTTGACGCGGTGCGGCTGGGAGGCGGCGTCACCGAGGCGTTTCTTGCGATCGGCTTCGTACTCGGTGTAGTTGCCTTCGAAGAACACCACGCTGCCATCGTCCTCGTAGGACAGGATGTGGGTGGCGACCCGGTCAAGGAACCAGCGGTCGTGAGAGATCACGATGGCCGAACCGGGGAAGTCCAGCAGTGCCTCTTCCAGCGAGCGCAGGGTCTCGACGTCGAGGTCGTTGGACGGTTCGTCGAGCAGCAGCACGTTAGCGCCCTGCTTGAGGGTCAGCGCCAGGTGCAGGCGACCGCGCTCCCCGCCGGAGAGGTCCTTGACGAACTTCTGTTGGTCGGCGCCCTTGAAGTTGAAGCGACCGACGTAGCTGCGCGACGGTACCTCGTAGTTGCCGATGCGGATTTGGTCGAGGCCGTCGGAAACCGCTTCCCAGACCGTTTTGCCGCCGTCCAGGTCGTCACGGCTCTGGTCAACGCAGGCCAGCTGCACGGTTTCGCCGATCTCGATGCTGCCCGAATCCGGGGTTTCCTTGCCCATCAGCATGCGGAACAGCGTGGACTTGCCCGCGCCGTTGCCGCCAATCACGCCGACGATGGCGCCCTTAGGTACGCTGAAGGACAGGTCGTCGATCAGTACGCGATCGCCGTAGCCCTTGCGCACGTTCTTCAGCTCGATGACCTTGTCGCCCAGGCGCTGGCCGGCCGGGATGTAGATCTCGTTGGTCTCGCTGCGCTTCTGGAATTCCTGCGACTGCATCTCCTCGAAGCGCTGCAGGCGGGCCTTGGACTTCGACTGGCGGGCCTTGGCGCCCTGGCGTACCCACTCCAGTTCCGCCTTCATGGCCTTCTTGTGTGCCGACTCCTGCTTGGCTTCCTGCTCCAGGCGCGCGGCCTTGGCTTCCAGCCACTGCGAGTAGTTGCCCTCGAAGGGTATGCCCTGGCCGCGGTCGAGTTCGAGAATCCAGCCGGCGACGTTGTCGAGGAAGTAGCGGTCGTGGGTGATCGCCACCACGGTGCCGGGGAAGTCGTGGAGGAAATGCTCCAGCCAGGCCACCGAGTCGGCGTCCAGGTGGTTGGTCGGTTCGTCCAGCAACAGCATGTCGGGGGCCGACAGCAGCAGGCGGCACAGCGCGACGCGGCGCTTCTCGCCACCGGACAGGTGGCCGACCTTGGCGTCCCACGGCGGCAGGCGCAGTGCGTCGGCGGCTACTTCCAGCTGGCGCTCCAGGTTGTGGCCATCGGAGGCCTGCAGGATCGCCTCGAGCTTGGCCTGCTCGGCGGCCAGCGCGTCGAAGTCGGCGTCTGGCTCGGCATAGGCGGCATAGACGGCATCCAGACGGGTCTGGGCGTCCTTGATCACGCTGACCGCTTCCTCGACGATCTCGCGCACGGTCTTCTCGGGATCGAGCTGCGGCTCCTGCGGCAGGTAGCCGACATTGATGCCCGGCATGGCGCGGGCTTCGCCGTCGAACTCGGTGTCGACGCCGGCCATGATGCGCAGCAGGGTGGACTTACCGGCGCCGTTCAGGCCGAGCACGCCGATCTTGGCGCCGGGGAAGAACGACAGGGAAATGTTCTTGAGGATCTCACGCTTCGGCGGAACGACCTTGCTCAGCCGGTGCATGGTGTAGACGTATTGAGCCATGGAAACAGATGCCCGTGACAGTGGTGATGGATGCCGCCCCGAAGCCGCCAGGGCCGGGAAGAAAAGGGTGGCATGTAAAGGGCGCAAAGCTACCCGAATGGGCCGGTCAGGGCAAACCGCGGCGGTGCTGTCGGTGGGGCCTGCGCGGGTCGGTAGGGCGCTCGCGTTCATGCTGACCATGACCAGCGCTCATACCCGCAACGGCGTGGATGGGGTAGAATCCGCGCCTCACTTTTTAACCGCCAGCTGACCTCAGAGGACTGCCATGTTCAGCCGTGATTTGACCCTCGCCAAATACGACGCCGAGCTTTTCGCTGCCATGCAGCAGGAAGCCAAGCGTCAGGAAGACCACATCGAGCTGATCGCCTCGGAGAACTACACCAGCCCGGCGGTGATGGAAGCCCAGGGTTCGGTGCTGACCAACAAGTACGCCGAAGGCTACCCGGGCAAGCGCTACTACGGCGGTTGCGAGTACGTCGACGTGGTCGAGCAGCTGGCCATCGATCGCGCCAAGCAGCTGTTCGGCGCCGACTACGCCAACGTCCAGCCGCACGCCGGCTCCCAGGCCAACGCCGCGGTTTACCTCGCCCTGCTCAGTGCCGGTGACACCATTCTCGGCATGAGCCTGGCCCACGGCGGCCACCTGACCCACGGCGCTTCCGTGTCGTCCTCCGGCAAGCTGTACAACGCCGTGCAGTACGGCATCAACGATCAAGGCCTGATCGACTACGACGAAGTCGAGCGCCTGGCCGTCGAGCACAAGCCGAAGATGATCGTCGCCGGCTTCTCCGCCTATTCGCAAAAGCTGGACTTTGCCCGCTTCCGCGAGATCGCCGACAAGGTCGGTGCGTATCTCTTCGTCGACATGGCGCACGTGGCTGGTCTGGTTGCTGCTGGCGTTTACCCGAACCCGGTACCTTTCGCCGACGTCGTTACCACCACCACCCACAAGACCCTGCGCGGCCCGCGCGGCGGCCTGATCCTGGCCAAGAAGAACGAGGAGATCGAGAAGAAGCTCAACTCCGCGGTCTTCCCGGGCGCCCAGGGCGGCCCGCTGGAGCATGTCATCGCGGCCAAGGCGGTGTGCTTCAAGGAAGCCCTGCAGCCCGAGTTCAAGGCCTACCAGCAGCAGGTGGTGAAGAATGCCCAGGCCATGGCTGAAGTGTTCATCCAGCGCGGCTTCGACGTGGTTTCCGGCGGCACCCAGAACCACCTGTTCCTGCTCAGCCTGATCAAGCAGGACATCACCGGTAAGGACGCGGACGCCGCCCTGGGTCGCGCCCACATCACCGTGAACAAGAACAGTGTGCCGAACGATCCGCGTTCGCCGTTCGTCACCTCCGGCCTGCGCATCGGTACTCCGGCGGTCACCACTCGTGGTTTCGGCGAAACCGAGTGCCGCGAGCTGGCCGGCTGGATCTGCGACATCCTCGACAACATGGGCGACGAGTCGGTGATCGAAGCGGTCCGTGGCAAGGTCGAAGCCGTCTGCACCAAGTTCCCGGTGTACGGCAACTAAGCGTCAAGGCGCTGCAAACGGAAGGCCCGCGCAAGCGGGCTTTCTGCTTTCTGGCGCCGGCAACCGCTGTTGGCTTGATCCTGATCGGTCGCTTCGGGCGTGCGCCGCGCTAGACTCCGCACACCGCTCATCGGAGTTCTGGCATGTTCAAAAACGCCACTGGCGTGATCCTTCCTCCGCCAATCATCTATCTGCTGTTTCTCGCGGTCGCCTGGTTGCTCGAGGCGCTGCTGCCCGTTGCGCTACCGAAGAATATCTGGACGGATTACTTCGGTTGGGGGCTGATCGATGCCGGCGTATTGCTGATGCTCTGGGCCGGTTTGTTGATGCTCTGGCGCAAGACCACGGTCAATCCCTACGGCAAGCCGGCGAAATTGCTGGAGGAGGGGCCGTTCCGCTTTTCGCGCAATCCGATCTACCTGGCCGACAGCCTCATTTACCTCGGCATCGCGCTGCTATGGGCGTCGCTGTGGCCGTGGCTGCTGTTCCCTGCGGTGATCGTGACCATGCAGCGTGGCGTCATCGTGCATGAGGAGCGGCTGCTCATCCAGCTGTTCGGCGATGACTATCGGGCCTACTGCGCGCGCGTCCGCCGCTGGTTGTGACGGCGGCTTCGGCTGGTACTGTCCTATAGTGAACCCAGACTTCGCGGAGTAATGCCATGAGTGATTCGTCCAGTGAGCGCCGGCGCTTTCAGCGCATCGAGTTCGACGCAGCCACCGAACTGGTGCAGGGTGAGCGTTGCTGGTCGGTGGAGCTGCATGACCTGTCGCTGAAGGGGCTGCTGGTTCGTCGTCCCGCCGACTGGAGCGCTGACGCCGAGCAACCCTTCGTGGCACGGGTGCGCCTTGCCGACGACGCCGAGGTGCGTATGGAGGTAAGCATGGCTCATGAGGAAGGCGAGTTGATCGGCTTCGTCTGCCAGCACATCGACCTCGACTCGATCGCTCATTTGCGACGTCTGGTCGAACTCAACCTTGGCGACGAAGCGCTGCTGGAGCGTGAGCTGGCAGCGCTGGGCGGCGCCTAGCCGACTCATTCGAACAGCGCGTCGAGGGCCTGCTCCAGGCGCGTCACGGCAATGATCTGCAGGCCGGGCGGGGCCTCCTTCGGCGCATTGCCCTTGGGCACGATGGCGCGCTTGAAACCGTGCTTGGCGGCTTCCTTCAGGCGTTCCTGGCCGCTCGGCACCGGGCGGATCTCGCCCGATAAACCCACCTCACCGAACACCAGCAGGTCGGTGTCCAGCGGGCGATTGCGCAGGCTGGATATCACCGCAGCCATAAGGGCGAGGTCCGCAGCGGTCTCCAGCACCTTCACGCCGCCTACCACGTTGATGAACACGTCCTGATCATAGGTCGGGATGCTGCCGTGGCGGTGTAGCACGGCCAGCAGCATGGCCAGGCGGTTCTGGTCCAGACCCAGGGTCACGCGGCGCGGGTTGGCCAGGTGGCTGGTGTCGACCAGGGCCTGCACTTCCACCAGCATCGGCCGGGTGCCTTCCCAGGTGGCCATCACCACGCTGCCGGGCACTGCCTCCTGGGCGCGGGTGAGGAAGATCGCCGAGGGGTTGGTGACTTCCTTCAGGCCCTTGTCGGTCATGCCGAACACGCCGAGTTCGTTGACTGCACCGAAGCGGTTCTTCACCGCGCGCAACAGGCGCAGGCGGCCATCGGATTCGCCCTCGAAATACAGCACCGTATCGACCATGTGCTCGAGCACGCGCGGGCCGGCCAGCGCGCCTTCCTTGGTGACGTGGCCGACCAGGAAGATCGCCGTGCCACTCTGCTTGGCGAAACGCACCAGCAACGCCGCGCTCTCACGCACCTGGGCGACGCCGCCGGGCGCCGACTGCAGCTGCTCGGTGAAGATGGTCTGGATCGAGTCGATGACCATGACCTTGGGCTTTTCCAGCCGCGCGGTGGCGATGATCGACTCGATGCAGGTTTCGGTCATCACCTTGAGCCTGTCCTGCGGCAAGTCCAGACGGCGCGCGCGCATCGCCACCTGCTGCTGGGATTCCTCGCCGGTGACATACAGCGCCGGGAAGCGCTGGGCGATGGCGCACAGGGTTTGCAGCAGGATGGTCGACTTGCCGATGCCTGGGTCGCCGCCGATCAGCACCACCGAGCCGTCCACCAGGCCGCCGCCGAGCACGCGGTCCAGCTCGCCGGAGGCGGTGGAGAAGCGCGGCACTTCCTCGACGCTGACTTCGGCCAGGGTCTTGATGTTGGCCTGATCCCCGGCCCAGCCGGCGCGGCCGGACGGTGGCGCGGCGCCGTCGATGACGGTTTCGACCAGGGTGTTCCAGGCGCCACAGTCGCCGCACTGGCCGGCCCACTTGGGGAAGGTCGAGCCGCATTCGGTGCAGCCATACATGCGCTTGGCCTTGGCCATGGGAAACTCCGGGTCGGGGAATGGGTGTCGCATGATAACGGCTGACTTGATTGCCATCAGCCACAAGCGGCGCGGGAACCGCCAGACTGTAAACAAATCGAGCAGGAGTGCGTGCCATGCGTCATCTGTTGTTTCTGCATCTACTGGGAGCGAGCGTCTGGGTCGGCGGGCACCTGGTGCTGCTGCTGGGCGTGCTGCCCAGGGCCATGCGCCAGCGCGATCCGCAGCCGGTACGCCAGTTCGAGCAGCTTTACGAGCGCATCGGCATCCCGGCACTGCTGATTCAGATCGTCACCGGCTTCTGGCTGGCGAGCCTCTGGCTGCCCCATGCCCAGTGGTTCGATACCACACCGCTCGCTCGGCTGGTGCAGACCAAGCTGGTGCTGCTCGGCTTGACCGCGCTGCTCGGCGCCCATGCACGGCTGGCCTTGATTCCGAAGCTGGACGGGCAGCGCCTGCCGCAGCTGGGCCTGCATATCGTGCTGATCACGCTGACTGCCGTGGCGTTCGTCTGGGTCGGTTCGGGTTTCCGTTTCGGCGGCCTGTTCTAGCGGGGTGTGCAACGAAGAAGCCCGCCGAATGGCGGGCTTCTCGTTTTCGTCGGGCCTATCAGCCGCAGCAACCACCGCAGCAGCTGCCGGAGGCGCGCTTGAGGTCGCGGGCGATGTCGTCCTTCATGTTCACACGCTCTTGCTTGAGCGCACTGAGCGCGGCGTCGTCGAGGGTTTCGACGCCGTCTTCGACGCGGCAGATGCGCTTGTCCAGCGCCTCGTATTCTTCGGCCTTGCGGGCGAAGACCGGGTCTTCCTGACGCAGCTTCTGCAGTTGCTCGCGCTTTTCAGGGAAGTCCTTGATCAGGGGGTGGTGTTCGACGTGCATGGAATCGCTCCGGGTGTCAGGAAGGGCTCTACCTTATTCGTCCGTCCGGCAGAACCGGTTGACGGCGATCAAGCGAACCTCATTCGCAATAACCGGTCGATGAAAGGCACATCGGCGTGGCTTGTGCCGATTGCGCCGCCTATGCTCTACGACGGCGCTCCGCGCCAGGATGCTGCGCCATTTCATGCAAGCCTGCGACTACCAGAAGGATGATGCGAATATGAGTCTGATCAGCGAGTTCAAGGCGTTCGCCGTGCGCGGCAACGTCGTCGACATGGCGGTGGGGATCATCATCGGCGCCGCGTTCGGCAAGATCGTGTCGTCGTTCGTCGATGGCGTGGTCATGCCGCCGCTGGGGCTGCTGATCGGTGGAGTCGATTTCACCGATCTCGCCATCGTGCTCAAGGATGCTGTTGGGGATACCCCGGCCGTGCTGCTGCGTTACGGCGCGTTCATCCAGACGGTGGTGGATTTCGTGATCATTGCATTTGCCATCTTCATGGCGATCAAGGCGATCAACCAGCTCAAGCGCAAGGAAGCCGAGGCGCCGTCGGCACCACCGGCACCCTCGAAGGAGGAGCTGTTGCTGACCGAGATCCGGGACCTGCTCAAGGAGCAGAATCGTGGGTGAGGGCGCGCGGCTGTACGGACGAAAACCCGGCGCGCTGCGCCGGGTTCTTGGATGCATTCACTCCGGCTTGGGAGTGTCTGCGGTGCTGGGCGGCAGCACGGGATAGACCACCTGCGGCTGGTCGCCGGTCACGCTGTGCAGGAATGCGGTGATGGCGCTGACCTCGTCCGGGTTGAGCTGCTGGCCGAGCTGGCTGTCACCCATGATGGCCACTGCCTGCTCGAGTTCCCAGACCTCGCCGCTGTGGAAGTACGGCGGTGTCAGCGCGACGTTACGCAGCGGCGCAGCGCGGAATACGTACTCGTCGCTGGCGGTATTGGTCACCGCGAAGCGGCCCTTGTCGCCGGTCGGCAACACCTCAGCCCCTGGCTTCTTGATCACGCCGAAGGGGAAATAGCCCTGGCCACCCAGGTTCACCCCGTTGTGGCAGGCCGAGCAGCCGGTGTCCATGAACAGAGCCAGGCCTTGCTTCTGCTTGTCGTCCAGCGCCTTGTCGTCGCCCTTGAGGAAGCGGTCGAACGGTGAGTTCGGCGTGGTCAGGCTGACCTCGAAGGCTTCCAGTGCATAGGCCATGTTGTCGAAGCTGACCGGTTCCTTGTCCTTGGGGAAGGCCTTCTTGAACTCGGCGGCGTACTCCGGAATGCTCTTGAGCGTGGCGACGACGCGCTCGGGTGTGCTGTTCATTTCGACGCTCGCCTGAACCGGGCCCTTGGCCTGTTCCTGCAGGTCCTTGGCGCGCCCATCCCAGAACTGCGCGGCGTTGAACACGGCGTTCAGCACGGTGGGCGAGTTGCGCGGGCCCTTCTGCCAGCCATGGCCGATGGAGGTCGGCACGTTGTCGCTGCCGCCGATGCTCAGGTTGTGGCAGGTGTTGCAGCTGATGACATGGCTGCTCGACAGGCGAGGGTCGAACCAGAGTTTGTGACCAAGCATGGCCTGGTCTTCACTGACCTGGCGACCGCGGAGCTCAGTGACCTTGTCCGGGATCGGCTTGAACATCGCGTTGGCTCGCTCGCGTAATTCATCCGCATTCGCTACGCCGGTAACGATTAGGCTGCTAAGTAATAGGCTGAGAGAAGGGCGCATCATGAAGGCTCCTTTTGTGTTGGCTGGCTCTAGGAGGCGCCTTTTCGTCAAGCGGCTGGTTGACCCATATCAAGAGCTGCGAACAGAACAGGCGCGCACGATTGTTTCCTCATATGTCGGCAGCAAAGAAGCAGCGAGCGCCGGTCAGCCACGTCCGGCAGTCGCTGGCTCGGGATACACCGGCTCCAACCTTGCGGCGCGGCTGGCTCGGCGCGAGAATGACGCGCATCAATCGTGGCTGCGCGCCACCCCGTCAAGGATTCCCGATGCCTGAAACTGTCGCTGCCGGCCTGCGCCTGGCACCCGATGCGCTGACCCGTCCCTTCGAGCCCAGCCAATTCAACTTCAAGACCACCGCCGAGCTTGAGCCCTTTCTCGGCGTGCTCGGCCAGGAGCGCGCGGTCGAGGCGCTGCAGTTTGGCGTGGCGATGCCGCGCCCGGGCTATAACGTCTATGTCATGGGCGAGCCCGGCACCGGGCGTTTCTCCTTCGTGCGACGGTATTTGAAGGCCGAGGGGAAGCGACTGGAGACGCCGTCGGACTGGGTCTATGTGAACAACTTCGACGAGCCGCGCGAGCCTCGCGTGCTGGAGCTGCCACATGGCGGTGCCGCTGCGTTCATCGCCGACATTAATCAGCTGATCGACAACCTGCTGGCCACCTTCCCGGCGGTGTTCGAGCATCCCAGCTTCCAACAGAAGAAGAGCGCTATCGACCGCGCCTTCAATCAGCGCTACGACAAGGCACTGGATGTGATCGAAAAGCTCGCGCTGGAGAAGGAGATCGCTCTCTATCGCGACAGCACCAACATCGCCTTCACCCCCATGAAGGAAGGCAAGGCGCTGGACGAAACCGAGTTCGCTCAGCTGCCGGAGAGCGAGCGCGAGCGCTACCACGAGGATATTTCCGCGCTGGAAGTGCGGCTGAACGAAGAGCTGGCGAGCCTTCCGCAGTGGAAGCGCGAGTCGACCAACCAGCTGCGCCAGCTCAACGATGAAACCATCAGCCAGGCGCTGCAGCCGCTGCTCGCGCCGCTGTCCGAGAAATATGCGGAGAACGCCGGTATCGAGGCGTACCTGCAGGCGGTGCAGGTCAACCTGTTGAAGACGGTGGTCGAGCAACTGGTCGACGAGAACCGTCCGGAAGCGCAGAACCGGGTGCTGCTGGAAGAGCAGTACAGCCCGAGCCTGGTGGTCGGCCATCCGGTCGATGGCGGCGCACCGGTGGTATTCGAGCCGCACCCGACCTACGACAATCTGTTCGGTCGCATCGAGTACAACACCGATCAGGGCGCGCTCTACACCAGCTACCGCCAGCTGCGTCCGGGGGCCCTGCACCGCGCCAATGGCGGTTTCCTGATGCTCGAGGCCGAGAAACTGCTCAGCGAACCCTTTGTATGGGAAGCGCTCAAGCGTGCCCTGCAGTCACGCAAACTGAAGATGGAGTCGCCGCTCGCCGAGCTGGGCCGCCTCGCCACCGTGACGCTGACGCCGCAGGTGATCCCGCTGAACGTCAAGGTGATCATCATCGGCTCGCGCCAGCTCTATTACACGCTGCAGGACCTGGATCCGGACTTCCAGGAGATGTTCCGCGTGCTGGTGGACTTCGACGAGGACATCCCGCTGGCCGAGGACAGCCTCGAGCAGTTCGCTCAGCTGATGAAGACCCGCACTTCGGAAGAGGGCATGGCGCCGCTAACCGCCGCGGCCGTCGCGCGTCTGGCTACCTACAGCGCACGCCTGGCCGAACATCAGGGGCGCTTGTCGGCACGTATCGGCGACCTGTTCCAGCTGGTCAGCGAGGCCGATTTCATTCGCCAGCTGGCCAAGGACGAGGTCACCGATGTCGGTCACATCGAGCGTGCGCTGAAGGCCAAGGCCACGCGCACCGGTCGGGTTTCGGCGCGGATACTCGAGGATATCCTCGCCGGTGTGATCCTGATCGACAGCGAGGGCGCAGCGATCGGCAAGTGCAACGGGCTGACGGTGCTGGAAGTCGGCGATTCGGCCTTTGGCATGCCGGCGCGCATTTCCGCCACCGTCTACCCGGGCGGTTCGGGGATCGTCGACATCGAGCGCGAGGTCAATCTCGGCCAGCCGATCCACTCCAAAGGGGTGATGATCCTCACTGGCTACCTCGGCAGCCGCTACGCCCAGGAGTTTCCGCTGGAAATCTCGGCAAGCATCGCGCTCGAGCAGTCCTACGGCTACGTCGACGGTGACAGTGCCTCGCTCGGCGAATGCTGCGCGCTGATCTCGGCACTGTCGCGTACACCGCTCAAGCAGTGTTTCGCCATTACCGGCTCGATCAACCAGTTCGGCGAAGTGCAGGCGGTCGGCGGGGTCAACGAGAAGATCGAGGGCTTCTTCCGCCTTTGCGAAGCACGTGGGCTCACCGGCGAGCAGGGGGTGATCATCCCCTTTGCCAACGTCACCACGCTGATGCTCGACGAGCGTGTGCTCGAAGCGGTACGCCAGCAGCGATTCCACGTCTATGCTGTAAGACAGGTGGATGAGGCTTTATCGCTTCTGGTCGGCGAAGACGTCGGTGCCGCCAACGAACAGGGGCACTTCCCCAAGGGCAGCGTCAACGCCAGGGTGGTCGAGCGTCTGCGTGATATTGCCGAGATCGAAATGGAAGACGAAGGCAAGAGCGAGTCGGCGACCGCCGATCAGGCACCGTCCACGCCTGAGGGTGGAGATTGACTGCGCCATTGTGCGGTTTTTGAACGGAACGATAGCGCCAGCGGCGGGTCTGCAATGGAGGAGGGCATCCACCCTCCATCCACATGGTTATCCACAGCTTCAGGGGATAAACAGGCTTGCGCGCCCACCCGGACAGGGTGTCTCCCGCGTCGGCCGATGCGAGGACCGCCACCATGCCGCACAACCTGTGTCTGAACCGCCAGTGCCTGGGCCTGGTTACCCGAATCGAATGCGCCATACGCCCGCTTGCCGGCGGTAACGGTTTGTGGACGTTGCTCTGCGCCGCCGGACTGGCCGATGGTCAGCCCACCGCCATTAAGGTGCAGGGCCCGTTCCACGGGCCTGCCAAGGCCGAGTCGGTGCTCGCTGCGATCGCCGACAACCTGATGGGGCAGGGTTACGCCGAGTCGACCGATCCATCCATCTGGCAGCTGCACATGCAAGCCGAGCTGCGCCGCGTCAACGCCAACCAAGGGCGCTTTCTGAGCGGTTGGGAATAGTTGCGCTCGACGACCGAGCACGTCGCGGCCAATCGTTCTAGGCGAATTGGCCGCGTGATGCCCTTGTGCTTATCCACATGCCGGATAGCGCTCCCTGACTGCCTTGGTGCACTCGTCCCTGCTGCGTATACTCGCGTCCTTCGTCATTTCCCGTGTGAGACCTCATGGAGCGTATTCTCGAAAATGCCATGTATGCCGCTCGCTGGCTGCTGGCTCCCATCTATTTCGGCCTGGCGTTCGCTCTGCTGGCGCTGGCGATCAAGTTCTTCCAGGAAATATTTCATATCCTCCCGGCGATTCTCTCGCTCGGCGAGGCCGAGCTCATCCTCAAGCTCCTGTCGCTGATCGACATGGCGTTAGTCGGTGGTCTGCTGGTGATGGTGATGATCTCCGGCTACGAGAATTTCGTTTCGCAGCTCGACATCGAAGAGGGCAAGGAAAAGCTCGACTGGCTCGGCAAGATGGATTCCGGCTCGCTGAAAATGAAGGTCGCGGCCTCCATCGTCGCCATCTCCTCAATCCACCTGCTGCGTATGTTCATGGATGCGCAGCAGCTGGAGAGCGAAAAGCTGATGTGGTACGTGATCATCCATCTGACGTTCGTGGTCTCGGCGTTCGCCATGGGCTACCTCGACAAGCTCACCAAGCACTGAGTGTGTCGAAGGGCTGAACGGAAAAGCCGTACAGAAATTTATTTTTGTTAAATATTCTGTATCGGATTTTCCGGGGAGCCCGCCATGAACCTCCAAGACCTTGTCCGGCACGCCGATGCCGGTCACATCGACGCCCTCGAGCTGATCTCCCTCGAGGGCGGCATCTACATCCTCGATATCTATCTGCAAGGCCAGCGTCACAGCCTGGTCGATGAGCTCGGTCGCGTCTGGCATCTGCGTTCGGTCGAGCATGCCCGTGATCTGCTGCGGGAACTGCCCGAGCTGCCTTTCCATCTGGTGCAACAGTCGCCCTACGATGAGATGTGCGGCCTGTCCGAGGGGCTGCGCGAGCCTTTGCGCGTACCTATCGGTATGCGCTCGCAGTGGTGAGCCGAGCATTGTCACCGCGCTGGAGGGGCGCAGCGTCCGGCAGCCAGAGTGTCGCCGCGTTGCGGCTGGTGCTTGGCGATCAGTTGAGCTTCGAGCTGTCCGCGCTGAGCGGCCTGGACCCATCGCGTGATCGGGTGTTGTTGGCCGAGGTAGCTGAGGAGGCTGGTCATGTCCCGCACCACCCACAGAAGATCGTCTTTCTGTTCAGTGCCATGCGCCATTTCGCCGAAGCGCTTCGCGAACGTGGCGTGGCAGTGGATTACGTGCGGCTCGATGATCCGGCCAACAGCGGCTCTCTGGCGGGTGAGCTGGCCCGCTTTGCCGCATTGCACCGGCCCGAAACGATACACATCACCGAGACCGGCGACTGGCGCGTCGAGCAGGCGCTGAAGGGCACGGGGTTGCCAATCAACTGGCATGAAGATCGGCGCTTTCTCTGCTCGCGCAGCGAGTTCGAACGCTGGGCGCGGGGCAAGCAGCAGTTGCGCATGGAGTTCTTCTACCGGGAGATGCGGCGCAAGACCGGCTTGTTGCTGAACCCGGACGGCACGCCAGAGGGCGGCGTCTGGAACCTCGACTCTGACAACCGTAAGCCGCTGCCGCGCGGGTTACATGGCCCGATCAGGCTGTCCTTTACGGCCGATGCCATTACCTGTGAAGTGCTGACACTGGTGAGCTCACGCTTCGCCCATCACTACGGCGGCCTGGATGGCTTCGATTACCCGGTGACCCACGCCGAAGCCGAGCAACTCTGGAAGCACTTTCTGGATTTCGGCCTGGCTGCGTTCGGTGATTACCAGGATGCCATGGCCAGCGGCGATCCCTTCCTGTTTCATGCGCGCATCGGCGCTGCGCTCAATGTGGGCCTGCTCGATGTACGCCGACTGTGCCTCGATGTCGAGGTGGCATACCGTGAAGGGCGCGTTGCGTTGAACGCGGCCGAGGGTCTCATTCGCCAGCTGATCGGCTGGCGCGAGTATGTGCGCGGCATCTACTGGCTGCAGATGCCCGACTATGCGCGGCGCAATGCATTCGGCAACGACCGACCACTGCCGGAGTTCTACTGGACCGGTCGGACGCGGATGAACTGCATGCGCCAGGTGATCGGCCAGACGCTCGAACTGGCCTACGCGCATCATATCCAGCGGCTGATGGTGACGGGCAACTTCGCCCTGCTCGCGGGTATCGCACCGCCGGCGCTGTGCGACTGGTACCTGGCCGTGTACATGGATGCCTTCGAGTGGGTGGAGCTGCCCAACGTGCTGGGCATGGTGCTGCACGCCGACGGTGGTTACCTGGGGTCCAAGCCTTACTGCGCGAGCGGCCAGTACATCAAGCGGATGTCCGACTACTGTCAGGATTGCTCATACAGCGTGGCCGAGAGCACGACGGAGAATGCCTGTCCGTTCAACGCGCTGTACTGGCATTTCCTGATGCGCCACCGTGAGCCGCTGCAGGGCAATCCACGAATGACCATCGTCTATCGCAACCTGACCCGCATGGACGAGGCCAGGCAGCAAGCGCTCTGGCAGCGTGGCGAGGCGCTGCTGGCACGGCTGGATGCTGGGGATTCCTTGTGAGAAGGAAGGCCGACCTGCCATCGAAGATCTGTGCTCGCTGTGGTCTGCCGTTCAGCTGGCGCAGAAAGTGGGCGCGCTGCTGGGACGAAGTGCGTTACTGCTCGCGGCGCTGCCGACGCATGTGAGGGCCAGGCTGCGACGACTCCGGCTATCCGGCTGTGCTAGGCTGGCCGACCTCTTTTACCTGACCGGAGCCCGGCATGACCGAACTCAATCTCTCCACCGACGAAACCCGCGTCAGCTACGGCATCGGCCGTCAGCTGGGTGATCAGCTGCGTGACAACCCGCCGCCGGGTGTCAGCCTCGACGCGGTGATCGCCGGTATTCGCGACGCGTTCGCCGGTGCTGCCAGCCAGGTCAGCCCCGAGGCGCTGAATGCCAGCTTCGCGGTGATCCGCCAGCGCATGCAGGTCGAAGCTCAGCAGAAGGCCGAGGCCGCCGCTGCCGAAGGCCGTGCGTTTCTCGCCGAGAACGCCAAGCGCGACGGCGTGGTGGTGCTGGAATCCGGCCTGCAGTATGAAGTGCTGACCACGGGCGAGGGCGCCAAGCCGAGCCGCGAAGACAGCGTACGCACCCACTACCACGGCACCTTGATCGACGGCAGCGTGTTCGACAGTTCCTACCAGCGCGGCCAGCCGGCCGAGTTCCCGGTTGGTGGCGTGATCGCAGGCTGGACCGAGGCGCTGCAGCTGATGAATGCCGGAAGCAAGTGGCGTCTCTACGTGCCGAGTGAACTGGCCTACGGTGCCCAGGGCGTCGGTAGCATTCCGCCGCACAGCACGCTGGTGTTCGACGTCGAACTGCTGGACGTGCTCTGACGCAGTCGCGGTCTTTCGGTTGCTGTCGCGCGCTATGCGCGGCGGCGCCGACCACGGGACGCGCGTGTTTCCTGCCTCGGTGCGCGCGTTCAGGTCTCGATCAGCTCAGGGGCGCAATGCCCGGGCATAGCTGAACAGAAACAGATTGCGGATCTGCTCCTTGAGCACGCAAGGTTCGTTCGTACTGAGTTCCTGCAGGTCGAGATCGCCCTGCTCGCGCAGCTCCTCCAGCGCCTCTCCATCCAGTGAAACGCACACCGCGCCGGTATTGCGGTCGAGTATGCGAAGGTAGGGCTGCGGCCGGTCCAGCCAGGCGTCGATCAGATAAGTCATGCGGCATCTCCAATTCAATCTCTTAATGAGAATAATTGTTATTTGCAAAGATGCAAGCGCGAATTTTCACCTACCGATCGAGTTGCGGCGAGCCAGGTAGTTATGCGGCTATAGGTGGACAGCTGCGCCGGCAGGCGACGCAGCGATGTAGCAGATCAGTGAGTGCGGGCTACTGCGAAACGGCAGAGATCGGCCAGCGCATCGCGATATTGGTTGGCCGGAACGACTTCGAGGCAGGCGATGGCACGTTCGGCATAGTCGCGGGCGAGCCTGGCGGTGTAGTCCAGGGCTCCCGAGGCTTCGACCGCAGCGCGGATGCTCTCCAGGTCTTCCAGCCCGCCTTTCTGGATGGCCTTGCGCACCAGGGCGGCCTGTTCGGCAGTGCCTTCGCGCATGGTGTAGATCAGCGGCAGCGTGGGTTTGCCTTCGGCGAGGTCGTCGCCGACGTTCTTGCCGAGGGTTTCGGTATCGCCCTGATAGTCGAGCAGGTCGTCGACCAGTTGGAAGGCAATGCCGAGGTGGTCACCGAAGGTGCGCAACGCCTCGCGCTGTTCCTCGCTGGCGGCGGCGAGCGTGGCGGCGCTGTGCGTCGAGGCCTCGAAGAGCATCGCGGTCTTGCCGCGGATGACCTCCATATAGATCTCTTCGGTGGTGCTGGCGTCGCGAACTTTCGACAGCTGCAGCACTTCGCCTTCGGCGATGACCCGGGTCGCCTGAGAAATGATGCGCATGACCGGCATCGAATCCAGCTCGACCATCATCTCGAACGAGCGTGCGTATAGAAAGTCGCCGACAAGCACGCTGGGAGCATTGCCCCATAGTGCGTTGGCAGTGGAGCGGCCGCGGCGCATGCCAGACATGTCGACGACATCGTCATGCAGCAGTGTGGAGGTATGCAGAAACTCGATGATGGCGGCGAGCAGGCGCAGCTGGTCGCCGTTATGCCCGAGCGCGCTACCGCTGAGCAGGACCAGCAGAGGGCGCAGGCGCTTGCCTCCGGCCGAAGTGATGTAATCCCCGATCTTCTCCACCAGAGGAACGCGCGAAGTCAGCTGCTTGCGGATGATGCCGTCGACAGCGGCAAAATCGTCCGCCACAACTTGATAGAAAGACTGGGGTTGCATCGGGGACTCCTCGCAGATTGCGCGGCATGCTAGGGGGCGGGTATGGCACTGTCAAGGCGACGCCGGCTGGCTATTGCGCAGGGGGTGGCGCATGCGTACAATCGCGGACCCTGAACTTCCCCCTGGGCATTTCCCTGCCTTACGCAATTGCACGGGCGTCAACTTCCGGCCCCATGCAGCCATGCCAGCCACCAATCATTCTTTCAAAGCGCTGGGTGAGCAGGATCAACGGAGATACAAGATGTACGCAGTTATCGTAACCGGCGGCAAGCAATACAAGGTTGCCGAAGGCGAATACCTCAAGATTGAAAAACTCGAAGTTCCGACTGGCGAAGCTGTCACCTTTGACCGCGTTCTGCTGATCGGCAACGGCGACGATGTGAAGATCGGCGCTCCGGTGGTCGATGGTGCCAAAGTCACCGCTGAAGTGGTTGCCCAGGGCCGCCACGACAAAGTGACCATCATCAAGTTCCGCCGTCGTAAGCATCACATGAAGCGTCAGGGCCACCGTCAGTGGTTCACTGAGGTCAAAATCACCGGTATTCAGGGCTAATCGGGCCTGGATCCCCATATAGGAGTATTGAACTCATGGCACACAAAAAAGCTGGCGGTTCTACCCGCAACGGTCGCGACTCAGAAGCCAAACGACTTGGCGTGAAGATGTACGGCGGCCAGGTCATCAAGGCCGGCAACATCATCGTGCGTCAGCGCGGCACCCAGTTCCACGCCGGTTATGGCGTTGGCATGGGCAAGGACCACACCCTCTTCGCCAAGGTCGAAGGCGTGGTCAAGTTCGAAGTGAAGGGCGCTTTTGGCCGTCGCTACGTGAGCGTCGTCGCAGCCTAACTGCGGCGTTGCTGGAAAAGCCCTGTCATGCGACGGGGCTTTTTTGTTTCTGTATCCTGTGAGGCTCTTGCCGAGAACCGCTTGGCGATCGTCCGGTTTTTCGCAAGATCCTTACGTTCTTGTTTCTTAAGCCCGTCCTGCGACGGGAGGCGTTCCCATGAAATTCGTCGATGAAGTATCGATTTTTGTAAAGGCCGGTGACGGCGGTAACGGCATGATGAGCTTCCGTCGCGAGAAGTTCATCGAGAAGGGTGGCCCCAACGGCGGTGATGGCGGTGACGGCGGCTCGGTGTATCTCGAGGCCGACGAGAACCTCAATACCCTGGTGGACTATCGCTATACCCGCCGCTTTCATGCGCAGAACGGGCAGAAGGGCGGCAGCACCGATTGCACTGGCGCCAAAGGCGAAGACCTTATCCTGCCGGTGCCGGTAGGTACCACGGTCATCGATGCGGCGACCCAGGAAATCATGGGTGACCTGACCAAGGCCGGTCAGCGACTGCTGGTGGCGCAGGGTGGCTGGCACGGGCTCGGCAATACGCGTTTCAAGTCCAGCACCAACCGCGCGCCGCGGCAGACAACGCCAGGCAAGCCGGGCGATGCGCGCGACCTCAAGCTGGAGCTGAAGGTGCTGGCAGACGTCGGTCTGCTCGGATTGCCGAATGCCGGCAAGAGTACCTTCATTCGCTCGGTGTCGGCGGCCAAGCCGAAAGTGGCCGACTATCCGTTTACCACGCTGGTGCCGAACCTTGGCGTGGTCAGCGTGGGTCGCTACAAGAGCTTCGTGATCGCCGATATCCCGGGGCTGATCGAGGGTGCCTCGGAAGGTGCCGGGCTCGGCATTCGCTTCCTCAAGCATCTGGCGCGTACCCGTCTGCTGCTGCATCTGGTCGATATGGCGCCGCTGGACGGCAGTGACCCTGCCGATGCCGCTGAGGTGATCCTGCACGAGCTGGAGAAGTTCAGTCCGGCGCTGACGCAGCGTGATCGCTGGCTGGTGCTGAACAAGGCCGATCAGCTGCTCGAGGAGGAGCGCGAAGAGCGCGTCCGGCAGGTGGTCGAGCGGCTGGACTGGAAAGGACCGGTGTTCGTCATCTCCGCGCTGGAGAGCGAGGGTACCGAGGCGCTCAGTCAGGCGATCATGCGTTACCTGGACGAGCGCGCCGTGCGTATCGCCGAGGAGCCCGAGTATGCCGAGGCGCTCGCCGAGCTGGATCGGCAGATCGAGGACGAGGCGCGGGCTCGGCTGCAGGAGCTCGACGACCAGCGGGCGCTGCGTCGTGCTGGTGTCAAGTCGGTCGAGGAGGCGGATGATGACGACTTCGACGACGATGATGGTGACGAGGGCGGCGCCGAGATCATCTACGTTCGCTGAGGCGAGCGTCGGGTCGCTGTGAGGCCTGGTTCAGGCGGGTGGTCGGCGGGCTGGCTCGTGCGCAGCCCGATCCGAAAGTGTTTTGGCCGAATGGAAGGCGGGAACGATGCGGGACAAGGTGAGCGGCGCGCGGCGCTGGGTAGTGAAGATCGGCAGTGCGCTGCTGACCGCCGACGGTCGAGGGCTCGATCAGGCAGCGATGGCTGTCTGGGTCGACCAGATGGTGGCGCTGCGAGCGGCGGGGGTCGAGCTGGTGCTGGTTTCGTCCGGTGCGGTGGCCGCTGGCATGAGTCGTCTCGGTTGGGCTTCGCGTCCCAAGGCGGTGCACGAACTTCAGGCTGCCGCTGCGGTGGGCCAGATGGGGCTGATCCGTGCCTGGGAGTCGAGCTTCGCGCGCTGCGATCAGCAGACCGCGCAGATTCTGGTCACCCATGACGACCTGTCCGATCGCAAGCGCTACCTCAATGCGCGCAGCACGTTGCGCACGCTCATCGATCTCGGCGTGGTGCCGGTCATCAATGAGAACGACACGGTTGTCACCGACGAGATCCGCTTCGGTGACAACGATACCCTGGCCGCGCTGGTTGCCAACCTGGTCGAGGCCGACCTGCTGGTGATCCTCACCGATCGTGATGGCATGTTCGATGCCGATCCGCGTCATAACCCCGAAGCCAATCTGATCAGCGAGGCGCGTGCCGACGACCCGGCGCTGGATGCGGTGGCGGGCGGCACCGGCGGCGCGCTGGGTCGTGGTGGCATGCAGACAAAGCTCAGGGCGGCGCGCCTCGCCGCGCGTTCCGGTGCGCATACGGTGATTGTCGGTGGGCGCATCGAGCAGGTGCTGTCACGCCTCAAGGCTGGCGAGCGGCTGGGTACCCTGCTGGCGCCTGAGTGTAGCCGACACGCGGCCCGCAAGCAGTGGCTGGCCGGCCATCTGCAGACGCGTGGCACGCTGACCCTCGACGACGGGGCGGTGCTTGCCTTGCGTCAGGGTAATCGCAGTCTGCTGCCGGTAGGCGTGCGTGCGGTGCAGGGCGCGTTCCGCCGTGGCGAGATGGTGGTCTGCGTCGGTCCGCAGGGTGCGGAGGTAGCGCGTGGGCTGGTGAATTACAGTGCGGCCGAGGCGCAGCGCATTCTCGGGCGGCCATCCGACGAGATCGAAAAGCTGCTGGGCTATGTCGATGAGCCCGAGTTGATCCATCGCGACAACATGATTCTGGTCTGAGGTGTTCCATGCGCTTGGCGATTGCGGCACTGATGGTGGGATTGGCCCTGCCGGGCCTGGCGGCTGCCGAGGAGATCGGCGCGGTCGACACGGTGTTCAAGTGGCTCGGGCCGAATCACAAGATCGTCGTCGAGGCATTCGATGATCCCATGGTCGATGGCGTGACCTGCTATCTGTCGCGGGCCAAGACTGGTGGAATCAAAGGTGGCCTGGGGCTGGCCGAGGATCGCTCGGAGGCCTCTATCGCCTGTCGTCAGGTCGGCCCGATTCGCATCAAGGGCAAGCTCAAGGATGGCGATGTGGTGTTCAAGGAGCGCACATCGCTGGTGTTCAAGACCATGCAGGTGGTGCGTTTCTTCGATGAGTCGCGCAATGCGCTGGTCTATCTGGTGTACAGCGACCGGGTCATCGAGGGTAGTCCGCAGAATGCGGTGACGGCGATTCCGATTCTGCCCTGGCCGGTGACGCAATAATTGCAGTCGTCTCGATCCGTCGGGGTGAGGCAGCAAAAGCAGGCACAAAAAAACCGGCGCTAGGCCGGTTTTTTTACAAGAACCTGCAGTTAGGCTGCAGCAGCTTCGCCGAGGGCCTTGATGTGGCCGTTCAGGCGGCTCTTGTGACGAGCAGCTTTGTTCTTGTGGATGATGCCTTTGTCGGCCATGCGGTCGATGACCGGCACAGCGGCGGTGTAGGCTGCGCGGGCCTTGTCCAGGTCCTTGGCGTCGATGGCCTTGACCACATTCTTGATGTAGGTGCGAACCATGGAGCGCAAGCTGGCGTTGTGGCTGCGACGCTTCTCAGCCTGAATTGCGCGTTTTTTGGCGGAAGGGCTGTTGGCCACCGTCGAACTCCTCGAAAACGTGGGGATTGCAAAGCAAATAAGGCCGCGAATCATGCCGATGCGAAGGGCGCTTGTCAAGCCTGGTCGAATGGCTTGAGAAGCTGGCCGGACAGATGGGCTGAGGCTAAACTCGCCGCCTCATTTCGTGTCGTAACTGGCCATCGATCAGGCCGGCGCAGGGCGCCCGGTCGATCACTCTCGCTGCAACTCTAGGAAGACAAATGTCCGAAAAAATCGGCAAGGGCGGATTGTTGCGCTCCAGCGCCGTGGTCAGTGTCATGACCCTGCTGTCGCGCGTGCTGGGCATGGTACGCGATATGGTGGTCGCCAGCTACTTCGGCTCCGGTGCGGCGGCGGATGCGTTCTTCATCGCGTTCAAGATCCCCAACTTCCTCCGCCGGTTGTTCGCCGAGGGGGCCTTCGCCCAGGCCTTCGTGCCGGTGCTGTCGGAATACCGCACCAAGCGCACGCTGGCGGACGTCAAACAGCTGGTGGATCGTACGGCTGGCATGCTCGGGCTCATTCTGGCAGGGCTGACTGCATTGGGCGTGCTGTTCGCGCCCTATGTGGTGATGGTCTTCGCGCCGGGCTTTCATGACGATCCGGCGAAAATGCAGCTGGCCGGCGAGCTGCTGCGCATCACCTTTCCCTATCTGATGCTGATCTCGCTGACGGCCTTCACCTCCGGGGTGCTGAACAGCTACGGCTATTTCGCGGTGCCCGGTTTCACGCCTGTGCTGCTCAACGTCTGCATGATCATGTCGGCGGTGTTCCTGACCCCCTATTTCGATCAGCCGATCATGGCGCTGGCCTGGGGCGTGTTCATCGCCGGGTTCGCCCAGCTGGCGTTCCAGCTGCCGTATGTCGCCAAGCTGGGGCTGCTGCCCAGGCCACGAGTCAAGCGGGGTGACGAGGGGGTGCGGCGCATCATGCTGTTGATGGTGCCGGCGCTGTTCGGGGTTTCGGTAAGCCAGATCAATCTGCTGCTGGATACCGTACTGGCGTCGTTCCTGCAGACCGGCAGCGTCTCCTGGCTCTATTACGCCGACCGGTTGTCCGAATTGCCGCTGGGTGCGTTCGGCATCGCCATCGGCACGGTAATTCTGCCGAGCCTGTCGCGCCAGCATGCCGGTGAGGATCCCAAGGCGTTCTCGGCGACTCTGGACTGGGCGCTGCGCATGGTGCTGCTGGTGGGCGTACCGGCGGCACTGGCGCTGGGCATTCTCGCCGAGCCGATGATCGCTAGCCTGTTCTACTACGGGGCCATGAGCGAGGAGGCGGTAGTGCAGTCGGCGCGGGCGCTGCAGGCGTACTCGCTGGGCGTGCTGGCGTTCATGCTGATCAAGGTACTGGCGCCGGGCTTCTTCGCGCGTCAGGACCTGAAGACGCCGGTGCGTGTCGCCGTGATCTGCATGGTGGCGAACATGGTGATGAACCTGATTCTGATCTGGCCGCTGCAGCACGTCGGCCTGGCGCTGGCGACGTCGCTGTCATCCATGCTCAACGCCGTGCTGCTTTTCTGGGGGCTGTACAAAATCGGCGTCTATCGACCGGCGCCCGGCTGGTGGCTGTTCGGCCTGCGCCTGGCGGCGGCCTGTGCGGCGATGGTGGCGGTCGTCTGGTGGCTTAACGTGCCGGCCCAGGAGTGGTTCCAGTGGGGCTGGCAGCAGCGCGCGCTGCAGCTGGGCTTGCTGGTCAGCGCCGGCTTGGCGGCATTTGTCGCTGGGCTGTTGCTGACGGGGTTGCGGCCGCGACATTTGCGGCATTGATCGCCGCTTTCCGGCCGATGCAAACCTGTCCGCTCGCCATGTCACATGCGTATAATCGGCCACTTTTCAAGCAAGAAGTGCGGTATGCAGCTGGTTCGAGGTCTTCACAACCTGCGCCCCCGGCATCGGGGCTGCGTCGCCACCATCGGCAATTTCGACGGCGTGCACCGGGGGCATCAGGCCATCCTGGCGCGCTTGCGCGAGCGCGCGGCCGAGCTGGGGCTGCCGAGCTGCGTGGTGATCTTCGAGCCGCAACCGCGTGAATACTTTTCGCCGGATCGGGCGCCCGCACGGCTGACCCGGCTGCGCGAGAAACTGCAGCTGCTGAGCGAGCAGGGGGTTGATCTGGTGCTGTGCCTGGCCTTCAATCGTCGGCTGCGCGAGCTCAGCGCGGCCGAGTTCGTCCATGCCACACTGGTTGAAGGCCTTGGCGTGCGGCACCTGGAAGTGGGCGACGATTTCCGTTTCGGCTGTGACCGCGCCGGCGACTTCGACTTCCTGCTCAAGGCTGGCGCCGCCGAAGGCTTCAGTGTCGAGGCGGCCACCACCATCGAGGTGGATGGCGAGCGTGTCAGCAGCACGCGGCTGCGCCAGGTACTGGCCGACGGTGACCTGGGTTGTGCCGAGGCATTGCTCGGCAGGCCCTTCGCGATCACCGGGCGCGTCATGCATGGGCAGAAGCTCGGTCGCCAGCTGGGCGCGCCGACTGCCAATGTCCAGCTCAAGCGTCGCAACACGCCGCTCAGCGGCGTGTTCGTCGTGACACTCGAGGTAGAGGGCAATGTGTTCGCCGGCGTGGCCAACATCGGCATGCGGCCTACGGTCGAAAGCGACGGCCAGCCCCATCTGGAGGTCCATCTGCTCGATTACCAGGGTGACCTGTATGGCCGTCTGGTGCAGGTGACCTTTCATCGCAAGCTGCGCGACGAGCAGCGCTTTGCCTCGCTTGAGGCGCTCAAGACGGCGATCGATGCGGACATCGCCGCTGCCCGTGATTACTGGCGGGCTTCATCCCTTATGACGAGTCAGGACTGAAATGACCGATTACAAAGCGACCCTCAATCTGCCGTCCACGGCATTTCCGATGAAGGCCGGTCTGCCACAGCGCGAGCCGGAGATTCTGCAGCGCTGGAACAGCATCGACCTGTACCGGAAGCTGCGGCAGATCGGCGAGGGACGCCCGAAGTTCATCCTGCACGATGGCCCGCCGTACGCCAACGGCAACATCCACATCGGCCACGCGGTGAACAAGGTGATCAAGGACATGATCGTCCGCTCGCGCACCCTGGCCGGTTTCGACGCGCCCTATGTGCCGGGTTGGGACTGCCACGGTCTGCCGATCGAGCACAAGGTCGAGACCACCTTCGGCAAGAACCAGCCGGCGGATTTGACCCGCGAGCGGTGCCGCGCCTACGCCGCCGAGCAGATCGAAGGGCAGAAGGCCGACTTCATTCGTCTCGGCGTTCTGGGCGACTGGGACAACCCCTACAAGACCATGGACTTCGCCAACGAGGCCGGGGAAATTCGTGCGCTGGCCAAGATGGTTGAGGGTGGCTTTGTCTTCAAGGGGCTGAAGCCGGTCAACTGGTGCTTCGACTGCGGTTCGGCGCTGGCAGAGGCCGAGGTGGAGTATCAGGACAAGAAATCCGATGCCATCGACGTCGCCTTCGATGTCGAGGACGCCGACAAGCTGGCCGCCGCGTTCGGCCTGGCCAGTCTGGCCAAGCGCGCCAGCATCGTCATCTGGACCACCACGCCCTGGACCATTCCGGCCAACCAGGCGCTGAACGTGCATCCCGAGTTCGTCTATGCGCTGGTCGACACCGGCGAGCGTCTGCTGGTGCTGGCCGAAGAACTGGTCGAGTCCTGTCTGCAGCGCTATGGCCTGGCCGGTGAAATCATCGCCCGTTGCGAGGGCAAGGCGCTGGAGCTGATCCGCTTCCGTCATCCGTTCTACGAGCGCTTCGCTCCGGTCTATCTGGCCGACTACGTGGAAACCGGTGCCGGTACCGGTATCGTCCATTCGGCGCCCGCATACGGCGAGGACGACTTCCGCTCCTGCAAGCACTACGGGATGGAGAATGACGACATTCTCGGCCCGGTGCAGAGCAACGGCGTCTATGTCTCGGATCTGCCGTTCTTTGGCGGCCAGTTCATCTGGAAGGCTAATCCGGCGATCGTCGAAAAGCTCGCCGAGGTGGGTGCACTGCTCAAACACGAGTCGATCCAGCACAGCTACATGCACTGCTGGCGGCACAAGACGCCGCTGATCTACCGCGCCACGGCGCAGTGGTTCGTCGGCATGGACAAGGTTGCCCATGACGGCAGTTCGCTGCGTCGTCGTGCACTGGACGCCATCGAGCAGACCGAGTTCGTCCCGGCCTGGGGGCAGGCGCGCCTGCACGGCATGATCGCCGGACGCCCGGACTGGTGCATCTCGCGCCAGCGCACCTGGGGCGTGCCGATCCCGTTCTTCCTGCACAAGGAAAGCGGCGAACTGCACCCGCGCACCGTCGAGCTGATGGAGCAGGTGGCGCAGCGCGTAGAGCAGGGCGGTATCGAGGCCTGGTCGAAGCTGGACGCGGCCGAGCTGCTCGGCGACGAAGCGGCGCAGTACGAGAAGATCACCGATACCCTGGACGTCTGGTTCGATTCCGGCACCACCCACTGGCACGTGATGCGCGGCTCGCACCCCATGGGCCACGAGCAGGGGCCGCGTGCCGATCTATATCTGGAAGGCTCCGATCAGCATCGCGGCTGGTTCCATTCCTCGCTGCTGACCGGCGCCGCCATCGACGGGCACGCGCCATACAAGGGGCTGCTCACCCACGGTTTCACCGTGGACGAGAATGGCCGCAAGATGTCCAAGTCCCTCGGCAACGTCATCGCGCCGCAGGAGATCACCGACAGCATGGGCGCCGATATCCTGCGTCTGTGGGTCTCGGCCACCGACTATTCCGGCGAGATGGCGGTTTCCAAGCAGATCCTGCAGCGCAGCGCCGATGCCTATCGACGCATCCGCAACACCGCGCGCTTCCTGCTCTCGAATCTCGACGGTTTCGACCCGGCGCAGCACATGGTGCCGAATGATCAGCTGATTGCGCTGGATCGCTGGGCCATCGACCGTGCGCTGCTGCTGCAGCGCGAGATCGAGGAGGCTTACACCACCTACCGGTTCTGGAACGTTTACCAGAAGGTGCACAACTTCTGCGTGCAGGAGCTGGGCGGCTTCTATCTGGACATCATCAAGGACCGCCAGTACACCACCGGCGCCGACAGTCTGCCGCGGCGTTCCTGCCAGACGGCGCTGTACCACATTGCCGAGGCGCTGGTGCGCTGGATCGCACCGATCCTGGCGTTCACCGCCGAAGAGATCTGGCAGTACCTGCCGGGCGAGCGTAACGAGTCGGTGATGCTCAATACCTGGTACGAAGGGCTTGCCGAGCTGCCAGACGGCTTCGAGCTGGGTCGCCCGTTCTGGGACAAGGTCATGGAGGTCAAGGCGGCGGTAAACAAGGAGCTGGAGAACCAGCGCAACGCCAAGGCCATCGGCGGTAACCTGCAGGCCGAAGTCACCCTGTATGCCGAGGAGTCGCTGGCCGGCGAGCTGGCTCGTCTTGGTAGTGAACTGCGCTTCGTTCTGATCACTTCGGCGGTAGATATCGCGCCATTGGCGCAGGCGCCCGCCGAGGCTGTGGACAGCGAGTTGGCCGGTCTCAAATTGCTGGTCCGCAAGACCGAGCACAGCAAGTGCGGCCGCTGCTGGCACCATTTGCCCGACGTGGGCAGCCATGCCGAACACCCGGAAATCTGTGGACGCTGCGTGGAAAACATCGAAGGCGCCGGTGAGGTCCGTCACTATGCGTGAGTCCGTGCAGCCGATCGTAGGCTGGGCTTCAGCTCACCATCACGATGCGGTCTTCACTGCTGCTGGACTGATGCGCGCTCTGCCGCGTCGTGTTCCTGCGGAGGCCATTGCATGACGGCGCGTTTCGGCAAGCTTGCCTGGCTCTGGCTGAGCGTATTGGTCATCGCCCTCGATCAGGCCACCAAGCACTGGTTTGAGGCCAATTTCAGCCTGTACCAGAAGGTCGAGGTCATCCCCGACTACTTCGCCTGGACCCTGGCCTACAACACCGGTGCGGCGTTTAGCTTTCTGGCCGACCACAGCGGCTGGCAGCGCTGGCTGTTCGCGGCGATCGCCATTGGCGTGAGCGTCGTGCTGGTGGTCTGGCTCAAGCGCCTGAAGGCCAGCGAAACCTGGCTCGCCGTTGCGTTGGCTTTGGTATTGGGGGGCGCTTTGGGCAACCTCTATGACCGCGTGGTGCTTGGTCACGTGGTCGACTTCATCCTGGTGCATTGGCAGAACCGCTGGTACTTCCCGGCATTCAACATCGCCGATAGCGCCATTACCGTAGGCGCCGTGATGCTGGCGCTGGATATGTTCAAGGGCAACAAGACCGGAGAATCCGCACATGACTGAACAGCGCATTGGGCCGGACAAGGAAGTCACCCTGCATTTTGCGCTCGGCCTGGAGACGGGCGAGCTGGTCGACAGCACGTTCGACAAGAAACCGGCCACCTTCAAGGTGGGTGACGGCAACTTGCTGCCGGGTTTCGAGCAACAGCTCTATGGGCTCAAGGCCGGTGACAAGCGCACCCTGCAGATTGCTCCGGAGCAGGGCTTCGGCCAGATCAACCCGCAGAACGTGCAGGTCATGCCGCGCAGCCAGTTCGCCGGGATGGAGCTCTCCGAAGGCTTGATGGTGAGCTTTCAGGACGCGGCGCGCACCGAGCTGCCAGGGGTCGTGAAAGCCTTCGATGACAATCAGGCCACTGTGGACTTCAACCATCCTCTGGCTGGCAAGACCCTGACGTTCGAAGTCGAAATCATCGACGTCAAGCCGGTGTAACCGGCTCGCAGCCGGCGGGGGCGTTCGCGGCCGCCGGCTGACGAAGGGCACCCGAGAATGCCCGCACGTATCGCGTTACACTCCCCCGTCATCAAGCCTTCGCGTGCCGAGACCCATCATGCAAATCAAACTCGCCAACCCTCGCGGCTTCTGCGCGGGTGTAGATCGCGCCATCGAAATCGTCAACCGCGCTCTGGAAGTCTTCGGTCCTCCGATCTATGTGCGTCATGAGGTCGTGCACAACAAGTTCGTAGTGGAAGACCTGCGTGCCCGCGGTGCGGTCTTCGTCGAAGAGCTGGATCAGGTGCCGGACACCGTCATCGTCATCTTCAGCGCCCATGGCGTTTCGCAGGCCGTTCGGCAGGAGGCGGAGAAACGCGGCCTGAAGGTATTCGACGCCACCTGTCCGCTGGTGACCAAGGTGCATCTGGAAGTGGCCAAGTACAGCCGTGAAGGGCGCGAATGCATCCTCATCGGCCACCAGGGCCACCCTGAAGTCGAAGGAACCATGGGGCAGTACGACGCGCGCAATGGCGGCGCGATCTATCTGGTCGAGGATGAAGAGGATGTTGCCCAGCTGCAGGTGCGCAACCCCGAGGCCTTGGCGTTCGTCACCCAAACCACGTTGTCCATGGATGACACCAGTCGCGTCATCGACGCGCTGCGCAGCAAGTACCCGAGCATCGGCGGCCCACGCAAGGATGACATCTGCTACGCCACGCAGAATCGCCAGGATGCGGTAAAGCAACTGGCTGATGAGTGCGACGTGGTACTGGTGGTCGGCAGCCCCAACAGCTCAAACTCAAACCGTCTGCGTGAGCTGGCAGAGCGCATGAAGACCCCGGCCTATCTGATCGACGGCGCCGAGGACCTCAAGCGCGAGTGGTTCGAGAGCGTCGAGCGCATCGGCATCACTGCCGGCGCATCGGCACCTGAGGTGCTGGTGCGTGGGGTAATCGAGCAGCTGAAGGAGTGGGGCGCCACTGACATGAATGAATTGGAAGGGCGGCCGGAGAACGTGACGTTCTCCATGCCGAAGGAGTTGCGGTTGAAGCCTGTATGATCTGCTGTGAGCCATACTGCAAGGGTCTTTGAGAGTGCTGCGGAATAGTCGTATCGCGCTTAACGGAAGTCCTCCGAAAGAAACATAGCTGATTAGATAAACAGCCTCGCCCAGCGGGTCGAGGCTTCGTCAGCACTTTACGAGGCCCGTTAGGGCTCGCCGCTGGCTTAGCGCCAACACTCCGCGGCCGTCTTCCCACTGCCGGTCCTGTCTTTAGCGCCAAGGGCGTTCAGGGTTAGATTGCCGCATTTGGTGTCGCCAAACTGTTGTTCGGCTGTGAGCGTATAGCCGCCGTCCCCATTGGTTGTGCCCACGGATAGTGTGTATTTACCTGTTTCTGACGTATTACCGTTCCTCAATCCCAGCTTTGCTATATCGGCATCTGAAGTGATGTAGGCATTGTTCTGGCCGAAATAACGCTCCTGCCGAGCGGATGCATCGTTCAGCAGCGCCTGGCCCTCGGTACGGTTGCCGCGTTTTACGTACTCGTCATAACTCGGATAGGCAATCGCCGCGAGGATACCGATGATGGCGACCACTATCATGAGTTCAATCAGGGTAAAACCGCGCTCGGCACGTTTCATAGACTGCTCCGTTAATGCTGGACTCATCCCATTATTCCTGTTCGATACGACGCCAGCTCTGGCGGCCTAGGCTTGCGGGGTCCGGGTAGACGTTGATGCTCTCCTGGCCTGTGTTGTACTGGTATGTCCCGTCGGAATCCTGGGAAAGTGTACCTCCACCCTCGCCATCCTGACGGACTGCGGAGACGTTGGTCGTCCCGATATCCGTGGTTGGTATGTAGTCAAAGGCATTGTGAGAGGTTCTGCCGCCAGTGAAGGGATTGATGGCGTAGGTCCAGTTGTTCGCGCCATCACCGCAGGGGTCATCATTCGGAATCAGCGACTGGAAGAAGATCGTGCGACCTAGCTGCGACATGTTCTCCACCACCATTTCCCCCTGGCTCTGGCGCAGGTTAAGAAACCAGCCATTCTGTGCCGCCTGGGTATCGCTGCCCTGCCAGCTGACGTTGTTATTGCTCAAGACCAGACCTTGGCGCGTGGTGCCGTTGGCCTCGACTGTGGTTTGGGTGGTGATTGTCTGCTCCTGCAAGCTACTGCGAGCGATATTCGGGTCACTTGCTTCCTCGCCCAGCGTTTGTTTGTCCCAGATGCCGTATACCGTTTGAGCGAAGCTCTTGTCGCCTTCCTTGTCGCCGGTCTCGAAGAATTTGCCGGTACCGAATACGACCAGATAGCCGAACCCGGTGGGGTGTAGCACCAGGCTCGGTGCGGATGTAATGGGCTGACGACTTTCGGTGCCGGTGTTTGCTACGGCGCTGAACAGTGGTTCGCCGCCAAAGGCTACCTCGAAATCATCAATGGCGTTTTCGCTATCGTCTTCGGTGGTGAAGGGTGCCGTATCGCTCCGACCGTTACGTAGCAGATCGAAACGCCAAAGATTGCCCTGAAGATCTCCCGCGTAGGCATAGTCGGCTACACCGTCAGCGTTGTAGTCGGCAAGTTTGGGTGTCGAAAGGCCATTCGCAACCCCGTCTACACCCTCGACTTCCAGGCTACTAAGGAGCGTGCCCTCCATTGCATCGACGACGAACAAAGCCGCCTTGCCGTTGGTATTGTTGGGGCTTTCGTAACCATTGCCGAACACGACGGTCCATGTTCCGGTATGCAGTCGCGCAATAGTCGGTTGGGAGAAGCTGTAACCCATCTTTACTTCTGCATCATCAGGCAGGCTGCTATCGTCGAATTCCCACAGCAACTCCTCACTTCCCGGTGTCGTGATATCCAACGCAAAGATAGATTTGCCACCTGCCTTCAATGTGCCGACCAGAATGGTGCGCCATTCGGTGCCGTTATAGACATCTGCCACGACCGGGCTGCCATCCACATAAAACTCATGACTATAGTTGGTGCCGGTCAGCTTGTTCAGCTTAGGGAAAACGGCGCTGGGGACGAAGGCAAATTCTTCGACTCCGGTCAATGCGTTAAATCCGTGGAGCATGCCGTCATTGCCGCCTACATATACGCGGGGCGTTCGCCCGGCGATATTGGTTGCAAACGTCGAATACGCGGTATTGCCTTCCAAGCTGTTAGTGAAGTTCACCAGGTAGCGAGGGCCTGATACGACGGCGGGGCTGGACGAATAAAAGTCACCTAGGACACTACTGCGTTGACGGAAAGTTGAACCCTCGCCAGTGCGGTTGCCGCGGAGATACTGTAAGCGCTGCTCTCCCTTTGCGTCCGGCAAATTACTATTCTCCGGGTCACGGCTGAGCAAGTTTGCTAACGTGCCGGCAGTACTGGCAGAGCCGGCGTTGTCCCAAGTGAAGTCCGCCAAACCGCTGTTCGTGTCTCCGGCCATTTTTATGATCCGGCTTTGCCAGCCTGGCACCTGGCTTTTTGCGCTCCATACTTCGGATGTTTCAAAAGCGTTGTTTTGAGCGCTCCAGACTTTTTCGAAGCGCTTGACGTCGCCAGACCAATTATCGTCGCTGGCATAGGACGTCTGGTAAGAAACCGTCTTGACAGTGCCGTTGTCGTTTTCGTCTGTACTAACTTGACCTGAGTTAATTGCGGGGCGCGCCGCCGTGGACTTGCGGTCCGCGATGCGCGAGAGGATGTCATCGAAGGCCTGAACCATTGCTTCGGGGCTGTCGACACTGAAGAACTCGCCGCGTGAGTTGATGGCGGCATGCCAGAGGTCGTAGACATTATTGGCGCTGCCGCTGGAAGCTGGCGGCCAGGTTGCTGTGCCAGCGACCAGGTTGGTGTAGCCCTGTCCTGCGAAAGTACCGCCCGCCCAAGGAATATTTGCGCTGTTCAGTGATTCGGTTAGGCCGAGCCCCATCACGAAGTTGGTCATATGCTGCCAAGTCGCCGGGTCGTTGCGGGCGTCCCAGTAGTCAGTTGTCGTATCGCCGCTTTTGAAGGGGGTGTACGCCGGCAAGTCATTGTCCAGATCTGGGTTAAGGTCGGTAGCCCAGTAGTGCATGGCCAGGTCGGCCAGAGTTTCACTCGTGCTGTCGTAATAGGGCTTGCGCTCGCTATAAGCACGGCCGTCAGGCAGGTTGAAGGTCGCAGCATCGTGACGGAAATTGCTGGGCATTGTAGTGGTGGAGTTCCATTGCCCGTCAGTCATCAGGATGTGGTAACTGGCACGGCACGCATAGGTATTTAGGCTGGTGTTACCTGTCCCGTTTGGAGTTTTCTGCCACGGCGTACTAGTGGTGTAAAATTCGCCTGCTCGTTTCATCGCCGCTGGCAGGTAGGTGGTTTGGTTAAAGTTAATGTTTTGCAACCAAGCGTAAAGCTGCCCTTTGTGTGTAGGTGAGTAATCTTTCAGAGAGTTATTGTAGCAGTTCGTCGTATCGGTACCTGTAAAACTCTTGCAGTTGCCAAGGCCTTGCCAAGTCAGGCGAACCGAAGGTGAAAGATCATAGAACGCCAGTGCCGCAGCGGAAATGGTAGCTAAAGCGCGATTACGGTAGAAGGAATACCAGTTGGCAAAGTTCTGTTGTTGTTCGCTGCTGACGAAATTTAGCGTATAGCAGTCGTCGTTCGCTTTGCTGCAATTGTTAGCAAGGCTAGAGTCGTAAGTGTAGTAGTAGGCTGGAACACCGCGCTGCGCTAGAGTCGCGGTGTAGGTGTTGGTTGCAGTTCGACTGCAATTAGCAGTGACGCTAACGCCAGAAATAGTCGCAGTGGCGCTACATGCAGAGCTACTGGTGCGGTTAATTGCGAACTGAATGCCAGCGTCATTGGTGACTGTAGATGTGCCATTGGTGTTACGTACTACGCTCGCACTGAAGTCGCCCGCAGGATTCTCTCCCAAGCGGTTAGAGGTGTTGCTATAGCCGTAGGTATTGGCCTGTGAGCTGAGTAGGTCGTAGCTCCAGGTGAATTTGTAGTCGCTGCGTAGATCAATACTGCCAAGGGTGCTTTTGTAACCGTTAAGTAAAGCGGCGCTATAGCTGGTAGAAAGTGGCTGTTCTGTACCGTTCGTATCGAAAACGATGGGTGCGTCGTAGCTGATGCTTGGGTTGAAATAAAGTGGATTGAAATCGCTCGATTTCGCTCGTCGCGTCGCGTGTATGCCATTGACGTTATCGGGGGCGAAGGCCCAGCGCATACTGCCTGAGTCATCCAGCGTAAGTGCCATGTTCGGCGGGACGCCAACGGTGAGGCTCAAAGGGCTCTGAGATACCGCGGCATGTGCATCTGCAGCGCTTAGCAAGACGAGGCCGAAGGCAGCGTAGGAGAGAGTCTTGACGTGAGCGTAGAGGCGAAACGGGTGCATGATGTCGGCTCTCAATTGTTAAGACCAAGGTAAATATTGGCGTGCGTCGACTGCAAATACAGAGCATCACCGGTCTTGCCGTTGTTGAGGTAGAAATAGGTGCCACTTCCCTGGCCGCGTCCGCCGTATTCGGCGTTGACAGCAGCATTGCCGGCTTCATCCGCCAGGATGCTATTGAAGTAGGCGTTGGCCTCCGTGTCGGCAGTGGGGTCCGTACCTCGGTACGGCATCCAAATGTTCGAGGCGGTCAAGAGATCATCCCCGTCGGCCTGTTGGGGTTGCTCCACGAATGCCAGTAAGCGATCTGTCTTGATCTCAAGTAGGCAAGGACTGTTGATTCCATTGGTCTTCAAGGTGTTAGCCGCCAAACAGTTCGCTGCTTTAGCTTCAAGCTTTTCGGACAAGTTGCCGGGACCGTAAAAACGAAATTCGGCTTCGCGCAATGCCGCGTCTGCAATGTTCTGGCTTTTCATGTCGTGTTCGCGGTTTGCCGTGATGCGGGATTCGAGCGTCACCCCTCGCATGCTGCTGACGGCCAGTACAGTCAGCACCAGCAACATCACGAGCGAAACAAGAAGTACCGCTCCGCCCTGAGACTGGCGGGAAATGAGCATCATGGCATTAGATTCCTAATGGTTTGCGTGGCGCCTGCCACTTGGTAGATGCGCTTGTTATCTGCCTCTTGCAGTCGGGTCTGCGCATTCGTTGAGGCTTCTAGCAGCCAGTCGGCAAGAACCTTCGAATCATCGCTGTCGCGCTGTCCTGCGCGACTTGCGAGTAGTAGGGCATAGCGGACGCTACGAATTGCTCCGCTGGTGGGCGTCCAGTCTGCTTGCTGGATGAAGGTGGTGACCTCCTTTTCGAGCATGTCAGTCTTTCCTACACCGAAGTCCAAGCGCAGATCTGCGATGCCGCTGAGCACCTCTCCATACTGCGGGCTGGTTGCGTTGAGGCTTTTGCACAGGAGGCGGCCATCCTGCAGCTGGTCGTCGCTGCTGGGTTCGTACTTGAATGCCAGAACGGTAAGGTCGCCTGCGTCAGGCGGGGAAGAAGGGAAGGCTTCGTCATATACAACAGGGCTGGTCGTGCCCTGACAGTCCAGTTCCCCGCTAGTCTGTGGCTGATAGCGGATGCAAATTCCGACTCCCTCACTGGGATCCAGTCCGGTAGCGGCATGTCCTGCGTTGAACGCGAGGCATCCACCGGAAGCCGGCCGGGAGGGAAATACGATCTCCAGCAGCGCTGAAGGCGTCCGACGATAGCCGGCCTTACCCAAGTAGTCGTTAATGATTAAAGCGGCGAAACGACTATTTTCGGCGTTCCCGGCCTGATTCTGCTGGAAGACATAGTTACGCTTGTTGTCGATATAGACTTGTGTAATTCCGAGGATTAGAAAGCTGCTGATCGCCAATGCGATAAGGAGCTCTACCATTGATAAGCCGAGTTGATGCTTAATGTGATTCATGGTTCTACTCGAATTGTATAGCTGCAGACATCGGAGTTGTCCCCGTCGAGGCATTCGCCGTCACGGACTTGCCACGCCAGCCGGATTTCAAGCATTGAGCCCTTGCCATCGCAATCGCCTGGAGTAGAGCTTCGGCAGATGTATACATCGCTATCGAACAGCTCGCTGCCGCCTGGCAACAATGCTTCAACCTTGTCTGCCCAGCAGTCGCGTAGTTCTTTTGCAGTTTTTGCAATTTGGGTCGGGCTAGCGACGCAGCTCTCGCGGTCGGTGAAGTCATCACCGGCGTTTTTGTAAAACACGGAGGCGTCTTTTAATCCGCTGTTCATAGGGAACTGCGGAGGCGAGGTATTGAAGAGTTCTTTTGGGTGGGCTCGCACGATTTCGATCAAGTCGCTTGCCAGAACGATGGCTGTGTTGCGCTGCACCGAGTCCTGCGTGTATTGGATGCTGCGCCCCTGCAGAGCCACCATGCCTAGTATGCCGATGGTGGTTAGCAGCAGGGCCACCAACACCTCTATTAGGCTGAAGCCTTTATCGGTTTTCATTGGGGTCCTCATGGTGTACAGCTGTCCAAGGCAGCTCCGTCTTTTTTGCCTCGTGGGTAGAGAACGAGGCCGCCGCTAGCTTGCACTTCGAGCAGATAGCCCGTGGTCGGGTCTGAATCGCGGCATATGGTGAACTTGGCCGGTGTAGCGGTACCGTTGGCCCGGTAGACCAGCTTGTCGTCGCTGAGGGCTGAGCTGAGAATTTCCGCGTGTTCGGGGTTATGCTCCAAGATTCGCTCGACCTCCCCGTTTCCCGCGTTACTGATTTCCCAGGGCGCATTGCTCTTGATCTGCACTTCGTATACCTGTCGGTTAAGGACCGCTTGACCGCGTGCGTGCTGCAGAAAGATAACCAGTTCCTCTGCCTTGCTTTGCACTTGGTTATTACGTATCAGGCTATTGAAGCTAGGGACCGCGATGGCTGCGAAAATGCCAAGCAAGGTAAGGGTGATCATCAGCTCGACCAGGGTGAATCCGTGCATGTCGGTTCGGCGTGACATGATGTACTCCAAGAGAATCGTGAGCGGATGATGCAAATGTGTTGGTGTCTTGTCCGCATGATGGAGATCGTTGGTGTGTTTGTACGGATAAACGGTCGACGCTCGGTTCAGGCTGTGATGGCGTCGATGTTTGCTTGGAGTTTGTGTTCGGGCTCACTGGCATAGATGGGCTTTACTGATGTTTTCTGCCTCTGACGATTGGCGAATTCGCCCGTGGCGGCTGACGACGACCTGCCACGCGATCTGCTCCCCTGAGCATTGATAGAAACGACCATTGCTGGCCGGTGATGCCCCGTTATCGCGAAAGCGAATGCTGTCGCTAAAGCCAATCCAGCTGAGCTCGTCGTGATGTGGAAGTTGGGTTAGCTGAAGTATCTGTCCCCCTGTCGTGCGTACAAGCCAGCCATGTTTCCAGTTCGCTGAACATGTCGCTCCGTCTTCGCTTCCGCATATCTCTATCGTGCGGCGCTGCAGAACTGCTTGCGTGCGAGCGTTGTGCAATACGTTCTCTATCTCATCTTTCAGTGCTTCCTGGCGGCTTCTTTCAATCAAGTTGCCGAACGCGGGGATAGCTATCGCAGCGACAACAGTCAATACCAGTAGAGTGACCATCAACTCGATAAGCGTGAAGCCTTGATTTCGGTTCTCCATAGTGCGGTTCCTTTGCACGTATGATGCTCAGCCGTCCTGGCTGCTGTTTGTCTACCGCGTACGCGAGACGCACAGACGTTCTTTTAATGCAGCCTGTCCGTCCGACCAAGCGAGGGCGGGCAGAAATGTGAACCAGATGGTTGGAGAAATGCGTGAATCAAGAAGTGATCATTGTCGGCGGGGGTGTTATTGGGCTGCTGTCGGCCTATCGGCTGGCGGAGGCCGGCAAGTCGGTGCTGCTACTGGAATCGGGCGATGTCGGCAGCGAAGCCTCCTGGGCTGGCGGCGGGATCGTTTCGCCTCTGTACCCGTGGCGCTACAGCCCGGCGGTTACGGCGCTTGCGCATTGGTCGCAGGACTTCTACCCACAACTGGGTGATCGGCTGCTGAGAGAGACGGGGGTGGACCCCGAGGTGCATGTGACGGGTCTCTATTGGCTCGATCTGCAGGACGAGGCCGAGGCGCTGAGTTGGGCCGAGCGCTATGGCCGACCGTTGCAATCGGTGTCGATGGAGACCGTGCACCAGGCAGTGCCCTCGCTGGGTGAGGGTTATGAGCGGGCCGTGTATATGCAGGGAGTCGCCAACATTCGCAATCCGCGGCTGCTGCAGGCGTTGCGTGCGGCGCTGCGGCAGCTGCCCAATGTGAATGTGATCGAGCATTGCCCGGTCGAGGGCTTTCTGCAGGACGGCTCGCGGGTCGTGGGCGTGAGGACGGCGCAGGGCGATATGCGTGCCGAGCAGGTCGTGGTGGCGGCGGGCGCCTGGAGTGCACAGCTGCTGGCGACGCTGGGACTGGAGATTCCGGTCAAGCCGATGAAGGGACAGATGATTCTCTTCAAATGCGCGGAGGACTTCCTGCCGAGCATGGTGCTGGCCAAGCGGCGCTATGCGATTCCCCGTCGCGACGGCCATATTCTGGTCGGCAGCACGCTGGAAGATGTCGGTTTCGACAAGACGCCCACCGAGGATGCGCTGGAAAGCCTGCGAGCGACCGCAATCGAATTGCTGCCCGCGCTCGCCGACGCGCAAGTGGTCAAGCACTGGGCAGGTCTGCGTCCTGGTTCGCCGGACGGTGTGCCTTATATAGGGCAGGTCAGCGGTTTCGATGGGCTGTGGCTGAACTGCGGGCACTTCCGCAACGGGCTGGTGCTGGCACCGGCGTCCTGCCAGCTTCTGGCGGATCTGATGCTCGGCCGCGAACCGATCGTGGACCCGGCACCTTATGCGCCAACCGGACGTATCGTCTGAGTCGCGCAGGCTCGAACTTTTCTCGCAGGTCGTCCGGCCGGCACTGGTCGTTGTCCGGGCGGCGGTCTGCTAGCTGGGCCGCAATGCTGGTAAATTAGCCGGCTGTTCGGTCCTGTCAGACAGGACCAGATTCGCGAGCGAGGTTTGCGTGGCCAAGAAAACCACTTCCCTGGCCGGCCTGGGTGGGCTGGTCTATTCCACCGACAGCGGTCGGCATTGTCCCGACTGCAGTCAGCCTCTGGGCAGCTGCGTGTGCAAGCAAAACCTCGTGCCAGAGGGAGACGGTGTCGCGCGGGTACGTCGCGAGAGCAAGGGGCGAGGCGGCAAGACGGTGACCACCATCAGCGGCGTGCCCCTGCCGGAAAGCGAACTCAAGGAACTGGCCAGCGCGCTGAAGCGCCGCTGCGGTACCGGCGGGGCGCTGAAAGACGGCGTCATCGAGATTCAGGGCGATCATGTCCAGTTGCTGGTCGACGAACTCGGCAAACGCGGCTTCAAGGCCAAGAAGTCTGGCGGCTAAGTGCCGCTGTGACAGCCTCACCAATTTTCACCTTTTTGCGCATATCGGCTGTCGAAGCCGCATAGCCTTCGCCGGGCACATCTGCTTGCGGCGAAACGTTCAATTTTTTCCGGGAGGCTTCGATGCCTGTACGACGCACACGTAAAGACGACGGTAGCCAGTGGACCGCTGCCGATAGCCGCAGCATCTATGGCATTCGCCACTGGGGTGCCGGTTACTTCGCCATCAGTGATCAGGGCAACGTCGAGGTTCGCCCGCAGGGCCCCAGCGGCGAGCCGATCGAGTTCAACGGGCTGATCGAGCAATTGCGCGAGGCGGGGCTGTCGCTGCCGCTGCTGGTGCGCTTTCCCGGCATCCTGCAGGACCGCGTGCGGCGCCTGACCGGTGCCTTCGACGCCAACATCGAGCGCATGGAGTACGCCGGCAAGTACACCGCGTTGTACCCGATCAAGGTCAATCAGCAGGAAGCGGTGGTGGAAAACATCATCGCCACGCAGAACGTCTCCATCGGTCTGGAGGCGGGCTCCAAGCCAGAGCTGATGGCGGTGCTGGCGCTGGCGCCGAAGGGCGGCACCATCGTCTGCAACGGCTACAAGGACCGCGAGTTCATTCGGCTGGCGCTGATGGGGCAAAAGCTCGGCCACAACGTGTTCATCGTCATCGAGAAGGAGTCCGAGGTCGGCCTGGTGATCGAGGAGGCCAACGAGCTCAAGCTGACCCCGCAGGTCGGCCTGCGTGTGCGCCTGTCGTCGCTGGCATCTTCGAAGTGGGCCGATACCGGCGGCGAGCGCTCGAAGTTCGGCCTGTCCGCCGCGCAGCTGCTTTCGGTGATCGAGCGCTTCCGCGCTGTCGAGATGGACCAGGGTATTCGCCTGTTGCACTTCCACATGGGCTCGCAGATCGCCAACCTGGCCGACTACCGCCAGGGCTTCCGGGAAGCCATCCGCTATTACGCAGAATTGCGTGCACTCGGGCTGCCGGTGGATTACATCGATGTCGGCGGCGGCCTGGGAGTCGACTACGACGGCACCCACTCGCGCAATGCCAGTTCGATCAACTACGACATCGACGAATACGCCGGTACTGTGGTCGGCATGCTCAAGGAGTTCTGCGAGGCGCAGGGCCTGCCGCATCCGAACATCTTCTCCGAGAGTGGGCGGGCCATGACCGCACATCATGCGGTGCTGGTCATGCAGGTCACTGACGTCGAGCGGCACAACGACGAAATACCGCAGATCGACAACTACGACGAGCTGCCGGACATCGTGCAGTCGCTGGCCGATCTGCTCGGGCCGACCGACCCGGAAATGGTCACCGAGACCTACTGGCGCGCCACCCATTACATGAGCGAGTCCAGCGCACAGTACGCGTCCGGCAAGCTGACGCTGGCACAGAAGGCGCTGGCCGAGCAGAGCTATTTCGCCATCTGCCGCCGCCTGTACAACCAGCTCAAGGCTCGTCAGCGCTCGCACCGCGCAGTGCTCGACGAGCTCAACGACAAGCTGGCGGACAAGTACATCTGCAATTTCTCGGTGTTCCAGAGCCTGCCGGACACCTGGGCGATCGACCAGATTCTGCCGATCGTGCCGCTGCAGCGGCTGACCGAGGAGCCGGTGCGGCGCGCCGTGCTGCAGGACCTGACCTGCGACTCGGACGGCAAGATCAAGCACTACGTCGACGAGCAGAGCATCGAGAGCAGCATGCCGGTGCACGAGGTCGCGCCTGGCGAGGAGTATTTCCTCGGGGTGTTCCTGGTGGGTGCCTATCAGGAAATTCTCGGCGACATGCACAACCTGTTCGGCGATACCGATTCGGTGAACGTCTATCAGCGCGAGGACGGTAGCTACTACCACGCCGGCATCGAGACCCATGACACCATCGAGGGCATGCTGCGCTATGTGCATCTGTCGCCAGAGGAGCTGATGACCTACTACCGCGACAAGGTGGCCGGGGCCAAGTTGAGCGCCAAGGAACGCACGCAGTACATCGACGCGCTGCGCCTGGGACTGACGCGTTCGTCCTACCTGACACCCTGAAGGGTGCCCGGCGTCAGCCGGGCATGACGCCGAAGCCCCGTGCCATCAGCGCCGCCAGCAGGGGAATCAGCGCGAGCAGCAGCAGCTCCAGGCGGATGGTCAGCTTGACCCATCTGGCGCTGCCGCTCGAGATGGTCGGTGCCTGGCCTGCCGCGAGAGCGGGGCGCCAGCGCAGAAAGGTCAGCGTCGGGTAGATGGACAGGACGGCGACGACCACGAACAAACCGACCTTGGCGTGAAAGAAGCTGTTCTTCAGGTAGTAGTCCAGTCCCTTGCCGTAGAAGACCGCCCGGGCGATGCCGCTCGCCAGCACGGCCGCGGCCGTGATGCCAAAGGCTATGTCGATGCGGAACAGGCTGCGCGCGCGCTCCAGCGTCAGCGGCTGGCGGAACAGCTGATGCTCCAGCAGCAACAGGGAAAAGAGCAGGAAGATCGCCAGAAAGTGCAAGTAGGCGGCAATGGCATAGGCCATGTTCAGCGTCCTTCGGAATGGGTGGTGCCAGGCGTGCTCATGGTAAACCAGGCACCGCGGCGCTGCAGACGCAAGGCGAGCACGCCCAGGCAGATGCCACGCGTCAGCATGAAGGCGAGAAAGGCCAGCCACAAGCCGTGATTGCCCAGCCCCTGCAGCAGCCAGCCGAGCGGCAACGTCAGCGCCACTGCCAGCAGCATGCTGTTGCGCATCTCCCGCGCGCGGGTGGCACCGATGAACAACCCATCGAGCAGATAGCTCCAGACCGCGATCAGCGGCAATGCCGCCAGATAGGGCAGGTAGGTCAGCGCGGTCTGGCGTACCTCGGGGATGTCGGTCTGCAACTGGATGAACAGCTGGCCGCCAAGCAGGAAGAACAGGCCGAAGGCGACGCTGGCCAGCAGTGACCAGCCCCCGGCGACCACCATCACCCGCTGCAGCGCGTTGCGGTCGCGGGCACCGATGGCATGCCCGCTCAAGGCTTCCACGGCATGGGCCAGTCCGTCGAGGGCGTGCGCGGTCAGCAGCAGGCCATTGAGTAGCAGCGCGTTGGCGGCGACTGTGGCATCACCCAGGCGGGTGCCCTGCACTGTCACTAGGAAGAACACCAGTTGTAGCGCCAGCGAGCGCAGGAAGATATCGCGGTTGACCGCCATCAGCGGTCGCCAGCTCAACCAGCGGCGCAGCGCGCGGGTATCAACTCGACCGGGATAGCGGGCCAGCGCCTTGCCGGTGAGCGCCAGGCCAAGCAGCGCGCCGCTCCATTCGGCGATCACCGAGGCGCGTGCGGCGCCGGCCACGCCCCAGTCGAGGCCGAGCACGAACCACAGGTCCAGCACGACATTGATCAGGTTCGTCGTCAGCAGAATGGCCAGCGGCGCGCGGGCGTTCTGCGTGCCGAGAAACCAGCCGATCAGCGCATAGCTGGCCAGCGCCGCGGGCAGGCCGAACAGGCGCGTGTGGAAATAGTCGCGGGTCAGGTCGTCCAGCTCCGCCGAGGGTTGCATCAGCTGCAGCGCGGCGCCCTTGAGCGGCACACCGACGAGGCTCAGCAGCAGGGCGAAGCCGGCGGCCAGCAACAGTCCCTGCAACAATATCTGGCGCAGCGCGCCGCCATCCTGGCGGCCGGCTGCCTGTGCGGCGAAGCCGGTGGTACCCATGCGCAGGAAGCCCATCACCCACACCAGCAGCGTATACAGGCTACCGCCGACGGCAACCGCGCCCAGCTGGTGAGCGTGCGGCAGATGGCCGATCACGCTGCTGTCCACCAGTGCGACCAGCGGAACGGAAAGGTTGGACAGGATCATCGGCGCCGCCAGCGCCCACACCTTGCTGTGGGTGGGGGTGTGACGCCAGGCGGCAAGCATGCTGGACATTACGGGCCTCCGGGACGGCCCGGCACTATACGTGGCATGCAACGAAAGAGGAAAACCCGAGCGTTAGGCTGCGCGTCAGTGAATCAACCAGCTCAGCAGCCACAGCCCGAGGAACAGCCAGATCAGCCCGCCGATGATCGAGCCGCGAAAGAACGCGCGGACCGCCGCAACCAGCAACAGCAGGCCGATCGCCAGCGCTACCAGGCTGATCAGCGAGCGGTCCATGCCCAGCGTACGCGACAACCCCTCGAGGAAATTCTGTCCGGCCCTGGCAAACAGGCCGAAGAAGTCGCCCAACGCCTCGACGATGAAACGAATGACTGCGCCCAGCGCCTGTCCCAGCCACTCGAAGAATCCTTCTACCCGCATGTATCACTCTCCTGAACGTTCGATTGCGGTGCTCAAGCACGGCCTTGGGCATTGGGCTCTCGAGTGCGCCCGAGAGTTCCGAACGGTCGCCGCTGCGCTGGAACCACCAGGGCGGGAGGCGGTCGGAATGTCGCTGTGAGTCCTTTGCGCATCATGCGTTCCCGACCTTCATGCAACTGCAACAAGCGCCAGGCAGCCTGCCTACCATTCCCTGAACGAGAAGACCAACGATGCTGGCCATTGCCAGAGCGCGCCTGGAACGAATCACGACACTGCGCCCGGCCTGGGCCTATGGCTGCGTCTTTTTCGGCCTGCTCTACGTTGTCACCGCCACTCATCTGGATGAGCGGCTGTTCTATACGCTGAAAACCACCTGGCATGAAAGCAGCTGGGAAAGGCACAGTCTCTGGCTACCCGAATACCGGGTGAAGATCGACGCGCTGCCGGTGGCCACGGTGGAAGACAATCTTTCCGGGCTGACCTATGACGAACGCCGCGATCATCTCTGGGGTGTCGTCAATAACCCCGAAGAGCTGCTGGCGTTGGACAAGGATGGCGGCTTCCTCGCGCGCTATCCGCTGCGCGGGTTCCAAGACGTAGAGGGCGTGACCTATCTGGGAGATGACCTGCTGGTGTTGACCGAGGAGCGCAAGCAGTCGCTGGTGATCGTGCAGGTTCCCAGGGTTGCCGGACCGCTGCAGCGTACCGACGCCCGCTCCATCACCCTGGCCCTGAACGACGAGGACAATACAGGTTTCGAGGGCGTCGGGTACGACCGCGCCGGTGATCGGCTGTTCGTGGTCAAGGAGCACTCACCTCGCAAGCTCTACGAGATCCAGGGCATCAAGCGCAGCCTGGCCGGCGACATGGACATCAAGATCATCGACCGCCAGGCCTGGATCGACAAGCTGGACATGGCCAGCGACCTGTCGTCGGTGCATTTCGACGAGCAGACCGGTCACCTCGTGTTGCTCAGCGACGAGGCGAAGATGATGCTGGAGCTGGATGCCGAGGGCGAGCTGGTCAGCTTCCGCTCGCTATGGCGCGGTTTCGCCGGGCTCGAGCGCAGCGTGCCGCAGGCCGAGGGCATGACTTTCGATGCGCAGGGCAATCTCTACCTGGTCAGCGAGCCGAACCTGTTCTACGCCTTCGAACACGAGTGATGCCCCGCCGCGCACCTGCTAGCCGCGCTGGATCAGCCAGACCCCAGCGAAGATCAGCAACAGGCCGGACACCTTGCCGAGGCTGATTGAGGACTGGCGGAAACCGGCCCAGCCGAAGTGGTCCAGCAGCAGGGCGACGAACAGCTGGCCGGCCAGCAGCAATGCCATGAACAGCAGCGCGCCGGTGCGCGGTGCGGCGAAGGCGGCCGTGGCGATAAAGAAGGCGCCCAGCAGGCCGCCACACCAGTGCCACCAGTGCAGGCCCTTGAGGGTCTGCAGCGCCGGAATATCGCGCTGGACCGCCACGATGACGGACAGCGCCAGTGTGCCCACGGTAAACGAAAGCAGTGCCGCACCCATGACGTTGCCGAGGTGACGCGCGACCTGACCGTTGATTCCGGCCTGCAGGGGCAGCATGGCTCCGGCAATGAACGGCAGGGTGAGCAACCACCAGGCAACAGCAGGCATTTCAGGTCTCCAAGGATCAGCGGCGCGACAGTATGGCGAGCGCGGCAGTCGCTCGCCAGCACCGCGGCAGGTTCAGGCGCTTGGCTCAGTGCGGTGGGTATTGCGACAGCACCCGCGCCACCAGCTCGCGCATGCTGCCGGCGCGCTCGTCGGGCGTGCCCTGGCGGCTGCGCAGTACCTGCTCGGCACTGCCACGCCAGACCAGCTTGCCATCGGCGGCGTCATACAGATCGATCTGCAAGGTGCCGACCTGATAGTCGATGGTGCGGGTATCGGTGAACATCGGTCCGCCCCAGTAACCGTACCAGGGGTTGCCCCAGGCGCCGGAAGTGGTCGTGTATTGCTGGGTGCGCTGGTCGACGATGTACCAGGCCTGCACTTGCACGCCGGCCGCGGCACTCGCCGTGGCGGGCCGCAGGCCGCGCTGGTCCAGTTGCTCGGCAATGGCGTCGCGGATGCGCTGCTCGGTGAGGTCGCTCTGTATGCGCGGGTCATCCGGCCGGTACTGCAGCGCCGGCTCCTTCCAGCTCCAGGCGCGATAGGCGGAGAAATCCCGTGTCGGATCGAAATCGCGCTGCACCTGCGGGCCCTGGCAGGCGACGAGGGCGAGGAGTAGGGGAATCAGCAACAGACGGCGGAACATGATCGTTCTCCAGGGAAGGGTCTGCTCAGTCTAGGCCCGGCGCCTTCGTTCGGCGCGTAGCCACTTGCCGCACTCAGCGCGGCGGATAATCGGCCAGCGCCCGCTCGACGGCCTGGCGCACCGCATCTTGCTGCTTGGCCCGGCTGCCGCTCAGGCGCGCTTCGGCACGATTGCTCCAGACCGATTGCCCGGAGGCCGCATCGAACATCTCGATGCGCACCGAGACGACTTCCTCCTCGTAGTTGCGCACGATGGGCACGCTGGTGCCGACGCCATACCCGGTGCCGTAGCCACCGCCATAACGGCCTACGCCGACATGCGGGCCGTAGCCGTAGTTGTCGTAGGTCTGGCGGACTCGGGTTTCCTTGCTGGCGCTGGCGCTGATCCGTACATCGCCCGGAGCATTGCCCGGTGCCGGCCGCAGTCCATGTTGATCGAGGGCGCCGGCGACCATTTCCTGCAGTTCTTCACCGCTGATCGAAGCCGTACCCGCTGGCGGGCTGCGCCAGCTCCAGTGCTGGTAGCTGGAGAAGTCCCGGGGCGCGGCCGGGTAGGTGGGCGCCTGGATCTGTTCCACCGGAGGGGCGGGCGGTATCGGTGCCGATTCGTCGGTATAGGGGTTCTGGCTCTGGCAGGCCGCGAGGGTAAGGCAGAGCAAGGGCATAAACGCGCGGGTCGACATGGAAACCTCCCGGCCGGCTCAGCGTGGCCGGCACAACCAGTGCAGATAGCGCCCGAGGCCGGCGAAGGTGGGATGGCGGCGGTAGGCCAGTTCCATCTCGATGAGGTCGGCCGGCTCGGTGCGGGCCTGGAAATCGGCGGGCATGTAGTCATGGAAAACGCGCACGCCACTGCTGGATTCGACCTGCCAGTGCGGCGCGAGTTGCGCTGCCAGTTCGCGTGGGTCCAGCGGTTGCTGCGGGGTCAGGCTCTGCCGCTCGCCGGCATAGGTCTGGCTGCGCAGCTTCTTGAAGTGGCCCTTGAGCAGGTTGCGGTAGATCAGCGCATCGCGGTTGTAGAAGGCCAGCGACAGCCAGCCATCGGCCGCGGTCAGGCGGTGCAGCACCGGCAGGATCGCCTGGGGCTCGGCGAGCCACTCCAGCACGGCGTGGCAGATGACCAGGTCGAAGCGGCCGTCGACATGCGCTTCCACCTCCTGCCAGGGCGCCTGGATGAAGGTGGCCTGCTGACCGGCGTCGGCGAACTGCTGGCGGGCGCCTTGCAGCATCGGTTCGGCGGGCTCGGCGAGGGTGACCGCATGGCCCTGCTGCGCCAGCCAGAGGCTCATATGGCCGAGCCCGGCGCCGATGTCCAGCACCCGCAGCGCGCGCGGCGGCAGGATCTCGGCCAGGTCGGCCTGCAGCACGGCCAGGCGGATCGCGCCCTTGGCGCCGCCGTAGATCTTCTCGGCGAAACGCGTCGCCAGCTCGTCGAAATGGCGGTCGCTCATCGGACGAAGCGCCGCTCGTTGTCGGCCAGCTTGTCCAGCAGCGCCTGTTCCATGTCGATCCCCAGCTCGCTGCACATCAGCAGCAGGTACATGAGGATGTCGCCGACCTCCTGGCCAGCGTGCTCGAGCTTGTCGGCCGATAGCTGGCGCGACTCGTCCTCGGTCTGCCACTGGAAGATTTCCACCAGCTCGGCCATTTCCACACTGGCGGCCATGGCGAGGTTCTTCGGGCTGTGAAAGCGCTGCCAGTCGTTGCGATCGCGGATCGCATGCAGGCGCTGGGTGATCTGTTCGATGTTCATCAGGGGAGGCGGGCTGTTCGAAAGACGACAAGCTTCCGCCAGTGCGTCGGCGCCCGCAAGAGGGCGTCAGCCGCGGCGGACCTTCAGCTCGCGCTCGATGGCGATCACGCCGGGGCGGTAGTCGCCCTGTTCGATGGCGCGAATGGCCTGCTCCAGCACCTGCTCGGCGATCTGCGCGTGCTGCTGGGAAATCGCGTTGACCCGGATCGGCAGGAAATCCAGCAACTGCGCATCACCGAAGGTGCCCAGCCGCAGCTGTTCGGGCCAGAGCAGGTCGCGCTCGCGCAGCGCGTCGAACACGCCTTCCAGCAACACATAGGCGGTGGTGATCAGCGCATCGGGCAACGCGACGCGGTCGAGCAGGGCGAGCATCTGCGCGCGGCCGCAGGCGCGGCTGAACTGCTCGGCACGCAGGATGCTGACCGGCCCGCGGTGCTGCGCCAGTGCCTGCTGGAAACCTTCCTCGCGCTGCTGGCTGATGCGCAGCGCCGGGCGCGCGCTGATCAGGGCGACATGCGCCTCGGGCGGCACGTCCAGCGAGCGGGTCAGCTGCGCGCCGGCTTCGCGGTCGTCGCTGACCACCGAACAGAAGTGCACGGCATCCAGCGCACGGTCCAGTGCGATCACCGGCGTGCCGGTCGCCTGGACCTTGCGGTACCCAGCATCGTCCGCCGGCAGGCAGCTGGCGACGATCAGCGCATCGCAGCGTCGCGAGCGCAGCACCTGGATGACCTGGCGCTCGGTGTCCGGCTCATCGTCGGTCCCGGCGATCAGCAACTGGTAGCCGCGCTGTCGCGCACGCTGCTCGAGCAGCTTGGCCAGGCGTGCATAGCTGGGGTTTTCCAGGTCCGGCACGATGAAACCGAGGGTCCGGGACTGCCCGCGGCGCAGCCCGGCGGCCTGCTGGTCGAGCTGAAAACCCTGCTGCTCGGCGACCGCCAGCACGCGCTCGACCGTGGCCGGGCTGATCCGTCGCTGCGCGGCCTTGCCGTTGAGCACGTAGCTGGCGGTGGTTACCGAAACGTTGGCGAGGCGGGCGATGTCGGTCAGTTTCAACAGGGGGCCTAAAGACGGGTGGTATGAACTCGGGCTTCTAGAATTACCCAATATTGCGTAATGTGCCAGCCTTGGCTGAAACGTTTCAGCAGCTCTCAGGTCTGAAGCGCCAGCCCAGGATTCGGGCAATGCCGGCGCACCGTCGGCCACAACAATCGCGAGCCCCGCAGGAGTTCTCCATGCTTGAGTTGAACGCGCAGCACATCCACATGCATCAGGTCGCGGCGGACAAACCGGCCGCGCTGGCCCTGCTCGGCGAGGTGCTGGTTGCCGACGGGCTGGTGGCGCCCGGTTACCTCGACGGCTTGCGCGCACGCGAAGCCCAGGGCTCGACCTTTCTCGGCCAGGGCATCGCGATTCCCCATGGCACCCCGGAAACCCGCGATCAGGTGTTCACCACGGGCGTGCGGCTGCTGCATTTTCCGGAGGGCGTCGACTGGGGCAACGGCCAGCAGGTCCATCTCGCCATCGGCATCGCCGCGCGTTCCGACGAGCATTTGCGTCTGCTGCAGCTGCTGACCCGCGCCCTCGGCGAGGGCGATCTCAGCGAGGCGCTGCAGAAGGCCGAAAGCCCCGAGGCGATCATCGCGCTGCTGCAAGGGGCGCCACAGGAACTGGCGCTCGATGGCGAGCTAGTCGGGCTGGGCGTCGCCGCCGAGGACTTCGATGAGCTGGCCTGGCAGGGCGTCAAGCTGCTCAAGCGCGCCGAGTGCGTGGTCTCCGGCTTCAATGCCGGGCTCGCGCTCGACCAGGCCTTGCCGCTGGGTGAGGGCCTCTGGTGGCTGAGCAGCGAGCAGTCGGTGCAGCGACCGGGGCTGGCGTTCGTCACACCAGCCGCGTCGCTGGATCACCATGGCCAGCCGCTCAACGGCCTGTTCGTGCTGGCCAGCCTCGGCGAAGCGCACCGGGCGATGCTCGAGCGCCTGTGCAACCTGCTGATCGAGGGGCGCGGCGCGGAGCTGAGCCAGGCGACTTCCAGTCGCACAGTGCTCGAAGCTCTGGGTGGCGACGTGCCGGCGGACTGGCCGAGCGCCCGCGTGCCGCTGGCCAATGCCCACGGCCTGCACGCACGGCCCGCCAAGGTGCTGACCGAGGTCGCACAGGCCTTTGCCGGCGAGATCCGCGTGCGCCTGGCCGGCAGCCAGAGCGCGGGGGTGTCGGCCAAGAGCCTGAGCAAGCTGCTGGCGATGGGCTCGCATCGTGGGCAGGTGCTGGAGTTCATCGCCGAGCCCTCGATCGCCGACGATGCCTTGCCGGCGTTGGTGCGCGCGGTGGAGGAAGGGCTGGGCGAGGAAATCGAGCCGCTGCCAGTTGGCGGGGAACCGGCGGAGCAGCCAGCTGCCACCGTGCAACTGAATGAAGCCGCCCAGGATGTGCCCGCCTTGCGGGCCGGCGAGCAGGTCATCGGCATCGCCGCCTCGCCCGGCATCGCCATCGGCCCGGTGCTGGTGCGCAAGCCGCAGGCGATCGACTATCCGCGGCGCGGCGAATCGCCCGCCGTCGAGCTGCAGCGGCTCGACGCGGCGCTGGACGAGGTGTTCGCCGAAATCGGCACGCTGATCGCGCAGAGCCAGGTCGCCAGCATCCGTGACATCTTCACCACTCACCAGGCCATGCTCAGGGATCCCGCCCTGCGCGAAGAGGTGCAGGTGCGCCTGCACAAAGGCCTCAGCGCCGAAGCGGCCTGGATGGAGGAAATCGAAAGCGCGGCGCAGCAGCAGGAGGCGCTGCATGACCAGCTGCTCGCCGAGCGCGCGGCCGACCTGCGCGACGTGGGCCGCCGCGTGCTGGCCTGCCTGGCCGGTGTCGAAGCCGAGCAGGCCCCGGATGAGCCTTACATTCTGGTGATGGACGAGGTGGCGCCGTCGGACGTCGCCACCCTCAATGCTCAGCGCGTCGCCGGCATTCTCACAGCCGGCGGCGGCGCCACCTCGCACAGCGCCATCATTGCCCGGGCGCTGGGTATTCCGGCCATCGTCGGCGCCGGGCCCGGTGTGCTCGGCCTGGCGCCCAACACCCTGCTGCTGCTCGATGGCGAGCGCGGTGAGCTGCTGGTGGCGCCGAGCGATACGCAGCTCGAACAGGCCCGGGGCGAGCGCGCCGCGCGGGAGGAACGCAAGCGCCTGGCCCATGAGCGACGTCTGGAGCCGGCAATCACCCGTGACGGCCATCCGGTGGAGATCGCTGCCAACATCGGCGCCGCTGGCGAGACGCCCGAGGCGGTGGCGCTCGGTGCCGAGGGTATCGGCCTGCTGCGCACCGAGCTGGTGTTCATGAACCACGCTCAGGCGCCGGATCAGGCGACCCAGGAAGCCGAATACCGCCGTGTGCTGGAAGCCCTCGAAGGCCGGCCATTGGTGGTGCGCACGCTCGATGTCGGCGGCGATAAGCCGCTGCCGTACTGGCCGATGCCGCCCGAGGAGAACCCCTTCCTCGGTGTGCGCGGCATTCGCCTGAGCCTGCAGCGCCCGGACATCCTCGAAACCCAGTTGCGTGCCTTGCTCGCCTCCGCCGACGGCCGGCCGCTGCGGATCATGTTTCCCATGGTCGGCAATATCGAGGAATGGCGCACCGCCAAGGCGCTGGTCGATCGCCTGCGCGTCGAGCTTCCGGTGGCCGACCTGCAGGTGGGCATCATGATCGAGATCCCGTCCGCCGCGCTGATCGCGCCGGTGCTGGCGCAGGAAGTCGATTTCTTCAGCATTGGCACCAACGATCTGACCCAGTACACGCTGGCCATCGACCGCGGCCACCCGACGCTGTCCGGCCAGGCCGATGGGCTGCACCCGGCCGTGTTGCGCCTGATCGGCATGACGGTGGAAGCCGCCCACGCGCAGGGCAAATGGGTGGGTGTCTGCGGCGAGCTGGCCGCCGATGCGCTGGCGATACCCATGCTGGTGGGGCTGGGCGTTGATGAGTTGAGCGTGTCGGCGCGCAGCATCGCGCTGGTCAAGGCGCGGGTGCGCGAGCTGGACTTCGCCGCCTGCCAGAGGCTGGCTCAGCAGGCCCTGATGTTGCCCGGCGCCCATGAAGTGCGCGCCTTCGTCGGGGAGCACTGCTGATGGCGCGCGTACTAACCGTCACCCTCAATCCCGCGCTGGATCTCACCGTGCAGCTGCCCGCGCTGCACCTGGGCGAAGTCAATCGCAGCGACAACCTGCAGGTGCATGCCGCTGGCAAGGGACTCAACGTCGCCCAGGTCCTGGCCGATCTCGGCCATCAGCTGACCGTGACCGGCTTTCTCGGCGAAGCCAATGCGCAGCCTTTCGAGCAGCTGTTCGCCGCGCGGGGCTTCGCCGACGAATTCGTCCGCGTGGCGGGCGAGACCCGCAGCAACATCAAGCTGGCCGAGGCGGATGGGCGGATTACCGATATCAATGGCCCGGGGCTGGAGGTCGGTGCCGCCCAGCGCGACGAGCTGCTAGCCCGCCTCGAACGCCTGGTGCCTGGCCATGAGCTGGTCGTGGTGGCCGGCAGCCTGCCGCGCGGCGTCGAGCTGCCGTGGTTCGTCGAGCTGCTGCAGCGGCTCGCGCTGCTTGGTGCGCGTGTTGCGCTGGACACCAGCGGCGCGGCGCTGCGCGAAGGGCTGGCCCTGTCACCCTGGCTGATCAAGCCCAACGAAGAGGAGCTGGCCCAGGCCCGCGGCCTCGACCCGGCCGACGCTCGGGCCCTGGCCGACGAGGCTCGGCGCCTGAATGCCCGCATCGAACATGTCGTGATGTCCCAGGGCGCCGCGGGGGTCAGCTGGTTTTCGCCGGCAGCCGCCTGGCATGCCCAGCCGCCCAAGGTGCGGGTGGTCAGCACCGTGGGCGCCGGGGATTCGCTGCTGGCCGGCATGCTCCACGGCTTGCTGGCGGGTTGGCCGGCCGAGCGCACCCTGGCGCATGCCACGGCGATTGCCGCTCAGGCCGTCGGCCAAATCGGCTTCGGCATCACTGATCGGGCGCAACTGGCCGAGCTTGAAGCGGCCGTGCGGCTGCAGCCGCTCAGCCAATAATTACAAGAGGTGAAGGAATGAATCTGCTCATCATCACGGCCTGCCCCAACGGAATGGTCACCAGCGTGCTGACCTCGCGCCTGCTCGAAGCCGCGGCCCATCGCCTGGGCTGGTCGACCGCCGTGGAAGTCCACGATCCCAAGGCCATCGGCTCGCCGCTCACGGCCGAACAGATCGCCGAGGCCGACTTGGTCGTGGTGGTGAAAACCGGGCCATTGTCGCTGCAACGCTTCGTCGGCAAGCGTGTCGTGCAGTCGACCCCGTCCGAGGCGCTGCTCGACCCGGAAGGCTTCCTGCGCAGCGCCGCCGATACCGCGACCGAACTGCAGCCGGTCGACGAAGTCGACGCCGCGCCTTCCGGCGGCAAACCTAAGCTGGTGGCCATCACCGCCTGCCCGACCGGCGTGGCGCACACCTTCATGGCCGCCGAGGCGCTGCAGCAGGCGGCCGCGCGCAAGGGCTATGACCTGCAGGTGGAGACGCGTGGCTCGGTGGGCGCGCGCAACCTGCTCGACCCCCAGGCCATCGAAGAAGCCGACGCAGTGCTGCTGGCGACCGATATCGAGGTGGATGTCAACCGTTTCGCCGGCAAGCGCGTGTTCCGCTGCGGCACCGGTGTCGCACTGAAGCAACCCGAGGCGACGCTGGATCGCGCGCTGCAGGAAGCGGCCGTGCTCGGCGGTGGCGTCACGGCAAGTGCCGCTACGGGAGAACAGAAAGCGGAGAAGACCGGTGTCTACAAGCACCTGCTGACCGGGGTGTCCTACATGCTGCCGATGGTGGTGGCGGGCGGACTGCTGATCGCCCTGTCGTTCGTCTTCGGCATCGAGGCGTTCAAGGAGGAGGGCACGCTAGCCGCAGCCTTGATGAAGATCGGCGGCGAAACCGCCTTCCAGCTGATGGTGCCGCTACTGGCCGGCTACATCGCCTATTCCATTGCCGACCGCCCGGGCCTGGCGCCCGGCATGATCGGCGGCTTGCTGGCCGGTACGCTCGGCGCAGGCTTCATTGGCGGCATCATCGCCGGTTTCGTCGCCGGCTATGCGGCCAAGGCGGTGAGTCGCTGGATTCCACTGCCGGCCAGCATCGAATCGCTCAAGCCGATCCTGATCATTCCGCTGCTGGCCAGCCTGGTGACGGGCTTGGTGATGATCTACATCGTCGGCACGCCGGTGGCGAAGCTGCTCGCCGGGCTCACCGAATTCCTCGACACCATGGGCACCTCCAACGCCATCCTGCTCGGGCTGCTGCTGGGCACCATGATGTGCGTCGATCTCGGCGGGCCGGTGAACAAGGCGGCCTATGCCTTCTCCGTCGGGCTGCTCGCCTCGCAAAGCTACGCGCCGATGGCCGCGACCATGGCTGCCGGCATGGTGCCGCCGATCGGCATGGGCATCGCCACGCTGATCGCCCGCCGCAAGTTCGCCCAGACCGAGCGCGAAGCCGGCAAGGCCGCGCTAGTGCTGGGTTGCTGCTTCATCTCCGAGGGCGCGATTCCCTTCGCTGCCAAGGACCCGCTGCGGGTGATTCCGGCCAGCATCGCCGGTGGTGCACTGACCGGCGCGCTGTCCATGGCGTTCGGTGCCAAGCTGCTGGCGCCCCATGGCGGCCTCTTCGTGCTGCTGATCCCCAACGCGATCAACCATGCATTGCTCTACCTGGTCGCGATCCTGGCCGGGAGTCTGCTGACCGGGGTGGTCTACGCGCTGATCAAGCGGCCCGAAGCACAGGGCATGCTGGTGGAGGCGAGGGCCTGACTCGTCGAAGGTTGACGGCCATCAGTGCAAAGGGCATGGCGCGGTTCACACTGTTAGTCACCAGCAGAAGGAGCCACGCCATGTCCCGATTCGATCCCCAGCAAGCCCTCGAACGTCTGAGCAGCGACTACCTGCAGCGTGCCGCGGCGCTGCGCCGCGACCTGGCCCGCGAGCACGAGCATGATTCGGCGGAGCAGGCCCAGGAGCGGCAGAACGACGACGTATTGCGCGGCCTGCTGATCGAGGCCGAAGAAGAGTTGCGCCGCGTTGGCCTGGCGCGCCAACGCCTGGCACAGGGCCGTTACGGCGAATGCCAGCGCTGCGGTGAACCGATTGAAGAGGCGCGCCTACGGGCGATGCCGGCGGCCGAGTATTGCGTTGCTTGTGCCGACATCGCTCAGCAGGATCGACCCTGAGCTGGGCGATTACTGTCCGGCTCGACGCACTGCTGTTCAACGTGCTGCTCCAGACGCGGGGATTTACTTCGCAGGCTGGAGGTCAGGCTGTTCAGAAACTTTGTCGCCTGGGTCTGATCAGCAAAGCGCCGCGCGCCGTTCAGCGAGCCGGTGTAGCTGCCGTTACTGGCGGCATAGCAGTGCTGGTTGTTGTCGCAGCTGAGGGCTACGACCCAGTAAGGGCTGTTGATCAGCGTCCCAGCCTGGGCGACAGGGATTAGCAGAGCAAGCAGGAACATCAGACGACGCATGGCATAGCTCCAGGGAGATAAGCGCTGAACATAGCTCAGCGCGTGTCCTCGGCTTGTGTGGCGGTTCTCAGTGATGCTCGCGGGTGGCACGGAATTTTACGTCCGGCCAGCGCTCTTCCATCAGGCTCAGGTTCACCCGGGTCGGCGCCAGGTAGGTCAGGTGGCCGCCGCCGTCGACGGCGAGGTTCTCGTAGGCCTTGTCCTTGAATTCCTTGAGCTTCTTCTCGTCGCTGCACTCGATCCAGCGCGCCGACCAGACGTTGATCGCTTCATACGCGCACTCGACCTTGTATTCCTCCTTCAGGCGGCTGGCGACGACGTCGAACTGCAGCACGCCCACCGCGCCGAGGATGATGTCGTTGTTGCGCTCGGGGAAGAACACCTGGGTGGCGCCTTCCTCGGCCAGTTCCTGCAGGCCCTGGCGCAGCTGCTTGGATTTGAGCGGGTCCTTCAGGCGCACGCGGCGGAACAGTTCCGGGGCGAAGTGCGGGATGCCGGTGAAGCCCAGCACTTCGCCCTCGGTGAAGGTATCGCCGATCTGGATGGTGCCGTGGTTGTGGAGGCCGATGATGTCGCCGGCCCAGGCTTCCTCCAGCATCTCCCGCTCGCTGGAGAAGAAGGTCAGCGCGTCGGCGATCTTCAGGTCCTTCTTGATGCGCACGTGGCGCATCTTCATGCCCTTCTCGTACTTGCCCGAGCAGATGCGCATGAAGGCGATACGGTCGCGGTGCTTGGGGTCCATGTTCGCCTGGATCTTGAACACGAAGCCTGTGAATTTCTCCTCGACCGGCTCCACGGTGCGCTCGTTGGCGACGCGCGCCAGCGGCTTCGGTGCCCAGTCGACGACGGCGTCCAGCACATGGTCGACGCCGAAGTTGCCCAGTGCGGTGCCGAAGAACACCGGCGTCATCTCGCCTTTGAGGAAGGCGTCCTTGTCGAACTCGTGGCAGGCGCCCTGGACCAGCTCCAGCTGCTCGACGAAATCGTCGTACATGTCGCCCAGGTGCGCGCGGGCCTCGTCGGAATCGAGCTTGTCGATGACCCGCGTCTCGATGCGTTCGTGGCCATGGCCGGGCACGAAGACGATGATGCGGTCCTCGGCCAGGTGGTAGACGCCCTTGAAATCGCGGTAGCAGCCGATCGGCCAGGTGATCGGCGCGGCCTTGATCTTCAGTACCGCCTCGATCTCGTCGAGCAGCTCGATCGGGTCACGGATGTCGCGGTCGAGCTTGTTGATAAAGCTGACGATGGGTGTGTCCCGCAGGCGGCACACATCCATCAGCGCGATGGTGCGCGGCTCCACACCTTTACCGCCGTCGAGCACCATCAGCGCCGAGTCCACCGCGGTCAGGGTGCGGTAGGTGTCTTCGGAGAAGTCCTCGTGGCCAGGGGTGTCGAGCAGGTTGATCATGTGCTCGCGGTAGGGGAACTGCATCACCGAGGTGGTGATGGAGATGCCGCGCTGCTTCTCCATTTCCATCCAGTCGGAGGTGGCGTGGCGGTCGGATTTGCGCGACTTCACCGTACCGGCGACGGCGATCGCCTTGCCCATCAGCAGCAGCTTTTCGGTGATGGTGGTCTTGCCCGCATCGGGGTGCGAGATGATGGCGAAGGTACGGCGCTTCGCGACTTCGGCGGCCTGAGTGGTCATCGGTATTAAGGAACCCGTCGACGAGTAGTCGGTCTGTCAAAAAAGGCGGCGATTATAGCGGCAAATGGATTCCCCTGCGGCCCGCACGGCAGCGGAAATCGGCGGTTTTGTGCAGTTTCTAGGACGCTTTGTTTTGAATCGACAACAACTCGAAACGGATGCGTAATCGGGACGTTTTTTTGATTGATCTATGCCCCCCTTGGTCCTAAAGTTCGCGCCCGAACGTCCATGCTGGCAACGATCCATCCGGCTCAAGTACTGACGACGAGAGATCCACCGTGATACTCGGCGACATGCCTTGGGAAGTAGGCGAACCAAAGTGGGGAAACTGATCAGGCGTTCTTGTCAGGGCTGATGCCCTCCACCCCTCATCCGACTTTTGTTTCCCGTATTTGGAGTCCCACGCATGACGGTCAAGATCGAAGACTATTTCCCTCGCGCCACCTTCCAGAAGATGAAGGCTTTCGCCGACCAGCACGAAACCCCGTTCGTGGTGATCGACACCGAAACCATCAGCAAGGCCTACGACGACCTGCGCGCCGGTTTCGAATTCGCCAAGGTGTATTACGCGGTCAAGGCCAACCCGGCGGTGGAGATCATCGACCTGCTGCGTGACAAGGGCTCGAGCTTCGACATCGCCTCGATCTACGAGCTGGACAAGGTCATGTCCCGCGGCGTCGGCCCGGAGCGCATCAGCTACGGCAACACCATCAAGAAGTCCAAGGACATCCGCTACTTCTTCGAGAAGGGCGTGCGCATGTTCGCCACCGACTCCGAAGCCGACCTGCGCAACATCGCCAAGGCCGCGCCGGGCTCGAAGGTCTACGTACGCATCCTCACCGAAGGCTCGACCACGGCCGACTGGCCGCTGTCGCGCAAGTTCGGCTGCCAGACCGACATGGCCATGGACCTGCTGATTCTCGCTCGCCAGCTGGGCCTGGTGCCTTACGGCATTTCCTTCCACGTCGGCTCGCAGCAGCGCGACATCTCCGTGTGGGACGCGGCTATCGCCAAGGTCAAGGTGATCTTCGAGCGCCTGAAGGAAGAAGACGGCATCGAGCTGAAGATGATCAACATGGGTGGCGGCTTCCCGGCCAACTACATCACCCGCACCAACAGCCTGGAAACCTATGCCGAGGAGATCATCCGCTTCCTCAAGGAAGACTTCGGCGACGACCTGCCGGAAATCATCCTTGAGCCGGGCCGTTCGCTGATCGCCAACGCTGGCATCCTGGTCAGCGAAGTGGTGCTGGTGGCGCGCAAGTCGCGTACCGCGGTCGAGCGCTGGGTGTATGTCGATGTGGGCAAGTTCAGCGGTCTGATCGAAACCATGGACGAGTCCATCAAGTTCCCGATCTACGCCGAGAAGAAGGGCGAAGTGGAGGAAGTGGTGATTGCCGGGCCGACCTGTGACAGCGCCGACATCATGTACGAGAACTACAAGTACGGCCTGCCGCTGAACCTGGCCATCGGTGACCGCCTGTACTGGCTATCCACCGGCGCCTACACCACCAGCTACAGCGCGGTGGAATTCAACGGTTTCCCGCCGCTGAAGGCTTACTACATCTAAGCCGTAGTCGCCGAATGAAACGCCCCGCCATGCGGGGCGTTTTCGTTTCCGCGCTTCGTTCACTGTGGACCGGCGCGTAGCTCGTCGCGTCGCCGCGCGTAGGCCTCGACGATATCGGCGATCGGCGGCAGCGCGGCGGCCTGCAGGCTGGCCAGCGCGGTTTCGATGAACTTCAGGTGGCCGAGCTCCAGCGCGAGACTCAGCCAATGCCGGGCGGCGTCCCATTGCCGCTCGGCGATTAGCACGGCGGCATGGCTGAACTGCCCGCGAAAGTCGCCGGCTTCGGCCGAACGTGCATACCAGGCATGTGCCGTGGCCAGATCCCGCGCCACGCCGCAGCCGTCTTCGAGGCAGCGGCCGGTGAGGTTCATCGACTTGGCATGACCAAGCTCGGCAGCCTGGCGATAGAGCCGGTAGGCGGTCGTGTGGTCCTTTACCACGCCACGTCCGGTGGCCAGCAGGTTGGCCAGGTTGTACATGCCCCAGTCCAGCCCCAGATCGGCGGCGCGCCGGTAGTAGTCGGCGGCGCGCTTCGTATCGGCTGTGCAACCCCAGCCGTGCTCGTGGCAGCGACCGGCCATGTTGCAGGCCATGGCATGTCCGCGTTCGGCGGCGATGTCGAACCAGGTCAGGGCCAGCGTCGGGTCGGCCTGGATGCCGTAGCCTTCCAGCAGGATCTGGCCGAGTAGCGCCTGGGCCTCGACTTCGCCGGCCGCGGCAGCCGCCAGCACCAGCCGCGCGGCACGCTGCGGCTGCTCGGCGAGATCGTCCAGCTGGGTCGTGTCGAGGGCTTCCTCGCGGCGCAGAAGATGGGGCATCAGACCTCGACCCAGCGGCGCAGCAGGTTGTGGTAGGTGCCGGTCAGTTGCACCAGGGATGGGTGGTCCGGCACATCGGCGGTCAGTTGCTGGATGGCCTGGTCCATCTCGTAGAGCAGCGTGCGCTGGGCATCCTCGCGAACCAGGCTTTGAATCCAGAAGAACGAGGCCAGCCGTGCGCCGCGGGTCACCGGCTCGACCTTGTGCAGGCTGGTGCTGGGGTAGAGCACCATGTCGCCGGCAGCGAACTTCACCCGCTGCGTGCCATAGGTGTCCTGAATCACCAGTTCGCCGCCGTCGTATTCGTCGGGATCGCTGAAGAACAGCGTGGCGGACAGGTCGGTGCGCACGCGTTCGGCGCTGTTACGCACCTGCCGCACCGCATTGTCGATGTGATAGCCGAACTCGCCACCGGCCGTGTAGCAGTTGAACAGGGGCGGGAAGACCTTGCTCGGCAGCGCGGCGGACATGAACTGCGGATGTTGCCAGAGACGCTGCAGCATGGCCTCGGCGATTTCGCGCGCCAGGGGATCATCCTCCGCCAGCTGCAGATTGTGTTTCGCCCTGGCCGATTGGTAGCCGGCGGTGACGCGGCCGTCACGCCAGTCGGCCTGTTCCAGTGCGGTGCGGATACGGTCGGTTTCTTCTCGGGAAAACACATTGGCAATGCGTAGCAGCATGGATCACCGGAGGGGTTGGAAAGAGCAAATGATATTAGTTTGCATTTGGGTGTTTCAGAATGCGACAGAATGTATCAGAATGCTACCTGATAATAATAGCAATTCGCAGTTGCATCAACTTTCCAAGGATCCGCATTACATGTCGCGTCAGTCTCTAGAACTGGCCCAGCCACCTCGCGTGTTGGCTTCGGCTATTGGTGTTGCCCTAACCGCTTTCTCCGCCCCCTCCATCGCCCAGTCCGCGCCGGATATCACCGCTGCGCGCGGCGAGGCGCCAGTTGCGCTCGACGAAGTGACCGTGATCGGCGAGCAGGAGCAAAGCTACAAAGCCGATACCTCCGCTTCGAAGAAGTACACCGCGCCGCTGCGCGAGACCCCAAAATCGGTCACCGTGATCACCGATCAGGTGATCCGCGACACCGGCTCGCTCACGCTGGTCGACGCGTTGCGTACCACCTCCGGCATTACCTTCGGTGCGGGTGAGGGCGGCAACCCGGCGGGTGACCGGCCGATCATTCGCGGCTTCAACGCCGAGAGCGACACCTTTATCGATGGCCTGCGCGACGTGGGTTCGCAGACCCGCGAGATCTTCAACGTCGAGAGCATCGAGGTGAGCAAGGGGCCGGGTTCTGCCTACACCGGTGCCGGCTCCACAGGCGGCAGCCTGACCCTGATCAGCAAGACCGCCAAGCAGTACGACTTCGGCGACGCCAGTGTCACCCTCGGCTCGGACCAGACCCGCCGCTACACGCTGGACGTCAACCGCGTGCTGGGTGACAACGTCGCCGGCCGCCTGAACCTGATGAAGCACGAGGCCAACGTTGCCGGCCGCGATGGCGTTGACGTCAGCCGCTGGGGCGTGGCGCCGACCATCACCTTCGGCTTCGATACGCCGACCCGGGCGACGCTGTCTTACTACCACCTGGAAACGGATGACATGCCGGATTACGGCATTCCGCTGACTGTGGCCACACCGAGCAATCCGCGCCGCGAGCCGGTGAGCGTGGATCGCGATAACTTCTACGGGCTGGAGAGCCGCGACTTCCGCGAGAGCACCACGGATGCCGGCACGATTCGCCTGGAGCACGACCTGAACGAGAACCTGACCGTCTCCAACACCACGCGAATCGCCCGTACCACACTGGATTACATCGTCACCAACCCGGACGACTCGCGCGGCAACGTGCCCAACGGGCTGGTTTCGCGAGCAGCCAAGAGCCGCAACTCCAATACCCAGAGCTGGGTCAACCAGACTGATCTGACCGCGCGCTTCGATACCGGCGGCATCGAGCACACCCTGGTGACGGGCGTGGAGATCAACGATGTTGGCGTGCACAACCGCCCATATGTCGTGACACAAGGGATCGACGGTCGGGGTTGCTCGGCTGCCTCGCTGGCATCTGGTGACTGCACCAGCCTGTACAACCCGAGCCCCAAGGATGCCTGGACCGGCAGCATTGCGCGCAGCACCGCGACGACCGATACCGACACCGAAACGCTGGCGGCCTATGTATTCGATACGCTGAAGTTCAACGAGCAATGGTCGCTGAACATGGGCCTGCGCTACGACGACTACGAAACGGAGCAGAAGGCCGTATCCACCGATGGTGTGATAACCCGTCCGGAAAACAAGAGCCACTTCTGGAACTATCAGCTGGGTCTGGTCTTCAATCCGTTGCCCAATGGCAGCATCTATGCGGCCTGGTCGACCTCCAGCAATCCGTCCGGCGAGACCGGTGGCGAAGGCTCCGATGCACTCAGCGTGAACAACGAGGTTCTCGATCCGGAGCGCAATCGCAACTACGAGATCGGCACCAAGTGGGACTTCTTCGATGAGCGTCTGGGCCTGACTGCCGCGCTGTTCCGCACCGAGAAGACCAATGCACGTGTGACCAACGCCAGCGGCTTCCAGGAAAGCATCGGTGAAACCCAGGTCGACGGCCTGGAACTGGGCGCCACCGGCCAGATCACCCGTAACTGGCAGGTGTTCGCCAGCTATACCTATCTGGACGCCGAGCTGGTCAAGTCCGGGGCCGCCAACATCGGTACGCGCGCGGCGCCGGTGTACGTGGAAGGGCTTTACGACGGTAACGAGGTACCCAGCACGCCGAAGCACAGCTTCAGCTTCTGGAACACCTACAACCTGACCCAGGACCTGACCATCGGTGGCGGTGCGACTTACGTCGACTCCCGCTTCGGCGATGCGGCCAACAACATCGAGGTGCCTGAGTACTGGCGCTACGATGCGATGGCCGCCTATCGCGTCAGCAAGAACCTGGACCTGCAGCTGAACGTGCAGAACCTGACCGACAAGCGCTATTTCGATCAGGTCTACGGCAGCCACTACGCCCATGTTGCGGCCGGTCGTACTGCATTGCTGAGCACCAACTTCCACTTCTGATCCCGCTATGAAAACGACAAAGGCCGCTCTTCGAAGCGGCCTTTGTCGTTGAGGGGCGTCAGTACAGGTCGCGGCGATAGCGCCCCTGTTCGCTCAGCTGTTCCAGTCGCGCCTGGCCGAGCAGGCCGAGCAGGATCTGCTGCACTTCCTGGCCCATACCTTCCAGGCTGCCACAGACATAGATCGCCGCGCCCTGATCGACCCAGTGGCGCAGGTCGTCGGCCCCATCCCGCAGGACGTGCTGCACATAGCGCTTCTCCGGCTGGTCGCGGGAGAACGCCAGGTCCAGCCGCTGCAGATGGCCGCTTTCATGCCACTGCGTTAATTCGTCCTGGAATAGATAGTCATGCGCCGCGTTGCGCTCGCCGAACAGCAGCCAGTTGCGCGAGCCCTGATGTGCGGCACGTTCGCGCAAGTGCGCACGCAGTCCGGCGATGCCCGTGCCGTTGCCGATCAGGATGAGTGGCGTGGCGGCGTCCGGGCCGTGGAATGCGGGGTTGCTGCGGATGCGCAGATCGATCTCTTCGCCAATGGCCGCGTAGCGGCATAACCAGCCGGAACCGAGCCCGGGCGTGCCGTCGGCGTGGGAGGCTTCACGCACCACCAGTTGCACGGCGCCGTCCGCCGGTATCGAGGCGATCGAGTATTCGCGATGCGGCAATAGCGGCAGGGCCAGCAACGCCTCGGCGTCGAGGCCGCGCAGGTCGCCAGTGGTGGGCAGGCGCCTTCTGGACAGCTGCGCGGCCAGGCTCTGGCCATCGAAAAACTCGTGCGGATCGAGGCCTGAATCGTGCAGCAAGGCTTCAATGCGGGCGGGGGCGTGGCGCGGGCCGACCTCGACGATATCGCCCGCGCGCCATGATGCCTGCTCGCTCGGCGGCGCAAGAGTCAGCAGTTGTACCGGCGCACCGGAGCTGCCGGGGTTGAGGCAATGCCGGCCGGTCAGGCGCCAGATTTGATAGGGTGCCGGCAGCCAGTCACTGAAATTGCTGTTGCCGCTTAAATGGGCCAGCTGCTGTTGCCAGTGACGCAGCACGCCGGGATCGGCTTGGTCAGCCTCCAGGCGATCGAACAGTGGCGTGGCGCCGCATTGGCGCATTCGTTCATCCAGACGCTGGCCGAAGGCACAGAAGTGGCGGTATTGGCGATCACCGAGGGCCAGTACGGCGTATTCCAGCGATCGCGCCTGGATGCCAGCGGCGGCGAGCCGCTGCTCGAAGCGGGCCGCATTGTCCGGCGCCTCGCCTTCGCCATAGGTGCTGACGACGAACAGGACGCGCGGGGCCGGCCAATCATTCGGGTCCAGCGCATTGAGTGGCAGCAGCAGCGTCTGCACGCCTGCGTCGCGCAGCTGCGCTGCGCTGCGTTCGGCGAAGCCCTGTGCCTGGCCGCCCTGGCTGGCGTAGGCGACCAGCAGCTGTGCCGGGCCATCTACGGCCACTCGCGGGCGCAGCCGCCCACGCCAGCAGTGCAGCGAAAGCGCGAGATACAGCGCGATCACCACTGCCGCGCTGACCTCCCGCGCCGGTTGCCACCAGAGCAGGCAGCTCGCGACGACGATACAGCTGTACAGCGGCCAGGCGCGCACGAGGGATAAGAAGGATGAGTGCAACGGAAGGCTCATCGATGAGGGGGATAAGGCAGGCCCGAGCCGTCATCACGGCGCGGGCCTTTCGGCGCGTCAGGGCGCCAGCACTTCCAGGGTTGCGCTGTAGCTGGCGCGGCGCTCGGTTGCCGGCTTGCTGACGCCGTTGTCGGTGGTCAGCTCGGCTTCCATCCAGTACATACCTGCTTCCGGCCAGGTGATGCTGACCTTGCCGTCCTTGTCGGTTTTCGCCTTCATCTCACCGAGCTCGTCGCGGTAGCGGTTGCCGCCCGGGATCACGCTGATCTCGACATCGGCGGCCGGCTTGCCATCGAGCAGGAAGACGAACTCGGCCGCCTCGCCGGCGAACAGGTCGTTGGGGTGGGTGACGGGTTTGAGCTCCAGGCCCTGGCCGGTCGGGGAGAGCGCGTCGGTGGAAGGCGCACCGGAGGTGACGAACACTTCCATGCGGTTGCTGGTCTGGCTGACCTTGAGCCCTTCGGCCTTCGCCGGGACGTCCTTGGCGAAGCTTTCCGCGGTGCCCATCCAGCGGCGCGGCTGACCGTTTTCCTTCCAGCTGGCGAACAGGCCATTGTTGGCCACGGCCAGCTTGTAGGTGCCTTTCTGGCTCAGCTGCACATCGAAGGTGCTGCGGTAGCGGCCGATGGCGCCGTTCTGTGCCGCGACCTTGGAACCATCCGGCGCAATGATCTGCAGTTCCGGCACCGGCCGGCGCATGCCCGGCGGGCCGCCTGCCGGCGCCTGGGCTGCCTCGCCGATGCCCTTGAGGCGCATCGGTACGTGTTCGAAGTAGAACAGATCGTTGGAAACGGCAGCGTCGACGGTGATCCAAGGCTCTTCGCCGGAGAGCACGGTGGCCGACGGCAGCATCCAGGCGCGGTGGGCCTGGGCCGACAGCGGCAGGCAGATGGCGAGCGCCAGGGTGGTCCATTTGATGACGGGTTTCATGGCGTGCTTCCTGTTCATGGGGTCAGCTTGAGGGTGATGGCGCCCAGCTCGCTCTTGCCCTGGGCTTTGTGTTCGGCGTTCTGCTGGGGCGGCCAGCTGAACGGCACGCGCAGCAGCTCGCGGCCGCCGACCTCTCGAGCGGCTTCGACCACCACGCGGTACTCGCCGACCTCCAGCGTTTTGAACGGCGCCTGCTGGTCGGAGAACTTAAGGCTGTGGCTGCCCACGGCACGGGTGGCACCGCTGACGCCATCGACCGGCATTTCCAGGCTGCGGCCGCTGCGGCGCCACCACTGGCGCAGATCCTTGAGCCACTTTTCGCCTTCCTTGTCCTTGAGCTTGGTGTCGTACCACACCGCCAGATTGGCGACATGGCTCTGGTCCGGGCGTTCCAGCCAGATGGCCACGTACGGGCGGTGGTACTCGGCGACATCCAAACGCGGGATTTCCACGTCCAGCTGCAGATCCGCCGCGTGCAGCGGGGCGCTGAGCAGGGCGAGGGGCAACAACAGGCGTTTACGCATGAGCGTTCCTTAATGAATGAAGAGCAGCGCCAGCAGCAGCGGGATCACCAGCCCCAGGCCTACCAGGGGCCAGGTGCTGGGCCGGTTGCCGGCGTGACGTTGCAGGAGCAGCAGACCGGTGAGGCTGAACACCACACAGGCCACGGCGAAGAAGTCGATGAACCAGCTCCAGGCCTCGCCGGTGTGGCGGCCCTTGTGCAGGTCGTTGAAGTAGGCGATCCAGCCGCGGTCGGTCGACTCGTATTCCAGTTCGCCGGTTTCGGTACTCAGGCTCAGCCAGGCATCTCCACCGGGGCGGGGCAGGGCGACGTAGAGCTCTCCATCGCTCCATTCGGCTTCACGTCCGGTCAGGCGGATTTCCAGGGTCTGCTCCAGCCACTCGCGCAGTTCGGTGGGAAGGCCCGACTCAGGCACTTCGGCCTGCAGGGTGGTGAGCAGAGGGGCAGGAAGCTGCGCAGCGCGGCTTTGCACCTGCGGTTTGCTCTCGATCTGCCCGGCGTGATTCAGCGTGATGCCAGTGACCGCGAACAGCAGCATGCCAACCAGGCATAGCGCGGAGCTGATCCAGTGCCATTGGCGCAGGGTGCCGAGCCAGATATACATGGGGGGCCTTGTCGTGCGGGAACGTGGGCGAATTCTAGGGCCACTGACGCGGTAATGCTAAAGATTTACAAACAGCATACATTCGCGTCTTTTCCGTTCCGGTGGGACGAGAAACAACAGAGCCGGGATGATCCCGGCTCGTCGTATCGCCTTCAGGTCAGAAGGTCAGGTTGGCTGACAGCCAGAGGCGGCGGCCTTCTTCCACGAGGCCTGTGGTGGCTGCGCCTGAGTGGCTGTAGTCGGTGCCGTAGGCCGTGCCGTTTGCGCTTCCGCCGTTGGAGTAGGTGGTGTAGGCCTTGCCGTCGACGAAGTCCTTGTCGAAGAGGTTGTAGATCGTTGCGTTGAGCGTCAGGTTCTCCGTAGCCCGATACGACCCGCCCAGGTGAAACAGGGTGTAGGCCTTGGCGTTCTTGCCCAGCGTGTCGTAGATCGACTGACTGGTGGAATAGCTGCCGTTGGCGTTAGCGAGGTTCTCGTAGCTGGAGGTGAAGCGCGCGCGCTCGCCGCGATACTCGCTCTTCAGCCACAGGCCCAAGCGGTCGGTGGTCTGCCAGTCGAGTTTGGCATTGGCCAGGTGCTCGGGCGTGTTGGTCAGCGGCTCTCCCTTGTTATCGCCGCTCTTCTGCTCGCTGTCGGTGTAGGTGTAGTTGGCGCTCAGCTTCCAGGCTGGCGCGAACTGCCAGCTGCCGGCCAGCTCCAGGCCACGGGTCACCGCTTCGTCGACATTGATCTGCTGCGAGCAGGTGCCGTTGGTGTTGCCTGCGCACAACGGACTGACGATCGGGTCGCCGCTGGCGATCTTGTCCTTGAACTTGTTATGGAACAGCGTGGCGTTGGCGCTGAAGCCGGTCAGGCTGTCGAAATAGGCGCCGAACTCGGTGCTGGTGGTGGTTTCGGGGTCCAGGTCGGGGTTGCCGATGGTGATGATGGTGCCCTGGCCGGTTACACCGTTGATGCCGCCATGCAGGTCGTTCAGGTCCGGCGTCTTGTAGCCTTTGCTGATGCCGCCCTTGAGGGTCCAGCTGTCAGTGGTGTTCCAGACCAGATAGGCGCGCGGACTGACATGTCCGCCAAAGGACTCGTGGTCGTCATAGCGGGCGCCGAGGGTCAGTGCCAGATCATCGCGCAGGCGCCACTCGTCCTCGGCAAACAGGGCCCACGTCTTCTGCTCGAACTCGGTCTGGGCGATGCCGTCGGTCATTTCCGCCTTCCACCACTGACCACCGACGGTGGCGATGTGCGATTCGCCGATTGGCGCGACCAGCTTGGTGTCGAAGACCAGGTTGGTGGTTTCCAGCTCGCGCGGATCGCCCCCGGTCGCGCCGGGTACTGCGGTGGGCGCGCCGATGGTGCCGGGGATCGTCCGGCCGATGGTTTCGGTGGTGTTGTGCATCAGGCTGGAATCCAGCGTGCCGAAACCGAGGCGACCGGTGTGGGTCAGGGCGATCTGCTCGCGCTCGAAGCGAAGTTCGTCGTCATAGCCGTTCGCGGCGGTAGCCGGTGCGGTACAAGCCCTGTTCAGACCATCGAGGGTGCCAAGCTGACACTCATCGTTGTTGTACACCTGGCGTCCACGTTCGACATCCAGGGACAGGTCATGGTCATCGTGCGGCGTGAGCGTCAGGCGCGCTCCGAGATTATGGGTGCGGCCGTCGACCGGAGAAGGGCCGCGTTTGCTCACCTCGACACCGTTGCCATAGGTCAGATCCGACTCCTGGCGGTCGAACAGGCTGCCGCGGACTTGCAGGCCGAGCAGGCCGTCGATCAGTGGGCCGCTGGCGTAGACGCTGGTGTTGCGGGTGTCGCCGAAGTCGCGGTCTTGTTGATAGGTGTAATCCTGGGTCAGCGAGCCGGTCCACTCCTTGCCCACCTTGCGCGTGATGATGTTGATCACCCCGCCCATGGCATCGGAGCCGTAAAGCGTCGACATCGGCCCTCGAATCACCTCGATGCGTTCGATGGCGGACAGCGGCGGCATGAAGCTGGTGGAGGTTTCGTTGAAACCGTTCGGCGTGACATTGCCTGCGGCGTTCTGCCGGCGGCCGTCGATGAGGATCAGCGTGTACTGGCTGGGCATGCCGCGAATGCTGATGTTCAGCCCGCCGGTTTTGCCGGTGCTCTGGCCGATATCGATGCCTTCCACGTCGCCCAAGGCCTGCGCCAGGTTGTTGTAGCGCTTCTGCTGCAGATCTTCACGGCTGATGACGCTGATGCTGGCCGGCGCTTCGGTGATCTTCTGTTCGAAGCCTGCGGCACTGACGACCGTGTCGTTGAGCGTGACGGGCGCGTTCTGGGCCAGGGCCGTCCAGCTGCAGCCGATCAGGGCGCAGGACAGGGCGGTACGTGCGAAGGGGATGGACATACGGGCTCCTTGTAGCCGTCTCGTTGGCGCCCGCATGATAATCATTCGTAAACGAGAATTTACGCTTTACTGCATTGATTTCTCATTTGTGGTTTCGAATCGGTCGCCAGCCCTTGAACGACGCGGGCTGGCCATTTGTAAGAAGATATTAAAAAGTGGTCCGAATGGTCAGTTTCGGTCACGGCATCTGAACTTCGATGACGCCGTCGGCGTTGATCGTGACCTGGCGAGTGCCGGCTTCGATCTCCGGTACTGGAGCCGACTCCATCATGTCCATCTTCATCGCGCTGCTACGCATGACCGGCTGGAAGCCGCCGCCGTTGAGGTTCAGGCTCACCAGCTTGTAACCGCTGCCGCCGAGCGCTTCGGTGGCGAGTTGGGCGCGCGCCTGGAAAGCCGCTACGGCGTCCTTGAGCAGAGCATCCTCGTTCTGCTTGCGGATCGGATCCGACACGCTGAAATGCATGCCGCCCATCTTCAGATTCTTCATCAATTCGGCGGTCAGCTTCGACAGGCTGGCGAAATCGCCGCTTTCCAGGCGAATCTCCGCACGCTCGCGCCAGCCGGTGATCTGCTGCCCCTTGTCGTCATAGACCGGATAGCTGTTGCGACTGCCCTGGCTGACGATCACATCTTTGTTCTGGCGAGCCGTCTGTATGGCCTGGTTCAGTGTGCGGGTCGTCTGTGCCGCGAGCTGGGCGGGATCGCTGTGCTGTGCCTCGCTGTACAGCGTGACGTGCATGCGGTCATGAGCGACTTCGCTGCTGACCTCTGCGCGCAGGGCAACCTGGTTGTAGCGCGGCTCTTCGGCCGTGGCGTTCAGACTGGTAAAGCTTGCGACCAGCGCCAGCAGTGCGGCACTGCGCAGTGGGTAATGGGACATGACGGTTCCTCGCTGGAGCACCCGAACGGTGCGATAGCGTCGACTCTACCTGCGCTGGCGAAAGCGTGCAGCCGTCCATGCGGCGCGTTGCCGCATTTCGGCTGGGCGGGAGGCGCCTTGGTTATACTCCGCCGAATCGTTGGAGAGCCCATGTACGCATCCGTCCCGCTGCTGTCGGCCAGCCGGCAGAATCTTCGGCTTCTTACCCTTATCCGCATCGTCGTACTGGCTGCACAATCCGGTGCGGTCGGCGTCGCTTATGCCACTCAGCTGCTGAGCCTGCCTTGGCTGGCCCTGGGGATCACGCTTGCCGTTTCGGCCGTGCTCTGCCTGGGCACGGCGCTGCGACTGCGTGGCCCGTGGCCGGTCACCGAGCTCGAGTATGCGGTGCATCTGGGCTGCGACCTGCTGATTCACAGCGCCCTGCTGTACTACTCCGGTGGCTCGACCAACCCCTTCGTCTCCTATTACCTGGTCCCGCTGACCATCGCCGCCGCCACGCTGCCCTGGCTCTATTCCATCGTGCTCTCCGGCCTCGCGCTATTGGGCTACACGCTGATGCTGGTCTGGTACGACCCGCTGGCGCTGCCGCCGTTCGAGCGCGCCACGCTGCAGGTCTACGGCATGTGGCTGAGCTTCGCTCTGGCAGCGGCGCTGATCACCTTCTTCGTCGCGCGCATGGCCGAGCAGCTGCGCCGTCAGGAGCAGCAGCAAGCCCAGCGCCGTGAAGAGAGCATGCGTGACCAGCAGCTGCTGGCCGTGGCGACGCAGGCTGCCGGTGCCGCCCACGAGCTGGGTACGCCGCTGGCGACCATGAGCGTGCTGCTCAAGGAATTGCGCCAGGAGTACAAGGATCCGCAGCTGAACGAGGATCTCGGCCTGTTGCAGTCGCAGGTTCAGCTCTGTAAGGAAAGCCTGCGCCAGCTGGTCCGTGCAGCCGAGGCGGACCGTCGTCAGGCAGTCGTCGAGCAGACGGCGCGCGAATGGGTCGACTCGGTCCTGCAGCGCTGGCACCTGATGCGTCCGGAGGCGACTTTCCGCTTCCACTGCGTCGGCCTCGGCAGTGCGCCGAAGCTGATGCCGCCGGCGGACCTCAGCCAGTCGCTGCTCAACCTGTTGAACAACGCCACCGACGCCAGCCCCGAGGACCTGGATATCCGCCTGGACTGGGACGCGCAGTGGATCAAGCTGACCATCCGCGACCATGGCGCAGGCGTTCCCCTGGCCATCGCCGAACAGATCGGTCGGCCGTTCATCACCACCAAGGGCAAGGGCTTCGGCCTTGGCCTGTTTCTCAGTCAGGCCAGCGTGACGCGCGCTGGCGGCACAGTGAAGCTCTACAATCACGAAGAAGGTGGCACACTGACCGAGTTGCGCCTGCCGCATGGTTCGGTGCGCGCCTGATCCTGATCGTGTCCAATGCGAGGAAATGCACAGATGACCGACGAATTGCAGCAAGAGGGCGAAGAACAACCTCATCTGCTGTTGGTGGATGATGACCCCACCTTCACCCGGGTAATGGCTCGCGCCATGAGCCGCCGCGGACTGCAGGTCAGCATCGCCGGTTCGGCCGAGGAGGGGCTGGCCCTGGCCAAGCAGGACATCCCCGACTATGCGGTGCTCGACCTGAAAATGGAGGGCGATTCCGGCCTGGTGCTGCTGCCCAAGCTACTCGAGCTGGACCCGGAAATGCGTGTGCTGATTCTTACCGGCTACTCCAGCATCGCCACCGCGGTGGAGGCGATCAAGCGCGGCGCCTGCAACTACCTGTGCAAGCCAGCCGACGCAGACGATGTGCTGGCCGCGCTGCTTTCCCAGCATGCCGACCTGGACAGCCTGGTTCCGGAAAACCCCATGTCGGTCGACCGCCTGCAATGGGAGCACATTCAGCGCGTACTCAGTGAGCACGACGGCAACATCTCCGCGACCGCGCGTGCGCTGGGCATGCACCGTCGGACCCTGCAGCGCAAACTGCAGAAAAGACCGGTTCGGCGCTGAGCCGGAGCCGATAGCGCGAGCCGGGCGTGGCCGCCCGGCCGTTGGTGGAGGCATAGGGGGAATACGCCGGTCGAGCCCTCGCGGTGTGCTTGCTTTATGCTTGCGCTTTCGTTGTTGCAGGCGCCTTCATGCTCCCCCTCATTCTGCAGACCCTGAGCGTCACCGCTCCGGTGTTCGCGATGCTCTTTCTCGGCGTTGCGCTCAATCGCCTGGGCTGGATCGACGCAGCTTTCGTGCATACCGCCTCGGCACTGGTGTTCAGGGGCACCATGCCGACGCTGCTGTTCATCTCCATCATCAAGGCCGATCTGAACGCGGCGCTGCAGCCCGCACTGCTGCTCTATTTCGTCGGGGCCACGATCGTCACCTTCGGCCTGGCCTGGAGCTGGGCCCTCTGGCGCTGCCCGGCAGCCGACCGGGGTGTATACGTGCAGGGCGCGTTCCGCGGTAACAATGGAATCGTCGGGCTCGCGCTAGCCAGCAGCCTGTACGGTGACTACGGGCTCTCCCTCGGCGGCGTGCTGGCCGGAGTGGTGATCCTCGTCTACAACAGCCTGTCCGCGGTGGTGCTGGCCATCTACAGTCCGGGCGGGCGGGTCGGAGCAAGGGACATCCTGCTCAGCATCCTGCGTAATCCCCTGATCATAGGTGTCCTGGCCGCGGTACCGTTCGCCTACTGGCAGGTCGCGTTGCCGGGCTGGCTGATGACGTCCGGGCAATACTTCGCGCAGATGACGCTTCCGCTTGCGTTGATCTGCATCGGCGCGACGCTGACCCTGGACGTGTTGCGCCAGAGCAGCGGCAGCGCGCTGAGTTCGAGCCTGATGAAGATGGTCTGGCTGCCGGCCGTCGCGACACTCGGCGCCTGGGCCTTCGGCTTTCGCGGAGCCGAGCTGGGCATTCTGTTTCTTTATTTCGCCAGCCCGACCGCTGCCGCGAGCTTCGTCATGGCGCGCGCGGTCAACTCCAATCATCAGCTGGCGGCGGCCATCATCGTCATCACCACGTTGATGGCGGCCCTGAGCATCAACCTCGGATTGTTCCTGCTGCGCTGGCTGGGCTGGATCTAGCATGGCGCCGGACGTCCTGCACTACGGTGCTGCCGTCCGTCGCTAATGTGACGGATATCGGCTTTTCGCGTGTGGCTGGCGCAGTGAACGCCGTAATCGGTCATCAGGCCTCAGAAAAAAAAGCCCGTTTGCGTCAAATTGTCCCGATCGATCAACGGCTTGCCTGACAGGGGCCGTTCAGCGCTTCGGAAACTGCCATGTCCTTCTTCAAACCTTCGAACCGCTCGTTGACGCGGGACGGTATACGTATCGTCAGTCCACGCCGACTACTGCCCCCTGGGCTCGCATTGCTGCTGAGTCTGAGTACTGGTGGATTCGCCAGTGGCGTCTGGGTAGGACTCGAGCTGGGGGCACAGCCAGCCGTGCAGGTGGCGGATGAGGCTGTGCTTGGCAACGAAGGACAGTTCGCCATTGCCCGCGTCGGCGAGGTCGTCGGGCGGCTGAAGTCGCTGGAGTCCGATCTGCTTGCCCTGCAGCGATTGATGGACGAGCAGCGCACGCTGCAGGCCCAGCTGTCTGCGCTCGATCCTGCACTGCTACCGGTGCTTGCGCCGGAACGCGAGAAGCAACCGCGCAATACAGGGCAGGGTGGTGTGCTGCTTCCCCCGCTCGGCTGCTCGGCAACCATGCAAGAGCTTCCAGGCGTGACGCTGACCGACCTGGCGCACACTGAGGCCTCGGCGCGCTGCATGCGGATCATGCTCGATGCGCTGTTGCAGCGTGCGGCCGAGCGCAACGCCGCGTTGATGGCCATTCCCTCTCGCCGCCCGGTAGGCGAAGCTCGCCTGGGCTCCGCCTTCGGCAATCGCATCGATCCCTTCCGCAAGACGCTGGCGTTCCATTCCGGTGTGGACTTTGCCCTGAAGTCCGGTTCCGACGTCGTCGCGGCGGCAGGCGGCCGGGTGCGCTTCGCGGGTTATCGCGGCGCCTATGGCAAGCTGGTGGAAATCGATCATGGCAACCGCTTGGTGAGTCGCTATGCGCATCTGTCGCGGCTCGACGTGCAACAGGGCGAGGTGGTCACCCCGGCGCAACGCATCGGAGCGGTCGGCTCCACCGGCCGCTCCACCGGCCCGCACCTGCATTTCGAAGTGCTGCACAAGGGGCGCTTCGTCGACCCGCAACGCTTCCTGGCCTTGAACGATCTGGAGCGCGTCGGCGATGGTCTGGCTGACGATTAGACGACCCACGACTCGCGAGCTGGTCCGCGCCGAGCACCGGCCACGGGCTGCGGCGGCCGGCGGCGTCGGTCGCTGGTGCATGCTCGCACTGCTATGCGTGATCGGTGCCCTGGTTTATCTGCGTGGCCACGAGCACGCGGTCCATGCACAGCGAATCGCTGAATTGCGGGAGCAGAGCGAAGCGCTCAACGCTGCGCTCGAGCGCAGCCGATTGCAGCGCCAGGAAACCCAGGCCACCGAAGAGCAGTTGCTAAAGCGTATTGCCACGCTGTCAGCGCAGGTCGAGCGCCTGCACACCGAGCTGGCCTTCTTCCGGCAGCAGAAGAAGGTTCGTTAACCCTTTGGAGCAAGCGATGTTCAGCAAGAAGAAACCGGTGGCTCGCGTCACCATCGACCAGTTTTCCAGTCTGATCTCCGGCAACCTCACAGTGGCGGGGGACGTGACGTTCGAAGACGGCCTGAAGGTGAGTGGCGAAGTACGCGGCAATGTCCGTCACAAGCCGGGCTCGCACAGTCTGCTCGCGCTCAGTGTCGAAGGGCGGATCGAGGGTAATGTCAGCAGCCATGATGCGCTGATCGACGGTACCATCATCGGCGATCTGACCGTGGAGCATCTACTTGAACTGCACTCCAACGCTCGGGTGCAGGGCAACATTCGCTATCGCCAGTTGAGCATGGAAAATGGCGCGGTGGTCGATGGAACGCTGAGTCGGATGGGTGACGAGGAAGAATCGGCGCAGCTCTTCGAGCTGCCGCGCCCGCAACAGCGTGAAGGCTGAGCGATGAGCGCGCGGATCATCTGCGCGCCCATCGCCTCGCCGCTTAGCGCTGGGTTTTCCAGGCGCGGCCCGCGATGACCAGCAGGGTGATGGCGGTCAGCGGCAGGGCATAGCCGATCATCGCATCGCCGAAGGTCTCGGCGAATGGTCGACCGGTACTGGTCAGTACCAGGTACAGCGTGTACGCCACGTAGTAGGCGAGGAACAGCGCGCCTTCCCAGCGCTTGATGCAGTAGCCGGCGAAGAAGATCGGCAGGCAGGCCACGGCGACCGCAATCATTACCGGGAAGTCGAATGCCAGTGCGTTGGACGACACGCCGATCGCCTGCGGCGAAACCAGCGAGGCCAGGCCTAGCACGCAGAGCAGGTTGAAGATGTTGCTGCCGACGATGTTGCCCACCGCGATATCACGCTCGCCGCGGAAGGCCGCCATGATCGATGTGGCCAGTTCCGGCAGCGAAGTGCCGACCGCGATCACGGTGAGGCCGATGACCAGTTCCGACAGGCCGAGCGCGCGTGCCAGCGCGACGGCACCCTCGACCAGGAAGTTGGAGCCGACGACCAGCAGTACCAGTCCAGCGAGCACCAGGCCGGCATTGATCAGGCCGGCATGGGGTTTGGCCGGTTCGTCGAGGCCGAACTCCTTGGCGAACTCGTCATCGGCAGCGGCCGCGCTCTCGCGACGGCTGCTGATCACCAGGAACAGGGTGTAGATCACCACGGCGCTGAACAGGATGGCGCCGTCGATGCGGCTGAGCTGGCCATCCCAGGCCAGGCCGAAGGTGACCAGGCTGGCGCCGATCATGATCGGTACGTCGAGGCGGATCAGCTGGCGCGACACCACCAGCGGGGCGACCAGTGCGGTCATGCCGAGGATCAGCAGCACGTTGGCGATATTGCTGCCGACCACGTTGCCGATGGCGATGTCGCCGCTGCCGTTGAGCGAAGCCTGCACACTTACCGCGGTTTCCGGGGCGCTGGTGCCGAAGGCGACCACGGTCAGGCCGATGACCAGCGGCGAAATGCCGAACTGGGCGGCGAGCTTGGCGGCGCCGCGAACCAGCACCTCGGCGCCGGCAACGAGCAGCACCAGGCCGGCAATGAGGTAGACAAAGGTCATCAGGGTCACGATAGAGGGCTCCGCAAAAGGCTGAAGAAACGAGAGGTCAACGCTGGCGTTGCCAGGCGCGCAGGAAGATCACCAAAAGCGTCACGGCCGTCAAGGGGAAGGCGAACCAGAGCATCGCATCGCGGAGCAGGTCAATGGCGCCGAGGCCGGTCGCGAACATCACCAGATAGAGGGTGTAGGCCAGGTAATAGGTGAAGAACAGCAGGCCTTCCCAGCGGCGGATGCAATATCCGGAAAAGAAAATCGGCAGGCAGGCGACGAACACCGCCAGCATCACCGGGAAGTCGAACGATTGCGCGTTCGGCGATATCGACAGGCCCTCGGCCGATACCGCGGCGCCAGCGCCGAGCACCAGCAACAGGTTGAATATGCAGCTGCCGACCACGTTGCCCACCGCGATGTCGCGCTCGCCCTTGATTACCGCGAGCACCGAGGTGGCCAGCTCCGGCATCGAGGTTCCGACAGCGACCACGGTCAGGCCGATGATCAGTTCCGACAGGCCCAATGCCCGCGCCAGATCGACCGCCCCTTCGATGAGTAGGTTCGAACCGCCGACCAGCAGGCTGAGGCCGAGCAGGATCAGTAGAAGCTGCCACACCCAGGCGAAGGGCTTGTCGCTATCGCCGGGGCCGAACTCGGTGGCGAACTCATCCACCCCCGCCACGGCTTTTTCCTTTTGACTGGCGATGACCAGAAACACCGTATAGCCCACCAGGGCGGCCAGCAGCACGGCGCCATCCAGCCGACTGATGCTGCCGTTCCAGGCCAGTGCGTAGCAGAGCAGGCCGGCACCGATCATCACCGGCACGTCCAGGCGGATCAGCTGGCGAGACACCAGCAGCGGTGCGATGAGCGCCGAGAGGCCGAGGATCAACAGGATGTTGGCGATATTGCTGCCGATCACGTTGCCCACCGCGATGTCGCCGCTGCCGCTCAGGGAGGCCTGCACGCTGACCGCCGTTTCCGGTGCACTGGTGCCGAAGGCGACCACGGTCAGGCCGATGATCAGCGGTGGAATGCCAAAGCGGCTGGCCAGCCGGGCGGCGCCGCGGACCAGGGCTTCGGCGCCGACGACGAGCAGCACCAGGCCGCCGATGAGGTAGGCGAAGGTGATCAGCGACATGCTGCCGCTCCAGTCGCAATGAGGTCGTTCGCAGGCGTCATGCAGTCTCGGTATTGGCTTGGTTCATGGGAGGGTTTCGATGCGGACGCGGACCACGCCACGCTCCAGCATGTCCAGTTGTGCAGCTGCGGCGCGGGACACATCGATGATGCGGCCACGCCGAAATGGTCCGCGGTCGTTGATGCGTACGATCACTTGCTTGCCGTTCTGCTGGTTGGTCACCCGCACGCGCGTGCCGAACGGCAGGCTGCGATGGGCTGCGACCAGTGCGTTCTGGTCGTGCGTTTCGCCATTGGCCGTGCGCTGCCCGTGGTGCATGCGCGCGTAATAGGACGCCTTGCCGCTCTGGGTGAAGCGCTCCTGGCTGGTGGCTGGTGCTTGCGGTGGCTGCGTTGGCTGGCGTTCGGCACAGCCCGCGGCCAGCAGAATCAGTGTCAGCAGGGTTACGAGGCGAGGCATTCGCATGAAATGTCCTTCCGTTGGGCAATCGCTTGGACGACAACCCGCGGCAGGCATGGCGAAGTACTGGCGGTGCCGGAAGCGATCATGGGGCACTGCGCGGCTCGACCGCGCAGTGCCGTGCTCAGCTTAGCCTTCGAGCTTCTTCTTCAGCAGTTGGTTCACCTGGCCGGGGTTGGCCTTGCCCTTGGAAGCCTTCATCGCCTGGCCGACGAAGAAGCCGAACATCTTGCCGCGCTTGGCTTCGTCGCTGGCGCGGTACTGTTCGACCTGCTCGGCGTTGGCCGCCAGCACCTCGTCGAGCATCGCTTCGATGGCGCCGGAGTCGGTGACCTGCTTGAGGCCCTTCTTCTCGATGATCTCATCGGCCGAACCTTCGCCGGCGGCCATGGCCTCGAAGACCATCTTGGCAATCTTGCCGCTGATGGTGTTGTCCTTGATGCGCAGGATCATGCCGCCCAGCTGCTCGGCGGTTACCGGCGACTGCTCGATTTCCAGGCCTTCCTTGTTGAGCAGGCTGGACAGCTCGCCCATTACCCAGTTGGCGGCCAGCTTGGCATCACCGCAGGTGGCATTGACCTGTTCAAAGTAGTCGGCCATCTCGCGACTGGCGGCCAGCACCGTGGCGTCATAGGCCGACAGGCCGAACTCGCGCTCGAAGCGTTCGCGTTTCTGCACCGGCAGCTCGGGCAGGCTGGCGCGCACCTCGTCGAGGAAGCTCTGCTCGATCACCACCGGCAGCAGGTCGGGGCAGGGGAAGTAGCGGTAGTCGTTGGCTTCTTCCTTGCTGCGCATGGAGCGCGTCTCGTCCTTGTTCGGGTCGTACAGGCGGGTTTCCTGCACCACCTTGCCGCCGTCCTCGATCAGTTCGATCTGCCGCTGCACCTCGTGGTTGATCGCCTTCTCGATAAAGCGGAAGGAGTTGACGTTCTTGATCTCGGCGCGGGTGCCGAACTCGGCCTGGCCCTTGGGCCGTACCGAGACGTTGCAATCGCAGCGCAGCGAACCTTCGGCCATGTTGCCGTCGCAGATACCCAGGTAGCGCACCAGCGCGTGGATCGCCTTGACGTAGGCGACCGCTTCCTTGGCGCTGCGGATGTCCGGCTCGGAGACGATCTCCAGCAGCGGCGTGCCGGCGCGATTCAGGTCGATACCGCTCATGCCGTGGAAGTCTTCGTGCAGGCTCTTGCCGGCGTCCTCTTCCAGGTGTGCACGGGTGATACCGATGCGCCGCGTGCTGCCATCTTCCAGAGTGATGTCCAGGTGGCCCTTGCCGACGATGGGATGATCCATCTGGCTGGTCTGGTAGCCCTTGGGAAGATCAGGGTAGAAGTAGTTCTTGCGCGCGAAGACGTTCTTCGGCGCGATCTCGGCGTCGATGGCCAGGCCGAACTTGCAGGCCATGCGCACGGCTTCGGCATTGAGCACCGGCAGGGTGCCGGGCATGCCGAGGTCGACCAGGCTGGCCTGGGTGTTGGGCTCGGCGCCAAAGGTGGTGGCGCTGCCGGAAAAGATCTTCGACTGGGTCGCGAGCTGTGCGTGAATCTCCAGCCCGATCACGGTTTCCCATTGCATCTTCAATCTCCTCAGAATCCGGCCGGGGCGCGCATGTGCCAATCGGTGACTTGTTGATACTGGTGCGCCACGTTGAGCAGGCGCGCTTCCTGGAAGTACGGCGCCAACAGCTGCACGCCCACCGGCAGGCCATCGATGAAGCCGGCCGGCATCGACAGTCCGGGGATGCCCGCCAGGTTGGCGGTGATGGTGTAGATGTCTTCCAGATAGGCGGAAACCGGATCGGCGTTCTTCTCGCCCAGCTTCCAGGCAAGGTTCGGCGTGGTCGGACCGAGAATCACATCGACCTCATCGAACGCGCTGACGAAGTCGTTCTTGACCAGTCGGCGAATCTTCTGCGCCTTGAGGTAGTAGGCATCGTAGTAGCCGGCCGACAGCGCATAGGTGCCGACCATGATGCGCCGCTTGACCTCGTCACCGAAGCCTTCGGCGCGCGAGCGCTTGTAGAGGTCGGTGAGGTCGGCCGGGTTCTCGCAGCGATAGCCGAAGCGCACACCGTCGAAGCGCGACAGATTGGAGCTGGCCTCGGCCGGCGCGATCACGTAATAGGAAGGGATCGCGTGCTGCATGTTCGGCAGGCTGATGTCCTTGACCGTGGCGCCGAGCTTCTTCAGTTCCTCGACGACCCCCATCACCGCGTCGGCGATCTTCGGGTCGAGGCCGGCACCGAAGTATTCCTTCGGCAGGCCGATGCGCAGGCCGGCGAGCGGCTGGCTCAGTGTTGCGAGGTAGTCGTCCAGTGGCTGGTCGACGCTGGTCGAGTCTTTCGGGTCGAAGCCGGCCATTGCCGAGAGCAGCAGCGCGCAGTCTTCGGCGGTGCGCGCCATCGGACCGCCCTGGTCGAGGCTCGAGGCGTAGGCCACCATGCCCCAGCGCGAGACGCGTCCATAGGTCGGCTTGAGACCGGTGAGGTTGGTCAGCGCGGCCGGCTGGCGGATCGAGCCGCCGGTGTCGGTGCCGGTCGCGGCGGGCAGCAGGCGCGCCGCAATGGCCGCGGCGGAACCGCCGGAAGAGCCGCCCGGTACCCGGGTCAGGTCCCAAGGGTTCTTCACCGGGCCGTAATAGCTCGACTCGTTGGCCGAGCCCATGGCGAATTCGTCCATGTTCAGCTTGCCGAGGGTGACCGTGCCGGCCGCTGCCAGTCGTTCCACCACGGTGGCGTCATAGGGCGCCTTGAAACTGTCGAGGATCTTCGAGCCGCAGCTGGTGCGAATGCCCTGGGTGCAGAACAGGTCCTTGTGGCCGATCGGCGCACCGAGCAGCGCGCCGCTCTCGCCGGTGGCGCGTCGTGCATCGGCAGCCTGGGCCTGGGCGATGGCGAGCTCACTGGTGACGCTGATGAAGCTGTTCAGCTGCGGATCGAGCTGCTCGATGCGGTTGAGCAGGGTGCGCGTCAGCTCTTCGGCCGAGAAGCGCTTTTCGCTGAGGTTGCGGGCGATCTCGGCAAGTGTCAGGTTGTGCATGTCGGTGTCCTTCATCACTCGATCACCCGCGGGACCAGATAAAGTCCGTTTTCCACCGCCGGGGCGATGGCCTGATAGGCGTCGCGCTGGTTGCGCTCGGTGACCTCGTCGGCACGCAGGCGCTGCGTGGTTTCCAGCGGGTGGGCCAGCGGCTCGATGCCGGTGGTGTCCACTGCCTGCATGCGGTCGATCAGGCCGAGAATGTTGTTGAGGGTTTCGGTGGTGCGAGGCAGGTCGGCTTCAGACAGGCCCAGGCGGGCCAGATGAGCGATCTTTTCCACCTCGGTGCGTTCAAGCGCCATCGGATATCTCCAGCGGAAAGCGAATCGGGCTGCGCCTTCCGTCGACTGGACGGGGCGCATGGCGGCACAGGGCGCGCCGCGGCAAGGGCTTTCAGGCCCGGAAAAGCCATCAATCTTACATGCCCGGGGCGTCGACCGGTAGCGCGGGGCGCGGCGAGACGCGCCTGATTGCGGCTTTAGCCCTGGCTTGCAGACGATGCGCGCAGTGGCTCACGTCTGGCGCGATGCAGGCGGACTCGCGCCTTGCCCTAAGTTCGCACCATTGTTAGAGTTTGCGGCACTTTTTTCCCCACGCGTTTGCCCCAGGGCCCTTTTCCCATGTTCAAGAAACTGCGTGGCATGTTTTCCAGTGATCTGTCGATCGACCTGGGCACTGCCAATACCCTTATTTATGTGCGCGATCGCGGCATCGTTCTCGACGAACCCTCTGTAGTTGCCATTCGCAGCCACGGTAACCAGAAGAGCGTCGTCGCCGTTGGTACCGAGGCCAAGCGCATGCTGGGCCGCACCCCGGGCAACATCAATGCGATCCGTCCGATGAAGGACGGTGTGATCGCCGACTTCAGTGTCTGCGAGAAGATGCTGCAGTACTTCATCAACAAGGTGCACGAGAACAGCTTCCTGCAACCCAGCCCGCGCGTGCTGATCTGCGTGCCTTGCAAGTCGACTCAGGTCGAGCGCCGGGCGATTCGCGAATCTGCACTGGGCGCCGGTGCACGGGAAGTCTTTCTGATCGAGGAGCCGATGGCTGCGGCGATCGGTGCCGGCCTGCCGGTCGACGAGGCGCGTGGCTCGATGGTCGTGGACATCGGTGGTGGCACCACCGAGATCGCACTGATCTCCCTCAATGGCGTGGTCTATGCCGAATCCGTGCGAGTCGGTGGCGATCGTTTCGATGAGTCCATCGTCACCTATGTACGCCGTAACTACGGCAGCCTGATCGGCGAATCCACCGCCGAGCGCATCAAGCAGGAAATCGGTACCGCATTCCCGGGTGGCGAGCTGCGCGAGGTCGATGTGCGTGGTCGCAACCTGGCCGAAGGCGTACCGCGCAGTTTCACGCTGAACTCCAACGAGGTGCTCGAGGCGCTGCAGGAGTCGCTGGCAACCATCGTCCAGGCGGTCAAGAGCGCGCTGGAGCAGTCGCCGCCGGAGCTGGCTTCCGATATCGCCGAGCGTGGCCTGGTACTCACCGGGGGCGGTGCCTTGCTGCGTGATCTGGACAAGCTGCTGGCGCAGGAAACCGGCCTGCCGGTAATCGTCGCTGAAGAGCCGCTGACCTGCGTCGCTCGCGGCGGCGGCCGTGCGCTGGAGATGATGGATCGGCACGCGATGGATCTGCTGTCCACCGAGTGAGGCGCTGCGCGCCGTTGATGACAAGCCGAAAGATCCGGTCACGCCGGCTTTCGGCTTGTCGCGTTCAGTCTGAAGCTTCAGCCGCGAGGTAGTCGCAATCAAGCCGCTATTTGCCAAGGGACCTCTGCTCGGTGGACGCCTGCTGGTGTTCGTCGTGCTCTGCGTCGCGCTGATGGTGGTGGATGCACGTTTCGATGCGCTGAAGATGGTGCGCAGCCAGATGGCGCTGGTGCTGACCCCGTTCTACTGGGTCGCCGAAATGCCGGTGCGTATCTGGAGAGGGGCAACCGAACAGATCGCCAGCAGTAGCAGCCTGATGGCCGAGAACGAGAAGCTCAAGGCCGAGGCGTTGCTGATGCAGCGGCGCCTGCAGAAGCTGGCGATGCTGACCGAGCAGAATGTGCGCCTGCGCGAATTGCTTAATTCTGCGGCGCTGGTGGATGACAAGGTCATCGTCGCCGAACTGATCGGGCTCGACCCAAACCCGTTCACCCATCGCATCCTGATCGACAAGGGCGAAAGGGACGGCGTCTTCATGGGGCAGCCGGTGCTCGATGCCAGTGGGCTGATGGGGCAGGTCGTCGAAGTGCTGCCCTATGCGGCGCGGGTATTGCTGCTCACCGATGTGACCCACAGTATTCCGGTGCAGGTCAACCGCAACGGGTTGCGTGCAATCGCCGTGGGTACCGGCAATCCAGACTACCTGGAACTTCGTCACGTGGCGGAAACCGCTGATATCAAGGAAGGTGACCTGCTGGTCAGCTCCGGCCTCGGTCAGCGCTTTCCCAGCGGCTATCCGGTGGCTCAGGTGACCGAGGTGGTGCATGGCTCCGGTCAGCCATTCGCGATCGTTCGTGCGGTGCCTACGGCGATGCTCAACCGCAGCCGCTATCTGATGCTGGTCTTCAGCGACTCGCGTACGCCCGAGGAGCGCGCCGCCGCAGCTGCGCAGGCGCAGGTGGATGCCGACCGAGAAGCGGCTGCCGACGCTGAGACGGCTCCTCCTGCCGCGGAGCAGGCAGCCGGTAATGCCCCGGCGGTGGGTGATGCTCCGGCGCCCTCGCCAGTCGATGCTCCGGCGCCCTCGCCAGTCGAGGAGGCGCAATGATCAGTGGACGGCCGAACAATGGGTGGGTGATCTGGTGCAGCCTGACGATCGCGCTGTTGCTCAGCATCGCTCCCATGCCGGGCAGCGCGGAGCTGGCTCGCCCATTGTGGCTCGGTCTGGTAATCGCCTTCTGGTCGCTGACGCTTCCGCATCGCGGGGGGCTTGGCGTTGCATTCTGCTTCGGCCTGGCTCAGGACGTGCTGGCGGGCACGCTGTTCGGTCAGAGTGCCTTGCCACTGATCCTGATTGCCTTTCTGGTGTTGAGTCTCCAGCAACGCCTGCGCATGTTCCCGCTGTGGCAACAGAGCATGGTACTGCTGGTGGTGCTGGGGCTCGCGCAGCTGGTTCAGCTATGGCTCAACACGCTGACGGGCAATCGTCCTCCTACGCTGCTGTTCCTCGTGCCGGTGCCTATCAGTGCCTTGCTCTGGCCGTGGCTGTTCGTCGCACTGCAAGGGTTGCGGCAACGCTTCGCTGTCTACTGATACTGCTATTTGACTACTCCCGCGCCGGCAGAAAGCGAAAGTCATGAGTTTCGTGTGGATTTGCGCGGAGCGGCACGGCCTATGCCTTGCTGCTCCGGGGCAATTCTGAAATCATGCGCCCCTCATGGCGTTCAGCCATTACTGTGATCTGCTTCAGACAAACGACAAGCACAACAGCACGGGCGATGAGTATGGAAGCTGGCGTTTCGATTCTTTCCACGCGGCGATGGGGGCGGGGTGTGCGCACCGTGCTTGTAGCGAGCGCAGCCGCCTCGCTGCTGCTGGCGCTGATTGCGAGCAGCGACTACTCCCAGGCCGACAGCGCACCGCAGGCCCCCCGGCCGGCCCAACCTGCGGCTTCCGATGCGCCCGCCGCGGCGCCCGGCACCATCGATTCCTCCCGCAGCGAGCAGCTGGCCAGCAAGCTCGCCGAGCTCGACGCCATTGTGCTGGAGAAGCAGAAGCTCGAAGAGGCCTTGCGTGCGCAGAAGAGCGAACTGGCCGCGATCCAGTTGCAGCTGGCGAACACCAAGAAGCTGATCCAGGCCGAAGTTGACGATTTCCTCGGACAGGGCATCGAGCGCAAGCGACTCGACGAGTTGCTCGACGAGCACAAGCGTAGCGCCGATGCCGCGGCTGCTATTGGTGAGCGTGTCGAGGCTCTGGAAAAGGATATGGGCAGCCAGCATCTGAAGCTCTCCCTGGCGAGCCGTGATGCGGAGCGCCTCAAGTCCCAGCTCGCCGCCGAGGCTCGCGAACGCAACAGCAAGAACATCCAGGCGATTGCACGCAAACTGGACAAGACCATCCGCTTCGATCAGGACGTCTCGTTCCGCTGCTCGGCGAGCAAGAGCCTGGCCGCCTGTCTGGCCGAGTTCCGCGGCGACAGTCAGATGTCGCAGTGGGTGCTGGGCCACTATCAGCGGGTCCTGGCCGAGGACATCCGTGATCAGGTGGCGGAGCTGGCGTTGGATACTGGCTGGTACCGCTATCGCACACGTACGGACTTCGCGCAGGCAAGCATGAGCCTGGACGGCACCGTTCACGCACGGATGAATATCGAGGCGACCATCACCGCGAAGAAGATGATGCCCTGCGCGATCCTCGATGTGCCTTACGAGCAATGCGACAGTCAGACGCATTCCCTGATCGTGCGCAGCAACAAGTACGATGACCGGGTTCGTATCAATGACCAGGACCACGGCGCGACGCCGGTGTCGCTGGTGCTGGATAGCGGTGTCTACGACATCCAGGTGACCTCTGGCGGTATCACCCAAAAGCGTACCCTGTCACTGAAGGGCGATCAGGTACTCAACTTCAGGTTCTGACAGCCCCTCGCCGGTGTGCCGCCAAGCCCTCCGCGCCTTTCTCGACGCCCCCTGAATATGCGACGCTGTCGCTTATTCACGTTGAGGACTTGCCATGGGCACTCTGTTTCTCGCCTCGGCATCACCCCGCCGTCGCGAACTGCTCGCGCAGATAGGCGCTCCGTTTTCCCTGATCAGCGTCTCGGTCGACGAGACGCCTTCACCGACCGAATCCCCCGAGGCCTATGTCGAGCGTGTTGCGCGGGACAAGGCCCTCGCCGGATTGGCAGTGCTGGGTGAGCGCGATGGCTGCGTGCTGGGCGCCGACACCAGCGTGGTGCTCGATCAGCGCATCCTTGGCAAGCCGGTCGATCGCAATGAAGGCCTGGCAATGCTGGCGGCACTTTCGGGCCGTACCCATCGGGTGATGACCGCGGTGGCGCTTGCCAGTCGCTCGGCCTGCGAAGCGCGTGTGGTCATCAGCGAAGTGACCTTTCGCAGCATCGATGAAGCGGAGGCCGAGCGCTACTGGAACAGTGGCGAGCCGCTGGACAAGGCGGGTGGCTATGCCATCCAGGGTTGGGGCGCTGCCTTCGTCAGCCAGCTGCATGGCAGCTATTCGGCGGTGGTCGGCCTGCCGCTGTGCGAAACCACGCAGCTGCTCGATGTGTTCGCTCTCCCACGTTGGACCAAAGGCTCACGCTAGAGCCTGTGGCTTCGACGCGCCGGCCGGTTAGAATCGACCGGAACCATCAGCTAGCGCTGCACATCAAGCCACCGCCGAGAACAACAATGAGCGAAGAAATCCTGATGAACATCACCCCCATGGAGTCGCGGGTGGCGGTGGTGGAGAACGGTGTCTTGCAGGAGGTGCACGTCGAGCGCACCCAGCGCCGCGGCATCGTTGGCAACATTTACAAGGGCAAGGTGGTGCGGGTGCTGCCGGGTATGCAGGCGGCCTTCGTCGACATCGGGCTGGATCGCGCCGCGTTCATTCATGCCTCGGAGATATCCAGCCGCGAAGGCAACGCCGTCGAGCCGATCAATGCACTGGTGCATGAGGGCCAGAGCCTGGTGGTGCAGGTCACCAAGGATCCTATTGGCACCAAGGGCGCACGTCTGACCACGCAGTTGTCGATCCCTTCTCGCTACCTGGTCTACATGCCGCGCACCAGCCATGTCGGGATCTCCCTGCGTATCGAGGATGAAGCCGAGCGCGAGCGACTCAAGCAGGTCGTAGCCGAATGCGTGGCGGCCGAAGGCATTCAGGAGGCCGGCGGTTTCATCCTGCGTACCGCGGCAGAAGGCGCCGGCAGCGAAGAGATCCTTATGGATATCCGCTATCTGCGCCGCCTGTGGGAGCAGATAGCGAGCCAGATCAAGACCGTCGAAGCGCCGACGGTAATCTACGAAGACCTCTCTCTGGCCATGCGCACGCTGCGTGATCTGGTCAACCCGCGGATCGAAAAGATCCGCATCGACTCGCGGGAAAATTTCCAGAAGGTCAGGCAGTTCGTCGGCGAGCTGATGCCCGAGCTGGGCGATCGTCTCGAGCATTACCCAGGCGAGCGCCCAATCTTCGACCTTTATGGCGTCGAGGACGAGATCCAGAAGGCGCTGGAGCGCAAGGTCATGCTCAAGTCCGGCGGTTACCTGATCATCGATCCGGCCGAGGCGATGACCACCATCGACGTCAACACCGGCGCCTTCGTCGGCCACCGGACGCTGGAAGAAACCATCTTCAAGACCAACCTCGAGTCGGCCACCGCCATCGCACGCCAGCTCCGGCTGCGCAATCTGGGCGGCATCATCATCATCGACTTCATCGACATGGAGGACGAGGAGCATCGTCGCCAGGTCCTGCGCACGCTGGAAAAGCAGCTGGAGCGCGATCACGCCAAGACCAACATCATCGGCATCACCGAACTTGGCCTGGTGCAGATGACCCGCAAGCGCACCCGCGAAAGCCTCGAACAGGTGCTGTGCGAACCCTGCATGTGCTGTCAGGGGCGTGGCAAGCTGAAGACTCCGGAGACCGTCTGCTACGAGATCTTCCGCGAGATCCTGCGGGAGGCGAGGGCCTATCAGGCCGAAGGCTACCGGGTGCTGGCCAATCAGAAGGTGATCGATCGTCTGCTCGACGAGGAGTCGGGCAATGTCGCCGATCTGGAGGCCTTTATCGGTCGCTCGATCAAGTTCCAGGTGGAAAGCATGTACTCCCAGGAACAGTACGATGTGGTGTTGCTCTGAACAAAGGTAGACCGGGCCGCAAGGGCCAGGATGACCGGAGCGCATCCAGATGAACCGCCTCGCTGCCTTCCTCCTGACACTGTCGCGCCAGCTGTTCTGGATAATCGCGTTCGGCCTGATTCTGGCCGCGTTCTACGTCAGCCTGGGGCGGCAGCTGGTGCCCTTGGTCGCCGAATACCGCGCCGAGGTGCAGGAGAAAGCGCAGGCGGCGCTGGGCATGCCAATCACGCTGGGCAGGCTCGAAGGTCGCTGGGAGGGCTTCGCGCCGCGTTTGCTGGCGCATGACGTGCTGCTCGGTGAAGGGGACAGCGCGATGCGCCTGGACCGTATCGCTATCGTGCCGGACCTGGCGGGCAGCCTCTGGGCCCGAGCATGGCGGTTGAACCGATTGGAACTCAGCGGCGTGCAGCTGTCTGTCGCTGAAGATGCCGAGGGCAAGTGGCGGGTGGAAGGCTTGCCGACCCGTACCGAGCAGAAACCGCCCGAGCCACAGAAGATGCTCGAGTCGTTGCAGCGGGTACGTGGGTTGGTGGTGCGCAACAGCCAGATCACGCTGGAACCATTCGGTGAGTCGCCGCTGACCTTGAGCTATACCGATCTGAGCTTGCGCGTCGACGGCGAGCGGCTCCGCTTGGACGGGCGCAGCATTCTGCCAGATGGCCAGCCGCTGGCCTTGAACATTCAGGGGCGGGTGCAGCCGCAACGCTGGCAGCACGCCGAGGCGCAGGTTTACCTCAGCCTGCCACAAAGCGACTGGGCCGCCTGGTTGCCACGCCGGCTGACCGCCGACTGGCATCTGCAGACGCTGAAGATGGGTGGCGAGCTGTGGGTGAGCTGGCGCGAACAGGCGCTGGAGCGTGCTGCTTTACGGTTGAACGCGTCGCAGCTGAGCATGTCCTTTGCCGATCGTGAGTCCGTTCAGCTCGAGGACCTGGGGGGCGAGGCGTATATCGATCGTAACGAGCAGGGCTACCGGCTGCTGCTGGACCGGCTGGCATTCGATCTCGACGGCGAGCGCTGGGGCGATGCGCGAATCCAGCTTCAGCAGGATCAGGCCAAGCAGCACTGGCGCCTGCAGGCGGATCGGCTGGCTATCGCGCCGATCGCCACGCTCGTTCGTGCACTGGCGCCGTTGCCGCCGACTGCCGCCGAGACGCTGACGGCGCTGCAACCCAACGGAACATTGCGCAACCTGCAGCTCGACTACTACCCGCAGATGGAGTCGCCGCAGCGCTTGCAGTTTGCTGCCAATCTGGACCGCATCAGCATTGCTGCACAGAACTGGATACCGGCGGTGGGGAACGCGAGTGGCAGCATTCTTGGTGACCTGGGCGGCGGCGAGTTGCGTGTGGACAGCGACGACTTCAGCCTGCAGCTTGCGCCACTTTATCCTGAGCCGTGGCGCTACCGACACGCCGGCGGGCGCCTGACCTGGGCGCTGGATGAGCAGGCCTTCACGCTGGCTGCGCCCTATCTGCGCATCGACGGCGAGGAAGGCAAGATCGCCGGAGATTTTCTCATCCGACTGGCTCGGGACCCCGCGGCAGAGGATTACATGGACCTGCGGGTCGGCTTGAGCGAAGGCGATGCGCGCTTCACCGAGAAATACCTGCCGACACGCTCGCCGGCGTTGAGCCCGGCGCTGGTCAGCTGGCTCAGGGAGGCGATCCGCAGCGGTACGGTCGAGCAAGGTTATTTCCAGTACCAGGGCGCACTGAACAAGGGCGCTTCCGATAGCGCGCGCGCCCTGAGCCTGTACTTCAAGGTGCGTGATGCGGAGCTGGCGTTTCAGCCCGGCTGGCCCCTGCTGCAACAGGGCCGCGGCGAGGTGCTGATCGAAGACAGTGGGGTGCGTGTCCGGCTCGCGGAAGGGCGGATCCTGGACAGCCAGGTGCGGGATGCGACAGCGGAGATACCTCGCGCCGGGGCCGGAAACGTGCCGCAGCTGGCGGTGAAAGGACAGGTCAACAGCAGCCTGGCGGACGCCTTGAAGCTGCTGCAGGAGGCGCCGATCGGGACTGCCGAGCTGTTCGCCGGCTGGCAGGGGCAGGGTGCGCTCAGCGGCACGCTTGACCTGCAGATCCCGCTGGGCAAGGGCACTCCGCGGGTCATCGTGGATTTCGCCAGCGACGATGCGAAACTGAAGATTCCCGAGCCGGAGCTTGCCTTCGAGCAGCTCAGCGGAAATTTCCGCTACGACACCGCACGGGGCTTGAGCGCAGAGGCCATCCAGGCGCGTCTGTTCGGCGCTCCGGTCAAGGGCAAGGCGGTCGCGACAGGCGCGCCCGGCAAGCCAGCCTCTCGCCTGGAGGCACAGGGCACCGTGGGGTTGCAGCGTCTGGTTGAGTGGCTCGCTATCGGGCAATCGCTGCCCGCCAGCGGTGAACTGCCCTATCAGTTGCGTCTGGATCTGGCGGGTGAGGATAGTCAGCTGCAAATCGACTCGTCGCTACAGGGGCTGCGCATCGATCTGCCAGCGCCGTTCGGCAAGTCTGCCGGCGAGCGCCGCGATACCTCGTTGCGGATGTCTCTGCAAGGGGCCGAGCGTCACTACGGCGTCCAGCATGGGACGCTCGCCGCGCTGGCGTTTGCCGCGCCGCCGGGCGCCTGGGCGCAGGGTCGCGGTGAGCTGCGTCTGGGCCCCGGTGCGGCTAATCTTCCCGCCCGTGCCGGGCTTTACGTCAGAGGCCGCCTGCCGGAACTCGACTTGAAAGCCTGGCAGGCTGTGCTCGAGCAACATGGCAAGGCGGACGCGCAGCAGACGACTGGCTCACTGCTGCGCCGTGCGCAGGTCGAGATCGGTCGTTTCGATGGTTTTGGCACCCGGATCGACGACCTTGGCTTGGACCTGCGGCGACTGAGCGATGCCTGGGACCTTGGCCTTCGCAGCTCGACCATCGGCGGCTCGGTTCGTCTGCCGGATGCCGAGGGTGGCACCATCGTTGCTGATCTCCAGCACCTGCGTCTGCCGGCTCCGGCGCAAACCGGCGAAGCAGCATCCAAGGAGCGGCCTGATCCGCTGGCCGATGTCGACCCGCAGAGCCTGCCGGTGATGGATGTCGCCATCAAACGGATATCCCTGGGCGACGATGTGCTTGGCGCCTGGACGTTGAAGCTGCGGCCGGTCAGCGCCGGAATCGAGTTCCGCGACATCGCTCTGGACCTCAAGGGCCTGAAGATCACCGGAAGTGGCGGTTGGGACGGCGCGCAGACCTGGTACAAGGGCCGCCTCGAAGGGCGCAACCTCGCCGACGTACTGCTTGCCTGGGGCTTTGCGCCCTCGGTGACCAGCGACAGTTTTCGCCTGGATGTGGATGGGCAGTGGCCCGGCTCGCCAGCCTGGTTCGCCATGGCGCGCTATTCCGGCAGTATGCAGCCCCGGCTGCGCAAGGGACAGTTCGTCGAGGTCGACGGCAGCGCCCAGGCGCTACGGGTGTTCGGCGTGCTCAATTTCAATTCGATAGGGCGTCGCCTGCGACTGGATTTCTCCGACCTGTTCAGCAAGGGGCTCAGTTATGACCGGCTGGATGGTCGGCTGCTGGCCAAGGAGGGCGTGTTCAACACCCGCGAGCCCATCACCGTCAGCGGTCCGTCGACCAACCTCGAGCTGGATGGCACGCTGGACATGGCTCGCGACCAGATCGATGCGAAACTGCTGGTCACGCTGCCGATCAGCAACAACCTGCCGCTGGCTGCGCTGATCGTCGGCGCCCCGGCGATTGGCGGGGCACTTTTCGTTGTCGACAAGTTGCTGGGCGACCGTGTGGCGCGCTTCGCCAGCGTACAGTATGACGTCAAGGGACCTTGGCAATCGCCGAAGATCAGCTTCGACAAGCCGTTCGAGAAGCCCAATTGACTGGTCGGTGTCTCGCGGCCATCGCAATTCGACGGGAGCATTCATGTCGCTGTCGGTAATCCAGATGACCAGCCAGGCCGATGTCGCCGGCAATCTAGCTGCCGCCCGGCGCCTGCTCGAGCAGGCTGCCGCGGGCGGGGCCCGCTTGGCGGTGCTGCCAGAGAACTTCGCCGCCATGGGCTGCAGTGACCCACAGCAGCTGGGGCGCGCCGAAGCGGAAGGCCAAGGGCCTGTTCTGCCCTGGTTGAAACGTACCGCGCGCGACCTCAGATTGTGGATTGTCGCTGGAACCGTGCCGCTGCCACCCGACGACCGTCCGCAGGACCGGCCCAATGCCTGTTCGCTGCTCATCGACGAGCACGGACAGCGGGTCGCGCGTTATGACAAGGTGCACCTGTTCGACGCCGATGTGGCCGACAGTCGGCAGCAGTACCGCGAATCCGATACCTACGGGGCAGGGCAGCGGCTGGTCGTGGCCGACACGCCGGTTGGACGGCTGGGCATGACCGTCTGCTACGACTTGCGCTTTGCCGAGTTGTACATGGCGCTGCGCGACGCAGGGGCCGAACTGATCAGTGCGCCCTCTGCCTTCACCACCGTGACCGGTGAGGCACACTGGACGACTCTGATCCGCTGCCGCGCCATAGAGACGCAGTGCTACGTACTGGCTGCCGCTCAGGTCGGTACGCACGCCGGCGGTCGCGTCACTTATGGGCATTCGTCTATCGTTGACCCCTGGGGTCGGTTGTTGTGCGAGCAGGCGGCTGCTGAGACAGCGCTGCTCGCCGAACGAGATGTGCCCGAGCAGGCGGCCATCCGCCAGCGCATGCCGGTGCAGCGCCACCGCCGTTTTTCCGTCCCGTGCTTGATCACGGACTGTCTGGAGTGAATATGAGTGAACTGCTGTTACCCGTAACCGAGCGTCTGCTGACGCCGGGTGGCCTGACCATCGACGATCTCCCAGCGCTGCTGGGCGAGCTCGCCGGTCCTGGCGTGGATGCTGCTGATCTGTATTTTCAGGATCAGGTATCCGAGTCCTGGGTACTGGAAGATGGCATCGTCAAGGAAGGCGGTTTTCACATCGAACAGGGCGTCGGCGTTCGGGCGCTTTCCGGTGAGAAGACCGGGTTCGCCTACAGCAACGCGATCACGGCCGATGCCTTGCGTCAGGCGGCCCAGGCCGCGCGGTCGATTGCCCGCAGCGGCAAGCAGGTGCAGGTCGGTGTGCTGTCCCGGGCAGCATTCGAGCCGCTCTACGGCCGCGATAATCCGCTCGACGGTCTGAGCCGGGGCGAAAAGGTGGAGCTGCTCAAGCGCATCGATGTCGCGACGCGAGCGCTCGATCCGCGGATCAAGCAGGTCACGGTGAGCCTGGCGGGTGTCTGGGAGCATGTTCTGGTTGCCGCGCTGGATGGCGGCATGGCTTCGGATATCCGCCCGCTGGTGCGTTTCAACGTCAGCGTGATCGTCGAGCAGAACGGCCGTCGCGAGCGCGGTGGGCAGGGTGGCGGCGGACGTACCGGCTACCGGTATTTCCTCGACGAGGATCGCGCCATGGGCTATGCGCGCGAAGCGCTGCGGCAGGCGCTGGTCAATCTCGAGGCAGTGCCGGCGCCTGCTGGGTCACTGCCGGTGGTGCTCGGCCCCGGGTGGTCTGGTGTACTGCTGCACGAGGCGGTCGGCCATGGGCTGGAGGGTGATTTCAATCGCAAGGGCAGCTCGGCCTACAGCGGTCGGATCGGGCAGAAGGTGGCGTCCAGCCTGTGCACCATCGTCGATGACGGAACCCTGGCGGATCGCCGAGGTTCGCTCAGCGTCGATGACGAAGGCACGCCGACGCAGTGCACCACACTGATCGAGAACGGCATTCTCAAGGGCTATATCCAGGACAAGCTAAACGCCCGGCTGATGGGCGTCGCGCCAACCGGCAACGGCCGCCGCGAGTCCTACGCGCACCTGCCGATGCCGCGCATGACCAACACCTACATGCTGGCCGGCGAGAGCGATCCGCAGGAAATCATCCGCTCGGTGAAAAAGGGTATCTACTGCGCCAGCCTCGGCGGCGGCCAGGTCGACATCACCAGTGGCAAGTTCGTCTTCTCCACCAGCGAGGCCTATCTGATCGAGGATGGCAAGATCACCGCGCCGGTGAAGGGCGCGACGCTGATCGGCAACGGCCCTGAAGTGATGAATCGGGTGTCGATGGTAGGCAACGACTTGGCGCTGGATAGCGGTGTCGGCACCTGCGGCAAGGACGGCCAGTCGGTGCCGGTGGGCGTCGGTCAGCCGACGCTGAAGATCGACGAGATCACCGTGGGAGGGACGGGCGCTTGAGCAGGCGCGCGTCGGATCGTGACCGGCGGCCTGGAGCTGACGTCAGCGCAGGCCACGCTTGGTCTCGTCCAGGTCACGGATGTATTTGAAGATTTTCCGGCTCGCTGCCGGCGGCTTGTTGCGTGCCGCTTCATGCTGCGCATGGCGGATCAGTCCGCGCAGGTGCTGGCGGTCGGTCTCCGGATACTCGGCGACGAAGGCTTCCAGGGTGCTGTCGTCGCCAGCGATCAGGCGGTCACGCCAACGTTCCAGCGCATGGAACCGTTCGTTGTACTGGCGGGTCGAGGCGTCGAGCTGGTCGACCAGGGCCAGGATCGCGTCGACGTCCTGGTCACGCATCAGTTTGCCGATGTATTGGATATGCCGTTTGCGTGCGATGTGTGCCTTGTGTTTGGGCGCGTCGGCGAGTGCCTTTTGCAGTGCGTCGCTGAGCGGCAGGCGAGCAATGAGATCGGGCTTGAGCGTGGTCAGACGCTCGCCGAGTTCCTGCAGCGCCAGCAGTTCGCGCTTGACCTGGGATTTGCTTTTTTCGTCGAAGCCGTCGACGTCGGAGTGTTCAGACATGGGGATGGTCCACTAGGAAATGCCGCCATGATAACAGCAGCCCCGGCAGCCGGCTCAGCGTAGCTGATGTCGGGCTGCTACTTGAATCGATTGCACTGGTTTTGGGAGAGCTTATGAGTGAAGTAGAGGGCATCGGACCGCATGCGCTGCCCGGCTTGCGCGATAAGGTCGAGCGCATCATCGAAGAGGCGCGTCGGCAGGGCGCCAGCGCCAGTGAGGTTTCGGTCTCGATGGAGCAGGGCCTGTCCACCACGGTGCGTCAAGGCGAGGTGGAAACGGTCGAGTACAATCGCGACCAGGGCTTCGGCATTACGCTCTATGTCGGCCAGAGCAAAGGCACGGCGAGCACAACCGGCAGCGGCGACGATGCCATCCGGGAAACCGTTGCTGCCGCCTTGGCCATTGCCAGGCACGCCTCGGAGGACGAATTCGCCGGCCTCGCCGACGCCACGCTGATGGCGCGCGAGCTTCCCGATCTCGACCTCTACCACCCGTGGGCGATCACTCCCGAACAGGCGATCGAGCAGGCGCTGAGCTGTGAAGGTGCGGCCTTCGCCTTCGACCAGCGGATTCGCAACGCCGACGGCACCAGCCTCAATACCCATCAGGGCTGTCGGGCCTACGGCAACAGCAACGGCTTCATCGGCGGTTATTGCAGCAGCCGGCACAGTCTGAGCTGCGTGATGATCGCTGAAAGCGACGGGCAGATGCAGCGGGACTATTTCTATGACGTGAACCGGATCGGCGAGGCGCTGATCGATCCGCTGACCATCGGTCAGCGAGCGGCTGAGCGTGCAGTTCGGCGGCTGGGCGCGCGTCCGATCCCGACCTGCGAGGTGCCGGTGCTGTTCGCACCGGAGCTGGCTACTGGGCTGTTCAGCCATTTCATCGCAGCGATTTCCGGTGGCAACCTCTACCGCAAGGCATCGTACCTGGAGGGCGCGCTGGGGCAGACGCTGTTCCCCGAGTGGCTGAGCCTGGACGAGCGCCCTCACATCCCGCGGGCGCTGGGGAGTGCCGGTTATGATGGCGATGGCTTGGCGACCTATGCCAAACCCTTCGTTGAGGGGGGGCGCCTCCTGTCCTACGTGCTATCGACCTACTCGGGACGCAAGCTTGGCATGCCGAGCACGGCCAACGCCGGCGGCGTGCACAACCTGTTCGTCAGTCACGGCGACGAGGATCAGGCGGCACTGATCCGTCAGATGGGGCGCGGGCTGCTGGTAACGGAACTGATGGGGCAGGGGCTGAATCTTGTGACCGGGGATTACTCGCGCGGTGCAGGCGGCTACTGGGTCGAGAATGGCGAGATTCAGTTCCCGGTGCAGGAAGTGACTATCGCCGGCAACCTGCGTGACATGTTCCGTCAGATCGTCGCGGTAGGTTGTGATATCGAGACGCGTGGCAATGTGCGCACCGGCTCGGTGCTGATCGAGCGGATGACGGTGGCGGGCAAGTAGCCTCGCCCAGCCGGCGTGGTCATCATCCGCGCCGGCCGCTCGAGGCCTTATTCGCCTTCTTCGAAATAATCGTCAATCAGTGCGACCAGGGCTGCCAGGGCTTCGTGCTCCTGCTCGCCTTCGGTGTGCAGGTGCAGAGTCGAGCCCTTGCTGGCGGCAAGCATCATGACCGCCATGATGCTCTTGCCGTCCACCAGCGTGGCCGGGCAGCGGCCGACACGGACGGCACACGGATAGCGGTTGGCAACGCCGACGAACTTGGCCGCCGCGCGCGCATGCAGACCGAGCTTGTTGATGATGGTGACTTCGCGGGCAGGCATGGGGCAGGTATTCCTAGGCGAGGTCCCGGTGACGGACCTGCAGATTCTTCAGCGGCTCCCTGAGCGCTTGGCCCAGGCGCTCAGCCAGATAAACCGAGCGATGATGGCCGCCGGTACAGCCGATGGCGATGGTTACGTATGCGCGGTTGCTGGCGGCGAAGCGGGGCAGCCATTTGCTCAGGTAGGCATGGATGTCCTGAAACATCTCCTCTACGTCGGGCTGGGCGGTCAGATAGTCGATGACCGGTTGATCGAGCCCGGAGAAGTCGCGCAGCTCGGCTTTCCAGTAGGGGTTGGGCAGGCAGCGCACATCGAACACCAGGTCGGCGTCGACCGGCATGCCGCGCTTGAAACCGAACGACTCGATGAGGAATGCGGTGCCGGGTTCGGGTCTGTTCAGCAGGCGCAGCTTCAGGACGTCGCGCAGCTGATAGAGATTCAGGTGCGTGGTGTCGATCTTCAGGTCGGCATGGTCGATGATGGCTGCCAATAGCAGCTCCTCGTCGCGGATAGCCTCGGCGAGGGAGCGGTTCTCGTTGGTCAGCGGATGACGTCGGCGGGTTTCCGAGAACCGCTTGAGCAGGGTTTCGTCGTCCGCGTCCAGATACAGCACGTCGCACTGGATATGCCTGGCGCGAACCTCTTCGAGCAGCTCCGGAAAACGCTTCAGTTGACTGGGCAGGTTGCGCGCATCGATGGAAACGGCGACCTGCGGATGCAGCAGCTCGGTGTGCAGCAGCGCGCGCTCGGCAAGCTCGGGAAGCAGGCCCGCCGGCAGGTTGTCGATGCAGTAGAAACCGTTGTCTTCGAGCACGTTCAGCGCGGTGCTCTTGCCCGAGCCCGAACGGCCACTGACGATGATCAGCCGCATCTGGCCCCCACTCCGCTAGGCGCCATTCTGGACGTCGACGACGACCTGATAGAGGCTCTCATTGGTCGGCGCCTGGCGCAGTCGCTGGCGCACCTCTTCACGGTCAAGCATGCTGGCGATCTGGCGCAGCAGCTCGAGGTGCTCGTCGGTGGCCGCTTCCGGTACCAGCAAGACGAACAGCAGGTCTACCGGCGCGCCGTCGATGGCGTCGAAGTCCACCGGCGTTTCGAGCCGCAGCACGGCACTCAGCGGGGCGTTACAGCCGACCATGCGGCAGTGAGGGATGGCGATGCCGTTGCCAAATCCGGTCGATCCCAGCTTCTCGCGGGCAATCAGGCTTTCGAATATGGTCTGGGAGTCGAGGTCTGTGAGGTCCTGGGCGATGACCTTGGCGATCTGTTCCAGGACGCGTTTCTTGCTACCGCCCGGGACGTTCACCAGGGAACGTCCGGGGGTCAGGATGTTTTCGAGTCGGATCATGTCTGGGAGTCAGCGGGAGATGGCGCCCTGGGTATGGTCGAGCTGCTTTTCCTTGTGCTTGATCAGCTGGCGATCGAGCTTGTCGACCAGCAGGTCGACGGCAGCATACATGTCTTCGTGTTCCGAGTTGGCGACCACTTCGCGGCCAGCGACATGCAGCGTCGCTTCGGCTTTCTGCTTGAGCTTCTCGACCTGCAGGATCACCTGGACGCTGATGATGCGGTCGAAATGACGGGCAAGCCGATCGAACTTCTCCTCGATGTAGTCACGCAGGGCATTGGTTACTTCCAGATGAACACCGCTGATATTGACTTGCATACTGCTATCTCCTTTGCCTTGTGCGAAGAGCAGGTCCGAAGCCCTGCCGCCGGGACGTTTCGGCCTTGGCCGATCACAGTAATCGTTTGCGCTCGCTGGATGGCGCGATACCGAGCGACTCCCGGTATTTGGCGACTGTGCGGCGGGCTACCTGAATGCCCTGCGCTTCCAGTAAACCAGCGATCTTGCTGTCGCTCAACGGCTTTTTCTGGTTTTCCGCCGCCACCAGCTTCTTGATGATCGCGCGGATCGCGGTGGACGAGCATTCCCCGCCTTCTGCCGTGCTGACGTGGCTGGAGAAGAAGTACTTGAGTTCGTAGATGCCGCGCGGTGTGTGCATGTATTTCTGGGTCGTCACGCGCGAAATGGTCGACTCGTGCATGCCCACCGCTTCGGCGATGTCGTGCAGCACCAGCGGTTTCATGGCCTCGTCACCATGCTCGAGAAATGCACGCTGGTGCTCGACGATCTGCGTGGCGACCTTCATCAGCGTTTCATTGCGGCTGAGCAGGCTCTTGATGAACCAGCGTGCTTCCTGCAGCTGGTTGCGCATGAAGGTGTTGTCGGCACTGGAATCGGCACGTTTGACGAAGCTGGCGTACTGCGCATTGACGCGCAGGCGTGGCATGGCGTCCTGGTTCAGCTCTACCAGCCAACGGTCGTTGTGCTTGCGGACGATCACGTCAGGCACCACATATTCCGGCTCGCTCGCTTCGATCTGAGAACCCGGGCGCGGGTTGAGCGTCTGGATCAGCTCGATCACCTGGCGTAGCTCGTCCTCCTTGAGCTTCATCCGGCGCATCAGCAGGTTGTAGTCGCGGCTGCCGAGGACATCCAGGTAATCGCTGGCCAAACGCTGCGCTTCGCTCAACCAGGGGGTGCGCTCGGGCAGCTGACGCAGTTGCAGCAGCAGGCATTCGCGCAGATCGCGCGCGCCGATCCCGGCGGGTTCGAACTGCTGGATGCGGTGCAGCACGACTTCGACTTCGTCGAGTTCGATCTCCAGTTCTGGGTCGAACGAGTCGGTGATTTCCTCGAGCGACTCTTCGAGATAGCCCTGATCGTTGATGCAGTCGATCAGCGTGGTGGCGATCAGTCGATCGGTATCGCTCATCGGCGCGAGATTGAGTTGCCAGAGCAGGTGGCTCTGCAGGCTGACGCCAGATGACGTGCGGCTGGTGAAGTCCCACTCGTCATCATCGTTGCTGGGCAGGCTGCTGGCGCTGGTCTGGTAGATGTCCTCCCAGGCGGTGTCGACCGGCAGCTCGCTGGGAATGCGTTCACCCCAGTCAGCGTCATCGAGGCTTTCGCTGCCGTGCGATGGCTCGTCGTAGGTGCTGTCCTGTGTGGCGCTTTTCTCGCTGGTGGCCTCAGCTGGGCGGTCAGCAGCTTCGGCCATCGGGTCGGAGCTGTCGAAGTCGTCGCCGTCTTCCTCGCGCTCGAGCATGGGATTCGAATCCAGCGCTTCCTGGATCTCCTGTTGCAGATCGAGGGTGGATAGCTGGAGGAGGCGTATGGCCTGTTGCAGCTGCGGTGTCATCGTCAGCTGCTGGCCCATCTTCAGGACTAGCGATGGTTTCATGGCAGAGGACTTCAAACCTTTTATGCCGGCGCAACCGCGCCCGTTCCGACATGTGGCGCGCCAGGCGCCAACAGAAAGCAAATTATATGCCTGCCGAGGAAGCCTTTGCCTAGGGCCGATTTGCCGAGCTGCGCAAAAAAAACGGCTCTACAGACGGAATTCGTGGCCCAGATAGACTTCCTTGACCAGTTGGTTGCTCAGGATTGTTTGGGCGTCGCCCTCGGCGATCAGCTGGCCATCGTTGACGATGTAGGCGGTTTCGCAGATGTCCAGGGTTTCACGGACATTGTGGTCGGTGATCAGTACGCCGATGCCCTTGGCCTTGAGGTGGTGGATGATCTGTTTGATGTCGCCCACCGATATCGGATCGACGCCAGCGAAGGGTTCGTCGAGGAGGATGAATTTGGGCGCAGTAGCCAGCGCACGGGCGATCTCCACGCGGCGACGCTCGCCGCCGGACAGGCTCATGCCGAGGCTGTTGCGGATATGGTTGATGTGGAACTCCTGCAGCAGGCCTTCCAGCGCCTGCTGGCGGCCGCTACGGTCCAGATCCTTGCGGGTCTCGAGAATCGCCATGATGTTGTCGGCGACCGAGAGCTTGCGGAAGATCGAGGCCTCCTGCGGCAGATAGCCGATCCCGGCGCGCGCGCGACCGTGCATCGGCAGATGGGTCACGTCGTTCTGATCGATCAGTACTCGACCCTGGTCGGCATTCACCAGGCCGACGATCATGTAGAAGCAGGTGGTCTTGCCAGCCCCGTTGGGGCCGAGCAGGCCGACGATCTGCCCACTTTCGATGGACAGGCTGACATCACGGACGACCTGGCGGCTCTTGTAGCTCTTGGCCAGATGCTGGGCTTTGAGGACGGCCATTACTCCGCCTGCTCCGCTGCCTGCCCGTTCTTGCGCGGCTGGATGACCATGTCCACACGTGGGCGCGGCGTGGTCACATCGGCGTTGGTGGCGCGGCCAGCATTGACGATCTGGCGACGGGTGTCATAGACGATCTTCTCGCCTTCGAAGGTGTTGCCTTCCTGAACGACCTTGGCCTGATCGATGAGCACGATCCGCTCGTTGGCGGCGAAGTACTGGATGGTCAGGCCGTAGGCTTTGACGATTTCCTTGTCCGCCGCAGGCTTCTGCTCGTAGTAGGCCGGTTTGCCGATGGAGGTGAAGACTTCGACGTCGCCGTTCTCGTCCTGAGTGATGGTCACCGTGTCGCCGGTGATCTTCATCGTGCCCTGGGTGATGACCACGTCGCCGCGGTAGACCGCCACGCCCTGTCGGTCGTCCAGCTCGGCGGTGTCGGCTTGAACGCGGATTGGCTGTTCACGGTCCTCGGGAAGCGCCCACGCGCTGGCGCCTAGCCAGAATGCGCTCAAACCGAGCAGGAGGGGGAGAGTCTTAACGCAGCTCATGCTGGCCTCTTACGTTGGACAGCAGGAGCATCCTGCCGTCATCCATGTACGCTTTCATGCCGGTTGCCGTGGTCACGCCATTGGCGGCCTCGATTCTAACGGCTTGCTTTGTCTCGGCATAATCCTTCTCCGGCCACACCGTCAGGCGGCTGGTGGTAAGGATCGTCGGGCGGCCCTTGGCATCGGTGCGCTCGACCTTGACCTGATCGATCAGCAGCACTTCGTCGCCTTCGGCCGATACTTCGCCGCGCTCACTACGCACGTGCCACGGCAGTTCGGTGCCGCGATAGGACAGCAGATCCGGCTTGGTCAGCAGACTGATGTCGCTCGCCTTGATGTGCTCGAGCTTGTCTGCGGTCAGTTCGTAGTTACGCTTGCCGTCGGGCTGATATTGCACCGTGCGGGAATTGATCACGTAGAAGTCGACATCAGGCGTTGCGCCGCTGGCGACGGATGGCTCCTGCATGAAACTTTCCGGGCGGATGTTCCAGTAGCCGACCGCCACCAGCAGGGCGGCGATCAGTGTAAGCAGGACAGCGAAGCGCATTTTGCGAAGCATGCAGACCTCTACAGATATGCGTTTTGCGCGGCGGCCAGAGTGCCCTGCGCGCGCATGATCAGTTCGCAGAACTCACGCGCCGCACCCTCGCCACCGCGGGCCTGGGTAACGCCGTGGGCATGCTCGCGGACGAAGCTGTCGGCGCTGGCCACAGCCATGCCGAGGCCAACCCGGCGAATCACCGGCAGGTCGGGCAGGTCGTCGCCCAGATAGGCCACTTCAGAGTAGTTCAGCCCGAGTTCGGCCAGCAGCTCGTCAAGCACCACCAGCTTGTCTTCGCGACCCTGATACAGGTGCTGGATGCCCAGGTTCTGTGCTCGTCGCTCCACCACAGGCGTCTTGCGGCCACTGATGATGGCGGTGCGTACGCCCGAGTTGATCAGCATCTTGATGCCGTGGCCGTCCAGCGTATTGAAAGTCTTGAATTCGCTGCCGTCGGTGAGAAAGTACAGGCGGCCATCGGTCAGCACGCCATCCACATCGAAAATGGCCAGGCGGATGTCGCGTGCGCGCTGCAGAAGATGTTCGTGCATTACATGACCCCCGCACGCAGCAGGTCATGCATGTTCAGCGCGCCGATGGGTAGCTCCTGCTCATCGATCACCACGAGCGAGCTGATCTTGTGGTCTTCCATGATCTTCAATGCCTCGGCTGCCAGCATCTCGGCATTGGCGGTCTTGCCGTGGACGGTCATGACTTCATCGATACGCGTCTCGCGCACGTCCACGCCCTTGTCCAGCGCGCGGCGCAAGTCGCCGTCGGTAAAAATGCCGGCCAGGCGGCCATCGGCCTCGACGATCACCGTCATGCCCAGCCCCTTCTGAGTCATCTCCAGCAGTGCGTCGCGCAGTGAGGTACCGCGTTGAACTTTGGGCAGGCGACCGCCGGTGTGCATCACATGCTCGACCTTGAGTAGCAGGCGCCGGCCCAGTGCGCCGCCGGGGTGGGAGAAGGCGAAGTCCTCGGCGGTGAAGCCGCGGGCCTCGAGCAGGGCGATTGCCAGGGCATCGCCGAGCACCAGGCTGGCGGTGGTGGAGGAGGTCGGTGCGAGGTTCAGCGGGCAGGCCTCGATGGCCACGCTGGCATCCAGGTTCACCGCGGCGGCCTTGGCCAATACCGAGTTGGGGTTGCCGGTCATGCTGATCAGGGTAATGCCAAGGCGCTTGATCAGTGGCAGCAGCGTGACGATCTCGCTGGTGGTGCCGGAGTTGGACAGGGCAAGAACGACATCGTCCTGGGTAATCATGCCCATGTCGCCATGGCTTGCCTCGGCGGGATGCACGAAGAATGCGGCGGTGCCGGTGCTAGCCAGGGTGGCTGCGATCTTGCGGCCGATGTGGCCGGATTTGCCCATGCCAACCACGACGACCCGGCCCTTGCACGCAAGGATCAGGTCGCATGCCTTGACAAAAGAGGCATCGATCCGTGCGTTCAGCTGCTCTACTGCCTCGATTTCCAGGCGAATGGTGCGTTGCGCGGTTTCGATCAGTTGGCTGCTCTGGCTCATGGCTGGCGGGGTCGTCCGATTAAAAGGCGTGGATTATAGCGAGAAACCGTCTGTGGCTCATCGAAAATGTCGGTGCTGCTCGGCGAAGTTCGGTCGATTCGATCATTGTTGGCTGAACCGAAGCTGAACGAGTCGCCACCAGGTCATTGCTGGAAGCGCTCCTCGGTTGGGCGCTTTCGGGCGCGGTGCTATAGTGCGCCGCCGAAAACGGTCAGGGCAGAAAGTATCCCGGCGTCATCGGGAGCCGTCTGTTTCGCAGACTGCATGCAAGGAGACCAGATGAGCGCCTGCAACGACTACGCGGTCGAGCTGAAGGGAGTAACCTTCATGCGCGGCGAGCGGAGTATCTTCAATAACGTCGATATCGCCATTCCGCGAGGGAAGGTAACGGCCATCATGGGGCCGTCGGGATGCGGAAAGACGACGCTGCTGCGGCTGATCGCCGCCCAGCTGATGCCTTCGCGCGGTGAGGTCTGGGTGACCGGGCAGAACCTGCCGAGCCTCTCGCGCAGCGAGCTGTTCGACATGCGCAAGCAGATGGGCGTGCTGTTCCAGAGCGGTGCGCTGTTCACCGATCTCGATGTGTTCGAGAACGTCGCATTCCCGCTGCGCGTTCATACCCGGCTGCCGGACGAAATGATTCGCGACATCGTGCTGATGAAGCTGCAGGCCGTCGGCTTGCGTGGCGCCATCGAGCTGATGCCGGACGAGCTGTCCGGCGGCATGAAGCGACGTGTTGCGCTGGCGCGGGCGATTGCCCTCGATCCGCAGATTCTGATGTATGACGAGCCTTTCGCCGGACAGGACCCGATCGCGATGGGGGTCTTGGTGCGCCTGATCAGGCTGCTCAACGATGCGCTGGGAATAACCAGTATCGTGGTGTCGCACGACTTGGCAGAGACTGCCTCCATCGCCGATTACATCTATGTCGTGGGTGATGCCCAGGTCCTGGGGCAGGGTACGCCGGCGGAGCTGATGGAATCGGATAATCCGCGTATCCGGCAGTTCATGAAAGGTTCGGCAGATGGCCCGGTTCCATTCCATTTCCCTGCGCCGGCCTACGCTGATGATCTGCTGGGAGGTGGTGATGCGTAAGCGTTCGCTGTTGGATCGGATTGCTCTGCTCGGGCGTGCCGGTCTTGATGTCGTGGCGGCGTTGGGGCGCTCGACGCTTTTTCTCATGCACGCCCTGTTCGGTCGCAGCGGGCTGCGCAACGGATTTTCCCTGCTGGTCAAGCAGCTCTATTCGGTGGGGGTGCTGTCGCTGGCTATCGTGGTGGTGTCCGGTATCTTCATCGGTATGGTGCTGGCGCTGCAGGGGTACAACATCCTCAGCAGCTACGGCTCCGAGCAGGCTGTCGGGCAGATGGTCGCGTTGACGCTGCTGCGTGAGCTGGGGCCGGTAGTGACTGCATTGCTGTTCGCCGGTCGCGCCGGATCGGCCTTGGCGGCCGAGATCGGCAACATGAAGTCAACCGAGCAGTTGTCGAGCCTGGAGATGATCGGTGTCGACCCGCTGAAATACATCATCGCGCCGCGCCTGTGGGCGGGTTTCATTTCCCTGCCGTTGTTGACGCTGATCTTCAATGTGGTCGGCATCTGGGGCGGAGCGATGGTCGCCGTTGACTGGCTCGGCGTATACGAAGGCTCGTTCTGGGCCAACATGCAGAACAGTGTCGACTTTCATTCGGATGTGCTCAACGGCGTGATCAAGAGCGTCGTATTCGCCTTCGTCGTGACCTGGATCGCTGTCTTCCAGGGCTACGACTGCGAGCCGACTTCCGAAGGGATCAGTCGCGCCACGACCCGAACCGTGGTCTACGCCTCGCTGGCGGTGCTTGGGCTCGACTTCATTTTGACCGCATTGATGTTTGGAGATTTCTGATGCGTATCCGCACTCTGGAGATGGGCGTCGGCCTGTTCCTGCTCGCCGGCCTGCTGGCCCTGCTGCTGCTGTCGCTGCGCGTCAGCGGGCTGAGCGTGGCCGACACCGATACCTATAAGCTGTATGCCTATTTCGACAATATCGCCGGATTGACGGTCCGATCAAAGGTGACCATGGCTGGCGTAACCATCGGCAAGGTCACCGCGATCGATCTGGACCGCGACAGCTATACCGGACGGGTGACCCTGGAAATCCAGGAGGATGTGAACATCCTGCCGGCCGATTCCACGGCCTCGATCCTGACGGCCGGCCTGCTCGGAGAGAAGTATGTCGGCATCAGCGTGGGCGGGGAGGAAGAGGTGCTGAAGGACGGAGATACCATCCAGGACACCCAGTCGTCGCTGGTGCTCGAGGACCTGATCGGCAAGTTCCTGCTCAATTCGGTTAATAAAGAGTAAAGGAGAAGCGAATGATGACTGCCCTGCGTTGCGGCCTGCTGGTTCTGCTGGCCGTATTGCCCATGTTCTCCCATGCCGCGCTGAGCGCGCATCAGGTGATCCAGAAGACCACCGACGAACTGCTGGCCGACCTGAAGGCCAACAAGGAGCAGTACCGTAACGATCCGTCGGCGTTCTACGATTCGCTCAATGAGATTCTCGGTCCGGTAGTCGATGCGGACGGCATCTCTCGCAGCATCATGACCGTCAAGTACTCGCGCAATGCCTCGCCCGAGCAAATGAAGCGTTTTCAGGAAAACTTCAAGCGCAGCCTGATGCAGTTCTATGGCAATGCCTTGCTCGAGTACAACAACCAGCAGATTCGCGTGCTGCCGCCCAGCGGCAAGCAGGACCCCAAGCGCACCAGTGTCGGCATGGAAGTGGTGGGGCGGCAGGGCGAGATCTATCCGGTGTCCTACACCATGGTCAACGATGGCGAGTGGCGCGTGCGCAACGTGATCATCAATGGCATCAACATAGGCAAGCTGTTCCGTGACCAGTTCGCCGACTCGATGCAGAAGAACGGCGGCGATCTGGACAAGACCATCGATGGCTGGGCCGAAGTGGTGGCGCGGGCGAAGGAAACCGAAGCCGGGCAGCAGGCGGCTGGTGATGAGTGAGGCGCAGATCGAGCGCTCTGGCGAGGCCGAACTGCGCCTGCGCGGCGTGTTGGATTACCGCAGTGGACCGGCCTTGCGTGAAGCCGGCCGGTCGCTGATCGCTGGCGGCCGCTCGCCGCTGACGCTCGATTGCTCCGCCGTGGAGCGCTCCAGTAGTGTCGGGCTGTCGCTGCTTCTGGCTTTCATGCGCGATGCCAGGGCGGCTGGCGTCGAGCTGCGTGTCACTGGTTTGCCGGACGACATGCAGAAGATCGCCAGGGTGTCCGGCCTTATGGATATCCTGCCGCTGGACGCTTCCCCGGTCTGACAAGGAGACAGCCGTATGAAACTGCGCTGGGCGGAAAACCTGCGCGATGGCGTGCATGGGCTCGCTGAATCGCTTGGCAATTTGCTGGTCGAGAGCTTCCACTACCTGGCGCTGTTTGCCATCGGCGCAGTGACGGCTTGGGCTGCGGTCATGGCCTTTCTCGGCATGGTCGAGAAGGGCCACATATCGATAGATGACATCCTGCTGCTGTTCATCTATCTCGAGCTGGGCGCGATGGTCGGGATCTATTTCAAGACCAACCACATGCCGGTGCGCTTCCTTATCTATGTGGCGATCACCGCACTGACCCGCCTGCTGATTTCCGATATTTCCCATCACCACCGTCCGGACATGGGCGTGGTCTATGTGTCCGGCGCGATCCTGCTGCTGGCGCTGGCGATCCTGGTGGTGCGCTTTGCCTCCTCGCGCTTCCCGGCCGTGCAGAGCGACAGCGGGCTGTCGCGGCAGCGGCGCGAGCGCGATCAGGGGGCCGAAACGCTGGATTGAGATCTGCGCGCGAGGTTCGGGGTTCGCAGCCTTCGGGCTTTTTTGTATGATGGCCGGCCCGTGCGCGTCCTGCGCCCGATCGAGGTAGAACATGCAGGCCCTAGAAGTGAAGAATTTCCTGGAAGCGAAGATTCCGGGAGCCCAGGTGGAAGTGGAAGGCGAAGGCTGCAACTTCCAGCTCAACGTGATCAGTGATGAGCTGGCCGCCCTGAGCCCGGTGAAGCGTCAGCAACAGATCTACGCTCACCTCAACCCATGGATCGCCGACGGCAGCATCCACGCCGTCACCATGAAGTTCTTCAGTCGCACAGACTGGGCCGCGCGCGCCTGATCGGCTTAGGCCCGCGCAACCAATCATTCCAGGCAGAGCGCGTCTCGATGACCGCGCCGCCCCCTTCGACAGTGCTTCGAGCCTGCGGCTTACGGGAATCTCCATGGACAAACTGATCATTACCGGCGGCATTCGCCTCGATGGCGAGATTCGCATTTCCGGTGCAAAGAACTCCGCTCTGCCGATTCTGGCCGCCACCTTGCTGGCCGATACTCCGGTTACGGTGTGCAACCTCCCGCACCTGCACGACATCACCACGATGATCGAGCTGTTCGGTCGTATGGGCGTGCAGCCTGTCATCGACGAGAAGCTCAGTGTCGAAGTCGACGCCAGCAGCATCAAGACCCTGGTCGCGCCGTACGAGCTGGTGAAGACCATGCGCGCCTCGATCCTCGTGCTCGGCCCCATGGTCGCGCGTTTCGGCGAGGCTGAGGTCGCGCTGCCCGGTGGTTGTGCCATCGGTTCGCGGCCAGTCGACCTGCACATCCGCGGTCTCGAGGCCATGGGCGCGCAGATCGACGTCGAAGGCGGCTACATCAAGGCCAAGGCCCCGGCCGGTGGCCTGCGCGGCGCACACTTCTTCTTCGATACGGTCAGTGTGACCGGTACCGAGAACATCATGATGGCCGCGGCGCTGGCCAACGGTCGCAGCGTGCTGGAAAACGCCGCGCGTGAGCCGGAGGTGGTCGATTTGGCCAACTTCCTCAATGCCATGGGCGCCAAGGTCTCCGGTGCCGGCACCGACACCATCACCATCGACGGCGTCAAGCGCCTCGGTGGTGGTCGTTACAGCGTGATGCCCGACCGTATCGAGACCGGCACCTATCTGGTCGCCGCTGCAGCCACTGGCGGTCGCGTGCGCCTGAAGGATACCGACGCGACGCTGCTCGAAGCCGTGCTGCACAAGCTGGTCGAGGCGGGCGCGCACATCGATACCGGCAGCGACTGGATCGAACTGGACATGAAGGGCAAGCGGCCGAAGGCGGTCAACGTCCGCACCGCGCCGTACCCGGCGTTTCCCACCGACATGCAGGCGCAGTTCATCGCGCTCAATGCCATCGCCGAGGGCACCGGTACGGTCATCGAAACGGTCTTCGAGAACCGCTTCATGCACGTCTACGAGATGAATCGCATGGGTGCGCAGATCCTCGTCGAGGGCAACACTGCCATCGTCACCGGCGTCGATCATCTCAAGGGTGCTCCGGTCATGGCGACCGACCTGCGCGCTTCGGCGAGCCTGGTGATCGCCGGTCTGGTGGCCGAAGGCGATACGCTGATCGATCGCATCTACCACATCGACCGTGGCTACGAGTGCATCGAGGAGAAGCTGCAGTTGCTCGGGGCGAAGATTCGCCGCGTTCCCGGCTGATAGCGATCTGCTACGCGAGATCGCAGTTGGTCACATGGTCGCCGCTCAAGGTTGGCCGTTGCCGTTCAAGGAAAACGCTCCATGCTCACCATCGCCCTGTCCAAAGGCCGCATTCTCGATGACACGCTGCCACTGCTCGCTGCCGCGGGCATCGAGCCTACCGAGAATCCGGACAAGAGCCGCAAGCTGATCATCCCGACCACCCAGGATGACGTGCGTCTGCTCATCGTCCGTGCCACCGACGTGCCGACCTATGTCGAGCATGGTGCGGCCGACCTTGGCGTCGCCGGCAAGGACGTGCTGATGGAGTACGGTGGCCAGGGGCTGTACGAGCCGCTCGACCTGAAGATCGCCAACTGCAAGTTGATGACCGCCGGCAAGGTCGGCGCGCCGGAGCCAAAGGGGCGTCTGCGTGTGGCGACCAAGTTCGTCAACGTGGCCAAGCGCTATTACGCCGAGCAGGGTCGTCAGGTCGACATCATCAAGCTGTACGGCTCCATGGAGCTCGCGCCACTGGTGGGGCTGGCCGACAAGATCATCGACGTGGTCGACACCGGCAACACGCTGCGTGCCAATGGCCTGGAGCCCCAGGAACTGATCGCCACCATCAGCTCGCGTCTGGTGGTGAACAAGGCTTCGATGAAGATGCAGCACGCGCGCATCCAGGCGCTGATCGATACGCTGCACGCGGCCGTTGAGCAACATCAGCATTGATATCTCACGCGGCTGCGGCCGCGCCTGCCTATTCGTGCCATAGCTGAAATTCTCAGGTGCCCGCACGGTGGGCTTGATATTCTAGCGGCGCCTGAGAGCCCGGCCTGCGCTTCGTGCGGTTGCAACGAAGCCGGCTGCTTCCGATGCCTAGCCAACCAAGAGGCCCGCTATGACCGCTCCCTCCGCCATTCGCCGACTCAACGCTGCCGATGCCGACTTCGCTCGTCATCTGGACCATCTGCTGAGCTGGGAAAGCGTCTCCGACGACGGCGTTAACGCGCGGGTGCTGGAGATCATCAAGGCCGTGCGCGAGCGCGGCGATGCAGCGGTCGTCGAGCTGACCCAGCGTTTCGACGCGCTGGAAGTCGCCTCCATGGCCGATCTGATCCTGCCGCGCGCGCGTCTGGAACAGGCGCTCGAGCGCATCACCCGGGAGCAGCGCGAGGCGCTGGAAATCGCTGCCGAGCGCGTGCGCAGCTATCACGAGCGGCAGAAACAGGACTCCTGGACCTACACCGAGGCCGACGGCACTGTGCTCGGTCAGAAGGTCACGCCGCTGGATCGCGCCGGCCTCTACGTGCCGGGCGGCAAGGCTTCCTATCCGTCTTCGGTGCTGATGAACGCCATTCCGGCCAAGGTCGCCGGCGTGCCGGAGGTGGTCATGGTGGTGCCGACGCCGCGTGGCGAGGTCAACGAGCTGGTGTTGGCTGCGGCCTGCATTGCCGGTGTCGACCGGGTCTTCACCATCGGCGGGGCGCAAGCCGTCGCGGCGTTGGCCTACGGCACCGAGAGCGTGCCGCCGGTGGACAAGATCGTTGGGCCGGGCAACATCTACGTCGCTACCGCTAAGCGTCACGTGTTCGGCAAGGTTGGCATCGACATGATTGCCGGGCCATCGGAAATCCTCGTGGTCTGTGATGGCCAGACCGATCCGGACTGGATCGCCATGGATCTGTTCTCCCAGGCCGAGCACGATGAGGATGCGCAATCGATCCTGGTCAGCCCGGATGCCGCGTTCCTCGATCGCGTCGCCGAGAGCATCGCCCGCCTGCTGCCGACGCTGGAGCGTGCCGACATCGCCCGCACCTCCATCGAAGGTCGCGGCGCGCTGATCCAGGTGGCCGACATGCAGCAGGCCATCGAGGTGGCCAACCGCATCGCCCCTGAACATCTGGAGCTTTCGGTCGCCGATCCGGAGCAGTGGCTGCCGCAGATTCGCCATGCCGGAGCGATCTTCATGGGACGCTACACCGCCGAGGCGCTGGGCGACTATTGCGCCGGCCCCAACCACGTGCTGCCGACCTCCGGGACTGCACGTTTCTCTTCGCCGCTGGGCGTATACGACTTCCAGAAGCGCTCGTCGATCATCAACTGCTCGGCCGAGGGGGCCTCGACCTTGGGCAAGGTGGCGTCGGTCCTGGCGCGCGGCGAATCGCTGACTGCGCATGCGCGCAGCGCCGAGTACCGGATCAAAGGCTAGCGGCAAGCTTCAAGCTGCAAGCGACAAGTCAGATCGTAGGGTGGACAACGCTTTGCTTGCCCACCGCTGGCCAACGTGGCAAGTGGGAAACGCTTCGCGGTTTTCCACCCTACGGCAAACCGACCACATTCGAGGAGAGAAGGGCGGATGAGCAAGTTCTGGAGCCCCTTCGTCAAGGACCTGGTGCCCTATGTGCCAGGCGAGCAACCCAAGCTGAACAAGCTGGTCAAGCTCAACACCAACGAGAACCCCTACGGCCCGTCGCCGCGGGCGATCGCTGCGATGCAGGCGGAAATCAACGATGGCCTGCGCCTGTATCCGGACCCCAATGGTGAGCGCCTCAAGCAGGCTGTAGCCGACTACTACAATGTGCAGCCGACCCAGGTATTCGTCGGTAATGGTTCCGACGAAGTGCTGGCGCACGCGTTTCATGGGCTGTTCCAGCATGGCCGTCCGTTGCTGTTTCCTGATATCAGCTACAGCTTCTATCCGGTCTACTGCGGGCTGTACGGCATCGCCTACGAAACTATCGCGTTGAACCAGCAATTCCAGATCGACGTCGCCGATTACCAGCGACCGAACGGCGGCATCATCTTCCCCAACCCGAACGCGCCGACCGGCTGCCTGTTGCCGCTCGACGCGATCGAGCGGCTGTTGCAGGCCAATACCGAGTCCGTCGTGTTGGTCGACGAGGCCTATGTCGATTTTGGCGGCGAGTCGGCAATTGCCCTGGTCGATCGTTACCCGAACCTGCTGGTGACCCAGACGCTCTCCAAGTCGCGCTCGTTGGCCGGGTTGCGGGTTGGTCTGGCGGTCGGCCATCCGGAGCTGATCGAGGCGCTGGAACGCATCAAGAACAGCTTCAACTCTTATCCACTGGATCGCATCGCTATTGCCGGAGCGGCCGCTGCCTTCGAGGATCGCGAATACTTCGAGCGGACCTGCCGGCAGGTTATCGACAGCCGGGAAAAGGTGACCGCGGCGTTGCAGGCGCGCGGCTTCGAGGTTCTGCCTTCGGCGGCGAACTTCATTTTTGCGCGCCACCCGCAACGCGACGCGGCGACCATCGCCGCCGGACTGCGCGAGCAGGGCGTGATCGTGCGTCACTTCAAGCAGTCGCGTATCGAGCAGTTTCTGCGCATTACCATCGGCACGCCCGAGCAGAATCAGGCGTTACTCGAGGCGCTCGGCTAGAGGCGCTCGGCTAAGAGTGCAGGCCTAGCGAACCCGGGCGGGTTCGCTGAGTGCGTTGCTACCGAGGGGCGGCGTTCACCGGTGGGCGGACGCCCACTTCCGCGGTGAGGGTCAATGGTTTGCCGTTGCGTAGGATATCGATGTCGATCTTCTCACCCGGCCGCGCGCGGGCAACCTGATTCATCGAGCTGCGACCGTCGGCCGACTGCACGCCATCGATGCTGAGAATCAGATCGCCAGGCTGCAGGCCGGCTCGTTCGGCAGGGCCGTCGCGGTAGACACCGGCTACGACGATGCCCGGGCGGCCCTCCTGGCCGAAAGACTCGGCCAGCTCCTGGGTCAGCGATTGCACCTCCACTCCGAGCCAGCCGCGAATCACCTGGCCATGCTCGATGATCGATTTCATCACCTCCAGCGCAAGCTTCACCGGGATGGCGAAGCCGATGCCCTGTGAGCCGCCGGACTCGGAAATGATCGCGGTGTTGATACCGATGAGGTTGCCGCCGGCATCGACCAGTGCGCCGCCCGAGTTGCCACGATTGATCGCGGCGTCGGTCTGGATGAAGTCTTCGTAGGTATTGAGGCCCAGCTGGTTGCGTCCGGTGGCGCTGATGATGCCCATGGTCACGGTCTGGCCGACCCCGAATGGGTTGCCGATTGCCAGCGTGACATCACCGACGCGGATGCGATCGGAGTGGCCAAGGGTTATCGCCGGAAGCTCGGCCAGGTCGATCTTGAGGACCGCGAGGTCGGTTTCCGGATCACTGCCGATCACCCTGGCCAGGGTCTCGCGGCCATCCTTGAGCGCCACGACGATCTGCTCGGCATTGGCTGTAACGTGATTGTTGGTCAGCAGGTAGCCCTCGGGGCTCATGATGACTGCCGAGCCGAGGCTCGACTCCATGCGCCGCTGCCGTGGCAGGTTGTCGTTGAAAAAGCGCTGGAACAGCGGGTCTTTGGCCAAAGGCGGTTGCTGCTCCGTCTTCTCGATGACCTTGGTGGTATAGAGATTGGCAACGGCCGGTGCCGCCGAAGCTACGGCATTGGCGTACGAATAGGGTCCCTGCTGGGAGCCGGCGGCTATTAGGGGCGCCTGCTGGAGACCAATATCCGGTTCGGTGATCCCCACCAGCTGCGGGTAGCGCTGGATGATCAGCAGTGCTACGAGTATGCCGACCAGCAGCGGCCAGCCTAGGAAACGCAGGGCATTGAACATCGCGCGGGAATCCGGACAGAGTTGCGGGCGCGGGGAGCGCGCCTTAAGGTGGCGGCATTATACGAAGCTCGAACTGAAATGCAGCTTCGCATTCATGATTTGCAGCAGCGCACTGGTCATTGCCGCGGGCTCGCTGCAGCGAAGGAGAGGTCGATGTGACTGTTTCGCTTAGCACGCTGGTCCAGGAGGCGGACCGCTATCTGGAGGCCGGAAGGATTGCCGATTACTGTCCCAACGGTCTTCAGGTCGAAGGGCGTCCTCGGGTCGCCCGCATCGTCAGTGGTGTGACGGCCAGCCAGGCACTGCTCGATGCTGCGGTCGAGGCTGATGCCGACCTGGTGCTGGTGCACCACGGCTACTTCTGGAAGAACGAGGATGCGCGCATCGTCGGAATGAAGCAGCGTCGTTTGAAGACATTGCTGGGCCACGACATTTCCTTGCTCGCCTATCATCTGCCACTCGATGTGCACCCCGAGGTCGGCAATAACGTCCAGCTGGGCAGGTTGCTGGGGCTATGCATCGAAGGTGGACTGGAGCCGGAGAATCCGCGTTCGGTCGGGTTGGTCGGGTCGCTGGAGCAGCCGCTGGCGCCGGCCGAATTGATGCACCGCATACAGCAAGCGCTCGGGCGCCAGCCATTGATGGTCGAAGGCCGGGGTCCGATCCGTCGCGTTGCCTGGTGCACCGGTGGTGCCCAGGGTTATATCGACAAGGCCGTCGCCACCGGCGTGGACGCCTACATCACGGGCGAAATCTCCGAGCCTACCGCGCACATCGCCCGGGAAAACGGTTTGAGCTTCTTCGCGGCGGGGCACCATGCCACCGAGCGGTACGGGGTTCAGGCGCTCGGCGATTACCTGGCGCGGCAGTTCGGAATCGAGCATCGCTTCATCGACTGCCCCAATCCGGCGTGAGCTTATCTGGCTGACGAGGTCTTGTTGGCGCTCGTCGAGTCGGCGGCCTGATGCGGCCGCTTCGTACTCCTGCTCGATATAAATCTATAGCTTTTAGATCTAAAAGGCGGCCTGATTAGAATTTAAGGCCGTGTTAGAGTTGCGCCCAATCAACGGCCGGCCGGCCGTCCACCTGCCAAATCGTGAGTAGCCATGGTCGACAAACTGACGCATCTGAAACAGCTGGAGGCGGAAAGCATCCACATCATCCGCGAGGTCGCCGCCGAGTTCGGTAACCCGGTGATGCTCTATTCCATCGGCAAGGATTCGGCCGTGATGCTGCATCTGGCGCGCAAAGCCTTCTTTCCGGGCAAGCTGCCATTTCCGGTGCTGCACGTCGACACACGCTGGAAATTTCAGGAGATGTACGCCTTCCGCTCCCGGATGGTCGAGGAAATGGGCCTTGAGTTGATCACCCACATCAACCCCGAGGGTGTGGCGCAGGACATGAATCCCTTCACCTACGGCAGTGCGAAGCACACCGACGTGATGAAAACCGAAGGACTCAAGCAGGCGCTGGACAAGTACGGCTTCGATGCGGCCTTCGGTGGCGCCCGCCGCGACGAAGAGAAGTCCCGGGCCAAGGAGCGCGTCTATTCCTTCCGAGACAGCAAGCACCGCTGGGATCCGAAGAACCAGCGTCCCGAGCTATGGAACCTCTATAACGGCAAGGTCAAGAAAGGCGAGTCGATCCGCGTGTTCCCGCTCTCCAACTGGACCGAGCTGGATATCTGGCAGTACATCTACCTGGAGCAGATTCCGATCGTGCCGCTGTATTTCGCGGCCGAGCGGGAAGTGGTGGAGCTTAACGGCACGTTGGTGATGATCGACGATGAGCGCATCCTCGACCACCTGACACCCGAGCAGAAGGCCGGTATCCACAAGAAGATGGTGCGCTTCCGTACCCTCGGTTGCTATCCGCTGACCGGCGCGGTGGAATCCACCGCCACCACTTTGCCGGAGATCATTCAGGAAATGCTGCTGACCCGGACATCCGAGCGTCAGGGCCGCGTCATTGACCACGATGCCACCGGGTCGATGGAAGAAAAGAAACGCCAGGGTTACTTCTAAGGATCGCGCACCATGTCTCATCAGTCAGATTTGATCGGCCAGGACATCCTCGCGTACCTGGCGCAGCACGAGCGCAAGGAGCTCCTGCGTTTCCTCACCTGCGGCAACGTCGACGACGGCAAGAGCACGTTGATCGGCCGCCTGCTGCATGACTCGAAGATGATCTATGAGGATCATCTGGAGGCCATTGCTCGCGATTCGAAGAAGGTCGGTACCACTGGCGAGGACGTCGATCTGGCGTTGCTGGTCGATGGCCTGCAGGCCGAGCGTGAGCAGGGCATCACCATCGATGTGGCCTACCGTTATTTCTCCACGGCGAAGCGTAAGTTCATCATTGCCGATACCCCCGGCCACGAGCAGTACACCCGCAACATGGCCACCGGCGCGTCCACCTGCGACCTGGCGATCATCCTGGTCGATGCCCGCTATGGCGTGCAGACTCAGACCAAGCGCCACAGCTTCATCACCTCGCTGCTGGGCATCAAGCACATCGTCGTTGCCATCAACAAGATGGACCTGATGAACTTCGATCAGGACGTCTTCGAGAAGATCAAGGCCGACTACCTGGCGTTTGCCGAGCGCATCGAGCTCAAACCATCGTCGCTGCACTTCGTGCCGATGTCCGCGCTCAAGGGCGACAACGTGGTCAATCGCAGCGAGCGCGCACCCTGGTACCAGGGGCAGTCGCTGATGGAGATTCTCGAGAGTGTCGAGATTGCTGGCGACCGTAACTTCGATGATCTGCGTTTCCCTGTGCAGTACGTCAACCGCCCGAACCTGAACTTCCGTGGTTTCGCCGGCACCCTGGCCAGCGGCATCGTACGCAAGGGTGACGAGATCGCCGTGCTGCCCTCCGGCAAGACCAGTCGAGTGAAATCCATCGTTACCTTCGACGGCGAACTGGAGCAGGCCACGCCAGGCGAAGCCATTACTCTGACTCTGGAAGACGAGATCGACGTGTCACGCGGTGACATGCTGGTACATGCCGATAGCCGCCCGCGTATTGCCGATGGTTTCGAGGCAATGCTGGTGTGGATGGGCGAAGAGCCGATGCTGCCGGGCAAGAAGTATGACATCAAGCGCGCCACCAGCTATGTGCCGGGCTCGATTGCCAGCATCACTCACACGGTGGATGTGAACACGCTGGAGAAGGGCGCGGCGAGCAGCCTGCAGCTCAACGAGATCGGCAAGGTCAAGGTCAGCCTGGACGCGCCGATCGCTCTGGATGGCTACGAGCAGAACCGCACCACTGGCGCCTTCATCGTCATCGATCGCCTCACCAATGGCACCGTTGGCGCCGGCATGATCATCGCCGACCCGGTTGCCCAGGGTTCGAGCGGTCATCACGGCGCGCTGGCCCACGTGTCTACCGAAGAACGCGCAACTCGCTTCGGCCAACAACCGGCGACCGTGCTGTTCACTGGGCTTTCCGGCGCAGGCAAGAGCACCCTGGCCTATGCGGTGGAGCGCAAGCTGTTCGATATGGGTCGCGCGGTTTACGTGCTCGACGGCCAGAACCTGCGCCACGACCTGAACAAAGGCCTGCCGCAGGATCGCGCCGGCCGCACCGAAAACTGGCGCCGCGCCGCCCACGTCGCACGTCAGTTCAACGAGGCGGGGTTGATCACCCTGGCCGCGTTCGTCGCCCCTGACGCCGAAGGTCGCGAACAGGCCAAGGCGTTGATCGGCGATGAACGTCTGATCACCGTCTACGTCCAGGCCTCCCCGCAGGCCTGCCGCCAGCGCGATCCGCAGGGATTGTATGCGGCCGGTGGGGATAACATTCCGGGGGAGTCGTTCCCCTACGATGTACCGATTAACGCTGATCTGGTGGTCGATAGCGAATCTGTTGGTGTTACAGAGGGGGTAAAGAAGGTGATTGACCTGCTACGTCAGCGGGAAGCGATCTAGGCTAAGGTGACAAGAAAGCGCCCTGCTAATGCAGGGCGCTTTCTTTGTGGCATCAGAGCGATTGGCGCTGTGTCGCTTCGATTTGGCCCGACCTAAGAGACTTCGAGCCCCTGCGTCTCGGTTTTTAGTTCCATGGTTGAGCATCGACGATAGCTATAACCTCGCCACTGTTTTCTTTCAGTAACACCACCATGTCTTTCTGATTGGCTTTCAAGGGCAGCCAAGCGCCTGCGTTCGGGTAGATTTCAAGGATGGCCGCGACCGCCTCGCGGGTGTTGTATTTCTCAAGCAATGCTAACGGTTTTCCTGCTTCTTTCATGGCAGATTCGGCAATGCTCAGCGATTGATAAAGCTCAGGATGTTGTGAAATTTCGACCCCGGCGAAAACAGACTCAAAAAGCAAGTTGCTTTTTTCTTCGGCGCTTTCAGGCTCCAGTACAGAAACCCACCTCGGCCCCATCCATGGAGGGCTTCGATATTCCATTTCCGCTTCACCCAGCTTGCGCCCATCAATCTCATTAGCGCGCACCAATTGGAAACGCTCATCAGCGAAAACCAGCCATGCAGGTCGACCATCGGCCACAGCGTGCAACCCATACAACAACGCGCCAAGTTGTAGAGTACAGATTATGGAGAGGTCCATGGCCAAGGTCTTTTTGCCTTGCTTGTAAACCATCAGAGTAAGACAGGGGCCAAGAGCTACATCAATTGCTATGAGCATAAGGAATATCTTGGTCACGCCTACAGCAGTGTGTAGCGGACTGGGATGCCAAATAAAGAAGACCAAGTACAGAATCGCAAGCGCCAGGCCAGCAGAGATCAGCAAGTGAATAGTAAAAGCTCTGATACGTGGATTAGACATGTATACCCCTCACATCGGAATCCAGCCCTGGTCCCAGAACCTGGGAGGGCTGCCTATATTGTGTTCTATATAGAATCTCATGGATGTTTCATGCAGCGAGGGAACGTCCACAATCAAGATGCGCCCAATGATGGTCATTGCCAGCAGCAAAAGTATGGAGAACATTCTCTGCCGTATCGGGCTGATTATGGTGGCGGTGCCTTTAGGGCTTCCCCAGCGCGCCAGAGCCAGCCCGGCAATAACTGTCAGCCAGCCTTCGGTATAAGGCATAGCGAATACACCATCGACCTGAGCCAGCGTCAACGAAGCCAGCAGAGCCATCCATAAAGCCGCGTCAAGTACATCCGTTTTGTTGCGAATCTTTTTCATTCCTCGCAGCATGCCGGTCATTATGCTGAACAGAAATAGTAACGTTGCCGGAGTGCCCCACTCAGCAAGGAACTGCAATGTAGCTTGATGCGGATGTGCGCCGATATGGTTCCATACAGCCGAGTAATGCAGGGGCCCTACACCAAGAAACGGGTTGACCTGGATCATCTGCCATGCGCCTTGCCACAGAACATCTCGTTTGGAAAGGTCAAACCTCACGCTTGAAGGTATATCTCTGGCTAGCCCCGCCCACTCCGGAAAGCAAAAGAAAAGTAGAAAATAGAGTGCTAAGCCGGCCAAGGCGAACGCTACAGCCTGCAAGAGCAACGCCTTGTAGCGAACGCCGGTGACAAACAGGATGACCACACTTGCTATGCAGAGTCCCAGCAAAACACCACGCCCAGCTAACGCCCAGGCGATGCACCACTGCAATAGAAGAGTTAAATGGATGACGTTCTGGTTAAACAGCTTTTTGTGCCAGCCCTGTTGGAATGAAAGGCCATGCAAAATGGGGATAAGTATTATTTGAAACTGGCCATAAAAGCGAGGGTTATCGAATCCTGGATACATCAAGTAAGGGTTGACGTCACGTGTCCCAGTAAAGAACGAGGCTATGTAAAAGGCGAAAAACTGTACTGCCAGCAGGGCTGATGTGACCACAAGGATGAAGAGCACCACTTGCTGAGCGGTTGTTTGGCGAAGAGCATTGCCGAGATAAATAATTAACGCGAAGCTGGTCGCATATTTTGCCCATTCTTTCAATGCCCATTGCGGATGCTGAGATAGCAGCGCCGAAGTCAAGCCCAAGATAAACGCCAACAACACCGCATTGCTGGGGAGGACAAAGGCGCCAGGGCGGCGCCAATAGCCCAGCTGAAGCGCCGCTGAGGCAGCGACTAGAAGCATCAGCTGGGTAATTCTTTGCTGTTCCAGCCAGCTGTAATCAGGTAGCCAATAAATGAGGCTGGTGCTCGAAAAAACAAGCACAAAAAAAGCCGCAATCAACATTTCTTTATTTTTCAAGAAGAGCATCTAGCGTAGTTCGTTGGTCGCTGCTTTAGAGGCATTTCCCCGGCTTATATTGGCTGTCCAGGTCACTGGTGCAGCTCCACAAGCCCTCCGCCGTGCGGTTAAGGGTAATGATTTTGCCATTGAACCGCCCTGGCAGTCCGTTCCGTGCGGTGCAGGTGATCGATCCCGTCGCCGTTGCTATTAGCGTCACCGTGCAATAGTTTGTGCTTGCGCCGATACCGATAAATCCCGGCAAACCGGAAACCAGTGAGGGGGTGCGACTTTCGTTGATGGCATGCTCGAACGCGGCCTTAGCTGGCGTGATTTCGGCTAGGGCGGCAGCGGCTGTCGAACGCACGGTGTAGTTCTGGTAGGCGGGAAAAGCAATGGCCGCAAGAGCGCCGATTATCGATAGCGCTATCATCAGCTCAATCAGAGAAAAGCCGCGGCACGATCTTTTTACGGGCTTCATGTTTTTCTCCAAGTAAAAGGCAGGAAAAAAAAGAGCGGCCTAAGCCGCTCTTTTTTCAACAGGCTGGATTAGGAGCACTTGCCTGGCTTGTACTTGGCGTCCAAGGTGCTGGCGCAAGACCACGCACCCTCGGCGGTACGATTAAGCGTGATTTGTTTGCTATTGAACTTGCCAGCGTTGCCGCCAGTAGTTGTACAAGCGATGGAACCAACACCGGTTGCCTGGGTGAAAGTGACCGCTACGCCACAGTAAGAAGTTGTAGCGCCAACGCCGATGTAGCCCGGATCGGTTGCAGTGGTCGACGGGGTTTTACCTTCGTTAACCGCCTGCTCAAAACCAATCTTGCCGGGGGTGATTTCTGCCAGTGCAGCGGCAGCGTTGGAGCGTACGGTGTAGTCCTGATAAGCCGGCAGCGCAATGGCAGCCAGAATACCGATGATCGCAACCACGATCATCAGTTCGATCAGGGTAAAGCCCTTTTGCATTTGAGTTCTCATCTGTTGTTTCTCCTTGAGTGTTAGGCAACCGCCTGTTAGCGATAGAGCAGTTTGTGTGCCAGCTTTCCCGAGAGTGTTCTGGAAGTCGATAGCCTGTGACATGCCGCAAGTTTTCAGCGATAAAGGAGGCCCTGGCAGAGCAGCAGACCAAGCAACCGCGGCATTGGGCTATTAGGACGGCTATTCCTAGCTTTAACTGCGTCTGCTATGTGTTCGTAGGGGTGACATTAAGTGACGTATTTCGTCACTTTAGACGGTGTGTGTTTGCACGGCTTGGTAACTAGGCTATAAGGCGGGCTCAGAACAAGGCGAGACCCTTATGAGTGAGAATACTTCCCTTTCCGGTCTGGCGCGGCAGATGGTTGCGGCTGGTGTGCTGGACGAGAAGACGGCGCAGCAGGCCCAGGCTCAGGCCATTCGCGGCAAGACGCCCTTTGTCACTTACGTCGTCCAGAACCGGTTGGCCAAGGGTCGTGTCATTGCCGAGCTCGCCTCCGAGCAGTTCGGTGTTGCGCTGCTGGATCTTGCTGCGCTGGACAAGGAGTCGCTGCCCAAGGAACTGGTGAGCGAGAAGCTGGCCAAGCAGCACCGGGTACTCCCGCTCTCCAAGCGCGGCACCAAGCTGTATATCGCAGTTTCCGACCCTGCCAACCATCAGTCGATTGCCGACATCCAGTTCAGCACCGGGCTTTCGATCGAGCCGATTCTGGTCGAGGACGACAAGCTCGGTGAGGCGATCGACAGGCTCTACGATAGCGGTGCGACCGGCCTGGAGGATCTGGGAGAGGTCGATCTCGATGGGCTGGATGTCGAGACCGTTAGCGACGACGATCGGGCGGATGATGCAGGGGAGGCTGCGGATGATGCCCCGGTCGTGCGCTTCGTTAACAAGATGTTGCTCGATGCCATTCGTGGTGGTTCCTCCGACTTGCATTTTGAGCCCTATGAGAGAGCCTACCGAGTCCGGTTTCGCACCGACGGGATCCTGCACGAAATCGCCCGCCCGCCGATCCAGTTGGCGCCTCGTATATCGGCGCGCCTGAAGGTGATGGCAGGGCTGGATATATCCGAGCGTCGCAAGCCTCAGGACGGTCGGATCAAGATGAAACTGTCCAAGTCCAAGGCGATCGATTTTCGCGTCAATACTTTGCCCACGCTCTGGGGCGAGAAGATCGTGATGCGAATCCTCGACCCGTCCAGCGCACAGATGGGGATCGATGCGCTGGGCTATGAGGAAGAGCAGAAAGCTCTTTATATGCAGGCGCTTCAGCAGCCGCAGGGCATGATCCTGGTTACCGGCCCTACAGGCTCGGGCAAAACGGTTTCCCTCTATACTGGTCTAAATATCCTCAATACGGTCGATGTAAATATTTCCACTGCCGAGGATCCGGTGGAAATCAATCTGGAGGGTATCAATCAGGTCAACGTTAATCCCCGTCAGGGGATGGACTTCTCCCAGGCGCTGCGCGCATTTCTGCGGCAGGACCCCGATATCATCATGGTGGGCGAGATTCGGGACTTGGAAACCGCCGAAATCGCCATCAAGGCCGCACAGACCGGGCATATGGTCATGTCGACACTGCATACCAACAGCGCTGCAGAAACCCTTACGCGCCTTCGTAACATGGGGGTGGCGGCGTTCAATATCGCCACATCCGTGAACCTGATCATTGCTCAACGACTGGCGCGCAAGCTGTGTAACAGTTGCAAGAAAGAGATCGATCTGCCGCGTGAGGCTCTGCTGGAAGAGGGCTTTCCTGCCGACAGGATTGGAACCTTCAAAATCTATGGTCCGGTTGGTTGCGACAATTGCAAAGGCGGTTACAAAGGTCGTGTCGGTATTTATGAAGTGGTTAAAAACACGCCGGCGTTGGCCAGGATTATCATGGAAGACGGTAATTCAATCGATATTTCCACCCAGATGCGAAAAGATGGCTTTAATGACCTGCGCACCTCGGCTTTGTTGAAGGCCATGCAGGGCGTTACCAGCCTGGAAGAAGTCAACCGGGTGACCAAGGATTAGCATGGCGCAGAAAGCGATTAAAACCAGTGTGTTCACCTGGGAAGGCACCAACAAGCAGGGTGCGAAGATCAAGGGCGAGCTAAGTGGGGTGAGCCCTGCGATGGTCAAGGCGCAGCTGCGTAAGCAGGGCGTAAACCCTCAGAAGGTGCGCAAGAAGTCGGTGTCGCTGTTCAGTGCGGGCAAGAAGATCAAGCCGATGGATATCGCCTTGTTCACTCGCCAGATGGCGACCATGATGAAGGCGGGTGTGCCGCTGCTGCAGTCATTCGACATTATTGGCGAGGGGTTCGATAACCCGAACATGCGTAAGCTGGTCGATGACCTCAAGCAGGAAGTCGCGGCGGGCAACAGCTTCGCCACTGCGTTGCGCAAGAAGCCGCAGTACTTTGACGATCTGTACTGCAACCTGGTGGACTCGGGTGAGCAGTCTGGTTCCTTGGAGACATTGCTCGATCGCGTTGCAACCTACAAGGAAAAAACCGAGGCTCTCAAGGCGAAGATCAAGAAGGCGATGAATTATCCGGTCGCCGTTGTACTCGTCGCGATCATCGTTTCCGCGATCTTGTTGATCAAGGTCGTTCCTCAGTTTCAGGAAGTTTTTGCCAACTTCGGCGCGGAGCTTCCAGCGTTTACGCTCATGGTCATTGGTCTGTCCGAAACCCTGCAGGCCTGGTGGCACTTGGTCCTGCTAGGGTTGTTCCTCGCTGCCTTTGCATTCAAGACCGCCCATGGTAAATCAGAGCGGTTTCGCGACTGGTTCGATCGCTTGTTGCTGAAGGTGCCGATCGTCGGCGAGATTCTTTACAAATCGGCAGTGGCACGATTCGCTCGGACCTTGTCCACGACATTCGCTGCGGGTGTGCCTTTGGTGGACGCTCTGGATTCGGTTGCCGGAGCGACCGGTAATGTGGTGTTCCGCAATGCAACGATGAAAGTCAAAACCGACGTATCGTCCGGTATGCAGCTGAACTTCTCCATGCGCACAACCGGTACCTTTCCAACCATGGCGGTACAGATGGCGGCGATTGGCGAGGAGTCCGGCTCGCTTGACGAGATGCTGGCCAAGGTGGCGACCTTTTACGAGGATGAGGTCGACAACATGGTTGATGGTCTGACAAGTCTGATGGAGCCCATGATCATGGCGGTCTTGGGGGTTCTGGTCGGTGGCTTGATCATTGCCATGTATCTCCCGATCTTCCAACTGGGTTCCGTCGTTTAAGCATGATTCTGATCGATTACCTGGCCAGCCATGTGCTGGCCTTTGTTTTGTCTGCAGCAGTGCTCGGTCTGCTGGTTGGCAGTTTCCTAAACGTCCTCATTTACCGGTTGCCGGTGATGATGCAGCGCGAATGGCGGGCGCAGGCGAGAGAATTTCTTGAGCTGCCATGCGAACCGGTCGGTGAACGATTCAACCTGTTGCTACCGAATTCGCGCTGTCCGCATTGCGCTCATCGAATCCGCGCATGGGAAAACGTTCCGCTGATCAGTTGGCTGTTGTTGCGTGGTAAGTGTTCATCCTGCCAGGCGCCGATCAGTTGTCGTTACCCGTTGGTGGAGCTGGCATGCGGTGCGCTCTCCGGATATGTGGCATGGCATTTCGGCTTTTCCTGGCAGGCCGCCATGATGCTTTTGCTGACCTGGGGTCTGTTGGCGATGAGCATGATCGATGTCGATCATCAATTGTTGCCTGACTCGCTCGTACTGCCGTTGTTGTGGCTGGGGTTGATGGTTAACCACTTCGGCTTGTTCACTTCGCTGGAGAGTGCGCTGTGGGGGGCGGTGACGGGTTATCTGAGTCTTTGGTCGGTGTACTGGCTTTTCAAGCTCGCCACCGGCAAAGAGGGCATGGGCTACGGCGACTTCAAGCTGTTGGCGATGCTTGGGGCCTGGGGTGGCTGGCAGGTGTTGCCGCTTACCATCCTGTTGTCGTCAGTGGTCGGAGCGGTGCTGGGTTCCATTCTTTTGAAGGTCCAGCGTGCAGAAAGCGGCACGCCCATTCCCTTTGGCCCTTATCTCGCGATCGCTGGGTGGATCACGCTTCTCTGGGGTGAAAGGATCACCGAGAGCTATCTGCAATTCGCCCGCTTCTGATTTGACTCCGCGGTTTGTGGGTGGCGGGATCTCCCGCCGCTTGCCGCAGCATGCACATCTGTTCAAGGCTTGCACTTCACCCATCGAGTGGTTACTACTGCGCGTCCTGTTCTCGCTCGGGTATAACTGACGATGAAGCCTTGGATTCTCGGATTGACTGGTGGTATCGGCAGCGGCAAGAGCGCGGTGGCCGAGCAGTTTGCCAGTCTCGGTGTGCATATGGTCGATGCCGATCAGGCCGCGCGCTGGGTCGTTGAGCCTGGGCGGCCGGCTTTGCGGCAAATCGCCCAGCACTTCGGCGACGGCGTTCTGTTACCCACCGGTGAGTTGAATCGCGCCGCGTTGCGTGAGCGGATATTTGCCGATCCGGCAGAGCGGCAGTGGCTTGAGCGGCTTCTGCACCCGTTGATACGCAGCGAGATAGCCGACCACCTCGCTCGGGCAGATTCACCCTATGCCATCATGGTTTCGCCTCTGCTGATTGAGTCAGGGCAGTACCGCACCGTCGATCGCGTATTGGTCGTGGATGTGCCGGAGGTGCTGCAGATCGCGCGTACCGTCGCGCGTGATCAGGCAAGCGAAGAGCAGGTGCGTGCCATCCTGAAGGTACAGGCTGCGCGTGAGGAGCGTTTACGGCACGCTGATGACGTGCTAGTGAATGATCGCGATCTTAGCTGGCTCCGCTCCGAGGTTGAGCGCCTGCATCATTTTTATCTGCAGTTGAGAGGAGGTCGGGAATGACTGCGACCGTGGTTGAGTGTCCTACCTGCAAGGCGCCGGTGGAGTGGGGTGAGCAGAGCCCCTATAGGCCCTTCTGTTCCGAGCGTTGCAAGCTAATTGATCTGGGGGCTTGGGCTTCGGAGGAGCATGCCATTGCGGGTAATGAACTGGAAGATGAGCTGTTCTCGGGCGATCTGCCTGGGCGCCAGCATTGACCTTTGCATGGCGTACTCCTCGTTATTTCTCGTCCTTCCAGGGCGCCTGCAGGTAGCGGCTCTGGTTGAAGCTTTCCAGCCAGTCGGGATAGAAGACGACAAGTGCGGTCACGGCGGTGCCGTTGATAAAGGCCTCGGGGAACATCACCAGCCAGATGTAGCCGGCAAAGTCTTCCAGCCAGGGCGGCATCGGGAAGCGCCCGTCGAGCAGAAGTATGCCTAGCGAGGCCAGGATGCATGCCAGCGCCGCTAGCGCGGCCGGAAAGAACCCTGCGAAGAAGATGTAAACGAAAAGATTGCGCGGCTGCGCCCGCTCGACCAGCCGTGCGCATATCACGGTTACCGCTACCGGGATCAGCACCAGCAGCACGCCGTTGATTCCTAGCGCGGCAAGGTGTTGGTGTCCGGTAAGCGCAAGGCCAAGCTGTGCGGCCAAGGCGGCGATGATTGCCAGTGGCCAATCCAGCAGCAGGGTTACGGCGGTCAGGCCTATGAAATGAAATGAAAGCCCGGAATCGAAATCGCGCCGAACCAACCAGAGTAGAAATATGGCGAGCATTGCGCCGAACAGCAGGTGCTGCCGGCGTGTGTCGCTAAACAATTCGACCCAAGGTGCGCGCCATGCAGCCCAGAGGAGGGCGCATGCATAGATCAGCCAGCCGGTGAGCAGGCTTGATGGGGCGAGCAGGTGGGCGGCAATCATCCAGGTGATCCTTTGCTTCGTATCGAGTCCGCTGCGGTTCAGGGGGCTGGATTGGGTTGTTCGACATGGATGGCTTCGATGTGCTCTATCACTTCGTCCGGTAGCCGGATCGTCGAGCTGCGAAGGTTTGAGTCGAGCTGCTCGAGCGAAGTCGCGCCGATGATGTTGCTGGTTACGAAAGGTTGCGCCGTAACGAAGGCGAGCGCCATCTGGGCTGGATCCAGTCCATACTCGCGCGCCAGTGCGACATATTTCGAGCAGGCGGTTCGGGCTTGAGGGTTGCTGTAACGGGCAAAGCGCTGATAGCGAGTGATACGTGCATCTGCTGGTTGCGCGCCATGTTCGTACTTGCCGCTCAGCATGCCGAAAGCGAGGGGGGAATAGGCAAGCAGGCCGCAGTGCTCGCGAATGCTGATCTCTGCCAGCCCTATCTCATAGCTGCGGTTCAGCAGGTTGTAAGGGTTTTGAATCGAAACTGCGCGAGGCAAGCCGCGCGCCTCGGCCAGTTGCAAGTATTTCATCGCTCCCCAGGGGGTTTCGTTGGACAGCCCTACGTGGCGAATCCTGCCTGCTTTCACTTCCTGGTCAAGCGCGTCCAGTACTTCTTCGAGCGGTGTGAAGTCTGACTCTTGATGCTGGTAACCCAGCTGGCCGAAAAAGTTGGTGTTGCGCTCCGGCCAATGCAGTTGGTACAGGTCGATCCAGTCTGTCCGAGGCCGGCGTAAGCTGTTGTCCAGCGCGGTGCGGATATGATCGCGATTGAATTTCAGGTGGCCGTCACGGATGTGGCTGATGCCGTTTCCCGGGCCGGCGATCTTGCTGGCGATGATCCAGTCGGCCCGGTTTCCCCGATTCCTGAAGTAGTTGCCGATATAGCACTCGGTGCGTCCACTGGTATCGGGTCGTGGCGGCACCGGATACATTTCGGCGGTGTCCAGAAAGTTGATTCCGGCTGCCTGCGCCCGGTCGAGCTGTGCATAGGCATCGGCCTCGGTATTCTGCTCTCCCCAGGTCATGGTGCCTAGGCAGAGCGAGCTCACCTTCAAGTCAGTGCGGCCAAGTGGGCGTCGCTGCATGGGTTGCCTCGTGAGGAACGTGCTCGTTCCGGAAGCTTATCGGAGATCACGCGGTGTTGCGTATGTTGTGCCGGCGACAGTGGCGTCATTTCAAGGGCTGAGCTGCTCCAGGTGAGCCGGGCAGCTCCCTCGGCGTAGCGCCTGGTCTTGGCTGTAAAGTAGAAATGGATTCCTGTGAGCACGCGGCGGTGCTTCAGGTAAAAGTCGGTTGCTATTTTTCCGGTTATCAGGATAATTCCGCAGCCTGTCGCCGGGGATGCCTAGCCTGTCGACGCAACACCGAGGTGGGGGATGCCTAGCCCACCGAACCATTGCCGTGGCGGACGCGCTGACCCGAGCCCCCGACAGCGTCTGTTTCCGGCTGCCTTGGCCTTGCCAGGGCGAGCACCATTCAGTAAGATTCGCCGTCTTATTTTCAGGGCGGCCCCTGAGGCTATAACGAATGAAGACATTTACTGCTAAACCGGAAACCGTCAAGCGCGACTGGTTCGTCGTCGACGCTGCCGGCCAGACCCTGGGTCGTCTGGCAACCGAAATCGCTAGCCGTCTGCGCGGCAAGCACAAGGCGGAATACACCCCTCACGTCGATACTGGCGATTACATCGTCGTTATCAATGCTGAGCAAGTGCGTGTCACTGGTGCCAAGACCACCGACAAGATGTACTACTCTCACTCCGGTTTCCCGGGTGGCATCAAGTCGATCAACTTCGAGAAGCTGATCGCTAGGGCGCCTGAGCGTGTGATCGAGACTGCGGTAAAAGGCATGCTGCCGAAGAATCCGCTGGGTCGCGACATGTATCGTAAGCTGAAGGTTTACAAGGGTGCTAACCACCCGCACACCGCTCAGCAGCCCCAAGAACTGAAGATTTAACGGAATAGTTCATTATGTCGGCGACTCAAAATTACGGCACTGGCCGTCGCAAGACTGCAACCGCGCGCGTTTTTCTGCGCCCGGGTACTGGCAAGATCTCCATCAACAATCGTGAGCTGGACAACTTCTTTGGTCGCGAAACTGCGCGCATGGTTGTTCGTCAGCCGCTGGAGCTGACCGAGACTGTCGAGAAGTTCGATATCTATGTCACCGTGCTTGGCGGTGGTGTAAGTGGTCAGGCGGGCGCGATCCGTCACGGTATCACTCGTGCCCTGATCTCTTACGACGAAGGCCTCCGCAGCCCGCTGCGCAAGGCTGGCTTCGTTACTCGCGATGCCCGTGAGGTGGAGCGTAAGAAGGTCGGTCTGCGCAAAGCGCGCAAGCGTCCGCAGTACTCCAAGCGCTAATTCGCGCTGTTCAAAAGAAGCGCCCAGTCTCCTTCAGGAGTTGGGCGTTTTTTTTTGCCCTTTCACTGCTGGTGCGACAGCGTGTCGCGCGCCGAAAGCCCTGATTTGGCTGCGTTGCAGAGGCATTGTGACAGGCTATTACCTTGTCATAAGGAGGCCTTTTCTTTACCATTTGGCGAATTTTTCGCGGCCCAATTTTACGTGGTACATGCCTGCTCCTGAGCAGGCCATAAGAAGCTGATGGGAGACGACTGAATGAGCAATGACGGCGTGAATGCAGGCCGGCGTCGCTTCCTTGTGGCCGCCACTTCGGTGGTGGGTGCTGCAGGAGCGGTAGGTGCTGCGGTCCCGTTCGTGGGATCGTGGTTCCCTAGTGCCAAGGCCAAGGCTGCCGGTGCGCCGGTAAGGGTAAATATCAGCAAGATCGAGCCGGGGCAGCAGATGGTCGCCGAGTGGCGCGGTCAGCCGGTATTTATCGTGCGTCGAACCGAGGAGATTCTTGCGAATCTGGAAAAGGTTGCCCCACAGGTAGCCGATCCCGAGTCCAAGGCTTCTGATCAGCCCGCATACGTTGATCCGAAGAACCGCGCCATCAAACCGGAGCTTCTGGTTGTTGTGGGGCTTTGTACCCACCTGGGTTGTGCACCGTCTTTCCGCCCCGAGGTGGCTGCAGCCGATCTCGGTGCCGATTGGTTGGGCGGCTATTTCTGCCCTTGTCACGGCTCGAAGTACGATATGGCCGGGCGCGTCTATAAGGCGCAGCCAGCTCCCTTGAACCTGCCGGTGCCCCCGCACTCGTACGAGACCGATAATGTGATCATCATCGGTGTGGACCAGGAGAACGCCTGATGAGCAAGTTCATGGAATGGGTCGACGCCCGCTTCCCCGCCACCAAGATGTGGGAAGACCATCTTTCTAAGTACTACGCCCCCAAGAACTTCAACGTCTTGTACTTCTTCGGTTCGCTGGCGCTGCTGGTGCTGGTCAATCAGATCCTGACTGGTATCTGGCTGACCATGAGCTTCGAGCCGTCGGCCGAGGGCGCCTTTGCCTCCGTCGAATACATCATGCGTGATGTCGAGTACGGTTGGATCATCCGCTACCTGCATTCGACCGGTGCTTCGGCGTTCTTCGTCGTGGTCTATCTGCACATGTTCCGTGGTCTGCTCTATGGTTCCTACCAGAAGCCGCGCGAGCTGGTATGGATCTTCGGCATGATGATCTACCTGGCGCTGATGGCTGAGGCCTTCATGGGCTATCTGCTGCCGTGGGGTCAGATGTCCTACTGGGGTGCCCAGGTGATCATTTCGCTGTTCGGTGCCATTCCCGTCATCGGCGACGATCTGACTCAGTGGATCCGCGGTGATTACCTGATCTCCGGTATCACGCTGAACCGCTTCTTCGCCTTGCATGTGATCGCCCTGCCAATCGTGATTCTGGGTCTGGTGGTGTTGCACATTCTGGCGTTGCACGAAGTCGGTTCGAACAACCCGATGGGCGTGGACATCAAGAAGGCCAAGGACGAGGCCGGTGTGCCGCTCGACGGTATTCCGTTCCACCCGTACTACACCGTGAAAGACATCGTTGGTGTGGTGGTGTTCCTGTTCGTCTTCTGCGCTGTCGTGTTCTTCTTCCCGGAGATGGGCGGTTACTTCCTGGAGAAGCCGAACTTCGAAGTGGCCAATGCGTTCAAGACTCCGGAACACATCGCGCCAGTCTGGTATTTCACGCCGTTCTACGCGATTCTGCGCGCGGTACCGGACAAGCTGCTCGGTGTCATCGCCATGGGCGCGGCCATCGCTGTTCTGTTCGTTCTGCCTTGGCTCGACCGTAGTCCGGTCAAGTCCATGAAGTACAAGGGCTGGATGAGCAAGATCGCGCTGCTGGCGTTCTGCATCTCCTTCATCATTCTCGGTGTGCTGGGCGTTCTCGCTCCGACGCCTGAGCGTACTCTGGTGTCGCGGATCTGTACTGCTATCTACTTTGGATACTTCATCCTGATGCCGTTCTACACCAAGCTCGAGAAGACCAAAGTGGTTCCGCAAAGGGTGGATGGCTGATGAAAAAGCAATTTGCTGCATTGATTCTTGCAATTCTGCCGGCCTTCACCTTCGCGGCGGGCCCGTCGGTTCATCTGGACAAGGTCGAAATCGACCTGACCGACAAGGCTGCCATGCAAGATGGTTTGAAGACATTCGCAAACTACTGCATGGGCTGTCACAGCGCCCAGTATCAACGCTATGAGCGCGTGGCCACCGATCTTGGCATCCCAGAAGAAGTGATGATGGAGAACATCGTCTTCACCGATGCCAAGTTTGGCGATCACATGAAGATCGGCATGAAGCCTGAAGATGCCAAGGTCTGGTTTGGTGCTGCTCCGCCGGACCTGACCCTGGTGGCCCGTGTGCGTGGCAACGACTGGCTGTACTCCTACATGCGCAGCTTCTATGAAGATCCGGCGCGGCCTTATGGCGTCAACAACACGGTGTTCCCCAACGTGGGTATGCCGCACGTGCTGGCTCCGCTACAAGGGCGTCGTGTAGTGGGCTGCAAGCAGGTGCAGGTTGTCGAGGATGGTCGCAAGCAGTTCGACCCCCTGACTGGTACGCCGATTACCGAAGAAGCTTGTGATCAGATGGTTGTGGAGCCTGGTACCGGTTCGCTTACCGAAGCCGAGTACGACGAGAAGATCAAGAACCTGGTGACCTTCCTGGCCTATTCGGCCAATCCGGTCAAGCTGGAGAGCCAGCGCATCGGTACCTACGTACTGTTGTTCCTGGCGGTGTTCTTCGTGTTTGCCTACCTGCTCAAGCGCGAGTACTGGAAAGACATTCACTAAGCGCTTTGCTGCTATCGCTGTATCCTGCGCGCGCCCTATGGGCGCGCGTGTTTTTTCTGCCTCCAGATAATTGAGTGAGGAAGGACCTATGGCTGCAACCAACCGGTTGAGCTGCTACTCCGATCCCGCCGACCATTACTGCCACCGAGTTCGTCTCGTACTTGCCGAAAAGGGTGTCGGCGTTGAGATTCTTGACGTCAAGCCCGGTCAGTGCCCTGAAAAGCTGGTTGAGGTGAATCCCTACGCCAGTGTCCCGACCCTCGTCGACCGGGATCTCGCTCTGTATGAGCCGGGGGTCATCCTGGAGTATCTGGAGGAGCGTTATCCGCATCCGCCGCTGCTGCCGGTTTATCCCGTCGCCAGAGCCAATACCCGATTGCTGGTGCATCGCATCCAGCGAGACTGGTGCAGCCTGGTCGACCGCATTCTCGATGTCCGTGTACCCGAGTCGCAGCGTGCGCAGGCTCGCAAGGAGCTGCGCGAAAGCCTGACGGGGGTCTCTCCGGTCTTTGCCGAAATGCCTTACTTCATGAGCGACGAGCTCAGTCTGGTCGACTGCTGCCTGTTGCCTATCCTCTGGCGTTTGCCCAGACTCGGGGTTGATTTGCCGCGAGCGGCCAAGCCGCTGCTCGATTACATGGAGCGCAATTTTGCTCGCGAGGCCTTTCAGGCCAGTCTTTCCGCCGCCGAGCGCAACATGCGCTGAGAGAGGATGCCGTCATGAATTCGAGCCGACCCTATCTGGTAAGAGCGCTCTACGAGTGGATCGTCGACAACGACTGTACGCCACACCTTCTGGTCAACGTCGATTATCCAGGGGTTCGGGTGCCCCCCGGCTTTGCCAGCGACGGACAGATTGTCCTGAACGTTGCGCCAAGTGCCGTGCGGCATCTGCACATGGATAACGAGGTGATCACCTTCGAAGGGCGCTTCGGTGGCGTGGCCCATTCGCTCAATGTGCCGTCTGCCGCGGTGATGGCTATCTACGCCAGGGAGAACGGGCAGGGAATGGTCTTCGAGATCGAGCCAACCCCGCCTGATGATGGCGGGGCTGGGGAGGGCGCTGCTGGCGAAGGTTGCGCTCCTCGCCCTGGCCCGCGACCTAGCTTGAAGGTCGTCAAATAAGCGATGGGGAAGCCCGGTCGGCATTTGCCGTCCGGGCGTAAGGCTGATCAATCGATGTATTCGAACAGCTTGACGATCCGCTGAACGCCCGAGACGCCTTGTACAAGATTGGTGGCGCGATTGCCTTCCTGGCGGGTCACCAGGCCAAGCAGGTAAACGATGCCGTTCTCGGTGATGACCTTGATCCGGGCGCCGGGCACGCTATTGTCGGCAAGCATCTGCGCCTTGATCTTGGTCGTGAGCCATGAGTCGTTGCTGCGGGCCAGTGCGGATGAGGGCTGCAGGACCTGCAGTTCGTTGTGAACGCGCTTGACCCGCTGTACCTGGCTGGCAGCCTGCTCAGCCATTTGCTTCAGTTCTGCTCGTGGGGTTTGCCCTGCCAGCAAGACCACGCCGTTGTAGCTGGCGACGACGATGTGGGACGCCTGGTCCAGATCCGGGTGCGCCTTGGCGATGTTTACCGAGGCCTTGGTTTCGATCAGTGAGTCGTCGATCTTGCTGCCGATTGTACGGGTGCCACGGTCGTCGGCTATCGGCTCGTCACGGGTGGCGGTCAACACCGAGCTGCAACCGCTGATGGTCAGGCACAGCCCTAGCGTGATGGCGCATAGGCGAAACAGGTTCATTCCTCACTCCCGAACAGTTGATTGTCGATCAGATCGCAGAGGCAATGGATAGCTAGCAGATGGACTTCCTGGATGCGCGCCGTGACTTTGGCTGGCACGCGAATTTCGACGTCCTCTGGCAACAGCAGCGAGGCCATGCCGCCCCCGTCTCGGCCGGTTAGCGCAACGACGGTCATCTCCCGGTCATGGGCGGCCTGGATGGCCTGGATGACGTTGGCGGAATTGCCGCTGGTGGAGATGGCGAGCAGTACGTCGCCTGGTTGCCCCAGTGCGCGGATTTGCTTGGAAAAGACTTCGTTATAGCTGTAATCGTTGGCGATCGAGGTAATCGTCGAGCTGTCGGTCGTGAGTGCGATTGCCGGCAGGCTTGGGCGCTCACGCTCGAAGCGGTTCAGTAGCTCGGACGAAAAATGTTGCGCATCGCCGGCCGAGCCGCCGTTGCCGCAGGTGAGTATCTTGCCTTCGCTCAGCAGGGCGTTGACCATGACTTGGCCGGCTTGCTCGATGCTGGGTGCGAGCACATCCATTGCCTGCTTCTTGGTGTCGATGCTGGCCTGGAAGAGCTGGCGGATTCGGGTTTGCATGTCCATCGGTGGTTGACCTTCAGTGTGCGTGCCCAGCGATTGCGGGCGACGCGCTTGCGGTTCTCGGAGCTGATCGGCTAGATGTGGCGAAACTGCGTTATTGCCGCTCAGCTATCAAAGGCGTTACGGATCCAGTTCAGGTCCTGTGTCTGGCCTGCTGGTGCGATGGCGATCACGTCGAAACGGCAGGGATTGCGGGCCCAGCGGCTTTCGTTTTGCAGAAACAGCTGGGCGGTCTTGATCAGCTTCTGCTGCTTGCGCGCGTCGACGCTTTCCAGGGCGCCACCCCAGGCGGCATGCCGCCTGTAGCGGACCTCGACAAATACTACTGTATCGCCGTCGAGCATGACCAGATCAAGCTCGCCGCTGCGGCAGGACCAGTTGCGCGCGAGCAGGCGAAGCCCGCTGTTGCAGAGGTGCCGCAATGCGAGTGTTTCGGCAGAGCGTCCGCTGCTCTGGGCATCGCTCATAGTGGCTGGTTATCCAGGCGCTCGACCTTGCCGTCGCGAAACTGAGCCCACGGTAACTGCCGCTCTATGCGTTGATCGCCATTCAGTTGCAGCATGCCGGAAAGCCCGTCGAGCTGCGTATCGGGCAGGGCCAATAGCTGGTTCAGCCGAGGTGCAAGCAGATATGCATCGGCTCCCATGGCGTACAGCCTGCCCAGGCTACCGCCTGCCTGCGGCCACTTTTGCTCGACCTCCTGGCGTAACGGCAGCTGCTCGTCCAGCAGCCAGGGTGTTTCGGCGAAACGGATGCCCTCGAGGTCAAGATACTGGGTGCGATTCTGACTGGCCGAATGCAGGTGGGATGTCGCATAGATCGGCAGGTCGCCGGCGTACTGGAAGATCAGCGTGGGCCTTACCTGCTGCGCCTGTTGCGGGGTGGCCGCGAGGAAAATGAAGTCCACGTCCTGGCGACGGGTGGGTCGGCTGGCGGCCGACGCATCCAGTGTGCCCGCGACGCGGCGTGCGCGCTCTTCGCTATTGCGCAGCTGCAGCAGGTCGGCGATCTGATTGGCCAGTTGGACCGGCTCGGCCAGTGGTTCGGCCGCGACCAGAGTCCCTCCGGCCTCCTGCCAGCTGTGGCGGAATGCCTCTAGGATGCGATTGCCCCACTCGCCGCGCGGTGCCAGTGCGATAGCCCGGCGATGTCCGTCGGCCCAGGCCCGTCGGGCCACTTCGCGGGCTTCGTCTTCCGCAGCGAGGCCGAATTGGAACAGCTGGGGCGGCGTTTGTTGTCCGGCATCGCTGTAGTTGAGTGCCAGCGTGGTGATCGGTAGCTGGTCTCGTTCGGCGAGTTGGCGTACCAGATCCTTCTCAAGGGGTCCGACCACAAGTTGCACCCCGGCTGCCTGAGCCTGACGGTAAAAGTCGTCGATGGAGCTGATGCGGGTGCTGTCGTACAGCTCGATACGCAGTTCCTGGCCGGCCTGCTGGGCGTGCAGGTGTGCTGCGAGGAAGCCATCGCGCAGCGCGCGGGCGACGCTAGCCAGCTGGCCGTCCATTGGCAGCAGTAGTGCCACGTGGGTCAGTGGCTGGTCTGCCAGTTCGCGCAGCTTCTGCAAGGGCTCTGGTAGCTGTCGTGCAGCCGGATGCTGCGGATTCTGTGCAACCCAGTCGTCGATTGCTCGCTGTTGTTGAGCGACCGTGCCGGCACGCTTCAGCGATAACGCGAGAGTCTGCCAACCTGCTAGGTCGGTGTCGGTGCTCGCAGCGCTTTGCAGCTGAGTCTCGGGCAGGGCGGATACCAGCTTCCAGATGGTTTCATGGTTCGCCTGGGCCTGCTTGCCGCTCAGCAGTGGTGCGGTGAAGACTCGCTCGCGAGCAGCTGCTATTGGTTTGCCGTTAGCCTCCAGAGCCTGGGCGCGTGCCAGTTGGCTGCGTACCTGCTGCTCGACGGGAAGCTCGGCAAGGCGCTCGAAGGCGGGGTGTTGGAAAGCCTGCTCGGCCTTCTCTGGCTCGCCGGCGGCCAAGGCAAGCTCTGCCTGAAGCGTGAGGGCGAATATCTGTAGCGCGGGCTTGAGGGTTTCCAGCTGAACCTGTTCAAGGATGCTGCGAGCCTGGGCGGCATTACCCTGCCGCAGGCTCTGATCCGCCGCCGCCAGGCGCAGTTGGGCAGCCAGTTCGGGATCGCTCTGGTCTGCTTTGCTCAGCAATTGCTGAGTGGTCGCCTGCGGAGTGCGCGGTAGTTCGCCTAGCGTGGAGGAGGGAGTGCTCGAGCATGCCGCAAGGACGGCGGCGAGAAAGAGGAAGAAAAAGGGGCGTAAGCAGGCCATTGGTATGTCGTTCCTGGGTGCGCTGGCGGGTGTTGGCGGATTGTACCCAAGCACCGAAGCGGTCGCGATGTTGCGGCGGCGAATCGGGCTACAATGCGCATTTCCGTGACAGAGGTAAGCCCTGTGACTGCCAGCGATGGTATGAATTCCGGGATGGGTACGCTTTATGTCGTAGCCACACCGATCGGCAATCTGGAGGACATCAGTGCTCGTGCGTTGCGAGTGTTGCGTGAAGTGGCGTTGATTGCTGCGGAAGATACTCGGCATTCGTCGCGCTTGCTGGCGCACTTCGGGATCCAGACGCCGCTGGCTGCTTGCCACGAGCATAACGAGCGCGATGAAGGGGGACGCTTCATCGGGCGGCTGCGGGCGGGTGAAGACGTAGCGTTGATATCGGATGCGGGTACGCCGCTGATTTCTGACCCGGGTTATCACCTGGTGCGTCAGGCTCGTGCGGCCGGCGTTGCTGTGGTTCCGGTTCCCGGGGCGTGTGCACTGGTTGCGGCGCTTTCGGCCGCGGGATTGCCTTCGGATCGCTTCGTTTTCGAGGGGTTCCTGCCGGCCAAGGCTGTCGCGCGTCGTGCGCGCCTGGAGGCGCTTAAAGAGGAACCCCGGACCTTGATCTTCTACGAGGCTCCGCATCGCATTCTCGAGTCGCTCTGCGATTTCGAAGCCGTGTTCGGCGAGGCCCGCCCTGCTGTGCTCGGGCGGGAGTTGACGAAGACATTCGAGACGCTGAAGGGGTTGCCGCTGGGGCAGCTGCGTAGCTGGGTCGAGGCCGACAGCAATCAGCAGCGTGGTGAATGCGTACTGTTGGTCGAGGGCTGGCAGGCGCCGCAGGGCGAGGAAGCTGTCAGCGCCGATGCGTTGCGCATTCTGGATCTTCTTCTCGCCGAAATGCCATTGAAGCGGGCCGCGGCGATCGCCGCGGAAATCACTGGGGTGCGCAAGAACCTCCTCTATCAGGCGGCCTTGGAGCGCAAGTGATCGACGCTTCGGGCAGGTAGCTGTCGCCGCTGCGCTTGCAGCGCGGGGGCTGCGACGATACCCTGACGCCCGGAGAGTCGATCGGACAGTCGCTGTCTCTTTTTGTTCCGGCAAGAAGGGAGGGAGGAAAGTCCGGGCTCCATAGGGCAAAGTGCCAGGTAACGCCTGGGAGGCGTGAGCCTACGGAAAGTGCCACAGAAAATAACCGCCTAAGCGCCTCGGCGCCGGTAAGGGTGAAAAGGTGCGGTAAGAGCGCACCGCACGGCTGGTAACAGTCCGTGGCTAGGTAAACCCCACTTGGAGCAAGACCAAATAGGGATCCATTGGCGTGGCCCGCGCTGGATCCGGGTAGGTTGCTAGAGGCAGTCAGTGATGGCTGTCGTAGAGGAATGGCTGTCCTCGACAGAACCCGGCTTACAGATCGACTCTCCTCCTTTCGCTATCTCACTTTCGTGACGCGCGTTTTTAATTCCGAAAGATTCTTTCTCTTAACAAAGCACTTTAACTTTGTTGAGTAACTCCCCGTCGTGCTGGAACTAGATTTCCACTCTCGCCTCCGATTTCAGTCGCGTCTTCCCTAAGCATCGCTAAATTGCCGCTCCGTAAGGGTTTTTCCCGTCTGGCTCGCCTTGACGGTGGGGCTACGGCGTTTCTATAGTGCGCACAAGTGGTAGGAAGTGGCAGAAAGTGGGTAGATATGGGCACGGATAGCTAATTCAGGGGAAGCGCAAGCGTGTTTCGCGGAGCTAACGCCATCAGTCTCGACGCCAAAGGCCGGCTAGCCATGCCCAGCCGGTATCGTGACGAGCTGAATTCCCGTGGCGATGGCCAGCTGATCATCACGATCGATGCCGTGGACCGCTGCCTTTGTATCTACCCGTTGCCTGAGTGGGAGTTGATCGAGGCGAAGCTGCGCGAGCTGCCCTCGTTACGTGAGGAGGCACGGCGACTGCAGCGCTTGCTGATTGGTAATGCTGTCGATCTGGAAATGGATGGCAGCGGTCGTGTGCTGGTACCGCCGCGTCTGCGCGAATACGCCAGGCTGGACAAGCGAGCGATGCTCGTAGGGCAGCTCAACAAGTTTCAACTGTGGAACGAGGACGACTGGAACGCGATATCCGACGCGGACCTGGCGGCCATCAAACAACCCGGCGGCCTGCCGGAAGAACTACGTGACCTTATCCTGTGAGCCAGATCAGCAGCCTGCGACATATCACCGTGTTGCTCGACGAAGCCGTCGCGGCGCTGAACGTGCGTCCGGATGGCCGCTATGTCGACGGAACCTTCGGTCGCGGCGGGCACAGCCGGTTACTGCTTCAGCAGCTTGGGCCTGATGGCCTCTTGCTAGGGTTCGACAAGGACCCATTAGCCATTGCTACGGGGCAAGAGCTGGCGGCCGAGGACGGCCGCTTTGTCGTTGTGCAGAGGAGTTTTGCCGAACTGGGAGAGGAGGTCGCGCAACGCGGCTGGAACGGGACTGTCAGCGGTGTGCTGCTGGATCTCGGGGTTTCCTCGCCGCAGCTGGATGACCCTGAGCGAGGCTTCAGCTTTCTCAATGATGGCCCGCTGGACATGCGGATGGACCCGGCGCGCGGTGTCAGTGCGGCCGAGTGGATTGCCCGGGCTGATGAGGACGAGATCGCTCGCGTGTTCAAGGATTATGGCGAGGAACGCTTCGCCAAGCGCATGGCGCGAGCCGTGGTGCAGCGCCGTGTGGTGGCGCCCTTCGAGCGTACTGCTGATCTCGCCAAGGTGCTGACCGACGCCAATCCCGCCTGGGAGAAAGGCAAGAACCCCGCAACGCGTGCCTTCCAGGGTTTGCGCATTCATATCAACAACGAGCTGGGCGATCTGGAGCGCGGCCTTGATGCTGCGCTAGATGCATTGGCTGTGGGCGGCCGTCTGGTTGTCATCAGTTTCCACTCGCTGGAAGACCGCATCGTCAAGCAGTTCATGCGGCGCCACGCCAAAGGCGAAGCGGACAAGCTCCCGCGCGATCTGCCGATCATTCCCAAGGCCTTCGAGCCCCGACTGAAACTGATAGGCAAGCCGCAGTACGCCTCCGAGCCGGAGGTTCAGGCCAATCCGCGCTCGCGCAGCGCGGTAATGCGTGTCGCGGAGAAGCTGCGGTGAGTCGCATGCTGCGATCCATGCCCAACGGCAGTCTGCTGATGCTGGTGCTGTTCGTCAGTGTCCTGCTGTCGGCGATTGCGGTGGCTTACTGCGCGCACTGGAATCGTCAGCTGCTCAACGAGCTCTACGGCGAGCTCAGCGTGCGTGACAAGGCGCAGGCAGAGTGGGGGCGCCTGATTCTCGAGCAGAGCACCTGGACTGCTCACAGCCGCATCGAGACGCTGGCGACCGAGCAGCTGCGCATGCATATTCCCGCGGCGGCCGACGTCAGGCTGGTGAAGCCATGATGACCATCAAGGGCGCACTTTATCCATGGCGCTTTCGCATCGTATTGACGCTGCTGGCGCTGCTGGTCGGTGTGATCGCCTGGCGTATCGTCGATCTGCAGGTCATGGACCAGGCTTTCCTGCAAGGGCAAGGCGATGCACGCAGTGTTCGCCACATCCCGATTCCCGCCCACCGCGGGCTGATCACTGATCGCAACGGCGAGCCGCTTGCGGTGAGCACGCCGGTTACCACGCTTTGGGGCAATCCAAAGGAGTTGCAGGCTGCTCGCGCGCGTTGGCCGGAACTGGCCAAGGCACTGGGGCAGGACGCAGCATCTCTCAGCGAGCGACTTCAGTCGCAGGCCTCGCGCGAGTTCATCTATCTGGTGCGCGGGCTCACTCCTGAGCAGGGGCAGGACGTGCTGGATCTGAAGATTTCAGGCGTTTACTCGCAAGAGGAGTTTCGTCGGTTCTATCCAGCCGGCGAAGTGGCCGCCCATGTGGTGGGCTTCACCGATATCGATGATCGCGGCCGCGAGGGCATGGAGCTCGCTTATGACGAGTGGCTCGCGGGCGTACCGGGCAAGCGCCAAGTGTTGAAGGACCGTCGTGGCCGTCTTATCAAGGACGTGCAAGTGGTGAAGAACGCCAAGGCCGGCAAAGCCATGGCGCTTTCGATCGATCTGCGTCTGCAGTATCTGGCTCACAGCGAGCTGCGCAATGTGGTGCACGAGTATGGCGCCAAGGCCGCCAGTCTGGTGATGGTCGACGTCAAGACCGGCGAGATCCTCGCCATGGCCAACCAGCCCACCTACAACCCGAACAACCGTCGCAATCTGCAGCCGGCGGCCATGCGCAACCGCGCCATGATCGACGTGTTCGAGCCTGGCTCGACCGTCAAGCCGTTCAGCATTGCTGCTGCCTTGGGCACCGGCAAGTACCAGCCGGATTCGGTGGTCAACACCTTGCCGGGCTGGATGCGCATTGGTCGCTACACGATCCGCGACGTATCGCGCGGTGGCATGCTCTCGTTGACCGGCATCCTGATGAAGTCGAGCAACGTCGGGATCAGCAAGATCGCCCTGGATATTGGCGCTGAACCGGTCTATGCCGTGATGCAGCAGGCTGGCTTCGGCCAGGATACCGGGCTCGGCTTCCCGGGCGAGCGCGTCGGCAATCTGCCCAATCATCGCAAGTGGCGGGATGCCGAGACCGCCTCGCTCGCATATGGCTATGGCCTGTCTGTTACCGCGGTTCAGTTGGCGCATGCCTATGCCGTACTCGGCAATCAGGGCGTCAATGTCCCGCTCTCCCTGCTGCGGCTGGATCAGACGCAGGACGGCGTGCAGGTGATCGACAAGCAGATTTCCGCCACGGTACTGCAGATGCTGCGCGCAGTCGTCGAAGAAGAAGGCGGTGGCGGCGCGCGCGCCAAGGTGCCGGGCTATCACGTGGGTGGCAAGAGCGGTACCGCGAAGAAGATTTCCGGCACAGGTGGCTACACCAAGGACGCCTATCGCTCGTTCTTCGCTGGCGTCGCGCCGCTTTCCAATCCGCGTATCGCCGCGGTAGTGGTCGTGGACGAGCCGAGCAAGGGGCAGTACTACGGCGGTCTGGTCGCAGCGCCGGTGTTCGGCAAGGTGATGGCCCGTGCGCTGCGGCTGATGAACGTAGCGCCGGACAATCTGCCGCCGCCAGCCGAGCTGCAGACCGCAGAGACCTCTGAAGGCAAGGGAGGGCGCAGCTGATGCCAATGCCGTTGAGTCATTTTCTGCCGCAGGCCGGCAGCGATGTATTGATCCGCGAGCTCACGCTGGACAGTCGCAAGGTGCGCGGCGGCGATCTGTTCCTGGCGGTTCCGGGCTTGCAGCAAGACGGACGCAACCACGTCGCGGATGCGATAGCCCGAGGCGCAGCCGCGGTTGCCTATGAAAGCGAGGGGCTCGCCGAACCATTGGCCGGTGCTGCCGTGATGGTTCCGGTTCTGCACCTGAGCAACCAGCTTTCGGCAATTGCCGGGCGGTTCTATGGCGAGCCGAGTCGCAATCTGCACCTGGTCGGCGTCACCGGAACCAACGGCAAGACCAGCGTCAGCCAGCTGATCGCGCAGGCGTTGGACCGGCTCGGCGAGCCATGCGGCATCATCGGTACGCTGGGCAACGGTTTTCATGGCCAGCTTGAGCAGGGACGGCATACGACGCCAGATGCGATCGGCGTGCAGGCGACGCTGGCCAGCCTGAAGCAGGAAGGTGCCAAGGCGGTGGCGATGGAGGTGTCCTCGCATGGCCTGGATCAGGGGCGGGTTGCCGCGCTGGACTTCGACGTCGCGGTGTTCACCAATCTGTCCCGCGATCACCTGGACTATCACGGCACCATGGACGCCTATGGTGCCGCCAAGGCACGTCTGTTCGACTTCCCCTGCCTGCGCTGCCGGGTGGTCAATATTGATGACGGTTTCGGTCGTGAGCTGGCGGGTCGGGAGCATGAGTCTCGCCTGATCACCTATAGCCTGGAAGACCCGTCGGCGTATCTGTTCTGTGCCGAGGCCCGGCTTGACGACGACGGTATCCACGCGCGCCTGATCACGCCGCAAGGCGAGCGCTCGCTGCGCAGCCCGCTGCTGGGGCGCTTCAACGTCAGCAACGTGCTGGCCGCCGTTGGCGCCTTGTTGGGCATGGATTACCCGCTGGACGAAATCCTGAACGTGCTGCCCGAACTGGAAGGGCCGACCGGACGCATGCAACGTCTGGGTGGCGGTGATCATCCGCTGGTCGTGGTCGACTATGCGCATACTCCGGATGCGCTGGAAAAGGTGCTCACTGCGTTGCGCCCGCATGCGCGTGGCCGGTTGCTCTGCTTGTTCGGCTGCGGTGGTGACCGTGACAGCGGCAAGCGCCCGCTGATGGCCGAGGTCGCCGAGCGACTGGCCGATGGCATCGTGGTTACCGATGACAACCCGCGCAACGAGGCGCCGGAGCGAATTCTCGACGATATCCGCAGTGGCTTCGTCAATCCTGACACGGTGACCTTCGTGCACGGTCGCGCCCAGGCGATTGCCAGCCTTATCGCGGCCGCGAATGCCGACGACGTGGTAGTGCTCGCGGGCAAGGGGCACGAGGACTACCAGGAAATTCGCGGCGAACGACTGCCGTTCTCCGATATCGAGGAAGCCGTTGCGGCACTGGCCACCTGGGAGAAGCCCCATGCTTGAAGCCATGCGCCTGAGCGAGCTGCAGGGCCCCTTGTCGGGCCGTCTGGTGGGCGGCGATGCCAGCTTCTCGGCTGTCAGCACCGACAGCCGGGCGATCCAGCCGGGACAGCTGTTCATTGCGCTGACCGGTCCGCGCTTCGATGGCCATGCCTACCTGGCTGAAGTGGCAGCCAAGGGCGCGGTGGCTGCACTGGTCGCGCGCGAAGTGGAAGGCGCGCCGCTGCCACAGCTGGTGGTCGCCGACACCCGTTTGGCGTTGGGCCGCCTGGGCGCGCTCAACCGCGACGCCTTCAAGGGGCCGGTCGCCGCTATCACCGGCTCCAGTGGCAAGACCAGCGTAAAGGAAATGCTCGCCAGCATCCTGCGCAGCGCTCATGGACAGCATGCTGTGCTCGCCACCCGCGGCAATCTGAACAACGACCTCGGTGCGCCGCTGACACTGCTGGAGCTGGACGCCGTGCACCGCAGCGCGGTCATCGAACTTGGTGCCTCGCGCGTGGGCGACATCGCCTACACCGTCAAGCTGGTGCGTCCGGATGTCAGCCTGATCACCAACGCCGGCAGCGCCCATGTCGGCGAGTTCGGCGGGCCGGAGAAGATCGTCGAGGCCAAGGGCGAAATCCTCGATGGGCTGAGCGCAACGGGCTGCGCCGTGCTGAACCGTGACGACAAGGCCTACCCGATCTGGGCCGAGCGCGTGGCCGGCAAGCGAATCGTGTCGTTCGGTCTGGACAATCCGCTCGCCGACTTCTCTGCCGGTTCGATCGCCTACGACCAGCGCGGTTGCCCGAACTTCGTACTGACCGGCCCGCTGGGCAATCTGCGCTTGCAGCTCAACCTGCTGGGTCGCCATAACGTGGCGAATGCCCTGGCTGCGTCCGCTGCCGCCTTTGCCATGGGCATCACCGCCGAGTCCATCGTCGCCGGCCTGCAGAGCCTGCAGCCGGTCAAGGGGCGCGCCGTGGCGCAGATGCTGGACAACGGCGTGCGTCTGATCGACGACAGCTACAACGCCAACCCCGCATCGATCTGCGCCGCCATCGACGTGCTCGCCAGTTTCGCCGGACGCACCGTTCTGGTGTTGGGCGACATGGGTGAGCTGGGCGAGTGGGCCGAGCAGAGCCATCGTGACGTGGGCGCCTATGCATCGGGCAAGGTCGACACGCTTTTCGCCGTCGGGCCACTGATGGCGCATGCGGTTGCCGCCTTCGGCCCGGGCGCCCGCCATTTCGCCGACCAGACCAGCCTCATCGAGAGTCTGCGTGCCGAACAGGGCAGCGGTACCACCATTCTGATCAAGGGTTCACGTAGCGCGGCGATGGACAAAGTCGTCGATGCGCTCGCCGGGCCATCCATGGAGAAACACTGAAATGCTGCTGCTGCTCGCCGAGTATTTGCAACAGTTCCACAAGGGCTTCGCGGTCTTCCAGTACCTGTCGCTGCGTGGAATCCTCGGCGTCCTCACCGCGCTGGTACTTTCGCTGTGGATGGGCCCCTGGCTGATCCGCACCCTGCAGCTGCGCCAGATCGGCCAGGCGGTGCGCACCGACGGGCCGCAGTCGCACCTGTCGAAATCCGGCACGCCTACCATGGGCGGCGCGCTGATTCTCAGCGCCATCGGCATCTCCACGCTGCTCTGGGCGGATCTGGCCAACCGCTATGTCTGGGTGGTGCTGGCGGTGACCCTGCTCTTCGGCGCGATCGGGTGGGTCGATGACTATCGCAAGGTGATCGAGAAGAACTCCCGCGGCCTGCCCAGCCGCTGGAAATACTTCTGGCAATCGGTCTTCGGCCTCGGTGCCGCCATCTTCCTATATATGACGGCGCAAACGCCGATCGAAACCACGCTGATCCTGCCGCTGCTGAAGAATATCGAGATCCCGCTCGGGATCGGTTTCGTGGTGCTCACCTATTTCGTCATCGTCGGTTCGAGCAATGCGGTCAACCTCACCGACGGCCTGGACGGCCTGGCGATCATGCCCACCGTTATGGTCGGCGGCGGTCTGGGCATCTTCTGCTACCTCTCCGGTAACGTGAATTTCGCCGAATACCTGCTCATTCCCTACATTCCCGGCGCAGGCGAGCTGATCGTGTTCTGCGGTGCGCTGATCGGAGCCGGCCTCGGCTTTCTCTGGTTCAACACCTATCCGGCGCAGGTCTTCATGGGCGACGTCGGCGCGCTGGCCCTGGGTGCGGCGCTGGGCACCATCGCCGTGATCGTGCGCCAGGAAGTGGTGCTCTTCATCATGGGCGGCGTGTTCGTCATGGAGACCCTCTCGGTGATGATCCAGGTCGCCAGCTTCAAACTCACCGGCAAGCGTGTGTTCCGCATGGCGCCGATCCACCACCATTTCGAACTCAAGGGCTGGCCTGAGCCCCGGGTAATCGTGCGCTTCTGGATCATCACCGTGATCCTGGTGCTGGTTGGCCTCGCCACCCTGAAACTGAGGTAACCGAACGTGCTCATCGCTTCCGACCAGTTCCGCATCGTTGTCGGCCTCGGCAAAAGCGGCATGTCCCTGGTTCGCCATCTGGCGCGCCGCGGGCTGCCGTTTGCCGTCGTCGATACCCGTGCGAATCCGCCGGAGCTGGCCTCGTTGCAGGCGGAGTACCCGGACGTGCAGGTGCGCTGCGGCGAGCTGGATGTGGACTTCCTCTGCACCGCCAGCGAGCTGCTGGTGAGCCCCGGCCTGCCGGTCAGCACTCCCGCGCTGCAGGCGGCGGCGGCCCGCGGGGTCAAGCTGTCTGGAGATATCGAGCTGTTCGCCCGTGAAGCCAAGGCGCCGATCGTCGCGATCACCGGCTCCAATGCCAAGAGCACTGTAACCACGCTGGTCGGCGAGATGGCCGCTGCGGCCGGGCGCAAGGTGGCGGTTGGCGGCAACCTCGGCACGCCAGCGCTAGATCTGCTGGCCGACGATGTCGAGCTGTACGTACTGGAGTTGTCCAGCTTCCAGCTGGAGACCACCGAGCAGCTCAATGCCGAAGTGGCCACTTGTCTGAATATCAGCGAAGACCACATGGACCGTTACAGCGGGCTGCCGGCTTATCACCAGGCCAAGCACCGCATCTTCCGTGGTGCACGCCAGGTGGTGGTCAATCGCGACGACCGCCTCAGCCGGCCGCTGGTGGGAGAAGATGTTCCGACCTGGACTTTCGGTCTCGGCAAGCCTGACTTCAAGGGCTTCGGGCTGTTCGAGGAGCGCGGCGAGAAGTACCTGGCGTTCCAGTTCGAAGCGCTGATGCCGGTTCGCGAGCTGAAGATCCGTGGCGCGCACAACCAGTCGAATGCGCTGGCGGCCCTCGCTCTCGGGCATGCCGTAGGTCTGCCATTCGAGCCGATGCTCGAGACGCTGAGGCGTTTCGCCGGTTTGCCGCACCGTTGTCAATGGGTCGGCGAGCATCAGGCCGTCAGTTATTACGATGATTCCAAAGCCACCAACGTGGGTGCTGCACTGGCTGCAATCGAAGGACTGGGCGCGGATATTGACGGCAAGCTGGTGCTGATCGCCGGCGGTGACGGCAAGGGCGCCGACTTCTCCGGGCTGCGTACCCCTGTCTCGCGTTATTGCCGCGCCGTGGTTCTGCTCGGTCGCGACGCATCGCGTCTGGCCGAGGCGCTGGGCGATGCAGCACCTCTGGTGCATGTAGCCAGCCTGGAAGAGGCGGTGCAGCGCGCCGCCGAACATGCAGAGGCGGGGGATGCTGTACTGCTTTCGCCTGCCTGCGCCAGCCTGGACATGTTCAAGAACTTCGAAGAGCGCGGTCGCCTGTTCGCCGCTGCGGTGGAGGTGCTCGACTGATGCTCGCCTTCCTGCGTCATGCACCTTCGCCTTTGTTCGGCCGCCGCGGCGTGGATCTGGATTTCCCTATGTTGGCTGGCTGCCTGGCGCTGCTGGGGCTTGGCCTGGTGATGATCACCTCGGCGTCGTCGGAGGTGGCCGCAGTCAACTCCGGCAACCCGCTGTACCACATGATCCGTCACCTGATCTATGTGCTGCTGGGCCTTGGCGCAGCGGTTGCCGTCCTGCTGGTGCCGTTGTCCGCCTGGCAGCGCCTTGACTGGATGCTGTTGCTGGCAGCGTTCGGGCTGCTGATTCTGGTTCTGCTGCCGGGCATCGGCCGCGAGGTGAATGGCTCGATGCGCTGGATTGGTTTCGGCGCGTTCAACGTACAGCCTTCCGAACTGGCCAAGGTGTTCGTGGTGATCTATCTGGCCGGTTATCTGGTGCGCCGCCAGGAGGAAGTCCGCGAAAGCCTCTGGGGCTTCGCCAAGCCGTTCCTGGTGCTGCTGCCAATGGCGTTCCTGTTGCTACTGGAGCCCGACTTCGGCGCGACAGTGGTGATGATGGGCGCTGCGGTGGCCATGCTGTTCCTCGGCGGGGTCGGCATGATCCGCTTCAGTCTGCTGGTGATCGCAGCGGTCGGTGCGGTGGTGGTGCTGGTGCAGACTCAGGAGTACCGCCTGCAGCGTCTGATCACCTTCACCGACCCTTGGGCGGATCAGTATGGCGCCGGCTATCAGCTGACCCAGGCGTTGATCGCCTTCGGACGTGGCGAATGGTTCGGCGTCGGTCTGGGCAACAGCGTGCAGAAGCAGTTCTACCTGCCCGAAGCGCACACCGACTTCGTGTTCTCGGTACTGGCCGAAGAGCTGGGCATGATCGGTGCGCTGGCGACCATCGCCCTGTTTGCCTTCGTCGGCGTGCGTGCTCTCTACATCGGCCTCTGGGCAGAGAAGGCCCGGCAGTTCTTCGCCGCCTATGTGGCGTGGGGCCTGGCGTTCCTCTGGCTGGGCCAGTTCCTGATCAACGTCGGGGTGAATGTCGGTCTGTTGCCGACCAAGGGCCTGACGCTGCCGTTCCTCAGCTATGGCGGCAGCTCGTTGGTGGTGACTTGCGCGAGCATGGCGCTGCTGCTGCGCATCGAGTGGGAAAGCCGCACCGTGCTGGGCAGCGAGGACACCGAGTTCGACGAGTCCGACTTCGCCGAGCCTCCGGCCAAGGAGGTCGCCCATGGCCGCTAACGTGCTGATCATGGCCGGCGGTACCGGTGGCCACGTGTTCCCGGCGCTGGCCTGCGCGCGCGAGTTCCAGGCGCGTGGCTATGCCGTGCATTGGCTCGGCACGCCTCGTGGCATCGAGAATGAACTGGTCCCCGCCGCTGGGCTGCCGCTGCATCTGATTCAGGTCAGCGGATTGCGCGGTAAGGGCCTTGCGTCGCTGATCAAGGCGCCGCTGCAGCTGGTCCGTTCGCTGTTCCAGGCGCGTCGCATCATCCGTGAGCTGCGCCCGGTGTGTGTGCTGGGCCTGGGTGGCTACGTAACCGGTCCCGGCGGGCTGGCCGCCAAGCTGGCTGGCGTGCCGCTGGTGATCCACGAGCAGAACGCCGTCGCCGGTACGGCCAATCGTAGCCTCGTACCGCTTTCCAGCCGTGTCTGCGAGGCCTTCCCGGACACCTTCAAGGCCAGCGCCAAGCGCCGCACCACCGGCAATCCGGTGCGCGAGGAGCTGTTCCTGGAAACCCCGCGCGACAGCCTGGCTCAGCGCCGGCCGCGCCTGCTGGTGCTGGGCGGCAGCCTGGGTGCCGAGCCGCTGAACAAACTGTTGCCCGCCGCGCTGGCGCAGGTCTCCGTGGAACTGCGGCCGGAGGTGTTCCATCAGGCCGGCAAGCAGCACGCCGAAATCACCAAGCAGCGCTACGCCGAGGCGGGTGTCGAGGCCGAGGTTGCGCCCTTCATCAAGGACATGGCGCGGGCGTACGCCTGGGCCGATCTGGTGATCTGCCGCGCCGGTGCGCTCACCGTGTGCGAGCTGGCCGCCGCCGGGCTGCCGTCCTTCCTGGTGCCGCTGCCGCATGCGATCGACGACCACCAGACGCGCAATGCCGAATATCTGGCGAAGGAGGGCGCTGCCGTCCTTCTGCCACAAGCCAAGACTGACGCGGTCGCGCTCGCCGCTCAGCTGACCGAGGTAATGATGCAGCCGGAAAAACTCAAGGCCATGGGGGCCACCGCGCGCCGTCTGGCCCGGCCCGATGCCACCCGCCGCGTGGTTGATATCTGTCTGGAGGTGGCCCATGGCTAAGTCTCCCGCCGCGGTGAAAGCCGAAGTTCGCCGTATGCGCCGTATCCGCCGCATCCACTTCGTCGGCATTGGCGGGGTCGGCATGTGCGGCATCGCCGAAGTACTGCTCAACCTCGGCTACGAGGTGTCCGGCTCGGACCTCAAGGAGTCGGCCAGTACCGAGCGCCTGCAGAGCTTCGGCGCACAGATCTTCATCGGCCACCAGGCCGGCAATGTCGCCGGTGCCGATGTGCTGGTGGTGTCCAGTGCAATCAATTCGGCCAATCCGGAAGTGGCTCTGGCCCTGGAGCAACGCATCCCGGTCGTGCCGCGCGCCGAGATGCTCGCCGAGCTGATGCGCTATCGGCATGGCATCGCCGTCGCCGGTACCCATGGCAAGACCACCACCACCAGCTTGCTGGCTTCGGTGTTCGCAGCAGGCGGGCTCGATCCGACCTTCGTCATTGGCGGCCGCTTGACCGCGGCCGGCACCAACGCCCAGCTGGGCAGCAGCCGCTACCTGATCGCCGAAGCGGACGAAAGCGACGCCAGCTTCCTGCACCTGCAGCCGATGGTGGCGGTGGTAACCAACATCGACGCCGACCACATGAGCACCTATGGCGGCGACTTCGGCAAGCTGAAGAAGACCTTCGTGGAGTTCCTGCACAACCTGCCGTTCTACGGTTTGGCGGTGCTCTGCGTCGACGATCCGGTGGTGCGCGAGATCATCCCGCAGATCGGCCGTCCGATCACCACCTACGGCTTCGGCGAAGACGCCGACGTGCGTGCCATCAACGTTCGCCAGGAAGGCATGCGCACCTATTTCACCGTGCTGCGCGACGGCTGCGAGCCGCTCGACGTGTCGGTGCACATGCCCGGCAACCACAACGTGCTCAACGCCCTGGCCACCATTGCCATTGCCACAGACGAGGGCATCGACGACGAGGCCATCGTCCAGGGCCTGGCTGAGTTCGCTGGTGTCGGCCGTCGCTTCCAGGTTTATGGCGAGCTGCCGGTCGAGGGTGGCAGCGTGATGCTGGTGGACGACTATGGTCACCACCCGCGTGAGGTCGCCGCGGTGATCAAGGCGGTGCGTGGCGGCTGGCCGGAGCGGCGCCTGGTAATGGTGTATCAGCCGCATCGCTACAGCCGCACCCGCGACCTCTACGATGACTTCGTGCAGGTGCTCGGCGAATCCAATGTGCTGCTGCTGATGGAAGTCTACCCGGCCGGTGAAGAGCCCATCCCCGGCGCCGACAGCCGCCAGCTGTGCCACAGCATCCGCCAGCGTGGTCAGCTCGATCCGATCTACGTCGAGCGCGGTGTAGATCTGGCGCCGCTGGTCAAGCCGCTGCTGCGTGCCGGCGACATCCTGCTTTGCCAGGGCGCCGGTGATATCGGCGGGCTGGCTCCGCAACTTCTCAAGAGTCCCCTGTTCGGTGGCGAAGACGCCGCAAGGAAAAGCAAATGATGGCTTTGCAATCGATGCGCGACCCCAAGGAATTCGGCCGCGTCGCCGTGCTCTTCGGCGGCAAGAGCGCCGAGCGCGAGGTCTCCCTCAAGTCCGGCGCTGCTGTGCTCGAAGCCCTGCGGGCGGCGGGCGTGGATGCCTTCGGCATCGATGCTGGCGATGACCTGCTGCAGCGGCTGAGCAGTGAGCGGATCGACCGCGCGTTCATCGTCCTGCACGGCCGTGGCGGTGAGGATGGCAGCATGCAGGGCCTGCTGGAATGTGCCGGGATTCCGTACACCGGCAGCGGCATTCTCGCCTCGGCGCTGGCCATGGACAAATTGCGTACCAAGCAGGTCTGGCAAAGCCTCGGCCTGCCGACGCCGCAGCATGCGGTGCTGACCAGCGAAGCCGATTGCCGGACTGCGGCCGAGACCCTGGGCTTTCCGCTGATCGTCAAGCCGGCCCATGAGGGGTCGAGCATCGGCATGGCCAAGGTTGGCGATGTCGCCGAGCTGGTCGCCGCCTGGCGCGCCGCGAGCACCTATGACGCGCAGGTGCTGGTCGAGCAGTGGATCCAGGGTCCCGAATTCACCGTGGCGGTGCTGCACGGTCAGGTGTTGCCACCGATTGGCCTGGGCACGCCTCACACGTTCTACGACTATGACGCCAAGTACCTGGCCTCCGATACCCAGTACCGGATCCCTTGCGGGCTGGACGCGGCCCGTGAAGAGGAGCTCAAGGTCCTCTCGGCGCGCGCCTGCGAGGCGGTGGGTATCCGCGGCTGGGCGCGGGTGGACGTGATGCAGGACGCCGAGGGCAATTTCTGGCTGCTGGAAGTGAATACCGTTCCGGGCATGACCGACCACAGCCTGGTGCCAATGGCGGCGCGTGCCGCCGGTCTGGATTTCCAGCAACTGGTGCTGAGCATTCTCGATGACAGCCTTGAGGCGGGGAACTAAGCCATGATCACCACGCTGCGCCATTCGCAACCCGCCAACGGACGTGCCTCGCGCAAGCCCGTGCAACGGGGTGCGAGTCGCCTGGTGACACCACAGCCGCTGTCGCAGCGCCTGCCCAGGCCCAGCCTTGCCGGGCTGAAGCGCTTCGCCTGGCCCGTGCTGCTGGTCGGTCTGGCGGTCGGCTTGTACGAGCTGGGCGAGCGCTTGCTGCCCTATGCCGATCGGCCAATCGCCAAGGTCAGCGTGCAGGGCGAGTTGGGCTACGTCAGCCGTGAGGCGGTCCAGCAGCGGATCGCACCTTTCGTCGAGCAGAGCTTCTTCAAGGTTGATCTGAACGGCATGCGTCACCAACTCGAACAGATGCCCTGGATCGCCCATGTCGAGGTTCGCCGTGTATGGCCGGATCAGGTGATGGTGCGTCTGGATGAGCAGTTGCCGATTGCCCGTTGGGGAGGCGAAGCATTGCTTAACAATAAAGGACAGGCTTTCTCGCCGGATGACCTGAGCCGATATGAACACTTGCCACATTTGTATGGTCCGAAGCGGGCCCAACAGCGGGTCATGCAGCAATACCAGATGCTCAGCCAGATGCTGCGCCCGCTGGGATTCTCCATTTCCCGTCTCGAGCTGCGTGAACGTGGAAGCTGGTTCCTGACCACCAACCAGGGCATCGAGTTGTTGCTAGGGCGGGACCAGGTTGTAGAAAAAATGCGTCGCTTCACTGCCATCTATCAAAAGGCGCTGGAGCAGGAAAGCGAGAAGATCGCACGGATCGATCTGCGCTATGCGAACGGCCTGGCCGTTGCCTGGCATGAGCCGATCCCGACCGCGACGGATGCGACCGTCGCTGCGAAGAATTGAGGAATGAAACACATGTCGAGCGTGCAAAGCGGCAAGATGATCGTCGGCCTGGACATCGGCACCTCCAAGGTGGTGGCGCTGGTGGGTGAGGTGACCGCCGATGGCGAATTGGAAATCGTGGGGATCGGTACCCATCCTTCGCGCGGTTTGAAGAAGGGCGTGGTGGTCAACATCGAATCCACCGTGCAGTCGATCCAGCGCGCCATCGAAGAAGCTCAGCTGATGGCCGGCTGCCGTATCCATTCGGCATTCGTCGGTCTGGCCGGCAACCATATCCGCAGCCTGAATTCCCACGGGATCGTGGCAATTCGCGACCGCGAAGTCAGCAGTGCCGATCTGGAGCGCGTGCTCGATGCGGCGCAAGCGGTGGCGATCCCCGCCGACCAGCGCGTGCTGCACACGCTGCCGCAGGACTACGTGATCGACAACCAGGAGGGAGTGCGCGAGCCGCTGGGCATGTCCGGTGTGCGCCTGGAAGCCAAGGTCCATGTGGTCACCTGCGCGGTGAACGCTGCGCAGAATGTCGAGAAGTGCGTACGCCGCTGTGGCCTGGAAGTGGACGACATCATTCTTGAGCAGCTGGCCTCGGCCCATGCCGTGCTGACAGATGACGAGAAGGAACTGGGCGTCTGCCTGGTCGATATCGGGGGGGGCACCACCGACATCTGCATCTTCACCGAGGGTGCGATTCGCCATACGGCCGTCATCCCGATCGCTGGCGACCAGGTCACCAACGACATCGCCATGGCGTTGCGTACGCCGACCCAGTATGCCGAGGAGATCAAGATTCGTTATGCTTGCGCCTTGGCCAAGCTGGCCGGTGCGGGTGAGACCATCAAGGTTCCCAGCGTCGGCGACCGCCCTCCGCGTGAACTTTCGCGGCAGGCCCTGGCAGAGGTGGTCGAGCCGCGTTACGACGAGCTCTTCACCCTGATCCAGGCCGAGCTGCGGCGTAGCGGATACGAGGATCTGGTCCCGGCCGGGATCGTTCTCACTGGCGGTACAGCGAAGATGGAAGGAGCCGTCGACCTGGCCGAGGAAATCTTTCACATGCCGGTGCGCCTGGGCGTGCCGCACAGCGTCAAGGGACTGACCGACGTAGTACGCAATCCAATCTATTCGACGGGCGTGGGCCTGCTGCTGTACGGACTGCACAAGCAGGCCGACGGCGTTCCCGTGCCTGGGCTCGGCAATTTCGCCGACGAATCAAAGGCGTCTGTTCTGGACCGGCTCAAAGGCTGGATCCAGGGCAATTTTTAAGCAGTGCGCTGTAAAACCAAAACTAGAAAGCTGGAAGGAGAGAGGGAAATGTTCGAACTCGTAGATCATACCCCGCAAAGTGCAGTCATCAAGGTCATCGGCGTTGGTGGTGGTGGCGGCAATGCCGTGAACCACATGGTTCGCAACAACGTCGAAGGCGTCGAATTCATCTGTGCCAACACCGATGCGCAGGCGCTGAAGAAAATCGAAGCGCGTACCGTGCTGCAGCTCGGCTCGGCCATCACCAAGGGCCTGGGCGCTGGCACCAACCCAGACATCGGCCGCCAGGCCGCGATGGAAGATCGTGAGCGCATCGCCGAAGTACTGGAAGGTGCGGACATGGTGTTCATCACCACCGGCATGGGTGGCGGTACCGGTACCGGTGCTGCGCCGATCATCGCCTCGGTCGCCAAGGAAATGGGCATCCTGACCGTCGCTGTGGTCACCCGTCCGTTCCCGTTCGAAGGCCGCCGTCGCATGCAGGTTGCCGACGAGGGCATCCGTGCGCTGTCCGAGTGCGTCGACTCGCTGATCACCATTCCCAACGAGAAGTTGCTGACTATCCTCGGCAAGGACGCGAGCCTGCTGGCTGCTTTCGCCAAGGCTGACGACGTGCTCACCGGCGCGGTACGTGGCATTTCCGACATCATGCAGCGTCCGGGCCTGATGAACGTCGACTTCGCCGACGTGAAGACCGTCATGGGCGAAATGGGCATGGCCATGATGGGCACCGGTTGCTCCACCGGCCCGAACCGCGCGCGTGAAGCGACCGAAGCGGCCATTCGCAACCCGCTGCTGGAAGACGTCAACCTGCAGGGCGCACGTGGCATTCTGGTCAATATCACCGCTGGTCTGGACCTGTCGCTCGGCGAATACGCCGCAGTGGGTGAGATCATCGAGGCCTTCGCTTCCGATGAAGCCACCGTCAAGGTTGGCGCCGTGATCGATCCGGACATGGCCGACGAGCTGCATGTCACCGTGGTCGCCACCGGCCTGGGTCCGCGTAACGAAAAGCCGGTGAAGGTCATCGACAACACGGTGCAGACCGTTGCCGCCTCGGCGCCGGCCCCGCGTCAGCAGGAGCAGGCTGCCGTGAACTACCGCGATCTGGAGCGCCCGACGGTCATGCGCAACCAGGCTCATGCGGCGGCCACCGCGGCCAAACTGAACCCACAGGAGGATCTGGATTATTTGGATATTCCGGCGTTCCTGCGTCGTCAGGCCGATTGATTGAAGTTATCAGGAGTATTGTTGTGATTGGTGTTCAGCAAAGTTGGCATCTGCTATTATCGCCGCCAATTGTTGAAAACTATTCGCAACTAGTGCTACAGCGAAGCAAAAGGCCATGATCAGACAACGCACCCTGAAGAACATCATTCGCGCCACCGGCGTCGGCTTGCATTCGGGAGAGAAGGTTTATCTCACCCTGAAACCGGCACCGGTGGACACCGGGATCGTGTTCTGTCGCACCGACCTCAACCCGCCTGTGGAGATTCCCGCGCGGGCCGAGAATGTTGGCGAAACCACCATGTCCACAACGCTGGTCAACGGTGACGTCAAGGTCGACACAGTGGAGCATCTGCTTTCGGCAATGGCCGGCCTGGGGATCGACAACGCCTACGTCGAACTCTCCGCGTCGGAAGTGCCGATCATGGACGGCAGCGCTGGGCCTTTCGTATTCCTGATTCAATCCGCCGGCCTGCAGGAGCAGGACGCCCACAAGAAGTTCATCCGCATCAAGCGTGAAGTGACGGTCGAGGAGGGCGACAAGCGCGCGACCTTCCTACCTTTCGACGGCTTCAAGGTGAGCTTCGAGATCGATTTCGATCACCCGGTATTCAAGGGTCGCACCCAGACCGCCAGTGTGGACTTCTCGAGCACTTCCTTCGTCAAGGAAGTCAGCCGTGCACGTACCTTCGGGTTCATGCGTGACATCGAGTTCCTCCGCTCGCACAACCTGGCTCTGGGCGGCAGCGTCGAGAACGCCATCGTGGTGGACGAAACCAGTGTGCTCAACGAAGACGGCCTGCGCTACGAGGACGAGTTCGTGAAGCACAAGATTCTCGATGCCATCGGTGATCTGTACTTGCTGGGCACCAGCCTGATCGGCGAATTCCGCGGCTATAAATCCGGTCACGCGTTGAATAACCGTTTGCTGCGCACCCTGATGGCACAGAAGGATGCGTGGGAACTGGTGACCTTCGATGACCCGCAGACCGCACCGATCTCCTACATGCGTCCGGTGGCAGCCGGCTAAGCTGTACCTCTCTTCCTAAATTCAAGGCCACCCTCGGGTGGCCTTTTTTTATTCTGTAACGCAGCTGGCATGCGAGCCGGCGGATCGCGGTTCAGTTCATGCCGTCCAGCAGGCCGGCCAAGTCGTCGGCATGCTCCTCTTCCTGCGCCAGGATGTCTTCGAAGATGCGCCGAGTGGTAGGGTCCTTGTCGCCGATGTACTGGACGATCTCGCGATAGCTGTCGATGGCAATGCGTTCGGCCACCAGGTTCTCGAAGACCATGTCGCGCAGGCCATTGCCCTCGGCGTACTGCGCATGGGCGCGTTCGGTGAGGCTGTCAGGATTGAAGTCGGGCTCGCCACCCAGCTGAACGATCCGCTCGGCCAGGCGATCGGCGTGCTCCTGCTCCTCATTGGCGTGCTCGAGGAACTCGGCGGCGGCGACGCTGGATTTCAGTCCGGTCGCCATGTAGTAGTGACGCTTGTAGCGCAGGTAACAGACCAGCTCGGTGGCCAGCGCCTCGTTCAGCAGGTTGATCACCACCTCGCGGTCGGCCGAATAGCTCTCGGTGACCGCGCCATTCTCGACGTGTTGACGGGCCCGTTCGCGCAGGCTCTGTTTGTCGCTCAGTTGTACGTAACTCATCGCCATCTCCTGGTCTATGCACCCTGTGCAGTGCTTCACGGTTCGCCAATTGAGATCGGGATGCTGGCGAAAAGTTTAGCCCGCCACCTGTTCCGGTGGCGGACGCTCCGGTTCGGACTGGCCAGGGCCGGGCTCGTCGATGGGCACCGGCTCGTCTGGGTCCTCGCGCTTGGGATTGCCCGGTGCCGGCACTGGAGGCTGTTGGCTGGTCTCGATTGAGATCATCAGCTTAGCGCCTTCAGCAACTCGTCCTTGCGCATCTTCGAGCGGCCACGAATGTCGCGCTCGCGAGCCTTTTCCATCAGCTGGTCGCGGGTCATGTCGGCAAGGCTGGTGCTGGACGAACCTGAGCCGCGTGCCGAGCCCTTGTTGGGCGATTTGCCCTTGCGCGCATCTGCGGCGCGATGGGCCGAATCCTTGCGGTCGGCGCGCTTGGCCGTTTCGCTCTTGCCCTTGCCGGAACCGCCCTTGCGTTCACCGCCACCGGACTGCTTGTTGACCGTGGCCCAGGCACGTGCTTCGGCCTCTTTCTCCGAGACGCCACGCTCCTCGTAGCTTTCCTCGATGTGCTCAGCCTTGCGCTGCTGCTTGTCGGTGTACTTGGATTTGTCTCCACGGGGCATGGTGAAACCTCCTCTGGCATCTACCACTGTGCTTGGACGTGAATGCGAGCCTCAGCGACGCAGGTTGCGCTGGTTTTCCTCGAGCTGCTTGCAGGTCAGGAAACCCTGGCCATCCACCCGGCCGGCACTGTCGAAACTGACGTAATAGGGCTGCTGCTTGCCGTCCCGGTTGAGGATGTAGTCGTGACACAGGCCCGGTACCACGGTGCGTGCCGTAGCCCGGGACGGCTCACCGCCGATGCTGAGCACGCGCGCCTGCGTCATGCCGGTTTCCACGTCCCGTACCAGCGGCTCGTCGCGATAGGTGATTCGGTCGACGGGGTTCTGCACGTTGCCGGAGCAGCCGATCAACAGAGCCAGCGGAGCGATGAAGAAAAGGGTGCGCTTGAACATGTGAGAGCCTCAGGCCGGACGGTCATGCTTTTATGGCCATCGGGCGCCTCGCAAGGTTCAACGTGGCGACGCATCGGCGGCTCGGCGGTCGTCTGGAGTGACGCGCCAGATGACGTCACCCACGTCATCGGCAACCAGCAGCGCGCCGTGCCGGTCCACCGCGACGCCGACGGGCCGGCCCATGGCTTCGCCCGCGGCGTTGACGAAGCCGCTCAGCACGTCTTCTGCCTGCCCGGCCGGCTTACCATCGCGAAAGGGAATGAACACCACCTTGTAGCCGCTACGGGGCCTGCGGTTCCATGAGCCGTGCTGTCCAACGAATGCGCCGTGCAGGTAGCGTGATGGCAGCAGCCTGCCCTCGTAGAAGGCGAGCCCGAGGGAGGCGGTATGCGCGCCGAGCGCGTAGTCCGGGACGATGGCGCGTTCGACCAGATCCGGTCGCTGCGGTTTGACCCGAACATCGACATGCTGGCCGAAGTAGCTGTAGGGCCAGCCATAGAAGCCGCCGTCCTGGACCGAGGTCATGTAGTCCGGAACCAGATCACTGCCGATCTCGTCACGCTCGTTGACGGTGGTCCAGAGAGCGCCGGTTTCAGGGTGCCAGGCCAGGCCGTTGGGGTTGCGCAGGCCGGAGGCGAACATCCGCAGCGTGCCAGCCTGTGGGTCGACTTCCAGTATCGCGGCGCGGTTGACCTCGGCGGCCATGCCGTTCTCCGCCACATTGCTGTTGGAGCCGCTGGTGACGTACAGCCGCGAGCCGTCCCGGCTGGCGATGACGTTCTTGGTCCAGTGATGGTTGATCGGGCCCGCGGGCAGGTCCACTACCTTTTGCGCGGGCGCTGTGATGCGGTGAGCACCCTGTTCGTAGGGGTAGCGCAGCAGGGCATCGGTGTTGGCCACATAGAAGCTGTCGCCGATCAGCGCCATGCCAAACGGCGAATTTAGGTTTTCGAGGAAGGTGGTGCGCACTTCCGGCACGCCGTCACCGTCGCTGTCTCGCAGCAGGGTGATGCGATTGGCGCTTGGTCCACCCGAGCCGGCGCGCGCCATGATCTTCTTGGCGATCCAGCCACGCAGGCCCTGGCTCTCCTGCTTCGGTGGGGCGTCGCTTTCGGCCACCAGCACATCCCCATTGGGAAGCACGTACAGCCAGCGTGGATGGTCCAGCTCCGTGGCGAATGCTTCGACGCGCAGACCGGGCGCGGCCTGCGGCTTGGCGCCGGATGGCCAGCCCTTGGCCGGGGCGATATGAACCGTGGGCAGCAGCGTCTTGTTCGGCTCGGGCAGAGCCGGTGTCGGGCCATAACCGCTTTCCACCGGCAGCTTGGCGGTTTCGCTGCAGCCGCCAAGGAGGAGGGCGCTGAGAAGCAGCGTGACGATCCGTGTATGGAACAGCATTGAGTGATCCTCGGTTGAACGATGGCCGGTCAGGGCGCGCGATTGGCCTCGCGTCGCTTGCGTGCTGCGCGTCGGGCGGAGTGCCGTTCCAGGCGTGGCATCAGCACGAAAATCGCGAGCGCCAGCAGGGTGCTCAGCACCGCCGTGGCCTCGTGTCCCAGGCCGACGGCGACGCCGATCGCTGCAGTCAGCCAGATACCGGCAGCGGTAGTCAGCCCCTTCACATCCTCGGCCGAATTGCCCTTGAGGATGGTGCCTGCGCCGAGAAAGCCAATGCCGGTGACAAGCCCCTGAATGACGCGGGAGATGTCTTCCGGCGACATGCCGACCTGGACTGGCACCAGCACGAACAGCGCGGCACCCAGGGCAACCAGCATGTGTGTACGCAAGCCGGCGGCCTTGCGCTTGAGTTCCCTTTCGTAGCCGAGCAGGCCCCCCAGCAAGGAGGCGATCAGCAGGCGGCTGCTGACCCGTGTCGCATCCCCCAGGTCGGTGATATCGGAAAACTCCGCGGTTACGGTACTGGAGACGATCGCCCACCATTCCATGTCCTTCTCCATGCCACGCTGGTCCTGATATGGAGTCGCGGCAGTGGCCGGGGGTTCGCTACTCGGTGACACGGAAGCGCAGCATGCCGATCATCTGGCCGGCTTCGGTGACGACGCGAACGCGCCAGCGGCCCGCGGGCTGCGCGGGAAAGTTGCGCTTGTGTGTCCATGCCCGATAGCCGGCCTCACGGCCGCCGCTGATGTCTAGAGCGATCCGGTCAACGCGACGGCCGTTGTGCGTCCATTCGTGATAGATGCGCTCCTTCAGACCCCGTGGCGCGTTGATCGCGGTGTAGGCGTACAGGCCGTTGATGCTCAGTTCGGTGGTACTGACCTCTCGCAGGCCTTTGCCGGGCTTGCGTTGGCGATCATCGAGGCTCATGGTCACGGCGACATCGGTCAGCCAGAGCGTTGCCGGCGGGACCCAGGTGCGCCCCAGCCATCCGGCTGCGCCGACCGCTACCGCCAGCAGCAGGACGCCCGGCACGTTGCGCCAGCGCCAACGAGGAAAAAGCCCGCTGAGGCTGGGTAGCGCCAGGAGCACCGCCACCGCAAGCGCCAGTTGGTAGCTCTGCGGCGTCGACAGGTGGAAGATGATCGGCAAGGCCGTGAGCAGCACCGCGAAGAGCGTCAGCGCATGGAAGCCGAGATACACCCAGCGCCTCGGGGCGAGCCATCGGTAATAAAGCGGATCGATCAGCGAGACCAGTGCCGCCGCCCCGAGCAAGCCGGTGAACAGCGCCTGGCCGCTGTTCCAGGTGGTGGTGATGGCGAAGAACGGAATGATGAAGAACAGGCTTTCCTGGTGCACCATCTGCGTCGCATAGCGCAACAGAGGGGGCGGCACCTGCCAGCCGAACCAGCGTTGCAGGCTGCGTCGCAGACTGGACTCCAGCACCAGCCAGAGCCAGCTGATCAGCATGATGAACGCGATAACCTTGGCCAGCCCGGCATGCCGTTCGACCAGCACGAAACTGGCGACTCCGGAAATGAACCCGAACAGCGCGAAGGTGCCTGGGTAGCGCCGGATCAGCCGGCTTGCCAGGTCGAACAGGTTTGACAGCAAGGCTCTGAGGCGCATGAGTGACTCGTTCTAAAGCGACGTGCCTGCCTGAAGTATCAGGCATGTCGGGAGTGCTGCATACGCGCTACTGACTCGATACCCCTGGCCTCCATCAAGTGGTTCGGCCGGACAGCGCCGGCCGACCAGGGTGCACTCAGTGGGCGGTGGTGGGGGCCTGCTGTGCGGCCTCCGCCTTTTGTGGCATGGCTGAGGAATGGTGGCTGGTAATCAACCACTCGCCAGCCTCATCGACCCATTTGTAGGTAAAGGTATAGCGCGCCGGGACCGTATTGCCGTCACCCAGTCTGAAGCTGTACAACCCTGTGTCCAGCGCAGTGTTGCAATCGATCATGATCATCCGCGAGACGATCTCGCCCTTGGGCTTCAATGCCAGGAAGTGCTTGAAGTAATCCCGTTTGGCTTCCGGCGTTTCCCGCGGCGTGTTGGATACCGTTGGCAGCAGCATCGAGTTCTGAGCGTAGTTTTCGACTACCCGCTGCGGATCGCCGGATTGCACATCTGCATTCCAGCGGTCGAACAGCGCGGCAATCTGCTTTTCGTCGGTGGCCTGACAAGCCTGGTCATTCGCCAGCGCCGGGAATGCGGCAAGCGAGAGAAGTAGGGGGAATGCGTATTTCATGGCATGACTCGTGGACGGTGGGCGAAACGCGGAATGAATCCGCTGTGATACGGCGCGGCGTGAGCGACGCCGCGCACGGTTGTGACCGTCCGGTTCCCGAGTCATTCCCGCCAGTGGTCGCTCAGGCTTCGATGGCGGCCATGATCGCCTCGTGCACCGCGGTGTAGGAGCTGGTCTTGTCCGCTGGCAAACGAACTCGCGGCAGGCCGACGGTACTGCATAACCGCTCCCTGAATTCATCGTCGGTATCGTCCAGATCGACCGCACAGACGGGCTGGAGTGTCTGGCTGTCGCACAGCAGGAAGTCGAAACGTGCCGCTGCGATGCGGTTGGTGGCCCGATACCAGTAAGCTCGCCGGGCTATGGCGGTCACCTCGACGACCTCGGCGACGCCGACCTTGGGCAGAATCAGGTACGTCTGGCCGACGGTGCGTTGCAGCATCTCGAATAGTTCACGTTCTGCCGGAGAGAACACCGGGTCCTTCAGGCGATAGGGATACTGCAGTGCCGGATGGTTGAGCTGGCGATTCTTGACGAAGAACACCAGCACGAAACAGAGGAACGCCACCAGCGTCAGGGCGAGCCAGCTCATAGGTGCCTCCAGCGAAGGTTGGTTTTCTGATCGGCGCCGGCAAGCCACGGCGCATGTCGTCCAGTTGAGTGCTGAGTATGGAATTGGTTCGTCTGGCTTATCCACGATAGCTGTGCGCGATGCTGTGGATAACCGCTGAGTTGTCTTCTGTAATGCCTGCCGGACAAGCGTTCGGGCGAACTGTTCAGGATTTGAGCAGTATTGCCTCAAGCGCTTGCGCGAGGGCTTTGAGGCTGCCGCGGGCTAGGACGATGGACGCTAGCAGAGATTTATCCACGGCTATTGTGGATGCTCATGTGGATAACATGGGGGCGCTGCGCTGCAGACCAGTGGTGCCCTGGCCTGCAGCGCGCTGGTTGGATTTTGATCAGCCGTATCCGCTCAGCGGGGAGCAGCCTTTGCCCAGCGACTGTGCGCTGGAGGCTGCCACGCCTCGAGCAGCTGGATGAGAGCCTGTGGATCGTCGCTGCGCTGCAGCATCTCGCGGTGTGGACTGCGGACGAAGCCCTCTTCCACCAAGTGATCGAGGAAGTGGCTGAGCTTGCTGTAGAAGTGATGTACATCCAGCAGGCCAAGCGGCTTGGGATGGTAGCCAAGCTGGCCCCAGGTCCAGACCTCGAACAATTCTTCCAGTGTTCCCAGCCCGCCGGGCAGGGCGATAAAGGCGTCCGCCAGTTCGGCCATGCGTGCCTTGCGCGCATGCATGCCGTCGACGACTTCCAATCGGGTTAGGCCAGTGTGGCCGACTTCGGCGTCCTTCAGGCTCTGCGGAATAATGCCGATGACCTCGCCACCGGCCGCCATGGTGGCATCCGCGACCACCCCCATCAGGCCGACGGCACCGCCGCCGTAGACGAGGCGGATACCGTTGGCGGCCAGGGTGCGGCCGAGCTCCTGGGCGGCTTGTTCATAGACGGGATTGGTACCGCGGCTGGCGCCGCAGAAAACACAGATGGAACGAAGGGACATCGGCTACTCCGCTGGTTGGGGCTGGCAGCGAAGGTTACGCCGCCATGCCCCGCGGGCCAAGGGAGACCGACGTCTTGGATCGAGCGCCAGGAAATGACACTTAGCGGTCGCTCAGCACCCTGCGGCAGCCGAAGCGTAATTGGCGAACAGACGCTCGAACAGGCTGTGGCTGAACATGGTGGGTCCTCCTCGCTTCGTTGACGGACTCATGCTACGACCCATGCGCCGGCGTTGCTCTTAGTTTTTGGCCATTACGGCGATAGCGCCATGTCTATGCTGCGGTTGTCCCCGAATTATGTGCGTGACTCTGTGGATAACCTTGGGAAGGCTGGCTGCAAGCGAAGCGCAGCAAGGCATGGGGCGGCTAGTACGTTTTTTGCCCAACCATGTGCTGTGCGACTGCAGGCCGCATTGCAGAAGGCTTGACGAGAGTTTTGTCAAAGTCGAGGGCCATGATATCCCGCGGTTGGATCGCCCCCGGTTATCCACGAAAGCTGTGGAAAACTCTGTGAGTTGTTTGGGTAAACAAAGCCGCAGGCGGCTAACGGCGTGGCCGAGACGATGCTGGGTGAAATCCGCTCAGGTCCATGACTGATCAGGACGGGTCATCCCCAGCCCTTATGCCGCGGCATTCATTTCTGGCGGATTGCTTGTGACGGCGCCAAGGCCTGTTGAACACTCCGGTCCTCGCATCTCATCCAACAAGAAACCGCTGAGGGAGTTCGCATATGACTGATGCCATCCGCTTCGAAGACAAGGTCGTGATCGTGACCGGGGCCGGCGGTGGGCTGGGGCGCGCCCATGCGCTGCTGTTCGCCCGCCATGGCGCCAGGGTGGTGGTCAACGACCTGGGCGGCAGTACCCAGGGCGAGGGCGCGAACAGTTCCGCGGCCGATCGGGTGGTCGAGGAGATTCGCCAGGCCGGTGGCCAGGCTGTCGCCAATCATGACTCGGTCACCGACGGCGATCGCATCGTTCAGCAGGCTCTCGACACCTACGGTCGTATCGACGTGGTGGTCAACAATGCGGGCATCCTGCGTGACAAGACCTTCCACAAGATGGATGACGCCGACTGGGATCTGGTCTATCGCGTGCACGTCGAGGGCTCCTACAAGGTGACCCGTGCCGCCTGGTCGCACATGCGTGAGCAGGGCTATGGCCGGGTGATCTTCACCGCCTCGACCTCCGGCATCTACGGTAACTTCGGTCAGTCCAACTACGGCATGGCCAAACTCGGTCTGTACGGCCTGACCCGTACCCTGGCGCTGGAAGGACGCAAGAACAACGTGCTGGTCAATGCCATTGCGCCTACCGGTGGTACCCGGATGACCGAGGGGCTGATCCCGCCCCAGGTGTTCGAGCAGCTGAAGCCGGAGCTGGTCAGCCCGCTGGTCGTCTACCTGGGCAGCGAACAGTGTCAGGACACCGGCGGCCTGTTCGAAGTGGGTGGCGGCTGGATGGGCAAGGTACGTTGGGAGCGCAGCCTTGGTGTGGGCTTCGATCCGAAGGCCGGGTTCGATGCCGAGGACGTCGCGGCGCAATGGCAGCAGATCTGCAATTTCGAGAACGCGGCGCATCCGGCCGACAACATCGAAGCGCTGAAGGAGATGATGGCCAACCTGCAGAAGTATGCCGGCTGACCGTCCTCCGTATGAGCGTCCGCCGGGCTGCCGGCGGATCGTCAGGCCGGGGCCGCGTCTGGCTCCGGTCGCAACAGGCGCAGCGCTTTTTCCCGCGCCTGACTGAGATTGCGCACGTACAGCAGATGCCCCTGCAGGCGATGGATGCCGGCACGGCGCAGCTTCAGCCGGACCTGCGCACTGCTGCCGCTGAGGATGAGGGTGACGCCCAGCCTGCGGTAATCCACCAGCACGTTTTCCAATGCGGCCAACGCGGTCATGTCCAGCATCGGCACGGCGCTGATGTCGACGATCACCACCTTGACCTCGGGATTGAAGCGCCGCAGCGCGCCCAGCGCCTTTTCCGCAGCGCCAAAGAACAGCGGGCCGCGAATGGCATAGGTGGCGACATGTTCGGGCATGTCCTGAAGCACGCGACGCTGCTCGCGGGAGAGCGTGGTGGTGTCGGTCAGCTCGCTCATGCGCTTGATGAACAGCCCCGCCGCCAGCAGCAGGCCGACACCCACGGCCAGCACCATGTCGAACAGTACCGTGAGAATCAGGCAGGTCAGCAACACCAGCACGTCGCTGCGCGGCGCGATGCGCAGCACATGCATCACGTGCGGCGCCTCGCTCATGTTCCAGGCCACCATCACCAGCAGCGCTGCCAGCGCTGCCATCGGCAGGTAGCTGAACAGCGGCGCCAGCCAGAGGATCGCCACCAGTACCACGCCGGCGTGGATAATCGAGGCCAGCGGCGAAAACGCGCCGGCTCTGACATTGGTCGCGCTGCGGGCGATGGCTGCGGTCGCGGTGATGCCGCCGAACAGTGGCGCAACCAGATTGCCGAGGCCTTGACCGATCAGCTCGCCGTTGGGCTCGTGGTTGCTGCCGGTCATGCCGTCGGCCACTACGGCGCAGAGCAGCGATTCGATGGCGCCGAGCATGGCGATGGCGAAGGCTGGCGCCAGCAGTTCACGGAACAGTTCGTAGCTCAGTTCCAGGGGCTGGCCGTCCGCTCCGGGCAGCAGCCAGGGCCAGGCGAAATCAGGCAGGAATGGCGGAATGCCGGGGTGGGTGACGCCGTCCAGGGTATAGCTGAACCGTTCGCCAAGGGTCGCCACTGACAATCCGGACGATTCCAGCAGCAAACCTGCCAGCGCGCCGACGGTCAGCGCCACCAGATGACCGGGCACCTTCGGCACCCAGCGCGGCCAGATGATCAACAGCGCCAGACAGATCGCCGCCACCAGCGCATCGCCCATATGTGCGTCGGGCAGTGAGCGCAGCACCAGGCCGACCTGCTCGACGTAATGCTGCGGCTGCTCGGTGAGGATCAGGCCGAACAGGTCTTTGATCTGCAAGGTAGCGATGACGATACCGATGCCCGCGGTAAAGCCGAGGGTAACGGGGTAGGGGATGAAGGCGATCAGGCGGCCGGCGCGCAGCAGGCCGAGGGTGATCAGGATCAGGCCGGCAAGCATGGTGCACAGCAGCAGCCCGCCAAGGCCGAACTGCTGGGTGATCGGCAACAGGATCACCACGAACGCCGCCGTCGGCCCTGAAACGTTGAAGCGCGAGCCCCCGGTCAGTGCGATCAGCGGAGCAGCCACCAGCACCGTGTACAGGCCGTGCTGGGGTGCCACGCCGACTGCGATCGCCAGCGCCATGGCCAGCGGGATGGCGATGATGCCGACGGTCAAGCCGGCACTGATGTCTCCGCGCAACGCGCGGGCTCCGTATCCCAGGCTCAGGGCCTGCCGCCATGCCGCAAACAGAGGGGGGAACTTCATGTGCGGAACGCTCCTTGTAGGCGAGGGCGCCATTATAGGCGCCAGATACCACTTGTTATTTGTGACGAACAATCGCTCGCGATGGTGGCCAGGCGATGTACGACCTTGGTCGCAAGCAGGTCTGGCGCGTTGAGTGAGCCGGCTGCGAGGAGTAAACTGCCGCCCCCGTGAGACCCCGTGGACCGGAGGCGGCATGCGTAAAGACAAGAAACAGGTGATTGGCGACGAGATCGCGGACGATTCGATCAAGCTGTTTCTTCAGCCTGAGCCGGCTGACGATACGCCCCCTTCGCTGCACAAGCTGATCAAGGCCTATCGTGGCCTGCGCATCGATGACTTCGAACGCTTCCTCGGCTTCTTCGTGGCTGCCGGCTATGACCTGGACGCCCGGGATGCCAAAGGGCAGAGCTTTATCGACCTGGTTGCCGACCAGCGTCAGGCCAGGCCCTATATCGAGCTGATCGAAGCCATGCGCGACTGAACCGCCGGTCGCTGTTTCGTATCGAACGCATCGGATCGCCTGTGTGCGCCACACGAAGCGCGACGACGATCAGGCTCGGCAACAGATTCGCAATCGTTTTTTCTCGCCGCGTCAGCCGTTGAGCATTGGGTAAGGCCCGCTCCGGAGGGACGGCAGCGAGAGGAAGGAGGCCAAAAGCCGCCCTTCCGACAGCTGGCAGGCAGCCTGTGGCTGCCTGTTCTCGGGCACATGTTCCCGAGCAGCGGTCCAGGCACATGCTCCGTGCCTGACCGTCTGGCTGGTGGGTTTTACGGGGCCGCGTACTGCGGTCTCGACAGTTTAATGCTGTGATTCTGGAGAACGCGTTGATGACGCAACACGATAGCGAAGCAGTGGATATGGTGCTGGTGGGAGCCGGCATCATGAGCGCGACCCTGGCGGTACTGCTCAAGGAACTCGATCCCAATATCAAGCTGGAAATCGTCGAGCTGCAGGAGTCCGGAGCCATCGAAAGCTCCAACCCGTGGAACAACGCGGGTACCGGTCACGCCGGACTTTGCGAGCTGAACTACACCCCCGACAGCAAAGACGGCGCGATCGACATCAAGAAGGCCGTGCTGATCAACACGCAGTTCGAGGTCTCCAAGCAGTTCTGGGCCTACCTCGCCGACCGTGAAGGCTTCGGCTCCCCGCGTGATTTCATCAATGCCGTGCCGCACCTGAGCTTCGTGCGCGGCAGCAAGAACATCGACTATCTCAAGCGTCGCTTCGATGCGCTGAAGACCCATCACGCCTTCGCGGACATGGAATACAGCGAGGATCGCGCGACTCTGGCCGAGTGGATGCCGCTGATGATGCCGGGCCGCGATCCGAGCGAGCCGATCGCCGCGACGCGCGCCATGAACGGCACCGACGTCAACTTCGGTGCGGTGACCAGCCAACTGCTTGGCTATCTGTCGCGCAGCGGTGGCGTCAAGGTGTCCTACAACCAGAAGGTCACTGGCCTCGATCGCACGGCCAGCGGCTGGAAGGTCGACATCAAGAACACCCGCACCGGCGACTCGCGCCAGGTGCAGGCCGGCTTCGTTTTCCTGGGTGCTGGCGGCGCTGCGCTGCCGCTGCTGCAGATGTCCGGTATCGAGGAAGGCAAGGGCTTCGGCGGCTTCCCGGTCAGCGGCCAGTGGCTGCGCTGCGACAACCAGGAAATCGTCAAGCAGCACCAGGCCAAGGTCTACAGCCTGGCCGCGGTCGGCGCGCCGCCGATGTCGGTGCCGCACCTCGATACCCGCGTCGTCGCCGGCAAGAAGTCCCTGCTGTTCGGACCCTATGCCGGCTTTACCACCAAGTTCCTCAAGCGCGGTTCGTTCATGGACCTGCCGCTGTCGATTCGTCCGAGCAACATTGGCCCGATGATGGCCGTGGCGCGCGACAACATGGACCTGACCCGCTACCTGATCAAGGAAGTGATGCAGTCCATGGAGGATCGCCTGGAAACGCTGCGCGGCTTCTATCCCGAGGCCAAGGCCGAAGACTGGCGCCTGGAGATTGCCGGCCAGCGCGTGCAGATCATCAAGAAGGACCCGAAGAAGGGCGGCATTCTGCAGTTCGGCACCGAACTGGTCGCAGCGAAGGACGGCACCATCGCCGCGCTGCTCGGCGCATCGCCGGGTGCTTCGGTGACTGTGTCCATCATGCTCGATCTGCTCGAGCGCTGCTTCCCCGAGCAGTACCGCTCGCAGGCCTGGTCGAGCAAGCTGCAGGAAATGTTCCCGGCACGCGAAGCCACGCTGCAGAACGACGCGGCAGCCTATCGTGAGATCAGCCAGATGGCGGACAAGCGCCTCGGCCTGACCTACTGACCAGCTGCGCTGAAGCGAAAAAAGCCCCGTACCGAACGTACGGGGCTTTTTTGTGCCTCCGGGTTTACCTGCGCATCACGCCGCGCGCAGGCTCTCGGCGGGAAGCGGCTGGCCAATCCAGCTCAGGCGAGCTTCCTCGACCTCGACCCAGGCGACGCCCTCAGGCTTGCAGACGCTGCTGAGCAGCATGCGGCAGCGGCCATGTTCATCCAGCAGGGCGAAATGGCGAGGCGGGCGGCGGCGCAACAGGGAAATGAGCTGGCGCATGATGGTCTGCACTCATGATGATTGGCATGTCGCCGTTATCGCAAAGCCGTGTGACAACAGCGTGAAAAGGAACGCGGCAGTGGCGCCGCCGGTCTGAATCGCATCACTGTCGGCGCGTCGTGCCGGTGGGTATACTGCGCCGCATTCATCGCCCCTAACCCTGGAGAAAACAGCATGCTGCAACGCCTGTTGTTCGGTCTTGTCACCGTTCTTGGAATGAGTCTGGTCGGTTGTGCCCACAGCCCGCAGCAGCTCGACCCGAACCCCAAACTCAACGGCACCATCAATCCCGTTGGCCAGGGGCAGCCCGTGGTCGTACGGGTGGTCGATGCGCGCCCATCGCCGACCCTCGGCACTCGTGGCGGCCTGTATCCGGAAACCAGCGCGGTGATCGTGCCGAGTGCCAAGGTCATCCCCAAGCTGCAGGCCCAGACCGAAGCCGCTGTGCGACTGCTCGGTTTCACGCCATCGCCGAACGCCTATAACGCGCCGCAGCTGACGCTGACCTTGGCCGAGCTGAAGTATCAGTCGCCGAAGGAGGGGCTGTACGTCACCGAGGCCAACATCGGCGCGACGCTGAAGGTCGAGGTGCAGAATGCCGGCAAGCGCTACAACGGCCGTTATGGGGCCTCGTTGAATCAGCGCTTCGGCATGGCGCCCAACGAGCAGACCAACACCAAGCTGGTCAGTGACGTCTTGAGCGACGCGCTGACCCGGGTGTTCCGCGACGACAACATCGGTCGTCTGCTGGCTGAGTAAGCCTGCGCGCAATACCGCAAGCCTCTCCGAACCCCGCCGCGGCTGTCCGCGGCGGGGTTTTCTTTTGCATGGGTAATAACGACGACGCCCCGCACGAGGCGGGGCGTCAGTGGCGACCAGGCTGTATCAGCGTACGCCGGAGTTGCGCAGAGCGGCCGGAGTGTACTGGTTGGAGTTGGCCTTGTAGTTATAGGTGTAGGGGTTCTTCTCTTCGTTCTTCATGCCCATGACCAGATAGCGGCCCGAGATGAGATCGTAGAGGGTCTCCATGGAGTACAGCGGGACCTGTACGTTGTAGAAATGCAGGCTGTGCGCCTCGGCGACGCGCCAGAGCTGGTTGCGACCATCGTAGTGATCGACGACCGCGGCCTGCCAGGTGTCCTCGTCGATGAAGAAGTGGCGCTTGGCATAGATATGGCGCTCGCCCGCCTTGAGGGTCGCTTCCACTTCCCATACGCGGTGCAGCTCGTAGCGGGTCAGATCCTGGTTGATATGGCCGGCCTTGACGATGTCTTCGTACTTCAGCTCGGGCGAGTCCAGGCGATAGGAGTTGTAGGGGATGTACAGCTCCTTCTTGCCGATCAGTTTCCAGTCGTAGCGGTCCGGCGCGCCGTTGAACATGTCCAGGTTGTCGGAAGTGCGCAGGCCGTCCGCAGCAGTGCCCGGGCCGTCATAGGCGACCTGCGGGGCGCGGCGCACACGGCGCTGGCCGGCATTGTAGATCCAGGCCATGCGCGGCTCCTTCACCTGGTCCAGGGTTTCGTGCACCAACAGCACGTTGCCGGCGAGGCGGGAGGGCTCGGTGACCTGCTGCTTGAAGTAGAACAGCACGTTGCCATGCTTCTCTGGGTTGTAGTCGGTGAGGGTATCGGTGTAGACCACCTCATCGACGAACTTGACCAGGCTGAAGCTGCCGTTGACCTGCGGCGTGGCTTGTGCCACGACCCGGCGCGCGGAGCCGCCGCGATAGCGGGTGATGTGGTTCCAGGCCACTTCCAGGCCGTCCTGGGGAATCGGGAAGGCAATCGCCTTGTCGAAGTTCTCCAGGCCGTTGCCGCCGCGGACCAGTTTGGTCTGCGTGGCGTTGCGAGCGGCGGCGTCGTAGACGTGCTGCGGCATCGCGGCGCTGCGGCGGGTCTCATAGACCGGCAGACGGTAGCTGTTCGGGTAGCGCTTGAGCATCGCGATCTGCCCGGGCGTCAGGTTGTCCTTGTACTGCTCGTAGTTCTGCGCGGTGATGGTGAACTTCGGCTTGTCGCTGGCGTAGGGATCGCCGACGAAGCCATCGGGCGTGACCGGCGCGGCGTCCTGTGCCAGACCACCGGTCCAGGCCGGAATGGTGCCTGCCGCATTGCCTGCCTTCTCTGCACCGACCGGGGTCAGCTCGTTGCCCAGGCGCGCCGCCTCGGACTCGGATACCGCAGCCATGGCGCTACTGGCCAGCAGCGAAAGGGTTAACGCTCCGGTTGTGAACATTGTTGTTTTCATTATTTCGTCCTGTTTTCTGAATACTTATTCCCCGTGGCGCAGCCAAAGCCGCCACCAAGTGATCGGCGTAGCGATGCGTGCCGGCAGCGACTCCGGGTGATGCCAATGGCTGTCGCCGTCCACCCCCGCACACGCTCTATTTCGCCGTTTCGAGGTATGCCGAGGGTGAAGGTGGGGCCGGTCATAAGTCAAGGCCGACCGGTGAACATGACGCCATAATCTGGAGTGATAATGGTTCGAAGATTAGCCATCCCGTCGGACTTATGTGGCGAAGCGGCTCGGCACAAGTACACTGGGCGGCTGCCTGGCATCGGCCAGACGAAGTGCAATCCGAGGAATTCCAATGATGTTTTACGCGCAGTCCGAGCTGATCCTGGCTCCGGCGTTGCTTCTCAATGCGCTAGCTCTGGTGTGCGCCCTTTGCGGCGGGTGGCTATTGGCCGCGACCCAGTGGCGGATCGCACGGGCCAGTTCTCGGGCGACTCAGGCCGTGGTCGGCTCCTCTACGCTGCCGGCCCGCGCGGCTTCTACCGCTCGGATCAATCAGGTCTTCTACCGCTTCGGTGCGGGCGCTCTGGCGCTCGCCCTCGGCCTCTCCATGGCCTCGCGGATGCTCTGAGCGTCGCACTCAGAGCGGGCCTGCTGGCGATGCACGGCGTGCCGCGTCAACCGCTCAGGGCTCCATGCCCGCCAGCAGGCGATACTGGTTGCGCACCGGTGTCGCGTACTGCTGGATCAGGTACGGCTGCTGCACGCTCGGGCAGGCAGCGAGACGCTTGCTCCATTCGGCTTCGGCGCGCTCCACTTCTTCGCGACTGAACAGCTCGGCGGCGCTGGGCACCTGGAGTTCCGGGTCACGGTCGTCCCACAGGCGGTACGCGAGGTAGTGCACCGGGAACAGCCGGTAGCTGCCGAGAATCTGCCGATCCACCACCAGGGCCATCTGCTTGGCGTCCTCGGGCACGCTTTCCATTGGCGTGCCGAAGGCGATGTGCACCCGGCCTTTATAGCCGGTGATACCCAGGGCGATGCTCGCGTCATCCTCGCCTGGCGCCTTGCTGTAGGTCCCGGTGGTGGCGCGGATGTACAGCTCGCGGGCCTTGGCCTGGTCGCAGGGGTCGTATTCGTAGCTGATCGACACCGGCACCGGGCGCAGCGCCGCCAGTGCTTCGGCGAAGGCTTCGTCCTTGCGACTCATGTGCAGCATCTTGAGAATGGCCGAGTCGGTGCGGTCGTCACCGTCCTTGGCGCGGCCTTCGGCCTGAGCGATCCAGACCGACTCGCCGTCGTTGCGGATCGAGTGGTTGATGTATGCCGAAAGCACCTGGTAGGCGGCCAGCTTCTCGCGGCGGCCGGTGATCGAGCGGCGCACGATGAAGCTCTTGTTCAGGCGCATCAGGTCGCTGACGAAGGGGCGCTGCAGCAGGTTGTCGCCGATGGCGATACGCGGAGTGCGGATGCCGGCCTGATAGACCGCATAGTTGACGAAGGCCGGGTCCATGACGATGTCGCGGTGATTGGCCAGGAACAGATAGGCTCGGCCTTTCTGCAGCTGCTCGAGCCCGGAGAAGGTGACGCCGTCCGTGGCACGCTCGATGGTGCGGTCGATATAGGCCTCGATCTTGTGCTGCAGGGCATCCACCGTATGGATGCTGGCGAACTGTTTGCGTAACCGCTGCGAGATGACCGGCTTGATCAGCCAGCCCAGGCTGTCGGCCAGCCGCGGGAAACGGAAGTGCGCCAGAATGTCGAGAAACTCGCGATCGGCGAACAGGCGCGCCATGACCAGCGGTACTTCGGCGTCGGCGTAGGGTCGGATGGCTTCGAATTCGTCCATCATGCTCTCTGTAAAGGAAACGAGGAACGGGCCTGCAACGGGTGCGCAGGCAATTCGCGGAACGGACCGGAGCCGGCTGGCTCATACTCATCGAGTAAACGGCCGTTTCGCCGCATGCCTGTGAAACCCTGCTTGCGGCCCAGGGTGCCCAATTGCGGGACACACCGAGTCGGTCTTCTTAAAGGTTCGAATCAGCGACCTTTAAAGACGGCGATTATAGCGACAAGTCACGCGGAGGACCGATGCTGGAAACACAGCTCTTTCATTGCCCCTATTGCGGCGAGCCGATCGAGGCCGTTCTCGATCTCAGCGCGGGCGATCAGCAGTACATCGAGGACTGCGCCGTGTGCTGCCGGCCGATCGTCTTCGATCTGCATACGGACGGCGAGCAGTGGCAGCTGGAAACCCGTGGGGAGGATGAATGATGCGGCGTATCTACGAGCCGCGCGATCTGCTGGAGGCGGAAATGCTCAGCGGCATGTTGGTTGCCGAGGGTATCGACGCATTCCTGGCAGGCAGTCATCTGATCGGCGCCATGGGCGAACTGCCGGCGGCCGGGCTGCTCGGGCTCATGGTCGCGGATGAGGATGCCGAGCGGGCACGTCAGCTGATCGCTGCGTACAATGGCGCCGAGCCGTTGCCGGGCGATGAACCGGAGAGTTACCCCGGCGAACTGATCTGCTGACGAGTCTTTTTATGTGCGGTCGCTATGCCCTTTTCCGCTGGAGCCAGGACTTCGCTGCCTTGCCTGGCTTCCCCTCCGATCAGCAACCGCACTGGAGCCTCGCGCCTGGCGCTTCGGTGCTGCTGTTGCGCCAGGTCGATACGCAGTTGCAGCTCAGCCGCGTGCGCTGGGGGCTGACGCCGGCCTGGCTTACCGATCTGACGCGCACGCCGGCCCAGGCGCGGGCGGAAACCATCAGCGAGCAGCCGATGTTCCGCGAGGCGTTTCGCCTGCGCCGCGGGTTGCTGCCAGCCAACGGCTTCTACGAATGGCGCGGCTCGGCGCGCAAGCGCCCCTACTGGATGACCTGCGAAGGCTCGCTCGCCTATTTCGCCGCGCTCTGGGAAGCCTATCCGGTGCAGGGGCACACCTATCTCAGTGCTGCTGTCGTGACCCAGCCGGCGGCCACGCTGCGCCGGCCGCTGATCCTCGACGAGGCGGGGCAGGCGGCGTGGCTCGATCCCGCCACCCCTCCCGAAACGCTTCAGCAATTGTTGCTGCAACCAGCCCCGACGCTGCGCGAGCGGCCGCTGGCGACGCTGGTCAACGACCCGCGCCTCGATTCTCCAGAATGCCTCACCCCCGCTTGAGACATCCGCCTGGCTGCCCGGTCCTGCCGACAGCTCCGGTCAGACCCTGAACTGATTGATCAGGCGGCGCTGCTGCTCGGCCAGACGCGTCAGGCCGGCGCTGGCCTGGCTGGCTTCCTCGGCGCCACCGGCGACCTCCTGTGCGACCTGACCGATGTTGGTGACGTTGCGGTTGATGTCCTCGGCCACGGCGCTCTGTTCCTCGGCGGCGCTGGCGATCTGGTTGTTCATGTCGTTGATCAGCGAGACCGCCTGGGTGATTGCCTGCAGCGCTTCGGCAGCCGCATCGGCCTGCTCGACGCTGCGCTGGGTGCGGTTCTGACTCTGCTCCATCACCTGCACCACGTCCCGGGTGCCGTTCTGCAGCTGCTGGATCATCTGCTGAATCTCGCCGGTCGCCTGCTGCGTCTTCTGCGCGAGGTTGCGGACTTCGTCGGCCACGACGGCGAAGCCGCGGCCCTGCTCGCCAGCACGCGCCGCCTCGATCGCGGCGTTCAAGGCCAGCAGATTGGTCTGCTCGGCGATGCTGCGAATGGTGACCAGAATAGCGTCGATATTTTCGCTGTCGCGAGCCAGCGTCTGCACCACCTCCACTGCACGGCCGATCTCGTCGGCCAGTTCGGCGATGGTCGAGCCGGTGTCCTGGACGATATGCCGGCCCTGATTCGCGGCGCGGTCAGCATTGCCCGCCGCTTCGGCCGCCTGGGTCGCGTTGCGCGCCACGTCCTGAGCCGTTGCGGTCATTTCGTGCACAGCGGTGGCCACCAGCTCGATTTCCGCCAGTTGCGTCTGCACCCCCTTGTCGGTACGGATAGCGATGTCGGCGGTGTGCTCGGAAGCGTCGCTGACCTTCTGCACCGAGCCGACCACCTCGCCGATCATGCCCTGCAGGCGTGCCAGGAAGGCGTTGAAGCCGGCGGCAATCTGGCCTAGCTCGTTGCGACTGTTGATGTTCAGGCGCTGGGTCAGGTCGCCTTCGCCCTGGCCGATGTTGTCCAGCATCACCACCATCTCGCGCAGCGGACGGGTGATGCGCCGGCTGACCAGCCAGATTGCCAGCAGGCCGGCAAGGCCGATCAGCATGCCGATGATCAGCATGGTGGCCAGGCTGCTGCGGCTTTCCTCGCCGAGCGCCGCCATGAGCTGTTCCAGGTCCTTCATGACTTCGGCAATCGGTAGCTGCAGCATCAGTACCCAGCGGGCGTCGGTGCCTTCAAAGGAGAAAGGCAGGAACAATGCGACGTGGCCATTCGCCTGGTCGATCTGATAATGGGTCTGGCCGGCCGGCAGGCGCTGGACGAGCGCCTGCTCCTCGGCGTCGAGGATCTGTGCTGCCGGCTTGCCGATCAGGTTCTTGTCGCTGCTGTAGGCGGCCAGGCGGCCGTTGTTCGAGATCAGCGCGATCTGCCCGACACCGCCATAGAGCTGCGCATTGGCATTGCTCAGCAGTTGCTGGATGAAGTCGACACTGATGTCCGCGCCGACGATGCCATGGAATTTGCCGTCGACGATGATCGGCGCGTTGAACGAAGACAGTAGCGACGTTTTGCCATTCATCTCATAGGGGGCGGGATCGCCGACGCACGGTTTGAGTTGCTCGCGCGGGCACAGGTAGTACTCGCCGGCACGTACGCCTGTATCCAGCAGTCGGGTGTCTTCGATATCGGTGAGGCGGTCGACCAACAGCTTGCCGCTGCCGTCGCGGTATACCCAGCTGGCGAAGCGACCGTCGACCATGCCCGGCTCGTCGCCGCGATACATCAGGTCGTTGGCATCCACGCCGTTGGGCTCCCAGGCGATATAGGTGCTGGTCAGCTCGGGATTCTCGATCAGCGTCTGGCGCGCGAGGTTGATCAGTTCCTCGCGCCGGAGGTTGGCCATCGGCATGCCGTCGTCGCCGGTCAGCGCGGTAAGCGTGTGCACCCGCGCGAGGCTCGTGGCGATCTGCAGAGGCGCCTGCAGTTGCGCCTGGATCCGGCTGACCTGGGTCTGGGCGAGGGCGGTGACGCGCTGCTCGACCATGCCGTCGATCAGCGAGCGGGTCCGCTCCTCGACCAGCGCCTGGCTGCGCATGCCGGAAACCATTGCATATAGCAGAAGTGCGGCGATCACGGCCAGGGTGCAGGTGCCGGCCAGCGCGGCAAAGGCGGTCTGGATGGATCGGAACATGTGCGGAACTCCAATTGCGCAGCGGATAGGCAGGCTATCGGCCGGATTTCCGACAACTGCAGCGGGCACGTTCGGTTGCCTGACAGGTGGGCCCGCTCTAGGATACGGCGCAGGTTTTCCGGAGAAACTCGATGTTCAAGCCGCACAGATTGTCGCTGTTGGCCGCTGCTGTCGTGCTGGCGGGCTGTCAGGCCGTCAACACCACCAGCGGCGGCGCCGTAGGCGTCGACCGCAAGCAGTACATGTTCAGCATGCTGTCGACCGAGCAGGTCAACCAGATGTATGCCCAGTCCTACCAGGAGACGCTCAGTGCGGCGTCGAGCAAGGGTGTGCTGGAGAAGAACAGTGCAATCGCCAAGCGGGTCAACGGCATTGCCCAGCGGCTGATCGCCAAGGTCGGAGTGTTCCGTCCCGATGCCACGCAATGGGATTGGCAGGTCAACGTCATTGACAGTCCGGAGCTCAACGCCAACTGCGGCCCGGGCGGCAAGATCATCTTCTACACCGGCCTGATCGAGAAGCTGAAGCTCACCGATGACGAGATCGCGGCGGTGATGGGGCACGAGATCGCCCACGCATTGCGTGAGCACGGCCGCGAAGCCATGTCCAAGGCCTACGGCGTGCAGATGGCGACTCAGTTGGGTTCGGCTATGGGTGTCGGTACGGGTGGCCTGCAGCTGGCGAACATGGGCGTCGAATACCTGATGACGCTGCCCAACAGCCGCGGCAACGAGAACGAAGCGGATCTGATCGGTCTGGAACTGGCCGCTCGTGCCGGTTACAACCCGAACGCGGCGATCACGCTGTGGGAAAAGATGGCCTCGGCCGGTGGTTCGGCTCCGCCTGAGTTCATGAGCACCCACCCTTCCTCGGCGACTCGCACCGCGGCGCTGCGTGCCAATATTCCGAAAGTGATGCCGCTCTACGAGCAGGCCCGCAGCGGCCGCTGACCGAGGCGACGCTGCTCGCCGACCGCTCAGGTCGGCGACAGCAGCGTCGAGAGAGGTGTTTCGATACCCAGCTGCTGGTGCACGCCCTCGAGATCGATCAGTGTGTGAATTTCCTCGATATCGCCGGCCGGATTGAGCGTCCAGACGCTCATGGCGGCGATGGCGAGGATCTTGTCGGTGGCCGAATAGCCGAACAGCGGCGTCGCCAGTGTTCCCATCACCGTGCTCGAGGTGACCACCTTGTGGCCCTCGCAGATGCACTCGTCCACCACCACTTCCAGGTCCGGCATGGCGCTACGCACATTGCGCACGAGCTCGGCGAAGCCTGCGCTGTTCAGCGGCTGGCCAATGAATGAGCCCTTGTAGGCGAAATACTTGCTCTGCATCTGTTCGGAAAGGGCCAGGCGGCCCTTGTTCCAGCTCAGATCGATATGGTTGCAGACTCGTTTCTTGCGTCCATCCGCTGACATGCAGCCTGATCTCCTCGGGGCGCTGATATGCGCTGCGGTAGCGCACTCTATCAGCTCCCCGGTTGCGCAGATTTGCGCTGGGTATCAGCCTGAGACAATCGTGCTCATGGTCAGCGCCTGATAGCCGGCGTACAGCGCCAGCGCGGCAAAGCCGGCGGCGGCGACCCGGCGGATCAGCGTCAGCGGCAGCCGGTCGGCGGCGAAGTGGCTGGCCAGTACCACCGGTACGTTGGCCAGCAGCATGCCGACCGTGGTGCCGAGGATGACCAGCACGAATTCCGGATACTGCGCGGCGAGCATCACGGTCGCGACCTGGGTCTTGTCGCCCATCTCGGCAATGAAGAAGGCGATTGTTGTCGCGATAAACGGGCCGTAGGGGCGGCCCAGCTTGGCGTCGTCGTCATCGAGTTTGTCCGGCACCAGCGTCCATAGCGCGACCGCAGCGAAGCTGGCCACCAGGATCCAGCTCAGCGCCACCGGCGAGAGCAGGCTCGATACCCAGCTGCCGACCGCACCGGCGGCGGCATGGTTGGCCAAGGTGGCGACGACGATGCCCCAGATGATCGGCCAGGGGCGCCGATAACGCGCCGCCAGCAGCAGTGCGAGCAACTGCGTCTTGTCGCCGATTTCGGCGAGCGCAACGATCAGGGTGGGGACGAAAAACGATTCCAAGCGGCATTCCTTTAGGGCGGGTCGACAGATTCACCATGACATGCGCAGCCTGCCCGCCCGGGTCAGGTGTACATGTCATGGGTCTTGTCAAACCTGACCTGGCGTATCGTTACGCGCTGGCCGGTCGCATGCGCCATGGTCTGTGGACCAAGTATGTTGACGCATGCCGGACGAGCAGGGCGCTCGTCGGAGACTACTCCCCCAAGGACGGCGGCGAGTTTGCCGCAACCGGCCGTTCGGTGCAACCGCCGGTCGCGGGCATCAGGGCCGCACGGCGCGGTAGATACGGAAGCCGTCGCGCTCGGCGAGCGTGTGGCAGGGGCCAAGATGCTGCTCGATCAGGGGGGGATACCTGAGGAACGCGTTGGCTACCAGCCGCAGCTCGCCATCGCTGACCAAGTGCTCGGCGGCGCGTTCGATCAGCGTCTCGCTGGCCCGGTAGCTGGTGTGCACGCCCTGATGGAACGGCGGGTTACTGACGATCGCAGTCAGTTGCCGAGGCGCGGCGTCGATGCCATCGCCGGCAATGACTTCAGCTTCGAGCCCGTTGGCTGCGAGCGTCCGGCGACTGCTCTCGACGGCGAAGGCGTCGACGTCCAGCAGCACCAGCTCGCTTTGCGGATAACGGCGTTTCAGCGTGGCACCGAGAATGCCGGCACCGCAGCCGAAATCCAGCAGTCGGCCGCCGGGCAGGTCGTCGAGGTGCTCGAGCAACAGGGCGCTGCCCAGATCCAGGCGGCCATGGCTGAACACGCCGGGCAGGCTGACCACCTCGAGCGGCCCGTCAGCCAGTTGCAGGGTAAAACGGCTGGCCAGCGCATCGAGATCCGGCGCGGCGGGCGCCTGCTCGACCTCGACCTGCCAGAGCTGACAATGGCGGGCACTGTCGAGTTTGCGCGCGCGGCCGAAGCAGGCCAGCTGCTTGGCGGCACGCTCGATGCCGCCGCGCTTCTCGCCCACCAGGTACAGCGGTCGGCCGGGCAAACGTGCCGCCAGGGCCTGCAACAGGTAGTCGGTCAGCTCGCGGGACTTCGGCAAGAACAGCACGGCCGTGTCGAACGCCCCCTGCGGCGGGGCAACGCCGAAGCTGCAGCGCCCGCCGAAGCGCTTGTCCAGCTGCTGCTGTTCGCCGGCGTGCCAGCTCCAGGCGGTAGCGCCTGTCAGCTGCCCCAGCAGATCGTCGGCCGGCAGGCCGGCGAGCAATACCCGGCCGCCGAACAGCTCGGCTTGACGCAGCAGCACTTCGCTTCGCGGGTCCATTGGCGTCTCCCTGAAAAAGGCCGGGAGCTTAGGGGCTCGGCGGCCTCTCTCGCAAGCCGCAGTTGCCCGGCTCAGTTGACCTGGCGGAGTGGGCTGCCGGCGAAGAACGCCGTGGCGTTCTCGGCCAGCTGAGCGACGATGCGCTGGCGAGCCTCGCGGCTGCCCCAGGCGCTGTGCGGCGTGATGATCAGACGCGGCAGGTCCGGGGCGAGCAGCGGGTTGTCATCGCGTGGCGGCTCGCTGGTCAGCACGTCGGTGGCGGCGCCACCCAGGTGGCCGCGGCGCAGCGCATCGGCCAGTGCCTGTTCGTCCACCAGGCCGCCACGGGCGGCGTTGATCAGGAAGGCGGTCGGCTTCATCAGCTGCAGCTCGCGGGCACCGATGAGATTGCGCGTCTGTTCGGTCAGCGGGCAGTGCAGGGTCAGTGCATCGACCTGTGGCAGCAGCTCGTCCAGGTCGAGGCGATCCGGGCGCTTCGGCCGTCCCGGCAGGTTGCCGACCAGCACGCGCATGCCCAGAGCTTCGGCCAGCTTCGCCACGGCACTGCCCAGCTCGCCATGCCCGAGCAGGCCGAGGGTCTTGCCGTCCAGCTCGACGATCGGGAAGTCGAGCAGGCAGAACTGTCCGCTTTCCTGCCAGCGTCCGCGGGCGACGGCGGCCTGGTAGTCGGGCAGCCGCGTGGCCAGGGCCAGCAGCAGCATCAGGGTGTGCTGGGCGACGGTTGGGGTGCCGTAGGCCTGGCAATTGCTGACGACGATGCCGCGTTCGCGGGCGGCCTGCAGGTCGATGTTGTTGACGCCGGTGGCCGAGACGAGGATCAGCTTGAGTTCCGGGCAGGCGGCGAGCGTCTCTGCATCAAGCGCCACCTTGTTGACGATGGCCACCTGGGCGCCGCGCAGACGCTCGACGATCTGTTCCGGCGAACTCAGTTCATGGCAGACCAGCTCGTCGAAGGCGCTGCGCAGCGGGACGAGATCGAGATCGCCCTGATCGAGCGGGGAGAGGTCGAGGAAAACGGCGCGAATGGGCATCAACTGTACCTTTCGAAGTCGCCGGGGCTGGACGACAATGTCTAGCCCGGCTTAAGCGTGGAGAGCGGATTGTGTACTGGATGGAGTTTATGACCGTGGCGCTGGTGCATCTGCTCGCGGTGGCGAGCCCCGGCCCGGATTTCGCGGTGGTGGTGCGCGAAAGCGTGGCGCAGGGCCGGCGTGCGGGTAGCTGGACGGCGCTGGGAGTCGGCTGCGGAATATTCGTCCATGTCGCCTACTCCCTGCTCGGCATCGGCCTGATCGTCTCGCAGTCGATTGTGCTGTTCAACCTCTTCAAGTGGCTGGCGGCCGCTTATCTGGTGTACCTCGGCTGGCGAGCGCTGCGGGCTCGGCCGATGAGCCTGGAGGCGATCGACGGGGCGAACGCACCGGTGGCGCGAAGCGCGTGGCGGGCGTTCGTGATCGGCTTCGTCACCAATGGCCTGAACCCCAAGGCCACGCTGTTCTTCCTCTCGCTATTCACCGTCGTGATCAGCCCCGATACACCGCTGCTGGTGCAGGCCGGCTACGGTCTCTACCTCGCCGGTGCGACTGCGCTGTGGTTTCTGCTGGTGGCCTGGCTGTTCAGCCGAGGCCGCGTGCGTGCTGGCTTTGCGCGCATGGGGCACTGGTTCGATCGGCTGACGGGGGCAGTGCTGATTGGCCTTGGCGCTCGCCTGGCCCTGAGCGAAATCGGTTAACACGCTGAAACGAGGTGTGGGGAAAATAATCCTTTGGACTGATTTTGCCTGGGGGGCGACGCTCTAGAGTGCAGCGTACAAGTCCAACAAGAACAGGATGCCCCCATGCTGCAGACCCGTGTCATCAAGCCCGCGGCGAACGCCTACCAGTACCCCCTGCTGATCAAGCGCCTGCTGCTGTCCGGCGTGCGCTACGAGCGCAGCCGGGAAATCGTCTACCGCGACCAGCTGCGTTACGACTACCGCACCCTCAACGAACGGGTCGCGCGGCTGGCCAACGTGCTGACTGCGGCCGGGGTCAAGCCGGGCGATACGGTGGCGGTGATGGACTGGGACAGCCATCGCTACCTCGAATGCATGTTCGCCATCCCGATGATCGGCGCGGTGGTGCACACCATCAACGTGCGGCTGTCACCGGATCAGATCCTCTACACCATGAACCACGCCGACGACCGCTTCGTGCTGGTCAACAGCGAGTTCGTGCCGCTGTACCAGGCGATCGCCGGGCAGCTGACCACCGTGCAGAAGACACTGCTGCTCACCGATGGCGACGCGCACGACGTTGGCCTGCCAGACTGCGTCGGCGAATACGAAAGCCTGCTGGCCGCCGCCGCGCCGAGCTACGAATTCCCCGACTTCGACGAGGACTCGGTCGCCACGACCTTCTACACCACCGGCACCACCGGTAACCCCAAGGGCGTGTACTTCACCCATCGCCAGTTGGTGCTGCACACCCTGGCCGCGGCGGTGACCGTCGGCTGTCGGGAAAATCCGCGGCTGATGGGCTCGGACGACGTCTACATGCCGATCACACCGATGTTCCACGTGCATGCCTGGGGGCTGCCCTACGTTGCCACCATGCTCGGCCTCAAACAGGTCTATCCGGGCCGCTACGACCCCGAGTACCTGATCGATCTCTGGCATCGCGAGCAGGTGACCTTTTCCCATTGCGTGCCGACCATCGTGCAGATGCTGCTCAACGCCAAGGCGGCCCAGGGCACCGACTTCAAGGGCTGGAAGATCACTATCGGCGGCAGCGCGCTGACCCGGGGCCTGTACGACCAGGCCAAGGCCCGCGGCATGAACCTGATCGCGGCCTACGGCATGTCCGAGACCTGCCCGCTGATCTCAGGAGCGCACATCAACGACGAGTTGCTCGAGGCCGACGAGGACACGCGCAGCACCTTCCACCTCAAGGCCGGCGTGCCGGTGGTGCTGGTCGATGCGGCGATCCAGGCCGCCGATGGCAGTTTCCTGCCGGCGGATGGCGCCTCTCAGGGCGAGCTGGTACTGCGGGCGCCGTGGCTGACCCAGGGCTACTACAACGAGCCGGAGAAGAGCGAGGAGCTCTGGGCCGGCGGCTGGCTGCATACCGGTGACGTCGCGGTGATCGACGAGATGGCCAATATCGAGATCCGCGACCGCATCAAGGACGTGATCAAGACTGGCGGGGAGTGGTTGTCTTCACTGACGCTCGAGGGGTTGATCAGCCGCCACGAGGCGGTGCGTGACGTGGCTGTGGTCGGTGTGCCGGACGAGCGCTGGGGCGAACGGCCGTTTGCGCTGGTGGTGCTGGCCGAAGGCCGCGAGTTGAATGCCGAGCAGCTGCGCGCCTTCCTCGAACCGGCGGTCACCGAAGGCCATATCAACAAGTGGGCGATTCCCCAGCAGATCGCCGTGGTGAGCGAGATTCCCAAGACCAGCGTCGGCAAGCTGGACAAGAAGCGCATCCGCAGCGAAATCGCCCGCTGGCAGGAGGAGAGTGCGTAACAGGCCTCGCGCTGAGGCGTTCGGCTAGGCGGGGGTGGACTCCAGCAGCGTCTGCACCCGCGTCTGCAAGGCATCCAGCGTGAAGGGTTTGCCAAGCACCTCCTGCGCTGGCGCCGAGGGTTGCTCCGCGAACTGCGCCTGCTCGGCGTAACCAGTGATCATCAGCACCTTCAGGTCGGGTAGCTGCCGGCGCGCCTGCTCGGCGAACTGGTGGCCGTTCAAGCCGCCAGGCAGACCGATATCGGTAATCAGCAGGTCTATCGAACCGGTCTCCGCCAGCAGGTCGAGGGCGGTGACGCCATTGGCCGCCTGCAACGTCCGGTGACCCATTTCCTCCAGCACCTCGCAGACCAGCGTGCGGATATTGTCCTCGTCATCCACCACCAGCACCCGCCGGCCGGCTATGCCGCTCGGCAGCTGCCGCGGAGCCGTCTGCTCCGTCTGCTCGCTCAGCGCGCCACTGTAGCGCGGCAGATACAGGCAGACCGAGGTGCCCTGTCCGGGTGTACTGTCGATCTGAGCGCTGCCACCCGATTGGCGGGCGAAACCGTAGACCATCGATAGGCCGAGCCCGGTACCGGCGCCCAGCGGCTTGGTGGTGAAGAAGGGGTCGAAAACGTAGGGCAGCTTTTCCGGGGCGATACCGCTGCCCGTGTCTTCCACGCTCAACACCACGTAGTCGCCTGCAGTCATGCCCAGGCGCGCGGCAGCTGATCCATCGAGTGTCTGGTTAGCGGTCCTTATGCCCAGGCGGCCGCCGTCGGGCATGGCATCACGCGCATTGAGCGTCAAGTTCAACAGTACATTCTCCAACTGATTGGCGTCGCACTGGGTCAGCCAGAGGTCGTGCGCCAATGCCAGGTCGAAGGTCACCAGCGGGCCGATGGTTCGCTGCAGCAATTCGCGCATGTCATCGACCAGCGAGTTGGCATCGGTCGGGCGAAGATGCAACGGCTGGCGCCGGGAGAATGCCAGCAATCGGTGGGTCAGCGCCGCCGCGCGGTCGGCAGAGCTCAGCGCACTGGCGAGATGGCGGTGCAGGTCATCGTGGCGGCCCTGATCCAGGCGTCGGCCGAGCAGGCCGAGCGCGCCGACGATGCCACCCAGCAGGTTGTTGAAGTCATGGGCGAGGCCGCTGGTGAGCTGGCCTACCGCCTCCATCTTCTGCGCCTGGTGCAGTGCCGATTCGGCGGCTGCGCGGGCCGCAATGGCCTCATCGACTCGGCTTTCCAGCGTGTCGTTCAGGCGCTGCAGGGCCAGTTCGGTGCGCTTGTGCTCGGTGACATCGATGCATGCGCCGACCAGGTAGGATGGCCGCCCGGCCTGGTCACGCACGTTCATCGCCCGCCCGAACAGCCAGCGCTCGCCCTGGCCCAGCAGCACGCGGAAGTGCATTTCGAAATCCTCACCACTCCTGGCGCAGCGTTCGCCCAGCAGCACCAAGCGTTCGCGATCCTGGTGATGCACGCGCTCGAGCAGGTCGCTCAGGTAGATCTCGCCGAAGCCTTCCATACCCACCAGCCGCAGCATGGCGGCATCCATGTCGATTCGCTGGCTCGCGAGTTGCCAGTAGAAGGTTCCGGTGCCTGATACCAGCAATGCGGCATTCAGGCGTTCGTCGCTTTCCTGCAGTTGTGCACGAGCCAGCTCCTGGGCATGCAACTGGGCGGTACGTCCTCGACCCGATGGATGACATAACGCACCCGCCCGCGGTCGTCCTTCACCGGCGCGTTGACCACGTTCCAGAAGCGCTCCTCGAACCCGCCGCCACTGGCTTCGGGGCGTCGGATGGCATAACGCACCTGGCTCAGGCGCTGGGTCTGGCCGGTGGCGATGACGTCCTCCAGGGAGCGGCGCAGCGTCGCTGCGCCGGAGCTCGGCTTCTCCGGCTCATGGTCGCTGAATACCTCGAACAGCGGCTTGCCGATCACGTCTTCCCGGCGAGTCATGGTGACGCGCAAGCGCTCGTCACTGCTGGCAACCATGGTGTATTCGGCATCCGCCGCCACGATCAGATAAATGCCGGGCAGGCCGTCGATGATTGCCTGCAGGTCATGCATAACGATCAGTTCCCTCGGTTGGGGTGCGCCTAATGCGCATGCCTTTTTAATGACTCCATCGGGGCCGGAAAATTGCCCGGCCATCGTGGGCGGCGCGTAGGATTGCCTGCCACCCGCGCAGGCGGCAATCTGTTCGTCCCGCGCCGTCGGCGCAGTGAAACAGCCCAATCGAGGACGTCATGGCGGCCACCCAAACAACGCTGATCCGCGAAACCTTTCCCGTCGGTCCCTTGCAGTGCAACTGCACCATCATCGGCGACCCGCTGAGCAAGAAAGCCATCGTGGTCGACCCGGGTGGCGACCCAGAACTCATCATGACGCGGCTGGAGGCCCATGGTCTGAAGGTGGTCAGCATCATCCACACCCATGCGCATCTGGATCACTTTCTTGCATCCGGCAAGATGAAGGAGCGCACCGGCGCCACGCTGCATCTGCACAAGGCCGATCAGTTTCTCTGGGACAACCTGGAGATGCAGTGCCGCCTGTTCGGCGTGCCCTATACGCCGGTGCCGGCGCCCGATCGGTGGCTGGCCGATGACGAGGAGCTGGCCTGCGGTTGCGGCGTGGCGTTGCATACACCCGGGCATACGCCGGGCTCGATGAGCTTTTGGTTCGCCGACGCCAAGCTGCTGATTGCCGGTGACACCCTGTTCCGCCGCGGTATCGGGCGGACCGATCTGTGGGGCGGCGACTACGCTGCGATCGAGCGCTCCATCAGGCAGCGGCTCTACACGCTTGATGAGGAGGCCACGGTGGTGACGGGCCACGGTCCGGACACCCGGCTGGGCGACGAGATGCGCGAAAATCCTTTCGTCCGTGGCTGAGCAGGCAGGGGGCGTTGCGCGGGTTCTGCTGCACGGTTCCAATCGCTGGTCATGGTCGGTGTTAATCTAGCGCCGCACTCAGGGCTGGGCTCGCAAGAGCACGGGATCGCCCTGGTAACTGTCGAGAGAAGGAAGTACCTATGAAAAAGCTGAACATCACCGCTCTCGCAGCGGGTGTCGTCCTGCTGGCTGGTTGCACCACCAATCCCTATACCGGCGAGCAGCAGGCAGGTAAGGCAGGCATCTACGGCGGCATCGGTGCGGTCAGCGGTGCGGTCATCGGCGCGGCGACTTCGAGCAAGAAGGACCGTACCAAGGGCGCGCTGATCGGCGCCGCGGTGGGTGGTGCGGCGGGCGGTGGCTACGGTTACTACGTCGATACCCAGGAAGCCAAGCTGCGCCAGACGCTGCAGGGCACCGGTGTTCAGGTGCAGCGCAACGGCGACAACCTGACCCTCATCATGCCGGGCAATATCACCTTTGCCAGCAACTCCGCGGACATTTCCAGCAGCTTCTACCCCACCCTGAACTCCCTGGTGCAGGTCTTCAAGGAGTTCAACAAGAACGGTGTCGATATCGTCGGCCATACCGACAGCACCGGCTCGCTGCAGCTGAACCAGGACCTGTCCAACCGCCGCGCGCAGAGCGTCGCGTCCTACCTGATCGCCAATGGCGTCGCCCCTGCGCGCATTTCGTCCTACGGCGCCGGCCCGAGCCAGCCGATCGCGAGCAACGACACTGCTGCTGGTCGCGCGCAGAATCGCCGCGTCGAGATCAATCTCCGTCCGCTGTAATCGCCGTCCCGGCGGCCGGTTGGTTGAGTCCCCGTCAGCCGGAGTTTGCAGGGCCTGCTTACGGAACGCCTCATAGGCATCGGCATCGCAATGGTGCCGATGCCGTCGTTATTCAGACGCCATCAATCCGTTCGTGCTCGCAACCATGGAACCTCTCTGCGCTATGCGAATCTGACATTCGATAGCGCGCCAGTAGTGGCACAGAGGAGGTCGAATGGATGATCGTCCCGCTCTCCATTCCCGCAGGTCCTGGCTGCCATTACTGGTCGCTCTGACCCTGATGGCGGGGCTGGGTGGATGGATTGGCTGGCAGTGGCATGTCCAGGAGCAACGCAGCAAGGTCGAGCAGGAGCAGCGCTTCACTTTCGCGGTCGATGACATCGAGCACACGCTGCGCGAGCGCATGCGCGCTTACGAGATGGTGCTGCGCGGCCTGGCCGGCGTCGTCGCGGGCAGCGATCTGGTGACGGTGGACGACTGGGCGCGGGCTGCCGATCAGCTGCAGTTGCAGGACTTCTATCCCGGCATTCAGGCGGTGGCGCTGGCCCGGCATGCCACGCCGGAAACCATCAACGACATGATCGAGCAGATTCGCGCCAGCGGGCGTGAACGCTTCCGCATGTACCCGACCGGTGAGCGAGCCGAGTACGTGGTCGTCGACTACATCCATCCCACCGACTGGCGAAACCGACGGGTGCTGGGCTTCGATCTGTTCAGCGAGGCCACCCGTAGGGAAGCCATCATCAATACGCGCAACAGTGGTAACCCGGTGCTTACCGGACCGTTGCGCTTGAAGCAGGAAACCGAGCAGAACATCCAGGTCGGCGTCCTGCTGTTCCTTCCGCTCTACGCTGCGGCCGCTCCGGTAACTACGGAAGAGGAGCGCCAGCGAGCCTTCGTTGGGACCTTGCACGGTGCGTTTCGCCTCACCGATCTGATGGAAGGCATCCTCGGTTCGCGCAGCCGAATGCTGCAGCTGCAACTGTTCGACGCCGCTAATCCGGACGAGCCGTTGCTGGCTGGCCGAGCCCCGGTCAGCAACGATGCGGCCTTCCAGCGGGTGCGCAACATCTACATGTATGGCCGCAGCTGGCAATTGCAGGTCGCCAGCACGCCGGAGTACGAGGCGGTATTGCGCGACAACAACCGGGCCTTCAGCCTGGCGGCGGCCCTCACCGCGGCGGCTCTGTTCTCGTTGCTGGTCGGCGGTTACTTGTATCTGCGCGAACGTGCGTTGCGCAGCAGCCAGGCGCTCAGTCTGCAGCTGCAGGAACGGGAAGCGCGCTTTCGCCAGCTCATCGAGCAGCTTCCCGTCGCGACGCTGCTGTGCAATGCCAGTGGGCGCATCGAGCTGGCCAATCAGAGTGCCGGGCTGCTGCTCGGCAGCACGGCCGAACTGTTGGCCGGCGAACGGGTGAGTCGCTACGTGCCGGGCGTGCTCGGCGAGCAGATCCTGCGACAGTTGCGCGAAACGAGTCAGCTCGAGTTGCAGGGTCAGCGCGACGATGGTCGGCCGATCCCGTTGGCGGTCAGCCTGACCAGCTTCAGTCACGACGAGACCCTGTACTACGTACTCAACCTGCTCGACCTGCAGGCGCGCAAGCGTGATGAAGAACGTTTTCGTAACGTTGTAGAGGCATCGCCCAACGCGTTCGTGCTGGTCGATGAGCACGGCGAAATCGTCATGGTCAATCGCCAGACGGAGCTGTTGTTCGGCTACACCCGCCAGGAGCTGCTCGGGCAACCGGTCGAGCTGCTGCTGCCGGAAGTCCTTCGCGAAGCCCATCGAGGCTTGCGCCAGGGTTACGCCGAGCATCCGGAGCCGCGGCGCATGGGCGGCAATCGCGAGCTGTTCGGACGCCATCGCGATGGCAGTGCGTTGCCGGTGGAGATCGGTTTGTCACCGCTGCGCAGCGGCGACGAGCAGCTGGTGCAGGCGGTGATCATCGACATCAGCCATCGCAAGGCCGCCGAGCGCCGGCTACGCGAGCAGGCGGACCAGCTGGCAGTGGCCAATCGCTACAAGTCCGAGTTCCTCGCCAATATGTCCCATGAGCTGCGTACCCCGCTCAACAGCATCCTCATTCTCAGCGACCAGCTGCGGCAGAACGGCTCGGGCAATCTCAACGACAAACAGGTGCGCCATGCCGACATCATTCACCGTGCCGGTCATGAACTGCTGCAGCTGATCAACGATGTGCTGGATCTGGCCAAGATCGAGTCTGGACGCATGCAGCTCAAGCTGGAGCCGTTCAATCTGCGCGAGCTGCTGAGTGAACTGGAGTCGGCACTGCGGCCGATGGCCGAGCAGAACGGCCTGCTGTTCAAGGTCAGCGTCGATCCCGACGTGCCGTCCAGCCTGAGCTCCGACCGGGCGCGGCTGCGGCAGGTGTTGCACAACCTGCTGACCAATGCGCTCAAGTTCACCGAGCAGGGCGAGGTAGAGCTGCGGGTGAGCTGCCCGAGTGTCGCTCATGAGGCCGATCGGCAACTGCAGATCGAGGTCCTCGACACCGGCATCGGCATCGCCGCGGATCAGCAGGAGCGCATTTTCCAGGCGTTCCAGCAGATCGATGGCTCGATCAGCCGCCACTACGGCGGCACTGGCCTGGGCTTGGCGATCACCCGCCAGCTGGTGGAGGTGCTGGGCGGCGAAGTCAGCGTGCAGAGCGAACTGGGCCACGGAGCCATCTTCACCGTGCGCTTGCCGATTGGTGCGTCGGCTGCACCGGCGCAGGCCGAGCTACCGCGCCAGCCGCAGCGTCGTGGACGTGGTCCGGGGCTTTTGATCATCGAGGACGACGCCGACTTCGCATCCGTCGTGGCCGAGGTGGGGCAGAGTCATGGTTTCACCAGTCTGATCTGCAATACCGGGCAGCAGGGCCTGGAGGCTCTGCAGCGAGAGCATTTCGCCGCAGTGATTCTGGATATCCTGCTGCCGGACATGAGCGGTTGGCAGGTCCATCGCGAGCTACGCAACGACGAGCGACACCAGGGGTTGCCGGTGCTGATCATTTCCTGTGTGCCGCAGCCCAACGACTGGCGTGACGATGGGACTCGCTACCTGGTTAAGCCGGTCGCGCAGGCTGAACTCGAACGCATCTTCTCCGAGCTGGCGCGGCATGAGCACAACCCGTTACGGCTGTTGCTGGTGGAGGCCGATTCGCAGCGCCGCGAGCTGATTCGCAACTACTTCGAGCGGCTCGGCTACCGCGTCACGCTCGCCGTTACTGCCGGCGGGGCAAGGTTGGCCTATGCCGAGCAGGTCTTCCCGGTGCTGGTGGTCGACAACGAACTGGCCGACGGCAATGGTCTGGATTTGCTGGACGCGCTCGACCAGGTGCGCTCGTTGCGTGGCGTGACCGTGCTGCTGAACAGTCGCGAGCCGCTTTCTGACGCCGACCTCAAGCGGCTGCATCGGTATTCGGCGACCGCGTTGTCCAAGACCGAAGCGCTCGAGAGCATGGGTCAGGTGCTGCGCCCACAATCCGATTCTGCAGCACCGAGCCCGGTGGTTGCGCTGCAGTTGGCGGCGCCTGGGCGAAGGGTGCTGTTGATGGATGAAGACGTGCGTCTGATCTATTCGCTGACGGCCCAGCTCGACGCGCTGGGGCTGCAGGTAGTCCCGGCAACCAGCGCCAAAGAGGCCATTGCGCGTTTCCAGGAGGATGCCTTCGATCTGGTACTGCTGGACATGGATCAGCCGGGGGTGGAAGGTCCGGAAGTGGCTCGACGACTCAAGCATGAGCTCGATTGCCAAGTGCCGATCGTGGCGCTGACCGGCCCCGAGGCGGCGCGGACGAAGGACTCTGTTCTTCTGGCGGGTGTGGATGATGTGCTGGCCAAACCGGTCGAGGATACGGCGTTGCTGGAATTGGTGCGGCGGAGGCTGGGCCTGGAGCAGGGCGCGACCGATGCGGAGAAGGAGTAGCGAGTGGGACAGGCTGAACAACGTGATTTCAAGCTGGTGGCGCAGTCATCGGTATACGTGGTGCATGCTCCCGTCGGCGGGTGTTCACCGCTGACGGTCCTGCAGTGTCGGCCCGGAGGTTGGCGATGAGTCAGGCGCAGCTCAAGGCCAGACCGCGCAGCCGTACGCTGCTGGTGGTGGATGATCGCGAGGCCAATCTGGTGGCGATGGAGGCGCTGCTGGGCGACGGTGACTGGCAGGTGCATACGGTCAACTCCGGCGAGGCGGCGCTCAAGGCCTTGTTGGAACTCGACGTGGAGCTGGTCCTGCTGGATGTGCAGATGCCTGGCATGGATGGCTTCGAGGTTGCCCGCTTGATGCGCGGCAGTCCGCATACCCGCTATACGCCGATCATCTTCGTCTCGGCCATCGCGCATACCCGTGATTCGGTGTTGCGCGGCTATGCCACCGGCGCGGTGGATTTCATCCTCAAACCGTTTGACCCGCAGGTGCTCAAGCACAAGATCAACACGCTGTTGGCCCACGAGCACAACCGGCGCGATCTGCAGTTGCTCACCCAGCAACTCGACAGTGCCCGCGCGTTCAACGCGTCGGTGCTGAGCAACGCCGCCGAAGGCATTCTGGTGGTTGCCGAGGACGGCATCATCAGCTTTGCCAACCCGGCGATCGCCGGCATGCTGCACACCCGCGTCGAAGACCTGCAGGGCACACCCTTGCTGTCACACCTGGCCGCACCGGATATGCCCGCGGACTGGCACGAGTCGGACTTCTATCGTTACTGGCGCAGTGGCTCGACCTTCCGCCTGCACGAAGCGCAGCTGCATACCGCCAACGGAACGCCGCTGCCGGTGGCGCTATCGAGCTCGCCGCTGCCGCGCCAGCAGCGCTCGATGGTGGTGATCGCCCTGGATATGTCAGTGGTGCGCAACCTGCACACGCAGCTGGAAACCCAGGCGGTCACCGACTCGCTCACCGGACTGCTCAATCGCCGCGGGTTCCATCAGGCGCTGGAATCGTCGCTGGCGCGGGTCGATCGCAACGGCAAGCGCATGGCAATCCTCTACATCGATCTGGACGGCTTCAAGCGCATCAACGATTCGCTCGGCCACGACGCCGGTGATGAAATCCTCTGCAAGGTGGCGCGCCTGCTGGAAACCTGCATGCGCCCGTACGACATCATCGCGCGCATGGGGGGCGACGAGTTCACCGCGCTGCTCGATTCCCTAGACCAGCCGGAGGACGCCGCGCGGGTCGCGGAAAAACTCATCGAACTGATCTCGGTGCGGCACAAGATCGATGGCACCGAGGTAACCCTGGGCGCCAGCATCGGCATCGCGCACTTTCCCGACTGCGGAGTCAGTGTCGACCAATTGCTGCGCTCGGCCGATATGGCGATGTACGAGGCCAAACGCGCCGGTCGGCGGCAGTATCGCTTTTTCTCCAGCGATATGAACGAGCGGGCGCATGCGCGGCTGATGATGGAGGAGAACCTGCGCAGCGCCACCGACCGCAACGATTTCGAGCTGCTCTACCAGCCGCAGGTGATGCTCGACAGCGGAGCCCTGCGCGGTTTCGAAGGCCTGTTGCGCTGGCCGCAGGGCGAGGCCGGCGAGAACCAGCCCGGCGTGTTCATCCCATTGCTGGAAGAAACCCGGCTGATCGAGCGGGTAGGCGACTGGGTGCTGCGCGAAGGGATGAACGAGTACGTGCGCTGGCTGCCAGCCCTCGGCACCGACCTGATCCTCAGCCTGAACGTCAGTCCGGTGCAGTTCAGCCGGGCCGGGCTGTTCGATTCACTGCGACGGCTGCTTGATGAATACCAGCTGAACCCGGCTCAGCTGGAGCTGGAAGTCACCGAAGGCACGTTGATGCAGGATCTCGAGCAAAGCTGCGAAAAGCTGCGGCAGCTGCGCAAGCTCGGGGTGCGCGTGGCAATCGACGATTTCGGTACCGGTTATTCGTCACTGGCCTATCTGCGGCATTTCGAACTGGACACGCTGAAGATCGATCGGCTGTTCATCGCCAATATGCTGGACTCGCCGCGCGATGCGGCGGTCGTCAGCACTATCATCGACCTGGGTCGCAACCTGGGGCTGGAAGTGGTGGCGGAGGGCGTGGAAACGCTCGCTCAGCGCGATTGGCTGGTGGAAAACGGCTGCGATGTCATGCAGGGCTTCCTCGTGTCCCCTGCGGTTACCGCTGAGCAGGCGCGCGCCTTTGCGGCGCAGCCCGTCTGGCAGCCGCCGAGCCGCTAGAGCTGCCTCAGCGGCGCGGCGCAAACTGCTCGTGCAGTTGCGCCAGCTCGGCGTCCTTTTCGCTCCATAGTTCGTTGACCCACTGCTGGAAGCTCAGTCGATAGGCCTCGTCCTGATCATAGTTTCTGCGCAGGAACTCGCCAGGGATCGGCTGCGCCTTGAGCCGCAGGACCACCTCGGGAATGTTGCCGGCGAGCAGATCCCAGAAGCTCGGTCGACCGTGCGGGTAGTGGATGGTGACGTTGATCAGAGCCGTCAGTTGCTCGCCCATGGCGTCGATGACGAAGGCGATGCCGCCGGCCCGGGGCTTGAGCAGGTGGCGGTAAGGGGACGCCTGCTCGCCGTGTTTGTCATCGGTAAAGCGCGTGCCTTCGAGAAAGTTGAACACCGACACCGGGTTGGTCCGGTAGCGCTCGCAGGCCCGCCGCGTGGTGGCCAGGTCCTCGCCGCGCTTTTCCGGGTGCTTGGCCAGGTATTCCTTGCTGAAGCGCTTCATGAACGGAAACTCCAGCGCCCACCAGCACAGGCCGATCACTGGCACCCAGATCAGCTCCTGCTTGAGGAAGAACTTGAGGAACGGCATGCGCCGGTTGAGCTGGTACTGCAGCACCAGGATGTCCGCCCAGCTCTGGTGATTGCTGGTCACCAGGTAGGAGTGATGCATATCGACCTGATCCAGCCCCTGCACGTCCCAGCGGATTGGACGGACCAGGTCCATCCAGAAGCTGTTCATCGCGATCCAGGACTCGGCGATCCAGTGCATGCCGAAGCGCAGTGTGCGTTGTACCGCTGGAATGGGAAGCGCCAACTTGAGCAGTGACAGGGCGAACAGCGGCCAGCACCAGAACAGGGTATTGAGCGCCAGCAACAGCGCGGCGAGGGCGCCTCGCAGTGGCGCGGGGAGGAAATTCAGCATGGAATTCTCATCGATACGGCTGATTCGAGGCGCCAAGAGTAGCGATTATGCGCTGAACTGCAACTATCGAGAGCGAAAAGCGATTGCTGCCGCCGGCCCCAGGGCGCGGCGACAGCGATCGTCGAGGCCGATCAGGCCTTCTGGTTGGCGGCCTGCAGTGCGGTCAGGGCGATGGTGAAGACGATGTCGTCCACCAGGGCGCCGCGCGACAGGTCATTCACCGGCTTGGCCAGGCCCTGCAGCATCGGGCCGACGCTGAGGCAGTTGGCGTTGCGCTGAACGGCCTTGTAGGTGGTGTTGCCGGTGTTCAGGTCGGGGAAGATGAACACCGTGGCCTGGCCGGCCACCTTGCTGTTCGGTGCCTTCTGCCGGCCGACGCTGAGCACGGAGGCGGCGTCGTACTGCAGCGGGCCGTCGATCGGCAGCTCCGGTGCGCGCTCCTGGGCGATGCGGGTGGCTTCGGCGACCTTCTCGACTTCCGCACCGCTGCCGGAGCTGCCGGTGGAGTAGCTGATCATCGCCACACGCGGGTTGACGCCCAGCGCCACGGCGGATTCGGCGCTCTGCAGGGCGATCTCGGCCAGCTCGGTAGCGCTCGGGTTCGGATTCACCGCGCAGTCGCCGTAGACCAGTACCTGGTCCGGCAGCAGCATGAAGAACACCGAGGACACCAGGCTGTAGCCCGGTGCGGTCTTGATCAGCTGCAGGGCCGGGCGGATGGTGTTGGCGGTGGTATGCACGGCACCGGAAACCAGGCCGTCCACTTCGTCCAGCGCCAGCATCATGGTGCCGAGAACCACGGTGTCCTTCAGCTGCTCGCGGGCATCGTCGGGCGTCAGGCCCTTGGCCTTGCGCATCTCGCACATCGGCTCGACGTAGCGGTTGGCGATGCTGTCCGGATCGAGGATTTCCAGGCTGGCCGGCAAGGTGATGCCCTGCTCGCGGGCGACCTGCTGGACTTCCTCCGGCTTGGCCAGCAGCACGCAGCGGGCAATGCCGCGCTCCTGGCAGATGGCGGCGGCGCGGATGGTGCGCGGCTCGTTGCCTTCCGGCAGAACGATGCGCTTGTTGGCATCCTGCGCGCGCTTGACCAGCTGATAGCGGAACGCCGCCGGCGACATGCGCAGCTCACCACGCGGCACGCTGCAGCGGGTGTGGAGAAATTCCGGGTGCAGGTGCTTGGCGATGAAGTCGGTCACGCGGGTGGCGCGTTCGATGTCGTCCGCCGGGGTTTCCTTGTTCAGGCCGAACAGGTTGTTCGCCGTGTCGTAGGAGTTGGTCTCGACGGTCATCACCGGCAGGCCGCCGTCCAGCGCGGCCTTGCACAGCTCGAGGATGCGCGGGTCCGGCGCGAAGTCGCTGCACAGCAGCAGTCCGGCGAGCTTCTCGCCATTGAGCGAGGCCAGGCTGGCGGCGAGGATGATGTCGTCGCGGTCGCCCGGGGTCACCACCAGCACGCCGGAGCGCAGCAGTTGCACGGTGTTGGGCACGGCGCGGGCGCAGAGCACGATCTTGTTCACGCGGCGCTGGTCGGCCTCGCCGGCGTTGAGCACCTGGGCGCCGAGCAGTTCGGCGATGTCACGGGTGCGCAGGGCGTTGAGTTCCTCGGAGAACGGGATGGCGCCGAGCAGCTGGAACTCGGCGCTGCCCAGCAGCGGCAGGTGCTGCTTGAGGCTGTCGACGAAAGCCGGCAGGCCTTCCTCGGTCTTGACCTTGTTGAGGATCACGCCGAGCACCTTGGGATCCTTGGCGCCGCCGTACAGCTGGGCCTGGATCTCGATGCGCTCGGCCAGACGCTTGAGGCTGTCGCTGCCCTGGGCCGCGATGAGGATGACCTCGGCGTCCAGGCTCTTGGCCAGCTGGGTGTTGATGCGCTGGGTGTAGTTGGACTCGCGGGTCGGCACCATGCCTTCGACGATGACCACGTCCTTGCCCACAGCGACTTGCTGGAAGCGGCTGACCACGTCCTCGAGCAACAGGTCGATCTCGCCATCGGCGAGCTGGCGCTCCACCTGTTCCAGCGGCAGCGGTTCGGGAGAGGTCAGGTTCAGCGTGCGCTCGACGAGGATGCAGGAGCGCTCGCGGCCCTGGTCGACCGGGAAGGGTTGGGCGATCGGCTTGAAGAAACCGACCTTCAGCCCGGCGCTTTCCAGCGCGCGGATCAGGCCGAGGCTGATGGAGTTGAGGCCGCCGCCGAAACCGGTAGGGGCAAGGAAGAGTGTGTGCATGGCATCTCCTAGTAGACAGGGTGCTCGGGTAACGGGTGCCGGGCGGCGGCTAGGCTAGGCGACTCGCCCGGGGGCGGAAACTGCCGGATTGCCGCGGCGCTCAAGAGCGGAAACCCGACGGCATGGCCTGTCGGGTTTCGCTATCGCTGCTCGCCTGCTGCGCTCAGGCGTCCAGCAGGGCCAGCGTATCGAGGGCGATCTGGCGCTCCTCGTTGGTCGGCACGACCATGACGCGCGGGCTGCCCTGAGCCTGGATTTCGCCGGCGACACCGCGAGTGCAGCGGGCGTTGGCTTCGGCATCGAGCTTGAAGCCGAACAGCTTGAGGTGCTCCAGGGTGCGCTCGCGTACGGCCGAGGAGTTCTCGCCGATGCCGCCGGTGAAGACCAGACCGTCCAGCTGCGGCAGGGCGCAGGACATGGCGGCCAGCGACTTGGCCAGGCGATAGCAGAACACCTCGAAGGCCAGCACGGCGCCCGGATGGCCGGCCTGGCGCGCTTCGGCCAGGGTGCGCATGTCGTTGGACAGGCCGGACAGTCCCTTCAGGCCGCTCTCCTTGTTGAGCATGTTGTCGATCTTGGCCAGATCCCAGCCCAGAGTCTTGTTCAGGAAGTTGTGCAGGCTCGGATCGACGTCGCCGCTGCGGGTGCCCATCACCAGGCCTTCGAGCGGGGTCAGGCCCATGCTGGTGTCGCGGCTTTCGCCATTGACCACGGCGCAGGTCGAGCAGCCGTTGCCCAGGTGAGCGACCAGCCAGCTGCTGTTCTCGACCGGCAGGCCGGCGAGCTCCGCGGCGCGCTTGCTGACGTAGCGATGGCTGGTGCCGTGGAAGCCGTAGCGGCGTACGCCGTGCTCCTTGTAGAGCACATCCGGCACGGCATAACGGTAGGCGTGCTCGGGCATGGTCTGGTGGAAGGCGGTGTCGAACACGCCGACCTGTGGCAGTTCGGGGAAAAGATTGATGGCGGCGTGGATACCGCTCAGGTTGGCCGGGTTGTGCAGCGGTGCCAGCTGGATGTTGGCTTCGATGCCGGCGAGGGTTTCATCGGTGAGCAGCGACGAGGCGAAGAACTTCTCGCCGCCGTGCACGACACGGTGGCCGATGCCGTCCAGGTGGCCACCGGCGGCGTCTTCCACGCGCGGCAGGATCTGGGCCAGAGCAGCCTGATGATCGGCATTGGGCACCTTGACGCTTTCCTTGCCAGCGGCGCTCTCGAAGTGGATGACGGCCTCCGGGCTGCCGATGCATTCGGCCAGGCCTTGTAGTGGGAAGGTCGCTTGCGCTTCGTTGACCAGGGCGAACTTGATCGACGAGCTGCCACAGTTAATCACCAGGATGTTACGAGCCGACATCGGTGCTCCTTGGATCTCTAATGTTATTGAAATGGGTGCCAAAGATACTTTTCACGGATTCTTGCACATCGGCCATGAAAGCGATGCCATCCAAAGGTTGTAGTCCCACGTTCGATGGGACTACATCGTGACCGCTTGCGACGAGTGGCGATTGGTCCGTTCATCCAAGGCCGGTTCGCAATCGGCGTGGTGGATGGTTAAACTTCGACATCCATTCTCTAAAGCAAAGGTTCTGCCCCATGCTGATTGCCGCTAACAAGGCTGTCTCCATCGACTACACACTCACCAACGACGCCGGTGAGGTGATCGACAGCTCGGCCGGCGGCGCGCCGCTGGTCTACCTGCACGGCGCAGGCAACATCATCCCCGGCCTGGAAAAGGCGCTTGAGGGCAAGCAGGGCGGTGACCAGATTCAGGTCGCCATCGAGCCGCAGGACGCTTACGGCGAGTACAGCCCGGAGCTGGTCGCTACGCTGAATCGCGCCATGTTCGAAGGCGTCGACGAACTCGAAGTCGGTATGCAGTTCCACGCCTCGGGTCCCGATGGCGGCATGCAGATCGTCACCATTCGCGACGTCGAAGGCGACGACGTGATCGTCGACGGCAACCACCCACTGGCCGGCCAGCGCCTGAACTTCGACGTCAAGGTCGTCAGCGTGCGTGACGCCAGCGAGGAAGAAGTGGCCCACGGTCACATCCATGGCGAGGGTGGTCACCACCACTGATCCGGCTGCCCTAACGGCGACCGCACGCACGGCGGCAGGAATGGCTGCCGTGCCGATCGAAAAAGAGAGCGCTCCGGTCGTGTGCCGGGGCGTTTTTTTGTCAGGAGAAATGTCATGAGCGCATTCCATCAATTGGTGTTGCCAGGCCTGGGTGGCGAGGAATTGCCGCTGGCGCAATTCGGCGATCGGATCACGTTGGTGGTCAATGTCGCCTCGCAGTGTGGCCTGACGCCGCAATACGCCGGCCTCGAGCGGTTGCAGCAGCAGTACGCCGCGCGCGGCTTCAGTGTGCTGGGCGTGCCGTGCAATCAGTTCGCTGCGCAGGAGCCAGGTAGCGACGATGAGATCCGCTCGTTCTGCACGCTGAACTACGGCGTCAGCTTCCCCCTGAGCGGCAAGCTCGAAGTCAACGGACCGCAGCGTCATCCGCTGTATCGGCTGCTGGCAGGTGAGGGCGCCGATTTTCCCGGGGACATCAGCTGGAACTTCGAGAAGTTCCTCGTCGGCAAGGATGGCCGAGTACTGGCGCGCTTCTCGCCGCGCACCACGCCGGACGATCCTGCCCTGATCCAGGCAATCGAAAGCGCCCTGAGCTGATCCCGCCAGATCGCGCGGCCGCGATTGCGGTCGCGCATCTTTCTTCCCGCTCTGCGTGTTATGCCATCGCTGCCATGGTTGCGGCTGAATAAGCGCCATGGATGATGCTGTGCCGGCGAGACGACCGGTCATATTCTCGGCGCATGAGCAATCCAGCACGCAACGACAAGCGCGACCTTATCCTCTCCAAGGGCGCCCAGGTGATGACCCGCCGCGGCTACCACGGTACCGGGGTCCAGGAAATCGTCCAGGCCGCGGGGATTCCCAAGGGCTCGTTCTACCATTACTTCGCCAGCAAGGAAGACTTCGCCCTGCAGGCGCTGGAGTACATCTATGCTCCGCGGCTGGAGCGCTATCGGCTGGCGCTGAGCAACGCCGTATTGCCGCCCGCGCAGCGCATCCTCGATTACTACGCCGACCTCGTTGCGCATTTCGCCCGCCAGGAAAAGCCCGAATATCACTGCTTCATCGGTAGCCTGAGCTTCGAGATGGCCGAACTCTGTCCGCCTATCGCCACCCGGCTCAGCGAGATCCTGACGCGCTCCGTCGAGCTGCTCGCGCACTGCCTGGAGCAGGCGCGCAGCACGGGCGCGCTTGCGCCGGACAGCAATAGCCAGGTCGTTGCCGAGTTCATCAGCAACGCCTGGGAAGGCGCGCTGCTACGCATGAAAGTGAGCAACAGCGTCGCACCGCTGCAGGTTTTCCTCCAGCAGCTCGAGCGCCTGCTGGCGCCGGTCGCACCTCATTCACCGGGCGCGAGCGCCCGGTTGCCTTGCCCAGATGAATAAAAAGGAGTCGTATCGATGACCGCTAGCGTACAAGCCCTGTTTGAGCCCTTCGAATTGGGCGCCCTTCGTTTGCCGACCCGTGTGGTCATGGCGCCGATGACCCGTTCGTTCTCACCCAACGGCGTGCCCACTGCCGACGTGGTGGAGTACTACCGCCGGCGTGCCGCCTCCGGGGTCGGGCTGATCATCACCGAAGGCACCACAGTCGGTCATGCCGCGGCGAACGGCTATCCCCATGTGCCGCGCTTCTACGGTGAGGATGCTCTGGCTGGCTGGAAGGCTGTGGTCGAAGCGGTGCATGCCGCTGGCGGCAAGATCGTCCCGCAGCTCTGGCACGTAGGCAACGTGCGCCGCAAGGGCACCGAGCCGGAGCCGGAAGTGCCGGGTTATGGGCCGATGGAAAAGCAGAAGGACGGGCAGGTCGTCGTGCATGGCATGACCAAGCAGGACATTCAGGATGTGATCGAGGCCTTCGCCAAGGCTGCCCGCGATGCGCAGGCGATCGGCATGGACGGCGTCGAGATTCACGGCGCTCACGGCTATCTGATCGACCAGTTCTTCTGGGAAGGCAGCAACCAGCGTTCCGATGAGTACGGCGGCAGCCTGGCCAACCGCTCGCGCTTCGCCATCGAGCTGGTGCAGGCCGTACGTGCAGCGGTCGGCCCCGATTTCCCGATCATCTTCCGCTTCTCGCAGTGGAAGCAGCAGGACTACACGGCACGCCTGGTGCAGTCGCCCGACGAACTCGGCGAGTTCCTGGCACCTTTGTCGGCGGCCGGCGTGGACATCTTCCATTGCTCGACGCGGCGTTTCTGGGAGCCGGAGTTCGAAGGCTCCGAGCTCAACTTGGCCGGCTGGACCCGCCAGCTGACCGGCAAGCCGACCATCACCGTGGGTAGCGTCGGCCTGGATGGCGAATTCCTGCAGTTCATGGTCAAGACCGACAAGGTGGCGCAGCCGGCCAACATCGAGGGATTGCTGGAGCGGCTGAACAAGGCCGAGTTCGATCTGGTCGCTGTAGGACGTGCCCTGATCTGCGATCCGGAATGGGCGGTAAAGGTGCGTGAAGGGCGGATGGGGGAGATTCTGCCGTTCAGTCGGGAAGCGTTGAAGACGCTGGCGTGAGTGAGGGCGGCAGCCAGGGTGATCTGGCTGCCGATCCCCCTTACCCGGCAGCATCCGGTCTAGCCAGGCCTTCGTGCTGAGCTGTCAGCATGGTGACGTGGTGCGGACGGAGAGACTCGAACTCTCACACCTTGCGGCGCTGGAACCGTTACCGCCGAGCGCGACGCCTGACGTCTATGCGGGTCGGTCCAACTGTCTATTCGGCCCGCCTTCCCGCACCCAGAACAGCGTCGCCCCCGCCACCGCCGCGGGCATGATCAGCAGGTTCAGCACCGGCACCAGCAAGGCCGCATAGGTCACCGCGCCAAAACTCAGGCTCTGCCAGCGGCGCTGGCGCAGCCAGGTCATCATGTCCGCCCAGCTCAGCTTGTTGTTGTCCGCCGGATAGTCGATGTACTGCACCGCCATCATCCACACACCGAACAGCAGCCATAACGGTGCGGCTGCGAGGTTCAGCACCGGGATGAACGAGAGCACCAGCAGGGCCAGCGCACGCGGTGCGAAGTAGGCCAGTTTGCGCAGTTCACGGCCGATGGTGCGCGGTAGCATGGCGAGCAGCTCGGTCCAGCTGAACGGCGGGGCGGCATCTTCCCCGCGTACCACCACCTCGACCTTTTCAGCGAGAAAGCCGTTGAACGGCGCGGCGATGATGTTGGCCAGCATGGTGAAGGTGAAGAACACCATCAGCACCACCAGTGCAACGAACAGCGGCCAGAGCAGATATTCGAGAAACGCCAACCAGCTCGGCAGACTCGGCATGAAGGTGTCGACCCAGCCGCTGAACTGGCCCACGGCCAGCCAGATCAGGCCGAAGAACAGCAGCACGTTGACCGTCAGCGGCAGGATCACGAACAGCCGCAGCCCCGGGCTGAGCACCAGCCGCAGGCCTTCGCGCAGGTACTGCGGGCCGGAAAGAGCGGATACGGGCATGGCATCTCCTGTGAGGCGTTGTCGCGACGGGAAGGCGGGATAGCCCATGACTATGGGCGAGATGCGAAAACTGAATTATCCGCAGCGCTGCGTAATGGGTAAGGTGGCGCCCATCGCTTTTCGGGTCATCCGCTCCTTAAGCCTTCCCCAAGTGCTTGGATGACCCTTTTTATTTCAGTCGAGTCGGGCGAACCGGCTCGCAACGCACGGCGTCTACTTGCGCTTGAGCGGCACGCTGTCGAAGCGCGCGCCTGGCAACCCGGTTTCCATCAGAGCGCGAATGTTGCGGTGGTCGCTGCCGTTCGGGTTGGCCAGCACCGCCTGGTAGTGTTCGCCGAATGCGAGCAAGGCCTCTTCGGTGCTGAAACCTTCCAGTACCGCCAGACCAAGTGTCTTGCAGGAACCTTCGTTCTCGCCAGCAGCGTTCTCGATGGCTCCGTTGACGAAACGAGTGGGCTGGTAGTCGTAGGCGGCCTCGATAAAGGCGAGCGTTTCACTGAACGCGTGGTTGCGATTGCGCAGGCTGGCGCGGAAGTCCTTGAGGTCGTTCATGGTTTCTGTGCCTTGTCGAAAGCGGCCTGCTGCTCGGCGCTCGCTTCCTTCTGATAACGTTTTTTCCATTCACTGTAAGGCATGCCGTATACCTCTTCGCGGGCCTGGTCGATGCTCACTTCGACTTCCAGGTCGTCCGCGGCGGCCTTGTACCACTTCGACAGGCAGTTGCGGCAGAAACCAGCCAGGTTCATCAGTTCGATGTTCTGGACGTCGGGGCGGGTGCGCAGGTGCTGGACCAGGCGGCGGAAAGCGGCAGCTTCCAGTTCGGTGCGTTCTTGCTCGTTCATCTCTCGGGTCTCGGCGTTGGCTGAGGTCGGCCGGATCATAACCTCGCGTCGTTGAGCGAACCAGCCTTGCGCAGGGTCAATCCCGATGGGCTGCCAGGGTGATCGATACCGACTCGGCGAAGCGCAGCGCGTGGGGTTTGTCGACCTCGACTTCGGCGTAACGGACCTGCGGATAACGCATCACCAGATCGAGGATCTCCTGAGTCAGCCGCTCCAACAGGGCGAATCGGTTGTCCTCGACGTGCTGGATGATCGCCTTGGTGATGGTGCGGTAGTTCAGTGCCTGCTCGATATCGTTCTCGCGTACCGCTTCGGCGGCAGGGTAGAGCATGGTCAGGTTGATCAGCACGTCCTGGCGATTGAGGATTTCTTCTTCCTTGATGCCGATGTAGGTGCGCAGCCGCAGGTCCTTGACGCGGATGCGCGCCATCGCGGGTTCCAGTCTGGGCATGTCGTCTCCTTGTCGTGTCAGATCAGATGGCGACCGCCATTGACGGTCAGTGTGGTGCCGGTGACGTAGGGGTTGTCGAGCAGATAGCGCAGGCTCTGGTAGATCACCTCGGCGCCGGGCTCGATGCCCAGTGCGGACTTGGCCAGCGCCTTGCGGCGATAGTCCTCGTCGTCGTCCGGATTGAACTGGATCAGCGCCGGTGCAATGCCGTTGACCTTGATCTGCGGCGCCAGGCTGGCGGCGAAGGATAGCGTCAGGTTGTCCAGGCCGGCCTTGCTCGCAGCGTAGGCGATGTGCTTCTTGCTGCCCTTGCGGGTGACGTCATCACCGATGTGCACGATATCCGCTGGGCCGCCATGGCGCAGCAGCTCGGCGCAGTGCAGGTTGATCAGGTAAGGCGCGAGCATATGCACCTGGAACAGCTGGCGAAACGCCTCGGCTTCCTGCCCAGGGGTATCCGCGCGCCACTCGGAGGCGTTGTGGATGATGGCCCGCAGGCTGGAGATCTGTTGCCGGATGGCTGCGATGAAGTCTTGGATGCCGGCTTCGGTGCTGAAGTCCGCCTGCAGCGCCAGCGCACCGCGGGCACGCAGACGAGTGATGCTGTCGCGCTCGCGACGATAGGTGACGATGATCGGGAAGCCGTCATCCAGCAGCCGCTCGGCGCAATGCAGGCCGATTCGCTGGCTGGCTCCGGTGATTAGAATCGGTGCCTGATGCATGAGAGTCCACTGCCGGATCATGAATGGGCCGCTGGTCTTTGCCAGCGGCCGCTACAGGCGTGGCAGCTTACACCAGATCGGTCGGCGGCTCAGGCTGCAGGCGGGGGTGTAGCCGCTGGTGCTGACGATAGAGGAACGAGCGGATGCGCTCAGCGTCCCGTTCCTGTGGGAATTCCACCTCGTAGGCGGCCAGTCCTCCGGTCAGCTCGCGTACGCGATGGGCATCGATCTCCAACGGTGCGTCGTCCGGCAGGGCCAGGCGCAGGTGAAAATGCTTGGGTGGCCTACGATGTTTGCCGGACTCCACCAGCAGGCCGTGGGGAGAAAGCTCATGTACGCTGAGCGAGCTTTTGCCACCGTCGTTCTCCAGCAAAGGTAGCGGTTCGTCCAGGTGCAGACGCCAGGCGCGCGTCGTCGGGCCGCGTTCGTAGATCACCGGAGGCGCCAGCTGCAGATTGAGGCTGTGAAGTTCGTCCTCCTCGAGCTGCACGGGAAACGACATGCAGAAATCTTCGAACTCGGCTTGCAACGACAGGTTGGCGCGGGCCGCCAGTTGCATGAGCAGCTCGTTGGAGTGCGTACCACCGTCGATCCGGAAGCCTGTCGGGCGTTCGCCACTGGCCTCGCCATTGCGTTGCATCAACTTGCGGATGAAGGTCAGTTCGTCTTTGCTGAGAATCGTCTGTTCCGCCATGCGGATAACCTCGGAGGGCAATGCCTCTCCCGTCCAGCGTCGCTGCATGCGGGTGCAGCAGCTGGCTGCATTGTGGCAATCGGCGCTATGACTGGCGTTTTTCATTTTAGTTCAACTTCAGCGATGGGCATGCCGCTCGTGCCAGCGCCGCTCGCGCATGGCGAATGCGGCATAATGCGCGGCTCGATTCGTCTCGGAGCTGCACATGAAAGTCGCCATCCTTTCCGCGAGCGTCTACGGCACTGCCGAAGATGTCGCTCGCCACGCCGAACACCAGCTCAAGGCCGCTGGCTTCGAAACCTGGCACGACCCTCGTGCCCAGCTGCAGCAGATCATCGACTTCGCGCCCGATGCCTTGCTGGTCGTAACCTCGACCACTGGCATGGGTGAACTGCCGGACAGCTTCATTCCGTTGTATTCAGCCATTCGGGATCAGTTTCCTGCCTGGAGCGGCCTGCCCGGTGGTGTCATTGCGCTGGGTGATGCCAGCTACGGCGATACCTTTTGTGGCGGTGGCGAATTGATTCGCGAGCTGTACGCCGAGCTGGGCGTGCGGGAGGTGGTGGAGATGCTGCGTCTCGATGCCAGCGAGACGGTCACCCCGGAAAGCGATGCCGAGCCCTGGCTGGAGGCGTTCGCCGCTGCCCTGCGTGGCTGACCTGGCTCGCCGGGTCAGCGGCCTGGCTGCAAAGGCAACTGCCGCGCTGTCGGCGGCTGGCTAGAATCGATGGCACCTTCATGACAATAACAAGAGGTGCCATCGATGACTGCGCTGCACAGCCTGCCTTCGCTTCAGTCCCAGGTCAGCCCCGCCGAATGGCAGGCGCGGGTCGATCTCGCCGCCTGCTACCGCCTGGTGGCGCTGCACGGCTGGGATGACCTGATCTTTACCCATATCTCGGCGAAGATTCCCGACACCGAGCACTTCCTGATCAACCCGTACGGGTTGATGTTCCACGAAATCACCGCTTCGAGCCTGGTCAAGGTCGACCTGGCCGGCAACAAGGTGATGGACAGTCCGTACGAGATCAATCCCGCCGGCTACACCATCCACAGTGCGGTGCATGAGGTACGCCACGACGTCGCCTGCGTGATGCATACCCATACCTCCGCCGGGGTCGCGGTGTCGGCACAGCGCCAGGGCCTGCTGCCCATCAGCCAGCAATCGCTGTTCGTACTGGCCAGCCTGTCGACGCATGGCTACGAGGGCGTTGCGCTGAACCACGACGAAAAGGCGCGGCTGCAGGCCGATCTGGGCGAGACCGGCTTCATGCTGTTGCACAACCACGGCCTGATGACCTGCGGTGGCAGCATCGCCGACACCTTTCTGATGATGTTCATCTTCCAGCGCGCCTGCGAAATTCAGGTCATGGCGCAATCTGGTGGCAGCGAACTGATCGCCATTCCGGAGCAGATCCTGGCCGGCGCCAAGGCCATGGCAGCCGGGGTGACCCGTTCCCGCTCGGGCATGGGCGGTGCGCTGGCCTGGCCGGCCCTGTTGCGCAAGCTGGATATGCAAAGCCCCGGCTACGGTGCCTGAGGCAGCAGTGGCTCAGGCCGTTCGGGCGAAATGCTGAAGGGCTGGATAGAAGTCACGGAAGTCCTGGAGCAGCGGCTCGTATAGCTGCTCCAGCTCGATCAGCCCGCCGGCGAGGCCATCCGGTCGACTCAGGCGCCGGCTCATGTTCGCCAGCACCCGTTCCAGTACACCGAATTCGCGATAACTGCCCAGCCAGTCGTGCGCCGCCATGTGCGGCGCGATCACCGCGAGCTTGCCTGGCAGTTCGGGTTCGGCGGCCAGCACGCCGTAGACGCGCTGGGTAAAGCGTTCCAGCGGTTCTGTGGAGTAGTCCGCCCAGTTGGCCGCCAGGCAATGATCGAAAAACAGATCGACCAGGATGCCGGCGTAGCGGCGCCGTTCGCTGGGAAAGCGGCTTTTGGCCTGCAGCACCAGCGGATGACTGTCGGTGAAGGCGTCGATCTGGCGATGCAGGCGGATGCCGGCTTCGATCTCGGCCGGCCAGCGACCCTGTAGCGGCCCCTTGACGAAGTCGCCGTAGAGGCTGCCGAGCAGGTCGCCCGGCCGCGGGCCACCGAGGTGAAGGTGTGCAAGATAGTTCATGGGCGAAGCTTAGCGCAGCCACCTGTTTTTCCGTACGCCTCAGGCGGCCTTGCTGATCTGCGCGCGGGGCTCGACTAGCAGCGCGTTGGCGATCGCTTGCTGCGCGTTCATCGCAACGGCCTTGCGATCGAGCGCCATCACATCGATCGGCGGCAACAGCTGGATTTCCACGTCGCAGATATCGCTCGTCAGCAAGCGGCGCAGATGGGCGGGCAATTCGTCGTCGCCGACGAAGGGGGCGACGGTGTCGGGCTTGCCGTTGCGCCAATAGCGAATGGCGACCGGCTGGACGGCACAGCCGGCCTCGAGCGCGCAGGCGAACAGCCTGGGGTGGAAGGTTCGCACGTCGGTTCCATCGGTCGAGGTGCCTTCGGGGAAAATCAGTAGATGGCGCCCTTGTACCAGCTGCGTGGCCAGTTGCCGATTGACCAGCGCCGCGTCGCCGCCGCCGCGGCGGATGAACAGCGTGCCGGCGGCCTGAGCGAGCCAGCCGAGGGCCGGCCAGGCACGGACCTCGGCTTTGGCCAGAAAGGATAGCGGTGCGAGCATGCCCAGCAGCGGGATATCGCACCAGGAGACATGATTGGCGACCCACAGCATCGGCTGAGTTGGTAGCTCGCCCGTGACGCGTAGGCGAAAGGGCAGGGCGGCCGCCAGCCGGGTGAGGAACCACTGGGTCAGCCGCTGCTTGCGCAGGGCCGAGACGGGTATCGCGCAGCGTTCGGCAATACCCAGTGCACCGGCCACGATCAGACCGCTCAGCACCACCCCGGCGACCCGCAGCAGGCGCCAGTACCGGCGCAGCCGCGCCATCCTACACCGCTGCCTTGAAATGGCGCGCATAGCGCGGGCAGAGCTCCTCGCGCTTGAGCAGGATGAACACGTCGGCCACCTGGAACTCCTGATCCCAGCAGGGCTCGCCGCAGATCTTCGCGCCCAGGCGCATGTAAGCCTTGAGCAGCGGCGGCAGCTGGGCGGTAACGTTGTCCGGCAGCTCTTGCGCGGGCAGGGGTGTACGCGGCTCGGCATGCAGCAGCTCGGTGCTGAGGTGGCTGTCGCGCAGTCGCTGCATGATGGCGTGGGCCTGGATGCCGCCGTCGCGCATAGGGATGCTGGCGCAGCCCATCAGGTAGCGGTAACCGCCCCGATTGAGCTCCTCGGCCAGCTCGCTCCAGAGCACGGCGATGGTCGCGCCGTTGCGATAGGCCGGCGCCACGCAGGTGCGGCCGATCTCCAGTACCGGCTCGTCCAGCTGGGCCAGGCCATGCAGGGCGAACTCGCCTTCGCTGTAGAAGCGGCCCAGCTGGCGAGCGGTAAGGTGATCCAGCAGGCGGGTGGTGGCGACCAGTTCGCCGCTGGCCAGGTCACGCACGCCGATATGCCGGCAGTGGCTATCGAAATCGTCCATGTCCAGGCCCAGTTCGGCGCCCTGCAGCCGAGCTTCGAACTCGCTGCTGAATACGCGGTAGCGCAGGGCCTGGGCTTCGCGCAGGGCCTCTGCGCCTTGCAGGCGTTCGGCTTGAAGCTGGCGTGTGCTGCGGTCGACGATGGCATTCATTGCTCTGTCTCCTTGTCCGCCGTGGCAGTGGCGGGTTGGCGATGCATCGCGAGCGTCTGGTTGTTATCGTTGGGCTCGCCTGGTCTGGCTGGATCAGGCTAGGGACCAGGCATGTCGCCGCTGTGACGAACGGATGATGGTTGGATGACGGCGTGAAACCTTGGAGATGAGCATGTCTTGGGCAGGATTGATCGGGCCGCTGCAGCCCGTCGCGGCAAGCGCCGGGCTACGTGGCTGGTATGAAGCGCTGTGCGGCGCGGCTGGCGACGCAGATTCGCTGGGGCTGGCGGTACTCGGCGGGCGCCTGGCGGCGACGCCGGGGCTGGCCTTTCTTGCTGGCTATCAGGCAGCGCTGCGGGCGCTGTGGCCCGAGGCGCCGGCAGGGCTGGGAGCGCTGTGCGCCACGGAGCGACGCACATTGCGGCCGGCGGACATGTCCACGCGCTGGGACGGCGTGCAGCTGAGCGGCAGCAAGGACTTCGTCACGGCCGGCGATGCGGTGCAGTGGTTGCTGGTGTCGGCCCGCGAGGAGCGCGTCGACGAGGCACCGTGCCTCGGTCTGTTCTTGGTCGAACCAGTCGCTGCGGGCGTGGTGCTGAAGCCAGGGCCGAGCCTGCCGATCGTTCCCGACATCCCGCACGCCCGCCTGCAGCTCGACGGTGCGCCGGCGACGCGGCTGGCCGGTGATGGCTGGAGCGACTACGTCAAACCCTTCCGCACCCATGAGGATTTGCACGTGCTGGCAGCGCTGAGTGCCTGGCTTTATGGCGTAGCGCTGCGCGAGCAGTGGCCGCTCGGCCTGCAGCTTCGCCTGTTAGCGATTCTCGGCGGCGCAGCGGAAGTGGTCCGCTTGCCGGCTAAAGAGCCCGCCACGCATCTGTTGCTGGCTGCACAGCTCGAGCAGTTCGCTGCGCTGCAACCCGATTTGGATTCGGTCATGGCGCATGCGGGAGGGCATTGGGCCGCGCTGTGGCAACGCGATCGAGCTGTCCTGACGCTTGCACGCGGTGCCCAGGCACGACGCCTGGAACAAGCCTGTAGCGCGCTCGGGCTGGGGTAGGTCCAGTTCGGGAACTCTGCCCGCTCGGTGCGAGCCTATAGGAGTCACCGCATTGCGCCGGCGTCGGTCATGCCGGCCATTGCCTTGCCGAGACGGGCGGGTAAGCTACCGCGCTGCGTCCGTCTTGCGCGGATCGATGTAGCACTTCCGTTTTGCTTCGGGATGCCCGCCGGAAAAAGGGATTTCATGTCGTATCGTTGTTGGTCTGCCAAGTCGTTTCGCTGGACTGCTGGCGCGTTCAGCCCGGGTGTTCCCAGGTGATGCTGGCTGGTGCGGTATTCCCCTGGCGCAGCGACAACCGCTTCCGTCTGCTGGTCGACGGGCCGCAGTTCTTTCCCGCCATGATCGAAGCGATCGAGCGCGCCGAGCGGCGCATAGATCTCGAGCTCTATCTGGTGGAGGACGGCTATTGTCTGGAGCGCATGCTCGAGCCGCTGCTGCGCGCGGCGGAGCGGGGCGTACGTGTGCGCTGCCTGTTCGACGGCTTCGGTTGCCTGAAGATGAGCCAGGCCAATCGCGATAGGATGACCGCGGCCGGAGTCGAGCTGCGGCTGTACAACCCGCTGTCGCTGCGCCTGAAGCTGCGCAATCTGCACCGCGATCATCGCAAGCTGTTGCTGGTGGACGGCTGCGTCGGCTTCGTCGGCGGCACCGGCATCACCGATGATTTCTGGAACCCGCGCAAGCCTGCGGTGCACTGGCACGAGGTGATGGTCGAGATGTTCGGCCCGCTGTTGCAGGACTGGCAGGCGCTGTTCGACAGCCAATGGGTGCACTGCCTGAAGCGACGGATCTGGCAATTGCCGCTGCCGAGCCGGGCACCGCGCATCCCGCATGTGCCTGAAGGGCTGGGCCTGGGCCGCGTCGCCTATGCCGCGGCGCGTCAACACCGCGATATCCTGCTCAGCCTGCTGCGCAACCTGCGCCGCGCGCAGAATCGTATCTGGCTGGCGACGCCCTATTTCCTGCCCACCGGTAAGGTACGCCGTGCGCTGATCCGCGCGGCACGCCGTGGCGTCGACGTGCGTCTGCTGCTCACCAGTCGCAACACCGACCACCCGCCGGTTCGCTATGCCGGCCAGCGCTTCTACCCGCGTCTGCTGCGTGCCGGCGTGCGGATCTACGAATATCAGCCACACTTCTCGCACCTGAAAATGGTGCTGGTCGATGACTGGGTCAGCGTCGGCTCGTGCAACTTCGACTACTGGAATCTGCGCTGGAATCTGGAGGCCAATCTCGAAGCCATCGATGCCGCCTTCAGTGCGCAGGTCCAGCAGAGTTTCGAGCGTGACTTCCAGCACAGCAGGGAGATCGACCTGGCCGGCTGGTACGCCAGGCCGCTGCACGTGCGGCTCTATCAGCGCATGTGGGGCGCAATGGACCGCCTGCTGGTGAACATTTTCAACCGCAATGGCTGAGGCCGTTGCGTACCGGAGCGATGCTCCAAACCCGCGCGAAAGAGGACGATGCAATGGCAGCAAAGAACATTTTGATGCTGGTGGGTGATTACGCCGAGGATTACGAAACCATGGTGCCGTTCCAGGCACTGCAGATGGTCGGCCATCGCGTGCATGCGGTGTGCCCGGACAAGAAGGCCGGGGATACCGTACGCACCGCGATCCATGATTTCGAGGGCGACCAGACCTACAGTGAGAAGCCGGGCCACAACTTTGCGCTGAACTTCGATTTCACCGCGGTGCGTGCCGAGGACTACGACGCCCTGGTGATCCCCGGCGGCCGTGCGCCGGAGTATCTGCGCCTGAACGAGCAGGTGCTGGCGCTGGTGCGGGCCTTCGACGAAGCCGGCAAGCCGATCGCCGCCGTCTGTCATGGCGCACAGCTGCTGGCCGCTGCCGGTGTGTTGAAGGGCCGCGCGTGCAGCGCCTACCCAGCCTGCGCACCGGAGGTGAAGCTGGCCGGCGGCGACTACGTCGATATCCCGGTGGACCAGGCGCACACCGAAGGCAATCTGGTCAGCGCCCCGGCCTGGCCGGCGCATCCGGCCTGGCTGGCCGGCTTTCTCAAGCTGCTCGGCACCGAGATAAAGCTGTAGGATGCCCTGCGTGCCGTCCCGCATTTGCCGGCGGCACGCATGACCACCCCGCGGCTCGTGCCGCTTCAGCAAGAGCGCCATCCGTGTCTGCAACTCCCAACGATCCCCTTCATGGCGTCACCCTGGAAGCCATACTCACCGAGCTGCACGCCCACTACGGCTGGGACGGCTTGGCCCAGCGCGTCGACATCCGCTGCTTCAAGAGCGAGCCGAGCATCAAGTCGAGCCTGAAATTCCTGCGCAAGACGCCCTGGGCGCGGCAGAAGGTGGAAGCGCTGTTCGTCCAGTTGCGCCGCCGGGGTTGATCGATCCGGTCTGACGCTGACAACGAAAAAGCCCGGCACTGAGGCCGGGCTTTTGTTTTTCGCTGAGGCGATTACTGCACTTCGACCGCCAGGCTGTCGGCGATCTTCTTCTGCCAGATCGCCGGACCGGTGATGTGCACGGACTCGCCGTTGGTGTCGACCGCAACGGTGACCGGCATGTCCTTCACTTCGAACTCGTAGATCGCTTCCATGCCCAGTTCGGCGAACGCCAGCACCTTGGACTTCTTGATCGCCTGCGCCACCAGATAGGCGGCGCCGCCAACGGCCATCAGGTAGACGGCCTTGTTGTCCTTGATCGCCTCGATGGCGATCGGGCCGCGCTCGGACTTGCCGATCATGCCCAAGAGGCCAGTGCTCTCGAGAATCTGACGGGTGAACTTGTCCATGCGCGTCGCGGTAGTCGGGCCAGCCGGGCCAACCACTTCGTCACCGACCGGATCGACCGGGCCGACGTAGTAGATGAAGCGGCCCTTGAGGTCTACCGGCAGCTCTTCGCCCTTGTTCAGCATGTCGACCATGCGCTTGTGCGCGGCGTCGCGACCGGTGAGCATCTTGCCGTTGAGCAGGATAGTCTCGCCCGGCTTCCAGCTCTGCACCTCTTCCGGGGTGATGGTGTCGAGGTTGACGCGGCGTGCGCTCGGGCCGGCTTCCCAGACGATTTCCGGGTAGGCGTCCAGCGACGGCGCTTCCAGGCTGGCCGGGCCGGAGCCGTCGAGTACGAAGTGCGCATGACGGGTGGCGGCGCAGTTGGGGATCATGCATACCGGCAAGGATGCGGCATGGGTCGGGTAATCCATGATCTTGACGTCGAGCACGGTGGTCAGGCCGCCCAGGCCCTGGGCGCCGATGCCCAGCTGGTTGACCTTCTCGAACAGCTCCAGACGCAGCTCTTCGATGCGGTTCTGCGGGCCACGGGCTTTCAGCTCATGGATGTCGATGGATTCCATCAGCACTTCCTTGGCCATCACCGCGGCCTTCTCCGCGGTGCCGCCGATGCCGATGCCGAGCATGCCCGGCGGGCACCAGCCGGCGCCCATGGTCGGAACGGTCTTCAGCACCCAGTCGACGATGGAGTCGGACGGGTTGAGCATGGCCATCTTCGACTTGTTCTCCGAGCCACCGCCCTTGGCGGCCACATCCACCTCGACTTTGTCACCCGGGACGATGGAGTAATGGATGACGGCCGGGGTATTGTCCTTGGTGTTCTTGCGGGAACCTGCCGGGTCGGCCAGGATCGAAGCACGCAGGACGTTTTCCGGCAGGTTGTAGGCGCGGCGTACGCCCTCGTTGATCATGTCGTCGACGCTCATGGTGGCGCCGTCCCAGCGCACGTCCATGCCGACGCGGATGAAGACGGTGACGATGCCGGTGTCCTGGCAAATCGGACGATGGCCGGTGGCGCACATGCGCGAGTTGATCAGGATCTGCGCCATGGCGTCGCGCGCGGCCGGGGATTCTTCACGCAGGTAGGCTTCGTGCATTGCCTGAATGAAATCCACGGGATGGTAGTAAGAAATGAACTGCAAAGCGTCGGCGACGCTTTGAATCAGGTCGTCTTGCTTGATCACGGTCATGCAGCGCGTCCTCATGGCGGGGCGGTAAGAGGCGCGTCGGGAGTGGCAGTCGACGCGCCGCGAAAAAATGCGCGGCAGTATAACGCGTCGGGCTGCGCGGTACACGGACGGACCAGGAGCGATGGGAATGCCGGCTAGGTTTTTGTTTTCGGTAGGCGTAGAGTGCGGCAAATTGCCACAGCGGGATGGATCCCTATGAGCCCGGTACGTGACGAGACCGATGAGCGGACGCTGCAGCAGTTGGTGACGCGGCGATTCGCGATGGCTTCGGTGACTTATGGACTTGCGCTGCTGCTGACATGGGTCGCGGTGGCGGGCGGCTTCTACCAGGCGACCATTTCCAGTGCGGTCGTGCATTCGGCGCTGATCGTGCTGAGTCAACTGGCCTTCTTCTGGGTTTTTTATCGCGGCATCAATCTGCGCTTCAAGGACCCCAGCCTGACCGAGCCCCAGGTGCTGGTTGCGCTGGTGTGGCTGACTTACTTCCTGTTCAACCTGGGCAGCGCCCGCGGTTCGCTCCTGGTGCTGTATCTGCTGGTCCTGATGTTCGCCGTGTTCCTGCCGCCGAAGGTTTTCGTTCGCTACGCGACGTTGGCTTTTCTCAGCTTCATCGGGCTTGCCGCAATGGACTACTACCTGCAGCGGACGGTGGATGCCACGGTGTTTCTGTTGCAGGCCTGCGTGCTGCTGGTCACGCTGATCTGGATGTGCCTGCTCACGGGGCATGTGTACCGCCTGCGGCAGCGCATGCGGCAAAGGCGATTCGCCCTGCAGGCGCATCAGGACACCCTGCGCGGCATGATGCGGCAACTGGAGGATCTGGCCTCCACCGACGAGCTGACCGGCCTCTACAACCGTCGCCGCTTCCTGCGGATTGCCGAGGGCGACCTGAGCCGCCTGCGCAGGGGACACCAGTCCGGGCTGGCCTTGATCGACCTTGACCACTTCAAACGAATCAACGACATCCACGGCCACGCCACAGGTGATCGCGTGCTGCAGACGTTCGCCAAGGTGGCGCGGACCTGTCTGCGTGATGACGACGTGCTGGCCCGTTATGGCGGCGAGGAGTTCGTGCTGTTGCTGCCGGAAACCGACGCCGAGCAGTTCCGCGCCTGCTGCGAGCGCTTGCGCGAAGCGTTCGCCAATGCCGAGCCGGAGGATGCCGACATCGCGTCGGGGCACCTCAGCCTGTCCATCGGGCTGACCCTGCTGAATGCCGGGGATAACCTGGATGCCGCGCTGCAACGTGCCGACGAGGCGCTCTACCGCGCCAAGCGCGCCGGGCGTAACCGCTGCGAGGCGGCGTGGGATGTCTGCAATGCCTGAACTCTGCTGTGCCGGGAGGCGTTGGCAGGTGGCAGCTGCAAGCAATCTGCTCGATGCCCTGATCCAGGGCGGCGTGCCGGTACCCTCCGGTTGCCGGGCCGGAAGCTGTCACGCCTGCCTGGTGCGCTGTCTTGAGGGCGAGCCGCATGACCTGCAGCCGGACCTGTTGCGTCCCGAGCAACGTCATGCCGACTGGCGGCTCGCATGCCAGTGCCGGGTCGAAGGCGATCTGAGCCTGGAGGTCTTCGATCCCCACCGCGATGGGTTGGCGGCGCGCGTGGAAAGCCTTGAATGGCTGGGTAGCAGTGTGCTGCGCCTGCGTGTGCTGCCGGAGCGGCCGCTGCGCTATCGAGCCGGTCAGCACCTGCTGCTATGGACGGCTACGGGCGTGGCTCGGCCGTATTCGCTGGCCAGTCTTCCCGACGATGACCCGTGGCTGGAGTTTCATATCGACTGCAGCCGGCCCGGCGCTTTCTCTGACTTCGCGCGGCAGCTGCGTCCCGGCGACCTGCTGCGGCTGGGTGAATTGCACGGGGGCGCTCTGCACTACGAACGGGAGTGGGCCGAGCGGCCGTTGCTGCTGCTGGCGGCCGGAACCGGCCTCGGACCTCTCTGGGGCCTGCTGCGCGAGAGCCTGCGCCAAGGCCACCGGGGCCCGATCAGGTTGCTGCATACCTGTCGCGACGGGCATTACCTGAAGGAGCCGCTGCAGGCGCTCGCGCAGACGCATGACAACCTGCAGCTGGAATGGATTGGGGCGGATGGGCGAGACCGTATGTTGGATACGCTGCGGCCCACTTCGCGCCGGGATGTCGCGCTGGTCTGTGGCAGTCCGTCGTTCGTCGAGGCCTGTGCCAGGCGCCTGTACCTCGCCGGCCTGCCGCGCGGACAGATATTCGGCGATGCCTTCATCAGGGCCAATCGGGGCGACGTTCCCTGAAAAACAGAAAGGCCGGCAAATGCCGGCCTTTCTACTGCTGCGCTGGAGCGATTACTGATCGCCGACGCGCAGGATCTTCATGGTGTTGGTGCCGCCGGTGCTGTCGTGGTAGCTGTCGCCCTTGGTCAGGATCACCCAGTCGCCCGGCTGCACGATGTTGCGCTTGAGCAGTTCCTCCACGGCCATCTGGCTGACCTTGTCTGCCGGCAGCGCGGCCGGGTCGAACGGCACGGTCTGCACGCCGCGGAACAGGGCGACGCGCGCTTGGGTCTCGCGATGCGGCGAGAAGGCGAAGATCGGCACCGAGGAGCGGATGCGCGACATGATCAACGGCGTGTAGCCACTTTCGGTCAGCGCAATGATCGCCTTGACGCCGGGGAAGTGGTTGGCGGTGTACATCGCCGCCAGCGCCGCGCTTTCGTCGCAGCGCTCGAACTGCTGGCCGAGGCGGTGACCGGACTTGGTGCTGGTCGGGTGCTTTTCCGCACCGCAGCAGACGCGCGCCATGGCCTTGATCGCTTCGATCGGGTATTCGCCAGCGGCGCTTTCCGCCGAGAGCATCACCGCGTCGGTGTAGTCGAGTACTGCGTTGGCTACATCGGATACCTCGGCGCGGGTCGGCATCGGGCTGTGAATCATCGACTCCATCATCTGGGTCGCGGTGATCACCACCTTGTTGTGACGGCGCGCGTGCAGAATGATCTTTTTCTGGATACCCACCAGCTCGGCATCGCCGATTTCCACGCCGAGGTCGCCGCGCGCCACCATTACACCGTCGCTGGCGCGGATCAGGCCGTCCAGCGCCTCGTCATCGGCCACGGCTTCGGCTCGTTCGATCTTGGCGATCAGCCAGGCGCTGGAGCCGGCTTCGTCGCGCAGGCGGCGCGCCAGGTCCATGTCGGCGGCATCGCGCGGGAAGGAAACCGCCAGGTAGTCCAGCTTGAGGTCGGCGGCCAGTTTGATGTCGGCCTTGTCCTTGGCGGTCAGCGCCGGCGCGGTCAGACCGCCGCCACGACGGTTGATCCCCTTGTTGTCCGACAGCGGGCCGCCGATCAGCACGGTGCAGTGCAGTTCATCGGCCGTGGCGTTGTCCACGCGCATCACCACGCGCCCGTCGTCCAGCAGCAGTTCGTCACCGACGCCGCAATCCTTGACCAGGTCCGGGTAGTCGATGCCGACCACTTCCTGGGTGCCGGCGTCGCGCGGGTGGGTGACGGAGAAGCGGAACTGGTCGCCTTCCTTCAGCTCGATGCGTTTGTCGGTGAACTTGGCGATGCGGATCTTCGGGCCCTGCAAGTCGCCCAGCAGTGCGACAAAGCGGCCATGACGGGCGGCGATCTCGCGGACCAGTTCGGCCCGGGCACGGTGCTCGTCGGGGCTGCCGTGTGAGAAGTTCAGACGGGCGACATCCAGCCCGGCGATGATCATCTTCTCCAGCACTTCCGGTGAGCTGCTGGCCGGGCCCAGGGTGGCGACGATCTTGGTGCGACGCTGAATCATTCAAATGGCTCCTTTTTCTGGCTGGCAGCGAGGCTACTATGCTCGTCCGTTGTAGTCATCGCTCGTCAGCCACTACTCTTTCGGCGCATTTGACGGGCTGTCTGCAGGTTTTTCCGGCGCGGTCGATACAGCGGCAAAACGGAGGAACCCCATGCGCACCCTGATGATCCTTTTCCTGACCCTGCTCACCGTTGGCTGCAGCGCCCGTCATGCGTCTGATCGCCATCTGGATGAGGCATACCGGCATTACGAAGCGGACAATTGCGAGCGGGTGATGCAGTCGCTGTCGCAGGCCGAGCGTAGCAGCAAGCCGCGTAGCCAGGTGCAGCCGGAGATTTCGCTGTTGCGCGGCCAATGCCTGGAGCGCCAGAGCCTGTTCGTCGATGCCGCGCAAACCTACCGCTTCATCATCGAGCGCTTCCCTGCGAGCGAATATGCCTATCGTGCCCGCGCCCGACTGGAGACGCTGCGACAGCTTGGCCACTATGATGCCGAGGCGCAGCCGGCAATTCACCCGGCGAAACCTTGATGCCGTAGCGAACTGTTCATGTGAGGGACCATGCGAACTCTATTGCTGATTACCCTGCTGTTGCCGACCCTTGCATCAGCGCAGATCTACCGTTGGACGGACGCCGAGGGGCGTGTCCACTTCGGCCAGCGACCTGCTGCCGGAGCCGAGCAGATCGAGGTGCGGCCACAGGTTGTCGAGCGCGACGATCAGACCCGTGAGCGCGAAGCGCGCAGCGAGCGCTTCTTTGATGCGCGCCGGCAGGAACAGCAGGCGGCACGAGAGCAGGCCAGCCAGACCCGGGCGGCGCAGGAGCAGGAATGTCAGAGCTTGCGCAACCGTTTATCGCAGTTGCAGCTCGGCGGACGCTTTTTCCGTAACGATGCAGCCGGAGAGCGCGTCTACTACAGTGACAGTGAACTAGAGGCGGCTCGACAGCACCTGGCGGCGCGAATCAGCCAGGTATGCAGCTGAGCCGAAAGGACTCGCACAAGGCTAAGGTAGAAGGCTTCGACGACATGAACATGGCGAACCAGCGTCGTATTCAGCGGCAACAGTTGCCGTACTACCTCAACGTATTCAACCGTTTCACCGACAGGCCCTTGGGTTTCATCGGCAACCTGTCCGAAGGCGGCCTCATGCTGATCAGCCCCTATCCGATGATGCTCGGCGTGCGTTTCGAAATGCGCCTGAAGATTCCCGGGAAGGCCGGGCAGCTGCGTCATGTGGATTTCAGTGCGCTCAGTCTCTGGAGCCACGAGGATGTCACGCCGGGCAGCTACGACACCGGCTTTTCGCTGATTGAGCCACCGATAGAAATCCGCGACATGATCCTGGCCTTGCACCATTACTTCAGTTTTCAGCCGATGCCGCACGTACCCATGGCGCATCATCCGAGCCCGTCGTCCAACCGCTTTACGGACAAGGATTGCTGTCACGGCTTGTAGCGCGGTCACAGCGATCCGGCTTTCTTCCAGGCCAGGTAGCGCCCGACCAGCTCCGGCCCCAGATCGCCGGGGCGTGCATCGAGTACAGGCACTCCCCGGACATGCAGACGCTTGTGCAGATTCTCGCGGATACACAGGTAGTCCTGCGCGCCGCAGTAGTCCAGGGCATCTTCAAGGGTCTGTACCGGGCGCAGGCGAAGCCGGTCCAATATCTCCTCCCTGAGGCTCACCATCAGTACCTGATGTCGGCGCGATAGGCGTGTCAGCGCTGCGTGCAGGCCGGCGTCATCCTCATCACGCAGATTGCTCAGCACGATGACTAGCGCCCGCCGCTGCTGGCGGGCAAGCAGCCGTTCTACCGCCTCGCTGTAGTCGGCGGGGCGCTGAGTGGCCTGCAGATCGTAGACCGCGTTGAGCAGCACCCGCAGCTGCTGCTGGCCCTTGGCTGGCGCGATGTGCCGGGGGCTGTCGCTGGCAAAGGTGCAGAGCCCGACGGCATCGCCCTGACGCAGGGCGGCATAGGCCAGCAGCAGGCTGGCATTGAGCGCGTGGTCGAAATGGGTCAGCTCGTCATCCTGGCTGCGCATCCGGCGACCGCAGTCGAGCATCAGCATGATCTGCTGGTCGCGTTCGTCCTGGTATTCGCGGGCGATCGGCGTCCGGGTGCGGGCAGTGGCCTTCCAGTCGATCTGGCGCAGCGTGTCGCCCTCGCGAAACTCGCGCAATTGGTGAAACTCCAGCCCCAGGCCGCGGCGGGGTTGCGGGCGTACACCAAGGCGGTTCAGCCAGAGGTCGATGGCCTGCATGCCGGCGCCCTGCAGCTGGGCGAAGTCAGGGTAGACCCGCGTCTCGTCGACCCGCTCCACGCGATGGCGGCGGCGCCAAAGACACAAAGGGCTGGTCAGCCGGATATCGTAGCGCTCGAACTGAAAATGGCCGCGTTGAAGCGGGCGAAGGCGGTAGTGAAGCAGGCAGTGCTGCCCAGGTGGCAGGCGCAGTCCTTGTGGCAGCTGTTCGAAACGCATGCCATTCGGGACATGATCGAACAGCTCGATCTGCAGCGCGCGGGTGTGGTGGTTGCGAACCACCAGCTGCACGTCGCTCCAGTGTCCGAGCGGCAGATTGCCCGCCAGCTGCCGTTGTACGGCCGGAACGGGCAAACGCCGCAGGGCGAGGGCATCGAACAAAGCAAACCCGAAGAGAGCCAGCAACGCCCCCCACCATGCGCTGTGCCAGCTGTCGGCCAGCGCTACATCGAGCGCGGCGCAGACGCCAAGCGGCAAAGCCAGCAGTGCCAATGCGCCCAGCGCAGCGAGGAGACGGCGAGACGGTGTCATGCGCGCGGTGCCGCCACCTGGTCGAGCAGCTGCTGCAGAACCTGATCGACGGCGACTCCCTCGATGTCCAGCTCGGCGGAGAGTCGTACGCGATGGCGCAGCACGGCCGTTGCACAGGCCTTGACGTCGTCCGGCGTCACGAACTCGCCGCCGCGCAGCAGCGCCCGTGCGCGTGCGCCGCGAACCAGTGCGATCGATGCGCGCGGCCCGGCCCCCAGCGTCAGTCCTGGCCAGCTGCGGGTACTGCGCACCAGGCGTACGGCATAGTCCAGTACCTGATCGTCCAGTGGCAGCTCACTGGCGATTTTCTGCAGTGCCAGCACATCGCGCGGCTGTACCAGCTGGCGCAGGGCGCTGACATCAAGCATGTCGGCACGTGCCGAACGGGTGACCTGACGCACCAGCTCCAGTTCTTCCTCGGCCTGCGGATAGTCCATGCGCAACATCAGCATGAAGCGGTCGAGTTCGGCTTCGGGCAACGGGTAGGTGCCTTCCTGCTCGATGGGGTTCTCCGTGGCCATGACCAGGAAGGGTTGGGGTACGGCCAGCGCCTTGCCTTCGAGAGTCACCTGACGCTCCTGCATCACCTCGAGCAATGCTGCCTGGGTCTTGGCGGGCGCGCGGTTGATTTCGTCTGCCAGCAGCAGATGGGCGAACACCGGCCCCTTGCGCAGCTTGAACTGCTCGCTCTGCAGGTCGTACACGGCGTGGCCAGTGATGTCGCTGGGCATCAGGTCTGGCGTGAACTGAATGCGCGAGAATCCGCCACCGAAGCAGTGCGCCAGAGCGCGTACCAACAGCGTCTTGCCCAAACCGGGCACGCCCTCGATCAGTACATGACCACCAGCGATCAAGGCGGTCAGCACACCGTCGATGACCTCGTCCTGGCCGATCACCGCCTTGTGCAGCTCGTCGCGCAGGGCCTGGGCCAGCTGACTGGCTCGTATGCGCTGACTGCTTGGATTGCTGTTCAGGGCGGGACTGCTGGATTCGGGGGTGTATTCGCTCATAGCGCATTCCTGAGGGTTTGCAGGTGGGTCACCTGCCGGGTGAATTCAACCGCTGACATCCGTTGCGCCGGCCGTGGTTGCATGGCCGCCTCGATGCTGGCGACCGGCATGTTGCTGAGGCGCGCGAGCACGGAGCGCTGTGCAGGCTCGGTAAGCCGGTCAAAGCCGGGATGGTGAAGATTGGCTCTGCGCCGGATGTCGTGCTGCAGGCGCTGCAGCAGGCCATGTTGGCGACCGTGACGAAGCAGGAATTCTGCGGTACCGCGCAGGTGCTCCTGCAGCTGGCGGCGGGCGTTATTGGCCGGCGGTTGCAGCGGGCCGAAGCGCTGGCCGACGTGCCAGGCCCCGAGCAGGATGAGCAGGCCGAGAATGACCAGCAGCTCCGGGAAGTAGCGGCGCAACTGCGTGAACAATCCGTCATGCTCGCTGCGGTGCACCAGTGTCACTGTGCTGTCCTGGGTCAGGTACCAGAGCAGCCAGGCATGGTCGTACTTGCCGATGTTGCGGTTCTGCCAGAGCCAGCTGTCGGTCAGTGCGGTGATCAGCCCATCGCCATGCTGCAGCTGCAGCATGTGGGTAGCGCCGGCGCTGTTGGCCCAGGCGTGGGCGCGATTGTCGGCGTCGTACAGGTGGAAGTCGGTATCGAAGGCCAGGTAGGCCGGCGCAGTCTCGTTTTCCAGATAGAGCTTGGTCAGCTGAGGATGATCGTCGGCCGTACCCTGGACGGAAGCGCGTGCGCTTTCGTCGTCCAGATCCTCGGCCTGGTACTGCTGGATGTTCAGGCGGTCGAGCAGCAGATCGCCGCTCTTGCCCGCCTGCTCATCCCAGATTCGCTCGGCGACCACGACCAGGTGACCGCCAGCTGCGGCCCACTCCAGCAAGCGATCGGTTTGTCGCGGCGTCAGGTTGCGCCGGTCGCCGAGTAACAGCAGGGTCTGACCACTGCTCGGCAGGGTCTCGAGGCCCGCCGAACTCTCGAGCTGAGTCACCTGCAGGTCGAGAGAGCGCAGGAACAGTTCGGCGGCGAGATAGGTATTGCGCTGTGCTTCAGGAGACGGGCCGTGTTCGACCACCTCCTCATAGGGCTGCAGCTTGGCAAACAGCCAGCTGGCCGCGAGCGCGACGAGCACTACGAAGGCCCCGATCAGCAGGCGCGAACCAAGCCGGCTCATGTCGGCCTCGCCGTCGAAAACAGGGCACGCCACTCGGCGCAGAGTCTGTCGCGTACGGTCTCGTCCGCATCCTGATGTCCATAGGCCTGGCGCTGCCAGTGCTGGGTGACGCACTCGGCGAACCGCACCAGCTGCGGCTGAGCCAGTCGGTGCACGGCGGCCAATACTTCGCCTTCCGTGTGCGCAGTCTTGAGCGGCAGCCGGAACTCATGCAGCAGGATGCTGAGCAGGCCGCGGTAGAGTAGTGCGAGCGCGGCTCTGGGGTTTTCGCTCCAGAGTCGCTCAGCCTCGCCAGCGACATCGCTCGGCAGGCTTTCCGGGGCGACGCCCAGGCCGAACATCTGCGTTGGGCTCGGGTTGTGCGCTCGGGTCGGCATTCGACTCCGGCCTGCGAAGGTGCGCAGCCAGTCGCGATAGCGCCAGCACAGCAGCGCGATCAGAATCACCAGCGCGCTCCACAGCAGCACCTCCAGCACCTGCGCCAGATGTTCGAGGCTGCGCCAGAAGGAGCCGCCTTTCAGCAGGTTTTCGATCAGGCGTGCCAGCGTGCCGGTTTCTTCCGCCTGGTCGGCATCGCCCAGACGCCAGCGGGTAACCGTTTCGCGGTGCTGGAAGGGCGGCTGATCCAACAGCTCGCCGATGCGCTGGCGCGAGGCCTCGCTGGTCAGAGGTTGATTGAGCAGCCTGCCGCTGCCCGGGCCGGGCGAAGCGCTGTCCGTAGCGGTTTCGGCGGCTGCCCAGGCGGTGCGCTCGGCCGGGACGAGCAAAAGACTGCAGGCGAGCGCAAGCAGGGGCAGAGTACCGAGCAGGCGCTGGCGCAGCTTGCGAAAAGTCAGCTCGATGTCCCACGCCTCCAGATGGGTGCGGCGATTGAGGTAGAGGGTGAATCCGCAGGCAACGTAGACCGGTTCCCAGATGATCAACAGCAGCGCATAGAGCAGGTTGGATAGATGCTCCAGCCAGAGCCATTGCGCGCTGAGTCCGAGCAGATCCTCCCAGTTCCAGCTCTGCACCAGCTGGGCGGGCAGCATGAGGTAGAGCAGGCCCAGCAGGCCGAGCCAGAGGGCGCCCTCCAAGTGCACTCCGACCACGGTCAGCCAGCTTGCGGCGCGCCCGCCGCGTCGACCGAGCGTCACCAGTCGCTGTCTGCGGGCACTGCCGTCGAGCCCTTCGAGTTGCTGAACCGGCAGGTCGAAGCTTCGCGTCATGCTCAACCGACGCCAGGTGAGGCTGCTGAACCATTGTGGGCGCCACAACCCGGGGACCGCTTTCAGGCTCTCTCCGAGGCTGGGTGTTTCGCCGAACAGCGCCCTGGAAAGGATGAACAGCGGCAGTCGTTCGTACAGCGGCTTCAGCCACCAGAACAGCAGCAGTGCCAGGCTCGGGTGCTGCCACAGCAGCAGGCTGAGCACGGCGAAGACAGGCAGCGTGACGGCGGCCCAGCTCGCCATCAACAGAGGCGCATGGCGCCTGGCGAGCTGCGTGCCGAGGTCGATCGCTTCCCATGGGGTGCGAGGGCGGATCGCGACGTTGGCTTCAGTCAGCTGCATGACGGCTGCGTCCGGCGAAGGAGAAATAAGCGGCGACGAACAGCCAGAGCAATGCGCCGACGATGAACTTGATCGTCGGTGAACTCAGCGTCATGGACGACCAGTACGCCTCGACGAAGGCAGCGATCAGCAAGAGCACGATAGCTCCAGCGACCAGGCGAATAGCCTGCCGGGCCGACTGGCGCAGGGCATCGCCGCGTGTCATTCGACCCGGCGCCAGCAGCGCCACGCCCAGTCGCAGGCCCGCCGCGCCAGCGAGGGTGATGGCGGTCAGTTCGAATGCACCGTGGCCGATAACGAAGGACCAGAACGGCAGGTGATAGCCGATACCGCTCAGGTGGCCTGCCACGGCGCCGATGGTCAGGCCGTTGAACAGCAGGAAGAACAGCGTGCCAAGGCCGAACAGCAGGCCACTGGCGAAGGTCTGGAAGGCGATGCCGATGTTGTTCATCACGTAGTAGCCGAACATCAGCCAATCGTCGCCGGCACCTCGTTCGGCAAAGCGCCCTAAGCGGCTGGCGTCCGGATCGTACATCTGCTCCATCTGCGCGACCTGGTCGGGTGGCAGGATGCTGTAGACGAGATCAGGGAAGGCGTAGACCAGTGCAGCCATGGCGAGCAGGCTGCCGTAGAACAGCAGGCTGGCCGCCAGCAGGTAACGCCATTGTTCGCGGACCGACCGGGCGAAGCCGCCAGTGATGAAGCCCAGCAGCCGGCCAAGCAGGGTACTGTGGTGCCGGTAGAGCTGCTGGTGACCACGCAGGGCCAGCTGATGCAGCTGATCGATCAGCTGGCCGCTGTAGCCACGCGATTCGGCCAACGCCAGATGCTGGCAAAGCTGACGGTAGGCGGAAGGGAACGCGTCCAGCGAAGGCTCGTCCAGCGGCCGGCCCCGTTCGAGCAGATCGAGCTGCGTGGTCAATGCCAGCCAAAGCTGCTGATGCTGACGTTCGAATTCGGCCTGTTTCACGTTGCCCCCATCAGCGCGCGGGCAATTCCCTGGATAGTTCGCTCGGCGTCCTCAGGCGTCGTTGCGAGCGGCTCGGCGAGGATCGCGGCGAGTTCGCGGCGACGGTCCGGGGACAGGCTGGCCTGGCGTTCGGCGAAGGAAATGAGTGCACGTTGCTCGTCAAGGCTGAGGACGACCGGTGGCGCCACCGGTTCGGCCGGCGCAAGCGCAGGACGTTCGGCAGGCTTTTCCTGATAGACGACCAACGTGCCGGCTGCGATATCACCAAGGCGCTTGAATGCCGGATGTCCGAGGCAGCTGAGAGCCCCGAGGAAATAGCCGAACGGCAGCAGGTCGACGAAACGCAACAGATTGCGCGTCAGCGAAGAGGCCCAGCCCACCGGCGTGCCGTCGTCGTGCACGACGCGCAGGCCCAGCCAGTGCTTGCCGGGTGTGCGCCCCTGGTTCAGCACCTCGAAGAGCACCATGTACCACCACTGCACCAGAAATAGCAGCAGCGCGCCGAGCCCCATCCCGAACTTGCCCAGCAGGCCCAGGCTGATAAACAGCGCGAGCAGTATCGCGCCGCGAATCGCCAGATCCACGGCGAAGGCCAGCGCGCGAGGAACGAGACCTGCGGGCCGCAACAGCAGGTCAACGCCTTCTGGCGTTTCCACGCGCACGCGATTGTCCAGCAGCGGTGATCGAGCGAGAGTCGGGAGCAAGAGATAAGGTCGTCCAGGTGCAGGCTAGGGCGATGCTATGCGCCAAGCGTGCCGGCGGCAATCTACGAGACGGTGCGTGAGGCGCGATTATGGCCAAATGCCTGCGTCGATGTCGGATGTCGTTCGCAGAGTTGTCGTCGCGGGTGTCGTCGCTGCGCCAGCGGCCGCTGGCGCGTTGCAGGCGTGAGGGCTGTTAGACTGCTGCGCGCCGATCGAGAAGGACCCTCCCGTGACTCCAAGCATTTTCTGGTACGACTTCGAAACCACAGGGATATCGCCCAGCCGCGACCGACCGATGCAGGTGGCGGGTATTCGCACCAACGAAGCACTCGAGGAAGTTGGCGAGCCGCTGAATCTTTATTGCCGTCTCAGTGACGACATCCTGCCCCATCCGGCGGCGTGCCTGGTCACCGGAATCACGCCGGCAACATTGCAGCAGCAAGGGCTAAGCGAAGCGGAGTTCGTTCGCCGTCTGCATGAGGAGCTGGCTACCCCGGGTACCTGTGTCGCTGGCTACAACAGCCTGCGCTTCGATGACGAGGTCACACGCTACAGCCTCTATCGAAACTTCTATGATCCTTACGCGCGTGAATGGCAGGGCGGCAATAGCCGCTGGGACCTGATCGATCTGGTGCGCACGGCTTATGCGCTACGTCCCGAAGGGCTGGTGTGGCCGGAGGAAGAAGGGCGAGTGACGCTCAAGCTCGAGCGCTTGAGCGTTGCCAACGGGCTGGAACATCTGAACGCCCATGACGCGCTGTCCGATGTGCGCGCGACCATCGCGCTGGCCAGGCTCATTCGCCAGCGCCAGCCACGTCTGTATGAGTACCTTTTCAATTTGCGCCGCAAACAGGCAGTGCTGGATCAGATCACCCTGCTCGAGCCGCTTGTGCATGTCTCGGGGCGCTTCGCCGCAGGCCGCCACTTCCTGTCGATAGTTCTGCCGTTGGCCTGGCATCCGCGCAATCGCAATGCGCTGATCGTCTGCGATCTGCAGGCCGAAGTGGAGCCGCTCTGGCAGGAAAGTGCACAGACGTTGCGGCAGCGCCTCTACACGCGTCGCGAGCAGCTTGGCGAGGGTGAGCTGCCGGTGCCGTTGAAACTGGTGCACATCAACAAGTGTCCGGTGCTGGCGCCACTCAAGGTGCTGCGCGACGAGGATGTCCGGCGTCTGGCTCTGGACCTGTCGCTGTGTCATGAGCGGGCGGCGCTGTTGCGCGAGCGACGGCACGTCTGGGTCGATAAGCTGGCCGAGATCTATGCCGAGGAAGGCTTTGGTGGCAGCGACGATCCGGAGCAGCAGCTGTATGACGGCTTTCTCGGCGAGCGAGACCGGCGCCTGTGCGAGCAGATACGTGGGCTCAGGCCAGCCGAATTGGCCAGGCACCCGTGCCGCTTCGAAGATGTGCGGTTGGAGGCGTTGCTGTTTCGCTATCGCGCACGCAACTTTCCCGAAGGATTATCCGTGCAGGAGCAATCGCAGTGGAGGTCGTTCTGTCAGCAGCGACTGAGCGATGCGGCACATGGCGGGCCGAATACCCTGGCGCAGTTTGAAACTGAAATTGCGCGGCTGATGCCCACTATCACCGTGGCGCAGCAACAACTGCTGCAACAATGGCTCGAGTATGGCCGAGGGCTGGGCGAGCGTTATGGATTGCGCCTCTGACGTCGTCAGATGTCGTTCCGACTGTCCTGCTGCAACGCAGTACTGGCAAGGCCTGAAATGAAAAACGCCGTTCCTCGATAAGCGCATCGAGAAACGGCGTTTCTATTAACCGTTATTGCTTAGCCCAGAAGAGTGGCCCAGCTTTCAACGGTGTCGGAACCCCACTGGGCTTTCCATTCTTTCAGCGTCTTGTGGTTGCCGCCTTTGGTTTCAATTACTTCGCCGCTATGCGGATTCTTGTACTGCTTCACGCGGCGAGCGCGCTTGCTGGTGGTAGGCGTCTTTGCAGCGCGCGGACTCTTGCTGCTGCGCGAGGCATCCGGATCGAGCAGGGCGATGATGTCTCGCAGTGACTTCTGATATTCGCCCATGAGTTCGCGCAGCTTACCCTCGAACTCCAGTTCCTTTTTCAGCTTGTCATCTTCGGAAAGGGACTTCAGTCGCTCCTGAAGTTCCTTGATAGCCTCTTCAGTGGCGCGATACTCGTTGATCAGTGACATGTGGCTTCCTTGAGATAGGCTTGAACGCAAGTGTTGGCAATCATAGTCCTGCCGTATGCGCAAGTAAATATAGCCGGTTAAAAAAGCGGGATTACTATTTGAAGGGATATTTCACGTACGGACATGCGTCGAAACAACGGGTTAATGAATGTATGCCTGTTTAAATGGACAACTTTCTTGGTGTTTTCAGGCGGGGTACTGCCGGATGCCAATCTTCCGGGCGATGCACCTCCGCGCTCGATGCTGCTAGTTGACGGAAACGTTGCCGTTAATGCGATGGCTGTGCTTTTGTCAGCTGGGCTAGAATGCCGCGTTTCCTTTGAGCCGGAGTAACCGTTAATGCGCACTTTCAGGCTGGTCATTGCCTGTCCAGATGGCGTTGGCATTGTCGCCAAGGTCAGCAACTTTCTCGCTACCTACAACGGCTGGATCACCGAGGCCAACCATCACTCCGATCATCAGAGTGGCTGGTTTTTCATGCGCCACGAGATCCGCGCGGACTCGCTACCCTTCGACCTGGACGGATTTCGTCACGCCTTTGCACCGATTGCCCGTGAGTTTTCCATGGAGTGGCGCATCACCGACTCCGAGCAGCGCAAGCGGGTCGTGTTGATGGCGAGCCGCGAGTCCCATTGTCTGGCGGATCTGCTGCATCGCTGGCACAGCGGCGAACTCGATTGCGATATTCCCTGCGTGATTTCGAACCACGATGACCTGCGCAGCATGGTCGAGTGGCATGGCATTCCGTATTTCCATGTTCCGGTCGATCCGATGAACAAGCAGGAGGCGTTCGCCGAGGTGACCAGACTGGTGCGCGAGCAGCGTGCCGACGCGATCGTGCTGGCGCGCTACATGCAGATCCTGCCGGCAGAGCTGTGCGACGAGTTCGCCCAGCGGGTCATCAATATCCATCACAGCTTCCTGCCGTCTTTCGTCGGTGCGAAGCCTTATCACCAGGCATCCTTGCGCGGCGTGAAACTGATAGGCGCCACCTGTCACTATGTCACGGAGGAGCTGGACGCCGGCCCGATCATCGAGCAGGACGTGGTGCGGGTCAGTCATCGCGACAGCATCGAGGACATGGTTCGGCTCGGCAAGGACGTGGAGAAGATGGTGCTGTCGCGCGGCCTGCGCTATCACCTTGAGGATCGCGTGCTGGTGCACAGCAACAAGACGTTGGTATTCAACTGACAGGGGATGACGATGGCCGATCCGTTCGAGCGCGCCGCTGCCAAGGCACCGCCTATCATTGGTGGTGGCTGTACCCAGCGATACGATCCCGAGGCGCTGTCGTCCGAGCTGGGCACCGACTTTCCGGAAGCCGAGGCGCTCTGGGCCGAGCTGCAAGCCGATCGGGAGCCCGTCGACGAGCATTGATGCGGCTGTGGCAGTGTGCGGGGAACGAGAAGGAGAGGGTTGATGAAGGCTTCGAACGATCGGTTGGTACTCGGCGCCGAGGTAACCGGCGAGCCCAGCACTCAGTCCCTGCGACTGGCCAATCGGCATGGCCTGATCGCTGGCGCGACCGGCACTGGCAAGACCGTAACCCTGCAGCGCCTGGCCGAGCAATTCAGCGATGCCGGCGTTGCGGTTTTTGCCCCTGACATCAAGGGCGACCTCTGCGGTCTCGGTGCTGCAGGCGCGCCGCAGGGCAAGATCGCCGAACGCATCGCCAGCATGCCGTGGCTGCAGCACCAGCCGCGGGCCTATCCCGTCACCCTGTGGGATGTGCATGGTCGCAGCGGCCATCCGCTGAGAACGACTCTGAGCGAAATGGGCCCGCTGCTGCTCGGTAATCTCCTGCAGCTGACAGACAGTCAACAGTCGGCGCTGTATGCGGCGTTCAAGGTGGCGGATCAGCAAGGCTTGCTGCTGCTGGATTTGAAAGACCTCAAGGCGCTGCTCGCCCATCTCAAGGCAGAACCCGAGCTGCTCGGCGAAGACAGTGCGTTGTTCACCGGAGCATCTTCCCAGGCGTTGCTACGGCGTTTGGCGACGCTGGAGCAGCAGGGCGCCGAGGCGCTGTTCGGCGAGCCCGCGCTGCAGCTTGAGGATCTGCTGCGGCCTGCCGCTGATGGGCGTGGCCCCATCCATTTGCTCGATGCCAGTGTGCTGGTGCATGAGGCGCCAAAGGTGTATGCGACCTTTCTGCTCTGGCTGCTGGCCGAACTGTTCGAACAGCTACCGGAGCGCGGTGATGCCGACCGGCCGCTGCTTGCGCTGTTCTTCGATGAGGCGCACCTGCTCTTCGGCGATACGCCGAAGGCACTGCAGGAACGTCTGGTCCAGGTGGTCCGGCTGATCCGCTCCAAGGGGGTTGGCGTGTATTTCGTAACGCAATCGCCGAGCGATCTCCCTGATCAGGTGCTGGCGCAGCTGGGGCTGCGCATCCAGCACGGGCTCCGCGCTTTCACCGTCAGAGAGCAGAAGGCGTTGCGCTCAGTGGCTGACGGTTTTCGCGCCAATCCGGATTTCGAGACGCTGGAGGTCTTGACGGAGTTGGGGATTGGCGAGGCGCTGGTCGGTGGGCTGGAGGAAAAGGGTATGCCGGCCATGGTGCAGCGAGTGGCGATCGCGCCGCCGCAATCACGCATCGGGCCATTGAGTGATGCGGAGCGTGCGGCGCTGATCGCCGGCTCTGCCCTGCGAGGTCATTACGACAAGCCTGTCGATCGGATATCCGCATACGAAATATTGGGTGCTCGCGCCAGGCAGGCCAGCGAGCCGCAGGCGCAAAAGCCGAAGCAGGGCAGGGGGCGTGACGACATCGATCTGGGTGAGCTGGCCGGGCGAGTCGTGAAAAGTGCCCTGAGTCAGGCGGCTGGCCAACTGGGCCGACAACTGGCCAGGGGGCTGCTGGGCTCGCTACTGGGCGGTAAGCGCTGAATTAAAGAATTACTGCTGAGCTATCGATGCAGCATCCTTATTGCGGTGCGCGGTGCTTCGACTGTCGTTTGGTTAGCGTTCAGGCTTGTGGTGCAGCCGAACTCTCGAATCCGGCACGTTTTTCCTGTTCGAGCTTCTCGAGTTCCTGTTGAAACACCTGATCTCTAAGCGAAGGTTTTTTCCGCCAGGGTTTACGCTCAGGCTCGCGTTCGGCGGCATAGGTCGTAATCTCGCCTCCGTAGACTTTCGTAAAGCGCTGTGCCTGGCGTTCGAGTTCGGCGCGCAGTTCGTCTTTCGTCACGTAAGAGATCCTGTATTGAAGCGATTGCTTGTAAGTTGCCTGGAATTGCCTAGTTGTAACTGAAGTTTGCCGGAGTTTTCCCGGTAACCGTGATTGTTATGACGTGGTTCAATTGAAAAGGTTTGCGCAGAATGGGCGCAAGCCGGAGAAGCGAGGCGTAGCTCAGAAAAAATAGGCGTGAACGTACATCGCTGTCCGTACGGAAATCAGCATCCGCGCCAAGCGAGTGAAAGTATGCCTGCTTTCGAGCAAGGCGGGCCAGGGGGCATGGAAAAAGAAAAGCCCGCGATGTGCGCGGGCTTTTCACTATCGGTTGAAGTGCTCAACGGGCCACTTTGGCTTCGTTGCTCTGCTCCGCGCGACCATAAACATCATCGAAACGCTCGATGTCGTCTTCACCCAGATAGCTGCCGGACTGGACTTCGATGATCTCCAGCGGAATCTTGCCAGGGTTGGCCAGGCGATGTACCGAGGTGATCGGAATATAAGTCGACTGGTTTTCGGTGAGCAGGAAGGTCTTCTCGTTACATGTAACCTGCGCTGTACCGGAAACCACGATCCAGTGCTCTGCCCGGTGGTGATGCATCTGCAGTGACAAGCTGGCGCCGGGATTAACGCAGATACGCTTGACCTGGAAGCGACCGCCCATATCCACCGAGTCGTACCAGCCCCACGGCCGGTAGACAGCACAGTGATTCTTGGTTTCGCTGCGGTCCTGGGCATCGAGCTTGCTCACCAGTTTCTTGACGTCCTGCACCTTGTCCTTGTGAGCGACCATCATGGCGTCCTTGGTTTCCACCACGACGACATCTTCCAGACCCAGCACGGTGACCAGTTTGCCGTTGCCGTGAACCAGGCAATTGCGCGTGTCTTCGGCGATCACATCGCCTTTGAGCACATTGCCGTTCTCGTCCTTCTCATGCACGTCCCAGATCGAGGACCAGGAGCCGACATCGCTCCAGCCCGCAGACATCGGTACCACGCAGGCCAGTTGAGTCTTTTCCATCACGGCATAGTCAATGGAGTTGTCCGGGCAGCAGGCGAAGGTCGCTGGGTCGATCAGCACTTCATCGCCGTTCTTCACGCTGCGCTCGAGCGCTACCCAGCAGGTGTCGTAGATGTCCGGGTCGTGCTTTTTCAATTCATCCAGGAAGACGCTGGCGCGAAACAGGAACATGCCGCTGTTCCAGTAGTAGTCGCCGGATTCCAGATAGCTCTGGGCACGTGCCTCATCGGGCTTCTCGACGAACTGGGCGACGCGCTTGATGCCTTCTGGCAGGCCCGCATTGGCGTCCTGGCTGCCACGGATGTAGCCATAGCCCGTTTCGGGACGGGTCGGTGGAACGCCGAAGAGCACCATCTCACCGTTCTCGGCGGCGTTGGTCGCCAGTGCCAGGGAGCGCTGGAAAGCCTTCTGGTCTTCGATCACATGATCGGCCGGCAGGACCAGCAGCAGCTCGTCGCGGCCTTCCTCGATCAGCTTCATCGCGGCGATGCCGATGGCCGGCGCCGTGTTGCGGCCGAACGGCTCGAGCAGAAGGCCCTGGACGCCCAGTTTGCGCGCCGCCAGCTGCTCCTTGACGATGAAGCGATGGTCCTTGTTGCACACCAGCAGAGGCTGCTGCATGCCGTCGAAGGCCAGGCGCTCGACGGTTTGCTGAAACAATGTCTGTTCACCGGTCAGGGCCAGGAACTGCTTGGGGAACGACTTGCGGGAAAGGGGCCACAGTCGGGAACCGCTGCCACCTGAAAGAATAACCGGGATCATAGTGCTCTCTCCTGAATCGTTTCGAAGGTCGTTCTACTTGTTCGTCGACGCCGGCCATCTGGCTGCGCCCGGGTTGTTCATCGAGGGAATCGCCGATCGCTCGGAGCGATAGCCGCTCGGTCCCGAAGCACTGCCTCGGGAGTGGAATCTGCTGTCAGGTCTCAATGGCCGGCGTTGGTTGCGCCAGGACCGCTCAGGCCCGATGGCGCTGTGGTTGATTGCCGGTCAGAAATGTCGGCACGGCGAATCTCCGATGGCCGACGGCACGACAAAGAGCGCCATCGTCGTGAGCGATGCGTGATGTCTGCTGGTCGGCAAGGAGCGGTGCTGTTGCATGGCCGTAACCCTCTGTTCGTGCCTTGCTCGGCGTATGTCTGTCCGAATGCCGCGTTGGCACTGGTCGACGCCTCGGCCGTTGGCCTGATGTCCGGCAGTCTGGCTGCCCGAGGTTTCGCTCCTGTCGCAGCCGTCATGCGACCGGAAGCGGAGCGAATTGCATGATTGGTGACCCAATGCACGTTCATGTGCGACGTCCCTTTCCACCTGGAATTGTCGGTACGCGCTTATGATTGCCGGCCATGCGCGATAGTTCCCGCGTGGACTGCCGTTGATCGGTGAGATTTTTCGAACGGTTTCAGCGGACGATGGCTGCTTAAGGGTGAGACCACGGCGGGCTTCGGTGCGCTGTCAGGCGCGGCGGGATGAGTTCGTGCTGCCCGTGCGGCGCCAACCGGCGGGTTGGCGCCGCGGCTACGGTTACTGCTGGTCGGTATCGCGCAGGAATACCAGATGGTTGGCCGAGGAATCGTCCGCGCTGAAGCGATAGCCCTCGTAATCGAACGCCGAGAGCTGTTCGGGCTTGGCAATGCGTTCCTTGATCACCCAGCGTGCCATCAGGCCGCGCGCCTTCTTGGCATAGAACGAGATGATCTTGTACTGGCCATTCTTCATGTCCTTGAAATCGACATCGATGACTCGCGCATTCAGCGCCTTGCGCTTGACTGAACTGAAATACTCATTGGACGCCAGGTTGAGTAGAACATCGTCGCCCTGTTCGCGAAGGGCTTCGTTCAGCCAGTCGCTGATTCGCTCTCCCCAGAACGCGTATAGGTCCTTGCCGCGCGGGTTGACGAGCTTGGTGCCCATTTCCAGTCGATAGGGCTGCATCAGGTCGAGTGGACGCAGCAGCCCGTAGAGCCCCGAAAGCATGCGTAGATGCTGCTGGGCGAACAGCAGATCGTCGTCAGTGAAATCGTCGACATTGAGCCCGGTGTAGACGTCGCCCTTGAAGGCCAGCAAGGCCTGTTTAGCGTTGTCCGGCGTGAACTCGGCGGTCCAGCTGCCGTAACGGGCCACATTGAGCGCAGCGAGCTTGTCCGAGAGGTGCATGAGTTCGCTGATCTGCGCTGGCGAATAGTCTCGAAGCAATTCGATCAGTTGCTGCGAATGGTCGAGGTGCTGCGGTAGGGTGAAACGTTTGGTTATCGGTGGTGTTTCGTAATCGAGTGTCTTGGCTGGGGAAATCACCATCAGCATGTACGGTCTCCTTTCTGATGGCGCGATTGTAGGGTGGTGACCGGAGCGGCTCCAGCTATGGATGCCATAGACGCGCTGTTGACCTTGCCTGCATGACAAGGTGCAAGCTGTGGCCATCGATTCGGGAATTCGTATGACTGATTGCAATCACGCGCAATGGCAGCCGCCACACGACTACCGTCCTCTGGAACGCCGCGCGGAGCGTCAGACCTGGGGCGTGGTGCTGCTTACCGGGCTGACCATGGTGGTGGAGATAGTCGCCGGTTACTGGTTCAACTCGATGGCATTGCTGGCGGACGGCTGGCACATGGCTTCGCACATGGTCGCGATCGGTCTGTCTGCGCTTGCCTATCTACTGGCGCGACGCTACGCGACGGACCAGCGCTTCGCTTTTGGCACCTGGAAGATCGAGGTGCTGGCCGGCTTCGCCAGTGCGCTTCTGCTGGTAGTCGTGGCGCTGTTCATGATCGGCGAGTCGCTGCAGCGATTCTGGTCGCCCGCGGCGATCGGCTTCGATGAGGCGTTGCTGGTTGCGGTGATCGGCCTGTTGGTGAATCTGCTATCGGCCTGGCTGTTGCGTGATCAGCACGATCACGATCACGGTCACGGCCATAGCCATAACGAGCAGGGCCATGCGCATGCACATCGAGCGTCAGGCAAGGACCTCAACCGTCATGCCGCCTTCATCCATGTGCTAACCGATGCCCTGACGTCGGTGGCGGCCATCGTCGCCTTGCTGGGGGGTAAGTTGTTTGGCTGGGGCTGGCTCGATCCGGCCATGGGCATCGTCGGTGCCGTGGTGATTCTCGTATGGGCGCGTGGTTTGTTGCGGGATACGGCGATGGCGTTGCTGGATCGGGAGATGGATGACCCACTCGTCGAGCAGGTTCGCGAAGCGTTGGAACGGGTGCCCGATACCGAAGTGACCGACCTGCACCTGTGGCGTGTAGGGCGTTCGCAGTACAGCTGCATCCTCAGCGTGGTCACGCATCAGGGACATACCGCCGATCGCTACAAGGCCGCGCTGCAGCCCTTTACCCAGCTGGTGCACATCACCGCCGAGGTGAATCGCTGCGGCGAAAGCGCGCACCTTGATCGTCGACATTAACGCGTGGAAACGGAGTGAGCCAAGCACCTGCGGTCGATTCGTGAAAAAAACCGACATTCAACGGAAAAGTCTTTTGTCTGTCATAAGTTTTACGGTATTACCGAATCCAGACCGCCGAACCCTGCAACACAGGTGGCGGCTCCTGGGTAGCCCCGAATCCACTGGCTTCCCTCGTCCGCTCACCTCAGTCGCACGGCGGTCACTCTGCGGCGGAGCGCGTATCCGCTTCGCTTCTGATCCTAGAAGAAGGTGATCGGTATGGATGACTACGGCAGATCCCGCGCGACCCAGCCCACGCTCTACGTCCTTGACACGAACGTTCTGATCCACGATCCCAATGCCTTGCTGAATTTCCAGGAGCACCAGGTCGCGATACCCATGACCGTGCTGGAGGAGCTCGATCAGCTCAAGACCGGTAAGCACAGCGTGGCCGCCGAGTGCCGCCAGGCGATTCGTCTGATCGACAGGCTGTTGGGCGATGCCACGCCCGAGGAAGTCGAACTCGGTGTGCCGATCCAGCGTGGCAAAAGCGGGCCGTGCGGCAGCCTTTCGATTCTGATGAGCAAGCGCGGTGAATCCAGCGCGCTGCCAGAGGACCTGAACGACAACAAGATCATCAATCAGGTGGTCGAGCTGAGCAAACAGCGGCCCGGGGTGCCGGTGGTACTCGTCACGAAGGATATCAACATGCGCCTGAAGGCGCGGGCCTGCGGCGTGGCGGCGGAGGATTACCATACCGACCAGCTGGTCGACGATGTCGGACAGCTTTCGCCGGGCTATCACAGCGTTACCGGCTCGTTCTGGGATCGCGTGAGCAAGGTGGAAACCCATCAGGGGCACGGACGTACCTGGCATCGGGTGCAGCTGACCGACAATCTACCGGCCGTCCATATCAACGAGTTCATCATCGACGAACAGGGCTTCGTGGGTTGGATCAAGGGCATCAAGGCCGATGAGCTGCTGCTGCTCGACCTGCACCAGGAGCCGCTGCTGCATCAGGAAGCCTGGGGCCTACGCCCGCGTGACATTCATCAGGCGCTGGCATTGTTCGCGCTGCTCGATCCGGATATTCATCTGGTCAACCTGTCCGGTGCCGCCGGCTCGGGCAAGACCATTCTGGCCTTGGCTGCAGCCATCGAGCAGACCGTGGTCAGCAAGCGCTACCGGCGCATCATCGCCACCCGTAGCGTACAGGGGTTGGACGAGGACATCGGCTTCTTGCCCGGCACCGAGGCCGAGAAGATGGAACCCTGGTTGGGGGCGATCACCGACAACCTCGAGGCGCTCCACATGGATGACGAGAACACCCACGGCAGCATCGATTACATCCTGCAGAAGGTGCCGCTGCAGTTCAAATCGCTGAACTACATCCGCGGGCGCAGCTTCCAGCAAAGCCTGATCCTGATCGACGAGTGCCAGAATCTGACGCCCCACCAGATGAAGACCATCATCACCCGTGCCGGCAACGGTTCGAAGGTGGTGTGTCTGGGCAACCTGGCGCAGATCGATACGCCCTATCTGTCCGCTACCAGTTCCGGGTTGACTTACCTCACCGAACGCTTCAAGGACTTCTCCCACGGCGTGCATATCACCTTGCAGGGCGTGCCGCGCTCGGTGCTGGCCGAATACGCCGAAGCGCACATGTAGAGGGCTCGAGGCTGGCGATGCCCGGAGTACCTCTTACGAGGCGGGTCCATCGCCGGCGGCTGGGGTAGACTCCTGATTTTCAGCTCAGGAGCGCCAAATGCTCACCCATCTCGATTCGCAAGGCCGCGCTAGCATGGTCGACGTCACCGACAAGGCCGTGACGGCGCGCGAGGCCGTAGCGGAGGCACGCGTGCGCATGCTGCCGCAGACCCTGCAGATGATTCAGCAGGGTGGCCATCCCAAGGGCGACGTGTTCGCTGTGGCACGTATCGCCGGCATCCAGGCGGCGAAGAAAACCCATGAACTGATTCCGCTCTGTCACCCGCTGCTGCTGACCAGCATCAAGGTCGAACTGCAGGCCGATGGCGAGGACAGCGTGCTGATCCGCGCGGCCTGCAAACTGGCGGGCCAGACGGGCGTGGAGATGGAGGCGCTGACCGCTGCCAGCGTTGCCGCATTGACCATCTATGACATGTGCAAGGCCGTGGACCGCGGCATGGTGATCGAAGGGGTGCGGTTGTTGGAAAAACTCGGCGGCAAGAGCGGACATTGGCAGGTGCAGGCATGATTTCGATTCAGTTCTTCGCCCGATATCGGGAAACCCTCGGCAGCGATGGCGAGCGCATCCAATGGGATGAGTCGCTCGGCAGCGTGGATGACGTCCGCCGACATTTGTTGGCGCGCGGCGGCGTCTGGGAAGTGCTCGGCGAGCAGAACCTGATGTGCGCGCGCAATCAGGAGCTGTGTGGCCTAGAGGAGGCCGTTGTCGATGGCGACGAGGTGGCCTTCTTTCCTACCGTGACCGGAGGTTGAGCGTGGCGGTTCGTGTTCAACAGGGCTCGTTCGATCCCGGCGCGGAGCTGAACGCGCTGCATGCCGCCAATCTGGGAATCGGCGCGGTCGCCGGCTTCGTCGGCTACGTGCGGGACTTCAATGACGGGCAGGATGTGGCCGGCATGTTTCTCGAGCATGCGCCCGGCATGACGGAAAAAGCGCTGGAAAAGATCGTGCAGGAGGCCGAACAGCGCTGGCCGTTGCTGCGCCTGGATGTGCTGCACCGCGTTGGATCGCTGGAGCCTGGCGAGCCGATCGTGTTCGTCGGTGCGGCCAGTGCCCATCGCGACGCTGCCTTCGACGCCTGTCGTTTCGTCATGGACTACCTGAAAACCCGGGCGCCATTCTGGAAGAAGGAAAGCACCGCGGCCGGGCCACGCTGGGTAGAGGGCCGTGCCAGCGATCAGTTGGCGGCCGAGCGCTGGAACGAGAAGAGCTGAGCCTTCAGTAGAAGGTGATGTACATCTTGAAGGCCAGCGTCGAGAACATGGTGAGGATGCCGAGGCTCAGCAGTCCGACGCCCCATTGTTTGTCCCGGTAGTTGAAGCCCACGCAGAGCAGGACAAAACCGACGACGATGAGGGTCAATAACCAGTGCATGCTGTCCATCGGTGATCCTCCTGATTCGATACCTGGGTACTACTTTAGTCGCTTCGAGTCAGAAGCGGCCTGACCCAGGTCATCGGTACCAGTCGACCGGCCCGCCTGGGCAGGCTCCGGGCAGCAAGGTGTTCAGCGCGAGCGGGGGACGGGCGCAAGCAGTTCCGCCGGCGGCATCTCGCACTGGATCTTGCGGCCGATCAGTGCTTCGATGGGCGGCAGAGCGAAGGCGTCGTCCTCGCCAGCGAAGCTGATGGAGGTGCCGCTGGTGCCGGCGCGGCCGGTCCGACCGATGCGGTGCACGTAATCGTCCGGGTCTTCCGGCAGGGTGAAGTTGATCACATGGCTGATGCCATCGACGTGAATGCCGCGACCGGCGACGTCGGTGGCCACCAGCACGCGAATCTTGCCCTCGCGAAAGCCCTCCAGCGTGCGGATGCGCTTGTGCTGCGGGACGTCGCCGGACATCTGCGCTGCACTGATGCCATCCTTGGTCAGGCGTTCCTCGATGCGTCGCACTTCGTCCTTGCGGTTGGCGAATACCATCACCCGCGTCCAGTCGTTCTGGGTAATCAGGTTGTACAGCAGCTTGTACTTGTCGCTGCCGGCTACGGCGTAGACGTGCTGCTCGACGGTATCGCTGGCGACGTTCTCCGGTTCGATCTCGACCACGGCGGGGTTGGTGGTCCATTGCTGTGCCAGGTTCATCACGTCATCGGTGAAGGTGGCGGAGAACAGCAGGGTCTGACGTTCGCTCTTGGGCGGGGTCTGCCGGATGATCTGGCGGACCTGCGGGATGAAGCCCATGTCGAGCATGCGGTCGGCCTCGTCGAGGACCATCACCTCGACCATGTCCAGGTGCACCTCACCGCGCTGGTTGAAATCCAGTAGGCGGCCGGGGGTGGCAACGAGGATGTCGCAGTAACGCGATTCCAGCTGTTTGAGCTGCTTGTCGAAATCCATGCCGCCGACAAAGCTCATCACGTTGAGGTCGGTGTACTTGGTCAGGTCCAGCGCATCGTTGGCGATCTGCACCACCAGTTCGCGAGTCGGAGCGATGATCAGTGCGCGTGGCTCGCCCATGTAGCGGTCTTTCGGTGGCGGCGTCTCGAGCAACTGGGTAATGGTGGAAATCAGAAATGCGGCGGTCTTGCCCGTGCCGGTCTGGGCGCGACCGATGGCGTCCCTTCCTGCGAGTGTGTAGCCGAGCACCTGAGCCTGGATCGGCGTGCAATAAGGGAAGCCCAGGTCGTGAATGGCGTGCATCAGCTCTGGTGCGAGCTTGAAGTCATGGAAGCGGGTCTTGCCTTCGGCCGGTTCGACCACGAAGTCTTCCAGCTTCCAGGCCGGGGCGGCGGGTTTGGGCGGTTTGCTGCTGCGCTGGCGGCGTGGCTTTTCAGCGGTGCGCTGGGTGGCCTGCGGCTTGGGTTGGGCTTCGTTCGTCGCGACCTGCTGGGTCACGGGGTCGGTTTGCCGTTCGTGGCTGGCAGATGCGGCACCAGTCGTTGTGGCGGCCCGCTCGTCCGGGGCCTTGCCAAAGATTTTCTTGAGTGCTTTGAGCACGGTCTTCTCGTCGTCGAAATGGGAAAGAATCGCGCGTCAGTGTAATGCAAGACGCAAATGTGGCGAAGCCTCCCGCCTGGCACGGGCGGCCGACGTGGTAGGCGGTCGGACGATGGCAGGTGTGAAGCGGCGCGCTGCCACGGATAGTCGCACGTCCAGCTTCCTCTGATGCGCCTGGTCAGCCAAGACGTTCAGCGAGCCAGGCGCCGATGTCGCGAATTTCCTCCGGCAGCACTTCATGGCCCATCGGATAGTCGTGCCACGCCGCGGTGACGCCTGCGTCCTGCAGGGTCTGAAAGGCGGCGCGGCCCATCGCCATAGGCACGACATCGTCGCGGCTGCCGTGCAGGCACAGTACCGGATACTGCAGTGCGGCAGGGGCGAATGCCGACGGCTCGGTAAAGGTGGGCGCGTAGGTCGAAAGCGCGATGACGCCGCCCAGCGGTCCCTGCCAGCGTAGAAACGCTGTGTGCAGGACGACCGCACCGCCCTGGGAGAAGCCGGCCAGGAAGATGCGTGCCGGATCGATCCCGGCATCGCGTTGCGCCTCGAGCAACGAGATGACCTGTTGTGCTGAAGCTTCCAGCTGGTCACGGTTGATCGCGCGGGCCGGGCTCATGGCAAGGATGTCGTACCAGCTTGGCATGCTCCAACCACCGTTGATGGTCACCGGACGCGTCGGCGCCTGTGGCAGGACGAAGCGCGTGCTAAGCAGCCGTTGTTGCAGGGCTTCGGCAACCGGCAGGAAGTCGTAACGGTCGGCGCCCAGGCCGTGCAGCCAGATGACACAGGCGTCGGCGCTGTTGGACGGCTCGAGAATCAGCGGGGTAGTCATGGATCGGCTCCGGTCTGGGTACGGTTGCCTCTTCTTGGGGCGCTCTGTCCGCCGCCAGTGAGGAAATAGCGCGAGGTTACCCGCTACGGCGTGACGTTAGAACCCGAGGTGGTACGTCGGCGCGCGTTCCCGGCGATCTGGTACGCCGCTTGCTTTGTGCTGCCTGCTCTTAAGGGATCGGCCTGCAGGGGCGAGTCGAGGCAATGACAAACAACGTTGCCGTTCATCCATGGGCGACTAGACTCAGGTCAGGCTGGCACCGCTTCGTTTGGCCCGTCGGTACATCGAAGTGGTTCATGGCCCGAACCCGAGAATAAGAAAGCAAACTGGAGGTTTCGATGATTAGGGTGAAATCCACACTGGCTGCGCTGGGCGCTGCGTCACTGCTGGGTATGAGCGGGTTGGCGCAGGCAGGGGCGACCCTCGATGCGGTGCAGAAGAAGGGATTCGTGCAGTGCGGCATCAGCGATGGCCTGCCAGGGTTTTCGTTCGCCGACGCCAAGGGCCAGTACCAGGGGCTCGATGTTGATGTCTGTCGAGCAGTCGCCGCCGCGGTGTTCGGCGACGCGAGCAAGGTCAAGTACAGCCCACTGACCGCCAAGGAGCGCTTCACCGCGCTGCAGTCGGGCGAGGTGGACATGCTGTCGCGCAACACCACCTGGACGAGCTCGCGCGATGCAGCGATGGGGTTGAATTTTACTGGCGTGACCTACTACGACGGGCAGGGCTTCCTGGTAAACAAGGAACTCGGCGTCAAGAGTGCCAAGGAGCTTGATGGCGCGACTGTCTGCATTCAGGCCGGCACCACCACGGAGCTGAATCTCTCCGACTATTTCCGCGCCAACGGCCACAACTACACCCCCATCACCTACGACACCTCCGATGAAAGCGCCAAGTCGCTGGAGTCCGGGCGCTGCGACGTGCTCACCTCTGACCAGTCCCAGCTCTATGCCCAGCGCATCAAGCTGGCGAAGCCTGATGACTATGTCGTATTGCCTGAGGTGATATCCAAGGAGCCCCTTGGCCCGGCGGTTCGCCAGGGCGATGAGGAGTGGTTCGATATCGTGCGCTGGACGCTGTTCGCCATGCTCAATGCCGAGGAACTGGGTGTCACCTCGGCAAACGTCGAGGAGAAGGCCAAAAGCACCAAGAATCCGGACGTTGCCCGCCTGCTGGGTGCCGAAGGTGAATATGGCAAGGACCTGAAGCTTCCGAAGGACTGGGCGGTACAGATCATCAAGCAGGTCGGTAACTATGGCGAGATCTTCGATCGCAACGTCGGTGCCGGCAGCGAGCTGAAGATCGAACGCGGCCTCAATGCCCTGTGGAACAACGGCGGCGTGCAGTACGCCCCGCCGGTACGTTGAGCGAGCGGGGCCGGCTATACCGGCTCCGTTACCAGAGGGAGAAGTATCACCGGTGCGCACAACGCGCCGGTGATGCGGTATGAGGACATTCGATGCGAACCATCGACAATCCCCGCCCGGCGGGCGGATCGCTTCTGCATGATCCGCGAGCGCGGGCCTGGCTATTTCAGATTCTGGCCGTCATCGCCGTGGTGGCATTCGGTTGGTACCTTTTCCATAATACCCAGACCAATCTCGCCCATCGCGGCATCACCTCCGGCTTCGGCTTTCTCGACAACGCTGCCGGCTTCGGCATTTCCCAGCACCTGATCGACTACAGCGAGAGCGACAGCTACGGTCGCGTATTCTGGGTCGGGCTGCTCAACACCCTGCTGGTCAGCGTGATCGGGATCGTCCTGGCCACGATCATGGGCTTCATCCTCGGCGTGGGGCGGCTCTCCAGCAACTGGCTGATCCGCCAGCTGGCGACGCTTTACATCGAGATCTTTCGCAATATCCCGCCGCTGCTGCTGATCTTCTTCGTCTATTTCGCCGTAATCAGCCCGCTGCCGGGGCCGCGCAACAGCCTGAGCCTGTGGGATGCGGTGTTCGTCAACAATCGTGGCGTGCAGATGCCGGCACCCAGCGCCGCCGAGGGTTTCTGGGCGTTCTGGCTGGCGCTGTTGGTGGCGTTGGCCTCGGTGGTCATGCTCAGCCGTTGGGCCCGCGCCCGACGCCATGCCACGGGCCGCATGTTTCCGGTGTTCTGGACCAGCCTCGGGCTGTTCATCGCCATACCCTGGTTGGTGACGCTCGTTGCCGGGGCACCGTTCAGCTGGGAAGTGCCGGAGCTGCAGCGCTTCAATATCCGTGGTGGTTGGGTGGTGATACCGGAGCTGGTGTCGATCGTGGTGGCGCTTTCGGTCTATACCGCTGCATTCATCGGCGAGACCGTGCGCGCGGGTATCCAATCGGTCAGCCATGGCCAGACCGAGGCCGCCGCGTCCCTCGGCCTGCGTCCGGGACAGGTGCTGCGGCTGGTCATCGTGCCGCAGGCGCTGCGGGTCATCGTGCCGCCCTTGACCAGTCAGTACCTGAACCTGGCGAAGAACTCATCGCTCGCAGCGGCAATCGGCTATCCGGACATGGTCTCGCTGTTCGCCGGCACGGTGCTCAACCAGACCGGGCAGGCCATCGAAACCATGGCCATCACCATGAGCGTCTATCTGGCCATCAGCATCAGCATTTCGCTGCTGATGAACTGGTACAACAAGCGCATTGCGCTGATCGAGCGGTGAGCGCATGACCATTCATACCTTCAAGCCCGACCTGCCGCCACCGACCATCAGCATCGGTGCGTTCGGCTGGTTGCGGGCCAATCTGTTCTCCAGCTGGCTCAACACATTGCTGACGCTGGTCGGTCTGTATCTGCTGTGGCTGATCGTGCCGCCGGTGCTCGAATGGGCGATTTTCAAGGCTGACTGGACCGGCGACACGCGCGCCGATTGCAGCCGCGAAGGTGCCTGCTGGGTGTTCGTGCAGGTCCGCTTCGGTCAGTTCATGTACGGCTTCTACCCCACGGAGCTGCGCTGGCGGGTCGATGCGGCGGCATGGTTGGCGGTCATCGGCGCGGCGCCACTGTTTCTGCGGCAGATGCCGCACAAGCTGCGCTACGGCATCGGTTACCTGCTGGTCTATCCGCTGCTGGCCTACTGGCTGCTGCATGGCGGATTCCTCGGGTTGCAGACGGTGCCGACCAGTCAGTGGGGTGGGCTGATGCTGACCGTGGTGATCGCCGCGGTAGGCATTGCCGGCGCCTTGCCTTTGGGCATCCTGCTGGCGCTCGGGCGACGCTCGGACATGCCGGCCATCCGGGTGCTCTGCGTGACCTTCATCGAGTTCTGGCGCGGCGTACCGCTGATCACCGTGCTGTTCATGTCGTCGGTGATGCTGCCGCTGTTCCTTCCCGAAGGCATGAACCTCGACAAGCTGTTGCGGGCGATGCTGATGGTGGTGTTCTTCGAGGCCGCCTACATCGCCGAAGTGGTACGCGGCGGCCTGCAGGCGATCCCCAAAGGGCAGTACGAGGCGGCGGCCGCCATGGGTCTGGGCTACTGGCGCAGCACGCTGCTGGTGATTCTGCCGCAGGCGCTGAAGCTGGTGATTCCGGGCATCGTCAATACCTTTATCGCCCTGTTCAAGGACACCAGCCTGGTGATCATCATCGGCCTGTTCGACTTCCTCAACAGCATCAAGCGCGCTACGGCGGACCCGGCCTGGCTGGGTATGTCCACCGAAGGCTACGTGTTCGCCGCGCTGGTGTACTGGATGTTCTGTTTCGGCATGTCCCGCTATTCCATGCGCCTGGAGCGCAAGCTGGACACCGGCCACAAGCGTTAGGAGTGAGATATGAATGATTCAATCGCGCAGGCCGGGCAGGCAAGCGAGCCGGTCATCCGCATGCAGGGCGTGCACAAGTGGTTCGGGCAGTTCCATGTGCTCAAGGACATCAACCTGTCCGTGCGGCAGGGCGAGCGCATCGTGTTGTGCGGGCCGTCCGGGTCGGGCAAGTCCACCACCATCCGCTGTCTGAACCGCCTGGAGGAGCATCAGCAGGGGCGCATCGTCATCAATGGTGTGGAGCTGACCAGCGATCTCAAGCAGATCGAGGCGATTCGCAGTGAAGTCGGTATGGTCTTCCAGCACTTCAATCTGTTTCCGCACCTGACCGTGCTGCAGAACTGCACCTTGGCGCCGATGTGGGTGCGCAAGCTGCCGCGCCGGCAGGCCGAGGAGATCGCCATGCATTATCTCGAGCGCGTGCGCATTCCCGAGCAGGCCAACAAGTTTCCCGGTCAGCTCTCCGGCGGCCAGCAGCAGCGGGTGGCGATCGCCCGGGCGCTGTGCATGAAGCCGAAGATCATGCTGTTCGACGAGCCGACTTCGGCGCTCGACCCGGAGATGGTCAAGGAAGTGCTGGACACTATGATCGGTCTCGCCGAAAGCGGCATGACCATGCTCTGCGTGACGCATGAAATGGGCTTCGCCCGCACCGTGGCCGACCGGGTGATCTTCATGGACAAGGGCGAAATCGTCGAACAGGCCGAGCCGGAGGTGTTCTTCACCAACCCGGTGAACGACAGGACCAAGCTGTTCCTCAGTCAGATACTGCATTGAGAACTGCAGGCCTCCGAGCGAAACAGTCGCCCTGTTTCGGCATCCCGCCTGATCTCCGGTTGACATCGGTCATGGGCGGACGTCCGGCGATAGCCTGTAATCGTCGCATCCCATCGCTTCGGGGGCGTCGGCATGTCGAAGCGCAGAACCTGTGGTGTCATTCGTTCGCTACAGCTAGCAGTCGCCTGGCTGCTGGCGTGCGCGCTGGTCGCCTCGGCACAGGCAGAGGCGCTCTGGACACCGGCGGACATCGCGCTTTCCCGTCATGTGCCGCCTGAGGCCGAGGCAACTGATTCGCCCGCTTATGAAGCCGATCCATTGGGGCTGATCCTCGTGGTCGAGGCCGGCGGCTCGCATGTCACTATCCTCGATGGCGAAAAGCTCGAGACCATCCACCGCTTTGTCACGCGGGGAGTGCATGGCAGCCCCTGTTTCACTCGCGACGGGCGCTTTGTGTTTTTCGTATCCCGCGATGGCTGGGTGACCAAGTACGATCTGTGGACGCTGACGGTCGTCGCCGAAGTGCGTGCGGGTCTGGACAGCAGCAATATCGCCATTTCGCCTGCCGGCGACCACATTGCCGTGGCTAATCTGCGGCCCCATGCGTTGGTGCTGCTCGATGGAGAACTCAACCTGCTCAGGGTCCTGCCGACCCTCGACCACAAGGGCGAGCGCAGCTCGCGGGTGTCGGCGGTCTACGGTCTGCCGGCGCGTCGGTCGTTCATCGTTGCGATGAAGGACATCGCCGAGCTGTGGGAGGTCAGCTATGACCCTGGCGCCGAGGACATGGCGATCGGTCTGGTGCATGACTTCCAGTACCGGGAGGGGACGTTCGTTTCCGGTTATCTCAACCCCCGGCGGATCGAGCTGGATGGGCCGTTGGATGACTTCTTCTTCAACCCGGAGCAGGCCGAGCTGTTCGGCGTGTCGTCCCAGGGCGAGGTGGAGGTCGTTCATCTGGATGCGCGTCGGCGGATCGGCCGGTTGCCCATGCAAGGGCACCCAGACATGGCGTCGAGTGTCGCCTGGCGGCGCGACGGCAGGTTGCTGATGTCCAGCACCGGTCAGGTGTCGCCCGAAATGGCGGTGATCGATCCGGAGCAACGCGCGCTGGTACGACGTATCGCTCTGAAGGGGCCTGGGCGCTTGCTCACGGCTCACGAGAACAGCCGGTATCTGTTGGTCGTTTCGACGATGCCGGCCGACTCTCGGCAGGTGCTGCAGGCGATCGACCGGGAGACGCTGGAAGTGGCGCGAGAATTCCTGGCCGAGCCGGAGGCGACACTGGCTCATGTCGAATTCTCACGAGATGGCCGCCATGTCCTGGTCAGCCTGCAGCGCGACGAGGGAGCGCTGATCGCGCTCGATAGCCACACCCTGGCCGAGGTGAAACGCCTGCCGATGAAACAGCCGGTCGGCCAATACGGCGTCTGGAGGAGGGCCGGGCTTCAGGGTGGCGCGCGCTAGCCAGCGGCCGGCTCTCGGTCGATTCCGTCAATCGGTCCTGGCGGGCCGGGTATGGGCTCGCGGGGCAGGTTGCGGCCTTGCGCTGGTCGTCGGGGCCAGCTGTCAGCAAGGCTCCGGACTTGCAGCGGGTCGCTGCCCCTTGCCCATCGTCATGAGCTAGAATACGCGCCCCGACTGCTCCCCCTCCGAGGCTGTTCCGACGATGTTGATCCTGCGCGGCGCTCCCGCTCTTTCCGCCTTCCGTCATGGCAAGCTCCTGGCACAACTGACCGAGAAGGTCCCTGCCGTCAGCGGGTTGTACGCCGAGTTCGCCCATTTCGCCGAGGTTTCCGGCACGCTTGATGCGGATGAGCAGCACGTACTGACCCGCCTGCTGAAGTACGGACCCAGCGTGCCGGTACAGGAGCCCGCCGGTCGGCTGTTCCTGGTGGTGCCGCGTTTCGGCACCATCTCGCCCTGGTCGAGCAAGGCCAGCGACATCGCCCACAATTGCGGCTTGGAGAAGATCCAGCGGCTGGAGCGGGGGATCGCCTACTACGTGCAGGGTGAAATCTCCGACGGCGACGCCAAGCTTGTCGCTGCCGCGCTGCACGACCGCATGACCCAGCTGGTGCTGGGCCGCTTCGAGGAGGCCGCCAACCTGTTCAGCCATGCCGAGCCGAAGCCGCTGACGGCGGTGGATGTACTCGGCGGCGGCCGCGCCGCGCTGGAGAAGGCCAACGTCGAACTGGGCCTGGCCCTGGCCGAGGACGAAATCGACTATCTGGTGCAGGCCTTCACCGGACTGGGACGCAACCCGCACGATATCGAGCTGATGATGTTCGCCCAGGCGAACTCCGAGCACTGCCGGCACAAGATCTTCAATGCCAGTTGGGACATCGATGGCGAGAGCCAGGAAAAGTCCCTGTTCGGCATGATCAAGAACACCTACCAGCTGCACAACGAGGGCGTGCTGTCGGCGTACAAGGACAACGCCGCGGTCATCGTCGGCAACGTCGCCGGGCGCTTCTATCCGAATCCTGAGACGCGCGAGTACGCGGCCAGCCAGGAGCCGGTGCATATCCTGATGAAGGTGGAAACCCACAACCACCCGACCGCCATCGCGCCGTTCCCCGGGGCTTCCACCGGCTCGGGCGGCGAGATTCGCGACGAGGGTGCCACTGGCCGCGGCGCCAAGCCGAAGGCCGGCCTTACCGGTTTCACCGTATCCAACCTGAACATCCCAGGTTTTGAGCAGCCCTGGGAAAAGCCCTACGGCAAGCCCGAGCGCATCGTCACCCCGCTGGACATCATGATCGAGGGTCCGCTGGGCGGCGCCGCGTTCAACAACGAATTCGGTCGGCCGGCGCTGACCGGCTATTTCCGTACCTTCGAGCAGGCAATCAGCACCCCGCATGGCGAGGAAGTGCGCGGCTACCACAAGCCGATCATGCTTGCCGGTGGCATGGGCAACATTCGCGAAGAGCATGTGCAGAAGGGCGAGATTTCGGTCGGCGCCAAGCTGATCGTCCTCGGCGGCCCGGCCATGCTGATCGGCCTGGGTGGCGGCGCGGCATCGTCGATGGCCACCGGTACCAGCTCGGCTGATCTGGACTTCGCCTCGGTACAGCGCGACAACCCGGAAATGGAGCGTCGCTGCCAGGAAGTCATCGATCGCTGCTGGCAGATGGGCGAGCAGAACCCGATCAAGTTCATTCACGACGTGGGCGCCGGCGGTCTGTCCAACGCCTTCCCCGAGCTGGTCAACGATGGCGGTCGTGGCGGCCGTTTCGAGCTGCGCAACATTCCCAACGACGAGCCGGGCATGGCGCCGCTGGAAATCTGGTGCAACGAATCCCAGGAGCGCTACGTGCTTTCGGTCGATGCGGCCGATTTCGAACGTTTCAAGGCCATCTGCGAGCGCGAGCGTTGCCCGTTCGCGGTGGTCGGCGAGGCCACCGAGGAAGCGCATCTGACCGTCGCCGACAGCCATTTCGGCAACAAGCCGGTGGACATGCCGCTCAACGTGCTGCTCGGCAAGGCGCCACGCATGCACCGCAGCGCCAGCCGCGAAGCCGAACTGGGCGATGACTTCAATGCCGCGGCGGTCTATCTGGACGAAGCCGTGGGCCGCGTGCTGCGCCATCCTGCGGTGGCCAGCAAGAGCTTTCTGATCACCATCGGTGACCGCAGCATCACCGGCCAGGTGGTCCGCGACCAGATGGTCGGTCCATGGCAGGTGCCCGTGGCGGACTGTGCGGTAACCGCCGCCAGCTTCGACGTCAATTGCGGCGAGGCGATGGCAATGGGCGAGCGCACCCCGCTGGCACTGCTCGACGCTCCGGCCTCCGGGCGCATGGCCATCGGTGAGACGCTGACCAACCTGGCTGCCGCTTCCATCGAGAAGATCTCCGACATCAAGCTGTCGGCCAACTGGATGGCCGCAGCCGGGCATCCGGGGGAGGATGCACGCCTGTACGACACCGTGCGTGCCGTTGGTATGGAACTCTGCCCGCAGCTGGGTATTACCATTCCGGTGGGCAAGGACTCGATGTCGATGAAGACGCGCTGGTCGGATGATGGCGCCGAGAAGAGCGTGACCTCGCCGCTTTCCCTCATCGTGTCTGGCTTTGCTCCGGTCAGCGACGTCCGCCGTACGTTGACGCCACAGCTGCGCCTGGACAAGGGGGCCACCGACCTGATCCTGATCGACCTCGGTCGCGGGCAGAACCGTCTGGGTGGATCGATTCTCGCCCAGGTCTACGGCAAGCTCGGGCGGCAGGTGCCGGATCTCGACGATGCCGAAGACCTGCGCGCATTCTTTGCCGTCATTCAGGGGCTCAATGCCGATGGGCTGCTGCAGGCCTATCATGACCGCTCCGACGGAGGCCTGCTGACTACCATGCTGGAAATGGCGTTCGCCGGTCACTGTGGTCTGAATCTGAATCTCGATGGTCTGCTGGATGATGCCGACGACGTGCCAGCCGTGCTCTTCAACGAAGAGCTGGGTGCGGTCATTCAGGTACGCCAGGATGACACCGAGATCGTGCTCTCGCAGTTCAGCGCAGCCGGCCTCGGCGACTGCGTCGCGGTCATCGGGCAGCCCGCCAACAATGGCTATGTCTCCATCAGGCTGGCCGGCAACGAGGTGTTCAGCGGCGACCGTCGCCTGCTGCAGCGCCAGTGGGCCGAGACCAGCTACCAGATCCAGCGCCTGCGGGACAACGCCGAGTGCGCCGACCAGGAGTTCGACGCGCTGTTGGAGGAGGACAATCCCGGCCTCAGCGTCAAGCTCGGCTTCGACGTCAACCAGGACATCGCCGCGCCCTACATCAAGCGTGGTGTGCGCCCGCAGGTGGCGGTGCTGCGCGAGCAGGGCGTCAACGGTCAGGTAGAGATGGCAGCGGCGTTCGACCGGGCCGGGTTTGCCGCGGTCGACGTGCACATGAGTGATGTTCTCTCCGGTCGCGTCAGCCTCGAGGCGTTCAAGGGCCTGGTCGCCTGCGGCGGTTTCTCCTACGGCGACGTGCTGGGTGCCGGCGAGGGCTGGGCCAAGTCGGTCCTGTTCAATGCGCGCGCGCGCGACGGCTTCCAAGCCTTCTTCGAACGCAAGGACAGCTTCGCCCTGGGTGTGTGCAACGGCTGCCAGATGATGAGCAACCTGCACGAGCTGATCCCGGGAACCGAGTACTGGCCGCACTTCGTGCGCAACCGCTCGGAGCAATTCGAAGCGCGCGTGGCAATGGTCCAGATTCAGGACTCGCCGTCGATCTTCCTGCAGGGCATGGCCGGCTCCCGCCTGCCGATCGCCATCGCTCATGGCGAAGGCCATGCGGAGTTCGAAAGCGAGGAGGCCATGTTGCAGGCTGATCTCTCCGGTACCGTGGCGCTGCGCTACGTCGACAACCATGGCAAGGTCACCGAGCGCTATCCTGCCAACCCGAGCGGCTCGCCGCGGGGCATAACGGGTCTGAGCAGTCGTGATGGTCGTGTAACCATCATGATGCCGCACCCCGAGCGGGTGTTCCGCGCCGTAACCAACTCCTGGCGTCCGGACGAATGGCAGGAGGACGGCGGCTGGATGCGCATGTTCCGCAATGCGCGTGTCTGGGTTGACTGATCACGCTTTCGACCCGAGCCCTGCAAGCCCGCTGATCGCGATCAGCGGGCTTTTCATTTGGACCAATGTCTATGAACCGTGGGTGCTGCTCGGCGTCTGAGCTATGACGCGCAGCACCTTTTGTGCGGTGCGTGGCTGGCAAACTGCCATCTATCTCGTCTGGCCACGCGCCAGGCTTCATGCGCACGGAGAGGTCGATGTACAAGCTGTGTTTCTATGTTCCGGAAAGCCATCTGGAAGCGGTCAAGAAAGCAGTGTTCACAGTAGGTGGCGGTCGAATCGGTAGTTATGACAGCTGCTGCTGGCAAACGCTGGGGCAGGGGCAGTATCGGCCGCTGGAGGGTAGCCAGCCTTTTCTGGGCCAGACCGGACAAGTGCAGCACGTGGCCGAATGGAAGGTCGAGATGGTGGTCGCCGACGAGCTGATTCACGACAGCGTCAAGGCGATGAAGAAGGCTCACCCCTACGAAACGCCAGCGTTCGATGTGTGGCGTCTATCCGATATGCAGTTCTGATCAGGGGGTGAGCGCCCCCGCCGTTATTGGATGGTGCCTGGGCGGTCAGGGCCGTATCTCGATCAGCGTGCCGTCCTTGACCAGCGACCAGATTTCTCGCATGTCGCTGTTGCTCAGGGCGATACAGCCTTCGGTCCAGTCGAGGGTATGGAAGAACCACTCGGGATACTCTTCGTCGAGTGGCGTGCCATGCAGCATGATCATGCTGCCCGGCGGCACCCCTTCCTCCTGCGCACGTGCCAGGTCGCGGGCGTTGGGGTAGGAGATGTGCATCGACAGGTTGTATTTGTCGCTGGTCTTGCGCCAGTCGATCCAGTAGAAACCCTCGGGCGTACGCATGTCGCCTTCACGCAGCTTCGCGCCGCGTGGCTGCTTGCCCAGCGAGACGCGATAGCTCTTGAGCGTCTGGCCGGCGCTGACCAGATGAAGTTGGCGTTCCGATTTGACCACCAGCACCTTGTCAATGGACGAGCCGCCCAGGCCGGGTGTCGTGGTGGCGTAGGACATCGCGGTGAAGGCTAGGCAGAGCAGGGTGAACAGCCAGCGCATCGAAACTTTCCCATGGAAAACTGCATCAGACCTGTATTGCCGTCATGCCGTACCGAACATCAACTTGCCCGGTCGCGCTGCCTGAGGCCGGAGACGGCTTCGTTACGTACCGGGAAGGTCTGCTGCACCCGGTCGGTGAAGAAGCATTCTAGGGTACGGCCAATGGTCGGAAAAGCCAGCTCGGACCAAGGGATGTCCTGCTGATGAAAGAGTTTCACCTCGAGACTCTCGTCCCCGGCACAGAAGTCCAGATCGACCAGCTGCGCGCGAAAGAACATGTAGACCTGATTGATATGTGGCAGATCGAACAGGGTGTACAGCTGCAGGTCCCTGACTCTTGCGCAGGCTTCCTCGAGCGTTTCGCGCGCAGCAGCCTGCTGCATCGTTTCGCCGTTTTCCATGAAGCCAGCCGGCAGTGTCCAGTAGCCGCGTCTCGGTTCGATCGCGCGCCGGCAGAGCAGCACCTGGTCGTCCCAGATCGGCACGCAACCGGCAACGATACGTGGATTCTGGTAGTGCACGGTCTGACAACTATCGCAGACGAAGCGCGGTCGGTTGTCACCGTCCGGGACGCGGATCAGGACCGGGTTGCCACACTGGTTGCAGTACTTCATGGACGAATTCCTGTCGATTACGGCAAATCTTGGGCCGTCCGCGGTAATTCGGCAAGGAACCACGAACCTCCGTGACCCATGAGCCTGTTCGTCCGGCACCATGGCTTTTCCGAGGTCTTGGGCCGTTGCGCCTTTCATGCCATGATGCCGGTCAAAGACGAAACGAGACTATTCATGCTGGACACAATACTCCGACGGGTGCGTGGCTATTCTCCGCATCTCTTGGCGCCGGAGGGTCGCCTGCCCGAGGCGGCCGTGTTGATGCCGATCACTCGCAGCGAATCGCCGGAACTTGTGCTGACGCTTCGAGCCGCGGGCCTCTCCACCCACGGCGGTGAAGTGGCATTCCCCGGCGGGCGCCGTGATCCGGAGGACCGTGATCTGCTAGAGACGGCGCTGCGCGAAGCCGAGGAGGAGGTGGGGCTTGCTCCCGGTATGGTGGAGGTGGTCGGGCCACTCAGCAGTCTGGTTTCGGTGCATGGAATCCATGTCACGCCGTATGTCGGACTGGTACCGGATTATGTCGAGTATCGGGCCAACGATGCTGAAATCGCCTCGGTCTTTTCGGTGCCGCTGGAGTTCTTCTGCCAGGACCCGCGCGAGGTCACTCACCGGATCGATTATCAGGGGCAGAGCTGGTACATCCCGTCCTATCGTTTTGGCGAATATCAGATATGGGGACTGACGGCGATCATGATCGTCGAACTGGTGAACGTCGTTTACGACGCCGGTATCGAGATGCGCCGCGCGCCGGCGGCGTTCGTCGATCTGTCCGGACGCAGCAGGCCCTGACCCGGCCCCGGTGCGGGCCGACTATTCAAGCTGACTGAGAGGTAATGCCGTGAAATACCGTCTGGGAGAGTCGCGTGTGGATGCCCATCCGCAGAGCTGGGTGGCACCGAACGCTACGCTGGTGGGCAAGATCCGGCTCGATGCCGGCGCCAGCGTCTGGTTCGGCGCGGTGTTGCGCGGCGACAACGAGCTGATTCACATCGGCGAAAACAGCAACGTCCAGGACGGCAGCGTGATGCACACGGACATGGGCCATCCGCTGACGCTGGGAACTGGCGTGACGGTGGGGCACAACGCCATGCTGCATGGCTGTACGGTGGGTGACTACAGCCTGATCGGCATCAACGCCGTGGTGCTCAACGGAGCGAAGATCGGCAGGCATTGCATCATTGGCGCCAACACCCTGATTCCTGAAGGCAAGGAAATCCCCGATGGCTCGCTGGTGGTTGGTTCACCAGGCAAGGTTGTGCGGGAGTTGACCGAGGAGCAGAAGAAGATGCTCGAGGCCAGCGCCGCTCATTACGTGCACAACGCGCAACGCTACGCGCGCGATCTGGAGCCGGATGAGTGAGTCTTCAGGAAAAACCGGTAGCCTCCCCCTGCGTCAGCCTCTGTGCGCTGGATGACGACGATCTGTGCGTCGGCTGCCAGCGCAGTTCCGATGAGATTCGCCGCTGGGGGCTGATGGACAATGAAGAGCGGCGCCAGGTGCTGCGCCGTTGCAACGAGCGGGCCCGCCTCGGTGGCCAGCTGATGTAGGACGCCGATGGCGTTGATCGACCTTCACAAACGACGAGGAACTCCATGCCAACGATAGGCACCCCGCTGTCTCCCAGCGCCACGCGCATCCTGCTCTGCGGCTGTGGAGAGTTGGGCAAGGAGCTGGTCATCGAATTGCAGCGTCTCGGCGTTGAAGTGATCGCCGTGGATCGCTATGCCAATGCCCCGGCGATGCAGGTTGCGCATCGCAGCCATGTGATCGACATGCTCGATGGCGCAAAACTGCGTGCCGTGATCGAACAGGAGCGGCCGCATTACATCGTGCCGGAGATCGAGGCTATCGCAACCGCCACGCTGGTGAAGCTGGAGGGCGAAGGCTATACGGTGATCCCGACGGCCCGGGCGGCGCAGCTGACGATGAACCGTGAGGGGATTCGTCGTCTGGCCGCCGAGGAGCTGGGGCTGCCTACCTCGCCCTATCGCTTTGCCGACTCGCTGGATGAGTGCCGTGCCGCGGCGCAGGCGCTGGGCTTTCCATGCCTGATCAAGCCGGTAATGAGCTCTTCGGGCAAGGGGCAGTCCGTGCTGCGCAGTGCCGAGGATATCGAGGCGGCCTGGGACTATGCGCAGGCCGGCGGTCGCGCGGGGCGCGGTCGGGTCATCGTCGAGGGTTTCATCGATTTCGATTACGAGATCACCCTCCTGACGGTGCGGCATGCCGGCGGCACCAGCTTCTGCGAGCCGGTCGGGCATCGACAGGAAAAAGGCGACTATCAGGAGTCCTGGCAACCGCAGCCCATGGCGCCGGCGGCGCTGGCCGAGGCGCAGCGCATCGCATTGGCCGTGACCGATGCGCTCGGTGGCCGCGGGATCTTCGGTGTCGAACTGTTCGTCAAGGGCGACCAGGTGTGGTTCTGTGAGGTATCACCGCGGCCTCACGACACCGGGCTGGTCACGCTGGTCTCGCAGGATTTGTCCGAGTTTGCGCTGCATGCACGCGCGATCCTCGGCCTGCCGATTCCGGTCATTCGCCAGCTGGGTCCGGCAGCGTCGGCTGTGGTGCTGGTGGAAGGGGAGTCGACTCAGGTGAGCTTCGGTAACCTCGCGGCGGTGCTGGCCGAGCCGGATACCGGGCTGCGTCTGTTTGGCAAGCCTGGCGTCAGCGGTCAGCGCCGCATGGGCGTGGCGCTGGCACGAGACGTCGCCATCGATGCGGCTCGGCAGAAGGCACTGCGCGCGGCAGCAGCGGTGAAGGTCGATCTCTGAGTACGGCGGAGCCGGCTTTGCGCCGCCTCCTTAGTCTGTTTGCTGCTCGGTCGATGGCGTCGCGTTGATGGTCCAGGCGCGCACGCTTTTCACCCGATTGTCGGCCGCCTGGAGGATCTCCAGGCGATAGTCGCCGATCTGCAGGCAGATGCCGCTGTCGGGGATGTGTTCCAGTGCTTCGGTGATCAGGCCGTTGAGCGTCTTGGGTCCGTCGCAGGGTAGTTGCCAATCCAGCGCTCGGTTCACCTCGCGGATGTAGGCCGCGCCATCGATCACCAGCGTGCCGTCATCCTGAGGATGGATGTCCGGGCTGCGCAAGGCGTCCTGATTGCTGAACTCGCCGACGATCTCTTCGAGAATGTCCTCGAGCGTGACGACGCCGCGGACATCGCCATACTCATCCACGACGATGCCGATCCGTCGCTTCTGTTTCTGGAAGTTCAGCAGTTGAGTCGACAGCGGCGTGTTCTCCGGCACGAAATAGGGTTCGGTGCAGGCGGCGAGCAGGCTCTCCTTGGTCAGCTGATCATGACTGAGCAGGCGAGCAATCTGTCGCATATGGACGATGCCTTCGATCTGATTGATGTCGTTGCAGAAGACCGGCAGGCGGGTGTGTGGGGTGGTGCGCAGCTGGCTGATGATCGCTTCCAGATCATCGTCCAGATCGATGCCGGTGACCTCGTTTCGCGGGATCATGATGTCGTCGACGGTCACCCGCTCCAGATCGAGAATGCCCAGCAGCATGCTCTGGCGGTTCAGCGGCAGGTCACTGCCGGATTCGCGCACCACGCTACGCAATTCCTCGGTGGAAAGGCTGTCATTGCCCTTGTTGGACAGGTCTACGCCAAGCAGCCGGAGCAGTCCATTGCTTACCCAGCCGAGCAAGGCGACCAGCGGATAGAGGACCTTCTGCAGCATCAGCAGCGGCAGGCTGACCGGATAGGCGATGATCTCCGGGCGCAATGCGGCCAGGGTCTTGGGTGTGATTTCTCCGAATACCAACAGAACGATGGTCAGGCCGATGGTGGCGATGGCGATGCCGGCTTCCCCCCACAACTGCATGGCGAGCACGGTGGCAATGGAGGAGGCGAGGATGTTGACGAAGTTGTTGCCGACCAGGATGGTGCCAAGCAGGCGGTCTGGATGGGCCAGCAGGCTGCTGGCGCGACGTGCGCCCTTGTGTCCTTCCTTGGCTTGATGCCTCAGTCGATAGCGGTTGAGGCTGAGCATGCCGGTCTCGGAGCTGGAGAAGAACGCCGAGCACAGCAGCAGAAATACCAGTAGGCCGAGCAGAAAGCCGGGATGTAGATCTTCCACGAGTTGGCCTGTTCGTCAGATGTGCAGGATGAATTCGCGGACCAGCTTGCTGCCGAAATACGCCAGCATCAGCAGGCAGAACCCAGCCAGTGTCCAGCGGATCGCCTTGTAGCCACGCCAGCCGAGCTGGTGTCGTCCCCACAGCAGCAGCCCGAAAACCACCCAGGCGACCACCGAGAGCAGTGTCTTGTGGACCAGATGCTGAGCGAAAAGATCGTCGAGAAACAGCCAGCCGGACACCAGGGAGGCGGACAGCAGCCCCCAGCCCGCCCATAGAAAACCGAACAGCAAGCTTTCCATGGTCTGCAGGGGAGGGAAGTTACGGATCAGTCCTGACGGGTGCTTGTGCTTGAGATGGTGGTCCTGCAGTAACAGCAGCAAGGCCTGGAACACGGCAATGGTCAGCATGCCGTACGCGAGTATCGAAAGGAGGATGTGCGCCAGTATTCCCGGTTCTTCGGCGATCGCTGGCGCAGTGCCGGATGGCGCGAACTGGGCAAAGAGTACGGTCAGGCAACCCAGGGGAAAGAGCAGCAGGAGCAGGTTCTCCACCGGCATCCGGTGGAGAGCCAGAAGGATCAGTAGGATCACGGCGGCGGCAATCAGGCTCGAAGCCGTGAAGAAGTCCAGATGCAGGCCGCTGGGGGAGATGAGCTGGACGAACAGGCTGACGCTATGGGCGAGCAAGGCGAGTACGCCGGCGGCCAGCAGCAGCCGTTTGTCCGGGACCGCACGCTGCGCCAGACGCAGACTTTGGTAACCCGCGGCGCCAGCGTAGAGAACGGCCGCAGCGAGGCTGGGTAGCAGAGGAAGCATAGGTTCCGGTAACGAGCTCGAAAGGTCGTGAGTGTGGCACAAACGTCGGGGGCACAAAAGTCGCGTCGGGGTACGGATCGCCGCAGCTGGCGTCACTGTTTCATTCGCAGCAGGCTGCAGCGGGTGCCACATTATCGAAAACCGCGGCGATCGGGGTACCGGCCCGATGCTTCCACCTTCTATAATCGCGCCCTTCAGCACATCCAGCGTGGAATGGCTCATGTTCGAAAACCTAACCGATCGCCTCTCACAAACGCTTCGCCACGTCACGGGCAAGGCCAAGCTGACCGAGGACAACATCAAGGACACCCTGCGTGAGGTGCGGATGGCCCTGCTCGAGGCCGACGTCGCGCTGCCGGTGGTCAAGGAGTTCGTCAATCGGGTCAAGGAGCGCGCAGTCGGCACCGAGGTATCGAAGAGCCTGACGCCGGGGCAGGCGTTCGTGAAGATCGTCCGCGCCGAGCTGGAAGAACTGATGGGCGCCGCCAATGAGGATCTGGCGTTGAATGTCGCGCCGCCGGCGGTGGTGCTCATGGCCGGCCTTCAGGGCGCGGGCAAGACCACGACAGTGGGCAAGCTGGCGCGCTTCCTCAAGGAGCGCAAGAAGAAGTCGGTGCTGGTGGTCTCGGCCGACGTCTATCGCCCAGCGGCGATCAAGCAGCTCGAGACGCTGGCGGGCGAAGTCGGCGTGACCTTCTTCCCGTCCGACACCAGCCAGAAGCCGGTGGATATCGCCCAGGCGGCGATTCGCGAAGCCAAGCTCAAGTTCATCGACGTGGTGCTGGTGGATACCGCGGGTCGTCTGGCAATCGATGCCGAGATGATGGCGGAGATCCAGGCCGTCCACGCCGCGATCAAGCCGGCCGAGACATTGTTCGTGGTCGACGCCATGACCGGTCAGGACGCGGCGAACACCGCCCGTGCGTTCGGCGATGCGCTGCCGCTGACCGGTGTCGTGCTGACCAAGGTCGATGGCGATGCCCGTGGTGGTGCAGCGCTTTCCGTGCGTCATGTGACCGGCAAGCCGATCAAGTTCCTCGGCATGGGTGAAAAGAGCGACGCGCTGGAGCCCTTCCATCCAGATCGAATCGCCTCCCGCATCCTCGGTATGGGCGACGTGCTCAGCCTTATCGAGCAGGCCGAGCAGACACTGGATCGCGAGAAGGCGGAGAAGCTCACCAAGAAGCTGAAGAAGGGCAAGGGCTTCGATCTCGAAGACTTCCGCGATCAGCTGCAGCAGATGAAAAACATGGGCGGGCTGGGCGGCCTGATGGACAAGCTGCCATCCATCGGCGGCGTCAACCTGTCACAGATGGGGCATGCCCAGGGCGCGGCGGAGAAGCAGTTCAAGCAGATGGAAGCGATCATCAACTCGATGACGCCAGCCGAGCGGCGCAACCCGGACATCATCAGTGGCTCGCGCAAGCGACGTATTGCCATGGGCTCCGGCACTCAGGTGCAGGACATCGGTCGTCTCATCAAGCAACACAAGCAGATGCAGAAGATGATGAAGAAGGTCACCGGCAAGGGCGGCATGGCCAAAATGATGCGCGGTATGGGCGGCATGTTCCCCGGCGGCGGGATGCCCAAGTTCTAGGTCTGTGGCTGCGATTGCGCAAGGTTGGCGCCAGCGCTGGCGCACGCCCGCGTCCGGCGCGCTGGACGGCTGCGCGCCTCTAGCAAAAGAGTTTGCAAAATTCCCGGTATTCCTTAAAATGTGCGGCCTTTCGGGCCCAGGCCCATTTTAAGTGTGTGCCTTAAGTTAGCACCGACTACAGGAACGATGTTCACATGGTAACTATTCGTCTCGCCCGTGGCGGCTCCAAGAAGCGCCCTTTCTACCACCTGACCGTGACCAACAGCCGCAACCCGCGTGATGGTCGCTTCGTCGAGCGCATCGGTTTCTTCAATCCGATCGCCACTGGTGCGGAAGTGAAGCTCTCTGTCAATCAGGAGCGCGCTGCTTACTGGCTGAGCCAGGGCGCACAGCCGTCTGAGCGCGTTGCTCAGCTGCTGAAGGAAGCTGCCAAGGCCGCTGCCTGAGTCTATGAGCGCAATGTCTGCCCCGAGCGATGATCTGGTCGTCATCGGCAAGATCGTTTCGGTGCATGGCGTGCGCGGTGACGTGAAGGTCTATTCCTTCACCGATCCGATCGACAATCTGCTGGACTATCGTCGCTGGACGCTGAGGCGAGGTGACGAAGTCAAGCAGGTCGAGTTGGTCAAGGGGCGCCTCCAGGGCAAGGTTCTGGTGGCTTCGCTGAAAGGACTGACCGATCGAGAGGTGGCGCGTACCTACGCCGACTTTGAGATTTGCGTTCCACGCAGCGAACTGCCCGCGCTGGATGACGGTGAGTACTACTGGTATCAGCTTCAAGGTTTGAAGGTGCTCAATCAGGCCGGGCAGTTGCTTGGTCAGGTCGATCACCTGCTCGAGACCGGAGCCAACGATGTTCTGGTCGTGAAGCCTTGCGCTGGAAGCCTCGATGATCGTGAGCGACTGCTGCCCTATACGGATCACTGCGTCTTGAAGGTCGATCTGGAATCGGGCGAGATGCAGGTCGACTGGGATGCGGACTTCTGAACGGCATGGCCGCATTGCGCGTTGAAGTCATCAGTCTGTTCCCGGGTATGTTCGCAGCCATCAGCGAGTATGGGATTACCAGTCGTGCGGTGAAGCAAGGGTTGTTGCAGTTGAGCTGCTGGAATCCCAGGAGCTACACCGAAGACCGTCATCAGACGGTGGATGACCGCCCATTCGGTGGCGGCCCCGGCATGGTGATGAAGATCAAACCGCTCGAGCTGGCGTTGGTCGATGCCAAACGCGCCGCGGGCGGCAAGGCGAAGGTGATCTACCTTTCGCCGCAAGGGCGTCAGCTGAAACAGGCGGATGTCCGCGAGCTGGCGAATGAGGATGCGTTGATTCTCATCGCCGGTCGCTATGAAGGTATCGACGAGCGTTTCATTGAAGCGCACGTAGACGAGGAATGGTCGATCGGTGACTACGTACTGTCCGGCGGCGAGCTGCCGGCGATGGTGCTGATCGATGCCGTGACCAGGTTGCTTCCGGGCGCCTTGGGTCATGCTGGTTCCGCCGAGGAGGACTCGTTTACCGACGGCCTGCTCGACTGTCCGCATTACACGCGACCTGAGGTGTATGCGGGTAAATGTGTTCCTGAGGTGCTGCTCAGCGGCAACCACGAACACATCCGGCGCTGGCGCTTGCAGCAGTCCCTTGGTCGGACCTGGGAGCGCCGCGCCGATCTTCTGGATAGCCGCTCGCTTTCTGGAGAAGAACAAAAGCTGTTGGCGGAATACATCCGTCAGCGGAACGATAGTTAACGTATCGATGGCAACCCGGTGGGTTGACCTTAGGAGCACACAGCATGACCAACAAGATCATTCAGCAGCTCGAAGCCGAGCAGATGACCAAGGAAATCCCGCCGTTCGCGCCGGGTGACACCGTTATCGTTCAGGTGAAGGTGAAGGAAGGCGAGCGTCAGCGTCTGCAGGCCTTCGAAGGCGTCGTGATCGGCAAGCGTAACCGCGGCCTGAACAGCGCTTTCACCGTTCGCAAGATTTCCAACGGCGTTGGCGTCGAGCGTACCTTCCAGAGCTACAGCCCGATGGTCGACAGCATCAGCGTCAAGCGTCGCGGTGACGTGCGCAAGGCCAAGCTGTACTACCTCCGCGCGCTGTCCGGCAAGGCCGCCCGCATCAAGGAAAAGCTGGTCTAAGACCGCTTTTCCCGCTTCGAAGAAAAGCAGCCTCCGGGCTGCTTTTTTTTTAAGCGCACCTCCCCTCGGGCCGCAGTCTGCTCGCAGCGAGCGGTAACCGTCGACGGCACTGGCACTGGCACTGGCTAAGTGGCGTGTGGAAAACTGGTACCTCCCATTCCGTCTCGAAGTCGCCATGCCCGCTCTCGACGATCCCATTATCGACCGCTACCTCGATGCGCTGTGGCTGGAAAAAGGCCTGGCCGACAACAGCCGGGAAGCCTACCGCAGCGATCTGGCACTGTTTAACGCATGGTTGCATGAGCGCGGGGGCCGGTTGTCGACCGCGGGTCGTGAGGTCATCCTCGATCACCTCGCCTGGCGTCTGGACAATGGCTACAAGGCGCGTTCCACGGCGCGCTTCCTGTCTGGGTTGCGCGGCTTCTATCGCTACCTGCTGCGCGAGGGCGACATATCGCTGGATCCGACATTGCGTGTGGATCTGCCGCGCCTTGGGCGTCCCTTGCCCAAGGCGCTGTCTGAGGCTGACGTGGAGGCGCTGCTGGCAGCACCCGATGTCGAGGATCCGCTGGGATTGCGCGACCGGGCGATGCTCGAGGTGCTGTATGCGTGTGGGTTGCGCGTAACCGAACTGATCGGCCTGACGCTGGAGCAGGTCAGCTTGCGTCAGGGCGTGTTGCGAACCTTCGGCAAGGGCAACAAGGAGCGCCTGGTACCGCTGGGTGACGAGGCGCTGCATTGGTTGGAGCGCTATCAGCGCGATGCGCGCGGCCTGTTGCTTGTCGGCAAGGCCAGCGATGTGCTGTTTCCCAGTCAGCGTGGCGATCAGATGACGCGGCAGACCTTCTGGCACCGGGTCAAGCTGCACGCCAAGGCGGCCGGAATCGCTACCTCTATCTCGCCGCATACCCTGCGCCACGCATTCGCCACACACCTTCTCAACCATGGTGCGGATTTGCGGACCGTGCAGATGTTGCTCGGGCATAGCGATCTGTCCACTACGCAGATCTATACCCATATCGCCCGCGCCCGGCTTCAGGAGCTGCACGCGGCCCATCATCCACGTGGCTAGCCGGGTCACATGCCTGCCGCCGATCGCGCATCAGTCGATGCGTGCCTCGTTTGCATCAACTGCCGGCAGGCCGGTGGGAGAAGCGGCTAGCAGTTTGAGCGCGATGCCTATGGTAGTCTTTGCCCCTTCCCTTAGATCGCCGCTGCCAGGAGTTTCCATGGGCGTGATTCGTTTGTTCGCTGCCGCCTCTATCGGCCTGGCCAGCACTCTTGCCACTGCTGCCGACCCTGATCAGGCGATTCGCCAGGCGTTGCAGAAAATTCAGCCGGACATGCCGATCGAGGCCGTAGCGGAAAGTCCGATGCCGGGTGTCTATCAGGTTCAGCTGGAAGGCGGGCGCCAGCTCTATGCTAGCCCGGACGGGCAATTCGTGATTCAGGGCTATCTCTATCAGTTCCAGAATGGTCAGGCTGTCAATCTCACCGAGTTGGCGCAGAGCAAGTCGGTGGCCAAGCAGATCAACTCGATCCCGCAAAGCGAGATGGTGGTGTTTTCGCCAAAAGAACCGAAGACCCATATCACCGTGTTCACCGATACCGACTGCGGCTACTGCCAGAAGCTGCACAGCGAAGTGCCGCAGCTGAACCGCCTCGGCGTCGAGGTGCGCTATGTAGCCTTTCCACGCCAAGGCATGGGTAGCCATGGTGCCAATACGCTGACCAGTGTGTGGTGCGCCAAGGATCGCCAGGATGCGATGAACAAGGCCAAGGCCCGTGAGGAGCTGCCGGCAGCCAGTTGCGAGACGCCGATCGCCAAGCAGTATCAGCTCGGCCAGATGATCGGCGTGCAGGGCACTCCCGCCATTATTCTCGCCAATGGGCAGATGATCCCGGGCTATCAGCCGGCTGCGCAGCTGGCTGACGTGGCGCTCAAGGCGGAGTAAGTCTGGCCGGCGGTCCGAATGTGCCGCCTCGACCGGGGAAGGCAGGAACTGGACGGCATGCTGCGTTCAAAGCTTGAGGGCTCTGAACGAGGTCGTCGTAATGAAGCTGAAAGGTTCCTGCCATTGCCAGGCTGTGCGATTCACCCTTGAGTCGGCGCAGCCATATCCATTCATGCGCTGTTACTGCTCGATCTGCCGCAAGACTGCGGGCGGGGGCGGTTATGCCATCAATCTGGGTGGCGACTATCGAACCCTGAAGGTCGAAGGGCGCGAGCATTTGGGTGTCTACCAGGCGCGTCTCGTCGATGCCGAAACCGGAGAGGTCAAGGTCAGTGACGGCCGCCGACACTTCTGTCGAATCTGCGCCAGTGCGCTGTGGTTGTGGGATCCAAACTGGCCGGATCTGGTCCATCCTTTCGCTTCGGCGATCGATAGCGATCTGCCCGTGCCGCCCGAGCATACGCATCTCATGCTCGGCTCCAAGGCCGGCTGGGTGGAGCCGCAGATACAGACGCAGGATCGCTGTTATGCCGAGTACCCTGATGAATCGCTTGCGCAATGGCATCAACGGCTCGGGCTCGGTGGGTCGGCGCCTTAGCCGCGCGGCCGCGGCCGATTGACTAACGGCGGCTCCCTTCGTAATGTGCGACTCTTTTGTCGACCGGCAGGTCCGGTCGTTTCGCTGTGAATGGGGAGTTCAGCTTGAAACCGGTGAAAGTTGGCATCTGTGGGCTGGGGACCGTCGGTGGCGGTACCTTCAACGTGCTCAAACGCAACGCCGAGGAGATTGCCCGCCGTGCCGGGCGCGGAATCGAGGTTGCGCAGATTGCCACCCGGCATCCGAACCCCAAGTGCGACACTGGCGCAACATCTATTACCGCCGACGTCCTCGACGTCGTGAACAACCCGGAAATCGATATTGTCGTCGAGCTCATCGGTGGTTATACCCTTGCCAAGGAGCTGGTACTGCAAGCCATCGAGAACGGCAAGCACGTCGTCACGGCTAACAAGGCACTCATCGCGGTGCATGGCAACGAGATCTTTGCCAAGGCGCGCGAGAAGGGTGTCATCGTTGCCTTCGAGGCGTCCGTCGCGGGCGGGATTCCGGTAATCAAGGCCATTCGCGAGGGGCTGGCCGGCAATCGAATCAACTGGCTGGCCGGCATCATCAATGGCACGGGCAACTTCATCCTCACCGAGATGCGCGAGAAGGGACGCACCTTCGAAGACGTGCTCAAAGAAGCCCAGGAGCTCGGCTACGCGGAGGCCGACCCGACCTTCGACGTAGAAGGCATCGACGCGGCGCACAAGCTGACGATCCTGGCCTCCATCGCTTTCGGGATTCCGCTGCAGTTCGACAAGGCCTATACCGAAGGTATTGCGCGCCTGACCACGGCCGATGTGAACTATGCCGAGGCGCTGGGTTATCGCATCAAGCATCTGGGTGTGGCCCGACGCACCGATAGCGGCATCGAGTTGCGCGTCCATCCCACGCTCATTCCGGCTGATCGCCTGATCGCCAACGTCAACGGGGTGATGAACGCCGTGATGGTCAACGGCGATGCGGTTGGCAGCACACTCTACTACGGTGCCGGCGCCGGAATGGAGCCGACTGCTTCGGCAGTGGTGGCCGATCTGGTGGACGTTGCACGGGCGCTGACGACCGATCCGAACAACCGCGTGCCGCACCTGGCGTTCCAGCCTGACTCGCTGTCCGACCACCCGATTCTGCCGATCAGCGCCTGTGAAAGTGCCTACTACCTGCGCATCCAGGCCAAGGACCATCCGGGTGTTCTCGCTCAGGTGGCGACCATCCTCTCCGAGCGTGGCATCAATATCGAGTCGATCATGCAAAAGGAGGCCGAGGTTCAGGATGGCCTGGTTCCGGTCATACTCGTTACCCATCGAGTGGTCGAGCAGCGTATCGACGACGCCATCGCGGCGCTGGAAGCGCTCGAGGACGTGGTCGGGCAGGTCGTGCGTATCCGTGTCGAACAGCTGAACTAATCCGGCATCGGCGGGCCGGCGCAGGTGGTTTGCCTGCCCGTCGCCCGCAGCCAACACCGAAGGTTTGAATCATGCGTTACATCAGCACCCGTGGCCAAGCGCCGGCCCTGAACTTCGAAGACGTCCTGCTGGCGGGTCTGGCCACCGATGGTGGTCTCTATGTTCCGGAGAACCTGCCGCGGTTCACCGTCGAGGAAATCGCCTCCTGGGCTGGCCTGCCGTATCACGAGCTGGCCTTCCGGGTCATGCGCCCGTTTGTGGCTGGCAGCATTCCAGATGCGGATTTCAAGCGAATCCTCGAGGAAACCTACGGCGTCTTCGCCCATGGTGCCATCGCCCCGCTGCGCCAGCTGAACGGCAATGAATGGGTGCTCGAACTGTTCCATGGCCCGACCCTGGCGTTCAAGGACTTCGCCCTGCAGCTGCTCGGCCGTCTGCTCGACTACGTGCTGGCCAAGCGTGGCGAGCGCGTGGTGATCATGGGCGCCACCTCGGGTGATACCGGCTCGGCGGCCATCGAGGGCTGCCGCCGTTGCGAGAACGTCGACATCTTCATCCTGCACCCGCACCAGCGCGTGTCGGAAGTGCAGCGCCGGCAGATGACCACCATCCTCGGCGACAACATTCACAACATCGCCATCGAAGGCAACTTCGATGACTGCCAGGAGATGGTCAAGGCCAGCTTCGCCGATCAGGGGTTCCTCAAGGGCACCCGTCTGGTAGCGGTCAACTCGATCAACTGGGCGCGGATCATGGCCCAGATCGTCTACTACTTCCATGCCGCGCTGCAGCTGGGCGGTCCGGCGCGTTCGGTCGCCTTCTCGGTGCCGACCGGCAACTTCGGCGACATCTTTGCCGGTTACCTGGCGCGCAATATGGGGCTGCCGATCAATCAGCTGATCGTCGCCACCAACCGCAACGACATCCTGCATCGCTTCATGTCCGGCAACCGCTACGACAAGGACACCCTGCACCCGTCGCTGTCGCCTTCGATGGATATCATGGTGTCGTCGAACTTCGAGCGTTTGCTCTTCGACCTGCACGGACGTAACGGCAAGGCCGTGGCGGATCTGCTCGATGGCTTCCGTGCCAGCGGCAAGCTGTCGGTTGAGGAGGATCGCTGGACCGAAGCACGCCGGCTCTTCGACTCGCTGGCCGTGGACGACGAACAAACCTGTGCGACCATCGCCCAGGTGTTCAAGGAAACCGGCGAGGTACTCGATCCGCATACTGCCATCGGCGTGCATGCGGCCCGTGAATGCCGTCGTAGCCTGAACATCCCGATGGTGACCCTCGGCACTGCGCATCCGGTGAAATTCCCGGATGCAGTGGAGAAGGCGGGCATAGGTCAGGCGCTTGCGTTGCCGGCGCACCTTGCCGATCTGTTCGAGCGCAGCGAGCGTTGCACGGTGTTGCCGAACGAGCTCAAAGCGGTGCAGGCCTTCGTCGGCCAGCACGGCAACCGCGGCAAGCCGCTCTAAGCTGCGGTCAAACGAAAAAGGCCAGTCATGCGACTGGCCTTTTTCGTTCTGGCGTGGAGGCGGCGAGACAGAGCGTCGCCTCGGCTCCTCGGGCTGGCTCTGCTATTCGTCGAACTCTTCCCAGCCGCCCATTTCCTTCCAGCGGTTGACGATGCCGCAGAACAGTTCAGCGGTCTTCTCGGTGTCGTAGCGGGCCGAGTGGGCTTCACGGCCGTCGAAATCGATGCCCGCCGCCTGGCAGGCCTTGGCCAGCACGGTCTGCCCATAGGCGAGGCCGGCGAGGGTGGCGGTATCGAAGCTGGAGAAGGGGTGGAACGGGTTGCGCTTGATCTCGCAGCGGGCGATGGCCGCGTTGAGAAAGCCCAGGTCGAAGCTGCTGTTGTGCCCGACAAGGATCGCGCGTTTGCAGCCTGCCGATTTCACCGCCTTGCGCACGCTGCGGCAGATGTCCGTCATCGCCTGCAGCTCGGGGACGGCCATGCGCAGTGGGTGGTCGAGCTTGATGCCGGTGAATTCCAGCGCGGCAGGCTCGATGTTGGCGCCGGCGAAGGGCTCGACGCGATAGAACAGCATGTCCTGCGGGTAGAGCAGACCTTGTTCGTCCATGCCGATGGTCACGGCGGCGATTTCAAGCAGGGCATCGGTCGCGCTGTTGAAGCCACCGCATTCGACATCGATCACCACCGGAAGAAAACCACGGAAGCGCCGTGCCATGGGCGAGCGGGGCTTGCCGGGCAGGTGTTCTTCGAGTTCGTCTTCGAACTGCTCCTCACTCATGCGTTCGTCTCCAGGCGCCAGTGCAGGCGTTCGCCGGCTCGCAACGGTATGACGAGCTGCTCGCCGAACGGCAGGCTGGTTGGGACTTCCCACTCCTCGCGTACCAGCGTGATCTGGTCGGTATTGCGCGGCAGGCCATAGAAATCAGGACCGAAGTGGCTGGCAAAGGGTTCCAGCTTGTCCAGCGCCTGACGCTGCTCGAAGGCTTCGGCGTACAGCTCGATGGCGGCATGGGCGGTGTAGCAGCCGGCACAGCCGCAAGCGGCTTCCTTGGCATGCTGGGCATGGGGCGCCGAGTCGGTACCCAGGAAGAACTTCGGGTTGCCGCTGGTGGCAGCGTCCAGCAGGGCTTCCTGATGCAGGTTGCGCTTGAGCACCGGCAGGCAGAACAGATGTGGGCGAATGCCACCGACCAGCATGTGGTTGCGGTTGTACAGCAAATGATGGGCGGTGATGGTGGCGCCGACATTGGCTCCAGCTGCCTGGACGAACTGCACCGCGTCACGGGTGGTGATGTGTTCGAAGACCACCCGCAGCGTTGGGAACTTCGCGGTGACCCGGCTCAGCTGCTCGTCGATGAAGTACTTCTCTCGATCGAAAATATCGATCTCGCCGCGCGTGACCTCTCCGTGAACCAACAGCGGCATGCCGACTTCGGCCATGGTTTCCAGCACGTCGAAGACGTTGTCGATGGCGGTCACGCCGGAGGCCGAGTTGGTAGTGGCGCCGGCCGGGTAGAGTTTGACCGCATGGACGAAGCTGCTGGCCTTGGCGCGACGGATGTCGTCCGGCGTAGTGCTGTCGGTGAGGTAGAGCACCATGAGCGGCTCGAAACGGCTGCCGGCTGGGCGAGCGGCCAGAATGCGCTCACGGTAGGCCTCTGCCTCATCGGCGGTACGTACCGGTGGCACCAGGTTCGGCATGATGATGGCGCGGGCGAACTGGCGCGCAACGTCCGCGACGGTATGCGGCAGGACGGCGCCGTCACGCAGGTGAATGTGCCAGTCATCGGGGCGCAGCAGGGTGAGTCGGTCGGACATGCGGGCTTTCCAGGCGGGTGAAACGTGCGCGAATGCTACCGGAAAAGGGCGGTCGCGGCATCTTGCCTTCGTCTGCGAGCTGGATCGCTGACTGCACCGTGCTCAAGTTTGCTGGTTGGACACCGATACCTAGTTGGAACCAGCATCCTCCCGGAGCCCACCGTGCGCCTGCGCCCCCTCGTACTGATGTGCCTGCTCGCTTCACCGGCCAACGCGCTGACCTTTCAGACGCGGCTGGAGCGCGTGCAATGGCAAGTGGAGGGCGACCAGTTCGAGTGTCGGCTGATCCAGCCCATCGCCGGTTTTGGCAGCGGCCAGTTCGTGCGTCGGGCCGGCGAGCAGGCAATTTTCAGCCTGCATTCCCCGGAACGCTGGTTGGGCGCGGGCTCGGCCACGCTGCTGGCCGCTGCCGCGCCGTGGCAGCCGTCACGCAGCGATATCAACCTGGGCGTGGTGTCGATTGGTGGTGGCGATGTTCCGTTCAACAGCACGCAAGCGCAGGCCGGTCGCCTGCTCAGCGGACTGCTCGAAGGGCGCAGCCCGGTGGTGCGCCATCGTACGCAGCATGGCGGCGAAACACTGGAGATCCGCCTGCTACCGGCACGTTTCACCAAGGCTTACGAGGACTATCGCGCCTGCACGGCGAAACTGTTGCCGGTCAACTTTGATCAGGTGCGCCAATCGCAGATCGGCTTTCCCAGCAGCGATGTGGCGCTCGACGCGCTGGGACGTGCCAAGCTCGACATCATTCTGCAGTACCTGCGTGCCGACCCCAGCGTGAATCGCATCGAGCTCGACGGTCACTCCGACAATAGCGGCAATCGACTGGTCAATCGCGATCTGTCGAGACGCCGTGCGCTGGCCGTGCAGGAGTACCTGGTCGCCAGTGGCGTGCCACAGGAGCAGATCACCGTGCGCTTCCATGGCGAACGCTATCCCCTGGTGGCCAACAACAGTGAAGCCAATCGGGCCAAGAACCGGCGGGTTACCCTGCGTCTGCAGCGCGAAGCTGCGGCCGCTACGGCCTCGACCGAAGCAAGTGCGCCATCTTCCTGACTGCGCGTCCGCCGCCCCTGTAAAAGCAGCCCCGCGACCGGTAGAATCGCAGGTTTTCCGTACAACCCGTGGAGCTGATGGCATGGCGGACGTTAAGAAGGTAGTTCTGGCCTATTCCGGTGGCCTGGACACCTCGGTGATTCTCAAGTGGCTGCAAGACACCTACAACTGCGAAGTGGTGACCTTCACCGCTGACCTCGGCCAGGGCGAGGAAGTCGAGCCAGCGCGTGCCAAGGCACAGGCCCTGGGCGTCAAGGAAATCTATATCGATGATCTGCGCGAAGAGTTCGTTCGCGACTTCGTGTTCCCGATGTTCCGCGCCAACACCGTTTACGAAGGCGAGTATCTGCTGGGTACCTCCATCGCCCGTCCGCTGATCGCCAAGCGTCTGATCGAGATCGCCAACGAGACCGGCGCCGACGCCATCTCCCACGGTGCGACCGGCAAGGGCAACGATCAGGTGCGCTTCGAGCTGGGTGCCTACGCGCTCAAGCCGGGCGTCAAGGTCATTGCCCCCTGGCGCGAGTGGGACCTGCTGTCCCGCGAGAAGCTGATGGACTACGCCGAGAAGCACGCCATCCCGATCGAGCGCCACGGCAAGAAGAAGTCGCCGTACTCCATGGACGCCAACCTGCTGCACATCTCCTACGAGGGTGGCGTGCTGGAAGACACCTGGACCGAGCACGAAGAGGACATGTGGCGCTGGACCAAGTCCCCGGAAGCCGCGCCGGACACCCCGACCTACATCGAGCTGACCTACCGCAAGGGTGACATCGTTGCCATCGACGGCAAGGACATGACCCCGGCTCAGGTACTCACCGAACTCAACCGCATCGGTGGCGAGAACGGCATCGGTCGCCTGGATATCGTCGAGAACCGCTACGTCGGCATGAAGTCCCGCGGCTGCTACGAAACCCCCGGTGGCACCATCATGCTCAAGGCCCACCGCGCCATCGAGTCGATCACTCTGGACCGCGAAGTGGCTCATCTGAAAGACGAGCTGATGCCCAAGTACGCCAGCCTGATCTACAACGGCTACTGGTGGAGCCCGGAGCGCAGCATGCTGCAGCAGATGATCGACGCCTCTCAGGTCAACGTGAACGGTGTGGTGCGCCTGAAGCTGTACAAGGGCAATGTCATCGTGGTCGGCCGCAAGTCCGATGATTCGCTGTTCGATGCCAATATCGCGACCTTCGAGGAAGATGGCGGCGCCTACGATCAGGCCGACGCCGGTGGCTTCATCAAGCTCAACGCGCTGCGCATGCGCATCGCTGCGGGCAAGGGCCGTACCCAGTTCTGATAAGCTGGCGTACCCGAGCCTGACCGACCCCGGCCCTGTGCCGGGGTCTTGCTTTCTGCATGGCCACAAGCACTGCCGATGAGGAGAACCCGAACATGAGATTGCTGCATACCATGCTGCGCGTCGGCGACATGGAAAAATCCATCGCCTTCTATACCGAGGTGCTGGGCATGACCCTGCTGCGCCGCAAGGATTATCCGGAAGGCAAATTCACCCTGGCCTTCGTCGGCTACGGCGACGAGGCGCACAACAGCGTGATCGAGCTGACCCACAACTGGGGCGTGGAAAAATACGAGCTGGGCGACGGCTACGGGCATATCGCCCTGGAAGTCGAAGATGTCTACAAGGCCTGCGAAGACATCCGCGCCCGTGGCGGCAAGATCACCCGTGAGCCTGGGCCGATGAAGCATGGCTCCAGCATCCTGGCCTTCGTCGAAGACCCGGACGGCTACAAGATCGAGCTTCTATCGCCGACTCGGGCCGACTGAGCGGCAGGCATGAAAAAGCCCCTTTCGGGGCTTTTTCTTTTACAGATCGAAGTCGAAGTCGTTCAACTCTTTCTGCAGGCGTCGTTCCTCGAGCAGGTTGTCGATGATCCGGCGCTTGGTCAGATTGGTCTTGGCGACCTCGACAGGGGCTTCGCTGCTCTCGTCGTCATCTTCGGCGATGAAATCGTCTTCGATCTGGATATCTTCTTTCTCGGCCACTTGTTCACTCCAAGGCTACGGGGCGCTCTTGGCGCACCTTATAGCGGCAAATCTGGAGGCGGTAAAAAAGTTTTTTTCAATCGTGCAGCCAGCTTTTTCGCTATCCGCTCAATCGTCAGACGTCTTGTGCTTGTATTGGCAGAGGTCTTCGATCCGGCAGCTGCCGCACTGCGGTTTGCGCGCCTTGCAGACATAGCGACCATGCAGGATCAGCCAGTGATGCGCGTCCAGCAGGTACTCCTTCGGCACGAAGCGGATCAGCTTGCGCTCCACCTCCAGCACGTTTTTGCCGGGGGCGATTCCGGTGCGGTTGCTGACCCGGAAGATATGTGTATCCACTGCCATGGTGAACTGGCGGAAGGCGGTGTTCAGCACCACGTTGGCGGTCTTGCGACCCACTCCGGGTAATGCTTCCAACGCCTCGCGGTTGTCCGGTACCTGGCTGCCATGCTGCTCGATCAGGATGCGGCAGGTTTCGATGACATTCTTCGCCTTGCTCGGGTACAGGCCGATGGTGCGGATGTACTCGCACAGGCCATCGTAGCCGAGGGCATAGATGGCTTCCGGGGTATTGGCCACCGGGAACAGCTTGGCGGTGGCCTTGTTCACGCCGACGTCGGTGGCCTGAGCCGAGAGGATCACCGCGATCAGCAGCTCGAAGGGTGTGCTGTAGGCCAGCTCGGTCTTCGGCTCCGGATTGTCTTCATGAAAGCGGCGAAAGATTTCCCGGCGTTTCTCGGCATTCATCGCGGTGCACTCACTCGATCACACCGGTCACCCGCACTCGACGGCTGGCCGCAGGCGCGACTGGCTGCGCGGCGTGGGCGCGTTCGGCGAGGTGCTGGTCGATGCGGTTCTTCAGGGCGATCAGCAGGCCGAGCACGATGAAGGCGCCAGGCGGCAGGATGGCCAGCAGAAAGCCCTTGTAGTCGCTGAACAGGGTGATCTGCCAGTCGCTGGCGACCGGCCCGAACAGCAGGTGCATGTTGGCGAACAGCGCGCCGGTGCCGAACAGCTCGCGTAGACCGCCCAGCACCACCAGCACCAGACAGAAGCCGATGCCCATCACCAGGCCGTCGAAGCCGGCGATCAGCGGATTGTGCTTCGCAGCGAAGCCGTCGGCGCGGCCGAGGATCACGCAGTTGGTGGTGATCAGCGGGATGAAGATGCCGAGGATCTGGTACAGCTCGTAGGTGAAGGCCTGCATCAGCAGCTCGATGCAGGTGGTCAGCGCGGCGATGATCATCACGAACGCCGGCAGGCGCACGGCGGTGTTGACCACGCCGCGCACCAGCGATACGCCGATGTTCGAGCACGTCAGCACCAGCATGGTCGCCAGGCCGAGGCCGAGTGCGTTGACCGCCGAGTTGCTGACGCCGAGCAGCGGGCAGAGACCGAGCAGTTGCACCAGCGCCGGATTGTTCTTCCACAGGCCGTTGACGGTCAGTTCGCGGTAGCTGGGTGTGCTCATGGCTGATCCCCTTGCGGCTTGGCGGCCGGCTCGGTGGTGCGCAAATCGTCGCGCGTGGCGGCGCTGCCGGCCCGGGAATGCACGGTGGCTTCGTCTGGTTCGCTGCGGCCTTCCAGGGCGTTCCCGGCCGCGTCGGCCGTCGCGCCTTCGGCTGCCAGCAGTTCGGCCTTGTGTGCATCGAAGTACTGCAAGGCACGATGCACTGCGCCGACCACCGCGCGTGGTGTGATGGTGGCGCCCGCGAACTGGTCGAACTCACCGCGATCCTTCTTCACCGCCCAGCCATCGGCCGCCGGGTTCGTTAGCGACTTGCCGTCGAAACTTCGAATCCAGGGGCTCTTTGCGAGCTCGATCTTGTCGCCCAGCCCGGGTGTTTCCCGGTGGCCGATGACTCGCACGCCAGCCACCCGGCCGTCGGCATGGATGCCCACCAGCAGATGAATGGCGCCGCTGTAGCCGTCCGGAGCGATGGCCTGGAGGATCACTGCGGAGGGGCGCCCATCCTTGATGGCGATATAGGCGGGCAATGGGCTTCGGTTGCCAAGCAGGCGATCCTGAACCAGCACGCTGTCATCGAGCAGATGGTTGTCGTAGCTGCCGGCCGGGAGGATCTCGCCCAGCGCACGTACCTGGGCGGCGCGTTCAGCGGCCTGGATGCGCTCGGCAGTGCCCTGCTGCAGCAGGGTCACCGCGCCCACGGTGACGATGGCGAACAAGCCCAGCACCGTGGCGTTCTTCAGCATCGAACGGCTGATTTCCGGAACTATCATGTCATTCGCCCAGCTTGAAGCCGCGCTCGGCCTTGCGGTGGCCGTAGGTGCGCGGGCGGGTGTAGTAATCGATGGTGGGAGCGGCGAGATTCATCAGCAGCACGCCAAAGGCGACGCCGTCCGGATAGCCGCCCCAGGCGCGGATGACGTATACCAGCACACCGACACCAGCACCGAAAATGAGGCGTCCGCGTGGGCTGGTGGCGCTGCTGACCGGATCGGTGACGATGAAGAAGGCGCCGAGCATGGTGGCGCCGCTGAGTAGGTGAAACAGCGGCGAACCGTTGCTATCCGAACCCGAGCCGTTCCAGAACAGCAGGCTCATCAGCATCAGCGCGCCGAGCATGCCGACCGGCGCGTGCCAGCTAAACAGCCGCTTGTGTAGCAGGAACAGGCCACCAGCAAGAAACGCGAGGTTCACCACTTCCGAGCCGATGCCGCCGAAGTGGCCGAAGGCCGGATTGCGCCAGAGCTCGTCGATGGTCAGGCTCTTGTTCACCTTGAGCACATCCAGGGCGGTGGCCTGGGTCCAGCCGTCGGGAAGCGAGGCGATACCGAGAATATGCTGCAGACCGGCGCTCAGCCCGACACTGTGCGGCACCGGCCAGGTGGTCATCTCCACCGGGAAGGAGATAAGCACCACCACGTAGCCGATCATCGCCGGGTTGAAGGGGTTCTGGCCCAGGCCGCCATACAGCTGCTTGCCGAACACCACAGCGCAGCCGGTGGCGATCAGCGTCAGCCACCAGGGCGAATAGGGCGGCAGCGCCAAGGCCAGCAACACCGCGGTGACCAGCACGCTGCCGTCGCGCAGAAAGAAGCCCACCGGCCGCTGCCGCAGGCGGAGAATCGCCGCTTCGAAGGCGAGCGCGGCGAGCGATGCCCAGGCGAGGTTGATCAGCGTGCCGGCGCCGTAGAGCCAGGTCAGCACGACCACGCCGGGCAGGGTGGCCGCGAGCACCAGCAGCATGACCCGCTGGGTACGGTTGGCGCCCTTGGCGTGGGGCGAGGTGATGCGGGGCAGGGCCATTGGCTCTCCGGTGAAGGCGTTGTCTTGGGGCGTGGCCTGGGCCACTTCCTCGAATCTCTCTGAATTGTCGAGCGACTACACCAGCACACCGGTGCAGCGGTCATTTCTCACGATTGCTGATAGTCCGCCAGCTGCCGTTCGGCTTCGCTGAGTCGCAGGCGAGCGGCCTCCAGTGTCATGGGCTCGGTCTGCTCGTCTCGCTCCAGCTTGCGCAGATCGGCGCGGGCGAAGGCAACCTCGGTCTTCAGTTCGCGCTGGCGCTCATCGACACCGGGCTTGCTGGTGCGCACCAGTTCCGGGGCGGGCTTGTGCGAGGCTTCTTCGGCCGCATGCAGGGCTTGTTCGGCCGCCTGCAGCGCGTCGCGCAGGCGGCTGAGTTCCGCCTCTTGCGCGCCGGCCTTCTCGGCCTTCTTCAATTCGGCGCGCTTCATCGCCAATTCGATCTTGGCCTTTTTCAGCGCCTCGTCATCCGCTGGCTTGGCGGCGGGAGCGGGCGCGGCGCTCTGGGCGGCTGCCAAGGTTTGTTCGGCTTCGTGCAGCTGCTGACGCAGACGCGCGAGCTCGGCCTGCTGGTCGTCGTCCGGTGCTTCGAGCTTCTCCAGCTTGCGGATCTGCGCCTTGAGCATGGCGGCTTCGATCTTGGCTTTTTTCAGCGCCTCGTCGTTCGCCGGCTTGGCGGCGGGAGCTGGAGCGGCGCTCTGGGCGGCTGCCAAGGCTTGTTCGGCTTCGTGCAGTTGCTGACGCAGACGCGCGAGCTCGGCCTGCTGGTCGTCGTCCGGCGCTTCGAGCTTTTCCAGCTTGCGGATCTGCGCCTTGAGCATGGCGGCTTCGATCTTGGCCTTCTTCAGCGCCTCGTCGTCCGCTGGTTTGGCGACTGGGGCGGGCGCGGCGCTCTGCGCGGTTGCCAAGGCCTGTTCAGCTTCGTGCAGCTGCTGACGCAGACGAGCGAGCTCGGCCTGCTGGTCGTCGTCCGGTGCTTCGAGCTTTTCCAGCTTGCGGATCTGCGCCTTGAGCATGGCGGCTTCGATCTTGGCCTTTTTCAGCGCCTCGTCGTCCGCTGGTTTGGCGACGGGAGCGGGGGCAGTGTTCTGGGCGGCGGCCAAGGTTTGTTCGGCTTCGCGTAGCTGCTGACGAAGACGCGCGAGCTCGGCCTGCTGGTCGTCGTCCGGCGCTTCGAGCTTTTCCAGCTTGCGGATCTGCGCCTTGAGCATGGCGGCTTCGATCTTGGCCTTTTTCAGCACCTCGTCATCCGCTGGCTTGGCGGTAGGCGCGGCGCTGGCGCTCTCCTGCATGGCGGAATCGAGTGCCTGCTGCGCCGCTTCGGCGGCTTTGCGCAGATCGGCAACCTGGGCTTGCAGTTCGGGCGTGTCATGTGCGGCGAGCTGCTTTTCGGCCTTCTTCAGGGCGACCTGGGCCATGCTGGCTTCGATCTTCAATTTCTTCTGGCTTTCCGAGAGCCCCGACTTGGGCGCTGAGCTCGGGGTTGCAGCGGCGGTATCGGAGGCCGTCTGCGCGCTTTCGCCCTGCGCCGCCTTGGCGCGTGCGGCGCGCTCGGCGCGGGCCTTGCGCTCGGCTTCCTTCTGTTCTTCGGCACGGCGCAGACGCTCCTGGCGCAATTCGAAGCGCTGCTTGGAGTGCTCGGCTTTCTGCTGCTTCTGCTCCAGCTCACGGATCTCGCCCTTGGCGGCGCGGTAGTACTGCACCAGCGGGATGCTCGACGGGCAGACGTAGGCGCAGGCTCCGCACTCGATGCAGTCGAACAGGTTATGGGCCTTGAGCTGCTCGTGCTCCTGGCCGAGGGCAAAGAAATGCAGCTGCTGCGGCAGCAGGCTGACCGGGCAGGCCTCGGCGCACTCGCCGCAGCGGATGCAGGGCAGCGCTGGCGGCGGCGGAGGCAGTTCTTCGAGCGTGCTGGCGAGCAGGCAGTTGGTGGTCTTGATCACCGGCACGTCGAGGGACGGCAGGGTAAAGCCCATCATCGGGCCGCCCATGATCAGGCGGTTGAGCCGGCTCTGCTCGAGTCCGGCGAACGCGAGCAGTTCTTCGACTGGCGTGCCGATCAGCACCTCGACGTTCATCGGGCGCGCCAGTGCTTCGCCGGTGAGGGTGGTGATTCGCGAGATCAGCGGTTTGCCGAGCAGCACGGCGTCATGGATAGCAACGCAGGTGCCGACGTTCTGGCAGAGCATGCCGATATCCGCGGGCAGGCCACCGCTGGGCACCTCTTCGCCAGTCAGAATCTGGATCAGCTGCTTCTCGCCGCCGGAGGGGTACTTGGTCGGAAAGACCTTGAGCACGAAGGGCCGTTCACCGATGGCCGCGCGGACCGCGGCGATGGCCTCGGGCTTGTTGTCCTCGATGCCGATCAGTACCTCCTGCGGTTGGATCAGGTGCGCGAGGATTTCGATGCCCGCCACCAGTTCGGCGGCTTTCTCGCGCATCAGCAGGTCGTCGGCGGTGATGTACGGCTCACACTCGGTGCCGTTGATGATCAGTGTGCGGATGCTTTGCGTCGGCGGTGGGGTCAGTTTGACCGCAGTGGGAAAGCCGGCGCCGCCGAGGCCGCTGATTCCGGCCTGACGGATCAGTTCGAGCAACACCGGACGCTCCAGCGCACGGTAATCGGGGTGGGGCTCGAGTTCGAGCCAGCAGTCCTCGCCATCGCTGTCGATGACAATCGCGTCGACGAGCATGCCGGAGACATGCGGGTAGGGCTGTGGGCCGATGAAGCTGACCACGCCGGATGTCGGCGCGTGCAGCGCGGCGCTGACGAAACCGCTGGCGAGCGCGATCTGCTGGCCCTTGAGCACGCGTTCGTCGAGCGTCACGCAGGGTTCGGCCGGTGCGCCCAGGTGCTGCGCCAAGGGCAGGACCAGGCGCTTGGGCAGTGGCGCAGGCTGGATCGGGATGCGGTTGGACAACTCCTTGTGCTCCGGCGGGTGGATGCCGCCGTGGATGTCCCAGATCTTCAACGAGGTCATGCGGCTTGCTCCCGGTCGGTCGCGATAAGCTGGCCGGGCGCCAGCGGCCGGTTCCACTTCCAGCTCTGCAGGTTGCTGCCGACCTCGATCATGTCGATGCAATCTACCGGGCAGGGCTCGACGCAGAGATCGCAGCCGGTGCACTCGGAAATGATGACGGTGTGCATCTGCCGTGCGGCACCGACGATGGCGTCCACCGGGCAGGCCTGGATGCACTTGGTGCAACCAATGCACTCGGCTTCGCGGATGTAGGCGACCATCTGCGGCTTCTCGCCGCCTTCGGCATCCAGCGGTTCCGGCTCGACATCGAGCAGGTCGGCCAGCGCCTGGATGGTCGCTTCGCCCCCCGGCGGGCACTTGTTGATCTTGTCGCCGCCGGCAATGGCCTCGGCGTAGGGCTTGCAGCCCGGGTAGCCACACTGGCCGCACTGGGTTTGCGGCAGCAGGGCATTGATCTGCTCGGCGATGGGGTCGCCCTCGACGCGAAAGCGCACGGCGGCGAAACCGAGGATGGCACCGCCAAGCAGGCACAGGGCGAGCAGTGCAAGTACTGCGATGAGAACGGCGCTCATAGCTTGATCAGCCCGGTGAAGCCCATGAAGGCCAGCGACATGAGGCCGGCGGTGATCATGCCGATCGCCGCGCCCTGGAACGATTTGGGCACGTCGGCGATGGCGATGCGCTCACGCATGGCTGCGAATAGCACCAGCACCAGGGAAAAGCCCAGGCCAGCGGCGAAGCCATTGACGGTAGCGGTGAGGAAGGTGAACTCGGCCTTGTTGGCATTGAGCAGGGCCACGCCGAGGACGATGCAGTTGGTAGTGATCAGCGGCAGGAAGATACCGAGTACACGATAGAGCAGCGGACTGGTCTTGTTCACGACCATCTCGGTGAACTGTACCGTCACGGCGATTACCAGAATGAAGCTGATGGTCCGCAGGAACTCCAGGTCCAGCGGCTTGAGCACGTATTGCTGGACGAGGTAGCTGCACATGGCCGCCAGGGTCAACACGAAGGTGGTCGCCAGCGACAGGCCGATGGCCGTCTCGATCTTCTTCGACACGCCCATGAACGGGCACAGACCGAGGAACTGCACCAGCACGAAATTGTTGACCAGGATGGCGCTAACCATGATCAGGGCGAGTTCGGTCATCTAGGGTCTGTTCCCGTTCCGTCGCGCTCTGCGAGAGCCGTGGGGCTAAAGGGCCGCTATTATCGGGAAGCGGCCGCGGCCATACAAGCTGCGGCAGCCCGTCGCGCTGATCTGACGACATCTGGAGCAGGCCCAGACGCTACATGGCTGCCGGTTGTCCGCCGTTTCAGCAGCTGGCCGCTGGTTGTGGTCTGATGAGCTGGGGTCCATGACACCATCGGAGGTGTTCCCATGAGCATTCGATCATTGTTGGTCCTGCTGTGCCTCGGCCTGGGGGCGAGCCTGCAGGCGCAGGCGGATCGGCGAGACGGCGTCTGGGTGTTCCAGGCTGAAAGCCCACGCTATTACAACCATGGTTATAGTGCCGGCTACGGCCAGGGCTACAACCGTGGCTATCGGCATGACAGCCGTCCCCGTCAGTACGATCCGCGCAGCCCTTATTCGCACTATCCGCAGTATCCTCGTAACCTGCCGCCGCGCTATCAGAGCCAGCTCCCACCGCAGTACTACGATCGTCACCGCGGTTTCGAGCGCCGCGAGCACTGGCGCCCGGATCATCGTCAGCAACGCCCGCACATCATTCGCGACGGCCGCGATCATCGGCTGCGGCCTCATTACAACCGGGACGGCCGCTACCAGCAGCAGTACCGACCCTACCGGCGTTGATACCGCATTATTCAGACAGGGCCGGTGTCGTTCAGTCGGAACGCGCTTCGCTGCGCCGAAGGTCTTCCGCGGCACCTGAACGACCTGCACAAGTCCCGCTATGGATGCGTCAGCGGTTGCGCCAGCGCGGATCGCGCTTTTCGAGAAAGGCGTTGACGCCCTCGAGCGTGTCTTCGGCTTCGAACAATCCGACGAACGCCTCGCGCTCTGCCGCCGCGAACGTGGCGGGAACCCGTAGTCGTGCTCCGTCGATCAGGGGTTTGATGGCGCGTACCGCCACTGGGCTCTGGCGTGCCACACGGGAGGCAAGGAGCAGGGCATGACCGCGCGACTGGCCAGGTTCGACCACCTGCTCGACCAGGCCGATGCGTAGTGCTGTCTCCGCGGTGATGCGCTCGCCGCAGAGGATCATGCGTTTTGCCCAGCCTTCGCCGACGAGCCAGGCAAGGGCTTGAGTGCCACCAGCGCAGGGCAACAGTCCGACCGAGGCTTCCGGTAGGCCCAGCTGCGCTTGCTGCTCAGCGATGCGCAGGTCACAAGCCAGCGCGCACTCAAGCCCACCACCGAGGGCGAAACCGTTGATTGCGGCGATCGAGACACCGCGGAAATCGCGCAGCGTTTCGAAGGCTTCGCCGAAGCGCCGGGCCATCTCCCGCGCTCGATTTCGGTCGCCGTCGGCGAAGAGCTTGAGGTCGGCGCCGGCGCTGAAGAACTTCTCGCCCTGGCCGCAGATCACCAGAGCATAGATATCATCGTCGTGGTTGAGATGCTCCACCACTTGCTTGAGGCCGATCAGCGACTCTCGGTCCCAGGTATTGGCCGGTGGGTGATTGATGGTGATGAGGGCGGTGTGACCGTGTTTTTCCACGGTCAGCTTGTGAGTCAGGTCGAAGACGCCGGCTTGATAGGGCTCTAGTGCGGTAGTCATATCGAGATCCTCGTGACGGGTCAGGGCTGCCGGCCGGCGCCTGAATCTGCCTCCCGGCCTGTATCCCAAACGCGCCGAGGTTGCAGTGGACACCGGTCCCAGAATAGTCCCGTTGGCAGCGCCTGCTCGCGTCAGGCGCTGCCGTTGCAGATCACTGTAGCCTAGTCGGCTGCCCGCCGGCACGGCGCTCTTCCTGCCACTCGGTCAGCGAAGGGGCGGCCTGCTCGCCGGACAGACGATGGACGATCTCGAAATAGTCCTGCTTGAAGCGGTCCTTGAGAACTTCCTCGCGCGGCTTCACGCGCACTGCGTAGACCGACTGCACGTTCTGATGGTCGAACGCGCGCCATTGCTGGCGATCCTTGAGCAGGGTGTAGCTGTGGTCTTCCATCGCCGCGATGACCTGCTCGCTGCCGATGCTCCTGGCCCGTTTGGCTGCATCCGCCCACTGATGAACGATGCTGTAGGCCGAGGCAGCGGAGCTCGACGGGTGGGTCTGGTAGCGCTCGCCGAAATCCCGGACGAAGGCCTTGCCGCGCTCGGAGCCCTCCAGGTCTGGAACTCGCCAGGTCCAGGGCTCCGTGCCAAGAACGCCGTGCATGATGTCGGGGCCGGCCAGTTCGACCATCGACAGCGTCAGGTTGGGAACAGCGATCTGCATCCTCTTGTTCAGGCCCAGGTCATCGGCGATGCGCATGGCACGCACCATGTCCTCGCCGAACAGCACCAGTACCAGGACGTCGGCGTTACTGCTGGCGGCTTTCTCCAGTGCTGCCCGGTAGTCGGACAGGCGAGCGCCCGGAAATGCCGTTTTGATCCCTGGATGCCTGTTCTGGTCGACCGTGCCCGTAGCCTGGCGTAACGAGCTCTCGCTGGTATGGCCCCAGGTGTAGTCGGAAGTGATATAGAAGTAGTTCTTGCCCGGCAGGTTCTCGTTCAGATACTGCCCCAGCACGCGCGCACTCATCCAGGCGTTGTTGCACTCGCGGAACATGTAGCGATGGCCGTCTTTGCCGGTCGTGTCGTTGGAATACGTCAGCGTGCCGAAGTAGAGCAACCCTCTTTCCTTGGCGCGCTTGCTCGCTGCGATCGCCACGGCGCTGGAGACGCCGCCGAACAGCATCGCGACGCCTTCGTCGGCCATCTTGTCGACGTTGGCGACCGCCTTCTCGGGGCGTGAGGCTGTATTGCGGCTGATGAGTTGCAGCGGGCGGCCGAGCACGCCTCCTGCTTCATTGATTTCGTCGATGGCCAACAGAGCGCCCCGCATCTGCGCCAGACCTTCTTCCTTGTAGCTGCCAGTGCGGGGGTAATTGAGGCCGAGTGTGATGGGATCGGCAGCCTGAGCCGTAAGACAAAACCCCAGCCCTAGCGCCAGAAGAGTAATCCGGTTCATTGCATGTTCCTTGTTGTCGCTTTTGTTATTGGTTTGTCGGCAGTTGGCTTTTTTACCCTGCGGCTGGGGTAGGCGTCACTCTTTATGTGCGCATCGGAACCCTTGTCCGCATCAGTCCGTGAGCCAGGTGCGATTATGACTAAAGGAGGGGGGATGATATTGCGGTGACGCAATGGTCGAGGCGTTTCGGCGTTGACAAGGGCGACCGGCGTTCCTTAGGGTTCCGCCGCTTGGCTATCCGGAAACCGCTCATGACCCAGGATGATCGCATCAAGCTCGAGGCTGGCTGGAAAGAAGCCCTGCGCGAGGAGTTCGACAAACCCTACATGCAGCAACTGGCCGCGTTTCTGCGTCGCGAAAAGGCCGCCGGCAAGGTGATCTTCCCGCCGGGGCCGCTGATCTTCAATGCGCTCAACTCGACGCCCCTCGAGCAGGTTAAAGTGGTCATCCTCGGGCAGGACCCTTATCACGGGCCAGGGCAGGCGCATGGCTTGTGTTTCTCGGTGCAGCCTGGCGTGGCGCCGCCGCCGTCGTTGCAGAACATCTTCAAGGAGCTCAAGCGCGACCTCAACCTACCGGTTCCTTCTCACGGCTATCTGCAGCGCTGGGCGGAGCAGGGGGTGCTGATGCTAAACACCTCGCTGACGGTGGAGCAGGGCTTGGCAGGATCCCATGCCAAGGCTGGCTGGCAGCAATTCACCGACCGAGTGATCGAGGTGGTTGGCGAGTGTCGCCCGCATCTGGTGTTCATGCTCTGGGGCGCGCACGCACAGTCGAAGGCGCGACTGATCGATCCGACGCGGCATTTGATGCTCAAGTCGGCGCATCCGTCGCCACTGTCGGCGCATCGTGGTTTTCTGGGTAACGGCCACTTCAGTCGTGCCAATCAGTTTCTGAGACAGCAAGGTCTTCAGCCGATCGACTGGCAACTGCCTGACCGGGTGTGACCCGATGCCGGCCTGCGGCATCGGGTCCGGGCCTCAGTTCTGCTGGCCGTGCTTGGCCTGCAGTTCCTTCGCTTGCTGGAGATGTTCTTCCAGCTTGGGCAGGGTCTGTTGGGCGAACTGCTTGAGGTCCGGGTTGTCGCCGCCCTCGACATAATCCCGGTACAGCTCGATGGTTTGTTCATGCGCGACGACCTGATTGTTGGCATAAGCCTCGTCGAAGTTCTCGCCGTCACGCAGCTGGAGAATCATCGCCTTCGCCTTGTCCATCAGTGTGGCCTCGTCGGACATCTCGAGGTTCTTCTGTTGGGCCAGTTGCGCAAGTTTTTGATTGGCCTGGGTGTGGTCGTCGATCATCTTCTGGGCGAACTGCTTCACATCCTCGGACGTGCCTTTGTCCAGCGCCATCTTTGCCGTTTCGATTTCGGCGATGCCCTTGGCCGAGGCCTCGTCGACGAAGTTATCTCCTTCGGCAGCCAGCGCGATATTCGCGGCGAAGCCGAACAGCAGGGCAAGGGCGCCCGAGAAGAAGGTCTTGGTTGTTGTTCTGCTCATTGCGTTCTCCTTTCTACCTGATTCGTGTCGGCGCAGTGGGGTGCGAGGCACGATGCGGCGAGATTGCCGTCCCTTTTTGTGACTAGGCGCCACAGGGACGGTTCCTCGTGTTCGGCGAACGGTGAGCGAGTGGGCCGGGTTAATGAAGCATCGTCATTGCTGCGTCCATCGCAGCTGACAGGTCTTCGTCTTCCTGGAGGAGCGTATCTGGGTCGAGCCCCAGCTTGCTGAAGGCGGGAATGTTGTTCCAGTCAAGCTGGGTATAAGGGTGCTGGCTGCCGAGGTGGCTCTGCAGGGTGGCGACCTGGACGATGTCGACGTAATCGACGCTATCGGAGTTGCGTTGGAAATCGGTGTACTGGCCGGCCACCGACGCGATCGAGTCGGGGAAGTCCCAGGTGCGCAGGATCTTTTCGCCAACCAGGGGGTGAATCCGGTCGATGACGTGGTTGAGGCTGAACGAATCGGCAAGCAGTGCGCCGTGCTCTTCGGCATAGGTCAGTATCGGCAGGATACCAATCTGATGAACCAGCCCCGCAAGAGTCGCCTGGTCTGGCATCAGGCGCGTGTAATGACGGCACAGCACATGGCTGATGGCGGCCACTTCGGTGCTCTTGTTCCAGACCTCACGCATCTTGCGGTCGACGATATCGGTGGTGGCCTGGAACATCTGCTCCATGGCCAGGCCAGTCGCCAGGTTGCAGGTGTAGTTGATGCCGAGGCGGCTGACCGCCATCTGCAGGTCGTCGATTTCCCGGCTGGTGCGCAACAGCGGGCTGTTGACGACCTTGATGATGCGCGCGGTGAGCGCTGCATCGTTGCCGATGACCTTGCTCAGTGCCGGTATGCTGATGTCCGGGTCTTCCGCGGCTTCGCGTACGCGCAACGCGACCTCGGGGAGCGTGGGCAGAACCAGCTCATCATTCTCGATCGCATCTGTCAGTTCACGCTGGACTTTCTCTGCAAGGGTGCTCATGTCATTCCTTTAGGTGTCGGTCGGTGTCGCTCGGGCGCTTGTCCAGATACTGCCGCAATACAATCCCTATGGTGCGCCTCTTGGCTCGTGCGTGCCGGCTCCGGTTCGCACTAACGCTGAATTTCCCGATCAGGATCGAGGTTGTAAGGAAGCTCTAGCAGTTCCAAAGGCAATCCGTCCGGCGAGCCGAGGTACAGCCGCCCATCCGCGACAGCATCCTCCTGCACTACGGCAAGCAATTCGATTCTGTCTGCGCTGGTGGCGGCCAGCACCACTTCGCCAACGCTCGAGCCGTGAACGGGGGAGAACAGCTCGATGCCTGGCGCTGGCAGTTCGTCTGGCTCGCCGCGGGTCGCAAGGCGGTAAAGGCGGCGCTTCAGCTTGCCGAGGTACTGCATGCGCGCCACGATTTCCTGGCCGGTATAGCAGCCTTTCTTGAAGCTCACGCCACCAAGCGCCTGCAGGTTGATCATCTGCGGGATGAACAGGTCGCGGGTGCTGGCGAAGACCTGGCCGATGCCGGCGCGAATCTGGTCGAGCAGCCAGCGATCAAGTGCTGCCTCTTTCAGTTGCGCACTCAGGCGGGACCGGACCTGTTCTGCCTCATCAGAAGCCCAGAGTTCTGCACGGCCGTCATGCAGTCGGATAGCGATCAGGCCGGTGCCTCGTACAACGCTGTCGGGACTTTGTGGCAAGTCCAGGCCCAGGCTGACCAGCGCACCATCGCCTCCAAACAGCCCGTAACGGCACCATCGGGATGACTCATCGCTAAGTCGCGACTTGGAGAAGACGGCGTATTTGCTCAGGTCCGCCTGTTGCGACTGCAGCAGCTCGCTGGCCATGGCAAGAAGAAAGCCATCGTCGTCCGATACGATGCGGAAGCTCGATTGCATCCGGCCTTTGGGAGTGCAGCGTGCGCCCAGGCTGGATGTTTCAGCATTCAGATAGTTGAGATTGCAGGTCAGTTGACCCTGGAGAAATTTGCTGGCATCCGGGCCGCGCACGGCAAGGACGCCTTCATGCGACAGAACGCAGAAATAAGCAGTGTCGGTCATGATCGGTCGCCGTCTGAATCCGGGCGGACATCATAGCAGGCCGCTGAAAACGGTTGCGCAGTGGCCGTTGCTGGCGGGTGAAAAAAGCGGCTGATGAGTGCGAGACAGCCGTTATAATGCCGGCCTTCTCAAAAGGAGCCGTTGTATGGCCGAGCAATCCGAACTCAATCGTCTGTTCTGGCAAAGTCGCCGCGGCATGCTGGAGCTGGATGTGCTGCTGGTGCCTTTCGTCAAGGAAGTCTATCCGGGACTCGATGAAGAGGATCAGCGTCGCTACCGCAAGCTGTTGAGTTGTGAGGACCAGGACATGTTCGGCTGGTTCATGCAGCGAGGCGAACCAGAAGACGAGGACCTGCGTCGCATGGTCCGCATGATTCTCGATCGTGTCCAGCCCAAGTAGCCAGCACTTCGAATGTCACTGGCGGCCGTCGCGGCTGCTGTTCGCCTTCTACCTGCTTGTTCAGTCGTTCGCACTGATGGCCATCGCCCTGTCCGGCCTGCCTGGCTGGGCGTCGCTGGGTTGCTGGCTGTTGTGCGGCGTACATGCTTGGTACGTGCTGCCAAAGGCCATTTTGCTGTCGGCGGAAGGGGCCTGGCGTGGCGTGCGCCACGACGAACACGGTTGGCAGTTATGGAGTGCTGGGCAGGGATGGCAGCCAATACAACTGCTGCCGGACAGCCTGGCGCTGCCGCTGATCATAGTGCTGCGTTTTCGTGTGCCGGGACGCCGTTTTGCCGGCAGTGTCTGCGTGCCCTGCGACGCGCTGCGGCAGGATCAGCATCGTCGCCTGAGGGTGCGTCTTAAATTCAGTCGGCGTAGGTGGGCGGTACCAGGATAGTGTCTGCGGCGTGGGCGAGCAGCTCGGGGTAGTCGAGGGTGTAGTGCAGCCCACGACTTTCCTTGCGCTCCATTGCCGAGCGGATCATCAAATCCGCTACCAGCGCCAGGTTCCGCAGTTCTAACAGGTCGCGGCTGACCTTGTAGTTGCTGTAGAACTCGTCGATCTCGCTGAGCAGCAGGCGCACCCGATGCTGGGCTCGCATCAGGCGCTTGGTGGTGCGAACGATGCCGACGTAGTCCCACATGAAGCGTCTCAACTCGTCCCAGTTGTGGGCGATGATCACGTCCTCGTCGGAGTCGGTGACCTGGCTGGCGTCCCAAGCAGGCAATGTCGTCGTGTTTGCGCAATTGGGCAGCTCGCGCAGGATGTCCTTCGCTGCAGCGCGACCATAGACGAAGCATTCCAGCAGTGAGTTGCTGGCCATGCGATTGGCGCCGTGCAGCCCCGTGAAGCTGGTTTCGCCTATTGCGTAGAGCCCTGGAATGTCGGTGCGACCGGCCTGGTCAACGACCACGCCGCCGCATGTGTAGTGGGCCGCTGGCACGACGGGGATGGGCTGGCTGGTGATGTCGATGCCGTACTCCAGGCATCGTTCGTAAACGGTGGGAAAGTGGCTCTTGATAAACTCCGCAGGCTTGTGGCTGATGTCTAGGTAGACACAATCGATACCAAGGCGCTTCATCTCGTGGTCGATCGCGCGTGCGACGATGTCACGTGGAGCCAGCTCTTCCCGGGCATCGAAGCGCGGCATGAAACGCTCGCCGTTCGGTAGTTTCAGTAGCGCACCTTCACCGCGCAGGGCCTCGGTGATCAAAAAGCTCTTGGCTTGCGGGTGATACAGGCAGGTCGGGTGGAATTGGTTGAACTCCAGGTTGCCGACGCGGCAGCCTGCGCGCCACGCCATGGCGATGCCGTCACCGCAGGCGCTGTCCGGATTGCTTGTGTATAGGTAAACCTTCGCAGCGCCCCCGGTCGCCAATACGACGAAGCGCGCCTGAAAGGTTTCCACTTCGCCGGTGTTGCGATTGAGCACGTAAGCGCCCAGGCAGCGCCTGCCTGGGCGGCCGAGCTTGTGCTCGGTGATCAGGTCGACAGCGACGCGCTGTTGCAGTAGCTCGATGTTGCGTTTCTGCCTGGCTTGTCCAAGCAGCGTATTGAAGATTGCTGCTCCGGTTGCATCGGCTGCGTGAATGATGCGCCGATGGCTATGCCCGCCTTCGCGGGTGAGGTGAAATTCGAAGCCGCCGTCCTCTCGATTCGGCGTGTCGTCGCGGGTAAAGGGCACGCCTTGCTGGATCAGCCACTGGATTGCCTCGTTACTATGCTCCACGGTGAAGCGAACGGCGTCCTCGTGGCAAAGGCCTCCACCAGCGATCAGCGTGTCAGCGACATGTGATTCCACGGTGTCGGTTGTATCCAGAACTGCCGCGACGCCGCCTTGGGCCCAAAAGGTCGAGCCATTGGCCAGATCACCTTTGCTGAGCACCGCAACGCGAAGGCTCTCGGGGAGATTCAGTGCCAGAGTCAGGCCGGCAGCGCCACTGCCAATGACTAACACGTCGTATAGTTGAGCCTGGTTCATGTCCAGTTCCGTGGAGAAAACGTGGCCTAGTATATAGACGTGAGGTCGCGCCAAAATAGACTGCAGTGTCGTTCGCTTCTAACGGTGGGAACTTTTAGTACACCAAGCTACTCAATAGGCAGTTGTGGATGTAAGCCGGCTGGCCATGCGACGTGGGCGGCTCAGGCTTGCTATGGACACCAGGACGGCGTCGTCAGCTGATCTGACGCTTCGCTGTGGTGCAATCGCCGTCAGGTATTGCAGGATAGCTTGCTAGGAGGGGGGAGAACTTTTGCGTAAAGCCCGGGTCTATTCTGGCAGGTCGGTTCGCTGGAGTGAGCGATGCTACTCCGATAGGGAGGAGCGTTCATGCTGACTCAGGAGCAGGACCAGCAACTGGTTGAACGAGTGCAGCGTGGAGACAAGCGGGCGTTTGATCTGCTGGTGATGAAGTACCAGCACAAGATCCTTGGGTTGATCGTGCGGTTCGTTCATGACTCCCACGAAGCTCAAGACGTCGCGCAAGAGGCGTTTATCAAGGCCTATCGTGCACTTGCCAATTTTCGCGGTGACAGTGCCTTTTATACATGGCTGTACCGCATCGCCATCAATACGGCGAAGAATCATCTGGTGGCGCGTGGAAGGCGTCCGCCGGACAGTGATGTGAGCTCTGAGGATGCCGAGTTCTATGAAGGTGATCACGCCCTCAAGGACATCGAGTCACCGGAACGCTCGCTGCTCAGGGATGAGATTGAAGATACCGTTCATCGAACCATTCAACTTTTGCCCGAAGATTTGCGTACGGCTCTAACACTACGCGAATTTGATGGTCTTAGTTATGAAGACATTGCGAGCGTCATGCAGTGTCCGGTGGGCACAGTGCGTTCTCGGATTTTCCGGGCACGTGAAGCCATAGATAAAGCGTTGCAACCCTTGTTGCATGAATCCTGAGACAGCGGCGACAGCCAAGAGAGGAACCGCCATGAGTCGTGAAGCCCTGCATGAATCGCTGTCCGCGGTGATGGATAACGAAGCGGACGAGTTGGAATTACGTCGCGTACTCGCAGGCGACAACCCAGAGCTGCGGGCCACATGGTCACGTTATCAGCTCGCCCGTGCCGCAATGCACAAGGAACTGATCGAGCCGCGTTTGGATATTGCAGCAGCGGTGTCGGCTGCGCTGGCCGACGAGGCTGCGCCGGTTCAGACGCAGCAGCGCGGTGGTTGGAAGAGTTTGGGGCGCATTGCTGTAGCAGCGTCTGTTACGGTAGCTGTTCTGGCCGGGGTGCGGTTGTACAATCAGAGCGAAGTGGCCGGTCCGCAGCTTGCGCAACAGGCTCCGCAGCCAAGTATTTCGGTCCCGCAAGCCAATCAGGGGCCGACGGTACTGGCGGGCTACAGTGAGCAAGCGCAGATGCCTGTCCAGACTGCGGCGGAGAACGCCCCGATCGAGCGCTGGCATGAGGAGCGTCTGCCTTCTTATGTTCGTCAGCATGCGCAGCAGGCTGCCTTTGGTAATGGATCGGAGAGCGCGCTGCCGTACGCTCGTGCGGCCAGCATGGAAGAACGTTAGGGAGAAACATGCGCGTATTACCGCTGTATGTGGTGATGGGGGGCTGGCTTTCTATGCCGGCCCTTGCCGCTGATGCTGAGACCTGGATGGGTCGTTTGGCTTCAGCAGAGCAAAATCAGAGCTATACAGGTACTTTCGTCTACGAACGGAATGGCAGTTTTTCCAGTCATTCCGTCTGGCAACAAGTGGACGGAGATCAGGTGCGCGAGCGTTTGTTACAGCTCGACGGTGAGCCTGCCGAGGTTGTCCTGAAGGATGGCCAGGTACAGTGCGCATCAGATGACCTGGCTGCGCAGGTGCGCGAAGGGCAAGCATGGACCGGCCAGCGCCTGGATCCAAAAGCGCTTTCCGAATGGTATGAGTTCCGCGAGCTGGGCGATTCCCGGGTTGCCGGGCGTACTTCCGTAGCACTGGCAGTGGTTCCCAGGGATCAGCATCGCTATGGCTTCGAACTGCATCTTGATCGGGACACTGCGCTACCGCTCAAGTCTCTGATGCTCAACGAAAAAGGCCAGCTGCTGGAACGTTTTCAGTTCACACAGTTCGCCGCCGGTCCGGTCAGTGCGGAGCAGCTTGCGCCGAGTCAGGCCTGTAAACCTGTAACGATAGAAAAGCGCACGGCAAGCGCTACATCAAAGTGGCGCACCGACTGGCTGCCCCCAGGTTTCAAGCTGCTCGATGCGCATGAACGTCCTAGCCCCGCTTCATCGGAAACGGTTTCCTGGCTCTCTTACGGCGATGGCCTTGCCAAGTTTTCGGTATTTCTCGAGCCGCTGCGAGGGGCGCTGGTTGAGGATGCCCGCAGCCAGATGGGACCAACGGTTGCGGTATCCAAGCGCATCAGTACCGCCGATGGTGATGTCATGGTGACGGTTGTGGGTGAAGTGCCGCTAGGGACTGCCGAGCGAGTAGCGCTTTCGATGCGGGCTGATGCGGAACAGACGCAAAAATGATTGAAGAGCCGGGGCGGGTAGTCGCGCTCGATAAGGGTGCGGTTTGGGTCGAGACGCGGCGCAAGAGTACCTGTTCCGGTTGTTCCGCAAAAAATGGCTGTGGTCAGGGGTTGATGGATACCCTCGGCCTCCGCGAGAAGCGCGGGTTGGTTCGCGCTTTGACGGACATTCAGCTGCAGGTTGGCGATTCCGTTATCGTTGGCATTCGTGAGGATGTGTTGCTGCGCGGTGCCGCCCTTGTCTATCTTTTTCCTCTGATCATGTTGATGATCGCCGCCGTGGTGGCCGCCCAGTTTTCATCGTACGAGCCGGTCATCATCTTCTCAGGGTGCGGCGGATTCTTCGCTTCCTGGCTGTTGGTGCGTATGCGGACTCGGCGTACGGCGAGCAATCCTGATTGGCAGCCAGTGATCTTGCGCGCCATGCTCGCGGGGCCAGCGAGTCCCTGAGCTTCCTTGTTTTGTCAGTGGGGAGACTTGTAGTCATGTTCAATCGAAACAGCTGCTTTGCCTTCATGGCAGGCCTGGCCTTGCTTGGGCAGGCCGTGGTGGCGCAAGCGCAAACGGCTTTGCCTGATTTCAAGCCGCTGGTTGAAAGTGCATCACCGGCGGTGGTCAACATCAGTACCAAGCAGAAGGTGCCCGTGCGCAGCGCAACAGCTCAGATGCCGGAGCTGGAGGGATTGCCACCGATCTTTCGTGAGTTTTTCGAACATAGCATTCCGCAGATGCCAGGCGCGCCAGGGCGTGGCCAGCAACGCGAAGCGCAATCTCTCGGTTCTGGCTTCATCATCTCTGAAGATGGTTACGTGCTCACCAACAATCATGTAGTCGCCGATGCCGATGAAATCATCGTCAGGCTGCCGGATCGGAGTGAGCTGGAAGCCAAGCTGGTCGGTGCCGATCCGCGGTCCGACGTGGCTGTGTTGAAGGTCGAAGGTAAAGGTCTGCCAACCGTGAAGATCGGTCGCTCCGATGAGCTCAAGGCCGGCGAGTGGGTGTTGGCTATCGGCTCGCCGTTCGGTTTTGACCATACCGTGACCGCAGGTATCGTCAGTGCAACCGGCCGCAGCCTGCCCAATGAAAGCTATGTCCCGTTCATTCAGACCGATGTAGCGATCAATCCAGGCAATTCCGGAGGGCCGTTGTTCAATCTTGACGGCGAAGTGATCGGCATCAACTCTCAGATTTTCACTCGCTCCGGTGGCTTCATGGGGCTGTCGTTCGCGATCCCGATCGACGTGGCGATGGACGTGGCCAATCAGCTGCGCACCGACGGCAAGGTTAGCCGCGGCTGGCTCGGTGTCGTGATTCAGGAGGTAAACAAGGATCTCGCGGAGTCGTTCGGCCTCGAGCGTCCGGCCGGTGCATTGGTGGCTCAGGTGATGGACGGTGGTCCTGCTGCACGAAGTGGGTTGCGCGTAGGAGATGTCATCCTCAGTCTCGATGGTAAGCCGATCGTCATGTCGGCAGATCTGCCGCACTTGGTAGGAGCGCTGAAACCTGGCAGCAAGGCTCGGATGGAAGTGGTGCGCGATGGCGATCGCAAGATGCTCGATGTGAACATCGGTGCGATGCCGGACGAGGGTGAGCCGGTGGCGGCTTCCGGTAGCGGTCAGGAGCGTAGTGATAACCGCCTGGGTGTCAAAGTGACTGAGCTGACCGCCGAGCAGAAAAAGAGTCTCGACCTGCCGGGTGGTGTGGTCATCACGGAGATTCTCAACGGCCCGGCGGCGATGATCGGTCTGCGCCCAGGTGATGTCATCACCCACCTGAACAATCAGGCTATCAATTCGGCGGAGACCTTCGCCCAGGTTGCCGAGCAATTGCCGAAAAATCGTTCGGTATCGATGCGCGTCCTGCGTCAAGGGCGTGCCAGCTTCATCACATTCAAGCTGGCGGACTAGGCGCGGAGCAGCGGTGAATGAAGGGCGGCTTTGGCCGCCCTTTCTTTTGCTCCGGCCGCCTGAATGCCCCGCCGATACGGCGGGTCATCATGTGGATGGCTTGTACGTGGCACTGCCGGGACTGATCAGTTACACTTCGCGGCTATTTTCGGCGGGCAATCGGCCCGCGTCTTTTCCGAGTGTTGAGCTGTGAGTGACCTGAGTCATATCCGCAATTTCTCCATCATCGCCCACATTGATCACGGCAAGTCCACCCTGGCGGACCGGTTCATCCAGATGTGCGGTGGCCTGTCCGAGCGAGAAATGGCCGCTCAGGTGTTGGATTCGATGGATCTCGAGCGTGAGCGTGGTATTACCATCAAGGCCCACAGCGTCACGCTGCATTACAAGGCGAATGATGGAAAGACTTACCAGCTGAATTTCATCGACACGCCTGGCCACGTCGACTTCACCTATGAAGTCAGCCGTTCGCTCGCTGCGTGTGAGGGCGCTTTGTTGGTGGTCGATGCCGGGCAGGGTGTCGAGGCGCAATCGGTCGCCAACTGCTACACCGCCATCGAGCAGGGGCTTGAGGTCATGCCGGTCCTGAACAAGATGGACCTGCCCCAGGCCGAGCCTGAGCGCGTCAAGGAAGAGATCGAACACATCATCGGCATCGATGCCACCGATGCCGTCCCGTGCAGCGCCAAGAGCGGTATGGGTGTCGAAGACGTGCTCGAGCGTCTGGTTCAGGTCATCCCGCCGCCAACCGGTGAGATCGAAGCGCCGTTGCAGGCGCTGATCATCGATTCCTGGTTCGATAATTATCTGGGTGTGGTATCGCTGGTTCGGGTACGCCACGGGCGCATCAAGAAAGGCGACAAGGTACTGGTCAAATCCACCGGCAAAGTCCACCAGGTCGACAGTGTGGGCGTCTTCACGCCCAAGCACACCGCCACAGCAGATCTCAAAGCCGGTGAAGTGGGCTTCATCATCGCCGGCATCAAGGACATCCATGGTGCGCCGGTGGGCGATACCCTGACGCTTTCAAGCACGCCGGACGTTGAGATGCTGCCTGGTTTTCAGCGCATCAAGCCACAGGTGTATGCCGGCCTGTTCCCGGTCAGCTCCGATGATTTCGAGGACTTCCGCGAGGCGCTACAGAAGCTCACGCTCAACGACGCCGCGCTGCAGTACGAGCCGGAGAGCTCCGAGGCACTGGGTTTCGGCTTTCGCATCGGCTTCCTCGGCATGCTGCACATGGAGATCATCCAGGAGCGCCTGGAGCGCGAGTACAACCTGGATCTGATCACCACCGCGCCGACCGTAGTCTACGAGCTGCTACTCAAGAATGGCGACACCATCTATGTCGACAATCCTTCGCGTCTGCCGGATCTGTCCTCCATTGAAGACATGCGCGAGCCGATCGTGCAGGCCAACATCCTGGTCCCGCAGGATCATCTGGGCAACGTAATCACGCTGTGTATCGAGAAGCGCGGCGTACAGCGCGACATGCAGTTCCTCGGCTCGCAGGTGCAGGTGCGTTACGACCTGCCGATGAGCGAAGTGGTGCTGGACTTCTTCGATCGCCTGAAGTCGGTCAGTCGAGGTTACGCCTCGCTGGATTACAGCTTCGTGCGCTTTCAGTCAGCCAATCTGGTCAAGCTCGACGTACTGATCAATGGCGAGAAGGTCGACGCGCTGGCGCTGATCGTGCATCGCGACAATGCCCACTACAAGGGCCGACAACTGACCGAGAAGATGAAGGAACTGATTCCTCGACAGATGTTCGATGTGGCGATCCAGGCGGCCATTGGCGGGCAGATCGTCGCGCGGACCACGGTCAAGGCGCTGCGCAAGAATGTTCTGGCGAAGTGCTACGGCGGTGACGTAAGCCGTAAGCGCAAGCTGCTGGAGAAGCAGAAGGCCGGCAAGAAGCGCATGAAACAGGTAGGCAGCGTGGAGATTCCGCAAGAGGCGTTCCTCGCGGTGTTGAAGGTAGATAGCTGATATGTCGATCAATTTCCCGCTGTTGCTGGTTATCGCCGTGGCCGTCTGCGGCCTGTTGGCGCTGAGCGATCTGTTGTTTTTCGCCCCGCGGCGCCGGGCTGCGATCGCTAACTACGAAGGGCGCACCGGGGAAATCGATCCATCGACGCTCGAGGCGCTGAACAAGGAGCCGCTGCTGATCGAATACGGCAAATCCTTCTTCCCGGTATTGGCCATCGTGCTGGTGCTGCGCTCGTTCCTTGTCGAGCCTTTCCAGATCCCCTCCGGCTCGATGATCCCTACGCTTGAAGTCGGCGATTTCATTCTGGTGAACAAGTTCGCGTATGGCATCCGCCTGCCGGTGGTGGACACCAAAGTAATCGAGGTCAGCGATCCGAAGCGCGGCGACGTCATGGTTTTCCGCTATCCGAGTCAACCGAACATCAACTACATCAAGCGGGTCGTCGGTTTGCCGGGCGACACCGTGCGTTACAGCAGCGATCGTCGGCTGTTCATCAACGACCAGCCGGTGGCGGAGACGCTGATCGGCGAGGAGCCGGGCAGCCTCGGCAGCGCCGTGCTATATCGGGAGAAGCTTGGTGAGGTCGAGCACCTGATTCGCAAGGAGATGGGGCGCTATCGGATCGAACCGAGCCGGCAGTGGACCGTTCCTGCCGGCCACTACTTCATGATGGGCGACAACCGCGACAACTCCAATGACAGCCGCTACTGGCAGGACGAGTCGATTCCGGCCGAGTTGGCCGGCATGGTTCCTGACCGCAACATCGTGGGTAAGGCCTTCGCCGTCTGGATGAGCTGGCCGGATCCCAAGCTCAGCAACCTGCCGAATTTCTCCCGCGTGGGCCTGATTCACTGAAGCTGTGAATTACGGCCCCCGCTGAACGAACCGGGCTCGCTATATTTGTCCGGCCCCGATCGGTGGGTATCGTTTACGACATAGAGGTCGACATGAGTTTTGCGCGTTCGCAGAAAGGGCTGTCCATGCTGAGCTGGATCATGGTCCTGGCGGTTGTGGCATTCGTAGCCAGCACCGGGTTCAAGATGTTCCCGCACTATTTCGACTACATGTCCATGGACAAGATCATCCAGTCTGTGGAAACCGACGAAGCGCTTGAGATTCACAGCGTCGGGGAGTTCTATAGTCATGTCAGCAAGGGGATGCAGGTCAACGGCATCCAGAATATCGATCTGAAGGAAGCGCTGAAGGTCGAGATCCAGAACAATGAATTCAGGGCACACCTGAAGTACGAAAAACGCGAGCCGCTGATCCGCAATCTCGATCTGGTGGCGAACTTCGACAAAGAATATCGCCTAAGGATGCCGTGAGCACTTCGTTAGCCCGCCTCGAGCGCAAGCTCGGCTATCAATTCAAGGACCAGGAGCTGATGCTCCTGGCTCTGACGCACCGCAGCTATGCCGGACGCAACAACGAGCGTTTGGAGTTTCTCGGTGACGCCATCCTCAACTTCATTGCCGGCGAGGCACTTTTCAACCATTTTCCACAGGCCCGCGAAGGCCAGCTGTCGCGCCTGCGGGCCCGGCTGGTCAAGGGCGAGACGCTTGCCGTGCTGGCACGCGGCTTCGAGCTTGGTGACCATCTGCGCCTCGGCTCCGGCGAACTCAAGAGTGGTGGCTACCGCCGTGAATCGATTCTCGCCGATACCCTCGAGGCGCTGATCGGCGCCATCTATCTCGATGCTGGCATGGACGTCGCTCGTGAGCGGGTCATCGCCTGGCTGGCCAACGAACTTCAGGGCCTGACCCTGGTGGATACCAATAAGGATCCCAAAACCCGCCTGCAGGAGTTTCTGCAATCGCGTGCCTGTGAGCTGCCGCGCTACGAAGTGGTGGATATCCAGGGCGAACCGCATTGCCGCACCTTCTTCGTCGAATGCCAGGTGGCCTTGCTCAACGACAAAACTCATGGGCAGGGCGCCAGTCGCCGCATTGCCGAACAGGTTGCCGCAGCAGCCGCATTGATCGCCCTGGGCGTGGAGAACGGACATGACTGACGAGCAGCAACAATCCGAAGACGTCAGCCGTTGCGGTTATGTCGCGATCGTCGGCCGGCCGAACGTCGGCAAATCCACCTTGCTCAACCACATCCTCGGCCAGAAGCTGGCGATTACCTCGCGCAAGCCGCAGACGACGCGGCACAACATGCTTGGCATCAAGACCGAAGGCAACGTTCAGGCTGTCTATGTGGACACGCCCGGTCTGCACAAGAATGGCGAGACGGCGCTCAATCGCTATATGAACCGCACCGCGGCCTCGGCGCTGAAGGACGTCGATGTGGTGATCTTCGTGGTCGACCGCACTCGCTGGACCGATGAAGACCAGGCCGTGCTCGAGCGCGTGCAATACGTCACTGGGCCGCTGATCGTCGCCGTCAACAAGACCGACCGCATCGAGGACAAGGCCGAGCTGCTACCGCACCTGCGCTGGCTGGCCGAGCAGCTGCCGAATGCCGAGATCGTGCCGATCTCCGCGCAGCACGGGCAGAATCTTGAAACCCTGGAACAGCTGGTGGCCGAGCGCCTGCCCGAGGGCGAGCACTTCTTCCCGGAAGATCAGATCACCGACCGCAGCAGCCGCTTTCTCGCCGCCGAACTGGTGCGCGAGAAGATCATGCGTCAGCTTGGCGCCGAGGTGCCGTACCAGATCACCGTCGAAATCGAGGACTTCAAGCAGGAAGGCCACGTGCTGCACATCCACGCGCTGATTCTGGTCGAGCGCGACGGGCAGAAGAAGATCATCATCGGCGACAAGGGCGAGCGCATCAAACGCATCGGCCAGGAAGCGCGCAAGGACATGGAGGTCCTCTTCGACTCCAAGGTCATGCTCAACCTGTGGGTCAAGGTGAAGGGTGGCTGGTCCGACGACGAGCGCGCATTGCATTCGCTGGGCTATCAGTAACACCACCTTCGCACTCACCCGTGCGCATCGCGCACGCCCTGGCCCGCCATGCACCAGCCTGCATTCGTTCTGCACAGCCGTCCCTACAAGGAAAGCAGCGCGTTGGTCGACCTGTTCACTCCGCAGGGGCGGCTGCGCGCCGTCATGCGTGCCGCGCGGGGCAAGGCCGGCAGCCTGATCCGCCCGTTCGTATCGCTGGAAGTCGAACTGCGCGGCAAGTCCGAACTGAAGACCGTTGCCCGCCTGGAAAGCGCCGGGCCCGCCCACTGGCTCGATGGCCAGGCGCTGTTCAGCGGCATGTACCTCAACGAACTGCTGATACGCCTGCTGCCGGCGGAGGACGCGCACCCTGCACTGTTCGAGCATTACGTCGCGACTCTGCCGGCGCTGGCCGAGCACCGGCCGCTTGAGCCGTTGCTGCGGGCCTTCGAATGGCGACTGCTCGACGAGCTGGGCTATGGTTTTGCCCTCGACATCGATATCGCCGGCCAGCCGATCGACGCGCAGCGGCTGTATCGGCTGGTGCCGGACGCCGGCCTGGAGCCGGTTGTGAGCTTCCAGCCTGGGCTGTTCAACGGCGCGGAACTTTTGGCCATGGCCGAGGCCGATTGGCAGGTGCCGGGTGCGCTCGCCGCGGCCAAGCGGCTGATGCGCCAGGCTCTGGCACCGCATCTGGGCGGCCGACCGCTAGTCAGCCGCGAATTGTTCATGAACCTGAAGGAGGCCCCGCGTGACTGAAGCCAATCGAATTCTGCTCGGCGTCAACGTCGACCACGTCGCCACACTGCGTCAGGCCCGCGGCACCCGCTATCCGGACCCGGTCAAGGCCGCGCTGGATGCGGAAGAGGCCGGTGCCGATGGCATCACGGTGCACCTGCGCGAGGATCGTCGGCATATCCAGGAGCGCGATGTGCTGATGATGAAGGACGCGTTGCAGACGAGGATGAACTTCGAGATGGGGGTCACCGAGGCGATGCTCGCATTCGCCGAGCAGCTGCGTCCGGAGCACGTCTGCCTGGTCCCGGAAACGCGTCAGGAGCTGACCACCGAGGGTGGGCTGGACGTGCTCGGGCAGGAAGCGCGCATTCGCGAGGCCGTTGAGCGTCTACGTGGCTGTGGCGCGGAGGTCTCGCTGTTCATCGATGCCGACCCGCGACAGATCGAGGCGGCCGCTCGTGTCGGCGCACCGGCTATCGAACTGCACACCGGCCGTTATGCCGATGCCCACAGCGTTGCCGAGCGGGCCTGCGAGCTGGCGCGCATTCGCGACGGTGTCGAGGCCGGCCTGAGTCACGGACTGATCGTCAACGCCGGCCATGGCCTGCATTACCACAACGCCGAAGCCATCGCCGCCATTCGTGGCGTCAACGAGCTGAATATCGGCCATGCCATCGTCGCCCATGCGCTGTTCGTCGGCTTCAAGCAGGCGGTCAAGGAAATGAAGCATCTGATCCTGAGTGCGGCGGCGCGGGGCTGAGGGAATCGGAGTGTTTCGGCCTAGATGACACGCGGCGGGCGGGCTTCGATTGGTGAGGTTCGCCGGGCGTCATCCGTGGCAAGCCGGGTACCACGATAGTGCGGGGCGCCGTGTTCCACCTTAGCGGCGGAACAGGTTGATCAGTACGGTCAGCACCACGCTGAGGATCACCATCGAGGTGATCGGGATGAACACCCGGCTGCGTTCGGACTCGATGCGGATGTCGCCGGGCAATCGACCGAACCAGCTCAGCAGCCATGGGAAATAGTGCCAGGCGATGCCGAGCAGTAGCAGGGCAGCGCCCGCCACGATCATCCAGCGTGCCATTTCATTTCCTCGTTTCGCTCCAATCGCGTGGCCGGTCGTGTTCGGTATTCGACAAAGGCGGCGGTCACCTGTGCGGCCAACACCTCAACGGCTTCGCTTCGATTGCTGCCGCGTAGCAGCTTGATCTGATACTCGCCCAGTTGTGGCAACCCATACTGCCCATCCAGACGCTGCAGGGGCGGGCGAATCAGGCTTGATGGATAGGGCGCGATGGCGAGATCGGCAATCATCGCGGCCTCCTGTCCCGAAGTCTGTTCGCTGGAGTAGGCCACTCGATAGCTGCGGCCGACGCGGTCGAGGGCATCCAGCGCCTGTCGTCGCCAGGCGCAATCGGGGCTGGCCAGCGCCAGCGGCAGCGGCGCGCGCAGCGCGGCGACCCCACCACTGCGACCCGCCCAGACCAGCGGTTCGCTATGGATCGGCTCGCCCCGCGAGTCGTCCTGGCCGAGGTTGCCAACGGTGACCAGGGCGAGGTCCAGTTCGCCTGCGTCGATGCGCTCGATCATATCGATGCTGCGCGCGACCGACACATCTACTTCGACTCCGGGATGACTGCGGGCGAACAACGCCAGCAGACCGGGCAGGATGCGCGTTCCGACATCCGCCGGCGTTCCGAAGCGCACGCGCCCCTGCAGCGCTGGCTGGAGGAAGTGCGCGATGGCCTCCTCGTTGAGCTTGAGCAGGCGCCGGGCATAGCCGAGCAGTGTCTCGCCGGCCGGTGTCAGGCGCACCTGCCGTGCTTCGCGGACGAACAGGGAGCGCCCGAGAGTCTCTTCAAGCCGCTTGATCTGCATGCTGACAGCCGAGGTGCTGCGATAGATCTGCCCAGCGGCACGGGTGAAGCTGCCGCTTTCGGCAATGGCGACAAAGGTGCGCAGGACATCGCTTTCCAGCAGGGGCGTCGAAGGGGTAGTGGATTGCTCAAGTGGCTCGGGCATAGGAAGGCTTCAGTTTTTCTGAACACAGGCTTTCATATTAGTCGTTTGTTTGAACGACTGAGGCCCGCTCATCCTGTAGGCAACCGGTGGCGCCACAAGCCCGTGGCCACCGAGAGCGAAGCGGAGGTGAGCATGTCTGGTGAACGACGCGATACCCATGTACGGCAACAATCCGAGCCGCAGCTACCGGACTTCTACCTGCCGGCCATGTGGCCGCTGGATCTGCAGCGCAGCCTGCATGACTGGTTTCGCGCCTGGCGGCAGCGACGCCTGTATCGGCAATTGTTGAAGCTGGATGATCGGCAGCTGGCGTCGCGCGATCTGGATCGGCGCCGGCTCAGGGAAATGGCTAATACGCCGTTGCGTCAGTTGGTAGCGAAGCGGCGCAAGCACCGCTGCGCTGCCCGCGCCTCTCGTTGAGCGACCAACCTGCCGTCAGGGCTTGCGGGCGAGGAGTACGGCGCGCATGGGGGCCGGCAGACCTTCGACCGTTTTGCCGTGGTCTTGCGGGTCGAGGAAGTCGGGCAACGACTGGTAGCGCATCCACTCGGTGCTGCGCTGTTCCGCGATGCTGGTCACGCTGACATCCACGCAGCGCACGTCGACAAAGCCAGCGCGGCGCAACCAGCATTCCAGCGCCCTCACCGAGGGCAGGAACCAGACGTTGCGCATCTGCGCATAGCGATCCTCCGGTACCAGGGCGGTGTTCTCGTCGCCCTCGACCACCAGTGTTTCCAGCACCAGCTCGCCGCCGCGTACCAGGCAGTCCTTGAGGTCGAGTAGATGGTCGACCGGTGAGCGGCGATGGTAGAGCACGCCCATGGAAAACACCGTTTCGAAGCCTTCGAGCCTGGCCGGCAGTTCTTCCAGTGCGAACGGCAGATGCCAGACCGGCAGCTCCTGCAGGTAGCGCTTCATTGCATGGAATTGGCAGAAGAACAGCCAGTTCGGGTCGACCCCGACCACGCTGTCGGCGCCGGCACCGAGCATGCGCCACATGTAGTAGCCGTTGCCGCAACCGACGTCGAGGATGCGTTTGCCGACCAGATTCAGGTGCGGCGCAACCCGGTCCCACTTCCAGTCCGAGCGCCACTCGGTATCGACATGCACACCGAACACGTCGAACGGCCCCTTGCGCCATGGCGAGAGTCCCATCAGCGCGTCGTAGGTGGCCTGGCGCGTGGCGTCGTCACAGGTCGCGTCGAGGCGGAAGCTGTCACGCAGTTCGACCTGCACGGGCGCCAGAGCAGGCAGTGCATCGACGGCACGTTTCCAGCGCGGCAGATCGCCGTGACCGACCGCGAGTTTGGCATCCAGCTGCTGCTGAACGCCGTTGGCCCAGGCGGCCAGCGGAGTGCCGGCCAGGCGCCAGGCGAGGGGAGTCAGGTCGAGATTCATGGCAGGGCGATCAGCGAGGCGAAATTCAGGCACTGGAACCAGGGCACGACCTTGGAAAAGCCGGCATCCAGTAGCCGTTGGCGATGGGTTTCCAGGCTGTCGGGCTTCATCACGTTTTCGATGGCGCTGCGTTTCTGGGCGATTTCCAGTTCGCTGTAGCCATTGGCGCGCTTGAAGGCGATGTGCAGGTCGGTCAGCAACTGTTGCTCGTCTTCATCTTCGAAGCGCAGTTTTTCCGACAGGATCACCGCGCCACCGGGCACCAGCGCCCGGCGAATGCGGCTGAGCAGCGCCGGGCGCTGTTCCGGTGCGATGAACTGCAGGGTGAAGTTCAGCGCCACCAGCGAACTGGGCTGGAACTGCAGAGCCAGAATGTCGCCCTCAATGACCTCGACCGGCAACAGCTCCTGGAACATCGAGTCCTGCCCGTGGAGGTATTCACGGCAGCGCTCGACCATCGCCGCGGAGTTGTCCACGGCGATGACCTGGCAGTTGTCGGCAGTCACGTGGCGGCGCAACGCCTGGGTCACCGCGCCCAGCGAGCAGCCGAGGTCGTACAGATGAGTATGCGGCTGTGCGAACTGGGCGGCGATCACGCCGATGTTCTCGACGATGGTCGGATAACCGGGCACAGAGCGCTTGATCATGTCGGGAAACACCCGCACCACGTCCTCGTTAAAGACGAAGTCCTGAATGCGGGGCAGGGGCTGGGCGAACAGACGGTCGGGATCGTGACTCACGGTGTCGGGCGGCGTGTGTGAAAACGGGGCGGCATTGTAGCTGAAACCATGCTCACCGCGGGCTCCGCCCGACTCAGCGTACCTCGATACGGCAATCGAACATGCCCGCTGGCTCGGCGTCGGCCTCCCACGGACGTTGATAGGTAAGGTACAGCCTGCCGCTGCCGGACTCCTGTGCCTCGAAGCGCCAGGTCGACAGGCCATCTCCGCCGATCATGTCGCCGTCTGGATTGCTGAACACTTCGGGGCCGAGGCTGCGCAATTGCTCCGCGGCTGCTTCGTGCAGAATCCAGCGATAGCCGGTGGTCGGGTTGCTCGGCAGGCTGACGATGAGTTGCTGGCCGCTCTGCAGCGTTTGCGGGCAGCGGTTGTCGTCGCTGAGCACGACGCTGGAGGCCGCCTTGTCGTTGCTTGCGCAGGCGGCGAGCAGGGCGACGCTGGCGGGCAGCAACAGACGAGGGATGTCGAAAGGCATGATCGGCACCGGTCGGAAATGAGTTGGGAAGGATAGCCCAAAAGAGCCTGGTCGCAGGCGCGCACTCGGTCTGCGCCCGCCCCGAAGGGTGGAAGTGCAGCGCGACTTCCACCCCTCGACTACAGCTGGTCTGCATCTTGTCCCGCGTCAGAACAGCACCTTGGCCACATCGGCGAAGCGCTTGGCGAAATGCACCGTCAGGCCTTCCTTGAGATAGTTTGGCAACTCTTCGAAGTCGCCGCGATTGGCTTCCGGCAGGATCAGCTCGAAGATCTTCTGCCGCCGCGCCGCGATCACCTTCTCGCGCACCCCGCCGATCGGCAATACGTGGCCGGTCAGCGTCAGCTCGCCGGTCATGGCCACGCCTTTCTTCGGCGGCTGGTTGCGCGCCAGGGAGAGCAGCGCGCTGGCCATGGTGATGCCGGCGCTGGGGCCGTCCTTGGGTGTCGCGCCTTCCGGCACGTGCAGGTGCACGAAAGCCTGGTCGAAGAACTCCGGATCGCCCTTGAAGGTTTTCAGGTTCGAGCTGACATAGCTGTAGGCGATCTCCGCCGATTCCTTCATCACGTCACCGAGCTTGCCGGTGAGCTTGAAGCCGCGGTTGAGCGTATGGATGCGCGTGGCCTCGATCGGCAGTGTGGCGCCACCCATGCTGGTCCAGGCCAACCCCGTAATCACACCGACGCCGGAGAGCACCTGTTCGCTGCGGAATACCGGTTTGCCGAGGTAGCTTTCCAGGTCCTTCGGCGTGATCTTCAGTTCCGCTTGAGGGTCTTCCAGCAACTTGACCACCGCCTTGCGCACCAGCTTGCCCAGCTGTTTCTCCAGCTGACGCACACCAGCCTCGCGCGCATAGCCTTCGATTACCGCCTTCATGGCGCTGTCGCTGATGGTCAGGCGTTGCTTGGGCACGCCGGTCCTGTCCAACAGCTTCGGCCACAGGTGGCGCTTGGCGATGGCCAGCTTCTCTTCGGCGATGTAGCCGGACAGGCGGATCACCTCCATGCGGTCGAGCAGCGGGCCGGGAATCGAGTCCAGGGTGTTGGCCGTGCAGACGAACAGCACCTTGGACAGGTCCAGGCGCAGGTCCAGGTAATGGTCGAGGAATTCGACGTTCTGCTCCGGGTCCAGCGTCTCCAGCAGCGCCGAGGCCGGATCGCCCTGGTAGCTGCTGCTGAGCTTGTCGATCTCGTCGAGCATGATCACCGGGTTCATCACCTCGACATCCTTGAGCGCCTGCACCAGCTTGCCGGGCAGCGCGCCGATGTAGGTGCGACGGTGACCCTTGATTTCCGCCTCATCGCGCATCCCGCCGACGCTGAAACGATAGAACGGCCGGCCGAGGGATTCGGCGATGGACTTGCCGATACTGGTCTTGCCCACGCCCGGCGGGCCGACCAGCAGCACAATGGAGCCGGCGATCTCGCCCTTGAAGGCGCCGACGGCGAGAAACTCGAGGATGCGGTTCTTGATGTCATCGAGACCGGCATGGTGCTTGTCGAGCACCTTGCGCGCGCGCTTGAGGTCGAGCTTGTCCTGGCCGTACACCCCCCAGGGCAGGGCGGTGGCCCAGTCGAGGTAGTTGCGGGTGACGGCGTATTCCGGCGAGCCGGTCTCGAGGATCGACAGCTTGTTCAGTTCCTCGTCGATGCGCTTCTGCGCGGCGGGCGGCACTACCTTGCCTTCCAGTCGCGCGCGGAACTCGTCGGCATCGGCGCTCTTGTCATCCTTGGTGATACCCAGCTCGCGCTGGATGATCTTCAGCTGTTCCTTGAGGAAGAACTCGCGCTGGCGCTCGCCAATCTTGCGATTCACCTCGCCGGTCAGCTCCTTCTGCAGCCTGGCGACTTCCACTTCCTTGCGCAGCAGCGGCAGCACCTTCTCCATGCGCTTCAAGACCGGCACGGTATCCAGTACTTCCTGCAATTCCACGCCAGGCGCGGTGGTCAGCGCGGCGGCGAAGTCCGACAGTGGCGACGGGTCGTTGGGGCTGAAGCGATTGAGGTAGTTCTTCAGCTCCTCGCTGTACAGCGGGTTGAGCGGCAAGAGCTCCTTGATTGCGTTGATCAGGGCCATGCCGTAGGCCTTCACCTCGTCACGCGGGTCGTCATCGCTCTTCGGATAATCGACTTCCACCAGATACGGCGGCTTGCGCCGCAGCCAGCCGCGGATGCGCACCCGCGCCAGGCCCTGGGCGACGAACTGCAGCTTGCCGCCTTCCTGCGAGGCGTGGTGCACGCGGACCATGGTGCCGTGCTCCGGCAGGCTGTCCGGGTCGAAGGTGGCCATGTCCAGCACCGGCGAGTCGACGAAGAACAGTGCCACGCGCTGATGCGGCGTCTTCGCCACGCGTTCCAGAGTCTCGGCCCAGGGATCTTCGTTGACGATCACCGGCAACACCTGCGCCGGGAAAAACGGCCGGTTGTGCACGGGGATGATGTAGAGCTTGTCCGGCTGCTGTTGATCGGGCAGTACGAGACCGTTGGAGGAGATGATTTCCTGCTCGATATGATCCTGATTGATGTCGTCGTTCATGCGGCACCCGTTGCGAATACGTGCACCTTAGATGGGTGGTGGCGCGGATGATTTCAATCCCGTCGCGTGGGGGTGGGCACTTCATGCCGGCTTAGGTACAGTGCTTGCACGCACAGGTGCCCATCATGCTCAACGCCCGTCTGCTTCGCCTGGATGACCAGACTCACCAGCACGCCCACGACTATCACCAGCTGGTGATGTCGCTCTCTGGGCGCGCGGAATTCGAGGTCAATGGCTCGGGTGGCGAAGTCTGCCGGATGCGTGCCTGCCTGGTGCCGGGCGATGCCGACCACGGCTTCGCCGGCATGGGCGACAACCGCATGCTGATCATCGATCTCGACGAGCAGGATGTTGTCACCGATGACCCTGCGCTGTTGGCCCGCCTGTTCGAGGCGCCGCGCTATCCAGCGCTGGATGCCGACTTCCAGAACCTGTTGGCCTACGCCGGTGCCGAACTGGCGCGCTACGGCAGCGACCCGCTGCTGGCCCGGGCGCTGGGCGGCGTGCTGTTGCGGGCGCTGCACCTGCGACTGTTCGGCGAGTCCCAGCAGCGCCCGGCCGGTCCGCTCGATCTGCAGCGGCTGGACAGCCATATCCAGGACAACCTGGCGCGGCGCATCACCGTCGCCGAGCTGGCCCAGGTGGTCTGCCTCAGCCCCAGCCACTTCCACGCCCAGTTCAAGGATTGCGTCGGCCTCACGCCGCACCAGTACCTGCTCAAGACCCGCCTCGACCGTGCCGCTCGTCTGCTGCGCGAAACGCCGCTGCCGCTGGTGCGGATTGCCGAGGAGTGCGGCTTCTCCAGCCAGAGCGCATTGACCACGGCGACCCGCCGCTACCTCGGTCTGACCCCTCGCGGATTGCGCAAGTCGGACTCCTGAGCTTTCTTCAGATCGCCCTGTTTTCGGGCTCTTCAGCTGTCAGGCGCATATTCCTGCGCCATCTTGGTGCGCGTTCATTGCCGCCGTATTTCGGCGTCCGGCTTTCGTAGTTTTTCGTAAAACTTCCGTAGTTTTGCGCAAGAACGACGCGTCACGCTGCCCCTACATTCCGTGTCCCGACCTGGCTCATTGTCTTGTGCTGCACCAACAGCCTGGCCGTGGACTAGACCTATAAGCAGACACAATCACAAGAGGAGCGGCGCATGTTCAAGGCCGGTCACGTGCTGGAAGGCGCCTTCGCCAACCAGAAAGCCGCGGATTTCTTTCCCGCCATCAGCGCCAACTACGCCGTTGACGAGGCGCAATATCTCACCGAACTGCTGCAGCTCGCCGATCCCGGCGAGGCGGGCATCGCCGCCATTCGCGAGCGTGCCCGCAGCCTGATCGAAGCCGTGCGCGGACGCGACAATGCCGTCGACACCCTCGACGCGCTGCTGCGCCAGTACAGCCTGGACACCCAGGAAGGGCTGATGCTGATGTGCCTGGCCGAAGCGCTGCTGCGCGTGCCGGATGCCGCCACGGCTGACGCGCTGATTCGCGACAAGCTCAACGCCGCCGAGTGGGAACGCCACCTCGGCCAGAGCGACAACGTGCTGGTCAACTTCGCCGCCTGGGGGCTGGTGATGACCGGCAAGGTGGTCGATCCGGAAACTGCCGACGGCCGGCCGAAGAACGTCATCGGCCGCCTGCTCAAGCGCTCTGGCGAGCCGGTGATCCGCAGCGCGATGAACCAGGCGATGAAGCTGATGGGCAAGCAGTTCGTGCTTGGCCGTACCATCTCCGAAGCGCTGAAAAACGGCCGTCCCGAGCGCGAGAAGGGCTACACCTATTCCTTCGACATGCTCGGCGAGGCCGCGCTGACCGCCGAAGACGCCGCCAAGTACATGGCCGACTACCGTCAGGCCGTGGAAACCGTCGGCGCCGAGCCGCAGGTCGGCAAGGGCCCGCGTCCGTCGGTGTCGATCAAGTTGTCGGCGCTGCATCCACGTTACGAAGTCGCCCAGCGCGAGCGCGTGCTCACCGAGCTGTTTTCCAGCGTGCGCGACCTGGCTGTGCTGGCGCGTCAGCGCAATGTCGGAATCACCATCGATGCCGAGGAGGCCGACCGCCTCGAGCTGTCGCTGGAACTGTACGAAAAGCTCCTGCGCGACCCGGCCATCGCCGGCTGGGGCGAGTTCGGCCTGGTCATCCAGGCCTATTCCAAGCGCTGCCTGCCGGTGCTGGTCTGGCTGACGCTGCTCGGTCGCGAGCTTGGCGAACGCATTCCGCTACGGCTGGTGAAGGGCGCCTACTGGGACAGCGAGATCAAGCAGTGCCAGGTCCAGGGGCTGGACGGCTACCCCGTCTACACGCGCAAGGAAGGCACTGACACTTCCTACCTTGCCTGCGCGCGCTACCTGTTGTCCGAACACACCCGTGGGGTGATCTACCCGCAGTTCGCCAGCCACAACGCGCACACCGTCAGCTGCATCCTGGCCATGGCCGAGGAAACCTCGCAGCCGCGCGAGTTCGAGTTCCAGCGTCTGCACGGCATGGGCGATGCGCTGTACGACACGGTGATCGAAAAGTACACCCGCAACGTACGGATCTACGCCCCGGTTGGTGCGCACAAGGACCTGCTGCCCTATCTGGTGCGTCGCCTGCTGGAGAACGGTGCCAACTCGTCGTTCGTCCACCAGCTGGTCGACCCGCGCGTGCCGGTCGAATCGCTGATCGATCACCCGGTGAGCCAGCTGCGCAAGTTCGCTGCACTGGGCAACCCGCGCATTCCGCTGCCGCCGGCGCTGTTCGGCAATCGCAAGAACTCCCAAGGGATCAACATGAATATCCAGAACCAATGGAACGACCTGGCCAGCGCCTACCAACCTTTCCTCGAGCGCCAGTGGCAGGCTGCGCCGGTCATCAGCGGGCAGAGGCTCGCCGGAACGCCGTCCGAGGTGCGTTGCCCCTATGACCTGAACAAGGTTGTCGGCCAGGCCCAGTTCGCCAGCGCCGAGCAGGCGCGCCAGGCCGTCGATCGCCTGGCGGCTTACTGGCCGAGCTGGAATGCCACGCCGGTGGAAGCCCGTGCCGCCGTGCTGGAGCGTCTGGGTGATCTGCTGGAGCAGCACCGCGCCGAGCTGATGGCGCTGTGTACCGTTGAAGCCGGCAAGTCGCTGCAGGATGGCATCGACGAAGTACGCGAGGCGGTGGATTTCTGCCGTTACTACGCACAGCAGGCGCGGCAGAAGCTTGGCCGCGAAGAGCTGAAAGGCCCGACCGGCGAGCGCAACGAGCTTTTCCATGAAGGCCGCGGCGTGTTCGTCTGCGTCAGCCCGTGGAATTTCCCGCTGGCGATCTACCTCGGCCAGATCACCGCGGCGCTGGTGGCCGGCAACACCGTGCTGGCCAAGCCGGCCGAGCAGACCAGCCTGATCGCTGCGCGTGCGCTTGAACTGATGTTCGAAGCCGGCCTGCCGAAAGAGGCAATCGCCTTCCTGCCGGGCGACGGCGCCACCCTGGGCGGCGTGTTCTGTCGCGATCCGCGGGTGGTCGGCGTGTGCTTCACCGGTTCCACCGACACGGCGCGCATCATCAATCGCCAGCTGGCCGAGAAGGAAGGCCCGATCGCCACGCTGATCGCCGAGACCGGCGGGCAGAACGCGATGATCGTCGACTCCACCGCGCTGCCCGAGCAGGTGATCAAGGATGCCGTCGGTTCCGCCTTCACCAGCGCCGGTCAGCGTTGCTCGGCGTTGCGCGTGCTCTATGTGCAGCGTGATATCGCCGATCGTGTGATCGAGTTGCTCAAGGGTGCCATGGCCGAGCTCAGAGTCGGCCCGACCCATCTGCGCGAGAACGACATCGGTCCGGTGATCGACCAGGAAGCTCGCGAAGGCCTGCTGGCGCATATCCAGCAGCTCAAGAGCGAAGGGCGACTGATCGCCGAGGCGACCTTGCCGGCTGGTCTGAATGGTCATTTCGTGGCGCCGGTGGCCTTCGAGATCGACGGTATTCATCAGCTCAAGAAGGAGCAGTTCGGCCCGGTATTGCACGTGGTGCGCTACGACGCGGCGGACCTGGAGAAGGTCGTTGCGGCAATCAACGGCACCGGCTACGGCCTGACCCTCGGCCTACACAGCCGCAACGAGGAAACCGCCGAGCGCATCGAGCAACTGGCGCGGGTCGGCAACCTCTATGTCAATCGCAACCAGATTGGTGCCGTGGTCGGCGTGCAGCCGTTCGGCGGCTGTGGTCTGTCGGGCACCGGTCCGAAGGCGGGTGGCCCCAGCTATGTGCTGCGCTTCGCCAACGAGCGGACCACCTCGACCAACACCACTGCGGTGGGCGGCAACGCCTCGCTGCTGTCGCTCGGAGACGACTGAACGCATTCACGCTGTACCACCGGGTGAATGGTCTTGATCGTTCACCCGGCGCATCACGCTAAACCTCCCGGCCGCTCTGGCAGCCGGAACACAACAACAATTGGACAGTTGGCGGACGCTCTTCCGCCACTGACGGGTCCGGTTGGGCCTGTCACAGGTGATGGCCTTTTCGCTATCGCCCTCTGCCAAGGTGCCGCGTGGGTCTTCTCGCGTTGCGCCGAACAACAACTAACGAGGGACACACATGAGCATCAGTACACCCACGCTGATCACCTTTCTGATCTACATCGCGGCGATGATCCTGATCGGTTTCGTCGCTTACCGCGCCACCAAGAACTTCGACGACTACATCCTCGGCGGCCGCAGCCTCGGCAGCTTTGTCACTGCGCTGTCGGCTGGTGCCTCGGACATGAGCGGCTGGCTGCTGATGGGCCTGCCCGGTGCGATCTTCGTCGCCGGCCTCTCGGAAAGCTGGATCGCCATCGGCCTGATCGTTGGCGCCTGGCTGAACTGGCTGTTCGTTGCCGGTCGCCTGCGCGTGCACACCGAGCACAACCACAACGCGCTGACGCTGCCGGATTACTTCTCGCACCGCTTCGAGGACGAGAGCCGCATGCTGCGGATCTTCTCCGCGCTGGTGATTCTGGTGTTCTTCACCATCTATTGCGCCTCGGGCGTGGTCGCCGGTGCGCGGCTGTTCGAGAGCAGCTTCGGTGTGCCGTACGAATACGCACTGTGGATCGGCGCCGCGGCGACCATCCTCTATGTGTTCATCGGTGGCTTCCTCGCGGTGAGCTGGACCGACACCGTGCAGGCAACGCTGATGATCTTCGCGCTGCTGATCACCCCGGTATTCGTCATCCTCGCCCTGGGCGACATGGGCGCCGCGATGGATACCATCGCCACCCAGAATCCGGCGGCTTTCGACATGTTCAGCGGGCTCTCCTTCGTCGCGATCATCTCGCTGCTGGCCTGGGGCCTGGGCTACTTCGGCCAGCCACATATCCTGGTGCGCTTCATGGCCGCCGACTCGATCAAGACCATCCCCAACGCCCGCCGCATCGGCATGGCCTGGATGATCCTGACGCTGGCCGGTGCCGTGGCGGTGGGCTTCTTCGGTATCGCCTACTTCGCCGGACACCCGGAACTGGCCGGGCCGGTTAGCCAGAATGGTGAGCGTGTTTTCCTCGAGTTGGTGAAGATCCTGTTCAACCCGTGGGTCGCCGGCATCATCCTCTCCGGCGTCCTCGCTGCCGTAATGAGTACCCTCAGTGCGCAGCTGCTGGTCAGCTCCAGCGCCCTGACCCAGGACTTCTACAAGGCCATGCTGCGCAAGAGCGCCTCGCAGACCGAGCTGGTCTGGGTCGGCCGGGCGATGGTGCTGCTGATCGCGCTGGTCGCCATCGGCATCGCCTCCAACCCCGACAGCAAGGTGCTGGGTCTGGTGTCCTACGCCTGGGCCGGTTTCGGCGCGGCGTTCGGCCCGGTGGTGCTGATCTCGCTGCTGTGGAAGCGCATGACCCGCAACGGCGCGCTGGCCGGGATGCTGGTCGGTGCCGTCACCGTGGTGGTGTGGAAGGAATTCATCGGGTTGGGTCTGTACGAGATCATCCCGGGCTTCATCCTCGCCAGCATTGCCATCTATGTGGTGAGCAAGCTGGGCGCCGAGCCGGCCCCGAGCATCGTCAAGCGCTTCGAGGAAGCCGACGCGGATTACCACGCCGGCTAAGACCAGTGTCGGAGTGTCGCCCCGGCTCGAAAGCTGAAGTCGAAGCGGGGCGCACTTCCAAAGGCTGCAGAGGATTTTGCTGCGAGCACCTACAAAAAACCCCGGCTAGCCGGGGTTTTGCTTTTCTGCCGCAGTTTCAGTCGTCCGCGACCAGATTGGACCGGTCATCCACCGCGCCCGCGGCGATCAGATGCTCGGCTTCGTCTTCCGGCACATGGATGCTTGCGCCGTCGATATTCATCACCGACATCCGCGCCTGTGGATCGGTGGTGATGCGTACGTCCATCAGGGCGCTGCGGTGCGTATTGCCGTTGATGACCACGCAGCAGGTACCCGTGGTGGTGTCGATGTCTACGGTCATGATCTATCTCCCGAAGCGGTGCAAAAGCCGCGCGCGGTTCGCCCGGCGTTTCCATGTCGACCACGAACAGGGTTCATCCGTTGTACCTGTTACTGGAAAAACAGGCTTAAACGTTACGATATAACATGTTAGATTCTCGCCCGGCGAAGCTGGCACCGCTACCGGATGCCGGCGCACAGCCGTCTTCGGTTGCCTCGGAAGGCAACCGCCATTGTCTGGAGAGTCACATGAAACTGAAGCGTCATCCCCTGGCCTGGGCGATCAGCCTGGCCCTGGTTCCGGCTGCCTGGGCGGCCGAGCCGGTCGAACTGCAATCCGTCGTGGTCAGCGCCAGCGGTCTAGCCAAGCAGAGCCATGAAATGACCACGCCGGCTGCCGTGATGGAGGGAGATGAACTGGTGCTGCGTCGCGAGGCAACGCTGGGTGAAACCTTGGAAAGCCTGCCCGGAGTTCGCTCCAGCAGCTTCGGCGCCGGTGCGGCGCGCCCGGTGATTCGCGGGTTGGACGGCGCTCGGGTCAAGGTGCTGAGCGATGGCGTGGAGCTGCTCGACGCCTCGACCATCAGCCCCGACCACGCGGTGACCAGCGAGCCGTTACTGGCCGAGCGCATCGAGGTGCTCAAGGGGCCGGCGACCCTGCTCTACGGTGGCGGCGCCATCGGCGGGGTAGTCAACGTGATCGACAAGAAGGTACCCACCCGCGTTCCGGAGAAGGGCTACGAAGGCGAGCTGGAGCTACGCGCCAACAGCGTCGCCAACGAAGGGGCAGGGGTGTTCGGTATCACTGCTGGCAGCGGCAACTTCGCTGTCCGCGCCGAGGGCACCAAACGCCAGGCCGACCCCTATGAAATCCCCGGCTCGCCGGACAAGCAGGAAGGCTCCTACAACGACACCGACAGCTTCAACCTGGGCGCAAGCTTCATCGGCGAGCGCGGTTACATCGGCGCCGCCTACGGTGAGCAGAACAATCGCTACGGGCTGCTGGCCCATGAGCACGCCGATTGCCATACCCACGGCAGCGACTGGCACTGCGGTGCCCATGATGATCACGACGATGACGACGACCATGATCATGACGAGCATGGCAGCGTGCCTTATGTCGACATGCGCCAGAAGCGCTGGGATCTGCGCGGCGAGCTGAGCGATCCGCTGCCGGGCTTCGAGCTGGCGCGGCTGCGCATCGGCCACAGCGACTATCAGCACAAGGAAATCGAAGGCGGTGAAGTGGGCACCCGCTTCAACAATGACGCCACCGACGCCCGCCTGGAACTGACCCATCAGCCGCTGTTCGGCTGGCGCGGCGTGCTCGGCGCACAGACCCTGCGTCGTGACTTCGAAGCCCTCGGCGAGGAGGCCTACGTGCCGCAGACGCTGACCCGCAACCACGGCCTGTTCCTGCTCGAGGAATACACCGCCGGCTCCTGGCGCTATGAACTCGGCCTGCGCCACGAATGGCAGGACATCGATGCCGATGGCCGCCCGGATACCGATCACAGCGGCACCTCGATGTCCGCCGGTGCGGTCTGGACCTTCGCTCCGCAGTACTCGCTGGGCTTCTCGCTCACGCGCTCGCAACGCCTGCCCAGCGCCGAAGAGCTCTACGCCAACGGCCCGCATGCCGCGACCCGCACCGTCGAGCTGGGCAATGTCGACCTGGAGGAGGAAACCTCGCACAACGCCGAAATCACCCTGCGCAAGTTTGCCGGCCGCACGACCTTCAGCCTCAGCGTTTTCCGCAACGAGGTAGATGACTTCATCTATGCCGCCGACACTGGCAACGACATCGGTGGCGGCTACCGCGAGATCGAGTACCGCCAGCAGGACGCCGTGCTCACCGGGGCGGAGGGGGAGGTGCGCTTCCAGGCCACCGACGCCACCGCGTTCACCCTCTTTGGCGACCACGTGCGCGGCAAGCTGCGCGACGGCGGTGGCGACCTGCCGCGTATCCCTGCCGATCGCCTGGGTGTGCGGCTGGACCAGAGCTTCACCCCGGCACTCAATGGCCAGCTGGAGTTCTATCGGGTGCAGCGCCAGGACGAGCTGGCCGACTACGAAAGCGAAACCGGGGGCTACAACATGCTGGGCGCCAGCCTCGGTTATAGCGGCTTGCTGAACCAGACCGATTACCTGCTCTACCTCAAGGCCAACAACCTGCTGGACGAAAAGGCCCGTCAGCACACCTCCTTCATCAAGGATGAGGTGTTGTTGCCCGGTCGCAACCTGACCGTAGGCGTGCGCCTGGCGTTCTAAGGCGGACAATTGCCTTGCAGCACTGACGAGGGCCGGCAGCTACTGCCGGCCCTCGTTCATTCTGGCAGGCAGAACCTCGCGGTCACGCGCAAGTACGCGGATGACGCGCTATTCTTGCGCCCCTCGATTGTTCCGTTGCGGGTGCCGGTCGTTGTCCGCGCTGGCGATGGAACGTCAGGACCAACAAGGAAAACAAGTCCCATGAACGTCAGCACACCCACTCTGATCACCTTCGTGATCTACATTGCGGCGATGATTCTGATCGGCTTCATCGCCTACCGCGCCACCAAGAACTTCTCTGACTACATCCTCGGCGGCCGCAGCCTCGGTAGCTTCGTCACGGCGCTGTCGGCCGGCGCCTCCGACATGAGCGGCTGGCTGCTGATGGGCCTGCCCGGCGCGATCTTCGTCGCCGGCCTGTCGGAAAGCTGGATCGCCATCGGCCTGATCATCGGCGCCTGGCTGAACTGGCTGTTCGTCGCCGGGCGCCTGCGCGTGCACACCGAGCACAACCACAACGCGCTGACCCTGCCGGACTATTTCTCGCACCGCTTCGAGGACGAGAGCCGCATGCTGCGGATCTTCTCCGCGCTGGTGATTCTGGTGTTCTTCACCATCTACTGCGCCTCGGGCGTGGTGGCCGGCGCGCGGCTGTTCGAGTCCACCTTTGGCATGCCCTACGAGTACGCGCTGTGGGTCGGCGCGGCGGCGACCATCCTCTATGTGTTCATCGGGGGCTTCCTCGCGGTGAGCTGGACTGACACCGTACAGGCCACGTTGATGATCTTCGCGCTACTGATCACCCCGGTGTTCGTCATTCTCGCCCTCGGCGACATGGGCACCGCGATGGCCACTATCGAAGCGCAGAACCCGGCCAACTTCGACATGTTCCGCGGGCTGTCCTTCGTCGCGATCATTTCGCTGCTGGCCTGGGGCCTGGGCTACTTCGGCCAGCCGCACATTCTGGTGCGCTTCATGGCCGCCGACTCGATCAAGACCATTCCCAACGCCCGTCGCATCGGCATGACCTGGATGATCCTGACGCTGGCCGGTGCCGTGGCGGTGGGTTTCCTCGGCATCGCCTACTTCGCCGATCACCCGGAGCAGGCCGGTGCGGTGAGCCAGAACGGCGAGCGGGTGTTCATGGAGCTGGTGAAGATCCTGTTCAACCCGTGGGTGGCCGGCATCATACTCTCCGGCGTGCTGGCGGCGGTGATGAGCACCCTCAGTGCGCAACTCTTGGTCAGCTCCAGCGCGCTGACCCAGGACTTCTACAAGGCCATGCTGCGCAAGAACGCCTCGCAGACCGAACTGGTCTGGGTCGGTCGCGGCATGGTGCTGTTGATCGCGCTGATCGCCATCGGCATCGCCTCCAACCCGGAGAGCAAGGTGCTCGGTCTGGTGTCATACGCCTGGGCTGGCTTCGGCGCGGCGTTCGGTCCGGTGGTGCTGATCTCGCTGCTGTGGAAGCGCATGACCCGCAACGGCGCCCTGGCCGGCATGCTGGTGGGGGCGGTCACCGTGGTGGTGTGGAAGGAGTTCATCGGTCTGGGGCTGTACGAAATCATCCCGGGCTTCATCCTTGCCAGCATCGCCATCGTCGTGGTGAGCAAGCTGGGCGCCGAGCCGGCAGCCAGCATCGTCAAGCGCTTCGAGGAGGCGGATGCGGATTACCACGCCGGTTGATGACCGGAGTGGATGCGCGCTCGTGGTGGGCTGAAGCCCACCCTACAAAAAGCGGACGTGCACAACCGTCGTGCCAGTCCTGCGTAGGGTGGGCTTCAGCCCACCGCTACGGTCGATCCGATTCAAGGCGTCAGGATCCAGCCCGGCCCACCGCCAATCCACTCAATCCATCACCTCGGACAAATCGATCCGCCGCCAGCGCGCTTCGGCGAAGCTGTACAGGGCAAAGGCCAGCAGTCCGGCGCCGACGGCCAGCAACATCACGCCACCAGCTGGCATGCCCTGCAGAGCTTCCAATGCTTCCTTGAGGCCCGGCGGGTCGGTCGGTTCGTAACGGCTGCCGCCCATGAACAGCAGGCCGGCGATGATCAGGAAGGCGCAGCCGCGTGCCGCCAGGCCGATGCGTGAGACCGGGCGAACCAGGCGCATGGTGCCCTCGTCGCACTGGAAGTAGCGCTCGAAATGCGCGCGCCAGGCCTTGATCAGGTGGGCGATGCCGACGCCGAGCGGGATCAGCGCGATCGCCCAGATCAGCCAGTGCGAATGTTTCAGGCCCAGCAGCCGCATGAGGCTGTCGGTGCTGTCGCTACCGGAACCGCCGCCGCTCTCGGCGAAACGGTCCAGGCCGCTCACCAGCAGGCTCAGGGTGAACAGCGCAAGCAACAGATTCACCACGCCGCTGCCGACTAGGCCGGCACGTACCAGCAGGCCCTTGGCATCGTGGCCGTGCCGGTCGGTATCGCCAATGCCTTGGGTTAGGCGCCAAGCCACATGCGCCAGCAGGCCGATCACCACCAGCCAGAGCAGCACCGCGCCGAAGGGTTGCCCGAGCAGTTGTTGTACTGCGCCGCGGGTATCCACGGTGTCGCCCGCGCCCAGCGCGGCCATGAGCGCAAAAAAACCGACGATCACGTAGACCACGCCACGCGCGGCGTAACCGCTGCGTGCCAGCCAGACTACTCCGCGGGTCACATCCATCCAGTGTCCTCCGTTGCGTCATGAGTGTGTTGCCGTATGAGGCCGCCTGGTCAGTAGACGCCGGGGCGCCGGCTCGGTTCGGCCGTTGCTACACTCACACAGCTGGCGATAATCGGCCTGCATGTCGATAATCGCCCATCCACTACATGTCCAGGTTCACGCCAATGACCGACGATCAGCGTGCTCATTCTCCGTCGATGGCACCGCCCATCGTCGCCTCGCCGGCCAAACGCATCGAAGCGCTGACCGGCGATCCGAACTTCATGACGTCGCTGGCCCGCGGTCTGGCAGTGATCCACGCCTTTCAGGAACGCAAGCGTCATCTGACCATCGCGCAGATCAGCCATCGCACCGAGATCCCCCGCGCCGCCGTGCGCCGCTGTCTGCATACGCTGATGAAACTCGGCTACGTCACCACCGACGGGCGCACCTATTCGCTGCTGCCCAAGGTACTGACACTGGGCCACGCCTATCTGTCGTCCACGCCGCTGGCCGTGACTGCCCAGCCGATCCTCGACCGTCTCAGCGAACAGCTCCATGAAGCCTGTTCGATGGCGACCCTGGAAGGTGACGAGGTGCTCTATGTGGCGCGCTCGGCGACGCCGCAGCGGCTGATCTCCGTGGACCTTTCGGTAGGTAGCCGGCTGCCCGCGTACTGCACCTCCATGGGCCGCATCCTGCTGGCGGCACTGGATGATGCGGCGTTAGACGAGTATCTCGACCGTGCCGATCTGCAGATCAAGACGAGCCGCACCTTGCACACACCCGAAGCGCTGCGCGAGAGCATCAAGGAGATTCGCCGGCAGGGCTGGGTCATCATCGACCAGGAACTGGAAGTAGGGCTGCGCTCGCTGGCGGTGCCGCTCAAGGATTCCGCCGGGCAGGTGCTCGCAGCGCTCAATGTCGGCACCCACGCCGGTCGCGTATCCCGTCAGGAACTGGAGACCCGTTTCCTGCCAGTGCTGCTGGAGGCCAGCCGGGAACTCAGTACCCGCTTATTCCACTGAGACGGTCGTGGCAGGCTTCGGTGCCTCAGCATGCACGCGCATTGGGTGCAAACCGCTCTTCGTAAGTTGTTCGTTAATCGAACGATATGTCGATTATCGGATTGTGACGCCTTGCCGTGGTCGTTAATGTTTTCGTCAACGCGCAGGTTGCGCACCGAAGACTAGAGACCGACTCATGGCTGAACTTCTCACACTTCGCGAAGCCGTCGAGCGCTTCGTTCACGACGGCGACACGGTCGCCCTGGAAGGCTTTACCCACCTCATTCCGACCGCCGCGGCTCACGAGATCGTGCGTCAGGAGCGCAAGGACCTGACCCTGGTGCGGATGACACCGGACCTGGTCTACGACCTGCTGATCGGCGCCGGCTGCGCGAAGAAGCTGATCTTTTCCTGGGGCGGCAACCCCGGCGTCGGCTCGCTGCACCGCCTGCGTGATGCGGTGGAGAAGGGCTGGCCGCAGCCGCTGGAGATCGAGGAACACAGCCACGCCGATCTCGCCAACGCCTACGTGGCCGGTGCGTCCGGCCTGCCGTTCGCCGTGCTGCGTGCTTACGCCGGCTCCGACCTGCCGAAGGTCAACCCGCTGATCAAGTCGGTCAGCTGTCCGTTCACCGGCGAGGTGCTGGCCGCCGTGCCGAGTGTGCGCCCGGACGTCACCGTGATCCACGCGCAGAAGGCCGACCGCAAGGGCAACGTGCTGATCCAAGGCATTCTCGGGGTGCAGAAGGAAGCCGCGCTGGCCGCCAAACGTTGCATCGTTACCGTCGAAGAAATCGTCGACGAGTTGAACGCGCCGATGAACGCCTGCGTGCTGCCGACCTGGGCGCTGACTGCGGTCTGCCTGGTGCCGGGCGGCGCGCATCCTTCCTATGCGCACGGCTATTACGAGCGTGACAACCGCTTCTACCAGGCCTGGGACCCGATTGCCCGCGACCGCGAGGCGTTTACTACCTGGATCGATACCTACATCCGCGGCACCGAAGACTTCGCCGCCTTCCAGCGCAAGCTGGCCCAGCAGCAGGAGGCCAACTGATGAGCGCCTACAGCACCAATGAAATGATGACCGTCGCCGCTGCCCGCCGCCTCGGCAATGGCAGCGTCTGCTTCGTTGGCATCGGCCTGCCGTCCAAGGCTGCCAACCTGGCGCGCCTGACCCATGCTCCGGAGGTCGTGTTGATCTACGAATCCGGCCCGATCGGCGCCAAACCTTCCGTGCTGCCGCTGTCCATCGGTGATGGCGAACTGGCCGAGACCGCCGACACCGTGGTGCCGACTGGCGAGATCTTTCGCTACTGGTTGCAGGGTGGGCGTATCGACGTAGGCTTCCTCGGCGCGGCGCAGGTGGACAAGTACGGCAATATCAACACCACGGTGATCGGTGACTACCATCAGCCGAGAGTGCGCCTGCCAGGTGCCGGCGGCGCGCCGGAGATTGCTGGCAGCGCCAAGGAAGTGCTGATCATCCTCAAACAGTCGCATCGCACCTTCGTCGACAGGCTTGCCTTCATTACTTCCGTTGGTTTCGGCGAGGGCGGTGAGCACCGCAAGCAGCTGGGCCTGCCCGGCAAGGGCCCTGTCGCGATCATCACCGACCTGTGCATCATGGAGCCGGAAGCCGGCACCAACGAGTTCATTGTCACCGCGCTGCACCCGGGCGTGACCCGCGAGCAGGTGGTGGAGAACACCGGCTGGGCGATCCGCTTCGCCGAAACGCTCGGTACTACCGAAGCGCCTCGCGCCGAGGAACTGGAAGCGTTGCGCGCCCTGGAAGCCCGCACAGCCGCTGCCCACGGCCAGCAAGGAGGAGAGGAATGAGTCGCGACGTATTCATCTGTGATGCCGTACGCACCCCCATCGGCCGCTTTGGCGGCGCGCTGGCTGGCGTGCGGGCTGACGACCTGGCGGCAATTCCGCTCAAGGCGCTACTCGAACGCAACCCTGGGCTCGATCCAGCGGCGGTCGAAGAGGTGTTCATGGGCAGCGCCAACCAGGCCGGCGAGGACAACCGTAATGTCGCGCGCATGGCCGCGCTGCTCGCCGGGCTGCCGGAGACGGTGCCGGGCGTGACCCTCAACCGTCTCTGCGCATCGGGTATGGACGCGGTGGGCACAGCCTTCCGCGCCATCGCCAGCGGTGAGCTGGAGTTGGCCATTGCCGGCGGCGTCGAGTCGATGTCCCGCGCGCCCTATGTGATGGGCAAGGCCGACACGGCGTTCGGCCGCACCCAGAAGATCGAGGACACCACCATCGGTTGGCGTTTCATCAATCCGAAAATGAAGGAGCTGTACGGCGTTGACGCGATGCCGCAGACCGCCGACAACCTCGCTGACCAGTGGCAGATCAACCGCGAGGATCAGGACGCCTTCGCCCTGCGCAGCCAGCAGCGTACCGCCGCCGCCCAGCAGGCCGGCTTCTTCGCCGAGGAAATCGTCCCGGTGGTGATCAAGGGCAAGAAGGGCGAAACGATCGTCGATACTGACGAGCACCCGCGTGCCGACACCACCGCTGAAGCGCTGGCCAAGCTCAAGCCGGTCAACGGCCCGAACAAGACCGTCACCGCCGGCAACGCCTCGGGCGTCAACGACGGCGCGGCGGCGATGATTCTCGCCAGCGCCGAGGCGGTGCAGAAGTACGGCCTCAAGCCGCGCGCCCGGGTTCTCGGCATGGCCAGTGCCGGCGTCGCCCCGCGCATCATGGGTTACGGCCCGGTACCGGCGGTGAAGAAGCTGTGCGAGCGGCTGAAGCTGGCGGTCAGTGACTTCGCCGTCATCGAACTGAACGAGGCCTTCGCCGCCCAAGGGCTGGCGGTGACCCGCGACCTCGGCCTGGCCGACGACGATGCCCGCGTAAACCCCAACGGCGGCGCCATCGCCCTCGGCCATCCGCTGGGCATGAGCGGCGCGCGCCTGGTGCTGACTACTGTCCATCAGCTGGAGAAATCCGGCGGTAAGCTCGGTCTGGCGACCATGTGCGTCGGCGTAGGGCAGGGGCTGGCACTGGCCGTGGAGCGGGTCTGACAGCTGGTGCCTTATAGGTTGCTCGCGGCGGCAGTCGTCTGCCGCGAGCCTATGAGGGTGGCTGGTTCACACGACCCATCTCTGCGACATGCGAGCGGATACCTACAAAGCTGCCTGCGTGATTGGCCAACACTTGGAGGTGGGCGGCCTGATCGAACAAACGAAAGAGAGGACAACAATGCCGAGCGTGAAACTGGCCGATGTCAGCCTGAACTACCGATTCGATGGTGCGGAAAATGCTCCTGTACTGGTGCTCTCCAATTCACTGGGCACCGACCTGCGCATGTGGGACGACCAGGTTGCGGCGTTCGCCGAGCACTTTCGCGTCCTGCGCTACGACACTCGGGGACACGGCGGCTCCAGCGTGACGCCTGGTCCCTATAGCATCGAACAGCTGGGCCAGGATGTGCTCGGCATGCTGGATGCGTTTGGTATCGAGCGCTTTGCGTTCTGTGGTCTGTCCATGGGCGGGCTGATCGGCCAGTGGTTGGGCATGCATGCGGGCGAGCGTCTACAGCGCCTGGTGCTCTGCAACACCGGAGCAAAGATTGGCACTGATGAAGTGTGGAACGCTCGGATAGACAGCGTCCTGGCCGGCCGCGAACAGACCATGCGGGACATGCGTGATGCATCCATTGCGCGCTGGTTCACCGCCGAGTTCGCCCAAGCCAACCCGGCAGTTGCGGCACGCATCACCGACATGATCGCCAGTACCTCGCCGGACGGCTACGCTGCCAACTGCGCGGCGGTGCGCGACGCCGACTATCGTGGGCAGCTTGCCGCGGTCAAGGCACCGACATTGATCGTTTGCGGCGCCAAGGACCCGGTTACGACCGTCGAACACGGCGAGTTCATCCAGGCAAACATCCCAGGCGCCGAACTGGTCGCCTTCGAGGCTGCGCATCTATCCAACGTCGAAGCCGGCGATGCCTTCACACAGCGAGTGCTGACCTTTTTGCGCGGCTGAGGACTGTGATGGGCTAGAAGAAAACCGACCGTTGAGCCCAATCGTAGTCAGGGCTCAACGCATGTCGCCGCCACAAATGAAAAGGCCCTGCGTATAAGCAGGGCCTTCGAAGACTGGAGCGGGCGAAGGGAATCGAACCCTTTTGCCTAGCGTGTCGTTTCGGCTCAATGCGTGTCGTTATGCGGTTTCCAGACCGAACCGCCTGCTCGATTCGTCGCAATTCGGCACAGTGTTTTCGACACTTTATCGACAGGTCTTGCTAATTCAGTAAACCTAGCCCACCAGCAGCCATATAGGTAGTTACAAAGAAGTAATAGACGAGCAGCGCATGTCGCAACCAGATGGGCATTCCAACTGAAAAATGGTTGCTGACTTTTGAGCTGCCTACAAGCAGCAAAAAAATCGCTGCGGGCACAATGAGAAAAAAGATGATTCCAACGCAGAAAAATAAAAGAGATCCAATAGCTAGAATTCCTGAGAGTAATGCAGTTGAGAAGTAATCTGTATGGTTTGTGAATCCAAGCTCGACGAGCAAAGGTACCAGCGCAAGATGTGGAGATTGCTCATGGTCCATTAGGCCATTTTTTTGAAGAAGAAGCATCAGCCAAGGAAGAGTGATGATTATGTAGAATGGGACGCGCAGCTCAGAAAGCTGTTGTTTGAAATTTAAGAACCATTTTATAGATGTCCAGAAGAATAGCATTGCAAAGAATGCAATCGCTAAGCTTCCACTTATTTCGTTTGGAAGCTTTTTACCAAAAATCCAAATTCCTAGAAACAGCGCTGAGATAGTCCATCCAGTGAACCTTGATAACCCCCTCAAGCTTTCGCGTGCATCTACTGAAGCAAGCCACTGAAATAGTTTTATGGAGCCATTTTTTATCCCCTCGAGCAGTATCCGTCCTTGTGGGGATTTTGCTATCGAGTCTTCCAGGCTCAAAATAAAGCTAATAATGTAAATGAAAACTACGATTAGCTTAAAGGCGAGCAATTCGAGCGCTCCTAAGATTTATTGATTTTAAGTTTGGCTAATTCAGCCCATCGGGTTAAAGCTACTAGCCGCTCCGCAATAGCGCGTCTTCATCCGGTCGCTATGGTCTTTGCGGTCACTGTCGAAGCGTGCTCGCCATGCCCGGCATTGCTCGTGGAAGTGTTGCTTGGCGGCTTTGCGGCATTCGCGGTAGTCGATTGAGCCTCGACGGTGGTTGGCGCATACGCTGGTTCCGTCGATGTAGTTATTGACGGATACCCATTCGGCTAGATAGTCGATTCCGCCGTTCCAACCCTTGATCCATTTCGACGTATGTTCTCGGCTCACCGACCGCGACCTGGGGGCGCTAGTGCTGGGCGTCGCTGCGGCAATCCGATGGGCTGCGGGCGGGGTGTAGATGCTCGCCGGCTGTTTGGGCGTGTAATTGCTATCGTTAAACGATGTTTGCCGGGACTGTACCGCCTCCGCTGTGCGCTCTTCGAACCAGTCGATTTCTTCCTGGGTCAGCGGCCGCTGCTGGGGTGCTGGTGCTTGTTCTGCTGCTGGGGCTTCGTAGCTTGCAACCGAAGGCTGGCTAACCGGCTGTATGGGCTGCTCTGGGTCTTGGTTAAACCAAAGCTTGCCGCCGACATGAATGCCTTGCTTGATCTGGTTTACGTCCAGCACTACTGACTTGCCGAATGTAAATGCAAGTGCCGAAAGCACCGCTGAACCGATACCTAGGATCGCCAAGAACCGCCAGGGGCTAGGCTTCTTTCTGTTGCGTAGGTATTCCGGTGCATCATCCCAATCTGATCTCATCACGCCTCCTTGCTCAGTTATCGGATTGTTAAATAAGTCTGTCCCTTTTTTCTAAATATGCCCTGTTACGATGCTGGTTTTGCGTTGAATTTACTTAGTATCTTAGAAACATAGTCTATGGTGTGTAGCACAACATCTTCCAGTTGGCTGACGCTCTCTTCAGGAAACTCCCGAAGTCTATGCACCAGAAAATTTCTGATCGGATAAAAAAACTCCTCAAAGTTATTCCCTGATTTTAGACCGAGCGAGGTTGTGAGGCTCTGGCAACTTCTTCTTATCTCCTGGGCTTCAGCAGCGCAATTGCTGTACTTGGTGACAAGAAGCCTTAGCCGTTCCTGCTCGCTAGTCATATCTTTTAGGTTTTTTAGAATCTCACGGCTCTTGGCTGGGTCTGCTTTGGATTGATATAGGTTTTCAATGACCTCCTCTTGTTCAAGCTTTAAGATGCTTTCTATTAATAGCTCGAATATTTGGTAGATATAGAAGAATCGGAATACTGCATTTCCTTCGTATGCAATTACTGAGGTTAAAATTGAAAGAATTACGTCAAAGTTCTCAATGCCTTCTGCCGCAGAGTTGAGTCTTAGTCTTCTGCCTTGTGGCGGAATACCTACGTGACATATTTGAGAAGGGTTTTTGGTTGTCAAAGGCTGATAACCATTTTTGACCAGGGACGGTATGCAGTGCTCAAAAATAAATGGATTTTCGAGGGTTACTGTATTTCTGCATATGACTAGAATTACGGTATAAGGATGGAATAAATTTAGAAAATTTATTTTTCCTGAGTGATCTATTTCAGCAATCGCCCTATAGATATTACTATCGTCCGGATATCGAAGAGCACCCTCGATGGCTTTGTAGGCGTACTTTAGAAAGTGTGGGTCATCCGCATAATCATGCAGGTCTGAGCCTAAAGCGTTAATGGGGATACACCACCCTATACGGCTTTGTGATGAGTATACTTGGTAGATTTCATTTTCAACTACATCTTTCTTTGCTAGAAAATAGATGTCGAATGGCTCGTCTTTATACTCATCATCCAAGTTTAGTGGCGTATAAATCTCTGCAAAATTTCCGTTATCGTTGCATAGTAAGAATACATTATTTTCCCGGCCTACGAATTGGTATGTACTTGGGCCGGTTTCGTCATGTAGTGTCAATCCCATGCTCTGCTCACATGTTCTGAGATTGATATTTTCTTAGCGCGCTTTTACTTGCGGCGACTAGGTTGGCATAACTATCAGAATCTTTGTTGAAGAGGTCTCTGAAGTAGAAGCTAAAGAACGTTCTTTGAGCGTTACCAATCTTGCTGGCGTTGCTCTTCAGCCAATTCAGTGAGTTGTTTATCTCTTCGAGGAACTCCTCTGGATCATCAGCTTGCAATGCTTCAATAGTGTCAATTATTTCATCAACATTTTTCACAGCTTCGAAATCAATTAGCTTACCTATCGCTGCCCCCAAACCTGACATTGCTTGAGGTTTTTTAATGACTTGTAGTGCACGCTTGCCAAAGGGAGAGCTATTTTGCTCAAGATATTCCTGGGAAAGTTCTGCATCGCCACAAATAGAATCTACCTTTAGAACAAGCTTATGAAGCGCTTCAAGATATTTTTCGAAAAGTTCGGTTCCTTGGTTTTCTTTAGAAAGTTTTTCCAGGCTATTAATGTTTTCCAGAATGTCTGCCTTCTCGATGGGCAGCTCATCTCTGTCAAGGTAGGCGTTAAAGCCTTCTACAACGTCCTTGAAGTTGTACTGATCTATCCTGCTTGCGACTTTTCCTTCGTTTTCTCGCAAGAGCTCTACGCCGTCTACACCGCTCTCTATGTAGTCCAAGTAAAGAATTTCAATTTGCTGGCGTAAGGACATAGGCGTTTGGCCGGTATTAAGCGTCAGCATGCGATAAAGAATGCCTAGGCGGTTAAGGCCAACATATAGCTCTACCCGAATCTTTGACTTTCTGACGGTATTGAGTGCTTCAATGTCGTTTTTGTCTGTGAGTTCTGTGATTAAGTCTAGGATCGTGTATGTGCGTTGTAGTCCGTCCAGTATTACTAAATTTTCGGCTGCCTCGCGCACACAGTTTAAAAACCTTACATCATCATCGGGTTCGTTCTCGTTATAGTCCGCGATGTCGGAGGTTAGTGCTAAGACGACTGGAGGAATTACGCATTGGCGCATCAGGTCTTGCTTGAGTAGAGAGTAAACGGTTTTAGAGGAGCGCACTCTTTTGCGTTGGAATATATTGTTCTTTAGTACGTCCTTGATTAAGGTTTCATACTCTCCTATTTCCATTTCAATCAGCGTGTTGGACGCGTCAATGCGATGATCTTTTAAATGAGATGCTACCTTCATTATCTGGCTCCGTATTTGAAGGGTGATCTGCTAGGAGGCAATAGCTAGTCGTTATTCTTCGGATATGCCTTTTGTGTTACAGGAAGGTCTTCCCGATTGGGAGAAAACTGCCCGTTATCGGGGTCAGATTCTCCCTTCCAGAGCCATAGCTCGTACTGCGGAAACGCTTTCAGTAGCTCTTCCATGTCCTCGATACGAGTTTTGACCTTCATGTCCGTGGCTACGGTCTGCCATCGACGACGATTCTTGATCGCAGAGGCTTGAGCAAGTTTTGCAGGCCCGATGTGGCGAACAAGCGTTCTTAAACGCTCTTCAATCATTCCAAAATGCTCTAAGAGGCACTGACGAAATATTTGTGTGACGAACTATTCGTCTGTAGTATTTCTCTCAGTGACGAATTATTCGTCAATGCATTAATGCATTAATGCATAAATTGCCACGAATAGTGACGGAACGAGCATGGAACTGGAAGAGCTGGAACCTTCGAAGCTGATCGCCCCACAGCAGGACGTGGAAACCGTCGAAGCCTGGGCGGAACGTAACGGCCTGACATGCTCCATGGCCCGCGCCTGGGTCTACCGGGGCGTGCTCCCCACCGTAAAGCTCGGCAAGCGCCGCATGATTAACAGTGCGCTGCTGCGTAGCTGGCTGCTGGAACAGGAGTGGACCGCATGAATCCTCCTTTCTATACGCAAGCCGCGTTCGCCGCTCTGGCCGGTGTGTCCATCGATACGGTCGCTGGCTGGATCAGGACTGGCGCCGTCGAGAGCGTGAAACTTGGCAAAACCCGTCTGGTGCGTTTTCCGGGGGTGGACCAATGAGCCGCACAGACCAGCAATTCAAGCTGCGTATGCCTGCTGCACTTCGCGCCCAGGTCGAGCAGTCCGCTTGGGCTGCACGCCGCTCCCTGAACGCCGAAATCGTTCTTCGCCTGGAAGCGTCGTTTGGCGCTGCTGCGCAGTGCATGCAGGAGGCAAGTAACGACCGTGAAGTGATCTCTGCGCTTTCTAAGTGCGTTGCCTCGTTGGATCAGTTGCTTCCTTACCTAGGCAAAGTGCCCGCTGATGTCGGCCTTTTGAATGATGCCTTGGTTGCCGCTCGCGCAGTGTTAGCTAAGCAAGAGGTGGGGCAATGAGTTATGTCCAACTCCCAATATCAACGCCTTCCGCACGCCCAGGACTGCGACTGCTCTGTCTGCTGGTCCAGACGCGAGATGGTGAAACCCGCTCCCTCCCGGTCCACACCATGCGCCCAATGCCGCCCCGCCTATGCGCGGCCGATTCGCACGCTGCAAATGGGCTGCGTCGGTGGAACCTGGAAGCCTCTGCTCTCGGAGTGGAAAGTGGAACCGGCCTTTATCTGCGAGAAGCACACGCCACCCGACCGCCCCGCGAAGTGGTGGAGCGTTATCTACGACTCGGGCAAGCCAACGCCCTTCGTCCCGATTCACGAACCGTTCGAGCTGGTGGGGTAGGGCGCAAGCGGATGCAGGTACGTATCGCGGACCCGAACTGGCATGAGATCGGTCGGGAGCTGACCGTTGGTGGGGAGCTGTACGGGCACGTCACCTATCGTCGCGATGTTCCTCTGTTCATTCCGTTGGACGGTAGCGAGCCAACGAAACACCGGTCCCTCGTCGAGCTGCGTCGCTATGTCGCTGAGCGTTATCAGGCTGAGCGCGTGGCCGAAGAGGTCCAGGGCCGCGCTCCCGGCTCGTCGGATCACGCTTCACCGATCCGGCGAACGGAAGCACGGGCGGAGCGCACCCTTGACCCTGCACGAACCGAAACAGCCTCCGCTCGTGAGTGCGGGAGCGCTTTTCCCTCCCGCGCTCCCGAGCCCTCGGCGGCGAGAGTGGGATGACAAGGGCGAAGCCCTTGGTGTTAAACGGCGTTTCCGATGATTAATGAAATTAATGTTCGATCAAGCGAAAAGTGTCAATTCAGCACTATTCGTCGCATTAAAAAATGAAGTATTGAATGTTTTAATACTTGATAAATAGTTGTTCCAAGAGCGTTTAAATACAGCTATAGATAACCCGCAAGCCAAGTAACAAGCCGGTCGCAGTGAAATTGCTTTTTCACTCGTTCGGGATCGCTCGGCCTGCAGAAAGCAAAGCAGCGCAATAAAGCGCAACTAGAGAGAGGAAACACAAGATGGCACGTTCGACTATGGAAGTTGCATTTCTCGGCACTCAACGCTTCGACGGTGAAGCCGGCCAGAAGTACATCAAGGTCTTCTACGGCGATGAGCCGGACGGCAAGACCGAACACGGCCTGTCGATCATCGGCATGGCAGCAGCGGACGAAGTAGCCGACGAGATCTTCGCAGCCGGCGCGCAGTTCGAGCCGCTGCAACTGGTGCGCATCCACTTCGAGATTGCCCGTGGTGGGCAGAACAAGGGCAAGAATCTGGCGCTCCAGCTCGAAGCCGTCCAGACCCGCGCCGCTGCCGAAACCCCGCGCACCCCAGCTCAACCCCAGGCCAAAGCCGGCGACCCGGCCAAGGCCAACTAACCGGGAGGGGCGGCCATGCTGATCGATGACCGGGTGTACTGCGACTGCTGCGGAAACGACATGGGCAAGCTCATGGCGCTGCCCGCGCCGCAAAGCGACCTGCTGCCGGATCTCAGCCTGCCGCCCCACTTCGCCGTCTGCCCTGACTGCGAACCCTCCGAACAACCCGCCGACCTCGAGCAGGCCGGCGAATGAATTTCCTTGCCTGTGACGGTGACTGGCTGCAAGGCGCCGATGGCTCGCCCATCTGCTCCGGCTCGCTGGTCGCCCTCACGGTCGAGGAAATGCAAAGCCTCTACGGCTCTGCACTGACCTGGGACCAAGTCTCCGAGCTGCAAGGCGAAGCGATTGTTCTGTTCGCCACCGTGTTCGGCTTCCTGGTCCTGAAAAAAGCCCTGAAACAGTGAGGTATCACCCATGCAACTGAACAAGCACTTCATCAAGAAAATCGGCGTTGGCGCTGCTGCCGCGCTCTCCACCCTGGCCGGCTCCGTCTACGCAGCCGTCCCGACCGAAGCCACCGCGGCGCTCGATACCGCGGGCACCGACGTTGGCACCATCGGCTGGGCCGTCTTCGCCGTGATCATCGCCGCGATGGCGTTCAAGTACATGCGCCGCGCCCTGTAACCGGGGTTTTGCGCACTGCATGTGCCGAAGCAAACAAACCCCGCTCCGGCGGGGTTTTCTCTTCCAGGGAAACGCCATGAGCTACGAACTGTATGTCCTGATCCTCACCACCCTGGCGTTTTATCTCGTGTTTTTTGGGCGGGTGTAGATATGGCCAGGTTTGTATTCGCGGTATTGGCGTCCTTGCTTTGGCATTCGCCCGTTAGTGCCGAAGATTATTATTGGACCATTCAATTTCCGGACCCGCTAATAAAATACTCCAGCGGTGTCGCCGCCTGTAACGCAAACCATGCCCACTACGAGCAATTAAACGCCGGGCAATATGTTTCGTTTGAGCAGGAAATCCAAGCAGGCACCAGTTCCTTTACCTGCCGTACTTATGGCTTAAATCGGAACCCCAATTCCGGCAAGCTTGAGCGTTACGGCTCGTGGTACAACGCTGCAACAAGGCGCGGCGATTCTTGTCCTCCAGGCTCAAGTTACGATACCGAAACAGGCGCGTGTGTTGCGCCTGAAGAGCCCAGCCGCTGCGAAGCCACCATCGGCCAGGTCGTCACCCACGAACACAAGATGAAGGAAGCCGTTGGCCAGCCGGTGATCGATCCGCCGGGCTCGGTCTGCGCCAATAGCTGCCAGTACGCCTTCGGCTTCACGCCGGCCAGCAACGTCTACGTCTACAGCAGCGGCAATCCGCCCGGCGTGTTCGGTGTGTACAGCTACACCGGCAACGGCATCGAGTGCAACGAAGACACCCGCAAGGAACCGGGCAATCCCGGCCAGCAGACCGACCCCGACGAAACGCCTACTCCTGATCCCGATAACACCTGCCCGGACGGCTACGTCTGGAACGGCACCTTCTGCAGCGTTGAGCCTCCGGAGCCGTGTGACCCCGAAGTCGAGGTCGGTGGCTGTGACGACAGCGAGAACCCCGATCCCGATGAGCCCGGCGATGGCGATGAGGACGGCGACGGTGACGGTGAAGGTGATGGAGACGGCGAGGGAGACGGAGGCGGCGATGGCGAAGGTGATGGCGAGGGCGAGGGCGAGGGCGAGGGCGACGGTGAAGGTGACGGCGAGGGCAACGGTGAAGGTGATGGCGAAGCCGAATGCGACCCCGCCAAGGACCCAAACAAGTGCGGCAAGTCCAGCGTAGAAGGGGAAGCCTGTGACGCTGAGGTGAAGTGCACGGGCGATGCCGTGCAGTGCGCCATCCTCCGCCAGCAAAAGGAACTGCGCTGCCACGCTGAAGAACAGGCCGACTTCGAAAAGCACAAGCCGGCCATCGAATCCGCTGTGCAGGGCGACAAGTTCCAGCTCGAGGAAGGCGCCGAGATTCAGCTGCCGTCCTTCATCAACCAGGGCACCCGCTTCCTGCCGGCTACGTGCCCTGCCGCCGAGAGCTTCAGCCTGCGCACTGGCGGCGGGCGCTCCTTCCAACTCAGCTACGAGCCCCTCTGCCGCGCCGCCAGTGACCTGAGCGGCCTGTTCGTGGCCGTGGCTACCGTCCTGGCTGCCCTGTACGTGGGCCGCTCCGTAGGAGGTCAGTGATGCAGTTTCTATTCATCGTGCAGATGCTCGTCATCATCCTCGGCCCGCTGGTGAAGATGGTGCTGAAGATGATCGGTTTCGGCTTTGTCTCCTACATCGGCTTCAACCTCATCATTGGCCAGGCGCAGGACTACCTGTTCGGGCTGATGGGCGATGTCGGACCGGTGATTCAGGGGATTCTCGGGCTGGCCAAGTTCGATGTGGTGGTGAACCTGTATTTCGCCGCCATCTCGACGCGCTTCATGCTCGCGGGGATCGACAAGGCCACCGACCGCAAGCGTGCTCAGGTCTGGCACAAGCCGGGCGGCACCTCCATCGAAGCCTAAGGAGGCGCCGTCATGCTCGTTATCCGCACCGGCAAGCCCGGCCATGGCAAGACCCTGAACACCATCCGCGAAGTCGATCAGAAGGCCCACGCCGAAGGCCGCGTCGTCTACTTCCACAACATCAACGGCCTTAAGCCCGATCAGCTGCAAGCGCAGTGGTTCGAGTTCGAAGATCCCGAAAAGTGGTTCGAGCTGCCAAACGATTCGATCATCGTCGTGGACGAAGCGCAGGGGTGGTTTGGCGCACGCGATCCACGGGCGCGACCACCGGAGCACATCACCCGCTTCGAGACCATGCGCCACCAGGGCCACGAAGTGCACCTCGTCACCCAGGACCCTCGCTACCTGGATGTGCACCTGCGTCGGCTGTGCAATACACACATCCACTACTGGCGCGTGTTCAAGTCCGCCCAGCTGCTGCGCTTCGAGTCGGAAGTGGTGGTGGAAAAGGTCGAGCTGAAGACCAGCTTCAAGGATGCCGACAAGAAGTCGCTGCGCCTGGATAAGCGCTACTTCGGAGCCTACACCAGCACCAACGCCAAGCATCATTTCCAGGCCAAAGTGCCGACCAAGTTCATCCTGGCCATCTGCGTGCTGATCGGTGCGGGCATCCTCGTCTATCGCGCCTATGAGCGCTACGACACCGAGAAAACCCAGCTCGAAGCGACCAGCAGCGCGCCGGCCGGGAGCATGGTCGATCAGGTACGGGATACGGTCGGCGCCTTCATCCGACCCAGTGCCGACGCCGAACAGGCCGCACCGCTCACCGTCGAGCAGTACCTGGGCAAACGGGTTCCGAGGGTGCAGGACCTGCCAGCTTCGGCGCCGGTATATGACGCACTGACCGAGCCGCAGACCTTCCCCAAACCCGTATGCATCGCCACCACCGACCGCGAGCTGATCGCCCGCAACTACAAGCGCATGCAGGTCGGTGACAGCGATGAAGGGCTGACGGGGTGTAGATGCAACACCCAGCAAGGCACGCGCCTGGATGTGTCGTTCGGCTTCTGCATGTCGGTCGTGCAGAACGGCTACTTCGACGACACCAAGCCCGACCCCGAACCGCCACAAACGCCGATGCACGCCGGCAGTCCGCCTCCGGCATTTGAACAGGCGGTCGCCAGCGGCCTGCAGTCAGCCCCTAAAGGCTCGTCCGTGGTCGTGGTGCCCTACGAGAAGGGGCGTTTCCTGTGGTGACCGTCAGCGCGCGTGCGCTCCGCGCTCTTTGCACGCGCGGCGAGGCACGAGCCGGCGTGCAAACGCGCGCGCTGACGTCCCTGTAACACGTCAGATAAACCCAACTGAACAGTGTCGATTCGTTGCAATTTGGAGCAGAAGAAGATGAGCGTTAAAGACCAGATTCGTGTTGATCAGAACTTTCAGGAAACGCCAACCGGGCGACTGTTCTTCGATAGCCATTCGGCCAAGCTGACCGACCTGTCGGGCGTTCGCTTGCTCCGTTGCGGCGTCGATACGGTCCGCCAGCTGTACCGCGGCCTGATCCGTCCGGAAATCATGGCGCTGTTCGAGAAACCGGGCGTCATGGTCGAGTTCGCCGGGGAGTTCTGGCACGCCGGACGGGTAGGGCGGGACTCGGGCTACCAGTACAAGCTGCAGAACGCTGACCTCGGGTTCATCCTGCTCATCAAGAACTTCAACGCCAAGCTCGAGAACATCGGCCCGCACCTGAAAATCGAAGTGTCTCCGCACGCCATTGACGCGCTGTCGCCTGAGCGCTTGCAAGAGCGGATGGACTACTACGCCGCAGCCGTAATGACACACCGCGAACGCAACCAATGCTCTGTTCATCTGGCGTTGGATCTCCAGGGCTGGAAGCCTCCGGTGGATCTGGTAGCACGCCTGCACTGTCGCGCGCGGACGCACCGGGATATCTCGGGTATCAACGAGATCAACTGGGCGACCAAGTCCAGCGTCTACGGTCGTGGCGAAACATCCATGTTTGGCTCGGCTGGTGGCGTTCAGCTCTGCATCTACAACAAAACCGAACAGGCCCGCGCGACCGATAAGCTCGACTTCTGGGAAAGCGTCTGGCGTCGGCGTGATTCGTTCGATCCGGCCGATCCTGATAACTACGACCCGACCCAAGATGTATGGCGGGTCGAGCTGCGCTATCACCATTCGGTCATCCAGCAGTTCGCCAGTGGCTCGATCAGCGCAAAGACCGGCGAGGCCATCGAAACGGATTCGTTTGCGGCGTTCTCCGCCCACTTGGACGGCCTGTGGCGCTACGGGCTGTGCCAGTTCAAATTGCTGCATCGCCCCGGGCAGTACGAGCCGATCTGGACGCTGATGCGTGATGACGTGCGAGTCGACGTGGCGGTCGATTCCCTTGTCGATGAAACGGAATACAAGCGCTACTACAAGACGTCACGGGGCTTCTCGGGCAAGAACGTGGAGCTGTTCCTGGGAAACTTCGTAAGCCTGCTGGCACGGGAGCGAGTGGGCGCTAAAACCGCATTTGATCGACTGAAGGAGTGGGAATGCTGGCCGGTCATTCGTGACCACTATGCTGCCAAGGACATGAGCGAGCGTGATCTGTACAAGCACATCAAGACGTTGCTTCAAGAGCGTCACGTTCGATGGGGCAGAGCGGTCTGATGGCGATCCAGCAGCTCTGCGATGGGCGCTGGCGGGTCGACGTTGAGCCGGTCAAAGGCAAGCGGTTTCGCAAGACGCTGAAGACCAAGGCCGAGGCAATGCGCTTCGAGGCGACCTGTCGAGCCAAGTGCAGCGAATCGAACGATTGGGCACCGCGGCCAAAGGACAAGCGCAGGCTGTCAGAGCTGGTCGAGCTGTGGTTCGATCTCCACGGCGTCTCGCTCTCCGATGGCGTTCGACGTGTGGCGATCCTGCGGGCGTGTGCAAAGGCGATGGGCGACCCGATAGCTCGCATGGTCGATGGCGCGAAGATCGCCGCCACGCGTGCGCGCTGGATGGCAGCAGGAGTAACCGGCAAGACGGCGAACAATCGCCTTGGCTACCTGAAAGCGGTTTACAACGAGCTGCACAAACTCGACGTGATCGACTATCCCTGTCCGTTCACACGTATCCGTCCGGTCCGGTTGCAGGAGCGCCCCTTGGCCTACCTGACCAAGCCGCAGATCTCCGAGCTGCTCGATGCACTCCAGGCGCGGACCACGTCTCCACACCCGGCGATGGTGGCGCGGATCTGCTTGGCGACCGGGGCGAGGTGGGGTGAGGCTCAAGCGCTTCGACCGGATCGGATTCGAGGCAACGCCCTGGTGTTTGCCAATACCAAGTCCAAGCGGGTGCGGATGGTCCCGGTAACGCCTGAGCTGGTGGCAGCGATCAAGAAGCACTGGCAGACGCACGGCCCGTTCACCAACTGCATTGGCGTGTTCCGGCTGGTCCTGCTCTCGACCTCGATCAAGCCGCCACGCGGACAAGCAAGCCACATCCTGCGCCACACGTTCGCAGCTCACTTCATCATGGGCGGTGGGCATATCGTGACGCTGAAAGAGATCCTGGGCCATGCCTCGCTGAATATGACGATGAGGTATGCGCACCTTGCGCCAGAGCATTTGCATGATGCGATCAGGTTGGGGCCATTGGCCGGCATCACGTTACCGCTCGCCGGCCAGTGATCGAATCAATTGATGGGGGTGCGCCACTGGCGTACTATGCGGCTATGATCTTCATCGAGACACCGATCTTCACCAAGCGCCTGCGGGATCTGCTTAGCGATGACAGCTACGCGGAGTTTCAGCGACAACTGGCTGACCGGCCGGACATGGGCGATGTGATTGAAGGTACTGGCGGCATTCGCAAGGTTCGCGTTGCGTCTAGCGGTCACGGCAAGCGAGGCGGGTCCAGGGTCATCTACTACCACTTCACGGCGGCTTCGCAGATCGCACTACTGCTGATCTATCCGAAGAACGAGAAGGACGACCTGACGGCAGACGAGCGCAAGGTGCTCAAGCAAATTATCGAGCGGTGGAGGTAATCACCATGAGCAAATTCTTCGAAGACCTTCTGGAAAGCGTCCAGCAGATGGACGAGATTCACCGTGGCGAACGTCAGCCCTCGCGGGAATTCGTCGTCGACTCGCTGCAGGTGAAAGAGATCCGCAAAGCAACCGGTCTGACCCAGGCCAAGTTCGCGGCGATGATCGACGTTCAACTGGGTACGCTGCGTAACTGGGAACAAGGTCGACGGGAGCCGACCGGACCGGCAAAGGCGCTGCTGCGCGCCATCCATAACGATCCGAAGCACGTCATCCAGGCGCTTTCTTCCGTTTGATCACAGCCTGTACGGCTGGACCTTTTCGACACTTCTTCGACACCACCAAAAGCCAGAAACGAAAAAGCCCTGTAAAAACAGGGCCTTAACGTTAGGTGTCTGGAGCGGGCGAAGGGAACAGCACCCGGTCGCTAACTCGTTTATTACGAACGTTTTTTCCGATCCAAGCGTCACGGAATGGACTCGATTGTGGACTCAAGTCTTCGGCCTGGTCAACGCAGGCCGTTGCGGGTGATCCAAAGCGAGCCAAGCACATCCATCAACAGCCAGAGCATCGGATTTCATACCGAAGTCTATCTGTCCACTGGCACATCACGCCACAGGCCGCTACGGACAGGTGAGCTGCGTCCTCAAAGGATTGACTCATCATCGACAGGCCCGGTCCCGCCCGCCTTTCGCCCGCTCGATGAACCGCTTCATGGGCTCCGAGGGTTCGCCCCGGCGGCGCAGCAGGTAGGTAGAGAGCACCGGTGGGCTGCCGGCCAAGGGACGAATGGAGATGTCCGGGCGCTGTAGCGTCTGCACCTGCGAGGCGATGGCGAAGCCGATGCCGTAGCCGGCACCGACCAGGGTCAGCATCACGCCCAGGCTGGTCACTTCATCGACCAGCTTGAGCGGCGTGCCTGCGTCCTGCAGCAGCGCTTGAATCTGATGGCGGCAGCCCGATCCCGATTCGGGATGGCACAGAACCAGCGGGAACTTCAGGGCTTCGGCCAGCGGCACCTGCACGTGTGCCAGCAAGGGGTGGCGTGCGGGCACGATCACCGACAGCGGATCGGTCCACACCGGCTCGGCGACGAGGCCATCATGTACCGCGTTTGACAACGCAAAGCCGATGTCCAGCAGATCGTCGTGCAGCGTCTTGAGCTGCTGCGCGAACGGCAGCTCGAAGACGCGAATCTCCATCTCGGGCTCCTCCTCGCGGCTGCGTGCCAGCAAGGTGGCGATGCGGGGCTGCGCCAGGCCGTCGCAGATCGCGATGCGCAGATGGCCCTGGTAGCCCTGTGCCGCCGCCTTGGCGCTCTTGACTGCCTGCTCCACGGTGGCCTGCACGCGCCGGCATTCGCCGAGGAACACCTGGCCGGCCCAGGTCAGCCGCGTCAGGCGTGTGCTGCGGTCGAACAACTGCACGCCAAGCTGGCTTTCTAGGTCGCGCATCGCACGTGACACAGGCGATTGCTCGATGCCCAGACGCTCGGCTGCCCGGGCCAGATGCAGTTCTTCCGCGACTGCGATGAAGTAGCGCAGCAATCTGAAATCCAAGGCCACCTCCTGTTCGTCTTCTTCTGGTTCGGCCTCTCGGGCGCCAGCATCTCCATCCACATCCCGCCCACTTACGCCCCGCCAGGCTTGCGATGTGCCGGCGCCCTTCCGCCAATGAGGTGCGGAGGGCGACGTTTGCGCCCGCTAGAAATCGACCGTTGGCAGCCGTCTGAGATAGCAGTTCTGCTGTTCATCGAGACCTCTTTTTCGTGCTTCCCCTCTTGCGGCCTGGCTGCACAGTGGTAAGATAGTAATAGATTACTCACTTTTTGGGATGCAAGCAATGAGCGGACGCTCCAGGCATCTACCGGCTGATGAGAGGCGCGCGGCCACCGTCGAGGCAGTGGTCGACTTGGCTGCCGAACAGAACCCCAGCGACATCACGACCACGGCCATCGCGCAGCGCATGGGGTTGACCCAGGGAGCACTGTTCCGTCACTTCCCGACTAAAGACGCAATCCTGCAGGCGGTGATGTCCTGGGTTACGGAACGCTTGCTGGCTCGAGTAGACAAGGCCGCAGAAGGTGCTACGTCCCCCCTCGCAGCTCTTGAAGCGATCTTCAAGACGCACATCGACTTCGTGGCCGAGCACCCGGGGGTGCCGAGGATGCTCTTCGGCGAATTACAGCGGCCGGGGGAGACCCTGCCCAAGCAAATGGTGCAGACCTTGACCCGTCAATATGGTGAGCGGTTGCGTCGACTGCTCGAAGCCGGTAAGGCGCGAAGCGAGCTGCATTCAGAACTGGATGTGGACGCGGCCGTCGTCTTGTTCATCGGCACAATTCAAGGGCTGGTGATGCAGTCGTTGCTGGCGGGCGATGTAGCACGCATCCGCCGCGACGCGCCAGCCGTGTTTGCCATCTATCTCCGTGGCATCACGCACACCCGATGAAACGCCTTCCATCCTGCCGCCACGCAGTTCCTCGGTCAGCCGAGAGGCACACCACGGTCATGCGATCGCGTTGCGCCTCCAGCGCGAATCCGCGTCATTCAACACTCAGCCCGACCGCCCGGCGGAATGCACACGCACGCCGCGACGACGAAGGCCTGGGAGTTTCCCCGATCAAGTAAAGGCCATGAAGATGACCACTCATCCACAACGCAGCATCTGGCACTGGCTGATCTCCCTGCTTGCGATCGGCTTCGGTCTGCTCACTCTTCGGGAGGGCGGCGCCGTTCTGTTTGTCGACGGCGCGGCGCGCCAAGCCGCCGGCCACTATGTGCCCTTCGTGCTCTGGTTCAATTTTCTGGCCGGGTTCGCCTACATCGTCGCCGGCGTCGGCTTGTGGATGCGCCGGCGCTGGGCCGCGTGGTTGGCGATTGTCATCACGGTGGCGACCGCACTCGTGTTCCTCGCTTTCGGAGTGCATGTGGCTCTGGGTGGCGCCTGGGAGCGACGCACGGTGGTCGCCATGACGCTGCGCACGTTGGTGTGGGCTGGCATAGCGGCCATCGCCTGGCGCCGGTCAGCGGCGAATGCGCCGGTCGCACGCGAGCACTGAGCACCTTTATCCAGCGGAAACCCATCGATGAAAACTCCAAACCTCCTCTTCAAGAAAACCCGTTGGGTCGTGATCGCCGTCGTCGTGCTCGCTCTTGGCGGCGCACTGGCGTTCTGGTTGTCGCGCGACCATGGACAACAAGATGCATTGCGCCTCTACGGCAACGTCGACATCCGCGAGGTGCAACTGGCCTTCCGTCAGCCCGGGCGCGTGATGCAAATGGCTTTCGATGAGGGCGATGCCGTCAGCGCGGGCGCGCGCCTGGCGGCGCTTGACGCGCAACCCTATCGGGAAGCACTTGCGGCAGCACAGGCCCAGGTGCAGGTGGCGCAGGCGGAACTGGCCAAGCTGCGCCGCGGTCTGCGACCGCAGGAAATCACCCAGGCGCGCGAAGCCCTCAGGCAGGCCCAGGCGCTCGCCACCGAGACCGAGCGCAATTTCCAGCGCCAGAGTGGCCTGCTGGCATCTGGCGCCAGCAGCCAGCGCACGGTCGATGCAGCCCGCACGGCGCGCGACCAGGCAGCCGCTGGCGTCGAAGCGGCCAAGGCGGCCCTGTCGCAAGCATCCGAAGGTTTTCGCAAGGAAGACATCGCCGCGGCAGAAGCTCGCCTTGCGGCCGCACAGGCTGCCGCAGCGCAAGCCACGACAGCCTTGGCGGACACCGAGTTGATGGCGCCCAGTAGCGGCACCGTCATCGCACGAGTGCGGGAGCCCGGCAGCATGGTCGCAAGCCAGAGCGCGGTCTACAGCCTGAGCCTGGACAAGCCGGTTTACGTGCGCGCCTACGTGGGCGAGTCGGACTTGGGGCGCATCGCGCCCGGTACTTTGGTGCGCGTCAAAAGCGATTCATCAGAGAAGGTCTATCGCGGCCAGATCGGCTTCATCTCGCCGCGCGCCGAGTTCACCCCCAAGACGGTGGAGACGACGGATTTGCGTACGGATCTGGTCTACCGCCTGCGCATCGTCATCGACGAAGCCGACAGCGACAGTGCCTTGCGCCAGGGCATGCCGGTGACGATCGAGGTCGATGCGAAAGCCGGCACCCGTATCCCGGCGGGGGAGCGTTGAAATGCAGGCAAGCCCTGCTATCGCCGCCGTGCCTGCGGGTGCGGGCGAAGACGCTGCCATCGTCATCGAAGACGTGGACAAGCATTTCGGCGACGTAAAGGCGCTGCGGGGCTTGAGCGCGCGCATCCACTATGGACGGCTGACGGGTCTGGTCGGCCCCGACGGCGCCGGCAAGACGACGCTGATGCGGATTCTGACCGGCCTCCTGGTGCCGAACGCCGGCCACGTCACCTTGGCAGGCTATGACGTGGTCAAGGACAACGACGCCATTCATGTCGCCAGTGGCTACATGCCGCAACGCTTTGGCCTGTACGAAGACCTGTCGGTGATGGAGAACATGCGCCTGTATGCGCAGTTGCGCGGCATGGATGCGGACCGCAACGCCGATCTGTTTGCCGAGCTGCTGGACTTCACGCGGCTCGGACCCTTCACCAAACGCCTGGCCGGCAAGCTCTCCGGCGGCATGAAGCAGAAGCTGGGCCTTGCCTGTGCGCTCATGGCGCGGCCGAAGGTGCTGCTGCTGGACGAGCCGGGCGTGGGTGTCGACCCGGTCAGCCGCCAGGACTTGTGGCGCATGGTGCAGGCGCTGACCGATGAAGGCATGGCCGTGGTCTGGTCCACCGCCTATCTCGACGAAGCCGAGCGCTGCGAGAGCGTGCTGCTGCTGAACCAAGGGCAGCTCCTGTTCGATGGCCCGCCGCAGGAGCTGACCGCGCAGCTCGAAGGCCGCAGTTTCCGTCTGGAAGACGTCGGTGCCGAGCGCCGAGCGGTCCTGACCCAGGCACTCGACCTGCCCAGCGTGAGCGATGGCGTGATCCAGGGCGCCGGCGTGCGCGTGGTGTTGCGCGAGGGCGCTCAAGCGGAGCAGCTCCAGGCCCTGTCCGATCAGGCGCGAGTGGAGCTGGCGCAGGTGCCCGCGCGCTTCGAAGACGCCTTCATCGATCTGCTCGGTGGCGGCCCCGGCGGCACTTCGACGCTGGCCGAGCGTCTGCCGCCGGTTGAGCTGGGTTCCGACATTGCCGTGTCGTGCCGAAACCTCACCAAGCGCTTCGGCGAGTTCACCGCCACCGACAACGTCAGCTTCGAGGTGCAAAAGGGCGAAATCTTCGGCCTGCTCGGCCCTAACGGCGCCGGCAAGTCCACCACCTTCAAGATGTTGTGCGGCCTGTTGAAACCAACTGCTGGCGAAGCGCATGTGGTGGGCCATGATCTGCGCCGCGCCACCGGCGCAGCCAAGAGCCGGCTCGGCTACATGGCGCAGAAGTTTTCGCTCTACGGCCTGCTCTCGGTGCAGCAGAACCTGGAATTCTCGGCCGGCGTCTACGGACTGGAAGGCAACACCCGGCGCGAGCGCATTGCCGAGATGATCGAAACCTTCGATCTGGGCGACTGGCTGTCCGCCACGCCCGATTCCCTGCCGCTGGGCCACAAGCAGCGCCTGGCATTGGCTTGTTCGCTGATGCACCGGCCGCCCGTGCTGTTCCTAGATGAACCCACTTCGGGCGTGGACCCGATCACCCGGCGCGAATTCTGGACCCACATCAACGGACTGGCCCGCAAGGGCGTGACCATCATGGTCACCACCCACTTCATGGACGAGGCCGAATACTGCGACCGCGTGGCCATGCTCTCGCGTGCGCAACTGATTGCGCTGGATACGCCCGACGCGCTCAAACGTTCGGCGGTCAGCTCCGAACGACCCGACCCGACGATGGAGGACGCCTTCATTCACCTGGTGGAGTCGGCGGACCGCGAGCTGGAGGCCGCCACATGAACGGCACCACAAAGCACAAGGACGGGAATGGACCACAGCAGACCGACCTGCGCCATTTTGATCTGCGGCGCTTGATCGCCCTGGTCACCAAGGAAAGCTACCAGGCGCTGCGCGACCCCTCGACGCTGCTGATCGCGTTCGTGCTGCCGGTGGTGTTGCTGCTGCTGTTCGCCTATGCGGTGTCGCTGGATGCGAAGGATGTCCGCGTCGGCGTGGTGCTGGAGTCGCCCGGCGCTGCAGCGCAGGAGCTTGCGGCGGCCTTTGCCGGCACAAAGTTCCTGGATGCCCACTTCGCCCATGACCGGCGCGAAGTGGCCGACCAGCTGGTCTCAGGCGACCTGCGCGGCTACGTGGTGATCCCGCAGGATTTCGAGCAGCGGCTGGCCCAGCGTGGCAGCGAGCCGCTGGTGCAGATCGTCACCGACGGCTCCTACCCCAATACCGCCAACTACGTCGAGAACTACGCCCGCGGCGTGGTCCAGTCCTGGCGTGCCGGACTGGACGTCGGAGCACCAGCGCAGGCCGTCATGCTGGAACCGCGCTACTGGTTCAACCCCGAGCTGGAAAGCCGCCGCGCACTGATTCCCGGTGCCATCGCCATCGTCATGACCATCATCGGCACCATGCTGACTGCACTGGTGGTGGCGCGCGAATGGGAGCGCGGCACCATGGAGGCGGTGCTGTCCACGCCCGCCTCGGTGGCCGAAATCCTGATCGGCAAGCTGCTGCCGTATTTCGTGCTCGGCATGCTATCCACACTGGGTGCGGCGGCGCTGGCGGTGTTCGTGTTCGGCGTGCCGATGCGAGGCTCGCTGGCGGCGCTGCTACTGCTGTCGGCGGTATTCATGGTACCGGCGCTGGGTCAGGGTCTGCTGATTTCCTCATTGGCACGCAACCAGTTCCTGGCCGCGCAGATCGCGCTGTTCACGGGTTTTCTGCCGGCTTTCATGCTGTCGGGCTTTCTATATGAGATCGACGCGATGCCCGCGCCAATCCGGGCCATCACCCGGCTGGTTCCGGCGCGTTACTTCGTCGATTCGCTGAAGACGGTGTTCCTGGCCGGCGACATCTGGGCCGTGTTCCTGCCCAACCTTGCGGCCATGGCGGCGATCGGGGTGCTGTTCTTCGTGATCGCCAAGCGCGCCACGCGCAAGAACCTGGAGTGACGCGATGTTGACTTCCGCATTCTCGTTCACCCGCCTGCGCGCCCAGTTCATCAAGGAAGTGCTCAGCGTCCTGCGCGACCCGCGGAGCCGGATGGTGGTGTTCGTGCCGCCGATCCTGCAGTTGCTGGTGTTCGCCTTTGCTGCGACGCTGGAAGTGCGCAACGTCGATATCGCCGTCTACGATCAGGATGCGGGGCGCTGGTCGCACGAGTTGGAACAGCGCCTGGACAGCGCGCGCTTCATCACCCACGTCCGGCATGTCGACAGCCAGCAGCAGCTGCACGAGCTGATCGACCGTGGCGAGGTGATCGCCGCGCTCGCCATCCCGGTGGATTTCTCGCGCTCCATCGCTGCCGGCGAAAGTGGCCGCGCCCAGGTACTGGTCGATGGCCGGCGCAGCAACTCGGGGCAGATCACCGTGGCCTATCTGTCTACCATCGCCGCCGATGTCGGCGCTGAGGTCGTGCCCGACGCCCAGGCACCGACGCCAGTGGTCGTGCGCCACTGGTTCAACCCGAATCTGGTCTACCGCTGGTTCATCGTGCCCGGCCTCACGGGCATCCTGGCGCTGTTCAGCGCGCTGCTCATCACCTCGCTGTCGATTGCACGCGAACGCGAGCTTGGCACCTTCGACCAATTGCTGGTGTCGCCCACTTCAACGCCGGAAATCATCATTTCCAAATCACTGCCGGCACTCGCAATTGGCACCGTGCTGGGCCTGTTCATGATCAGCGCAGGCGTATTCCTGTTCGGCATCCCGTTTACTGGCTCGTTTGCACTTCTGCTCGCCAGCCTGGTGCTGTTCATCCTGTCGGTGGTCGGCATCGGCCTGATGATTTCCGCGGTCAGCATGACCCAGCAGCAGGCCATCCTGGGTGCGTTCGCCATCGGCGTGCCGGCGGTGCTGATGTCCGGCTTTGCGACGCCTGTGGAAAACATGCCTGTCGTCCTGCAATGGCTGGCCCAGGCCATTCCGCTAACCCACTTCCTCATCATCGTCGAAGGCAGCTTTCTCAAGGCTATGCCGCCCGGTGACATTCTCGCCAGCCTGTGGCCGCTGGCGGTCATCGCCCTTGCCACGCTGACGATGGCCACCGTATTCGTCCGAGGACGCCTGCAATGAAATCCAAGACCCGCACTCCCTTTCTTCGCGCAACCGTCACCGGCCTGACCCCAGGGCGCGTGCGTCCGCTCGCGCTGGCCCTGTCCTGCGTGCTGCTGACTGCCTGTGCGACCGTGGGCCCCGACTACCGCGAGCCGCCGCCGGTCGACGTCGGCAGCGGCTGGACCTTGCCGTTGGCAAGCGAATCCCAGTCCGCAGACTTGAGCCACTGGTGGTCTGCACTGGACGATCCGATCCTCGACCGCCTGATGGCCACGGCGCTGGCACAGAACCTGGATCTGCGCCAGGCTGCGGCACGCATCGATGAGGCACGCGCCCTGCGCGATCGCGTGGCCGGCGAGGCATTGCCCACCGTCGGCGCTGGCACGAGCGTCAACCGGCGCCGTCAAAGCGAGAACGGCCCCTTGCCCATCGGCTCCATCCCCGGTCTTGACGCCACGCAGACCATCTACGATGCGGGCTTCGACGCGGCCTGGGAAGCCGATTTGTTTGGGGCCAAGCGGCGCGCCATGGAAGGCGCCAGCGCCCGCCTGGAGGCGACCGAAGCCGAGGCACAGGGCGTACGCATGCGCATCGTGGCCGAGGTCGCGCGCACCTGGTTCACCGCCGCCGGCGCCCGCTACGAGTTGCACACACAACAGGCCACGCTAGATACGCTGCAGCAGACCTTGGAATTGGTGCGCCTGCGGCATGCGCTGGGCGACGCGTCGGCCGCCGACGTGGAGGCGGCGTACGCCCAATGGACAGCAGCCAACGCGCTTATCCCGGATATCCAGGCGCGCCAGCGCGCCGCGGTGCTCAGCCTGGGCGTGCTGCTGGGCGCACCGCCGGAGCGGGAGCTGGCACTGCTTGATGGCCCCTTGACGCCGAGCACGCTGCGGGCGCTGCCGGTGGGCGAGCGCGCAGATATGCTGCGCCGACGCCCTGACGTGCTGGCTGCGGAACGTCGCCTGGCAGCGAGTTCCGCCGACATCGGCGTGGCCACAGCCGAGTTGTTCCCCAAACTCTCCATCGGTGTCGGCGGCGGGTTCCAGGCGCTCAGTACGGGCAATTGGTTCGATGCATCCAGCTCGCGTTTTTCCATCCTGCCGCTGATTTCCTGGCGCCTGTTCGACGGTGGCCGCGTGCGAGCCGAAATTCGGGCACGCGAGGCAGCCGAGCGGCAGGCTGCGCTGGCCTACGAGCAGGCGGTGCTGGCGGCGCTGGGCGATGCCGAGCGCGCGCTGGGCGACTATCACGGCGGGCTGGACACACTGGAGCGCCGCGGCATGGCACTGGATGCCACGCGCGTGAGCTACGGCCACGCCAAGGCCCGCTACGCCGCGGGCGACATCGCCCTGGTCGAACTGCTGGCAGCCCAGCGCAGCCTGCACGAGGCGGAAACCGCAGCCGCGCGGGCGCATACCAACGCCGCCGTGCAATTGGTGGCGCTGTACAAGGCCCTTGGTGGTGGCTGGGACGTATCCACGACGGCATCGACCGCAACCCATCCGCTGCGGGGCGCTGCCGCCCCCGTCGCGTTTTCAAGCCGCTGATTCAACACAAGGAGACCGTCATGCAAATCAACGTTGGAAATCTCGACCGCATTGTGCGCATCGTCATCGGACTGATTTTGCTCAGTCTCCCATTGTGGCTGGACTCATCCTGGCGTTGGCTGGGACTCATTGGAATCATGCCACTCCTCACCGGCCTGGCAGGCCGCTGTCCTGGCTATCGCCTGCTCGGCCTCAGCACTTGCCCGATGCGAAAACCCGAGTGAACGCCCTATGAAACTCAGTTTTTTGGGCGCAGCCCGAGAAGTCACCGGATCGTGCTTTCTGGTCGAAGCGGCTAATGTCCGCTTCCTGGTCGATTGCGGCATGGTTCAAGGTGGGCGTATAGCAGCAGCACGCAACCACGAGCCGTTCGCGTTCGACCCGGCGTCCATTGACTTCGTCCTGCTGACCCACGCCCACATCGACCACAGCGGGCTATTGCCCAAACTCACGCGCGCCGGGTTCAAGGGGCCCATCTACGCCACGCCAGCGACGGTTGATCTGCTCGGGGTGATGCTGCCCGATAGCGCTCACATCCAGGAAAGCGATGCCAAGCGGGTTGCCAAGCGGCTCAAAGAAAAGACCGTGCCGCCACCCCTGTATACCCTGCAGGATGCACACGAATGCCTGCAGCAAGTACGAGGTATCGAATACGACCGGGAGTTCGCACCCCGCGTCGGAGTGCGCGCCCGCTTTCGTGATGCCGGACACATCCTTGGTTCGGCCATCGTGGAAGTGTGGATTACCGAGTACGGTTACCCCACGAAGATCGTGTTCAGCGGCGATCTGGGTCAGCCGGGACGCCCCATCCTGCGCGACCCGACACCCATTGAGGAAGCCGACATCCTCGTCATCGAGTCCACCTACGGTGACCGCCGGCACAAGGATTTTTCGGCGACCGAAGCGGACATGATCGGCATCGTCGAGAAAACCCTGTTCGAGCGCGGCGGCAATGTCATCGTTCCGGCCTTTGCGGTCGGCCGAACCCAGGAGGTGCTCTACCACCTACATCGTCTCACCTGCGAAGGGCGTCTGCAGCGTCCAATGGTGTTTGTCGATTCGCCGATGGCCACCGAGGCCACACGCATCACGCGTGAACATCTCGAATTGTTCGACGAACAGGCGAAGCGGTTGGCCGGATGGCACGCGCGCGGCGAGAACCTCCCGTACCTGGATTTCACAGCGAGCGCTGAGGAGTCCATGGCGCTGAACCGGATTCGCTCCGGGGCCATCATTATTTCTGCCAGCGGCATGTGCGATGCGGGACGTATCCGGCACCACCTGCGCCACAACTTGCCACGCCGCGAATGCAGCATCTTGTTTCCCGGTTTCCAGGCGCAGGGGACGCTTGGCCGGCGCCTGATCGAGGGGGCCGAACGTGTACGCATCTTCGGCGAGGACATCCCGGTACGTGCGGCGATCCACAGCGTGGACGGCCTCTCGGCGCATGCCGACCAGAAGGCGTTGCTGAATTGGGCTCGGGGTTTTGTTCACCCACCGGCGCAAACCTTCGTGGTGCATGGGGAACTGTCTGCCGCGCAGGCCTTCGCCGAACTCCTGCAACAGCAACTCGGCTGGCAGGTCACGGTGCCCGAGCATGGTCATGCGCTGCGCTGGCCGGAATTTCTGGCGCACGAGTGATGAAGCCCGCCGAAGATCTCGCTGAACGCCTGCGCGCCATCCGCGAGTCGCCAACGTACCGTCTTGCGTACGAAGACATCGAACTGCTTGGCCAGGACGAACTGCGGCCGCTGCGACTGCAGCTCGAACTACTCAAACCTGAGCGCATCCTGCACGAGAAAGGCATCCGCTCGACGGTAGTGGTCTTCGGCAGCGCACGCGTGAGCGATGCCGAGACGGCAGAAGCCCGCCTTGGCGCGCTGGAGCGTCAGGCGCTCGTCACTCCGGAGAATGTCGGGCTGCGGCAAGAGCTTGCGCGAGCCAATCGCCGGGTCGAACAGGCACGTCACTACGAGCAAGCGAGGCGTTTCTCGGGCCTTATTTCGGCGCGTTTCCAGCAGCAAAACCGCCGTGATTTCGTCGTCGTCACCGGAGGTGGGCCCGGCATCATGGAGGCCGCCAACCGCGGTGCTTTCGAGGTTGGCGCACGTTCGATTGGCCTCAACATCACGCTGCCCCACGAACAGGCACCCAACCCCTACATGTGCCCGGATTTGGCGTTCCGATTCCACTATTTCGCGCTGCGCAAGATGCACTTCTTGTTGCACGCCAAGGGCTTGGTGGCATTCCCGGGTGGCTATGGAACGCTCGATGAGCTGTTCGAGGTGCTCACCTTGATCCAGACCGGAAAGATGCAGCGTATTCCGGTAGTGCTGGTCGGCCGTGCATTCTGGCGTCGCGTAGTTGATTTCGACCTTCTGCTCGACGAAGGCTATGTCTCTCCATCCGATCTCGACTTGTTCACCTGCGTAGACGAAGCGGAGGAAATCGTCAGTGCCCTCGAACGCTTTTACGTCAACAGGGCGGCAGGCGATGGGGCAACATGATTGGCATCGACGGGTATCTCTGGAGCCTGCGCGGCACCAAGGTGCGGCAGCCGATGCAGTGCGCCGCCTTGTTGATTACGGGTGCATTGTTCAGCCCGATTGCTGCTTTCGGTTCCGAAGTCTCGCTCTCTGCAAATCCTCCCTCCTGCTCACCAGAGCAATCCCTGCGCTGGCGGGGCGGCACTCTGCGTCTGGAGAACGATTTGTTCACCGGCTCCGATCGCAACTACACCAACGGTGTCGCGCTAACAGCAGTCTCACGCGATCTGCAAGGCGGGCTCCGTCCGGAATGCCTGCCCCAGCCGATTGGCTTGTACGCCCGCTTCATCGGCTGGGCTGATCCAGGCTTCTGGCACGACGCCGGCGCCCACTCGTCGTCGCAAAACCTCGTCGTGCGCTTTGGCCAGTCCATGTACACGCCCGAGAACAAGACGCGCACCGACGTGATTCCAGATGACCGACCGTACGCTGGTTTGCTCTACCTGGGTTTGGCGTGGAATCGCCGCATCCACCCACAAGCCGCCAGCTACGAAATGCTTGACGTGCGTGAGCTGACCCTGGGCGTGATCGGCCCCTGGTCGCTGGCCGAGCAATCTCAGGATCTGGTGCATCGGGCACGCGGCATTGAGCGATTTCGCGGCTGGGACAACCAGTTGCGCAACGAGCCGGCGTTTCAGATGGCCATGGAGCGCAAGTTCAAGCCGTACACGGAGGGTGCGGTCCGCCCTGGATGGGGCAGCGACGTGATCGGCAGCTATGCCCTGCGGGTCGGAAACATCGAAACCGCCGCCAGTACCGGCGTGGAGTTTCGCGCGGGCTGGAACATACCGAACGACTTCGGCAGCTATCCGATCCGCCCTGGCGCAGAGAACCGCCCGCCCTCTGGTGTTGCCGATCTGCGCACGACAACGCCGCAGTCGGTCCTGGCGCCCAAACCTGGGGCACATGTCTTCCTGAATCGGGAGGGTAAAGCCGTCGCCTGGGACTTCTCACTCGACGGAAACATGTTCCGGCATAGCCATCACGTCAGCCGGCGGCCTTGGATCGCGCAAGCAGCTCTCGGCATCAGCAGCCAATGGATCGTTGCTGGACGTGGCGTACGGCTCGCCGTGATGCGCGTTTGGAGAACCCGCGAGTTCGACCAGCAGGCGGGCCATCACGCATTCGGATCGATCGCGCTGAGTCTGGAATTTTGAGGACACCTGCAACCAATCGTTAGACCCAAAGCATTCGTCACAACATCAATGGAGAAATTCGTGAACCAGCCCTTGAAACCCAGATCGTTTTTCACCGTCCCGCTGTCCGTGCTCTTGGCAACCTTCGCCACGGCACTCGGTGCGCAGTCCGTAGAGGCGGCAAAGCCAATGGCGCTTCGTACCATAATGGAAAGACTCGGTCGCGACATGCAAGCCGTCACGGGCGCGATCTCCAAAGAAGACTGGCCGCTGGTCGCCGAGCTAGCACCACGAATCGCCAAGCATGCCGAGCCGCCCATGTCGGAAAAGATGCGCATCCTTGCTTGGCTTGGGGCAGACGCTGGAAAGTTTCGGGGTCTTGATGGACAGGTCCATGACGCCGCGACCGCCATGGGCGAGGCTGCACAGCGGAATGACGGCCAAGCAGTCATCGCGGCTTTCTCCAAGACCCAGCAAAGCTGCCTAGCCTGCCACCAGAGTTACCGTCGCTCGTTCGTGGGAAAGTTCTATGGAAGCCGCTAGCAAGGGATGGCTACACCTGTTGACGGAAGACTAGCTTCTGTCCAATCAATATACCTCGACGCGTTTCAGGTTCCCAGGAAGCCACCCGTGCAGCGATCACGGGTTCCTGCTTCACCCGCGGCAGCACTCGTTGGATCTGACGTTCATGACCCCCGTATGCATGTGGGTCACCAGCACCAGCGGATAACGCAGCACCTCGTCCAGTGAGATACGTTTGTGCTTGAGCAGCGGATGCCATGCCGGCGCCGCGACCATGAGGGGGGGCGCTCCAAAGCGCCTTAGCCACGATGTCGTCACCCACTTCACCAGACTGGGCCCTAGGTCATACAGATCGCCATGCAGCCCCTTGATTTGCTGCGACAGTGACACCTCGAACAGGCGCAACTCGACGTCGGGCTCCTCCTGCCAGCTTAACGCCAGCAAGGTCGGCAAGCGCGACGGGGTGATGCCATCGGACAGCGTAATGCGTTGCTGACCGTGAAAGCCGTTGGCCGCTCCCCTCACGCTGTCGCGGGCTTGCTGCAAGGCAGTGAAGAGGCGCGGCACATGTTACAGGAATTGCTTGTCCGCCCGCGTCAGCCGCTTGCTGCGACTGCTCCGGCCGCAGTGCTTCAGCGGCGCGGTTACAGGTGGCGATCTCGAATTCGCCGAACATGCCCATCGACAGTTCATCCGGCGCGATGCCCGCTGGCGCGAACTTCAGACGCTGCGCTGCCGCCCGTGTCGACAGACCAAATCGCTCGCCCTCGGGGAGTGACGTAAGACGCCGCGACTGTCTTCCTCGGGTCGCTGCGGCCACAGAAGATAGCCGAGGCGCGCTGGCGCGAGTGCTCTAGCTAGCCATCCGCCATGACCGCCGCCCGCGTTCAAGCAGCGTTGCAATAACTCCGGACACCATTGCCCGCGTGCTGTGAGCCGGCGACGGCAGCCGCTGCAAGACATGCCGGCCTCTTCTCCGCACGCATGCGGCTCCCTACGATCATAAGGACTGGTCACGTCACGAGGGACTGCGCATGAACTTACGTCATCTTCGCTGTTTCATTGCTGTAGCCGAGGAACTGCACTTCGGTCGAGCCGCTAGGCGGCTGCATATAGAACAATCTCCCCTATCACGCACGATCCGCAAGTTGGAGACAACTCTAGGCGTGACGTTGCTCAGTCGCACGCCGCGGGGCACAACCCTGACTTGGGCAGGGCGAGTCTTCCTCGACGACGCCCGCCGCATCATGTTGAGCGTTGAGCAGGCAGTGGCCAGCGCGAAGGCTGCTGCCTCCGGTTCTCAGGGCATTTTGCGAATCGCGCTGTCGAGAGACATAGGACGGGCGAGGCTATCAGCACTGCTTGCACTGTGCCGCGAAGAGTCGCCGCAGGTAAACATCCGGCTCTCCGAAGTACCGCTGACCGAACTCGTGCAGGGGCTGAACGCAAATCTGTTCGACGCCGGCTTTGCAATGGTCAATGAAGTGGAGGACGGGATCATTGCTGAGCCGCTGTGGGCCGACCCCTTGGTAGTGATCCTGCCCGCACGGCACCCGCTTGTAGCCTTCAAGGAAGTGCCGTTGCAGGAAGTGGTGAGCTATCCGCTGGTACTTTGTGATCCACGGGCATGCCAAGGTTGCGGTCGGCAGAGCGAACGACTGTTCCGCTCTGTCGATGTCCAACCGATCGTGGCTGAGTATGCCGCTTCTCACGGGCTGATGCTGACGTTGGTGGCCGCAGGGTACGGGCTAAGTTTTTCCACTGCCGCGCACTTGGCAACTTGCCAGCCGGCGGATGTTGTTGTCCGCCCGTTGGCCGGTCAGAGCGCATCGATAACCACCTATCTGTTACGAACCGAGGGTGGCATGACGGAGCCGTTGCAGCGGTTCATCGAACGCGCCGAACGTGTATGTCATCAGGACGCAAGCACATCACGCGCGATCTGACGCAGATCTATCGAAAGGTGCGCGGCTAGTTTTCTCGGATTGCGCGATTCATCTTTGGTCTTGCGGCTGACCCGATCTGCATGGCTCATGCGCTGTACTGATGCCAGTTTCGACGCAATTGCTGCGCCCTTCCGTCCTCCGGCACTCGCCTGCGGGCTCGCCGCCGCGGTCATTTCACTGACGCGGAACGCATGAGCTTTTGCTGGTTGCAAACCGGCTCATCCTGTTGACGCATTGGCACTTTACGCCGTTGGAATTCCTACGGAAAACTTTGGCCAGGTTTCGGGTAAAGCGCGGCACCCATGCTTGACTCCAGGGGAGCGCGACCACCAAGCCGCGTGCCGGTCCAAAGGCAAAGCGCCCGCATCATGGTTGAGGAGTTTCAAGCGTAGCAAGATGTAGTTCGCCCTTAGCCGGCCGTCAGCGCCGATGCAACGCTTCCTTCCACGATCCCGGCCGGTCCTGCGCTTCATCCGGATTTCTGGGCAATCGCCTCGCCCACTTGGGCGGTGCGCGTCTGCCAGAGTTCGATCCGACGATGGGACGCACGCGACATGGAGAAATCGAGTTGCCTTGCCTTTGGCGCCAGGATCTACTACCGCCCGATCGAGGCGGCCGTCCGTTGGGCGGGACTGTTGCGCTTTGAGCCGCGGATTCTGGAAACGCTCGGGCCACGTGCCATGCCTGAGCCGAACGACTTTCCGCGCTGGCCCTTGCTGCGCCTTTTCTCCGAGCGCATCTTCGACGCATTGGCACACGATGAGCTTTCTTACGGCAAGGCAGGCATGGCGCAGGAACCTCAGCGCCCCGCACTCGACGATCCTGCGTTGATCGTGCGCCACGTCGACCTGAAGGCGTGGATGTCGCATTACTACCCCGGTGAGCGGCCTCCATTCCTGTTCGACGGCATCGAGCGCGAACTGCATCCTTCGGTGAGCGTCGCCATGCTGAACGTGTTGCTGGCCGATCGCGAGGCCGCCAAGCTGCAGCTTGCCGAACTCGCACAACTACATGCGGCGCTGAAGGCACAGCACGAAGCGTTGGCGAAGGAGCATGCCAGTAGCATTCGTGAGGGCGATGCGAGTGAACCGGGCCTGCGCAGCGAATCGACTTACCTGAACATCATTGGCGGCCTGCTGACATTGCTGTTGGGCAAGTCCCCCGCGGGCTCTGCCTACTCGTCCTTCCGCAACATGGATGCGGTGATCAGTGCGCTACTGGCCCACCATGAAGGGCGGCCCGGCATCAGCGAGCGAACGCTGTGGAGCAAGCTGGCACAGGCGCGTCGCCACCTGGAGGCATCGCGCTGAGCCTGTAACAGCAGACTGCAATTGCAGTTGCGTGTTCTGCAGTTGCAGTGAATCTCGCAGCAGCAGCATATGGAATGCGAGGCACTTTCTGAACAACGCCATCGAGCGTCAAGGAGTGCCTCTCATGTCTTCGCAGACCATCGCGCCGGCCTTGCCGCCCGAGCACCGCGTCCTGCGCCGCGCCGAGGTCGAAGCCAAGACCGGCTTCAAGCGCGCGCACATCTACAGCCTCATGAAGGAAGGCAAGTTCCCCAAGGCGCTGCGCCTGGGCGTGCGCGCGGTGGGCTGGGACTCGGTGGAGATCGAACAGTGGATCGCCGATCGCCTCAAAGAACGCGCCTGACGCTTCTTCTCGGTTCATGCCATTCGACGAGGAGAAGCCCATGCAGGTGGTGTCCATCATTTCGACCAAGGGCGGCGTGGGCAAGACCACGACGGCGGCCAACCTGGGCGGCTTCATCGCCGATGCCGGGCTGCGCGTGCTGCTGCTGGACCTGGACGTGCAGCCCACGCTGTCGAGCTACTTCACGCTGGACGTTCGCGCGCCCGGCGGCATCTACCAGATGCTGGCCTTCAACGAGCGGCGCATCGAGCAACTGGTGTCGCGTACCGTGATCGCGGGCCTGGACCTGGTGCTCTCCAACGACGACCGCGGCGAACTGAACACGCTGCTGCTGCACGCTCCGGATGGGCGCCTGCGACTGCGCCATCTGCTTCCCGTCTTCCGCACGCACTACGACTTGCTGCTGATCGACACCCAGGGCGCGCGCAGCGTGCTGCTGGAGATGGCGGTGCTGGCGTCCGACCTGGCGCTGTCGCCGGTGACGCCGGAAATCCTCGCGGCGCGCGAGCTGCGGCGCGGCACGCTGCAACTGATCGAGGACATCGCGCCGTATCGGCACCTGGGCATCGAGCCGCCGCCGCTGCGTCTGCTCATCAACCGTGTACATCCTGTGTCGTCGAATGCGCGGCTGGTCCAGCAGGCGCTGCGACAGGTGTTTCAGGAACAGGCCGGCGTGCAGGTGCTGGGCACCGACGTACCGGCCATCGAAGCCTATCCGCGCGCTGCGACACGAGGATTGCCGGTGCACCGGGTGGAGCGCCGGCAGCCGGCTGGGCGCACGGCGCCCGCGGCGTTGGAGACCATGCGCACGCTGGCCGGCGAGCTGTTCCCCGTGTGGCGGGAGCGCTTCGCGCTGGTCACCGGTCGGGCCGATGCGGGAGGGGCCGGCCATGGCGAGCGCGCATGAACTGGCGCGCGGCCGCGAACGGCTGCGCGCGCTGATCGAGTTCGCGCTGGGCGAAGGCTGGCGCGTGGTTCGCACGTCCGGCGGGCACCTGGAATTCACGAAGCAAGGCTGCGCGTCGATCTACACCAGCTCGACGGCGAGCGACCACCGTGCCGACCGCAATGCCCGCGCACAGCTTCGCCGCGCCGACCGGCAAGCGCAGGAGAATGGCCGTGGCTGAGCTGACGCCGCAGGACATGGCTGCCAAGCTGCTGGCCACCGGCTTCGAGCGCAGCGGCCCTTCGGCCGCGACCTTGAGCGACCCCATCGCCGACACGCCGATGGTGGTGACGCTGGACCAGTTGCGGCCCTACGACCACGACCCACGCGTGACGCGCAACCCGGCCTATGCGGAGATCAAGGCGTCCATCCGTGAACGTGGGCTGGACGCGCCCCCCGCGATCACGCGCAGGCCGGGCGAGGCGCACTACATCATTCGCAACGGCGGCAACACGCGGCTGGCGATCCTGCGCGAGTTGTGGAGCGAGACCAAGGAGGAACGCTTCTTCCGCATTGCGTGCCTGTTCCGCCCGTGGCCGGCGCGCGGCGAAATCGTGGCGCTGACCGGGCATCTGGCCGAGAACGAGCTGCGCGGCGGCCTGACCTTCATCGAGCGGGCCTTGGGCATCGAGAAGGCGCGCGAGTTCTACGAGCAGGAAAGCGGCCAGGCGCTGTCGCAAAGCGAACTCGCGCGGCGACTGACGGCCGACGGCTATCCGGTGCCGCAGTCACACATCAGCCGCATGAACGATGCGGTGCGCTATCTGCTGCCGGCGATCCCGACGCTGTTGTACGGCGGATTGGGCCGGCATCAGGTGGACCGGCTCGCAGTGCTGCGCAAGGCGTGCGAGCGCACCTGGGAGCGGCGTGCGCTGGGCCGGCCGCTGACCGTGGACTTCGCTTCGCTGTTTCAGGATGTGCTGTCGCAGTTCGACACGCAGCCGGAGGGCTTCTCGCCCCAGCGCGTGCAGGACGAACTGGTGGGTCAGATGGCCGAGCTGCTGGAAGCGGACTACGACACGCTGGCATTGGAGGTCGATGACAGCGAAAGCCGTCAGCGAGTATTGACCAGCGAGCCGGCCGCGCCGAACCCGGCAACGCCTGTCGCACCTGCGGCGCCAGCCATCACGCCGCAACTGTCGCCCGCGGCGCCAACGCCACGGGACACCTCGCCCGTCGCGCCACCGGCAGAGACACCCTCGGCACCACCTGCCGCTGCACCAAACGCCCGGGACGGGCAGCGCGACGAGCGCCTGCAGGGGCACATCGTGACGCCGGCCCCAACCACCGAGCGCCTGCAGTCCATCCAGAGGATGGTCGCGGATCAGCTCGGCGACAAGCTACCCGACTTCGAGGCCGACGCGCTGCGTGCGATCCCGGTGCAGGTTGGCGGGCTCTTTCCCATCTCGGATGTCTGGTACATCGAGCCGGGCCTGGACGTGCCGGATCGCCTGCGCGTGCATATCGCGCAGTTCGCTCGCGAGATCGCGGGGGAAGCGGCGGTGGGCGACCACATCGAAGCCAGCGATGGCGGCATCGGCTTCGTCTGCGTGACGCCGGCCGTGGGCCAGGCGAAGGCGCTCCCGGCGTTCGCGCGTGCGATGCTGACCCTGCTGCACGCGCTGAGCACCGCGCCGGCACCCGCGACCGGGCTGGACAGCGCGCGGCTGGCCGATGACCTTGGGCCGCTGCTGCATGGTCACGGCGGCTTGGTCACGCGCCTGAGCGATGCCGGGCTGGTAAAGCTGTTCCGTCTGCTGCGCCTGGCGCGCCGGCTGCTGGATCTGGAAGCCGGCGTAGCGAGCCAGGATTCCTGAGCGCAGGAGGCTCCCGTATGTCGGCACCGCACCCGCTCAACCAGGCCGTGATCGCCCAGGCCCTGCATGACCTGCGCAACGGCCAGTTGCGCCGCTGCAAGGCCATGGGCTTCGGTGAGGAGGAGCTGGATGCGCTGAAGCACCCAGAACTCGTGAGCATGCTGGTGAATGCCACGGTGTCGTGGTGTTCGGTGTCGGTGAACCGGGAAGTGTTGAAGCGGCTGCTGAGCCAGGTGCACGACGTGGAGCGGGAGATCGCCACGGTAGACCGCATGCTGCGCCTGGGGGCGAGCACGGAGATGGTCAGCAAGTTCTACGGCCTCACGCATCAGGAAGTGGCGCTGCGCCGCGACATCCTCGGGCTGCCCAAGCGTAAGGGTCGGCATCCGGTGCTCGACGAGGCGCAGGACGTGGCCCTGTGGGAACGCTGGAAGGCCGGCATCACGGAGCGGCACATCGCACTGAACGACGACATGGCGATGCTGGCGCTGACCATGGACCTGGCCGAGGCCATGACCCTGCCCATGTCGGTGATCTGGTCGGCGATACGGAACTGGGTCGACCAGGGGCTGGTGTAGGTCATGACGACGGGCGACGCTCCACGGCGTGATGGCCCGGTTGCGCTGTCGGCGTTGTTCGACGAGGCGCTGCGGCACCTTGAGCCGAAGGAACCGGCGCAGGGCACGGCGCCGAGCCAGGACGGCTTTCTCTACAGCGGCAACCGGCACGAGAGCGTGCCGCGCGCGTTGTTCCTCGACCGGCGCCTGACGCCGCTGGAGCGCAATGCCTGGCAGGTGTTCCGCCTGCAGCTCAACGACGACGGCGTGACCGCCTTTCCCACCTACGACCAGCTCCGCCCATATCTGGCGTCCATGCCCTGTGCGGCGCAAGCCTCGCACGAGACCGTGGCGCGCGCCTTGACGCTGCTGCGGCTGACGCGCTGGCTCAGCCTGGTGCGGCGGCGGCGCGATCCCAAGACCGGCCGTATCCAAGGCAACCTCTACGTGCTGCACGACGAACCGCTGTCACCCTTCGAGGCGATGCAGCTCGACCCGGACTACCTGGGCCTGGTGAGCCAGGCGCTCACGCACGCGGCGAAGGCGGTGCAGGTCGTGGGCATGAACACGCTGCGGGAGATCGCCGAAGACCCGCTGCTCAGCGGGCGCACGCTGCCGACCCGTCTGCAAGTGCTGGCGCAGCGCATGGCGCGGCATGGCTGGACGACGCCAGGTTATCCACAGGAGGGTGCGGACCACGAATCCGAAGAAGGCCAGGAAGCCCTTCTTCGGAATGCTGCGCGCCCGTCTTCGGAATCCGAAGCAGGGCCGAAACCCGCGCCGGACAGCTCTCTTCGGATTCCGAAGGAGGACCGTACAGTACGTAATGATCGTATAAATGAAGTACGTACAGTGCCGCGCGCGAGGGCCTTGCAGAACCTGCGACTGCCCGAGCGTTTCCTGCGCTTGAAGGACGAGCAGCAGGCCGGCGCGCTGGTGGCGCTGCAGCAGGTGGACGAGGCGCAGCGGCAGGCCGTTCTCGACGAGTGGGCGGCACGCTGCCACAACAGCGCGGTACGCAACCCGGCCGGCTACCTGTTTGGCATCATCCAGAAGGCGATCCGCGGGGAGTTCAAGGCCTGGGCCGGAGAAAGTGCATCGGCACCGCCAGCGCCCCCGTCACCTGCGCCCTCGTCACCGCCGGCATCCCGTGCGGCTGACCCCGAGGTCGCACGAGCCTACCTGGCTCAGCTCCGAGAAGCCTTGCGTGATCGCTGATGTTGACTATCCCCAGGGGATAGCTGGAACAGACATCTTTCCGCCGCGCTCGATTGTCGCCCGCCGAATGACAGGCGAAACTGTCGCCTGTGAATCAAACGAGGACAGCCACGCACGAGCCCGGCCAACGATGGATATGACGACTTTCCCCGTCACAAACGCACTGCAACCACTACAGCGAGACGTTCAGCGCTTGCTGGGCAGATGCCTCTTTCGCCTTCAACAATACGAGCGCCTCATGAAAGCCATCGTGGCCCACCACGAGATTTCAGGCCCGGCGCATTCGCTGGAGGCCATTCGCGCAGCGCGGATTGAAGATGCCGCGACCAAGACCCTGGGCACGTTGATCGGACAACTGTTTGGTTCGTATGTCGTCACCGATGGAAATGGCGGCGAGGAACGCGACGACGATCTTCCCGGCGACGTGATCTCCTTTCGCACGCGCGTGCAACTGAGCCTGTCTGCGCAGGACTACGCCAAGACCCAGGCCGACCTCAAAGACCTGGTATCGCTGCGCAACACACTGGTGCACCACTTCATCGACCAGCACGATCTATGGACCGTGGACGGGTGCCGCGCTGCACAGGACGAACTCGGTTCCGCCTACACGCGCATCGATCAACACTTCGAGCAGTTGCGCGGCTGGGCCGAGCACATGGATCAGGCGCGGCGCCTGGCAGCGGAATTCGTCCAGTCGGATGTGTTCCACGACCTGGTGGTCAATGGCATCGCGCCGGACGGCACGGTGGACTGGCCGGCCGCCGGCATCGTTCGTGCGCTACGCGAGGCCGCCGCGCAGTTGGCCGTCGAGGGCTGGACACCGATCGCCGCCGCTGGCCGCTGGATCGCGGACCGGCATCCCGAGCAGCTTCCAGCCAAGTACGGCTGCAGCAGTTGGCGGCAGGTGGTGCACGAGTGCCGCCTGTTCGAGCTTCGCTACCGTGAGGTGGAGGGGCAACGGGCCGCCTGGTACAGACCTCGCGAAGCATAGCCCCGCGACGCGGTCTCACCTCCGCGCGAGTCGCGAACGACTCCGCCGAGCTATCCCCAGGGGATAGCCGGCACACACAGCCTTCCGCGCAGAACAAACCGGGCGCGCATGGGCTGCGGTTTGTTGACTGACAGCCTTCCGGCCGATGCCGATACTGGCGACTCGCCCCTTCACCGCGAGTCGCTCTCATGGCCAACGAACGCATAGAACCCCTGCAACTGAATCTCGGATCGCTGCGCAGCGCGATGTCGCTGACGCTGCACACGCACCACGCTTCGCGCATCTGGCACGGCCGTGCGCCGACCGAGGGGCGCCCCGGCATCATCGGTCTCAACGGCTTCATCGGCGCCATGAACAAGATGAAGCGCGGCGCCGAGCAGGACGACCCGTACTCGGACTGGTGGATGTTGCGGATCGAGGACAAGCTCGCCGACACCAAGACCCGCTTGCAGACCCTGCGCGAACAGGTGGATCAGGCCTTGGCCGACGTGCCAGCGGCGCTGTCCCTGGGCGAGAACATGAACGTGCAGCCGGTGAAGCTGCCGCTGTTCGTGAACGCCCAGCTCGGTTTCATGGCGGTGTATCTGCTGGCCGACTACGACGACCTGGCACGCAAGCTCATCCTGGCGCACCACACGGCGCTGATCGACCGCAGCACCTTGGAGCGCTGGCTCAATGATGGTGCGCACGCGCTGCGCAGCCTGTTCTCGCTGGCCCAGCAGTACCGCTACTCGGGCACGACGCGCGACGACTTCGCGGCGAAGAACGCGGCGGCGCGAGCGGCGCTGGAGAAGTTCGGCGAGTTGCCGCAGGACGTGCTGGAAGGCACGCGCCGCTCGCGCTTCGCGCCACCCATCGCGCGGCGGTCGAACAAGCCCGGCACGCCGCCTGCTGAGCCTGCCATCGTGCCCGATGCGCAGGCTCCCACGGGTGGCGCAGCCGATGGTGCCGCGGGCGATGAGGGTGCTGGCGCATGACAGCATCGCCCCCTATCAGCCACTCCACGCGCTTCGTGGCGCTGGAACAGGCGGACTTCCAGCGGCTGGAACACGCAGGCTACCTAAAAGGCCTTTTACAGCCTTTTAAGGGTAAGGGGAGTCTGGAGACCTGGGCCAGCCAGTGCGCAGCGCTGCGCGACGACGTGATTGGCCTGGCGCAGCGGCGCGTGCTGCCCCAGGCGCGCGCCTACCCCTTCAGCCTGCTCGACGTGCAACTGGCCCAGCAGGCCACTGGCGCAGGGACGACCTTCCTGCGCTGGCGCAACCTCGACCGTTCCTCCATGGGCGTGGCGTTGTGGGAGGCCCTGCTGGCCAACCCCGCGACGCCGGCCTCGCTGATCGACGAGCTGTACGCGATGGAACTGCAGCGCATCGTGCTGAACATGCAGATCAGCCTGACCCACAGCATCGCTCGCCAAGCCCTGGAATGCGCCAGCAAGGCCGCCCAGGCCGAAGCGGCTTACCTGCGGCGCGTCCACGGGCATACCGCGTCCGTTCCACCCACCACCAAGGAGTCACCATGAGCACGCACTTCGTCGGCGAGGGCAACATCGGTTCTGCGCCGGACTACCGCGAATTCCCGAACGGCAACGACGAGCCGCGCCGGCTGCTTCGCCTGAACGTCTACTTCGACAACCCGATCCCGAAGAAGGACGGCGAGTACGAAGATCGCGGCGGCTTCTGGGCGCCCGTGGAGCTGTGGCACCGCGACGCCGAGCACTGGAAGACGCTGTACCAGAAAAGTATGCGGGTGCTGGTCGAGGGCCGCACCGTGCGCGACGAATGGGAGGACGCCGACGAGAACGAGCGCGTGACGTTCAAGGTCGAGGCGCGGCGCGTGGGCATCCTGCCGTACCGCATCGAGTCGGTGGCGCTCAGCGCCAAGCCGGCCGGCGGACAGTAGTTCGCCCATCGCCGGTCCCCCGAGGGCGGCTGTAGCAACCGTCATACGCCCGCGATGCACCAGCGAGCTATCCCCAGGGGATAGCTCCAAGGTCGTCCACAGAGTTCCAGCCGCCCTCCCGAAACGACGCTCTTGCTGTGCCAGCTCCTGCGGTCTATGCGCACTGCTGCGGCAACGGACCGCCTGCCGATCACAAAGCGGTGTCTGCATCAATCGGCTTCCTTGCTGCCGGCATCTCCTGGCCCCGCCAAGCTGACGCCCATCCGATGAACCGCACATTTTCAAGGAGGCTTCATGCGCGTGTTCCTGTGCGAGAAGCCGTCCCAGGGCAAGGACATCGCCCGTGTGCTGGGTGCCGGCCACCGCGGCAACGGCTGCTACAGTGGCGCCGGTGTCGTCGTGACCTGGTGCATCGGTCATCTGGTGGAGGCGGTTCCGCCCGAAGGCTACGGTGAGCAATACAAGCGCTGGGCCATCGAGCAACTGCCTATTCTTCCTGAGCGTTGGCGTGTCGAGCCCAAGGCGGCGACCGCGGCGCAATTCAAGGTCGTGCAGCAGCTCGTCGCCAAGGCGGGCGAGCTGGTGATTGCGACCGACGCCGACCGCGAGGGCGAGATGATCGCCCGCGAGATCATCGACCTGTGCGGCTACCACGGGCCGATTCAGCGCCTGTGGCTGTCGGCGCTCAACGATGCGTCGATCCGCAAGGCGCTGGGTGCGCTCAAGCCGTCCGCCGAGACGCTGCCGCTGTACTACTCGGCCCTGGCCCGCTCGCGTGCCGACTGGCTGATCGGCATGAACCTGAGCCGGCTGTTTACGCTTCTAGGTCGGCAGGCCGGCTACACCGGCGTGCTGTCGGTGGGGCGCGTGCAGACGCCGACGCTGAAGTTGGTGGTGGATCGTGATCGCGAGATCGCGCGCTTCGTCTCTGTGCCGTATTGGGCCGTGGACGTGCTGCTATCCCATGCCGGCCGGTCCTTCACCGCGAGCTGGATACCGCCCGAAGGCAGCACCGATGCAGCGGGTCGCTGCCTTCAGCAGCCGGTGGCGCAGCAGGCTGCGGATTGCATTCGCGCCGCACGCGATGCGCAGGTCGTGTCGGTGGACACCGAGCGCGTGCGCGAGGCACCGCCGCTGCCGTTCGACCTGGGCACGCTGCAGGAGGTGTGCTCCAAGCAGTTGGGCCTCGACGTGCAGGAGACGCTGGACATCGCGCAGGCGCTGTACGAGACGCACAAGGCGACGACCTATCCGCGCAGCGACTCGGGATACCTGCCCGAAAGCATGCTCGCGGAAGTGCCGGCGGTGCTCGATGCACTGCTCGCCACCGATCCCAGCCTGCGGCCCTTGATCGGCCAGCTCGACCGCAACCAGCGTTCGCGCGCCTGGAACGACGGCAAGGTGACGGCTCACCACGGCATCATCCCGACGCTGGAGCCCGCTAACCTGTCGGCCATGAACGAGAAGGAACTGGCCGTCTACCGGCTGATCCGCGCCCATTACCTTGCGCAGTTCCTCCCGCACCATGAGTTCGACCGGACGGTGGCGCAGTTCTCGTGCGGCAGTCAGTCGCTGGCGGCCGTGGGCAAGCAGATCGCCGTCATCGGCTGGCGTGAGGTGCTGGCGACGCCGGGGCCGGACGATGCCGATGGCGAGGATGCGCAGCGCAGCCAGGTGCTGCCCGCCCTGCATGCGGGCCTGTCCTGCCCGGTCGGAAAGGTGGATCTCAAGGCGCTGAAGACGCTGCCGCCCAAACCCTACACGCAGGGCGAGCTGATCAAGGCCATGAAGACCGTCGCCAAGTTCGTGACCGACCCGCGCCTGAAACAGAAGCTGCGAGATACCACCGGCATCGGCACCGAGGCGACACGCGCCAACATCATCAACGGTCTGATCGGTCGCGGCTACCTGGTCAAGAAAGGCCGTGCCGTCCGCGCTTCCGACGCGGCGTTCACGCTCATCGACGCGGTGCCCTCGGCCATCGCCGACCCCGGCACTACGGCGGTGTGGGAGCAGGCGCTGGACATGATCGAGGCCGGCCAGATGGCGTTGGACACCTTTATCGAGAAGCAGTCCGTGTGGGTTGGTCAGCTCGTGCAGCAGTACCGCGGCGCGACGCTCTCGCTCAAGCTGCCGCCGGCGCCAGCCTGCCCGCAGTGCGGCGCACCGATGCAGCAGCGCACGGGCAAGAGCGGCGCGTTCTGGTCCTGCTCGCGCTACCCGGACTGCAAGGGCACGTTGCCGATAGAGTCCCCGACGGGCCGACGCAGCGCACCGCGCAAGCGGCGCGCTGCCTCCAAGGCGTCCTGATCCTCGCTTCCCCCTGCCGCGCCGGCCACTTCACTGGCGGCGAGGCAAACGTCCCGCACCGCGCGGGACTCCAAAGCGCGCGTCTCCTTCTGCAACGGTGTGCGCGCCCCGTCTGCCCGCCATCGGGCGACGGGGCGAGAAGGTCATTGCTCCACGAATCGCGCCCGCCGCCATTCCCTTGATCGGTGTGCCTTGCCTCGGTCATGAGGGGCTTCCTGACGCCTTGCCGCCGCGCGAGCCATGAGGAGGCCCCTTGGGCCGAGGGTATTCCGTGCCGGTGCCCGCCGGCGGAACAACGGGCTCCCTTTGTGTGTGGATGCACGCCAGAGGTTTCCGGCCCCAGCCACGAAACGGGCCGGGTGCGATTGCTGACGCAGCGAACGGCTTTGACGACGGCCCGCGCTGACGCAGCCCACAGGTGGTTTTCCTTCCTCTCCAGCCGAAGGCCCGCGTGGCCTTCGGCGCCCTGGTCCTTGCCTTGTCCCGTGACGCGGGCCTGCCCTAAAGCGGACCGTCCGCGATTCGGTTTTCCCTGCGACGGCAGCCATGCTTCGCGCCCATCCTCACGCCAATGCGTTGCTGACAGTCGTCAGCGGCATGCCCTGGCAGTCCCGGTCTTCAAGACTGCAACGCGGTTCGCCGCGTTGACCGATCCAGTCCGCTTCGCATCGCCCACCGCGGACGCTCGCCGGCCTGGCGACGATGCACTTTTCTCAACCACCCGAGGGGAACCCCATCCCCTGCGGGATGCGTGCTCCCCGACCCACCAAGGAGCACGGCATGTCTGAACCTTCCGCATCTTCCTCTGCAACCGCAGTGCGCAGTGGTGCGCTGGCGCTGGCCTGGACCGGCAAGCGTTTGCCGCTACAGGTGCTGCGCAGCGCGGCCGGCCACTACATCGGCACGCAAGACGACGAAGGCCCGGTATCGCGGGAGTCCGTCGAGTATTTCCCGAACCACCTCGCAGCACAGCGCGCCCTGGATACCCATGCCTGGACACAGCGCGCTCACCCCTGATTCCCACCCTTCAAGGAGTTCTCTCATGAATCTGTCTTTACCCGAAGACGTGCTCGATCAGATGGCGCTGGAACAGGCGCACTTCGACGCTGCACCGCAGGCCTTCTTCGAGGCCTGGAAGCGCGGCGCGCAGATCGCCGGCCACGAGTGGTTCGGCGACGGCACACGCGAAGGTCTGCAGCATGCCACCACCAAGTGGGACCTGCGGCCCAACATGCTGATGCTCAACGACTGTAGTGGTCTAATTTCCCCGGACACCTCGATAGGTGGAAAATGCATCTATCGAGGAGTTTTTCATGACCACCAAACGCAGGACATTCGACGACAGCTTCAAGCTGCAAGTCGTGAAGATGATCAAGGACCAGGGGCTGACCGCTCCGCAGGTCTGTCGCGATCTGAATATTGGTGAGACAGCCGTCCGGCGCTGGGTTCAGCAGTACGAGGCTGAGCAATTGGGTCAGCCCGGGATCGGTAAACCACTAACATCCGAACAGCAGCGAATCCGGCAGCTGGAGCAGGAAAACCGCCAGCTCAAGATGGATAACGATGTATTAAAAAAAGCCACCGCCTTCTTTGCCCGCGAGCTGAAGTAACGTATCGCCTGGTTCGGCAGCTGCAACAGAAGGCTTATTCGGTGGCGTATGTCTGTCGGCTGCTGGGGGTCAGCCGATCGGGGTTCTACGAGGCAAACAGGCGTGCCGACACGCCAGCATCGGTTTGCCCCGTGACCGTGCAGCTCAAAGCGTCGTTTGATGCGAGTGGCGGCTGCTATGGGAGCCGTCCGTTACGTAAAGCGTTGCGCGCCAAGGGTATGGAAATCGGCGTTTATAAAATTCGTCGCTTGATGCGTGCCAACGGCCTGCGTTCGGCTTGGAAGCGTAAGTTTGTGCACACGACCGATAGCAAGCACGACCTGCCAGTTGCCGACAATGTACTGAATCGTCAATTCGAGCCTGAGGCGGTAAACAAGGCCTGGGTAGCGGACATTACCTACATCCGGACCCGCAGCGGCTGGCTGTACCTGGCTGTGGTATTGGATTTGTTCTCACGCAAGATCGTGGGTTGGTCCATGGCCCCGAACATGCCTGCCGAGCTGGTGTGTAGTGCAATGCAGCTGGCAATTGCTCAGCGTCAACCGCCACCTGGCCTGATCGCCCACTCGGATCGCGGTAGCCAGTACGCCAGCGCAAGCTACAGAGCGTTGCTGGCGCGAAATGACATGCAGCAAAGCATGAGCCGTAAAGGTAACTGCTGGGACAACTCAGTGATGGAACGCTTTTTTCTGAGTTTGAAAATGGAGCGGGTATGGCGCCGCGACTACGCCAATCACGCAGAAGCGATACGTGACATCGTGGAATACATCGTTGGGTTTTACAACAACGAGCGGCTGCACTCGAAACTGGGATATCTGCCACCGACCGTTTACGAGCGGGCGATGGCGTCGAAACCACCTATCGAGGTGTCCGGAATTAGTTGACCACTACAGACGCCCTGGGCGTGCTGAGCAGCGGTCAACGCATGTTCCTGTCCGCGATGGTGAGCTTCTACAACTCCCGCGAGGGCGGCGCGATGCTCAAGAGTTGCGGCTTCGAGGGGCTGTCCGACTTTGGCGGCCTCGATCTGGAACGGCGTCAGGTCATCGCTGACCTCACGTTGCACTACAACGGCTGGTGAACCGCGCCTGGCAACCCACCGTCATTTCATCCCACCCCACGAGGGACATGCGTCCCCGTTCGGGGCCATGTCCCTCCTTCCGTTCGCAGGAGCGGCCATGTCCCGAATCAGCATCTTCCACTGACCTGCGCCGCCCGCCACCAAGGTGGCCCGACGCCGCGGCCGGCTGACCGGCTGCCACTTCATCCACCCGCTGGGGTTCAATCCCCGGCAGGGGATTGCCTCGGGCATCCTCTGCTGGAAAAATCCCATGTCCCATTCCAACAACCCCTTCGTCCGCGGCTACGATGGCCTGTCCGTGCAGCGGCTGCTCGCCATTTCCTACGACGACGACTGCCCGCTGAGCTATCTGCCGCTGCACGTCTCGCAGTCGCACCTGCCGGACAGCCAGGTCGAGCGCCATGCCTGCATCTTCTGCGACGACTTCGCGCTGATCACCGAGGGCCAGAACGTGCCGCCCGAGCTGGACGCGCAGTGCCCCAGCCACGGTATCGCCCGAAACCTCGTCTACGCCGTCATGGCCGAAGAAGCCGGCCAGCCGCTGCACGTCGGCGATACCTACTCCGAGGAAGCCGCGCGCGAGGTGGTACGCCGCCTGCGCTTCGAGACCGGGTTCTACAGCCGTGCCTGGGAAATCAGTTCGGCGCACATCACCGAGGAGGCCGGTCGCTTCCTCGCCGAACTGGCGGACATCGCCACGCCGAGCGGTTTTCTGTTCGTGGCCTTCCGCATTCCCTACAGCCCGGCGGTCGGCGTGAAGCTGGTCGCCACGCCCTGGACGGATGCGAACCTGCAGCATGTCGAGGGCATCACCGCCGAAGAGCTGCGGCAGGAGCACCGGGCCAAGGGCGTGCCGGAGTCCCTCGTGGAAGTGTTGCACCTGGCTGCGCTCGCCGACGTTCGCATGTTGGTGTTCGATGCCGACGCGCCAGTGCTGGACGGGCTGACGCTCTACGACGACGAGTAACCCGCAACCCATTCGAGCCCCCACGTCGGGGCTCTTCTTTTTCGCGGAACGCGGTGCCGGCGCATTGCCGATTCCCAACGGACGGTCGCCGCCATGTGCCGCACGCTGGCCGCATGTTCGCTGGCGTTGCCGGCAGCATGCCCAGGCAGTCGAGACCTTCAAGACTGCGGCGCGGTTCGCCGTGCTGGTTGCTTCGTTCTCCGGGCGCACCCGCGTCCATCCACCTCACCCTCAAGGGACAGACCTCCCTTGCGGGCGGGAGTCCCTTGGTTGCCACAAGGAGTCTCCCCATGGATACCCAAGCCATCCGCGCACAGATGCCGACGCTCGTTGTCGGTCATGTGCCTTCCAACGTCCGTTCGTTCAAATTCAACATCTTCGACGGCCAGCCCAAGGTTTCGACGCTGGGCTTTCACATCGACCCGAAGCCTTTCGAGGGCAAGGTCATCGCCACCACCGACGAGGCCATCGTCGTCAAGACGGGACGAGCCGAGTTCGCGGTGCTCGATCGCACGCTCGTGACCGAAGTGCCCGACGAGGGCGCCAAGGTGCAGGTCGAACCCTATGTCAGACGCCGCTTCGACGGTCAGCGGGCGGACACGCCCGAGGAGCAGACCGAGTTCACCGCCGACGGCCAGCCCTACACGGTGAAGCGGTTGGTGCTCGGGTCCGCACCGGCGAAGCTGCCGATTCCCAAGCCCCGCTGCCCCGAGCTGCAGGAACTGGTCGACCAACTGGAGCAGTTGCCCGCTCCCGACGGTTTCCGGCGCGTCACCCACATGCTGGTGGATGCCGGCGCGCGGGACATCACCTGGGTCGATCCGCTGCCCGCCGACATCATCCGCACGCCGCCGGCCATCGGCTTCACCGTCGCCACGACGAAGTTCCAGGGTCGCGTCACCGTGCTGTATGAGCGTGGCCTCGACCTCTACGCGGTGGAGCTGCACCGCGACGGCGAGCTGGTCGAACGGGTCGATGAGGTGTTCTTCGACACCCTCGGCGAGACGCTGGAACGGCTGATCGACGACGGGAGTTGGCGGCGCATCCGCGTGCAGTGCCTGTCGTGTCGTAAGGCTATCCGGCACTGATCTCACAGCAGCTTCCCGCCCTCGCGGCGGGAAGCCTCTTTTCCTGCCCCCTGGAGATCACACCCATGACTGTTCGATTCAAAGGCACGGAGCTGCGGCCCGTGCTCGCCGAAGCGGTGGCGAATCAATGCCGCGTCATCCTGGTCAAGGATCAGGGCGTGTACTTCCTGGCCGAGTGCGGCGAGCGCCGACCCGATGGTCGCCAGAAGACCATCGCCTATGCCGCTGGCTGCAACCCGGATGTCGATGCCTTCGATGACTGGTGGGAGCTGGCGCGCGCCGAGTTCGGTGGCGACGACTTCGGCGAGTTCTTCGATCCGCAGGAGGGCGTGTTTGCGCGCATCCTGCACAGCGAGGACGACCTCGACGTGTCCGCCACCGCGACACACCTGTCGCTGCAGGCGGTTCCTTCCACGCCCAGCGGCAACTGACCGCCCATCCCTGGCCCCCGCTCCGGGGGCCTCTTTCTTCCCGGCAATGCGGACAGCCGCGAGTGCCGATTGCCGCTCGCCTGCGCGCCGTCCCGGCGCCACGCTTCCGGCCATGTTCCGCTGACGTCCGTCAGCGACATGCCCAGGCAGCCACGATCTTCAAGGCTGCGATGCGGTTCCGACCGCGTTGATCACTCCAGTTCGCACCGGCATCCATGCGCGAACGGCCATCGGTTCTCGATGGCGATGCCACCAAGCTGTTCCATCAACCCACGCGGGGGTTCCACACCTTCCCCGCCTTGGGTCGGGTGTGTCTCCGCCTCATTGTTCCCAGGAGATTCACCATGACCACTTCCACCGAAAAGTCCTACTTCGATCTGCACATCACCGGCCTCGGGTATCTCAATCGCATCCGCGAAGTGAAGCCCAAGAAAGGCGATGCGTTCCTGGCCTGCGACATCGCAGCCCTGAACGGTCCCAGCGATGACGTCTCGTATGTGCGTTTCGACACGCGCGTATCGGGATCGGAAGCTCAGCACCTGGCGCGCCGCTGCATTCAGGCGGTCGACGCCGAGAAGAAGGTGATGATCGGCTTCCGCCTGGGCGACCTGTGGACCGACACCTTCACCTACTCCAAGGGCAAGCGTGCCGGCGAGCAGGGTGTGAGCCTCAAGGCCCGCCTGCTGTTCGTCAGTTGGATCAAGGTCGACGGCAAGCTCGTCTACAAGGCCGAACCCAAGCCGACCGAGACCGACGAGCGGGACCCGGAAGTCCCTGTGACGTCCGACGCGCCCGCCGCGCAGCAAGCCTCGGCACCGGAGCCTTCCGAGCCCGTCGCCGATGCTGCCGACGACGCTGCCGATGCCCCCGCATTGGCCGTTGCCGAGTCGTTCTGATCCGCAAGGCCCCATCCTCGGGGCCTTGTCCTCTCTTCGCCCGCAGGAGGCCTTCATGATCACCATCCCCGGCCAACTGGCCATCAAGACCATCCACGGCAGGAACGGCGACTTCAACGTCGGCCGCCTGGCGACCTCGATCGGCGAGTTCGTCGTGAAGAACGCCGAACTCGATCAATACCGCGAGGGCAAGTACGACGGTGATTTCGTCATCGTCGAGATTCGCCCATCCACGTACAACGCCAACGGCCGCATGGTCATCGAGATCCGCGCCCATCTGGGCGGGATGACGCTGTCCAACATCGACGCCCTGAGCCGCGACGAAGCCCGCCGGCTGAGTCCGCAGGAAGTCGATCCGATCGACGAGGAAGCGCAGACGCCCCAGCCGGCATCGCCCCCGGCCAAGCCGAAGGCGAAGCCGCGCAGTCCGCGCGATCCCCTGGTCGATACCACGCCGTTCGGCAGCGAACCGGGTCCCGTGTCCGCTGCGGCCTCGGCCGAGGCAGACGACGCGGCGCTGTTCGGTGCCTTGTGGCCCCTGGGCGAGACCGTGAAGCTCGATGCGACCGTGGATCGTCGTGTGCTGCGTCAGCAGCGCGACCGTCTCGACAAGCTGGGCTACGAGTTCGCTCCGCTGTCCCAGGACTGGCACCTCCAAGCTGCCTGATCCATCCGCCGCCTTGCGCGGCATTCCGCCACCCGCCGGGGTTCTCCCCCGACGGGGAGGGCTCCGGCCATTTCTTCAAGGAGACCTTCATGGGCTGGACCTTCGTACGTCAGACGCGCGATCGGTTGATCCGCGAGCTGATCGCTCCGCAGGCGTCCGAACACGCTTGCTGCGAAGTCATCGACCACACGCTGGACGGCGACGTTCTGTGGACCGTGGTTCGCGTCACCGCCAGGCAGGCGGGCGTCATGGGCCTCGTGGCCGGTGAGTCCGTCTGCTACATCGGCTGCCATCTGCTGGAAAGCTCGGGCGGCGATTGGGGCTACAAGTCCCTCGACGAGTCCGTGCATCCGTACTACTACTCGTGCCCGCTGCGCTATCTCGACATGGCGCCGGTGCAAAGCCCTGAGTGGCGCGAGCGGGTTCACCGCTTCCACGCGGGGCGCGCTGTCTAGCGGCACGCATCTTCCTTCCACCCAACCGGGGCGAGCATGGCCCCGCGGGCTGTGGTTGCTCCTTCATTTTCAAGAGGACATCACCATGCCTGCACCTTCTTCCGCGAAACCGCTGTACCGCATCGACGAATGCCCCGACCTCATGGCCGACGGTTGCGTCGGTGACGAGCAGGGCAATCTCGTCTTTCTCTCGATCTGGGCGCGCGACACCGCCGTTCAGGAGTTCCTCGCCCGCCTGACCCTCGGCCGGGATGAACAGGGACTGGATCAGTTCCACGTCATCACCGAGCAGGGCGCATCCATCCCGGTCTTCGTCGGCAACGTCGAGGACCTGGAAAAGCGCATCACCCGTGCCTATCGGCGAACGCTGTTCGGTTCGCTGACGAATGTGTGGCTGTTCGATCGTCGCTGCGTGAAGCCAGACAAGGCCAACGCCAGCGCGCTGGCGCTTCTGCCCAGGGATTCCGCTCACCGGCTCGACCGGCTGTGGACGCTGGTGCAGGACACCTGCCCGCTGCCACTGCTCGACCACTGGCGCGACACCGTGCTGGAGGTGTTGCAGACACGGCGGATGCTGACCGGTCTTCCCTTGGCCCTCGGGCCGCTGGAAGGCCATCGGCTGGCCCTCGATGTCCCGGCGCTGACGAAGGCGTTGGGCGAGCTGATCCGCAACGGCACCCTCGGCGCCACGCAGTACGAACTGGCCGCGAACGCACCGCTTCGGCGTGTGGCGTGAGCCATCCCCACGGGCATGCGCGCCGCGCGTGCCCGCCTTCCCTCATCCATCACCAGGAGAAATCCATGACACTCATGTTTCCGCGCCTGGCGCGCAATTTCATCCGTAACGGCTACTTCCCCACCGACGAACCGACGCTGGAGCGGGCCTTGTCCGCACTGGCGCCGTCTCCCGGCGCCATGTCCATCCTCGATCCCTGCGCCGGCGAAGGCGTGGCGATCGCCGAAGCCGCTCACGCCCTCGGGCGCGAGCAGGTCCAGGCCTTCGCCGTCGAGTACGACGCCGAGCGCGCCCGCCACGCACGGCAACTGGTCGATCGCTGCATCCAAGGTGACCTGATGGACACGCTGATCTCGCGCCAGTCCTTCGGGCTGCTGTGGCTGAACCCGCCGTATGGCGACCTGAGCAAGGACGTGAACGGCAACATCGGCTATCAGGGCCAGGGCCGTGCGCGGCTGGAGAAGCTGTTCTATCAGCGGGCGCTGCCGCTGCTGCAGTACGGCGGCGTGCTGATCTTCATCGTGCCGTCCTACGTGCTCGACGCCGAACTGGTCGGATGGCTGACGCGCCACTTCGCCGACCTGCGCATCTACCGTGCAGTGGAGACGCAGTTCAAGCAGGTGGTGATCTTCGGTCGCCGGGTTCGCCAGCGCGACCAGGCGTCGGAGTCGGCCAACGCCGTGCGCGGTCTGCTGCTGCAGATCGGACAGGGTGACGCCGAAGCCGAGGAACTGCCGCTCGAATGGCCGTTCCTGCCGTACACCGTCCCTGCCAGCCCGGCCGAGCCGGAGCACTTCTATCGCGTGACGATGGAGCCCGAGCAGTTCGCCGATGAAGTCGGCCGGCTACAAGGACTCTGGCCGGCGCTCGATATGCACCTGGGCGCCGCGCAGCAATCGCTGCGTCCACCCGCGCGGGCCTTGTCGCACTGGCATCTCGCCCTGGCTTTGGCCGCAGGCGCGATCTCCGGCGTAGTGAAGTCCAAGAGCGGGCGCGTGCTCGTCGTCAAAGGTGATACCCACAAGGAGAAGACCCTCCAGACGGAATACACCGAACGCGACGACGGCTCCGTGGCCGAGACGCGCATCCTCACCGACAAGTTCGTGCCGGTCATTCGTGCATGGGACTTGACGCTGGGCTCGCCTACGTGGGGCGAAGTGCTGACCATCCGCTGATCGCTGTTCCCTGACGGTTCGCCGTCGCTTTCATCCACCCACCGGGGTCATGTCGCCCCGATGGGGTGCCGTGGCCCCTTCTTCCAGAAGGAGAAACCACCATGGCACTCGCAGTCCTCAACCTCGCGTCACAAGCACGCTTTTCGCCCGGGCAGGTGGTCATGACCGCCGGCGTTGACGAGCTGGTCCGACAGGGCCGGCTCAACCCCTCGCCGTACCTGCGCCGCCATCTTCATGGCGATTGGGGCGACCTGGACGACAGCGATCGACGGCAGAACGACGCCGCGCTGCAATCCGGTGAGGATCGTCTGTTCTCGTCCTACCAGGTCACGCGCGACCTGAAGCTTTGGATCATCACCGAATGGGATCGCAGCCTCACCACGCTGCTGCTGCCCAGCGAATACTGATCCGCATCCAGCGGCACATACACATTTCTTTGCCGCGTCTTTCTTCCCACCCAGGGGCATGTCACCGCCCCGTGGGGGAGGTGACATGCCCCATTGCTCTGGAGCATCACCATGTCCCTCGATCTCGAAACCGTTCCCGAAACCGCTGTGCAGGGCGACCTGCTCGAAGCGGCCGCTTCACCCCTCACGCTCAGCCTGCAGGACTTCGTGTCCGAGTTCGGCGACGAGCTGCTCGACTCGCTCAACCGCGCCAATCCTCCTGTCTACACCGGCCAGGTGCGGGGGCATCGGCAACTGATCCTCGCCGCGCTCAAGCGCAAGCTGTTCCCCGCGCAAGCCGATGTGGTCCACGCCGTCACCGAGCTGTTGGTCGATCGCGGCGAACGCGCCGCGATCGTCAATGGCGAGATGGGCTGCGGCAAGACGACCGTCGGCATCGCCACGGCCGCCATGCTCAACGCCGAAGGCTACCGCCGCACCCTGGTGCTCTCGCCACCCCACCTGGTCTACAAGTGGCGGCGCGAAATCCAGGAGACGGTGGCCGGTGCCAAGGTCTGGGTGCTCAATGGCCCGGACACGCTGGTCAAGCTGCTGAAACTGCGCGAGCAGTTGGGCGTGCCGGCGCAGGGGCAGGAGTTCTTCGTCCTGGGCCGCGTGCGGATGCGGATGGGGTTCCACTGGAAACCTGTCTTCGTTCGGCGGCGCGCGCCTCACGGCGACGTGGGGGCCTGCCCGGATTGCGGGCATGTCATCACCGACCTCGACGGCGAGCCGATCAACCCGGTCGAACTCGAAGCCGAGGAGTCCCGCCGCAAATGCAGCCACTGCCGTGCACCGCTGTGGTCGTTGATCCGTCCCAGAGGCCTGTCCGCCAGCGACCAGTCCTCGACCGTGCTCAAGGCACTGAAGCGTATTCCAACCATCGGGGAAGTCACCGCGCAGAAGCTGATGCAGAAGTTCGGCGACGCCTTCCTCGCGTCGATGCTCGGGGACAACATCCACGAGTTCATCAACCTGATGGATGGCAACGGCGAGCTGGTCTTCTCGGACCGGCAAGCCCATCGCATGGAACGTGCGATGGCCAACATGGAGTTCGGCTTCGGCGAGGGCGGCTACCAGCCGTCCGAGTTCATCAAGAGGCAGCTTCCCCAAGGCACGTTCGACCTGCTCATCGCCGACGAGGCGCACGAGTACAAGAACGGCGGCTCCGCTCAGGGCCAGGCCATGGGGGTGTTGGCGGCCAAGGCGCGCAAGACGCTGCTGCTCACCGGCACACTGATGGGCGGCTACGGCGACGACCTGTTCCACCTGCTGTTCCGAGCCCTGCCGGGGCGGATGATCGAAGATGGCTACCGGCCGACGAAGAACGGCAGCATGACGTCGGCCGCGATGGCGTTCATGCGCGATCACGGGGTGCTCAAGGACATCTATTCCGAGAGCACCGGCACGGCGCACAAGACAGCCAAGGGCACCAAGGTATCGGTGCGCACGGTCAAGGCGCCGGGTTTCGGTCCCAAGGGCGTGCTGCGTTGCGTCCTGCCGTTCACGGTCTTCCTCAAGTTGAAGGACATCGGCGGAAATGTGCTGCCGCCCTACGACGAGGAGTTCCGCGAAGTCGCGATGGACACGGCGCAAGCTGCGGCCTATCGCGATCTGGCGGGTCGCCTGACCCAGGAGCTGAAGCAGGCCCTGGCGAAGCGCGACACGACGCTGCTCGGTGTGGTCCTCAACGTGCTGCTGGCTTGGCCGGACTGCTGCTTCCGGTCGGAAACGGTGGTGCATCCGCGCACGCGCAACACCTTGGCCTTCGTCCCGGCTCAGTTCAACGAGCTGGAGGTGATGCCCAAGGAACGCGAGCTGATCGAGATCTGCAAGCAGGAGAAAGCAGAAGGTCGCAAGACCCTGGTCTATTCGGTCTACACCGGCACCCGCGACACCACGTCGCGTTTGAAGGTGCTGCTGGAGCAGGAAGGCTTCAAGGTGGCGGTACTGCGCGCGAGCGTGGATGCCTCCCGCCGCGAAGACTGGATCGCCGAGCAGTTGGACCGTGGCATCGACGTGCTCATCACCAATCCCGAGCTGGTGAAAACCGGCCTGGACCTGCTGGAGTTCCCGACCATCGTGTTCCTCCAGTCCGGCTACAACGTGTATTCGCTGCAGCAGGCCGCCCGGCGCTCATGGCGCATCGGCCAGAAGCAGCCGGTGCGCGTGGTCTACCTCGGCTACGCCAATTCCTCGCAGATGACCTGCCTGGGGTTGATGGCCAAGAAGATCATGGTGTCGCAGAGCACATCGGGCGACGTGCCCGAATCCGGACTCGATGTCCTGAACCAGGACGGCGACTCGGTGGAGGTGGCACTGGCCCGGCAGTTGGTGCATTGAGCGGTGCTGGACTTGGCGGCCCCTTCGGGGGCCGCTTTTCTTGTCAGGGTTCCTTTGGTGTTCTCACGGCGTACCGTCTTTGCCGCAGGGCAATAATAGTAGGTGCACACGGCGCAGATTTCTAAGCAATATGAACCCGCCGCGAGTGACCGTGAGCGCCAACCCATTATTCAGATTGAGACATCATTGAGCCGATTAACCGCATGTTACGCTCAAGCTCTGCCGTCGATTGATACTCGATCAGCTGAGTTCGTTCGGCGTCTTCTTCGACCGTCAGTCCACTCTGCGCTTGCTTGCGGTTCAGTATCGCCAGACGAAGGCCTCGGTGAACGGGCGTACTTGTGTCGCGAAGCCGACTCCAGAGTCCTTCAGCGGCTTCGACCTCACCAAATCGGATTTCGTATTTGCACCGTAGCCCAACCTGAGCGTCGTGGTTGATGGCACCAAATCGTTTCTGAAGTCGCCCGAGCGTGGTCAAAGCGCCTTCGCACTCTCCTGCCTCGATCTCGCAGTTCGCTAAATTGGCGAGAACCTCAAAGGGAGGGTGGGCTATCTTTTGGTCAGCGATACGGGCGAAGCGTAGTGCATCCTCAGGGCTCCCGTTTGCTTGTTCGAAGGTGGAGCGGCGATGCTCAGCGAATCCACTTGAATCAATGCGGTCAAGGATCTCAAGGGCGCGCTCAGCAGTAGGGAGATCGCCAAGCCTAAGCGCAATCGTGCATTTCAAATCAACTACATATGGGTTATGCGGAGACTGCTGCTCGGCCTGACGAATATACTCTTCGGCGGCTGGAAGATCCCCCGTTTCAAAAAAGCAGCTTGCCAGTTCCCGGTGGATGGCGACGCCTCGGCGGCCATTGGCGAGACTCTTCTTGTAAGCCTCGATCGCTTCAGGATACTCTCGCTTCCGTCGCGCGGCGAAGCCCCGCACGTAGTACGCCTCCTTAAGTTCACCGAGGCGAAGCAGCTCGCTGATATGCTGCTCTGCTTCATCATATCGCTCTTTCCGAATGAGAGCTTGCGCGACATAGCGTCGTACATCAACGCTATCGGGCCGCACGTCCAAGGCAGACGAACCGTACTTGATAGCGAGGTCGTAGTCTTGATCGTGATAGCTCCTAGTTGCTACGTTGATCAGATCTGCGGCAAATCCAATCGCGAATCGAGAGTCAGCCTGGCTTCCTGCAAGGAGGTTGGCTCGGAAAATCGTTTGCCCGAGATCAAGTCGTGCGTCATCGTCAGGCTCATCTGCCAGGTACGCTTCAAGAAGCTCGGCCACTTTCCTGGTATCGACGCGAAGTCCGCCAAATGCTCTGTATGCTGCATCACGGATGGGCTCTGAGATGCGATAGTGCATTCCGGCAGGCATAACAAACGCGAGGTCAAGTAAGAAGTTCAGATCATCGCTTGTATCGTGTGACGTTTGCGCGCAGTACGCCACAATGACCTGAAGTGGGAGAGGGCTGAAGCTTGATAGGATCTGCAGGATCGTCTGCATGCTCGGTGTTAGCGATCTGTTCTCCCTTAAGTGCCGGAGAAACTGTTCGGCATTAAAATTCACCAATGCACGTTGATCAGTTACGACTTGCGAGATTCCGCGAAGCCGAGCCTCATCAAGAATAAATCGTACAGCGGGAGGATAGCCACGAGCGTAGGTTGCGATTGCCGTAAGCGCGGTTCGATCGAATACCAAGCCGACGTCGCGTCCGGCGATACGCAACAGATTCTGCGTTGATGTTTGATCAAGTTCGGGGACGCGCACGGACGGGCACGGGTTTTCGGCAGGTCGATACAGCCTCCTGCTTGAAACGATCATGGCGTCAGTATCCCGATCAGACGAAATCGCGTTGTACAGCGCATCGAACTCGGGTCTCATCACGCCATTCTCGGCGGCTAGGGCGCCTTCGTCGACAAATATCGGCAACGTCCCCGCTTGGCAGGCCTGACGCAACAGAGAGGTTATCTCGTCGACCAAGTTCTCCTTCGCTTTTTGCTCTTGCTGCTTCAGAAAAGCCACCAAGTCGGAGATACCCCCTGGTGAAATCGCTTCGGCGACGCGGATCGATGTCTCAGGCAAGAGATCGCCCGCGTGGAGGTTAATTGGCAATATTGAGGCAAAGGATAGGTTGTCGCGTGCAATCGCTTGGACAAGCGAGCGTCTGCCGATACCCTTTAGGCCGTAAACGATTAGAGGCGGGCGGAAATTGGGATCTGTGAAGCCTGATATGGTTTCGAGCGATTGCTCGATCTCAGCCCTACGTCCGACAAAGTATCTCGGAATGCGCTCTCCAAGACGTTGACTGATGATACGCCGGATGTCGGTGGCGATCAGACCCGGCGATGCCTCTTTCCTGATGAGCGTTGCCCGCATCCATTCAGGAAGGTCGTCGTGGGTTAGCTCCTGATCAACGATATAGGTTGTCACCTTACTGAGTGCATTCTTGATGAGCGCTTCGGAAGCGAGTTCTATTTCTAATTTAACCCAATCTCGTTGGAGCGAGGCCCGGCTTGCAAACAGAATAAATACATCTGATCGATCGATGCCTTTGATGATGGCATCACGGAATTCATCGCCAACCGAAAACTCGAACTCGTCGTAAATGACGGCTGCGCGCCCGAGATTGCGCGCAACTTCTCTCACTATATGTTTGTCAACATGTCCGTGAGATAGAAAGGCTCTTGGGAACTTTGTCATTTTTTAATCTTAGTATATTTGGCTGCATGGCGGACGCTATTCGAAGCGCAAACCAAACAACCCTCCAGTATCGGTCGCATCAGTCAGCTTCGTGTCCATGACATGAGCGCGAATATCGAAGCCCGGCTTGAACCCCTCACGTGGCAGCACGTCCGAGTTCATCGTGACGATGTATTGAAAACCAGCCGCCTCCGCCCGTTCAGCACCAAGTTGCAATGCCTTTGCGATCTGACGCTCATCGACGCCGTCGAACAGATGACTGTCGTGAATCAGGAAGCCGGGGCCGCGCCCATTCTTCAAACTGATCTCAGTCAACATGAGATCGAAGCAGAAAATCTGCATGTTGGTGATGCCCTTGCTTCGCTGTCCATCGATATGGACCTCGAATTGCGGACCACCTCCAGTTTCGGAAATCGTCAGGCTACCGGCCTTTTCGTACAGGGATTCCGATAGCGACTCAAACGCAAGGATCGCTTCGCGGGTGATGTCGCTACGTTCATGGATGTCGTCGCGGAGCGCCTTGGTCAGATTGGCTCGCTTGATATCGAGTTCGGCCTTTGTGCTTTCTATCCGCTCGGCGGTTTCAAGCCGTTGGCGCAATCCTTCGACCTCGGCCTCGGCCCTTCCGGCTTCCTCACGCAAGGACACATAATGCTCAAGTGCCCCGCCGGAGCGCAGGACTCCCATGATCTGCCGGCGCCGACGGTCGCGCTCGGAGATCCTCTGATCCCGCTCGACAACCCGTGCCTCTGCCGAGGCGATCTCGGCATTCAAATGCGCGCGCCGGTTTTCGATGATGGCCCGATGGAAGAGTTCGACCTCATCAAAACGCCGCCGTACCATATCGGGCAGGACGACACCGGCTTCGGCATAGAGCTTCGTTACATCACCCAGATCCGGCGCGTCTTCGTCGGCCAACGATGCTCGAAGCTGTTGCAGGAGATTGCCATCGATCACGTTCTCTACGTTCAGGCTGTCGATCTCGCGCGTGATCTCATTGGCTTCCTGCTCAAGTGCCTTGTATTCAGGCACAACCTCAAACGTTTCGAGCTGGCTGCGGAGTCGTTTGGCGTGGGCCTCGGCGATAGTTAGCCGTGTCCGAAGATCGGCGGCCTTACCGAAGAAGCGGCCGAGGTCGCCGCTGCGGGCAGCCTTCCGTAATTCCTGCGCGACCTTTTCCTGCGCCCTCAGTTCCTGGAACCGGCCAGGAATGCTCCAATCGAGACCGAGCAAATAGCAGATCGAGACCTGCTGGTCCCAGCTTTGCTGCATCGTCGAATGCTGCATCGGCTGCTGGAAACCGCCGCCATTTTGCCGCCTGACAAAGTAGGAGAAGAGCGAACGGAACGACGGCTGGAAGCGCTCGACCTCATCGCCGGCCGAGATGGGCAAGCCAAACCAGAGATGCCCGAGATTGGCCTTCCAATTTTCGTTGGATAGCTCGAACAATCCGGCGCGCTGATCAAATTGCGGCGCGATCGGCCACGATTCCACAGCCCCGTTGACGAGGATGCGGCTAGGCTTGGTGCCACTGCGGGCGGCCGATACGGTCTCGCCGGCGATGTCGACGGTGACGTCGAAGGTCCAAGGTGCCAGCGCCTCCGAGCGGAAAATGTTCTCCTTGCGCACATCGGCTCCGAACAGGAAATGCACCAGTTCGATAAAGCTGGTCTTACCTGCACCGTTTCTCGACTGTCGGTCGTTCGCACCTTCGCTCTTGTCGGCGAGCAGGACGTTCAAGCCGGGCTTTAAGTTCAGCGCCTTGAAGGAAGCGAGATCGCTTCCAAAGCGTCGGATCATGGCCGAGTCCTCCGCACCAAGCCGCGATCGAACTCAAGCGCGCCGATCATGTAGAGCAGGTCCAGCGACAGGACGAACCACTGGTAATCAATTGGGGCATTGGGCGCGTGCAGGGAGCGACGGCCACGCACCTCGTCCCATAGCCGCGACATAGTCAGCGGCCGCTTAAGGATGTCGAGGACTTCTGCACCGACGCCAATGAGTGCGCGGTCGGAACGAACATGCTTCGTCGGCAGAATCATGACGCCTCCACGGAAGCAATCGGGTCTTCGAAGATGTCGCAGCTATCGAAGAAATAGGCGAGAACCGCTAGAGCTGCGCCCTGACGCTTGGGCTCGCCATTGAATCCGGCATAGTCCTGAAGATGCCTGAAGATCGTGTCGGCCGGCAGGTCGAGCGCCTTCAACTCCGCATAACGCAGACGGAAGGCTTCGGCGATGCGCTCACCGAGATCGGGGCGCGGGCTCTTGCGGAAGAAGGCATCGGCGAGAGCAGATTTGCGACGACCAATTCGCAGAAAGAGACCGGACTCATCCGAGAGCGCATTCTTCTCCAGCTTCTCTGACGAGGGCGGTGTCAGGGGTGGATCACCCGGATTAGGTTCCTGCCGTTGAAGCGCCTCGATAATTGGCACCAGATCAGACATGACAAGCCGGTCCACAATGGCGATTGAGGCGGCGGGGCCAAAGAGGGCCTGAAGGGCAGACAGATCAAGGCCCATGGCGAGCGTGAGCAGTTCTGGCTCGGACCAAGTCGCGATCTTGAGCGGCGCGTAGGCATTGCGAAGGCCATCGAGATGCTGAACGGCGTTAGGCGGCAGGCCACGGCCATCATTGTGGACGAGCACCCATTCCTGCATGTTGTCGGCCCAATGCACGCGGGCGCCATGGAAATCCTCATTGATCTTCGCGATAAGCTCGGTTTCCTTCATCGCCTCAGGCGCATAGCACTGGAACACCGAGCCCGTGCTAATCCGAAGTCCATCGCATTTCAGATCCCCATAAAGACCATAGGGGCGAACCTCCTCGAAATCGGGGCCGAAGGCGTAGCCCGCCAGACGCACGAACCAGTCCTGAAAAGCGGTACCCTTCTGGGTATGGAACGCCAAACGGAACCGATCGACGTAGATGGATCGCTGCAGTTCATCCATGGCGCCGCCTTGGCGACGATTCGTCATTTTTTCTCCGGGTCGACAGCTTTGCCGCCATGACAGCCGAAACTGTACCGAGATGATGGATGCGCAGCACCGGCCGTTCTGGCAGCTTGACAGTCAATTCCAGCTCCCCCCCGATGGCTTCGACATAGCTGCGTAACGTCGAGAGATACATGTCGGTTTGCTTCTCGATCTTGGATACCGATGGTTGTTTGATGTTCAGAGCAGATGCGATGTCGGCTTGCCCCTTGCCGGCGAGTTGCCGCAACTCTCGCAAACCTTCGACCTCGTGCGAAACCATAGGCTTGGGCGGCTCGTTCGGATCGCCTGATCCGCGGTTACGAGTAAAAGCCATCAAATTTCCCCATATTCAGAATCGAGGTACCAGCGATACAGAACCGCCACGACCCAGCCATGCAATCGACTCCAGCTCGGCCGGAGAAATATAGCCCGAAAGCTATATTGCAGTCAAAGAAAGAGGCTGATTCAAGTTGGCAATCCACTCTGGCTGCCTCAAATCGTCATCTATTGCTAATCATTAAATAGCGCGCATCATCTGGTTGGTTAGAAAGAAGATGGTTGAGCGCCGGTTCCCTTTCTTTGCTGCCTTCGACTTCTCACGCATCGAAGGTGTCGGCTCCGCTACAGGAGCCGAATCATGCATCGATCTTCACCTTTCCACCCCATTGTTCACCGACTGGCTACTGTCGGTCTACTTTCGGCTGGGGCTATGTTGGCGGCCGGCTGCGCCACCACGGAACAGCCGCAAGGACAGGCAGGGATCATCGAAAGCGCTGCGGACGAGCCTGCTCCGGGCCTGATCCTGATCGCCCGCTACGGCCGCTACACGCTGATCGAGCTGGTACCCGACGCCGCGCAGCGTGACCTGCTGCAGCAGGTCATCGACATCTCCATCCCCACCACGGCGGACGCAACCTTGGGCGATGCCATGCGCCACGTGTTGCTGCGCTCCGGCTACCGGCTCTGCGATGCGGCCGAGGCCGCCACGCTCTACGCGCTGCCGCTGCCTGCCGCACACCTGCGCCTGGGCCCGCTGATGCTGCGCGATGCCTTGCTGACCCTTGCCGGCCCCGCCTGGGAGCTGTCGGTCGATGACTTGACTCGCCAGGTCTGCTTCAGCCGGCGCGGTGCTCCCGCCTTCCTTTCCGCCAACCCGCCCGACACCGCCACGCCCGTGCCGGACGCCGACCGGCCCGACACCGCCACGCCCGTGCCGGACGCCGACCGGCCCGAGGAGCTGCAGCCATGACCTTTCCCCAAGCGTCATCCGAGCGCGATTCCCGCACGCGCTGGCTCAAGATCTCCGCGGCCTTCTGGCTGCTGCTCATCAGTGCCGTGGCACTCATCAACAGCGTCGGCTTGTCGCGGCTCGCCGAACAGACCCAGAGCACCGCACAGGATGCGCAGGTCAATGCGCTGGTCCTGCGCGTGGCCGATCTCGAACAACAGGCCGATGCGGACAAGCGCCGGCCGGCGCCGATCAGCCAGGCCGAATTCGCCACCGCGCGGCAGGCGCTGGACGAGCGGATGACGCGCCTCGAAGAGGCCGACGAGACGAGGGCCTTGGCCGTCGACCTGCAGACGCTGCAGGCGCGCGTGAGCGGAATCGAAACCCGCCTGGAGAAGACCCGGCAGGTGGCATCCGCCGCTCGCGCGCGCGCTCCGGTTGCGACGAAGCCCAAGGTGCCGGAGCCGCCGTTCCGGGTGCTCGGCGTGGAGCTGCGGGGAGGCGAGCGCTTTCTGTCGATCACCTCCACCGCCGCGGCCTCGCTCGCGGGCGCCCGGCTGCTGCGTGAGGGCGATGCCGAGGGCGGCTGGCAACTGCAGTCCATCGAGGCGCAGGCGGGCGTGTTCCAGGTGAACGGCCAGACGCAGCGCATCGCGGTGCCGTAGGAGGTGTCATGACCCCCACGCTCACTTCGTTCGCTGCCCCCCGAGGGGGCTTCAGCCTCCTTGAGGCGGCTCGGCGGAGGCTGACCATGATCCTGCGGTCGTTGCTCGCTGCCGTCGTCCTGTTCGCCGCCTTCGGCGCATCCGCCCAGCCGGCCCCGGTGACGAACTCGCGCATGGTGCCCGCCCAGGTGCAGCCGGGCGCCGATGCCGCGCTCGACGAGAGACAGGCGCGGGAGTGGGGGCTTCGCTCCGAGGAGTGGGCACGTTACCGGCAACTGATGCAGGGGCCGCTCGGGGTCTATTCGCCCCAGCTCGATCCGCTCACGGCGCTGGGCATCGAGGCCCGCAGCGAGGAGGAGCGCAGGCGCTACGCGGAGTTGCAGGTGCAGGCCGAGGCTCGGCGCGTCGGCAAGACGCTGGCCTACCAGCGGGCCTACGACGCGGCGTGGCAGCGCCTGTTTCCCGGCCAGCCGCGCGTGAGCCTGCCCGGCGCCAAGGCGCAGGGTGCCGGCAACACCGGCTCCGGGCGCCTGGCCGTCTTCGTCAAGGCCGACTGCGCACCGTGCGCGCAGCGCGTGCAGCAGTTGCAGGCGGCTGGCACGGCCTTCGACCTCTACATGGTCGGCAGCCGTCAGGACGACGCGCGCATCCGGCAGTGGGCCACCCAGGCGGGCATCGATCCGGCCAGGGTGCGCGCCCGCACCATCACGCTCAACCACGATGCCGGGCGCTGGCTGTCGCTGGGCCTGCCCGGCGAGCTGCCAGCCGTGGTGCGCGAGGTGAACGGCCAATGGCAGCGGCAATAGGTGCTCCGGGCCGGGAGCGTCGGCCGTCCCGCATCGCCATCCGCTGCGCCAGCGCCATGCTGCTGCTCACCACCGGCGGCTGGGCATTGGCCGCCCTGGCGCGGGAAGTGCCGCCGCCGGCCTATCAACTGGCGGCGCACCGTGCAGACGTGCCGGCGGCGGTGCTGTACGCGGTGGCCTTGCAGGAGAGCGGCGCCATGCTGCGCGGGCGCCTGATCCCCTGGCCGTGGACGCTCAACGTCGCCGGCTCGCCACAGCGCTATGCCACCCGCGCCGAGGCCTGCGCGGGGCTGCACCGTGCCCTCGCTCACACGCCGGCCAATCGCATCGACGCCGGCCTCGGCCAGGTCAATCTCGGCTACCACGCGCATCGCTACACGCAGCCCTGCGAGCTGCTGGACCCGTACCGCAACCTCGCCATCGCTGCGGAAATCCTGCGCGAACAGCACACGCCGGGCGAGGACTGGCTGCTTGCCATCGGCCGCTACCACCGGCCCGCCGGCGGGGCACCCGCGGCGCGCTACCGGCGCAGTGTGCATCGGCACCTGACCCGCGTGCTCGACCCCGACGTTCCCGTTCCAACCCTCCAGGCCACCACGCCATGAACCACATCGTCCTCATCGCCACCATCGGGCTGCTGCCCACGACCACCGTCTTCGCGCAGACCGCCTCTGCGCCGTTGATCGTCGACGAAGACCGCGGCGGCGACTCCGCGCTGCCGTACTACCAGTCGCTGAATCCTCAGCCGGATCAGGCCACACCGCCGGCCCCGATGCCGGCCCCTCGCGTGGGCAATGCGGCCGACGCCGAAGCCGCCATGCTGCCGGTGCGCTCGATGCAACTGTCGCCGGGCGAGGTGCAGCGCCGCGTCAACCGGGCGCCGGGCCTGACGGCGCTGTTCCTGATCGGCGACGACGAGCGTTCGCGCGCCTGGCTGCGGCAGCGGCAGACCGCGCTGCGCGAGCTGCAGGCCGTGGGCCTGGTGGTCAACGTGGAGTCGATGGCCGCGCTGACGGCGCTGCGCAGCCTGGCTCCCGGCCTGAGCCTCTCGCCGGCCTCCGGCGACGACCTGGCCCAGCGCCTGGGCCTGCGCCACTACCCGGTGCTCATCACGTCCACCGGCGTCGAGCAGTAGGTGCGCAAATGGCCCAACCGCATGCGGTCGAGGTTCTGCTGCGGCCAGCGGTGGAGCTTCATACCGTGGCGGTCTGCACCGGCGCCGCGATTCTGTGCCTGGTGGCACCGTGGTCGCTCGCGCTGAACCCGCTGCTCGGCCTGGGCTCGGCACTGGCCTTCCTGATCTTCGGCGCGATTCGCCTGCGCGATGCCTGGGCGATCCTGCGCTATCGCCGCAACATCCGCCGCCTGCCGCGCTACGTGATGACCAGCCGCGACGTGCCGGTGAGCCAACAGCGGCTGTTCGTCGGCCGAGGCTTTCGCTGGGAGCAGCGGCACACGCACCGGCTGATGCAGACCTACCGGCCGGGGTTCCGCCGCTATGTCGAGCCGACGGCGATCTACCGGGCCGCCCGGCGGCTGGAGGAGCGGCTTGAGTTCGCGCCGTTTCCCGTCTCGACACTGGCGCGCGCGTTGGCCTGGGACAGCCCGCTCAACCCGGCGCGGCCACTGCCGCCAGTCGGTGGACTGCCGCGCCTGCATGGCATTGAGCCGGCCGAGGTCGACGTCACCCTGCCGCTGGGCGAGCGCGTCGGCCACACCCTGGTGCTGGGCACCACGCGCGTGGGCAAGACGCGGCTGGCCGAGCTGTTCATCACCCAGGACATCCGCCGCAAGGTCCGCGGCGAGCACGAGGTGGTGATCGTCTTCGACCCCAAGGGCGATGCGGACCTGTTGAAGCGCATGTACGTCGAGGCCAAGCGCGCCGGGCGCGAAGGCGAGTTCTACGTGTTCCACCTGGGCTGGCCGGACATCTCGGCGCGCTACAACGCCGTCGGCCGGTTCGGGCGGATCTCCGAGGTGGCCACGCGCATCGCCGGACAGCTCTCGGGCGAAGGCAACAGCGCCGCCTTCCGCGAATTCGCCTGGCGGTTCGTCAACATCATCGCGCGCGCCCTGGTCGAGCTGGGGCAGCGGCCGGACTACCTGCTGATCCAGCGCCACGTCATCAACATCGACGCGCTGTTCATCGAGTACGCCCAGCACTACTTCGCCAAGAACGAGCCGAAGGCCTGGGAGGTCATCGTCCAGCTCGAAGCGAAGCTGAACGACAAGAACATCCCGCGCAACATGATCGGGCGCGAGAAGCGCGTGGTGGCCCTCGAACAGTACCTGTCCCAGGTGCGCATCTATGACCCGGTGCTCGACGGCCTGCGCAGCGCCGTGCGCTACGACCGGACGTACTTCGACAAGATCGTCGCTTCGCTGCTGCCGCTGCTGGAGAAGCTCACTACCGGCAAGATCGCGCAACTGCTCGCACCGAACTATTCCGACCTGTTCGACCCGCGGCCGATCTTCGACTGGATGCAGGTCATCCGCAAACGTGCGGTGGTCTACGTGGGACTGGATGCGCTGTCCGACGCCGAAGTCGCGGCGGCGGTGGGCAACTCGATGTTCAGCGATCTGGTCTCGGTCGCCGGCCACATCTACAAGTTCGGCATCGACGACGGGCTACCCGGCGCCGCGGCGGGCACCAAGATTCCGATCAACGTCCACGCCGACGAATTCAATGAACTCATGGGCGACGAGTTCATTCCGATGGTCAACAAGGGCGGCGGTGCTGGCGTGCAGGTGACAGCCTACACGCAGACCTTGAGCGACATCGAGGCCCGCATCGGCAACCGTGCCAAGGCCGGCCAGGTGGTCGGTAACTTCAACAACCTGTTCATGCTGCGCGTGCGCGAGACCGCCACCGCCGAGTTGCTGACGCGACAGCTGCCCAAGGTCGAGGTGTACGCCACGGCACTGATGAGCGGCGCCACCGACAGCTCCGACCCGCACGGTAATACCGCGTTCACGTCCAACACCCAGGACCGTATCAGCACGACTAGCGTGCCATTGATCGAGCCCGCGCATGTGGTGGCGCTGCCCAAGGGGCAATGCTTCGCGCTGATCGAGGGCGGCAATCTCTGGAAAGTTCGCATGCCGCTGCCGGCACCCGATCTCGACGAAGCCATGCCGAAGGATCTGCAGGAGCTGGCCAGCTATATGCGGCAGCACTACGTCGAGGCAGGAGACTGGTGGGAGAACCAAGGTATTCCCGGCCTGCAGGACAAGGCGCTGCCCGACGACCTGCTGGACGACTTCAAGCAGATGGCCGCGGCCGAAGAGGCCGAAGCATGAGCGATCCGGCCGTCGCGACCCAGCGCCAGCAGCAACGACAGCAGGGACTGATCGCCGGCCTGGTCACGCTGCCGTTCCGCTTCTTCGGCGTGCTGTGCGGCGCGCTGCTGCTGTGCATTTTGATCGAATGTGTCGGCATGCACTTCTTCTGGCCCGATCAGGGCTGGCGCCACGCGCAGGGCATGCTGCACTACGAGCTGGATCAGCTCCCCAGGCATTTCACGCGCAGCGCGCTGGTGCAGGAGCCGGGGCGCACCGCGCACCGGCTGGTCGAGCTGGGCTACGACTGGCTGTTCGTGAAAAGCGGCCTGCTGGACTGGATACGCGACGCCTCGGCGCAGGCCAGCGCCAGCAGCCACCGCCCGACCAAGGATTTCCGCTACTACATCGGCTTGGTCTACGTGAACGTGGAGAGCTACCTGATCGCCTCGGCCTACACGACGTTGGTTTTCCTCGTGCGGGTGTTGGTGCTGTGCCTGACCCTGCCGCTGTTCCTGATAGCCGCCTTCGTCGGGCTGGTGGACGGCCTGGTGCGCCGGGACATCCGCCGCTTCGGCGCGGGCCGCGAGTCGGGGTTCATCTATCACCGCGCCAGGGCCAGCCTGATCCCGCTGGCCGTGCTGCCGTGGGTGACTTACCTGGCACTGCCGGTCAGCGTGAACCCGCTGCTGATCCTGCTGCCCAGCGCTGCATTGCTCGGCGTGGCGGTGTGCATCGCGGCGGCGACGTTTAAGAAGTACCTGTAGATCACTCTGGCTGCCAGGCGCAATCTGCCCAGTGCGCTTCGTAGCGTTTCATAAAGTCTTTCATCTCCCGGATGTTGACGGCAGGTTCGCGGCAGGCCCGGGCGCAGGTAGAAACGACATCCCGGTAGAACTCCGGAGCGACAGCCCTGATGCCGTCATAATTCATAAGCAAGTCCGGAAGACGCTCCGTGATATTTGCTCCGCGAGGTGCCATCACAATGCTCGGGGGCTCTCCATACGTATTGATCAACACGTATCGCCAGCTTGGGTCTGCAGCTCCCTGGCGAGGGACAATCTCACAGGGACGTGCGTCTCCGCCTTTGGAAATGGCTTCGTAGACCTCCTTGATGGCCTGGGGTTTGTGGGCCACCAGGACATAAGGCCCGGCCCCTACATAACTACCCATGCGTTCGTCGTATTCGATGCCGAGCAAGGCTTCGAGATCAAAGCGCGCATGCCGGTCCAGGGGAGCCTTTCCCGAGGTAAACCATTGAAGTTCCCGCAGGGTGATCCCGGCACACTTGGCAACGTCTGCAGGCGAATTGGGCCAGCACGCCACGAGGTTCTTGGCGATCTCGGCTGCGTAGTCATAGTCACTGTCGGCCCAGAAATCATCGTCCTCAACGATGTCCTCCGGTGCCTTCTCACCTGTCACCAGCCAAGTTCTGCCATCGAACCCGTCGAGGTTGAAATAACGGGGCTGATCGGGCGGCAGAGAGGTCTCCCAGGACGACATCCATGGACCGGGTTCCCAGTCGAGCCCAACTGTAATTGTTGGCACCGGTACTTGCGCCGGTAAGGCCAGCCACTGCTGGATTCTGTCCTCGACCTCGCGGCTGTTCACGCCTCTGTGACCATCCCTGAAACGAAAATCGTGGTTATTTTGAGCGTCCCGGCAAAGGGCCTGGATGGACCCGGTAAGAGACCGGTCTTTTCCGTCGTGCTTCCTCAGCAGCCACCGGCTGGAGTCCTGGGCTGAGCGCAGGGAAGCTGGAAGGGATTTCTCCTTGGCATCGGCGACCTCGACCTGGACTCCAATTCTTGCCATTTCCTCTACCAGTCCAGGGCTGGCCGTCGCGAGGTGGCGGTTGATCCGCAGAATGTCCGGTCGGCCACGCAAGCCCTCGGCGCTACGCCACGCATCCAAAAGAACATCCCGGAAGGCCCTGGGCTGATCGACCGGGGCAAAGGTCATCCACCGAATGGGCAACCCGGTAACGGTCAATCCATAGAGTATGAGGGGGCTGAGCCCGTACCGCTCTGCGTCCTTGACCTTGATCGGGTCCCGCACAGACACAATGCCGTGCTCCGGATGGCGAAAAAGGAACTTGGCAATCGCAACGTAGAAATGATGTTCTCTTGGTGAAAGCATCGCCTGTCGATTCATTCTCAAGTCAACCTGTTTCTACGGCCCGTTCTGTAGCGCTCAACCTGCCGCATCCAGGGCCGGATATCTGGCTTCCGCCACCGGTTTGAGACGTCACCTGGATCTGCGTGCTGATCCGCTCCTTCAAGGCGGGTACGTGTGAAATGAACGCCTATCAGCTTGCCGTCCTGCTGCAGGCCTGCGAGGGTTTCCAAAGCTGAAGTAGGCGAGTAGCCGCAATCTGGAGCCACTGGGGGCGCTCTGAAAACCATTTCGTCAGTGATGCCGATATCCCGCTCATGTTATTACCCCTCAGCTCGATTCGGCTTTTGTTTAATGAACGTCACCTCGAACGCCTTGCATGGCCGGTATTGCTGCAACCGATTTGCAAAGGTAAAGGCATCGTTCAACTCGTATCGCTGGAAAATATCGAGGCCTCGATCTAGGGAGATTTTCCAGCCGTGGTCGGTCACAATGTGGCGGGCATGGATAGTTCCGGTGCTGTCTAACTCCCAGGTGAAGTTCACGCCCACCGAGCTGGCGGACTCCTTCATCTTCTCGAAGTTTTCTTTCTGCTGTTCGCCTTTGAACTCGTCTTCCGTCGTCACCAGATGCACGGACACTTCCTCATCCGGAGCCTTGTGCTTGACCACGGTCTCCAAAAATTCCATGAAGTTGCGCATCTGGTAGAACAGGCGGATGTACGGATCGGTGACTGTGATTGCAGTCGCGTCCTTGAGATAAGGACCGAGCAGCGTATCGAAGGAGAGGCCTTTCTGGTTCTCCTGGAATGTAAGGTGCATTTCCTTGAGGACAGGCTCGGCCGGTGCCAGTGGTTCGGTTGGAACTGGCGGTAAGCTCGGTTGCGCAGCTTCTAAGATATTCCCGTCTTCACCCTCGGCGATGGTCTTGTGGTAGTAGCTGGGGTACTCCTCCTCTTCGAGCGTGGTGACAGGCTTGGCCTGGCCATCAGTGCCCAGATAGGTAAAGCGGACGTTCCCGTAGGTGGAATCGATTCGCATCAGTTGGTCTTTAACGCGCTTGCGGCCCTCAATTGCGAACCGCAGCAGCTCCTCGACTTCTTCGTTGGTCGCCCCCCCATGCGGAAACAGGATCTTCATCAAGCCAGAGAATGTCTTGTTGATGCCATCTCGGTCACGCGTCGAGATATCGGAGGAGAGGGAGAAGTGCTCCTTGTAGCGGTCCGAGTAATCGTGATTGCGGAGCGAGCGAAGAATCTCTGCCAGGTAGTCCACCACGAAACCGTAGCCGCTGGAGAACATCTCGCCCCGGATGATGTCGACCTCCCAGCCCGGGATATAGAAATGGATGCGGTCCAGAAACGCGGAGTCGTAGAACTTGTCGGGCAACTCGCAAAACAGGTCCGAGTGCTTGAGCATGTAGGGCACGGTGTGCTGGGTGTTGCCCACGAACACCATGGAGGCCTCTGCGCCCAGCGTCTCGACGCCCCGCGAGAAGGACTTGTTGGCCATGTAGTTCTTCATGACGTCGACCAGGGCCTTGTCCACGCGCTTTTGCTTTCCGGCAAACTCGTCGAAGGCGACACAATCCCAGTAGCCGACCAGTCCGATCTTTCCGGAAGAGTTGTTCACGAAAAGCTTGGGAACCGTAACCTCGCCGCCGGAGATCAGAATGCCGTGCGGCGAGAACTCCGAGTAGATGTGAGATTTCCCGGTCCCCTTGGGGCCAAGTTCGATCAGGTTGTAGTTGCGTTCGCAAAACGGGATCAGGCGGACCAGTTGGGTCAGCTTGCTGCGCTTGCCGAACATATCCGGGTTGAAGCCGATACTTTGCACCAGCAGGTCGATCCACTCGTCGGTGGTGAATTGCTTGCGGGCCTCGACATAGCCGTCGAAATCGAAATGGGAGAGCTGGATCGGCTTGAGAGTGGACAAGACCCAGGGGCTGACGGCCTTGTCTTCGGTAAACTCATATTCCAGATCAGCAATGCACCACACTCCGCCGACCAAGACCTTGGGGTGCTTTTTCACCGTTCCGGAATCAACAAGGACCTCTTTGATACCCAGGTTGGAGAACTGCGCCTCATAGACATCCTTCTTGTCGTTCAGATCGACACTGATTTTGTCGATGACCTTGTAGCGCCCCTTTTCCTTGATGTTCGAGCGGACTAACCCGGCTTCATTCCGGTGAACATAATGCTTAGCAAGAACCTCTTTGACCGTCTCGATACCGGTCTGGATGGTCGGCTCATCGCTGGTGGCGCAGTACTGTCCCAGCAGGTACTCCAGCACGTAGGAGGGAACGATGGCGTTGCCCTTGACCGTCTTGACGAGATCCTTGCGGACAACGAGTCCCGGGAAGTGTGTGTTGATTTTCTGGTCAAGTTCGTTCATCGGTCACCCGTCCTTTAAAAGTCGAAGTCGCTGGTAAATGAGCGCCGCATCAAGTACCGGAGCGACTTGTATTCCTTGTAATGTGAAGTCCCGGCGTGTTTTTCCTCCAGCCGTAGAATGACCTCCTGGCCGTTGGCCTCATCGGCCTTGCGGGTCAGCACGAAGCGCACCTGTAGCTCCCGCTCCCGGGGGTTGTCCGAGCTCAGGTCGAAGGTCAGATCATGGCTGTCGGAGATCAGGTCGCCTGCCTCGGTGTAGATGCCAGCCCGCAGCACACGCGGCTGGATCTTGTCCGTCACCGGCCCGGCCTGGTACATGGTCACCGCCAGTTGCCCGGAGGTAATCACCGAGCTGGCTCCACGCAGGATGTCCACTTCAACGGCGGTGACATCGCTCTGGCGCTTCTTGTTGATCTTGAGCACCGGGATCACCACTTCCTGCAGCGATGCGCCGCCATGTACAAAACGGCTCCCGGAGCCCTTCAGACGCAGGCGGTTGATCGACTTGGGAATCTGGACTTCGACCTCCCCGGAAAGACCCAGCTGTTCAGACGAGAAGCTGTGCAGGCTGGCTGACTCGGCAAGCCCCTTGCCGAGCACAAAACGCCTGTCACGGTACAGAATCACCTCACCCTTAGCCTCGACACTGGCAAAGTCGCTCTCGTCCAGCGGTCGATGTTGGTAGATGAAACCATGATCGGCGGTGACCAGAATATTGTTGGCATTCGCCGCGGTCAGTTTCTTCACCAGCCTGACGATATCGCCTAGCGTTTGCTCAGCCGCTTCAAACGCTTGCCCCTCCGAATGCATCTTGTCGCCAGTATGGTCTATGCGATTGTGGTAGATGTAGAGCACATCGTTGCTTTTCAGCAGTTCGCGGCTGCCATCCCGATCCAGCTGCATAAGGTCTTCGGCGGTAATGGCTTCACCACGGCCATTCAGTGCAGCCTGCAGGATCTTGGTGCGATTAACCGTACCCTGGGAGCTTTGCCCATCCACCAGCACGGTGCCGGTTTCGTTGTCGACAATCGCCAGTGTCTTGTTGGGCAGAAGCGCCGCCATGCCGAGCTGGGTGTAGCTGGGCAACATCGATAGCGCCGGTTCCAGTTCGGCGCTGTAACGGTCCTCCTGCCGGATCAGGCTCAGCAGCTCATCGCCGATTTCGTAGCGCATGGCATCGGAGATGATCACGCAGACCTTGTTGTCCTTGCGCAGGAACGGCCGTACCCAGCACTCGAAAAACTCCTTCTGCTTACGCACCGGGAAGGCTTCCCACTTCGATGCCGCATCCACGAAGGTCTGGAAGCGGTCGCCCAGCTTCAGCAGGTAGTTGTTGGTATAGAGGTTTTCAATCTGCTCGGTCAGGCTGCCCATCAGCGACGCCTGTCCTGACATGCGCACGTGGTAGGTGAACTTGCGGTAGAGCTGATCGAGCTGATACCAAAAGCGGCTGTAGCGCTGCACGCCTTCGGCTAGGCTGTCCATGGCAAGTTTGGCCTCGCCCAGGGCGTGGGTAAACTGGGCGGCGTAATCGACTGCCTGGTACAGATGCCGGTATTCGCGGTACCAGTGGCCTTGTCGCCGCTGTCGAACCCAGATCGCCACGTCACCGCTTGAGGCCGTGCGGGCTGCCACCGCCCGCACGAGGTCGCTGATGATCTTCTGGTCAATCAGGCGGAAATAATCCAACTCGATCAACTCGCGGAAATCCCGCTTGGCCAGATCCTGCTCAATCCCGAGCACCTCGGCGCATTCTCCCGAGAGGGTCTCGAAACCGCCTTCGAACTGACGGCTGTCCTTCCAGCGCTTGAGAAACACCAGGGCGTCGCCGGTCAGTTTCACCTGGCCAGCGGTGCCCATGGCGTAGCATGACTTGAACAGCTCGATGGCGAAGTCGCGGATGCCCGGCGCGTCGGACTTGTAGCCATAGCAGCGGGTCATCTGTTCCCAGAGGAAACCGTCCAGGCTGCACCGGCCGATCAATTTGATCTTCTCGTCCCGGCCATCGGCCAGCTCTTGCAGCAGGTTTTCCACCACCGCATCCATGCGCGGCTCGCTGCCGGTGCATACCGCCAGCATCTTTAGGCGAATCTGTCCGGCTGTGTCGTCGGCTTTCAGCAGCTTCTTGAGGGCGTCCTTGCGCTTGATCGCCTGGAAGAACTCCGCATGGGCCTGCACCACATCCGTGAACTCCAGGCCAAGCTCCAGCTCGGACAGCCAGATGGCCACCTGATCGGTGCGGAACTCGCCATGGGCCAGCTGGACGTCCAGCAGCCAGTTATCCAGATCGGCGGGCTGAGGGCCTTCGCGGTAGAGCAGGAATTTCTGTTCCGGTTGCTCGCGCAGCAGCCTGTACTTGATGCCGTACTCGTTGTTGATCAGCTCCAGCTTCTCGACGCCGGGAAGCTGAAGCGCATCGAAGTCGTCGCGCAACTCCTGCTTGGCGTCGTACCAGAAGACGATCCGGTGCCGGTCGAAGAGTTTGGTCAGGGCCTGGGCAATGCGGTTTTCCATCAATGGCGCTCCTTAATCCTCTTTCGCATCCAGGCCGACGATCTTCTTCAAGGCCGCGCCGAGTTTGGGGTAGTTGAGCTTGACGCCGTCGTCGAGGTCGATCTCCACCTGCTCGGTGGCCAGCGGGTACAGCACCTCGCGCTCGTACTCCTCCAGCTCGGCAATCATCTTGGTGATGTTCTCGATCTCCTTCAGGGCCTTGGTCTTCTCGCCCTGGGAGGCGCTGGCGCTGATGCTGACCGCCTCCAGATGGTTCTTGTGGGAGGTGAGCTTGGTGCGGAACTCGCGCAGGTAGTCGTTAAGCACCACGCTCACCGTATCCGGGCGGTAGCGGTGCATATAGATCAGCGCGTTGAAGCTGCCCTTGGGACTGGAGAACAACCAGTAGATGGGCCGCTTTTTGTAGCGCTTCACATGATCGGTGTAGAACTCGCCAAGGAAGTAGTCGCGGATGCTGTAGTTGCGCTTGCCCTTGATGTTCAGCGCCTGCTCGACGAACCGGAGGTTTTCCTCGTAGTGTTCCTCGCCAAAGGCCACGCGCAGGAACCTGCGGAATCGCTCCGCGATGTCGTCGGTGAACCAGTCGCCATCGAGCATGGGGATGACGTTGTCGTCATCGGCCGGGAAGCTCGGTTGCGGCACCTGTGCAAGGTAGTCGGCCAGTGTCTCGCCCTGGTTGGCCAGGATCAGCCCCGGCTTGTCGAGACTGTAGCGGCCGAACACGCAGCCCACGGCATAGGACACCAGCTCGCGCATGGTGTCGGCCAGCAGCAGCGCCTCCAACTCGTCCTCGCTCTTGGCGTTGCCGTAGCGGTAGTGCGGGTTGCAGGTCAGGGTGATTTCGTTGAGTGGCACCTCAGGCGTCAGCTCGTCCTGTAGGCCGTAGGCTTCGATGAAGATGCGGTTGTTTTCTTCTTCCAGACGCTGCATTTCCAGCGTCATCTCGCGCCAATTGGCGTGGAGCTTTTGGTAGCTGGCTTTGAGAGTGGGCTGGCGATGGTCGTGGAGCAGCAGCGGGAGAGCAGTGAAGTCCCACGATGCCTCATAGGAATTCCAGTCAGCCTTATGTACCTCAATCAGCCTATCAACTCTAGCTCTAATGCTTGTTTCAAGTTCTTCATCCAATTTTGGAGTGGGAACCTTGGCAACATCACCAACCGGAGAGGTAACAGTTGGGTTGATCGCTTTCAAGAAGTAGTTAAGGCACTTGCTATTGAGGTACCCCAGCTCCGTTAGTGTTCGTTCAGAGTAATAGCATGGCGAAAGATCACCTGGAATCACACCTTCTGGGTGCAACTTAAAAGCGATTTCGCCAGATGTCAGACGCGGCCAGCTGACAGCGCCCTGGAAGTATAAATCTTCACTAGGAATAATTGATCCCTCAAACTCTTTGATCTCTTTTCCATTGTCAGCCCAGTTAACGACTAAATCGAGATTGCCATACCACTTCTTGAAATCGCCGCCATTATTAAACATGAACCATTTGGCATTGCTCTCAACAGCCTCATTTCTTGGCAAGTAGCGCATTTCTGACGAATCTCTGCTGCATTCATGCCAACAGCGTATGAATCGATCTTTGGCGCCTGTTTGCAAGCCGCGCCGCGTTTTTCCAATCTCCTCTAGTCGCTCAGAAGAGAAGGCGTCTATTCCTTGTTGGGGCAGCCAATAGGCGATTGGATTTCCCGGGATTTTCGCAAAGTCTGCCGGTGAGGCCCGGAAGAAATACTTCTCCATGCCTTTCACGGACTTGCTGGCTTGGCTGTTACTCATCATCACTCTCCAAATCTTGCGCCAGCGCATTGATCTGCTGCCAGTCGTCCGTAATCGTTTTCCAATCCACACTGCGCTCGACCATCTGGTCTTTGCTGTCCTTCCCTGACCACACCGCCCAGAAATCCGGGTCGTCCGATTTCGGCCGGTGTTGCTCTGGCAGCGCGTTCATCTGCACCAGCACCGGCAGTTCCGACGCCCAGCCGAGCAGAATGGCGTGGCGGGAAGGCAGCGAGGGCAAGTCGCGCAGGAGGCCGCGCAGGTTATCGGGCACCAGCTTGTGCACCAGCTCCTGGTCGCGGTCATTGCTGATGCGGTGCAGCAGGTAGCTGTTGCACTGGGACAGCACGGTGGGCGACAGCTCGCTCGGCCGCTGCGAGGACAGCACCAAGCCCAGCCCGAACTTGCGCCCCTCACGGGCGATCTTCTCGAACACCTGGCAGCAGATAGCGGCCGAGTTCTGGTTTTCCGCGTCGTCGTGGTAGCGCTTGATGAAGGTGTGCGCCTCTTCCATCACCAGCACGGTGGGCAAGGTCTTCCCGTGGTGCAGCTTGCGATAACGCTGAAGGGCTTCCAGCGTCATGCGGGCAATCACGGCGGTGATGATGTGCACCACCTCGGCAGGCACCAACGAAAGGTCGATGACGGTGACCGAACCGTTGGATGCCTGGTTGTCGCCGATGTAGTTGCGCAGCCAGTCGTCCAGCGTGAGGTCTTGGGCGGTGCCCGAGACGATCTTCATGCGACTGTCCGACAGCAGGGTGCGGATGCGCATCTGCATGGTCTCGACGTACTCGGAGACGCCGAGCAGTTCGGCCGTGGCTTCCACGCTGCGGAGTAGCTGGTCGCCGGTAAAGGGGCGCGGCACATCGGCGTCAATGGGCAGGATGTCGGTGTCGCTGCCGCCAAAAACAGAATGCGTACTGCTCAGCTCGCCGATCAGTGAGCCGATCTCTTGAGGGGTGAAAATTGCTGGCCAATCACCTTGATGTGCCCCTAAAAGCTGAGTGATGTGCTGAATCAACTCACTAAGTGCCGTGCTTTCCGTCTGGCTGAAGCTGGCGCTATCCGCCAGGCCTTCTTTCCACTTGATCAATCGATCTCGGAAGCCCTTTGCAGGCCCGGCACCCTTCCAAGGGTTTCCCGAGTTTCTTTCAACTTGAATCGCCGATACGAGCGTGCGCAGATAGCGGCGCATCTCATGGCTGGGCGTGACTGTTGCGGTGAACACGCCGTCACGGACGGACCTCAGCGCCTGCACCAGTGTCGGGCGCTGCGTCTTGGCGCTGGCCTGGGTAAATGCCCCCCACTCGGCGCTGTTCCAGAACCACAGCGGGATTTGTAGTTGCTCCACGCCTGCGCTGGGCTCGACGGCAAACACCCGCACCTTGCTCATGTCGCGGAAGGTGTTGGCGTACTCGCCGTTAGGATCGAGCACGATGAAGCGGGCGTTGGGGTCTGCACCGCCACGGGCTTTGCGTGCCTCGTCCATCGACCAACGGATCAAGCCTGCGACCGAGCAGGATTTGCCGCTGCCGGTGTTGCCCAGCACCGCCAGATGGCGCCCGAACAGCCGGTCGGGATCGACCATTACCTTGGCGTTGGCGGCCAAGGGGCTGCTGCCGATCAACACATGGCGGTTGTCGCCAGATTCAACAATGGCGCGCAGCTGGTTTTGCGTAGGCAGCAGCACCGCATCGCCGACGGTGGGATAGCTCTCGACGCCGCGCCGGAAACGATAGGCGTCATTGCCCTTCGTGTCCTTACCCTCATAGGCCAGCACCCCCAGCGGGTTGAGACTCATCTTGCGCAGGGGATAGGGCAAGTCCACCAGGCCGAAGTCCTGCATGCCCTTGCGCTTGGGATATTGTGAACGCTCAATGGTGATCCACTCGACCTGGGCGACCAGATGCCCCTCGTCGCTGGGGATCAGCACATAGCCGTTGATACGCGGGAAGGGACGCGGCGTGCCAGTATTGAGCGCCACGCCGTCGGGCGCCTCGATGTCGATCAGCACTTTGATTTCGTCGGGGGAGACGAAGTCGATGGTGCCGATGCGCAGGGAGTCGGCATAGGCCAGGGGTGACAGGCTCATACCAGATCACTCCCATCGAACGCGCCTGCTTCGGCAACCGTGCGCTTGGCGGATGGCTGTTCGGCCCCCATGCGCTGCTTGAGCAGTTCGCTCATGCGGAAGGTGGTCTTGTCGATAGCTGGCTTGGGCAGGTAATGCTCGGTCAGGGTGGTCAGGTCTGCCAACGCGGGGCCGATCAGCAGGCTGATCTGGGAAGGCCGGCCCAATTCCTGATAGGTCTGCATGATGCGACCGAGCGGCTCGTCGTTGTACGAGATCACCACCAGATGCGTCGAGGGGATGGTGAGCATGTCGCGGATCACGCGGTTGATATGCTCGTCGCCAAAGCTGTAGCCGTAGGTCACCAATGTGCTGTTCGGGCGGCAGACGGCGGCCGCCAGATCGCGAAACAGTTCCACATAGGGGTAGTCGGCGGTTTCCCTGTCCTTGGCAGCGTTGGGGTAGATCATCAGTTGATGGGCTGTAACCGCGCCCAAGCCCGGCGCCTTCAGATAGGGCTCGACGCTCTCTGCGCCGAACGACAGGCCGATGCGGCGGATGTCCTTGCCCGTTTGCACCCAGTCCACCGAACCGTGCAACTTGGTGTAGCGCGCCACGCCCTCCAGATAGCGCGGCTCGCCGCGAATGCCAGGCGGGTTGTAGTGCATGTCCAGATCCAGCCGGGAGGAGCGGAAGATCGGCATCAGCTTGCCCAGGAACCGATCCAGCAGGTGCAGCCCGGCCAGCTCCGCGCCGGCTTCGATCAGCCGGTCGTAGTTGGTGGTGAAGATGTTCAGCCGGTCGCGCACCCCGGTGCGGCTGGCAAAGCTCATCAGGAAGGTGACCAGGGTGTTGAAGGCCTGCTCGCGTTTGTCCGCTTCGGCCGTGGCGATGCCCGCTTCGCTGCCCAGAATCGACTTGGCGAAGTCCTGCATGCCGGTTTGCAGTTCCTTGCGCAGGGCTTCTGCCTCGCTGTTCTTCTGCAGAATCTCCAGGCCACGCAGTAATTCGTTGGCAACGCGCAGCTGATCTTCCAGATTGCCCTTCTCGCGCCCAGCCTCTTCTGCTGTTTTCGCTGCTGCTTGATGGATTTCGTCCTGATGATTGCTCAGCGTCAGCGCGCCCATGCCTGCCGCGCCTTTTCCGGCGGCCAGGGAATGCACCGCGTGGGTCAAGCCCGAGCCAGCCAGCAGTGACAGGTGCTCCGACTGGAACAGCGACGTCAGCCAGGGTTCGATGCGGCTGCGCAGCTCCTTATGGCCGAAGGCTTCGCTGCTCAACCAGGAGGCTTCCGAACCTGCCTGCAGCTTGAACTTGTCGCCGTCAGCCGCGAACTGCAGCGGCATGTGGTCGTCCCGAATTTTGAGTGTGTTGATGGTCATGGCGTCCTCCCTTGGCGCTAGGCGTTTTCCGCTGGCGCGATGCGGGTCGCAGGCCATTTCGGGAAACTTTGATTCCACAGCTCGATGTTGAAAACCTGGCAGTTTTCCGCCAATCGACGTTTCCAACGCGGCATGACCTTCCCCATCGGAGGAAGCTTTTTGGCAATCTCGTCGGAGAAATTGGGCAGCAGCTCGCTGTCTTCGAATGTAACCAGGCTGATGTAGTGCACGGGTTTGTGCAGGCGCGCTTCAGCCCAGCGGTATAGGAAAGTGTCGATGAACTTGGCGGCAAAGGTGTCGCCCAGCGTGCCGCTCTTCAGCTCTGCAAAGAACTTTTCCAGACCTTCGGCTTGCGCCCTGGGGTTGCCTGGGTCCTTGACTTCGACGAAGAGAATCGCCGCCTCCAGCTCGACCACGAAATCGACGCGGTGCATCTCTGCGATACCGTGGTAGTTCGGTTGGTTTGACTTCATCTGATCGAAGACGATGGCGTCAATCGCATCGGTGAAGTCGATCTCCAGATCGCGCTCGCGCAGCTTCATTTGCCCAAGCCTCCCATCTTGCGGGCGACCTGCTCCTTGGTCAGTTCGTTGAAGGTGTCGGCGATGGCGTTCGGTTCAATGGCTCGGTAGTCGTCCATGCTGTCTCTGCGCACCTGACCGGAGTCGGCATCACGTGAAAGCACGTGGAAGCGCACCTGATCCCCCTTGCCCTTGTCCATCAGCAGATCGAACCACTTCAGCAGCACGTAGTCGTGGGTGGCGAGGATGACCTGCTGGCCGTTGCGGGCGAGTTCCAGCAGGGCCAGCACGAGATCCCTCATCAGCTTGGGGTTGAGGTTGGATTCGGGCTCGTCCCACAGCAGCGGGCCAGCCGTGCCGGGGTTGAGGCTGCCGTTGCTGAGCAGGCGTTGCAGTACACCGATCTTGCGGAAGCCCTCAGCGGTCATGGTGCTGGAAAGCAGCCGTGCCTTGGTCGGCACAAACTGCAACGCGGAGTCCTGAAAGCTCTGCGCGGCTTTTTCTGCCGAGCTGGTTTTGCCCAGCTTTTCAACGTACTCGCCGGCCTGGAAGCAGAATCGCCCTTCGTGCAGTTCGTAGCGCCCGCCGATCAGGTTGGCGAGCCGGGGCACGATGCTGGCAAAGCGCGGGTCGAGCCGGACCTTGGCATCCAGATCATCGGCGCCTTCTTTGATGAGCTGGCGGGCCAGGTCCAGATAGCCATCGTCGAAGATGCGCTCGATGGTGGGCTGATCCGGCTCCTCGGCGGTGAGGCCGCGCACCAGCGACAGCACTTCCTTGGTCGGAATGAAGATGGCTGCAGCAACGTCACCTCCGGCGCCGGTGCTGACTTTCGCCTCGACGGCGGTGCCGCTGAATCGGGCCGTTACCTCTTGTCCGAGCGAAAAGGTGGCGCTGAGCAGGGCATCCCCGCGTGTGCCGGCACGGCGCAGCTCCCCAATTTGCCCGCTCAGCGGGTGATAGAGGCGGCAGAGCTTGCGGGCGAGTTGTCCGCCGGCCTGATCCGCGCGAGCCTCCGGCCCGCACAGGGCGAGAATGGCCTTGAGCAGCTGGGTTTTGCCCGTACCGTTCTCACCGATGATGATGTTGATGCCCGGCGAGAAGTCGATGGTCAGGTCGGTGAACGCGACGAAGTTCTTGAGATGGAGGCTGCCGATCATGCCGCACTGCCTTGTGCGATAGCCTCGGCCAGCATTTCCATCTTCTCCGCCTCCGAGTTGCCATCCACCAGTCGCATGTAGGCTCCTCGGTAATCTGGCTTGTGGGCGTTTTCGAGTACGAAGGCCGTGGTCGAGACAACCTCGCCGCCGATGCTGTCGAAAGCTCGCGCGCCCAGATGCGCCATGGACAGAATGGTGTGCTGGTTCAGGATACGGCTGCGCAGCGCCTCGAATGAGGACAGGAACATCCAGCTCTGCATGGTGATCATGGCGACCGCGCCGCCTTTCACCGCAAGGTCCAGGTTGCGCTCGATGAACATCGCAAACAGGTCGGACTTGCTGTTGGGGTAGGTCTCTTTGGCCCAGGCGCTCAAGCGCCCGTTCATGCCCTTGCCGCCCATGTAAGGCGGGTTGGCCACGACCACGGCGTAGCGTGGGCTCAAGGCTTCGACCATGCGCAGCACGCTCAGCACGCGCTGATGAGTCTCCGCCAGGAACAGGTTGCCGGCCATGTCCTTGGCTTCCAACGTCGCCAGCACATCGGCCACGTTGCCCACCTTGGGCACGATCAGCGAGCCGAAGTTGTCGGCCTCGCTGAACTGCGGCAGCGTCCCACGCAGGCCGTGGGTGAACAGGTCGCGGCCAACGTGGCCCATGTATTCGTCCAGCTCTTCGCGGCTGAAACTCACCTTCTCCAGCACCGTGATGTTGGGCTTGACGCGCTTGTTGAAGAAGCGCCGCTGGCGGGCGCGGGCTTTCATGGTCAGCGCGAAGGCGGCCAGTTCCCCGGCGCGTTCGTCGAGCTCGATGCCGTACAAGTTGTGGGTGAGGATCTTTTCCGGTATCTCGGTCGGATCGTGGCCTTCTTCCTCGTAAATGGCGTAGAGCAGGTCAAAGGCGTAGGTGAGCATGTGGCCGGAACCGCACGCCGGGTCGCAGACCTTGATGTCTTCCGGGCCGCTGATCCTGAGGAAATCGGTTTCCGGTTTTTCCGGCGGGATGTAGTACTCCATCTGCTTGACCAGCTTCGAACCAGGACGGTTGAGCAGCCATAGGCGGCCCAAAGAGTTGTCCACCAGATAGCGGACTATCCAGTGCGGAGTGAACAGCTGGGTGGCGGCCGGGATGTTTTCCGGAGTGATCTTCTGGTTCTTCTTCAACCCCTCGAACACCGCGTCTTTTTTTTCCGAGATGTAGAACTGGTAGAGCCAGCCGATCACCTCGACATCCTCGCAGGCATCCGGTGTCATCGCCTCGCGGGTATAGGCGAGGATGGCGTTGCCCGAGAGCAGGTCGTCGGGCATCAGCAGTTCGGTGTAGTCGTCGATGCGCTCGAACAAAAATGGCATGGACTGGTGCCAGAAGTTGCAGGCGGCCACCAGCAGCAGGCGGTAAGCCTCGCCTTGCGGGTCTCGGCTGGGCGCTTTACCGTCGAGCAGGGCGAAGATCTGCTGCCGTGACTTTTCTGGCACCATCTCTTCGTCGATGTGCCCCATCTTGGCTTCGGCCAGAAGCTCGGGCTGAAACTGTCCTTCGGCGGGTGACACCACGCCGATGCGGGTGTAGCGGTTCACGTCCATGAAGCGCAGGGCGCAGAAGCGGTTGAACCAGATGTAGGCCACCCGCTCAATGACATGTTCCGTGCCGGTTCTCGTGATCGCCTTTTCGAGTTTTTTGATGGCGTCAAGGCTTTCACGCCGGGCGGCACTGTTCTCGGCCAGCACCAGCTTCAGCTTGGCGGATACCTGTTCAATCAGCTGGCGCCGGGCGAACTGGGCGAACTTCTTCAGTTTTCCTGTTTCCATTAGATTTGAATCCTTTTTCCCTTGCGGATTTCATCCAGCAGCGCCTCGCGCATGGATTCCAGGTAGCGTTCCACGTCGGTCTCGTCGGCCAGCCAAGCTTTGTCGAAAGAGACCTTCACCGAGCGGCTGGGCACGTACTCAATGCGCGGTTCCGGTTTGGCCGGTGACGTGGGCTTCGTACCTTCGTCCGGCGTGGCGGTCTGACCAGGTTTCGGCGCAGGCTCGGGTGTTGGTGCCGGTTGCGCCCAGGATGTCATCTGCGAAAGCAACCGCTGGTAGTCGCTTTCCTCAAACCGGCGCAGGGTGTCGCGGATGACGGCAATCAGTTTCTGGCGCTCAATGGCCGCGTTGAATTCGTTGAACGGACGGGTGATCTGCTCCTGCTGCTCGCCGTTCAGTGCGCCGAATTCAGTCATGCCGCAGAGGCGGTCTTTAAGGGCGGCGACCGTCTCCTTGGCCTTGGCAATCTCGGCCTCGATCTGGGCCGTGACCTTCTCCTGCAGGGTTTCAACTTGCATCTTCACCTGCTGCATGCGGTTGCCCTTGAAGCACTCCGGATCGGTCAAGCTGGCGACTACCTGAGCGGATTCATCGCCTTCGATGTAGGCGAAGTTGGGCTCTTGGGTTTGAACGAACTTGCGGGCGTTATCGAAGATGCCTTTCTGCGGCCCGCTCATGAACTTGCGGACAGGGTCGATGACGCTTTCTTTCATATCGAGCAGCGCATCTTCCTGGCGGGTGAGTTCGGTCAGATACCAGGTGTAGGGCTTGCCGGTCAGCTCCTTGAGCTTCTCAAGCACCGGTGTCAGCGCGTTCAGGAACGGATATTGGGATGCCTGGGCCGCCAGCGGGGTGAGCTGATGCGTGAGTTCCTGGAGCGCGGTGCCGGTTTCCTTGCCGAGTGCTTTAGCCTCACCGGCTCCGGGCGGAGCATCGAAGAAGTCCTCAAAGAACTCCTTGAGGGTGCGGACCTGTGAAGCGCTAAATTCGACCTGGGGCTCCAGCACCACATTGCCGTGGCCATGGGAGTTGCGCAACGCCCGTTCCAGCTCGTCCTCTTCCAGCAAGTTGCCGTCGGTGCGGACCTCGACCTTGCCGCGAGCGCACAGGTTGGCCAGCGTGCAAAGCACGGCGGCGTAGTACCAGCCGTAGGGTTTGCGCTCGAATTTCTCCAGCAGGTTTTTCAGCGTGGTACGCACGCCACCCCGGTTGTTACTCTGGATGAACGCCAACAGCTCCTGCTCGGATTCGGCCAGGGAGGTGGCGCCACTTCCAAACAGAGTTCCATCCTTGTTACTGAGGATGGTTTTGATCATCTCTTCCTTGTAGCTGATGCCGCGCAGCATGCGAAGGTTCGGATAGGCGCGGGAGATGAGCTCGTGGAATCCGCGCAGCACCCGGGTCTGCGCATCCTCGGAACCGATTTCGATGTCGGCACCTGCCACGAACAGCTTGGCCTTGCTCATCAGGCTCTGGACGCGCTGCTGCAGCTCGGCATACCGTTCCCGGTTCTGGAAACCCTTGTCCGTCAGGATGCGTTTGACCGCCTCTTGTTGCGTGATTGAGATGTTCTGGCGGATGTATTTCTCCGTCCGCTTGTACATCAGAATGTCGCGGATCAAGCGTTCGTCCGCTGGCAGGATCAAAAACAGTTCATCAGACTTATAAGTTGAGCTTGTGCGCAGCATTGGCTCATTTTCTGCGTGCTCATGGAACGGGCTGATGACATGGATGGCCAGCTCGTGCTCGCGCCCGTGCAGCCGATCATCGAGCTTTCTGGAGAACGGATAATCCTGGCCCTGATCTTTTGATGAAGAGGCGTCGTAACGAATCTTCCGATGCTTGATGACGTGGTCGAAAACGATCTTCTCAAGCTCGGCGGCCACGTCTGCCGACTCCACCTCGGTGTTCTTGATTTCCTGCTCGACGTCTTTTTCCTCGTCGGTCAAGTATTCGTAAAGCTCGCCATTGCGCTGCACATAGGTCTGCTGTTCCAGTAGGCTCAGGGCCTCCTCGACACGTTTTCTCAGTGCGGGCAGGTCCTGATTGAAGCCGTCCAGCATCAGCACGCACAGGTTGCGAACGGTCGGCTTGAATTCCTTGACGTACTTGACCAGGAAGAGCGTTTTCAACAGCCGGATCGCGAAGGGACCATCAAGATGGTTCTCTGCCTGGATGATGGCCCGCTGGATATTGGATTTCAGCGCGGTGCGAATGCCTTCGAACATCAGGTCGAAGGTCGCCAACTGACCGATTTCATGATCCCCGATCTGGATCGCCACCTGCTGGAACACACCCAGCATGGAGCGTTCGCCCACCGAGCTGTGTTTGCCCTCAAAGGCGTTATGCTGCGACAGATTCTGAATGGCCGACTGGAACAGCGCGAACTGGTACGGAATGAACGGATAGCTGTGAATGAAGTGATCCCGATCCTGATAATTCCGGTAGGTTTGCGAACCGTCGGCAAAGTCGAACAGGGTCTTGAAGTTGTTGGACTGCGCGTGGTAAGTGTCCGACAGAAGGCGGACGCCTTCTTCGGTTTTCATGAGCAGACGCTTCTGAATAACCTCCGCCACGTCGGCGCTGGTCAACTTCATGCGATTGGCGAACCGGGCCTGGATTTTCGAGAAGTCGTTGCCTTGCTGTTTGCCCATCTCGCCGACAACCGTCCCCATGTCCTCCTGGGCGGTCACGATGACCCATGCGCGGCCGCGGCATTTGGTTGCCATGCTCTCGGCGATGGTCTGGAGGTTGGTCATCAGCTTGACGTTTTCAGCGATGTACTGACCGACCTCATCGACAAAGAAGTTCAGGCGGAAATCGGGCGATTGCCGCTCGATATATGCATGCACCTGTTCGGCAAAATCTTCGATGGAGACACGGTATTGGCTGCGGTATTTATCGAGTATCCCCATGGCCGATGCCTCGTCACCACCGGTTGCCTGGGCATAGGCTTTGGCAATGTTTTTCGCTTCAAGCAGGGCCTGCTCGCGGCCCTTTTGCCATGTTCTGCCCGCTGCGGATTCATAGGCCGACTTGAACTGTTCATAGAGGCCACGACTGTCGAGGTCGCGCTCAAACTGGGCGATGTGCCCTTGTTTGCCGTAGTACCCGCACATCTCGTCAAAGACCTTGACGAAGACAGCGAGGAGCGCATCGAGCTGAGTCTTGCTGATGACGTCCGCTTTCTGGTCAATGTTGAACAGAATGCTTTTCGACGGGATGGCGACCGCTCGCTTGAGATCGCCGCGCAGGATTTCATTGTCGCCACACTTGGGCAGGAACAGGTCAAGAGCCGAGGCCCCGTCGATCTGCCGGTTTTCGAGCAAGAGCGCCAGCATCTTCAACAGGTGGGATTTACCTGACCCGAAGAAGCCGGAAACCCAAACGCCATTGGCGCCTTCATAGTTGTTGTAGGCATCTAGAAAGGACTCAAGTCGCTTTTCGACTTCGTTGGTCAGAACATATTCTTCAATTTCGAGGCGAAGACTGGCCTCATCGTCAGCTTTGATGACCCCTTCAATCGGGCGGTCAACCGGCTTGTGAAAAATGGTCTTAAGAGTCATCACGCTTCCCTCAGCTCTTTTCATCAAAATCAGGCTTCGCAGTGAAAGATGTTGAATGCCCGGTAGTACTTGTCGTCATGCAGCCTTCCGAAGAGATCGAGCGATGCTCCGGACTCCAGAGAGTGGGTATAGGCTCCCGGGAAAAACATGACCGTCGGCTTTTCTTTCGCGGTGCTCTGCAAATTGTTCAAAACGTTGTGCGAGCGGATGTAGGGGAACACCTCGCCAACGCCGGATAGAAAAAGAACCTCGAAATCCGTGCTTGCCAGCTTGGCTGCGATGGCCGGAACAAGATGCGCTTCTGGGTCCAGCACACCTTGCAACAGTTCCTTTAGCTGCTCTTTTGAGACAGAATCCTCCATCTCGACAATCTGGTCCCAGATGTCACGCTCTTTAAGGATTGCTATTGAAAGGTCATACAGATTGATCTCCAGAATCCGAACACCGGCCTGCTCAAGGCGATTGATCAGCTGACGCTGGAGCCGCTCCATTTCGACGGACTCTTCCGGTTTGAAGGGACAGATGAAGAACGGGACCTCGTTACCGAGACCTTGCTTATTGAGAAAACGTTGGCCCGAGATCACAGCAAAGAGATGCTGAAATCTGTCCTGCATCGGCATTCTGGCTATATCTGCTGTCACCGCTTCATCCCCTTCACATCGGATTCAAATGCAGGGAAGTACAAAACATCCCTGCGGCTGCCTTGATGGATCAGATCCAACAGTCTCGGACTGGGCATGGCCGCATGTATCATGTTGTTGGCCGTTAGGAGATCGGCCTCGCGAAGTATCTTGAACAAGACCTGGCGCAATTTGCTTCGCGTCGCCGGGGTGATCTCATCCAGTTCTAAATGCCACTCGGATTTCCGGTTGAAGAAGGAATCAAAATCCTCGTGGGTCAGATCACTTTTCAGTGTGATGTATCGCTCTCGAAGCACTTCGACGGCAAAATCAGCGATGAATCTGTACCGACGGCAAACGGCGAGCCACAGGAGATAGGCCTGCTCTTGATGGCTGGCCTCAACAAGGAATTCAAGTTCGCCTTGAGTCAGCGCCCTAAGCCGAGAGACAACTTCGCGGCAGACTCGCTTGAGCGTATTCAGTGTTCTTGTCTGCAGTAAATTTTCTGCGATGACCTTGTCTCGAACAGAGTTCCAGTCGCCAAGATCAAGATACAGCGCGGCCAGCTTCACCGATTCGCGGTGAAAGAGACTGCCCGTTGTAAATGACATGCTGTATCTGTCGTTACTCATTCTTGGTCAGGATTCCTTTTTGTGATGTTCGGCAGCGCCACCGGCCTTCACCCATTCGTCCACCTCATCCTTCTTGAACTTCCAGAGGCGGCCCATGCGATGCGCGGGCATTTCATGTTTATCAATCCACTTGTACACGGTGTCATTGCTGACCCCGAGGTACTTGCAAATTTCACTTATCGATAACCAGCGGTCTTCCATCTCGGCCATTCCTCAAGCTCCTCGTGGGCGATTGGGGTTAAACCATGCGCTCGCCAGAGGCGAAGTAAGGGAGAGCAGGCGCAGTTCTCCCAGTTAAACCGCCTGAAAATATACCAGCCGGCAGACCGATGGCAAACGATCTTTGCCGATTAAAGCCGATTATCCGCTAACAGGGTCGATGCCAGGCGCCTGGTCCGAGCCGGCTTCCAGCGTCGATGCGCGGCATCCCGTAGGTTCAGGCAGGAATGAAGTGCGTCCGCACAGCACCGCCGCCATCACCACTGGTACGCCGCTACGCCAACCATCGAGGCAAATCGGGTGCACCGCCCGTTCCGATTCTTTGCGGCACACCCCGGCCCCACGCCGCAGCATCCCGCCATCCAGACGACTGCGGAACGGCGTGATGACATCCCTTGGCAACCCGACGACCCCTTGCCGCCGTGTGCCGGCCCTGGCCTTGGCGCTGATCATCGCGCTGGCCGGCGCATCGCCCGCATCGGCCGGCGATGCCACCGCTGAACACGAGCAACTGGCGGCCCTCGTCCGCCAGCTCAACCTGATCGACCGCCTCGCCGAGCACGCCGCCAATACCGCGCCGCAGGAACGCACCCGCTACCACTTCGACTACGCCCGACTGCGTGCCGACCTGAACCGCGTTCGCGCCGGCCTGCAGGACTACCTCGTGCCCCAGCGCGCCCAGCCGCGCGATCCCGTCCCGCTGGCCGGCGACTACGTCCGCCGCGACCGCGCCGACGACGAGGAGCCGTCGCCATGACGCCCTCTGCCGATCAGGTCGCCGCCTTCCAGGCCAACGGCGGCTTTGCGCCTTCGGCCGTCGCTGCCGTGGTGCTGGGCTTCGTGTTCGCCGTGTTGCTGCTGTGGGGCGTGTGGGCTATGCGCACCGCCTACGTCGGCTGGGCCGAGCACCGCATCACTGAACGTCAGTTCCTCGCCGTCGTCGTGCGCTTCGTGGCGATGTACCTGGTGCTGACCTTCTTCCTCCTCTCCTGACCGTCACGAAGGGCCATACGCCATGAACACTCCAACGACATCCCATCGCATTCCGTCCCGCATCGCCGCTCCGCTGCTGCCGCTGGCGCTCGCGGGCCTGCCGCTGTCGGCCTTCGCGCAGGGCCTGCCGACCATGGAGGACCCTTCGCGCGGCCAGGGCAGCGGCATCCTGCAGACCTTGCAGAACTACGGCTACGACATCGTGCTGCTGATCGCGCTGCTCGTGGTCGCATCGATGTTCGTCGGTGTCTGCTATCACGCCTACACGCGCTACTCGGAGATCCACACCGGCCGCGCCACCTGGGGCCAGTTCGGCCTGACGGTCGCCGTGGGCGCGATCCTCCTGGTGGTCGGCATCTGGCTGCTCACCAAGGCCACCGGCGTGCTGTGAGGGCGGCAAGCGATGGCCGTCCCTTCGGAGACCCCGCAAGACACGCTGGTGACCTTCCTGCCGCATCGGCTGAACCGCCAGCCGGTGGTCGTGCGCGGGCTGACCGCCGACGAGTTGTGGATCTGCACCGGCCTGTCGGCCGCCGCCGGGTTCGCGCTCGGCCTGCCGCTGGCCTGGCTCACGCACAGCATCGCCGTGGTGCCCACGCTGATCGTCGCCGGTATCGCGCTGGGCGTCTTCGTCGGTGGCGGCTTCCTGCGCGCGCAGAAGCGCGGCCGGCCCGACACCTGGCTCTACCGGCAGCTCCAGTGGCGGCTGGCATTGCGGCACCCGGCGCTGGCAGCGCTCCTGGGCGGCCAGCGCCTCATCACCCGCTCGGGCTACTGGACTACCCGGCGCAATGCCGATCGAGGTACGCCATGAGCCGTTTCAAGAACGAGGTTGCGCACCTGCAGGCGCACGTGAAGACGTTGCGTCTGGGGGCCGGCGCGTTGTTCGTGGTGGCGCTGCTGCTCGGCTTCGGTTGGTGGAGTGCGCCGAAGAGTCTGACCATCCATGTGCCGCCGGACTTGCGCTCGGGCAGCACGCGCAAGTGGTGGGACGTGCCGCCCGAGAGCGTGTATGCCTTCTCCTTCTACATCTGGCAGCAGGTACAGCGCTGGCCCACGAACGGCGAAGAAGACTACCCGCGCAACCTGCGCGCGCTGTCGGCCTACCTGACGCCGAGCTGCCGGGCCTTCCTGCAGCAGGACTACGAGTACCGGCGTGCCAGTGGCGAGCTGCGTCAGCGCGTGCGCGGCATCTACGAGATTCCCGGCCGCGGCTACGGCGATGATCCGGCCACGCGCGTCAAGGTGGTTTCCGACCGCGATTGGATCGTCACGCTCGACGTGAGCGCGGACGAATACTACGGCTCCGAGCAGGTCAAGCGCGCCCTGGTGCGCTACCCCATCAAGGTCGTCCGGCTGGACATCGACCCCGAGCACAACCCCTTCGGCCTGGCGCTGGACTGCTACGCCAGCGCACCCCAGCGCATCGAACCGTCGCCGACGCCGACCCAGGCCGGCGTGCCCGCCAATGCCTCCGGCCATCTGCAGGGAGACTCCCCATGAAGCCCGTTAACTGGTCGGCCCTGGCCGGCGTCCTGCTGATCCTCGGTTTCGTGCCGGCCAGCCAGGCCGTGGAAATCCTGCGTTGGGAGCGCCTGCCCCTGCCGGTGCCGCTGGTGGTCGGCCAGGAGCGCGTGGTCTTCATCGACCGCAATGTGCGCGTCGGCGTGCCGGCCAGCGTCGGCGACCACCTGCGCGTGCAGAGTGCGGGCGGCGCGATCTACCTGCGGGCGAGCGAGCCGATTCCGCCCACGCGGCTGCAACTGCAGGACGTGGAATCCGGCGCGCTGATCCTGCTCGACATCGCCGCCGAGCCGGCGAAGGACGGCCAGGCGCCGCTGGAGCCGGTGCGCATCGTGGAAGCGGAAGCCCCCGCGAAGCGCTACGGCGGCGGTGCAGCAAGCGGCGCGGACGAGCAGGCCGATGCGCCCGCGGACAAACCCCTTCTCCGGCGCGAAACGCCGGTACCGGTCGTGCTGACGCGCCATGCCGCGCAGAGCCTGTACGCGCCGCTGCGCACCGTCGAGCCGGTCGCCGGCATCGGGCGCGTGAACCTGCGCCGCGGCCTCGCGCTGGACACCTTGCTGCCGACGCTGCCGGTGCACGCGCGGGCACTGGTCGCGTGGCGCCTGGAAGACCAGTGGGTGACGGCCGTGCGACTCACCAACACCTCGGCGCGCTGGCTCGACCTCGACCCGCGCGCCCTGCAGGGGAACTTCGTGGCGGCGACCTTCCAGCATCCGAACCTGGGGCCGGCCGGTACCCCGTCCGACACCACGGTGCTCTATCTGGTCACGCGCGGCCACGGCCTGGCCGAGTCGCTGCTGCCGGCGCTGAGCCCGATCGACGCCAGCGTGAACCTGCCGCCGGCCGCCGCGGCCGGCTCGACCGGAGGAGCGCGCGATGAAGAGTAATCCGCTGCTCAAGTGGCTGCTGATCCCGATGGCGCTGCTGCTGGTGTTCGTCGGCATCAAGCTGTTCTCCGGCGCCCCCGGCGGCCAGCCCGCCCCCAAGGGCGCGGCCGGTACGCTCACGCCCGAGGAGATGAAAGCCCTGGGCATCGCTGGCGACACGCCGCGCGATACCGTCGCCACGCTGGTGGCCCAGGTGAAGCAGTTGCGCACCGAGCTGCAGAGCGCGCTCGGCGACAACAAGCAGCACAAGGCCGAGAACGAGCGCCTGCGTGCGCGGGAAGGCGCGATCGACCAACGCATCCAGAGCGCGCTGGAAGGCGAACGCAATCGCCTGGAGCAGGAGCGCACCCAGGTGGCCAGCGACAGGCAGCAGACCCAGTTGCTGCTGCAGGATCTGCAGCGGCAACTGGACGGCCTTGCCGGCAAGGGTGGCCCGTCCGACCTGCCCGTCGGGCTGGGGCTGGAAGAGGGTGATGGCCAGCGCTTCAACCGCGGCGCCGGTGGCACGCAGTGGGTCGAGCCCGACGATGCCAAGGTCGACGCCAGGAACGGCAGCAAGGAGCCGAGCTTTCCCCTGAGCTTCGGGCCGGGCCAGAAAAGCCTGTCGGCCGCAGTGGAATCGGTCGCCGACGTCGGCAGCCGCGCGGTGGGCGCATCCACGAAGGCGGTCTACACCGTGCCGTCGAACTCGACGCTCATGGGGTCGATTGCCATGACGGCGCTGATCGGGCGCGTGCCGATCGACGGAACCGTCAACGATCCCTATCCGTTCAAGGTTCTGATCGGCCCGGACAACCTCACGGCCAACGGCATCGACATCCCCGACGTGGCCGGCGCCGTGGTCAGCGGCACGGCCTCGGGCGACTGGACGCTCTCGTGCGTGCGCGGGCAAATCCGCTCGGTCACGTTCGTGTTCCAGGACGGCACCATCCGCACGGTGCCGGAGGACAGCAGCAAGGGCGGCAGCAGCGGCGGCAACGCGGGTCACAACGGCGCCAGCATCCAAGGCGGCCTGGGCTGGATCAGCGACCCCTACGGCATTCCCTGCGTCAGCGGCGAGCGGCGCAGCAACGCCCAGCAGTACCTGGGCAGCCAGGCGCTCATCACCGCGGCCGGCGCCGGCGCGGCCTCGCTCATCAAGTCCGACAACGGTAGCGTGGCCGTGGTCGCCAACAGCAACGGTTCGCTGGGCACCGTCGGCATCAGCGGCAACGAAGCGATGGGCCGCATCCTCGCGGGCGGCGTGCGCGACATGGCCGATTGGGTCAACAAGCTCTACGGCCAGGCCTTCGCGGCGGTCTACGTGCAGCCGGGCGCCAAAGTGGCCGTGCATCTGGAGCAGCCGCTCGACATCGACTACGACGCCAAGGGGCGTCGGGTCCACCACCGCACCGGAGAAGCCCATGCATCGGATCTGGATTGACGCGGCCGCCGTGCTGCTGGCGGCCACCCTGCTCGGCGGCTGCGCTACCAGCAAGGAGAAGCTGCTGCCGCACGGCGACAGCACCATGCTCGACATCTGGCATCAGGAGACCGGCGGAAGCGCGGGCGGCGGCCAGGCCGCCCGGCAACTGCTCGATGCGCGCCAGGGCCTGCGCCGGCCGCTGACCGAGGCCGATGTGCAGGCGGCGCCAGGCATGCAGGCGCGCTACACCCGTACCGCGCAGAACGAGATTCACCGCCAGTTCCACCGCCTGCCGAATCCCGACCTGGTGATGTACGTGTTCCCGCACCTGGCGGGCACCGACCCGGTGCCGGTGCCCGGCTACAGCACGGTGTTCCCGCTCTACCAGCGCGTGCAGTACGCGATGCCGGGCGAGCGCGTGGAGGACTACTGATGGCCTGGTCGCTGCCGTGGTCACGCAAGCCCGACGCATCGCCTGCTGACGCCGTAGATGCGGCCGATGATGCCTGGGCACGGCACGTAACGGCCTTGGCGGCACAGGGTGTCGCCGAGCCGGGCAGCGCGCTCGGCCGGGGCCGGCGCAGGCCGGCCACCCAGGCCGACCACGATGCGCTCTATGGGGTCGCGCCGTCGTTCGCGGACTTGCTGCCCTGGGTCGAGTATCTGCCCGACACCAAGTGCATGCTGCTGGAAGATGGCCAGTCGGTGGCGGCCTTCTTCGAGCTGGCGCCGGTCGGCACCGAGGGCCGCGAGATGGCCTGGCTGTGGCAGGCGCGCGATGCGCTGGAGAACGCCCTGCAGGACTCCTTCGACGAGTTGGACGACAACCCCTGGGTGGTGCAGCTCTACGCTCAGGACGAGGCCGACTGGGACAACTATCTGCGCTCCCTGGCGAACTATCTGCAGCCGCGTGCGCAGGGCAGCGCGTTCAGCGACTTCTACCTACGCTTCTTCGCCCATCACCTGCGGGCCATCGCCAAGCCGGGTGGCCTGTTCGAGGACACCACGGTGACGCGCCTGCCGTGGCGCGGCCAGGTCCGGCGCGTGCGCATGGTGGTCTACCGCCGCACGTCCGCGGCCCCGGCCTCGCGGCGCGGCCAGTCGCCCGAGCAGGCGCTGACCACGATCTGCGACCGCCTCGTCGGCGGGCTGGCGAATGCCGGCGTGAAAGCCCGACGTCTCGGCGCGGCGGACATCCACGCCTGGCTGATGCGCTGGTTCAACCCGAATCCGACCCTACTCGGCGCCACTGCCGAAGATCGGGAACGCTTCTACGCGCTGACCCGCTACCCGGAAGAGCGGGAGGAGGGCGAGATCGAACTCGCCGGCGGCACCGACTTCGCGCAGCGCCTGTTCTTCGGCCAGCCCCGCTCGGACGTGCCCAACGGCCTGTGGTTCTTCGACGGCATGCCGCATCGGGTGATCGTGATGGATCGCCTGCGCACGCCACCCGTGACGGGCCATCTGACGGGCGAGACGCGCAAAGGCGGCGATGCCATGAACGCGCTGTTCGACCAGATGCCCGAGGACACGGTGATGTGCCTGACGCTGGTCGCCACGCCCCAGGACGTACTGGAGGCGCACCTCAACCACCTCGCCAGGAAGGCCGTCGGCGAGACCCTGGCCTCGGAGCAGACCCGGCAGGACGTCCAGCAGGCGCGCGGCCTGATCGGCAGCGCGCACAAGCTCTACCGCGGCGCGCTGGCTTTCTACCTGCGCGGCCGCGACCTGGCCCAGCTCGATGCGCGCGGCCTGCAGCTCGTCAACGTGATGCTCAACGCCGGCCTGCAACCGGTACGCGAAGAGGACGAGGTGGCGCCGCTGAACAGCTATCTGCGCTGGCTGCCGTGCGTGTTCGATCCGGCTGCCGACAAGCGCCAGTGGTACACCCAGCTCATGTTCGCGCAACACGCGGCGAACCTGGCGCCGGTCTGGGGCCGCAGCCAGGGCACGGGGCATCCGGGCATCACGTTCTTCAACCGCGGCGGCGGTCCGATCACCTTCGATCCGTTGAACCGCCTCGACCGGCAGATGAACGCGCATCTGTTCCTGTTCGGCCCCACGGGCTCGGGCAAGAGCGCGACGCTCAACAACATCCTGAATCAGGTGACGGCGATCTATCGGCCGCGCCTGTTCATCGTCGAGGCGGGCAACAGCTTCGGCCTGTTTGGCGACTTCGCGGCACGGCTGGGTCTCACCGTGCATCGGGTGAAACTTGCACCCGGCGCGGGCGTCAGTCTGGCTCCGTTCGCCGACGCCTGGCGCCTGGTCGATACGCCGAGCCAGGTACAGACGCTGGACGCCGATGCGCTCGACGAAGACCAGACCGATGCCGGCATGGCCGTGGAAGGTGACGAGCAGCGCGACGTGCTCGGGGAGCTGGAGATCACTGCGCGACTGATGATCACCGGTGGCGAGGACAAGGAAGAAGCGCGCATGACCCGCGCCGACCGCAGCCTGATCCGCCAGTGCATTCTCGATGCGGCACAGCAATGCGTAGCGGAGAAGCGCACGGTGCTGACCCGCGATGTGCGCGACGCGCTGCGCGAGCGCGCCCGCGACGCCACGCTGCCTGAGATGCGGCGCGCCCGGTTGCTGGAGATGGCCGACGCCATGGACATGTTCTGCCAGGGCGTGGACGGCGAGATGTTCGACCGGTCCGGCACGCCGTGGCCCGAGGCGGACATCACCATCGTGGACCTGGCCACCTTCGCGCGCGAGGGCTACAACGCCCAACTCTCGATTGCCTACATCTCGCTCATCAACACCGTCAACAACATCGCCGAGCGCGACCAGTTCCTGGGCCGCCCGATCATCAACGTGACGGACGAAGGCCACATCATCACGAAGAACCCGCTGCTCGCGCCCTACGTGGTCAAGATCACCAAGATGTGGCGCAAGCTCGGCGCCTGGTTCTGGCTCGCCACGCAGAACCTGGACGACCTGCCGAAAGCGGCCGAGCCCATGCTCAACATGATCGAGTGGTGGATCTGCCTGTCGATGCCACCCGATGAAGTCGAGAAGATCGCGCGCTTCCGCGAACTCAACGCTTCGCAGAAGGCGCTGATGCTCTCGGCACGCAAGGAGGCCGGCAAGTTCAGCGAGGGCGTCATCCTGTCCAAGTCGATGGAAGTGCTGTTCCGCGCTGTGCCGCCCAGCCTCTACCTGGCGATGGCGATGACCGAGCCCGAGGAGAAGGCCGAACGCTTCCAGTTGATGCAGCAGCACGGCATCAGCGAGCTGGATGCCGCCTTCCGCGTGGCCGAGAAGATCGACCGTGCGCGGGGCATCGAACCTCTGACGCTGGACACGTTGGCCTGACGGGAGCAACACGATGCGCATGCCCTCATTCGCCCGCCGTCATCCCTGGATCGGTCTGCTGATCGTGGCGACGACTGGGGTTGCCTCGTGGATGCTGCTGCGCGCGCCGCATCCGGCAACCGAGCCCATGTCCCTGGCCGCCGCCGGGTCCGAAGCGTCGAAACCGGCCGGCCCGCCCTGGCTGTATGGCCGTGCCGATGCGCGCTTCACGGTGGTCGGGTACGCCGACCTGGAGTGTCCGTACTGCCGGACCTACTTCCCCGCGCTCAAGCGCTGGATCGACGCCCATCCCGAGGTGAACTGGCAGTGGCACCACCTGCCGCTGTCCATGCACGAGCCGGCCGCGACCGCCGGGGCACGCCTGGCCGAGTGCGCGGGCGAGACGGGCGGACATGCCACGTTCTGGCAGGCCGTGGCGTGGCTCTACTCGAATACCCGTGGCGACGGCCAGGGCCTGCCGGAGGGCCTGCGCTATCCCGACCTCACACCAACCATGCAGGGTTGTCTCGACAGCGATCGCCCCGATGCGGTCATCCGTGCCCAGGCGGCGGAAGCGGCACAGCAGGGCATCGCGGCGACGCCGGCCTTGCAACTGCGCGACCGCGAGTCCGGCAAGACCCTCCTGCTGCATGGTCCCGTCGAAGACGATGCCTTGCTGTCGGCCATCGATCTGCTCGCCGCCGGCAGCACGACCGCAGCCGAACCCACCCATTCCCCAGACATGCCCGCCGGCGTTGCCGGTGACATGCCCAGGTAGCCATCGATCTTCAAGGCTGCGGCGCGGCTCGTCCGCGTTGATCGAAACCCGTTCGCATCGCATCCCTTGACGCGAACAGCCACCGCACCCGCGGTGGTGGATGCCCGCTCGTCACCTGTTCCATCCCCATCGTCCCCAGGAGGGTTTGCCCTCCAGGGGCAGGCGCCCTCCGATCTCATCCATTGGAGGTTCGCCATGTCTCTCGTCATCGCCGACTCCCGCCCGGAGTCGCTCACCCTGATCGCCGCCCAGCACGAAGACTGGATCATCCGGCAGGCCATCACCCTGCTGGAGAACCGCGTGTTCAAGGCCGGTCCGGCGCTGGGCAGTCCCGCCGCCGTGCGCGACTACCTGCGCCTGAAACTGGTCGCGGAGCCGAACGAAATCTTCGCCGTCGTGTTTCTCGACAACCAGCACCAGGTGCTCGCCTTCGAGCCGCTGTTCAAGGGCACGGTCGACCAGACTTCGGTGTATCCGAGGGTGGTGGTCCAGCGTGCGCTGGCGCTCAACGCTTCGGCGCTGATCCTGGCGCATCAGCACCCCTCGGGGAACACCGAGCCCTCGGCCGCTGATCGTGCGATCACCGAGCGGCTGAAGAGTGCCCTGGCCACCGTCGATGTCCGGGTGCTGGACCACTTCATCGTCGGCAAGGGCAGCCCGTACTCGTTCGCCGAAGCCGGCTTACTGTAGTCCGCAGGCGTCCCTCCGGGGGCGCCTGTTCCTCTTGCCCCTCTCCACAAGAACTGCCATGAACGGTTCCGGTTGCCACCTTGGCGATGCGTTCTGATGGTCACGATTTCGGAAGCTTGCAAGCTTGCAAGCTTGCGGGATACGCGGCTGAACCGGCCTTTATTTGTTGAGAGGCACACCTTTACATGGCAGAATGTGCGTATTTTCTAGTTGCCAGCAACGCGAATGTCTGCCGTCACCGCCATCCAGTACACTCAGGATCAGATGCGCACGCTAACTGGCGTGTCCGCCGAAACGGTGCGGCATTGGCGCAAGACCGTGCCCTACTTGGCGTCCAAGACCGGGAAGGCTGCCCGATTCACCTTCGCCGATCTCCTTGGCTTGGCCGTTACCAATGAGCTGGTCAGCTCATTGGGCGTGCACATCGCCACCGTCAGCGTCGGCGTGGACGCGCTTTTTCGGTTGCTGAGCACCAGTGGCGCGTTGGCGCTGAACGGGTCTGTGGCGTTCGTGACGCCCACTTTGGCGAACCTGTGCGATATCGGCCCCGAGGGGGTTGGGCCGGCGCCGGCCCAACCGACTCTCGTGATCCCGCTCGATCCGTTGATCATGCGGCTTCAGCAGCACATGCTGCCGATCGTCCCGACGCCGAGCCAGGCAGCGTTGCCGTTTCCACCCGAAGCTATCCGGAGTAGGGCGTGAACACTGCCACGCTGGAACAGGTGCTCGCCGCAACCGGCTACCTGCCGGACGGGCGACCCGCGCCCGGCCTTCGGTTGGGGGCTGAGGCGCAGTCCTCGCGCCACGGCCGCGTTTTTGTTCCGGACGCATTGTGGCGCAGCGCGTCGTCGTTGACCGTCTACTTCAAGTTTGAGCAAAGCGCGCCTGCAGACGATCTGGTCAGCCAGTGGCGACGAGAGGTCTGGAACGAGGGGTTCGCGCCGTTGCTGTGGGTGATCTCGCCGCAGCGTATCGACCTGTACAACGGTTTCGGCACACCCGCGAAAGAAGGCGATGCCCAGAGACATTTGATTCGGCGTTTCGAGAACATCGAAGCTTCGCTTCATGAACTGGACGAGTTGGCCGGCCGACTGGCGATCGAGACGGGCCAATTCTGGGCCCAGGTGCCGGCCATCGATCGCAAGACCAGCGTCGATCAGAAGCTCCTGTCTGACCTTGGATGTCTCGAACGCGATTTGGTCGCAGGCAATCTCGCGCGCGATGCGGCGCAGGCCTTGATTGGGCGCGTGATCTTCACCCAGTACCTGATTGACCGCGAGATCGTCAGTGCGGCGCGGTTGAAGCGGGTATGCGGCCGCACGGCGTTGCCGGCGATCCTGCGCGACCGGCCAGCGACCAGCAAGCTGTTCGCATGGCTGGCCCAGACCTTCAACGGCGATATGTTTCCGCCCTCGTCGGTGAAAACGACACCAGCCGCTCACCATTTGACGCGGGTTGCGGAGTTCCTGGAGGCTGTCGATCCTGAAAGCGGGCAACTCAGCTTCTTCCCCTACCAGTTCGACGTGATTCCGGTCGAGCTCATCAGCTCGATCTACGAGCAGTTTGCACATGCTGAGCCGCAGACTGGAGGAAAGCGCACAGAAGCGTTGCGAAACGGCGTGCACTACACGCGACTGTCCGTCGTCTCGCTGGTCCTCGATGAGGTCATGGATGGTCTATCTGGACGGGAGTCGGTGCTGGATTTGACGTGCGGCTCCGGTGTCTTCCTGGTCGAAGCGCTGCGGCGCTTGGTTCATCTTCGCTCGCAAGGTCAGCCGCCCACGAGGGAGCTGATCCGCTCGACGCTCTACGGGCAGGTGTATGGCGTAGACATTAGCGAAGCCGCGATTCGCGTCGCTGCGTTCAGCCTGTACCTGGCTGCGCTTGAGCTGGACCCTGACCCGCAACCACCGCAGTCCCTGAAGTTCCAGCCATTGATCGGCAGGACATTGCTCGTCGGTGACGCTCGTACTGTCGAACGTGATGGAGATGGCAAGGCCGTGCTGGCGACGCCGACAGGGCTGAAGCAGTTCGACCTTATCGTGGGCAATCCCCCTTGGAGCTTTAGGGGGCAGACAGGAACCGAAGCGCGGCGCAAGACCAGGGTTGCGGGCGTACCTGCGCAACCGCGCGGTGAAGGCTTGGATTTCGTGTTGCGAGCGGCGGAGTTCTCACATGAGAAGACCCGTTTCGGCATCATTCTTAGCGCGATGCCGTTCTTCAGCCGCAGCGGCACCGGCATGGCAGCAGCTCAGCATGTGATGCGAGCCGTGGCTCCGATCACCTTGGTAAATCTGTCCAATTTGTGCAGTTGGCTCTTCGCGACAGCGGCTATGCCCGCAGTGGTTCTCTTTGCCCGTCATCGACCGAAGCAGCGAACGGATCAGGTCACGGTCGTTCAGATCCCGTGGACGCCCAGCGGTGCAAGGACTCATTCGTTCGAGGTGGCGCCGAGTGACGTCATCACTTTGACACTCGACGAGATCCAAGAACAGCCGTTGAAGCTCAAGGCAGCAGCCGTTGGCCGGCGCCGTGACCTCCTATTGCTGGATGACTTGACTTCGGCCCACAGAAATCTGGGCGAGCAACTCTCATTACTCGACACTACCTTCCAGGTTGGATTGATTCGCGGGGCCCCAGAGAATCAGACGCGCGATGCTCGCCCGCTAAAGGGATTGGATGTACTGCAAGTCAAAGACATGCAGCACTTCAACATTCCCGATGATTTGCCGACTTTCAGCCAATCGAAGGCACAATGGCCACGATCGCGGGAGATATATCAAGCCCCGCTTCTCATCGTGAAGGAAATGCTTCTGGGGAGTCCACGCGTCTTGGCGGCCGTCTCCGAGCGGGATCTCGTCTTCACGAACTCATACTTCGCAGTGTCTCTTCCGAGAGGGCACACGCGGACGGCACATTTGCTTGCCACCGTGTTGAGTTCTGCTTTTGCGACATGGTTCTTCTATCTGACCGCTGCAGAGTTTGGAATCTACAAGAGGAAGCTGCTGGCTCGCGACCTCAGCTTCCTACCGGTGCCTAATTTCACGAGCGCAGTGAAATCTGAGGCTGGCCAGCGCCTGCTGCAGATTGAGAAGAATCTGCGCGCCAACGGCACCGACGAGAGGGGATGGGCTGAACTGGACGAAGCTGTCTTCGATCTGTACGAACTGAACGATGCCGACCGAACTGTCATTCGAGACGGCCTCCTTCGCGCCGGGTGGCAATGGGAAACCGGCCGCGAATCATCCGTGGAGCCATCGGACAGTCGTACTGAGGTCACGGCGTATGCCAAGACGTTCCTGTCCGTTATCGAGGATTGGCTTTCCGTTCGCAATAAGCGGCACATGCGCGCCGAAGTGCTCGACTTGCCAAGCAGTTCGGCCTTGCGCGTCGTGCGCTTTGTCTTGGAAGAGGGGCCGGGTAATGCGAGCGTGAGCGTCGTGGCACCACAAGGCGAATTGGGTGAAGTACTGGCACGTATCGGCAGGCGCCTGAAAGTCAAGATTGCGACCGCGCTCAGTGCAGAGCGGGAATTGCGAGTGCACGGACGCAACGAAGTCGTGATCATCAAGCCAGCAGCGCGGCGCTACTGGATGGGCATAGCGGCACTGGAAGATGCCGATGCAGTGGTCGCGGAGAGCTTTTCAGGGGGCAAAGTTTGAGGATCCCCTATGAGACACCTCCTGCACTGGGCAGAGAGTTCATTGAACTTGAGCCCGAGGTTGTGGCGGTCATTCTGCTGACACTGGCCGCAGGTTGGCAGCGAGCATGCGCAGCCGAGGACGTGAATGCCAACGCTGGAGAGGTAATCATGACCGAGCGCCTGCGGGACGGGATGCGCATTGCGCTGAAGAACTCCCCGTGGAAGCAGATCATGGTGCTACCTGGCACGGAATCGCGATCTAAAAGCAACGTGATGCTACCAGACGGACGTACCGACATCCCGCTGGCGTTCGTCGAAATTTTCTTGCGCACGCAGGAGCATGATCCGCACGCGATCATCGAATGCAAACGAATCGCCGGGTCGGACACTCACTTGTGTCGAGAGTACGTCGTCGAGGGCATGGATCGATTCATCCAGGAGAAGTACGGCGAGAACCATGCTATCGGCTTCATGGTGGGGTACGTTCTTGCCGGCGTTCCTTCGGAATCCGCGGATGGCGTCAACGCTTACTTGAGAAGAGTTTCGCGCTCGGTAGATCGCCTCGCCCCGAGCGACATCAGTGACGGGACTTGGCAGAGCCTACACGCACGCTCCAAGCCGTCGATGCCGATTCGCTTACAGCATGCGTTTCTTGGGTTCGCGGGCACCTCAGCGTCCCGCACCTGATCTCCGCCTCCGACAGGAGGCAATCACAACGCTCACAACGGCATAGGGTATGAAACCGGCAGGGGCCGGATGCGGTTTCTTTGTCGCGCTAGATCGGCACTTGAAGTCGACTGTGACTTTGATCGACTCCAAGGACGCCCGATATGCCGGCCCCCGTCTTCAAGGCTTCGCCCCGGCTGCCGACCATCAGCATTGCGCCCGGACTGTGGGCAGTGCTGTTCATGTTTACCCAGACTGCAGCAGCCGACGTGCTCGTCGTCACCGACAGCCGTCATCCGGTGCAGGCTCCAGCCGGCGTGCGGATCATCGAGCTGGACCAGGCCACGCGCATCGAGGTCGAACTCGCCGCGCACCTACCGGCCGACCCGCAACAGGCTGCAGCCCTGGTGCGGCAGCGGCTGCATGACGGCGGCGAGGCCCTGCAGCGCCGCATCGGCCACGCCTACCAAGGCGTCGCGGATGCCTGGGGGCTGGGCATCGTGAAGATCCCCGCCGTGGTGGTCGATCGGCGCTACGTCGTCTACGGCAACCCCGACGTGCCCCGCGCCGTCGCGCGCATCGACGCCTACCGGAGCACGCAGCCATGAGCCTCCTGCTGGCATCCCGGCGTCTGCGCGCCACCGTCGCCTCGCTGCTGCTGGGCACGGCCACGTCGACGTTCGCCCTGGACACGGCCACCATCGTCTCGTCGGCGTTGTCCCCCGACTGCCTCGAATACCGCGTGGTCGGAATCTGCTACTGGCTGTACTGCACGCCCTTCGGCTGCTCGGTTCGCACCTCTGTCAAGGTGCGCCACTACGTCCCCGATGCGGTGGTATCGAGCTACTCGAACACTGGAGAAAACCCATGGCTGGAAGTCAGGGCGATGAGCATGCCCAACCCGACCGCCAAGGCTGGCGGTGACGGCACGACCAATCACGACAACGAGAACAACCTCGCCAAGTTCAAGAACGCCGATGTCATCGGCCATCCGGCCGGGGTGGTGTTCAGCCAGTTCGCCAGCGCCTCCGGCTACACCTGCGAGGGCGCTGGCACGGCCTTCATGCCGTATCTGCTGAGCACGCTCGACACGATCGCCTGGCGCTACAACATCCCGGAAGCGTTCTACCCCGAAGCGCTCATCCCCGGCCGGCGCGAAATCGGTACGCGCACCGGCCTGGACCTCTGGGGCAACGTGTATCCCCGCGGTGGCTTCCTGCACCAGACCGACGACCACAAGAGCGGCGCCGTGGTCGCGCAGCGCGCGGGCGACATCGTGACGCGCCGCAACCAGATTCACGTGTATCAGCCTCTGCTGGCCAACGCCCGCGACGGCTACTGGCCGGCCGGCGCGCTGATGGAGACCGACGCCTCGACCGGCAAGTGGCAGGAGCTGACGCCCACGCTCTCGAACAGTTGCGTGGTCTTCCCGCACAGCCGCACTCGCGTGCAGGCCCAGCAAGGCGACTACGCCTGGGCCTTGTGGCGGCCGTACTCCTGCTGCCGGCGCCGTGGCCAAGTCTTCCTCGGCAGCGTCGATTTCATGTGAGGAACCCACGATGGACGCTTCCCTCCCCGACCTCCTGCGCCGCGCGAAGCCGCGCCCGCGGGCCACGCTGCTCGTGGCGGCCATCACGCTGGTCGTCGGCGCCGCCTGGGCGCAGACGCGCATCGACCCCAATGGCGTGAACGCCAGCGGCAGCGTGATCGGCGACGACGTGCTCTACAGCATCGGCGGCGGCCGGGCCGTGTCGATGGGTGGTGCCGGCAACATGCAGAGCATCGGCGTGGGAGTCGGCTGGAACAGCAACCTGATCTGCGGCGACATGAGCATCACCACGACGCTGCAGAACCAGCTCAACGGCATCAGCAACGGCTTCCAGACGATCATGAGCAACGTGATCCAGAACGCCACCAGCGCCGTGGCCTCGCTGCCGGCGCTGATCATCCAGCGCGCCGACCCGGGGCTCTACAACCTGCTGACCAACGGCATCCTCCAGGCGCGCCTGGACTTCGACCGCTCGAAGATGACCTGCCGGGCCATCGCCAATCGGATGGCGGACATGGCTGGCGGCCAGGCCGGCTGGGACCAGCTCGCCGAGGGGATGGCGCTGCGGGATGCGGTCAGCAGCACCGACGCCGTCTCCGCCGTCGAGCAGGCCGAGTCCAACAAAGGGAACAACGGCGTGCCCTGGGTCGGCGGCGGTAACGCGGGCGGCTCCGGCCAGAGTTCGATCAAGGTGGTCGGCGATGTGACGCGCGCGGGCTACAACCTGCTCAACGGGCGCAGCGCCACCGATACCTCGTCGATCGCGCGCAGCGCTTGCGGCAACCGCCTGACCTGCCAGACTTGGTCGTCGCCTGGCGCGGCCGCGGCCTTTGCGAACCGCGTGCTGGGCGAACGCGAGCAACGTACCTGCGAGAGCTGCACGAAGACCCAGACCACGCCTGGCGTCGGGCTGACGCCAATGATCCAGGAAGAGTACGAGACCAAGCTGCAAGTGCTGCAGGAGCTGGTGACGGGCGCCCGGCCGACGACGCTGGCCAATCTCGACGCAGCCGGCAGCAGCTCGCTGCCGATCACCCGCGGCGTGATTGAAGCGCTACGCGACGAGCCCGACCAGGACCTGCTGGGCAAGCGCCTGGCGTCGGAGGCTGCGCTGTCCAGCGTGCTGGAGAAGGCCCTGCTGCTGCAACGCACGTTGCTGACCGGCAAGAAGGAGCCGAACGTCGCCGCCAACGAGCTGGCCGTGCGGGCGGTCGACCAGGAGAACAGCGCGCTGGAGCAGGAGATCGACAACCTCAAGACTGAGCTGGAGCTGCGCCGCACGCTGGCCGGCAACTCGGCGATGGCGATCATCCAGCGCCACAGCACCCGCGCCGCCGGCTCGCGCGGCATCTTCGAGGGCGACACCACGCGCGACCGTCTCCGGGAAGTCCAGAAACCGCGGAGCGGCACGCCATGAGCCGGCCGGCCTGGTTGCGGCTGCCGTGGCTGTTCAACCGCCGCGTCGGCGTGGCGCTGCTGTGGACCTTGCTGGTGGTGGCCGCCGCGGTGGTGGTGAACATCGCCGGCATCCACGTGGTCGGCGGCGTCGAGGGCTGGCAGCACTGGCTGCAGGCGCACGCCGGCCACTTCTTCGTGTGGCGGCTGTGCGTCTACGGAGCGACGGCTTACGGCTGGTGGTGGATGCGTCGGCGCCTGCTGCGGCGGGAGCCGTCCCGCGAGACGCATCAGCGCCTGCTGCGCACGGAGATCGCGGCCGTGATCGCCGTGGTCGCGCTGGAAGCCAGCCAACTGTTGCGGCACGGCTGAGACCGGGAGGCAGGGATGACGCTCTACACCACGGACTACCTGGAGTATTACCTGACCCTGGTGGCCTGGGTGGTCAACAACGGCATCTGGAGCATCCTCGTGGCCAGCGGCGTGTTCGCGCTGCCGTTCGTGGCCATCGTGATCCAGGAATGGCTCAAGGCCCGCAGCGAAGGTGCGGACGAGGGCAACAAGGGCGTGCTGTCGTCGATGCGCATCGAGAACCGGGTGTGGGTGGCGATCGTGGTCGTCCTGTTCGCCGGCATCCCGTTCATCCCGGTGGATCTCGCCACGATCAAGTTCGACACGACCCGCTCCGCGCAATGCCAGGTCAACGTCCCGCTGCCCAACGAGACGGGCTGGTCCAACGTCTACACCGCGCTCAACGACCAGAGCGCGCTGGTGCCGGTGTGGTGGTTCTTCATGCACGCCATCTCGAAGGCGGTCACCAGCGCCGCAGTGGCGGCGATTCCCTGCGGCACGGATCTGCGTCAGGTTCGCATGGATGTGGATGCCACGCGCATCGATGATCCGGTGCTGGCTCAGGAGGTCGCCGACTTCACGCACGACTGCTACGGGCCGTCGCGAGCCAAGCTGTTCATGAACCGGCCGACGCTCTCCGACGAGCAGATGAACGACGTCACCTGGATCGGGTCGAGTTACCTCCTCGACACGCCCGGCTTCTATGACACCTACCACTCCCGCACGCCGCGCACGGCCTGGCCCTACGACGCGACCCGCGATGCGGGGCTGGCACAGGTGGACAGCGGCGGCGGCTATCCGTCCTGCCGACAGTGGTGGACCGATGGCGGCCAGGGGCTGCGCAGCCGACTGTTGGCACAGGTCGACCCGGACCTGCTGACCCGCATCGGGCGCTGGGCAGGCTTCCTGTCGCAGAGCGAGGTCAATGACTCGGTGATTCGCGCCGTGGTCTCACCGCGGCAGCAGAAGATGAACCAGGGCGCCGTCTACACCGACTACGGCGGCCAGATCGACAAGACGCTGCCGAACATCGTCACGCGCGGCGCGAGCGACCTGGGTCTGACCGTCGGTTCGCTGGGCTTCTTTCCTGCGATGGACGTGGTGCGCCAGGCGCTGCCGATGGTGCTGACCATGCTCAAGATGGCGCTCGTCATCTGCATCCCGCTGGTGCTGCTGATCGGCACCTACGACCTGAAGACGGTGGTGACGGTGAGCTGCGTCCAGTTCGCGCTGTTCTTCGTGGACTTCTGGTTCCAGCTCGCGCGCTGGATCGACAGCACGATCCTGGATGCGCTCTACGGCTGGGGGTTTGGCGCGGACAGGCCTCACACGAACTTCGATCCGTTGATCGGTTTGAACAACGCCTTTGGCGACATGTTGCTGAACTTCGTCATGGCGATGATGTTCATCGTGCTGCCGACGTTTTGGGTCATGGCATTGGCTTGGGCAGGCGTTCGCACGGGAAATATCGTGCAGGGGTTGTCCACCGCCACCTCGGACGCCAAGGGCGCTGGGGGGCGTGGCGCTGGTATGGCAATGAGCGCCGTATCGAAGAAGTGACCGCCGTTCAGTCGTCGTCGGTCACATGCGGGTCGATGCGCCAGTCGCTCTTGTCATAAAGCCCGAAGCCGTTGGGGCCTTCCCTCCACTCGGGTTGCGGTTCCTCTTGATCAGGGTCGTCGTGCTGCACGAGCCATGCAGCAGTCACCGCAAAGGCGAGCAGCAGGGCCAGCCAGAACGCGGAGTAGAGCAGCGCACCGAGCACGGCGAGCTTGACGATCCAGAGCACCGCCGTCGCCGCGCCCGCAGGCACCCCGCGCGTCACCAGCCAGCCGGCGACACGCTGCTCGCGGCGCAGGTATCCACGCCAGGCACGGCCAGCCCCCCGGCCCAGCCGGTGGCTCCAGCGCCCGTTGTGCGTGTTGGCGGTCATGCTCATATGCCTCGGCTTCAGTGGTGCCTCACCTCGCGGAGCGGCCGGTCGTGGCCTGCCCTCCAGCATAGACCGCGATCAGGAGGGCGGGTTGCGCCCGGCAGAGCCGGGTTGGCTCGGGTCGTAGGTCGATTAGATTATGCACAACAAATCAAACCTTATGCTACTTTCCATGCACGTTCTTGCAATGGCTCTAGGGGTCGATTGGATTCTGTGTTATTTTTATAACATGGATCGAAATTCTCGGCACCAGGTAATCAAGCGACTGCAGGCGGGACTCTCCCGTGGGGCGCCGTTCGACCTTGCCACCCTGAGCCAGTTCGGGGTGTCGCCCCAGCTCGCCGCCCACTATGCCGACGGCGGGTGGCTCGTGCGCCTGGCCCATGGCGTCTATGCCTTCCCGAACGATGAGTTCGGGGTCTACGGTGCGCTGAAGTTCCTGCAACAGCGTGTGCCCGGCCTGCACGTCGGCGGCAAGAGCGCCCTGGCCCTGCAGGGTGTGCGGCACAACCTGGGCAGCCGGGAGACGCTGGTGCTGTGGGGCGACGGTCGTTTCGCGTTGCCGGCCTGGTTCACCTCGCGCTTTCCGGCCCGCTACGTCCACGCCCGCCTGTTCGACTGGCCGGACACGACGCTGGCCAGCAAGACCCTGACCACGCCGCCTGGCCTGCCCGAGGATCTGCGGGTGGCTGCCTCCGAGCGTGCCGTTCTGGAGCTGCTGTACGAAGCCGGCGTCAAGCAGAGCCTCGAAGAGGCCCGCAACCTCTTCGATGGACTGCGTTCCCCCCGCAAGGACTTGCTCGGACAACTGCTGTCCTGCTGCGCCAGCGTGAAGGCCGTGCGCCTGTTCCTCACCTGGGCGCGCGAGACCAGCCTCGTGGATGTCGATGCCCTGCTGGAGCAGTACCCGGTTCGCACCGGCAGCAACACGCGCTGGATGAGCCGGCTCGATGACGGCACCTTGCTAAGCCTGAGACCTCATGGATAAGACCTACGCGGACACCGTTCGCCTGCTGCTGGCCGTCGCGCCCGACGTGTTCGCCAACCACATCTTCGCCATGAAGGGCGGCACGGCCATCAACCTCTTCGTGCGGGACATGCCGCGCCTGTCGGTGGACATCGACGTGGTGTACCTCCCGTGGCAGACGCCGCGCGACGAAGCGCTGCAAGCCATCAACCAGGAGCTGGCCGCCATCGCCACGCGTGTTGTACCGCTGGGCGTGCAGACACGCCTGGTTCGCGCCAAGGACCTGGGGGACACCAAGCTGATCGTCGAGAACGACGCCCACCAGGTGAAGATCGAGGTCAACGTCGTGTTCCGAGGCAGTGTGCTGCCCGTCGAGCGGCGGCCGCTGAGCGCCAGGACCAGCGATCTGTTCGGCGTCGAGTTCGAGCTGCCGGTTCTGGCACCGGACGAGCTGTACGCCAGCAAGCTGGTGGCCGCGCTGGATCGGCAGCACCCCCGCGACCTGTTCGACGTGTGGCAGCTCTTTGAGTCGGGCGGCATCAGCGACGGCATGGTCGAGTGCTTCGTGATCTATCTGGCGGGCCACAACCGGCCGCCCCACGAAGTGCTGTTCGGCAACGACAAGGACATCGCCGGCGAGTACGAGCGGGCCTTTGTCGGCATGACCGAAGTGGACTGCTCCCTGGAGACACTGCTCGACGCTCGCGCCAGGATGCGGCGCGAGCTGCCACAGCGACTGAGCACCGCGCACAAGCAGTTTCTGAGCGGGCTGGCGCGCGCAGAACCGGACTGGTCGCTGGTGCAGTGCCAGCACGCCGCGCAACTGCCGGCACTGCGCTGGAAGCTCGCCAATCTCGAAACCTTCCGCAAGCGCCGTCCCGACGACTTCGCAGCGCAATCCGCCGCCCTCGACACCGGCTTGGGCCAGAGCTGACGAACATCCCGCAGCGCCCCACTTGCCGGGATTGCCCCATGCCGCATTCATCGTGGCACCCGCGCAGCAGCGGCCCTATACCCAAAGGCTTCCGACAAAGGCCAAAGGGCTGAGAAGGGGCAAAGGAAGGGCGCCAAGGGGAAAGGCCCTATCCTGAAAAGGCCAAAAGGCGCCCCTGAGCAGCCCGTCATCCGGGGTTCGCCATGCTCTCGCTGTTCCAGCGCAAACGGGTGCCACCCACCGCCGGCACACCGCCCACCTCCGGCATCGAAACTCCAAAAGGGTCGATGCGGCCGGAGTCGGCCGCATCGCTGCTGGCCACGCCGCGCCGGCAGAAACTGCTGGAACACATCTGGCAGCGCACATCGCTCTCACGCCGACAGTTCGCCGCGCTCTACCTCGCCCCACTGGAGCGCTACGCCGAGCTGGTCCAGCAGTTCCCGGCCTCCGAGAACCACCACCACGCCTATCCGGGCGGCATGCTGGACCACGGTCTGGAGATCGTCGCCTATGCGCTGAAGCTGCGGCAGTCATACCTGCTGCCTGCGGGCGTCACGCCGGAGGCACAGGCGGCCCAGGCCGAAGCCTGGACCGCAGGCACGGCCTACGCGGCCCTGCTGCACGACATCGGCAAGATTGCGGTCGATCTGCACGTCGAACATGCCGACGGCAGCGTCTGGCATCCCTGGCACGGCCCGCTGCGAAAGCCCTACCGCTTCCGTTACCGAAAGGAGCGCGAGTACCGCCTGCACAGCGCCGCCACCGGGCTGCTCTACGCGCGCCTTCTCGATCGGGACATCTTCGACTGGCTCAGCGGCTATCCCGACCTCTGGGCCGCGCTGCTGTACGTGCTGGCCGGCCAGTACGAGCACGCCGGCACGCTCGGCGAACTGGTCGTGCAGGCCGACCAGGCATCGGTCGCCCAGGAACTCGGCGGCGATCCCAGTAAGGCGCTGGCGGCACCCAAGCATGCGCTGCAACGCAAATTGCTCGACGGCTTGCGCTACCTGCTCAAGGAGGAATTCAAGTTGAACCAGGCCGGCCCGGCGGACGGCTGGCTGACCCAAGACGCCCTGTGGCTGGTGAGCAAGACCGTCTCCGACAAGCTACGCGCACATCTGCTGTCGCAGGGCATCGACGGCATCCCGGCGAGCAATACGGCGGTGTTCAACGTGCTGCAGGATCACGGCATCGTGCAACCGACGCCGGATGGCAAGGCGATCTGGAAGGCTGCGGTCACCAGCGAGGCCGGCTGGTCGCACGCCTTCACCTTCCTGAAACTCTCGCCGGCGATGATCTGGGATGCCGCCGACCGGCCGGCGCCGTTCGCAGGCCGTGTGCAGGTCGAAGAGGAACAAGCGGAGCCGACGCCGCAGGCGCCGGCGGTGGCCGATGGGCCGCGCGCGGAAGGCATCGAAGCTGCATCCGCGAGCACGGCGCCGGTCGCATCCGCAGCCATGGACACCGGCGTGGCCGCGCTGCTCGACCTGCTGGGCGACACCGCTCCACCCACGGCACCGGAGATCCCGAGTTCCCCTGTTGCCGAGCCCGAGCCGGCCCCTTCGACCGTGCCCCCGCCGCAGATGGGCCTCGCGCCTTCCCAGGATCGCGCGGAGCCCTCCGGGGCGCACTTCATGGCCTGGCTGCGTCAGAGCATCCAGACGCGCAAGCTCATCATCAACGACGCCAAGGCCCTGGTGCATACCGTCGCCGGTACGACCTACCTCGTCAGCCCCGGCGTGTTCCAGCGCTACGCGCAGGAGTACCTTCAAGTCGTCGCGCTGGCCAAGCAGGAGAAGCTGGAGGGGTGGCAGTGGGTACAGAAGCGCTTCGAGAAGCTGGGACAGCACCGCAAGCAGCCGAGCGGGCTGAACATCTGGACCTGCGAAGTCACGGGGCCGCGCAAGTCGCGCCGGCTGCACGGCTACCTGCTCGCCAGCCCGGATGCGCTGTTCCAGGAGACGCCGCCAGACAACCCATACCTGCGGCTCCTGCATGAGGACTTCTTACCAAGCGCGAACCCTCTGTAAAACCTGCCCCCTATCCAAGCCGGGAATTAGCAATCTAGGTTGAGCAGGTCGTGAGCTGCATTAAGCGCATGCTGAGCGGCATCGCCCCCCATTTAGCAACCGATCACGGTTAAGCCCGCCTCCGCGAACCCATGCTGTGGGTAGGTGCCCGTTTTCGGCTCGTCTTATGAAAAAAGGTGAGCGTCCAGCCGTCCCATCGTTACTCAGGTTGAGACGCCGAGGGGCAACAGCTCCTCGATCTGGCTGTTGGGCCAGATGGGCAGTTTTTCCCGGGGTGTCCTTGAGCCAGGCGCCGGGCTCGAGACCGTTCAGTCTGGTGGTGGCCAGCACGCTCTGGATGGCGGCGGCGCGGTAGCTGCAGCCGGTCGTGTAGGGCCTGCAGTTTGGGCAGGGCTTTCTGTTCACGCAGCAGCTGCCGGACGGCCGCGTCGAGTGCGGGGGCGCGCCAATCGAGGGCATAGAGATCGGCGATGCGCCGCAAGGCCTCGGCTGTCACTGGGCTCCAGGTCGTTGCTGCGGTAGGCCCAGAGTAGGCCCAGAGATAGGGGCGTTTGGTTTTCCCCTCGCCGGGATTGAGTTGCTGCAGAGGGAGTTTCATCGGCATGCAGCACCTGGCGTTGGAGCAATAAGGCGCGCAGCCGATCCACCAGGGGCTCAAGGCCACGCCGTAGCGCCCGACTCACTCGGCGAGGGCCGAACGGGCAGGGTGACGCCGTCACGGGCAGCGATCTGTTCGAGGCGGTAGAGCGGCAGGCGGTCAGGTCAGGGGCGGCCATGCCGCCTTCGATCACTGCTGGCGGAACCGGCGCGGCGCTGATGCTTTCGCACGGGCGGCAGGCTTATTGCGGGCGACTGTGCCGGTGGACGAAGGGCCTGGCCAGGATCAGGTCGAGCTGCTCGCTGATGTCTTCGCCGATCTTGACCAGCGCGGCGCTGCATTCGGCGGCATGGAACTAGCGAAAACGGCCTTGATGCAGACGGCGCTGACCCAACCACACACCGGTGCCGTCCTACTGCAACAGCTTGAGCCGCGAGCCGTGCCGATTGCGAAAGGCATAGGTCGTGCCATCGCAGGGTGGTCGCCCGAGGGCCTGCTGAAGGTGCACCAAAGCCCGTCGATCCCCAAGCGCATGTTGATCGGTCGGCCACCAGCCAAACCTGGGCCGGCATTCGCGTCAGACCATCCCCCGCAGCAATCCGGCCAACCAGCTTGCATCGACGTCCGCCGGCAACGCCAACCGCCAGCCACTGGCATGCCTGCAGCAGCCACACCCCTGCCGCTGCCACGGGCACCAGGGTAAGCGGCGTGGCCGCCCGCTTGCTGCGTCTGATCCAGTAGGCCAGTGCCTCGGGTTTGAGCGCATGCTACTGGCAATAAGCAACTGCGTCAGCCCGCTGTCCTGCCAGGCCTGAACATGCCGAGCCCAGGACTCGCGGCGCGCGTGCATCGTTTCCATATAAATCCCCTACTGGAAAAGCACAGGATGCAGGGCGGGGTGTTCGAGCAAAAGGGGGGGGGCGCTTACTGTCGATACGCGGCGGCAGCCGCAAGACCGTCGCCGCGAGCAGCCTGTCCAGCACGCTCGAATACATGGATGAAAAGCGCATGCAGGCTGATACCGGTAGTTTGCGAAACGGCGCGGAGGATCAGCGTGGAGCTGGGCAGCAGCCAGGGTAGTTGGCTGCATGCCGAGAAGATCGGTGGCTTTTGCTGCCTGGTGGGTTCCGCGCGTTCGAGATTCGGGTTAATGAGATGGTCATCCCCACCCTCCGAGGGCACACTTTCGCAGGGTGTTTTATTTCGGAGGCCATCATCACGAGCGCAGTTGCACTGGTAGGGATTGATCCGGGCAAGCAAAGCTTTCATCTATACGGAAAAGACGGTTCTGGCCGGAAGATCTTTCGCACGAAAGCGACACGCCAGCAAATGATGCGATTGCTTGGCATCCTGCCGGCTTGCACGGTGGTGATGGAAGCCTGCGCCGGAGCGCACTTTATGGCGCGCCAACTGACGGCGCTCGGGCATCAAGTGAAATTGATCTCGCCGCAGTTCGTGCGTCCTTTCGTCAAGGGCAACAAGAACGACTTCATTGATGCCGAAGCGATCTGCGAAGCCGCATCGCGGCCCAGCATGCGCTTCGTCTCGCCCAAGATCGAGGCCCGGCAAACGCTCTCGGTATTGCACCGGATGCGTGATTCGCTGGTGCGTGATCGTACCAAGACGGCCAACCAGGCCCACGGTTTCCTGCTGGAGTTCGGCATCAGCCTGCCCAAGGGACTATCGCTGGTCAGACGACTGCCGAGCACGTTGGATGAGCATGAGCTGCCGCCTCGGCTGGTCGTACTCCTAACGCGCCTGCATCAGCATTCACGCTGTCTGGACGGACAGATCAAGGCACCGGACAAGGAAATGACCACCCAGCTTGAGGAAGATGACCTGGGGAGCCGCTTGCTGACGATTCCCTGTGTCGGCCCGATCACAGCCAGCCTGTTATCGGCCGAAATGGGCGATGGCAAGCAGTATGGCGGCAGCCGTGATTTCGCGGCATCGGTGGGGCTGGTACCCCGCCAGCACAGCACCGGCGGTCGAGCCAATTTGCTGGGTATCAGCAAACGAGGGAGACAAGTATCTGCGGCGGCTTTTAGTGCAGTGCGCCCGGGTCTACCTGCAGCGCCTGGAGCATCAGCAGGGTGCCTTGGCCCACTGGGTCCGCTCGCTACGGCAGCGACGCCATGCGAACATGGTGGTGCGCGCCCTGGCCAACAAGTTCTCCCGAGTCGCCTGGGCGTTCGCCGCCAACCACTCGGAATTCGAAGCAGGGCCAGTCGTCTACGCCGCCTGATCCGGCCATTACAGCTGTACCACGGAACACCCTTCCAGGTTTTGCGATGCTGAACAACCGATGACGTGAACGGCCACCGGCTTGGTGAAGAACCTGACATAAAAAACGGCTTTCGAAGCCGCCGGCTTGTCAGGATCACCAGGCGCGACTCTCATCGTGGCGCGAGGCAGCCCAAACGAGACGCCGGATAGATTTACGCAAGCCATAGAATCATCGCTGGTCAGTATTGCAGAAACGGGGTGACCGTAAATTTTTTCTTCAAAAAAATCTCTTGCAGCACCCATCAGGCGGCGACCGCCGCCACCACCCCCACTCAAGACGCCAGAATCTTCCCCGGATTCATGATCCCGTGCGGATCGAGCGCGCGCTTCACCGTCGCGATCAAGGACAGCTCCGCCGGATTGCGGCTGTAGTGCAACCACGGCCGCTTGTGCAGCCCAATGCCGTGCTCGGCCGAGACCGATCCCGACAGGCTGCGCACGATAGCGTAGAATGCGGCCTCGATGCGCTGTTCGGTCTTGCGGTCGTCAGTCGGCAGCGAACCCACCACGATATGCACGTTGCCGTCGCCGACGTGGCCGAAGTAGATCGCCCGAACGCCGGGGAAATCGCGCGCCAGCGCCTCGCGCATCCGGGCCACGCATTCCTCGATGCCCGAGATGGGCGCGGACACGTCGAAGTTGATGGTGGGCGCGAAGGTGCGCAGCATCTCGGAGATGGCATCGCGCAGTTCCCAGAAGGCTTGGGTCTGCGTGTGAGATTGGGCCACGGCGGCGTCGGCGATCCAGCCTTCGGCCAGCGCGTGTTCCAACATCGCCTCGAAGCGCGCCGCATCCTCTTCGGGTGCGGCCGCCTGCAGGTCCAGCAGCACGTATAGTGGATACGTGGCCGGCAGCGGCGCGGCGATGCCGCCGGCGGTTGTGGCCGCGGCATAGTAGTCCTGCCACATCATCTCGAATGCGCTGACCCGGCCGCCCAGGAGGTGCTGCGCATGGCGCAGCAGCTTGATGGCCGAGCCGAAATCGGGCGCGGCTACCAACGCGGTATTGGCGCCCGAGACGCCCGGATGCAGGCGGAGCACGGCCTGCGTGATGATGCCCAGCGTGCCCTCGGTGCCGATGAACAGATGCTTCAGATCGGGGCCGGCATTGTTCTTGACCATCTTGTTCATCATGGACAGCACGGTTCCGTCGGGCAGCACGGCTTCCAGTCCCAGCACCAGGTCGCGCGCCATGCCGTAGCGGATCACGCGGTTGCCGCCCGCATTGGTGGCGATGTTGCCGCCGATCTGGCATGAGCCGCGCGCGCCCAGGTCCAGCGCGAACAGAAAGCCCGCCGCCTGCGCGGCTTCCTGAACGACCTGCAGCGGCGTGCCGGCCAGCACGGTCATGGTGGCTGAGGCAGGGTCCAGTTCGACCACGCCGGACATGCGCTCCAGTGAAACGAGCACGCAGCCTTCTATCGGCGTGGCACCGCCGGCCAGGCCGGTCAGCCCGCCCTGCGGCACCACCGGGCAGCGTCCTGCATGGCATAATGCCATCACGCGCGCAATTTCGGCGGTGTCGTGCGGGCGCACCAAGGCCAGCGGCCTGCCGCCTTCCTCGCCGCTCCAGTCGTTCAGGTACCGGGCCTCGATGTCGGCGCCCGCCAGCACTTCGCCGATGCTGGCGTCGGCGCGCAGCGCGGCCAGAATTCGTTTAGGGTTCCAGGGCCCGGACGCCGGTTCCGATGCAGTGATGTTCATGAAGAGACTCCTCTTCCAGTTTATGGAACGGCCAGCGTGTCCAGCCTTTATAATGGGCGGCCGCGGATTCTGGGGAAAGAGCGAGTTACTAACCCGAAATTTTGTATCCGGACAGTCAAAAAGTTTTCCGATAAGTATCCGTGAAACCCATAACACGCTGATGCTTTTGTGTTTTTATGATGTCAGACAATACCGCGAATATTATTGCGATGTTCGGATACTTTGTTCCTCATTAGTAACAGGCGAGGAAGTGGGTAGATTGGCAGTCGCTAAACATCCCAACCCCCACACCCTGCTGTCGCTATGCAGCCGCCAGGCGATTCGCCCATTCTTCGAGTGGCTCGGTGAGCACTGCCGGCATATCGAGGCGGTCGCCATGGACATGAACACCGCTTTCGACCTGGAAGTGAAGCGGCACTGCCCTCAAGCCGAAGTGGTGTACGACCTGTTCCATGGGGTGGCGCGCTACGGTCGTGAGGTGATCGACCGTATCCGCGTCGACCAGGCCAACCACCTTGCGCGATAACAAACCAGCGCGCAAGGTGGTCAAGCGCAGCCGCTGGCTGCTGCTGCGCAACGCTGAGCACCTCAAGGGCGGCCAAGCCGTGCAGTTGCAGGAATTGCTCGCCGCCAACCAGCCATTGGCCCACGGTCTATCTGCCACCGCCAAACTGAACGGGCTTGCCGACCTAGCATCCATCGGCTGATCTGTTTCTCGCTCCGCTTATTACCGAAACCGCCTAAAGAGATCAGAAGGCCAATCAATGCTGCTGATTTCCCTTCTGGAAGCCAGCCGCATGATGCGTTCGGGCGCGAAAGTCAAAATCTGCCTCTACCCCAAACTGGATGCCTCATGATGCCCTATGGCCGCCAAGCCCGCTGCCGCGCAGGCTTCGTCCTGCCCCTCGTCGGCCCCAGAGACGCCGATGCCGCCGATGCATTCACCATCGAGCAGGATCGGCAGGCCCCCGCCGAACACCACCAGCCGCTCGCGTCTTGGCAGGCCGATGCGCAGGCGCGGGTTGTCACCCAGCACGTCGAGCCAGTCGCGGGTGGAGAAGCCGAAGCTCACGGCGGTGTATGCCTTGTCTTCGGCAATTTCCCGTGAATGTAGAAAGGCGCCGTTCATGCGGAGATAGGCCAACGGCAGGCCGGAGTGGTCAACCACGCAGACGTTAATGCGCACGCCTAGCTTCTCTGCATGTGCCACGGCCGCACGGGTGGCGGCATAGGCGGCTTCCCAGTGCAGCGAGCGTTGATTCGTTGTTCTCATGTGTCGGACTCTCTGTGCAGGAGGAGGCAGGTTCATCGACCAATGGCCTTGGCGCTTTCGCCGCCGATGCCGAAGTGGCCTTTGGGCATCTCGGTTATAATCACTCGCACGCTGGTCAGCGGCGCATCCAGGGAGCGCGAGATGGCCTCGCTGACTTCGCGAATGAGGGTTTCCTTCTGCTCGTCGCTGCGGCCTTCAAGGATGTGGATCTGGGCAATAGGCATGGTGTGCCTCCTGAAGAAGAGGCCGCCCGGGCAGGGCGGCCGGATGGCTCAGACGAAGCGCGCGGAGACGCTGCCAAGCCCCTGGTAGCGCACGGTGATGTTGTCGCCCGGCGCTACTGCGACGGCGGCGGTGATGCCGCCAGTCATGATGAAGGTGCCGGCCGGTATGTGTTCGTCGCGCTCTGCCAGCAGGTTGGCCAGCATGGCCACGCTGGACAGCGGATGGCCGAGCACTGCGGCGCCGGCACCAAGTTCCACCACCTCGCCGTTCTTCTCCATCACCACGCCGAGAGTGCGCAGGTCGACCTCCTCGAGGTTGGCCATGCGGCCTCCGGTGATGTAGCGGGTCGACGAGGCGTTGTCGGCCACCACGCTGATCAGGTCGAACTTGAAATTCTCATAGCGCGAGTCGATTACCTCGACGGTGGGGATCACGTAGTCGACCGCGGCGATCACGTCGCCGATATGGCAACCAGGCCCGACCAGCGGTGCCTTGGTGACCACCGCGATTTCCGCCTCGATCTTGGGGTGGATCAGCTTGGAACAGTCCACCGTGCCGCCGTCGGGCACGCTGAAGTAGTCGGCGAGAAAGCCGTAGATCGGCGTCTCCACGCCCATCTGTGCCATCTTCGCCCATGAGGTCAGGCCCATCTTCAGGCCGACGATCTTGTTGCCGCGCTCCTCCTTGCGCCGGCGGATTTCCCACTGGATGTCGTAGGCATCGGCGAAGGTCATCTCGGGATAGTCGTTGGTGACCTTGTGAATATCGTGCGCCTGCAATTCGGCGTTCTCGATGTGCTCGGCCAGGGCCAGCACCTGCTCGCGGTTGAGGGTACGGTTCATGCGCTCACCTTCTGGTTCTGGCGGGCCCGGGACATATCCAGGGCGAGGTCTTCGATCATGTCTTCCTGGCCGCCGACGGTGCCGCGGCGCCCCAGCTCGACCAGAATGTCGCGGGCCGGTACGCCGTATTTCTTCTCGGCGCGCTGGGCAAACAACAGGAACGAGCTGTATACGCCGGCATAGCCCAGGGTCAGCGCATCGCGGTCGACGCGGATCGGCTGGTCCATCATTGGCACGACGATGTCTTCGGCCACATCCATGATCTTGTAGAGGTCGATGCCGGTTTCCACGCCCATGCGCTTGCACACCGCGACGAAGACTTCCAGCGGGGTGTTGCCGGCACCGGCGCCGAGGCCGGCGACCGAGCCGTCGATACGCGAGGCGCCAGCTTCGATGGCGGCCAGCGAGTTGGCGATGGCCATGCCCATGTTGTGGTGGCCGTGGAAGCCGATCTCGGTGGCGGGGTTCAGCTCGGCGCGCAGCAGGCCGATCTTCTCGCTGACCTCATCGGGCAGCATGTAGCCGGCCGAGTCGGTGCAGTAGATGCAGTTAGCGCCGTAGCTTTCCATCAGCCTGGCCTGCTCGAGCACTTTTTCCGCGCTGATCATGTGCGCCATCATCAGAAAGCCGACGGTATCGGCGCCCAGCTTGCGCGACATGCCGATGTGCTGCTCGGAGACGTCGGCCTCGGTGCAATGCGTGGCCACACGAATGGTGGAGACGCCACAGTCGAGCGCCATCTTCAGGTGGTCGACCGTGCCGATGCCCGGCAGCAGCAGGGCGGATACCTTGGCCTGCTTGAGGCGCGGGATTACCGCACGCAGGTATTCCTCGTCGCTGTGCGCGGGGAAGCCGTAGTTGATCGAGCGACCGCCGAGGCCGTCGCCGTGGGTGATCTCGATCAGCGGCATGCCGGCGGCGTCGAGGCCGGTGGCGACCGCGATCATCTGCTCGAGGCTGATCTGGTGGCGCTTGGCGTGCATGCCGTCGCGCAGGCTCATGTCGTGCAGGGTGACGTTCTTGCCTTGCAGATTCATGGTGCTACTCCTCAGGCCAGTGCCGCTTCACGACGTGGCAGTTGAATGGTGCCGCTGGCGATTTCCTCGGCGAACATCTCGCCAGTACGCAGCGCTGCGGCGGTCATGATGTCGAGGTTGCCGGCGTACTTGGGCAGGTAGTCGCCCAGGCCCTCGACTTCCATGAAGATCGAGACGCGGTTGCCGTCGAATACCGGGCCATTCTTCAGCCGGTAGCCGGGCACGTACTTCTGCACCTCGGCGATCATCGCGTGGACCGATGCGGTGATCGCATCCTGGTCCGGTTCGGTTTCGGTCAGGCAGTGGATGGTGTCGCGCATCATCAGCGGCGGCTCGGCCGGGTTGACGACGATGATCGCCTTGCCTTCCTTGGCCCCGCCGACCTGCTCGATGGCGCCGGCGGTGGTGCGGGTGAACTCGTCGATGTTCTTGCGGGTGCCCGGGCCGATGGAGCGCGAGGACACGGTGGCGACGATCTCGCCGTAGGCCACCGGCTGCACGCGCGATACCGCGGCGACCATCGGGATGGTGGCCTGGCCACCACAGGTGACCATGTTGACGTTCATTTCCAGCGTGCCGACATGCTGCTTGAGGTTCACCGGCGGCACGCAGTACGGGCCGATGGCGGCCGGGGTCAGGTCGACCATCAGCACGCCCAGCTCGTTGAGCTTGCGGCTGTTCTCGGCGTGTACATAGGCGGAGGTGGCATCGAAGGCGATGCGGATATCGTCCTCGAGCACGTGCGGCAGCAGGCCGTCGACGCCCTCGGCGGTGGTCTTCAGGCCGAACTCGCGGGCGCGCTTGAGGCCATCGGACTCGGGGTCGATGCCGACCATCCAGACCGGCTCGATCCACTCGGAACGCAGCATCTTCATCACCAGATCTGTGCCGATGTTGCCCGGGCCGATAATGGCGGCTTTCAGTTTCTTGCTCATCAGGCTGTCCTCGATCAGATGAAGCGCACGGAGGCGCTGCCGATGCCGCCGATCTCGACGCGCATGAAATCACCGGCCTTGACCGGTTCCAGCGGAACCAGCGAGCCGGACAGGATCACTTCGCCGGCCTTGAGGCCAATGCCGAAGTGGCCGAGGGTGTTGGCCAGCCAGGCCACGCAGTTGACCGGCGAGCCGAGCGCAGCCGCTCCAGCGCCGGTGGAGAGCAGCTGGCCGTTCTTCTCAACCAGCATGCCGCAGGTGACCAGATCGACCTGGCGCGGTGAGACGGCCTGGTCCCCCAGCACGAACAGCCCGCAGGAGGCGTTGTCCGCGACGGTGTCCTGGATCTTGATCTTCCAGTCCTGGATGCGCGAATCGACCACTTCGAAGCAGGGGATCACGCATTCGGTGGCAGCCAGCACGTCGGCGTTGGTCACGCCCGGCCCCATCAAATCCTTCTTGAGGATGAAGGCGATCTCGCCCTCGGCGCGTGGCTGGATCAGCCGCTCGCTGATCGGCATTGCCTCGCCGCTGTTGTAGACCATGGCATCGGTGAGGTAGCCGAAGTCCGGCTGGTGCACGCTGAGCATGTTCTGCACGGCCTTGCTGGTGACGCCGATCTTCTTGCCGATCACCCGCTCGCCGGCCGCCAGGCGGCGTTCGAGCATGCGCAGGGAGATGTGGTAGGCGTCCTCGACCGTGATGTCGAAGCCGCGGCTGGTCAGCGGCGACACGGTCTCGCGCTGGACCATCGCCTGGTAGAGCTCGTCGCCGAGTTCGTTGATCAATGTCTTGTCCATATCGGTCTCTCTCAGGAATGGAGGGCGTCGGCCTCGGCGAGGAAATTCTCGACCAGGCGGGCGAAACGCTCGGCGTGTTCGATCTGGGTCCAGTGGCCGCAATGGCCAAAGACGTGGAGTTGGGCGTTGGGAATCCACTGCGCGAGGGTCAGCGAAGCCTGCAGCGGGATGATCCGATCCTCGCGGCCATGGATGACCAGGGTTTCGTGGGGCAGGGCGCGGATATCGGCCTCGTTGCTGGCCAGATCGTCGACTCCGTTCTGCCGTGGCGGCGGGAACATCGCGGCGAACGACTCCTGGAAGCCCGGGCGGATGCTGGCTTGGTAGCGCAGCTCGGCCAGCTCGTCGTTGACCAGGGTGCGGTCGTGGGCGAACAGATCGAGCAGCCTGCGCATGTTGGCCAGCGACGGCGTGTAGCCCCACGCCATTTCCAGCCCCTCGGTGATCGGAAAGGCCACGCCGACGCTGCCCATCAGCACCAGCCGGCGCACGCGCTCGGGGTGACGGATGGCCAGTGCCAGCGCCAGCCCGCCGCCGAACGAGTTGCCGACGATGTCGCCCTGCTGGATGCCGAGGGCGTCGAGCACGCCGATGGCATGCTCGACCCAGCGCGCCTGGCTGTATTGTCCATCGGCCGGACGTTCGCTGTAGCCGAAGCCGAGCATGTCCGGAGCGACCACCCGGCGCGTCTGCGCCAGCTGCGGAATGATCCCGCGCCAGTTGGCCCAGGCGGTGACGCCCGGCCCGGAGCCGTGGATCAGCAGAACCGGGAAGCCTTCGCCCTGATCATGCAGGTTGGTGCGGTAGCCAGCGGCGAGGATTTCGCGACCGATTTCAGGGCTTTGCTGCGGTGCGTTCATGGCCAGCTCCTCAGAGTTTCACACAGATGTTTTTCAGCTCGGTGTAGAATTCCAGCGAGTGCACACCCCCTTCCCGGCCTATACCCGACTGCTTGCTGCCGCCGAAGGCGGTACGCAGATCGCGCAGGAACCAGCTGTTAACCCAGACGATGCCGGCCTCCAGTTGCCCGGCGACGCGGTGCGCGCGCGAGGTGTTCTCGGTCCAGATGGTCGCCGCCAGGCCATAGGGTAGGCTATTGGCCAACTCGACGGCTTCTTCCTCGCGGTCGAACGGGCGGATATGGCAGCAGGGCCCGAAGATTTCCTCGGTGACCACCGCGGCACCGTCGGCCAAGCCGGTCCAGATGGTCGGTTGCACCCAGGCGCCGCCAGCCAGTTCGGCCGGCATCTCGGGCACGCCGCCGCCGGTGACCACTGTGGCGCCCTCATCAACCGCCTTCTGGTAATAGGAGAGGACCTTCTCGCGGTGCTGCAGGCTGATCAACGGGCCGAAGTTGGCCTGCGGGTCATCCGGCGTACCTATCACCAGGCTCTCGGCGCCGGCCTTGAGGCGGGCGACAAACTCATCGAAGATCGGCCGCTCGACATACAGGCGCTCGGTGCCCAGGCAGACCTGGCCGCCGTTGGCGAACACCGACCGCATGCTGCCTTCGATGGCCTTGTCCAGGTCGCAGTCGGCGAAGACGATGCCGGCGTTCTTGCCGCCCAGTTCGAAGGACACCGGCCGCACACCCTTGGCCGCCGCGCGCATGATCGCCTCGCCGGTGCGGGTTTCGCCGGTGAAGGTGATGGCGTTGACGTCCGGGTGCTCGGTGAGGAAGGCGCCGGCCGAATCCGGGCCGAAGCCATGCACCACGTTGTACACCCCAGCCGGCACGCCGGCCGCCTGCATCACCTCGCCGAGCAGCGCGGTAGTCAGTGGGGTTTCCTCCGAGGGCTTGACCACCACCGTGTTGCCGCAGGCCAGGGCCGGGCCGACCTTCCAGGTCATCAGCAGTAGCGGCAGGTTCCACGGGCTGATCACCCCGATCACCCCCTTGGGGCGGCGCACCGCGTAGTTGATCGCGCCACTACCATCCGGCGTGGCCATCTCGAAGGCTTCGGTGGCGACGTTCTTCAGTAGGTCGGCGAAGACCTTGAAGTTGGCCGCACCGCGCGGGATGTCGATATGGCTGGCGAGCGACTTGGGCTTGCCGGTATCCAGGCATTCCGCTTCGAGGAACTCGTCGAAACGTGCGGTGATGCCGTCGGCCACGCGGTGCAGGATCTCCGCCCGCTCGCTCACGCTCATCTTGCCCCAGGGGCCTTTCAGCGCGGCGCGTGCGGCCTGCACCGCTGCGTCGACTTCGGCGCGACCAGCTTCGTGAACACGGGCAATCACCTGGCCATTAGCGGGGTTGACGTCCTCGAAGGTGCGGCCGCTGGCCGAGCCGACGAAGGCGCCGTTAATGAAGTGCTTGATCTCTTTCATCTATGCAATCTCTGCAAAAGGCCAGACAGGCTGGTTTCAGGTCAGCACGGTCAGGAAGCGTTCGTTGAGCACACGGTCGTGGTAGAAGATCGCCTTGCCCAGATCCTTGGCCAGCCAGGTCACGGGTTTGTGGTCCTGGTAGTTGTAATCGCCGCCACAGAACACCTCGTTGCGGTTGCCCGAAGGGTCGAAGAAGTAGATGGTCTTGCCGTGAGTCAGGCCGTGTCGGGTCGGGCCTATGTCGATAGAGGTATCGGTCATGGAGATCAGGTCGGCTGCGCGCAGCACGTCCTCCCAGGTTTCCAGGAAGAACGACACATGGTGGAACTTGCCCTTCTCCGGGCAATGGATGAAGGCCACGTCGTGCGCCTTGGTCGACAGGCTGAGGAACTGGGCGACGCGCGTGCCATTTTCGTCCAGCACCTGTTCGGCCAGATAGAAGCCGAGCACCTTGGTGAACAGGTCATAGGTCGCCGGCAATTCGTCGCCATACAGTAGGCAATGATCGAAACGCACAGCCGCCATGCCTTTCAGATCGCGCGGCCATGCCTCGGGATTGACCTCATTCACACCCCACTTTCCAGTATATTCCTTGTCTGCATACAACTCGAAGTGATGCCCGGAGGGTGCCTGGAAGCGCACGCGCCGGCCACAACTGTTCAGCTCACCTGCGGGTAGCTGCTCAACGGCACAGCCATATGCCGTCAGATCCCGCTCCAGTTGCCGGAGAGCATCCTCATCCACAACCTTGAAACCCATAAAATCCATACCAGGTTCGTCGGCTTCGCGTAGCACCACGGAGAATTTGTCAACTTCGGTCCAAGCCTTGAGATAGACACGGCCCTGATCGTCACGGTCCATCTCGATCAGGCCCAGCAACTCGACGTAGTGTTCCAGGGCCTTGCTCATGTCCAGTACACGCAGCTGCACATGGCCGGGGCGCATTATACCTTTGTTCATGACGTCACCTTTTCTCTTTGTTGTGGGTCGACCGTATTTTCATAGCACGGCTTTGAATAACGCTCGATACATAGATCGCTACGGGCAAACAGTCGGCAGGCCAGGGCGTAGCCTTGTTCGCGGGCCTCTACCGGTACGTGCTTGCAGCTCATACGCCCGCATTCGTAATCACCGGTCAGCACCCGCACCTTACACAGGCCGCACCCGCCGCCGCGACAGCCAACTGGTAGGCAGTGCTTGTTCTGGGCCTCCATAGCACGAAGCACTGACTGCTGCGGCTGGCAGACGAAGCTCTCCCCATCAGGCCGTACAGTGATTTCAAAGACCGTTGGCATCCCGCCTCCGTCGACATGTGCGTCAGTGGGCACCGCTGCAGGACCTCCAAATACAAGTCCTGACCAGTTTGGCGATCGCTAGGGAAGTATTGATTGTCATCGCGGGAGCGCTGATTATTAAGGTGTAACGGAACGAACTCTTGTTATTGGTTTGCATTGTTCTCTCTAGCGATGCTCTTTGGCGCAGCATGTATGAAATCCTAATGGGTTACCGTGGTATCTGCGGTCCACTGGCACCAATGCGGTGGCTGCCTGTGCTTAGATCAGAATCTAACTATATTTACAGATCCAACGGCTCCCATGGGCGTCGGCCTAGCGGCTGAAACAAAGTGATATTTTGCACCTAGCACTAAACGCAAGCCTATGTGCATCACGTAACCCGTTCGCAGAAAACACTTCAATTACTCGCCTTCGAAACCTTAGCCACTATCGACACGGCCTCTTACCCTTGACGCAGCGCAATTTGCTCATGCGCCTCCCAGCCCATGCGCAGTCGGGCCTCAGCCACATCGGCATCGAGATCATGGTTCCATAGCCAGTCGAAACGAGTCGCCAGTATTTCCCCCACCAGCTGTTCGTCCGCACCTACAATGGGGTCGCGCAACTCGTATAACTCGCCGGTTTCCACAGTGGTTCGTTGCACACGACAGGCATGAGGGCGGCGCAGGTCGTCGTAAGCTCCAAGCAGCTCGGGGAGGTTGCCTGTTTCGGTCCGACTATCGCCCAACAGCCGGGCGAGGAAATAGGCGTCCTCAAGCCCTTGCCCTGCACCGGCCCCTTGGTGCGGCAGCATGGCGTGCGCTGCGTCGCCGATCAGGGCAACCCGACCGTGTACGTAGCCTGGCAGTTCCGGCAGGTCATGCAGTGCCCAGAGAGTTGGCGCCGGGATGCACTCCAGTAAGGCGCGCGGGGCATCGCCCCAGCCCGCGAACGCATCGAGCATCTCGCGCTGGCTCGCTTCCCGTACCCAGGGAGCGTCCGCGGGCCAAGTCGGTTCCGGCTGGCTACGGTCGGAGGTGAACGCTACCACGTTGACAATGCGGCCTTTTCTCACCGGGAAGGTAAGAATATGGCCATCGAGCCCTAAGTACATCTGCGGGACATCCACCAAGTGCTCGTCAATGCCCTTTATTCTAAAGGCTTCGCGCAGTTGCAGGCTATCTACCATGCCCCGGTATGCACAGGTACCGCTAAAACGTGGTTCTAGATGATCCAGCCCCTGACCTTCCAGCACATAGCTACGAAGCGCTGACTTAATGCCGTCGGCGCCGATTAGAAGATCGCAGCGGTACTCTGTGCCGTCGGCGAATAGCACTTGCAGTTCATCACCCTGCTGCTCGATTTGGGTGGCACGCTTCCTAAATTGGGCGATACCTTCTGGAAGGTGTCTTACTAGGGCGTCAAGGAAATCAGCCCGGTGTACAGAGGACTGACCTACGCCCGGCCCAATGGTGGCGCCTAGATAGCTAGCATCGCTACCGCGCCGCCATTCAAACCAAATATCCTCCCAAGGCTGCGGAGTCCGATCAGCAACCTGAAAGTAGGATTGACCCAAACCCAAACCGACAATGGCGCGCACTGCGTTAGGCCCGAAGGACACACCAGCACCGACTTCACCGAACGCCGGGGCAGCCTCGAATAGCTGCACATTAAGATGGGAGTGTTTGCACAAGCTCAATGCCAAGGCAAGGCCTGAAATTCCGCCGCCGACTATAGCGACGCGCAAGGCTGGTTTCTTACCGTTCATGTCGTTCATGCAATACCTGTCATGACTTTATTATTGGGATATCTCCAACAGTAGCGAAGCCATAACTATTGATAAATACACTAATCCCTATATTATATATTCATAGTGAGAATGTCCGATGCTGCCGCTCTGGCAGGACCACGTCAACAGCATAGCGAGGCTCCATGGAACTGCATGACCTGGATTTAAACCTGCTGGTAGTATTCAACCAGTTGATGGTCGACAAGCGTGTCTCTATCGTCGCGCAAAGCCTAGGCCTAACCCAACCTGCCGTAAGCAACGCCCTGAAGCGCCTGCGCACCGCACTGCAGGACGAACTATTCGTGCGTACCCACCAAGGCATGGAGCCTACGCCCTATGCTGCACATTTAGCTGAGCCTATCGCCCATGCCATGCACAGTCTGCGCGAAGCGCTACATCACGAAGAGCGTTTCGATCCTTTAACCAGCGAGCGTACCTTCACCTTGGCCATGACCGACATTGGTGAGATATATTTCATGCCGCGGTTAATAGATGCGCTCACTCGTAAGGCCCCCCATTGCACAATCAGCACGGTACGCGGCAGCTCGGTGAGTTTGGGACAGTCGTTACTAGACGGTACAGTAGATTTGGCCGTAGGCCTGCTACCCAACCTACAGGCCGGCTTCTTACAGCGTCGGCTTCTCCATAACCGCTACGTGTGCTTGTGCCGTAAGAACCACCCGGCCACCAGAGAGCCACTGACCTTGGAGCGCTTCTGTGCCTACAGCCATATACGTGTCATCGCCGCCAGCACTGGCCACGGCGAAGTAGATTCCCATATGGCGCGAGCTGGCATCCGGCGGGACATTCGCCTAGAGGTTCCGCACTTCGTCGCCGTCGGCCATATCCTCCAGCATACGGAGCTACTCGCCACCGTACCTGAGCGCTTCGCTGACTGCTGTGTAGAGCCCTTCGGTTTGAGCGTGCTGCCAATCCCCATCGACCTACCAGAAATCCCCATTAACATGTTCTGGCACGCAAAATATCACAAGGACCTAGCCAACATCTGGTTGCGACAACTGATGTTCGAGCTGTTTTCGGATTGAGTGACAATCCGGGGTGATCGATACGTAAGCGTACGCCGAACTCACCTTGCGTGATTCAGGCAGGTACCCACTGATGCGGCAGCAGTTGGCCGATCTTACTGGCCCGCTGCGTAGGCAGTCGTGTCAGCACGTCCTTGAGATAGGCATACGGATCATGTCCGTTCATGCGGGCCGACTGGATCAGGCTCATGATCGCCGCCGCTCGTTTGCCGCTGCGTAGCGACCCGGCAAACAACCAGTTCGATGGACTTGCCCCTACCAAACCGGACACCAACTCCCCGTTGATGCTACTGCCAAGCGCCTGAATTCCCTCGGCGAGCGATATTTCAAAGCGCTGTGCGGATGCTGCTCGTTCTAATCAACATAAGCAGCCTCGACAAGGCCGCGACGTTAGCCCAGGTGGGTCAGTTTTACATCGGCCTTGACACATGCAGCTGCATACTTTCCCCTCAATATTCATGCCGGCGATGATATCTATACAAATTCGCTTATTTACTTATATAACAGCCTTCTCTATTTTTCACCCAACGGCATCATTAATGGGAGCGTGGTCAGAGCGGGCTCTCACGCCACGGCATGAGACGCTGCAACTCACCGCCCCTGTTAAGGAAACTCTGAAGAAGACTTCCTGATTTGGCAAAATGCCCAGACTCTCCACCCGCCCGAGTTTCCGATGAAGCAGATGACCTTCGCCGACGCCGAGTACGCCGGTAAGCGCAAGCAGACCCGCAAGGAATTGTTCCTGATCGAGATGGATCGGGTTGTGCCATGGAAGGGTTTGATTGCCTTGATCGAGCCGTATTACCCCAAGGGCGAAGGCGGCCGACCCGCCTATCCGCTGATGGCGATGCTGCGCGTACATCTGATGCAAAACTGGTTCGGCTACAGCGATCCGGCGATGGAGGAAGCGCTGTACGAGACCACCATCCTGCGTCAGTTCGCCGGGTTGAGACTGGAGCGCATTCCGGACGAGACCACCATCCTCAATTTCCGCCGGCTGCTGGAGAAGCGTGAGTTGGCGGCCGGTATCCTTGGCGTGATCAATGGCTACCTGGGAGATCGCGGCCTGTCGCTGCGCCAAGGCACCATCGTCGATGCCACGCTGATCAATGCGCCGAGTTCGACCAAGAACAAGGACGGCAAACGCGACCCGGAGATGCACCAGACCAAGAAGGGTAACCAATATTACTTCGGCATGAAGGCCCACATCGGAGTGGATGATGAGTCGGGTCTGGTACACAGCGTAGTCGGTACGCCAGCCAACGTGGCGGATGTCACTCAGGTCGACAAGTTACTGCACGGCGACGAAAACGTCGTTTGCGCCGATGCCGGCTACACGGGCGTCGAAAAGCGCTCCGAACATGAAGGCCGGGCGGTGATCTGGCAGGTCGCGGCACGCCGCAGCACTTACAAGAAGCTTGGCAAGAGCAGCCCGCTCTACAAAGCCAAGCGCAAGGTCGAGAAGGCCAAGGCGCAGGTGCGGGCGAAGGTCGAGCACCCGTTTCGGGTGATCAAGCGCCAGTTTGGTTACACCAAAGTTCGCTTTCGAGGGCTGGTGAAGAACACGGCGCAGTTAGTGACGCTGTTCGCCCTGTCGAACCTGTGGATGGCGCGCCGACATTTACTGGCGAATACAGGAGAGGTGCGCCTGTAATGTGGGAAATGGCCGGCGCGAGGTGCTCGCGGCGGCTAAAAATCCAGAAAAAATGGATGATTCGATCGTTTTTTAGACGAATCGCCGCTTTTAAAATTGGCAGGGCTGAAGTCAGCCAGAAATACGTGACTACTTCAGACCATCCTTATAAGAAAGAGATAATAATTATGAATGAAAAAGAAACCAATAAAATACGCCGCATTGCTGTGGTCGGTGGCGGCATCGGTGGCTTGACCTTTGCGATTGCGATGCGCCACCACGGTATCGACGTTGATATATACGAGCAAGCGGAGGAGTTGCGTGAGGTGGGTGCCGCGGTCGCATTATCCGCCAATGCCACGCGTTTTTATTATAACCACTGGGGTTTGGGCGAGGAGTTTGACGAGGCTGCGTTTGAAATCTCTGCTTTGATCTACCGGGACGGAAAGACTGGCCGTGAAATCGGCAGGCACGCCGGCGGGCTGGCGTATCGAGACCTTTTCGGCGGCCCATATCTCGGCATCCACCGGGCCGAGTTGCAACGAATCCTCTCCACCAAGGTGGGTATGGAACGCATCCACCTGAATAAACGCCTAGTAAATATCGATGACACTGGCGAACAGGTAGTGTTACATTTTAAGGATGGCAGCAAAGCGGAAGCCGATATAGTCATCGGTGCTGACGGGATGCGTTCCACCGTACGGAATTTGATGCTCGGCTATGAAGATTACATATACGCGGGGTACACAGCATTTCGTGGGATTGTTCCAATCGATAAAATACCGAGCATGCCTGATCCGACCGCTATTCAATTCTGGATGGGTGAGTCCGGCCACTGTCTTCACTACCCGATCGGCGGAGACAGAAAAGGAGACATCAATTTCTTTCTCGTAGAGCGCACTCCGACGACTTGGCCACTAAAACAGTCGACTGCGCCTACAGACGACGGTGAACAGCTACGCCTCTTCAAGGACTGGCATCCTGCTCTCGTCGAGATGATCGCTTCGAACACCTTGAAGACAGTAAATCAGCGATGGGGAATGGTTTATCGTATGACCCTTGGCCGCTGGAGCAAAGGTCGGGTAACGCTGCTCGGTGATGCTGCACATTCCCTAGTACCGCACCATGGACAGGGTGCCAACCAGTCGATCGAGGATGCCGTGGTCCTTGCTGACTGCATTGCCGCTGCGGGTTCCGCGTCGATTGCAGAAACCTTTGAACGTTACGAGCGACTGCGTCGTGGCCGGGCGCGCAAAGTTGTGTATGCGTCCGTGACCACTGGCGATATGTTGCACTTGCCACCGGGTGAAGAGAGGGATCGGCGCGATGCACGTCTTGCATCTCATGATGCCATGGTGCATCACCTCGATTGGATCCACGGCTTCGATGCTAGCGATCTCAACGAGCCGGATGAACGCCAGGGCGGCACCTGGTTGTGATGCGGGCTTTCTACGTCACCTCGGAATGTAATTTACCGTAGAAGACCTGTGGTGCAATGCTACTCACCTAAGCGGAGCAGCATTGCGATTAACCGGGAAGCGAGTTGTGGAAATCTTTACCATCCTGGGTCTTGATGGCCTAAGCCTCTTGGGGCACCTCTAAAAACACTCATCCGGACTGAGCCAGGATTCGAAAGTGCAGCTCCTTGGCATCCGAACGCCGACTTGGGCGCTCGCAGAGCATCGTGAATGGCCGGTTGCATCACGCAACCGGTGCCCGGTTCAGGTCATTTCCAGCAGGCTCGACACTATGACGACGTTTATATGAGGTTCACTTGTGTTAGCCGTACCCGCTCATCCCTAGCTAATCTCCGCCTTGATGCTGGCAGATTCAGTCTGGCCTCGCGGTTCGACCTACCGAAATATCGGCGGTAACATTGTCCCAGAGCTTCAGACCCGGCTGTTACCGGCCACGCCTGTCTGGGTAGGGAACGAGTGGTGGAACAGTCGGTTCCGTCGGGCGTTAACCTGCGGAACAGAAACCCATGCGACTTTCGGGTCGCACTGCCGAAGTAATATTGGTTACCCTTCTTGGTCTGGTGCATCTCCGGGTCGCGTTTGCCGTCCTTGTTCTTGGTCGAACTCGGCACATTGATCAGCGTGGCATCGACGATGGTGCCTTGGCGCAGCGACAGGCCGCGATCTCCCAGGTAGCCATTGATCATGCCAAGGATACCGGCCGCCAACTCATGCTTCTCCAGCAGCCGGCGGAAATTGAGGATGGTGGTCTCGTCAGGAATGCGCTCCAAGCTCAACCCGGCGAACTGACGCAGGATGGTGGTCTCGTACAGCGCTTCTTCCATCGCCGGATCGCTGTAGCCGAACCAGTTTTGCATCAGATGTACGCGCAGCATCGCCATCAGCGGATAGGCGGGTCGGCCGCCTTCGCCCTTGGGGTAATGCGGCTCGATCAAGGCAATCAAACCCTTCCATGGCACAACCCGATCCATCTCGATCAGGAACAATTCCTTGCGGGTCTGCTTGCGCTTACCGGCGTACTCGGCGTCGGCGAAAGTGATCTGTTTCATCGGAAACTCGGGCGGGTGGAGAGTCTGGGCATTTTGCCAAATCAGGAAGTCTTCTTCAGAGTTTCCTTAATGAGCTTCCCCCGTTGCCAACCAATGTGCAAGCGGGCTGCGCAAGATCACTGCCGGTCGTATCGATTGCGGCACTCGGCTTGATCGAGCGTCTCTACGTGCTGTCACCGGACCGCCTATCGCGAAAGTACGCGCACCAGGTTCTTCTCATCGAGGAACTGTCGGCGTTCGGCGTCGAGGTCGTGATTCCTCAATCACGCCATCGGCGCGACCCCGGAAGAGGCGCTGTTGCTGCAGATGCAGGGCATGATCGCTGAATACGAGCGCGCCAAGATCATGGAGCGCAATCGTCGCGGCAAGCTTCATGGCGCGAAGCGCGGCAGTGTCAATGTGCTCTCGACGGCGCCCTATGGGTGATCTGGCAGGTCGCGGCACGCCGCAATACTTACAAAAAGCTTGGCAAGAGCAGCCCGCTCTACAAAGCCAAGCGCAAGGTCGAGAAGGCCAAGGCGCAGGTGCGGGCCAAGGTCGAGCACCCGTTTCGGGTGATCAAGCGCCAGTTTGGTTAGTAAGCGCTCCATAAACCCCATCTTCAAACGAACCGATAGCCAGACGATGCTGCGCTCCTGATTTCTTTTCAGGAGCAGCTGCCATGATGCGTCCCGACGCCAAGGTGCAGAAGGTCTATCTCTATCCCAAGCCTGTCGACTTTCGTAAATCCATCAACGGCCTGGCGGCACTCGTCGAGTTGGATATAAAGGTGGAAGTGTTCAACCCGGTACTGTTCGTGTTCCTCAATCGCAGCCGCAACCAGGTGAAGATCCTCTATTGGGAGCGTAATGGTTTCTGCCTGTGGCTCAAACGCCTAGAGGCCGAGCGCTTCAAGACCAAGCCCGATGCCGGCGATGAGCCCATCGAGCTGACGGTCGACGAATTGAACTGGCTGCTCGACGGCATCGACCTCTGGCGAAACCGCCCTCATCAAGTCCTGACGCCGCGTTACGTGGCCTGAGCCGGTATAATCCACGGCCATGATTGCCGTGCCCGATACCCTTCCTGACGATCCCGACGCGCTCAAGCAGTTGCTGTCGCAAGTGTTGCTGGCACGTCAATCTGATCTGAACAAAATCAGTCAACTTCAGGAACAGGTCGCTCTGCTGCGCCACAAACTGTTCTCGCCGAAGTCAGAGCGCAGCCCCGAGGATGCGCGACTCGCCGCAGTTGGCCATGTTCAACGAGGCCGAAGAGCTGGTCGAAGAGGGTGCTTGCACTGACGAGCCAGGCGGTGATGGAGCTGAGGCAGAAGAGGTTATGGTGCCGCTCAAGCGCCGTGGCAAGCGCAAGCCGCTGCCGGCCAAGCTACCGCGTATTGACGTCATTCACGAACTGCCCGAGCACGCGCTGACCTGCGAGTGCGGCTGCCGCAAGCAGGCCATCGGCGAAGAAACCAGCGAGCAGCTGGAGATCATCCCGATGCAGGTGCGGGTGATCCGCCATATCCGCAAGACCTATGCCTGCAAGGCCTGCGAAGCGGCACCGGTCACCGCCGACAAGCCAGCCCAGCTGATCGAGAAAAGCCTGGCCAGCCCCAGCGTGCTGGCGATGCTGCTGGCCACCAAGTACGCCGACGGCATCCCGCTGTACCGCTTCGAGAGGATGCTCAGCCGGCACGGCATCGACATCTCTCGCCAGACCCTGGCGCGCTGGGTAATCCAGTGCGGCGAACAGCTGCAACCCGTGATCAACCTGATGCGCGACCGGCTGCTCGACTACCCGGTGCTGCACTGCGACGAAACCCGGCTGCAGGTACTGCATGAGCCGGGTCGTGACCCCACCACGCAATCCTGGATGTGGGTGCAAAGCGGTGGGCCACCCGACAAACCGGTGATCCTGTTCGACTACTCATCCAGCCGTGCGCAGGAAGTACCGCTGCGCCTGCTCGCAGGCTACCGCGGCTACCTGATGACTGACGACTATGCCGGCTACAACGCCGTGGCCGCACAAGAGGGCATCGAACGCCTGGCCTGCTGGGCGCATGCGCGACGCAAGTTCGTCGAAGCACAGAAGGTGCAGCCCAAGGGCAAGACCGGGCGCGCCGACATCGTGCTGAACCTGATCAATAAGCTTTACGGCATCGAGCGTGAGCTGAAAGAAGCCGACGACAGCGGGCGCCTCGCCGCCCGCCAGCAGCGCAGCCGACCGATCATCGACCAACTTAAGACCTGGCTGGACAAGACCCAACCACAGGTCGCCGGACAGACCGCCCTGGGCAAGGCGGTGAACTACCTGGCCAGCAACTGGAGCCGCTTGGTGCGCTACCTCGAAGGCGGCCACCTGCCAATCGACAACAACCGCGCCGAGAACGCCATCCGCCCGTTCGTCATCGGCCGCAAGAACTGGCTGTTCAGCGACACCCCGAAAGGCGCCAGGGCCAGCGCGCAGATCTACAGCCTGATCGAAACCGCCAAGGCCAACGGCCAGGAACCTTACGCCTGGCTGCGCCACATCCTCGAACGCCTGCCGACCGCCAGCAGCGTAGACGACTGCGAAGCACTGCTGCCATGGAACTGCTCGCCAGCAACTGCATCCTGACTTGCGAACCTTGTTAGCGGTAGGTGGGTTTATGGAGCGCTTACGTCGCGGCACGCCGCAGCACTTACAAGAAGCTTGGCAAGAGCAGCCCGCTCTACAAAGCCAAGCGCAAGGTCGAGAAGGCCAAGGCGCAGGTGCGGGCGAAGGTCGAGCACCCGTTTCGGGTGATCAAGCGCCAGTTTGGTTACACCAAAGTTCGCTTTCGAGGGCTGGTGAAGAACACGGCGCAGTTGGTGACGCTGTTCGCCCTGTCGAACCTGTGGATGGCGCGCCGACATTTACTGGCGAATACAGGAGAGGTGCGCCTGTAATGCGGGAAATGGCCGCCGCGAGGTGCTCGCGGCGGCTAAAAACCCAGAAAGAATGGATGATTCGATCGTTTTTTAGACGAATCGCCGCTTTTGAAATTGGCAGGGCTGAAGTCAGCCAGAAATACGTGACTACTTCAGACCGTCCTTAGCGGTAGGTGGGTTTATGGAGCGCTTACTTTGGTTACACCAAAGTTCGCTTTCGAGGGCTGGTGAAGAACACGGCGCAGTTGGTGACGCTGTTCGCCCTGTCGAACCTGTGGATGGCGCGCCGACATTTACTGGCGAATACAGGAGAGGTGCGCCTGTAATGCGGGAAATGGCCGCCGCGAGGTGCTCGCGGCGGCTAAAAATCCAGAAAGAATAGATGATTCGATCGTTTTTTAGACGAATCGCCGCTTTTAAAATTGGCAGGGCTGAAGTCAGCCAGAAATACGTGACTACTTCAGACCATCCTAGTCAACCAGATCGCTATTGCCCCCGAAGATCGAGCCAACAAAGACAGCGGCTAAAATTAATTAGTACGAACTTCAGATGCTCACGATAGCGATTTAATCAGAATGAATAATTATAGGCTAAGACGAAATTATCTTGCGACATGGACGATCTCACGGGCGACGAGGTGTTGTAAGCCGATCGATTGGTCATACTTTGCTCGAAGGCATGCGAATACGCAGCATCGAACCTACCCGATTTTGATACTTGGTAGCTGAATCCCAAGGAAGCGTGTTTCCGCAAAATACCCGGAACTAGCGCCAACAATCCCTCATCATTAAAGGGCTGCGTCGCCTGACGGTAACCTGCTCGCACTGTTAAATTCGGGGTAGCTGCATACGAAGCCCCAATCGCCACTATTGTTGAATCCTTGGCATTTTGAGGAAGTCTTAAGTCGACATCACCAACATCACTAGAAAACCCTACCTTTATATCCTTCCAGGCATCCTTCCAAAAAACGCGAGACACATCAACAGCAACGAGTAATTTGTCCGTAACTTGGTGGCTCAGACCCACGTCAAGTTTGGCAGGGGTATTAAAGTCTAAAACACGAACCTCGCCCTCGATAGGCACATTACCGATGAGGCCATCTACCGCGGTAACAGTCCCCTTCCCTTTCAAATCGTTCATATGGCTTTTGAGCATGTAGGAGATACCCAACTTGGTCGTTGGCGTAATCTTATATAGCAAACCTAACCTACCCGAGTATCCCCAACCATCGACACCACTCGCAAGTTCCTTGTTTTGGCTAACGCTCAAATGCACACCCCGCGGGTCGGGTAAAGTGCCGATCAAGCCCAACAGCGAACCGGACACACGCCCATCACCGGCGAGACTACCCAACTGGCTCGTTCCCAGCAAATAATCGAGATTCAAACCACTCCATTTTGCATCTAGCGATCCACCGATAACAAGACGATCGTTAATCTTAAAACTCACGGCAAAAGGTATGTCAAGTACAAACAAGCGACTGGCGTTCTCAAGGCCGGTATCAGCATCGGCGGCATAGCCCATTCCGCCAATATCGCCGCGGGACAAAAAACTGTCCTTCCCATACTCGACCCCTATCCCCGCTTGTGCGAATATGCCCGCGCCAAAGGTCCAGTTAGAAACTTTACGGATAAAAGCAAGCTGAGGGGCAACATAGGGGCCTCTATTATTAGAATGCCGACTTGATGACGCTTTCTCGCCTGTACCAAGATTGGTGGCGCTGATATCTGTGGTAACCACATCTAGCCCTAGCAGTATTTCACCTGTCGCATCAGACAAGTCCATTGTCGCTGGGTTGACCATCATTGACGCGGGCCCGACATAATGAGCAACAGCCGTACCGCCCATGCTTCTGGAAACCGCGCCAAAGCCCTCCAAAAACACACCTTCCGTCGCTACCGCATGGCTTGACGCAATACCCAAGATCGCAGCACTAATTGTTTTATTGAGTAAATTTGTTTTTTTAATCATATGTTCCACCGTTTATTAATTTTGTTTTTGGGATACAACATCACTAAAAGCAAACTGCCCGCAACCTTAGAAAAGCCCACACGAGCCGCGTAATTCTACCAGCACGTTTCAACCAATATGGAGCACCGGCTTGAGCGTGACCCCTTCTTCCGAGTCTTCGGCGGCTCGATTGATTTCCTCAAAAGGATAAAACTTAATTAGCTTGTAAAATAGAAACTTCCCCTGGCGATAAAGTTCCACCAACCTCGGAATAAAAATATCTGAAATCGACTGATCTTCGACGATTCCACGAAGCTTACGATTGAATAGCAGGAACTACACCAGGCCCTTCATGCCCTAAAACCATCGGGAGCGGAACCGGATAATGCTGATCGCGACAAATCAGATCCGTATGACACAACCCGGTCGCAACCAATATAACGAGAACTTGATCTTCTGCAGCTCATTAAGAGCTACATGCCCGAATAAGAATGGGCCGTTTTTTTACGGACTATTGCCGCTTTGATTTCCATCTCATTCTGTTACCGGTTTTACTCCGGTTTCCCCCGCGGCGGCTATTCCAGCACTACAGCCGCACCTCAGTGTGTTCTCGAGCATAAATAGACGGTCGTTGCCCCACCACATTTGATCGCCCAAAAACATCGTTGGTACACCGAATACTTTACGTTCGATGGCGGCCTGGGTATGCTCATCATACGCATTTGTTGCAGCGTCGCTGCTGAGAAACTCCTCGAAAGCAGCGCGATCCCACCCTAGAGTCCCGCACACTAGGGCAAGCAGGCTTTCCGAGTCCAGAGCTATACCTTCCCCCCAAACTGCATTGAATACTGTATTCACGTAAGCAGCAGTCTGCGTTTCGGCACCCGAGTAATAGAGCCCAGCATTCATCCGTTGGCTATTGTAATTGGCAGGAAATAAAAACGGTAATCCGTACAGCTCGGCCCAGCGTTTTAAATCCACCATCAAATAGGCAAGTTTGACTTTCAGATCGCGATTGGAGGGGCCTACGTTTCCGATGGCGATTTTGGCTCGCGCCAAATCAATCGAGTGATAGCGAATGGAAAAGCTATAATCGTGGGCTAGCTTCGACAAGCGATGGTTAGCCAAGTAAGAAAAAGGGCTCAAAAAGTCGAAATAGAAATCAACAATCACAATCAAACACTCCAAAAAACTAAGCCAACCAACAGTGGGTTGCCTCATCAAGGATGGCACCCATCGTCGGCTTGATATGCTGGCTTCATTCGGTATTCCTAAAGCCTGACTTCACACCCGAGTCTGCGAGACTAGCAGTCTTAGCTAAATTTGCCGAACTGGCGACGCCTACTAGTAGCGCAAGAAATATGATTAATCTAATATATTTCAAATCGTTCAGCGTCTTTTCCAGCATTTCGCCAGACCAATCGAGTTGGACTACTTCAATTCCTTGCTGTATTTAGCATGCAGTGCGGCCCAAGCTTTGCCTGACTTAAGGGCGCCAGCAATATAGTCTTCTGGGACGATGTTATAGGGCGGACGGCATGGTCCAGCTGTGAGCCAGCCAGCTGCATCCATGCGTGCTTTTTCAAGTCCGATGTTGTATTTCGAGAACTCCGAAAAGTCGCCACGCGGAAACAATGTCGAATCGGCTGCGCGCATGTCATCGGAGATGGCTTTGGCCTTGATCCAGTCACCGCTGCTCTTGGCCTGATCCACTGCATCACGCAACATGATGGCGGTAGCCGGGCCGCACATGGAGCCGCTTGACCAGAACGCGGTAATGCGCTCAGGATTGATGCGTGCGGCCGCGTAATAGTCATCCTCGTGTGGAAGGAAGCGGATGTTGGGTGCCAATTTCAGGTCCAAGTCAAGCATTCCGATGCCTAGATATTTGGCAGTTACTACCTGCGGAATTTTGGACATTTCTGCCCAGAAGGGGCGAGGGAAGTCGAACTTGAAGGCTTCAGGGTTAGCGTAAATCGCAATGGCAGCCTCCGGTACCGCCTCTGCAACATCACGATAGAACTGGACCGCTGTGGGCAGGTCCATCTTCACCCACATTGGGACACCGAGCATGGTACCGCTGGCGCCCATATCCATAAACTCACGAGTTTGGCGGATGACTTCGCGGGTATTCAAGGCCGTGGTGCCGCAGAAATAAGGCACGCGACCACGAATGGTTTCGACAATCGTCGAAACATAGTCACGTTTTTCCTCCCAGGTCAACGTAGCGCACTCGCCAAAAGTGCCCATACTTAAAATTCCGTTGACACCAGCCGCAATCAGTTCTTCAACTATGCGAGCAGTCTCGTTTAAGTCAACTGTGTTAGTGCTGCGCCAGTTAGAAGCATCCGGAGTAGCCGGCGTTGGCATAATAGCCCAGACACCATGGATATCCTCGGCAGTAAGACGCGCTGGTTTCATAGTTTTATTCGACATGGAGACACTCTTGGTTAGGTAAAAAAGCTGGAACTAGGTTAGTCAGAATCGTTGTCCAATCGCGACCGACTCCAAATTACGGATCTAGAGTTACCGTAGCTGTAGCCTCTTGGAGCCCAATCACCTTTATACGTTCGGTTTAAGGAACAGCTTCCGGATATCAATACTAACGAGCCAGTCGCTCGTTAAGTCAACATGAACTTGCAGTGCTGGGCCCCATGCATGATCTGCATCGAACGACTGAGACTAGCATCCTCATTCGCCACGATCCTTGCATAATCTATTACAGCCCCGATGTGAGGGTGAACCGGAGCAAAATCGGGAAAATTAATACTGCAGGAGCATAAGTAATTTTCCCCAACGCATATCTGGAAGAGAGCCTGCGCCTGTAACTTTGGTTGTAGTTTTAACTCAATTTTACATCCAAGCCGTAGCCAGTGGTCTCGATACCATGGCCAAAGATGTCTCCAACGTAGTACTCCGCTTCGTCTATGGCCTTGGCACCTCGCCAGCCGGGCTCAATGAGCCAACCCGAAGGCGTTGCACCATAGAACGTCAATGCCTTGTCGTTGGCATGAATGCCAAGTTGCAAGGCAATGTCAATGTCGTTCTTTACAAACTGTTGATGGGTGTATCCCAGATCCTCTATGTCGGTGTACTCAAGCATCACATGATTGAGCCTCTTTTCAGCGGGCATGGCACCAAACCCAATGGAGTGGTCCCGACCATTGCAATGCATGAACGTTAGTTCGCCAGTCCTGCCGTTGGGCAGCGGGATCCGGTATTCGACGTCCCCACGCAAGCCCAGAAGACTATAGAACTTGTGGGCAGCTTCGACATCGGTCTGGCGAACGATGCAATGACCCAGGCCTTGGTCACCAGTCACAAACTTGCCGTGCAGGGGGCGGCCGGGATGGAACGGGTTGTTCATGTCGATCCGGGGGCCCCAGAATATCTCGGTCGGGTTGCCGCCTGGATCTACTGTCTTCATCAGGCCCAACACCATTCGTTCCTGAGCCTCGGCTTTATCGCAGACGCGAACATCGTAACCGGCGTCAATGAGTTTTTGACCGAGAGCCTCGAACTCCGGTTTTCCGGACACACGCCAGCCCAGGTATTCCAGGTCGTCCTGGCCGTTATGATGGACCACGATTCGATGATGCCAGTAATCCATACGTAGATAGAAACGGTCCTTCTCACCTTCATCAAGAACTTGCAGGCCCAGCATATTCGTGGCGAATGATTTCCACGCATCAGGATCCTTGACCGAGATGCCCATGTATCCGAGTTCAATAACTGCAGGTTGCTTACTCATAGTTTGATTCCATGGAGTTAGTGCTTATTAGAAGGGATACTGCTGCTCGAAAGGCTCGATGGTCAGCCACTTGAGCTCTGTGAACTCATCGATCACAGCACGGCCGTCGAAGCGCCCGTAGCCAGTGTTCTTAGTGCCTCCGTATGGAGCCTGCGCCTCGCTTTGGACAGTCGATCCGTTAATGTGCACTGAACCATATTCGATGGACATGCCCACGCGCAAAGCACGGTTGATGTCGCGGCCAAATACGCCCGACGACAGGCCATAGGCGCTGTCGTTGGCAATGCGAATGGCCTCTGCTTCGCCGTTGCAACGGATCACCACAGTGATGGGACCGAAGGTCTCCTCATCGTAGATCCGCATGTTGGATTTGACGTGATCCAGGATCGTGGCCGGCATGACCGCACCTTGGGCCATGCCGCCGCAGGCAACTGTGGCTCCTTTGTCGATCGCGTCCTTGAACAAACCATTGATCCGCTCGCCTGAATTTGGCGAGACCATTGGGCCGATGATGCAGTCGCCAGTTACGCATGGGTCGCCCGCGCTCAAACGCTTGGCCTTTTCGGCAAACTTGGCGACAAATTCGTCGGCGATCTTCTCATCAACCACCAAGCGCTCAGTGGACATGCAGATCTGACCTTGGAACAGGAAGCTACCGAACACCGCTGCCTTGACAGCTGCGTCGATGTCCGCGTCATCCAGAACAATAAGTGGGGACTTGCCACCGAGCTCCAGCAGGCAGCGCTTGAGGTGTTGCGCGGCCTTCTGCGCGATAATACTGCCCACGCGGGTGGAGCCCGTGAAGTTGATGCGTCGGATCTCCTTGGCTGAGATCAGTGCGTCGGCGATCTCGGGCGAACGGTCAGGCGAAGAGTTGAGATAGTTGAGCACGCCAGCAGGCAGCCCGGCTTCCTGCACGCACTGGGTGATCAGGGCATGCGTCGCGGGACTAAACTCAGAACCTTTGAATACCACCGCGTTGCCGCAGACCAGCGGATAAGCGATGGCTCGTGCCGCCAGCACTGCGGTGCCGTTCCACGGCACGATGCTCAGGATCGGACCGACCGGCTGACGTAGCGTCATTGAGAGCGTGTCAGACTTGTCTGTCGGAATAGTTTCCCCCTGAATTTGTGTAGCCAGCGATGCCGCTTCACGGAACACATTGGCTGACATCTGGACATTGAAGCCGGCCCAAAGAGCGGAGGCTCCCACCTCCTTGGCCATCACTTCGATAAACTCGGGTGTTTTACTTTCCATAACCTCAGCAACCCTCAGCAGAAGGCGGCGACGCTCCGAAGGGCCAACAGTCTTCCAGGTCTGGAAAGCCTCTTGGGCAGCTTGCGCGGCCTTTAACGCATCCCTCACCGTGGAGTTTGCACACTCCGTCATCACCTCACCACTGACGGGGTGCTTTCGCTCGAAGGTCTGTTGGTCACTGGAATTGACCCAGACATTGTTGATAAACAATTTTGTATTCATGCGGTTTTACCAGAAATTTAGTTATTATTTCAAGATAGGCGACAAACCTACTTGCGACCGAGCGCCATCCCTCCATCTATATTAATGACAGTCCCGGTAATGAATTTCCCTTGATCTCGCGACGCCAACAACAAATAGGGTGCCACTACGTCTTCGGCCTTGGCTGAAATTCCAAGAGGCGTTAGACCCTTGATCATGTCCTCGATACCGGGCATGTTTTCCATGTGAGTTTTGTCGAAGCCGGCGCTTGCGGGACCGCTCAGAGGCGTCACAGTGCCGCCCGGTGCTACGGCGTTGACGCGAATGTGGGGAGCCAATTCGTAAGCCAAAGCTTTCATCATGCCCAGGACCGCATGCTTGCTGGCGATGTAGCATGAACCACCAGCACCGACCGTATGGGACGACACTGAAGCGGTCATCACCACTGATCCGCTAGTCTTTTTCAGTTCCTGCAGGGCGGCCCTGATACCGCTGAAATAGCTCTTGACATTGATGTTGAATATCTCATCAAAACTGCTCGATATTTTCTCCCAAGGCTCTTCGATGCCAAGCATGTAATCCCAAATACCGGCATTTGCAATGAAACAATCGAGATGGCCGAATCTATCGGTTGTTTGCTTTATCAGCTTCTCATTTGTTGCGTGGTCCCGGACATCGCCCACGACGATCTCGAGTGCGTCCTTGAACTCATTGCAAAGGCTCGCCTTTTGCTCCTCGTTTTGTACGAGAGCGGATACGCAATAACCGGCGGACTTAAAGGATCGAACCAGTTCGAGACCAATTCCTGAGCCAGCACCGGTTATCGAAACGACTTGTTGATTGCTCATACACACAAATTTCCTTTTTAACAATGGGACCGCTTGTAGCAGTCACCATTTGTAAAGGCGATTATTGGGTCACATAAAGACCATCACATTGTGCGTCTGGAATGTGCGCTCTGGATAATCAATCAATCGTTGGACCAACTTACGCGCTCCATCTTCGCCGCGCTTCCATTTATCCTCCCGAGTGGCATAGAAGACATCGACTTGATTGCCGCGTCGTGCTCGGTGAACAATTAGGTTGGAGCGAATGTGAAGCAAATCTTCATTTTCGTCCATTGCAGCCTGGATATTTGTGATGAAACGAGTAAAGCGCACCTTTGGACTATTGCCCCAGTTTTGCGGATCCAGTTGATGCGCTACGCGAACTTCCAGTTGTTCATAATTCTCGTTGAAAATGTTCATGGTTTCATTGAGCTGGTAACGGCGCTCGGAAGCTGAGCGCAGTTCGCGTGAGATAATCTGATATTTCACCTCTGAGTCCACGCAGTGCTCTAACCAGGCGCGGTAAGCCTGAATGTCTAAAAGATGCGCTTCCCGGGTTAGCAACGTGGTAGCTTCTTGTTGCAAAGCCTCGTCGCCGGAATTTAAGAAACGAAGAAACTCTTCGGCATCGTGGGCGGAGACAAGCTTGTCTTCTTGAATATTAATCATCATGGTCCCTCTCGTCTGTTAGCGATCAGTAGTCTTTGTCAGTTCGGTATGCCAATTTTTAGAGGCATCCTCGAATTCAGCCCAGCTAGAGCTGCTGATGTGCGCGCCGTAAGCCCGATAGAAGCCACGATAACTGGTCTCGCCAATCGCCGATTTGCCGACGACGCCAGGATAAACCTCGTCGCCGTATACGTCCCCGCCGAAACCCAGGTTGGAAATCAGATCGCCATCCCTGGACTGATATTTCTTGGCGTTTTGCGATTCCGTTTCCATATTGTCATTGTCATCGCTTTCCCAGAAGCCAGCAGGCCCAAACGTTCTCTGAACCGCGTCGACCAAGCGGCGCTTGAGATCCTCGGGCATGTCTTTTTCGACCATGGCGTAGGTCCATACCTCAGTGGTATTTGCGTCGATCGGGTGCCATACCTTGAAGACACCCGAGCAGGTCAGAAAACTGTTGTTCGGGAAAACGGTGCCGTTGAGGTGGCTACGATAGATTCGTGCGCGAACCTCGCCAATTTCTTTGTTCAGCCGTTCCTGCTTAGCACCGCCGAAGGCCATCAATTCCGGAACCAGGTCTGCGCTGTGCACGCCTGAATATCCGTCCCACAACACACCCATGCCGCTGCCGTATTTGGAGGTCATTTGCAGACCTGCACCTTCTGGGGGCAAAGCTGCGTTGCCAGCTAACGACGAGAAGACCGACTGCCCTGTGCGAAGCGAAGACGCATGCGTCCAACCCACGTGGTACGCATCCCCCACAAAGTTTTCCGCGGGCGCTTTCCAGTTAGCCTTGATTATGACCTTTCCTGGAGGACCGATCAGTTCTAGCCCTCCGGAATGCTTAAACATAGGCTCCCAGTACCAGCCAGCGTCCCCCATGTAGTCTTTGAGAGAAGGGGCTTCCTCATCGAAGCAACCATAGATGAAGCCATGGAAGCTCTCTACACGAGCGACTTCTTTCAATCCCATACATTTCTTGTCGAGCGCCTCGCCATACAGTTCTTTTTCAAACGGGACGCTCTGCAGTTCACCGTTAGCGCCGAAGCCCCAGCCGTGATAGCTGCAAACGAAACCTTTAGCATTACCTGCTTCTGCGTGTACCAGCGTCTTGCCACGGTGACGACAAACGTTCAGGAAAGCACGAATCGAACCGTCGTTCTGCCTGGAGACGATAACCTCATCAACCCCCATTTTTGCCGTAACATAGTCGCCAGGGGACGGAATCAGGCTGTCATGAGTCAGGAAAAGCCAGTTCCGAGCAAAAATGGTTTCCAGTTCGCGCTGGAAAAGTTCTTCGTCGCCATGAATCAGGTGTTTTTGGGTCAGCCCAGATTCACTCACCAAGTTTTTATTTTTGTAATTCATATTTTCACCTCAAGAGATCGAATGGGGGGGATTACGCTCTAGGGTCCGGGGTGCCTCCTATTAAAATTCTCAGCTCAAATCAATCATCACACGCTGGCCCTCAATCTTCACCGGGTATGTTTTGATGTTCTGTGTCACAGGGGCGCACAAGGCCCTGCCTGTGCAAACATCAAATCTACCTTGATGCAAAGGACATTCAATTTCTCTGCCTTCTAGAAAGCCATCACTCATGCGGGCAGCACCATGTGTGCACAGGTTGTCGGTAGCGTAGATTTCGCCTTCCACTTCATACAGCGCTAGTTCCTTGCCTTCGACTGTCACGCCGAGGACGTCACCTTCAGGGATTTCATAAAGAGCGACTGCGTCAATCCATTTTTCTGTCATAAAGCTATCTTCAAATGGGGTAATGATGGAGTTAGAGATCATCCAGCTGTCCTAAATATTCAGACGCGGCTGTTGTTAGTGATGCTCATTTAAGTGTCTTCCTGATGAATTCTCGATGTACAGAGGTGCAGGGTCGGGGCAATTCAGACCCCGCTGGGATAGAAGGCGTCGGCATAAATATGCTCGGGCGATATTCCAAGATCTTTGGCGACGGTGCATAGAGCGTCAACCATCGCTGGTGCGCCGCACAGGTAGGCTCTCCACCCAGCCAGCGAGGGAATGTCTTTTTCAATCAAATCGGTAATTAGGCCGGCCCGCTGGCCCTCATTAATCGGGCCCGTCGCGATCACTGTATGGACAGTCAGTTGAGGGTGGATAGCCGCGAGTTGGTTCAATCGGTCTGCGTCGTAAAGGTCTTGCTGACTGCGCACCCCGAAATAAAGGTGGATGGGGTTCGTCATTCCCGACTTCAGCGCGCCGCGAACAATCGACAGCACCGGTGCGAGTCCGGTCCCGCCGCCCACACACAGCATCGGCCCGGTGTGAGCCTGACGCAGATAGGCCGTACCAAGAGGCCCACTCAACTTAATGCTTGTACCTTCGCGGACGTGCTCGAAAATATACTCCGTGACACGCCCGCCCGGCACTTTGCGGATATGGAACTCCATTTCTTGGTCATCTGGCAGACCAGCCATTGAATATGGACGCACATGTTCGGGACTGAACTGTAGCATCGCGTACTGTCCGGGTGAGAACTCGAAGGGCTTGGCGAGGCGAATGCGGATGCGGCGAATATCGTGAGTGGGCGACTCGACGGCGACAACCATGCCTTTGATGATTCGCGCCGGGTGAGTGACTATGTCGTCTGAGTCTATGATCTCAATTGCGCAATTGCTGGTGAGCACTGACTGACAGGCGAGTACATAATGCTCTTCGATGCGATTTGAGTCACCGCTTTTCGCCGCCGAACTAATGACGCTGCCATCTATAACTCGGCAGCGGCAAGTACCGCATCGTCCAGACATACAGCTGTAGGAAATACCCACACGGTGCTCACGGAGCACTTCCAAAAGGTTGGCACCGGAATCAAAAGGCAAGCGGCGATTGTTCGGTAGTACGAGAAGTTCCATAGATCTAGCTTCTTTATTTATATGTTTTATGGTTCCATGGTCATTGACTGTATTCTAATAGTCAATAAACCATAAATGAATATTAGTATCACTAATATGAATAATGTCCAGGCCATCCCTTACCGGCCCGTTGTTTGACTACACGACCCCGACCCGCAGCGGGGTCCATTCGCTTTCCTTCACCGCTGTGCTCACGGCCATGACGAGCTTGTCGAGATTGCTGGCAGTCACGCCCTCCAGTGCCGAGCGCCCCCGCAGCATCGAGCGCGGCTGCAGCAGTGCATGGTAGATCTGCCAAGGGTCCGCACCCCTGGTCAGCTTCAGGACGGACTGGATCAGCTCGTGCTTGAGTGGGTCGAGGTGCCAGTCCGGCACGCGCTGGCCGCGGTTGCCTACGTTCAACGCCAGCAAGTTGCCCGCCTTGATCTCGTAGCTGATCCACCTGCGGGACTTGCCCGCCATCTTGGCAAACGCCGCGACGGGAAGGTTGTGCGGCGCTTCGAAGACATCGAACAGTTCCATCCTCTCGCGCTGAATGTCCGAAGGCACCAGCGGCGCGGCTGATCGAGGGGGCGCAACCGCCGGCAGCCGATGTGCGGCGGCAGAAACCAACGGCATGGCGTCACCCGGCTTCGTCACCAGCAGGATTGGCGAAGCGCTAACCGGCGTGGAGGGTGCATTTGCGGTTTGCTCACTCTGGAATGCGGGCACGCCTTCCAGATGCACGGTGAGTGGCATGCTGGCCGCCTCGACCTGGTTCTGCTCGAAGAGGTCGAGCCGATCGGCCCAGTCCTGCATCATGCGGCGACGCTGCTCCACGTACTCGGCATGGTTGTAGGTCGCGCTGACCTTGTTGGGATCGACATGCGAGAGCTGTGCATCCACCCAGACCTTCGGGTAGCCGATCTCGTTGAGCGCAGTGGACATCGTGCCGCGGATACCGTGTCCGGTCAGGCGTTCCTGATAGCCCATGCGTTTGAGCGCACCATTGAGCGTGTTCTCGCTGATGCGCTTCTTCAGGTCGCCGTCGTGCCGGAACAGGTAGCGCTGGGCCGGCTTGAACTCATCGAGCAGGTGCCGGACGATCTCCATGGCCTGAATCGACAGCGGCACGATGTAGGGCGGGATGTCCTTCGGCTGCTGCCGCTTCTTGCGCATATCCACCTGGAGTTGCTTCACGACGTCGGGCGGGATGATCCACAGCCCTCGGTCCAGATCGAATTGATCCGGCATCGCCTGCCGCAGCTCTCCGGTTCGCACGCCGGTCAGCAGCAATAGCCGCAGCCCGAGCTGGGTCTGCCGCCGGCCGCGATAGCTGCGCAGCCGCTGCAACAGCCTTGGCAGCTCGGCCATGCGCAGGAACGGGTTGTGGTTGACGGGTGGCAGCGGCAGCGCCACCACATCGAGATCGAAGGCGGGGTTCTGCTCCAGGCCCGGCACGATCACCAGCGCGTAGCGGAACAGTTGGTTGAACCACGTCCTGACTTTCTCGGCGACGGAGAGCGCCCTGCGCTTCTCGATCCTGGCGATCACCTCCAGGAGGTCGGGCCGCTTGATCTCATAGATCGACTGCTTGCCCAAGGTCGGCAGCACATCCTTGTCGAAGATGCGCGGAAGGATCGAGAGAGTCGTCTGCCGGCCTTCCTTGAGGCTGAGCCCGCGATGCTTGAGCCACTTGCGATACACCGCCTCGAAGGTGTTTTCGTCGGCGAGCCGGACAGCGGTGCGCTTCTGCTTGCGGTGAACGCGAGGATTGGTGCCTTTGGCCAGCAGGGCGCGCGCTTCGTCGCGCAGGCTGCGGGCCTCGCGAAGCGTCACCTCCGGGTAGGTGCCGAGCGACATCCGCTTCTGCTTGCCCGCCCAGTAGTAGCGGAAGTGCCAAGTCCTGCCCCCTGCAGCCGTGACGGCCAGGGAGAGGCCATCCAAGTCAGGGAGGGTGTATGCCTTGCCAGTTGCCTTGGCCTGCCGAACGGCCAGGTCTGAGAGTGCCATGCTCTTGCTCCTGAACATGAGTCAGGAACCAGATGCTGGTCACGTCGACCTCGCCCCTCCATCAACAATCCGGAATCAGCCGCGCCCGCAAAAATGGACTTGTTTGTGGACTTAAAAGTCCCGGCTGTAGATGGATCGCAGTGGACCGCGGCAGAACGTCAAAGAGAGGAAAAGTCCTTGTGTGGCAACGACTTGCAGACTCTCTTGGACTTCTGCGGAAGTCCGCAGAATGATGCAGTGGAGCGGGCGAAGGGAATCGAACCCTCGTCATGAGCTTGGGAAGCTCAGGTAATGCCATTATACGACGCCCGCTCAGGGGTGCCTTTTTACCAGAAGGCTGGGGTGAAATGAAGCGCGGCAGCAGGTTTTTCTGGTGGGCGGCTATGGGCGGTCAGACTTGTGCGATCTCATCGCCCGTCAATGCTCGGTAGCAGCCGGGTGTCAGGCTGGCGTCCAGCCGCAGCGGACCCATGCTTTCGCGGTGCAGGGCGGTGACCCGGTTGTTGAAGCGCCCGAACATTCGCTTGACCTGATGGTAACGGCCTTCATGCAGGGTCAGGCGGGCGCGGCGTGGGCCGAGCAGCACCAGTTCGGCCGGTAGGGTGGTGAGATCTTCAAAACGAAAGTACAGACCCTGGGCGAAGGCCTCGATGCAGCCAGGATCGATCTCGTCTTCGGTTTCGACCAAGTAGACCTTGCCCTGCAGGCTAGTCGGCTGGGTCAGGCGGCGTGACCATTGCCCGTCGTTGGTCAGCAGCATCAGGCCGGTGGTGTTGAAGTCGAGTCGGCCTGCGATGTGCAGGTCATCCTTGTTTGGCTCATCGATCAGGTCGAGCACGGTACGGTGCGCGGCATCACGAGTGGCGCTGACGCAGCCGGCCGGTTTGTGCAGCATTAGGTAGCGGGCGGCCTTGCCTGGCTGCAGGACCTGCCCATCAAGCTCCACGCAGTCGAATATGCGCACCTCCCGGTCCATCGCCCGGGTGATCTCGCCGTTTATCCGTGCGAGGCCGTCGCTCACCAGACGGCGGACGTCCTGTCGGCTGAGCTGCGCGCGGCTGCCGAGGTAACGATCGAGGCGCATCAGGGTCTTTCTGCGGATTCACTGCGGGCGCAGCGGGGACAGATGCAGGCCTGGTTTCTGACGGCGGCGGGAATGCCGTCGAGCGTGTCCTGGGGAATGGTGGCGGTCATGCACCAGCATGGATGGTCCGCGCCAGTGTCGCACTCGGCGCACTGGTTGGGCTGGCCGCAGAGCGGGCAGCGGGAAGGATCTACAGGCTCGCTCATGGCGTTTCCGTTTAAACGACGAGCTTCGCGTGCCGGTCAAGGGCGGCACGCGAAGCGCGGATCACATGACGCGCTGGCCGGGCTTGGCGCCGCTGTCCGGGCTGAGCAGGTAAATCTCGCTGCCGCCAGGGCCTGCCGCCAGCACCATACCCTCTGACATGCCGAACTTCATCTTGCGCGGCGCCAGGTTGGCGACGTACAGGGTCAGCCGGCCTTCCAGCTTGCTCGGGTCGGGGTATGCGCTCTTGATGCCGGAGAACACGTTGCGCTTGGCATCGCCGATGTCCAGGGTCAGGCGCAGCAGCTTGTCGGCACCTTCGACGAACTCGCACTTTTCGATCAGGGCGATGCGCAGGTCTACCGCAGCGAAGGCGTCGAAGTTGATCTCGGCGGCCAGCGGCGCCTTGACCAGCTCACCATTGCCCGCGGGTGCAGCAGTTTCGCTGGCGGCCAGGTCCTCCTTGGAGGCTTCGATCATCGCTTCGATCTTCGCCGGCTCGATGCGGGTCATCAGCGGGGTGAAGGTGTTGAGCTGGTGGTTGGTTAGCAGTGTGGTGTGGTCGTCCCAGCTCAGCGGCACTACGTTGAGGAACTGCTCGGCAGCGGCGGCCAGGTTCGGCAGCACCGGCTTGAGGAAGATCACTAGCTGGCGGAACAGGTTGACGCCCAATGCGCAGATTTCCTGTACCTCGGCCTGCTTGCCCTCGACCTTGTTCAGTGCCCAGGGCGCCTTGTCGGCGATCCAGGCATTGGCGCGGTCGGCCAGATGCATGATCTCGCGCATGGCTCGGGCGAAGTCGCGCGCTTCGTAGGCCTCAGCGATGCCCGGCGCGGCGGCCTGGAAGGCTGCCCAGAGTTCCGGCTCGGAATTGGCGTCGACCATCACGCCGCCATTGCCCTTGTGGATGAAGCCGGCGCAGCGGCTGGCGATGTTGACCACCTTGCCGACCAGGTCGGAGTTGACCTTCTGCACGAAGTCGTCGAGGTTCAGATCGAGGTCGTCGACACCACGGCCGAGCTTGGACGCATAGTAGTAGCGCAGGTATTCGGGATTGAGATGATCGAGGTAGGTGCGCGCCTTGATGAAGGTGCCGCGCGACTTGGACATCTTCTGCCCGTTCACCGTCAGGTAGCCGTGCACGTTGACCGCGGTCGGCTTGCGGAAGCCCGCGCCGTCCAGCATGGCTGGCCAGAACAGGGTGTGGAAGTTGATGATGTCCTTGCCTATGAAGTGGTACAGCTCGGCGCTCGAGTCCTTGCTCCAGAAGGCGTCAAAAGAAAGCTCCGGACGACGCTTGCAGAGATTCCGGAAGCTCGCCATGTAGCCGATCGGCGCGTCCAGCCAGACATAGAAGTACTTGCCCGGCTCGCCGGGGATCTCGAAGCCGAAATAGGGGGCGTCGCGGGAGATGTCCCATTCCTGCAGGCCACCATCGAGCCACTCGGCGATCTTGTTGGCCACCGACTCTTGCAGCGCGCCGCCGCGGGTCCATTCCTTGAGCATCGCCTCGAAGTCGGGCAGCTTGAAGAAGAAGTGCTTGGAGTCCTTGAGCACCGGGGTGGCGCCGGAGATCGCCGAGCGCGGGTCTTTCAGCTCGGTGGGCTCGTAGGTGGCGCCGCATTTCTCGCAGTTGTCGCCGTACTGGTCCTCGGCACCGCATTTGGGGCAGGTGCCCTTGATGAAGCGGTCGGCGAGGAACATGCCCTTCTCGGGATCGAAGTACTGGGTCACGGAGCGGGTGGCGATGTGCCCGGCGTCGCGCAGACGGGTGTAGATCAGCTCGGCCAGCTCGCGGTTCTCTTCCGAGTGGGTGCTGTAGAAGTTGTCGAAGTCGACGAGGAAGTCGGCAAAGTCACCACTGTGTTCGGCCTGCACGTTGGCGATCAGCTGTTCGGGGGTGATGCCTTCCTTCTCGGCGCGTAGCATGATCGCCGAACCATGAGCGTCGTCGGCGCAGACATAGATGCACTGGTTGCCGCGCAGCTTCTGGAAACGCACCCACATGTCGGTCTGGATGTACTCGAGCATGTGGCCGAGGTGGATCGAACCGTTGGCGTAGGGCAGGGCGCTGGTAACGAGGATCTGGCGGGCTTCGGACATGGGGACTCGGCAGTCGGAATTACGAAAGAAAGTTTGCAACTATATAGCTCTGCCACGGTTTTTTCACCCGCGTGGCCAAGGTAGGCTCGTAGTCCCGGTCGTCGGTGGGCTCGGAACTACAGGGCAGGGTAAGATGCCTGTCTGATTTGCTCGGTCTTTCCAGGAGTACCCATGTCCGTCACCCGCGAAGCTGTGGAAACCGTACTGCGCCAGTACACCGACCCCCATCTGAATCAGGACCCGGTGAGTGCCGGCTGTGTGCGTTCGATCGACATCCAGGGCGACCGGGTCAGCGTGCAGCTGGAGCTGGGCTACGCCGCCGGACTGTTTCGCAGCGGCTGGGCGCAGATGCTGGCGATGGCCATCGAAGGGCTGGACGGCGTCAGCCGGGCCGATGTGCAGGTGGACTGCGTGATCCGTGCGCACAAGGCGCAGGATCAGGTGCCGGCACTGGCCAATGTGAAAAACATCATCGCGGTGGCGTCCGGCAAGGGTGGCGTCGGCAAGTCCACCACGGCGGCCAATCTGGCGCTGGCGCTGGCTCGTGAGGGTGCGAGGGTTGGGGTGCTGGACGCCGATATCTACGGGCCGAGCCAGGGCATCATGTTCGGCATTGCCGAGGGCAGCCGGCCGCAGATACGCGATGGCAAGGCATTCATTCCGCTGCAGGCCCATGGCGTGCAGATCATGTCGATGGCTTTCCTCGCCGACGACAAGACGCCGATGGTCTGGCGCGGGCCGATGGTCTCGGGCGCGCTGCTGCAGCTGATCACCCAGACCGAGTGGAACGACCTCGATTATCTGGTGGTGGATATGCCACCAGGCACCGGCGATATCCAGCTGACGCTGGCACAGAAGGTCCCGGTGACCGGTGCGGTGATCGTGACCACGCCGCAGGATCTGGCGCTGCTGGATGCGAAGAAGGGCGTGGAGATGTTCCGCAAGGTCAATATCCCGGTGCTCGGCGTGGTGGAGAACATGGCCATTCACATCTGCTCCAATTGCGGCCATGCCGAGCATCTGTTCGGCGAAGGTGGCGGCGAGAAGCTGGCCGCGCAGTACAACGTGGATCTGCTGGCCTCGCTGCCGCTGTCGATGGCGATCCGCAGTCAGGCGGATGCGGGCAAACCGACCGTGATTGCCGATCCGGACAGCCAGATCGCGATGATCTATCAGGAGGTTGCCCGCACCGTCGGTGCCCGTATCGCCCAGAGTGGCCAGATCATCGCGCAGTCGATGCCGAAGATTGTGGTATCGGAGGACTGATCCGGTAGTTTGCAGGCGGCGCCAGCTGTCGCCCGCCTGCAGCCTGGGCGAAATCGCAGGCATAAAAAAGCCCCGCCGAAGCGGGGCTTTTCAGAGAAGCCTCAGGTTAGATAACCTGAACTTCCTCAGCTTGCATGCCTTTCTGGCCGCGGGTAGCGACGAAGGAGACTTGCTGGCCTTCTTTCAGGCTCTTGAAGCCGTCACCCTGAATGGCACGGAAGTGTACGAAGAGGTCGTCACCGGATTGCGGAGTGATGAAGCCGAAGCCTTTCTCATCGTTGAACCACTTAACGGTACCGGTTTGGCGATTGGACATTTGATGTCTCCTTGAACCAAGTTTTGAAGAATAAAGTGCGGGCTAAAAGGCCCGAACATCACTGTGTGCAAGGAGATAGGAGTCGTATCGATATTTGGATCGAAATCTAAACATGTAGCGATTCACGGTGACACATGCAGCAGCAGCCCAGTAACAATACCGTTTTTCTGGAGCAAAGCGAGCTTTATTTTGGATTTCTTCGCCGAGTGGCTGCTGCTGGCTGTGACAGCCGTTGCGGCGCGCCAGTAGCCAGGCTTTGAACACCCGCGCCAGGCTCGGTAAGATGCGCCTCTTCGCAGGCCCATTAACCTATTCAGGACGCCAGCCATGAGCATCAAATCGGACAAGTGGATTCGCCGCATGGCCCAGGAGCACGGCATGATCGAGCCCTACGTCGAGCGCCAGGTGCGCACTGAGGGCAATGACCGGCTGATTTCCTACGGCGTCTCCAGCTACGGTTACGACGTGCGCTGCGCCGACGAATTCAAGGTCTTCACCAACATCAATTCGGCGACGGTGGACCCGAAGAACTTCGACGAAAAGAGCTTTGTCGACATCAAGAGCGATGTCTGCATCATCCCGCCGAACTCCTTCGCTCTGGCCCGCACCGTCGAGTACTTCCGCATTCCGCGCAACGTGCTGACCATCTGCTTGGGCAAGAGCACCTATGCGCGCTGCGGCATCATCGTCAACGTCACGCCGCTCGAGCCGGAGTGGGAAGGGCATGTGACCCTGGAGTTTTCCAACACCACCACGCTGCCTGCCAAGATCTACGCCAATGAAGGCGTGGCGCAGATGCTGTTCCTCGAATCGGACGAAGAGTGTGAAGTCTCGTATCGGGACCGTGGCGGCAAGTACCAGGGCCAGCGCGGAGTGACGCTACCCAAGGCATGACGCCGTAGCGATAGCTGATCGACAAAAGCCCTGACATCCGTTCAGGGCTTTTTCGTTATGGCGCGAGTTCGGGTTACCAGCCTGGTACGCCCTGCATGTCTGGCAACTTGTGTGCGATCCCCTTGTGGCAATCGATGCACGTCGCTTCACCACTGGCCAGTGCGGTGGAGTGGAATTCGGCAGCACGCTTGCCCTGCCGGGTGAAATCCATGAAGTCGAAATCGTGGCAGTTTCGGCACTCCAGAGAATCATTGGCCTTCAAGCGTGCCCACTCATGCTCGGCCAGCTCGCGACGCTTTTCGAGGAATTTCTCGCGGGTATTGATGGTGCCGAAGATCTTGCCCCAGACCTCCTTGGACGCCTGCATCTTGCGCGCGATCTTGTCGGTCCACTCGTGCGGTACGTGGCAGTCCGGACAGGTGGCGCGTACGCCGGAACGGTTGCTGTAGTGGATGGTGTCCTTGATCTCGACGTAGACGTTGCTCTCCATCTCGTGACAGGAGATGCAGAACGCTTCGGTGTTGGTGGCCTCCAGTGCCGTATTGAAACCACCCCAGAAGATGATCCCGGCGATAAAGCCGCCTAGCGTTAGCGCGCCGAGGCTGTAGTGAACACTGGGACGGCGTAGGACGGCCCAGTAGCGTTTGAAGAACGACTTGATCGACTTCATCCAGGCCCCCTCAGTTTCCGTTGGTCGATGGTGAGGTTTCCCGGTAGAGCAACTCGTCGATGTTCTTGAAGCGGTTCTCCACCAGCGGTTTCACATCCTGCTGCGGCACGTGGCATTGCGTGCAGAAGTAACGTCGTGGTGCGACGGCGGCGAGGGTCTGCTGGTCGCGGTCGGTGTAGTGGGTGATGCTGATCATCGGCGCCTGGGCGCGGGCGCTGTTCGCTCGGCTGTGGCAGGTCAGGCATTTGTTGGCGTTCTTGTCCACGTGATAGCCGCGGATGCTGTGTGGAATGGTCGGTGGCTGCTCCGGATAGTTGCGCTCGCGGCGTATGTCCTTGTTTTCCTCGTCATGTAGAGGGGGAGGCGTGAACTCCCGAGTGATGGTGCCACCCGGGCGGCGGCCATCGGGCGCGGGGGCATCCAGGGGGTAGTTGGTTTCGGCAGCGATGGCAAGGCCGAACACCGCGAGCAGAGCCAGCGGCAGTAGGCGGAATTTCATGGCGGCTCTCCTCAGGCGATGCTGACCACTTCGATCTTCACGGCGCATTTCTTGTAGTCGGTCTGTTTGGAGATGGGGTCGGTGGCATCCAACGTGACCTTGTTGATCAGCTTGTTGGCATCGAAGAACGGCACGAATACCAGCCCCATCGGCGGCTTGTTGCGGCCGCGCGTCTCGACCCGGCCCTGCATTTCGCCGCGCCGGCTGACCACCCTGACTACACTGCCGCGGCGCACGTTGAGCTTGCGCGCGTCCTCGGGGTGCATGTAGACGAGCGCGTCCGGCACCGCCTTGTGCAGCTCGTCGACCCGCTGCGTCATGCTGCCGGTGTGCCAATGCTCAAGCACCCGCCCGGTGCTGAGCCAGAACGGATAGTCCTCATCCGGTACCTCCGCGGGCACCTCGTAGGGGAGCGCGAAGATGATCGCTTTCTTATCGGCGTTGCCGTAGAACTGCACGCCGCTGCCGGCTTCGACATAGGGGTCATAGCCCTCGCGGTAGCGCCATTGGGTTTCCTTGCCGTCCACCACGGGCCAGCGCAGGCCGCGTTCGCGGTGATAGACGTCGAATGCCGCCAGATCGTGCCCATGGTCACGGCCGAACTCAGCGTATTCCTCGAACAAGCCCTTCTGCAGATAGAAACCGAAGGCTTCTGCTTCCTGGTTCCGGTATCCCTCGGCAATCTCGCTGGCTGGGAAGCCGTCCACCTGGCCGTTGCGAAACAGCACATCGAACAGCGTCTTGTCCTTGAGCGCTGGCGCCTTGGCGACCAGCTCTGCTGGCCACACCTCGTCGACGCGGAAGCGCTTGGAAAACTCCACCAGCTGCCAGAGGTCCGAGCGCGCCTCTCCGGGTGCGCTGACCAGCTGGTGCCAGAACTGCGTACGGCGCTCGGCATTGCCGTAGGCGCCTTCCTTTTCCACCCACATGGCGCTGGGCAGGATGAGGTCGGCGGCCTGGGCAGAGACGGTGGGGTAGACGTCCGAAACGATCACGAAGGTTTCCGGGTTGCGCCATCCCGGCAGGATCTCCTGCATCACATTGGGGCCGGCCTGCATGTTGTTGGTCACCTGTGTCCAGTACACCTTCAGCACGCCGTCCTTGAGCTTGCGGCTCTGGTCGACGGCGTGGAAGCCGGGTTTCTCCTGAATGGTCCCCGGAGGCAGCTTCCAAATCTTTTCGGCTGTGGCGCGGTGTTTGGGATTGGTCACCGCCATGTCCGCCGGCAGGCGGTGGGAGAAGGTGCCAACCTCGCGTGCGGTGCCGCAGGCCGACGGCTGGCCGGTGAGCGAGAAGGGGCTATTGCCCGGCTCGCTGATCTTTCCTGTGAGCAGATGGATGTTGTAGATCATGTTGTTAGCCCAGACGCCGCGGGTGTGCTGGTTGAAACCCATGGTCCAGAAGGACATCACCTTGACCTTGGGGTCGGCGTACAGCTCGGCCAGGGCCTTCAGGCGTTCGGCCGGTACCCCCGATTCCTTGGCGGCGTGTTCCAGGGTGTAGGGTTTGAGGAACTCGACGTAGTCCTCGTAACCGATGTCGGTCCAGGTGTTCGCGACCGCGGCGTTCTCGGCCTTGAGTTCCAGCGGATCGGTCGGACGCAGGCCGTAGCCGATGTTCGTGGCACCCTTGGCGAAGCGGGTGTGTTTGTTGACGAACTCCTTGTTCACCGCACCGCTCTGGATGATGTGGTTGGCGATGTAATTGAGGATCACCAGATCGGTCTGCGGGTTGAAGATCATCGGGATGTCGGCCAGCTCGAAGCTGCGATGCTCGAAGGTCGACATCACCGCGACCTTCACATGGGGCGCGCTCAATCGCCGATCGGTGACCCGCGTCCACAGCACCGGGTGCATCTCCGCCATGTTCGAGCCCCAGAGCACGAAGGCGTCGGCCGCCTCGATGTCCTCGTAGCAGCCCATCGGCTCGTCCATGCCGAAGGTGCGCATGAAGCCGAATGCGGCCGAGGCCATGCAGTGACGGGCGTTGGGGTCGATGTTGTTGGAGCGGAAACCGGCCTTCATCAGCTTGTTGGCGGCGTAGCCTTCCCAGATCGTCCACTGCCCCGAGCCGAACATGCCGATCGCTTCAGGGCCACCCTGCTTGAGCGCCGCCTTGTACTTCTCTTCCATGATGTCGAAAGCCTGTTCCCAGCTGACGGGCTGGAACTCGCCCTGCTTGTCGAACTTGCCGTCAGTCATGCGCAGCAGCGGCTGGGTCAGGCGATCCGAGCCGTACATGATCTTCGACAGGAAGTAACCCTTGACGCAGTTGATGCCGCGGTTGACGTCCGCCTTGACGTCACCGTGGGTCGCGACGACGCGGCCCTCTCGGGTAGCCACCATGACGCCGCAGCCGGTGCCGCAGAAGCGACAGGGGGCCTTGTCCCACTTGAGGTTGGTCGCGTCCGCTTCGGTGACCAGGTTGCTCGCGGTCGAAGCGATCGGCATGCCGGCGACCGTCGCGGCGATGGCCGCAGCGTTGGCTTTGGCGAATTGACGTCGAGTCAGGCTCATCAGGCGTCTCCTTCAAGGAGTTCTTCGTGATAGATCAATGCGGCGTTGAGCACGCCGGGCAGCTGCTGGATATGGTCGATCGTGGCGAGGATGCGTGACTCATGCTCTGCCTCGAGCACCACCACCAGCTTGCCGTTGGCGGCCTCCTGGTGCAGTTCGAGACCGGGCAGCAGACGCAGGTTGGTCTTGAGAGCGGCCAGCCACTCGGGCCGGCAATGGACCAGCAGGCTGGCAATATGCAGGGGATGTCCCATCAGCGTGTTCCGTCCAGATTGGCGACAGGGCAAGGGCCCGATTAGGTCGGTGGAGGCTGACTCAGGCCGGGCCGGGCGGGCCGAAGATCATCTGCACGATCCAGACGATGAAGCCATAGCCGCTGACCAGTGCAACGCTGAGGATGGGAAACAGGAAGACGATCAGGAAAACGAAAAGGCGCGTCTCATCGCGCTTGCTCGAAGTATTCGAGGGGGATGTGTCATTCGGCGTTAATGTCATTGTTCTACTCCGACTGGCATGTGAGGAGTCTAGTTACTGACCGGCAGAGGGCAATGTTCGTTTCGACGTACGGCGGTTCGCTTTGTGAACGGTGATGGGCGGTTGGCATCGCGCCAGGCGCCGACGATGCCGGTGGCTTGTGCTAGCCTTCGCCGCTTTTTTTGCGAGCTGCGCTGGAGTACTGCTTGCGATGGTCACTCAGGATTCACATCTCAGACGCGGCAGCGCCGGCTATCGCCGCGCGACATTGGCGCTCTTTTGCGCCGGCTTCGCGACCTTCGCGCTGCTCTATTGCATCCAGCCCCTGCTTCCGCTGCTGGCGAAGCACTATGCCGTGTCGGCTGCAAGCAGCAGCCTGGCACTGTCGCTGACGACACTATCGCTGGCGCTGTGTCTGCTGGTTTCCGCTGCGCTGGCCGAAAGCTGGGGGCGCAAGCCGGTGATGGCTGCGGCGCTTGGGCTGGCGAGTCTGCTCGGGTTGGCCTGCGTGCTGGTCGAATCCTGGCACCTGTTGCTGTTCCTGCGGACGCTGTTGGGCCTGGCATTGAGCGGGCTGCCGGCGCTGGCCATGGCTTATGTCAGCGAGGAGTTCGATCCGGATTCGTTGCCCGCGGCGATGGGGCTGTATATCGGCGGCACGGCGCTGGGCGGGATGCTTGGGCGATTGCTCTCCGGCCTGCTGAGCGATCTGGGTGGCTGGCAGCTGGCACTCGGCGGGATTGCCTCGCTGGGGCTGCTCGCCCTGGTCCTGTTTGTCTGGCTGCTGCCGGCGTCTCGCCATTTCAAGGCACAGGCGCTCTCGCCGCGCGGTCTGCTGGCGAACTACCGCATGCATCTGGGTAATCCGATCCTGCGGGTTCTGTTCCTGCAGGGCTTCCTGCTCATGGGAGGCTTCGTCGCGCTATTCAACTACATCGGGTTTCGGCTGGCCGGCGCGCCGTTCGGCCTTTCCTCGACCTTCATCGGTCTGCTGTTCGTGGTCTACCTGGCCGGAATTTTCAGTGCCGGTTGGGCGGGGCGCCTGGTTCCGCGTTTCGGTGCGCGCCGGGTGCTGCGTGGCGGCGTCGCGCTCATGCTGCTTGGCGTGGGGCTATGCGCAACGCCCTGGCTGGTCAGCATCGTCGTCGGTCTCGGGGTTTTCACGCTCGGTTTCTTCGCAGCGCATGCTGTGGCCAGCGGACAGGTGGGCGCCCATGCGCGAGGTGCCCGTGCGCAGGCCTCGGCGCTCTATCTGTGTGCCTATTACCTGGGCTCGAGTGTCGTGGGCTATGGTGCAGGCTATGTCTGGGATCATGCCGGCTGGCCGCAGCTGATGGCATTGCTGGCGGCGTTGTTCGTCATTGCCGGTTGGCGAGCTCGAGCGCTCTGATCGAAGACTTCATTCGCGGCGCTGTTCACCGGTGAACGACAGCGTCGTCTTGCAGCGCCGGCAATAATAGCGCCGGCCTTTGCCAACCAGCGCGTGGCGCTGAGCGGTGAAGGTGAAATCCTGGTCCGGGCAGCTGCAGCGGTAAACATAACGAGTGGCGGGCCGTCGATGCACGGCGTAGTTATGGCAGCGATCCGCTGGCAACTCGTATACGCCACGCATGATCAGCTGCCATTCCTCGCCATGCGGCTGAATGCGCGCGCCGAACATCTGGTGAGCGACGAGATGGGCCACTTCATGCGCCACCGTCTGGCGCAGAAAGTGGTCGGCATTCTCCCGGTACAGCTGTTCGTTGAAGCGCAGCAGATTCTGCTGAAGGTGGGCCACGCCGGCCTTTTGCCCACGCAGCTTCAGGCTTACTTCAGGGCGGGGGAAGCGGCGCTTGAAAAACTGCTCGGCCAGCGTGTAGCAGGCTTCGACACGGGCATTGAGACGCTCGGGCATTGGGCAACTCCCTGGGAGCGCCGCATTATGCCAAAGCGTCTACCCGCCGAGCAGCTCGTTCGTCACTCGTTCGGTCGTTCGTTGAATCGGCGTTCGTTGTCCACGCCACCCGGTTCGTCCTGCGGACGATTCTCCTCGAAGCCGTAGCTCTGGTTCTGCGGGGTATCGCGTTCATAGGTCGGGTCGAGCGCGAGCATCCAGAACAGGATCATCGGCACCTTCAGATTGACCAGGACCAGCAGGCCGACGCCCCAGGTACTGGCACCGTAGAGGAAGGTGTTGCGGTTGTTGATGCGCATGAAGGTCGGCAGGCCGACGAACAGCAGATAGGTTGAATACGCGCCCGCCGCCACCAGCACCAGGATGGCGATCCAGCGTGTCGGGTAGAGCGCACCGAGGCCGGCCAGGAAGAATGGCGTGATGACATAGGCGATGAAGCCCACGCACTGGTTGAAGGTCGGTCGTGCATCGAAGGAGCGAGACATCCAGCGCAGGAAGAACCCCATGATGAAGGTGCCGACCACGATGGTGATGTAGATCAGCGCACTCAGCTGAAACGCGCTGCGCGTATCGAGCCAGATCCGCTCGTTCTCCACCAGGCTCCAGCCCACGTAACGGGTGCCGATGAACATGCAGACCGCTGGCAGCAAGGCCCAGAGCAACAGATGGACAAGGTAGTTGGAGCTGTTCTTTTCCTCGTCGCGGCGGATATCTGCCCACGCCTGATCGGGGCGGGTGAGCAATGTCATGAAGTGCGGGATCATACGGGTCTCCGTCTGCCTTGAGAGCCGCCCGACCTACAGCTCCGGCGGCGATATGGCTTTAGAACGGTCGAGGCGCCGAGGGTTTCCCTTGATGTGTGCAGACCTTTTGCCGCACGCGAGCTGTGAGGGTTTCAGGACGCAAAAAAGGCCGCCCGCAGGCGGCCTCGTGACGACTGGATGGCTCAGCGAACGTAAACCGGGCCGATGCCCATCCCCCAGGTGATCACCGAAATGGCGATGATTGCCACCAGCACGACCAGCCCCACGGCCAGTACCGAACTGGAAAACATGAAACCCTCGTCTTCGTGGATGTTCATGAATTTCGGCAGTCCCACGTAAAGCAGGTAGGCCGTGTAACAGACCGCTGCCGTACCCACGAGCATGCCCAGCCACAGATGCGGATAAAGCCCGGCCAGACCGCCGATGAACAACGGAGTCGCGGTATACGCAGCGAAGACGATGCACTGGGTGAGGGTCGGGTTGGCATCATAGGTCCGCGCCATCCAGTGGATGAAGCCGCCCATGACGGCGACGCCGGCGAGCATCGCGAAGTAGGAAAGTATCGCCAGCTGCATGCAACTGGCCTGCGTCAGCTTGACCGGCTCTCCACCGCCGATGCTCCAACCCACCTGGGTCGCGCCGATATAGGCCGAGACAGCGGGTATCGCTGCCAGCACCAGTACATGGGTGAGATACATGTGGCTGACGGTTTCTTCCTCGCCACGTATCTCGTTCCATTCCTGCCCGGGATGGGCGAACAAACCCCAAACGTGATTGATCATGCCAGCGTCTCCTCTGTTTTGGAGGGTCGCTTCGCCTGGCGGTCGTCATCGGAGGACGGCGCGTGCGACCTTATGTCGCAGTATAGGAATGCGGCTCGCGGATGCATCCGCGGCGTTAGAGCGTTTCGAAGCTATGTGGTCAGTGGTAATAGCGCGCGAGTATTTCCATGGCCAGGTTGATCGACTGCAAGCGCTGAGTGCTCCCGCCGCGATCCGGGTGATGCAGGCTGACCAGTTGGCGGTAGCGATGCTTGATCAGTTCCAGCGTCAATGGCTGGGACGAGCGGTCCAGCTCGAACAGCTCGAGCGCCGCGCGCTTCTCGTCGCTGCCCTGCATGCGCGTCCAGAAACTCGCCAGCAGGCGCTCCACATCGTCCTCGTCGGTATCCCGCAGGTTGCTCAGGTCAAGGTAGTACTCGCGCAGCGCATCCTGTTCGGTGAGCCCGGCACTGGCCGTCGAATAGGGCAGCAATTGCACATGCAATGGATTGATCTGCAAATGGCCGCTGGCCTCGGCCCAGAGTCGGTCGCGCAGCAAGTACAGTGCGTTGAACACCAGGAAATGCGTGCGAAACAGCACCAGTTTGTCGGTCAGCGGCAAATTCGGCACGTGCGTGCTGTGCCGCCGCTTGAGCTGTTGGATCAGCTCGTACTCGCTGCGGCCCTCGGGCTTTTCCTGCAACAGAATGAGCAGGTGGTCTGGCAGATCCAGTGCGGGGGAGAGGTCGTCCATCGGCCGAGACTAGCACAGGGCCAGCGGAGGAGGGCCGGGGCTGGTTCACATCGGCCACACGGCGAACGGGCTGCGGTCGCGGCTGCTTTGCGCGTAAAATGCGCAGTTTTCGCATCTCACCCGGACACCTGACATGGGCAACCTCTCGGTCAACCAGAACAAACTGCAGAAGCGCCTGCGCCGCCTAGCCGGCGAGGCCGTCACCGACTTCAACATGATCGAGGATGGCGACAAGGTCATGGTCTGCCTGTCCGGCGGCAAGGACAGCTACACCATGCTCGACGTGCTGCTCTATCTGCAGAAGGTCGCGCCGATCAAGTTCGAGATCGTTGCCGTGAACATGGACCAGAAGCAGCCCGGCTTTCCCGAGCATGTCCTCCCCGAATACCTGAAGTCCATCGGCGTCGAGTACCACATCATCGAGAAGGACACCTACTCGGTGGTGAAGGAGAAGATTCCGGAAGGCAAGACCACCTGCTCGCTGTGCTCACGGCTGCGCCGCGGCACGCTGTACACCTTCGCCGACGAGATCGGCGCGACGAAGATGGCGCTCGGGCATCATCGCGACGACATCCTGGAGACCTTCTTCCTCAACATGTTCTATGGCGGCACGCTGAAGGCCATGCCGCCCAAGCTGCTCTCCGACGATGGACGCAACGTGGTGATTCGCCCGCTGGCCTACTGCAACGAGGCGGACATCGAGGCGTACTCGCAGATGAAGGAGTTTCCGATCATCCCGTGCAACCTCTGTGGTTCGCAGGAAAATCTGCAGCGCCAGGTGGTCAAGGAAATGCTGCAGGAGTGGGAGCGCAAGTCGCCAGGGCGCACCGAAATCATGTTCCGCGCGCTGCAGAACGTGGTGCCTTCGCAGCTGGCCGACCGCAACCTGTTCGACTTCAAGAGCCTGCGCATCGACGACAGCGCCACGCCGCGCTTTGTCGATGTGATGAGCCTGTAATCGGGCGCACCCGGCCGAGCCAGCCACTTTCTTTTGCCGTGCCGGTTGAAAGCCGCAGTCCCGGCAGAGTATGGTTCGGTCATCTTCTGGAGATCAGCATGTCCCTGAACCCTGTAGCCCTGAACGTTGTCGATGCCGGTGCCATTCGCGCCGTGTTCGCTCGTGGGCAGCAGGTTGCAGCCGCTGGTTATTACTTTGGGTATTGGTTTAGCCACAGGCGCGCCTGATACCCCACAGGCGCCCTAGCAAGCAGGGTCGCCACCAGAGCAGTTTTCGAACCCCCGGTCGGCCACCCGACCGGGGGTTTTGTTTTTTTCGGCCACGCGATGGCCCAACGCAACGAGGAACACGCCATGACCACTTACCGTACCGACCGTTATTACCGCTACGACTGGCGATTTAGCCGCTTCGACGCCCAGCAGACCTCACGCGAACGAACACCCGACTAGCGCTGACGCGGACCACCCGCGTCGGCAGAAGGAACCGCCAGATCATGAATGCATCCGCCACCGTACTTGCCAGCCACACCCCGACCATCGCCGAAACCCTTTCCGTCCGCCGCAGCGCGCAGCCGCTGCCCAGTCCCGCAGTATTGCGCCAGCGTCTGCCCTTGAGCGACGCCCTTGCCGCACGCATCCAGAACGACCGCAACGCCATCCGCGCCGTGCTCGACGGTCGCGATCCGCGCCTGCTGGTCGTCGTCGGGCCCTGTTCCCTGCACGATCCTGTCGCAGCGCTCGAGTACGCCGAGCGTCTCGCCGCCCTTGCTCCCGAAGTCAGCGATCAGCTGCTGCTGGTGATGCGCGCCTATGTGGAGAAGCCGCGCACGACCATCGGCTGGAAAGGCCTGGTCTACGATCCGCATCTGGACGGCAGCGGCAACATGGCCGAGGGGCTGCACCTGTCGCGCCGCCTGATGCTGGATATCCTCGATACCGGCCTGCCGATCGCCACCGAGCTGCTGCAGCCGCTGGCTGCCGGATACTTCGACGATCTGCTCGGCTGGGCCGCGATTGGTGCGCGCACCAGCGAGTCGCAGATCCATCGCGAGCTGGTCAGCGGGCTGGACCTGCCGGTGGGCTTCAAGAATGGCACCGATGGCGGCCTGGGCATCGCCTGCGACGCCATGCGTTCAGCGGAACATCCACATCAGCACTTCGGCATCGACGATCTCGGCCATCCGGCACTGCTGCAGACCCGCGGCAATCCGGATACCCATCTGGTCCTGCGCGGTGGCCACGGAGCACCCAACTACGACGCGGCCAGTGTCGCTGCTGCCTGTCGCGCGCTGGAAAAGCAGGGGATCGCCTCGCGCATCATGGTCGATTGCAGCCACGCCAACAGTGGCAAGGACCCACTGCGTCAGCCCGCTGTGCTGGAGTCGGTGATCGAGCAGCGCCTGGCTGGCGACATGAGCCTGCGTGGCGTCATGCTGGAGAGCCATCTGTTCGATGGTTGTCAGCCGCTGTCCGGTGAACTGCGCTACGGCGTGTCGATCACCGACGGCTGCCTGGGTTGGACGGCGACCGAGCAGATGCTACGTCTGGCGGCGCAGCGGCTGCGCGGCTGAGCCGGCTCGCACGCGGACGACGTTCTGCTCGCAGGGTGGACAACGCGAAGCGTGTTCACCGTCTGCGCGCCTGATGGCAGGGCAAATAAGACGCGCACCAAGCGGTGCAGCCCGACCGCTGCCGCCCAACTGCGTCGGCGGCGGACTTGCGAGGCGGGCTCGTCATCGGCACCCTGTGCCGCTGCCGTCACATCGGATCCGAACCATGCAAGACTACAAATGGCTGCACGAATATTGCCTCAACCGCTTCGGCTCGGCCGCGGCATTGGAAGCGCGCTTGCCGCAACCGCGCAGCGCCGATGAGCTGCGCGGCGTTTCCGATGACCGCTACCTCTCGCTGATCAGCCTGCGCATCTTCCGCGCCGGCCTCAAGCACAGTCTGGTCGACGCCAAATGGCCGGCCTTCGAGCAGGCGTTCTTCGCTTTCGATCCGGAAAAGGTGGTGCTGATGGGCGGCGAGCACATCGAGCGGCTGATGCAGGACACTCGACTGATCCGCCATCTGGGCAAGCTCAAGAGCGTGCCGCGCAATGCTCAGTTCGTGCTCGACGTGGCAAAGGAGCGAGGCAGCTTCGGCAACCTGCTGGCGGACTGGCCGAGCAGCGACATCGTCGGCCTGTGGCGCTACCTGGCCAAGCATGGCAGCCAGCTCGGCGGCCTGTCGGCGCCACGCCTGTTGCGCATGGCCGGCAAGGACACCTTCATTCCAAGCAATGACGTAGTGGCAGCGCTCAAGGCACAAGAAATCGTCGACAAGCTGCCCAGCAGTCAGCGCGACCAGGCTGCGGTGCAGGCTGCCTTCAACCAGTGGCAGGCCGAGAGTGGCCGCCCGCTGTGTCAGCTTTCAGCAATGCTGGCATTCACCGTCAATCATTGACGACCGCTCCGCGTCCGGCGAGAGCCTGGCTTGTGCGACGGTTTGGCGCAGCGCCGCGTGAGAGGGCGCGGTGTAAAGTTCAAACATGACCATCGTCAAAGACAAACGCGTGCAGATCGTATGGGTGCTTCTCACCTGCATCCTGCTCAATGCCTTTGTCTGCAGCCTGAATCACGCGACGCACGTGGGGTTCGAGCTGGCCATGGGGCAGGATGCATTCTGCTTCAGTGACGAAACTCCAGCGGGGGCGAAGGCACCTGCTACAGACGTGCATGAACTGGCCGAGCAGGCCTTCGACTGCCCGCTATGCGGTCTGAGCCTGCTGGCCATCGTGGTGCTGTTTGCGCTCGGCTGGCTCGGCCGCCGAACGGCCAAGCTGCAGCCACGGCCAGCGCCGCATCTTGGCGGCCCTCGGTACCACTGGCCGGCGCTGAACCCCCGCGCGCCCTGAATTCCCCTGACTGATGCCTTTCACCGCTCCCGCCGCAGCGTGCTGCCTGCGGGGCGGATACGCGTCGGAGCCTTCCGACGGCACGGTCAACACAGGGGATTTCACCATGACCATGATGGAAAGATTCGCCCGCGCCGACAGCCGCGTCAGCTATCGGCTGCCGTTTCCGGATTACCCGAGCAATGCCCGCAGCTTCGTTCATCTGGATGCCAAGCTGCTGCCTTACTGGCACGCCTTGTTCGATGTCTGCCCGCGCCTGCTCAAACTGGACCCGCCCGATGGGCTGGGGATCTTCCGCCAGTTCATGACCTGGGCCTATGGCTGCCAGCTCGCCCTCGACTGGACATTCCACCTTAGCGTCTGCCGCTGGTTGCTGGCCTCCGACTATCGCGAGCTGATCGAGCCGGAACAGATCGAAACCATGATGATCGCTGCCGCGGCCCGCTGGGTCGCCAGCGATGACAGCCCGGCGATCGGCGTCGTGCTGGGCTGGCAGGGTGGTGGTGAACACGTCTTCGACTGGAAAGCACGTGTGCGGCTGGGCGGCAGGACCTTGCCAGCAGAAGAGGAGGAACTGCCGCCCGCGCCATGGGACTTCGCTTGGAGCCCGTTATCCACCACGGCCGGAAACGGTTTTCGCCGCTGGTTGCGCGTGCCGTGAGCGCGACAGGACGCCGCATGGCGGTGGTTCGGCATCATGCCGCCTCATATAGCCACCCGGTGCATCTATGCTTTTCAAGCGAGGCGGCCGGAGAGGCGCAGCGGCCTCGCGCAGGTGAGGCAGGCTGTCGCAGTTGTGGCGGCAGGGGAGCGGCAGGACACTTTGCCTGCCCCGAGCCCGAGCACTGCTTCCACGGGTGGGTCCGGGGCACGGCGATTGAGCCTGGACTGCTGCGTTCAGGTTTCGGCCCCCGACCCCAACGGGGGCCTTCAATCGCAGCATGCTGCCTTGGCGCGATGCGCCTCGGCAGGCGAGCAAGGAGGTAGGCATGTTCAAGTCATCGCTCAGGCGGGACATCGTGCTGGTGCTGCTGGTCAAGGTCGCGATCCTCATAACCATAAAAAACATCTGGTTCGATGCTCCCAGCATTCCCGAAAACGGTTCGGTGCGTGTCGCCGAACATTTGCTTGATAAACGGGATGCCAATCCCGAGGGAGGGCCGAGATGATCTCGGAAAGCGTTGTAGATCTGTCACGCCTGCAATTCGCCATGACAGCGATGTATCACTTCATTTTCGTGCCGCTGACCCTGGGTCTGGCGTTCCTGCTTGCCATCATGGAGTCGGTCTATGTGATGACCGGCAAGCAGGTCTACAAGGACATGACCAAGTTCTGGGGCAAGCTGTTCGGCATCAACTTCGCCCTCGGCGTCACCACCGGACTGACCATGGAGTTCCAGTTCGGCACCAACTGGGCCTACTACAGCCACTACGTCGGGGACATCTTCGGTGCGCCTTTGGCGATCGAAGGGTTGATGGCCTTCTTCCTCGAGTCGACTTTCATCGGGCTGTTCTTCTTCGGCTGGGATCGCCTGTCCAAGGTGCAGCACCTGGCGGTTACCTGGCTGGTAGCGCTGGGCTCGAATCTTTCGGCGCTGTGGATCCTGATCGCCAACGGCTGGATGCAGAATCCGGTGGGTTCGGAGTTCAACTTCGAGACCATGCGCATGGAGCTGGTGGATTTTGGCGCGCTGCTGTTCAACCCGGTGGCACAGGTCAAGTTCGTCCACACCGTGTCGGCCGGCTACGTCACCGGGGCGATCTTCGTGCTGGCGATCTCCAGCTACTACCTGCTGAAGAAGCGTGACCTGGGCTTCGCCCGCCGCTCGTTCGCCATTGCCGCAGTGTTCGGCCTGGCGTCGACCATCTCGGTGATCATCCTTGGCGACGAATCCGGCTACGAGATCGGTGACGTGCAGAAGGTCAAGCTGGCGGCCATCGAGGCCGAGTGGGATACCCATCCGGCGCCGGCAGGCTTCACCCTGTTCGGCCTGCCCAATCAGGACGAGATGCGCACCGACTATGAGGTGAAGATCCCTTACGTGCTGGGGCTGATCGCCACGCGTTCGGTGGATGAGGAGGTCAAGGGGATCAAACAACTGGTTGCCGAACACGAGTTGCGCATCCGCAACGGCATGCTCGCCTATGAGCGCCTGCAGATGCTGCGTACCGGCGACAAGTCGCCCGAAGCCATCGCCGCCTTCAACGAGGTCAAGCAGGACCTCGGCTACGGCCTGCTGCTGAAGAAGTACACCGCCAACGTGGTGGATGCCACCGATGCGCAGATCAAGCAGGCGGCGCTCGACACCATTCCCAACGTGTTCAGCCTGTTCTGGACCTTCCGCGCGATGGTTTTCGCGGGCTTCCTGATGCTGGTGCTGTTCGCCCTGGCCAGCTGGGCATCGATCAAGCGCAATGCCGAGAACAAGCCCTGGTTGCTGAAGTTCGCGCTGTTCAGCCTGCCGCTGCCCTGGATCGCGGCGCAGACCGGCTGGTACGTCGCCGAGCATGGTCGTCAGCCCTGGTCCATTGCCGAAGTGCTGCCGACCCATCTCTCCACTTCGACCCTTGCGGCTGGCGATATCTGGGGCTCGCTGATCGCCCTGGTCGCGTTCTACAGCCTGCTGCTGGTGATCGAGATGTTCCTGATGATCCGCTTCGCGCGGCTCGGCCCGAGCAGCCTGCATACAGGCCGCTATCACTTCGAGCTGGAGGCTGCGGCCGCCAATCAGGTGCAACGGTTGCGCGAAGCGGTTACCACCCCGGCGCCCGCCAAGGACGCTCCCACCGAACCGACCGCCATGTGAGGTAAACGAGATGTTCGACTACGAGGTTCTCAAGCTGGTCTGGTGGGTGCTGATCGGTGTGCTGCTGATCGGCTTCGCCCTGACCGATGGCTTCGACATGGGCGCCATGGCGCTGATGCCCTTCGTCGGCAAGACCGACAACGAGCGGCGTGTGGCGATCAACACCATCGCCCCGCATTGGGACGGCAATCAGGTGTGGTTCATCACCGCCGGTGGCGCCTTGTTCGCCGCCTGGCCGATGGTCTACGCGGTGGCTTTCTCCGGCCTGTACTGGGCCATGCTACTGGTGCTGTTCGCGCTGTTCTGCCGGCCGGTGGGCTTCGACTACCGCAGCAAGGTGGAGGACCCGCGCTGGCGCAGTGCCTGGGACTGGGCGCTGTTCGTCGGCGGTGCGGTGCCGGCGCTGGTGTTCGGCGTGGCCTTCGGCAATCTGTTTCTCGGGCTGCCATTCCAGCTCGACGAGCTGATGCGTTCGACCTACCACGGCTCCTTCTTCGCATTGCTCAACCCGTTCGCGCTGCTCTGTGGCGTGGTCAGCCTGAGCATGCTCAGTGCTCACGGCGGTGCCTGGCTGATGCTGCGTACCGATGGTGACCTGGCCGAGCGCTCGCGGCAGGCAACGCGGCTGTGCGTGCTGGTGTTCCTGTTTGGCTTCGTTGCCGCCGGGGCATGGCTGGCGCTGGGAATTCAGGGCTTCAGCCAGCTTTCGGTGACCGATCCGGGGGCAGCGCTCAATCCGTTGCTGGACAAGCAGGTGGTCCAAGACAACGTCGGCTGGCTGGCCAACTACTCGCGCTATCCGATCACCCTGATCGCACCGGCGGCAGGCATCGTCGGCGCCTTGCTCGCGCTGCTGGGTTCCAGTCGCAACAGCGGTGGCGTGAGTTTCCTCGGTACCAGCCTGATGATCGTTGGCAGCATCTGCACCGCGGGCTTTGCGCTGTTCCCCTTCGTCTTTCCGTCGAGCCTCGACCCGGCCTCGAGTCTGACCATCTGGGATGCGGTGTCGAGTCACAAGACGCTGGGCATCATGTTTGTCGTGGCCTGCATCTTCGTACCGCTGATCCTCTGCTACACGCTGTGGAGCTACATCCGCATGTGGGGCCGCCTCAACCAGAAGACCATCGAAGCCAACCCTCACGGCCTTTATTGAACGAGCAGGTGGGCAGATGTCGCCCACCGTGCCAAGGAGATCAGACTATGTGGTACTTCACCTGGATTCTCGGCGTATTGCTGGCCTGTAGCTTCGGCATCATCAATGCCCTGTGGCTCGAAGCCACGCAGGACCTGGACGCAGAGCCTTGATCGGGATGACGGGCGGGCGGCTGTACGGCGCAGCCGCTCGCACGCTCTCCCTGTTGCTGGCCGGGCCGCTGGCGCTGGTTCTGCTGATTCACCCGGCGGCCATGCTGGACGGGCAGGGCGGTTACAGCCATCCGCAATTGATGTTCGTGATGTGGGGCATCTCTGCAGGCTTCATCCATGGTGTCGGCTTCGTGCCCAGGCACGGCGCCTGGCGCCTGTTGTTCCATCCCTTGCTCGGCTGGCCTCTGATGGGGTTGGGCTATCTGATTCTCTGGCAGGCGCAGCGCTAGCTCGTCGCTTCAATCGACCCGCTTGTCGCGATTCCCGAACGAACCGGCGGCCTGGCCTGTGGCCGCTGCGGTTTTCTTCAAGGAGTAATGTCTTGAACGTGTCCATCGAACCAACCCCTTATCAGGAACTGGGCGGTGACGAACCGCTACGACGCCTGGTCGACCGCTTCTATGATCTGATGCTGTGCGAACCCGATGTAGCCGAAGTGCGCGACATGCATGGCAGCGATACCACGCAGATCCGGGAGCGACTTTTCGATTTCCTTTCCGGGTGGCTGGGTGGTCCCTCTCGTTTCATCGAAAAGCACGGCCACCCGCGGTTGCGTTTTCGCCACCGCTTTTTCCGCATCGGCGTGCTCGAGCGCGACCAATGGATGTTCTGCATGCGCAAGGCGCTGGCCGAAACCCCCATGGACGGTGGCTTGCGCGTCCGGCTCGAGCAGGCGATGGCGAACATGGCCGATGCCCTGCGCAACGATTCGCATGATACGTACGGCTGCGGTGCCGGCGGTTGCGCAAGCGCGCCGGAGCACGCCGGGCAGTGCGGATGCTGATCAGCCCGGATAGTGCTCTCGCGGTCGACGCAACCGGGATCAAGCGGCTGCGTCGGCCGCAGGCGGGCCGCGCAGACGTTTTGTCGCAGGGGATTCGTCACAATTCGTCCGATTGAAATTGATCATCGAAGCGATAGAAGGCATAGTCGCCGGCACTTTGGAATCAATGACACGGCCGTGCCCATGCGCCAACGCTTCGCACCCCTCGTGCCTCTCGCACTTATCGCCCTGCTGACGGCCTGCGCCGGCCAGCCCGTACAGACCGAGCAGCAGATCGAATCGCCTCGGCTGTCGCACAATCATCCTCTTGCAGACTTCGACCTCGCTGCCCTCGAAAAGAGTGAAGAGCAGTCGTTGGCCGAACTGACCGACGAACACGACTACCAGCTGCCGCAGCTGGCCGACAGCATCCTCGAACGCGGCTTCACCCTGGTTGGTACCCCGTATCGCTACGGCGGCAGTTCGGTGAAGAGCGGATTCGACTGCAGCGGCTTCGTCGGTTTCCTGTTCCGCAAGGAAGCCGGCCTCGAGCTGCCGCGTTCCACCCGCGAGCTGATCAACCTCGACGCACCGGTGGTCAAGCGCAGTGAGCTCGAGCCGGGCGACGTGGTGTTCTTCAACAACCGCGGCCGTGGCCGAGTCAGCCACGCCGGCATCTACATCGGCGACGACCAGTTCATCCACGCCTCCAGCAGCCGCAGTGGTGGCGTGCGCGTCGACAGCCTGGACGACAAGTACTGGCGCGCCAGCTACATGGAAGCCAAGCGCGTGCTCGCCCTGGCTTCGGACCTGGTTCCGCACACGTCCCAGCACTGATCCCGCGACCTGCGGGGGTTGCGTCTTCCCGTACATGCCGGCAGAGTGATGGCTCATTTGCCTGGACCGCTCTGCCATGCACTATCCGGCTCGTCTCACGCTCGTTGTTCTGACTGCGCTGCTGACCGCCTGTGCCGGGCAGGCGCCCACGCCGCCACTCGTGCAGACGCCCAAGGCCCATCAGGCCGTACCCGGCGCCGCTGAAGACGTGCTGTTCAGCGCGATTGGCCTGGTCGGCACGCCTTATCGCTGGGGCGGCAACACGCCGGACAGCGGCTTCGACTGCAGTGGCCTGATCGGCTACGTCTACCGCGGCGCAGCCGGCATCCAGCTCCCTCGCACCACTCAAGCCATGAGCAATTTGCGCGGCCCGTCGGTACGGCGCGACGCACTGCAGCCCGGCGATCTGGTGTTCTTCGCGACCAGCGGTGGGCGCCGGGTCAGCCACGCAGGCATCTACGTTGGCGAAGACCGCTTCGTTCACGCGCCATCATCTGGCGGCACGGTACGTCTGGACAGCCTTACTGCCGACTACTGGCACAAGAGTTATCTGGGCGCCAAGCGCGTGCTCGACCAGGAGCAACTGGCCCGCAACCCCTGAGCGTCATCCGCATAGAACCCCCGTCGTAGACGCCCTGTCTTTAGTCGTACTCATATGCTGAAACATTCTGCGTTTGACACGCGGTGATTCCGCTCGCCTGGCGCTTTGGCTAACATGCGCATCCCCAATTCCTCCCCGTGCGTCGTTCCGTCGCGCACAGACCCTTTTTCCCCACTTCCCATTAGGTGAGATATGCCTGAATTGCTGACGTACGTGCTGATTGCACTGGCGGTGGCGGCGCTGCTTGGCGTCGTGCTCGAAGAAATTACCCACGTGAACAAGGCCAAGGTGACGCTGTTCTTCGGCACGCTGGCCTGGCTGCTCTTGTTCATCTTTGCTCCGGCGGGCGAGGCGCGGGAAACCGTGCTGGAAAGCCTCAACGAGAACATCGCCGAGATTGCCGGTTTGTGGATCTTCTTGGTGGCGGCGATGACCTTCGTCGCCTACCTGAACAAGAAGGGCATGATCGAGAATTTGATCTATCTCGTCCTGCCGAAAAGAATCAGTGAGCGCGCGCTGCTGTTTCTCACCGCGACCTTCTGCTTCGTGTTCTCGTCGCTGGCCGACAACATCACCGCGACGCTGGTTTCCATCACCCTGATCCTCTCGCTGCAGCTGGATAGGGCGAAGACCATCAAGTTCGCGACACTGGTGGTTTTCTCCGTCAACTCCGGTGGCGTCGCGCTGATTACCGGTGACGTCACCACGCTGATGATCTTCCTCGCCGGCAAGGTGGCGATCCTCCAGCTGCTGGCACTGGCCGTACCGGCATTTATCGCGGTAATGGTGCTGGCGGCCATGCTGTCGATCGGCATGAAAGGCGAGGTAGCGGTGCAGGGCCATCGCAACGATGTGCGCGGCGTGGATGTGGCTATTGCGCTGATCTTCCTCTGCACCATTCTGAGCACCATCGTCGGCAACTTCCTGTTCCAGATTCCGCCGGTGCTGACCTTCCTCGCCGGCCTCTCGGTGATGTTCCTGGTTGCGCGCTTCTTCAGCGACGACAACGACTCCGATCCGATTCTCGAATACGTACGCCAGGTGGAGTTCGAAACGCTGTTCTTCTTCCTCGGCATCCTCCTGCTGGTCGGCATGCTCAAGGAGATTCGCGTGCTCGACGGGCTGGTGCACATCTATGACCAGGTCCCCGCCGTCATGGCCAACTACCTGATGGGCCTGATGTCGGCAGCCATCGACAACGTGCCGCTGACCGCAGCGCTGCTCAAATCCGGGTTGGAAATGGGCGTTGCCGAATGGATGGTGCTGACCTACGCGGTCGGTGTCGGCGGTTCGCTGCTGGTGATCGGTTCGGCCTCCGGTATCGTCGCGATGAGCAAGGTGCCGGGGCTGACCTTCGGTAGCTATCTGCGTTACATGCTCTACCTGTTCATCGCCTTCAACATCGGCTTCGCCGGTGTCTATCTGGTCGGCCTGTCGGTGGGCTGACCGCGGTTCGCGCGCGACCGCGGGTTACCAGCTCAGGTTGAAGTGCGAACCCAGCACGAAGCGACCGTCGAGCAGGTCCCAGCGCTCGACGCAGACCTTCTTCTGCTCGCCGGGGTGCAGCTTCAGGCGGTTGAAGGAGTTCGGCGAGGTGCCACGCAGGCGGGTCGAGAGCGTGGTGCCCGCCTGCACCATCCAGATCTCCCGCGCAAGGCCGCTGTACTGTCTGGACAACGGCAGCACGTAGGGCAGGTGGATGTGTCCGCCCATGACCAGATCCAGGCCATGCTCGGCCCAGCGCTGCAGCGCGGGTTCGGCGCCGTGCTGCAGGTTGCTCAGATCGCTCGGCACCATCGCGCCGAACGGCTGGTGGGCCACCACGATGCGAATCTTGCGCGGGTCACCCTCGGCCAGCCGCTGCGCCACCCGTTCCACTTGCCGCCCCGTCACCACGCCGTCCTTGTGCCGGCGCGGATGAGTGGTATTGAGCCCGATCACCAGCATGTCGTCGTTCTCGAATACCGGCTCCAGCTCATCACCGAAGTGTCGCCGGTAGTTGCCGTACGGTGTGAACAGACGGGCGAAGAGGTTGTACAGCGGGATGTCGTGATTGCCCGGAATCACCAGCGTATCGCCGACGCCGTCGGCCTCCAGCCGACGGACGAAGGCCGCGGCACTGGCGAACTGGCCGCGGCGGGCGCGCTGGGTGATGTCGCCGGAGAACACCAGCAGATCGGCTCGATGCTCACTTACATGATCCTCCAGCGCCTGGACCACGGCTGGTTGCTCGGTGCCGAAATGGGTGTCGGAGATCTGCACGATGCTGGTCATGGGCTTGGCTGAGGGTCCTGGCTGTTTGCTGGCATTGTTGCATTCGAATCCTTTCGGCGTCCGCCGTTCCAAGCGGCGAGATGCAAGCGAAGATTGCAGAGGCCGTGCGACAACCTCGTGGTTGCGTGATGCCCGACCTTGGACTAACCTCCGCGTCGCCTCAGGTGCCCCCTGGCCTTGTGCCAGACGGGTGAAACAGGGAAGCCGGTCCATTCTCACGAAGATTCCGGCGCTGCCCCCGCAACGGTAGGCGAGTCGAGAAACCGCAACGGCCACTGTGCTCAACGCATGGGAAGGCGCGGTTTCGGGATGCCGCAAGGCATACGCTCGCAAGCCCGGAGACCGGCCTGTCGCATTTCACTGACAGTGCGGCGGGCGCTGGGCGGGTGCATATCCCTCGCGGTATTCACTTCCTTTTGCGGTTCCTCCGTCTGTCTTCGTCGACTTTCAGTCGTGCGGGTGGGCACGACGGAGACCTGAACCTTGACTGGCAAGCCCCGTTTCAAGCCAGCGGCCTATGTGCTGCTCGGCAGTTTTCCCTTTTCCATCGGCCAACTGGCCGCAGCCCCGCTGGACCTCGAACAGCAGGTGGTGACCGCCACCCGTACCGCGCAAACCGCCCAGCAGAGCCTGGCCGCAGTCACCGTGCTGGACCGCGAGCGCATCGAGCGTAGCCAGGCGGCTTCGTTACCCGAGCTGCTCAAGCAGGTGCCTGGCGTTTCGCTGGCCAACAACGGCGGGCCTGGCAAGTCCACCTCGCTGTTCATGCGCGGCACCGAATCTGATCACGTGCTGGTGATGATCGACGGCATCAAGATCGGCTCGGTCTCGGGCGGCGGCGCGGCCCTGCAGGATCTGCCGCTGGAGCTGATCGAGCGCATCGAGGTGGTCCGCGGTCCGCGTTCCAGCCTGTACGGCTCGGAGGCCATTGGCGGAGTGATCCAGATATTCACCCGCAAGGGCCAGGGGCAGGGCGTCAAGCCGTTCTTCTCGGCCGGCTACGGCACCCATGACACCTACACGGGCAGCGCCGGCGTTTCCGGCGGCGACGGTCGTGGCTGGTACAGCCTGGGTGTCAGCGGTTCGGACACCGACGGCATCAACGTCAAGTCGGCGGACACTAGCGGCTACGAACGTGACACCGATGGCTATCGCAACCTGTCCGCGACCCTGAGTGCCGGTTACCGCTTCGACAACGGCCTGGAACTGGACGCCAACCTGCTGCAGGCCAAGTCCCATAACGACTACGACAGCGTGAACCGGGCCCGCACGTCCGGTTTCGGCGCCAATGCCGATGGTGAGTCGAGGATCTTCGGCACCCGCGCGCGCTTCAGTCCGCTGGAACCCTGGCGGGTGACGCTGCAGGCCGGGCGCAGCGAAGACAAGTCCGATGCCTATCAGGACGGGCAGTTCTATTCACGCTTCGACAGCCGTCGCGACACGCTCAGCTGGCAGAACGATATCGAGCTGACTGCGGGGCATACGCTGATCCTGGGTGCCGATCACCAGCGCGACGAGGTCAACGGCACCACGGTCTATGCCGAGGACTCCCGGGACAACGACGGCTATTTCGCGCAGTACCTGGGCGAAGTCGGCCGCCATGATTGGCAGCTGTCGCTGCGCCGGGACGACAACGAGCAGTTCGGCCAGCACGACACCGGCAACATCGGCTACGGCTATGCGCTGACCGACTGGCTGCGCGGCACCATCAGCTACGGCACGGCATTCAAGGCACCAACCTTCAACGAGCTGTATTTCCCCGATTACGGCAATCCCGAGCTGGATGCGGAAACCTCCGAAAGCCTCGAAGTCGGCCTTGCCGGGCAGCATGGCTGGGGCCACTGGGCAGTGAATGCCTATCGCACCGTGGTCGATGAACTCATCGCCTATGACGCCAGCATTTCCGCGCCGGCCAACGTGCAGGAAGCGCGCATCCGCGGGGTCGAGCTAGTTCTCGGCAGCCAGTTGCTCGGCTGGGACTGGAATGCCAACTACAGCCTGCTGGAACCAGAGAACCGCTCCGCCGGCGCCAACCGCGGCAACGAACTGGCGCGCCGGGCCAAGCAGCTGTTCAACCTCGATGTCGATCGCCGGTTCGGCGCCTTTAGCGTCGGCGCCAGCCTGCATGCCGAAGGGCAGCGCTACGACGACCTGGCCAACGCCCGCGAGCTGTCCGGCTACGCCACCCTCGATCTGCGCGGTGAATACCGCATCACCCCCGAGTGGCGCCTGCAGGCGCGCGTCGCCAACCTGCTGGACGCCGACTTTGAGACCGCCGAGGGCTACAACCAGCCCGGCCAGGCGGCCTATCTGACGGTGCGCTACCAGGCCCTGTAAGACCGCGGCGCGGGCATGTCGTCCGCGCCCATAGAAGGAGACTGCAATGATCAAGCTTGCCCCGAGATACCAGCTGCTGGTCGGCCTCGCGCTTGCCGCGCTGCTGGCCATGACCCGCGGACAGCACTTCGCTAGCGTCAACCTGCCGAGCGCGTCCTGGGCGGTGTTCTTCCTCGCCGGTGTGCTCGTACGGCCGAAGTGGGTGTTTCCGGCACTGTTTCTCGAGGCTTCGCTGCTGGATTTCGCCGCCATCCAGTGGGCCGGTGTCAGCGACTGGTGCATGTCGCCGGCGTACTGGATGCTGGTGCCGGCATACGGTTCGCTGTGGCTGGGCGGTCGACTCTACGCCCGTCTGCATCGTGACCATTTCAGCAGCCTGGCGACCCTGGCGCTGTGCGTGATGGCGAGCGCCTTCGTTTGCTACCTGTTCTCTGGCGGCGGCTTCCTCTATTTCTCCGGGCGCTACCCGGAGCCGACGCTGGCGCTGCTTATCGAGCGCATCGCCACCTATTACCCGCGCTACCTGTCGACCCTGGCGCTGTATGTCGGCGTCGCCGCGCTGCTGTTCGTCGGCCTGCGCGCCTGGGCCGGGCAGCGAGACGAGGCCCGCGCATGAGCGAATCCAGCGAACGCGACGAACGCCACAAGGCGCGCATGCAGCGCAAGAAGGCGCTGATGGACGAGAAGATCGCCGAGGCGCAGGACGAGTACGGCCTGCTGCTGGTGCATACCGGCAACGGCAAGGGCAAGAGCAGCTCGGCCTTCGGCATGCTGGCGCGTGCGCTCGGCCATGGCATGAAGGTCGGCGTGGTGCAGTTCATCAAGGGCGCGGCCAGCACCGGCGAGGAGGCGTTCTTCCGGCGCTTTCCGGACGAGGTGCGCTACCACGTCATGGGCGAGGGCTTCACCTGGGAAACCCAGGATCGCCAGCGTGACATCGCCAAGGCCCGCGAAGCCTGGGCGGCGGCGGCCGAGTTGCTGGCCGATCCCGAGATTGGCCTGGTGGTGCTCGATGAGCTGAACATCGCATTGAAGTACGGCTACCTGGAGCTCGCGCCGGTGCTTGCCGACATCGAGTCGCGGCCGCTGCTGCAGCACGTGGTGGTCACCGGCCGCGGCGCGCCGGACGGGCTGATCGAGGCGGCGGACACCGTCACCGAGATGGGCCTGATCAAGCACGCGTTCAAGGCGGGTGTTAAGGCGCAGAAAGGAGTCGAGTTCTGATGATCGTTTCGACCAGTGAGGGTGGATGGGTGAAGCGTCATCCACCCTACGGCGCCTGCCTGTGCGAAATGGCGAAGGGAGGTCGCAATGACCAGTAGAAACTGCCCGGCGCTGTTGATCGCCGCGCCGGCCTCCGGCCAGGGCAAGACCACCGTCACCGCGGCTCTGGCCCGGTTGCATGCGCGGCAGGGCAAGCGCGTGCGGGTGTTCAAGTGCGGGCCGGACTTTCTCGACCCGATGATCCTCGCGCGTGCCAGTGGCAAGCCGGTCTATCAGCTCGACCTGTGGATGGTCGGCGAAGAGGAGTCGCGACGCCTGCTCTGGGAAGCGGCGGGCGAGGCCGACCTGATCTTGATCGAGGGCGTGATGGGTCTGTTCGATGGCGCGCCCTCGGCGGCCGATCTGGCGCGGCGCTTCGGCGTGCCGGTGCTGGCGGTCATCGACGGCTCGGCCATGGCGCAGACCTTCGGCGCCATGGCGCACGGGCTGAGCAGCTTCCAGCCGGACCTGCCGTTCGACGGCGTGCTGGCCAATCGGGTCGGCAGCGCCCGGCATGGCGAGATTCTGCGTGACAGCCTGTCGGAGTCGATCCGCTGGTACGGCGCCCTGCCGCGCAGTGTCGAGGTGGAGCTGCCCAGTCGGCACCTGGGGCTGGTACAAGCCGAGGAGCTGGCTGATCTGGACGCCCGTCTGGATGCCGCCGCCGATGCTCTGGCACTCAGTGCGGACACCGAGTTGCCTGCCCCGGTCACTTTCGCCGCGCCGGCCAGTGCGCCGCTCGAACCGCTGCTGGCGGGTGTACGCATCGGCGTCGCACGCGATGCGGCCTTTGCCTTTCTCTATCAGGCCAATCTCGACCTGCTGCAGGCGTTGGGTGCCGAGTTGCTGTTTTTCTCGCCGCTGCGCTTTGCTCGCTTGCCGGCCGTGGACAGTCTCTATCTACCGGGCGGTTATCCCGAGCTGCACCTGCGCGGTCTGTCGCGCAACCGCGCCATGGCCGAGGCGATCCGTGCGCATCATGAAGCGGGCAAGCCGATCCTCGCCGAGTGCGGCGGCATGCTCTACCTGCTCGACGGGCTGACCGATCGCGGCGACGAGCGCGCGCAGATGCTCGGCCTGCTGCCCGGCGAGGCGCGCATGCAGAAGCGTCTGACGGCATTGGCGCTGCAGGAAGTGGAGCTGCCGGAAGGGCGGCTGCGCGGGCACACCTTCCATCATTCGGCGCTGGAGTCGCCACTCGAGCCGCTGGCTCGCGGCGAGTGCCCGAACTACAAGCGCACCGCCGAAGCGGTCTACCGCCGGGGCCGGCTGACGGCGTCCTACATCCACCTGTACCTGCCGTCCGATCCGGCAGCTGCCGCGGCGCTGTTCCGGCCATGAGCGTGCATGCCTTCAGCCCGCAGGAGCGCGCGGCGGTCTATCGCGCCATCGGCGAGCGTCGCGACATGCGCCATTTCGCCGGCGGTGAGGTTGCACCGGAGCTGCTGTCGAGACTGCTCAACGCGGCGCACCAGGCACCCAGCGTTGGCCTGATGCAGCCGTGGCGCTTTATCCGCATCACCCGCGCCGAGTTGCGCACGGCCATCGCCGCTCTGGTCGACGAGGAACGCCGGCGCACGGCCCAGGCGCTCGGCGAGCGTTCCGCCGAGTTCATGCGGCTCAAGGTCGAGGGTATCGAGGATTGTGCCGAGCTGCTGGTTGCCGCGTTGATGGATGGCCGCGAGCAACATATCTTCGGCCGCCGCACGCTGCCGGAGATGGACCTCGCGTCGCTGGCCTGCGCGATCCAGAATCTCTGGCTCGCGGCGCGGGCGGAAGGCCTGGGGATGGGCTGGGTGTCACTGTTCGATCCCGCCGCGCTGGCCGCCTTGCTCGGTATGCCGGACGGTGCCAAGCCGGTGGCGATCCTCTGCCTCGGGCCGGTGCAGGAGTTCTACCCGGCACCGATGCTGGCACTGGAAGGCTGGACCACGCCGCGACCGCTGCACGAACTGGTTTTCGAGAATGCCTGGGAGGCGAAATGAGCAAGGGGCCGCAGCGCATCGTCTGCCTGTCCACCGAGACCTGCGAAACGCTTTACCTGCTGGGCGAGCAGGCGCGCATCGTCGGCATCTCCGGCTTCACCGTGCGCCCGCCGCAGGCGCGCAAGGAGAAGCCCAAGGTCAGCGGCTTCACCAGCGTCAAACACGAGCAGATTTTGGCCCTCGAGCCGGACCTGGTGCTCGGCTACAGCGACCTGCAGGGCGACATGCTCGCCGAGCTGGCGCGCGAAGGGCTGGAAGTGCACCTGTTCAACCAGCGCAATATCGCCGGCATCCTGCGCATGATCGAGACCCTTGGTGCGCTGGTGCATGCCGGCGAGCGTGCGCGGGCGCTGATCGCCGAGCTGCAGGCGGGGCTGGATGCCATCCGCGCCAGTGCCGCAGCCTTGCCGCGCCGGCCACGAGTGTATTTCGAGGAATGGAACGACCCGCTGATTTCGGGCATCGCCTGGGTCAGCGAGCTGATCGAACTGGCCGGTGGCGAGGACTGCTTCGCCGAGCTGGCGTCGTTCAAGCGCGCCAAGCAACGCATCATCGAGGACCCGCAGGAAGTGGTGCGCCGCGCGCCGGAGCTGATCATCGGTTCCTGGTGCGGCCGCCGCTTCCGGCCGGAGCAGGTGGCGGCCCGGCCAGGCTGGCAGGCGATTCCAGCGGTGCGCACGGGCCAGCTGCACGAGATCAAGTCGCCGGACATCCTCAACCCCGGCCCGGCGGTGCTGACCGATGGCGTGCGCCAGCTGCATGCGCTGATCAGTGCCTGCGCGCAGAGGGCCGAGTGAGTCTGTTCCTCACCGTCAGCGCGGCGCTGCTGCTGGATGCGTTGCTCGGCGAACCGAAGCGGGCGCATCCTCTGGTGGCCTTCGGTCGCCTGGCCGATCGCCTGGAACAGCATTTCAACGGGGCTGCAGCGCGCGGCTGGCGCAGCCACGGGGTGACCGCCTGGTGCCTGGCGGTGCTGCCGCTGACCGTGCTGGCCTGGCTGCTCAGCCTGTTGCCGGGCATCGGCTGGCTGGTGGAGATCGCGCTGCTCTATCTGGCCCTGGGCCTGCGCAGCCTCGGCGAGCATGCACTGCCGGTGGCGCAGGCGCTGTGGCGGCATGACCTTCCCGAGGCACGCCGCCGCGTCGGCTGGATCGTCAGCCGCGACACCACGCAACTGGACGAAGAGGGCGTGGCCCGCGCGGCCACCGAGTCGGTGCTGGAGAACGGCAGCGATGCGGTGTTCGCTGCGCTGTTCTGGTTCATCGTCGCGGGCGTGCCGGGTGTGGTTCTGTATCGCCTGAGCAACACGCTGGACGCCATGTGGGGCTATCGCAACACGCGCTTCGAGCGCTTTGGCTGGGCCGCCGCACGCATCGACGACGTGCTCAACTATTTGCCGGCACGGCTGGTCGCGCTGACCTACGCATTGCTCGGGCGCACCCGCCGCGCACTGCGTTGCTGGCGCACCCAGGCGCCCTTGTGGGACAGCCCCAACGCCGGTCCGGTCATGGCCTCAGGCGCCGGAGCGTTGGGCGTGGTGTTGGGTGGCGCCGCCATCTATCACGGTGAGGTGCATGCGCGACCCGAGTTGGGGCGAGGCAAGGCGCCACAGGCGCGGCATATCGAGCATGCGCTGGATCTGGTCTGGGGTGGCGTCGGTGTCTGGCTGCTGGCGCTGCTGTTCGGTGGCTGGCTCTATGCTTGAGCACGGTGGTCGTCTGCGCGCAGCTGCGCAGCGCTACGGCATTCCGCTGTCGGATTGGCTCGACCTTTCCACCGGTATCGCCCCCTATCATCCGCCGTTGCCGAGCATTTCCAGCTGCGCCTGGGCACGTCTGCCGGAGCCCGACGATGGCCTGGAAGCGGCGGCGCGGCAGTACTACGGCGCGCGCGCGGTTATGCCGGTGGCTGGTTCGCAGAGTGCCATTCAGGCCTTGCCGCGTCTGCGCGGGCTGGCGCGGGTCGGCATCGTGTCGCCCTGTTACGCCGAGCACGCCGAGGCCTGGCGCCGCCTCGGCCATCGGGTCGTCGAGCTCTGCGAGGCCAGCGTGCCGCGCGCGCTGGATCAGCTCGACGTGCTGGTGGTGGTCAACCCGAACAATCCCACCGGCCAGATGATCGCGCCGCAGCGTCTGCTGGAATGGCGCAGCGATCTGGCGGCGTACGGCGGTTGGCTGGTGGTGGATGAGGCGTTCATGGACTGCACGCCCGAGCACAGCCTGGCCGCGCACAGCCACCTGCCGGGACTGGTCGTGCTGCGCTCGTTCGGCAAGTTCTTCGGCCTGGCTGGCGCGCGACTGGGCTTCGTGCTGGCTCATGCCGGCCTGTTGCGTTCCCTCGCCAGGCTGCTCGGCCCCTGGACGGTGAATGGCCCGACCCGGCAGCTCGCTGCCGAGCTGCTGGCCGATCAGTCCGCTCAACAGCGCCAGCGCGAATGCCTGCACTGCGACGGCCAGCGCCTGGTTGATCTGCTGCGGCGCCACGAGCTGGCGCCGCTCGGTGGCTGCGCACTGTTCCAGTGGCGGGTCAGCGCCGACGCCGCGCTCTTGCATGACTTTCTCGCCCGTCGCGGCATTCTCACCCGGCTTTTCGCGCAGCCTTCCAGCGTTCGCTTCGGCCTGCCGACCGATGTCGGCTGGGCGCGCCTGGAGCAGGCACTGCAATCCTTCAGGGAGCAACATCTATGACCACGCTGATGGTGCAGGGCACCACCTCGGACGCCGGCAAGAGCACGCTGGTGACTGCGCTGTGCCGCTGGCTGGCGCGCCAGGGTGTCGCGGTGGTGCCGTTCAAGCCGCAGAACATGGCGCTCAACAGCGCGGTGACTGCAGATGGCGGCGAAATCGGCAGGGCTCAGGCCGTACAGGCGCAGGCGGCGAACCTTACGCCGCACACCGACATGAACCCGGTGCTCCTGAAGCCCAACAGCGACATCGGTGCCCAGGTGATCATCCACGGCCGCGCAGTCACCAGCATGGATGCCGTTGCCTACCACGACTACAAGCGCATGGCGATGCAGGCGGTGCTCGACTCGCACCGGCGGCTGTCAGCGGCGTATCGTGTGGTGATGGTCGAGGGCGCAGGCTCGCCTGCGGAGATCAATCTGCGCGCCGGCGACATCGCCAACATGGGCTTCGCCGAGGCGGTGGACTGCCCGGTGATCCTGATCGCCGATATCGACAAGGGTGGCGTGTTCGCCCATCTGGTCGGCACCCTGGCGTTGCTCTCCGAAAGCGAGCAGGCGCGGGTGCAGGGCTTCGTCATCAACCGCTTCCGCGGCGATATCGCGCTGTTGCAGCCCGGCCTCGACTGGCTGGAACAGCGCACCGGCAAGTCGGTGCTGGGCGTGCTGCCATACCTGATGGATTTCCATCTGGAAGCCGAGGATGCCATCGACGTGCGCCAGTCCGGCAAGGCCGGCGAGACGCTGAAGGTGGTGGTGCCAGCATTGCCGCGCATCAGCAACCACACCGACTTCGACCCGTTGCGCCTGCACCCGCAGGTCGACCTGCAATTCGTCGGCCCCGGGCAAGCGATCCCGGCTGCCGATCTGATCATCCTGCCCGGTTCGAAAAGCGTTCGTGCCGACCTTGCCTGGCTGCGCGCCAACGGCTGGGAAGCGGCGATCCGGAAGCACCTGCGCTACGGCGGCAAATTGCTGGGCATCTGCGGCGGCCTGCAGATGCTCGGCATGCGCATTGCCGATCCGCTCGGGCTGGAAGGTCCGGCGGGGGAGAGCGAGGCGCTTGGGCTGCTGGACTTCGCCACTGTACTCGAAGCCGACAAGCAGCTGCGTAACGTGCAGGGCCGGTTGCTGCCGGAAGGCGTGCCAGTCACCGGCTACGAGATCCATGCCGGCGTCAGCAGTGGCCCGGCCCTCGAGCAGCCAGCCGTGCGGCTGGATGACGGGCGCGGCGACGGCGCCATCAGCGACGACGGCCAGATTCTCGGCACCTATCTGCATGGCCTGTTCGAAGGGCCCGAGGCCTGTGCCGCGCTGCTGCGCTGGGTGGGCCTCGAGGTGGTGCAAACCGTCGATTACCACGGTTTGCGCGAGCGCGACATCGAGCGCCTCGCCGACCTGGTCGAGACGCATCTGGATACAGCGCGGTTACGCGCGCTCTGCGGGCTGGGAGGCTGAAGGTGCTGGAACTTATTCTTGGCGGTGCCCGCTCGGGCAAGAGCCGCTTTGCCGAGCGTCTGGCTGCCGGTAGCGGCCTGGCGGTTACCTATATAGCCACCAGCCAGCCGCTGGACGACGAGATGACCGCGCGTATCGCCCATCACCGTGAGCGGCGCCCGGCGCACTGGGCACTGGTCGAAGAACCCCTGCAACTGGCACGGGTGCTGCGCGAGCAGGCTGCCGCAGGGCGCTGCCTGCTGATCGACTGCCTGACCCTCTGGCTCACCAACCTGCTGATGCTGGACGATGCGGTGCGCCTCGCCGAGGAACGCGATGCCCTGCTCGAGTGCCTGGACGGGTTGCCGGGGCGGATCCTGCTGGTCAGCAACGAGACCGGCCTCGGCGTGGTGCCGCTGGGCGAGCTTACCCGTCGCTATGTCGACGAGGCCGGCTGGCTGCACCAGGCCGTGGCGGAACGGACGCAGCGGGTGACCTTTATGGTCGCCGGGCTGCCCATGACATTGAAGGACGCACATTGAAGGAAGCGCATTGATGCAGGATTGGTGGAACGAGCCATGCCGCATGCTGGATGAATCCGTGCGCGCCCAGGCATTGGCGCGCCAGGACCAGTTGACCAAGCCACGTGGTGCGCTCGGCCAGCTCGAAGCCCTGGCGGTGGCGCTGGCCGCCATGCAGGGTAGCGAGCGGCCGCAGGTCGAGCGCCTGCATGTCAGCGTGTTCGCTGGCGATCACGGCGTGGTGCAGGAGGGTATTTCGGCCTATCCGCAGTCGGTGACCGGGCAGATGCTGCGCAATTTCGTCGGCGGCGGGGCGGCGCTCAGCGTGTTGTCGAAGCGCCTGGGCGCGCCGCTGGAGGTGATCGACCTGGGTACCGTGGAGCCGCTGCAACTGGAGGGCGTAAGCCATTTGCGGCTTGGCCCTGGCACGGCGAACCTGGCTCGCGAAGCGGCGATGAGCGACGAGCAGTTACGCCAAGCCCTGGCGGCCGGCCGCGACAGTGCGCAGCGCGCCGCGCAAGGTTCTGCCCAGCTATTCATCGGCGGCGAAATGGGCATCGGCAATACCACCAGCGCCAGCGCCTTGGCTGCCATACTGCTGCCGCGCTCGCCGTTGACCCTGGTCGGGCCGGGCACCGGGCTCGATCTGGCTGGCATTCGCCACAAGATTCAGGTGATCCAGAACGCGGTTCGGTTGCACGCCGAGCATTGCGTCGCGCCGCTGGAAGCGCTGCGCCGACTGGGTGGTTTCGAGATCGCGGCGCTGGCGGGTGCCTATCTGCGCTGCGCGCAGCTGGGTATTGCGGTGCTGGTCGACGGCTTTATCTGCAGCGCTGCCGCGCTCTGTGCGGTGCGGCTGAACCCGGCGTCGCGGCCTTGGTTGATCTTCGCCCATCGTTCTGCCGAGCCCGGTCATCTGGCGGTGCTGGAAGCACTTGGCGCCGTGCCGCTGCTCGATCTCGGCTTGCGCCTGGGGGAGGGCAGTGGTGCGGCGCTGGCGGTGCCCCTGTTGCAGCAGGCCTGTGCGCTGCACAACGACATGGCGACGTTCGCTGAAGCTGCAGTGTCGGACCGAACTGCATGATCACGCGCATCGATCTGCTGCGCCATGGCGAGACCGAGCGGGGCGGTGGCTTTCGCGGCAGCCTCGACGATGCGCTGACTGAGCGTGGCTGGCAGCAGATGCGCGATGCGGTTGCTGGCGCCGGTCCCTGGGACGTGCTGGTCAGCTCGCCGCTGCAGCGCTGTTCCGCCTTCGCGCGGGAGCTGGCCGCGCAGCAGGGTTTGCCGTTGCAGCTGGAGCCGGACCTGCGCGAGCTGCATTTTGGCGACTGGGAAGGCCGTAACGCCGCCGAGCTGATGCAGGACAGTGCCGAGTCGCTCGGCCTGTTCTGGGCCGATCCCTACGGTTTTACGCCACCTGGTGGCGAGCCGCTGGTGCAGTTCGAGGCGCGCGTGCTGGCGGCCATCGACTGTCTTAGGCAGCGCTTTGCCGGCCAACGACTGTTGGTCATCTGTCATGCCGGCGTGATGCGCCTGCTTCTGGCGCGTGCGCGGGGCTTGCCACGGGAGCGGCTGCTGGAGGTGGTCGTGGCCCACGGCGAACTGCTGGCGCTCGACGCTTCTCCGGCGGGCGAACCGGCCGCCGTCGAGGTATAGGACCTGCCGATGCTGCCGCTATTGATCGCCCTGCAATTTCTCACCAGCTTGCCGATCCGCTTGTCGGCAATGCCGGAGCCCGAGCAGCAGGGGCGTTCGTTGCTGTATTACCCGGTGGTTGGTCTGTTGCTCGGCGCGTTGCTCTGTCTGGCCGCGTTTGTGCTGGGTGGGGCTGCACCGCTGTTACAGGCGGCCTTGCTCCTCACCCTCTGGGTTGCGCTGACCGGCGGCCTGCACCTCGATGGCCTGGCCGACAGCGCCGACGCCTGGCTGGGGGGCTTCGGCGACCGCGAGCGAACGCTGCAGATCATGAAGGACCCGCGCAGCGGGCCGGTCGCCGTGGTGGTCCTGGTGCTTCTGCTATTGCTCAAGTTCAGCGCGCTGTTGGCGTTGCTCCAGGCGCAACAGTACTCCGCACTGTTGCTGGCGCCGGTGCTGGGGCGGGCCGCGCTGCCAGCGCTGTTTCTCTTGACGCCGTATGTGCGGCCCAACGGACTTGGTCATGCGCTGGCAGCGAATCTGCCGCATGGCGAGGCGAGGGGCGTACTGGCGCTGGTCGCGGTGGGTTGTTTGCTGTTCGGCAGCAGCGGGCTGATCGCCCTGTTGTTGGCCGCGGTGACGTTCCTGTTGGCGCGTCGCGCCATGTTGCGCCGACTCGGCGGCACAACCGGCGATACCGCCGGCGCGCTGCTGGAGCTGGTGGAATGCACGGTATTGGTAGGGCTGGCGCTGCAGCTCTAGCGGTCGTCCACCGGTCGACGGTCGAGCACGGGCGCATGCTGGGCCATCAGTTCAATGACCCAATCGATGAACACGCGCAGCTTGGCGCTGACGTGTCGATTCGGCGGGAATGCCAGGTACAGCGGCATTTCATCGAGCCGCCAGTCTTCCAGCAGTGGCAACAGCTCGCCGTTGGCCAGGTGCTTTCTGACCATATACTCCGGCAGCCAAATAATGCCCAGCCCGGCCAGCCCTGCGGCCAGGCAGGCATTGCCGTCGTCCACGGCAAGCGCATAGCGGCCGTGCACCTGAACCTGCTCGTCCTGTCGCTGCATGACGTACGCCGTCGGTTTGCCGGTGCGTGCCCAGAGAAAACCGACGACACGGTGGTGGCTGTTTTCCAGCTCGCTCGGATATGTCGGCACGCCGGCGCGTTCGAGGTAGCCAGGGGCCGCGTAGACGCCAAGGCGTAGGTCGCCGACGTGGCGGGCGATCAATGATTGGTCGGTGATTTCCCCACCGCGTACGACGCAGTCCACGTTCTCCCCAATCAGGTCCACCCGCCGGTCGCTGACGCCCATGTCCAGCTGGATGTCCGGATACTTCGCATAAAAGTCCGGCAATGCCGGAATCAGGATCATCCGCGCCAGTGGGCTGGGGACGTCCACGCGCAAGCGTCCCCGGGGTACTGCAGCGGCGGCGGACAGGCTGGTTTCGGCGTCGTCCAGATCGGCCAGCAGGCGCAGGGCTCGCTCGTAATAGGCGGCACCGTCGGCGGTCACGTTGACCTTGCGCGTGGTGCGGTTGAGCAGCCTGACGCGAAGCCGCGCCTCGAGTTGCTGGACCTGCTGGGTGACGCTGGTCTTGCTGATGCGCAGGGTCTCGGCGGCCTTGGTGAAGCTGCCGGTCTCCACCACGCGAACGAAGGCCTGCATCGCATCGAAACGGTCCATCTGAACTCCCGAGGATTGTTTGGATTACGCAAATAGTGTTGAGCGACCTGGCGCGTTTATCCAGCGCTATGCGCCTTCTACAGTGAGGCCTTCATTCAACGGGTCGCTCCGACCCTTGCTGGAGGTTGCACATGACACCGCGTGACGTTGTTTTTCCGCCTGGCCGTCAGGCGCTCTACGAGCGCAATCGTTATTCCCCGGCCATCCGTGCCAATGGCTTGCTGTTCGTCTCCGGCCAGGTCGGCAGCCGCGAGGACGGCTCGCCCGAACCGGAGCTGGAGGCGCAGGTCCGGCGCGCCTTCGATAACCTGAACGCGATTCTCGGAGCGGCAGGCTGCACCTTCGACGACGTCATTGACGTCACCGTGTTCATGGTCGATCCGCAGGCGATCTTCGAGCGGGTCTGGAAGGTCGTGCCCGAATACTGGGGCGCTGCGCCGCATCCGACGCTGACCGCGGTCGGGGTTACCTGGCTTTACGGCTTCCAGTTCGAGATCAAGGTGATCGCCAAGCTGCCGGAGCCGGCCGAGGCTTGATCCGCCTCAGCCCAGCAGCGCGACCGTCTTGATCTGCGCCCACAGCTGCTGGCCGGGGGTGATCGCCAGCTGATCCGCGGAACGCCGGGTAATCCGCGCCAGCAGCGGCGTGCCGCCGGCATCGAGGCGCACCAGCACGTGCGCCGGCGTATCGGCTGCGACCATGGCCTCGACCCGCGCCGGCAGGAGATTGGTGATGCTGCTGCCTTCGGCGCGCTGCAGCGCCAGGCTCACGTCGCGGGCGTGCACACGAAAGCGCAGACGCTGACCCAGAGCTTCCGGACGCTGCGAGACCAGCACTTCGCCGCCGGGGAAGGCCAGCCGGGTGAGGTGGTAGTGGGCGTCGTGGCTGGCGATCTCGCCTTCCACCACCACGCCGGCGTCCTCGCTGAAGGCAGTCGGCAGGTCAAGCCGAGCCAGGGTTTCGCGCAGTTCGCCCTGGGCGATGGCGCGACCCTGTTCCAGCAGCACCACGTGGTCGGCCAGCCGCGCCACTTCGTCCGGCGAGTGGCTGACGTAGAGCACGGGGATATCCAGCTCGTCGTGCAGGCGCTCCAGATACGGCAGGATCTCGCTCTTGCGCTTGAGGTCGAGCGCCGCCAGCGGTTCGTCCATCAGCAGCAGGCGCGGGCTGGTCAGCAGCGCTCGGGCGATGCCGACGCGCTGGCGTTCACCGCCGGAAAGGCGATCCGGCATGCGCTCGAGCAGATGGTCGATGCCCAGCAGCGCTACCGCCTGATCCAGCGCTACACGGCGCTGCGCTGACGCCACGCGGCGCATGCCGAATTCCAGATTGCGTCGCACCGACAGGTGCGCGAACAGGTTGGCGTCCTGGAACACATAGCCGATGGCGCGACGATGCGGTGGCACGAACAGGTTTTGCGCGTTGTTCTGCCAGTGTTCGCCGTTGACGGTCAGTTCGCCGCGGCCAGAGCGTTCCAGCCCGGCGACGCAGCGCAACAGGGTGGTCTTGCCCGAGCCGGAATGGCCGAACAGCGCGGTGACACCACGGCCGGGCAGCTGCAGGTCGACGTCGAGGCTGAAATCGGGGTAATCCAGGCGAAAGCGCGCGCGGATGGCATTGTCATTGCTGAGCCCACTCATCCGCGCCACCCCTGTCTGAAGCGGCTGCCGTAAAGCATCAGCAGCACGAGGAAAGAAAACAGCAGCATGCCGCCGGCCAGCCAGTGAGCCTGGGCGTACTCCATGGCCTCGACGTGATCGTAGATCTGCACCGAGACGACCCGAGTCTTCTCCGGAATGTTGCCGCCGATCATCAGCACCACGCCGAATTCGCCGACGGTATGGGCGAAACCGAGAATGCTGGCGGTGATGAAACCGGGGCGGGCGAGTGGCAGCACCACGCTGAAGAAGGTGTCCCATGGGCCGGCGCGCAACGTGGCGGCGGCTTCCAGCGGGCGCTCGCCGATGGCCTCGAAGGCGTTCTGCAAGGGCTGCACCACGAAGGGCATCGAGTACAGCACCGAGCCGACCACCAAGCCGGCGAAGGTAAACGGCAGCAAGCCGAGGCCAAGGCTTTGCGTCAGCTGGCCTACCGGGCCGTTGGGGCCCAAGGCAACCAGCAGGTAGAAGCCCAGCACGGTAGGCGGCAATACCAGCGGCAGCGCCACCACCGCGCCGATCGGGCCTCGCAGTCGAGAACGGGTGCGCGCCAGCCACCAAGCCAGCGGTGTGCCCAGCAGCAACAGCAGCAAGGTGGTGACGCTGGCCAGCTTTAGCGTCAGCCAGATGGCTGCGAGATCGCTACCGTCGAGCATGTCGTCGCCTCACTCCACTGCGTAGCCGTATTCACGGATCAGTGCCTTGGCGGTCTCGCCTCTGAGGTACGCCAGCAGCGCCTGAGCAGCCGGGTTGCCTACGCCATGGCGCAACAGCAGCGCGTCCTGACGGATCGGCGCGTGCTGGTCTGCCGGCACCACCCAGCCCGAGCCTTTGCCGATGCGGCCGTCTTCGATCACCTGCGACAGCGCGACGAAACCGAGCTCGGCATTACCGCTGGCAACGAACTGGTGGGTTTGCGCAATGTTCTCGCCCTGCACGAAGCGTGGCCGCAGTTTTTCGCGCAGGCCCATGCGGTCCAGCGTGGCCATCGCCGCAGCGCCGTAGGGTGCGGTTTTGGGATTGGCTACGGCCAAGTGGCGGAAGTCGCCGTCGCTCAGAACCTTGCCTTGCGGGTCGACGTACCCCTCGCGAGGCGACCACAGCACCAGGGTGCCGATGGCATAGGTGAAGCGGCTGCCGGCGATTCCGATGCCGTCGTGCTCGAGCCGCTGCGGGGTACTGTCATCGGCGGACAGCAGTACGTCGAAGGGGGCGCCGTTGTGGACCTGCGCATAGAACTTGCCGGTGGCGCCGAACGCCAGCACGGCGCGATGGCCGGTGTCGCGGGCGAAGGCGGCGGCGATCTTCTGCATCGGCGCCGTGAAATTGGAAGCGACCGCGACCTGTACGTCGTCGGCGGTGGCAGTCAGCGGCAGGCAGAACAGCAGGGCGGCGCATAGACGACGGACCGAGTGCATGGGTATTCCTTCAATCGATGGCAATGATGACGTGGGAGGCCTTGATCAACGCGGTACACGGCTGACCCACGGCCAGCCCCAGCTCTTCGGCGCTTTCATTGGTAATCACGGCGCCGAGGGTGCGTTCGCCAGGCAATGCCAGCTTCACCTCGCAGTTCACCGCCCCAGGCAGCAGCGCGCTGATGGTGCCGGTAAGGCGATTGCGTGCGCTGATCTTCACTTCCGGATCGGGGGAGAGCAGCACGAAGCTGGCCTTGATCAGGGCCATGGCGGTCTTGCCCGGTGCCAGTTGCAGCTCGTCGATGCTGTCATTGGTCAGTGTGGCGGTGATGGTTTGGCCGGCACCGATATCGAGGCTCAGGCTGCCGTTGACGGCGCCTTTGCTGACGGCCGTGATGCGGCCGCGAAACTGGTTGCGCGCGCTGGTCTTCATGGCGATGGCCCTCAGCAGTCGGTCGATGTCGTCGAAGCCTTCGATGCCCTCGGCCAGCTGGGCGAGGAAGCGCTCGTACTCGGTCTGCATGCGCCGCCAGACGTGAAGCATTTCCCGGCCAAAATCGGTCAGGCGCGTGCCGCCGCCCTGGGCGCCGCCGGCAGAGCAAATCACCAATGGACGTTCGGACAGGTTGTTCATGGCATCCACCGCATCCCAGGCGGCCTTGTAGCTGAGCTTGATGGCCTTGGCCGCTCGGCTGATGGAGCCTGTCGCTTCGATTTGTTCGAGCAGTTCGATGCGCTTGCCGCCGAGATAGCCTTTCTCGCCCCGGTTGAACCAGAGTTGGCCATCCACGCGCAGTGGCTGACGGGCGTCGGGCATATACGTGCCTTCGAGTCGTGTTGATGGGCGGCATTGTGGATTGCGTTATATCGTCTTGTATATAGCGCTATCGAGGTAGATGGGGGCGAACCTGCCGATTGCTCGCCGAGCGGCGGCGGAGTAGGTTGGAGCCTTTCCGGTTCAGGAGCACTGCTATGAAGCTTCGCTCACTCGTCACGCTGCTCACGCTCGCCATGCCCGCCGCGCCCGCCCTGGCCAACGAGTGCCCGGCATTGCTACAGCACGAGCTGCCCAAGCTGCGCTCCAAGGAAACCGTCGATCTGTGCGGCCAGTTCCAGGGCAAGGCCCTGGTGGTGGTCAACACCGCCAGCCATTGCGGCTTTACCGGGCAGTTCAAGGGGCTCGAAGCGCTCTATCAGCGTTACAAGGACGACGGCCTGGAGGTGCTCGGCGTGCCCTCGGATGACTTCTTCCAGGAGGCCGATGACGAGGCCGAGACGGCCGAGGTCTGCTACGTGAATTACGGTGTGACCTTCACCATGACCCAGACGCAGCCGGTACGGGGCGGCGATGCGACGCCGTTGTTTCGCCAGCTGGCCGAGCAGGCCGGAACAGCGCCGCGTTGGAATTTCTACAAGTACGTGGTCGATCGGGAAGGGCGTGTCGTCGCGCATTTCTCCAGCAAGGTGAAGCCGGATGACCCGCAGTTGATCGCGGCGGTGGAGAAGGCGCTGAAGAGATAGAAACGAAAAAGCCCCGGACGACCGGGGCTTTTTCGTGCTTTCGCTACATCAGAAGCGGTAGCTCAGAGCAGCGCCAAAGCCGTGGGCGCTATTCTCGTAGGTCGCGTTATAGATGCCCTTGGAGGGGTGATCGCGACGAACTTTCGTATCCTCTTCCCACAGATACGAATAGGCGAGATCGACAGTGATATCTTCGGTCGGATTCCAGCCCAGGCCGAAACTCACCGCAGTACGGTCACCGGAAGGGATGCGCGGCGAACGATCAACGTTGTTGGTGGGGCTCTGGTCGAAGGCCAAACCGGTACGCAGCGTCCATTCGCGATTCAGCTTGTACGCAGTGCCGAGCGCATAGGACCAGGTGTCATGCCATTCCTGATCCTCGATGATCGGGTTGAGCGGGCCGGAAGGAAGTCCTTCATTTTCGATGACGATTGCTTCGAAGCGGCTCCAGCGTGTCAGCATGGCGCCAGCGTACAGCGTCCACTGGTCGTTGAGTTCGTGTGTGACAGAGAGGTCAATTGACTCGGGGGTGGTCAGGTCCAGCGAGGCATCGTACTTTCCAGCGATGCCGAGTTGGTTGAAGCCTTCTTTGAGTTCGGTATCGCCCTCAAGCGTGTACTCAACTTTTGAGTGATAAGTCAGGCCCATGCGGGTATGGGGGGTGAATTCATAAAGGATGCCCGCATTGAAGCCTACGGCAGTGTCGTCACCCTTAACCTTGACGCGGCCGTCATTTCCCCCGATAGGGCTGATCGTTGCGCTCTGCAATTCACCATCGATACGGTTAATCGTGGGGCCAAAGCCGACAGAGAGCTTTTCGTTAAAGCGATAGCTGACGGTTGGCTGCACCGTGATCACGCGTACTTCGCTGTAATCACCGTGATAGCGACCCTGAAAGCCGCTTTCGTAGTCGGTGATCAGGCCGAACGGGACGTATACGCCCACGCCAACAGCCCACTTGTCGTCGATCGGCTTGACGTAGTACCCCATCGGAACTGCGGTGAAGGGGACCATGTCGCCGTCATTGCTGCCATTAACTGGCAGGCGTGCGCCACCGAGCGCGGGAATTTGTGGCGAAGCTGCACTCGTATTCTTGATATCCGTCTTCGCATGAATCGCCGCCATACCGAAGCTGACTTCCTCACGCTTGAGGCGGGACATGCCGGCCGGGTTGCCGAAGAGGGTGGTGGCGTCGTCGGCGGAAGATGAGCGGCCTGCAAAGGAGGTGCCCATGCCGCTGATGCTTTGTTCGTTGAGGGCAAAACCGGCGGCCATTGCCTGGCTGGACAAGGCGCCTACGGCTACCGCGAGCGCGGTCTTCAACCATGTTGTTTTCATTGTTGTACTACTCCGGGATAAAAGCGGGTCGGAACCTAGCAACTTTCTCCGACAGGTAGCAAGACAATGAATTGCAATTTTTCGTAAAGATGGCGACTAACGGTCGTGAAAACAAATGTAACTTCGGCAAAACCGCCGAGGCGCATTGTGACCCGTCAGCCACGCTGCGCCCCTGGCACCGCGTGGCTGCTGGGATCAGGCGCGAGGCCGCTGTGCATCGGTGATCCACTCGCTCCAGGAACCGGGGTAGAGCCTCCCCAGCGGGTAGCCGGCCAGACAGAGGGCAAACAGGTTGTGGCAGGCGGTCACACCGGAGCCGCAATAGGCGACGGCGCTTTGCGGCGGCTTGTTGTCCAGCAGCCTGTCGAAGCGCGTGCGCAACTGGTCGATTGGGAGGAACCGGCCATCGCTGCGAAGGTTGTCCGTAAACGGCACGCAGGTGGCATTGGGGATGTGTCCGGCGATGGGGTCGATGGGTTCGACTTCGCCGAGAAAGCGGGGCAGGGCGCGAGCGTCGAGCAGCGCCAGCTGCGGATCGTCCAGGCGCTTCTGAAGGCCGGCGGCGTCGATGATCAGGCTGCCGTCGGCGCGTCCGCTAAAGGTGCCGGTCTCACCATCGGGAATTGCTTCGTCCATGGGTAGACCGGCTTCGCGCCACGCCTTGAGGCCGCCGTCGAGCAGATAGATGCCGTCGCGTTTGCCGAGCCAGAGCAGCAGCCACCATGCCCGCGCGGCAAAGGCGCCGGGGCCGTCGTCGTACAGCACCACTTCGCTGTCGTCATCGAGGCCCCATTGGCGAAAGCGTGCCGCCAGCCCTTCCGGTTCCGGCAGTGGATGGCGACCGGTTACGCCAGGAGCGACCGGGCCGGATAGATCCTTCTCCAGATCGGCGAATCGGGCGCCGGGGACATGGCCCTGGTGGAAGCTGCGCTCGCCGTAGGCGGGATCCTCCAGGGCGAAGCGGCAATCGAGAATGCGCAGCGCAGGATCGTCCAGGTGTCGCGCCAGCTGTTCGGCTGTGATGAGTTGTGCAAGTGGCATCGGGCGCCTCCGGGGAAACATCGCTAAACACTACCAGCGTGCGCCCCGGTGATGAATGCCCGGCCGGTCGGATGCTCGATATATACTGCGCGCCTCGTTCGGCCGCGCGCCGGTCGTCAGCCGAAAAGGAGGCCGTGTGGCCATCGAAACTCAATGGGTTCTGGATGATGAACATCTGGCCCGCCTCTGCGCCGAATGGCGCCAACTGCCCTATGTGGCAGTGGATACCGAATTCATGAGGGTCGATACCTTCTATCCCATCGCCGGGCTGGTGCAGGTCGGTGACGGGCAGCGTGCCTATCTGATCGACCCGCTGGCCGTGCGCGACTGGCGACCGTTTGCCGCGCTGCTGGAAGATGCTGCTGTGGTGAAGGTCCTGCATGCCTGCAGCGAGGATCTCGAAGTACTGCTGCGCCTGACCGGCAGCCTGCCGCAGCCGCTGTTCGACACCCAGCTGGCGGCCGGCTACCTGAATATCGGCTTCTCCATGGGCTACTCACGCCTGGTTCAGGCCGTGCTCGGCATCGAACTGCCCAAGGGCGAAACGCGCTCGGACTGGCTGCAGCGGCCCCTGAGCGACATGCAGGTGCGCTATGCCGCGGAGGATGCGCAGCATCTGGCCGAACTCTATGAAGCGCTGCTGCCGAAGCTGTCCGAGGACAAGCGCACCTGGGTGCTCGAGGATGGCGCCGAGCTGGTCGCCAACCTACAGCGCGAGTCCGATCCGGACGAGGCCTATCGCGAGGTCAAGCAGGCCTGGCGCCTCAAGCCTCAACAATTGGCCGTGCTCAAGGTGCTGACCGCCTGGCGCGAGCGTCAGGCCCGGGCGCGCAATCAGCCGCGCAATCGCGTGGTGCGTGAGGCCAGCCTGTGGCCGCTGGCGCGTACCCAGCCGCGCGATCTGGTAACACTGGCGCGAATCGAGGAGATGCATCCGCGTACCGTGCGCCAGGATGGCGAAGCCCTGCTGGCGATGATTCGCGAGGCCGCCACGATGCCCGAAGAGGATTGGCCGGCAGCACTGCCGGAGCCGTTGCCGCTGGAAGTTTCCGGCCTGTTGAAGAAACTGCGGGCGGTCGGCCAGCGCGAGGCGAAGGTGCTGGATATCGCGCCGGAACTGATGCTGCGCAAGAAAACCCTCGAAGCCCTGCTGAAAAGCGGCTACCCCGACGGCCCATATCAACTGCCCGATTCGCTGCGCGGTTGGCGCCGCGAGCGGATGGGACAGGCCCTGCTGGATGTACTGGAAAAGCGCTCATGAAACTCATCTGTTCGATCTACAAAAGCCCCCGCAAGGACGGCATGTACCTCTATGTCGACAAGCGCGACGCACTCAAACGCGTGCCCGAGGGCTTGCTCGCCGCGTTTGGCGCACCGCAGCTGGCGTTCGAGCTGGTGCTGACCCCGGAGCGCCAGCTGGCACGCGAGGACATCAACAAGGTGCTCGCCAACATCGAGGCGCAGGGCTATCACCTGCAGATGCCGCCGGCAGAGGACGAATACATCGAGCACCTCCCCGAGGAACTGCTGCGCATGAACGATCCCATGTGACGGTGGCCGGCCAAGCATGACCGAGGGCAAGGTCATGCTGGCGGATCGGACTATTCTGAAGCTGTCCACATATGCATAGGGAGACAGCTCATGAAAATGCGTTCCTGGATTCTCGGTTCGATCCTTGCCGGTCTGGCGATGTCTGCCAGTGCTCAGCCCGCGCCGGCGTACGACAACGAAGCCTGGCAGCAGCACTGGCAGAAGATGCAGGAATACCGTCAGGCCTGGCAGGCGGCTAAGACGCCGGAGGAGCGGCAGAAGCTGCGCGACGAGCACTGGCAGAGCATGCAGTCGACCATGGGCACCATGGGTGGCTGCCCGATGGGCGGCCCGGGCGCCGGGATGGGCAAGCAGGGCGGCAAGCCGATGGCCGGCGCCATGGGTGGCGGCCGCATGATGGGCGCGCCGTCCAAGGAAATGCTCGACATGCGCATCCAGCACCTGGAACAGATGCTCGAGCAGATGCGCAGCCACCGCGACATGCTCGACAAGCAGTGATCGGTATGTGGCCGCCTGCCGCTCCGGCCGGCGGCCACGGTGCGGGCGGCGCATCCGCCTGCCGGCTATTGGCCGGATATCCGGCAATGGCTAGACTTGCCGCTTTTTCCCGGTAGTGACAGTGATGGCCGCCAAAGTCGAACCCTTCTGGAAGCGCAAGACCCTGGCTGAGCTCGATTCGGCCGAGTGGGAGTCGCTATGCGACGGCTGCGGCCTCTGCTGTCTGCAGAAGCTCGAGGACGAGGAAGATGGCGCCGTGTACTACACGCGCATCGCCTGCCGTTTGCTCGATCTGAAGACCTGCCAGTGCAGCGACTACCCCAATCGGCGCGCCAGCGTGCCGGACTGCATTCAGCTCAATGCCCAGGACGCCGCACAGTTCAAGTGGCTTCCGCCCACCTGTGCCTACCGCCTGGTGGCCGAGCGCAAGGACCTGCCGCTCTGGCACCACCTGGTCTGCGGCGACCGCGAGGCGGTACACGTCGAGCGCATTTCCCAGGCCGGCAGGATGCTCGCCGAAGGCAGCGTTGCCGAGGAGCACTGGGAAGACCATCTGATTTTTCGTGCTGGTTGAATCTAAGCGCTGATTGCATCGTCTCAAGATCAGCACACCCCTCGCGTTATCCGATCCGTGGAGTTCTCTTCGATGCTTGCTCGACTGCTGTCGCTGTTCGCTCTCGTTCTTTTCCTCGCTGGTCCGGTACAGGCGGCCAAGCGGGTCGATCTGGACTACCACGTGCGCTTCCTCCCGGAGGAGGACCAGGCAGTGGTGCAACTGATTCTGGAGAAGGGGGAGGCGGTCCGCAGCCTGCGCTTCAACCTGGGCGACGAGGGGTACTACAGCGACTTCGAGGCGGACGGTGAATGGCAGCAGGGGGCGCCGGCACAGGGCACCTGGCGACCCGCTGCGGGCAAGGCGAAACTAAGCTATCGCGTACGCATCAGCCATCCCCGTGACAACGGTCGCTTCGATGCGCGTATGACTCCGGACTGGGCGCTGTTCCGTGGCGATGATCTGGTGCCGCCGGCGCGGCTGGATCAGGTCGATGGCGTGAGCCTGGTGTCACGCATCACCTTCGAGCTGCCGGAAGGCTGGAAGAGCATCGAAACCGGTTGGCCGCGGGTCGGCAAGAATCGCTTTCGCGTGGACAACCGCGAGCGCCTGTTCGATCGGCCGACCGGCTGGATGCTGGCCGGCAAGCTCGGCACCCGCCGCGCCAAGCTGGGTGAAACCGAAGTCACAGTGGCTGCGCCGGTCGGCGAGGGCGTCCGGCGAATGGACATCCTGACCATGCTCACCTTCGTCTGGCCGCAGGTGCAGAACGTCTTTCCCCGCGACCCGGCGAAATTGCTCATCGTTGGCGCTGGCGATCCGATGTGGCGCGGCGGGCTGTCCGGGCCGAACTCCCTGTACATGCACGCTGATCGACCGATGGTCAGCGAGAACGGCACCAGCTCGCTGGTGCATGAGCTGGTGCATGTGTTCAGTCGTATCACGGATGCCAATCGTAGCGACTGGATCAGCGAGGGGCTGGCGGAGTACTACGCCATCGAGCTGGTCCGCCGCTCTGGCGGCATGAGCGAGGATCGATACCAGGCGGTTCGCGAGCATCTGATCAAATGGAGCCGCAAGGTCGATAGCCTGCGCACCGAACATTCGACCGGCCCGATTACCGCTCGCGCCGTGCTGCTGTTGCAGGATCTGGACAAGGAAATTCGTCAGCGCAGTAAGGGTCGCCATTCGCTCGACGATGTCGCCCGCGGCCTGATGCGCATGGACACCGTCAGCACCGATGATTTCATCGAGATGACCGAAACTCTGCTCGGCGGGGGCTCAACGGTGCTCGATACTCGTCTGCTGCGCTGAACACCATCATCCCAGCGCCGTACGCGTGAGGCGGCCTGTCGAGGAGAGCGTATGACCATCATCGACCTTCGCAGCGACACCGTGACCCAGCCTTCGAACGGGATGCTTGAGGTGATGCGATGCGCCGAAACCGGGGATGACGTTTACGGCGAGGATCCAACTGTGAGCCGCCTTGAGAGCCGCCTCGCCGCGGAGCTGGGTTTCGCCGCGGGACTCTTCGTCCCATCCGGCACCATGAGCAATCTGCTGGCGTTGATGGCGCATTGCGAGCGGGGTGATGAGTACATCGTCGGGCAGCAGGCCCATACCTACAAATACGAGGGCGGCGGCGCGGCGGTGCTTGGCTCGGTCCAGCCGCAGCCGATCGAGATGGACGCTGACGGCACGCTCGATCTCGCCCGCGTCGAAGCGGCGATCAAGCCGGACAATTTCCACTTCGCCCGCAGCCGCCTACTGGCGCTGGAAAACACCATGCAGGGCAAGGTGTTGCCGCTGGACTACCTCGCCGCTGCCCGTGACTTCACGCACCAGCGCGGTCTGGCGCTGCATCTGGACGGTGCCCGGCTGTACAACGCGGTGGTGAAGCTCGGCTGCGATGCGCACGAGATCACCCGGCACTTTGATACGGTGTCGGTGTGCCTGTCCAAGGGCCTTGGTGCGCCGGTGGGGTCGGTGCTTTGCGGTGGCGAGGCGTTCATCGGCAAGGCTCGGCGCCTGCGCAAGATGGTTGGTGGCGGCATGCGCCAGTCCGGCATCCTGGCGGCTGCCGGACTCTACGCGCTGGAGCACAACGTCGCGCGGCTGACCGAGGATCATCGTCGCGCGGCATGGCTTGGGGGTGAGTTGGCCGCGCTCGGGTTCGAGATCGAGCCGGTGCAAACCAACATGGTCTATGTCGACGTGGGAGAGAATGCAACCGCGCTGGCTGCCTTCTGCGCGCAGCGCGGCATTCGCCTGACCCCTGCGGCGCGGCTGCGGCTGGTCACCCATATGGACCTGCATGACGAGCATCTTCCGGTAGTGGTCAATGCATTCGCCGAATTTGCCGAAAACATGGGTCGTTGCTGACGTCGAATTGCTTGATTCAATCGCCTTTATCCCCTATACCCGGCGCGCAGGCCCGATATAATGCGGCCCTTTGCCGGCTATCCGTTGGGTAGTTGCGAACCGGCTTTCGGTGGTCCCGCCTCGCCGTGTCGTTTTGCAGCCGTTCGGCCGCAGTCCTCTGGAAGAAATCTATGAAAAGCGCAGAAATCCGTGAAGCCTTCCTCCGCTTCTTCGAAGAGAAGGGCCACACTCGCGTGGCCTCCAGTTCGCTGATTCCGGCGAACGACCCGACCCTGCTGTTCACCAATGCCGGCATGAACCAGTTCAAGGACTGCTTCCTCGGCCTGGAGAAGCGCGCCTACACCCGCGCCACCACCAGCCAGAAGTGCGTACGCGCCGGCGGCAAGCACAATGACCTGGAGAACGTCGGCTACACCGCGCGTCACCATACCTTCTTCGAGATGCTCGGCAACTTCAGCTTCGGCGACTACTTCAAGCGCGACGCGATTCACTACGCCTGGGAGTTTCTGACCAGCGACAAGTGGCTGGACCTGCCCAAGGAGAAACTCTGGGTCACGGTCTATGCCACCGATGACGAGGCCTACGACATCTGGACCAAGGAAGTCGGCGTGCCGGCCGAGCGCATGGTGCGCATCGGTGACAACAAGGGCGCGCCCTACGCTTCGGACAACTTCTGGGCGATGGGCGATACCGGCCCTTGCGGTCCCTGCACCGAGATCTTCTTCGACCACGGCGAACACATCTGGGGCGGCCCGCCCGGTTCGCCGGAGGAAGACGGCGACCGCTACATCGAGATCTGGAACAACGTGTTCATGCAGTTCAACCGCACCGCGGACGGTGTACTGCACCCGTTGCCGGCACCGAGCGTCGACACCGGCATGGGTCTGGAGCGCATCAGCGCCGTGCTCCAGCACGTCAACTCGAACTATGAAATCGACCTGTTCCAGAGCCTGCTGAACGCGGCGGCGGACGCCATCGGCTGCACTAATGAAGGTCAGGCGTCGCTGAAGGTCGTTGCCGACCACATCCGCTCCTGTGGCTTCCTCATCGCCGATGGCGTGACGCCGTCCAATGAAGGCCGTGGCTACGTGCTGCGCCGCATCATTCGTCGCGCCTGCCGCCATGGCAACAAGCTCGGCGCCAAGGGCAGTTTCTTCCATCGCATCGTCGCCGCGCTGGTAGCGGAGATGGGCGACGCCTTCCCCGAACTCAAGCAACAGCAGGCGCATATCGAGCGCGTGCTGAAGAACGAGGAAGAGCAATTCGCCAAGACCCTGGAGCAGGGGCTGAAGATCCTCGAGCAGGATCTGGCCGGGCTTGCCGGTAGCGTCATTCCCGGCGAGGTGGTGTTCAAGCTGTACGACACTTACGGCTTCCCGGTCGATCTGACCGGTGACATCGCCCGCGAGCGCAACCTGAGCCTCGACGAAGAAGGCTTCGAGCGCGAGATGCAAGCCCAGCGTGAGCGTGCCCGCTCGGCCAGCGCCTTCGGCATGGACTACAACAGCCTGGTCAAGGTGGAAGGCGAGACGCGCTTTATCGGTTACCAGGGCACGTCGGGCAGCGGCAAGGTGCTGGCGCTGTTCAAGGAAGGCATGGTGGTCGACAGTCTGAGTGCCGGCGAGGAGGGTGTCGTGGTGCTCGATCAGACGCCGTTCTACGCCGAGTCCGGTGGGCAGATCGGTGACTGCGGTTATCTCGAGGCGCAGGGCCTGCGCTTCGATGTGCGCGACACCAGCAAGGCCGGCGGTGCGTTCCTGCATCACGGTATCGTCGACAGTGGCACGCTGACGGTTGGTGCCCAGGTCGAGGCGACGGTCGACGCCTCGGTGCGCCAGGCCACGGCGCTCAACCACTCGGCGACTCACCTGCTGCACGCCGCGTTGCGCGAGATTCTCGGTGAGCACGTGAGCCAGAAGGGCTCCTTGGTGGACAGTCAGCGCCTGCGCTTCGACTTCAGCCACTTCGAAGCGATCAAACCGGAGCAGCTCCGCGCACTGGAGGATCGCGTCAATGCCGAGATCCGCCGCAATTCGGCGGTGGAGATCGAGGAAACCGATATCGATACCGCCAAGGCCAAGGGTGCAATGGCCCTGTTCGGCGAGAAGTACGGCGACAGCGTTCGCGTGCTGACCATGGGTGGTGGTTTCTCAGTCGAGCTCTGCGGTGGCACCCACGTGAACCGCACTGGCGACATCGGCCTGTTCAAGATCACCAGCGAAGGCGGTGTGGCCGCCGGCGTACGGCGGATCGAAGCGGTGACCGGCGCGCAGGCGCTGGCCTACCTCAATGATGCCGAGGATCAGCTGAAAGAAGCGGCGAGTCTGGTCAAGGGCAGCCGCGAGAATCTGCTGGACAAGCTCGGCGGCATACTGGAGCGCAACCGTCAGCTGGAAAAAGAGCTGGAGCAGCTCAAGGCCAAGGCAGCCAGCGCAGCGGGCAACGACCTGGCTGCGAGCGCCGTTGAAGTGAATGGTGTACGCGTGCTGGCCGCGCGTCAGGACGGGCTCGACGGCAAGGCGCTGCTGGCGTTGGTCGACCAGCTGAAGAACAAGCTGGGCAGCGCGGTGATCCTGCTCGGTGGCGTGCAGGACGACAAGGTTGTGCTGGTCGCCGGTGTGACGCAGGACCTGACCTCGCGCTTGAAGGCCGGCGATCTGATGAAGCAGGCCGCTGCGGCGGTCGGCGGCAAGGGTGGCGGTCGTCCAGACATGGCGCAAGGTGGTGGCAGCGATGCGTCCAAGCTGGACGAGGCGCTGGCGTTGACCCTGCCGTTTGCTCAGCAGGCCCTTTGATCCAGATGCAGGAAGCGGCTTCGGCATCTGCAGGTTGTTTGTTTAATGAACGCCCTTTGCGGGCTCTAGGCGGCTAACAATGGCTTTGATCGTACAGAAGTTTGGGGGCACCTCGGTCGGCACCGTCGAGCGAATCGAGCAGGTAGCCGAGAAGGTCAAGAAATTCCGCGATGGTGGCGACGATATTGTCGTGGTCGTCTCGGCAATGAGTGGCGAAACCAACCGTCTGATCGACCTGGCCAAGCAGATCAGCGACCAGCCAGTTCCGCGCGAATTGGATGTGATGGTCTCCACCGGCGAGCAGGTGACCATAGCCCTGCTGGCCATGGCGCTGATCAAGCGCGGGGTTCCGGCGGTGTCCTACACTGGCAATCAGGTCCGCATCCTCACCGACAGCGCCCATACCAAGGCGCGCATCCTGCAGATCGATGCCCAGCGTATCCAGCGCGACATCAAGGCGGGGAGGGTGGTCGTGGTCGCCGGCTTCCAGGGGGTGGACGAGAAGGGCAATATCACCACTCTGGGTCGCGGCGGTTCCGATACCACTGGCGTGGCGTTGGCTGCCGCGCTGAAGGCCGACGAATGCCAGATCTACACCGATGTGGATGGCGTTTACACCACCGACCCGCGGGTCGTCGCCAAGGCTCAGCGTCTGGACAAGATCACCTTCGAGGAGATGCTGGAAATGGCCAGCCTCGGCTCCAAGGTGCTGCAGATTCGTGCGGTGGAGTTCGCCGGCAAGTACAGTGTCCCGCTACGTGTACTGCACAGTTTTCAGGAGGGTCCGGGTACCCTCATTACCCTTGATGAAGAGGAATCCATGGAACAGCCCATCATTTCCGGCATCGCCTTCAATCGCGACGAGGCCAAGCTGACTATCCGTGGGGTGCCGGACACGCCCGGTGTAGCGTTCAAGATTCTTGGGCCCATCAGCGCCGCGAATGTGGAAGTGGACATGATCGTGCAGAACGTCGCGCACGATAACACCACCGATTTCACCTTTACCGTGCATCGTAACGATTACAACAATGCCCTGCAGGTCCTGCAGAGCATTGCAAACGAAATGGGCGCCCGGGAGGTGATCGGCGATACCGACATCGCCAAGGTTTCCATCGTAGGCGTCGGTATGCGTTCACATGCTGGCGTCGCCAGCCGGATGTTCGAGGCGCTGGCTAAGGAGAACATCAACATCCAGATGATCTCTACATCGGAGATCAAAGTTTCGGTGGTGATCGAAGAAAAATATCTTGAACTTGCTGTAAGAGCGTTGCATACCGCCTTCGAACTGGATGCGCCGGCGGCGGGCAATACTGCGGAATGAATCGCAGAAGGCGCGCTGGCCCGCGCCTTCTGTCGTATTGGGCCGTGCAAAAAGGAACTTTAGCCTCCCGGGCGCGGGTCAATAGCTGGTGAAAGGCTCTAGCTTCAATGTTTTGCGGACATTGTCCGTTTTTATCTTTGCAGACTGTTTACTGATTTGAATCCGTTTAAGGAGAAAGGAATGCTGATTCTGACTCGCCGGGTTGGAGAAACCCTGATGGTGGGTGACGATGTGACTGTCACTGTGTTGGGGGTGAAAGGAAACCAGGTACGTATCGGCGTGAATGCCCCCAAGGAGGTGGCGGTGCATCGAGAGGAGATCTACCAGCGGATCCAAAAAGAGAAGGATCAGGAACCAAGCCACTAATTTTTCTGTAATTTTTGGCTTTGCAAACGGGGTAAAGATGGGTATTATGCGCCCCGTGTTGCGGAGAGGTGGCCGAGTGGCCGAAGGCGCTCCCCTGCTAAGGGAGTACACCTCAAAAGGGTGTCGGGGGTTCGAATCCCCCCTTCTCCGCCATTTTGCGTTCTAGGGTTTGATGATCGCGGCAGGTCACTTTCGAAGCTGAAAGTAGAGCGCCAAATTGCTTGACCATCAGTCTTCACTCCCTATAATGCGCACGCTCAGCGCACTCATAGCTCAGCTGGATAGAGTACTCGGCTACGAACCGAGCGGTCGGAGGTTCGAATCCTCCTGAGTGCGCCATACTTCGAACGATCGGCAGTGATGCGGATCGCTCAAGCAACCAGCAGTGATCTGGTCTACCAAGCGCTTACGCACTCATAGCTCAGCTGGATAGAGTACTCGGCTACGAACCGAGCGGTCGGAGGTTCGAATCCTCCTGAGTGCGCCAATCAAGAAAGGGCCTGCAGCGATGCAGGCCCTTTTTTTATTTCCGTGTCCCTATCGTCCGCCCGTTACGCAGCCGTGCTCGTCGAAGCTGACTGTGCGCAGCTGGCCGCCGCTGTCGCGGAAGCGCAGGCGTGTCTTGCCGTTGTTGCTGGTGACGCTTTCCGGACTGCCCAGCGCGCTTTCCACGTCACTACGCGTCATGCCTGCGCGGATCTGCTTGCTGATGATTGCGCTGCGCCGCTCGCTTCCTGTCACCCGGTTGCCGCAACCATCTTCCTTCTGCGCAACGATCTCCAATCCTTCCGCCTCCCTACGAGTAGCGCGTTTCCTGGGAACTGCCATGGGCACGGCCTTGCCGGAGCTCGGTGTCGGGCTCACAGCCTTTTGCCGATGCTGACGCTGGTCTTCTGGGCACCCCTGCTGACTGAAGGTCACGTGTCCGGACTGGTCGGTGCAGCGGTACACCATTGCCGAAAAAGCCGGATTTGCCAGCAGAAGCAGGCCCGTACAGATAAACAGTGCTTTCATTTCGTCCTCCTTGACTAAGCAACTGTACTGCAGGCTACTCAATAAAAAGCGCCCTTGGCATCTGTGTCTCCTTGTCTCGTGAAGACGTCGACAGAACGTCGGCTTTGTCGAGTTAGGCGAGCCGTTCATGCGCGTCGCATGCGGATCGCCTGGAATGGCTGTAGTTGAGCGCATCGGCTGCGCCGTCGCGATGTTATGATTGCTGCATCTGCCCTCAGGGTTTGTGGAACAACCTTCCCGTATGGACTTACCCAGTAGTCGCTCACGTTTCCCGATTGCCAATCAGCTATTGATTGAATGATTTCCCCTGGCGCGCTCTCGGCCGGGGGTGGAGTGCGCCATGACAGAAGTAGAAGCAAAAAAGCCTCAAGAAACCCTGCAGGATCGCCTGGCGCAGGTGGTCGAGCTGCTGCAGCGTCATCGGCTTGGTGAAGACGGTGGGGTTCGTCAGGATGGTCAGCCGGCAGTCCTGAGTGAGGATTATGACCAGGGGCTGATCCTTGCCGAGCTGCAGCGCAAGCTCGATGAGCTGCACCCTGCCGACGTCGCCCACATTCTCGAAGCCTTGCCGCTCGAAGAGCGACTGACTGTCTGGCAGCTGGTCAAGGCCGAGCGTGATGGCGACATTCTGCTCGAGGTTTCCGACGCGGTCCGTGAAACGCTGATCGCAGACATGGACGACCACGAGTTGCTTGCTGCGGCCAAGGAAATGGACGCCGATGAGCTGGCGGATCTAGCGCCCGAACTGCCGCGCGATGTCGTTCATGAACTGATGGAAAGCCTCGACGCGCAGCAGCGTGAGCGAGTGCGTTCGGCCCTGTCTTACGAGGAGGATCAGGTCGGTGCGTTGATGGACTTCGAGATGGTCACCATTCGCGAAGACGTCAGTCTGGAGGTTGTGCTTCGCTACCTGCGTCGCCTGAAAGAACTCCCCGGTCATACCGACAAGCTGTTCGTGGTCGACTACGACGGCGTGCTCAAGGGTGTTCTGCCGATCAAACGCCTGCTGGTGAACGATCCAGACAAACAGGTCGCCGAAGTGATGGCAAGTGATCCGGTCACCTTTCATCCGGATGAGGACGCCTATGATGCGGCACAGGCATTCGAGCGCTATGACCTGGTCTCCACGCCGGTTGTCGATAAGGGCGGCAAGCTGATCGGCCGACTGACTATCGACGAGATGGTCGACCTCATTCGTGAGGAGAGCGAAAGCGAAGTGCTCAACATGGCCGGTCTGCGCGAGGAGGAGGATATCTTCGCCTCGGTCTGGAAATCGGTACGCAACCGGTGGGCCTGGCTGGCGGTGAACCTGGTAACGGCGTTCGTCGCCTCGCGAGTGATCGGCCTGTTTGACGGCTCCATCGAGAAGCTGGTTGCGCTGGCGGCGCTGATGCCAATTGTCGCAGGCATCGGCGGCAACTCCGGCAACCAGACGATCACCATGATCGTTCGCGCCATGGCGCTGGATCAGGTGGGTACCGGCAACACTGCGCGGCTGCTGCGCAAGGAAGTTGGAGTCGGGCTGGTCAACGGGCTTGTCTGGGGTGGCGTCATCGGTGCGGTGGCTTGGTGGCTATACGGTAGCTGGTCTCTGGGGGTCGTGATGACCGCCGCAATGACGCTGAATCTGCTGCTGGCCGCCTTGATGGGGGTGCTGATTCCGATGACTCTTGCGCGTCTCGGGCGTGATCCGGCAATGGGGGCAAGCGTGATGATCACAGCCATGACCGATAGTGGCGGATTCTTCATTTTTCTCGGATTGGCGACGATTTTTCTGCTGTAGCGCGACTTTTCGCGTCTTGTAGGGGTTTGCCTTGTTTCTCTGTTTCGGGCTAAGGTTCGGCCGTTTCGCGTGTCGCGAAACCTGTCCGAACCAACGCAGCGAATAACAAGCAGCTCGAGCTGCTGACAAGGGAACTCCCGATGACCCCCAGCCAACTTCTGCTCGAAGGCGTCGAACTCATGCTATTCGGCATCGGTTTCGTCTTTGCTTTCCTCGTTCTGTTGATCCTCTGCATTCGCCTGATGTCCTACCTCACCGGTCGCTTCGTAAGCGCCCCGGAGCCTCAGCTAGCGGCTGCGCCAGTCACCATCGCGGATGCGGATACGCTCGCGGCGATCAAGGCCGCCATTCATCAACACCGCGCGCGCCGCGGTTGACTCTGGAAAGGGAGTTCCTTCCATGACCATTGCTAAACAGCCACTCGGCATCACCGACGTGGTGCTGCGTGATGCGCACCAGTCCATTCTCGCCACGCGCGTCCGCCTGGAAGACATGCTGCCGATCGCAGCCAAGCTCGACCAGGTCGGGTTCTGGTCGGTTGAGAGCTGGGGAGGCGCTACGTTCGACGCCTGTATTCGCTACCTGGGCGAAGATCCCTGGGAGCGTATTCGTGAGCTGAAGAAGGCGATGCCCAATACGCGTCAGCAGATGCTGCTGCGCGGGCAAAACCTGTTGGGCTATCGTCACTATGCCGACGATGTAGTGGAAAAGTTCGTCGAGCGCGCAGCGGCCAACGGCGTGGATGTGTTCCGTGTATTCGATGCGATGAATGATCCGCGTAATCTGGAAACGGCTCTGCGCGCGGTGAAGCAGCAAGGCAAGCATGCTCAGGGCACAATTTCCTATACCACCAGCCCGGTGCATACGCTGGACATGTGGGTCGATCTGGCTAAGCAGATCGAGGACATGGGTGCCGACTCTGTAGCAATCAAGGACATGGCCGGCATCCTGACGCCCTATATGGCGTTCGAGCTGGTCTCGCGCCTTAAGGCCAGCCTGGCAATCCCCGTCCATATGCAGTGCCATGCCACTGCCGGCCTGTCGTCCGTCGCCATTCTCAAGGCCGTGGAGGCAGGTATCGACAATGTCGACACCGCAATCTCCTCCCTGTCGATGACCTATGGCCACTCCCCGACGGAGTCGGTGGTCGCCATGTTCCAGGGCACCGAGCGTGATACCGGGCTCGACCTGGAACTGCTGGAGGAAATTGCCGCTTACTTCCGTGAGGTGCGCAAGAAGTATGCGAAGTTCGAGGGTAACCTCAAGGGCGTCGACTCGCGCATCCTGGTCGCTCAGGTGCCGGGCGGGATGCTCACCAACATGGAAAGCCAGCTCAAGGAGCAGGGCGCTCAGGACAAGTTCGACCAAGTGCTGGCCGAGATTCCGCGTGTGCGCGAAGACCTTGGCTTCATTCCGCTGGTGACGCCAACTTCGCAGATCGTTGGCACCCAGGCGGTGATCAATGTACTGACCGGTGAGCGCTACAAGTCGATCACCAAAGAAACCGCCGGTGTGCTAAAGGGCGAGTACGGTGCGGCGCCGGCGCCATTCAACGCCGAGTTGCAGGCGCGTGTGCTTGACGGTGCCGAGGTCATAACCTGCCGTCCTGCAGATCTGCTGCAGCCGGAGATGGAGCGGCTGGCAGCCGAGCTCGAGGAGCTGGCTCGCGAGAAGAACATCAAGCTGGCTGAGGATGCCATCGACGACGTCCTGACCTACGCATTATTTCCACAGATTGGCCTGAAGTTCCTCGAGAATCGCGGCAACCCCGCGGCGTTCGAGCCGGCACCCACCGGCAGCGAACCGCCGGTGCGCGAGCCGGGCAAGCCGGAGGTTTACACCGTCGAGGTCAACGGCAAGTCGTTCGTTGTGCAGGTCAACGAGGGTGGTGACATCGAAGGCATCAAGCCGCTCGGTGCTGGTCCTGCTACCGGCGCTGCCAGTGCCAACTCGACCGCGGCCGTTCCGGCTGGTGGAGAGCCGCAGCCGGCACCGCTGGCCGGCAACATATTCAAGGTGCTGGTGCAGCCTGGGCAGCTCGTCCAGGAGGGCGACCTGGTAGTGATTCTCGAAGCCATGAAAATGGAAACCGAGATCCGTGCGTTCAAGGCCGGCACTGTTGCTTCGGTCAACGTCAAGGTTGGCGACGCGGTTTCGGTCGGCGACAGCTTGCTGAGCATCGCTTAAGGGGAGTTGCATGGATAAGTTGCTCAAGCTGTGGCAGGGAACCGGTCTTTATCACCTGGAGCCCGGGCAGGCATTGATGATTCTCGTCTGTCTGGGGCTGATCTACCTGGCCATCCGCAAAGGCTTCGAACCGCTGCTGCTGATTCCGATCGGTTTCGGCGGCATCCTGGCGAACATTCCGGTGGCCAACATGGGGGAGGGTGCCGGCATCCTTCACCTGTTCTATGAAGTCGGCCTGCCGACCAGCGTGTTCCCGCTGCTGATCTTCATGGGTGTCGGAGCGATGACCGATTTCGGTCCGATGCTCGCCAACCCGAAGACGCTGTTGCTTGGGGCTGCGGCGCAGTTCGGCATCTTCGCTACGCTGCTCGGTGCGTTGGCGCTTACCGCCGCCGGTATTCCGGGTATGGAGTTCACGTTGCGTGAGGCCGCCTCCATCGCGATCATCGGCGGCGCAGACGGCCCCACCTCGATTTTCGTGACGTCCAAATTAGCGCCTGAGTTACTCGGCCCCATTGCCGTCGCGGCTTACTCCTATATGGCGCTGGTACCGCTGATACAGCCGCCGATCATGCGCGCCATGACGACGAAGGAAGAGCGCGCCATTGTCATGACGCAGCTACGACATGTGAGTCAGGTCGAGAAGATCGTCTTTCCGCTGGTTCTGTGTTTGCTGGTGGGCCTCTTGCTGCCTGATGCGGCGCCGTTGGTCGGCATGTTTGCATTCGGCAATCTGCTGCGTGAGTGCGGTGTCGTTGACCGTCTGGCTGACACGTCGCGCAATGCTCTGATCAACATCGTCACCATCGCGCTGGGTCTGACCGTGGGTTCCAAACTGTCGTCGGAAGCGTTCTTGCAGCTGAAAACGCTCGGCATATTGGTGCTGGGAATGGTGGCCTTCTGCGGCGGCACTGCCGCAGGGATCTTCATGGCAAAAGTGATGAACCGTTTCAGTGAGAACAAGATCAATCCCCTGATTGGTTCGGCAGGCGTATCCGCGGTTCCGATGGCTGCACGTGTATCCAACAAGGTGGGGCTGGAGGCTAATCCACAGAACTTCCTGCTGATGCACGCCATGGGCCCGAACGTGGCTGGGGTTATCGGCTCAGCCGTGGCTGCCGGGGTTTTGCTCAACTTTGTTGGCTAGCTGACCTCTAGGTAGGTTGTTCATCCGCGGTGGCTGTGGAGGCTTGGTAGCGCGGCCTCCGTAAGCCTTCTTGGCGGCGGATGAACAACCATAAATCCGACCGCCGCTCCTTGCAGTCGATTCTTTGCGGTGCCCAGGGGATCGAACAAGTCGCGGGGTCAACAAGCGACAGTCAGCAGAGCTCTGCCGGGGTGACCTTTCGCTGACTTCTTCGCCGCTTGGGTTTTTCCGTCTCCGGGCGGGCCCTGTCTCTCGCGCACCAATGACTAGGCCGAGCACTTCATCCTGGCGCAGCCTACGCAGAAGGGCTTGCCTAGCTGCGCTCGGTAGTTCGGATCATCATGCTATGTACCAGCCTGGCTGTGTCCCACGATTGCCGTCGGCCATAAATCAGCCTCGGGCGCAGTGACCTTTTGCCGAGGATCAAGCTTGAAAAATGGTGGTGCTGGGCTGGCTGCTTCATGCATCAGTAGGGGCGCGATGCATCGCAGTTGCTGGAGTAGGGGGGAGTTCAGGGAGTGGGAGGCGTGGAAGGGCAGTGTGCGTCGTGCCTGTCGACGTCATGGCGCGTCAGTGAATACCTAGCATCAGGCAGGGCCTGAAGGCCCTGCCTGATGCCTGTCAGGCTTCTTCCTTGGCCAGCTCAGTGTCCTGAGCGATCAACGCGATAAGGGCGTTTTGCTGGCGGTGAGCGAGCTGCCTGAATCGCTGTAGGAGCTCCCGCTCATGCAGCGATAGCTCTGGACTGTCCAGGCGCATGCTGAGGTCTTCATCGAGCGCACCTTCCTGTAGCAGGCTCTGCTCTAGCCTCGCGATTATCTCGGAATTCATGCTGCGATGATGATTGCGCGCCACTTCAGCGATGCGTTCGCGCATACCGTCGGGAAGTCGTACGACGAATTTGTCAGCCGTGCGGCTGGAATAAACTGCCTGTTTCATAGGGCGCATAATTAACCGGTTAGTCAGGTGGGCGTGCTGGCGTATTGCCGGGGTAGTCACCGGTCTGACAACCACCAGTACCTTGCTGTTCCGTCTGCCGGTAAAAATTATGGAGACGGCTTCATGGCGCCAATTGTACGACGAACCGGGGATTAGTAAAGACCTTGTGCTGTCAAAGTGCCTTTACTGTGATGCAGTGCCTCATCGGTGCTGCGGTTAGCGTAATACCGGGTCGAATTTGACTCTGCGGCCGATGATCGCGGTGATGAGAAAGAGCACACCGAAGACGCCTAGGCCGGCTTTCAGCGTCGTGCTCGAGATAGCCGTGCTTTCTGGAAACAGGTATACGCCGCAGGCACAGGCAATCGTTAGCACCAGGCAAGTCAGTGCGGATTTAGACATGAAAGACCCCTTCTCTTTTTTGCGGAACCTAGCTGGCTTTTACCAATCACTAGAAGACCCAGCGTTGCGGTTGCGCAGGGATGGCTGTTTCCGTGGCGCTGAGCGTCGTTGCCTGTGCGCTGGGGATGGTGCCGGAGTACTGCAGAGACAGCCGAGATGTCGGCTCGTAGGTCACCTGTGGAAGCTCGGCTGGTGGGAGTTGCAAGGCGGTCAGAGCTGCGAATGCGAATCCTGCACCAAGAAGAAAGGCCGGCTTGATCATGAGCGTTATCCTTCGCGTCACGTTGAGTGTGCCTTACTCTTTGCAGCTGTCATGCCAAAGTTTAATGATAAAAAAGTCTTTAAAAATCAATAAGTTAAGTGTGTTGCTATGCTGGTCTGGATTGCGCTTTGCACGGGGCGCAGTTGAGGTCCATGCAAAATGCAATGCACGGTTCCCTGGAGCTGGTGCCGATGGTTTGTCGAGTATGGGCACGCACTGCGTGGGGCATGACAAAAGGCCCTGGTGTCGCTAAGATGCCGCCCGCGTGATCCGGTCCCAGTAGCTCAATTGGATAGAGCATCCCCCTCCTAAGGGGAAGGTTGTGAGTTCGAACCTCGCCTGGGACGCCATAGCGCCCTGTTCGCCGGTAGGGTGTGAGGGCAGCGAGCTCCTGCCATATGAAGGGCGGCGTTAGCCGAATGGGGTAGCGGCGTTATCGCGGCGAGCGTCGCGCTGCAGTTGGTAGACGAGACGTTCTATCTGGCGCTGTGTCTGCCCGCTGAGGCGATGAAAGCGAAAGCCGCACAACGATATGTCCCGCTTCTCATCGATTACGAGATGGCGAAGCTCGACATCGCTCTGGATCGCTCCGATGGGCAGCTTGGCTGCCAGTTCGTATACCTGGCCAGTCTGTAGGTTGCCCTGGTGGTTGCCCTTGATGCTGAGCTTGCACCCTGTGGCTGAAATATCGAGTAGTCGCCCTTCCAGCGCCGTGCGCACCGAAGCGCCGCCAAGCTGCGCGGCCACCGCGGTTTCGTTGAGCTGTGCGCGATATGCATTGCGCCGCTGGTGGTAGGTCAGTTCTGCCGGGGTTGGGATCCAGTAGCAGCGAGCACCGTCAATTTCGCCTAGATGAACCTCTCGGTCGCTCGTCCAGGAGATTCTGGCGCCTTCGTAGAAGCCTTCGATGTTGATCGGCTCGCCCTGAAGCAGTAGGCGCTCGCCGTCATTGGGGATCAGCTCATCCAGTGCGATCCATCCGGTTTCCCGGTTCATCTGCACCAGAAAGCTCTGATAGCGCTGATTGCGCTCATGGAACCGAAGGGTCAGCGCGATGTTGTTATCGAGAAGCGGACGCAGGTTGGCATAAATCTCCAGTGGCGCGGTCAGCAGCTTGGGAGGTTGTGGGCCGTCTTCGTCCAGAAATAGGCTAGACACGGTCCTGTGCTCTTCGGTGCGTTGTGCTCACCATCGTGTTGCGTCCTTACTTGTTGCTCTTGTTCGTTCAGGCCTGGCTCAGTGGCCGCTGCTGCTTGTTTTTCGCTGCGCTTCCGCGATTGTCGTAGAGGCTGGGAGTGTCGTCCTTGCCTTGCAGGATCTTCAGCATTTCACCCAGCGTGCTCTGATTGGCTCGTATCAGGCGGCCGTTACGCTCGTTCGCAGAGCGACAGCGTTCGAGTTCGGTTTCGAGAAGCTTGGCCTTTTCGATCAGGGCTTCGCCTTGCTCGATCCGACTCGCCGCGATTTCCAGGCCTGCTCTGTCGGGGCTCAGTCGCTGGTCGACAAGCCATTGGCTGCGTTGAGCACTGTGCTGGCCAAGCAAGGCGAGCAGGGGCTGCTTCTTACTCAGTGTGGCTTCCAGTTCGACCAGATTGCGATCACCCAGGGCTGCAAATTCCTGATCAATAAGCTCAAGGAGTTGGCGGGCTATGCCGATATCGTCGGTCAGTTGCTCAAGCACTGCAGCGTCATGCATGTCGGAACTCGGGGCGGATTCGTATGAAAAATGGGCCCGACTTAGCGTTGCGTTTCGAACGCCAGGAGCTTGGCTGCCACGCGTGCACTGTCGACCTGGTAGGAGCCATCGGCAATCGCTTGCCTGAGTTTGGCCACACGCTCCTGATCGACCGCAGGCTGATCGTTCAATTTGTCGGCCGCTTGCTGCAGGCGCTGAGCTTCGGGGCTCAGTTGCACGGTATCACCGGCAGTGTTGGTGCCAGCGGTTTTGCTTGCCTCGCCGGTCGTCTCCTGTTGCGGAGCGGCCGCGCGCTCGTTGCTTTGCACACTGTTACGCCCGGTAGGGGCATTCAGTGGACTGTTGGGTCGATTGAAGTCGATGACCATGATGCAAACCTCGAAGGAATCAGGACGCTTGCCATGTGTTCGGCAACAATGGACAGAACTTTAGCGTTTTTTTCTTTGGGGCACACGGAAAAGCTACCTGCTGCGGCCTCATCTACATCGCAACTTCGACCTGACCGGGTGCGACTACCCGAGCCTTTACCGTGCGGCCGGAACGGCGGTTCTTTACCGGAATCTGTTTGCCCGGAACACCGTCAGCCATGGCTTCACCGGGCATGCGCACGCTGATCGTGCCGGATCTCGCCGTGATGACGACATGATCGCCCTTGCGCACGGCCTTCGCCAGCTCAATCTGGTTGGGTGCGATCACCTGGTCGGGCTGCACCGGCCGAGTTAGCTTGGTGCCCAGCACTTCATCGAACCGGGTCAGATAGCCCTGGCTAAGGTTCGAGACGTCTCGCTCCGCGATGCTGACGTCGCTTTCGCTCAGTACCGTATCCCGCAGCAGTGATTTGCTGGCCACGATGACATGCCGATACAGTCTCACCTGTGCCGGGACGAAAACCGACCATGGGCTGCTGCCCTGGCAGCTTACCCGTACGGTGACGCGGCCGATGGGGGCGCTCGTACTGGTCAGGCTTGCTGTCAGTGGCTGATCGCACTGGTTTAGTCGCAGGCGTGGATCGAGTCGGCTTACCTTGACCTCATGGCGCGCCTGGATGTCAGTGCGGCTTAAATAGTCGACCACTGAACCCTCAAGAAACTGTTCAGTCACGTCGATAAGCTGTTTGGAATGTGACATGGTTGACGCATGGGCAAGCTGCCCGATCGCGCACAGCGCAACGAGCACCGCTGCGCTTTTTCGCAGTCTCTGGCTATCGCGCCGGAAAATGGTCATATGGACGTTCATATCCCAACCGAAGCAAGGGGCGTGCCGTCACCTTAAGGTCGCCAGCCCCGATAATCTGCACGCAGAGAGGAAGACTGGCATGGCCGGTGTATTGGATTCGGTTAACCAGCGTACCCAGTTGGTGGGTCAGAATCGCCTTGAGTTGCTGCTGTTTCGCCTTGAGGGCGAGCAGTTGTATGGGATCAACGTGTTCAAGGTCCGAGAGGTGCTGCAGTGTCCTCGGTTGACCATCATGCCCAAGTGTGGACGGGTGGTGCGCGGCGTGGCGAGCATTCGCGGCAGTACCTTGCCGATACTCGATCTGTCTCTCGCTACCGGCAAATCCGCGCTGATGGACGTGCAAAATTCCTTTGCGGTGATTACCGAGTACAACAACCGCACGCTCGGGTTTCTGGTGCGTTCGGTCGAGCGAATCGTCAACCTGAACTGGGAGGCCATCTTGCCTCCACCCAAGGGCGCGGGGCGAAACCACTATCTGACTGCCGTTACGCACATCGACAACAAACTGGTCGAAATCATCGACGTGGAAAAGGTGCTGGCCGAGGTGGCGCCGACCTCCGAGGAGATTTCGCCTGATGTCGTGGACGAGGATACCCGGAACAAGGCGCTCTCCTGCCGCGTTTTGATCGTCGATGACTCGTCGGTGGCGCGCAAGCAGATCACGCGATGCCTGGAGAACCTTGGGGTCGAAGTCATCAAGTTGAACGACGGGCGCGAGGCCCTCAACTACCTGAAGCGGATGGCGGATGAGGGCAAGAACCCAGCTGAAGAATTCCTGATGATGATTTCCGATATTGAAATGCCGGAAATGGATGGCTATACCCTGACTACCGAGGTGCGGCACGATCCGCGCATGCATGGTATGCATATACTGCTGCATACTTCGCTTTCCGGTGTGTTCAACCAGAACATGGTGAAGCGGGCGGGCGCGGATGATTTTCTCGCCAAGTTCCAGCCTGACGATCTTGCAGCCCGGGTGGCTGATCGGATCAGGCAGGCGGATGCAAACTGAGGCTCGGTCCTCTACATGATGGTGAGGCTTTATTGGTGTCAGTCGATCTGGATTTCGAGCAGTTCCGGGTATTCCTTGAAAAGACGTGCGGCATCCTGCTGGGCAGCAACAAGCAGTATTTGGTGTCCAGTCGCCTGAACAAGCTGATGGAGCAGCAGGGCATCAAGACGCTTGGTGACCTGGTCAGGAAGATTCAGGCGCAGCCGCGCAGCGGGCTGCGCGAGCTGGTGGTCGATGCGATGACGACCAACGAAACGCTATGGTTCCGCGATACCTATCCGTTCGAAGTGCTCAAGTCACGGGTTTTGCCCGAAATGTTGAAAGGCGCGTCCGGGCAGCGGCTGCGAATCTGGTCCGCCGCATGCTCCTCGGGGCAGGAGCCCTATTCGCTGTCCATGGCCATCGACGAGTATGAGCGCGGCAACCCGAGCCAGCCAAAAACGGGGGTGCAGATCGTTGCGACCGAACTATCCGGTGCCATGCTTGCTGCCTGCAAGGCTGCCGAATACGACAGTCTTGCAATTGCCCGCGGCCTGTCGAGCGAACGTCTGCAGCGATATTTCGATGTCAAGGCGCCGGGTCGTTGGGCGGTGAAGCCTGCGATCCGCTCGCGCGTCGAGTTTCGCGTCCAGAACCTGCTCGACAACTATGCGGCTCTGGGTAAGTTCGACATCGTTTTTTGTCGTAATGTCTTGATCTACTTCTCCGCGGATGTGAAGAAGGACATCCTCAAGCGTATTCATGCCACGTTACGCCCTGGAGGCTATCTCTTCCTCGGTGCATCCGAGGCCCTCAATGGTCTTCCGGAGCTGTACCAGATGGTGCAGTGCAGTCCGGGCATCATCTACAAGGCCAAGTGATCGTTCCAGAGAGCGGCAGAAAACTGTCGCGTCTCTGCTCCAAACGCGGCAAAAAGGCGGTAAGCCCTTGCCGCTTTTGACGCCGAAGGCTCGGCTTCCTCGCTTATATCCTTGTAAATCAAGCTCTTGATGCGTCTGGCACGACACTTGCTGCTGTGTGCGCAAGCAGACTGTACCCGACAGAGGGCAGATCAATGAGCATCAGTTTCGACAAGGCATTGGGCATTCACGAGAAGGCGTTGGGCTTTCGCTCGCAGCGTGCCGAGGTGCTGGCCAACAATATCGCTAACGCCGATACCCCCAATTACAAAGCCCGTGATCTCGACTTCGGTAGCGTGCTTGCCGAACAGGCGGCGCGTAGCCAGGGCAGCTTCGGCGTTACCCGAACCAGCGAAAAGCACATCGCCGCCGAAGGGGTGGAGATCGCCGATGCCTCGTTGCGCTTTCGTACGCCGGCACATCCCTCGCTCGACCAGAACACCGTCGATCTGCAGATCGAGCAATCCAACTATGCGAAGAATGCCGTGGATTTCCAGGCAAGCTTCACCCTGCTCAATAGCAAATTCAAAGGGCTGATGAATGCCCTGCGCGGCGAATAAAGGAGTGCTTCATGTCTCTTAGCAGCGTTTTCAACATTGCCGGTAGCGGGATGAGTGCACAGAGCACTCGCCTGAACACAATTTCCAGCAACATCGCCAACGCCGAGACCGTTTCGTCAAGCGTCGATCAGACTTACCGGGCACGCCATCCAGTATTCGCCACCGTCTTGCAGCAGGCCAACGGCCAGCCCGACCAGTCGCTATTCGCCGGCCAGGACCAGGCCGGGGTTGGCGTTCAAGTGCTGGGCGTGGTCGAGGACCAGAGCGAGTTGCAGGCCCGCTACGAGCCCAATCATCCAGCCGCCGACGAAAGCGGGTATGTCTATTACCCGAACGTCAATGTGGTGGAAGAGATGGCCGATATGATTTCGGCCAGTCGCGCCTTCCAGACCAACGCCGAACTGATGAACACGGCCAAGACCATGTTGCAGAAAGTGCTGACGCTGGGTCAGTGATAGTTACGAGAGCGCACTATGAGCACTACGAACGGCGTCGGTGGTACCGGCTCGATACTGGATCAGTACCAGTTTGGTGAAAACCGCGAAGCCAAAGGCAACGAGCTTGGCAAGAACGAGTTCCTTGAGTTGTTGGTCGCCCAGATGAACAACCAGAACCCTCTGGAGCCTCAGGAAAACGGCGAATTCATTGGTCAGCTAGCGCAGTTCAGCACCGTGGAAGGCGTCGAGAAGCTCAACTCGAGCATGCAGACAATCCTGTCTGGCTATCAGTCATCTCAGGCGCTGCAGGCCTCGTCGCTGGTAGGCCGAAAAGTCATTGTGCCGAGTGACAAGGCTGTGGTCGATACCAGCGAGACCTTCAAGGCCAGCCTGGTGTTGCCGACCTCCAGCAGCAACGTTTTCGTGAACATCTATGACAGCACCGGTGCTTCGGTCGGGCGCGTGAACATGGGGCAGCAGGAAGCCGGCAACGTGTCCTTCATGTGGGATGGCAAGGACTCCAGCGGCAATGTCTTGCCGCCCGGTACCTATCGCTTCGAGGCGCAGGCTACCTATCAAGGCGAAACCAAAGGGCTTTACACCTTGCTGCCGGCGAACGTCGACAGCGTGACGCTTGGGCAGAACGGCGGGGAGCTGATGCTCAACCTTGCCGGTATCGGCAGCATCGGCCTCTCCCAGGTCCAGATCATCGGACAATAACCGCCGGCACCTCGGCAAAGGAGCGATTCCATGTCCTTCAATATCGGTCTTAGCGGTCTTCGTGCTGCGAGCAAGGATCTCAACGTCACCGGTAACAACATCGCCAACGCCGGTACCGTGGGCTTCAAGCAGTCGCGTGCGGAGTTCTCCGACGTCTACGCGGCTTCAGTGTTGGGCACCGGCAAGAACCCGCAGGGCAGCGGTGTGCTGATGTCCAACATCTCGCAGCAATTCAACCAGGGCAACATCAACTACACCCAGAATGCACTCGACCTGGCAATCAACGGCAACGGCTTTTTCCAGGTCAGCAACAACGGTGCGGTGAGCTACACCCGCGCCGGTTACTTCGGTACCGACCGCGAGGGTTTTCTGGTCGACAATTTTGGCTACAAGCTGCAGGGCTTCCCGGTCGACGGTAACGGCAATCTGCAGAATGGCGTCGTGGGTAATCTGCAGGTGCAGACGACCAATCAGGCGCCAAAGGCCACCAGTCAGATCGATACGGCGTTCAACCTGAATTCGACGCAGAAATCGCCAGCGACCTGGCAGGCTACCTACGACGCCGAGCTGGCGAACACCGGCGATGCGAATCTGGCGCTGGCCGCCGCCGGCGCGACGTTCAATCCCACCGACCCAACCACCTATAACAGCTCCACCTCGCTGAATATCTACGACTCCCAAGGCAATGCGCACGTCATGACACAGTACTTCGTCAAGACGAGTGCGAATACCTGGGACATGAAGGTCCTCATCGATGGGCGTAATCCCGCCGATCCTGCCCAAGAGCCACCGCAGCCCTACGTCATGGGTCTTGCCTTCGATTCGTCCGGTGCGTTGACGTCGGTCGACAACGGTGGCTCCACGCTCTTCAGCGTATCGCCGGACCTGAAGGTGACGCTGAACTCGGCCACAGGCAATCCGCCATCCGGAGGCTGGATACCGGCCATATCGAACGGTGCGACGCCTGCTACCTGGGCGGCTAACGGCGCGCTCGCCAACCCAGATGGAATCGTCCTCGACTTTTCCAAGTCGTCGCAGTACGCCAGTGCTTTTGCCGTCAACAATGTCGCGCAGGATGGCTATACCACCGGTGAACTGGCCGGCCTGGAAATCGACGATACCGGTGTGATCTTTGCGCGTTACACCAATGGTCAGTCAAAGGTGCAAGGGCAGATCATTCTGGCCAACTTCGCCAACGTCCAAGGCTTGACTCCGGTCGGCAAGACGCAGTGGGTGCAGTCGTTCGAATCCGGCGAGCCGGTGGTCGGCACGCCTGGCTCGGGTACGCTGGGTGCGCTACAGGCCGGTGCGCTGGAAGACTCGAACGTCGAGTTGTCTGATCAGCTGGTCAACCTGATCGTGGCTCAGCGCAACTATCAGGCCAACGCCAAGACTATCGAAACCGAAAGCGCGGTGACGCAAACCATCATCAATCTGCGCTGATGACAGCGGCAACGAATAATTGCCGCTGACGGCAGTATTCCGCCGCTAATAACGAAAAAGGCCCGTGAGGGCCTTTTTCGTTTGTAAAACTTTCTTTGTGATCAGCAGGTTATGGTCAGTTTGTAGGGGTGGCATGCGCCTTGCATTTTCGTTCACAACAGAATCGCTAGTGTCAAACTCGCGTCTCGGAGAAGCCGATGGACAAGATGCTCTACGTGGCCATGACCGGTGCCAGCCAGAATGCGCGGGCCCAGCAGGCTCATGCCAACAATCTGGCGAATATTTCCACAACCGGGTTTCGCCGGGATTTTGAGCAGGCGCGCTCGATGCAGGTTTTTGGTGACAGCCATCCAGCGCGGGTTTATGCAATGTCGGAGCGCCCAGGCACCGATTTCACGTCGGGGACGCTCCAAGAGACCGGGCGCGATCTGGATCTCGCTGTCGAAGGCGAGGGCTGGATTGCCGTCCAGGCTCCGGATGGCAGCGAAGCATATGTCAGGACCGGTAGCCTGAATATTGACGTACTGGGCATGCTGCGTACGGCCGATGGTTTGCCTGTACTTGGCAATGGCGGGCCGATCGCAATTCCTCCAGAGGAAAAGGTCGACGTTGGCCAGGACGGCACCATCAGCATCCGCGCCCTGGGGGAGAACCCGAACATCGTGGTCACGGTGGACCGGATAAAGCTGGTCAATCCCGATCCGGAGCAGCTGGAGAAGGGCACCGATGGTCTGATTCGGCTGAAGGACGGCCAGCCCGTCGAGGCCGATGCCAACGTTCGGGTGGTATCTGGATTCCTGGAAACCAGCAACGTCAACGCGGTAGCCGAGATGACGTCCATTCTGGCCTTGTCTCGCCAGTTCGAACTGCACGTAAAGATGATGCGCACCGCCGAAGATGATGCGGCTGCCATGGCGCGCGTACTGCAACTCAGCTAATAGCGTGGCGCCAGCGGCGCACGAGGAGAAAGCTCATGCTTCCAGCACTTTGGGTCAGCAAGACCGGTCTGTCCGCTCAGGACATGAACCTGACGACCATTTCCAACAACCTCGCCAACGTGTCCACCACCGGCTTCAAGAAGGACCGTGCCGAGTTTCAGGACCTGCTCTATCAGATTCGCCGCCAGCCCGGTGGCCAGTCCAGTCAGGACAGCGAGTTGCCGTCCGGCCTGCAGCTGGGTACCGGTGTGCGAGTGACCGGCACGCAGAAGATTTTTACCACCGGCAGCCTGCAGACCACCGAGCAACCGCTGGACATGGCCATCAATGGACGTGGTTTCTTTCAGGTATTGCTACCCGATGGCACTGTTTCCTACACCCGCGACGGTAGTTTCCATCTGAGTTCGGACGGCCAGTTGGTGACCTCCAATGGCTATGCGCTGGAGCCCGCCATCGTTGTTCCGCCGGAAACCCAGACTTTCACCGTGGGTGAAGACGGTACCGTGTCGGTGACCACCGTGGGTAATCCGCAGCCGCAGATCATCGGCAACATCCAGACCGCCGATTTCATCAACCCGGCGGGTCTGCAGGCCATGGGCAGCAACCTGTTCCTGGAGACTGCTGCGAGCGGCGCGCCGCAGGTCAGCACGCCGGGTCTCAACGGCCTGGGCACGGTGCTGCAGAACACTTTGGAGAATTCCAACGTCAGCGTAGTCGAGGAGCTGGTGAACATGATCACCACGCAACGTGCCTACGAGATGAATTCCAAGGTCATTTCCACCGCTGACCAGATGCTGTCGTTCGTCACGCAGCAGCTCTGATCGCGGGTTTGCCGTTGTTTGCGGGTAGGCACCAGCGCTTCCCGCTGTAGTTTCGATGGCCTGTCATGGCTTGAGGTGTTTATGAGCCGTTTGCTGATTGTTGTCTCGCTATCCTCCGCCCTGGCGCTGGCCGGATGTGTCGCTCCTGCGCCAAAACCGAACGATCCGTACTACGCGCCGGTGTTGCCGCGTACGCCACTGCCGGCAGCACAGAACAATGGTGCGATCTACCAGGCGGGCTTCGAGACCAATCTCTACGACGACCGCAAGGCATTTCGCGTAGGGGACATCATCACGATCACCCTCAATGAGCGTACCCAGGCGAGCAAAAATGCCAGCTCGAAGATTTCCAAGGACAGTAATGTGGAAATGGGCCTTACATCGCTCCTGGGCAATGCGGTGAGTGTGAATAACCCTGCTGCGGGGCTCCTCCGTGACGGCGGTCCGCTTTCGTTGGATACGCAGTTTGGCGGTTCCAGCTCGACCAATGGCGCCGGCCAGGCTGGACAGAGCAACAGCCTGTCCGGTTCGATCACTGTGACCGTCTCCGAAGTACTGCCCAATGGCATTCTGGCCGTACGCGGCGAGAAGTGGCTGACCCTCAACACCGGCGACGAGCTGGTACGTATCGCCGGCCTTGTGCGTTCGGATGATATCTCTACCGATAACACTGTTTCCTCGACGCGCGTGGCTGATGCACGCATCACTTACTCGGGCACCGGTGCTTTTGCTGATGCGAGCCAGCCGGGATGGCTGAGCCGTTTCTTCGTTAGCCCGCTTTGGCCGTTCTGAGGGGCATGAAGATGATTAGAAAAGCCATCGTCTTTCTCGCCTTGCTCGCCATCGGTGCGTCAGCTCATGCCGAACGGCTGAAGGATGTCGCGACCATTCATGGCGTGCGCAGCAACCAGCTGATCGGCTACGGCCTGGTCGTCGGCCTGAACGGCAGCGGTGACCAGACAACCCAGACGCCATTTACGGTGCAGACCTTCAACAACATGCTGGCGCAGTTCGGCATCAAGGTGCCGGCCGGCGGCAATATCCAGCTGAAGAACGTCGCCGCGGTGTCGATTCATGCCGAGCTGCCGCCGTTCGCCAAGCCGGGCCAGACCATCGACATCACCGTCTCGTCGATCGGCAACGCCAAGAGCCTGCGCGGCGGCAGCCTGCTGATGGCGCCACTCAAGGGGATCGATGGCAACGTCTATGCCATCGCCCAGGGCAACCTGGTGGTGGGCGGCTTCGATGCCGGTGGTGCCGACGGCTCGCGGATCACCGTCAACTCGCCGTCAGCGGGCCGTATCCCGGGGGGCGCGACGGTCGAGCGACCCGTGCCGAGCGGCTTCAATCAGGGCAACACGCTGACGCTGAACCTCAACCGTCCGGATTTCACCACGGCCAAGAACATTGTCGACCAGATCAATGACCTGCTCGGCCCGGGCGTGGCTCAGGCCTTGGATGGCGGCTCGATCAGCGTGACTGCGCCGCTGGATCCGAGTCAGCGGGTAGATTACCTGTCGATTCTGGAGAATCTTGAGGTCGAGGTCGGCCAGGCGGTGGCCAAGGTCATCATCAACTCGCGTACAGGTACCATCGTTATCGGCCAGAACGTGCGGGTCCAGCCGGCCGCGGTTACCCACGGCAGCCTGACGGTCACCATTACCGAAGACCCGCAGGTAAGCCAGCCCGAGCCGTTCTCCGATGGGCAGACCGTGGTGGTACCCAACTCGAAGGTGAAAGCCGAAGAAGAAGCCAAACCGATGTTCAAGTTCGGCCCGGGCACCACGCTGGATGAGATCGTCCGGGCGGTGAATCAGGTGGGTGCTGCGCCCAGCGACCTGATGGCCATTCTGGAAGCCCTGAAGCAGGCTGGCGCGCTGCAAGCCGATCTGATCGTGATCTAAGGAAAGCGACATGGAAAACCGACTCGGCAGCGGGGCGCGCGCCCTCGACAGCGGCAGTTACAACGATCTCAATCGCCTCAGCCAGCTCAAGGTCGGCAAGGACCGCGATGGTGAGGAGAACGTGCGCAAGGTTGCGCAGGAATTCGAGTCGTTGTTCCTCAACGAGATGCTCAAGTCGATGCGCTCGGCTACCGAAGTGCTGGCCAAGGACAACCCGCTGAACAGCCAGGCGACCAAGCAATACCAGGACATGTACGACCAGCAGCTGTCGGTCAGCCTCTCGAAGGAGGGCGGCGGCATCGGGCTGGCGGACGTGCTGGTGCGCCAGTTGAGCAAGCAGACCGAGACGGTGACGCGCAACAACCCGTTTGCCCAGGTGGCCCGGACCGAAGGCACGGCCTGGCCGAGCAAGCCGGCAGCGGCTGCCGCGGTCGAAACCGGCCGGGATGATTCGCGCCTGCTCAATCAGCGTCGGCTGGCGCTGCCGGGCAAGGCGAGCGATCGTCAGCTGGCCAACGTATCGGCGGCCGCCCCGACGACAACCGGCGAAGGCGCGCAGCCGCTGGTCAATGTCGACTGGAAGCCCGCCACGGCGTTCGTTCCGCCGAAAGACCGGCCGTTGACGGTCAATGGCGTTGAGAAGAGCGCGCCCAGTTCGCCGAGCCAGACGCGCTTCAGTTCTTCCGAAGAGTTCATTACCACCATGCTGCCGATGGCCGAGAAGGCTGCCGAGCGCCTGGGTATCGAGCCGCGATTCCTGGTCGCGCAAGCCGCGCTGGAAACCGGCTGGGGCAAATCCATGATCCGCCAGGCCGATGGCAGCAACAGCCACAACCTGTTCGGTATCAAGGCAACCGGCTGGAAAGGTGCCTCCGCCACCGTAACGACCACCGAATACGTCAACGGCAAGGCGACCCGCGAGAAGGCAGGCTTCCGTGCCTACGATTCGTTCGAGCAGAGCTTCGATGATTTCGTCAGCCTGCTGGAAAACAACGATCGTTATCGCACCGCCATTCAAGTGGCGAGCAATACCGGCGATTCGGAGCGCTTCGTCAAGGAGCTGCAAAAGGCCGGCTACGCCACCGACCCCCAGTACGCACGCAAGATCAGTCAGATCGCGCGCAAGATGCAGACCTATCAAACCGTCGCCGATGCGAATTCGGTGCCCGCCATGCGGACCAGAGGCTAAATCATGGCTGACCTATTGAGTATTGGCCTGTCCGGCCTGGCTGCCAGCAAGACCCAGCTGTCCATCACCGGCCACAACATCACCAACGTCAACACGCCTGGCTACAGCCGTCAGGACGCGTCCCAGGCGATCCGTTCGCCGCAGTTCAGTGGTGCCGGTTACATCGGTTCGGGCACATCGCTGGTCGACGTGCGGCGCTCCTACAGCGAGTTCCTGACCAGCCAACTGCGCAGCAGCACATCGCTGAACCGCGACGTCGAGGCATACAAGAGCCAGATCGACCAGCTCGACTCACTGCTCGCCGGCACCACCACCGGTATTACCCCGTCGTTGCAGAGCTTCTTTTCGGCGCTGCAGACCGCGGCCGAGGACCCGGCAAATATTCCGGCGCGCCAGTTGGTGCTGGCCGAGGCCGAAGGTTTGGCGCGGCGATTCAATACGGTCTACGACCGGCTCTCCGAGCAGAACAATTTCACCAACAAGCAGATGGCCGCGGTCACCGATCAGGTCAATCGTCTGGCTGGCAGCATCGGAAGTCTCAACGAGGCGATTGCGGTTGCTGCAGCCAACGGCAAGCAGCCGAACGACCTGCTCGACGCGCGCGATGAAGCGGTTCGCCAGTTGTCCGGTTATATCGGCGTGACGGTGGTGCCGCAGGACGACAGTAGCTTCAACATCTTCATCGGCAGTGGTCAGCCACTGGTGGTTGGCAGTGCGGCGGCGCGGCTCGAGGTGGTCCCGGGACAGGGCGACCCCAACCGTCATGAGGTCCAGTTCGTGAGCGGCGGATCCCGACAGGGCATCACCTCACAGATCACCGGTGGCGAGCTGGGCGGCCTGATTCGCTATCGCGAGGAGGTGCTGGATTCGACCATGAACTCGCTGGGCCGTCTGGCGCTGGCGGTTAGCGATCAGGTCAACACGCAGCTCGGGCAGGGGCTCGATCTGAAGGGGCAGGTCGGTACGGCATTGTTCGGCAACTACAACACCGAAGCGCTAGGCAAGCTTCGGGTTAACGCCTATGCCGGTAACAGCAACGCACAGCCGGTAATGAACATCACCGATACCAGCTTGCTGACCACCAGTGACTATCTGATGGAATACGACGGTAGCAGCTACAAGGTAAGGCGCCTGAGCGACAACCAGCTGATGACCGTTACGGACAGCGTACCGCCTGGCACGTTGTCGATCACTGACAAGGACAACAAGAGCCAGGGCTTCCAGATTGTGCTCGGCAGTCCGGCGCCGGCGGCTGGCGACAAGTTCAGTCTCCAGCCAACCCGCCGGGGTGCGTCCGACATCCGGGCAACGCTGGACCAGGCCGATCAACTGGCGTTCGCGGCGCCGGTACGTGCGCAAAGCACACTGCAGAATAGCGGGACGGGTGTGATTGGGCAGCCGAATCTGCTGTCTGCACCATCGCCGATCGATCCGGCTGCGCTGTCGGCTGCCTTCGAAGGCTTGACGCTGACCTATGACGGCACTGGATTGACTCTTCCCACTCCAGCGCCTGCCGGGCTTACGCTTTCGCCTGCCACCATCACGGCGGGACAGACCAATACGCTGAACCTGACGCTGACCACTGGAACCGCGCCGAACCAGCAGCAGTACAGTTTCGAACTCACTGTCAGCGGCAGACCCTCAACCAACGATACCTTCACGCTCAACTACAACCAGAGTGGCGTCTCGGATAACCGCAATGCATTGAAGCTGGTCGATCTGCAGACAAAGCAGACTGTTGGCATCGACGCTGCTGTGAATGGCTCGGGGTTCAGCTTCACCGACGGTTACGGCGAACTGGTCGAGCGAGTCGGTACGCTGACGGCCCAGGCGCGAATGGACAGTGAAGCGACGGGCTCGATCCTCAAGCAGGCGACCGACAACCGTGACTCGCTGTCGGCGGTGAACCTGGATGAAGAGGCGGCGAATCTGATCAAGTTCGAGCAGTACTACAACGCCTCGGCCCAGATCATTCAAGTTGCCCGTTCCTTGTTCGATACATTGATCAGCTCCTTCAGGTAATAGGCCCGCCCATGCGCATTTCCACCCTGCAAGCGTTCAATAACGGCGTCGCCGGTCTGCAGCGCAATTACGCCAACGCGACCCGCACCCAGGAGCAGATCAGCACTGGCAACCGCATTCTCACGCCAGCGGATGATCCGGTCGCGTCCGTGCGTCTGCTGCAACTGGAGCAGCAGCAGAATGTGCTGGGTCAGTACAACGCCAATCTGACGGCGGCTAAGAACAGCCTCACCCAGGAGGAGGTCACGCTCAATTCGGTGAACACAGTGCTGCAGCGCGTGCGGGAGCTCGCCGTGCAGGCGGGCAATGGAGGTCTGAGCGCTGAAGACCGCAAGTCTATTGCAGCCGAATTGACCGAGCGTGAAGACGAGTTGCTGTCCCTGATGAACACCCGCAATGCGCGCGGCGAGTACCTATTCTCCGGTTTTCAGGGCAAGACGCAGCCGTTCGTGCGCGCAGGGGACGGCAGCTATAGCTACCAGGGTGACGAGGGACAGCGGAAACTGCAAATTGCCAGTTCGCTCAATATCCCGATTAGCGACAACGGCAAGTCGATATTCGCAAATGTCACCAATGCTGGGCGTTTGTCCGTTGGTCCTGTAATCGGTGCGACAGGAACAAGTACGCTCTCCGTCTCGGCTCCACTGGTCAGCGATGAGGTGGCGTTCGCCGGAGCCGAACCGTTTCCGCCAGAGGGCATCGAGCTCGAATTCCAGGCTGACGGTAAATTCGTCATCTATCAGTTACCTAGGGCGGTAGCGCCGGATACCGACACGGTGCTCGAGAATGGCATGGCGATGGATAGCGACCCCAAAAAGAGTGACAAGCTAGTGTTTCGTGGCGTTACTGTTCACTTGGACGGGATGCCGGTTGGGGGGGAAAGAGTGGCGGTCGTCCCGGGTACGATCGAGAGTGTGGACGCGAGTGGCAATATTACTCGCGGTCCTATACAGAACAAGCAAGGCATTCTCGATACCATCGCCAATCTTCGCTCTGCTCTGGAAGAGCCTACTACAAGCAGTGGTGGGGTCCGTGATGCAGTCGCCGTAGCCCTGACCAATCTCGACCACGGCATGATCAGCGTCGATGCGGCTCGCGGCAACATCGGTGCTCGCCTGAACGTCATCGAGACGACTCAGACCGACAACGAGGACGTCACCCTGGTGAACAAGTCCGTTCAGGCCGAGCTGCGTGAGTTGGACTATGCCGAGGCGCTTTCGCGTTTGTCGTTCCAGACAGTGATTCTCGAGGCTGCGCAGCAGAGCTACGTGAAAATCAGCGGCCTGAATCTGTTCAACGCCATGCGCTGAATAGTTTTGACGAGGTTCGCATAAACGCGGCTTGGTTTTGACATCGTCGGCGGGGTGGCTAGATTGGTTGGCGCGGAGCAGGAAGTCCCGCATAGCCACTTCAATTTCATAGGGATATGAACATGCGCAAAGCTTTTCTTGCTGCGGCTGCCTTCGCCGCCCTCTCCAGCGCCACTTCTTGCAGTTATGCCGCAACCCAATCGTCCCCCGTAGAGCAGGAGCAGGCCGTCGCCGTTCAGGCGTCCGTGAATCTGAACAGCGCCGATGCGGAGACGCTGGACCGTGAACTCAAAGGTATCGGCGCCACCAAGGCGCGGGCCATCGTCGCCTATCGCGATGAACATGGACCGTTCAGTTCGGTCGACGAGCTGCTTGAAGTGAACGGCATCGGCTCTGCAACTCTGGAAAAGATCCGCAGCCAGCTCAGCCTTCAATAAGCGAGACATCGGAGGGCCGGCTATCCAGGTTGGCCTTCCGTTTCCCTGCCGTGCGGCCGACACTCTTAAGGCCGAACGCTCTACTCAGCCATCAGTCAAAGTGTGTATGCAGCCATTGACAACTGGCGGTTATGCACATTCGTAATAGGCTGCTCAAGGTGCGCTGCCTCTTATTCCCAGCTGCCCTTCGCTTCGTCCTAAGTCATTGATTTTCAATGCTTTGGCTCGTTGGGTAAAAAAACACCGATCTGTCTGATGCCCCCGTAGATAGGGCTTTTGCGGCAGTCATCCATAAACTGTTCACAAGGTTATCCACAGGTTCGGTGGATAACGTCCTGAACGTCAGGGATGACGCAGGTTGGAGGCGAAGCATATGAAAGCTCCCTGGAATCTGATGCGTTACTTCCCGCTCGCGCAACGCTTGATCAGAGCGGGCAAAATACCTGCGCTTTTACTCGCCGTGGCCCGCAAATCATCGCGGCGGGGTCTGGTGAAGGGGCTTCGTGAAGACCTGAAGCTGTTTCAGGCGCTCTGCGTGGCGTGGTGGCGCGGCGAATACCGAGCCGTCAGTCCGCAGGCGCTGGTAGCTGTGGTGGCAGGGCTGCTCTATTTCATTACACCTATTGATGCCATTCCCGACTGGCTGCCGGGCCTCGGCTTCATAGACGACCTGGCGGTACTGGGCTGGATCATGCGCAAGTGGTCAACCGAACTGGATGCGTTCCGTAGCTGGAAACAGGCGCAGACGCCCGCGCATCAGGCAGAGATGGACCGCCTGCCGAGCCTGGATGAGTCCCGAGCAGATCATGCGGTCCGCTAAGGTCGCTGTCTGCAAGCGGCCCGCTGGTCGGTCGCGACCATGCAATTGCGGCATTGATCCCGATTCACCGCCTAGCGCACCGGCAGGGTAGCTTCAACCAGCTCCGCAGGCTGTTAAGATTCCGCCTCTGATTGCACAAGCCTGGGGAAAACGGATGAATGTTCAGGTCATCATGCGCGACGGCTCGCCGGAGTATGCCGTACTGCCTTGGGACGAATATCAGGCGCTTCTGAGGGCAGTCGGTGCACGCGCGCCGGCTGATTCCGGTCAAACCTCCGGTCCCGAACAGGCGCCCTCTCTCAGCCGGCTGACCACACTGCGAGAGGCCAAGGGCATGAGCGTAGAGCTTCTGGCCCGAGCGGTCGGTATCAGCCCGGCCTATCTGGATCTGATTGAAGCTGGCGAGCGTGAGCCGGGTGGAGCGATTCGGCGAGCGCTGGCCAGGGCGTTGGAAATCGCTGGCTGGGAGGATGACGCTTGAGCCAGAGTGCCACCGTATCCATCAGCCGGCAGCACTGGCAGGCATTGCTCGACGAACTGGATGATGCACGTCACCAGCGTCATCTGGTGACCTATCGCGCCCTGGTCGAACGGCTCCAGTTGCCGACTCCAGCGATGCAGACGCTAACCGCCGCGCTGGAGTATCTGGCTGCGCTCGATGCGCGCTCGGAGCGTCCGTTGCGCAGCGCACTGGTCATCAGCCAGGGGGCGAGCCGCCTTCCGCGAACCGGCTTTTTCGAATGTGCCGCACGGCTAGGACGCTTTAACGGACCCGCCGATGGCTCTGCCGCCGCCTCCTGGCATGCAGGCGAAGTGGCCCGGGTGTTTGAATTCGACTATCCGGAGGTTCCCTGATGCTGTTGTGGAAGCTACGCGCAAGGCTTGGCTACTTCACGGCTCGCAAACTGATGGTCTCGCGCAAAGCCGTACAGCAGCCCAAACTCTGGCGCTGGATGGAAGGGCAGTTCGCCCGTATGGCGTCGCTGGGTGACGTGGGAGCGCAGAGCTTCTATGGGCATATCCTCTATTTTCGTGGACGAGGGTTCGGTGCCAAGCAGGAAGGGGTACGCTTGTTACGCCTGGCCGCAAAGGCCGGTGACGTAAAGGCCGCCTACCAGATGGGGGTCATCAGCCTGAGCGAAGACGCGTCTCATGGCCCTGATGGCAGCGAGGCTGCGCGCTGGTGGAAGCAGGCGGCCGAGGCAGGGCATCCGCTGGCTGCGGTAAGACTCGAACAGCTCTACCGGGCCGGGGGGCATGGCTTAACTGCCGACCCGATGGAAGCTGATCGCTATAAGACCAGGGCCGCAGAGCTGGGGCTATGACTGCCTGCCAATACCGCCGTGTCGATGAGGTGATAGCTCGGCCCACTGATCTTCTTCGCGTGGCGCTTGGCCTCCGATGCCAGCGCTGCAAGCCTGCCGGCATCCAGATGGTCGGTACATTCGGGCCTTACCTTGACGACGCCGATCGACAGGGTTGGCAGGGCATAGCGCTGCTCCTGGCCATCGCGACTGGTGGCAGTAAAGAAGCCCTCTGCCACATGCTCACGTTTGTAGTAAGCCCCGCTGCGGCACTGAAAGTCCCGCTGTAGCTGCTCGATGCGGTGCTCCCAGTCGTCGCCGCCGAGCACCAGCATGAAATCGTCACCACCAATGTGGCCAACGAAGTCCAGCCGGCGGTCGATCCGCTCATTCAGGCATTGAGCCAGGCAAAGAAGTACCTCGTCGCCCTTCGCGTACCCGTAAAGGTCGTTGAACGGCTTGAAGTTGTCGATATCCACATAGCAGACCAGCGCTGGCCGACGTTGCAGCAGCAGTCGTGTCAGCGATTGCTGGATCGGAACGTTGCCGGGCAGCAGCGTCAGTGGATTGGCATGCCTTGCCTGTCGGATCTTCAGTTCGGTTATCAGCCTCAGCACGTCAATCACTCGGCCCAGGCCGTGGTAACGCCCGGCCTGGGTGATGACGAAGTCTTCCTCGATGCGCTGGCGGGCTCGGCTGGTGAGCAGCCGGCTGACTTGTTGCAAGGACTGTCCAAGTTCCACGGCAAGGAAATCGGTACTCATCAGGCGGCTGACCGGCTTGCGGGCAAGCAGCTCGGTCGCGAATGGTTTGAGCAGAGCATCCGAGATGAGATTGCGATGCACGATACCTACCGGCCGGGCTTCTTCATCCAGCACGGCGATGGAATTCAGACTGGGCTGGAGGCGAAAGGCCTCGAGCAATTCGGCCACCGGCCGCTCCGCTGACATGGCAGGCTGACGCATAAGCAGGGCGGACAGGTCGCAGGTCTCGTCGCTGAAGCCCGTGTGTTGCGCGTCCGCCGAGGGCAGGACTTCTTCGATGTCCTGGGCCGGCAGCTCCTGCGGTCGGCCGAGCAGATAGCCCTGCACCAGGTCGATACCCATGTTGGCCAGCACGGCCAGCTCCTCACGAAGCTCGATGCCCTCGGCGATGACCTGAGCGCGCGCGGCGCGGGCGATCTTCAGTATCGATTCGACGAACTCTCGTTTCACCGGGTCGAGGTGGATGCCGTCGATGAAATAACGATCGATCTTCACGTAGTCGGGGCGCAGCTGAGACCACAGCCGCAAGCTGGAGTAGCCTGCGCCAAGGTCGTCCAGGGCAATGCTGAAGCCCATCGAGCGATAGTGATGAAGCGCCTTGTCCAGCAATTCGAGATCATCGGCGGGGGCCTGTTCGGTCAGCTCGATGACCACCTTGTCCGCCGGGATGCCGTAAGTCTGTAGCAGTTCGAGCGTACGTCCAGGCTTGTGACTGGCTTCGAGCAAAGTTTCTGGTGAAGCGTTGAGGAAGAGTTTGCCGCGCAGCGCTCCCTGGCTGTAGCGTCGGCAGGCCGTTTCCCGGCAGGTCATTTCCAGCTCATTCAGCCGCCCGGCATGGCGGGCAGTGGCGAGCAGGTTGATAGGCGAGTGCAGCGGACCGTTGGAAGGGCCGCGGCTAAGCGCCTCATAACCAAGAATGCGCCGCTCCGAGAGCGAAACGATCGGCTGAAAAAGGGTGGTGATGTCCCCGTGAGCAAGGATATGTCCCAGCGTGCTCAACTGCTCGGTGACTGTCATGGCGTTCTCTGGATGGAAAAAAGAAGGGCCACGATGGTGGCCCTTTCATTTCACGCTTGCGCCATGTCAGTTTGATGACATCCAGGCTGTTGGTCAGTGCTTGGCCATGGCCGAACTCAGGCCGAGATAGTCGAGCAGGATGCGCCCGCTTTCGGAAAGGTAGGCGTCGTCCTCGGGCTTGGGTTTGTCCATGTCGTCATGGGGCGCTGTGTTTTCGTCTTCGCTTTCAAGCTTGGCTAGCGGCTCTTCGCCCTTGGCCAGACGCAGCGCATTTTCCAAGGCCAGCTGACGCTTTTCGATATCCGCCTGCTGCGCGCGACGCTTTTCCTCGTTGAGGCTGACAGTGGTTTCGTGCATCAGCTCTTGCGCTAATGCAAGGCGGTCGCGGGTAAAGACGAAGTCCGGATTCTCTCCGGTACGTGCTTCATGGCGCGCCTTGAGCTCGGCGAGGAACGGCTTGAACGGATTCATTTCCGGGTTGATCGCCGCACGAATGCTGTCCCATGGCAGCGCTTCCGGCAGTGCACTTTCTCCGATTTCCTTGGTGTCGACATCGGCTGGATAGGCGATGTCCGGGATCACGCCCTGATGCTGGGTGCTCTGCCCGGATACGCGGTAGAACTTGGCCAGGGTGAGCTTCAGTTCGCCATGGTTCAGCGGCTGGATGGTTTGCACGGTGCCCTTGCCGAACGTCTGACCGCCGAGAATCAGTGCGCGGTGATAGTCCTGCATGGCACCGGCAAAGATCTCGGATGCAGATGCCGACAGGCGATTCACCAGCACGGCCAACGGCCCTTTGTAGAATGCGCCGGTCTGCTCGTCGGCCAGCACGTCGACACGCCCGTCGCTGTTGCGCACCAACACCGTCGGACCCTGGTCGATGAACAGGCCGGTGAGCTCGGTAGCCTCTTGCAGTGAGCCGCCGCCGTTGTTGCGCAGGTCGATGACCACGCCGTCGACTTTCTCTGCTTCCAGCTCGGAGAGCAGCTTTTTGACGTCACGCGTGGTGCTCTTGTAGTTCTGGTCCCCGGCGCGCAGTGCCTTGAAGTCGAGGTAGAACGCCGGGATTTCGATTACGCCGAGCTTGAAGTTCTGCCCCTGGTGTTCCAAGTTCAGCACTGACTTCTTCGCTGCCTGCTCCTCGAGCTTCACCGCTTCGCGGGTGATGGCGACGACCTTGCTGCTCTGGTCATTCGGCGCGTTGCTCGCCGGGATGACTTCCAGGCGCACGACGGAACCCTTCGGGCCGCGGATGAGCTTGACCACCTCGTCCAGGCGCCAGCCGATCACGTCGACCATCTCATCGTTGGCCTGGCCGACGCCGACGATCTTGTCCGCGGGCGCCAGCTGCTTGCTCTTCTCCGCCGGGCCAGCCGGCACCAGGCGTACGATCTTCACGTGCTCGTTGTCACTCTGCAGCACCGCGCCGATGCCTTCGAGCGACAGGCTCATGTTGATGTCGAAATTCTCCGCGCTGTCCGGCGACAGGTATTGGGTGTGCGGATCGTAGGTCTGCGCGAAGGCGTTGATGTAGGTCTGGAAAACGTCCTCGCCTCGGGTCTGGTTCAGGCGCGATAGCTGATTCTTGTAGCGCTTGGTCAGCAGTTCCTCGATGGCTTTCGGCTCCTTGCCGGCGATCTTCAGACGTAATACCTCATCCTTTACCCGCTTGCGCCACAGGTCATCCAGCTCTGCGGTGTCCTTGGCCCATGCAGCCTTCTCACGGTCGACCAGCAGCTCCTCGTCGATGCTGAAGTCGAAGCTGTCAACGCCCTTGTCGAGCAGGCTCAGGGCGTAGTTCAAGCGGTTCTGCAAGCGCTCGAGATGACGGGTGTAGATGATGAAACCGGGCTCGAGATTGCCGCCCTTGAGGAAGTCATCGAACTGGTTGCGCCACTTGCCGAACTCTTCGAGGTCGGATGCCAGGAAATAGCTGCGCGAGGGATCGAGCATCTGGATGTAGCTGTCGAAGATCTTTGCCGAACGCGCGTCGTTCAGCGGCGGCTTGTTGTAGTGATGACGCTTGAGCAGTTCGACGACGTTCAGGCTGGCGATGACCTGGTCACGATCTGGTTGCAGGTAGTCCCAGTTCTCTGGCGTGGTGACGGCTTTGGCCATCGCCAGGGAAGCGTGAAGGCCGAACAGAACGGCGAGAACGGTGCAGGTCAGCGTACGTTTCATGGCTTGGGGGCGACGTAAGGCTAGGGAATAACGCATATTAGGCCATCTAAAGTAGGCGCCGGTTCGGTTTTCCGTCCGGCGGTGGAAAGCACAAGCCCGATGGTTGAGGTGGTCAAAGAAGGCCAGCGAGCGATCAGTTGGGTGGGCATAGATGGGAACCACTATGGAGGCAGCATGAAGGCATTGCAAGGTATCGAGGGGCATCTGGAGTGGGCCGAGCGACCGGCTCCGGCGTGTGGCGATGGCGAAATCCGTATCCGTGTGGCCGCCGCCGGGCTGAACCGCGCGGACCTGTTGCAACGCGCTGGCCACTATCCGCCGCCGGCAGGTGTCACCGACATCCTGGGGCTGGAATGCGCAGGGGTTGTCGCCGAGGTCAATGGGCGCAGCCGCTGGAAGGTGGGGGATCGCGTGTGCACCCTACTGGCTGGCGGCGGCATGGCCGAGGAGGTGGTGGTCGATTCCCGCCATGCGCTGCCGGCCCCCGAGGGCATGTCGCTGCATGAGGCGGCCGCGATCCCGGAGGTATATGCCACGGCCTGGCTCAATCTCTATCGCCTTGGCGCATTGCTGGCCGGCGACAAGGTACTGCTTCACGCTGGCGCAAGTGGTGTCGGCTCGGCGGCGATCCAGCTGTGCAAGGCGTTTGGCAATCCCTGCTGGGTCAGTGTCGGTTCGGCCGAGCGGCTGGCCTACTGCGAATCGCTCGGTGCGCAGGGCGGTGTGCTACGAGGTGACTCGCTCGAAGCGCTGCGCGATTTCGGTCCGTTCGACATGATCCTCGATCCGGTCGGTGCCAAGTACGCCGCATTGAACATGCAGCTGCTGGCGATGGATGGGCGCTGGGTGATGATCGGCTTGATGGGCGGGCGCAAGGCCGAGATGGACCTGGCTGGCTTGCTGGCCAAGCGCATCCAGTTGATCGGCTCGACCCTGCGCAGCCGCGACGCCGACTATAAGGCCGGGCTGCTGGCGGAAATGGAAGAGAAGGTCTGGCCGCTGTTCACCCAGGGCAAGCTTTCGCCGCGTCTGGAGCGGACCTTTGCCATTGGTGATGTCGACGCTGCATTCGAAACGCTGGCCAGCAATACCGTATCCGGCAAGGTCGCTCTGGTGATCGATAGCTCGCTTTCCTGATCCGCATCATCCTGATATGGACGAGCCGGTATTTGCTTTGCGTAGATCGGCCGGGCAGGTTGCAGATGCTGCAGACCTGCCCGGTGCGGCTCAAGGCAGCTGGTTGCTGGCGTAGAAGGCGGTGAGCACCTTGACCAGATGCGCCAGGTCCTGGCTTCCCGCGAGCTCGCGGATCGAGTGCATGGCGAAGGTCGGCAGGCCAATGTCGACGGTACGCACACCCAGCTGGCTGGCCGTGATCGGGCCGATCGTGGAGCCACAACCCATGTCGCTGCGGGTGACGAAACTCTGCACCGGCACTTCGTTTTCCAGACAGAGATGCCGGAAGAAGCCGGCAGTTTCGCTGCTGGTGGCGTAGCGCTGGTTGTTGTTCACCTTGATCACCGGACCAGCGTTGAGCTTCGGCCCGTGATTGCCGTCGTGCTTGTCCGCATAGTTCGGGTGAACCGCGTGGGCATTGTCCGCGGAGATCAGCAGCGAATGGCTGACCGCACGCTGGAAACCGTCCTCGTCCGGTAGCAGGCGACGCAGTACCTGCCCCAGGAACGGACCGTCCGCGCCGCACATGGAAGTGGAGCCGACTTCCTCGTGGTCGGTGCAGACCAGCACGCAGGTATGTTCGCGCTCGGCCGCAAGCAGGGCCTGCAAGCCGGCAAAGCACGACAGCAGGTTGTCCAGCCGTGCCCCCGCGATGAAATCCCCATGCAGGCCGATGACCGCGGCGCTCTGGGTGTCGTAGAAGCTCAGTTCGAAGTCCAGCACCACGTCGGCGACCAGGCCGTGCTCACGGCCGAGCTGATCGGCGAGCAGTGCGCGGAAGTCGGGGCTTTCCTGGCTGGCGATCTGGGCCAGAATCGGCGGTAGTTCGTTTTGCGCGTTGATGGCCCAGCCCTGATTGGCTTCCCGATTGAGGTGAATCGCCAGGTTCGGAATCGTCGCGATCGGTAGCTTGAAATCGATCAGCTGGCTCTCGATGCGGCCATCACGGCTATAGGTGACACGGCCGGCCAGGGACAGATCGCGGTCGAACCAGGGGGCCAGCAGGGCGCCGCCGTAGACTTCGACTCCTACTTGCCAGAAACCCTGGCGCTGCAGTTCCGGCTGTGGCTTCACACGCAGACAGGGGCTGTCGGTGTGGGCTCCGACCAGACGCAGGCCGTGCTCGACCAGCGATTTGCTGCCCAGCTGAAACGCCACGATGGCCGAATCGTTACGGGTGACGTAGTAGCGCCCACCAGGTTCGGTGTGCCAGACCTCGCGCTCATCCAGCGCACGGTAGCCGGCCGCCTGCAGTGCCTGGGCGAGATTCTGGGTGGCATGGAACGGGGTGGGCGATGCCTGCAGGTACTCGATCAGGCCTTGGTTGAGAGCTTTGCGCATTTCGGACTCCGGACTGCAAGGTCACGAAGTCTATCGCATTCACCTGCCGGTAATAAGCGCAGTGTCTGGCTCGCAGGTGTAGTGGATCGCTTCTAGAACGGCGCCGGGCACTCGAAGCGCAGGCGCTCGCCGGTCTGCGGATGAGTCAGGGTAAGCATACTGGCGTGCAGGCACAGCCGCTCATGCGCATGCAGCGCCTGTTCATGCGCGTAAAGCCGGTCGCCGAGCAATGGGTGACCGATCGACAGCATGTGCACCCGCAGCTGGTGAGAGCGCCCGGTGATGGGGGTCAGTTCGACGCGGCTGTAGTCGCCGCAGCGTTCGAGTACGCGCCAGAAGGTCAGCGCATGCTTGCCCAGTTCGTGATCGACCACATGTCGTGGCTTGGTTGGCGGGTCGTAACGCAGCGGCAGGTCGATGCTGCCACTGTCCTGCTCCGGCTGGCCCCAGCACAGCGCGGTATAGGCCTTTTCCGTTTCGCGGTCATGAAACTGACGGGACAGCTCGCGGTGCGTATCGGCGTCGCGGGCGAGCACGATGAGCCCGGAGGTCTCCCAGTCCAGGCGGTGCACGATGCGGGCTTCGGGGTAGCCGTTCTCCTGCAGGCGGGTCACCAGACAGTCACGATTGTCTTCGGCCCGCCCTGGCACGGAGAGCAGCAGGGTCGGCTTGTTGATCACCAGCAGGGCGGCGTCCTGGTAAATGATCTGGATGTTGCTAAGAGGCATTGTTCTTCCCACAAACGAAGACGGCGACCCGTGGGCCGCCGCTTCTGCTGCCGTGCTCAGAACCGTTTCACGGTCTAGCGAGCTAGAGTCCTGCAAGGCGCAACGACCAACGGGAGTAACAGCCAAAGGCTGGCCCGAATGGTGAGCGTCAGCGAATCAAACAGGCGAGGAAGCGGAGTTTACTGAAGTAAATGAGCATTCCGAGCCTGTTTTTAACGCAGCAGGGCCGACGCGCAGCAGATCGTGTAAAGGTTCTCAGCGGTCCGGCAGGGTGATATTGAGTTCAAGAATCGAGCAGCTGCCCTGATCCTCGAGGGCGACCTGAACCTGATCGCTGTCGATGTTGACGTACTTGCGGATCACTTCGACCAGCTCCTTCTGCAGCGCCGGCAGGTAGTCCGGCTCGGTGCGCTGGCCACGTTCGTGGGCGACGATGATCTGCAGGCGTTCCTTGGCGATGGCGGCCGGGGTTTCCTTCTTCTTGCGTTCACGGAAGAAGTCGAAGAGGTTCATTCGCGGCCTCCGAAAAGTCGTTGCAGGAAGCCAGGCTTCTTGACGTCGAGGAAACGGTGCGCCACTTCCTTGCCCAGCAGGCGGTCCACCGCGTCGCTGTAGGCCTGACCGGCGTCGCTCTGGTCATCGAGGATCACCGGGATGCCCTGGTTGGACGCCTTGAGCACAGCCTGCGACTCGGGGATCACGCCCAGCAGGCGGATGGAGAGAATTTCCTCGACGTCTTCGACGCCGAGCATTTCGCCCTTGGTGACGCGCTCAGGGTTGTAGCGGGTCAGCAGCAGGTGTTCCTTGATCGGCTCTTCGCCGTTTTCGGCGCGACGCGACTTGCTGGCCAACAGGCCGAGCATGCGGTCGGAGTCGCGTACCGAGGAGACTTCCGGGTTGGTCACGACGATGGCTTCGTCGGCGAAGTACATGGCCAGATGCGCACCTTTCTCGATGCCCGCCGGGGAGTCGCAGATGACGTATTCGAAGTTCTTGCCCAGCTCGTCGATCACCTTGCCGACGCCTTCCTGGGTCAGGGCGTCCTTGTCGCGCGTCTGGCTGGCAGCCAGCACGTAGAGGTTCTCCAGACGCTTGTCCTTGATCAGGGACTGGGTCAGGGTGGCATCGCCATTGATGACGTTGACGAAGTCGTAAACCACCCGGCGTTCGCAGCCCATGATCAAGTCGAGGTTCCGCAGACCGACATCGAAATCGACGATGACAGTCTTATGGCCGCGCAGAGCGAGGCCGGTACCGATGGCGGCGCTGGTGGTGGTTTTACCAACGCCACCTTTGCCGGAAGTGACTACGATGATCTTGGCCAAGGTGATTCACCCTAAAAATTGAAAAATCGGGACCTTCCGCCCGGTTTTGGCGTCAGGATTGCCCGTTTGGTCCTTGAAAATTCGCGGCAGTATCCGTTAAAGGCGGGTGATGTTCAACACGTCGCCGGAGAGGCTGATGCGTACCGCTTCAGCCCAGAGAGGATCGCGTCGCAGGTCCTCGGCGACCTTGTATTGGCCGGCGATGGAGACCATTTCCGCTGCGAGCTGCTGGCAGAAGATCCGCGCCGAAGTATCGCCCTTGATGCCAGCCAGGGCGCGACCGCGAAGCGGACCGTAGACATGGATGTTGCCATCGGCGAGAAGTTCCGCACCCGGGCTTACCGGCGCCAGCACAATGAGGTCGCCGCCCTGTGCGTAGATCTGCTGGCCGCCGCGGATGGGCGTGGTGACCACGCGGGTCGGGCGGTAGACCGGTTCGGCTGGCTTGGCCGGTGCCTTCGATGCCAGGTCGACCTGGCGCTCGCGAGCCCCCGAAGGCGGCAGCACCGGTAGATCCAGTGCCGCCGCTGCTTCGATATGCGCCGGCTCGCTGGCGCGCAGGGCCAGGGTGCGCAACCGATGCTTGCGGCAGAGTGCGACCAATGCCTTGATGTCGATTTCCCGCGCCGCCTCGGGCAATTTGTCCAGCGCCAGGACCAGCGGCGTATTGTTGAAGAAGTCCGGGGCCTGCTCGACCTTGGCCGCGAGCTGTTCGTCGAGACGTTCGATGTCGTTGCTGGCCAGCTCCAGCACGGTGATGGCGAGCATGCTGCCCTTGAGCTGGAAGGCTGGGGACTGGTCGGGGAGGTCGGCTTGGCTCATGGTCTGCCTGCTGCGGTAAATGGCGAGGACTTATAACGAGGTGTGCCGCTGCCTGCAACCCGCCGCGTGTGTCCGGGGCGATCACTGGTGCGCCGAGGCTCGGTCAAGCTCGGCGTTTGCCGCTAGAATGCGTCGCTTCATCGGTTGTCGAGCTATTCATGGACCGTCCTCAGTTTCGTGCGTACTTCCTGCATCCGCGCTTCTGGCCGCTGTGGCTGGGGCTTGGACTGCTCTGGCTGCTGGTGCAGTTGCCGTATCCGCTCTTGCTGCAACTGGGCCGTGGGCTCGGCGCGTTGATGTTCCGATTCGCCGGTTCCCGGCGCTACATCGCGCGACGCAACCTGGAACTGTGCTTTCCCGAACTCAGCCAGGCGCAGCGTGAACGTCTGTTGCGCGAGAACTTCGCGTCCACCGGCATTGCTTTCTTCGAGATGGCGATGAGCTGGTGGTGGCCGCAGGCGCGCCTGCAGCGGCTGGCAAAGATCGAGGGACTGGAGCATCTGCAGCAGGCCCAGGCGGCCGGGCAGGGGGTGATCCTGATGGCGCTGCATTTCACCACGCTGGAGATCGGTGCCGCATTGCTCGGTCAGCGCCACACCATCGATGGCATGTACCGCGAGCACAAGAATCCGCTGTTCGACTATGTACAGCGCCGCGGACGCGAGCGGCACAACCGCGACGCCACCGCCATCGAGCGGGAAGACGTGCGGGCCATGCTCAAGGTGCTGCGTGCCGGCCGCGCCATCTGGTACGCGCCGGATCAGGACTATGGCCGCAAGCAGAGTCTGTTCGTACCGCTGTTCGGTATCCAGGCCGCCACGGTGACCGCCACCACCAAGTTCGCTCGGCTGGGCAGGGCCAAGGTCGTACCGTTCACGCAGGAGCGCCTGGCGGATGGTTCGGGTTATCGGCTGGTGATCCATCCACCGCTGGAGGATTTCCCTGGCGAGAGCGAGGAGGCCGATTGTCTGCGCATCAATCAGTGGGTCGAGGAGGCCGTCAGCGCCCTGCCTGAGCAGTATCTCTGGGCGCACCGGCGCTTCAAGACCCGGCCGGACGGCGAGCCGGGGCTGTACAAGAAAAAGAAGCGCAAGGCGGCGTAGTTGGCGTTTCGCCTCACCGGCGGTGCTTCAATGGCGGGACTCGGCGGGGCGGGCCTTGGCCCACCATATCGGTCACGCCAAACTTCCATCGCGGAAATCTCGCAGCGCCTGCTCGATCTCCTCGCGGCTGTTCATCACGAAAGGGCCGTACTGCACGATGGGTTCGCCCAGGGGGCGTCCGGCCAAGAGCAGCACTCGCGTGTCCGACCCGCTGTGCAACCGCAGCTCGCCATGCTCGGACAGGCGCGCCAGCTGACCCTTGGCCAACGTTTGTTCGCCAACGCGCAGCGCACCCTCGTAGACGTAAAGCAGCAGCCGATGGCCTTCCGGCACCTGCGGGCTGAGACCGCTACCGGCCGGCAGATGCAGATCAAAAAGCTGCGGCTCGGTATCCGGACGCTGCACGACGCCCGGCTGCTCGATGCCGTCGCCCTTCAGCGTGCCGGCGATGACTTTCGCCTGTACGCCACCTGGCAGCGTCAGCTGTGGAATTTCCGCCGGTGCGAAATCACGGTAGCCCGGCTCGCCGAGCTTGGCGTGGGCGGGCAGGTTCAGCCACAGCTGGAAGCCGCGCATGAGGCCTTGCTCCTGCTCCGGCATTTCGCTGTGGATTACACCGCGCGCTGCGGTCATCCACTGCACGCCGCCACTTTCCAGCCGCCCGACATTGCCCATGTGATCCTCGTGACGCATGCGCCCCTCGAGCATATAGGTGATGGTTTCGAAGCCGCGGTGCGGATGTGGCGGAAAGCCGGCGATGTACTCGTCGGGATCGTTGGAGCCGAACTCGTCGAGCATCAGGAACGGATCGAAGCGTTCCGGCGCGGCGCCGCCAAATACGCGCGTGAGACTGACGCCGGCGCCATCGGAAGTCGGGCGGCCGGTGGTGATGGAAAGGATTTCACGCTGGGACATATCGAATGCCTCTCGGTCTGGAATGTCTCCAGCGTAAACGTACGGCTTCGATTAACGGTTGCGCATTATCGCTATAACCAATCAATTAGTTGGATCATTCCTCCACCATCAGATCCCGCGCACGGCTATACACATAGCGCACCTTCTCGTACTCGAACGGCGAGTTGAGCTGGCCGTAACGGAAGCTGGTGACGTGGCGGGCGTTGATGGCGCGCAACGCGGTCAGGCTCAACTCGCCACCGGTGGTCTCGGCGTACTGGAGGAAATCGACCTGTCGCTCGACGGCGAAATCGGTGACGCGGCCGGTGGCATCGCGCAGGTTGGAGGGGCCGAGAGCCGGAATGATCAGGTAGGGCCCCTGGGGAACGCCCCAATACCCGAGTGTCTGGCCGAAGTCCTCGCTCTGGCGCACCAGACCCATGCGCGTGGCCGGGTCCCAGAGTCCGCCGACGCCCAGAATGCTGTTGAACAGAAAGCGGGCGGTGGCATTCGCCGCACGCTGTCCCTTGAGCTGCGCGACGCTGTTGAACAGCGTCGGAATCTCCCCGAGGTTGGCGAAGAAGTTGCTCACGCCGGTGCGCACCGGTTGCGGCGTGACATAGCGATAGCCTCGCACCACCGGCAGCATCACCCATTGATCGAGCCGGTAGTTGAAGTGGTAGATGCGCCGGTTGACCGATTCGAACGGGTCGTAGACGTCCAGCGCCTGAAAGGTAGCGCGCTCGAACTCACGTTGGTCCAGCCCCGGATTGAACTCCAGGTTGCGTAACGGATGGGTGAAACCATCCTCGTCGACCGCCGGTGTGTCGGCGAAGGCCAGACCACTGAGCAGCAGCAGCGGCAACAGCATTCCTTTAGCCACGGAAGAACTCCAGCATGTGTTGGGCGTTGACGCGGTAGGTGAGATTGCCGCAGTGGCCGCCGCGCGGGTACAGCGTCAGACGGTCGCCGAAGGTGCGGCGCAGGAAGCCGATATCACCGGCACCGAGGATCAGGTCGTCTGCATTGTGCATGACCGCGATCTTCGGGCTCTGGCGCAGATAATCCTCAAGGGCGTAAAGGCTGACCTGCTGGATCAGCTGCGGCAGGCTGCCGCCGTCGTACTGCGCCCGCCACATGGGAATCAGCTGCTCGGTGATGTAGCAGTCGAAATCGCAGAGCAGGGCGCGCTTGAAGAATGGCTCCAGACGCGTGCCCTCGTTGATCGGATAGTCCTGCGGCACGATCAGCCCGCGACGGTTGATCAGGTCCGAGGTGAAATTGATGTCGGCCGCGGAAAAACGGAACACCGAGCCGATCAGCATGGCCATCTGCTCGTCGCTGAGCTTCAGCGCCGACTGCTGGAAGTCGTAGAGCATCGCCTCGTCGAGGTCGATGTAGCCGCGCTGCCGGTAGTAGCGGGTGAGCTTTTCCAGCACCACCTCATAGAAGGTGGTGTGGTCGTCGATGCCTTCGACGCGGGTCTGCACCAATTTGTCCAGGTTGCCGACCGAGGTGTAGAGGTTCACCGGCGGGTTGAGCAGCAGTACGCGCTTGAAGTTGAAGCTGCGGCGGGTTTCGTCCAGTTGGCTGACGAACGCCGCGTTCAGTGCGCCGAGGCTGTAGCCGGTGAGGTGGAATTCGGTGACCGGCAGCTTGTGGTGCCTGGCGCGAATGGCCTGCATGACCCGGTAGAGGTCCTTGGCATCGTCGGTACTGATGCCCGGTGTGGCGTAGCGCGAGGCCGCGGACATGAAGTCGTAACTGGTCGGTGAAGACAGCTGCACCACGTGGTAGCCGGCGCCATAGAACAGCCGCTTGAGGGCCTCGGTCTTGCCTGCCGTGTAATGCGCACCGGTACCGGAGATGATGAAGATCAGCGGCGCTGGCCCGCCCTGGCGCGCCAGGCGATAACGCAGCTGTTTGACCGGCCAGAAGTTGTCCGGCAGGGTGAACTCCCGTTCCGGCCGCAGGCGCAGACTGTAGTCGGCCTGGTCGATGGCGTCGTCACTGGGAACCTCTGCGCGCAATGCGCTCGGCGTGCCGGCGATGGTCGCCTCGAAAGGGTTGCCCAGGGGGTAGCCGTACTCTTCGACGCTGAGATCGGCCGCATGCAGCGGCGTAACGATCAGAGCGAGCAGGGTGGTCAGGCACAACAACAGCTGCATGGTGTATCTCCGTAGCCAGGCCATCGCGGCCTGTAGCGAGGCGGCAACCGATGCATCGTGCCGCCTGTCCCATCAGAACTGCATTGGCAGCGCAGAGCAAGCCAACATCACTATGGCAGCAGCGCGGGGAATTCGATCCCTTGTGCGGGAATGGAAAATGTCGACGACCGACGGTCGCTGGCGAACCGCCGGGCTAAGTGGCTCGTCTGCCGCGGTCATCACGCCTGATGATGCAGCCAGGCATGCTTAGGAATCGCTGCGCTGCGTCTACTGCGTTCGAATCGCTGCCAGACCTTCTCGTGGAAGTAGAAACCTACCGAATTGCACAACGGCTCGATGGCGGCGACCAGTCCGCCGATGGCGATGCTGCCGGTCAGCGCGTAGGTCACCGAAAAGGCGATGCAGAAGTGCATCAGGGTGAACGTCACGGTCTTGAGCATGGCCTGTCTCCTTGTGCAGTCGAGAATCGTTCTCGTGATGTAGAAAGTCTGGGTGAAATCATCCAATGACTGAAATCACCGTTTTGCATGTGCGACATAGCGCCACACTATTTGTGTTTGGAATTGTTGCCAGGCGCCTATTCGCGCGGTTCGAGGGCTCTATGTCGGGCTTTTCGCAAGCCGCATTCAGACCAAAGTCGGGTGGCGTTCGCCCGACCCACGCCTAAAGTAGCCGCCCCTGCTCCCACCGGGGGGTAGCGACCGTGGAGACAGATTCCAATGCACAATGAAAATGTTTACCGGCAGATCTATGCCAATCCGCGTTTCCAGGAGCTGGTGGCCAAGCGCGGGCGTTTCGCCTGGCTGCTGTCGGCCGTCATGCTCAGCGCCTACCTGGCGTTCATCCTGTTGATCGCCTTCGAGCCGAAGATCCTCGGCATTCCGCTGTCCGCCAATACCGTGACCACCTGGGGCATTCCGGTGGGCGTCGGAGTGATCTTCATGGCGTTCATCCTGACCGGTGTCTATGTGCAGCGTGCCAACGGTGAGTTCGATCGCATCAACCAGGAAATCCTCAACGAGGCACAGAAATAATGATCCTGCGTTTCCTGATGACTGCCCTGCTGTTGGCAGTCTCGCCTGCGCTGCTCGCCGATGCCATCACCGGCGAAGTCCAGAAACAGGCCACCAACTACACCGCCATCATCATGTTCGTGGTGTTCATCGTGTTCACCATGGGCATCACCAAGTGGGCGGCCAAGCGCAACACCTCGACCGCTGATTACTACACCGCTGGCGGCAGCATCACCGGCTTCCAGAATGGTCTGGCGATTGCCGGCGACTTCATGTCGGCGGCATCCTTCCTCGGCATTTCCGCGCTGGTCTACACCAGTGGCTACGACGGCCTGATCTACTCCATCGGCTTCCTCGTCGGTTGGCCGATCATCCTGTTCCTGATGGCTGAACGCCTGCGCAACCTGGGCAAGTTCACCTTCTCCGACGTGGCCTCCTATCGCCTCGGCCAGACGCAGATCCGTCTGCTCTCGGCATTCGGTTCGCTGATCGTGGTGGCCTTCTACCTGATCGCGCAGATGGTCGGTGCCGGCAAGCTGATCCAGCTGCTGTTCGGCCTGGATTACTACGTGGCTGTGGTGCTGGTCGGTGTGCTGATGGTCATGTACGTGCTGTTCGGCGGTATGCTGGCGACCACCTGGGTACAGATCATCAAGGCGGTGCTGCTGCTGTCGGGCGCCAGCTTCATGGCCATCATGGTGATGAAGACGGTCGGCTTCGATTTTGGCAGCCTGTTCGCCGAGGCGGTGAAGATTCACGACAAGGGCGCGCAGATCATGAGCCCGGGCGGCCTGGTCTCCGACCCGATCTCGGCGATCTCCCTGGGCCTGGCGCTGATGTTCGGTACCGCCGGCCTGCCGCACATCCTGATGCGCTTCTTCACCGTGTCCGACGCCAAGGAAGCGCGCAAGAGCGTGTTCTACGCCACCGGCTTCATCGGCTACTTCTACATCCTGACCTTCATCATCGGCTTCGGCGCGATCCTGCTGGTCAGCACCAACCCGGACTTCAAGGACGTGACCGGTGCCATCGTCGGCGGCACCAACATGGTCGCCATCCACCTGGCCAGCGCGGTGGGCGGCAACCTGTTCCTCGGCTTCATCTCCGCGGTCGCCTTCGCCACCATCCTCGCGGTAGTGGCCGGCCTGACTCTGGCTGGTGCCTCGGCGGTTTCCCATGACCTCTATGCCTGCGTGATCAAGCAGGGCAAGGCGCGGGAAGAGGACGAGATGCGTGTGACCAAGCTGACCACCCTGACCCTGGGCGTGGTGGCGATCCTGCTCGGCATCATCTTCGAGAAGCAGAACATCGCCTTCATGGTCGGCCTGGCGTTCTCCATCGCCGCCAGCTGCAACTTCCCGGTGTTGTTTCTTTCCATGTACTGGAAGGGGCTGAGCACCCGCGGGGCGCTGTTCGGCGGTGCGCTGGGTCTGATCACTGCGCTGGTGCTGACCATCATCAGCCCGACCGTATGGGTCGACGTGTTCGGTTATGCCGAGGCGATCTTCCCCTACAAGTACCCGGCGCTGTTCTCCATGGTCGCCGCCTTCGTCGGCATCTGGTTCTTCTCGGTCACCGATAAGTCCAAGCGGGCAGGGGAGGAGCGCGAGCGCTTCTTCGCCCAGTTCGTCCGCTCGCAGACTGGTCTGGGCGCAACCGGCGCCGTCGCTCACTAAGGCGAACGCCAATAGGAAAAGGGCAGCCCTCGGGCTGCCCTTTTTCGTTCTCGGTGAAGACTCGAGGGCTGCAACAGCCCCATCCTGCGCCCATAGTGCCTGCCTGGAACCGCGCGGTCAGCCCCATGAGCCAAGGGTTTGCCAGGGGCATTCATCAATCTGATGGATGCCGGTGCGCCCTCGTGCATTCGCTAGACTCGCTGCCACTCCCCGAACAACAAAAGGCAGTAGAACGATGCACAATCGCATGATGATCACAGGCGCCGGTTCTGGACTCGGGCGGGAAATCGCCCTGCGCTGGGCTCGTGATGGCTGGCAGCTGGCGCTTTCCGACGTCAATGAGGCTGGCTTGGCGGAAACCCTGAAAATGGTTCGTGAGGCGGGTGGCGATGGCTTCACCATGCGCTGTGACGTGCGTGACTACAGCCAGCTGATCGCCTTCGCCCAGGCCTGCGAGGAGAAGCTCGGGGGCATCGATATCGTGGTCAACAACGCCGGGGTGGCCTCCGGCGGCTTCTTCGACGAGCTGTCGCTGGAGGACTGGGACTGGCAGATCGCGATCAACCTGATGGGCGTGGTCAAGGGCTGCAAGGCGTTCCTTCCGCTGGTGCAGAAGAGCAAGGGCAAGATCATCAACATCGCCTCCATGGCGGCGCTGATGCAGGCGCCGGGCATGAGCAACTACAACGTGGCCAAGGCCGGCGTGGTGGCCCTCTCGGAAAGCCTGCTGGTCGAGCTGCGCCAGGCCGAGGTCGGCGTGCATGTGGTCTGCCCTTCGTTCTTCCAGACCAACCTGCTCGACTCCTTCCGCGGGCCGACGCCGAACGTCAAGGCGCAGATCGGCAAGCTGCTGGAATCCTCGCCGATCACCGCGGCGGACATCGCCGACTACATCCACCAGCAGGTCGCCAAGGGCGAGTTCATGATCCTGCCGCACGAGGAGGGGCGCATGGCCTGGAAGGTCAAGCAGCAGAATCCGCAGGCGATCTATGACGAGATGGCGCTGCTCGCTGAAAAGAAGCGGGCCAAGAGCAAGGCTGTCTGAAACCGCCCGGCCGCTGTCTTCAGCGGCCGCTGTGGTTGCCTCCAGGGTGGGTCGGGAGTAGGGTTGCCTGTCCGGTTTTGTGCCGTAACCCTGTGGAACGCTTGTGAATTTTCCGTCCCGCGGACTGTTGATGCTGGCCCTGGTGCTGGCAGCGATCAACCTGCGCCCTGGCATCACCTCCTTCGCCCCGCTGATCGAACGCATCGCCGAAGAGCTGGCCCTGTCCCGTGGCCTGATCAGCCTGACCACTGCCTTGCCAGTATTGCTGATGGGCCTGCTGGCGCCGCTGGCACCGCGGCTGGCGGTGCGCTTCGGGCTGGAGCGCAGCATTGCCCTGTGTCTTGGCCTGATCGCCGCGGCGCTGGTGCTGCGTCTGTTCGGCCACAATGCCGTGTTGCTGATCGTCACTGCCGGTCTGGTCGGTGCCGGCATTGCCGTTGCCGGTCCGCTGCTGTCCGGCTTCATCAAACGCTACTTCCTCGAACGCATGGGCAAGGTCGCCGCCTGGTACTCGCTGAGCATGGCGGTGGGCGGCACCCTTGGCGTGGTGCTGACGGCGCCTGCGGCCCAGGTGCTGGGCGAGCGGTGGACGGTTGGCCTGGCGATCTGGGCGCTGCCGGCAGTGATGGCGCTGCTGATCTGGCTGCGTCTGCCCAATCAGCCGGAAGCCGCCAGTGAAAGCGCTGCCGGCCTACCCTGGAAGGAGCCGCGGGCCTGGCTGCTGAGCATCTATTTCGCGCTGCAGGCCGGGCTGTTCTACGCGCTGGCCACCTGGCTGGTGGCGCGTTATCACGAGGTGGGCTACAGCCTGCTGCAAAGCAATGCATTCTTCAGTGGCTTCATGCTCATCGGCCTGCCGAGCGCCTTCGCCATGCCCTGGCTGGCGCAGCGCCTGGGCAACCGTCATCGCATCATGGCGACCTGCGGTGTGCTGGCGACGCTGTGCCTGGCGCTGATCGCGCTGCGACCCGGCTGGCAGCCGTTGCTGGTCTGCATGCTGCTGGGTGTTGCACTCAATGGCACCTTTTCCCTGGCGCTGATCTCGCCGATGTACGAAGCCGGTACGCCGCTGGCCGTCAGTCGGCTCACCGCGATGATGCTTTGCACCGGCTACTGCCTGGCCTGCCTGACCCCGGTGCTGGCCGGACTCGGCCGCGATCTGGCCGGGGACTACCGCATGCCGTTCCTGGTGCTGACCGGCATGGCGGCGTGCATGTCGCTGCTCGCGATGCGCCTGCGGCCGCGCCATGTCGAGCGCTGAGTGGTCCTGCTGTGGCCTGCGTCACCGCTTGCCGTGCCGCGGATGACCGGCTCGCCATGCTGTGCTAGAAAGCTCGCCGTCCCTGTCCCAACCTAGCGCGCCGGAGTTCTGCTTGGAGTCTGAATCCATCGTTTATGGCTGTATCCGCGATTGGCCGTCCGCCGACCTCGAGCAGTGCCGCCAGCGCCGGGCGCACAATCTCGCCGCCGTGCAGGCGTTGCCGCAGGGTGAGGCCTGGCCGTTCATCGGCCGCGAGATGTTTTCCTTCTGCCGTGACGAGGACCTGGGCTTGTACCAGACCCAGGTGATCCATTTCGGCGCCAGCTATCGCGCAGTGGAGTACGAGTGGGCGCTGTGGGTGCAGCGTTTCGAGGCGCTGCTCAAGCAGCTCTACTGGACCAGCGCCGTGGTGCATCTGGAGACCGAACTCAATGGTACCCACACCTTTCGCTGGGAAACCGAAACGGGCAGTCACAGCCCGCAGCACAGCGATATGCGCATGCGGTGCGCCTGGGAGCGGGAAAGCGGGTTGCTCGGCTGATGCGCTGAGGCGTCAGTCCAGCCAATCCTTCGGCACGTCGCGCTTGAGCGCGAGCTGGCATTGCTGACTGTCAGCGTCGAAGACGATCACGGCTTCGCCCCTGTCCAGCGCGCGGCGGACCCGCGCGACCCGGGTGTCCAGCGGGGTTTCGTCGCCGTTGTCGGTGCCGTCACGGGTGACGAAGTCCTCGATCAGGCGGGTCAGGGTGTCCGATTCGAGCTGGTCGTGGGGTATGAGCATGGGTCGTCTTCGTCGGCATCGGGCTGGCCACGAGGGATGCGGCCTAGAACGCGACGTCCTGTAGGTAGTTGTCCAGGCAAGCATACAGCTGTTGGCTTTCCAGCGGTTTGCCAATGAACTCGTCCATTCCGGCCTCGAGGCCTCGCTGGCGATGTTCGGCCAGTACATGGGCAGTTACCGCGATGATCGGCACCGCGGGTAACTGGCGGTCCGCCTCGAACTTGCGTATCTGCCGACTGGCCTCGAAGCCGTCGAGCTCCGGCATCTCGCAGTCCATCAGGATCAGCTGCACCGCTGCGGGATCACGGCGGTAGAGATCGACCGCCTGGCGACCATTGTCGGCCAGCTGCACGGCGTAGCCCCGCTTCTTGAGCAGCCCGCGCACCACCATCTGGTTCACCGGGTTGTCCTCGGCGACGAGGATGCACGGTTCGTCATGCCGAGGTGCGACGGCTGCAGAGGCAGGCTCACCGGTCAGCGGAGGCTCTTGCGCATACAGCGTCTGCAGCGCTTCGCGTAGCGGCGTGCTCTGCAGCGGCAACGCCAGGCTGATGAGACGTATCCCAGGCGAGGGCGGCGGCGGCTCATGGATCGGTGAATAGAGCATCAGCACGCGCTGATTGGGCTCCAGATGCGGGCGCAAGCGCGCCAGCCACTCGGTGGGGCTACCGGGCCAGGGCGCGAGCAGCACCAGCAGCGGCGGTGCGGTGAAATCGCAGAGATAGTCGGGGAGCCGTTCCGGCGTCTGGCATCGCTCGGTGCGCATGCCCCAGCGGCGCAGCAGGTGGCTCAGCGCTTCCAGGCCCTGTGCATCCTGAGACGCGAGCAGGGCGGGGCGGCCGGCGAGCAGCTGCGCCAGCGAATCTTCTCCATCCGTGGCGGCATGCAGCGGTATCTCGAAACAGAAACGACTGCCGCGGCCCGGCGTACTCTGTACCTCGATATGGCCGTTCATCATTTCCACCAGCTCCTTGCTGATCGCCAGCCCGAGGCCGCTGCCACCGTAGCGGCGCGTCGTGCTGGAGTCGCCCTGGGCAAAGGATTCGAACAGCTGTGCGAGCACTTCCTGGCGCATGCCGATGCCGCTGTCGCTGACGCAGAACACCAGGCGAGGCTCACCGTCTTGCGTCCGGCGGCAGGAAACCTCCAGCACCACGTGACCGTGCTCGGTGAACTTCAGCGCATTGCTCAGCAGGTTCATGAGGATTTGCTTGAGGCGTGTCGGGTCGCCGCGAATGCGCCGCGGCACGCCAGGCTCGAGGCCGACGTGCAGGCTCAGCTGCTTTTCCAGTGCCTGTGCGGTGAACAGCCGGATGGTTTCGGAAATCAGTATTTCCAGATCGAAGTCGATGTCCTCGAGGCTCAGCTTGCCCGAGCCGATGCGGGCGTAATCGAGGATGTCGTTGATCACCGCCATCAGCGAGTTGCCGGAGCTGGAGATGGTGTCCAAGTAGAACTGCTGGCTGCGGTCCAGCGGCGTCTCGCGCAGCAGTTCGAGCATGCCGAGCACGCCGTTCAGCGGGGTGCGAATTTCGTGGCTCATCTTGGCCAGGAAGCGGCTTTTCGCCTCGTTCTCGCTGGCGGCCCGCTCGGCGGCCTCGCGCGAACGGTAGCCTTCTTCCTTGAGCAGGTTGATGCGGTCGGCGAGGCCGATGGACAGGGTGATCAGTTCGAAGGCGACGCTGGCCTTGACCACCGCCGAGCCGTACAGGCCGAGCAGCTCGAAGCCCAGGGAACCAGCGGTTACCAGGATGAAGGAAGCGAGGAGCACGCCCCAGGCCAGGGTGTAGTACACCCCGTAACGCACGCCGCGGCGCCAGACGAAAGCGCCGGTGAGCAGCAGGCCGGTCGAGGTGACGATCACGGTGATGCTGGCCAGAATGCTCCAGGTCTGCACGTCCAGCAGCAACCCGGAAAGCATGCTGCCGAGCGCCACCAGCAAGGTGCAGCGCAGTACCAGGTCGAGCCCGGGGAACAACTCGCGGGTATGCAGGAAGTGCCGGCTGAACTGGATGGCAATCAGGCAGTGGCTGAACATCAGCACGTAGATGCCCTGTGCGACCAGCCCACCGTCATCGGCCAGCCACTTGACCAGAAAACCGTCGAACGACAGGGCGAACAGCCCGACATTGACCGTGTAGATCAGGTACCAGAAATAGGCCGGCTCGCGCAGCGAAGCGAACAGGAACAGGTTGTAGCAGAACATCGCGAACAGCACGCCGTAGAACGCGCCGCTCAGGCCGCTCAGCTCTTCATGCTGTGCAGCACTGGAGTTGTAGGTGCCAAAGTACAGCGGGACGTAGAGGGTGCTGGTGGTCTTGATGCGCAGCAGCAGCCGGGTGTCGCCGGGCGGCAACTCCACCGGAAACCAGAAGTTGCGCACCTTCACCGGTCGGTCGACGAAGGGGTAGCGATCACCGGTGAGCTGTTGGCTGAGGCTGCCGTCGGGGTACTGCAGATACAGCTCGATATGGTCCAGCAGAGGGTAGTTGATCTCGATGAAACCGCTCAGCGGCTGATCCAGGCGATTGTCCAGCGTCGCCTGCAGCCACCAGGTCGATGTGTTCTTGCCTTCATTGACGTGCCCGCCCTTGACCTCGCGGAAGCGGTCGTCGGGCAGGGCCAAGACCTCCTCGACGTGCAGCTCGCCGTTCGGGTCTTCCAGGTAGAGGGTCCCGTTACCCAGCGGCTGGCGCGTGTCGAGCGAATCGAGAACCACGGGCGCGAACGCCCACGCCTGAAGCGACAGGCAAAACAGCAGCAGAGCCAGGCATGAACGCGGCAACATGATCTGATCCGGCAGGGTGCTGCCCGGAAGCGGGCAGCACATATTAGTAGAGCGATGTGACGGTACCGATTCCTTGGGCTCTACATGGCGCCTCAGAGTGCCGCACGTCCTTGTCCGGCTAACTTTGCCGAGTTAAACGTCGAGCGGCAAGCCTTGGCTGCCGGAAGAAAGCGCCTCGTCACGTAAGCCTTTGGCTCAGCTGTCGCGCTCGTTGGCATGACGGCCGACAAGGGTATCGACTGGCGGCACGCGGGTGTCATTCTCCATCTGCGCTTCGTGCTCCAGTTGGTGGCTGAAGCGTTCGAGGGAGTCCTGGGTGTGATGGGCGTCGCTGGCGAACACCGGCGGGCTCAGCATGTAGCTGCAGAGCAGTCGGCTCATTGCCGCAAGACTGTCGATATGGGTGCGCTCATAGCCGTGGGTGGCGTCGCAGCCGAAGGCCAGGAGCGCGGTGCGAATGTCGTGACCCGCTTCGATCGCCGACTGGGCATCACTGTGGTAATAGCGAAACAGATCGCGGCGCACCGGGATCTCGTGTTCACCGGCCAGCTTGAGCAGATGGCGCGACAAATGGAAATCGTAAGGGCCGCCGGAATCCTGCATGGCCACGGTCACCGCATGCTCGCTGGAGGCCTGGCCCTTGGCCGCCGGAGCAATATCGATGCCGACAAACTCGCTGACGTCCCAGGGCAGGGCGCCGGCCGCACCTGAGCCGGTCTCTTCGGTGATGGTGAACAGCGGATGCACGTCGATCGGCGGCTCGCGACCGCTTTCGACGATGGCCTTGAGGGACGCCAGCAGGGCGGCGACACCAGCCTTGTCGTCGAGGTGGCGAGCGCTGATATAGCCGCTTTCGGTGAATTCCGGCATCGGATCGAAGGCGACGAAGTCGCCGACGTTGACCCCCAGCGCGCAGGTTTCGGCGTGGCTGTAGGTATAGGCATCCAGGCGCAGTTCGACGTGGTCCCAGCTGACCGGCGCTTCGTCCACTGCAGTGTTGAAGGCATGCCCGGAGGCCAGCAGCGGCAACACGCTGCCGCGGATCACCCCGGTATCGGTGAAAACGCTGACGCGGCTGCCTTCGGCGAAGCGGCTCGACCAGCAGCCGACGGGGGCCAGGCCGAGGCGGCCGGAGTCGTGAACCTCGCGGACGATCGCGCCGATGGTGTCGAGGTGCGCGGCGACTGCGCGGTCCGGGCTGTAGCGGCGACCCTTGAGCGTGGCGCGGATGGTGCCGCGGCGGGTCAGCTCGAAGGGGATGCCCAGTTCGGTCAGGCGCTCGGCGACATAGCGCACAATGGTGTCGGTGAAACCGGTGGGGCTGGGAATGGCGAGCATTTCCAGCAGTACCCGTTGCAGGTAGTTGAGGTCGGGTTCGGGTAGTTTTGCGGTCATGGAAACCTCCCGTTGGGCGGCGGCTCGCAGCCAGCCAATGAGATGAATGGGGAAAAATCGAAGGGCACCAGGGCGCCCTGGATCGACTGCCTGCCCGGCGCGAGGCCGGGCGGGGTCGCTCAGCCGGCGACGCTGAGCGGAAAGAGCAGGTCGATGAAGCGCTCGGCGGTCGGCTGTGGCTCGTGATTGGCCAGGCCGACGCGCTCGTTGGCTTCGATGAAGACGTACTCCGGCTGGTCCGGCGCCGGCACCAGCAGGTCCAGGCCGACCACCGGGATGTCCAGCGCACGGGCGGCGCGCACCGCGGCATCACTCAGCTCCGGATGCAGCTGAGCGGTGACATCCTCCAGCGTGCCGCCGGTATGCAGGTTGGCGGTACGGCGCACGGACAGGCGCTGGCCGGCGGGCAGCACGCTGTCGAATTCGAAACCTGCGTCACGCAGGCAGCGCTGGGTTTCCTCATCCAGCGGAATATGGCTCTCGCCGCCGGTGGCGGCCTGGCGTCGCCGGCTCTGCTTCTCGATCAGCGCGCCGATGCTGGTGCGACCGTCTCCTATGACTTCCGCTGGCCGGCGGATCGCCGCAGCGACCACCTCGTAGCCGATGACCACGATGCGCAGGTCCAGTCCCGGGTGGAAACTTTCCAGCAGTACGCGGCTGTCGAACTGCCGCGCGCGCTGGATGGCTTCCTCCATCTCGACGGCGTCGCGCAGGTCCACCGCTACGCCCATGCCCTGCTCGCCGTCCACCGGCTTGACCACCACGCTGCCGTGCTCGGCAAGAAAAGCCGCGTTATCTGCCGGTGTGCCCGCCAGCTGCTGCGCCGGGAGGCGGATGCCTGCGTGGGAGAGGGTTCGGTGAGTCAGGCGCTTGTCCTGGCAGAGGGTCATGCTCACCGCCGAGGTCAGGTCGGAAAGCGACTCGCGGCAGCGCACCCGCCGGCCGCCCTGGGTCAGGGTAAACAGCCCGGCTTCGGCATCGTTGATCTCGATCTCGATGCCACGCCGGCGAGCTTCGTCGACGATGATCTTGGCGTACGGGTTGAGCTTGGCCTCCGGCCCCGGACCGAGGAACAGCGGCTGGTTGAAGCTGTTCTTGCGCTTGACGGTGAATGTCTGCAGATCACGAAAGCCGAGCTTGGCGTAGAGCGCCTTGGCCTGCTGATTGTCGTGCAGCACGGACAGATCCAGATAAGCCAGGCCACGGCCCATGTAGTGCTCGATCAGATGGCGCACCAGCGCCTCGCCGACGCCGGGCCGCGGGCAACTGGGTGAGACTGCCAGGCACCAGAGGCTCGAGCCGTTCTCCGGATCATTGAAGGCGCGGTGGTGATCGATGCCCATCACGCTGCCGATGATCTGTCCGGAGGTTTCGTCCTCGGCCAGCCAGTACACCGGGCCGCCCTTTTCGCGAGGCGTGCAGCGCTCCGGGTCGACCGGCATCATGCCGCGCGACTGGTACAGGCCATTGATCGCGTGCCAGTCCGCGTCGCTCTGCGCGCGGCGTACGCAGAAGCCCCGGAAGGGCTGCTGCGAGGGGCGATAGTCGCTGAACCAGATGCGCAGCGTGTCCGAGGGGTCGAGGAACAGCTGTTGTGGTGCGTAGGACAGCACCTGATGCGGCGCAGCGACATACAGCGCGATGTCACGCTCGCCGGCCTGCTCGTTGAGCAGTTCGGCCGCCAGCTGCGCCGGATCGGAATAAGTGTGGCCGACCAGGATGCGGCCCCAGCCGCAGTGCAGGGTTACCGGGCCGCAGGGCTCCTCGTGCCCGTCCTCCGCGAAGCGTGCCTGCAAGCGCTGGTAGGTCGGTGCCTGCCCGCGCAACAGACGCTGACCGTAGGCTTGGGACTTCTGCATGGTACGTTCCTTGATGCTAGGTCACGAAGCAGCGGGTCGCGGGGCGAAGTGTCCGCCCCTTGATGCAAGCCAACCGCAGCCGTTCGTGAGCGGGTTATCGGGGCTTTCGCGACAAGGCGAACTCATCGGCGGCCCCTAAAGGCCTTGCTCGCTCAACCATAGGTTGACCGCCGCCAGCTGCCAGAGTTTTGAACCGCGCAGCGGGGTGAGCTGGCCATCCGGATCGGCGAGCAGCTTTTCCAGCATCTGCGGGTTGTACAGCCCGCGTTCCTGGCTGGGGTCGAGCAGCATTTCGCGCACCCAGTTCAACGTGGCGCCCTGCAGGTGCTTGAGGCCCGGCACCGGGAAATAACCCTTGGGTCGGTCGATCACCGCGGCGGGGATCACCTGGCGTGCGGCTTCCTTGAGCACGTACTTGCCGCCTTCCGGCAATTTGAATTTCGCCGGGATGCGTGCCGACAGCTCGGCCACGCGATAGTCGAGGAACGGCGTGCGCGCCTCCAGGCCCCAGGCCATGGTCATGTTGTCGACGCGTTTGACCGGGTCGTCGACCAGCATCACCGTGCTGTCGATGCGCAGCGCCTTGTCCACCGCAGCCTCGGCTCCCGGCTGGGCGAAATGCTGACGGACGAACTCGCCGGAGAAATCGCCCTTGACCCACTGCTGCTGCATGGTTTCGGCATATTCCGCGTAGCTGCGGTCGCGGAACGCGGCGAGGTAGGCCGCCACCGGGTCCTCGGCGCCATCCACCTGCGGATACCAGTGGTAGCCGGCGAACAGTTCGTCGGCGCCCTGACCGCTCTGCACCACCTTGCAGTGCTTGGCCACTTCCCGCGAGAGCAGGTAGAAGGCGATGCAGTCGTGGCTGACCATTGGCTCGCTCATCGCCTGGAAGGCGGCCGGCAGCTGCTCGAGGATTTCCTTTTCCTGGATGCGCAACTGATGATGGCGGGTGTTGTAGTGCTTGGCGATGAGGTCCGAGTACTTGAACTCGTCGCCGCGCTCGCCGCCGGCGTCTTCGAAGCCGATGGAGAAGGTCAGCAGGTTGTCGTCGACACCGGCCTCTCGCAGCAGGCCCACCAGCAGGCTGGAATCGACGCCGCCGGAAAGCAGCACGCCGACGTCCACTGCAGCGCGCTGACGGATCGCCACCGCCTCGCGCATGGTGTCCAGGGTCAGGCTTTTCCAATCCTCGAAGCTGTAGTCGCGTTCTTCCTCATGGGCGCCGAAGCGCAGGTTCCACCAGCGTTCGGTAGTGGTCGTGCCGTCGGCGTCGATACGCATCCAGCTGGCCGGCGGCAACTTCTCGATGCCGGCAATCAGCGTGCCCGGCGCCGGCACCACCGCGTGGAAGCTCATGTAGTGGTTCAGTGCCACCGGATTCAGCACGCCGGCGATATCGCCGCCCTTGAGCAGCGCCGGCAGCGAAGAGGCGAAGCGCAGGCGCTGGTCGGTGCGCGACAGGTACAGCGGCTTGACGCCGAGGCGGTCGCGGGCAATGAACAGTTGCTGGCGGTCGCGCTCCCAGATGGCGAAGGCGAACATGCCGTTCAGACGCGGCAGCAACGCCTCGCCCCAGGCATGGAAGCCTTTGAGCAATACCTCGGTGTCGCCTTCGGAGAAGAAGCGATAGCCGAGATTTTCCAGCTCGGCACGCAATTCGGGGTAGTTGTAGATGGCGCCGTTGAAGACCATCGACAGGCCGAGGGCCGAGTCGATCATCGGCTGGCCGGAGGCCTCGCACAGATCCATGATCTTCAGGCGTCGATGGCCAAGCGCCAGCGGCCCTTGGCTGTGAAAACCGCACGCGTCGGGGCCGCGCGCAGTCAGGTGTTGGGTGATGCGTTCAACCGCGGCCAGGTCGGCCGGGAGGTTATCGAAACGAAGTTCTCCAGCTATGCCACACATAAAGTCCTTACCGGTTTTGCCGTTGGGGAGTGTGACTGACCCGTCATCCTCGAAGTTCAGCTTTTCGGACCAGCGCAGCGGCGCTGGTTCGGGCTCGATCGGGTCAGTCATCTTTTTACACCAAAGCAAAATAATGCTTTGATGTCAAAGTTAATAAGCCACATGAAAGCGTATTCATGGCTGAAGAAACCGTTTCAAATGAAAATAATCTTGCTGGGCTTCAGGTCTTCGAGATGCCGCTGTTCCAGGCCATGCGCCGACTGCAGCAGGACGCCGAGGTGCATGCCAAGCGGCTCGCCCGTTTCGGCGGCTTGAGCCCCGTGCAGCTGATGATCCTGCAAGTGCTGGCCGGCGAAGGACAGATGACCGCCAGCGCCCTGAGCCGGCGCGTGAGCTTGACCGCCGCGACGCTGTCCGGTCAGCTGGATCGGCTCGAGGAACGCGGGCTGTTGCAGCGTCAGCGTGACGATCAGGATCGCCGCCGCCAGTGGCTGCTGCTCAGCGACAGCGGCCGGGAACTGCTGGAGGACGCGCCAGCCTTGCTGCCGCCGGAATTCCGCGCGCGGTTCGCCGCACTGCCGCAGTGGGAACGCCATGCGCTGACTGCCGCTTTGCTGCGCGCCGCCGAGCTGTGCGGCGACATGGAGTGAGGCGACCTAGCGCGGGTTCTCCAGGCTCTTCACCGTCAGTTCCAGCGCCTTGCGCATGTCCAGTCGTGCCGAGCGGCCGACGTCGTTGTCATCCAGCCGATAACCGCGCTCGGACGGCAGGATCGGCGCGGTCAGGTCGTCCGCCTCGGCCGGCTCGAAGTCCGAATCGCGGCCGATGGTCATGGCGCTGCGGCGCAGCAGTTCACGCACCTGATCGGGGGTGAGTTCCGGATTGACCGACAGCATGGCCGCCACCGCGCCGGCCACCAGTGGCGTGGCGTAGGACGTGCCGCAGTGCACGTCGCCGCGCTGCTCGGGATCGAGGCTGGCGGCGCGGGTGCAGGCGGCGGCGGTGATGTCCACACGCATGTCGACATTCGACGACTTGCGCTTGCGCACGTAGTCCGGGTGCTCCACCGAAACCTCCTTCTTGGCGTTGCGCTCGTGGCCACCGACCACCAGCAGCTGCTCAGTGATGAAGGAGGAGGGCAGGCGGTAGTCGTCGCGGCTCGAGTGAGCGGAGCCGTTGCCGGCGGAATTGATCACCAGCACGTCGGGATGCTCGCGGCGCAGCCAGAGGAAGAACTCTTCCAGCAACTCCTCGTAGCCGCTCATGGCGATGCCCGAGCGCAGCAGCGAATCCACCGGCTCGCCTTCCACGTCCACCGTGCCGATGCGATGGATACCCCAGCTCCAGTTGAGAATCCGTGCGCCATCTTCGACCAGATTCACCGAGGCTGCGACATTGGCGGTGATGCCGGCATCCGAGTTGCGCTCGACGATCACTTCGAAGCCCGGTCCGGTGCCGTCCAGCGAGGCGAGAAAGCCTTGGTCGCGGGCGTCGCTGGCGTGCGCGGCGAGAATGCCGGTCACGCTGCTGCCATGGTTGTCCGGCTTGTCGGCGTCGCGGGCATAGAGGCAGGTGCGCTGCTGCTGCGGATCGCAGGGCTGCAGGTATTCGGCGAAGTGCGGCGCGTCGAAGTCCACCGCACGCTCGATGATGCCGATGCGCACCGGCTTGCGCTCGGCGGCGCGCTGGCCGTCCGGGATGCGTTCGCGGTAGTAGTCGACCGCATCGAGGAAGCGGTTGGCGGCCCATTCGCGGTTCTGTTGACGCGGCTGCTTCGGCTGTTCCTGCTCCTCGTTTTCCGCAGCGGATTCCTCGATCACCACCGCATCCACGCCTTCCTCGCTGCCCAGGCGCAACACCATGGCATCGCGCTCGATCAGGTTGTCCACCGGCAGGCGCAGCTGATAGGTATTGAGCGGGGGGATGGCGCCGACCAGCTTCGCCCCATACTTCTCGGCCAGCTGCTGTGCCTTCGCCAGGCCTTCATGGTCTTCCTCGATGATCAGGCTGACCAGATCGACATAGGTGGTCAGCCCGTCCATGTTGCGCGTCACCTCATCCGCCCTGGCGGCGACCACCTGGCTACGTCCGGCCGACAGCCAGACCGGATTGCTGCGCCGGCCGCCGTGCTCCAGCCACAGCGGGCCGCTGCGTAGCTCGTCAGGCGCGAGGGTCAGGCGCATGCGCTCGCCGTCGCGGCGGATCTGCTCGGCACGCAGCGGGCGACCGTCGAGCTTAAGCTCCACCTCGCTTTCCGGAAGTCCGCGGGTTCGAAGGCACCAGCTCAACGTCTGCTTGGAGAACAGGTCACCGCATCGCTGCAGCTGGGTGATACGCATGTCCTGATCGGCTGTAGCGGCTTGTGTCAGCAAGGCGCCCAGTAGGCCCAGGGCGATGACGTTCGAGCGGTATGCAGTCATGGTTCAGCGTCGTTGCAGGTAGTTCACGCTGAACAGTTCGCGCCGATCGGTCCACTGGCCACGGCAGTCGAAACCGGCTGTGTCCGCCAGCGCGACGAAGGATTCCAGCGTGTACTTGTAGGAGTTTTCCGTGTGCAGGCTTTCCCCGGCGTCGAAATGAAAGCGCCGGCCTTCGATGGTCACGTCCTGGGCCTCGGGGCTGATCAGATGCATCTCGATGCGCGATTCGTTCTCGTTGAAAAATGCTCGATGGACGAAACGCGACGGGTCGATGTCGCTGTCCAGCTCGTTGCGGATGCGCTGCAGCAGGTTGAGGTTGAAGGCGGCGGTTACGTGGGCGCGGTCGTTGTAGGCGGCCTCGAGCACGGCGCGCTCCTTGACCAGGTCGACGCCGATCAGCAGCCCGCCGCCGGCCGGCAGCACGTCGTGCAAACGCTGCAGGAAGGCCCTGGCCTCGGCGGGGGTGAAGTTGCCGATGCTCGAGCCGGGGAAGAACACCAGCGGGTGCTCGCTGGAGAAGTCGTCCGGCAGGTTCAGTTCATGGGAAAAGTCGGTACAGGCGGCATGCACTTCCAGCCAGGGATAGTCCGCCGCCAGCCGTTGGGTGCTGCTGAGCAGGAAGTCTTCGGAGATGTCGATGCCCAGGTAGCTGGTCGGGTGCAGCGCCTCCAGCAGCAGGCGGACCTTGCGGCTGGCGCCGCTGCCCAGCTCGATCAGGTCGCTGTGAGGGCCGGCGATGTCGAGGATGTCGTTGGCCGCCTCGGCAAGGATCTGTTCCTCGGTGCGGGTGATGTAGTACTCCGGCTGCCGGCATATCTGCTCGAACAGCTCGGACCCGCGCCGATCATAGAAGAACTTCGGTGACGCCCACTTCGGTGTGGCGGCGAATCCGGCCAGGGTCTCGTCGCGCAGCGAGGCCTCATGCGGCTGCTGCAGCTGATCGTGAAAATGAATCGCCAGGGCCATGCTCAGAGTCCTCGTGCCAGGCGCAGCCCGGCGAACTGCCAGCGCATCGCCGGCTGGAAGAAGTTGCGGTAGGTGACCCGCACGTGGGATTCCGGCGTGGCGCAACAGCCTCCGCGCAGCACCATCTGGCCGGACATGAATTTGCCGTTGTATTCACCGAGGCTGCCTTCCAGCGGGCGGAAGCCGGGGTAGGGCAGGTAGGCGCTGGCTGTCCATTCCCAGACATCGCCGAACAGCTGCAGCGGGCCGTCGTGGCCGGTGGGCGCGGCGACCGGTTGCAGGTAGTCGCTCTCGAGAAAGTTGCCACGTAGCGGCTGGTCGGCCGCCGCCATCTCCCACTCGGCCTCGCTCGGCAGGCGTGCGCCGGCCCAGCGTGCATAGGCATCAGCCTCGTAGTAGCTGACGTGGCAGACCGGTGCTTCCAGGTCCAGCGTGCGCAGCCCGCCCAAGGTCATTTCATGCCAGGCTTCGTCTTCTCGCAGCCAGTACAGCGGTGCGTTCCAGCCGGCCTGCTGGATCAGGTCCCAGCCGTCGGAAAGCCACAGCTCCGGCCGGGCGTAGCCGCCGTCAGCGATGAACGACAGGTACTCGCCATTGGTTACCAGGCGCTCGGCAAGCTGGAAATCCTCGACGAACTGGCGATGCCGCGGCGTTTCGCAATCGAAGGCGAAATCACTGCCGGCATGGCCGATGTGCTGCACCCCACCGGCATAGTCATACCAGCGGGGGCGTGCCGGGCGGCTCGGCAACGGGCTGGCCAGGTCGTCGCGATAGACCGGATGCAGCGGGTTCTGCGCCAGGATGTGCTTGATGTCCATCAGCAGCAGTTCCTGATGTTGTTGCTCGTGCTGCAAGCCCAGCCCGACCCGCCGGACGATCTCGGCGGCCTGCTCGCGAGGCGGGTTGGCTAGCAGCTCGCCGATTGCCTGGTCCACCTGCTCGCGGTAGCGATAGACCTCCTTCACCCCGGGGCGGGAAAGCATGCCGCGTCGAGCCCTGGGGAACGGCACGCCGTGGGTCTGGTAGTAGGAATTGAACAGAAAGTCGTAGGCCTTGTTCTGGCATCGATAGCTCGGCAGGTAGGGCAACAGTACGAATGTCTCGAAGAACCAGGTGACATGCGCCAGGTGCCATTTCGGCGGGCTGACCTCCGGCGTGCTCTGGATCACGTAATCCTCGATCTGCAGAGGCGCGCAGATCGCCTCGCTGGTCGCGCGCACCTGTCGATAGCGCTGCAGCAACTGATCGAGTTCGGCCAATGCCGGATGCGGCTGTTGTGCCAGGTTGCCCATGGCTGTCCCCCTAGGTTCTTGCGCGACCGAAACGGCCTCCCATAGCGACACGGGGCAAAGGGCAAAAGTTTCTGCCGGACGGGTAGGCCGTGGTGAAGAAATGCGCAATGCACGTGGTCACTCCCCGTATGAGCAAAGCAGGAGATCGAACGATGCGAAAGTCACTGGTCCTTTGTAGCGCGGCCGTTCTGGGGGCCTGCGGGCAGCACGACACCGCACCCTACACCGAGGCGGCGGGCGCGCCGAAAAGTACCGAGACCCGTGCGCTGGAGGCCGGCGCCCGTTTGCTGCAGGGCCAGGCGCCGCTGAACGCGGTCAGCGCCTATCTCAACGGCTTCCATTTCTACAACGGCGACATGAACGGACAGATGGAGGCGCATCACTATGTCACCCGCCTCAACGAGGAGGTGATGCAGGCGCTGATCTATGACGGCAACGGCCGCGACGCCAAGCTGATGGGCGTGGAATACATCATCAGCGCGCGCCTGTTCGAAACGCTGCCGGAAGAGGAAAAGAAGCTCTGGCACAGCCACGACTACGAGGTGAAGTCCGGCACCCTGGTTGCGCCCGGCCTGCCTGAGGTGGCGGAGCGGCAGCTGATGGAGCAGGTGGTCAGCACCTACGGCAAGACCTGGCATACCTGGCACACCGATCGCGACAAGGAGCTGCCCTACGGTATTCCGGCGCTGATGATGGGCTTTACCGCCGACGGCCAGCTCGATCCGGCGCTGGAAAAGGCGCGCGATCGGCGTATTGGCGTGGATACCCGGGAGACCCGCCGCAACCGCCAATCGATTCCACAACCCTCGGTCCATCCTGCCGCCAATGCCTGGGAGCAGGGCGAGGTCATCCAGTTGCAGCGGGTGCGTGGCGCGGGTGAACACCGGCATGGCGATACGACCGGACCGGCGGAGATTCACGAGTCGGGCCGCCTGCAGCAACAGCAGCAACGCAGCGACCCGCGATGAACGCCGTGCCTATGGACCGTCCTGCAGGGGTGGTGTCGGGCGGATCAGGATTTCGTTGACGTCCACATGGGCCGGTTGCGACAGGGCATAGACCACCGCACGGCCGATGTCCTCCGGTTGCAGGGCGTAAGCCGGCGGCTCGTCGAACAGCGGCGTATCGACCATGCCCGGCTCGATCAGCGTGACCCGTACACCGCTGCCGCGCAGCTCCTCGCGCACGCTCAGGCCCATGCCGGTCACCGCCCATTTGCTGGCGCTGTACATCGAACCGGGAATGACGAAGCGCCCTGCCGCCGAGCCGGTGAGCAGCAGATGGCCGCGGCTGGCCTTCAGCGCGGCTAGCGTGCAGCGCAGCGTCAGCCCGACGCCGTAGACGTTGGTCAGCAGCATCTCCTTCCATACCGCCGGGTCGGCCGCGCTGAAGCCGCCTTCGCTGCCTGGTATGCCGGCGTTGGCGTAGACCGCATCGAGCTGGCCGAAGCGCTCCAGCACCTGCTGCACCATTGCCTGCTGTTCGGCGTAGTCGGTGACGTCGCAGCGGATGGCGATGGCGCGCTGCGGACCGATTTCATCAACCAGCCGCTGCAGCTTGTCCACCGAACGTGCGGCCAGTGCCAGGCGATAGCCGGCCTTGGCGGCCTGGCGCGCGGTGGCCGCACCGATCCCGGAAGAGGCGCCGGTGATCAACAGAACGGGATCGCTCATGCCGCCTCCTCAGTAGTTCGGAGTGGTTTCCGGAATGGCGCTGGCGTCGGTGATGAAGGGCATCGTCCAGGGCTCCAGGGTGCAGCCCTTGTCGATCAGCTCCTGGCGGGTCTGCTCGATGACCTGGGCCATGCGCAGCGGGTCGGCGTAGTCGCGCACCTGCGCCACCCGGGCGAGTTCTTCGCCGCTGCCGTTCATCACGGTGAAACCAAAGCTGTCGTCTTCGGGGTTGGCGCTGGTCACGCAGCCACAGGGCAGAAAGGCTTCCGAGGCCAATTGCATCGCGTTGTCCAGGCTCAGGGGCGTTGTAGTCATGATCGTCTCCGTTGCGTTGCCGTTGTCTGGAGTTGACCGCCATATGCCGGTGCCGTTTCCCCACAGCCGACCGGCTGTCGCTTGTGCAATGGCCGGCGCGGCACCATATTCATCCGCATGAGCATGCCTGCCCCCGATCCGCTGTGCCGCTTCCATCCCGCCGTGGCGGGCTGGTTTTCCCGCAGCTTTCCCGCCCCGACACCGGCTCAGGCAGCAGCCTGGCCGTTGGTACGCGCCGGTCGCTCGACCCTGGTCGCCGCGCCGACCGGTTCGGGCAAGACGCTGACCGCCTTTCTCGCTGCCATCGACGCGCTGGTGCAGCAGGGCCTGACCGAGGGCGGGCTGGTCGACGGCACCCAGGTGCTCTACGTGTCGCCGCTCAAGGCGCTGTCCAACGATATCCATATCAACCTCGAGCAACCGCTGGCCGGCATCGGCGCCGAGCTGCAACGGCTCGGCCTGCCGCCGGTGGACATTCGCACCGCTGTGCGCACCGGCGACACGCCGCAGGCCGAGCGCAACGCGATGCGCAAGCGGGTGCCGCACATCCTGGTCACCACGCCGGAATCGCTCTACGTGCTGCTCGGCTCCGAGTCCGGGCGGCAGATGCTGCGCGATGTGCGCAGCGTGATCGTCGACGAGATCCACGCCATCGCCGGCAACAAGCGCGGCAGCCACCTGGCGTTGTCGCTGGAGCGGCTGGAGGCGCTCTGCGAACGGCCGCTGGTGCGCGTCGGGTTGTCCGCCACACAGAAGCCCATAGACGCGGTTGCGCGCTTTCTGGTCGGAACCGAGCGTTCTTGCGAGATCGTCGATATCGGCCATGGCCGCGCCCGCGACCTGGCGCTGGAAGTCCCGCCGGTGCCGCTGGAAGCGGTAATGAGCAACGATGCCTGGGCGCTGGTCTACGACCGCCTGGCCACGCTGGCCGGCGAGCATCGGACCACCCTGGTGTTCGTCAACACGCGCCGCATGGCCGAGCGCACCACCCGCCATCTGGCCGAACGGCTGGGCGGCGCGGTGGTGGCGGCGCACCACGGCAGCCTGGCGCGCGAGCAGCGGCTGACGGCCGAGCAGAAGCTCAAACGCGGCGAACTGCGGGTGCTGGTGGCCACCGCCTCGCTGGAGCTGGGCATCGATATCGGCGACGTGGAACTGGTCTGCCAGCTCGGCTCGCCGCGCTCGATCGCCGCCTTCCTTCAACGAGTAGGACGCGCCGGTCACCAGGTGGCGGGCGTATCCAAGGGGCGCCTGTTTCCCAGCTCGCGTGATGACCTGATCGAATGCGCCGCGCTGCTCGATGCCGTGCGCCGCGGCGAACTGGACACGCTGAGAATTCCCCCGGCGCCGCTGGACGTGCTGGCCCAGCAGATCGTCGCCGAGGTATCCAGCCGTGAATGGCAGGAGGACGCGCTGCTGGCGCTGCTGCGCCGGGCGATGCCCTATGCGGTGCTGGATGACGACACTTATCAGGCGCTGCTGAGGATGCTCGCCGAAGGCTATACCACTCGCCATGGCGCGCGCGGCGCCTATCTGCATCGCGACCTGGCGACCCGCAGCCTGCGCGGCCGCCGCGGCGGGCGGCTGACCGCGCTGACCTCCGGCGGCACCATCGCCGACAACTCCGACTACGCCGTGCTGCTGGAGCCGCAGGGGCTGAACATCGGCACGGTGAACGAGGATTTCGCCGTGGAGAGCCTGGCCGGGGACGTGTTCCAGCTCGGCAACACCTCCTACCGCATTCTCAAGATCGAGGCGGGGCGGGTGCGCGTGGAGGACGCCCAGGGCATGCCGCCAAGCATCCCGTTCTGGCTCGGCGAAGCGCCAGGGCGCAGCGACGAGCTGTCCTTCGCGGTCGCCCGCCTGCGCGGGGAAATCGACCAGCGCCTGGCCAGCGCCGAGTCGCAAGCGGCCGAACGCCTGCAGCCGGTGATCGATTGGCTCGCCGATACCCCGGGCATCCCACGCGAAGCCGCGCAGCAGATCGTCGAATACCTGTCCCGAGCGCGTTCGGCGCTGGGCGCGTTGCCGACCCAGCGGCGGCTGATCATGGAACGCTTCTTCGATGAGTCCGGCGGCACCCAGCTGGTGATCCACTCGCCCTATGGCAGCCGCATCAACCGTGCCTGGGGCCTGGCGCTGCGCAAGCGCTTCTGCCGCACCTTCAACTTCGAGCTGCAGGCGGCAGCCACCGAGGACGCGATCATCCTCTCGCTGTCGACCAGTCACAGCTTCGCGCTGGATGAGGTCTGGCGCTACCTGCATTCGGCCAGTGCCGAACAGGTGCTGATCCAGGCGCTGCTCGACGCGCCGCTGTTCGGCGTGCGCTGGCGCTGGATCGCCACTACCGCGCTGGCCCTGCCGCGCATGGCCGGCGGGCGCAAGGTGGCGCCGCAGCTGCAGCGGATGAAAAGCGAAGACCTGCTGGCCACGGTGTTCCCCGATCAGGTGGCCTGCCTGGAGAACATCGTGGGTGAACGGGAGATTCCCGACCACCCGCTGGTGCGCCAGACCCTCGACGACTGCCTGCACGAGGCCATGGACAGCGAGGGTTGGCTGGCGCTGCTGCGGCGCATGGAGAGCGGAGAAGTCGAGCTGCTGACACGTGACCTGCCGGCGCCGTCGCCACTGGCCATGGAAATCCTCGGCGCGCGCCCCTACGCCTTTCTCGACGACGCCCCGTTGGAAGAGCGACGCACCCAGGCGGTGCTCGCCCGTCGCTGGAGCGATCCGGAATCGGCCGACGACCTTGGCGCGCTGGACCCCGAGGCGATAGCGGCGGTGGGGGCGGAGGCCTGGCCGGAGGCGCGCAACAGCGACGAGCTGCACGAGGCGCTGACGGCGCTGGGCTGCATCGCCGAGGCCGAGGCGGCGGGGCAGCCGCACTGGCTGCAATGGCTCGCCGAGCTGGCCCGCGCGGGGCGGGCGACACGCCTGCAGGTGGCTCACGACCGCGCGCTCTGGACCCCGCTGGAGCGCCTGGCCTGGCTGCGTTCGATCTATCCGCAGGCGGCCTGCGAGCCGTGTCTGCCATTGCCGGCCGGCTATGACCAGCTGCTCGACGAAGAAGAGGCGCTGGTGGAACTGATCCGCGCCCGCCTGAGCGGTTTCGCGCCGCTGCCGGTGCCGCTGATCGCTCGGCCGCTGGCCCTGCCGGCCTCGGCGGTGGCGCTGGCGCTGACCCGCCTGGAGGCCCAGGGCTATGTGCTGCGCGGGCGCTTCAGCCCAGGAGCGAGCGAGGACGAGTGGTGCGAGCGGCACCTGCTGGCGCGCATCCATCGCTACACGGTCAAGCTCCTGCGCCGCGAGATCGAGCCGGTGGAGCTTGCCGACTGCATGCGCTTTCTCGCCGACTGGCAGCATCTGTCGGCGGGCACCCGCATGCAGGGGCGCGAGGCGCTGGGCACTCTGGTCGAGCAGCTGGAAGGCTTCCAGGCGGCAGCGACGGCCTGGGAAAGCGATTTGCTGCCGGCCCGTCTGAAGGATTACGGCAGCACCTGGCTGGATGAGCTGTGCCGCTCCGGTCGCATTGTCTGGACGCGGCTGTGCGGGCGTCTCAAGGCCAGCGGCGGGCCGGTACGTGGCACGCCCATCGTACTGTTGCCGCGGCGCCAGCTCGGTGCCTGGCATGCATTGGCCAGCGACGCGCCCGCGCCGGAACTGTCATCGCGGGCGCAGCGCGTGTTCGATTGCCTGCAGACCCATGGCGCGCTGTTCTTCGACGAACTGCAGTACGATGCCCATCTGCTGCGCAGCGAGCTGGAGGACGCCCTGGGCGAACTGGTGGCAGTCGGGCTGGTGAACGCCGACAGCTTCGCCGGCCTGCGTGCGCTGCTGACGCCGGCCAGCAAGCGTTCGCGCACGGCGCGGCGAACCCTCGGAGGCGCCTTCATCGGCGGCATGGCCGATGCGGGCCGCTGGGCGCTGGTGCGCAAACCCGCCGAGGGCGAGGAAACGACCGGCCGCTCCGGCTTTTCGGCTGAGGCGCTGGAGCACATTGCCCGCGTGCTGCTGCGCCGTTACGGCGTGGTGTTCTGGCGACTGCTGGCGCGCGAGGCGGACTGGCTGCCGCCCTGGCGCGAGCTGTTGCGGGTCTACCACCGGCTGGAAGCGCGTGGCGAGATCCGCGGCGGGCGTTTCGTCGCAGGCGTGGCGGGCGAGCAGTTCGCCCTGCCGGAAGCGCTGGCGCTGTTGCGCGAGGTGCGAAAGCGGCCGTTGGCAGGCGAGCTGCTGGCGGTCTCGGCGGTCGATCCGCTGAATCAGTTGGGGACGCTGTTGCCGGGCAGCAAGGTGCCGGCGCTGCCGGGCAACCGCATCCTCTACCGCGATGGCGTGCCGCTGGCGGTGCTGGTGGCGGGCAAGCCGCAGTGGTTGCTCGAACTCGACGAGCCGGCGCAGCGCGAAGCCCTGCGCCGGCTGACCTCGACAGGACGCTGAGACCCGTTCGTCAGCCGGCCTGGGCCAGGCACTTCAGACTGCCGAAGTCGCTCTGCAGCTGCGTCAGCCGTCCGCTCAGATGGTCGCGCTGGCTGTCGTCGGCCAGGCGATGGAGGTCGGCCACCAATTCCAGACCGGCCTGTTCTGCGCGTTGCAGCGCGGCGCGGTCGTCTTCGTTGAGCAGCGCTTCGCGATCCTGCAAGAGCCGAGCGATACGCCTATCGAAATCGGCGCCGTGGCGCTGCTCGACGGCGGCCAGCAGCATCGTCTGCCATTGCTCGCGGTTGCGCAGCCAGCGGCTATTCTGCTCGCTCAGTGTGTGCGCCCAGGCCAGCACTCGCTGGCGCTGCTGCGCGTTCAATGGGCCGAACCAGTACTGCAGGCGGTCCTGCATGCGCTCGGCGCGCTCGCGGATCTGCTGTTCCAGCGGCGGCTCGAGGTATTTCTCGCGGTGCTCGCGGCGGTTCTCGTCCAACGCTTCGCGCAGTTCCTCGACTTGCGCGTCGTTCAATGCTCGCAGCAGATCGGTGGCGGTCGGCGTGACCTCCACGGCGATGCTGTGCATGGCATCGCGTACGCCGCGGTAGTGCGGCTCCAGATCGCTCGGCTCGAGTGGGCCGTCGGCACTGCTGTGCTCCAGCCGGTCGAGCCTGGCAAGGAGTTCCGGCAGTTGGGTGCTGCAGTGCCAGGCCAGGTGCTCGCGTAGCCGTCCGCGCAGTTCGCGCTGTTGGGTGCGGTCCAGATCCAGATAGTCGTTGAGCGTCCAGGGGATCAGCGTGTCGAGGTTGCGATAGACCAGCGTGGCGCGACTGCAGCCCGCCAGCAGCGTCGCGATCAGCAGCGTTAGCACAAGCAGTCGGGTGGTACGCATCCTCGGTTCCTCGCGGTCGGCGCCTTTTCCGTAGAGCCAAGGCGCTGGCGGTGGTTCGATCGAAGGTGGATCTGCTTGCCGTGGGCGAGCAAAGTCGGCCATGCCGTGGTCTTCAGAATAAGCGCCCGCCGCGTAGCGCGCGGCGGTGCACATTCCTACAGCAGTGGAGAGCAGCCATGAGCACTCAGATCAAGCATCTCAGCGGCGACGACGTACCCAAGGCCTGGCGCCCGACCTGGGCGGTGTGCTGGGTCGTGGAGCTGGACGGCACGATCATCGGTGGACCCTATGGCTCCGAGCAGGAAGCCCGTGCGGTGGCTGACGGCGAGCAGGAGCCACGCATCTTGCAGACCCCTGCACCGTAAGCGGCGCCGTCTGAGCGGCGCGACAAGTGTCAATGACGGGTCAGCGGGCCTGCTCCAGGCAATGCTGCGGACAGGGGGCCTGATATTCGGCGGCAGGCGGCGGCGGGGCGACCAGCTGGTCGACCAGTTCCAGCGACTTTTCGAACGACGGGTAACCGCTGCGCGCGACATCAAGCTCGCCATAGGCCTGGCGGTAGCCCTCGGCCCTTTCCGGATCGGCTTCGGCGAGCAGGTAGGGTTCCTGATAGATCTTGTAGAGCAACGCCACCGCATGGGGATGACCCTTGCGCTTGGCCTGCTCCAGCAGTTGCAGCACTTCGGACGGTTCCGGGCCCTGGCGGATCAGTAGCAGCGCCTGGTAGAACTCGGTTTCACCCCGCCGGTCGAGGCGCGCGCTGCGATCGAGCAGGGCCTGCGCCAGCTCGTAGCCATCCTCGTTGCCGACCGAGATCAGGATCTTCGCCTGCATCAGGTCGTTCTGGTAAAGCAGGCGCTCGGCTCGACAGCTGTTGCTCCAGACGCGATCGCAGGACTGGCTGGCGCAGCCGCCGAGGGCCAAAAACAGGCCGAACAGCAATGCCTTTTTCATGGCTGAATTGGTACTCCGTTCTCTTTTCGCCAGTATGCGGTGTGCCAGCTTCGATTCGCCAGTGGCGCTTACGTTCGCTCAGTATCTGGAGCAGGGCGCGCTCATCTCGTGCAGGCCGTAGCGCCTGAGCAGCTTGAGCCAGCGTGCGCTGTGGGGCAGGTCGGCAATCATCTGCTGCATGAATTGCGTGGTTTCGGCGGGCAGGCTGGCAGTCATCAGCAGATGGCGATCGAAGACATAGAGCGGCTTGGGCGAGACGTACAGCTGGTCCGCCGATGTCTCGGTCAGGCTATAGAACAGGCGGGAAGAGCGTGGCATGAGCACCACATCGATGCGCTCGGAGAGGAGCTTGTTCAGGTTCTGCAGGTCGCTGTGCACGTCTTCGCGGCGGATCAATCCCTTGTCGATGTCGGGCTGCAACTCGCGGTAGCGGTGACCGAGGATGCCGCCCAGACGCTTGCCGTGCAGTGAGCGTGGCCCATCGTAGTCGACCGGTGCGTCACGGCGGGAAACGAAATCCTGGATGTCGCAGAGCAGCGGAGGCGTCCAGCTGGCGCCGGTGGTCAGGTGCTCGGGAAAGAATTCCGGTGTGGCCCAGAGCAGGATGCCTGGCTCGTTGGCGGCGAGCCGGGCGTCGAGGCGCTTGCGTGGCAGCTGACTCAGGCGAAACTCGAAACGATCCTGATTGCTCGGGTGTTCATTGAGCAGCTCTACCAGCGCCTCGGAGAGCCCGCGGCCCTGCCCGGAGGCGAACGGGGGAGAGGGCTGGTACGCCCAGACGGCGACGGGCTCGGCTGCCAGTGCCGGAGCTGAAAAGCAGATCAACAGCCAGAGCAGAAGAGTCCGCATCACGATCCTGTGTTCGGGTGAGATGTCGTGGCGATTTGCCGCGATACGCGGCAAAGACTGGTTCACAGTTGCCCGTTAGGCAAGTGCGCTCCGCCGACCGGCGCTGCGGGCCGGCTCGGGCCGAGGCGTCAGAAGCGTTCGTGCTCGCCGAGGAAGCGCCAGTTCCCCACCGGCAGCTTGGCCATCGACAGCCGGCCGATGCGGATGCGCTTGCTGGCGATGACGCGCAGGCCGATGGCCTCGCAGAGCATGCGAACATCGCCCGGCGCGGGCTCCTTGACCACCACGCGCAGGCGGCTCTCGCTCTGCCAGCTGACCTTGGCCTTGGGCAGGATCTTGCCACGATGACCGATGCCCTTGGCCAGCAGCGCCAGGCCGCCTTCTTCGGCCTCGCCGGTGACTTCGACGATGTACTCCTGCTCCGGTTTGTCCCGTGCACCGGTCAGCACACGGATCACTTCGCGCTGCTGAGTGAAGATCGCCAGGCCGCTGGCGTCATCATCCAGCGGCAGCAGATGGTGTTGCCGCAGCAGGTGACGTTGCAGTGGCTCGATGCGGTTGGGATCGTCCTGCCAGTGTTCGCGATCCAGCAGCACCTGACGGATGCGTTCCGCCTCGACACCGATCGCCAGGCCGGCCGGCTTGTGCAGCAACAGGGTAACGGGGGCGACTTCGCGGGCAGTGGCGCCTGCCTTCAGCTCGATGCGCTGTTCGGGCCCGACCTTGACGAAGGGCGCTTCGATCAGCTCACCGTCGACGGTGACCCAGCCGCCCTCGACATACAGCTCGGCCTCGCGCCGGGAACAGCCGAATTGCTCGGCGACGCGTTTGGCAAGGCGCACGGGGTCGGTCATGGGATGCTCGAAAAGGATCAGGAGGGAGGCAGAACGCGGCGAGCCATGGAACGGCTCGCCGAAAGCGGTTCGGATCAGTCGATCACTTCTTGCTGATGGTGATCTGGCGGGACGGGCCTTGGGTCTGGCCGCTCACGCCATTGGGGATGGTCTGGATTTCGCCGCCAGCCTTGAGAAAGGCTGCCATCTGTGCGGCAAGGGATTGGCTGGTTTCGGTAGCAGGTTCGGGCTTGCGCTTGGCGGTGGTGGTCTTGGTGGCCATGGATCGCTTTTCCTTCAATCAGTCGAACCGGGCATTATACAGATTTGATCAAATTTTGTTCAGCTTTTTACAGGTGGTCATTTCCTGAAGCGTTTTCGCAACGCTTGCCGCGCCGCGCTGGTCTTCAATAGAGCGTTGTGGCGCGGAGCTTGCCGCGTCAGGCCACTTGGGAGGAACGCCATGTATCGTCACGTCATTCGCTCCGCGCTGTTCGGCGTCGGTTGTGCGTTTTCGCTCCAGCTCGTCGCCGAGCCGCAGGAATATCCCAGCGAGGCTGGCACGGTCAGGGTGAAAGAAATCATCACCGGTCTGGAGAACCCGTGGGGATTGGCCTTTCTGCCGGACGGCAAGCGAATGCTGGTGACCGAACGGCCGGGGCATCTGCGTCTAGTCGATCTGGATGGCCATCTTTCCGAGCCGCTGGCCGGGGTGCCGGATGTATTCGCCCGCTCGCAGGGTGGCTTGCTGGACGTGCGGTTGTCGCCGGACTTTCAGACCGACCGGCTGGTGTATCTCAGCTATGCCGAAGCCGGCGAACAGGGCATGGCCGGAACAGCCGTAGGGCGCGGTAGGCTCAGTGAGGATCTGTCCCGGCTGGAGAACTTCGAGGTGATCTTCCGCCAGCAGCCGAAGCTGTCCAGTGGTGTGCATTTCGGCTCGCGGCTGGTGTTCGATGGCGACGGCCATCTATTCGTCGCCCTGGGTGAGAACAATCAGCGCTCCACTGCGCAGGACCTCGACAAGCACCAGGGCAAGGTGGTGCGCATCCGGCCCGACGGCAGTGTGCCGCAAGACAACCCCTACGTCGGCCAGGATGGTGCGCGGCCGGAAATCTGGTCCTATGGCCACCGCAATCAGCAGGGCGCTGCACTCAACCCCTGGAGCGGAGTGCTCTGGACCCACGAGCACGGCCCGCGGGGCGGCGACGAGATCAACATTCCGCAAGCCGGCAAGAACTATGGCTGGCCGCTGGCGACCCATGGCATCAACTACAGCATGCTGCCGATCCCCGAAGCCAAGGGCAAAACCGTGCCTGGCACCGAGCCGCCGCATCACGTCTGGACGAAATCTCCCGGCGTCAGTGGCATGGCGTTCTATGACGCCGAGCGTTTCCCGGCCTGGCAGCACAGCCTGTTCATCGGTGCTCTGGTGGATCAGTCACTGATCCGTCTGCGCCTGGACGGCGATCGCATCGTCGGTGAGGAGCGTCTGCTCAAGGACATGGGCGCGCGCATACGCGATGTCCGCGTCGGGCCGGATGGCTTTCTCTACCTGCTCACCGATGCCGGTAATGGCAAGCTGCTGCAGGTCGGGCTCGAATCCCGCTGACGTCTCTGATCGACATGGCCGTGGTGGCTGACCGCGGTCGATGCAGCGATCTTCGATCGGCGCGGAGCATTCCCGCGCATTGCCTGTCCCACTTTTCAGGCGGCCGCTGATGGCGGCCCCCTGAACGGGGTTGTACGGGTTCGATAACAAGATCGAGGGAGAAATGCCGTGGCTGTGGTCATCAGCGGATTGTTCTGCATCGTCATCGGCTTGGCGCTGGCTGCCGGCGGCGCGAAAGTCATCAGTCTCGGAGGCACCTGGTATTTCGCGGTCGTGGCTGGCGGTTTTCTGCTGACGGGCGTCCTCCTGCTGATGCGCAGACGCGCGGCGTTGTGGGTCTATGCACTGCTCATGCTCGGGGCGCTCGGCTGGGCACTGTACGAGGTGGGCCCCGACTGGTGGCAGCTGGCTCCTCGCGGCAGCATCATCGCGCCGCTCGGGTTGTGGCTGCTCATGCCTTGGGTTGTGCAGCGACTGGGCTGGCAGCATTTCGGCTGGGGTGCGTGGGGTGGTGCTGCACTGCCGTTGCTGCTGGCGGTGCTGCTGTGGGGCGGTACGGCGGTCTATGCAATCGGCCACGACAGCCATGACATCAAGGGCATGCTGCCGCCACCGTTGGCAGAAGCGCCCGCTACCGACAGCGTGCCGGCCGGCGACTGGCATGCCTATGGGCGCACGCAGCATGGCCAGCGCTACTCGCCGCTGGCGCAGATCACGCCAGCCAATGTCGAGCGTCTGGAGCCGGTGTGGCATTACCATACCGGTGACCTGCGCGGCCCCGAAGATCCGAACGAGACCACCTACGAAGTCACGCCGCTGAAGATCGATGACAGCCTGTACCTGTGCACGCCGCACAACTTCGTCATCGCACTGGACGCCGAGACCGGACAGGAACGCTGGCGCTTCGATCCCAAGGTGCCGCATTCGGTCAACCGCCAGCATCTGACCTGTCGTGGGCTGTCCTACCACGCCGCGCCGGCCGGCAACGAGGCGCAGAGCTGTCGCCAGCGGCTGTTCATGCCCACCGCCGACGCGCGGCTGATCGCCCTGGATGCCAAGACCGGTGAGATCTGTCCCGGTTTTGGCGATAACGGTGAGGTGGACCTGTGGGCCAATATGCCCCACGTCAAGGAGGGCTTCTACTACTCGACCTCGCCGCCAGTGGTGGCGCGTGACCTGGTCATCATCGGCGGGGCAGTAAACGACAATGTTCGCGCCAATGAGCCTTCCGGAGTGATCCGTGCCTATGACGTCTACACCGGCGAGCTGAAGTGGAACTGGGACCCCGGCAATCCAGACGAGACCGCGCCCATTGCAGCGGGTGAAACCTACAGCGCCAGCAGCCCGAACAGCTGGAGCATTTCCAGTGCAGACGAGGCGCTGGGTTTGATCTACGTGCCGCTGGGCAATCAGGTGCCCGATCAATGGGGTGGTCGACGGAGCGAGAACAGCGAACGCTTTTCTTCTTCGATCGTTGCGCTGGACCTGGAGAGCGGCGAGCTGCGCTGGGTGTTCCAGACCGTGCGACATGATCTGTGGGACATGGACGTGCCGGCGCAGCCGAGCCTGGTCGATATCCAGACCGAAGAGGGCCTGGTCCCGGCGCTGGTGGCGCCGACCAAGCAGGGCGACATCTATGTGCTGGACCGTCGCACCGGCGAGCCGATCCTGCCGGTACGCGAGGTGCCGGCGCCGCAGGGCGCGGCCGAGGGCGACTGGGTCGCCAAGACGCAGCCGGCCTCGGCGCTGTCCTACGAGCCGCCGAAGCTGCAGGGCAAGGACCTGTGGGGCGCGACGCTGATCGATCAGATGATGTGCCATATCCAGTTCCACTCCCTGCGCTACGAAGGGCGCTACACACCACCCTCCACTCAGGGCACGCTGGTGCATCCGGGCAATTTCGGCGTGTTCAACTGGGGTGGGGTAGCGGTCGATCCGGTGCGGCAGATGGTGTTCAGCGCGCCGGCCTATCTGGCATTCACTTCCCGCCTGATTCCGCGCGAGGACGCCGAGACGACTTACGTGTCCGATGAGGAGCCATTCCTCAACGAGAATTTCGGCTCGCCCTTCGCCGTTGAGCTGAAGGCTTTCGTATCGCCCATTGGCCTGCCATGTACCGCGCCGCCGTGGGGCTACGTGGCCGGCGCCGATCTGCGTACCGGCAAGACGCATTGGCTGCGCAAGAACGGCACGGTGCGCGATCGTGCGCCGATCCCGCTGCCGTTCAAGATGGGCGTGCCGAGCCTTGGCGGACCAATGCTCACCGCCGGGGGTGTGGCGTTCTTGAGCGGCACGCTGGACTACTACCTGCGTGCTTACGATGTCAGCACCGGCCGCGAACTCTGGAAAGCGCGTCTACCAGCCGGCGGTCAGGCCACGCCGATGACCTACGAGAGCCGCTCGGGTCGGCAGATGGTGGTGGTGGTCGCCGGCGGACATGGCTCGCTGGGCACCAAAGCCGGTGATTCGGTGATCGCCTATGCATTGCCACGCTGACAGGCGCTAGAATCGCCGCCTTTATATTCGGGACCGCCCACATGGCCGCCATCGGACGCTACAACAGCCTGCAGATCGTCAAGCACACCGGTTTCGGCCTCTATCTCGACGGCGGCCCGGACGGCGAAATCCTGCTGCCCAACCGTTACATCCCCAAGGACACACCGACCGAGGTGGATGACTGGCTGAACGTCTTCATCTACCTCGACAGCGAGGACAAGCTGATCGCCACCACCGAAAAGCCCAAGGTGCAGGTCGGTGAATTCGCCAGTCTGAAGGTGGCGGAGATCAACCGCGTTGGCCTGTTCCTCGACTGGGGCCTGCCCAAGGATCTGCTCTTGCCGCATTCGGAGGAGAAGCGGCCGCTGCAGGTCGGTGATTACTGCGTGGTCTACGTTTACGTCGACAAGCGCACCCGGCGTATTACCGCCACGGCACGCCTGGATCGCTACCTGGACAAGACCGCGGCGAATTACAAGGTAGGAGAGGCGGTGGACCTGCTGATCGTCGAGGCGACCGATCTTGGTTTTAAGGCGATCATCAACGGCCAGCACTGGGGGCTTATCCACAAGAACGAGGTATTCAAGTTTCTCCGTGGAGGCATGCGCGAGCGTGGCTATATCAAGGAGCTGCGGCCCGACGGCAAGATCAGCCTGAGCCTGCAGCCGGTGGGTAGTGAAGCGACCGATGCGCTGCAGGCGCTGATTCTGCAGAAACTGGAGGAAAACCAGGGCTCGCTGGATGTCAGTGACAAGAGTCCGGCCGAGGAAATTGTCCGCCGCTTCGGCGTCAGCAAGGGCAACTTCAAGAAGGCCATCGGTGGTCTTTACAAGCAGGGCCGCATCGTCATCCACCCCGATCGCATCGAACGCGCCTGAGCCAACCCCATAGCCGGGTGGTCGCAGTGACCACCCAGCGGCTGCTACAGAACCAGACTGATCTGCCCGCTGCCGACTTCCTTTCTCAACGACTCGCCTTTGCCCTCCGCATAGCTCAGCTGCCCGTCGACCAGGCGGGCAGGGGCGGTGAACGGGTGGGCGGCCGGCGGCTTCTCGTCCTGGATATGCAGGACTTCGATACCGCGCATTTTCAACACGTCCGAGACCAGCGAACGATGGCAGCGCCACCAGAGCACCTCGGCGCACATCATCGCCGTGCGTCGTTGCGCCGCCATTTCCAGTAGGCGCTGCAGGCCGCGGTCGAATTCATCGCTGCGCAGATGGTCGGCATAGCCGCGAAACGAGCTGTTGCGCCAGGCCAGGTTTGGCGAATCCTTCAGAGGCCGCCGTCTGCCGCCCAGTTCCTCGATCCATTGATAGTGCAGCCCGTGCGCTTCCAGACCTTCGCGCAGGGCTGCCTCGCCGAACTGCGGCAAGCGCCTTGAGCCGGGAAAGCGGCGGACGTCGGCGATGGCCTCGATCTGATGGTGGCGCAGTAGCTCGACCAGCTGCTCCAGCGAGCGCGTCGAGTGGCCGATGGTCCACACCGTGGCTGGCTGAACCATGCCTCAGCTCAGCTTCCTGAGCGCCGACTCTTTATGCATTGCGACATGGTCGGTCTTGTCGCTCTTGATCTCGTATTGCGGCGCGTCCGGGCTGGCGCGCCGTGTGCGGCCCATGAATTCGGTGTCTGCCGTGTGCACTCGGGTGATGTGACCGCTGACCCGTCCTGCTTCCGAATTCCAGCTGACGTGATCGCCCACTTTGTACTTCTGGCTCATGGTGCCTCCGTTTCGTCGTTCGGTAAGGCTTCCGACAGCCATCAGCCGACGAAGATCGGTTGTTTCCGGCACTTGGTTTTTTATCCGACACGAAGGGCTGTTTTGCTTCTCCGCTATATACCGTTCGTCGGCAAGCTTTGATAGCGGTTAATCCCTCTAGCGACCACCAAAGTTCAAAAAGCCGACGCTCATTTTGGCGCCAGGTAACCAACTAGGGCGGTTAAACGTAATATCAATTCGACAGCTATCGCCATATGAGTAATGGCAACTTAATGTTATTTGCAGGTTGTGGCGATTTTCTGGCGATCTATTACTGACAAAAAAATTTCCATTAATTTTTCGAACCTATTATAAAGCCGCCACGCAAGACGATTTGCCGGTTTGTTCAGGGGGTGGACGGCGGGAAATTTCTTGTTGAACGGTTCGTTTGTTGTGACACCGCGGCACTCCTCAAGAGCAACGCCCCACGACTTATCGACCTCCCGTTTCTTTTTGAAGGCTCCGCCTTTGAAGCAGTAAGTTCCGGAGAGACTCAATGTCCACCAACCTGTTTTTCGGTGCCCGCAAGGCACTCGTCGCTTCCATCGCCGCCGCTGTTCTTCTGGGTGGTACCGCCGTTGTAACCACGCCTTATGCCGCTGCAGCAACGGTTGCTGCCGTATCGGTTTCCGCCAAGATCAACGCGTTCACCAACACCGATTGGCTGAACGGTGTCTGGCGCACCGGCGCCGGCTTCTCGATTCCTGCCACCTCGGCGAACCGCTCCGCGTTCGTGGCCGGCGTTTCGGTACGACTGGCGGACGGTCAGGTTCGCAAGATCAGCCGCGCGCAGATCGTCGGCAGCAACATGAGCGTCTTCCTGGAAGGTGCAAAGCTGGACGGCAACAAGGTTGGTGCACCGCAGGTGGTCACCATCGGTAGTACGGCCGTAACGGCACCGGTAACTTCCACCACTCCGGTCACTTCACCGACTACCGTCACCGCGCACTCGACCAGCATCAACGCGTTCACCAATACCGATTGGCTCAATGGCGTATGGCGCAAGTCGCCGGGCTTCTCCATTCCGGCAAGTGATGCCAACAAGGCTGCTTTCAAAGTTGGAGCGACAGCCAAGCTGGCAGATGGCCAGGTTCGCAAAGTTACCCAGGTACAAGTTGTCGGCGCCAATATGAGCGTCTATCTAGAAGGTGCAGCAGTTAACGGAAGTGTCGTCGGTGCACCGAACAAGTTGTCGCTGGCTACAACTTCCACTACCAGCCCGGCTCCGGCCCCCACTGCTCCGACCACTTCGGTCATCGCCACCAGCAACCTGAACAACTACACCAACACCCATTGGCTCAACGGTATGTTCCGTACTGCTGCCGGCTTCTCCATCCAGGCAAGCAGCGCCAACGTGGCAGCATTCAAGACGGGCGCGTTGGTGAAGCTCGCTGACGGCCAGACTCGCAAGGTGCTGCGCACTCAAGTGGTGGGCAGCAACATGAGCGTTTTCCTCGACGGTGCGGTGATCAACGGCGCGACCCTGGGCTATCCGAAGACCATCTCGGTGGTCAGCACATCGACCAGCGCTCCTTCGTCTCCTGCTCTGACTACTCCGCCAGTAGAAGCCGCCCCGGCTCCGGCACCGGCGCCCACCGCACCTGACACCACCAACGGCAAGCCGCTGCTGGTCGGCGTCAACCTGTCCGGCGCGGGCTTCGGTCCCTCGGTTGTTCCTGGCAAGCACGGCACCAACTACACCTATCCGGCCGAGTCGTACTACAAGAAGTACTCCGACCTGGGCATGCCGCTGGTTCGCCTGCCGTTCCTCTGGGAGCGAATCCAGCCCAAGCTGAACTCGCCGCTGAATGCCGAGGAGCTCGCCCGTCTGAAGCAGTCGCTGGACTTCGCGCAGAAGCACAACGTCAAGGTGATTCTCGACCTGCACAACTACTACCGTTACTACGGCAAGCTGATCGGCTCCAAAGAAGTACCCATCAGTTCCTTCGCCGCGGTGTGGAAGCAGATCGTGCAGCAGGTGGTCAATCATCCTGCCGTCGAGGGCTACGGTCTGATGAACGAGCCGCACTCCACCAACGGGCTCTGGCCGCAAGCTGCCCTGGCCGCTGCTCAGGCAATCCGCACCGTCGACTCCAAGCGCTGGATCTACGTAGCGGGCGATCGCTGGTCGAGCGCCTTCCACTGGCCGCACTACAACACCCAGCTGGTCAGCAACCCGTGGATGCGTGATCCGAAGAACAACCTGGTGTACGAAGCACACATGTACGTGGACAAGGATTTCTCCGGCAACTACTTCGACAAGACCGAGCAGTTCGACCCGATGGTTGGTGTCAATCGCGTCAAGCCCTTCGTCGACTGGCTCAAGCAGCACAAACTGCGCGGCTACATCGGTGAGCATGGCGTACCGGATTTCTCGCCCTCGGCCATCGTTGCAACCGATAACCTGCTGGCCTACCTGCGTCAGAACTGCATCCCGAGCACCTACTGGGCTGCCGGTCCCTGGTGGGGCGAGTACGCCATGTCCCTGGACGTGAGCAGTGGCAAGTACCGTCCGCAGCTGCCGGTTCTGCAGAAGCACGCCAAAGCCGCAAACAGCTGCACCAGCATCGGTCCGCTGTAACACCGCGAACCAGCGATACCAGAACGGGCCTTCGGGCCCGTTTCTGTTTTTCTGGCGTATAGAACCGCACTGCACTTCGTCGGCCCGCCGTTGCGACGGTCCCGGCTTATGAACTGACCACACGGTCATGACGTTCCGGTTCCTGCCGTTTCGCCTGTTCTCCCCGATCACGCCTGCAGCCCAGCAGCCATGCTGGCTGCGCCTGCGCATCAGGCGATAAGCCAGCATTTCAGCATTGAAGCTACCCCTCCGCTGGCGGCGGGCATCCCCGGCGATGCTGGCGCCAAAGTCTTGAACCATCCAGCCAGAGCGACGGAACTCGAAATAGGGGGTCCGGTCACCATTTATGTGCGCACCGAAACATGCACGGCAGCGGCAACCCCGTCGTCGTGCTACGGACCGTGGTCATCCGGCCAAATCCTCTGACCCTATAAAAGGTGGACAACATGACGACACCCGACGAAGAGATCACAGGTTACGGCGGCCAAGCCGGGACCAGCTCGCCGCAGACAGGCAGTTCCTCCGGCCAGCCATCCATGCACAGCGACCGTTCCGCTCAGGCCGGAAATGGCAGTGACGTGAAGGCCAAGGCACGCGAGGCCGGTGAGCAGATCAAGAACCAGGGCAAGGCGCAGCTTGATAGCTATCGCGGCACCGCCGCCGACGAGCTCGAGAAGATCGCGCAGAGTGCCAAGGCGGCTGCCTCCGAGCTGGAAAGCCAGGATCGCGCCGGCCTGTCGCACTATGTCTCCGACGTGGCTCAAGGCATGGTCGACTTTGCTGACAATCTGCGTGGCAAGAGCGTCGATGAGCTGGTCGGCGAGGTCAACCGGCTCGCCCGGAGCAATCCGGCCCTTTTCATCGCCGGCAGCGTTGCGCTGGGCTTTGGTCTGACACGCTTCGCCCGCGCCTCGAGCCATCGTTCGGAAAAAACCGCCGCTCGCGAACCCACCACTGACTACGGCCATTCGGATGCGGCGCGACCGCATCCGTCGTCGCCGCTGGGCGTCCCGGCCGATGTGACGGCTGAAACCCTGCCCAGCCAGTCCGAGCTGGATTCGCGTCTTTCCAGCGGAGCCCCGGGTGGCACGGTTGGCAGCGTCAGCAACGCAGACATGCCGACGACCCCGGGCAGTACCAACGGCCTTGGCAACAACGGAAAAGGCACAACCGGAGGGCTAAATCGATGAACGAACAACGCAACCTCAATACGTCCTACGAGACGGGCCATCCGGACCAGGACAGCTCGGTGGGCGGGCTGCTGCGCCAGCTGACCCGTGAAGTGCCATCCCTGTTCACCAAGGAACTGGCTCTGGCGAAGGCCGAACTGAGCGAGTCCATGCGAGCCACCAAGGCCGGCGCGGCGAGCGTGGCCACCGGCGGCGCGGTCCTGCTGGCAGGATTCATCATCCTGCTGATGTCGGCGGTCTACTTCCTCAGCACCCTGATGGAGCCCTGGTTGGCAGCCCTCATCGTAGGGGGCGTAGTGGTCGTCATCGGGCTGATCATGGTGTCGGCGGGCAAGAAGAAGTTCGAAGCTTCATCCTTCAAGCCCGACCGCACCATCCATTCGCTGCACAAGGATAAAGAAGTCGTCAGGGGGCACGCATGAGCACGCACAATCAGGTAGACGTCGAAGCACGCAAGGACCCGGACACGCTGGAGCGCGAGATCGACCAGCAGCGGGCGGAGATCGGCAACATCGTCCATGCCCTGGAAAGCAAGCTGTCGCCGGGGCAGATGATCGACACCGCGCTGGGCTATGCCAAGGGCGGTGGCGGCGAATTTCTGCACAATCTCAGTGATACGGTGAAGGCCAATCCGGTGCCGACGTTGCTGACCGGGATCGGCCTGGCCTGGCTGATGGCGGGGCAGAACCGCCGTCCGGATTACAGCGCCGGTACATCGACCGGTCCTTCGATGACCGACAAGCTCTCGGCCAAGGCCTCCGGGCTGAAGCAGCAGGGCAACGGCATCAAGGACAAGGCTGCGCAGATGCGCCACGATGCTTCCACCACCCTGGGCAACGCTCGCCATCGGGTAAGCGACAGCAGCCGGCAGGCCGCCGACAGCCTGCGGCATACGGCGGATCGGGCACGCGGCGGCTTCTCGCAGTTGCTCAACGAGCAACCACTGGCGCTCGGCGCGATGGGTATCGCCCTGGGAGCGCTGCTCGCGGCGACCGTACCGCCGACCCGGCGCGAAGACGAGCTGATGGGCCAGTCCAGCGACCAGCTGACCGACCGGCTCAAGCACAAGGCGAAGGAAGGCTATGAAGTGGCCAGTGCCGAGGGCCAGCAGCTGGCCGGACAGGTCAAGCACGACCTTGAGCGCGATCACGGTCAGCCCGCTTCGCGACCACACTGACGTACGAGCCGGAGGCAAGGGTTTGATGCGGCCGGGCTTGAGTCCGACCGCAGAACCCCCGATAATCCGCCGCCTGGCGCCGGTGTAGCTCAGTAGGTAGAGCAGCGCATTCGTAATGCGAAGGTCGCAGGTTCGACTCCTGTCTCCGGCACCAATGAAATCAAAGGGTTAGCTTCGGCTAGCCCTTTTGTTTTTGGGCCGGTGTCCCCGAAGTGTCCCTTTCTTGTCCCAGCAACGCGAGCGGTGAGTGGGTGAGGGCGGTCGCGAAGTGATCCGACGCTAGGTGCGAGTACCGCATCGTCATCTTGATATCCCCGTGCCCCAGGATTCGTTGCAGCGTGAGAATGTTGCCGCCCTGCATCATGTAGTGGCTGGCAAAGGTGTGCCGCAGGATGTGGGTCAGCTGGCCGGGTGTGTGCAGGCCGGTGCGTTCGTAGGCTTTGCGGAACGCCGATCGACAGGAGCTGAACAGCCGGCCCGATCCTGGGTAGCCACGCTCAAGCATCAGGTCCACTAGATCATCCGGTACGGGGATGGTCCGCACGCGGCCATTCTTCGTTCTGGCGAAGCGAACTTGCCCGTTCAGCAGTTGGTTTCGGGTGATCGATTCCGCTTCATCCCATCGAGCACCAGTAGCCAGACAGAGCTTGGCGACGGGCAGGGTGTGGCTATTGGTCGACGCGGCGCATTCATCCAGCACCAACCGGCACTCGTCCAGGGTGAGGTAGGTCAGCTCGGTTTCATCGACACGCAGTTGCCGCAGCTTGGCGACCGGGTTGGCTTCATGCCAGACGCCCAGGCGGATCAGCTCGTTGAACACGGCTTTTAGGTAGCGATGCTTATGGTTCACCGTTGCCGGGGTGCAGCTCTTGAGGCGTTCGGCCCGGTAGCGGCTGAAATCCAGAGCGGTAAAGCTGGAGGCAATCGGGTTGCCCAGGGCATCGACTATCGCCAGGGTGCGTCCGTAGCGCTTCTGGTCCTTGAGCGTGGCGCCATGCAATTCGTACCAGACCTGCACCAGATCGGCGAGGCGTTCGCCCGGGGCGCGGCCCCGATGCCCTTTGGCTGGTAAGCGGAAAGACCGCGCCTGAGTCGGGCCAGATCAGCTCGGCCAACGCCGAAGCGGACCTAAAGTTGGCAGAACAAAACGCGGGCAGCAAATAACAGCGGAAGCGGCTCGGAGGTGGGTTTGGCGAAGGAATGAGCGTGCGTAGGTAGGTGCGGAGCAGAGTTTTTACGTTTTTATCAGCGGGCCGCTTTATACCGAAGCGGTAATGATCGCTCCTGGGGAACGATCACTCTTAAAATATCAATGTCGACTTAACTATTTGTGCCTTTCGGTTGCTCTTAGCGCTTCAGCGATGCCAGGCATTGTTGGGCCTGAGTCTGAAGATAATAGGCCAGTCTCAGATCTGCTAAATAATGCTTGAAGTACTATATCCCGAGAGGATTGGTCGATAGCGCTTTTCTCGCTGAGAGCGAGATATAAGTAGGTTAACTGTTCTCTCTCCTCAGCGTCTCGCATTAGATGAAATGAGCTGAAAGTCATTTTTGCAAGTGTGCGCGCTAAAAAGGCGAAAGTGGCGATAATCGAGCCGAAAATAACGACGCCTTGTATGGTGTTAAGCTTAAGGTCGATTTCTTTCCCTTGAAGCCATCCTGTAAAGAAATCATGCGCATATATCAATCCGAGCAAGATTGATGCGATTAATGCGAGGGACCATAGTCCACCTTGAATCCCATATTTTCTTGCGGCGTTTCGCCAATATAAAGCTGGCTTTTCAAGCCTAAGTTTTTCTTGATATAAGGTTTCAAGTTCAAGGATTCTTGCCTTGCAAGTTTCCATGTAGTCCGTAAATTTATCGCGCTGCTCACCAAGTTGAGTTGATCGATCCTGCTCGCTTTCGGTTTTCCATTGTTCCCAATCGTTTTTCTCTGTGTCGAGCCATTCCTTAAATTGCCTTTTAAACTCCTCCGTTTGTCCAACGAGCTCTGAAGTAGTGGTATCTAGTGTGGTTCTAAGCTGGGAGAGTGATTTTCTTTCTGCGGTTCTTCGCTTAGGAAGGTCCGAGTCTTGGTTTAAGAATTCGTATGCCAGTGTTGTTCCGATGAAACCATAATAATTGCTGGTTTCGCCAGCTTGTTTATTCAATATAAAGTTTATGAATGCTGTCGCTGCGCTGATTCCATAGTGAGAATAGCAGTCGACGTATTTGTTTGCATATGCGTGGCCGCTCCAAAGCCAACGGTTTTCTAATCCACTCCACGGACCAGCTTTAAGGTTTCTGATTTCTTGTTGTGATTTTGCATCGTCCCAATGGTGAGTGTCGTTGTTCCATTGTTCGACAATCTTTAGTCCCTGCTCAAGGATAGTGCTGGCATTGATGAATATATGTGGATTGCGAGCTGCTTGATCAGTTGGTCGATTACGGCGCCAGAACTCTACCTCGGCTTTGATAAAGTTCAGTAGTTCTTTGGTGTTGGTAAAGGTCCAGGATTTTTTTGAGGCATCGGAAATGGTGATTTTAATGTCTTTGCTCAAGGATTTTACCTCCATGTGCTTTATGCGGGCTATCAGTCCGCAATTCCTGCTGATTTATTTTGAGGAAAAGGGGGCAGATTTATTTTCTGTTGGAGACGTGTTACGGGTAGATACTCTGGAAATCTGCAACGGTAAATCCATTCAATCGCTTGTTTCCTACCAATATAACGGGCACGCCATTGCCGCCAATCGCATCATAGGCTCTGCGGGCGTTCTGGTTTTTCTCGATATCGTGTTCAACAAAGCTGATGCCGTTGCGCTGGAAATACTGGCGGGCCTGCTTGCAGTAGCCGCACCAGACTGCTGAATACATGACGACGCGTCGCGATGCCGTGCCTTGGGCTGGCGTGAAGGATTCGTAGCTGGCGCTTTCGTAGGAGTTGATCTTGAGCGAGAGCTGCTCGGCTTGATCCTTGTCCTTTGGATTGTCGCCGAAGTGGACGCGCCCATTCTCATCCGTCCACTTGTAGATTTCCGCAGAGCAGATCAGTGGCAGGGTGGCGATCAGGGCAAGGAGAAATTTAGTCATGGGCAGCTTCCATGCTGGGGTGGGCGTGCTGGGATGTCCCAGGAACGCCACGACTAAGGCAGAAGGGGAGCCCCACTTCCGACCTCAAAACACAATGTACCGGATACTAGCCAATAGCGGGTACGTATAGAAGGCCCGTATTTACAGGCTCCCAGCTTCAGCCGAGGGAGGTGACGTAGGCAGGTAAGCCCACAGCTGAATATCAGGAGCCGTCATAGATATCCAGCGAAAGTGATATGCCTCGGTCGGCTAGGCGCTTTAGCGTTGAAGGATGAATGTCCAATCCCTCGTTACTCTCCCGCAGGAACAAGCCGCAGAAGAGGTCACAGCTGTAGGACTCTGATAGCTTGCTCCAGATATCGAGGTCATCTGTGAGCTGATCAAGTATCTCTTTTGCTTGACCATCAATATCCTCAGGCTCATGAGCTCGAGCGGACAGCGACCAATGACCTGATTTTCTTGTTACGGTCCTACCTGTGGCTTTGATTGTGTATATCTCGCCTTTGGCATACATCGTTGTCCCTTCTCGGCCGAGTAGCTTCGATACCTCCGAGGGATTCAGGCTGTCGCCGATTATTCTCAGTGACGCCTTTGAGCGGCTGACGTGTGCCATGAGGTGCTTCTCGCTATCTGACTGATGAGCCGACTCGTGATGCTTGTTGTGTGGCGAGCAGCTTCGGATTGGGGAAGTGTCCCCTTGCGCCCCAAAAAATCCAAGTAGCGGATATTAACCAACAAATAGTGCTAGCTGACCGCCCGATTTTACTGGCTTCCAGCTTCTGCCGAGGGAAGTGGCGCTTATTCGTAATGCGAAGGTCGCAGGTTCGACTCCTGTCTCCGGCACCAATGAAATCAAAGGGTTAGCTTCGGCTAGCCCTTTTTCATTTAGGGCTGTGTCCCCGAAGTGTCCCTTGACATCCCTTCATACCAGTTGGCCGCCTCCAATTGTCTGAAGAGCTTCGTAGCCTTCGGCTCGATTCGGGTGACGTTGCAGAAGTGCGTACCGCCCTTCGATATGTCCACGGTACGTAGTTCTCCCGCCCATTCGTAAACATCTTCGAAGAGAGTGCGGTGGATCCGTTGCAGATAGGTGAGATAGTAGGGAGGAAGGACGAAGTCAATGGAGCCTGCAGCGATTTCGGAAAGCGTGCGCTCAGCAGCGTGAAGCGCTTGGTCATCGGTCAGGTCTAGGCGGTTGCGTAGAACCGTGGTGCCTGGATAGCAGAGAGGATCCTGACCGACACCGTACTTATCGAGCATCAGGCCTGCCGAGCGCGCAAGGCTCCCAGGGCAGCTTCGCGAGTTGGGAGTTTGCGTTTAGCGTCAGCTGGTGTGGTATCGAAGCCTTCCAGGCGCAGGCTGGCGGCATAGTTCGATTGGCGGACCTTCGCGTAGTAGGCCTTCTTCTTTTCCAAGGTCAGATCGGGCATAGCTAAAACCTCGCTCGCGGTGTGCGGCTCATTATCGCGGAATAGCGGATGCTAATTCGCAGCGTCTTGCCGGTCCTTCTGGCCGAGCAACGCCAATGGCGAATAACTAAGCACAGTCGCGAAGAGATCCGGCGCCAGTAGGGGAGGCGAGGCGCAGCCATACAGGCTGCGCCGCTCTTCGCTACAGGGTGATCGCGATGCCTGCCTGCAGGGTGCGGGGGGCGCCCGGGTAGGCCCAGATGTTGCCCCAGGCGCGCTCTTCGTACTCTTCGTCGAACAGGTTGTTGAGGTTCAGGTTCAGGCGAACCCGTTCGGTCAGCGGATAGTAGGCAAGCAGGTCGACGGTGGTGTAGGCATCCATGTCGAACGCCGTACTGGTGGCACCGCCCTTGCGGTCGCCGACGTACTTGACGCCCATGCCGACACCGAGCCCGGCCAGCGGACCTTCGGCAAATTCGTAGGTGTCCAGCAGGTTGAAGCTGTGGCGTGGCACGTTGGCCAGGCGCGTGCCGACCGGCATCGATGCACTCGAGCTTTCGGTGACTTCGGCATCGACGTAGGCGTAGCCGCCGATCATGCGCCATTGCGGGGTGATGTTGCCCGCTACGCTGATGTCGAACCCGCGGCTGCGCGCTTCGCCGGCAGCAACCTGGTAATTGCTGTCGACCGGATCGCTGGTCAGCACGTTTTCCTTGGTGATGTGGAACAGCGCCGCAGTAACGCTGAGGTCGTGCTCTGGCAGCTCGTACTTGACGCCGACTTCGTGGGCGATGCCTTCTTCCGGGTCGAATGCCTGGCTGCTGCGGTCGGCGCCGCGGTTGGGCTTGAACGAGCGCGAGGTGTTGGCGTAGACGGCCAACTCCTCGGTCAGGTCGTAGATCAGCCCGAAACGTGGGGAGACGGCGTTGTGCGCCTGGTCCCAGCTGCCGGCGGGGGTGAGCTTGTTTTCATAGCGTTGCTCGAAGCGTTCCAGACGCGCGCCGACCTGCGCTGTCAGGCGCTCGGTGAGGGTGATCTGGTCCTGCAGGAAGAACGCGTAGGACTTCAGGTTCTCGTCATCGTAGGTCGTGGTGCGGGTCAGCGCCGGCAGCGGCTGGCCGTAGACCGGATCATAGAGGTCGATCGGGAAGTCGCCGGTCGCACCACCCGAGCGATCGATCTGGGAGTCGTAGTTGAAGTCGTCGAATTCCACACCGAGCAGAAGCGTGTGGACCACACCCGCGGCATCGAAGTGACCCTCCAGATTGGCCTGCACCGCCAGGTCGTTCCAGTTCAGCCAGCGCTCGCTGTAGTTGCGTCCGACCGTGCGGCCATCGGCGGCCAGGCCATTGTTCTCCACCGCGCCGCCGTCCAGGCTGCCGTCGAGGTACTGGATGCCGCCGCGCAGCATCCACTGGCTGTCCAGCTGGTGCTCCAGGCGCAGTTGCGTGGTGGCGTTCTGGTTGGTCAGCTTGCCGGCACTCTCCTCCCCGAGGAAGCGATCGCGTGACAGGTCGCCGGCCTGGTTGGGGTAGCGGGTCAGGCCGCGGTCCAGCGGATGGCGATTGTGCAGGTAATCGCCTTCGAGGATGAGCGCAGTGTCGTCGCTGAGCTGCCAGCGCAGCACTGGCGCAATGTTGTAGCGCTCGCTTTCGACGTGGTCGCGGAAGCTGTCGCTGCCTTCGGCGACGAGGTTGAGGCGATAGGTAAACGCGGCACTCTCGTCCAGTGCGCCGGTGGTGTCTAGGGTGCCGCGGCGTAGGCCGTCGGTGTTCACCTGGCTGCCGAGCACCGTGCGCCGCTCCGCCTGCGGCTGCTTGCTGACGATGTTGAAGGTGCCGCCCGGATCGCCGCGCCCGTACAGCATCGAGGCCGGGCCGCGCAGCACTTCGATGCGTTCCAGCGCGTTGGCGTCGGGCATGTTGGGATAGCCACGGTTCACCGCGAAGCCGTTGCGGTAGAACTCCTGGGTGCTGAAGCCGCGCACGAGGAATTCGGTCAGGCCCTGACCGCCGAAGTTGTTGCCACGCTCCACGCCGCCGGCATAGTCGAGCGCATCTTCAAGGCGCGTTGCGCCGATGTCTTCGACGACCTGCGCCGGCACGACGCTGATCGATTGCGGGGTTTCGTGGATCGCGGTGTCGGTGCGGGTGGCGCTGGCCGAGCGGGTCGCACGATAGCCCTGCACGGGGCCGTCGGCGCGCTCGGCCGAGGCGGTGACCTGCATCTCCTCCAGCGCCAGCGGTTCAGTGGGCGGTTCGTCGTTGGCTGAAGCCATGGCAGGGCAGGTGAGGGCAGGAATCGCGAGCATCGGGAGGAGAAGGCGCCGCATCGAAAGATCCTTGAGGGAAGGGAGCGAGGGCGGGCATCCTAATCTCAACGAAAACGATTATCAAATAGAAGGTGATCTCAACTGAATGCACGCTACGGCAGTTTGAGCTGGCGTAGCGGCGCAGGCAGATCGAGCACGCGGCGACACGCAACCAGCGCGCCGCGCAGCGCAGATAAGCGGCGGCCGCCAAGCGGCTCGGGGGTCACATTCGGCGGCTGCTCGGCGCTCAGTTGCAGGCGAGGACCACGCGGTCGCGGCCGGCTCTTTTGGCCTGGTAGAGCGCTTCGTCCGCGGCCTTGAAGGTCGCGTCTGGCGAGTCATGGCTGGTGCTGCAGGCGATGCCGATGGATGCGGTGACCGGCGCACCGGTTGGGCTGTTCGTATAACGCAGGCGAACCAGCAGGCGCTCTGCGGCGATGCGTGCACCGGCGGCGTCCGTGTCGGGTAGCAGCACCAGAAACTCCTCTCCACCCATCCTGCAGAGGACGTCGCTGGGGCGGGAGCACTCCCGCAGTACCGCAGCGAGGTAACGCAGAACGTCGTCGCCTACGTCATGGCCGTACTGGTCGTTGACCTGCTTGAAATGATCGATGTCCAGGGCCAGCGCGGCATAGTGTTGGTCGAGCAGCTCGAACTGCTTGAGCGCCAGTTCGAGCCCGCGGCGGTTGCGCAATCCGGTCAGCGGATCGGTCATGGACGCTGCTTCCAGCGCGCCCATCTTTTGCTGCAGCAGGGACACGCCAGCAAGCATGGCGACCTTCAGGCGCGAGACCTCGAAGTACCAGGAATTGACCCGCGATATACGGTTGGCCGCTTCCGGAGCGCTCCAGTGTTCGGCGGTATCGGCCAATGCGCGGATGGGCGCGGATATGAGTTTGGATAGCCACCAGAACACGGCCAGCGATACGAGCGCGAAAGGCACGGCGTTCATCAGGGTCGTGCGCGCCAAGCGTTCGAGCTTGGCGGTGATCGCGGCCGTGGGGCGCTGCGCGATGATGCCCCAGCCGGTACTCGGCACCGGGGCGTAGCCGGCCAGCATGTCGACGCCGAGGGTGTTGGTGACTCGCTGGCTGCCTTCGCGCCCGGTCAGCACCTGCTGAACGACCGCATTGGAGGCCACGTTCTGGCCCACCCGCTGTCCGTCCTCATGGAAAATCAGGTTGGCCTGCTTGTCGACAACGTACAGGTAGGAGCCGTCGCGGTAGTAGTGCACGCCAAGCAGGCCGTGCAGTGCGTTGCGCTCGCGCAGGAATAGTGACGCGCTGATGAAGCCGAGATAGTGCCCGTCGGGGTCGAAGATCGGATGCGTTACCGCGATCAGATAGGTGCCGTCCGTGGCGATGTAGGGCTCGCTGATCAGCGGAATGCGCTCGCTCAGCGCGCGCCGCGCACCCACGCTGTTGACCTTGAGGCCTACCAGCGCGGTGCTCTCCGGGGAAGCTGAAACGATCTCACCGGCAGCACTGACGATCACTGCTCTGTTGAACTGATCGCTGTTGAGCTTGAGTCGCTCCGTTTCGCTGTCCCGTGCCACGGGATCCTCGAACTTCGAGGAAAGCGCCTGCGCGGCATAGGCGAGTTCGCGACGACTGTTGAGAAAGAATCGGTCGGTGGTGTCGGCCAGCTTGCGCGCATAAGCCCTGTTGGCCTCCAGTGTCTGTTCGAACAGCTGGTCGCGCTGGGTGGTATAGCCGGCGAAGAAGCTGTTGGCGAAGGTGAGCAGGCCTGCCACGAGCGCTAGCAGGAGGGTCAGGCGTTGGAGATCCAGCCGGAACATGAAGCTTCCCGATTCTGCGTGTGTGTATATCGCCGCAACCTCTGAGCGGTGAGCGCGACTGCGTGGCGGGTGCAGACCCCTGGGGCGGAATGATACATGCCCGGACCGGGCGCCGAAGCGTCAACGACGGAAGAAAACGATCGGCCGCTGGCACAAGGGTGGTGCGGCGGATAACTACCGCTCTCTTTGCCGCTGAGCCCGATAACTGATTGAGCGGCGGGATGAGCTGGGCGAACGCATGGTCCAGCTGCAAGGTAGCCAGCTATGGGCCGAGAATCGTCAGCTGGGGCGGCGTTTGCAGCTGACGCCGGCATAGGCATGACCGGCGAGGTGCTGGCCGATCCACGGCGAAGGATGGTCAGAGTGCAGTCGACAGGGTGATGGAGCCGAACTGATCGTGCTCCTTTTGTCCCTGGAATTCGCGGCTGCGCCAGACGCTGGCAAAGGCCAGCTGCCAGCGGCTCCAGGTCAACGCCACGCCGAGCTTGGCGTCGCCGACCCATTCGCGGCGGTCCACTGAATGGCTGTCCTCGAAGGTATTACCGTCCAGCAGCATGTTGTGCGCCATATAGCGCCCTTCGAGATTGGCGAAGCCATACCAGGCGAAGTCACCGCCGGGGCGAAAGAATTGACTACCGCTCTGCGCTGGCGCCACCGCCGGGATGCTGAAGCTGCGCTGCAGGTTCTGGCCCAGGCGAAGGCCCACCCCGGCCGAGCCGTAGCTGTACAGGTTGCCGAGGGCGAAGCCTACGCTCGGGCCGTATTCCAGCTCGAGCCCGGCAAAGCGTTCCTGCAGCCACCAGCGATACTGATAGCCCAGATTGACGAAGGCTTCGTTCTCCAGCTGGTTATCCCAGCCGTTGGGTTCGTCGCTGTCGGTCACCTTGTGCACGGCACGCTGCAGGCGCTTGCCGCCAGCGGCCGGGCCGACTATGCCCACGTCCAGGTGCAGGCCCTGCGCCGCGCGCCAGCCGTCGTACTGGGTATCGGAGAACATCGACATGCCGGCGAAGAGCAGGCCGGCGTAGGGGCGGTCGTCATCGATCAGCGCTCGCGTTTCGATTTCCTCCGGCGTGTAGATCTGATGGCCGAAGCGATAGGCGACGTTGTCGACGGCATCGCCCGACCAGCCGGGCAACAGATCGGCGAAGCGCCGCGTCCAGCTCTGGTCGTCCGGTTCGAAGCCCCAGATGACTTCCAGGCCATTGGTGTAGTGACCATCGCTGCCCGAGGCGATGATGTCGTTCTCCGCCTTGATGGCGAGGATGTCGGCATGGCTGACGGCGGGGGCGGTGATGGATGCGGCGAGCAGGCACAAGCACAGCAAAGAATGAGAATGCATGATTCAACTCCTGGCTTACGTTCTTGTTTGTATGTTCCTTCTCGGACCATCACCGCTTCCAGCGGTTCGCTTGTCGCTCAGGGCGCGTCGTATGCGCCGCTTTTGGCCAGTCCCGCCTTGCTGAGCATCTCCTGTCTGGCTTCCTGCAGTTGCTCGGCCAGTGCCACGGAAAAGTCCTGCACGGCTGACCAGCGCAGGTGGATCGCATCTACGAAGGCGGCCGGTGGAGCAACCCATTCGCGATCGGCGTTCCAATACTGAGCCCCGTCATGCCCGGCGATGGCGGCGTTCAGCTTGGCGTCAAAGCGGGCGAGAAAGCTGCCATCGGCATCGACCTTGGCTTTCCATTGCGGATGCAGGGGCGTGGAAACCACCAGCAGCTCGCGCTGGTCCTGTTCCAGGCGTGCGGAGAAGTCTGCGAGTGCCACGAAGCAGCTGTCATCCAGCGCGTCCGGTTTGCCGTAGAACAGGCCGCGATCACCCTGCGGTTCCAGCGGCCCGTCGCCGTGGCGGGTGAATACCAGCGGGTCCCATTCGATCTCGTTGGCCCGTTGCGCCTTGACCGTCTGCGCGTTGCGCAGCAGCGAACGCGGCGAGAAGTAGCGCATGTAGTAGCCCCAGCGTGAGGCCTGCTGATAAACGTAGTGATCGGCATCCTCGCGGTCGAACACCGCATCCGGCACCTTCCAGCAGCCGGCGAAGTCCAGCGGATCGACGATCATCACCACCTGGCGGACGCTCGGTTCGCGGTCCAGCAGCCAGTTGGCGACATAGGTCGACTGGTTGGCGTGCAGGCCGCAGAACGCACCGTTGAGCGGACGCAGGCCCGGGGCCTGCTCGATCAGCACGTCACCATCGACATGGCGCCAGGCGACCGAGGAACCGACGATCAGCAGGTTCGGATCGGCAATGGGGTTGTGCCGCAGAAAGTGCAGCTTTTCGTCCACACACAGACTGTTGGAGAAGGCCGGTGGTGGCAGGTTGTCGGTGTGATTGAGCCAGGCGAGCAGGGCGGCAAAGCCGCCGAGCATCCCGAACAGCCCGGCGAACATTCCCAGCAGATAGCCGGCACGTATCCGCCGCTGGCCTGCTTCGGCCCCGGCGGCAACGCCGTCCGGGCATGTATCGACGGATCTGGCCATGACTCAACGCCCTCCGAGTTTGGTCTGAATCAACTGGGCAAAGTGGCCAACGTTCTTCAGCGATTCCAGTTCGGCGGTGCGGAACTTGATGCCGAAGCGTTGCTCGGCGGCCACGATCAGCAGCACATGGGTCTGGCTGTCCCAGCCATCGATGTCGTCGGCGGTGGTTTCGGACGTGAGGACGATATCGTCATCGTCGAACACGTCGTGGAAGACCTGGGTCAGCGCCTGGAGAATGTCCTTTTCGTTCATGCTTGCACCTGGATGTGATGGTTGATGGGAGTGCGCGAGGCCAGCTCGTAGCGCCAGAAACTTGCATCGGCGATGGCGTCGGCAGGGGCGGGGCGCTGCTCGAAGCCCAGCCGCGGATAGTGTTCGGCAACCATGCCGTTGCGTTCGGTGGGGCGGTATTCGCCGACCAGTGCGCCCCAGCCGGCAGCTGCTGCCGCATCGGCCAGCACCTCCAGCACGGCCATCTCGACTTCACGCCCCAGCACGCGGCAGCTCATCAGCCAGCTGTCGATCAGCAGTTCGTCAGCCTCGATAGCTGTATCCGGTCGCGCCAGCACCACGCTGATCAGGCCGTTATCGCCGAACTTGTCTTCCAGCCGCAGGGCCAACGCGATGGTTTGCGGATCGCTGGCCATGCGCTCGACTTCGGCTTCGGTATAGCGGCGGGTGGTAAGGTTGAACTGGTTGGTCTTGTTGATCAGCTGGGTGGCGCGGGCCAGCTCGGCGGTGCCGATGCGGCTGACGCGCAGCACCATCTGCAGCCCGCGCAGGTAGCCTTCCATGTCCGTGGCCTGGCTCTGCGCGGCCTTGCGTTCGGCATTCAGCGCATAGCTGCGGCCACGTTCGGCGTCATCGGAGGTAAAGGACACGGCCTCGAAATAGCCCGCGGCGGCGATGCGCGCGGGGTAATCGGCGACATCGTCGGGCAGCTCCGGTACGGCGACTTCCGGCAGCTCGCGGCGCACGATGTCGCGCTCGGCGGGGTTGTCGTCGACGAACACCAGGCTGTCCAGACCGATATCGAGCATGCTCGCGATGCGCCGCAGGTTGCCGGCCTTGTCTTCCCAGTTGGCGACGAAGGCTGCGATATCGCTGCGCTTGAGTGCCATCTCGGTATGTTCAAAGGCTGCTTCGGCAACGTGCAGGTCGTTCTTGCTGCACACCGCGAGAATCACCCCGCGGCGCGCCAGTTGCGCGGCATAACGCTGAAAGGCGAGAAACGCCTCGCCGCTGGGGCTGCCCTGGCCGAGCTGGATACCGTCGATGCCGTCATCACCGATCACGCCGCCCCATAGGGTGTTGTCCAGATCGAGTACCAGGCATTTGCGCGACAGCCCGGCAGTGGCCGCTGCGATACGCGCAAAGTGCTCGCCATAAAGCGGTGCCAGAGTCGGGCTGATCAGCTGCTTGGCCTGATGCCAGCGCACCGGCTCGGCCAGGCCGTCGCCATAGGCGGCTGCGTGCCAGGCCAGATCGAGCAGCAGCACGCCATCCTCGCGGGCAGCAGCGCGGATAGCGGCATTCAACCGTTCGATGACTGCCCGCGGCGAAGCCGGCACCAGTGCTTCGTAAGAGCCGAACAAGGGCGGCGCCACTGGCACCAGGGTTTGCTGCACCACCTGCGCAGCATAGCGCTCGCGGGCCCGGCGCCAGAGCAGGCGCAGCTCATCGACGCGCTCCGCGACGGCGGCATCTACCTCCGCCTGGCCTGCGTGCAAGGGCAGTTGCAGTGGCGCGTCATGGGCGTCCAGCGCCAGCAGCACCAGTTGCGGGGCGAAGGCGTTCAGCGCCGGGTCATCGGCCAGCAGCACCTGGCGGTACATGCCGTAGGGCGCAACATGCAGAGACAGCGCCAGGTGCCGTTGCAGCCCGGCCACGCGGATGGCCGGCAGCAGGTGATCGACCGTATGTGAGGACAGCAGTGCCACCCGCAGTGGAGTCAGGCGTGCCGCCGCGGCGTGCTGCTCGATGCCGGCGGCAGCCAGCTTGTCCAGTCGTGCGGTCAGGGTGAAATCCCGTTGATGAGCGGCCAGCTTGACGGCTTCATGCAGCCGCTGCAGCGGATCTTCGATGCGTTTGGCTTGGCCGATGGCACCGGATAGGTCCGGGTGTGTCGGCAGCCAGGAGAGCTGTTGCATACCTGAGACTCCTTGTCGTGGTCAGAACTGGAAGTAGAGGAACTCCGTCGGTGCCATGGAGAGGGCGATCGCCAGGGCGAAGAAACCGAGCATGCCTACTGCCATGCCGTGGATCGCCGTCGGCCGCCAGGCGCTGATCGGCAGCAGCCGCTCGGTCCAGTGCGGCTGGGGCTGGAAGTTGAGCGCGGTGCGGAAGTGGCCCATCCACTGCTGCACGTTGGGCATGCCCCAGACGAAGACCAGCAACGCCGCGATATAGACGAAGTCGGAGCGATCCATCGCCGTACTGGTCGGGCTCAGGCCGAGCATGCCGGCGAGGATCGCCATGGCGGTCGGCACGTCGCTGGCGCGGAAGAACACCATCGCCACCACCACGCAGCCAAAGGTCAGCGCGACGGCCGCGGCCTTGTGCCACCAGATGTCGCTGTCCAGCTTCCAGCCCTGACGCGCCTTCCAGGCACGCCAGCCGTGGGCGACCACCAGGTAGAAACCGTGCAGCAGGCCGAAGGCGACGAAGTGCCAGCCGGCGCCGTGCCAGATGCCGGAGATGAACATGGTGAACACGGTGGGGTAGGCGACCAGTGCGAAGAAGGTGCCGACGGTCATCTTGCCCCGTCGCGGCTGCGGCTTGCCGGCCGCCATGCGCGCACGGGTCACGCGCAGCACGATGGGGTTGTAGATGTAGGCGGTGAGAAAACGCGTCAGCGTCATGTGCCAGCGCGACCAGTAATCGATGACATTGCGCGCCTTGAACGGGCTGTTGAAGTTGGCCGGCAGGCTGATGCCGAACAGCAGCGCCAGCCCGATGGCCATGTCGCTGTAGCCGGAGAAGTCGAAATAGATCTGCAGCGTGTAGGTCAGCGCGCCGGTCCATGCGTCGTAGAACGCCGGGATGGTGCCGTCGGCGGCCAGGCTGAAGACCGGCGTGGCTTTCAGCGCGAGGGTGTCGGCGATTACCACCTTCTTGAACAGGCCGAGCAGAAACACCGTGGCGCCCAGCGACAGGTTGTCGATGCGCGCGCGGAAGCTGTCGCGGTCGTTGAACTGCGCGAGCATTTCAGCGTGGTGGGTGATCGGTCCGGCGATCAGCTGCGGAAAGAAGCTGATGAACAGGCAGTAGTTGGCGAAGTCATGTTCTTCCACCACACCGTCATGGGCATCGACCAGGTAAGCGATCTGCTGGAAGGTGAAGAAGGAGATCGCCAGCGGCAGGATGATGTCTTCCACCCGCCAACCTAGATCCAAAGCCGCATCCAGCGTGCCGAGCAGGAAGCCGGTGTACTTGTAGTAGACCAGCAGCAACACGTTGGCTGCGACCGCCAACCCGAGCACCAGACGCGAGGGGTGCTGGCGCAGGTAGCCACCGAGCAGATAGTTGACCAGCATGCTGCCGACCAGCAGCGGTACGTAATCCGGGTTCCACCAGCCGTAGAACACCAACGAGACGATGGTCAGCCAGATCACTGCGAGCCGCTGTCGGCCCGATCCGGTCAGCACGAAGAATCCAATCAACACCACCGGAAGAAAGCCGGCGATGAATTCCACCGAATTGAAAAGCATCTTCCCTATTCCCTGCTCAGCGTTCGTGCATTGCTGCTCAGGCCGCCGTTTGGCGGGGCGAGTCATCCATTCAGTCCTGGCGTCACGCGACCGACGATCCATCCTGGTCGGCGTTGCGACATCCTCGGTCCATCAGTGGCTGCTCGCTCGGGTTTCGGCCACCTTGGCCGGCTTCCCCTGAGCTCCTATGGCTCGGACGTGAAGGTGTAAAAAAAAGTTTCAACGTTTGTTGCACCGATGAGCGCTTTATTGCCGCAGGTCAAAAGGGCCCCAGCGGACGTGGCCTGCAGCCCATTTCCGTCGGTCGGGAAAGTTCCCAGCATTTTTTAAAGGCCCTGAAGGTTCGAGTTAGCACGAGCCGCTGGCGTAGTTGACCGAGCGTGGACAGGTGCCGGCCGGCTCAGCGGACGCTGCTCAACCCTGCGCTGCTGCGCGCGCGCTGGACGCTTCTCGACGCGGCGGCAGGCGGTTCGACCTTGCGCTGTAGGTGGCGCACGGTGCGCTTGAGGCGCTGCACCTTGTCTTCCAGCTGGAAGACCTTGCGATTGTTGTAGAACATGCCCAGCACGAACCCCACCGAAGTGAAGACCAGGCCATAGATGAGTGCGGCTTCATAGAGATAGCTGGAAAACATCCTGTCATCCTCTGCGGGTTATGGCTCTCGCTCGTCGAGCGAATCAACCCGGAATGGGCTGATGCCAATCTGCCTTTATGTGACAGGGCGCACATTGAAAACGTTCCCGGTGCCACGGTTGCGTATGCCGCGTACGGTCAGCGAGTGCCGGCGGACATGGCGATGGCTGCGGCTGCGGTCCGGGTCTCCACACCGAGCTTCACATAGACGTGCTCCAGGTGCTTGTTCACCGTGCGCGGGCTGAGCCCGAGGATGTCGCCGATATCCCGATTGGTCTTGCCGCAGGACACCCAGTGCAGCACCTCGACCTCGCGCCCGGTCAGCTGGAAGCGCTCGGTCAGGGTGGCCTGGATCTGCTTCTCGTCGGCCGGAGCCTGGGCCTGGCGAGCACTCTGTAGCGTGCGCGCGGTGCGCAGATGCGCGGCGACTCGGGCCACCACCTGTTCCGGGTGGATTGGCTTGGTCACGTAGTCGATGCCGCCGGCCTCGAAGCCGGCGAGTACGTGCTCGCTTTCGGTCAGGGCAGTCATGAACAGCACCGGCACGTCCTCCAGTTCGACCTGTGCCTTGATTCGGCGGCAGGTATCGAAACCGTTCAGCCCGGGCATCATGGCGTCGAGCAGAACGATGTCCGGCTTCAGCCGCTGCATGCGCTCCAATGCGCTGAGGCCATCCAGCGCCACCAGCACCATGTAGCCGGCCTGGTCGAGCGCGCCGGAGAGCAGGGCGAGGTTGTCGGGCACGTCATCGACGATCATCACGATGCCCTGGTTTTGCGGATGATCAGTTGGATGCATGGCTGTCCTCCATGTTCGTCTGAGTCTCGTTGGTCATGGCCTGATCCAGACGCTGGCCCAGTTCGTTCAGCTGGAAGCGTCTGGCCAGCTGGCGCAGTTCCTGGAGCTGCGCGGCGGCGGCCGGCAGGTCGCGTTCGAGCTGGTCGAGCAGTTCGAGCACGCCGCGCACATATCCGAGCGAGGCCTGTTGCTGCAGCGCATGCAGGGCATCGAGCGGCAGGGCAGCGGCCATCGAAGCGATGGCGTCCGCATCGCGTCTGAGCCAGTCCAGCGCCAGATGCTGGCGAATCTTGTCCAGCAGCACCGGGGCATGCACCGGCTTGGGCAGGTAGTCACTGCAATCGACAGCGACGCTCGCACCGTCGACGAAGGCATTGGCAGAAATGACGATGATCGGCGCCGTCGAACCCACCGAGCGGCGAATCAGCCTGGCGGTCTGCCAGCCGTCGAGCTGCGGCATGGAGAGGTCCATCAGGATCAGGTCAGGGTTGTGTAGCGACACCTGGCTGAGCGCCTCCTGGCCGTTGCTGGCCATGAGTATTTCGAAGCCCAGTGGCTCGAGCATGCCAGCCAGCACCTGGCGGTGTTCGATGTGGTCGTCGACCACCAGCACGCGGCGGCGCGGGCCGTGGTAGCTGATGATGTCGTGTTCGACATGGACCACCGCCTGCGGCACGCGCACTTCGGAAAGGAACAGGCGCAGCTGAAAAACGCTGCCGCGACCTTGCTCGCTCTTCATCGACAGCTCGCCGCCCATCAACGCGGTGAGCATGCGGGTGATGGTCAGGCCTAGGCCGAGACCGCTGTCCTGACGCAACGGATTGCCGCGCTCGAACGGCTGGAACAGTCGCTCCACCTGTTCGGGGGCGATGCCGACACCGGTGTCGGCGATCTCGAAGGTCGCGGTTTCGCGCAGGTAGCTGGCGCGCAGGGTGATGCTGCCGGCGTCGGTGTAGCGCACCGCATTGCCGAGCAGGTTGATGAGAATCTGCCGTACGCGCTTCTCGTCGCCGCGTACGACGGCCGGGATGCGGCCCTGGGTTTCGAAGTGGAAGCGCAGGCCCTTTTCCTCGGCCTGTGGCGCGATCATCTGGCGTACCTGCAGGAGGAATTCGGGAAAGGCGATCTCGGATGGCTCCAGATTGAGCTTTCCGGCTTCGATTCTGGCCACGTCGAGCAGCCCGTCGATCAGCGAGAGCAGGTGAGCCCCGCTGCGATGAATGGTGCCAAGCGCTTCCTTGTGTCGCGTCGGCAGCTCGCCATCGCGCAACAGGATCTGCGCATAGCCGAGGATGCTGTTCAGCGGGGTGCGCAGCTCGTGGGAAAGGCCGGTCACATAGCGGCTCTTGGCGGCATTCGCCGCCTCGGACGCTTCCTTGGCTTTCTGCAGCTGTTCGTCGGTCTTGCGGTGGGCTTCGATCTCCTGCATCAGCAGGTGGGTCTGGCGGTCCGACTCCTGCTGGGCGACGTGGCGGCTTTCGCGGGTCAGCACCACCCACCAGGCGAGAATCCCGGCGAACAGCGAGAGCACCAGGAATGCCTTCAGAAACGCCTGATAAAGGGTTTCTCCCGCCTCCTGCGGGCTGGCTGCGACACTCGGCGAAACCTGGCTGTAGATCAGCCAGAGCGCCAGCGAAAGCAGGCCGATGATCAGGCCGAGCACACCGAGGTAGTGCGCCAGGCGGGTGTGCAGGCGTGGGATGGATACCTGCGGGAAGGCCCAGCGGAGGAAGTTGTCCCACTGCGCCGAGAGCCGCGCGTGCGGCTTGCACAGGTCGCCACAGCGCGCATCGAGCGAGCAGCACAGCGAGCAGATCGGCGCACCGTAGGCGGGGCAGAAGGCGGTGTCCGGCTCCTCGAAGGCGTTGCTGCACAGCACGCAGGCGACTTTGCCGCGCTCGGTGTAGGGGTAGAGCAGCTCTGGCTGACGTTCGCGGGCGATATAGAAGCGCCCGCCGGTAACCCAGGCGATCAATGGTGCGCAGACCAGTGCGGTGCCCAGCGCGATCATCGGTGAGGCTGCCTGAGCCAGCGCACCGAGCACGCCGCTGTGGGCGAGAATCGCCAGCAGCGAGGCGATCAGCATGGCGCCGACACCCACCGGGTTGATGTCGTAGAGGTGCGCGCGCTTGAATTCGATCTGCCGTGGCGACAAGCCCAGCGGCTTGTTGATCATCAGGTCCGCGACCAGCGCGCCGATCCAGGCGATGGCCACGTTGGCGTACAGCCCGAGCACCTGCTCGATGGCCTCGAACACGCCCAGCTCCATCAGCATCAGCGCGATCGACACGTTGAATACCAGCCAGACCACCCGCCCCGGATGGCTGTGGGTGACGCGCGCGAAGAAGTTCGACCAGGCCAGGGAGCCGGCGTAGGCGTTGGTCACGTTGATCTTCACCTGCGAGACGATGACGAACAGCACCATGGCGCCCAGCGCCCATTCCGGCGAGGCGAACACGTAGCTGAAGGCCACCAGGTACATCTGTGTCGGCTCGGCCGCCTTGTCCACCGGGATTTCGTGCTGCAGTGCGAGAAAGGCGAGAAAGGCGCCGGCGAGCATCTTCAGTGCGCCGGGGATGATCCAGCCGGGGCCGGCGGCGAGCATCGCCAGCCACCAGCGAACGCGGTTCTGCCGGGTTTTCTCGGGCAGGAAGCGCAGGTAGTCGACCTGCTCGCCGATCTGTGTGATCAGTGCCAGCGCCACGGTGCAGGCGGCGCCGAAGGACAGCAGGTTGAACGAGCCACCGTCGCCTTCGCGGCCGGCGAAACTGGTCAGATCGCTCAGTGCCTCGGGGTTCTTGGCGATGACGAAGATGTAGGGCAGCAACAGCAGGATCAGCCAGACCGGTTGCGTCCAGAACTGCAGGCGGTTGATCAGCGTGATGCCGTAGGTCACCAGCGGCACGATGATGATCGAGCAGACCACATAGGCGAGCGCCAGCGGGATGCCGAAATACAGCTCCAGCGCCAGCGCCATGATCGCTGCTTCGAGGGCGAAGAACAGGAACGTGAAGCTGGCATAGATCAGCGAGGTGATGGTCGAGCCGATGTAGCCGAAGCCGGCGCCACGGGTCAGCAGGTCCATGTCCACGCCGTAGCGCGCCGCGTAGTAACTGATCGGCAACCCGGTGAGGAAGATCACCAACGCCACCGCGAGGATCGCCCAGAGCGTATTGGTGAAACCGTAGGAAAGGGCCAGCGTGCCGCCGATGGCCTCCAGGGCCAGGAACGACACCGCACCGAGCGCGGTGTTGGCGATACGAAACTCCGACCACTTGCGAAACGACTTGGGGGTGAAACGCAGGGCGTAGTCTTCCAGCGTCTCGTCGGCGACCCAGCTGTTGTAGTCGCGGCGAATCTTGACGATGCGCTGTGTGCCTGTGATCTGCACGCTGGCGGCCCCGGCTGGTTGTCGTTTCCCTGGTTTGAGCAACTTCCGTGCCCCCGTTCGGCACTGCTGATGACCCGCGGCGAAGCACCGATGCGCATGCCGGCGCAGCGCTGCCGTGATCGGCAGGTGAGGGTTGCCGGCTGCTGGCGTGCTCCATACCGGCGCAAGGATGCACCAGTAGTGCACCTGCTACGGATACGTCAGATGACGTACCTGCTTACGTCATCCTGCGTATACCCCGGCCAGACAGCCGAGCCCATTCTTGCTCCCGACCCGATGCCGGCCCGCAGCAGCAATGTTGCGGCAAGCCAAGCACGGCCCACCGAGACAGGAGCAATCATCATGGATTCAAAACTGACGGGTTCGTCACGCCGCCTTCCCCGCCGGCTTGCGCAGGGGGCTGCGGCACTCTCGATGCTGGCAATGAGCATCTTCGCCTCGAGCGCCAGCGCCGAGGTCAACACCACCGGCCTGGCAGTCACCGATACGGAAGTGGTGGTCGGGCAGCTGCATTCGGCGACGGGCACCATGGCCATCTCCGAGACCGGCTCGATCCAGGCCGAGCGGCTGGCCATCGAGCAGATCAACGCGGCAGGCGGCATCCTTGGCCGGCAGATCAAGGTGGTGCAGGAAGACGGTGCGTCCGATTGGCCGACCTTCGCCGAAAAGGCGAAGAAGCTGCTGGAGCGCGACAAGGTCGCCGCGGTGTTCGGCTGCTGGACCTCGGCCTCGCGCAAGGCGGTGTTGCCGATCTTCGAGCGGGAGAACGGGCTGCTCTACTACCCGACTTTCTATGAAGGCCTGGAGCAGTCGAAGAACGTCGTCTACACCGGCCAGGAGGCCACCCAGCAGATCCTCGCGGGCCTCGACTGGGTCGCCAAGGAGAAGGGCGCCAAGACCTTCTACCTGCTCGGCTCGGACTACATCTGGCCGCGCACCTCGATGAAGATCGCCCGCAAGCACATCGAGAACGTGCTCGGCGGCAAGGTGGTGGGCGAGGAGTACTACCCGCTGGGCAACACCCAGTTCGGCTCGCTGACCAACAAGATCAAGCTGAAGAAGCCTGACGTGATCTTCGCTGCCGTGGTCGGCGGTTCCAACGTCGCCTTCTACAAGCAGCTCAAGGCCGCCGGCATCACCGCGGACAAGCAGACCCTGCTGACCCTTTCGGTCACTGAGGACGAACTGCTGGGCATCGGTGGCGAGAACATGGCTGGCTTCTACGCCTCGATGAAGTACTTCCAGAGCCTGGACAACCCGAACAACGCCGAATTCGTCAAGGCGTTCAAGGCCAAGTACGGCAGCGACGCGGTGATCGGTGACGTCACGCAGGCCGCCTACCTCGGCCCATGGCTGTGGAAGGCCGCGGTCGAGAAGGCCGGCAGCTTCGACGTCGACAAGGTGGTTGCCGCCTCCGCTGGGCTGGAGCTGAACACCGCGCCGGAAGGCTACGTGAAGGTGCATGAAAACCAGCACCTGTGGAGCAAGACGCGCATTGGCCAGGTGCAGGCCGACGGCCAGTTCCAAGTGGTCTACGAGTCCGATCTGATCGAGCCGAACCCCTTCCCGAAAGGCTACCAGTAACCCTCTCTGCGCCGCGTGCCGGCCGGCCCGCGGCGCTCTCTATTGCCATCAGGAGACATCATCATGGAATGGCTATCGGAGTTTGGTGCCATCGCGGCCATGCAGGGTTTCAACGGCTTGTCGGTGTTCTGCGTGCTGCTGCTGATGGCTCTGGGACTGGCGATCATCTTTGGTCAGATGGGCGTGATCAACATGGCCCATGGCGAGTTCCTCACCGTGGGTGCCTACACCACCTATCTGGTTTCGGTGCTGACGCTCAAGTACCTGCCTGAGCTGCAGCCCTACTACTTCTTTGTCGCCATCGTGCTGTCCTTCGTGATCGCCGGTGCGCTGGGCTGGCTCGCCGAATGGGCGCTGATCAGCAAGCTTTACCATCGCCCGCTGGACACCCTGCTGGCGACCTGGGGCCTGTCACTGGTGATGCAGCAGGCGTTCCGTTCGATCTTCGGTGCGCGCGAGGTCAGCGCCACGCTGCCGGACTGGCTGATGGGGTCCTGGATGCCCACCGACACCATCGACATTCCGCTCAACGGGCTGTTCGTGATGGCGCTGACACTGCTGCTCACCACGACGATCTTCGTCCTCATGTATCGCTCGCGCTGGGGCCTGCAGGTGCGCGCCACGGTGCAGAACCGGGTGATGGCGCGTTCGGTGGGGATCAACACCAAGAAGGTCGACCGCATGACCTTCGTCCTGGGCTGCGGCGTGGCCGGGGTCGCCGGCGCGGCGTTCACCACCATCGGCTCGACAGGCCCGACCTCGGGTTCGCTGTACATCGTCGACACCTTTCTGGTGGTGGTCTTCGGCGGCGCGGCCAGCCTGTTCGGCACCATCGCCTCGGCGTTCTCCATCGCTCAGACGCAATCGATCGCCGAGTTCTTCATCAGCGGCTCGATGGCCAAGGTGCTGACCCTTTCGGCAGTGATCCTGATCCTCATGCTGCGTCCGCAGGGGCTGTTCACGGCCAAGGTGCGCAAATGATGAACAGTTTTTTGGTGGCGATGGCGAACGACGTGAGGGCCAAGGCATGAACTCGACACTCGATAAATTCTTAGGCGGAAAGCAGGGCGGCATCGGTCTGCTGATCCTCGCGGCGCTGCTCCTGCTGGTGTTTCCGCTGCTGCTCGACAGCTTCCGCCTGAACATGGTGGGCAAGTACCTGACCTACGCCTTCGTTGCCGTGGGCCTGGTGCTCTGCTGGGGCTACGGCGGCATTCTCAGCCTGGGGCAGGGGATCTTCTTCGGCCTCGGCGGCTACTGCATGGCGATGTTCCTCAAGCTCGAGGCATCCGACCCGGAAAGCACCAGGATCCAGTCCACGCCCGGTATCCCGGACTTCATGGACTGGAACCAGATCACCGAGCTGCCGTTGTTCTGGCAACCCTTCCAGAGCTTCGGCTTCACCCTGCTCGCCGTGGTCGCGGTGCCGGCGATTCTCGCGCTGATCATCGGGGTGGCGATGTTCAAGCGTCGGGTGGGTGACGTGTACTTCTCCATCGTCACCCAGGCCATCGCGGCGATCCTGACCATCCTGATCATCGGCCAGCAGGGCCTGACCGGCGGGGTGAACGGCATCACCGACCTGAAGACGCTGCTTGGCTGGGACATTCGCACTGACGAGGCGAAGACCATCCTCTACTTCGTCAACGCGGCGCTGCTGATCGGCTGCATCCTGATCGGGCGCTTCATCCTCGCCTCGAAGCTCGGGCGCCTGCTGATGGCCATGCGTGACAAGGAAGAGCGGGTGCGCTTCTCCGGTTACGACGTGGCCAGCTTCAAGATCTTCGTGTTCTGCGTGGCGGCGAGCTTCTCGGCCATCGGCGGGGCGATGTTCACCCTGCAGGTGGGCTTCATGTCGCCGAGCTTCGTCGGCATCGTGCCGTCGATCGAGATGGTTATCTTCGCCGCCGTGGGCGGGCGCATGTCGCTGCTCGGCGCGGTGTACGGCGCGCTGCTGGTCAACTACGGCAAGACGGTGTTCTCCGAGAGTTTCCCCGAACTCTGGCTGTACTTCATGGGTGGGCTGTTCATCGCGGTGGTCATGTATTTCCCCAACGGTCTGGCAGGCCTCTGGCAAAGCCATGCCCGTCCCTGGCTGGCGCGTCTGCGGCTGCCGGATCGGCGCCAGCCATCGATGAAGCCCACGCCGCCAGCGGAGCAGGCGGGGGTGGGCGGTGCAACGATTGATGCGGTTCCCGCCAAGCAATTGGAGAGCACGCCATGAGTGGATTTCAGATGCCCAAACCGGTGCTGGCCATCGAGGGCCTGACCGTTTCCTTCGACGGGTTCAGGGCGGTCGACGACCTGAACCTCTATCTGGACCGCAACGAGGTGCGCGTGGTGATCGGCCCCAACGGCGCCGGCAAGACCACGGTGCTCGACCTGATCTGCGGCAAGACCCGCGCCACCGGCGGCTCGATCCAGTTCGACGGGCGCGAGCTGACCAAGATGAAGGAGTTCGACATCGTTCGCGCCGGGGTCGGGCGCAAGTTCCAGAACCCGTCGATCTACGAAAACCTCAGCGTGTTCGAGAACCTGGAGATGTCCTATCCGGCCGGACGCAAGGTGTTCGGCGCGCTGTTCTTCAAACGTAGCGCCGAGGTCATCGCCCGGGTCGAGGAAATCGCGGCGGAAATCGGTCTGAGCGAGCAGCTGTACAGCGAAGCGGGACTGCTCTCCCACGGCCAGAAACAGTGGCTGGAGATCGGCATGCTGCTGATGCAGGACCCGGAGTTACTGATGCTCGACGAGCCGGTGGCCGGCATGAGCGTCAGTGAGCGGGCACAGACCGCCGAACTGCTCAAGCGCATCAGTCAGGGCCGCTCGGTGCTGGTGATCGAGCACGACATGGAGTTCGTCAAGAGCATCGCGCACAAGGTCACCGTGCTGCATCAGGGCAAGGTGCTGGCCGAGGGCAGCATGGAAGCGGTGCAGAGCAATCCCAAGGTCATCGAGGTTTATCTGGGGCATTGAGGCGGTGCGGGCCCTGGCCCGCGTGTCGCACCCAAACAGGTACAAAAAGGAGTTCAGCATGTTCCAGATCAGCAGCCTCGCTTCGGGCTACGGCCAGAGTCAGATCCTTCACGATCTCAATCTCAAGGTCGAAAAGCAGGAAATCGTCGCGGTCATGGGCCGCAACGGTATGGGCAAGACCACACTGTTCAAGACGCTGATGGGCATCGTCCCGCAGACTGCAGGCAGCGTGCAGGTGGACGGGCAGGAAGTCGCCGGGCTGGAGACCCATCAGCGGGTTGCCAGCGGTGTGGCCTACGTGCCCCAGGGGCGGATGATCTTTCCCAGCATGACGGTGCTGGAGAACATTCAAACGGGTTTGCCGGCAGCCGCAGGCGGCAAGGTGCCGGATGATCTCTACGCGCTGTTCCCGGTGCTGCATGACATGCGCAAGCGCAAGGGCGGCAACCTGTCCGGCGGCCAGCAACAGCAGTTGGCGATTGCCCGGGCCCTGGCGACCAATCCCAAGGTACTGCTGCTGGATGAGCCGACCGAGGGCATCCAGCCGTCGATCATCAAGGACATCGCGCGCACGCTGAAGGAGATCCGCTCGCTTCGCGATCTGACCATCGTGGTTTCCGAGCAGGTGCTGTCCTTCACCATGGAAATTGCCGACCGCTTCCTGGTCATCGAGAAGGGCCGCTTCGTGCTGGAGGAAAGCGCAGCCAATGCCGACGAGGCGTCCATCAGCCGTTACCTGTCGGTATAAGCGCGCTATTCCGTGGGCGCCCTTGGTCGCGCCGTGCAAACTGGTTCGCGCGCCAAGGGCCTTTCACGGAGCGATGGGACGACGCAATTCTTCTCTTTTTCATGATCCTCAGGCTGGTGTGCATTCCCTGCACGCCGGCCTTCTCCTGCCTGGTCAACAGAGCTGCAAGCCGCGCATTTTCTGGCTCCGCGCATACGTCATCCAACGTATTTCGGAAAAGCTGGCGACGGAAAAGACTAGCTCCGTGTTCAGCGCAACGCTGATGTCCTTCCAACGCAAAGGAGCTTCGTCATGACCGATACCCTGATCAAGGTCGACTTGAATCAGCCTGCCACCGAGAACGAGCAGATCCACAACCGCTGGCATCCCGACATTCCGATGGCCTGCTGGGTCAAGCCGGGCGACGACTTCATTCTCGAGACCTACGACTGGACCGCAGGCGCGATCAAGAACGACGACGATGCATCCGATGTGCGCGACGTCGACCTCACCACCGTGCACTACCTGTCCGGCCCGGTCGGGGTCGAGGGTGCCGAGCCGGGCGACCTGCTGGTGGTGGATCTGCTCGACATCGGTGCCAAGCAGGACTCGATGTGGGGCTTCAATGGCTTCTTCTCGCAGCAGAACGGCGGCGGCTTCCTGACCGACCACTTCCCTCATGCGCAGAAGTCCATCTGGGATTTTCAGGGCCTGTTCACTAGCTCCAGGCACATCCCGGGCGTGCGTTTCGCCGGGCAGATCCATCCCGGCCTGATCGGCTGCCTGCCGGACCACAAGATGCTGGCGACCTGGAACGAGCGCGAGCAGGGCCTGATCGACACCAATCCCAACCGCGTCCCGCCGCTGGCCAATCCGACATTCGCCGCCACCGCGCACATGGGCAAGCTCACCGGCGAGGCCCGTGACAAGGCCGCGGCCCAGGGCGCGCGTACCGTGCCGCCCCGCGAGCATGGCGGCAACTGCGACATCAAGGACCTTTCGCGCGGCTCGAAGATCTTCTTCCCGGTCTATGTCGACGGCGCCGGGCTCTCGGTCGGCGACCTGCACTTCAGCCAGGGTGACGGTGAGATCACCTTCTGTGGCGCCATCGAGATGGCCGGCTGGGTGCACATGAAGGTCGAGCTGATCAAGGGGGGCATGGCCAAGTACGGCATCAAGAACCCGATCTTCAAGCCCAGCCCCATTGTGCCGACCTACAAGGATTACCTGATCTTCGAAGGCATCTCAGTCGACGAGAGCGGCAAGCAGCACTACCTGGACGTCAACATCGCCTACAAGCAGGCCTGTCTGAACGCCATCAACTACCTGACCAAATTCGGCTACACACCGGCGCAGGGTTACTCGCTGCTCGGTTCGGCGCCGGTGCAGGGCCATATCAGCGGTGTGGTGGACATACCCAATGCCTGCGCCACGCTCTGGCTGCCGACCGAGATCTTCGAGTTCGACATCCACCCGAACGCGTCCGGGCCGACCCGGTTCCTCGACGGCAGCATCGACCTGCCGATCGCCTACGACAAATGAGTTCGTTCATCCGGGCGGGGCAGGTGCTCTGGACGGCGGCCTGGCCCGCCCGGATGGAGGGACACGGAGGATGATGCGATGCCGATCTATGAATACGACTGCGACGCCTGTGGTGACTTCACCGCCCTGCGCCCGATGAGTGTGCGCAGCGACCCCTGCGATTGCCCGGCCTGCGGCACGCCCAGCCCGCGAGTGATTCGCACCGCCCCCGGCCTGGCAACCATGGCCGGCAGCACCCGCGCGGCGCATGAGACCAATGAGCGCGCCAGCCACGCGCCCAAGACAGTCGCCGAGTATGCCGCCAGCAAGCGCCACCCGGCCGGCTGCAGCTGCTGCGGCCCGAGCAAGCCGGTGGTGCCGACCAAGGCCAATCCCCACGCGCTCAAGGCCAGCCCGTCGAACCGGCCGTGGATGATCAGCCACTAGCCTGCAGCCTCGGTCGCGCCAGCGCCAACCCGCTCATGGGGTGGGCACGCTCTACTTTGCCACCGCTCACCACGACAGAACCCGAAAGAGGGAGAGACCCATGCGTCACGGTGATATTTCCAGCAGTCCCGATACCGTCGGCGTAGCCGTCGTCAACTACAAGATGCCGCGTCTGCACACTCGCGCCGAGGTACTCGACAACGCGCGCAAGATCGCCGAGATGATCAAGGGCATGAAGCTCGGCCTGCCGGGCATGGACCTGGTGGTGTTCCCCGAGTACAGCACCATGGGGATCATGTATGACCCCGGCGAGATGATGGAAACCGCCACCACCATTCCCGGCGAGGAAACCGCGATCTTCTCGGCCGCCTGTCGCGAGGCACGGACCTGGGGCATCTTCTCGCTCACCGGCGAGCGCAACGAAGACCCGGGCAAGGCGCCTTACAACACGCTGGTGCTGATCGACGATCAGGGCGAGATCGTGCAGAAGTACCGCAAGTGCATTCCCTGGTGCCCGATCGAGGGCTGGTATCCGGGTGACCGCACTTACGTCAGCGACGGCCCCAAGGGCATGAAGATCAGCCTGATCATCTGCGACGACGGCAACTACCCGGAGATCTGGCGCGACTGCGCGATGAAGGGCGCCGAGCTGATCGTGCGCTGCCAGGGCTACATGTACCCGGCCAAGGAGCAGCAGGTGCTGATGTCCAAGACCATGGCCTGGGCCAACAACTGTTACGTGGCGGTGGCCAATGCCGCGGGCTTCGATGGCGTCTACAGCTACTTCGGCCACTCGGCGATCATCGGCTTCGACGGTCGCACCCTGGGCGAGTGCGGCGAGGAGGAAATGGGGATCCAGTACGCCCAGCTGTCCATCTCGCAGATCCGTGACGCCCGTGCCAACGACCAGTCGCAGAACCACCTGTTCAAGCTGCTGCACCGCGGCTACACCGGCGTCTATAACTCGGGTGACGGTGACAGGGGCGTGGCTTACTGTCCGTTCGAGTTCTACCGCACCTGGGTGCTGGATGCGCAGAAGGCGCAGGAAAACGTCGAGGCCCTGACCCGAGCCACTGTCGGCGTCGCCGACTGCCCGGTGTACGAACTGCCGCATGCGGGGCGGGAGCGGACGCTGGGTTGAAGGATTGCCTCAAGTGCTCCAGGGTCTTGCTTGCCATCGGCATAGTGCCCTCACCCCGACCCTCTCTCCGAATGGGAGGGAGTGGCAAGCCAGTGCTGACTTCTCGCGATTGCTCGCCTTCTTTGCGATCCAGGCTTTGCGCGTTGGAGAGCAGATAGGAGGCGCAGCGTTAATCGCCCTCATTCCCCGCGCCCCTTCGCTCCGATGGTTGAGGGGGCGCACGTTCAACACTCCGCACCGGAATGCCCATGCCGTTCGTGAATGAACTGATCGAGCACAACCGTACCCAGCTCGCGCAAGCCAGCGACCGGGAGGGCCACGCGCCGAAGTCGGCGTCGCGCTTCCTGTTCGACGTCGAGACCGTCATGGCGCTGCTGCGCAGTCGTATCGTTGGTCAGGACGCGGTGCTGAGCGAAATCGAGGCGATGCTTTGCGTGGTCAAGGCCGGAATCGGCGATCCCGAACGTCCGCTGACGGTCAATCTGTTCCTTGGCCCGACCGGAGTTGGCAAGACCGAGATCGTCCGTCTGCTGGCTCAGGCCATTCGTGGCAAGTCGGACGCCTTCTGCCGCATCGACATGAATACCCTGGCCCAGGAGCACTGCGCCGCCGCACTCACCGGAGCCCCGCCCGGTTACGTGGGCAGCAAGGAAGGCACGACCCTGTTCGACGCCGAGGCCATCGCGGGAAGCTTCAGCCGGCCCGGTATCGTGCTGTTCGACGAGCTGGAAAAGGCCAGTCGGGAAGTCGTGCGCAGCCTGCTCAATGTACTGGATAGCGGACGACTGACCTTGGCTGCTGGCAACCGGACCCTCGATTTCCGCAATGCGCTGGTGTTCATGACCAGCAATGTCGGCGCACGGCAGGCTGCGCGATGGGAGCGCTGGCCGATACCGCGTATGGGCCGTTCCATGTTGCGAAGCCGCAGCTTCGGGCAGGCGTTGCATCGGCATTTCGATCCGGAGTTCCTCAATCGCATCGACCGCACGCTGCAGTTCGAAAGCATCCAGGGTGACCGGCTGATGGCGGTGCTCGATGTCGAACTGGGCAAGCTGGCGCAGCGCCTGGACCGGCAGGGCGTACGGCTGCAGGTCGACGAGGCCGTCAAGCGCGCCATCTGCCACGCGCACGACTCGCGCTTCGGTGCGCGCGACCTCAGCCGGCGGCTGCGCACGCGCCTGGAACCAGCATTGGCGCAAGCCCTGTTGCACGCTCCTGCCGAGCGGGTATGGCGAGCGGTGCTGCACGAAGGTGCGATCCGCGTGGAGCCGCTCGCGAGCGACTAGCAGCGAACTCTCCGGCGGTGCGGTCGTCCCATTTTCTAGACCGCCAACTTCACTGATCGGGGAACATCAATGGCCATGCTGGACACCCGTGGCATCGGGGCCTTTACCTTGCTCAAGCGCACCTTCAAGGAATTCGGCGCCGATGACATGTCGACCTATGCATCGGCGCTGGCCTATCGTGGCCTGTTCGCGATGTTCCCCTTCCTGGTTTTCCTCATCGCCTTGCTCGGCTTTCTCGATCTGCAGAATTTCTTCGACTGGTTGCGCATGCAGGCCGAGCTGGCCTTGCCGCCAATGGCGATGGAACAGATCAATCCGGTCATCGACCAGTTGCAGGAACAGCAGGCGGGGCTGCTGTCGTTCGGTATTCTCGTGGCGTTGTGGACGGCTTCGATCGGCTTCAGGTCGCTGATGATCGCCATGAACCGCGCCTATGATGTGGAGGAGGGGCGACCCGGCTGGAAGCTAATGTTGCTCTCGCTGGCCTATACGATAGGCGTCGCGGTGCTGCTCCTTCTGACTGCCGGGCTGATGATTATCGGGCCGCAAGCGATGGAGTGGCTGGCCAGCCAGGTGGGCATGGGCGATCTGGTGGTCCTGCTCTGGACCTGGCTGCGTTGGCCGGTGATCGTGGTCATGCTGATGCTCGTGGTGGCGCTTCTCTACTACGTGACGCCGGATGTGGAGCAGGAATTCCGCTTCATTACACCGGGCTCGGTGCTGGCCGTGCTGGTGTGGATCCTGGCCTCGATCGCCTTCGGTATCTACGTGCAGAACTTCGCCGATTACAACGCCACGTACGGCAGCATCGGCGCCATTATCGTGCTGCTACTCTATCTGTATATCTCCTCCGCGGTGCTGCTGTTCGGTGCCGAGCTCAATGCAGTCATCGAGCACGCGTCGGTGGAAGGCAAGGAGCCGGGCGACAAGCAGCCAGACGCCTGAGCCGAGCTTGGCGCGAACGTCCCTCCTGCGTAACGGTCATTTATTTCATTACCGATTTATTCCGCATGGATGGCGGAGCGGGTCGCCGCCGCGGCGCCCCGTCGGCGAGCAGCCGGTTTTTCTGCAACGGACCGAACGGAGAAGTACCTTGCACATCGCGGACATGACCATGTTCTACGCGCCGGCCAGTGGTGGCGTGCGCACCTACCTCGAGGCGAAGCACCGGCGCTTGCAGCTCTACTCCGGGGTGCGCCACAGCATTCTGGTGCCGGGCGACTGCTACAGCCACAACGACGGTCTGTATCAGGTACCCGCTCCGATCCTGCCGTTCGGCAAGGGCTATCGCTTCCCGATTCGCCGTGCTCCCTGGTGCAATCTGCTGCGTTCGTTGCGGCCTGATCTGATCGAGGTCGGCGATCCTTACATGACCGCTTGGGCGGCTCTCGAGGCCGGGCGCAGGCTGGAGGTGCCGGTGATCGGTTTCTACCATTCGGACCTGCCCTTGCTGGTCAGCAACCGTATCGGTAGCTGGCTGGGGACGAACTTCAATGGCTACGTCTCGCGACTCTACGGCAGCTTCGACCGCGTGCTGGCGCCGAGTGAAGTGATGGCTGACAAGCTGACCCACCTGGGCGTGCGCAACGTCTTCGTGCAGCCGCTGGGGGTCGATCTGGAGACCTTCAACCCCGACCGGCGCGACCCGCAGCTCCGCCGTGAACTGGGTCTGCCGGACGATGCGCGGCTGATGGTGTTCGCCGGCCGCGGCTCGCGGGAGAAGAACCTGCACATCCTGCTGGAGACCGCGCGTCAGCTCGGCAAGCCCTATCACCTGTTGCTGGTGGGTTCGAGCATGCCGCAGCGGGTGCCGGACAACGTCACGGTCATCGATCGCTTTTGCCCGGCCATCGAAGTGGCGCGTTATCTGGCCAGCAGCGATGTGCTACTGCACGCCGGAAATCAGGAAACCTTCGGCCTGGTCGCGCTGGAGGCCATGGCCTGCGGTATTCCGGTGGTCGCGGCGCGGGCTGGGGCGCTGCCGGAGTTGGTTCCGTTCTACAGCGGGCGACTCTGCAAGCCGCTCGACCCCAGGGCGATGGCGCATACCGTGCGCGAACTGTTCGAGGACGAGCCGAGGTTGCTTGGCCATCAGGCGCGCCAGCATGTCGAAGCCCACCATGCATGGGATGCGGTGGTCGCCGGGCTGCTGGCGCACTACCACGCGGTGCTGGGCACGGCGGATCTGCCGGTAGCCGTGCATGGCTGATCGTGCCCTGACGCTGGTGTTGCATGACGTCGCCGCGGAAACCTGGCCGGACTATCGGCCGTTCGTCGAGGCGGTGGATGCCATTGGCGGCGTCCCGATTACCTGGCTGGTGGTGCCGGACTTTCATCGACGCAATCCGCTGGAGCGGCAGCCGGAGTTCCGCCGGCTGCTGGACCGTCGTCTGCAGCGGGGCGACGAACTGGTGCTGCATGGCTGCTACCACGCCGACCTGGAGCCGGCACCGCGCAATCCGCGGGACTGGTTCATGCGCCGTGTCTATACGCACGAGGGCGAGTTCTACAGCCTGGACACGGCGAGCGCGCGGCAACGCCTCGACCATGGCATGGAGCTGTTTCGCCGCCACGGCTGGCCATTGCATGGCTTCGTCGCGCCGGCGTGGCTGATGAGCTCCGGCACGCGGCGTGCGCTGGCGGACAGCGGGTTGGTCTATACCAGCGATCCCGGGCATCTGTTCCGGCTGCCGGAATTCGCGCCCATCGTCGCGCCGGGACTTGTCTGGAGTGCTCGCAGCGCTTGGCGTCGAGGACTTTCCCGGCTGGTCAGCGAGCATCAGCTGCGTCGTCATCGAGAGGCCCCGTTGCTGCGGCTCGGGTTGCATCCGGTGGATATGCGCCACGAAGTTTCACGGCGCTATTGGAAGGACGTGCTGCTTCGGCTGCTCGATGACGGGCGCCGGCCGGTAACCAAGATAGACTGGCTGGAAGAGTACGGATCGTTGAGTGCAGTGGCATGAATCGACGCTGGTGGTTGTTGGGCGGCGCCCTGGCTGCCGCTGCGCTCGTGCCGTTGCTGCTTGGTGGCAGGGGGCTGTTCGAGCGTCTCTGGCAGTTTCCCGGCGGCCTGCTGATGATCATGCTGGGCATGGTGCTTGTCGGTTGGAACCTCAACGCGCTGCGCCTGCGCCTGTTGCTCGGGCGCCGGCAGCTGGGCCAGCGCCGCGCTTTCGGTATCGTCGTGGCAACCGAGTTCGCGATCTGTGCGACACCCGGCGGCGCTGGCGGCCCGCTGACGCTGATGGCACTGCTGATGCGCCAGGGCGTGGCGCCGGCCAAGGGCACCGCGACTTATGCCGTCGAGCAGTTGAGTGATCTGCTGTTCTTCGCCTGCGCACTGGTCGGTGTGCTGTTCTACGCGTTGACGCATGCACTCAACGCGTACATCGCCAGCCTGCTGGGCTTCAGCGCGGTGCTGCTGATCGGAGTGTTAGTGCTGCTGGCGCTGCTCGGCCGCTTCCACCGCCAGGTCTTCCTGCTCAACGGCTGGCTGGTGACGCGCCTCGGCATGAAGCAAACGCGCAAGCGGCGCTGGGCGCGTAAGGTGCTGGGCTTCCGCAACGCCCTGGTCGAATGCTTCCGCCTGCCACGGCGAATCCTGCTCACGGTGTTCGCACTCACCACGCTGCACTGGTTGCTGCGCTTCAGCGTGCTCTACCTGACGCTGCAGGGGCTGGGCAGCGAACTCGCCTGGGCCTGGACCTTCCTCGTGCAGCTACTGGCGCTCACCGCCGGTCAGCTCAGCCTGTTGCCCGGTGGCGCCGGCAGCGCGGAACTGGCCTCGGCCGCGTTGCTGACGCCCATGGTAGGCAAGTCGACCACCGCGGCGGCCATCCTGATCTGGCGTTTCGTGACTTATTACTTTTACCTCATCGCCGGCGCGCCGGTGTTTCTGCATCTGGCGGGTCGGCCCTTGCTGCGCCGGTTGATGCCTTCGCGCCAGGCATGACCGCTCCCCCCGATGGCTGGGCGAAACTAACGCTTCGCGCGGACGGTCCACCTTATGTCACTAACGAATAAGTCAGGAGTTCGCCATGAGTAGCGCAGAAGACAAGGTCAAGGGCAATACCAACGAAGCCGTCGGCAAGATCAAGCAGGGCGTGGGCGAAGCGACCGATAATGAGCGCATGAAAGGCGAGGGCCAGCGCCAGGAGGTCAAGGGTGAAGGCCAGCAGCTCAAGGGGGAGGCGAAGGACACCTTGAAGAAAGGTATCGACAAGGCCTAAACGGCTTGCCCCACAAATAAAAATGCCCGCTTCGTGCGGGCATTTTTGTGTAACGAGCGCTGATCAGCGCTCCAGATATTGCAGCTTGTCCTTCACGCCATCCCATTCTTCGGCATCGGCCAGTGCATCCTTCTTCTCGGTGATGTTCGGCCAGACTTCCGCCAGGTCCGCGTTCAGCTCGATGAATTCCTGCTGGTCTTCCGGTACCTCGTCCTCGGAGAAGATCGCCTGGGCCGGGCACTCGGGCTCACAGAGGGCGCAGTCGATGCACTCGTCCGGGTGAATCACCAGAAAGTTCGGGCCTTCGTAGAAGCAGTCCACCGGGCAGACTTCCACGCAATCGGTGTATTTGCACTTGATGCAGTTGTCGGTGACGACGAAGGTCATGTCTAGCTATCTCCTCAGGCGTGTCAGGTAGGCGTTACGGTGACGCCCCTGCGAGTAGGCGGCACAGGCAAATGCCGCTTATCAAAAAAATGCGCGCGATTCTAGCAGCTTTCGCGGCGTATCAAATGCGTGATTTCAAGCTGTATAGCAGCTCCAGCGCCTGGCGCGGCGTTACATCATCGGGATTGATCCGCCCCAATTCCTCGAGCACTGGATGCGGCAGGCTGGCGAACAGGTCGCTCTGCATGGGCGGCGCTGGCTGGCCGGGTGCCATTCTCGGCGCTTCGTGGGGCAGACTGGTGGTTTCCAGGCGCGACAGATGGTCGCGTGCACGCTGGATGACTTCGCCCGGCACGCCTGCCAGTTGCGCCACCGCCAGGCCGTAACTCTGGCTCGCCGGACCGGGTAGCACGTGGTGCAGGAAGACGATGCGCTCGTTGTGCTCGGTGGCCGAGAGGTGCACGTTGGCCACCACCGGCTCGCTTTCCGGCAGCACGGTCAGTTCGAAGTAGTGGGTGGCAAACAGCGTGAAGGCGCGCAGCTTGGCGAGGTGTTCGGCTGCCGCCCAGGCCAGCGACAGGCCGTCGAAGGTGCTGGTGCCGCGGCCGACCTCGTCCATCAGTACCAGGCTGCGATCACTGGCGTTGTGCAGGATATTCGCGGTTTCGCTCATTTCCACCATGAAGGTCGAGCGCCCGCCGGCGAGATCGTCCGAAGAGCCGATGCGGGTGAAGATGCGGTCCACCAACGACAGCTCGCAGGCGGCTGCCGGGACGAAGCTGCCGATCTGTGCCAGCAGCACGATCAGCGCAGTCTGGCGCATGTAGGTCGATTTACCGCCCATGTTCGGCCCGGTGATGACCAGCATGCGGGTGGCATCGTCGAGGCCAAGGTCGTTGGCCACGAACGGCGTCTCCAATACCTGCTCGACCACCGGATGGCGACCCTGCTCGATGCGCATGCACGGCTGCTCGACGAAGCGCGGGCGATTCAGATCGAGATTGAGCGCGCGCTCGGCGAGGTTGCTCAGCACGTCCAGTTCGGCCAGGGCGGCGGCGCTTTCCTGCAGGGGCGGCAGATGGCCGATGAGCAGTTCCAGCAGTTCGTCGTAGAGCAGCTTCTCGCGGGCGAGGGCGCGGCTCTTGGCCGACAGTGCCTTGTCCTCGAATTCCTTCAGCTCAGGGGTGATGAAGCGCTCGGCGCCCTTGAGCGTCTGCCGGCGGATGTAGTCGGCCGGCGCGGATTCGGCCTGCTTGCTCGGCAGCTCGATGAAGTAGCCGTGCACGCGGTTGTAGCCGACCTTGAGGTTGGCCAAGCCGGTGCGCGCCCTCTCGCGGGTCTCCAGGTCCATCAGGTACTGGCCGGCGTTCTCGGAGAGCGATTGCAGCTCGTCCAGCTCGGCGTCGTAGCCGGTCTTGAGCACGCCACCGTCGCGGATCACCGCCGGCGGATTGTCGATGATGGCGCGCGCCAGCAGCTCGGCCAGCTCCGGGTAGGTACTGATGCTTTTCGCCAGTTCGAGCAGATGCGGTGCCACCAGGTCCTGCATGCCCGCCTGCAGCTGTGGTAGCGCAGCGAGCGCGTCGCGCAGGCGCGCCAGATCGCGCGGACGGGCGTTGCGCAGGCCAATCCGGGCGAGGATGCGTTCCAGGTCTCCGATGTCCTTGAGCTGCGGCTGCAGCTGTTCGAAGCGGTAATGCTCGAGCAGGCAGGTGATCGAGTCCTGACGCGCCTCGAGAGTCTCGCGGTTGCGCAGCGGGCGATTCAGCCAGCGGGTCAGCAGGCGCGAGCCCATGGCGGTCTGGCAGCGGTCCATGACCGATTGCAGAGTGTTGTCACGGCCGCCGGCCAGGTTGACGTCCAGCTCCAGATTGCGTCGGCTGGCACCGTCGAGGATCACCGTGTCGTCGAGGCGCTCGTGACGCAGGCTGCGCAGGTGGGGCAGGGCGGTGCGCTGGGTTTCCTTGGCGTAGGCCAGCAGGCAGCCGGCGGCACCGATCGCCAGGGTCAGGCTCTCGCAGCCGAAGCCCTTGAGGTCCTGGGTGGAGAACTGCTGGCAGAGGCTCTTGAAGGCCGAGTCTCGATCGAAATCCCAGGGCGCGCGACGGCGCACACCGCGGCGTTTCTCCAGCGGCAGGCCCTGTGGCCAATCGTCGGGGATCAGCAATTCTGCTGGGCTCAGGCGCTCCAGTTCGGCGAGCAGGGTTTCCCAGCCCTTGAGCTCCTGCACGCTGAAACGGCCGCTGGCGATGTCCAGCACCGACAGGCCGAACAGCCTCTCGTCGCCCACCACCGCCGCCAGCAGGTTGTCGCGGCGCTCGTCGAGCAGCGCCTCGTCGCTCACCGTACCGGGGGTGATGATGCGCACCACCTGGCGCTCCACCGGCCCCTTGCTGGTGGCCGGGTCGCCGATCTGCTCGCAGATCACCACCGATTCGCCAAGCTTGACCAGTCGCGCCAGATAGCCTTCGGCGGAGTGGAACGGGATGCCCGCCATGGGAATCGCGGTGCCCGCCGATTGCCCGCGCGCGGTCAGGGTGATATCCAGCAGCGCGGCGGCCTTCTTGGCATCGTCGTAGAACAGCTCGTAGAAATCGCCCATGCGGTAGAACATCAGCTGGTCTGGATGCTCGCGCTTGAGCTTCCAATATTGCTGCATCATCGGGGTGTGGGCAGAGAGATCGGCGTTGGGCTTGGTCATCGTCGTGCGGTGCGTATTCGTTGATGGCGGAATCGGTGGCGGCGCGTGCGCGCCGCCGCGCACATTGCGCGGTTCCGCCGAAAACCGGCAAGGTTATCACGGGGCGGGGCCCAGGCAGATGCATGTCGGCAACCGATTGGCGAGCGCGGCGCGTCATCTGTCGGTAGCTGGACGGAACATGTTGATTCGACGCGAATCTGCCGCTAGTTTCGGACCTGTCGAGCACTGTGGCCGCCACCCGGCGCGTGCTGCAACAAGGTGCCGACGCCTCACTGCTCGCGCGACCTCCCAGGCCACTCCGCCTGTGGCGGTAGCTTGCCATTGCCACACCCGGCATTCGTCCTACGGCCTCCTGCCGTCCAGCCTGTCGCCGTCCGCGGGCACCAATCCCTCGCGTCAGTTCGTGCCGCCGTAGGGCTGGCGACGTTCCCTTCATCAAAAGTGAGCAGCAGACATGTCTCGATTACTCGGGCTCGATGCCCTGCGCGGCGTGGCGGCCTTGTGCGTCGCCTATTCCCACCTCATTGCGAAGATGAAACGTGATGGTCAGCTGGACGAGATGAGCAACTACCTCTTCCTCGCCAGCAAGACCGTGCTGGATGTCGGCAAGACCAGTGTTCTGGTGCTGTTCGCGCTGAGCGGCTACTTCATCGTCGCGGCGCTGTATCAGAGTCGTAGTCGTTATGAGCGGCCGATAGCGGCGTTCGCCTACCAGCGTTTCTTCAGGCTGTTTCCCCTGTACTGGCTTTCGCTGTTTCTCGGGGTGATGTTTCCCTGGGACGATCCCGCGAGGGTGTTCAGTCCGGGGGTGGTCGCGATCAACGCGACGATGCTGCAGGGATTCGTGTTCGTGGAGAACGTGATCGGGCTGTACTGGACCTTGCAGATCGAGCTGACCTTCTATGTGTTGTGTGTCCTGTTGTTCGCCTTGCGCCTGGGAGGCTCGGCGAAGTGGGATCTGACGTTTCTGCTCGCTCAATACGCATTCACGCTGCTGCTCGCCGTGCTGCGCTACAAGCTCGAGGTGAAGCTGCCGGTGGCTTTGCCTCTGATGCTCAGCGTCTGCTTTCTCGGTGCGCTATGGCGGGCAACGGACAATGGCCGTGCGCCCGATACCGGGCGTTACGCCCGTCTCGCGGTGGCGCTGTTCTACCTGTTCCTGCTACCGATCTGCGTGTTCGCCTATTCGCGTGACACCGGTTTGGGCGAGACCTGGTACCGCTACTTCGTCAGTTACAGCGTGGGGGTTGCGATCTTCCTGAGCGCCACTCGTGCCACCGGCGCCTGGCTGCGCTGGCTTGCTCCGCTCGGCGGGATCGGCTACGTCGTGTTCCTGTCGCATCCGTCGTTATTCGCTCTTGCCGAGCGCCTCGGGTTCGGTCCTGCGGCGCTCACCGTGCCTGGCCCGCTGTACATGGCGCTGTTGCTGGGCGTACTGGTGCTGTTCGCCTTTTTCGTCAAGCGAACCCTTGCCGATCCTATCCAGCGGTATGGCGACAAGGTAGTGCACAGGCGTGCAGGGCGGTTGGGTGCGAGCGTCACGCTGCCGGTACGTCAGGATGCTTGACGAGCCGGTGCAACCGTTCGCCCCTGGATGAACCTGTCGGGCTGCTCTTCATCTCGCGCTGGTGTAGGGTATCGACCAGTTTTCCAAGCCTGCCGGAGCCTCGATGGATCTTACTGAACTGGCCACACGGCTGGGCGATGCGCTACAGCGCCAGCATGCCCAGGTCACTACGGCGGAGTCCTGTACCGGCGGTGGCATTGCCGAGGCCATTACCCGCGTTGCAGGTAGTTCGGCCTGGTTCGAGGCCGGTTACGTCACTTATTCGAATGCGCAGAAGACGCTTCAGTTGGGAGTGCCGACGGCATTGTTCGAGGAGGTCGGCGCGGTCAGTGCCGAGGTGGTGCAGGCCATGGTGCGTGGCGCTCAGGAGCGCAGCGGCGCGCGCTTTGCCGTCGCAGTCAGTGGGATCGCCGGTCCCGGTGGCGGTTCGCCGGAAAAGCCGGTGGGCACCGTCTGGATCGCCTGGGCCGATGGCTCCCGGTTGTATGTCGATCGCCAGCTGTTCAGCGGAGATCGGCAATCGGTGCGCGAGCAGACGGTGGCCGCTGCGCTGCATGGATTGCTCGCGCTGGCGCTCGGAGAAAAACCGCTTCGGGACTAGGCGAGCAAAATCGCCTATGTTCTAATACTGGCTACTTATACAGTTGTTGTGGCCTCCGGCCCTCTTGATCAAGTGAGGATTCGATGGACGAGAACAAGAAGCGCGCCTTGGCTGCAGCCCTGGGCCAGATTGAAAAGCAGTTCGGCAAGGGCGCAGTGATGCGCATGGGCGATCACGATCGTCAGGCGATTCCGGCCATCTCCACAGGCTCGCTGGGCCTGGATATCGCGCTGGGCATTGGCGGCCTGCCGAAGGGTCGAATCGTCGAGATCTATGGTCCCGAATCGTCCGACAAGACCACCATGACCCTCTCTGTGATCGCCGAGGCGCAGAAGATGGGTGCCACCTGCGCCTTCGTCGACGCCGAACACGCGCTGGACCCGGACTACGCCGGCAAGCTGGGCGTCAACGTCGACGACCTGCTGGTTTCGCAGCCGGATACCGGCGAGCAGGCCCTGGAAATCACCGACATGCTGGTGCGCTCCAATGCGGTCGACGTGATCATCGTTGACTCCGTGGCCGCGCTGGTGCCCAAGGCCGAGATCGAAGGCGAGATGGGCGATGCCCACGTCGGTCTGCAGGATGCAGTATCACGTATTGCAGCGTAGTTTTGGTTCACTTAGGAAGTCTTCCTTCCCTACCAAGGGATACTCCCTAAGCTAATCAGTAGTATTCGATTAATTCCTAATTTGAGTGGTCGGTGAGAATGGATCAGGCAAAAAACAAAGCGTTGGAAATGGCTCTTTCTCAGATAGAGAAACAGTTTGGCAAGGGCGCCATAATGCGGCTCGGCTCAGACCGGACAATGGATATCGATGTTGTTTCGACAGGTTCCCTTGGTCTCGACATCGCTTTGGGCGTGGGTGGTCTGCCGCGTGGTCGTATTGTCGAGATCTACGGGCCAGAGTCCTCTGGTAAAACTACCCTCACTCTTTCGGTTATTGCCGAAGCTCAGCGTCAAGGTTTGACCTGTGCATTCGTGGATGCCGAACATGCTCTTGATCCAATCTACGCAGCTAAACTCGGTGTAAACATTGATGACCTCCTGTGCTCGCAGCCAGATACCGGTGAACAGGCTCTTGAGATCGTAGACATATTGACTCGTTCGGGTGCGGTTAACGTAATTGTTGTCGATTCCGTTGCTGCGCTTGTTCCAAAGGCAGAGATCGAAGGGGAGATCGGCGATTCCCATGTTGGCCTTGCCGCGCGAATGATGTCTCAGGCGATGCGGAAGATTACTGGTAACCTGAAAAATTCCAACACCATGTGTATCTTCATCAATCAGATTCGCATGAAGATCGGCGTGATGTTCGGCAGCCCGGAAACCACCACCGGTGGTAACGCGCTCAAGTTCTACGCCTCGGTGCGTCTGGATATCCGCCGTACCGGCGCGGTGAAGGAAGGCGACGAAGTGGTCGGTAGTGAAACACGCGTCAAGGTTGTCAAGAACAAAGTCGCTGCTCCATTCAGGCAAGCAGAATTCCAGATTCTCTACGGCCATGGCATCAGCAAGGCGGGTGAGATCGTTGATCTAGCTGTTGCAAATAATTTCGTTGAAAAGGCTGGCGCCTGGTACTCCTTCGAGGGTAATAAAATTGGCCAAGGTAAAGCTAATACCATGAAGTGGCTTATGGAAAACAAGGCTACCATGGACAAGCTGGAAGGCATGATTCGCGACAAGCTGATGTCGAAGCCACAGCCTGAAACATCTGCCAACCTATCCGCTCTAGAAGAGCCGGCTGACGACTAATATATCTGTCGGTGGGTGAAAGTCGGTCGTCACTGATAGTTGCTGATATACCCTTTATAATAAAGCCTAGCCTTTAAAGCTAGGTTTTATTATTTCAGGCTTAATTATTTAATATAGTTATGTAGATCTAAAAACGCGTTAGTCTTGGGTGGTTTTATTTGCACTGAGTGTGTGATGCGGCTCCTGCTATTGAGTACAGTTTATACCTCTGATCCTGAGGCGTGAATTAAGATTCAAAAACGTACGGCTTTCGCACACCGCTGGTAACCTCCAGCTGCACGGAGATGGGTGAGCTATCATTAGGTTTGGAGTACTAGTCCCCTCCGAGCTCTTCATGCTCTTGGGCAATTTGTTTTAAAAGCCTCTCTGACGTCACCCCTTCGTAGCTACTGAACGAGTCGAGCAGCACTGTGAGGGGGTGAACCCCCATAACCTCAGCGATCTCTATCATCTTCTCGATAGTGACCCCTTTCAGCCCTCGTTCCAGCATCGAGATGTGTGCTCGACTGCTAATTGACATGAACGATTCCTGGCTAAGCCCGCGAGCCTTACGAATTCTCCGCAGACTCGATCCTAGCGCTTGTCTGTAATCCATCCCTTTTCCCGTTGCATAAAAACAACGATGGAGCCAGAATGCGCCCTATAGCACTACGTCCTATAGAACGCATTTCGGAAGATCATTTATGTTCAAAACCCACGAGAGCGCCTATTACAACCTGGCGCCCGTGTTCGGGCCCGACCATCATCACTGGAGGCTCGTTGAGCGTGAAATTGCGAGCCCGTGGCTCCACGCAACGGTGAAGGTGACTGAGGGCGGCGTTGAGTACGCGAAGACAGTCATGCCCAATGACCTGCCGACGTTCCTGGAAATGGCGAATTTGAAAGGGCCTGGTGCACGTATCAGCGAGCTCCAGTTAATGAGTCCAGCGTGGATGAACGGCGCGGGACGGTGGCAGCTCGAACCTATCAGACAAATTGACATAGCCAGATCAGCCGACAACGAGCTGATCCATATCGCTTATGGCACTTCAGCGCTTGAGGAAGTCGAGCATTGTTTTGACATCCAGACAGCTTCACTAGATGCCGTGCAAATCACACGAGATACGCCATGAAGCTCGAGTTTCTGGACATTAGTGAAAGTCAAAAAGCACTCGAAATAGCAGATTTCCTATATGGCAAAGCTTCCGCAATCAACGGCACCGATCTGAGCCGGGACGAAATCGTGCACGAGTTACACAGGCGAAATACCAAGAAGCAGTACTGCCTGGTCAAGGACTGGACTCTCGTCGAGTTAGAAATGTCCGATGAAGCGCGTCAGCAAATTGAAGCTGATGGATTCGTTGCTCGGCTGATCCACGCTAATGAGGTAGTCGAAGATTCAGCTGGCCGTTTTCCACCGGGCTATTGGGTGAGGAGCTCCTTGCAGCTGAGGTATGAAGGCGATGGCTTTTTCGAGACCAGGAGCACCATCTACGTCCTGCTTGGCGTTGGTCGCCACAAGAAAGTGCGCGATGACATCGTCTATTGCCAGTAACATGAATGGCCTTCTCAATTACGCTAAATTTCTTGAATCTCGTGATTTGCAGTGGTTCGAGTTTCCCGCTCGCAAAGCTGACCGCTGCCTGGTGCTATACCGAGGGGCGTTGATCAAGATGCGCGATGCCGGCCAGATCAGCCCATCCACGGCGTCTGAGTACATGCGCAATTGCATCATGTTCTATCGGTGGGTAAGGCATAGGGAGCTTCTTTCTCCACACGTCCAGCTGTGGCGGGAAAAGCCCTACGTCGTTAAATACTTCGACCGGGTGGGGTTCGAGCGAACGATCAGCGGAACCACCACCGACCTCAGCATCCCGAACCGTAAGCGCCCAGGCCAAACGCTTGAAGATGGGCTGTTGCCAGTCTCGGAGACCGATCGCGATGCAATTCTGGATTTCGCCGCAGAGAACGCCACGCCCGAGCTCTACCTCATGTTGGCCCTTGGATTTTTTACCGGGATGCGGCTCGGCAGCATCTGTGATCTCAAGATTCAATCTCTGGAGCGCGCCGCCCCCGACCCTTCCGCTGAAGGGCTTCTACGCCTTGCAGTTGGTCCAGGCGCAGCTCCGCCAGTGCACACGAAATTCGGTGTGACTGGCCAGGTCTGGATACCCGAAGCGTTGCGTGATGAATTGCTGGAATATGCCAAAGGCTGGCGGAGGATGGAACGAGAGGCGAAAGCCTCGCCCGAGAATCGTGACTTGCTGTTCGTGACCCGCTTTGGTAACGCCTATGGCAGGCGCGGCACCGATCAGTCATCTGCTGTGAATGTTGAGATGTCCGAGTTTCGAAAACGGGGCGTCAAAGCAGAACTACAGGTGCTCCGTAAATTCCGCTTCCATCAGTCGCGCTGCACCTTCGGTACCGAATTGGCACGTCTGGCGCTATCGGCTTGTGCCGATGTCGCTATTGTAATTGCGACGGTCAGCGACGCGTTGCTCCACGGGCCTAACTCTGAAGCCACCACCTTCAAATACATCCGATTCGTACAGGCACTGCCGATCAAACAAGCCCTCTCAAATAGCTTCATGGCGGCATTTAGCGGGATCGGCGCTGGGGCGCGGTACGATGGATAGTTCCGAATTCGACCTCACTTTCCCGATGCTTGAGTATGGGGCCACTGAAACGCCCTGGGACCTCCGGCCGCTGCTGTTTCGCGGAGGTGCAGCAGCAAAGGTGAAGCATGTGGGCCGCCAGATCGCGCAGAGCGAACTCGGCAGTCCCTTGCCGGAACGTTTCGAGCTGGTGACGCGGCTGCATGAGCACATGACTGACGACCTTGCTGGTGGCGGAAGTCGCTTCTCGGTGCAGAACAAGATCAGTGCATTGCGTCGATTCTTTGCCTGGATCGATTCAGAAAACGTGAATCTCAGTCTCGAGACGGCGGCCGACACGTTCATTCGTTGGACCGATCACTTGCTCCAGCGTCATCGAGTCGAACGTAATTTCAGCGATGGGTCCCTGTACGATCTCACCAGGCTCACGGCGACGATGCTGGACCGAGCATTGGACCGCCAAGCAAGCCTGAGCAAGAGCACACGTATTCGCAAGCCGCGCGGCAAAGGCAAGGTACATACGAGCAAAGCGGACAAGCAGAGTCTGCAAAACACCTTCGCATTCGGACACCTTCTAGCTGACGTATGCGAGGCATTGACCTGGAGGGGGACAATGGCCCCCCTCCCAGTGTGTATTTCGTTACGCACCGGCCAAGTGCTGGAACTATGGTCGGGATTGCAGAGCCCCGAGAAAGTAGCGGCCCGCCGTACCAGGCCGCAAAACCAAGCGCAAATCGAAGCATCCCTGGCGGCGCGTGCCGCCCACGATGCAGATCGGACACTGCGGACCCGTTTCCCCATCGTCAATTTACGGATCGAGAGTGAATTGCTGATGTTCATCGCCCAGACCGGTATGAACCTCCAGCAAGCACATACCCTGCGGGTTGAGCAGTTTCATTACCCCAGCCACTTAGACGGCTACCAGGTACGTACCTACAAAAAACGACGGGAAGGAGAAGTGCTATTCGAGATTTTTGCCAGTTATCGAGAGTGGTTCGAGCGCTATCTCGAATGGCGTTCCGAATGGTTTCCCAATGAGCCGGATGGTTTGCTCTTTCCGCTTATACGTAGCGGGGGACGAATCCTAGAAGAGGCGACGCAGTTCACGAACGTTACGCGCATCTGCCGCGAGCTTGGCATACCGATAGTGAGACCGCGAAAACTGCGCGGGACGCGCATCAACTGGTTGCTTCGGGAGTCCCAGAATCCCCAACAGGTTGCGGAGTTGGCCCAGCATACGGTGCAAACGCTGATACGCGTATATGCCGACCCCCATCCGCAGATCGCTATGGTGGAAATTACGCGCTTCCATCAGCAAACCGATCCGTCCCTTTCACCTCCTGCTCCTGGTAGATGTGTATCGGCCACACCTGAACCAGTGGGCACGATGCCGAAGAATGGTCCGCGAACTGTTCGCCGCGCTGCTGGCGAAGTCGCAAGATGAACTGGTGCGGCTGCTGGCCGTGTGCGTGGCTTCCACGGTGGACGTGGTGACGCCCCGCGCCACGGTGCAGCAACCCGGCGAGGAACTGGCGCAGGCCGTGGGCCTCGACATGGCCGCATGGTGGAAGCCGACCGCAGAAGGCTACTTCAAGCACGTTTCCAAGGCCGTGATTCTGGATGCCGTGGGCGAGTACGCACCCGAGCAGGCCAACCGGCTGGCGAAGTTGAAGAAGGCCGACATTGCCAGCGAAGCCGAGCGGCTGGCCGATGGCACGGGCTGGATGCCCGCCATCTTCGAGGCCGCAGGCCCGCAGGACGCCGCGCAAGAGGCAGGCCCGGAGCAGAACGCCCCGGAGGATGCCGAGGCAATAGCGGATGAACCCGCCGAGGCGCTGGCCGCTTGACCCGCGCCGAAGGCAAGCGCCCCGGCCTCGACCGGGGCGCTTCGCTGGAAGGAGAAGCCCCCATGACCCGCACCACCATTAGCCGCCCGCGCATGGCGGCGATCTACGCCGCTGGCACGGTACGCGCCCGCCGTTGGAACGGCGATGGCGACGTGCGCGGCTACCGCCCGCCCTCGGGCTGGACGGCCTGCGCCGACCTCACCGACATTCACCCCATCACGGGCCGCGCCTTGCCGCGTGCCGTGTGGTGGCTCATCGAGACGAAGGAATAACCGCGATCAGCACCGCGCCCAGGCCGTACCGTCCTGGGCGCGGTGGACGCAAAATCCGGGCGCGGCAGTGGCCGCGCCCGGTGTTCAAGGCCACCAGCCGAATCGGCACGCCGCCGCCCTCGCGGCAGCTCAGACGGCGGCGTTGACGTGACCGGGCTTCCCGCCCGGTAATGGCAGGCCCGTATGGGCCTGCAAGCCGTAGCGCCCGCCGTGCGCGGGAATCACCAGCGGTTTTCGGCTTGCCGCGTGCATACCTCGCAGCGTAGGGCCGCGCCCATTTCATCAGAGGCATGTCCGCGTTTCCTGCTTAGAAATCTGGAACGGCCTGGGCGTGTCGGCGCATAGCGCCGCCGGGCTTTCGGGCTACGCCCCGTGCCGTCTTTGCCGTCACGGCCATTCGGCTTCAATCCCTCACGCCTTCGCACCTGCGGCGCTGCGCGCTTCGCTTGCCTCCAGGGGAAAGCCCTGCGAGCTATCCCCGCCGCGCGATGCTTGGCGCCCCTCGATGCTGCCGAACCGGCTGCGCCGGATCGGCCCGCCCAACGTCCCGCCGCGATGGACGGGACGCTGGCGAACACGCTGGCGCTTGCTGCGGCAGGTTGTGCAGGTGCGTGCCGTCCTCAACGCTGGCGGTTCCTGCCCATCACGTCACGAAGGACGGTTCACGGACAACCCGCCCGGTATCGCTATGGAGCTTCCACGCCACGCCTCAAGACCGGCGCCGCAAGGTATGGCGGGGGCGTTCTCGCCTGTCGTTGCGGGGTTGACCTGGCCCGCGTCAGCGGGCGAGCCGGAGAAGCCTTCGGGCGGGGATGCCGAGTCGGCCCCATCTCCTTTCGGAGCGGTTCGGCCCAAGGCGTCCTTGTCTCGTTGTGAATCCTGGCGGGGGCGCGGCTGCGCCTCGGGCTTCATGGCTGCAACCGTCCGGCGAAAACAATTTCCCCGCCGCTGCGCGGCTTCCTCGCGCAGCAAATTCTTTTCGCCTCCAGGCTCTCCACTGCGTTTCGACCGCAAGCGGTGCAGCCAGCCCGTCCCCCGCCGGCCGGATCACAACAAGGACGCGATGGGCGCGAACCTTGTTCAACCGAAAGGAGAAATCATCATGGCCAACATCGGCACCTTCACCGCAGACAAAGACGGCTTCACCGGCACGCTGCGCACCCTGACGCTCAACGTCAAGGTCAAGCTGGTTCCCAACGACAAGGGCAGCAGCGAGAACGCCCCCGACTTCCGCCTCCAAGCCGCCGGCCACGACATCGGCGCGGCGTGGAACAAGACCAGCGAGGCCGGGCGGGAATACAAGTCCGTGACCCTCGACGATCCTTCGTTCCCGGCTCCGGTCTATGCCCGCCTGATCGAAGGCGAGGACGGTACGCACGACCTGATCTGGTCGCGCAGCAAGCCCCAGGCGGCGTGACCGCCGCAGCGCCCCGCCCATCGCGGCGGGGCGCTGTGCTGCTGTTCGCAGCACATCACCACGTCACGCGCGCGGCTTCGCCGCGCCGCGCTCCTTCAGCACCGCCTCCAGCTCCCGGCGCACCTGCGCCAGCAGCTCGTCGGCCTTGTGCGGGCTGTCGCCCGCGTAGGCCAGCGTCAGCAGCGTGAGCGGGTGGATCTCCATCACCTCGCACAGCTCGGCCAGCTTATGCAGGGTCGGGCTTTTCAGGTCGCGTTCGAGGGTGCTCATATAGGTGCGGCTGGACACGTCAGAGAAGGCTTCCTGGCTCAAGCCACGCGCCTTCCTGACTGTCTTCAACGCCTTCGCCAATGAGTTCCCAGCCGCCACCTATGGTTTCCCTCGAAAAACCAAGATGACAGCCCATTGCGCCCTATAGGGCTACAATCTATAGTGTTCATTTGGTGTTCTACGTTTTCGTGCCTTTACGGAAATCCGCATTTGCTGGTTCCAGCAAAGCCACGCAAGCGCATCCGTGCTTGCACACGAAGGCGTAAATCCGGTTTGGCGGTTCTGCGCTTGGGCGTGAAACCGCATCCGTGCATCATTGGATTTGTGGGATTGCCAACCATGCCCCAGCCACTCGCCACCGTCCCGGAGCGCGCGCAACTGCTCGCCAACGGCGAGGCTCGTGCCGCCGGCCAGGCCATCGACCCGGTGCCCGTGGTGCGGCTGTTCACGCCGGACGCGCATGTGACCTGGCTGCTGGCCGCACTCGATCCCGCCGATGGCGACACCGCCTGGGGCCTCATCGACCTGGGAATCGGAATGCCGGCGCAAGGAACCGTCAAGCTGTCCGAGCTGGCTGGCATCGTCGGGCCGCATCAGCAGCCCGTGATGCGCGACCGCTACTTCCGGCCCACGCGCACGCTGTCGGAATACACCCGGCTGGCCGAGCGCGACGGGGCTATCCCGGACTGAACACAGCCTACTGTGACTTTTTCAGTCTGGTGTCATACCGGGCAGGTCTCAATCGAGATTCTTGCGGCGTAGCCGCGCCAGTCTGATCCACACGGACATGATGCCTGACGCGGACTGCGGCAGGCTGGCCTGTACGGCGTCCCACGGGAGGGACGCTGCCGCCGCAGCATTGAGACGAATACCGCAACGCATCGGAGCCAGTCGGACTTGACAGCCCAACTATTCCCTTAACCCATTTCGCTCTGATGACACCGATGTAGCACGTAGTTCTTCCGTCGCGGCCAGTCCTGTTCGCAGGGAGGTTGCGTCATGGTCGATCGCAGCGCCGAGCACTGGTATCCGACTGCCGCGTATCTGTACGTGCTGCACTTGGACGACCTTGGGACGGCCTGGGAATATCTGCGCAGAAACCCCGATTACCGGCTCGACTGGCTGCGCCATCATCGCCGGCCGAAAGCCGCGCAGCAGGCGGCGCATCGCTGGGGCTTGCGCCTGCTGGAAGATCCGGCGTTGGATGCGCGCGACGCGCATCCAGCCTGGTTGCCCGGCCATGTGGCCGTGGTGCAGCTCTATCCCGACGCCGATCCGCCGCAGTATGCTCCCGCGTTCACGTTTTGGCGCATTGCCGGGCACAAGCAACTGCTCCATGACGGCAAAGGGCTGGCGCTGATGGCGCACAGCCCAGGTCATTGCCTGCGCTTCGCGCTGGCGCCCGGCCTGGAAGACGGGATGGCTGTCGCCTATGCCCGCCGCGGCGGCGCCGCCGCACCTGCGCGCAACCATGCGCTCGGCGCGGCCCTGGCTTCTGCGAAGCCCAGGCCGGCACCCGCCGCGCTGCTTGAGCTACACACCTTGCAGGCGCTCGACGCAACCCTAGCGGGTGCGTCCTTGCGCGAGGTGGCCGAAGGCTTGTTCGGCGGCGATGCCGCAGCCGATTGGTACAGCGACGGCGGCCTGCGCTCCAAGGTACGCCGCTTGGTACGGCGCGGCGATGCGCTGATGCGCGGCGGCTATCGCCGCCTAGCACAGCTTCCGCCGCTTGAGAAGGGTCGTTTTGAGGACGACGCAAAACGGCCCTGAGCAGGACAGCTTGGTTTTCTGAGACTGCCTCCATCCGGTTGCGCTGTGTGGCCGGAGCTTTGAAAGCTATGGAGGTTCACACCATGCGTCCCGCTCCTTTGCGGCCTGCCGCCACTGTCTCGACCGCTGCCGCGCAGCCCCAACGCTATCTCACCAACGACGAAGCCGCCGAGTACCTGCGGCTGTCGCCGCGCACGCTGGAAAAGCAGCGCGTGATCGGTGGTGGTCCGCGCTTTCGCAAGTTCGGCCGGCGCGTCATGTACGCCGTGGCCGACCTCGATGCCTGGGCCGCCGATCGCAGCTTCGAGACGACTTCCGATCCCGAGTACGCCGAGCACCACTCGGCCGACAGCCGTGCGCGCTGATCGGCGGCGCGCGGCAGGCCATCACCATGTCCAGCTCCGCGCTGCCGTTCCGGCAGCGGTCGTTGCAGGAGCGCGAACAGCTCGACCTGTTCCGCGCCTTGCCCGGCGACATGGCGCCGCGCGACAGCCAGGACTTGATGGCCTATCCGTTCTTCTCGCTCGGCAAGTCCAAGCGGGTCAAACCCATCGACTTCCGCGCGGGCAACGTGACGATCCGCGTAGAGGGCACGCAGGAGCACGGCATCGCCACGATTTGGGATGCGGACGTGCTGATATGGGCGGCCTCGCAGATCGTGGAAGCGAAGGACGCGGGCCTGCGCCCGTCGCGGCTGATGCGCGCGACGCCCTACGAGATCCTGCGCTTCATCGGGCGCGGCAAGTCGCTGCGAGACTACCAGCGCCTCAAGGCCGCGCTGGATCGCCTGCAATCGACCACGGTGGCCACGTCCATCCGCGAGACAACAGGCCGGCGCCTGCACCGCTTTTCGTGGATCAACGAATGGAAGGAACTGGCCGATGCCAGCGGCACGCCGCTGGGCATCGAGCTGATCCTGCCGGACTGGTTCTTTGCCGGCGTGCTCGACGCCGCGCTGGTGCTGACCATCGACCCGGCGTATTTCCGGCTCACCGGCGGCATCGAGCGGTGGCTGTACCGCCTGGTGCGCAAGCACGGCGGCAAGCAGGCATACGGCTGGCAGTTCGACTTTCGCTATCTGCACCAGAAGTCCGGCAGCACCGCGAAGCCCTACGACTTCGCCTGCGATCTGCGCGCGCTCGTCGCGCGGCAGTCGCTGCCCGGTTACGTCCTGGGCATCGAGCGGATGCCCGACAACGGCATGGAACTGCTGACGTTCCGGCCCGTGCCGCAGACGGCACGGGGATAACTCCGGGAAAGCCTGTGAATGGTGTCGTGCTATCAGGCGTGCGGGGTATCGTGCTATCAGGCGTGGGACTATCGTGCTATCAGGCGTGCCGATCGGCCGCAAACCCGCGCCAGCACTGGGTTTGCGCGTCCTCTAACTTCCCTAACTTAGTTTCTCTAACTTTTAGTAGGGAAACGCCGCTGCGGTGGACAACCACCCCGCGGCCACAAACGCAGCAGCAAAAGCCCGGCTTTCCAGCATGGAGGGCCAGGCCATGATCGTCGCACTGCTCAACCAGAAAGGCGGCGTCGGCAAGACCACGCTCGCCACGCACATCGCCGGCGAGTTGGCGATGCGCGGCCAGCACGTCGTCCTGCTGGACGCTGACCCGCAGGGCTCATCGCTGGACTGGACGCAGCGCAGAAGCCAGCAAGGCTTGCCACGGCTGTTCAGCGCCGTGGGCCTCGCACGCGAAACGCTGCACCAAGAGGCGCCGGAACTCGCCAGGCGGGCCGATCACGTCGTCATCGACGGCCCGCCGCGCATCGCCGCCTTGGCGCGCTCCGCGCTGCTGGCGGCCGAGCGCGTGCTGATCCCGGTGCAGCCCAGCCCCTACGACTTGTGGGCCAGCGCTGAGATGGTGGCGCTGATCCGCGAGGCGCAGGTATTTCGGCCTGCGCTGCGCGCGGCCTTCGTCATCAATCGGCGCGTCAGTACCACCGTGATCGGGCGCGAAGCACGCCAGGCACTCGCCGACCAGCCGCTTCCTGCGCTGCGCGCGGAAGTGCATCAGCGCATCGTGTTCGCCGATAGCGTGGCCGCTGGCCGGCTTGCACGCGAGACGGCACCCGACAGCGCCGCCGCACGCGAAATCACTGCGCTGGTGGACGAATTGCTGCGGTGGCCGACATGACCGCGAAGCCGCCATCGAACAGCAAGCGCACGGCAAAGCGCGTCGGCATCGGCGCGCGTCCGCCCGCGAATCCGCACGCCGAGGCGTGGATTCGCCAGGGCGACGCCGATGCGCTGGGCAAGGGCGACCTCTACACCGCCCGTCTGACTCTCGATATCACGCCCGCGATGCGGGCACGCATCAAGGTGTCGGCCTTCACGCAAGGCGTGACCGTGGCCGACCTGCTGCGTGGCCTGTTGGAGCGGGAGTTTCCAGAGCACCGCAGGGAGAACGCACCATGACTGCATCCGCTTCGCCTGCCGCTGGCGCGGCTACGGCTGCACTTGCCGGCCAGCCTGCCAGCGCGCCGCTGACGCGCGTGGCGCTGGCCTACATCGAACCACGCTTCAAGCTCTACCTGCGCTTCGGCGAACCTGCGCGCACGCACCAGCTCGACCGCTGGCGCCGTTGCGCGGTGTTCCTGCCGGGCGCCATGTTGTGCCGTATCCGCTGGCAGGCCAACGACTACGGCACTGTGCGTTGGCAGCTCATGGTGATGCAGGCTTGCACGCCGCTGGATGCAGCGCAGCGCATCCCCGGCGTGCAGCCGGGGGCGCGCTTGCTGCTCCACGCCGAAGGGGAGAACCAGGTGCGCGCGGTGCTGGAGTGCATCGACGCCATCGAGGCGCTGGGCATCGCGCCCGCCGCTGTCTCGCCCGCGTACTGGCGCACGCTCGCCAACCGGCTCGCTGCACGCCTGCCGCTGCCCGAATACACCGCCGAGCGGCACGCTGCCTGGCTAACCGGGAGGACGCTGCCATGACGCTTCCATCCGCCGTTGCCAGCGCAACCGGCATCCCGCCGCATCCTCGCTCGCGCCTGCGCGCTCGCCTCGTGTTGGCGGGCCTGTCCGCCTGCGGCCTCGCTGCGCTCGCCTGGGCGTCCTTCGTGCATCCGCTGCCGCGCCTGATCTACAACCCGTCCGACAGCGTGGCGGTCGGCTGGTATCGCGTCGATCCGCAAGGCCACGGCACCGACTCGCCGCCACGTCCCTTGTCCGTGGGCAGCATCGTCCTGACCACGCTGCCGCCAGACGCCGCCGCGCTGGCCGCGCAGCGCGGCTACCTGCCGGCGCGCGTGCCGCTGCTCAAGCGCGTGGGCGCCGTCGCGCCGCAGGAGGTGTGCAGCACTGGCCGCGTCGTCCGCATCGACGGCGTGCCTTCGGCCGCCGTGCTGCCTGCCGACCGCTGGGGCCGGCCGCTGCCATCCTGGCAGCAATGCCGCCGCCTCGAATCCGGCGAACTGTTCCTCTTGAGTGTGACCAACCCGGCGTCGTTCGACAGCCGGTATTTCGGGCCGGTCAGCGCATCCGCCGTGATCGGGGTCGCGCATCCAGTCTGGCTGGAATCCCGCCCATGATGGCCGCCGACTCGCTGCACGTTGCCGTGCATCTTGTCGTGCCATCGGGCGTGTCGCTCTGCTGGCCGTCGCCGTGTCGTCGCGCGTGCAGTGCGGGTGCATTCGCACCGCACTTCGCGCTGCCTTCGGCGCAGCCGTCCAACGTGCAGGCGTCTTGCCTCGAACGCGCCCGGCCTATGGCCGTCGCCGCGTTCGCCGGCGCGCTGGCTGCTCGCGCAGCAGCACCGCCGGGCCGCCGCTGCCCGGAGCGCCAGCGAGGGGCAAAGGCGGAAGGCAAGACAAAAGGACGCGGCACCGGGCCGCGTCGAAAGCCAGTCTGCACATGGGGTGGCGCGGCACGGAGCGGCTTCGCCGCCGTGCCGCTTGGGGCGCGAGGCCCGCGCCAATGCAGGGCTGTCCGCGTGCTTCACACGACCGGACACGCCAGAGCTTGCAGGGAGCGCAGCCATGACCGACCGCCGCGACGATGATTTCCGCATCCGCCCCAGCGCACCGAAGAACCGGGGCCAGAGCTTCGTTTCCAAGGTGCTCAAGCAGGCAGGCAAGGCCAGTAGCGGCAAGTCGTCGGTGCGCCGTCCTGGCGCTGCCAGCGGCTCCGGGAGGGGCAACGGCCAGCGGCCCGGCTCGCGCCTGGGGCGCGGCCACACGGCCGCGCGCTTCGCCGGAGCGAAGCTGACGCCCATGTCGCGGCGCGTGACCATCAAGACGCTGCTGGTCAACCAGCGCCAGGCCAGCCCGCAGTCGCTCGCCAAGCACCTGCGCTACATCGAGCGCGACGGCGTGGGCCGCGATGGCGAGCCGGGCCAAGCCTACGGGCCGCAGACCGATGCCGCCGACCTCGACGCTTTCAAGGAACGCTGCGCCGACGACCGACACCATTTCCGCTTCATCCTCTCACCCGAGGATGGCCCGGAACTCGAAGACCTGCGCACCTACACGCGGCACCTCATGGGCCGCATGGAGGCCGACCTGGGCACGGGCCTCGATTGGGTGGCGGTCAACCACTGGAATACCGACAACCCGCACACGCACATCGTCGTGCGCGGGCGCGATGACACCGGCAAAGACCTCATCATCGCGGGCGACTACATCGCCGATGGCTTCCGCCATCGTGCGGCCGAACTGGCGACCGAGTGGCTGGGGCCACGCACCGAGCTGGAGATCCAGCAGACCTTGCAGCGCGAGGTGGAACAGGAGCGGTGGACGAGCCTGGATCGCACGCTCAAGCGCGAGCTGGGCGACGATGGCCTGGTGCATGTCGAACGGCTCAACGAGCCGAGGTTGCAACGCCAGCGCCTGCTGCTGATCGGCCGGCTGCAACGCTTGCAGCGTCTGGGCCTGGCCGACGAAACGCAGCCGGGCACCTGGGCGGTCCATACCGACGCCGAAAAGACCCTGCGCGCCCTGGGCGAGCGTGGCGACATCATCCGCACCATGCAGCGGGCCATGAGCGGCCAGCCGCGCGAGCTGGCGGTGTTCGAGCCGGGCGAGGATGGCCGAACCATCCTCGGCCGCGTGGCCGCGAAGGGGCTGGCCGACGAACTGCGCGACCGGGGCTATCTGGTCATCGACGGGGTGGATGGCAAGGCCCACTACGTCGCGCTCAACGCCCGCGACGAGCTGGCGAACTACCCAGCCGGTGCCGTGGTGGAGGTGAAGGGATCGGCCGACGTGCGCGCCGCCGACAAGAACATCGCCGGACTGGCGAGCGGTGGCCTGTACCGCACCGATCATCACCTCGCCATCGCGCAGGGTCAGGCCGTACCGGGCCGCGATCCGCAGGAAGTCGTCGCGGCCCACGTCCGCCGGCTGGAAGCCCTGCGCCGCGCTGGCATCGTGGAGCGCGTGGCCGAGGGACTATGGAAGGTGCCGGACGACTTGGCCGAACAGGGCCGCCGCTACGACGCGCAGCGCCTGGGCGGCGTGGCCGTGGAACTGAAATCGCACCTGCCCATCGAGCGGCAGGCCCGCGTTATCGGGGCCACCTGGCTTGACCAGCAGTTGATCGGCGGCGGCTCGGGCCTGGGCGACCTGGGCTTTGGCGGCGAGGCCAAGCAGGCAATGCAGCAGCGCGCCGACTTCCTGGCCGAACAGGGGCTGGCCGAGCGGCGTGGGCAGCGCGTGATCCTCGCGCGCAACCTGCTGGGCACGCTGCGCAATCGGGAGCTGGCGCAGGCCGCCAAGGACATTGCGGCCGAAACCGGCTTGGAACATCGGCCTGCGGGTGACGGTCAGCGCGTGGCCGGTATCTACCGGCGCAGCGTCATGCTCGCCAGTGGGCGCTACGCCATGCTCGATGACGGCAAGGGGTTCAGTCTGGTGCCGTGGCGGCCGGTGGTCGAGCAGCGGCTGGGCCAGCAGCTTGCCGCTACGGTGCGCGGCGGCGGCGTGTCCTGGGAGATAGGACGGCAGCGTGGGCCTGCCGTTGGTTAACTTCCTACGATAGCAGTGTCCGGCACGGGGTCGCACAATAAACCGATTGACGGTCGGTTTTTTGTGGTGGATACTCTTGAGTTCGAGTCAAAGCTCGGAGCCGACAACATTGACCAACCACAGCGTACCAACACTTGGCGATCTGGAAATCGCCGTGCTCGAAGACATCTGGCGCTTCGGCCCGTCCGACACCAAGGCGGTGTACGCGCGCATTGGGCAGTCTCGCTCGATTTCCTTGAACACCGTGCAATCCACGCTAGAACGTCTGTTTCGCAAGGCCATGCTCCAGCGCGAAAAGATCAGCCATGCCTACGAATACTCGGCACGAGTATCTCGCCGGGAACTGATCCAGAAGCTGGTCGAGTCCACGGTGCGTCGTGTCGCAGGCCCGCAGCCGGATGCGTTGTTGAGCGCCTTTGTCGATCTTGCTGCAAGGGCGGATGATGACCAGCTCAAGAGGCTGGAGGAGTTGATTGCCCGTCGTCGCGCTGAATTGGATCAGCCGTGATGACGAGTTATGGCCCACTACTTCAGTTCGCATTGCTATCCGGCTTCGTGCTGGCAGTAACGCTTACCCTGCTGATTGGAGCCTGCGAGCGCCCATTACGCCGTGCGCTGTCGGGAAAGACCCCCTATCAGCGAGCAAGAGTGTCTTGGTGGATGCTGGTAACACCCGCATTGGCGGGTATTGCCTATACGGCCATGACCATCGCCATGCCGTCGATGTTTGATGATTCGGCCAGATTTGCCGCTGCCTGCTCTGCGCACGCTGACACGCTGCTGCACCTGTGCGTTTGGCACCCGAGCGGCAATGGGCAAAGTGCCTGGCTATGGGGAGCATTGGCATTGTTGGCGGGATACGCGGTTTGGCTGGCTTTACGGGCCGCAGTTGGCCTTTGGCGTGCTCGTCGAACCCTTGCCTCGATGGTGCGCCTGAGCTGGCGTCCGGGGCATCCAGACAAACTTCGCGTGCTTGATGTCGATCAGCCTATGGCGCTGGCTTGTGGCGTCGGGAATGGCCACATCCTGCTTTCAACCTCGTTGATGCGGCGACTCGACCCAACGCAATTGCGCGTGGTGCTGGCGCACGAACAGGCTCATATCGCCAATCGAGATGTGCTGCATCGCCTGATCGCTGTCGTCTTGTCGAGCATCCAGTTGCCGGGCACTCGTCGCCGGCTGTTGCGCGATCTGGAACTCGCCTTGGAACAGCGTTGTGATTTCGCTGCTGCAAACGAAGTGGGATGCCCTGTCGCCGTAGCCGAAACCATCGTTGCAGTAGAAAAGATATTTCGGCAACACGCCAAGAAACAGATGCCTTTGGCTATGGCGTTCTTTTCCGATTTCGTCCCTGAGCGTGTCGAGGCGTTGCTGTCGTCCAAGCACTCGTCTGTCTCATACCTGGGGCCGATGCTGGGCATTCTTGTTCTGGCGTTTTGCAGCCTATCTACCGGCTGGCTGCATTCCGTGACCGAATCTCTCATCACTGTGATGACGAGGTAAGTCCATATGCGCGCGTGCTGTGTTTTTTTGCCTGAAAAACCGATGGATGATCGGTTTTATGACGACTCCACTCAGGCGTGTGCGAGCAGCCATGACGCGGAATCGTTTGCTCGCCACCTGTCGTCGTCGTGAGGATTTTCATGAATTTGATCCGCTTAGTAGCCTTGGTGTTTGTCGGAGCCTGCGGTACATCCGCAGCCCTGGCCGCCGAACCCCTGCGATTGGAGGAGGCAGTCTCCCGAGCACTGGCCGCCCACCCATCCATCGCCGCCGAAACGGCGCAGCTCCAGGCCGTCCGAGCGCGCACACAGCGCGAAGCCCTGCCACCGCCTTACACCATTGGCGGCGAGGTTGAGAACGTCGCTGGGAACGGCAACCTGCGAGGTATCCGCTCGGCTGAAACGACATTGCGCATCGGTCGGGTCATAGAACTCGGCGGCAAGCGTGAGGCTCGCCAAACGCTGGGACAAGCCGAGCTGAGAGAACAAGAGCACCAGGCCACCAAAACGCGGATAGACCTGGCTAGTTCAACGACGGCCCGCTTCATTGAAGTGCTCGCCAGGCAACAGCGATTGACCTATGCCGAGGAACGCATCAAGCAAGCGGAACGCACGCGGCAAGAGGTTGCTGCGTGGGTAAAAGCCGCACGCAATCCTGATTCAGATTTGCAGGCTGCCGATATTGCAGTCGCTGAGGCCCAACTGAATCGGGAGAGTGCTGAACACGAACTGGCAAGCGCCAAGATGACTTTGGCCGCAAGCTGGGGGGCAACGATCCCCGACTTCGGCGAGGTCGTCGGCGACCTCCAAACCTTGCCGACCGTGGCGCCATTCGAGACGCTGGCCGCCCGTTTGCCCATGACGCCGGAACTGTGGGCTTCGCGTTTGCGGGCCGACACCATCGGCGCCCGCCGCCGGCTCGCGGAGGCCGAAGCCAAACCCAACATCGACGTCAGCTTGGGCATTCGGCGTTTGGAAGCCTACAAGGATCACGGCGTAGTGATGTCGATCTCGGTGCCGCTGGGCAGCCCGACGCGCTCTGGATACGCGGTATCCCAGGCCAATGCGGAGCTTGCTGCGCTTGAAGCGAGGCGTGACGCCGAACGTTTTGAGCGCCATCAGGCGCTGTTCGACAAGTATCAAGAACTCACGCGCGCACGGACAGAGGCTGAGTCGCTACGCGCACGAATGCTGCCTATGGCTGAAAGCGCCCTGGCAACGACTCGTCGCGGCTTCGAGCAAGGCCGATTCTCCTATTTGTCGTTGGCTCAAGCGCAGCGAACGCTATTCGACCTGCGTGCGCGAGCTGTGGAAGCCGCCACCCGCTATCACCTTCTGCTGGTCGAGGTGGAACGCCTCACCGCCACCGTTGAGGACACCGCACCATGATTCGCATTCTTTCCCTGCTGCTCCTTTGTGTACTTGCCGCCGCATGCAGCCCTGGCGGCGACAAGCCCAAAGAGGCGGCCAGTGCCCAAGCCAGCGGAAGCTATGAGCGCGGCCCAAACAATGGGCGGCTACTCCGCGACGGTGACTTCGCTTTGGAGGTCACCATCTACGAAACCAACGCCCCCCCGCATTACAGGCTCTACGCCTATCGTGACGGCAAGCCAGTTGCCCCCGCTGATGTTGCCGCAACGATCAAGCTCTCCCGTTTGGATGGCGAGGTCAACCAATTCACGTTCAGGCCAGAAGGCAACTATCTGGTCGGCAGCGGTGAAGTGACCGAGCCGCATTCTTTCGATGTCGCCGTGACCGCCGAACACGCGGGAAAGAAGTCCACTTGGTCTTATGAATCCTATGAGGGTCGCGTAAGCATTCCGGCTGGTATCGCCAAGGATGCTGGCATCAAGACCGAATCAGCGGGGCCGGCAGTCATCCGAGACGTTGTGCGGCTGATGGGAACCGTTGTTCTGGATGCCGACAGACACGCAGCGGTTCGCGCACGCTTCCCTGGCATCGTGCGGTCAGTGAACGTGCAACAGGGCGAGCGAGTCCGCCGCGGCCAGACGCTGGCCATCGTGGAGGGCAACGACAGCATGCGCACCTACCCGATTACCGCACCGTTCGACGGCGTGGTGCTCGCACGCAACACGAACGTCGGTGATGTGGCTGAAGCAGGTGCGCTGTTCGAGTTGGCTGACCCGTCCTACGTATGGATCGACCTGCGCGCCATCGGCACCGATGCCGAAGCCCTACAGCCAGGGCAGCCGGTACGAATCCGGTCAGCCACCGGGAAGACCGAAGCCAGCGGAAAGATCCAGCGATTGTTGCCGGTGGCTGGCAGCGGCCAAAGCGTCATTGCCCGCGTCAGCATCCCGAACCCGGAGGGGCGCTGGCGCCCTGGCATGACCGTGGCGGCCGAGGTCACAGTAGGCACGCGCAAGGTATCACTGGCGGTAAAGGAGTCCGGGTTGCAGAGATTCCGAGACTTCACCGTGGTTTTCGCACAGGTTGGCGAGACATACGAAGTCCGAATGCTCGAACTTGGCGAGCGCGATGGTGAATACGCCGAAGTGACTAACGGACTCAAGCCCGGCACAAACTACGTGGCCGAGCAAAGTTTCCTGATACGCCAAGACATCGAAAAGTCTGGCGCAAGCCACGATCACTGAGGGCGCGGATATGCTCGAACGTATCATTCGCGCGTCCATCGCGCATCGCTGGCTCGTGCTTCTATTGGTGCTGGCCCTGTCCGGGCTGGGCATCTGGAACTACAGCCGCTTACCGATCGACGCGATACCGGACATTACCAACGTCCAGGTACAGATCAATACTGAGGCGCCGGGCTACTCGCCAATGGAGGCTGAGCAGCGCGTCACTTTTCCGGTTGAGACGGCGCTAGCTGGCCTCGCCCGGTTGGAATACACCCGCTCGATTTCCCGCTACGGCCTGTCGCAAGTCACTGCGGTCTTTGAGGACGGCACTGATATTTACTTTGCCCGCCAGCAGGTCGCCGAACGCTTGCAGCAGGCATCTTCGCAACTTCCGGCGGGCCTGAATCCTTCTCTCGGGCCGGTGGCAACCGGCCTGGGCGAGATATTCATGTATACCTTGGAACCCGAAAAGGGCTACGAGGAAATATGGACACCGACGGCGCTGCGCACATTGCAAGACTGGTCGGTGCGTCCGCAGCTCCGCAATCTGAAAGGCGTCACCGAGGTCAACACCATCGGCGGTTACGTGCGTCAGTTCCACATCACACCCGATCCGGTCAAGCTACTGGCCTACGAGTTGACGATGAACGACGTGCTGAACGCCGTTGCGCGGAACAACGCCAACGTCGGTGCCGGCTACATCGAACGTCACGGCGAGCAGTACCTGATCCGCATCCCCGGACAGGTAGGCGACATCGAGCGACTGCGGAAGATTGTCGTGGCAACGCGCGATGGGCTGCCACTCCGAATGTCCGACGTGGCGGAAGTTCTGGAAGGTAGCGAACTGCGAACCGGCGCGGCCACAAAAGACGGCAAGGAGGTCGTGCTGGGAACAGCATTCATGCTGATTGGCGAGAACAGCCGAGCGGTTGCACAGCGCACGGTAGAAAAGCTCGCTGAAATCGACGCGACACTTCCCGAGGGAGTCCGAGCGCACGCGGTTTATGACCGCACTCAACTCGTTGATCGCACCATCGCAACCGTGCAGAAGAATCTTCTGGAAGGCGCGTTGCTGGTGATTGCCGTGCTGTTCATGTTGCTAGGCAACCTGCGCGCAGCCCTGATAACCGCAGCGGTCATTCCGCTCGCCATGCTGCTGACGATCACCGGCATGGTGCAAAACCGAATCTCGGCCAACCTGATGAGCTTGGGCGCACTGGATTTCGGCCTGATTGTCGATGGCGCGGTCATCATCGTGGAGAACTGCTTACGCAGGTTCAGCGAACGACAGCACCAGCTCGGTCGGCTGTTGACCCGCGATGAGCGTTTCTCGCTGGTTTCGAGCGCCAGTGCAGAGGTCATCAAGCCTGCCCTGTTCGGATTGTTCATCATCACGGCGGTTTACCTTCCAATATTCGCGCTATCGGGTGTGGAAGGAAAGATGTTCCATCCGATGGCTCTTACCGTCGTGATCGCATTGACTGGTGCGATGGTGTTGTCCCTGACTTTCGTGCCCGCTGCGGTCGCGTTGTTTGTCACCGGCAAGGTTTCCGAGAAGGAAACCAAGGTGATGCGGGGCATCAGCCGCTTCTATGCGCCACTTCTCCAGAAGGCAATCAGGCTGAGAGTCGCCGTCGTCGCGGCGGCAGCGGTGTTGGTAGTGCTGTCTGGTTTGCTTGCAACGCGCCTTGGCACCGAGTTCATCCCTAATCTGGATGAAGGCGACATCGCCTTGCACGCGATGCGGATTCCCGGAACGAGTCTGACCCAGGCGATTGGCATGCAGCGCCAGTTGGAAGCGCGGATCAAGGAGTTTCCAGAGGTTGAGGAAGTCTTTGCCAAGATCGGTACTGCCGAGGTTGCGACTGATCCCATGCCGCCTTCGGTAGCTGACACTTTCATCATGCTCAAGGATCGCAGCGAATGGCCCGATCCGCGCAAACCGAGAGCCGTATTGCTTGCCGAGCTGGAAAAGGCGGTGAACACCATTCCCGGCAACAACTACGAGTTCACTCAGCCCGTGCAGATGCGCATGAATGAGTTGATCGCGGGTGTTCGAGCCGAGGTGGCGATCAAGGTGTATGGCGATGACATGGAGCAACTGGCCCAACTAGGCTCCAAGATTGAAGCCGTGGCCGAGAGTATCGAGGGATCTGCTGACGTGGCGCTCGAACAGATTACGGGCCTGCCGCTGATGACGATCACGCCGAACGTGGATGCACTGTCTCGATACGGTCTGGCGATCGCTGACATACAGCAGACGGTGGCAATCGCTCTTGGTGGTGCCGTCGCTGGTCAGGTGTTTGAGGGCGATCGCCGCTTCGATATTGTGGTTCGGTTGCCCGAAGCGCAGCGCCAAGACCCTAAAGCACTGGCGACACTACCCATTCCCGTCCCGAGCGGCACTGCTGCCGCACCGGGCCAAGCCGGTTACGTACCGCTTGGCCAGCTTGCGTCAATCGAAGTGGCACCCGGCCCCAATCAGATCAGCCGCGAGAACGGTAAACGCCGGATCGTCATTACCAGCAATGTGCGCGGACGCGATTTAGGGTCGTTCGTGGAAGAACTGCGTGAGCGCGTAAGCCGCGAAATCACACTGCCAGAGGGCTATTGGGTCAATTACGGAGGCACGTTCGAGCAACTCATTTCGGCGAGCCAACGGCTGTCCGTCGTCGTGCCGGCTGTACTGGTTCTGATCTTCGGCCTTCTGTTCATGGCCTTCGGCTCGGGCCGGGACGCCACAGTCGTCTTTAGCGGCGTGCCATTGGCACTGACAGGCGGCGTTGCCGCATTGTGGCTACGCGATATTCCGCTTTCGATTTCGGCAGGGGTTGGATTCATCGCCCTATCCGGTGTGGCGGTGCTCAACGGCCTGGTGATGGTGAGCTTCATTCGCAAGCTGCACCACGAAGGCACGCCGATTCACGATGCCATCGTGAACGGCGCGATGACGCGGCTACGCCCGGTACTGATGACTGCGCTGGTTGCAAGCCTTGGTTTCGTCCCGATGGCCGTCAACGTCGGAACGGGTGCGGAAGTGCAACGACCCCTTGCAACCGTCGTCATTGGCGGCATTGTTTCCTCGACGCTGTTGACGTTACTGGTGCTGCCGGCCCTGTATCGCCTCATCCATCGGCGCACCGATAGCCAGGACACCGCGCCGGCGTAAGCAAGACGCCAATTTCAACGGTTCGCATGGCGCGGCGAACGAGAAAGACGCTTGCCGCACCCGAACCACATGGATTCTTAGGGAGACACTGCATAAATAGCCAGCCGCCCCCACCCTTGGCACACTGAGCCCCCTCAACCAGCCCCCTCCATGAGCTTTGTTACGCGCGTGCAGAAGACCTTCTCCGAACTCGAATATACCGGCAAGAAAAAGCAGACTCGCCGAGATCGCTTCCTGGCTGACCTTGAACAGCTGGTGCCCTGGGCACAAGTGGAGGCGCAAGTGGCGCCGTTCTATAGCGACACCACAGGCAAGCGTGGACGCCCTGCGATTGGGTTGTCGCGCATGCTGCGCATGTATGTCGTGCAGCAGTGTTTCGGTCTCTCCGATGAAGGTACCGAAGATGCCGTCTACGACAGCCAGGCCATTCGTGGTTTCATCGGCATCGACCTGGGCCGTGAGTCGGCACCGGATGCCACTACCTTGTTGCGATTTCGCCGCTTGCTGGAAACCCATCAGCTAACGCGGGTGCTGTTTGAAACGATTAACCAGCATCTGGCCAGCCGGGGTCTGCTGCTCAAGGAAGGCACTATCGTCGACGCTACCCTGATCGCCGCGCCGCCCTCGGTCAAGAACCGAGAAGGTAAGCGTGATCCTGAGATGCATCAGGCCAAGAAAGGCAATCAATGGCACTTCGGGATGAAGGCCCACGTTGGTGTCGACGCCACATCGGGACTCGTGCACAGCGTGGTAGGGACTGCCGCCAACGTGGCGGATGTCACCCAGGTCGATCAGTTGCTGCACGGCGCCGAAACCTATGTTTCGGGTGACGCTGGATACACTGGTGCGGCCAAGCGACCGGAGCATGCTGAACGGGACGTTGTCTGGTCGATTGCAGCACGGCCAAGCAGTTACAAACATCACGGCAAAGACAGCGTGCTGTACCGAGTCAAGCGCAAAGTCGAATACGCCAAGGCGCAGCTGCGTGCCAAGGTCGAGCATCCCTTCCAGGTGATCAAGGTGCGCTTCAATCATCGTAAGGTTCGCTACCGTGGACTGGAAAAGAATACGGCGCAGTTGTTCAGTCTGTTTGGGTTGGCCAATCTGGTACTGGCCAAGCGGTATTTGCAACGGACGGCGGGATAAGTCCGTCCGAAAGGCGGGGCTGGCCCGCTAATCAGCAAAATCAGGGTAGAAATCGGCCCAAGAAACGCAGAATAAGGCCGGTAGGTTGAAAAAACCGGGTTGAAAAAGGGGGACGGTGAGAATTGGCTAATTGTTCAGCGTCTCCTTAGGAGAGTAATTGAGGTATGAAATTCATGCGTGAAAGATCACTTGAAGTAATGCCGGATCGCCATCGACCGACCTGGCAACGGACTTCCCTGTTTCTTATGGCGACGACTATCCGTCTCCTTTCCAGATCCGCCGATTAAAGGCCGCGCCCAGTTGGATGGCAAGTGGCCGGCGCCTTCGAGGTGCTTCGCCGTGTTCCGTTTGCCTGCCTTCCTGACCGCCACCCTAGTGGCTTGTCCGGTCGTGACGCTACATGGGCAGAATTTCTGCATGCTGACCAGTATCAAGCCGCTCTAAAGTCCGCTACCGGAAAGCGCTGTTTAGCGGTGAGAGACGGGGAAAGTGCGGAAGCTACTACCGACGCAAGCGATGTGGTGAGCAGTCCTCAGGTATGTGCGAAATTGCACTCCTCTTGACCACCAATTTGGGTTGGCGTTGACCACGGATTGCGTTCAACTTGACCAGGGCGTGTCACTGTCACGACCGTCAGAGAACAGCCACAAGCGGGCCAAGGAGCTGCTGGGTGCTGGCCTGGGCATCCGGGCCACGGCTAGGCACGCTGGGTGCTCCACAACTACAGTATTACGCATTCGAGACCACCTGCTTGCTCCAAGCACTAACTAAACAGGGACGGGCATGAAAGAGTATGAAGCGCTTTTGAACAAAGGCAGCCAAATAGCAGGCGCTGCGGTAGGTGGGGCAGTGGGCTCACTGGCTGGCCCTGGTGGGACCCTAGCGGGGGCCGCAATTGGGGCTGCAGCTGGAGAGGCCTGCGTTGTCGTCCTGGACGACCTCGCTCAACGCTTCCTGTCGCCGCGAGAGGAGCAGCGGGTGGGAGGTGTGGCGGCCCTGGCCATTGAGGGGATGTGGTGCGTGTCGAAGTCGAGGGGCTTGGTTACCTTGAAAACACCGTGGTAGAGGCTGAGTGAGGGGCTTGATTGGGGCGGCGGAGTGGAGTTTAGAGCTGCGAGTAGGTTCATCTCAATCAGAGGGGCCGGTGTCCAGTGCGGCAGGTGCCAATGCTTGTGGTTCAGCGTCATCAAACATGTGACTCCCCCGCCGGGATTCTTTGAGCGTGGCCATCGCGTAGCCCAAGCACGATGCGCACAGGCGCATGCCTTCGGCCTCGCCATCGCGCCAATGCGCCTGCAATAAGCCATGCCCTGTCTCAGCTGTGCTGGCGTCGCACTCGTTGCACCGTACGACTTTCTTCAGCCCTGCAGTCCGTCTCCGACAGAGAAAGCCGGGGGGGGGAACCTAACAGCAGCCGGTTCAGGACGCTTACAGTCGAGCAGCAGGGTACGAATCAGTGACTCTTGCTCGGAGGTCAGGCTGCGGTGCTCCCCTGGCAGCGCCCCGCGTTGGCCACCCTCGATAGAGACCTCTTTGCCTTGGGGCTCCCCGGCTGCGACCCAATGCGGCACGGTGCGCAGATGAACTCCAACGGCTTGGCCGATGGCGCTGTAGGTATGCCTCTGCTCGTTGGCGTGATTCTTGCTGTTCGTCAAATAGCCCGGCATTGCCCTTAGCGTATTCCCCAGATACTCGGTAATGCACTGCGTCCTTCATGAAAGAGATCCAAGTCCGCATGCCAGATAACTCTAAAATCGACGACCTCAATAGCTCACCTGCCTTCTGGCGCTCACAGGAAATGCTCCTGCTGCAGCAGGTCATGGCCCTGGCGGGCAAGAGCCTCGCCGTCGAGCCGGTGTTCAAGGAAATGCTCCACCTGCTTTCCGAGCTGCTGGGCCTCAATCGTGGGCGGATCGTCCTGCTCGATGAGGATGGGCGTGGAGGGACCATTCGCTATGCGTATGGCCTGACCAAGGAGGAGGTGGTGCTCGGCCGCTATGCCTTGGACGAGGGTGTTACCGGCAGGGTGCTGGCGCATGGCCAGGTGACCATCGTGCAGGACATCGACAAGGAGCCGATCTTCCTCGGCCGCATGGTCGAACGCAGCAAGCTGCCGGCAGGGCCAGTGTCCTTCATCGCCCTGCCGATCCAGATCGGCCAGAAGACTGTCGGCGTGCTGGCCTGCCATCGCATCCGCATGCGAGCCCGGCCGCTGGCCGACGACCTGACCATACTGCGCATCCTGGCGACGCTGGCCGGACAGATGCTGCATCTGCACAGCTACATCGAGGAGAAGACTCTGGCCCTGGAACAGCGCAACGACATGCTGACCCGTGCCCTGCATGCCGATGCAACCCGTTATGGCATCGTCGGTACTTCCCCCGAACTGCTGCGGGCGATTTCCGAGCTGGAGCGGGTATCCAGTGCCACTGCCAGCGTGCTGCTGCTCGGTGAGTCTGGCAGCGGCAAGGAGCTGTTCGCCCGCGCCCTGCACCTGGCCAGTCCCCGCCGCGACAAGCCGTTCATCAAGGTTAATTGCGCCGCCATTCCCGATACCCTGTTCGAGTCCGAGCTATTTGGTTACGAGCGTGGTGCCTTCACTGGTGCCACGGCGTTGCGTGCGGGCTGGTTCGAACAAGCTGACGGCGGCACCATCTTTCTCGACGAGATTGGCGAGCTGCCGTTGGGAATGCAGGCTAAGCTGCTGCGCACCCTGCAGGAAGGCACCATCACCCGCCTGGGGGGCAAGCGGGAAATCCCGGTCGACGTGCGCCTGGTGGCAGCGACCAACCGTGACCTGGCGATCGAGGTCGCGCGGGGCCAGTTCCGCCAGGACCTCTACTACCGACTCAATGTCATCCCGATCCACCTGCCGTCGCTAGCCGAGCGGCGTAGCGACATTCCAGCCTTGGCCATGCACTTTCTCAACCGGGTCAACCAGGCCAACCAGCGCAACATCAGCCTGACCTCCGATGCCATCGCCCGTCTGCAGAATCACCCCTGGCCAGGCAACATCCGCGAGCTGTCCAACGTCATCGAGCGTGTGGTTTTGCTGGCCGATAAGTCGCCGCTGAATGCCGGCGATCTCGAACCCTTCTTGAACACTGGCGAGACGGTCGAGGAGGTGCAGGTACAGCCGGTCAGCAGCCGGCTGCAGGCAGAGCCATTGATGATGTCCTTGCCAATGCGCCCCTACGCCCCGGCTGGCTCGCACTCCGCTGATGCGTTGCAGCAGGCGCTGCTCCAGTGCGGGGGCAACAAGTCGCGTGCAGCCCAGCTTCTCGGTCTGACTTCGCGCCAGTTCAACTACCGCTGGCAGAAGCTCGGCCTGTAGGCCGCAGCCCGACTCTCCCCGCGTTTTCCTCCCTCAGGGCAGACCACGGGCTGCCCTGAGCGTTTCTGTCTCTGCAGTTTTGCTGCGTCGGGACCTGTCGACAATGTCGACAATGTTGCCAATTGGCTCTGTGCAAACCGCTGTCCGCTCCTCTGGTGAGGCGTTCGAAAGTCGGGGGTATTGGATTCAATCTATTGATTCTATTGATGTTTTCTGTGGTTTGTGCGGTTTGGCACGCCCCCTGCAATCAAGCATTCGACACCCGATGGAGCAGCCGCGCTGCTCACCAGATCCGCTGGAGAATGCCATGACCGCAGCAACCGCCACTTGCCCGAGGACCGTGAAAACCTACCTGAAGCCGATCGATCGCAACGGGCTGATGGCCTTCGCCGAGAAGGGGCGCAACAACCCGGCCACCCGTGGCACCAACAAGGTCCACTCCGTTATGCAAGGCATGTATCGCAGCCTGAGCTATGTCGGTGATCACCAGCCGGTAGTGGTCGACGAGCCGCTGCACCTGTTCGGCGAGGACACCGCGCCGGCCCCGGGCGAGATCGTCCTCTCCGGCCTCGGTGGCTGCCTGGCCGTGGGCATCACCGCGGTGGCCACCTGGAAGCAGGTGAAGCTGAGCAAGCTGGAAATTTTCCTCGAGGGCGATATCGGCAACCCGGCGGCCTGGGGTGCCGGTGGTGCCGAGATGGCGCCTGAGCAGATGGGCTTCCAGGCGATTCGCGTGAAGGTGCTGGTGGAGGGCGATGCGAGCCGCGAGGAGCTGGACGAAATCGTCAAGCACGCCAACTTCTACTCGCCGGTGGCCAACACCATGCGCAACCCGATTCCGTTCAGCATCGGCCTGGCCGACTGATCCAGCACACGCCTAGCCGGAGGATGCCATGAACAGTCTTGCAATCGCAGTTCCCACCACAACCACCGCCTGGACCGACGATGCCCGCGTGCTCGCCGACGTGGGCCGTATCGCCCGCGGTCCGCTGGCCCAACTGGTCAACCGCATCGACCACGAGGGCTACTACCCGCTCGATATCATGGCTGCCCTCGGCGAGAGCGGCGCACTGGGTGTGCATCTCGACAGCCACGGCGGCCGCTTCGGCCTGTCGCTGGCGGCTATGCAGGAGGTCAGCCGAACCTGCGGCTCGACCGGTTTCCTGACCTGGTGCCACGACGTCTGCGGCCTGTACATGGAGCAGTCGGGCAACCCGGCGCTGCTGTCACGGCTGAACGACCATGCCATGGGGCGGACGTTCGGCGGCACCGCGCTGTCCAACCCGATGAAGTCGCTGGCCGGCATCGAAAACATGCTGCTGCGCGCCCGCAAGGTGCCGGGCGGCTACAAGGTCAGTGGTTCGCTGCCCTGGGTCAGCCACATCGCCAAGGGCCAGTACTGCGGCGCGATCGCCGCGGTGGAGCGCGACGACGGCTCGCGCTCCCACGAGATCATGTTCCTGCTCGATCTCGACGAGCGCGCCGAGCTCAAGGCCTGCCCGGAGTTCTCCGCAATGGAGGGCACCAGCACCTGGCGCATCCAGCTCAATGACTACTTCGTCGGCGAGGACAGCATGATCGCCGACCCGGCCCGCCCGTTCATCGCCCGCATCCGCGCCGCCTTCGTGCTGCTGCAAGCCGGCATGGCCACCGGCATCGTCCAGGGCAGCCTCGACTCGATCCGCGAGGTCGAGCCGGTGCTCGGCCACGTCAACCGCTTCCTGCACGACCGCCCGGACGAGCTGCAGGCCGAGTTCGACGAGTTGGGCGGGCGGATCATGAAGCTGGCGCAAAGCCCCTTCGACGGCAGCAAGGACTTCATGCTGGAGGTGCTCGACGCCCGCACCCAGGGCGCCGAGCTGGCCCTGCGCGCCTCGCAGTCATCCCTGATGCACCAGGGGGCGCGCGGCTACCTGAAGAGCGCCGCGCCGCAGCGGCGCATCCGCGAGGCGCAGTTCGTCGCCATCGTCACTCCGGCGATCAAGCATCTGCGCTGGGAGATGGCCCGCCTGATGAAAGAGGAGATGCCGGCATGAGCGCCATCACCCAAGCCTGGCGGCAGTTCATCTGTCGCGCCTGCGGCCTGATTTACGACGAGGAGATGGGTGATCCGGACAGCGGCCTGGCCCCCGGCACCCGCTTCGAGGACATCCCCGAAGACTGGGAATGCCCGCTGTGCGGCGTGACCAAGCTGGACTTCGAGCCTTTCGTCAGACGCGATGCCGCGCCCGCCTGTGCGGTGCAGGGCGCGCCGCAGGGCAGGGGAGTAGTGGTGGTCGGCGCCGGCCTAGCTGGCTGGGCCACCGTCGAAGCCCTGCGTGAGCTGGATGCCGAGGTGCCGATCACCCTGATCAGCGCCTGTAAGGGCGACCTCTACCACAAGCCGGAACTGTCGGTGGCGCTGAGCCGCGGCCAAACGCCCGAGGCACTGGTCCGCGAGACGGCGGCTGACGCCGCCCGCCGCCTGGGGGTGCGCTTGTACACGGAGACCTTCGTGGTCGGCCTGGCCCCGGCGCTCCACCAACTGCGTACCACCCGCGGCACCCTGGCGTACACCCAGCTGGTGCTGGCCCAGGGCGCGCGTCCTGCACTGCCGGCCGCGCTTCCGCCGGCGCTGTGCTGGCGAGTCAACGACCTGGCCGGCTGGAGCGGCCTGCAGGCACAGCTGGCCAAGGCGCCGCAGCGGGTGGCCATCGTCGGCGCCGGCATGGTCGGTTGCGAACTGGCCGAGGACTTCGCCCGCGCCGGCCATCAAGTGACCCTGCTGGACCGCCTTGCCCTGCCGCTGGCGGGCCTGTTGCCTGAGATTGCGGCACAGCGCCTGCGCCAGAGCCAGGAGCGCCTCGGCGTCAGCTATCTCGGTGCTGTCCAGGTCGCAGGCATCAGCGCCCAGGACGATGGCAGCAAGCTCATCACCACCCAGTGCGGCCAGAGCCTGGTCGTCGATCAGGTCGTCGCCGCCACCGGCCTGGTGACCGATGACCGTCTGGCGCGGATTGCCGGGCTGGCCTTCGACAAGGGCATCCGGGTCGACCCCTGCACCCTGCAGACCAGTGCCGCGGATGTCTACGCGCTGGGCGACTGTGTCAGTCTGGACGGCGCAGCCTGCCGCTTCATCGAACCGATCGCTCGGCAGGCGAGGGCGATTGCCCATGCCGTGCTCGGCAGGGCTGGCGAGAGCTACGCCCACAGCCAGCCAGTGATCCGCCTGAAGACCCGCTCCCTGCCCATCGAGATGCATGGCACGCCTTGTGCTGAGGGCGAGTGGCTTGTGGTGCGTGAAGACGACAGCTGCCTGCTGATGGAGCAGCTGGTCGACGGCCGTACCGCTTCAACCTTGCGTGTAGGTCAGGCCAAAGCAGCTTGATCGGATGAGCCAAAAGAGGGCACAGCCATGACCGATAAGAATTTCTACCGCCCCTATTCGGAGCACAGCAGCCTGTCGGGCTGCACCTGCGGGGCCCACGGCAGCCAGCAGGAGCATGACCTGCAGGCCGAGCGGGAGCGTCTGGCCCGCGGCCGCGACAGTGAAGCCCTGTCCCGCGATTTCGTCGAGGCAGCCGCCGTGCGCGCGCTGTTCCCTCACGATGCCACCCGCCGCCGTTTCCTCAAGGCGGTGGGCATGGGCACCGCGATGGCGGCCATCGCCAGCGTGCTGCCGCTGCAGTCGCTGCAGGCGATGGCTGAGGAAAAGGGTCCGCTGGAGAAGAAGAACCTGAAGATCGGCTTCATTCCGATCAACTGCGCCACGCCGCTGATCATGGCTGACCCGATGGGCTTTTATAGGGAGCAGGGGCTCAACGTTAGCCTGCAGAAGACTGCCGGTTGGGCGCTGGTTCGCGACAACATGCTCAATGGCGAACTGGATGCCTCGCACTTCCTCGCCCCGATGCCCCTGGCCATCTCCATGGGCCTCGGCTCCAGCGCCCAGCCGATGCGCGTGGCGACCATCCAGAACACCAACGGCCAGGCCATCACCCTGGCACTCAAGCACAAGGACAACCGCGATCCGCACAACTGGAAGGGCTTCAAGTTCGCCATCCCCTTCGAGTTTTCCATGCACAACTTCCTGCTGCGCTACTACCTGGCCGAGCATGGCCTGGATCCGGATCGCGATGTGCAACTGCGGGTGACCCCGCCGGCGGAAATGATCGCCAACTTGCGCGCCGGCAACATCGACGGTTTCCTCGGCCCGGATCCCTTCAACCAGCGCGCGGTGTACGACGGCATCGGCTTCATCCACATCCTCTCCAAGGACATCTGGGATGGCCATCCGTGCTGCTCCTTCGGCACCTCGCAGGCGTTCATCGAGCAGAACCCGAACACCTTCGCCGCGCTGTACCGCGCCATCCTCAATGCCGCGACGGCCGCCAACGATCCTGCCAACCTGCCGGCGATTTCCCAGGCCATCTCCACGCCGAACTACCTCAACCAGCCGGAGATCGTCATTCGCCAGGCGCTGACCGGGCGCTATGCCGACGGCCTGGGCAAGGTGCAGAACGAGCCGGACCGCGCCGGCTTTGATGCGATGCCCTGGTACTCCATGGCGACCTGGATGCTGACCCAGATGAAGCGCTGGGGGTACGTGAAGGGTGAGATGAATTTCAGCGCACTCGCCGAGCAGGTGTTCCTTATGACCGACGCCCGCCGGCAGATGGCTAGCCTGGCGATGAGCGAGGCCAATGCCGAACCGGCGTCCGGCTACAAGAGCTTCTCGGTGATGGGCCGGCCGTTCGATCCGCGCCAGCCGCAGGCCTATCTGGATGGCTTCGCCATCAAGCGCAGCTAAGGAGAACGTCATGGGCAAATCGATACGTATGAAAGCCGCGCTGCTGTCCTTCGTGATGCTGCTGGTGCTGCTGATGGTCTGGCAGGTGGCGAGCCTGCCTGGCAAGCAAGCCGCCACCAGCGCGATGGACGAGGAGTACGCCCTGCTGATGGGGCAGACCGTCAGCGGTGAAACGAAGGAGGTCAACGGCATGCCGACCCCGGCGCAATTCGCCGGCCTGGCCTGGAAGCAGCTCAGCGATCCCTTTTACGACAACGGTCCCAACGACAAGGGCATCGGCATCCAGCTGGCCCATTCGCTGGGGCGCGTGGGGCTCGGCTACCTGATCGCCGCGCTGGTGGCGATCCCGCTGGGCTTCGTGATCGGCATGTCGCCGCTGCTCTACAAGGCCTTCGATCCATTCATCCAGGTGCTCAAGCCCATCTCGCCGCTGGCCTGGATGCCGATCGCGCTCTACACCATCAAGGATTCCACCACCTCGGCGATCTTCGTGATCTTCATCTGCTCGGTCTGGCCGATGCTGATCAATACCGCCTTCGGTGTCGCCGGGGTGCGCAAGGACTGGCTCAACGTCGCCCGCACCCTCGAGGTCGGTCCGTTGCGCAAGGCCTTCCAGGTGATCCTGCCGGCTGCCGCGCCGACCATCATCACCGGCATGCGCATCTCCATGGGCATCGCCTGGCTGGTCATCGTCGCCGCGGAAATGCTGATCGGCGGTACCGGCATCGGCTACTTCGTCTGGAACGAGTGGAACAACCTGTCCCTGGGCAACGTGATCTTCGCCGTCCTGATGATCGGCGTGATCGGCATGCTCCTTGATCTCCTGTTTGCCAGCCTGCAAAAGAAGGTGACCTATGTCGAATGAAGCTCACAAGCACAGCGTCCCCTTCATCAAGGTGGAAGGGTTGACCAAGCGCTATCGCGACGATCTGCCGCCGGTGTTCGAGAACATCAACTTCAGCATCCAGCAGGGTGAGTTCATCTGTGTGATCGGTCACTCCGGTTGCGGCAAGAGCACCATCCTCAACGTCATAGCCGGCCTGGAAGAGGCCAGCAGCGGCGGGGTGGTGATGGCCGGCAAGGAAATCTCCGGTCCCAGCCTGGACCGTGGCGTGGTGTTCCAGAGCCACGCGCTGCTGCCCTGGCTGACCGTGGAGCAGAACATCGCCTTCGCCGTGCGCTCGCGCTACCCGGAGTGGTCGCGCAAGCAGATCGCCGAGCATGGCGCCCGCTTCCTCGACATGGTCGGCCTCAAGGCCGCCGCGCAGAAGAAGCCCAGCGAACTTTCCGGTGGCATGAAGCAGCGCGTCGGTATCGCCCGCGCCTTCGCCGTGGAGCCGAAGATGCTGCTGATGGACGAGCCGTTCGGCGCGCTGGATGCGTTGACTCGCGGTGTGATTCAGGACGAGCTGCTGAAGATCTGCTCAGCCACCCGGCAGACGGTGTTCATGATCACCCACGACGTCGACGAGTCGATCCTGCTGGCCGACAAGATCATGCTGATGAGCAACGGCCCCCATGCGCGAGTGGCCGAGATCGTCATCAACACCCTGCCGCGTGATCGCAGCCGCGAAACCATGCACCACGACCCGCAGTTCTACCGCATCCGCAACCACCTGGTGGACTTCCTGGTGCGCCGCTCCAAGGTCATCCAGCAGAGCGGGGCGCCGGCGCAGGCCGGTGGCGAGCCGCTGATCGTGCGGCCGGGGCTGGAAAGTGACGAGCCGCCGCCCGGCCCCGAGCAACCACAGACCTCCAGGATGCGCGTCGTCGCCTGACTGACCATCCTGTAACGCCCCTTCCCGATCCGCTAATCAGCGGCCGCCAGAACTCCGGTACTGGCGGCACGGGAAAGGTGCGCCCTGAAAAACTTGCCAGGAAAGCCCCCATGCGTGCCAACACTCTGCTGTGCCCCCTGTTGCTGGCCTCGACTGCGCCAGCTGTAGCCCAGCCCGAAGAAGCCCTTGCCAACCTGCTTACCCAGGGCAAGCCGATCCTCGATCTGCGTTATCGCTACGAGCACGTCGATCAGGACAACGCCCTCGACCATGCCAACGCACAGACCCTGCGCACACGCGCCGGCTTCCAGAGCGGGAGCTGGTACGGCTTCTCCGGGGTGCTCGAGGTCGACAACCTCAACCGCATCGGCGACGAGCGCTTCAACGATACCCGCAATGGTCGCGGCAATTACTCGGTGGTGGGCGACCCCGACGGTACTGAAATCAACCAGGCACTGCTGCGCTACGACCATGCGCAGGGAAGCGCTGTGGCCGGCCGCCAGCGCATCGAGCTGGACAATCAGCGCTTCGTCGGCGGTGTCGCCTGGCGGCAGAACGAGCAGACCTACGACGGCTTCCTTGGCCAGCTCAAGCCGCTGGACCAGCTGACCCTGACCTACGCCTACCTCGACAACATCAACACCACGTTCGGCCCCGACGGCCAGCACGGCTATCCGACCAATCCGGCGAACATCGAGGGGCACAGTCACCTGTTCAACGTCGCCTATGCTTGGCGCCCGGAGCTGAAGGTCACCGCCTACAGCTACCTGCTCGGCCTCGACAACCTGGCGGTGGCGCCAACCGCGGCGCCGGGCAGCCAGTCCAGCCGTACCAGCGGTGTGCGTCTCGCCGGCGCGCGGGAGGGCTTCAGCTACACCCTGGAATATGCCCGCCAGCGCGACTACGGCAACAATCCGCTGGACCTGAACGGCCACTACTTCCTCGGCGAGCTGGGCTACCAGCAGGGCGGCTACCTGGCCAAGGTCGGCTACGAGGTGCTCGGCGGGGAGGAAGGTGCCGGCAATCGCGCCTTCCAGACGCCGCTGGCGACCAAGCACCAGTTCCAGGGCTGGGCCGACCTGTTCCTCATCACCCCGGCAGCCGGTATCCGCGACAGCTATGTCGGCGGCAGCGTGCCCCTGCTGGGCGGCAGCCTGCAGGCCTGGTACCACGACTTCCGGGCCGACCAGGGGGGCGACAGCTACGGCCAGGAGCTGGACGTGGCCTACAGCCGACCGATCCCCTATGTGAAGAACCTGGTGGCCATGGCCAAGTACGCCCGCTACGACGCCGACGAGTTCGCGGTGGATACCGACAAGTTCTGGGTACAGATGCAGTACCGCTACTGATCGGCGACGGGCGCCGCTCAGGCGCAGGAGGACGCATGTTGCTGGAAAGCCTTTACGGCCTGGGTGTGGGCCTGGCGCTGGGCATGACCGGGGGAGGCGGGGTGCTGGCCGTGCCGGCGCTGGTGCTCGGCTTGGGCTACAGCCTGCCCGAAGCGGCGCCGGTGGCGCTGGTCGCGGTGGGTGCTTCGGCCTTCCTCGGCGGTCTTGATGGCCTCCGCCGCGGGTTGGTGCGCTACAAGGCAGCGCTGCTGATGGCGCTCGGCGGCGCACTCTGCGCGCCGCTCGGGCTGCGGCTGGCGGCCGTTCTGCCGGTGGCGGCGCTGATGCTGCTGTTCTGCGCCGTGCTGCTGCTGATCGCCGGGCGCATGGCGGGCCAGGCCCTGACCAGCCCTGCGCCGGGCGCGGTACCCGAGGCCTTGCGCAGAAACTGCATGCTCAACACCGAGACCGGGCGCTTGCGCTGGAATTCGCGGTGCTTCTTCAGCTTGTCCGCCATCGGTGGCCTGTCGGGGCTGTTCAGCGGCCTGCTCGGCGTCGGCGGCGGCTTCCTGGTCGTCCCCGGGGTGCGCCAGTTCAGCAACCTCGGCATGCACGGCATCGTTGCCACCTCGCTGATGGTGATCGCGCTGATCTCCGCCAGTACGGTTGCCGGTTTCCTCTGGTCCGGCGGCAGCCTGTCCGCCGCGGCCTGGATGTTCATCGCCGGGTCCGGCTGCGGGATGCTCGGCGGCCGTCTGCTGGCCCCGCGGGTGCCTGCCCGCTACCTGCAACTGGGTTTCGCCCTGCTCGCCGGCCTGGCCGCGCTGATGCTGCTGGGCAAGACGCTCATATCCCTTTTTCCGCTTCACTGAACCCCGGAGCCCGCCATGCAGCCGCATGTGGAAAGCTTTTTCGACGCGCAGACCTCGACCTTCAGCCATGTGGTGCACGCCGGGCCGGGCACGCCCTGCGCCATCATCGATTCGGTGCTCGGCTATGACCCGAAATCCGGACGCACCGATACCCGGGCGGCCGATGGAATCCTCGCTTACGTCCAACAGCAACGGCTCGCGGTGCAGTGGCTGCTGGAAACCCATGCCCATGCCGATCACCTGTCCGCTGCCGCCTACCTGCGTCAGCGCCTGGGCGGCAGGATCGGCGCCAGCGGGGCGATCCGTAACGTGCAGAGGGTGTTCACGGGCATCTACAATCTGCCCGCGGACTACTGCGCGGAGCATGGCCAGTTCGATCACCTGTTCCAGGCCGACGAGGCCTTCACCATCGGCGAACTGCGTGCCCGCGCTCTGCACGTGCCCGGGCATACGCCGGCGGATCTGGCGTTCCAGATCGAAGAGCGTCTGGTATTCGTCGGTGACACCCTGTTCCCGCCGGATGTCGGTACCGCCCGCTGCGACTTCCCGGGAGGCTGCGCCGCCCAGCTATATCGCTCGATCCGCCGCCTTCTCGCCCTGCCGGGAGAGACCCGCCTGTTCATGTGTCACGACTACCCGCCGTCTGGGCGCAAGCCGATTGCCGAGTGCTCGGTGGCCGAGCAGCGCGCGGCGAACATTCACATGCATGATGGCGTGGGCGAGGGGGACTTCGTTGCCATGCGCAACCAGCGCGACGCGCAGCTCGACATGCCCAACCTGCTGCTGCCCTCGATCCAGGTGAACATCCGGGCCGGCGTGCTGCCTGAGCCTGAGGGCAATGGGGTGCGTTATCTGAAGATGCCGCTTGATGTGCTCTGAGGAGCTGTTACAGGACGGGGTGCGTGAGGTAGATAGCCAGGGGCGGTTAGCAGCCCTGGTCTATGAACGAAAGGAGAGAGAAGGGTAGGTGTTGACCCGAAGTGGCCAGTGGCGACAGGCAGAAATCGGCCGATTCTGTTGAAAAAGGCGGTCTTTGCTGGAGCCGCTTTCAATCGTTCAAAAAACGCACGGTTTTGGCGTTGCTACGCGAATTCTGAAGCAGACTCGGTGCGGAGCTGCTTCAGATTTCAACGTCAGCGGCCTACTTTCGCACGCAGAAATCGTAGAGGGACTTTTTCAACAGAATCGGCCGACTGCTGCCGGTCGAGAGAGGCCGCAGTCGACTCGATGCGGCCGTTCGCGGAGGGCGCAAGCCGGCGCCCGTCGAGCGTCAGCCGCGCCGAGCCGCTTCGATCGCGGCGATGTCGATCTTGCTCATCTGCATCATCGCGTCGAATGCGCGCTTGGCCGCCTCATGATCGGGATCGGCCAGCGCGTCCATGAGGACGCGTGGCGTGATCTGCCACGACACCCCCCACTTGTCCTTGCACCAGCCGCATTCGCTTTCCTGGCCCCCGTTGCCAACGATCGCGTTCCACAGGCGGTCGGTTTCGGCTTGGTCGTCGGTGGCAACCTGGAATGAGAAAGCCTCGTTGTGCTTGATCCCCGGGCCGCCGTTGAGGCCCATGCAAGGAATGCCCAGCACGGTGAACTCGACCACCAGGACATCGCCCTGCTTGCCGGCGGGATAGTCGCCGGGAGCGCGAACGATGGCTCCCACTGCACTGTCCGGAAAGGTCTCGGCGTAGAAGGGGTTGTAAGCCGGAACCGCCGAAATTTCCGTCACCCCAGTTCCAGCCCCGCCACGAGCGCATCGAGGTCGATGACCTTGCCGTCGCTCTGGAAGGTGTAATGCCCGTTCAGCAGGATGTGCCGCCAGGCCGCCGGCGATATCTGGGTGATGAGTTCCAGCGCCCTGGCGTTGCAGGCCGCCTCGTATTTCGTCAGCAGCCGCGACAGGATGGCCGAGTTGTAGTAGATAACCGCGTTGGCGATCAGCCGGGCGCACTGGTTGCTGATCTCGATTTCGATGTCGGTACGGCCGGTCAATTCCTTCTTCCCGCCGACCTGGGCGATGGTCGAGCGTAGCTGGTGATAAGACTCGATGCGGTTTTGCGAGCGGTGTACGTTCCGTTCGAGTTGCGGGTCGCGCAGGTAGCGCAACGTGTAGATGCTGCGCACCAGCTTGTCGAACTCGAAGATCGCGCGCCGCGTCGGATTCGGCGCGGTGTAGGTGCACAGTTTCCGGATCAGCGTGCCCTGCGTCATTTCCTTCAGGCCCAGCGTGGCGACGATCCGGTCGATGTTCGCCTTCTCGCTGACGATGAGTTGCCGGTCGATTTGGCCGACCGGCCGGATCAGGCACTTCTCGTACAGCGCCGGATCGTCGGCGCAACAATACAGCTCCTGCAACTGGTCGTCGAGGTCGGTGAAGCGCGGCTCGAAACGCAGGCCGAACCAGTGCAGGATGGCGAAGTTGGCCTTGTTGATGCTGTGCATGTCGCCGGTGATCGCGGTCGGCACGATGTCGGACGTGTTGCGATACCAGATGTCGAACACGTGGTGAGCCTCGTACTCATGCGCGCCAATCAGATAACCGTTCAGCGGCACGTGGTTGCACAAGAGCGTGTAGGCAACGACGCCCTTGCCGCGCCCGAAATACTTGCGCGAGTAGCGCGCCTTCACGGTCGGCCGTTCGACGCCGAATTTCTGCCCATCGACGGCGCCGTACAGCGCATCGAGGTCGAACGAGTAATGCGGGAAGATCGGCAGCGCGGCAATGGCGTTGCTGATGCGGTCGTTGGCAGCATGCAGCGACGCCTGGCGCAGGTACTGCTGGTAGGTATTTTCCAGCACGTGGTACGGGATGTCGCTGGTGCGCGCCATGACCTGGTTGCCGTGGTTCATCGCCTGCGCGATGATGACCGCCATCAGGCTGTCGGCATCCGCTACCTTCTTCGCGTAACGCGGCTGCAATGGCGTCAACGCCGACAGGAACTGGCACTGGCCGTTGACGAAGCGGAACACATCAGCGACATCGCAGAACGGCAGTTGCTCGTAGAACGCCTGCTCGCGCGCCTTCTGGTTTTCGCCCTTGGGCTTGCGCCAAGTCAGCTTCTGCGAGTCCTTGTCGTATTCCAAGTGCGTCAGCTTGCCCTGTTTCAGCTCGCGGTTGAACGCCAGCCATTGCGCGTGCAGCTGGGCCGCCAGCGCATCGAGTTGGGTATCGACCGGCTGCCGCAAGAACGGGATGTCCATCTGTGCCAGCACGTCGGCCTTCCCGTCCATCGAAACCAACTCGTCGGAGAAATGCCGGTGCTGCAAGCTGTCGTCGAGGTAGAGTTCGCCCGACTGGAAGCGCTTCCTGACCTGGCGGTACAGCCAGAACTCGTAGCGGTCGGCGTGCAGGCCAGTCGGCTTGCCATCGGCGTCGAAGGTCAGCAGGTACGGCCGCAAGCGTTTCGGCAGCGTGGCCGCCGGACATTCGGCGAGCGGCCGTTGCGACAGGCGCTGCTGTTTGGCGAACGCGCCCTTAGCCCAGGCCAGCGCCGCGAGCCACGGGCTGTCCGGATCAGTGCCGGCGAAGTCGAGCGCGACGTACAGCGGCCGCAGATGGCGTCGGATGCGTTCGGCCAGACCGTCCACCGCCTGCCAGTGCAGCGCCAGTTTGTTCAGCGGCTTGACGCTCATGCGCTGCGCGGTGCTTTGCAGCGCGTCCCTGGACATGATCTTGTAGGCGCGCTGGCGCACCTCACCGAACGGCGTCGGATCGGTCACGCTGTCGTCCACGTACAGCGACAGCAGGCGGCCAACCTGCGGCGTTTGCTGATGGCGTCGTACCTGCTCGGCGACGAAGGACTGCTTCGCGCCCGCGCTGCTTTCATCCTCTAGTTGCTTCATGTGGAAGGCCATCGCATCGACCAGGTTGTCGGTGAGTTGCCGGTAACGCACCCAGGCATAGCACAGCAGGTAGAGCCGGGTCTGATCCGCCTTCAGGTTGCGCAGGTCATGGACGGTATAGAAGTTCGCCAGGCTCGCGTAGTACAGCAGGTTTTGCTGCGAGATACCCAGCTTGGGCAGCAGCGCCTTGGCGATCCCGTGCAGCGGCTCCAGCGTGGCGCGCTTCCCGCGTTCGCGGGCCATCTGACGCCAGCCGAAATCCTTGGCGTCCTGCTTGAGCGCCGCCAGTTGCGACAGGGTGTCGTCACGAACCAGGAGCTGGGCCAGCGTGGCCTTGGCTGATTCGTCCAACACTTCCGCCAGCAGGCTGCCCAGCCGCCGACGTTCGGCGGACAAGACTTCACTGACCAGCTCTTGCAGGGTGGTGTAGCCGGGCCGGATGATCTTGTGCCCGTTGAGCCAGACGATCAGCTCGGCGGCGACGAACCCAAGCGTCACGTCACGGCGCACGATCTGCTCGGCCTGCTGCGCCAGTTGCGGCAGGAAGTCGGCTGCCCACGGCCGGTAGCCGAACAACTTGGCAACCCGCTCGCGCTGGGTGTAGTGCTCGTGCTTGGTGATCGCCTTGCGCTCGAACGGCTCGCCGTGGAAATAGCGGCTCAGCACGAAGGCACAATCGTCCTCGACCTCGCTCCAGTCGAAACGGAAGAAGGCACGCTTGGCCTTGAAGTAGCCGATTTGCAAGACGCAATAGACCTGAGCATGGAGGCCGGGCCGGCTACTGGCGAGCGCCAGTTCGGTTTCAGTCAGTGCCAGGTATTCCAGCCGCTGTGCATCATCGAAATCCGGCAGGCCGTACAGGGCTTCCTGCTCGGCATCCGAAAGGATGGTCAACCGCTCGCTCTTGCCGATCATCGTGATGACGCTCCACGGGAGCCCGTCCAGCCGATCCGCGCCAGGGTCTCAATCAAGGTGGTGCGCTTGACGCTGAAATTGCGACATACCGCCGCCTTGGACATGCCGCCGTCCAGCGCGGCGACGATGGCGTCGAGCTTCTCGCCGGTGATCGCCTGCGGTCGCCCGCCGATCCGGCCGCGTTTGCGCGCGGCGGTCAGGCCAGCGACGACGCGCTCCTGGATCAAGGCGCGCTCATACTGCGCGAGTGCGCCGAACACCTGGAACAGGAACTCGCCCGAGGGCGTCGTGGTGTCCAGGTTCTCCGTCAGCGAGCGGAACGCCACCCGCTTGTCCTTGAGCGAGGTCACGATGGCGAGCAGATGCGACAGCGAGCGGCCGAGCCGGTCGAGTTTCCACACGACCAGCACATCGCCAGGCCGGACGAATTCGAGCGCCCGCGCCAAGCCGGCACGGTCATCCTTCGCGCCGGATGCTCGATCCTCGAACAGATGGCGCGGATCGATGCCGGCGGCGAGCAGCGCATCGCGTTGCAAGTCCGTGCTCTGGCGGTCGGAGTCCGACGACACGCGCATGTAGCCAACCAACATAGGCGGATAACCATTAAAAATAGGTTTCCGTATGGTAGCGCATGGCGACATGGTTTTCCGCACAATTTTGAGGCCATCCAGAGGTTGGTGCACATGACTGTTGCAGATAGGTCGCAAAACACTGGGTTTCCGGCTTACAACCCCTACCTGCTGACAAGATGACGAATAAATTACATTTGCGGAGCGAGTCAACAGGCCGGCCGCCATGTGTTTCAATCATGCAGGACGTCAGCTTGGTAGGTAGGGAGACGTTTTAGAATCGCAGCTAACCACTGCGCCATGGCTTTGATTCGGCCACCTCGAATCTAGCTGAGGCAAACTTGAGAGCAAGAAGTAGCAATGCACAGCAGAAAACACCTATCTGGCATTTTAATCCTGTTGGTTCCGGCTTCGCTTGCACTCGCCGAAGGGCTGCCAGGCGTTATCGTCAGTGCTTGAACCTGCGCAAACAGCGCACGGATCAGATCGTTCTTCTCGGCGTGGCCGAGTCGGTCGAGATCGGGCAGTTCATTCATGCCCTCTCTTATCGGCTCCGCCTGCCTGTCCTCAAACCCGGAATAGCGATGCTATTCCGGCCTACCTGAGTAGTTATCATGGGAGAAATCATGCTTGCGAAGACCAGTTCGCGTTTGTGGCTGCTTGCCGCGTTGAGCCTGGGCAGCCTCTTGGCGTTGGGCGGGGCCGGATTTTTCGGCCTGCATTACCTGCACGGCGGTTTGCGCTCGGCGCTCGAAACCGAGGGGCGGCAGATGGAGATACTGGTCGCCCTGGAGCGCGCGCAGACGCACTTGCACAGCCAGATGATCGGCTGGAAGAACATCCTGTTGCGCGGCCACGACAAGGCAACGTTCAACCGCCACGTGGCCGATTTCGAGCGCGAGGAGAAACAGGTGCAGGCCTTTCTCGCCAAGGGCGCCGAATTGATGGATGCGCAGCGGATGGCGACGGACGAAGTGCGCGACCTGCTGGCAACGCATCGCGCCATCGGCGAGAAGTACCGCAAGGCGCTGGCAACCTTCGATCCGTCGAATCACCTCGCCGGGCATGCGGTAGACGACCTGGTCGCGGGGATCGAAACCGGACCGTTGGCCAAGACCGAGGCCTTGCTGCAGAAGATCGAGAACCACGCGCGCAGCGTCGCCGCCGAAACCATGGCCCAGAGCGACGACCTTTACGGGGGGACCCTGCGCGTCTTCGGCATCCTCATCGCCCTGGGCGGCGGTCTTTCGCTGGCGGTGTCCTACGCGATCATCCGCAGTCTGCTGCGGCAATTGGGCGGCGAGCCCGCCGAAGCGGCGGCGATCGCGCGGCGCATCGCCGAGGGCGACCTCGCCTTTCAAGTCCAGACGTTGCCGGGCGATGCCGGCAGCCTGATGGCGTCCATGCTGCGCATGCAGACGAGCATTCGGGACGCCGTCGGCCAGGTACGGCGCGGTGCCGATGCCCTGCTGATGTCGGCGCAGCAGCTTGCCGCGGCCAGCCGCGGGGTGGCCGCCAGTTCGGCGGAACAGGCGCAGGCGGCGTCGAACACGACGCAGGCGGTCGAGCAGATCACACAGCGCATCGGGCAGATCTCCGCAAGCGCGATGGACGCCGAGAGCATCGCCGCGCGCTCGGGATCCTTGTCTTCCGAAGGCGAGCGCATCGTCCTGGATGCCGCCAGGGAGATGGAGCAAATCGCCGCTACGGTGCAGCAGGCGGCATCGAGCGTGCAGCAACTCGGCGACGATTCAAAGCAGATTTTCGCCATTGTCAGTGCCATACGGGAGATCGCGGACCAGACGAACCTGCTGGCCTTGAACGCGGCGATCGAGGCGGCCCGCGCCGGCGAACAGGGCCGAGGTTTCGCCGTCGTCGCCGATGAGGTCAGGAAGCTCGCCGAACGAACCACGCAATCGACGCAGGAAATCACCGACATGATCAAAGGCGTCGAGGCCCTTACGGCCCGCGCCGTCGACGGCATGGACACCGGCACGAAGCGTGTCGGCGCCGGGGTGGAGAAGGCGGGCGAGGCGGCGCGTTCGATGGCCGACATGCGGCAGGGGTCGGCGGACGTCATCGTCGCCGTCGGCGCGATCTCGTCGACCCTGGCCGAGCAGCGGCAGGCCTCCGGGGCGGTGGCCGAAAACGTCGAACAGATCGCCCAGTTGTCGCGGCGCAACAGCCAGGCGGTGGAAGACATCGCCGACGCGGCGCGCCAGTTGGAATCGCTCGCGTCCAATCTGCAACAAGCCACGGCGAAATTCCTCGTTTAGCCGATCGCCGCCGGCGCGCCGCCATACAAGAAGGGAGACACAGCCATGCACGAGCACCACCCGATCACCGACCCCGTCTGCGGCATGACCGTCAAGCCGGAATCGCCGCACCGCTTCGATCACGCCGGCCTCGAGCCCGCGTTTGCCGGAAGGCGGTGCGCGCGGATTGGCTGCCTCGCCGTCCGCGAGAATGGCGTCGTAATCCTTGCGGCAGGACGCAAGGCGTTCGGGCGTCAGCACGCCGCCGCCTGATCGACCTCATGGCAAGCGGCGACCAGCAGTTCGATCAGGCGGTTGGCCCAAGCCTGCCCCATCTCCTCGAAGGCGTAGGTCAGTTCCCGCAGGTGATGGGCGTTACTACCTCATATTTCAACAATTATTTTTCCATCTGCCCGACAGTTGGTCAGGTGAACTACGGGAAGCGCCAATGGACCCTAACGTCAACGAGCATCTGATCTCTTTTCTGACCAGCCTGGCCATCGGCCTTCTGATCGGGGTTGAGCGTGAACGCGCCGGTTCGGCAATGGGGTTACGAACTTCGGCCTTGGCCGCGCTGTTCGGCTCCATCGCCGCCCTCGTCGGCCAGAGCGTCGGGGCGCCGTGGTTTCTCCCTGCCGCCTTGCTGGCCATGACGGGCATCATGGTTTTCGGTCAGACCGCGACCGGGGAGAGCGAGAGCCACGCTGGCCCCACCACACGAATGGCCATCCTGCTTTCGTTCACCCTCGGAGCGATGGTTTGGCTCGGCCACGGTCGTTATGCTGTTATGCTAGCCATTGCTGCCGCAGCGCTGCTCCATTTCAAGGCCGAACTGCGCGGCTTGAGTTCACGGATTACTTCCCGCGACCTGGTGTCGATCCTGCAGTTCGCTACGCTGAGTTTTATCGTGCTGCCGCTCCTGCCCAACGTCGGTTATGGACCCTATGGCGCTTTCAATCCTCACCACGTCTGGATGATGGTCGTCCTGATATCCGGCTTGAGCCTCGCCGGCTATTTGGCCATGCGTGCGGTCGGAGATCGCTTTGGCCCGCCCTTGCTCGGTCTGCTGGGAGGACTGGTGTCGAGCACCGCGACTACCCTGGTGTACGCCCGTCATGCCCGCCAGACGCCGACCATGGCGCTGACGTCGTCGATCGTCATTCTCATGGCCAATCTGGTCTTGTCCGTGCGCCTGGGCATGATCGCCGTTGCCATCGCGCCCTCCTTGATGGCGACCCTTTGGCCAGTGTTGGTCGGCAACCTGGTGGCAGGCGGCTTGGCGGTACTGTTCGTCTGGCATCGTTCGCGGACGGGGGGGCCACTTCTTTTGCCGGAAGTTGCCAATCCGACCGAGTTACGGGTTGCGCTGAGCTTCGGTGCGATGTATGCCATCATTTTACTTTTAGCCTCGTGGCTGTCCGATTGGGCGGGAACCCGCGGGCTCTACCTGGCGTCCGCCGTGTCCGGGCTGACCGAACTTGATGCCATCGCATTGTCGACCCTGCGCCTGTTTGGGAATGGGAAACTGGGCGCCGAGGTAGCCGCTAACGCGATCGGCCTGGCGATTCTCTCTAACCTGTGCTTCAAAACTGGCCTCCTCGCCTGGGTCGCAGGGCGCGACTTCCTGTTGCGCTGCCTGCCTGGGATGATGGCTATCGGGATAGGCATTGCAATCGGCATGGGGTGGGTTGCCTATGCTTGACCAATCTCTCGTGTAGTTACGGCTTGCAGCTCTTCCTACGGCTCTGCGCCATGTCCGCTGATCTAAAGGGTGCTGTGCTACGCAAGCTGGGTGATGAGCCAAGATGGGCGGGACTGAGGTTCAGACGCGAGTTGCCCCTCTGGCTAACGGAAATTTCGGCGGTTCCGGCTTACAACCCCTAGAACTTCGCTGCGTCCTCTGCGGTGCCGTCGTACCAGAGGCAGATCGTGTTCTTGCTGACCATGCTCGTCTCCCGCTTGTGAGCGGTGGTTGAGTCACGAAGGCTAGCCGAGTTTTTGGTCAACTGGCGCTACTGGTGAGCCTCCGTGCCATCGCGAACATGGGTGCCGCCCGGGTAGACCAACCAGCAACCTGAGCCAATTCGTGAGCTGACATTGTCGTCAATGTCGACAATGTCAGCTGCCGACTATACCCAAGGCTTGCTGAAAACTTGGTTGTTGGGAGGGGTGCCTGAATTGGTTAAGTATATGATTTTAAAGAAATAAAAATCAGATTTCGGCGGCATGGCATGACTTGGCACACCTGCTGCAAAAGAGCATTCGAGTCCAAAAGAGCAGCCCAACTGCTCGATCAAAACCCGATGGAGAATGCCATGTCTGCAGCAACCGCCACTTGCCCGACCACCGTGAAGACCTACCTGAAGCCGATCGATCGCGACGGGTTGATGGCCTTCGCTGAGAAGGGCCGCAACAACCCGGCCACCCGTGGCACCAACAAGGTCCACTCCGTCATGCAGGGCATGTACCGCAGCCTGAGCTATGTCGGTGATCACCAGCCGGTAGTGGTCGACGAGCCGCTGCACCTGTTCGGCGAGGACACCGCACCGGCCCCGGGCGAGATCGTCCTCTCCGGCCTGGGTGGTTGCCTGGCCGTGGGCATCACCGCGGTGGCCACCTGGAAGCAGGTGAAGCTGAGCAAGCTGGAAATCTTCCTCGAGGGCGATATCGGCAACCCGGCGGCCTGGGGTGCCGGTGGCGCGGAGATGCAGCCTGCGCAAATGGGCTTCCAGGAAATCCGTGTGAAGGTGCTGGTGGAGGGCGATGCGAGCCGCGAGGAGCTGGATGAGATCGTCAAGCACGCCAACTTCTACTCGCCGGTGGCCAACACCATGCGCAACCCGATCCCGTTCAGCATCGGCCTGGCCGACTGAGACTGACGCAACGCCCTGCGACCATTTTGCGGGCAGTCGCCAGTGCGGCGCTGCCCGGACACCGAACCGAATGAGGAACGCATCATGATTTCCAGCCGCGAAGAAGTGACCAAACTGATCCTGGCCGCCAAGGTCAGCAAAGGCCTGAAGTGGAGCCATGTGGCCGAGGCTATCGGCCTGTCCAAGGAGTGGACCACTGCCGGCTGCCTGGGCCAAATGACCTTCGACAAGACCCAGGCGGAAACCCTCGGCCAACTGTTCGATCTGCCCGACGAGGCGGTGGCCTGGCTGCAGATCGTGCCGTACAAGGGCTCGCTGCCGAGCGCCGTGCCTACCGATCCGCTGATCTACCGCTGGTACGAGATCGTCAGCATCTACGGCACCACCATCAAGGAGCTGATCCACGAGGAGTTTGGTGACGGCATCATGAGCGCCATCGACTTCTCCATGGATATCCAGCGCCAGGCCGACCCGAAGGGCGACCGCGTCAACGTGGTGCTGTCCGGCAAGTTCCTGCCGTACAAGAGCTACTGATTCCTGCTGCAGCCCATGCTCTCGGCCAGTTTCAGGCTGGCCGGAGCAAACCGGAGAGGATGGAACCATGAGCAACAAAGTGCTTTTCGGGCCCGACGAAGCGGCAGCCTTGATGCAAGCTGGCAAGGCCGTGCTGATCGACATCCGCGACCCCGAAAGTTATCAGGCCGGGCACATCGTCGGCGCGGTCAATGTGCCGGATGTCTTTTCCTACCTGGCGCAAACCAGCCCCGAGGGGCTGCAGGCCTTGCAGGCGCAATTCGCCGAGCTGTTCGGCAACGCCGGTCTGGATGGCGAGAAAGTCGCCATCGTCTACGAAGATGCGCTGAATACCCGCTATGGCGGATCGTGCCGCGGCTTCTGGCTGTTGCAGTACCTCGGCTACCCGAAGGTCGGCATCCTCGATGGTGGTCTGCGGGCCTGGAAGGCATTCGGCGGCACGGTCGACATCGCGACGGTAACCCCCGCAGCGGCGTGCTTCCCCGTTCTGCCGCAGGCTGAGCTGCTGGTAACCACGGAGCAGATGCTGGCGGCACTGGCCGATCCAACGATCAAGCTGCTCGACAATCGCGACAAGGATGAATGGCTGGGGGAAAGCTCCTCGCCCTACGGCAAGGACTTCGCTCCGCGCAAGGGGCGCATCCCCGGTGCGGTCTGGCTCGAGTGGTACGAGCTGATGGATACCCGCAAACCGGTCGCGGCATTCAAGTCGGCTAGTCAGGTACGCGCCCTGGCGGCCGAGCGAGGCCTGACGCCTGATGACGAGATCATCATTTATTGCTTCAAGGGCGCACGGGCGGCCAATACCTACGTTGCCATGAAGCTGGCCGGCTTCGACAAGCTGCGCATCTATCTCGGTTCCTGGAACGAATGGTCGCGTGACGAGCGCCTGCCCATCGAAACCGGCCTGCCCAAAGGGGCCGTGCGTCTGCTGCCGCTGGTGGTCTGATTCGTGGCGCTGTCGGGGCGAGTCCTGGTCAGGGCTCGCCGCATTTGTTTCAGTTCCGAGGTGTGGAGTTAGTCGATGACAGGCGTTCGCTTGGGCCTGCGGGAAAACCTCGGCCAGTTTGGCCTGCTGGTACTGGTTAACGCCTTCGTCGGCGCCATGATCGGCCTGGAGCGCAGCATTCTCCCGGCCATGGCTGAGCAAGAGTTCCAGCTGGTGGCGCGCACGGCGATCTTCTCCTTCATCGTTGCCTTCGGGATCAGCAAGGCGCTGACCAACTATCTCGCCGGACGCTGCTCCGATCGTTTCGGGCGCAAGCCGGTGCTGGTGGCCGGCTGGCTGGTCGCCGTGCCGGTGCCCTTCATGCTCATGTGGGGGCCAGACTGGAGCTGGGTGCTCGCGGCCAATGTGCTGCTCGGGGTGAGCCAGGGGCTGACCTGGTCAACCACGGTGATCATGAAGATCGACCTGGTCGGCCCCAGGCGGCGCGGCCTGGCCATGGGCTTGAACGAGTTCGCCGGCTACCTGGCCGTCGCCGGTAGCGCACTGCTGACCGGATGGTGCGCCGCCGAGTTCGGCCTCCGGCCAGAGCCCTTCTACCTGGGGGTGGTCTATGTACTGGCCGGGCTGCTGCTGTCCGTGTTGCTGGTGCAGGAAACGCGTCAGCATGTGGCGCTGGAGGCGCGCAGCCAACCTGCTGTCGAGGGGATGGGGTTGAGTCAGGACGAGATTTTCCTCCGTACTTCATTGCGTGATCGCAACCTTTCCAGCGTGAGCCAGGCCGGGCTGGTGAACAATCTCAACGATGGCATGGCCTGGGGGCTGTTCCCGCTGTTGTTCGCTGCCGCCGGAATGACGTTCGGCCAGATCGGCGTGCTCGTGGCGATCTATCCGGCCGTCTGGGGGATAGGGCAGATCTTCACGGGCGCCTGGTCCGATCGGGTCGGCCGCAAGTGGCTGATCGTCTGGGGCATGGCCCTGCAGGCCATAGGTATCGGGGTGACGGCGCTGGCCGGGCAGTTCACGGGGTTTGCCCTCGGCGCCGTGCTGCTCGGCGCGGGCACAGCGATGGTCTATCCCACCTTGCTGGCAGCCATCGGCGACGTGGCGCACCCGACATGGCGTGCTTCGGCGGTGGGCGTTTATCGCCTGTGGCGCGACCTGGGCTATGCGGTCGGTGCGCTGCTCGCCGGATTGCTGGCTGACTGGCAGGGACTGTCTGTGGCGCTTTGGGTGGTGGCAGCCCTGACCCTGCTTTCAGGATTATTGGTTGCCATGCGCATGGTCGAGCGCCGACAGGACGCGGCAGGCGGTAATCCCATTGCCGCGAAGGAGGTAGCAGCATGAGCAATATCCCGTGTTGCACTCAGCTCCTGCAACCGCCATCTCTTCCAGCAGGCGCGCAAACTCCTCATCGGTGAGGTTGACGCGGTTGAGCTGCTGGAACTTTTCGCGAAAGTTGGCTTCGAGCCCGGCGCAGTCGCGAATCTCGGGGCGATAGCTGTACTTGAGGTCGCCGAGCTTGGCGAGCAGGTCCTGCTCGATCTGGTGTTCGGTGATGGTCATGAATCAGTCCTGCCGTCATAGAGGCTTCGATGTGGCGGATAGGCGGCTACTTGTGGCGAATCAGAGCCACATCAAGCATTCGTCTTGGGCTCCCCGCCTGGTTGGTTCAGACTCAAGTCATGATTGCGCGCGTACTCCAGCACCAAAATCTCGACCATCGATGCCACCGAGCGGCGTTCGCGATCAGCCGCCATACGCAAAAGCTGCTTGATCTCAGCGGAGGTGCGGATCGAAAGGGTTTCGTCCTTAAGGCGTGACATGGCAGGGCCTCGTCAAAAAAGTCACGCAAATGTACTGCCTTTGCATTTAACTTTACAACACAAATACATAGCTTCGATGAAGTTGCACCCGGCTTGAGGGCGAATGGTCACAACACCACATTGCGATCCATTCGGTCTGGTGTGCTGGGTGCTTTGGCTAGCTTCCCGAAGACACCGCCAGTGATGCTTCTTCAGCGAAAGTAGCCAATGCCGCCCGCATCCATTTGGGCATGCTGCAGGCAAGCAGCGTGGTCAATTCGTCCGGGCTCAGGGTATCGGCTATTTTGGAAAGCGCATGGGGACACGCCCCATCTTTACCGAGGTAGTAAAGCGCCGTGAGCGCCAAGCCTACCTTGTTCCCGGCATGCTGCAAACGATCACTGGAAACATGGTTGAGACGAACCACAGCATTGCCGGCCTTGATTTCTCGGGTTCTGCCGCTGGTGTAGTAGACCGGCACCACCTGCATCTGCGTGCTGAGCCCCAACCTGCGCACGGCCTCAGCTCCGTGTATCTGAATCGTCTCACCATTCGCCTTGGCGAGAATATGCATGATGGTAATCGGGCTCGGTCTTACCCAGCCGACGTAGGTACTCAGCTTTGGTCGCATATAAACGCCACGAGCTACGCGCTCCAGACGGCCTGCTTGCACCAGCCTGGAGAGTGCTTTATCGACCGCTGCACGCGAACCCAACTCTGCGAAGAGGTTGCGCACGAAAGGCTTGCCCTTCTTCATGCGCTTGACTCGATTTGAGATGGCTTGTGCGACAGACATGGAAGCCTTCTAGGACCTGTGCGTCTTCTGAAAGATCGAACGCTGATAGACCTAAACAGCAGGTGTTGAGCGTTGGTCTGCCACGATCCTTTCCACCTCGTCGACGATCTCAGCTGCCGTGCAGCCCAAGGGGATGGCCAGCTTGATCAAGGTGGTGATCGTTGGCTGATGGATGCCCCGCTCCATCAGGCTGACATAGTTACGCTGCAATTCTGCCTCATGAGCCAATCGCTCCTGGGTGAGCCCTGCTTCGACACGACGTCTGCGCAGGACCTTTCCGAACGCCAGTTCGACTTCCACAGATGCCCCCCAAAAGGGAGGACTATCTGGGCGGCGCCGCTCCAGGTCTTCACAGTATACTGTGAATTTGGTAAAACATGCCCCCATGAGATGGCGCCACCCTCCACCGAATTGAAGGGTCACCTTCCTACAAATGCCGGCCTCTCAATCCGCTGTAACTCAAATAAAAACGATTAATTCCCGATAAGCAATCAGTTAAAAAAGGATATATAGACATGAGGGCTATTGGCATAACTGCTTCTGTTGCACTTGCAATGCTTCTGCAGTCAGGAGCCATTGCTGGGGAAACTGGAATTCAGCAGCTTGTTAAAAGGTGCGAGTCCGCTTCTAAAGCACAAGGGACATCACCTGCACTATGTTCGTGCACATTGAAGAGGATGCAGGAGTATGGATTCTCTGATTCAGAAATCGTTAATTTTTCTCGACGCAACTTCAAACCAAAGGACCTACATGAAACTGAACGCCATATGGACTACAGCATTAAGATTCGATTAATAGGAGGCCAGTGCGGCTAACTATTTTTTTACTAAAAACATCCAAATTTCACGCAATTAACTATGCACCCTAAGCTTGGCGGCGGTCACACCGCTACGAATTACCGACCAAGTCTAACGAAACGGCTGCCCCGATGATCCAAAACCCATAAGAAAACGATTCTTGACGCAAACTTCACGCCCCAGAAAAGTTAAAACATGAAGCGTTATTAAACATAAAACAACCGCAGCAACATTAACTATTGACTATATCTCATCAGTGAGCGAAGAGTGTTTAAAACAAATCGCAATGCGGAATTGTTTCCTAGGCTCTCCCATAGCCCAGATGGCGTGCAATTCTGGTCATTTATCGAGCAAGATATGGCGTGCCCTTGGTTCTACCTCCAAATGGTCGAGGAAGATAACAGGGAAGCCTTTCGAAGCATGCTGATGGTTCCCACACCGGCTCTGCTTGAGCAGATCGTGGCTGCGGTAAATGATTATGCATGGCTGGAAAAGGCTCAACTCGTGACCCCAGCTCATATAAATAAGACGGGCCGCTGGCTGATGGAGCCGTTGCTGGAGGTCGCCGCGATCCGTAACAAGCAAGGTCAGGAACTTGGGTACGAGTATCTAGTGGAGGGAGGCCGAACGTATTCCGTCTCAGCAGACCAGCTACCAGACGGACAACTGAACAATCACACGATCTTTTCTGCGGCGTTGCATCTGCCGAAGTAAAGACCTTCGATCTCATAAGCCGAGATCGAGACCCTAAGCTATGCATGCCTGGAGGGAAAAATGACCATGCCCTACGAACGCACCCGGGCGGTGGTACAGACACACGACTTTCTGGTCGAGCTTTCTCGTGACACATCTCTACCCGAACGTGTTCGGCGCGATGCTCGCTTCCTCCTACGTCATTACCCAAGCCGGAGTGACATGCTTTTGGCCGGTCGGATTGAAGAGCTCGCAGATACATTGCCAATTGGAGCGCTCGGCCCCGTATTCAGCTCAACGTTTACGCGCTAGCGAAGACCACGAGCAAGCTTTGAATACAAGGCGCTAGCGTTCACCCGATGCAGAGTTGAATTCTCTATACCATTACCGCCTACCCGTGCGAAGGTAGCCGGTAACGGTGTTTCTGGGCGATTTCCGTTCTGCTAGAAATTTCCCAAGCGGACAATGTTCAGACCTGTTCAAAGGTCTCGGAACCAACTCTGACCAGACCGATAAACTTCTAGGTGGGTAATCTAATACAAGTCGAGTTGGTCGGACGCTTACGCTCTAACTCCCTCACGCGCTCCCATAACTGTAGATTTTGCGAAAGCACTTCGGTCACGCTGCGCACGAACCATTTCAAGCTCCTTCTTGAAAGCGCCAACTTCCCTTCCAAGCGTTCAACTCTTTCCGTGTGCGACGAACCGGAATCCTTGCTAACCTCAACACGAAAAGCCTCAATCCTCGCCAGTAGCGGTAAATGAAAAACAGTGACCGGGCCGCTCCGCCACAGTCTCCCAAGGATGAAGAGCGAGAATACATAGAATATGGACATTGATCGCGTTTCTGTCCACATCAGCTTGATGTCCATATGGACTTGTATGGCGAGTGCCTAAAACCACGTATATTCAGGCCTAGAGTCGATGTCCATACGTCCGTCCATATCGACTTTTTCGACATAGTTATTCCTACTTTTAGAGATCAGTTTTACTGTATTCGCAGGCGCCAAGAAATGCAAATCTCAGGGAGACTTGGCGTTGATCAATGCCATTATTCCGGCCAGCTTCTCTTCGGGTGATCTACCGTCGTCTGTCTTCAAAAGTTTTTCTATTGCCGTTAGAGTCGCAGAAGCGTTAGGTTCTGCTTTGAGAATAACCTGGATTTCTGGATCTTGTGTAAGGTGAATGTAGGTCGAAAGGGTGTCCTTAGAAGCATGGTATGAATCCTTACGCACAATTGCCATTGCCACATCCAAGATGTTCACCTGGGATATTTTCGAAAGTTTGCTGATGTTTTTCGCAACCAGAATTGTGAAGTAGCGGTGGCGGAAATTGTGGTAAGAAACTCCTTGAAGTAAATCCTTGTGTTTGGATGAATTGGCAACCACTCGATAATACGAGTTGAAGGTCGTGCGTGACATTGGGAGGCCGCTGTCTTCGCTAACAAATATTCTGTCATGAAGCAGGCTGTGTGGATGCAGGCTATGGGTAAGCGATACGAACTTGTATAATTCTTGTAGCTCAGGTCTAGGGATCAAAACTTTCCGCAAGCATCCCTTGTACTTGCCTTTGAGAACTGGGATGTTTCTGACGAGATCGTTGTTTTTGAAGGCGTGAATGATTGAGCTCGCGGGGATATTTATCGCTTCTTCGATCCGGCATCCTGTAAATTCCAGAAGGGTGGAAAGCACGTACCATCTATCAATGATGTACTGATTGGATGTGTAGTCATGAATAGCATCGTGCCACGCGCTTAGCTCGTTGTTACGAATAAAGCTTATTGGTTCGGTTGGTGTGTCTTTCAGGTTTTCTATACATGGGTGTGTTAGAAACCGTACCTTTCGCCTCTGGAAATTGTAATGATCTTCTGTAGCGTTAATCTGAAACTCATGGGCGCCAGTGTCGGTTGTGAGGAGCTTTGAAAATTTGTTTTCCTGTTGGGTGTGTTCCAGCAGGAGTAGTATGTACCTAACAATTCTTTTTAAGGTGGTGGAATTTGACTTTTCAAGTTTTTGTTTGTGTGTAACAAAGTCGTACAATGTTTCGTCGGTGACGTCGAAGATGGTTAGCTTGTTAGACTCAAGATAGCCTTGAAAGACATTTAATGTTTCTGCTCGACTAAATACGGTCTTGGGTGACGGGCGTGCTCCGTAGCTGTTGGGCCCGCCACCATACTGTGTTAGGTAGTTGTTGATCTCCCAACAAAAATTGCCCTTTGAGTCAAATAGAAGAGGTAGTGGTGGGGGGGTATGACCATGGTTGAAAAGAAAATCAAGATGGGGAGATTTTGCTGTATGTATCATGGTTTCACCAGCATTAAGTGCGCTCTATCAAGGGCTTGGGTATGGCTCTTTAGAACTTGCTGGTATCTAAGGTCTTGACGCGTTTGCTCGTCTACTCTTGAGGTTAATTGAATGTATGCGCGGTACATTTCAGCAACTGTGTTGGTAAGGTAATCGATTTGGTTTTTTAAAATGGTGATTTCTTCTTGCTGTGAGCGCTTTGTCGTTCGTTTTTGATGTGGGGGCGCTTCGGCGACGGTGGCCAAATTGTTATATGCTTTGAGGGCTACAGAAAGTTGTTCTGCATATTCTTTGTTGTAGGGTTCTTGTGAGGTGTTGTATGAGCAGGATGATACTTCTAGAGTGGCGTCCTCCCACGCTAACGCGGCTTTGAAGGGGATGCCCCTCTTGCTCTTGAGTGCGTCTAGTGTCGGAATTTTTTGATTGTCTCGAACTGCTTTCCTAAGCAGTATAATTTTGTTAAGCAGGCTTTGTGTTTTGGCTTGTTTTTCCTTTAGTTTAGCTGCTGATGTTTCGCCTTTCGAATAGCGGTTCATGTTATCTGCTCGCATATATAAAGATTTTTTGGTTGTTCATAATCTTTAGCTTGATGTCGTGATGGTTTGCCAGTTCTTGGAGGTGTTCAGACAACAAAGTGTGATCCCCTAGTTTTACTTCTTGTTCACATTTGGAGAAAACGTCAAGTAATTCTTCGTCGACCAAGACATCCTTGCCTACGTGGCCCTCCAAGAAGTCAGTTAGAAATTCGAGAGTATCTCGCTCCCATTCAGGTTGGTTCGAGATGTCAGCATAGTAGAGTGTTACATTCGGTTCGATGTGTCCCATCATCCATCGCAACGGTTCAATTTCAGTGCTTCCGCTCAAGTAGAAGAAGAAGGCTGCGAAGAAACGTCTGAATTGATGAGGACGTGCATACCATCGTGTTTCGCCTGTGGTTGGTGTTTGAATCCAATCAGAGTATTGGTCAAGTATTTTACGAAAAGTTGTCTCGTTTCGGTCTTTCCCTTTCTGTGCGCCAGAGGGCCAGATTGAAGTCATCCCTGGATGGCGATCCTCCATAAACTCGATATATTCGTAAATAAAGTCCCAAATGATTTTAGGGATTGGTCGCTTAATAATTTCAAGCTCATGGCTGTTGCTGGCTTTCGGGATCTTAAGTTTCAAGTCCCATAAGCCATCCAGTTTTGATATTGTTAGGCAATTGGCGTCAAGCAAGGAGGCGCTCAACACGCGGCAAGCTGAAAAAGTATGTATCAGGATTCGGGTTGTAATGGCGTAGAAATCAATCAGCTCGTCAGTAGAAATGTGCTCTCGCAAAATAGAATTGCAGCTGATTCCACCTCTGGTTCTGCCGCATTTCCCATACGTTCTGATATTGAGGTGTCGTAATGCCTTAGGGATTGGTATCGCCTCTAAGGTCTGTTTCTTGAAGGTGTGTACGTTTGATCTGATTGTGCTGGCCGCGTACCGTCCAATAATTTCCTTGTTGTAGTAGTCGTCAAGCCTTTTAATGTATTTTCGGATATGTGGTGCATAGTCGCGGTGAAAGACAATCGCGTTGCTGATGTAGTGGAATGCTACGTTTGTAGGCATCAATGGGGTTTGGTTTTTCTCGATAAATTTCCCGGGCATGTTGTTTAGAATGTCTGAAATATCATCTGCTCCAACCTCAAAAGGATGAGATTGCTGTTCCTTTGTGGAGTGCAGGTAAGCTAGGTTGGTGCATTTGTTTTGTAGTGTGCAAATGCTGAGGCTATCTTCGTCATCCTCTTCGTTTGCAGCATAGGTGCAGACGAATTCTCGGCAGATATCAAACTTGTTGTTCTTGAGCTTCTGAATAATGATCTTTTTAGTAATAGGGGGGATCCCCATATTTGAGATCAAGGGAGCAATATTTGTCAGTCCTCTGGATGCTGATCCTAATTCTGAATCAAGCTTGGCAATATTTATGCCCATGAATTTTAAGTCATGGGCTTCTAGGAAGGTTTTCACATCGTCCAGAGTGATGTCAGCCAAGGTTACGATCTTAGGAGCCTGGCTTGAGCGAGCCCGTGCCTCGTACACATGATCGGCAATTTCAAAGGCTGTCCTCACAAATGAAGCAAGTGCATTCGGTCGTTTCGATTTTGAGCTTTCAATCAGGGCAATGGCTGATGACTGTAAGTCCCTGATAAACAAGTTCCACACTGGGTCTGCTGTGGATGACTCGTCGAATAGCTTATAGTCGAAGCTAATCTTTACATAGTGTCTAGTGTTTGGATCATCTGAGGTGGACACTCTTGTTCCGGTTTTTGGCACATACCATTCTGTCTTTGTGGAGACAGGGTGAATCCAATTAGGAAGAACGGCTTGGGATGACGGTGCCGATGGTATGATTTTTTGAGCTTCCTCGTTATTCATTAACGGATACCTCGAGGAGAGCAAAGTCCATGCGTTTAGGTTTGGCATCGGCAAGCAGTTTAATCATTTTGCGACTGCCTTCTTCTTGGATCTTTGTGATAATCGTCTTGCATGTTGAAATAAGATTGTTGTCTTTCCCGAATGTTGCATATGAGACGACAAGCTCAATCGTTTGAGGCGAGCAGAGAAAGTAAATCATATGGTTTGGATTACTTTCTGCTGCTTGGAGGGGGGTGGCTCTGATTTGCTTCACGGCGTTAATGAGCTGGGCTTGGGATATCTCATAACTTTCACTACTGGGGTGGCTTGTAGAGGGGGAGATTTCTTCGGCTATAAGTAGCTGAATATTTTGATGGTCACGGAGTTTTTTTCGGTATACAAACTCTTGGATTGACGGTGGTACGTAATTTCGCAAGGCAGTCAGTAACGAGTTGCCAAGGTATAGACTTGTTTCCAGAGTGTCGCCACCGCTCTCGATCCACTTAAGCAGGCCACGTGAAACTCTGATTTTGGGCATGGTAGGCTTAGCTTCAGCTACCCATGGGGGAAGCGAATCAATGATTGCCTTGAAAGTGCTTTTTCGTCTCGTGTCTAAGATACGGTAGAGATGCTCATCCCATTGACGAGTGGGGCTAGACCCATCCATGACGAAAAGATAGTTGGAGTTCAAAGCCTTGGAGTGCTGAGTTCTCATTTGTAACAGCATCCATAGCGTAGTATTAGCGTCTATACTTTCTGCATCGACTTTAATCTCGTTCGAAGCTTTTGGTGCATGGCGCTCAATTAATTTGTTAGCCCGGGGTTTAAGGGTAGTGACGGTGATCCCGCCATCCTCGCGGATGGTGACGAATTGCCCATCTTTCGTTTTCTTTACTTGGGCGTTTGCCAAGTCGATGACGTTAATTCCAAGCTCATCAATAATGATGCACATCGCCGCAACAGCAAATTCGTCAGTGATTCCCAAGTATGATTTAATTTTCATTGAAGACCAGGAATAAATGTGATGTGATCCAGGAAATGATTTGCGAGTAAAAAGGCCGTCTTGTTCTGTGGCTAGGTACGCAACAGAGTTAATGAAGCCATTTGGGTGGGAAGGTGAGAAAAAACTAATATGTTGGCCGGTGCCAAAGCCTCTCAGGTTAGGATCTAAGTTGTCCTTTGTTAGTCGAATAGCAATTACATCGCTTCTGCGAATAATGTCTGGGGTTTTTAAATAACGCGCAAAACTTTCTGCAACAACATGTTTGCATTTGGAGAGAATGACAGCTCTATGTTTTTCGATTTGTTGTGCAATTTCGCTCAGAGCGATTTCCATGGAGGCTGCTTGAACGGCATGTTCCAAAGTCAGATAACCAAGGATATTGCATTCTTTTTCCGAGAATACGTCTGACGATTTGGGGATTGGGGGGATCAGCGCATTGCTAGGCAGTTTCTTGGCTTTTTGAAGCCTGTTTAAGTAATGACTAACTGCTGTGTAGTCAGAGATTACGGTAACTTCTTTGACCGGCTTGCCTGTGGTTTTTGATATTGCACTACGGCGATGAAAGAGAAATGTCCGACATGCATTGGTAATCACCCCAGAGTTCCGATGCCATTCCGGATCAAGGTCGTGAGCGATCATGAAAAATTCGCGGATGAAGGGCGCCCGACGCTTTGGAGGATGCTTTTCCACCCAGGTCAGGATGTCCTTCGGGCAGCAGGTTTTGATACCATTCAGGAAATTTTCCAGCTTCCCGCTCATCACGTTCCTACCTGAAGTTGGTTCAGATAGGAAGCGTAGATGGGGATTTGGCTTCCGCAAGGGTGAAAGGCATGAACAGTATGGCTTTGCAGCGCGTTGGCCTCGTAAGAGCGACCCTACCTGAACCCCTCCAAATACTGCTTCCTTTGCAGGCCCGCCTGATGTCCCAGGCGCTGCGCAAGATCACCGGTAACATCAAGAACGCCAATTGCCTGGTCATCTTCATCAACCAGATCCGCATGAAGATCGGCGTGATGTTCGGCAGCCCGGAAACCACCACCGGCGGTAACGCGCTGAAGTTCTACGCCTCGGTTCGTCTGGATATCCGCCGTACCGGCGCGGTGAAGGAAGGCGACGAGGTGGTCGGCAGCGAAACCCGCGTCAAGGTGGTGAAGAACAAGGTGGCCCCGCCGTTCCGCCAGGCCGAGTTCCAGATTCTCTATGGCAAGGGTATCTACCGCAACGGCGAGATCATCGACCTCGGCGTGCAGCAGGGGCTGGTGGAGAAGTCCGGTGCCTGGTACGCCTACAAGGGCAACAAGATCGGCCAGGGCAAGGCCAACGCCGCCAAGTTCCTGGAAGACAATCCGGAGATCGGCCGCGAGATCGAGCAGCAGATCCGCGACAAGCTGCTCGTGGTTTCCGGTGGCAGCAAGGCGAACGCGGTCAGCGAAGACCTGGTTGACGCCGACCTCTGATCCGCATGGCCGCCGTGCTCGATAATCCCGTCGCGGTGCGGCGGGCTGCGATGGACCTGCTGGCTCGCCGCGAACACGGTCGTGTCGAGCTGGCCCGCAAGTTGCGCCAGCGTGGCGCCCCGCCTGATCTGATTGAGCAGGCTCTGGATCGTCTCTGCGAACAGGGCCTGCTGTCCGAGTCCCGTTATCTCGAAAGCTTTGTCAGAAGCCGGGCCAATGCCGGCTACGGGCCGTTGCGCATCCGCGAAGAGCTCGCTCAGCGCGGGCTGTCTAGAGCGGATATCGAGCAGGCGCTGCGTGACAGTGGGTTCGACTGGAATGCACAGTTGCGTGAGCTATGGCAGCGAAAATTCGCCGGCCGCCTGCCTGCCGATGCGCGAGAGCGCGCCAAGCAGGGTCGTTTTCTCAGTTATCGTGGCTATCCCCTGGAGCTGATCAGCCGATTGTTGCGAGGTGGCAGCTCGGCTGACTGCTAACGCGCTCGGCAAACGTCACGTCGTTGCGCTTCAGCGCTTGCCTTGCGGCGTTTCGGTTGCACCGTTGTCCCTCAATCCTCGCTGGCCAGCGGACGCGCCCAGTTGCCGGGCTCGTTGATATAGTCGGTGAGCTCCCGCAGTCGACCGTGGTTGCGCCCGTTGAAGGCGAAGCTCAGACGCGGCAGGCGCTGCAGTTCCGGTTCGTCCAGTTCCAGCTCGCAGCAGTTCTGCTGTTCGAAGCCTCCATTCACGCACAGGTCGGCGAACTCCTCGTTCAGGTATTCCATCGCCTGTTGATTGAGCGGATGGTTCATTCGCAACACGAAGTGCTCTTTCAGCCAGCGACTGGAGTGGAAGTTGCGGTAGAAATTGGCGATCTCCTTCGCCGCCTCGTCGGCGTTTTCCACCAGCCGCATCAGCCGCATGTCGCTGGGAAGGATGTAGCGATTCTCCTCCAGCTGGCTGCGCATGAACCGCAACGCATCCTTCCAGTAAGTGCCGCCCGGTTCGTCGAGCAGTACGATCGGCACCAGTGGACTCTTGCCAGTCTGAATCAGAGTGAGCACTTCAAGTGCCTCGTCCAGCGTGCCGAACCCCCCCGGGCAGAGCACCAGGGCATCGGCCTCCTTGATGAAGAACAGCTTGCGGACGAAGAAGAAATGGAACGACAGCAGATTCTCGGTGCCGCCAACCACTGCGTTCGGATGCTGTTCGAAGGGCAGTGTGATGTTCAGGCCCAGGCTGTTGTCGCGCCCGGCGCCTTCATGGGCAGCCGCCATGATGCCGCCACCGGCGCCAGTTATGACCATGAAGTTGAAGTGAGCGAGCGTCGCGCCCAGCTGACGTGCCAGAGCGTAGAGCGGATGTTCGACCGGTGTGCGCGCTGAGCCGAATACCGTGACCTTGCGGCGACGCTTGAACTGGTCGAGGCGACCGAAGGCATGCTCCATCTCGCGCATGGTCTGCAGCAGGATCTTGGCATCCCAACGGCTGCGGTCGGCCTGCGCCATGCGAACGACGGTCACCAGCATTTCTCGGTACAGCGGTAGGTTTGGGCTGTTGGCGGGGACCACCATTCCGGCCAGCTCGTCGAGCTTGCTTTCCAGGTCGGCGCCGCTGGTCTGGAAGTGTCGCGACAGGTAGTCATCCGGTTCAAAGGACATACAACATCTCCATGTATGAGCGTCGCGTTCAGGCTATAGGGTGCACTCGGCAGGCTCAAGCCGATTGCTGGCAGGCCGGGCCGCCGGCGGCCCGACCTGCTGCGTTTCAGAGTGCGATGCGGTCACCGGGTTCCGGTATCCGTGCCTCCCAGCCGAGGCGGTCGCGGATGGTCCGTTGCAGGATCAGCATCTTCTCCAGCTCGCCGTGAACCAGGTAGAGTTCCGGGCGATTTTCAAAGTTGCTCACCCAGTCGATCAATTCGGATTGTCCGGCGTGGGCGGAAAATCCGCCGAGGGTATGCACTTTGGCATTCACCGCGATGCGCTGATGAAGCAGCTTGACGCTCTTGGCGCCGTCGACGATCACGCGGCCAAGTGTGCCGCGCGCCTGGAACCCTGGAATCACCAGGTGGCACTCGCCGCGCCATAGGTTGTGCTTGAAATGATGCAGGATGCGCCCGCCGGTGCACATGCCACTGCCGGCAATGATGATCACGCCGCTCTTGAAGCGGTTGATCGCCATGGATTCCTCAGGGGTCGGAGTCGATTTCAAAATCGGCAACCAGCGTTCGGCGTAGAGCTTGCCACTGACACCGCTCATGGACGAATCGAGGCCGTTGAGATCCAGCTGATCCTTGTAGTGCGCGTAAATGGCGTTGGCCCTGATCGCCATTGGGCTGTCCAGAAATACCGCCTGCTGGGGCAACCGTCCTTCGCGGTAAAAGCGGCCCAGGTAGTAGATCAGGTCCTGGGTGCGGCCGACTGCGAACGAGGGCATCAGTACGTTGCCACCATCGCGATGCGCTTCTTGCAGGATAGCGGCCAACTCTTCGATGGTCGCTTCGTGACTGCGATGGTCACGGTCGCCGTACGTCGACTCCATGAGCACGACGTCGGCTTCCTTGAGCACGGCAGGCGCGTGCATCAACGGCGAGCAGGTGTTCCCGAGGTCACCCGAGAACACCAGGCGACGGGTTCTGCCGTGATCGCGCACATCCATCTGCACGATGGCTGATCCGAGAATATGCCCGGCGTCGTGGAAGGTCACCGCGACGCCAGGGGCGGCTTCGAACGTCTCGCCATAGGCATGGGGGTTGCGCTGGGCGAGCATCCGTTCGGCGTCTTCACGGGTGTACAGCGGCTGGATCATCGGTTTGCCGATGCGTGCCCGCCACTTGTTTTCCCACTCGGTGTCCTTTTCCTGGATCTGAGCAGAGTCCAGCAGCATGAGCTCGACCAGCTCGGCCGTGGCGTCGGTGCAATGCACAGGGCCTCGGTAGCCCTGCGCCACGAGTCGGGGCAGCAGGCCGCTGTGGTCGATATGCGCATGCGAAAGCACGACGGCATGCAAGCTCTTGGGGTCGAAAGCGAACGGCCCGCGATTATCGCTTTCCTCCTCGCGACGGCCCTGGTGCATGCCGCATTCGAGCAGAACCCTTACGCCGTCGTGGGTCTCAATGAGGTAGCAAGAGCCGGTCACCTGTTGAATGGCACCGAGAAAACTGAGCAAAGCCATACTGCCTTCCTGTCTATACGATGATGTCCACTGTGCTCGCTCGGCTGCCGTGACCACTTGATACATATCAGAGATAGCGAAACGAGCCCTGCCTAGACTACAGCACATCCCGCTTACCAACGGAGTGAACCCATGAGTCAGCTACTGCCCAGCCTCGTCGAGCTGGATCAACACGCGCAAGCCGAACCGGAGTTCGCCACCTGGCGTGGTGGCTTCGGTCCGTTCGAGCATGCCGCGCAGACCCAGGCGGCGGTGTTCCGTCTGGCCCACCAGCTGGTACAGGCTGGGCACCAGCCGGATCTGGCCAGCGTGTACCGGTTGCTGCAGGCCGTCGATCGAGTCGCCAGCGCCGGGCTCTGGCTGGTAGTCCACATGACCTATGCGCAGAAGGCGAATCTGGATGGCACGCCATTAGCTGCCGACGACTTCAAGCGAAACCCCGAAGGCCATACCGGCGGGGCGTTGAACATGGTGCCGGCATACGCCGGTTACCTGGCGCTCAATGCCCTGACCGGCCGCACGCGTGCCTGGCTGATGGGGCAGGGCCATTGCGTGGCGGCTGTCGACGCGCTCAATTTGTTGACAGGCAACTTGCACCCCGAGCAGACGCAGGCCTACGGCGACGGCGAAAAGCGCATCAATCGTCTGCTGCAGGATTTCTACGGCTATCGTCAGGCGGCCGATGGCAGCCCGCTCGCGCCGCTGGGCAGCCATGTCAATCCGCACACCGCGGGTGGCATTGCCGAAGGGGGCTACCTGGGCTTCGCCGAACTGCAATATGCGCATATGCCGCTGCCGGGTGAGACGCTGGTGGCGTTTCTTTCCGATGGTGCGGCCGAGGAGCAACGCGGAAGCGACTGGATACCACGCTGGTGGCGAGCCGAGGACTGTGGCGTAGCACTGCCGGTGATGATCGCCAATGGCAGGCGCATCGAACAGCGTACGGCGCTGGGGACGGAGCAGGGCCTTGAGGATTTCCGCCAGCATCTGAGTCAGTGTGGCTTCGATCCGATGCCGTTCGACGGTCGCGATCCGGCCGCCTTCGTCGCGACCCTCTGGGAAATGGAGTTGCGCCTGCAGCGCCGTGTGGAGGAGAAGGAGCGGGGTATCCTCAACTATCCGCTGCCGATGCCATACGGTATCGCCGAGACGGTTAAAGGCTTTGGCTTTTACGGTGCAGGGAGCAATGCCGCTCATAACCTGCCGCTGCCGGATAATCCACGCCTGGACGAAACTTCGCGCGAACTGTTCAACGAACATGCGGCGCGCCTCTTCGTTGCGCAGCAGGATCTCGATGACGCTCTGGAGTTGTTCGTTCGCAGCCGCCAGGGCCGGGTGCTCGAGCGGGACAATCCACTGGCGGCGCGCCGGCCGCCAGCACCGGTCATTCCTAAACTCAGCTACCGAGACGATGCCTGCTCGCCGATGGCTGCGGTAGATCGCTTCTTCGTCGAACTTACCGAGGCCAACCCGGCATTGCGGCCTCGGGTCGGCAACCCGGATGAGCTGGCGAGCAATCGCCTCGGGGGCGTGCTCAAGGCGCTCAAGCACCGCGTGATCGAACCGGAAAGCGAGCTGGAAGCAATCGATGGCGCCATCATTACCGCACTTAACGAAGAAGCCGTGGTGTCAGCGTGCCTTGCCAATCAGGGCGGGCTGAATCTGGTTGCCAGCTACGAAGCCTTTTGCGTGAAGATGCTTGGCGTGGTGCGCCAGAGCATCATCTTCTCGCGCCAACAGAAGGAGATAGGCCGGCCGGCTGGCTGGCTCGGCTGGCCCCTGATTGCTACTTCGCACACCTGGGAGAACGGCAAGAACCAGCAATCACACCAGGACACGACCTTCTGCGAGGCCCTGCTCGGTGAGATGAGCGACATGGTCCGCGTGCTGTTTCCGGCCGATCACAACAGCGCCCTGGCGTTGCTCCCGTCGATCTACCAGGCGCGTGGCGAGCTGGCCTGTCTGGTCATGCCCAAGCGTGACAGACCGTGCTACTTCGATCGTGCCCAGGCCGAGCAGCTGGCGCGCGACGGTGCCATCGTGGTGGAGGAAGTGGCGGGTAACGAACCGCTGCTGCTGATCGCCAATGGCAGCTACCAACTGGGCGAAATGCTCCGCGCTGCCCAGCGGCTCAAGGAAGCCGACTGTGCCTATCGATTGGTATACCTGCAGGAGCCGGGTTGCTTCCGCGGGCCGCGCGATCATTGGGAGGTCGAGGCGCGCGCCAGCGATGGTGTGGTGGCGCAGCTGTTCCCCGATTCGATGGAAATGCGCGTGCTGCTGACTCACATGCGGCCAGAAGTGGCACGTGGACACCTATGGCCCATCCTGCCTGATGCGCGCAAATGCTCGGCGCTCGGTTATCGCAATCGTGGCGGCACGCTGGATGAGTTCGGCATGCAATTCGCCAACCGCGCCAGCTGGGCCAACGTGCTCGCTGCTTGCGCGCGCCTGCGCAACGTGCCGCGCACAGCCCTGCTGACCCGAGAGGAGGCTGCGGCGGTGGCTGGCAAGGGTGATCCGCAGATACTGCGCGGATAAGTTCACCCAAGGCCCCGCCAGCGACTACAGGCCGCAGTCTGCGGCCGTGTAGCGCTCGCTGGTGATGGGCTTGTTGCTCTGGTATTCGCTGAAGTCGTAACGCAGCTCGGCACCTTGGCTCATCAACTTGCGCAACCCTTCATTCCCGCAGACGCTGGCGGCCAGTTGGCTACGTACGTCGGCGGGGTTGTCGCGCATCTGCGCGGCGTGTCGTGGCTGGACGCTGAGATGGTTGACCAGGACATTGTTTTCCACGGTATAGCCCTGGTCGAGGATGTCCTCGTTGATCGCGCGAGGCGTGCCTACGCTGCTCTGGCGGGCAACCTGATCGAGCAATTGACTGAGCTGCTGCTCCTGCAGCGAAGCGGCGTGAGCAACGGGAAATGCGATGCTCAGAGCGAGCAGGGCGGTCAGGCGGTACATGGCGGTCTCCTTTTGGCTGCGCTATTTCGACCGGTAGGCCGGTGCACGGTTCATTCCCGGTCCTGCGGCCTTTGCGGCGCAGGCTGGTAGACTGGCACGCTTACTTATCTGCCCGAGTCGATCGATGCCCCATGCCGTAGCCCGCCTGCGCGAGGAGCGCCTGGCGAGAAGCCTCAAGCCGTTCGTTGCACGTGGTTCGCGCGCACCGCGCTGCACGCGCTGCCGCGTACCGCATAGTCACTGTCTGTGTGCTTGGCTGCCGCGGGCCGCCAGCCAATGCGGTGTCTGTCTGCTGATGCACGACATCGAGCCGCTGAAGCCAAGCAATACAGGCTGGCTGATCGCCGATGTGGTGGCCGACACCTTCGCATTCACCTGGCAACGCACAGGGGCGGACCCGCGGCTAATGGCGCTGCTCGCCGATCCTAGTTGGCAGCCCGTGGTGGTCTTTCCGGGCGAGTATGCGACTTCGGACAGGGTGGTCGAGCAGGTCGAGCGGCTGCCAGGCAAGAGTCCCCTGTTCATTCTGCTCGATGCGACCTGGACCGAGGCCCGCAAGATGTTCCGCAAGAGTCCTTATCTCGACGGGCTGCCGGTGTTGAGCCTGCAGCCCGAGGCGTTGTCACGGTACCGACTGCGACGTTCGAAGCGCGGCGATCACCTGTGCACCGCCGAGGTCGCCGCACTCTGTCTGGAGCTGGCAGGCGATGCAGGGGCGGCGACCACGCTGGATGCCTGGCTCGATGTATTCACCGAGCATTACCTTGGGGCCAAGTACCATCGCGCGCCGGATCTGCAGAACGCCGCACATCAGGTACTGACGCAACGGTCATGAGGTCTGGCCGGCCGGCTCGGGCCTGCGCGGCCATAGCTGGGCTGCCAGCATGCCGATGAACATCAATACGCAGCCGAGATAGCCGCGCAATGTCAGGCTTTCATCGAGGAACAGCGCCCCTGCGATGGCCGCGAACACCGCTTCGAGCGAAAGAATGATCGCCGCGTGACTGGCGATTGCATGTTTCTGGGCGACCACCTGCAGCGTGTAGCCGACCGCCACTGCGAAGAGCCCGCCATAAAGAAGGGCAGGGCCGGCGAGCCAGATGTTCGCGGGATCGATCTCTTCGAACACCAGCGCCAGCAGGAGGCTGACCAGCGCGCAGGTCGCGAACTGCAGGAATGCGAGGCGGATGGCGTCGTGACGGCTGACGAAGAAGCTGACCAGCAGTACGTGCACGCCCCAGACGAAGGCGCCAGCGAGCTGGATCCAGTCGCCGGAGGCTACAGTGAAGTCTTCACCTATGCTAAGCAAGGCCATGCCGGCGACCGCCAGGAAGGCACCGAGCCAGGTTCCGAGGCCGGTCTTGTGGCCAATGGCCAGGCCCAGCAGCGGCACGACGATGACGTAGAGCCCGGTGATGAATCCCGAGTTGGTCACACTGGTGAACAACAGCCCAACCTGCTGCAGATTGATCCCCACCGTCAGCGCCAAGCCCATGCTCATGCCGCCCAGCAACAGGCCGCGCTGCAGAAAAGGCTCATGCCGGGCCGCCGTCCGTCCCTGGTGGATCACCAGCGGGAGCAGTGCGAGGGCGCCGAGGGCGAAGCGTAGCCCGGTAAAAAGGAACGGGCCTATATTGTCCATGCCGACGCGCTGCGCAACGAAGGCGGTGCCCCAGATCATCGCGGTGATCAACATCAGGAAATCGGCACGGAGGGCTTGGCTACGCATGTTTCGGCTCGTTCGGAGAAAGCCGCAGACTTTGCTACAAAGCGTTGCGCTTGACCACTTATTCCTGGGTGGGCATGCTTGCGCCGCTTGATTTGTCGCGACGGGCGGCCGATATTTTTCGCCAATCCGTCCAGAATATTCACATCGGACCGTCCCCGGGGCGACTTCTCGGGTCTTTGCCGTCATCTTGTCGGCATCGGCTGCTCAAGCCGATGAAAAAGCGCCAATAAAAATTACAGGTCTGCCAATGGCTGCTTACCAAATAATCATCGCCGATGATCACCCGTTGTTTCGTAGTGCCCTCCAGCAAGCCCTGACCATGGGGTTGGGTGAGAATGTCCATCTGGTAGAGGCGGCCAGCATCGCCGAGCTGGAAGGTTTTCTGACCCAGAGCGCCGACTGGGATCTGGTGCTGCTGGATCTGAACATGCCGGGAGCATACGGATTCTCCGGCTTGGTGCTGCTGAGGGGGCAGTATCCGCACCTTCCGGTCGTCATGATCTCAGCGCAGGAAGATGCAGCGGTCGTTGCGCGCTCGCGCGAGTTCGGCGCCAGCGGTTTCATTCCAAAGTCCAGTTCGCTTGAAACCATCCAGGAGGCGGTGCGGGCCGTTCTCGATGGCGACGTGTGGTGGCCGAGCAATATTCAGGACGTAGCCAATGTCAGTGACGAAGCCAAAGCCGCCAGCGCCGGCTTGGCCAGCCTGACGCCGCAGCAGTTCCGCGTGTTGACCATGGTTTGCGATGGTTTGCTGAACAAGCAGATCGCCTATGAGCTGAACGTGTCCGAGGCGACCATCAAGGCCCATGTCACCGCGATCTTCCGTAAGCTCGGCGTGCGCACCCGGACCCAGGCAGCGTTGCTGCTGCAGCAGATGGGGTCCATCCCCACCAGCTGAACCAGCTGCACCGCCGGCGCTTCAGGCGATCGGCGGCAGCTGTATCTGGTCGCTGCGGCGAATACCGGAAGTCAGCGCCCGACATTGCTCGACGAACTCGAGCATCGCGGCTGTCTGGTATTTGTGCGAGTGCCAGATGAAATAAAACTGGCGTCGCAGATCCAGCGCCGGCGTGACGATCGGAACCAGGCTGCCGCGGCGAAAGGCATCGCGTAACGCCAGCCGCGAGATACAACCGATGCCGAGGCCCGACTCCACGGCGCGCTTGATTGCCTCGGTATGTTCCAGTTCGAGTCGCACATTCAGCTTCCCAGGCCGGTGGCGCACCGCCTGCTCGAACGTCATGCGCGTTCCCGACCCTTGCTCTCGAAGAATCCACGCTTCCCTGGATAGCTCGTCGAGGTCCACCACCTCGCGCTTCGCCAGCGGGTGCTGCGGCGCGCAGAACACCACCAGTTCGTCCTCGATCCAGGGCTGGACTTCCAGCTCGGGATGCTGGCAGTCACCCTCGATCAGACCAAGATCAAGTTCGTGTTGCGCGATCTGATGCACGATATGCGCGGTGTTATGGACGTGCAATTTGACCCGGCATTCCGGGTGGCGCTGCATGAAGTTGCCGATCAGCAGCGTGGCGAGATAGTTGCCGATGGTCAGTGTTGCTCCGACCGCCAGCGAGCCGAACCCGCTCTTGCCGTTTAGCAGGTCCTCAATGGCACGTGCCTGGTCGAGCAGGGCGACAGCCTGTGGCAGGAGTTGCTGGCCAAGTGCATTGAGACACAGGCGTTTACCGGCGCGGTCGAAGAGTTGGCAGCCCGATTGGCGTTCGAACTCCGCCAGCGAGGTGCTGGTGGCCGACTGTGACAATGACAGGCTTTCGGCAGCCCGCGACACGCTTTCCTGGCGTGCGATAGCGGCGAACACTTCGATTTGGCGGAGCGTAAAATGCATATCTATATAACCGATAACATATATCTTTATTATCTGTTTAACGAATATAACAGGCGTCGTTACACTGGCGCCACGTAACGATGTCCGTCGCGACACAATGAGGAAGCCGTAGCATGAGCAATCTGAACGTAGAGCGCGTTCTCAGTGTGCATCATTGGAACGACACGCTGTTCAGCTTCAAGACCACGCGCAACGCAGGCCTGCGCTTCGAGAACGGTCAGTTCGTCATGATCGGCCTGGAGGTCGAGGGCCGCCCGCTGATGCGGGCCTACAGCATTGCCAGCCCGAACTACGAAGAATACCTGGAGTTCTTCAGCATCAAGGTGCAGGACGGCCCGTTGACCTCCCGGCTGCAGCATCTGCAGGAAGGCGATTCGATCATGATCAGCCGCAAGCCGACCGGCACGCTGGTCCTGGACGACCTGTTGCCCGGCAAGCACCTCTATCTGCTTAGCACGGGCACCGGCCTGGCGCCGTTCATGAGCGTGATCCAGGATCCGGAGACCTACGAGCGGTTCGAGAAGGTCGTATTGGTGCACGGCGTTCGCTACGTCAATGAAGTCGCCTACCGCGAGTTCATCACCGAACACCTGCCGCAAAACGAGTTCTTCGGCGAAGCGGTGAAGGACAAGCTGATCTACTACCCGACCGTGACCCGTGAGCCGTTCGAGAACCAGGGCCGCCTGACTGATCTGATGCGCAGCGGCAAGCTGTTCAGCGACATCGGCCTGCCGCCAATCAATCCCGAGGACGATCGCGCCATGATCTGCGGCAGTCCGAGCATGTTGGACGAAACCAGCCAGGTGCTGGACAGCTTCGGCCTGAAGGTCTCGCCGCGCATGGGCGATCCGGGGCACTACCTGATCGAGCGAGCCTTCGTCGAGAAATAACCATCGAAACCGGTGCCGCTGCAATTGCTCAGCGGCGCCAGGGAAGGGTTAGACGCGGTCTAGAGATAAGCCGCACAACATTTCTTGAATTTCAGACCGCTGCCGCAGGGGCAGGGATCGTTGCGACCTTCCTTGAGCGGTACCGTCGGGTCGATGAAGTACCAGCGCCCGTCGCGCTGGACGAAAGCCGAGCGCTCCTGGTGGGCATGTTCTCCGCTCTGGTCGTGCCAGCGCGCGGTGAAGGTCACCAGGGCGTGCTCGGGCTTGCCGCCCAGTACGCTGCTCTCGTTCACCTCCAGCCCCAGCCAGGTGCTCTCCAGGCTCCAGCGACGCATCCCTTCCACATCCAGCGCAGCCTGCTGTGCAGGGAGCGTAGTGGCCTGTAGATAGTCCACCAGCCCCAATACATAAGCACTGTAGCGCGAGCGCATCAGTAGCTCGGCGCTCGGCGCAGCCACGCCGGCGTGATAGCGCCCGCAGCATTCGGCGAGGGCATCACCGCTGCCGCAAGGGCAGTTAAGGTCGGTTGGACGCGGTTCGCTCATGTCACCACCAGTACTTGCCGAACATTTCCGGATTGGCCCAGAACCTGGCATTGAGCCAGTCCGGAACCTGCTTGTATTGCAGTAGGTCGTATGTGAATAGCGTCAAGGTCTGTTCGTCGCGCTGGAAGCGTTCACTGACCTGCAGTGCCAGTGCATAGAAGTCCGTAGTCAGCCATTCGCATGCGTCGAGATCGACGAGTACCGCCATCCGGCTGGTATTCAGATTGCGGATGCTGCCGAGCAGCTCCAGGCCGTTACGCTTGGAGAGGTGTTCGAGGCAGTCGACGAACATAGCCAGGTCGTAGCGCTGGCTGGCCAGATCTTCAGGCAGCGGTGCGGGATCGGCGCGATCAAGCTGGCACTCCGGATGGCATTCGGTGTAGGCAGTCAGAGCAGGTTGATCGCTGCGCCCCACGAGCAACACGCGCGTTGGAGCGTAGTGGTCGAGCATTGCCGCAAGCGCTTGCTGTGGTGTGTGCAGCGGTACAGGGTTTTCGCTCAACAGAGAATCCTCGTTTCAAAGGTGAAGACTAGCGCGGTGCCGTTTGTCGGCCTAGTCTGAAAGTAACCGGAGCCGCCTGGATTCCCATGCGTGGCGATTCTGGCTGAATGTTCATACTGGAGGTTTTGATCGATGAGTACATTACGGACAGCAGTACCCGTTATTGTCATGACCACGTTCCTGGCAGGTTGTGCAGGCGTGCAGAAGCAGGACTGGCCGACCTGTGCAGCCGTAGGTGGCGTGACCGGTGCCGCGCTGGGGGCCATCGAAAGCAGCAGCTACGCCGGTTGGGGTGCGCTGATCGGTGGTGGCGTCGCAGCGGCCTATTGTTGGGCCAACGGCATGGAAGAGGAAACCGTTGCGGTCGTTGAAACGGTCGAGCCGATGCCGCAGACCCAGCCTGAACCGGAGCCCGCTGCTGCGCCGGTGCGCGTCGAGCTGGACGTCAAGTTCGACTTCGACCGCGCTGTGGTCAAGCCGGACAGCTACAGCGACATACAGAACCTGGCCGATTTCATGAAGGAGTATGGCCAGACCACTACTGTACTGGAAGGCCATACCGACTCGGTCGGCACCGACGCTTACAATCAGCGTCTTTCCGAGCGTCGTGCCAACGCCGTGCGCAACGTGCTGGTGGATGAGCTCGGTGTCGAGGGCAATCGCGTAAATGCAGTCGGTTATGGCGAGTCTCGCCCGGTCGCCGACAACTCCACCGAGGAAGGCCGTGCGATCAACCGTCGCGTGGAAGCCGAGGTCGAAGCGCGTCCCTGATTGGTCGGGTGAGCAATGATCCAGCCGGGCTCCGCGCCCGGCTGTTTTTTTGTGCAGTCAGAAGAGCGGACGCGCGCTGGCCAGGGCAATCACCAACAGGCCCAGGATCAGGTTGACGCCCACCAGTCGGCGAATCTTTCCCAGCGCAGCGCCACCCGCTGGCCATTGCTCGCCTTCGATGGCCCTTTTGAGCGAGGGTAGCTGCAGCAGCTGGATGCGCAGGAACAGCGCCAGCATCACCAGATACAGCCCCGTCATGATGTGCACATAGCGCGGCGCGTTCTCCAGCGGGCCGAATCGCATGTGCCACATGCCGATGCCGCTGATCGGCAGCACCAGCACCGCGACCCATACCCAGACGAAGAAGCGGCGGAATACATCGGTCCACAGCCGCAGCCGCTCCGGTGCCTGCAGCACCGCCACGGCCGCTGGTCGCAGCACCATCCAGGCGAAGAACATGCCGCCGACCCACATTGTCGCGGCGAGTACGTGCAGTGCGTAGAGCATGGCGAAAGGCGTCATGGGCAAATCTCCGGTGGCGGTTGAGCGAACGCGCGCTATCATAGCCGCCCGATCGAAGTACTGAAAATATATACAGCTCCGCGCCCATGCTCAGCACCGAACTCAAGTCCCAGATCCAGGGCGCCTATACCCGTTTCCTCGAAGCCAAGGGGCTCAAGGCCCGTTATGGCCAGCGCCTGATGATCGCCGAAGTGGCCAAGGTGCTGGGCACCGTCAAGGTCGACGATGAAGGTCGGCGCAGCAGCGAGCCGGCGGTCGTTGCCGTCGAGGCGGGTACCGGCACCGGCAAGACCGTCGCCTACAGCCTGGCCGCGATTCCGACGGCCAAGGCTGCCGGCAAGCGGCTGGTGATTGCCACCGCGACTGTCGCGCTGCAGGAGCAGATCGTGCACAAGGACCTGCCTGATCTGATGCGCAACAGCGGACTCAATTTCAGCTTCGCTCTGGCCAAGGGGCGGGGGCGCTATCTGTGCCTGTCCAAGCTGGACATGCTGCTGCAGGAAGGCCAGGCGCAGAGCGCCACCGCGCAGCTGTTCGAAGAGGAAGGCTTTCGCATCGAGGTCGACGAGCGCAGCCAGAAGTTATTCACCAGCATGATCGAAAAGCTGGCCGGCAATCGCTGGGATGGCGATCGGGACAGCTGGCCGGAAGAGCTGGGCGATGCGGACTGGTCACAACTGACCACTGATCACAGCCAGTGCACCGGGCGACATTGCCCCAACTTCCAGCAGTGTGCCTTCTACAAGGCGCGCGAGGGCATGACCAAGGTGGATGTCATCGTCACCAACCACGACATGGTACTGGCCGACCTCGCGCTCGGCGGCGGAGCCGTGCTGCCCGACCCTCGCGACACCATTTACGTGTTCGATGAAGGCCATCACCTGCCTGACAAGGCCATCGGCCACTTCGCGCATTTCACCCGGCTGCGCTCGACGGCCGACTGGCTGGGACAGGTGGAAAAGAACCTGACCAAGCTGCTCGCCCAGCATCCGCTACCGGGCGAGCTGGGGCGCTTGGTCGAAGGCATTCCAGAGATCGCCCGGGAGTTGCGTACCCAGCAGCAGTTCATGTTCAGCGCCTGCGAGCAGGTGGCCGACTTCAAGGCCGGGGAGGACATGGAGGGACGCGAGCGGCCGCGACACCGTTTCGTCGGTGGCGTGGTGCCGGAGCACCTGGTCGAACTTGGCACCGAATTGAAGAAAGGATTCGCCAAGCTGACCGATCTCTTCACTCGCATCGCCGAACTGCTCAAGGAAGCGATGGATGGTGAGACCGGCAGCGGCATCGCCAGCCACCAGGCCGAGGAGTGGTACCCGCTGTTCGGCAGCCTGCTGACGCGCTCGCAGGGCAACTGGGACCTGTGGACGGCCTTTACCGTCGAGGATCCGGAAGACAGCCCGCCGATGGCGCGCTGGCTGACGTTGGCCGAAGGCGGCGCGCTGTTCGATATCGAGGTCAACGCCAGCCCGATCCTGGCGGCCGAAACGCTGCGCCGCAACCTCTGGAATGTCGCCTTCGGTGCTCTGGTGACTTCCGCGACGTTGACGGCGTTGAACAGCTTCGACCGGTATCGGATGCGCGCCGGCCTGCCCAAGGCTGCGGTAACTGCGGTGGTTCCGAGCCCGTTCCATCACGCGGACGCCGGAGTGCTCCGCGTCCCTGATCTCAACGCCGACCCACGTGATGCCGCCGCGCATACTGCGGCCATCGTCCGCGAGTTGCCGCAGCTGGTCGAGGGATCGCGCGGCACGCTGGTGCTGTTCTCCTCACGCCGGCAAATGCAGGACGTGTTCGATGGCCTGGAGCGTGACTGGCGCCGCCGGGTGCTCATTCAAGGAAACCTGTCGAAACAAGAGACGCTGAACAAGCACAAGGCGCGGGTGGACGATGGGGAGTCGAGCGTCCTCTTCGGGTTGGCCAGCTTTGCCGAGGGGGTCGATCTGCCCGGTGCCTATTGCGAGCACGTGGTGATCGCCAAGATCCCGTTCGCCGTGCCGGACGATCCGGTCGAGGCTGCACTGGCCGAATGGATCGAAGCGCGTGGCGGTAACCCTTTCATGGAGATTGCAGTGCCGGATGCCTCGCTGCGGCTGGTGCAAGCGTGTGGTCGGCTGCTGCGCACCGAGGCGGATCGCGGTGCTATCACCCTGTTGGACAGGCGGGTGGTGACCCAGCGCTACGGCAAAGCGATTCTCAATGCGCTGCCGCCGTTTCGGCGCGAGATCGACTAGCCAGCCGGCGCGGGATAAGCGGCTGCGATGAGCAGGCATCAGCGTGGCGTCGTGAGGTTTTCCTGGCCCGATGCGGTTGCCAGAATGGCGGACTTCGGATTCGAGAGGTGACAGCGTGCAGGTTCAGGGATTCTTCGATCTTCGTTTCGAAGCGGTACGCGATGCGTTCGCCGCATTGTTCGATGGCACTCAGCAGCGCGGCGCCGCGCTCTGCGTGCAGATTGGCGGCGAGACGGTCGTCGATCTGTGGGCCGGTGCAGCGGACAATCAGGGTGAGCAGGTCTGGCACAGCGATACGCTGGTCAATCTGTTCTCCTGCACCAAGACCTTCTCCGCAGTCGCGTTGCTGCAACTGGTAGAGGAAGGCAAGTTGGAGCTGGATGACCCGGTCGCACGGATCTGGCCCGAGTTCGCGGTCGGCGGCAAGGCCGCGATCACACTGCGCCAGGTGCTTTGTCATCGGGCCGGGCTACCGGCGATACGCCAGTCGATGCCGCCGGAGGCTCTGTACGACTGGGCCGCCATGGCCGGTGCCCTCGCTGCCGAGGAGCCCTGGTGGGCACCAGGCACTGACCAGGGCTACGCCGCAATGACCTATGGCTGGCTGGTCGGGGAACTGTTGCGTCGTGTCGATGGCTGCGGGCCAGGCGAATCGATCGTCCGGCGCACGGCACGGCCTCTCGACCTTGACTTTCATGTCGGCCTGGATGACGGTGAAGCGCATCGGGTCGCTTATCTGACGCGCTTCAAGAACGATTTCGGCGATGCGGCTGCACAGCGATTGTTCAAGGCGCTGATGACGCAACCTGACTCTGTCAGCGCTCGTGCTTTCAATAATCCGCCATCCATCATGAGCAGCGGTAACAAGCCCGAGTGGCGACGCATGGCCCAGCCGGCGGCCAATGGCCACGGCAATGCACGGTCGCTGGCCGGGTTCTATACCGGCTTGCTGCAGGGCAAGTTGTTGGATCGCGCGCTGCTGGCCGAAATGACCCGCGAGCAGAGCATTGGGGTAGATCGCGTCCTGCTGGCGCAGACCCGGTTCGGGCTGGGCTGTTGGCTCGATCAGCCTGATCTGGCCAACGCCACGTTCGGTATGGGCCCAAGGGCGTTCGGCCACCCCGGGGCGGGCGGTAGCGTCGGGTTCGCCGATCCGGAACGCGAACTGGCGTTCGGGTTCGTAACCAACACGCTTGGGCCCTATGTGCTGATGGATCCGCGCGCGCAGTCTCTGGCTCGCAGCGTTGTAGTTTGCTTGGGTTGAACCACTCGTCACTTCTGGTCAGGCAGGCTTTCCAAAAGAGGGACTTGCGTCCACAATTTCGAATCGAACTCACGTGTGATCTGGCTACGTCCGTTCGCTTTTCCCTGAACGCATCTGGTGATGGAACCCTGGCTCATGAACCTTCTGAAGAGCGCCTCGCTGATTCTCTGCTTGCTCGTGGCTGCCGGTTGCAGCTCGAAGAATGAAAAGCCAAGTGAGGTGGAGCCTCCAGTGGTGCCGAAGGTCGATTCGGCCTGGCTCGACGACTACGAGCCGCGCCTGCGTGAAGCGCTCGCGGACAGCCGCTTCGAGGTCGAGCGGCGTGACGGTCTGCTGATCGTGACCGCCCCGGTGGATTCCTCGTTCAACCCAGATCGGCCGGGAATGCTCCTGCCGGTGACGCTCGGACCGATCACCCGGGTGGCGAAGCTGGTCGAGAAGGATGACAAGACTTCTGTGGTGGTCCTGGGGCACGCCGACAGCACGGGCTCCGATGAAGTCAATCGGACCATCAGCCGCGAGCGGGCAGGGGCCGTGGCCGCCATTTTTCGTCTGAGCGGTCTCAAGCATGACCGGCTGCGAATTCGGGGTTTGGGCTCTGACAAGCCGCGTGCAGCCAACGACAGCCAGGAAGGGCGAGCCCTGAATCGTCGCGTCGAGATGGTGCTGGCGCCGCAAACCACTATGCTCGCACTTGTCGCTCAATACGATCAGCCGGCACAACCTGCAACCCAGGTGGCCCAGGCCGAGGTGGCGAAGAAGTAAAGGCGCTGCATTGTCAGACCAAACAGGCCCGCAAGTGGGCCTGTTTTCGTTTGGCGAGGTTGCCTTGAATCAAGCGTATCGAGCCCTGACGCGGATATGCTTTCAAGGGTGTCAGGTTCCGGTTTCGGTCGTCTGCTTGCCAGCCGCCTGATACGCTGGAATCCGCTTTTCCATCAAAGGAGCCCCTCGATGATTCAGACCCTGGCCGATATGCGCCGTGACTATACCCGTGACGGTCTTAGCGAGGTCAATGCGCCCGCCGAGCCCTTTGGTCTGTTCCAGCAGTGGTTCGGTGAGGCGATGAAGACCGAGCAAGCACCGGTCGAGCCTAACGCGATGTCGCTGGCCACCGTGGATGCCGAGGGTCGGCCACACTGCCGGATTCTTCTGCTCAAGGCGCTGGACGAGCGTGGGTTTACCTTCTTTACCAATTACGACAGTGCGAAGGGCCAGCAACTGCAAGAGGCGCCCTTTGCCGCCATGACCTTCTTCTGGCCTACGCTCGAACGCCAGGTGCGAATCGAAGGGCGGGTTGAGAAGGTGAGCCCTGAAGAGTCGGATGCCTATTTTCAGGTGCGCCCGCTGGGTAGCCGCCTGGGTGCCTGGGCCTCGCCGCAAAGTCAGGTCATCCGTGATCGGGCCGAGCTGGAGCGGTTGCTGGCTGAGACCGAGCAGCGCTTCTTGGACAAGGCCCCCCATTGTCCGCCGCACTGGGGTGGCTATCGCCTGCTGCCAGAGCGCATCGAGTTCTGGCAGGGGCGTGCCAGCCGTCTACATGACCGGCTCGAATATCGTCTGGTCGCCAACAGCTGGCAGCGCGAACGTCTCGCCCCCTGATCAGGTGGCGATGCCTGGCTACGGGCGGCCTGGTGATGTTGCTGGCCGTTCGAGCCGGAGTCGGCTCAGGTTCAGGCTTCGGTATAGCGCTGGGCCTGTTGTTCCAGCCAGGGCTGAAGCTCCTTGCGACGGATCTTTTGGGCTTTCGCTTCGGCAAGCTGTTGCAGCATCCAGGCGCGCTTCGCGGGATCGCCACCGGCGATCGATAGCGCGAGATCGCGGTCTGCCCAGCGGCGGAAGCGTACGATCAGCCAGCCGTGAAAAGCCAGGCCGGCCACGGTGGTGATGGCTATGATGAAGTAATCCATGGGGGTAATCTCGCTGGAAGGAACCCGGCAGGGCCGGTTCGACTCGCATACCTAGGCTTGTTGCTAGATGCTGAGTCAGGACGCTGAAGATGCCAAGCGCTTTTTTGTCGCCACCAGCTGCCGCTTCCGCCGGAACGAACAGCTGTCTGCAGGAGAATTTTCTATGCGCAATTCCTTTTTCGTTGCTTCCTTTGCTGCCGTGGCGCTGACCTTGGGCGGGTGTGCCTCCAGCCTGACCGGAGATACCTATTCTCGTGATGAGGCGCGTGCCGTTCAGACCGTGCGTTACGGCACCATCGAGTCGCTACGGCCGGTGAAGATCGAGGGAACCAAGACGCCGATCGGTTCCGGTGCCGGAGCGATAGTAGGCGGGGTGGCCGGTAGTGGGGTGGGTGGCGGTCGCGGCAGTGCTGTCGCTGCGGTCATCGGGGCGGTGGCCGGCGGAATGCTCGGAGCGGCGGCGGAAGAGGGAATTACCCGTACGCAGGGCGTCGAGATCACCGTGCGCGAGGATGACGGAAATGTCCGCGCCTACGTGCAAGCCGTGGAGCCCAACCAGGTGTTTCGCGTCGGCCAACGTGTCCGCATCCTGACCGTCAGTGGGACAAGTCGCGTGGCGCCTTGACCATCGAGACCGGCGAATAGCGCTGTACGTCCAGGCGCCGCCTTCCGTTCCGAAAGGAGCGGAGGCGGCGCCTTTTGTTTTTCGAAATACATGAATTCATGACGACGGCATCATCCGTATGGATAATCGGGCGCACATTTGTGTGCAGCTTCAGGCAGTTACTTCGCCTGCCAAGGATAAGAATGCCTCCGGATCGGCGGCTTAAGGGGTCTCGTTCATGGCGCTTGCGCTGATTATCGCTTTGCCATTCCTGGGCATCTGCCTGCCTCTGCTTCTGGAGCGTTTTGGTCGCTCCGCATGCGCCTTCGGCGCAGGTATCGCGCCGCTGACGGCGCTGATCCTCCTGCTTTCCAAGCGTGCCGATGTGTTTGCCGGTCAGACGGAAATCGTCCACTACAGCTGGCTGCCCGGGCTTGGGCTCAACCTCAGCCTGCGTCTCGATGGGTTGGGCTTTCTCTTTGCCTTGCTGATTCTCGGCATCGGCCTGCTGGTCATCCTCTACGCACGCTACTACCTGTCGAAGAAGGATCCGATGGGCCGCTTCTATGGCTTCTTCCTACTGTTCATGGGGGCCATGCTCGGCGTCGTGCTGTCAGAAAATCTGCTGCTGATGCTGATGTTCTGGGAGCTGACCAGCCTGTCGTCGTTTCTGCTGATCGGTTACTGGAGCCATCGGGCCGACGCCCGCCAGGGCGCACGCATGGCTCTGGCGATTACCGGTGGTGGCGGTCTGGCGCTGCTCGCTGGGGTCTTGCTGATTGGCTACATCGTCGGCAGCTTCGAGCTGACGACGATTCTGGCATCGGGCGATCTGATTCGCGGTAATTCCCTGTATCCGCTGACGCTGATTCTCGTCTTGCTCGGCGTATTCACCAAGTCGGCGCAGTTTCCTTTCCATTTCTGGTTACCGCAGGCAATGGCTGCGCCTACGCCTGTATCGGCCTTCCTGCATTCAGCGACGATGGTCAAGGCCGGGGTATTTCTTCTAGCAAGACTCTATCCGGCACTGGCGGAATCCGAATGGTGGTTCTATCTGGTGAGCATCACCGGGCTGGCGACCTTGTTGATCGGCGCTGTGATGGCGCTTTTCCAGCACGACCTGAAGGGACTGCTCGCCTATTCCACCATCAGTCACCTGGGCCTGATTACCTTGCTGTTCGGCCTCGATTCCCGCCTGGCGGCAGTGGCGGCAATCTTCCACATCATTAACCACGCCACATTCAAGGCCTCTCTGTTCATGGCCGCAGGAATCATCGATCACGAGACCGGCACGCGCGACATGCGACGTATCAACGGCATGTGGAAGTACATGCCGCATACGGCGGCACTCGCCATGGTGGCTTCTCTGGCGATGGCAGGTGTGCCGCTGCTCAATGGCTTCCTCAGCAAGGAAATGTTCTTCGCCGAGACACTCGATCAGCATCTGCTGGGCAGCTTCTATTGGGCGATTCCGGTGGTGGCAACGCTTGCGAGCGCCTTTTCCGTGGCGTATTCGCTGCGCTTCGTACACGACGTGTTTTTCAACGGCGAGCCCATCGACCTGCCCAAGTACCCGCCTCACGAGCCTGCACGCTACATGAAGATTCCCGTGGAGATCCTCGTGCTGCTCTGCCTGCTGGTCGGCATGCTGCCGGCTTTCACGGTAGGGCCGCTTCTGGCTGCGGCGGTGTCTGGCACGCTCAACGGTGTCGTGCCGGAGTACAGCCTGTCGATCTGGCACGGTTTCAATCTGCCTTTGGCGATGAGTTTTGTTGCGCTGGTCGGAGGCATCGTCATCTATTCACTGCGCAAGTGGGCATTCCGCTGGTACGAGGGACTCCCCTCGGTGGATTCGCTGGAAGTGTTCGAACGGGTAATGGGCGGGTTGACGCTCGGCGCTCGCCATCTGACCTGCCTGCTGGACAACGGCTCGCTGCAGCGCTACCTGGCTATGATGTTGTTCAGCACGTTGGTGCTGGTAGTGTTCGCGCTGACGCCTCTGGATACTCTGCACGGTCCGGTTCCCTTGACGCCGCTGGATGGCATCACTGTATTGGGCATGGCCATTCTGGCACTCACCTCGTTGTTGACCGTGCTGTTTCATCGCCGACGGCTGGTGGCGCTGATGGTACTCAGCGTGGTCGGGCTGATGGTGGCGCTGGGCTTTGCCCGCTATTCGGCGCCTGATCTGGCGCTCACTCAGCTGTCAGTCGAAGTGGTGACCATCATCCTGTTGATCCTCGCGCTGTTCTTCATGCCGGACCGTACCCCGGCCGAGTCGAGCAGCCTGCGTGGCTTTCGTGATTTCGTGCTGGCGGCGGGCTGCGGCACCATGGTTGCGCTGCTGGCCTATGCGGTGCTGACGCGGCCTTATGACAGCATTGCCTCGTTCTTTCTGGAAAACAGTGTGTCTGGCGGGGGCGGCACCAATGTGGTGAACGTCATTCTGGTCGATTTCCGCGGCTTCGATACCCTTGGCGAGATTGCTGTGCTGGCAATCGCGGGGGTCGGCATCTTCGGGCTGCTAAAGGGCTTGCGCCTGCCTCACCCGGTTCGCGATTACGGTGGTCGGCTCTGGTCCGTCGACAGGCACCCCATGGTGCTGGATCTCCTGGCCCGGGCGATGCTGCCGATGGCGCTGCTGATTTCGGTCTTCATCTTCCTGCGTGGGCACAACCTGCCTGGCGGCGGGTTCATCGCCGGTCTGATAACGGCGGTCGCATTGATCCTGCAGTACATCTCCCACGGAGTCAGCTGGGCGCAGGCGCGGCAACCCATCAGTTACCACAGGCTCTGCGGAGCAGGGCTGCTCATCGCCGGCCTGACCGGGCTGGGGAGTCTGGTGTTCGGCTATTCGTTCCTCACCTCGTCGTTCGGTCATTTCCATCTGCCCCTCGTCGGTGAGTTCGAGCTGGCCACGGCAATGCTGTTCGATCTGGGGGTTTATCTTGTGGTGGTGGGGGCGACGTTGCTGATCCTTTCCAATATTGGCCAGGTGAGCCAGGACGACTCGGACAGGGAGGTGCTGTAATGGAGGCGTTGTTCGCGATTACCCTGGGGGTCATGACAGCAAGCGGTGTCTATCTGCTTCTGCGTGCTCGCATCTTTCCCGTGGTGATGGGGCTGACGCTGATTTCTTATGCGGTCAACCTGTTCATTTTTTCAATGGGCCGGCTCGCTACCGGTGTTCCTGCGGTGATCGGCAGAAGTGCCGAGTATGGTGATCCCTTGCCCCAGGCGCTGGTGCTTACCGCGATCGTCATTGGCTTCGCCATGACCGCTTTTGTGGTGGTTCTGGCGCTGCGCAGTATTGGCGAGCTGCGGACCGATCATGTCGATGGTCAGGAGCCGCGCCAATGAATCATGCGCTGATTCTGCCGCTGCTGGTGCCGCTGTTTACCGGAGCCCTGTTGCTGTTCGCCCATTACTTAGGACGCTCGAGCAAACGCACCCTGTCGCTGCTTGCGACCTGGTCGTTGGTGCCTCTCGCGATCTGGCTGCTGGTGCTGGCGGACGACGGGCAACTGCGTGTCTATGCGCTGGGCAGCTGGCAGCCGCCGTTCGGCATCGTCCTCATGCTGGACCGCCTGAGCGCGCTGATGCTGCTGGTCACCGCAGTGCTCGCCGGTTTCGCCGTGCTTTATGCCTGCCGCGGTGATGACGAGCGAGGCCCCAACTTTCACGCGCTCTATCAGTTCCAGTTGCTCGGCATAAACGGGGCCTTCCTGACCGGGGATCTGTTCAACCTGTTCGTCTTCTTCGAAATCCTGCTGATTTCATCTTATGCCCTGTTGCTGCATGGGCACGGCCAGCGCAGGGTGCGCTCCGGCATGCACTATGTCGTGCTGAATTTGCTCGGGTCTTCGCTGTTCCTCATTGGTGTGAGCATGCTCTATGGGCTGCTCGGTACGCTGAACATGGCCGACCTGGCTGCGCGGGTAAGCGCCGCCGATCCCGCGGATGGGCCTCTGCTGGCTGCGGCTGGCTACCTGCTGTTGGTGGTGTTCGCGCTGAAGGGCGCGATCCTGCCGTTGTACTTCTGGTTGCCGCGCGCCTATGCCTCTGCGACCGCGCCGGTCGCCGCTCTGTTCGCCATCATGACCAAGGTTGGGTTGTACGCAATCGTGCGGGTCTTCACGCTCATTTTCGGTAACGAGGCGGGGGAGTTGAGCCACATGGTCGATGCCTGGCTCTGGCCGCTGGCGTTGCTGACGCTTGGTGCTGCGGTAGTCGGTGCACTGGCTGCGCGCAATCTGCAGGTGCTGCTCGCCTATCTGGTGGTCGTTTCGGTAGGTACATTGCTGGCCGGCATAGCGCTCGGCAGTGAGGCGGGCCTCGCGGCAGCGCTCTATTACCTTGTGCACAGCACCCTGATTGCCGGTGCGTTGTTCCTGCTTGCCGATCTGATTGCGCGTCAGCGCGGTGACCTGGGAACCGATCTGATTACAGCTCCTGCGCTGCAACAACCGCTGCTGCTCGGCACGCTGTTCTTCATCGGCGCGATTTCCGTGGCGGGCTTGCCGCCGTTCTCCGGTTTTCTCGGCAAGCTGATGCTGCTTCGCGCGATCGAGCCCGGCGCGGAAGCGGTAGCGCTGTGGGCGGTGGTTTTGGTTGGCGGGCTGGGTATGCTTATCGCACTGAGCCGGGCCGGCAGTCTGGTGTTCTGGCGGGCCAGCGCACTAGCCCAGGGGCACAAGGCGGATCCTGTACGCCTGCTGGCCACCACGGGACTGCTGCTCGGCAGTCTGGTCCTGGTTGCCGCGGCCGGGCCGCTGCAGACATTCATGCAGGCCACGGCTGCACAGCTGCTGGACCTCCGGCCTTATCTGCAGATCGTTCAGGGAGGTGCGGCATGAAGGCGCGCTGGTTGCCGAATCCGGCCCTGACCTTGTTGCTGACGCTGCTCTGGTTGCTGCTCAACAACACCCTGAGTTTCGGGCAGCTGTTGCTTGGACTGTTTCTCGGCTGGGCGATACCGTTGCTCGTGAGCGGTTTTCTCATCGAAGTGCCTCGCGTGCGCAAGCCTGTGAAGCTTGTGCTGTTCACGCTGAAAGTTCTTCGGGATATCGTGGTGGCCAACGTGCACGTCGCCAAGCTGGTGCTCGGGCCCCGAAAGAGCCTGCGGCCAGCGTTCGTCGAGATCCCGATGGCCATCGACAACGAATTCGCTCTGGCTACGCTGACGAGCATCATCTCGCTGACACCTGGGACGGTCTCCGCCTGCCTGAGTCCTGATCGCAAGATGCTCATGGTGCATGCCCTGGATGCACCGGACATCGATGCCCTGGTCGCCGAGGTCAAGCGCAACTATGAAGCCCCGCTGCTGGAGATTTTCGAATGCTCGCGTACGTGATTCCGTTCTGCCTGGCGGTGCTGGGACTGGCCGCCGTGCTGAACGTCGTCCGCCTGGTGCAGGGCCCGGACATGCCTGACCGGGTGCTCGCACTCGACACCCTTTATATCAACGCGCTGGCGCTGATCGTGCTGTTCGGCGTCTGGCTGGCCTCCGACCTGTTCTTCGAGGCTGCGCTGCTGATTGCCGTGATGGGTTTTGTCAGTACCGTGGCCGTGGGCAAACACCTGCTGCACGGCGACATCATCGACTGAGGAGGCGACATGCCATTCTGGATTGAAGCGCTGGTAAGTCTGTTCTTGGTCGTTGGCAGCCTGTTCGCTCTGATCGGTGCGATTGGCCTGTACCGGCTGCCGGATTTCTATACCCGTTTGCACGGGCCGACCAAGGCAACGACGCTCGGGGTTGGTGGCATCATCATCGCCTCGATGATCTTTTTCAGCAGCCACAACGACGGCCTGAGCGTGCACGAGCTGCTGATCACCCTGTTCCTGTTCCTGACCGCGCCGGTCAGTGCGCACATGCTAGCCAAGGCTGCCATGCAGCAGAAGCTGCCTGCTGTCGAGCAGACGCGCGGCAAGCCCTGGGACTGAGGCGCGACAAGCCCTGTTCCAGAGGGTCGGACGCGCGCCCCAGCCTCAGATGACGATGCTGCTCGGTGAGGGCTGTTGCTCGTTCTCCTGTTGCAGCTCCTTGACCAGCGCCTGTTGCAGGCGCAGGCAGAACTGCGGATCGGAAAGTGGCTGATTGTTCGCGTCGGTAACGAAGAACACGTCTTCCACGCGTTCGCCGAGGGTAGCGATCTTGGCGTTCTGCACGGACAAATCGAAATCGAGGAACAGCTGGCCGACGCGCGCCAGCAGGCCTGGCCGATCCGGGGCAATGATCTCGAGAATCGTCTGCGGCCGCTGAGTGTCGTTGTGGATGGTCACTTGCGGCGGGAAGGCGAAGTGCTTGAGCTGCCGAGGAACGCGCCGCTGGATGATGGTCAGGTAATCATCCGGGTTGCGCAGCGCGGCGATCAGACCTTTGCGGATTTCTTCGATGCGCTCCGGATTGTTGCCGATCGGGCTGCCGTCGGCCTCCAGCACGATATAGGTATCCAGGGTGAACTGGCTGCTGGACGTCAGGATGCGCGCGTCATGGATGTTCAGGTTCAACTGGTCCATGGCCGCCACGGTCACGGCAAAGAAATCATGCTGGTCCGGCGCGTAGATGAATATCTGCGTGCCACCCTCGAATTCGCGCTGGGTGGTCTCCTTGATCAACACCAGCGGACCGCCATCGGCAGGGTGTTCGATGATCGCATCGGTATGCCAGGCAACGTCGGTAGCGGTGTGGCGCAGGAAGTAGTCGTCGCCCAGTTGCGCCCAGAGCTGCTCGGCATCGTCCGGATCAGTGCCGTGGCGTACCAGATCGTCGAGTGCTGCGCGCTGCGTCTGGCGGATCTGTTCTTCGCGACCCAGCGGGTTTTCCAATCCACGTTTGAGTGCGCGCTTGGTCTCTGTGTACAGCTGGCGCAGCAGGCTGGCGCGCCAGGAATTCCATAGCGTCGGATTGGTGGCGTTGATGTCGGCAACAGTGAGCACATAGAGATAGTCCAGGTGCGTCTCGTCGCCAACCAGCTGAGCGAAATCGTTGATGATCTGTGGGTCCGACAGGTCCTTGCGCTGAGCCGTGGTGGACATTACCAGGTGGTTTTCCACCAGCCAGACCACCAGTCGGGTGTCCCACGCCGGGAGCTTGTGTCGGCTGCAGAACTGCTCGGCATCGACCGCCCCCAACTCGGAGTGGTCACCGCCGCGGCCCTTGGCAATATCGTGGTAGAGGCCGGCGATGTAGATCAGCTCAGGCTTGGGCAGGCGTTCGACCAGCTTGCTGGCTAGTGGGTACTTTTCTGCAACGCCTGGTTTGGTCAGCTTGCGCAAATATTTGATGACATTGAGCGTGTGCGCATCGACCGTGTAGATGTGGAAAAGGTCATGCTGCATCTGGCCGACGATATGGCCGAACTCGGGAAGGTAGCGGCCGAGAATACCGTAGCGATTCATGCGCCGCAGATTGCGGTGAATGCCTTCCTTGCACTTGAACAGCTCGATGAACAGGCTGGTGTTGCGCAGGTCCTCGCGGAAGCTGTCGTCAATCAGGTAGCGGTGGTCACGTAGCAGGCGGATCGTGTCGGAGCGCACACCCTGGATATCGGGATGCTGTGCCAGCATCACGAAGGTTTCCAGGATGGCGAATGGCGTACGCTTGAAGATCGCCGGGTTGCTGACTTCCAGATAACCGTCGCGGACCTGGAAGCGACTGTTCAACGGCACGATCGGCCCGGACTCACCTTCCCAGAGAATCACTTCGGCGAAATGCTGGCCGACCAGATCGCCCAGCTCGGCAATGCTCATGACCACCCGGTAGTACTTCTGCATGAAGCGTTCGATAGCCAGCTTGGCGTCGCTGTCCTCGTAGCCGAGCAGTGCGGCAAGACTGCGCTGGTGATCGAACAGCAGGCGGTCCTCTGCGCGTCCGGCGAGCATGTGCAGGCCGTAACGGACCTTCCAGAGAAACTCCTGCGCAGCGGTCATCAGGCTGTGTTCGCCTTCCGTGAGAAAGCCCTGATCCACCATGGCCTGCAGATTCAGCGTGCCGAACTCACGGCGTGCGATCCAGAGGATCGTCTGGATGTCGCGCAGTCCACCCGGGGAGCCCTTGACGTTGGGCTCCAGGTTGTACTCGGTGTTGTTGTACTTGGCGTGGCGTGCGCGCTGTTCTTCGCGCTTGGCCAGGAAGAACTCCTTGCTCGGCCACATTTGCTGAGGGCTGGTGACCTGGAGCATGGCCTGGCGCAGGCGTTCGGGCCCGGCGATCGTGCGGCTTTCCATCAGGTTGGTGAGGACCGTCAGATCGGCACGTGCTTCGTCGGCGCACTCGGCGACAGAGCGTACCGCCTGCCCGACTTCCAGGCCGATATCCCAGAGCAGCGTGAGAAAGCTTTCGATCGAATCACGGAAGACTTCCTGGTCGCTTTCGTCTAGCAGAATCAGCAGGTCAATGTCGGAATAGGGATGCAGCTCGCCCCGTCCGTAGCCGCCGACTGCAACCAGCGCGATATCGGTGCCCTTGTCCCATTCGAAGCGGTTCCATGCCGAGCACAGGATCTGATCGACGAACCAGGCCCGGTCCTGGATCAGCCGGCGGATGTCACGGCCGGCCCTGAAGCGCTCGTCGAGCACCTGGCGCGCCTGGCGGATCGCCTTCTTGTAGGCAGCGATGGGGCTGGCCTTGAGCGCCAGTTCCGCCTGGAACTGGCTACGATCGAACAGTTCCGGGTCGACCTGGGGCATACGGACATCCTCCGGTTGGGCTGCGGCTGCGGATTTCAGGCCGAGGTGCGGGCGATGGTGTCGTCGCTGCGCAGGGTAAAGATCTCGTAGCCATCGGCGGTCACCAGAATGGTGTGTTCCCACTGCGCCGAGAGCTTGCGGTCCTTGGTGATGGCGGTCCAGCCATCGCCGAGCAGGCGGGTTTCCGGACGCCCCTGGTTGATCATCGGCTCGATGGTGAAAGTCATGCCTTCCTTGAGTTCCAGACCGGTGCCGGCGCGCCCGTAATGAAGCACCTGCGGCTCTTCATGGAACACCTTGCCGATACCGTGACCACAATACTCGCGCACCACGGAGAAGCCGTTCTTCTCGGCATGCTTCTGGATCACCTCGCCGATGTCGCCGAGGCGGGCGCCGGGACGGACCAGTTCGATGCCTTTATATAGACACTCCTGAGTGATCTGGCAGAGGCGCTCGGCCCATTCCGGTACCTTGCCGACCAGGAACATCTTGCTGGTGTCGCCGTGGTAGCCGTCCTTGATAACGGTGATGTCGATGTTGAGGATGTCACCGTCCTTCAGGGGTTTGTCATTGGGAATGCCATGGCAGACGACATGGTTGATCGAAGTGCAGATCGACTTGGGGAAGCCCTTGTAGTTCAGCGGGGCGGGAATGGCCTGCTGGACGTTGACGATATGCTCGTGGCACAGGCGGTCGAGCTCCTCGGTAGTGACGCCCGGTTTGACGTGCTCGCCGATCATTTCGAGAACCTCGGCAGCGAGACGCCCGGCTACGCGCATCTTCTCGATATCTTCGGGCGTCTTGATTGTGACTGTCATGCAAACCTCTTGGTGCGCCCGCAGGCGAAGGCAATAAACGGAAAGCTGCGATGATAAACCAAAGCGCCCATGCCCTGCAGGTAAGGGCCGCTCAGGCAGCTGAGCGTGCGGCGGTTAGCCAAAGCAGTAGCCTGTCGGTGGTCTTTATGCTATAAAACGCGCCGCTCGACGGGGACACCCCGTTGCGCTTAACCCCACACACGTGTCGACACGGTATCCTGGGTGCTCGAAAGAGTTGGATATCGGGACGCGTGGAGGCCTAACCCGACTTATTCGAGGACTTATCATGTCTCAAGTCACCATGCGCGATATGCTGAAGGCCGGTGTGCACTTCGGCCACCAGACCCGTTACTGGAACCCGAAAATGGACAAATACATTTTCGGTGCGCGTAACAAGATCCACATCATCAACCTGGAAAAGACCCTGCCGATGTTCAACGACGCCCTGCGTTTCGTTGAGAAGCTGGCTGCAGGCAAGAACAAGATTCTGTTCGTCGGTACCAAGCGTTCCGCTGGCAAGATCGTTCGCGAAGAAGCTGCTCGTTGCGGCTCGCCGTATGTCGATCATCGCTGGTTGGGCGGCATGCTGACCAACTACAAGACCATCCGTGCTTCCATCAAGCGTCTGCGTGAGCTGGAATCCCAGTCTCAGGATGGTACTTTCGAGAAGCTGACCAAGAAAGAAGCGCTGATGCGCACCCGCGACCTCGAGAAGCTCGAGCGCAGCCTGGGCGGCATCAAGGACATGGGCGGCCTGCCGGACGCCATGTTCGTCATCGACGTCGACCACGAGCGCATCGCCATCTCCGAAGCCAACAAGCTGGGCATCCCGGTTATCGGCATCGTCGATACCAACAGCAGCCCGGAAGGCGTCGACTACATCATTCCTGGTAATGATGACGCCATCCGTGCCGTGCAACTCTACCTCGGCTCCATGGCTGATGCCGTTCTGCGCGGCCGTCAGAATGCAGCTGGCGGTGCTGACGAGTTCGTCGAGGAAGTGGCTTCCGAAGCGGCTCAGGGCTAAGTGCGGCGCATTGCAGCGTGACACCCGATGAACAAAAAGGGGGCTAGGCCCCCTTTTTGTCTCTTGCGAATTGATCACCCGTGCGAAGGGTGAGTGGTTTAGAAACCAAATTGAGAGGATTCCCAACATGGCAGAAATCACTGCAGCCTTGGTCAAAGAACTGCGCGAGCGTACCGGTCAGGGCATGATGGAGTGCAAGAAGGCTCTGGTTGCCGCCGGTGGTGACATCGAGAAGGCCATCGACGATATGCGTGCTTCCGGCGCCATCAAGGCTGCCAAGAAGTCGGGCAACATCGCTGCCGAAGGTTCGATCGCCGTTCGTGTCGAGGGTGGCCGCGGTGTGATCATCGAAGTCAACTCGCAGACCGACTTCCTGGCTCTGCAGGATGACTTCAAGGCCTTCGTCAAGGAAAGCCTGGACGAGGCTTTCGAGCAGAAGCTGACCGAAGTGGCTCCGCTGATCGCTTCTCGCGAATCCGCTCGTGAGGCGCTGGTCGCCAAGTGCGGCGAAAACGTCAACATCCGTCGCCTGACTGCCGTTGAAGGCGATGTGGTGGGCGCCTACCTGCATGGCCATCGCATCGGTGTGCTGGTGACTCTGAAAGGCGGTGACGCCGAGCTGGCCAAGGACATCGCTATGCACGTAGCCGCCAGCAACCCCGCCGTTCTGAGCCCTGCCGACGTTTCCGAAGAGTTGGTTGCCAAGGAAAAGGAAATCTTCCTGCAGCTGAACGCTGACAAGATCGCCGGCAAGCCTGAGAACATCGTCGAGAACATGATCAAGGGGCGCATCAACAAGTTCCTGGCCGAAGCCAGCCTGGTTGAGCAGCCGTTCGTCAAGGATCCGGAAGTCAAAGTTGGCGATCTGGCCAAGAAAGCCGGTGCCGAAATCGTATCCTTCGTTCGTTACGAAGTGGGCGAGGGCATCGAGAAGGCCGAGGTCGACTTCGCTGCCGAAGTTGCCGCTCAGGTGGCTGCAACCAAGAAGTAAGGACTGCTAGCCGGTTCCCGAAGAGGCTGCCCGCTCACGCGTGCGGCCTCTTTGTCGAATGGGGCGGCCGAAATTTTTTCGTCACGTTATATTCGTCGCTTGGCACCAACCGCTGGTTGCGCTGTCAAAGCGCAGATATTTTTTGGCCGGGTTCGGCCAGTCTTAGTCACACCACGCCGCAGGAGATAGAACGCCAATGGCTCAGCAGATGAGTGCACGCAACCCACGCTATAAACGCATTCTGCTCAAATTAAGCGGCGAGGCCTTGATGGGTTCCGAAGACTTCGGAATCGATCCCAAGGTGCTTGATCGCATGGCTCTGGAAGTCGGGCAGCTGGTGGGCATTGGTGTCGAGGTCGGCCTGGTGATCGGTGGGGGTAATCTGTTCCGTGGCGCGGCGCTTTCCGCAGCGGGAATGGATCGGGTTACCGGTGATCATATGGGCATGCTCGCAACGGTCATGAATGCGCTGGCCATGCGTGATGCGCTCGAGCGTTCGAATATCCCGGCGCTGGTCATGTCTGCCATTTCCATGGTCGGTGTCACCGACCATTACGACCGCCGCAAGGCCATGCGTCATCTCAAGAGCGGCGAAGTGGTGATCTTCTCTGCCGGAACCGGCAACCCGTTCTTCACCACTGATTCGGCGGCCTGCCTGCGCGCGATCGAAATCCAGGCGGATGTCGTGCTCAAGGCGACCAAGGTTGACGGCGTCTATACGGCTGATCCCTTCAAGGATCCGAACGCCGAGAAGTTCGCCGAGCTCACGTACGATGAAGTGCTCGATCGCAAGCTCGGGGTAATGGATCTGACCGCCATCTGCCTGTGCCGCGATCACAACATGCCGCTGCGTGTGTTCAACATGAACAAGCCCGGCGCCCTGCTCAATATTGTGCTGGGTGGCGCCGAAGGAACACTGATCGAGGAATCGAACGAATGATCAACGAGATCAAGCAAGACGCGCAGGAGCGCATGAAGAAAACCCTGGAATCGCTGGATCACGCCTTTGCCAAGATTCGCACCGGTAGGGCTCATCCCAGCATCCTCGATAGCGTCATGGTTTCCTATTACGGCGCCGATACGCCGTTGCGCCAGGTGGCCAACGTTGTGGCCGAGGATTCCCGCACGCTGGCGCTTACTGTGTTTGACAAGAGCATGATCCAGGCCGTCGAAAAGGCCATCATGACCTCTGATCTGGGCCTCAATCCGGCTACGGCGGGTACCACGATCCGTGTGCCGATGCCGGCTCTGACCGAAGAGACGCGCAGGGGTTACACCAAGCAGGCGCGGGCCGAAGCCGAGAATGCTCGTGTTGCGGTTCGCAACATCCGTCGCGATGCCATCGCTCAGCTGAAAGATCTGGTCAAGGAGAAGGAAATCAGCGAGGACGAGGAACGCCGTGGCCACGATGACGTCCAGAAGCTTACCGACAAGTACGTCGCAGAGATCGACAAGGCCCTCGAGGCCAAAGAAAGCGATCTGATGGCTGTTTGACCGCTATTGGATAGTTGCCGCCGTGGCCGCAGTCGACTTCGGTCGCTGTGGGCGGCGGCAGCGGTGCCTGGAAGCTGTTGCTGGCAGCTTTTTCTTTTGTTTGCAGCGTGTTCTAGCGCAAGTAGAGTTGTTCATGGAAAAGGTCAGGCAGATTGCCGGGCGGAAAATTCCCCGTCACGTAGCGATCATCATGGATGGCAACAACCGCTGGGCGAAGAGGCGCCTGCTGCCTGGTGTAGCCGGGCACAAGGCGGGCGTCGATGCTGTTCGAGCGGTGATCGAGGTCTGCGCCGATTCCGGTGTCGAGGTGCTGACACTGTTCGCCTTCTCCAGCGAGAACTGGCAGCGTCCGGCCGACGAGGTTGGCGCGTTGATGGAGCTGTTCCTTTCTGCCTTGCGTCGCGAGGCGCGCAAGCTTGACGAGAACGGCATTCGGCTTCGCATCATCGGAGACCGCACTCGTTTCCATCCAGAACTGCAGGCGGCAATGCTCGAAGTCGAGGAAATGACTGCAGCCAATCACCGCTTCGTGCTCCAGGTGGCCGCCAATTACGGTGGTCAGTGGGACATCCTGCAGGCGGCTCAGCATCTTGCCAGCGAGGCTCAGTCCGGGCGGCTGAACCCTGCCGAAATCACCCCAGCCTTGTTTCAAAGCTATCTGGCGACGGGGGACATGCCTTTGCCGGATCTTTGCATCCGAACCGGCGGCGAACGGCGCATCAGTAATTTTCTGTTGTGGCAGCTGGCTTACGCGGAGCTGTATTTCTCCGATCTTTACTGGCCGGACTTCAAGCACGTCGCCATGCGTAAGGCTCTCGCGGATTTCGCTACACGACAGCGGCGCTTTGGCAAGACCGGCGAACAGGTCGAAAGCGAGGTCAAGGTCGAATGCTGAAGCAGCGCATCATCACCGCAGCGATACTTCTGCCTGTTGCGATCGTAGGTTTCTTTCTTCTCCAAGGACTCGCCTTCGCGCTTTTCATCGGCCTCGTTGTGGTCTTGGGGGCGTGGGAGTGGGCCCGGCTGGCTGGTTTTGCCGGTCAGGGGTTACGGGTCGGATACGCGCTGTTGGTGGCACTGCTGCTTGGTGTGCTCTACCAGTTTCCATCGTTGGCGCCCTGGATGCTGGCCCTGGCTGTGCTCTGGTGGCTGGTCGCAACCTATCTGGTGCTGACCTACCCGGAGAGCAGTCGCCTGTGGGGCGGTCGTGGCGGCAGCCTGCTGATCGGCCTGGCGGTGCTTTTGCCGTCCTGGCAGGGTCTTGTGGTGCTCAAGCAATGGCAACTGGGCAATTGGCTGATTCTGGCAGTGATGATTCTGGTATGGGTGGCGGATATCGGCGCCTATTTCTCTGGCAAGGCTTTCGGCAGGCGCAAGCTGGCGCCGAAGGTGAGCCCTGGCAAGAGCTGGGAGGGGCTGGTTGGCGGGCTGCTGACCAGCTTGCTCGTCACGCTCGCGGTCGGTGTGTATCGCGGTTGGACGGCTCGCGAACTGGTTCTAGCTCTGCTCGGCGCCGCACTTGTGGTATCGATATCGGTCGTCGGTGATCTGACTGAGAGCATGTTCAAGCGCAGTGCCGGCATCAAGGACAGCAGCCAGCTGCTGCCGGGGCACGGCGGCGTGATGGATCGTATCGACAGCCTCACCGCTGCGATCCCGGTGTTCGCTGTGCTGTTGTGGCTAGCAGGTTGGGGCGCGCTGTGAATCGACCGTTACAGGTAACCGTTCTTGGCGCTACTGGTTCGATCGGTCTCAGCACGCTGGATGTCATTGCGCGTCACCCGGATCGTTACGCTGTCTTCGCACTCACCGGTTTCAGCCGTCTTGCCGAGCTGAGGGCGCTCTGTCTTGTCCATCGTCCGCGCTTCGCGGTGGCTGCTGACGAGGCCCAGGCCAGAGCTCTGCAGCAGCAGCTGCGCGAAGATGGTCTGACGACTCAGGTCATGAGTGGCGAGGGCGGTCTGAGCGAGGTCGCAGCACATCCCGAGACGGACGTGGTCATGGCCGCCATCGTGGGTGCTGCGGGCCTGAAGCCGACGCTGGCCGCAGTACAGTCCGGTAAGCGGGTGCTGCTCGCCAACAAGGAGGCGCTGGTGATGTCCGGTGCCCTGTTCATGCGGGCGTTGCGCGACAGTGGGGCCGTGCTGTTACCCATCGATAGCGAGCACAACGCGATCTTCCAGTGTCTGCCGTCCGCCTATTCCCAAGGGCTCGGTTCGGTTGGCGTACGACGTATCCTGCTGACTGCGTCCGGTGGGCCCTTCCGCGAGTTTGCGCCGGAGCGGCTTATCGATGTGACGCCGGAACAGGCTTGTGCCCACCCCAACTGGTCGATGGGACGCAAGATATCGGTGGACTCGGCCAGCATGATGAACAAGGGGCTCGAGCTGATCGAAGCCTGCTGGTTGTTCGACGCTCACCCGAGTCAGGTCGAGGTAGTGATTCATCCGCAGAGTGTCATCCATTCCATGGTCGATTACGTCGATGGCTCGGTACTGGCGCAGCTGGGAAATCCGGATATGCGTACCCCGATCGCACATGCGCTTGCATGGCCGGAGCGGATCGAGTCCGGAGTCTCGGCATTGGACCTCCTGCAGATCGGTCGGCTCGACTTCCAGGCGCCGGACGATTCGCGGTTTCCTTGCCTGCAGCTGGCTCGTCAGTCAGCTGAAAACGGTGGTACCGCACCCGCGATGCTGAATGCGGCGAACGAAGTGGCGGTCGAGGCGTTTCTCAATCGACGCATCCGTTTCACCGAGATCGCGAGTATCATCGACGACGTATTGAGCCGTGAGGCGCCAGTGGCCGTAGGCTGCCTCGAAGATGTGTTGGCGGCTGACAGATGTGCACGGGAACGTGCTGGACAGTGGCTCGACCGCAACGGGCGATAGGGGTCTGCTGGCCTGCGGCCGGCAGCGATATCAGCACCAGACCCACCCCCGGAGGATAGTTATGGGCGCGCTTTACATGATCATTGGTACCCTCGTGGCGCTCGGGGTGTTGGTCACTTTCCACGAGTTTGGGCATTTCTGGGTTGCGCGTCGTTGCGGTGTAAAGGTGCTGCGATTTTCCGTCGGCTTTGGCAGCCCGCTGTTCCGCTGGCATGACCGTCAGGGCACCGAGTTCGTCATCGCTGCGATACCCCTGGGTGGCTACGTCAAGATGCTGGACGAGCGCGAGGGGGACGTGCCGCCGGCGCTGATCGACAGCGCGTTTAACCGAAAGAGCGTCCGTCAGCGGTTTGCCATCGTGTCCGCAGGTCCGCTCGCCAATTTCCTCCTGGCTCTGGTGTTCTTCTGGCTGCTGGCCATGCTTGGTAGCGAGCAGATTCGTCCAGTTATCGGCGCGGTCGAGCCGGGCAGTCTCGCTGCTCAGGCCGGGTTGTCCGCTGACCAGGAAATCGTTGCGGTCAACGGTAAGCCGGTTAGCGGTTGGGGTGAGGTCAATCTGCAGCTGGTGAGGCGCCTGGGGGAGAGCGGGCAGCTCGACGTTACGGTGCGTGATGTGGGCGGCTCCAGCGAGAGACATCTGCAGATTTCCCTGCAGAACTGGTTGAAGGGGGTCGAGGAGCCCGATCCCATAACCTCGCTCGGTATCAGGCCATGGCGGCCGCAGATTGTCCCGGTGATCGCGCAGCTGGACCCAGAGGGGCCGGCGCAGGCAGCGGGAATCCGTCTCGGTGATCGTCTGCTCAGCCTGAATCAGCAGCCTCTGGATGACTGGCAGCAGGTCATCGATGCAGTAAGGACTCTGCCTGGCGAGCCAGTTTCGTTGCAGGTCGAGCGGCAAGGGCAGCGCTTGGATGTATCGCTAACACTGGCCACCCGCGGCGAGGGCGAAGTGCGGCGCGGTTATCTTGGAGCTGGCGTCGAGGGAGGGGAGTGGCCAGCTGAAATGTTGCGCGAGGTCAGCTTCGGCCCGCTCGAAGCGGTGGCTGAAGGTGTCAGACGCACCTGGACCATGAGTCTGCTGACGCTCGATTCACTGAAGAAAATGCTGTTCGGGGAGCTGTCGGTAAAAAACTTGAGCGGCCCGATAACCATTGCTAAAGTGGCGGGCGCTTCTGCCCAGTCCGGTCTGGGGGATTTCCTCAATTTCCTCGCCTACCTGAGCATTAGTCTGGGGGTTCTCAATCTATTGCCTATCCCGGTGCTCGACGGCGGGCATCTGCTCTTCTATCTCGTTGAGTGGGTGCGTGGTCGTCCATTGTCGGAGCGGGTGCAGGGATGGGGAGTACAGATCGGCATCAGCCTGGTGGTTGGCGTGATGCTGCTTGCGTTGGTCAACGACCTTGGCCGTCTGTAACGCCGAATCCATAGTGTCGCCGTGCCCAATTGCCGGTTCATTCATCAGGTTTGAATAAGAAAGGACTTCATGAAACGTCTGCTGCTACCTGCGGTTATCTCCGCATTGATGATCGCCGAAGTTCACGCTGAGTCCTTCACTATCTCCGATATCCGCGTCAATGGTCTGCAACGGGTTTCTGCCGGCAGCGTCTTTGGTGCGCTGCCGTTGAATGTGGGTGAGGCTGCAGACGACAGCCGTCTCGTTGAAGCGACCCGCGCGCTCTTTCGTACCGGCTTCTTTCAGGATATCCAGCTTGGTCGTGACGGCGACGTGCTGGTCATCAGCGTAGTCGAGCGCCCATCTATTTCGGCGATCGAGATCGAGGGCAACAAGGCGATCAAGACCGAGGATCTGCTGTCTGGGCTGCAGCAGTCAGGGCTCGCCGAGGGCGAGATTTTCCAGCGTGCGACGCTCGAAGGCGTGCGCAACGAACTGCAGCGCCAATATGTCGCTCAGGGTCGTTATTCGGCCACCATCGAAACCGAAGTGGTCGCCCAGCCGCGCAATCGTGTCGCGCTGAAAATCAAGATCAATGAGGGCTCGGTCGCGGCCATCAAGCACATCAACGTTGTCGGTAACTCGGTGTTTCCGGACGAGGATCTGGTCGACCTGTTCGAGCTCAAGACCACCAACTGGCTTTCCTTCTTCCGCAACGACGACAAGTATGCCCGCGAGAAACTGTCCGGCGATCTGGAACGCTTGCGTTCCTATTACCTGGACCGTGGCTACATCAACATGGATATCACCTCGACCCAGGTATCCATCACGCCGGACAAGAAGCACGTCTATGTGACGGTCAATATCGACGAAGGTGAGCGTTACACGGTCCGCGACGTCAAGCTCAGTGGCGATCTCAAGGTTCCGCAGGAAGAGATCGAGGCGCTATTGCTGGCAAAGGAAGGGCAGGTATTCTCCCGCAAGGTGATGACGTCCACTTCCGAACTCATCACGCGGCGGCTGGGTAACGAGGGCTATACCTTCGCCAACGTGAATGGCGTTCCGGAAGCCCATGACGAAGACAATACTGTCTCGATCACCTTCGTGGTCGATCCGGGCAAGCGCGCGTACGTCAATCGCATCAACTTCCGTGGCAACACCAAAACCGAAGACGAAGTGCTGCGTCGCGAGATGCGCCAGATGGAAGGTGGCTGGGCGTCGACCTATCTGATCGATCAATCCAAGACTCGCCTCGAGCGCCTGGGTTTCTTCAAGGAGGTTAACGTCGAAACGCCGCAGGTGCCTGGCACCGACGACCAGATCGACGTGAACTACAGCGTCGAGGAACAGCCGTCCGGCTCGATCATGGCCAGTATCGGCTTCGCGCAGAACGCCGGCCTGATCCTTGGTGGCTCGATCAGTCAGAACAACTTCCTCGGTACCGGTAACCGTGTTTCGCTGGGCTTGACCCGCAGCGAGTACCAGTCGCGCTACAACTTCGGCTTCGTTGACCCCTACTGGACCGAAGACGGCGTCAGCCTGGGCTACAACGCTTTCTACCGCACCACCGACTACGATGAGCTGGACTACGACGTATCCAGCTATTCGGTGGACAGCCTGGGTGGCGGTATCAATATCGGCTATCCGATCAGCGAAACATCGCGCCTGTCCTTCGGCCTTACATTGCAGCAGGATGATCTGGACACCGGTCGTTATACGGTGGACGAGATCTTCACGTTCATGGAAGAGGAGGGCGATAGCTTCCTCAACTTCAAGGCATCGGCCGGCTGGTCGGAATCGACCCTCAATCGCGGCGTGCTGGCCACACGTGGTCACTCGCAGAGCCTGGTTTTCGAAACGACCATCCCCGGAAGCGATCTGTCGTTCTATAAGCTCGACTACAACGGCCAGCTGTTCGTGCCGATGACCAAGGACTATACCCTGCGCATGCACACCCGCCTCGGGTATGGCGATGCCTACGGCTCGACCTCAAGCCTGCCGTTCTACGAGCATTATTACGCGGGTGGTTTCAATTCCGTCCGAGGTTTCGAAGATAGCAGTCTTGGCCCGCGCAGTACTCCGAGCGACGGTTCGCGGCCTGGCACCATTGCCGACCCGGACCAGGACCCGTTGCCGTTCGGTGGTAACGTGCTGATTCAGGGTGGTCTTGAAGTGCTGTTCCCGATGCCGTTCGTCAAGGATCAGCGTTCGCTGCGTACTTCCGTGTTCTGGGATGTGGGTAATGTCTACAACACCAATTGTCCTTCGGAATCGAAGAACTGCAGCGATATCGACTTTGGTGACATGGCCAGTTCGGTGGGCGTTGGGCTGACCTGGATCACCGCGATGGGTCCGCTGAGCTTCAGTCTGGCGATGCCGGTGGTCAAGCCGGACGAGGCCGACACCCAGGTATTCCAGTTCTCGCTGGGACAAACGTTCTAACATTGGGGCGCCATGCTTCAGTGCTTTCTTTCAGGAGTGGTGTTTACCGTGCGTAAGTTGACTCAACTGTTTCTCGTCGTTGCCGCGCTGGTAGCGACTCCCGCGTTTGCCGAAATGAAGATTGCCGTCATGAACTATCAGATGGCACTGCTCGAGTCCGACGCGGCCAAGCGCTATGCGGTCGATGCCGAGAAGAAGTTCGGCCCCCAGCTGAGCAAACTCAAGTCGCTCGAAAGCGATGCCAAGCGTATCCAGGACCGTCTGGTCAAGGATGGCGACAAGATGCAGCAGGCCGAGCGCGAGCGTCTGGAACTCGAATTCAAGCAGAAGGCTCGTGACTTCCAGTTCCAGTCCAAGGAGCTGAACGAGGCCAAGGCCGTGGCTGACCGCGACATGCTCAAGCAGCTCAAGCCGAAGCTGGACCAGGCTGTCGAAGAGGTGATCAAGAAGGGCAATTACGATCTCGTGTTCGAGCGCGGTGCCGTGGTGGATGTCAAACCGCAGTTCGATATCACCCGCCAGGTCATCGAGCGCATGAATCAGCTGCGCTGATATGGTCGGTGCAGTTTTCGCGCTCGGTCAGCTGGCCGAGGTGTTGGGTGGCAGTCTGCGCGGCGACGCTGCGCAGGTCATCGATGGCTTGGCGACGCTGCAGGAGGCGGGGCCAACGCAGCTGAGCTTCCTCGCCAATGCCCAGTACCGCAAGTATCTGTCGACCAGCCGCGCCGCAGCGGTATTGCTGTCAGCTGAGGATGCCGGGAGTTTCGGTGGTTCGGCGATCGTCGTCAGTGACCCCTATCTTGCCTACGCACGTGCTTCCCATCTGTTCGAGACGCGTCCGGCTGTCCGCGCTGGGGTCCATCCCACGGCAATAGTGGCCGATGATGCAGATGTCGATGCGTCTGCCAGCGTCGGCGCTTATGTGGTGATCGAATCCGGCGCGGTCATCGAAAAGGATGTGGTGATCGGTGCGCAGTCATTCATCGGCGCACGCTGCCGCATTGGCGAGGGTGGACGCCTTGCGCCGCGGGTCACGCTGTACCACGACGTTCTGATCGGCAAGCGTGTCGTCATTCAATCGGGTGCGGTGATCGGCGGCGAGGGGTTCGGTTTCGCCAAGGAAAAAGGTGCCTGGCAGAAGATCGCTCAGATCGGCGGCGTGCGTATTGGGGATGACGTCGAGATCGGTTCCAACACTACGATCGACCGCGGTGCGCTCTCCGATACCCTGATTGGCAACGGCGTAAAGCTCGACAACCAGATCATGATCGCGCACAACGTGCAGGTTGGTGATAACACCGCCATGGCGGGTTGTGCGGGGATTTCAGGCAGCACCAAGATCGGGCGCAACTGCATGATCGCCGGTGGCGTCGGCATGGTCGGCCACATCGAGGTTTGCGACAACGTGTTCGTCACCGGTATGACGATGGTCACTCGTTCAATCACCGAGCCCGGCAGCTATTCATCGGGCACTGCGATGCAGAGCGCGGCCGATTGGAGAAAGAGTGCCGCGCGTATTCGTCAGCTGGACGACATGGCTCGCCGGCTGCAGCAGCTGGAGAAAAGCCTGGCAGCCGTGACTCAGGATCTGAATCCGACTTCTGATGCCTGAGCTTACCGTCTGATCCGGTTTTTTTCGGGGTGCTGTCTGTGAATGCTGGCGCGAGCTTTCGGCGCAGGCGGCCCTTTACTTTCTTACAGGCGCTTTCCTGACATGATGGACATCAACGAGATTCGCGAATATTTGCCTCACCGTTACCCCTTCCTGCTGGTGGACCGGGTGACGGAGATGGATATCGAGGCCAAGCGCGTTCGCGCCTACAAGAACGTCACCATCAACGAGCCGTTCTTCAACGGTCACTTCCCGCAGCATCCGATCATGCCGGGCGTGCTGATCATCGAGGCGATGGCCCAGGCGGCTGGCTTGCTGGGGTTCAAGATGATGGGCGTCAAGCCATCCGATGGCACGCTTTACTATTTCGTCGGTTCTGACAAGCTGCGTTTCCGCCAGCCGGTTCGTCCAGGTGACCAACTGGTTCTCGAGGCGGCCTTCCTGAGCAACAAGCGCGGCATCTGGAAGTTCGATTGTCGCGCTACCGTCGATGGCAAGCCGGTCTGCTCGGCTGAAATCATCTGCGCGGAACAGGAAATATGAGTTTGATCGACCCTCGCGCCATTATCGATCCCGCGGCTCGGCTGGCGGATGACGTCCAGGTAGGGCCCTGGTCGATCATCGGCCCGGATGTCGAAATTGGCGAGGGTACGGTGATCGCGTCGCACGTGGTCATCAAGGGACCGACCCGCATCGGTCGCAACAATCGCATCTATCAGTTCTCCTCGGTCGGCGAAGACACTCCTGATCTCAAATACAAGGGCGAACCGACGCGGTTGGTGATCGGGGATAACAACGTGATTCGCGAGGGTGTCACCATCCATCGCGGCACCGTGCAGGATCGTTCCGAAACCACCATCGGTGATCACAACCTGATCATGGCCTATGCGCACATCGGCCACGACAGCGTCATCGCCAATCATTGCATCCTGGTCAACAACACCGCGCTGGCCGGGCACGTGCACGTTGGGGATTGGGCGATTCTTTCCGGCTACACCCTGGTACATCAGTTCTGCCATATCGGTGCGCACAGTTTTTCCGGTATGGGGACGGCGATTGGCAAGGATGTGCCGGCATTCGTCACCGTGTTCGGAAATCCGGCCGAGGCGCGCAGCATGAACTTCGAGGGCATGCGTCGTCGCGGCTTCAGCGCCGAAGCCGTGCATGCCTTGCGCAATGCGTACAAGGTCGTTTACCGCAAAGGCTTGACGGTCGAGGCAGCGCTCAGCGAACTGGCCGAGAGTGCAGCGGCATTCCCCGAGGTCGCGATTTTCCGCGACTCGATCCAGGCTTCGACTCGTGGCATCACCCGCTGAAATGAGCAGACCGCTCAGGGTTGCGCTGGTTGCCGGGGAATCCTCTGGTGACATTCTCGGCGCGGGCCTGATGCAGGCGCTGAAGGCGCAACATGCCGATGTCGAGTTCATCGGCGTAGGTGGTCCGCGCATGCAGGCTGAAGGGCTGCGGTCCTACTTTCCGCTGGAACGGCTGGCGGTGATGGGGCTCGTCGAAGTGCTTGGCCGATTGCCGGAGCTCCTTGCTCGCCGCAAGCGTCTGGTGAGCACTTTGATCGCGCAGCGGCCAGATGTATTCATCGGCATCGACGCCCCGGATTTCAATCTGGGGCTCGAGCTCAAGCTGCGTCGAGCCGGGATCAAGACGGTCCACTACGTCAGCCCGTCGGTCTGGGCGTGGCGGCAGAAGCGAGTGTTGAAGATTCGCGAAGCCTGCGATCTGATGCTGACGCTGTTCCCCTTCGAAGCCAGGTTTTACGACGAGCATCAGGTGCCGGTGCGCTTCGTCGGCCATCCGTTGGCCGATACCATTCCGCTTTGTGCCGACCGCGCAGCCGCACGGGAGGCGCTCGGTTTGCCGCAGCAGGGCATGATCGTCGCGCTGATGCCGGGCAGCCGCGGTGGTGAGGTATCCCGTCTGGGCGAACTGTTCCTTAGCGCTGCCGAGCGGTTGCGCGCCATGCGTCCCGGCATTCGTTTCGTCATGCCCTGCGCCAGCCCGGAGCGCCGGCTGCAGCTGGAACAGATGCTGGCAGCCCGCGACTTGCCGCTGACGCTGCTCGACGGCCGATCCCACGAGGCGCTGGCCGCCTGCAACGCGGTGCTGATCGCCTCCGGTACCGCCACGCTCGAGGCGTTGCTATTCAAGCGGCCCATGGTGGTGGCCTACAGCGTGGCGCCGATGACCTATCGCATCTTGCGCCGATTGGTGAAAAGCCCTTACGTCGCATTACCCAATCTACTGGCGCAGCGCCTGCTGGTGCCGGAGCTGCTGCAGGATGCGGCGACACCGGAGGCGCTGGCCCAGGCGTTGTCGCCCCTGCTGGATGATGGCGAAGTGCAGACGGAGGGATTCGACAGCATCCATCGCACGCTGCGCTGTGACGCCTCGGGTCAGGCCGCCGATGCGGTTCTGCGGTTGGTGGAAGCACGCTGATGCAGTTCGGGCTCGATTTCAATCTCGTGGAAGAGCTGGTTGCCGGTGTCGACGAGGTGGGCCGTGGGCCGCTGTGTGGTCCTGTGGTGACGGCGGCCGTGATCCTCGATCCGGCACGGCCGATCGAAGGGCTGAATGACTCGAAGAAGCTGACCGAGGCTCGCCGAGAGGCCTTGTTCGACGAAATTCGGGAGAAAGCGGTCGCCTGGTGCATCGCACGCGCCGAGGTGGAGGAGATCGACCAGCTCAATATCCTGCATGCCACCATGCTGGCCATGCAGCGTGCGGTCGAAGGACTGAGCGTCACACCGCGGCTGGCGCTGATCGACGGCAATCGCTGCCCTAAGCTGGCCGTGCCCAGCGCGCCGGTGATCCAGGGTGACGCACAGGTTCCGGCCATCGCGGCCGCGTCCATCCTGGCCAAGGTCAGCCGCGACCGCGAAATGCAGGCGCTGGATCTGTGCTATCCGGGCTATGGGCTGGCCGGCCACAAGGGCTACCCGACGCCGAGCCACCTTGAAGCGCTGCGTCGTCTCGGGCCAACGCCCATTCACCGTCGCTCGTTTGCACCCGTCCGCGCGATGCTCGAACAGGTGAGCAGCGAGGTAGAGGTTCCGACCAGCGTCCTGCTGGTCTAGGGCTCACCGGCTGCCACGGGCAGAGGTTCCGCTCTGCCTTCATGCGCTTCTGCGGTCACGGTTTGCGATGGCTCGGGCGGTCGGTACGTTCGCCAGCGGACGATTGCTTTCCGGTACAATCCCGCGCTTGTCGTTCTGCCAGCTCAAGGTCTGTACATGCCTGCTTCCTTCGTCCATCTCCGTCTGCATACCGAGTACTCGCTGGTCGATGGCCTGGTACGGGTCAAGCCGCTAATAAAGGCGGTGGCGGCGGGCGGAATGCCGGCGGTGGCGGTGACCGACATGAGCAACATGTGCTCGCTGGTGAAGTTCTACAAGACGGCCCAGGGTGCCGGAATCAAACCGATCTGTGGCGCCGATATCTGGCTGGCCGGCTGCGACGAGGATGGTCCGCTCAGCCGCCTGACGCTGCTGGCGATGAACCCCAAGGGTTATCGCAATCTGACCGAGTTGATTTCTCGCGGCTGGACTGAAGGCCAGCGCAACGATCTGGTCATCATCGAGCGCGATTGGGTGAAAGAAGCAGCCGAAGGGCTGATCGCGCTGTCCGGTGCCAAGGAGGGAGAAATTGGTCAGGCCCTGCTCAATGGCGATGATGCGCTGGCGGCAGCGCGTCTCGCCGAATGGCGTGAGGTATTCGCCGATCGCTTCTACCTGGAAGTGCAGCGCACCAATCGGGTCAACGACGAAGAACACTTGCATGCCGCCGTGGCGCTGGCCGAGCGCAGCGGCACGCCGCTGGTGGCGACCAACGACGTGCGCTTTCTCAAGCAGGATGACTTCGAGGCGCACGAGACCCGCGTCTGCATCGGTGAAGGCCGTACCCTGGATGATCCGCGTCGCCCGCGCACCTATTCCGATCAGCAGTACCTGAAGACGCCCGAGGAGATGGCCGAGCTGTTCGCGGACCTGCCCGAGGCGCTGGAAAACACCGTCGAGATCGCCAAACGCTGCAACATCGAAGTGCAGCTGGGTACCTACTTCCTGCCGAATTTCCCGGTACCCGAAGGCATGACCATCGACGACTACCTGCGTCAGGTCTCGTTTGAGGGCCTGGAGGAGCGCCTGGAAGTCCTGCTGCCCAAGGACACGCCGGACTACGAGGCGAAGAAGCAGGTCTATATCGACCGCCTAGAGTTCGAACTGGGCACCATCATTCAGATGGGCTTTCCCGGTTACTTCCTGATCGTTATGGACTTCATCAAGTGGGCCAAGAACAACGGCGTGCCGGTCGGCCCGGGCCGCGGTTCGGGTGCCGGCTCGCTGGTGGCCTACGTGCTGAAGATCACCGACCTCGATCCGCTGGCCTACGACCTGCTGTTCGAGCGCTTCCTCAACCCCGAGCGTATTTCCATGCCCGACTTCGACGTCGACTTCTGCATGGACGGCCGCGACCGGGTCATCGATTACGTAGCCGAGGCGTACGGGCGCAATGCGGTGAGCCAGATCATCACCTTCGGCACCATGGCGGCCAAGGCGGTGGTGCGTGACGTGGCGCGGGTCCAGGGCAAGTCCTATGGTCTTGCCGACCGTCTGTCGAAGATGATCCCTTTCGAGGTGGGCATGACCCTCGAGAAGGCCTATGAGATGGAGGAGCCGCTGCGCGACTTCCTCGCCGTCGACGAGGACGCCCGCGAAATCTGGGATATGGCGCTCAAGCTCGAAGGCATCACCCGCGGTACCGGCAAGCACGCCGGCGGTGTGGTGATCGCGCCGACCAAGCTCACCGACTTCGCGCCGATCGCCTGTGACGAGGAAGGCGGCGGCCTGGTGACCCAGTTCGACAAGGACGACGTCGAGCAGGCCGGCCTGGTGAAGTTCGACTTCCTCGGCCTGCGCACGCTGACCATCATCAAGTGGGCGCTGGAAACCATCAACCGCGAACAGTCCAAGAAGGGCCTGGAACCGATCAACATCGACTTCATCCCGCTGGATGACAAGCCGACTTACCAATTGCTGCAAAAGGCGGAAACCACTGCGGTATTCCAGCTCGAATCCCGCGGTATGAAGGAGCTGATCAAAAAGCTCAAGCCCGACTGCCTGGAAGACCTGATCGCACTGGTGGCGCTGTTCCGTCCCGGACCTTTGCAATCGGGCATGGTCGATGACTTCATCAACCGCAAGCACGGGCGGGCCGAAGTCTCCTACCCGCACCCGGACTACCAGTACGCCGGGCTGGAGCCGGTACTCAAGCCCACCTACGGCATCATCCTGTATCAGGAGCAGGTGATGCAGATTGCTCAGGTCATGGCCGGGTATACCCTTGGTGGCGCAGACATGCTGCGCCGCGCCATGGGCAAGAAGAAGCCCGAGGAGATGGCCAAGCAGCGCGGCGGCTTCATCGAAGGTTGCGCCAATAATGGGATCGATGCGGACCTGGCGGGCAACATCTTCGACCTGGTGGAAAAGTTCGCCGGCTACGGCTTCAACAAATCGCACTCGGCCGCCTACGGCCTGGTGTCCTACCAGACGGCCTGGCTCAAGGCTCATCACCCGTCGCCGTTCATGGCAGCCGTGCTCTCGGCGGATATGCACAACACCGACAAGGTGGTGATCCTCATCGAGGAATGCCGCAGCATGAAGCTGCGCATCGATCCGCCCGACGTTAACGTCTCCGAGTTCAAGTTCACCGTCAATGACGACGGCCGCATCGTCTATGGCCTGGGCGCGGTCAAGGGTGTGGGCGAGGGGCCTGTCGAGGCCATCGCCGAATGCCGCGCCGCGGGCGGTCCGTTCAAAGACCTGTTCGATTTCTGCGCGCGCATCGACCTCAAACGCATCAACAAGCGCACCCTGGAAGCACTGATCCGCTCCGGTGCGCTGGATCGCCTCGGACCGTATTTCTTCGAAGAGGCCAAGGCCTACCAGGCCAACATCGACCGCAACCGCGCAGTGCTGCTGGCGGCGATGGAAGAGGCGGTACAGGCCGCCGAACAGACCGCACGCAGCGCCGAGAGCGGCCACATGGACCTGTTCGGCGGCCTGTTCGCCGAGCCGGAGGCCGACGTCTACGCCAATCACCGAAAGGCGCGCGAGCTTTCGCTGAAGGAGCGTCTGAAAGGCGAAAAGGACACCCTCGGTCTCTATCTCACCGGCCACCCGATCGATGAATACGAGGGGGAGGTGCGTCGTTTCGCTCGTCAGCGCATCGTCGACCTGCGCCCGGCGCGCGGAGAACAGACCATTGCCGGCCTCATCGTCAACCTGCGGGTCATGAAGAACAAGAAAGGCGACAAGATGGGCTTCATCACCCTGGATGACCGCTCGGGGCGCATCGAGGCTTCGCTGTTCGCCGAGGCGTTCAACACGGCGCAGGCCTTGCTGCAGACCGATGCCCTGGTGGTGGTGGAAGGTGAGGTGAGCAACGACGACTTTTCCGGCGGCCTGCGCCTGCGCGCCAAGCGTGTGATGAGTCTGGAGGAAGCGCGTACCGGTCTGGCCGAGAGCCTGCGGGTCAAGGTCGCCGGCGAGGCGCTCAAGGGCGAACGCATGCGCTGGCTGGCCGAGGTTTGCGGCCGCCATCGCGGCGCTTGCCCGATCACGCTGGAGTACACCGGTCGCGATGCGCGGGCGCTGCTGCAGTTCGGCGAGGACTGGCGAATCGATCCGGCGGACAACTTGATTCAGGCATTGCGTGACCAGTTCGGACGCGACAACGTCTTCCTGCAATACCGATAGAGGGCCGGGCCCGGAAAGTTCATCGACATGTGCTTTCCGAGTCAGGCCTGAACGGCCCGGTGCTGACCGGGTCATGGTTTCAGAACAATTTTTGTTCGACCTGAATGCGCCGCTCCCGTAAGGTAAGGCGCAAAAAACGGAACAGCCTCCCGGCCGCCTGGCCGTCGACGCATGACGGATGCCTATGAACCCGAACTTTCTGGATTTCGAACAGCCGATCGCCGACCTGCAAGCCAAGATCGAAGAATTGCGCCTGGTTGGTAACGACAATTCGCTGAACATCGGCGATGAGATTGCCCGCCTGCAGGACAAGAGCGAGTCGCTCACCGAAAGCATCTTCGGCAACCTGACCAGCTGGCAGATCGCCCGTCTGGCTCGCCACCCGCAGCGGCCCTATACCCTCGATTACATCAATCACCTGTTCACCGAGTTCGAAGAACTGCACGGTGACCGCCATTTCTCCGACGACGCGGCCATTGTTGGTGGTACGGCGCGTCTGGACGGCCAGCCGGTGATGATCATCGGTCATCAGAAAGGCCGTGAAGTACGCGAGAAGGTGCGTCGCAACTTCGGTATGCCGCGTCCGGAGGGCTATCGCAAGGCCTGCCGTCTGATGGAGATGGCCGAGCGCTTCAAGATGCCGATCCTGACCTTCATCGATACTCCGGGCGCCTACCCGGGGATCGATGCCGAAGAGCGCAACCAGAGCGAGGCCATCGCCTGGAACCTGCGCGTGATGGCGCGACTGAAGACGCCGATCATCGCCACCGTGATTGGCGAGGGCGGTTCTGGCGGTGCGCTGGCGATCGGCGTCTGCGACCAGCTGAACATGCTGCAGTATTCCACCTACGCGGTGATCTCGCCGGAAGGTTGCGCCTCGATTCTCTGGCGTACCGCCGAGAAGGCGCCGGAGGCCGCCGAGGCCATGGGTGTCACCGCCGAGCGCCTGAAAGATCTGGGCATCGTCGACAAGGTGATCCCCGAGCCGCTGGGCGGCGCGCATCGCAATCCGGCCGTCATGGCTGCGGCCATGCGCGAGCAGCTCAACAGCCAGTTGCACATGCTCAAGTCGCTGGATACCGATGCGCTGCTGGCGCGTCGCTATGAGCGTCTGATGAGCTACGGTATCGCCTGAGTCATCCCTGTGCGTGCTTCGCCTCTCTGAGCGAGGCACGCCAGGATTCGCTGTCGGGCCTTCGCTCGCGGCTTTCGCTCCTGAGCCTTATGCTTGCCGGCATTCTCGATTTTCGAAGCGCCCGCATGTCCCTCGATTCTCTTCTCCTTTCCCGTCTTGCTCCGTGGCGCGGCTCATCGGCGTGGTGGGTGGCGTTTTCCGGCGGTCTCGACTCCACCGTTTTGCTGCATGCGTTGGCGCGGCTGTCTGAGCGTCAGGCGCTGCCGTTGATTCGTGCGATCCATGTGCATCATGGCCTACAAGCCGCTGGTGATGACTGGCCGGCACACTGTCAGCGAGTCTGCGACCGGCTCGGCGTCACGCTGGAAATCGTGCGTGTGCGGGTTGTTCCCGGTGCCAGTCTGGAGCGGGCTGCGCGCGATGCCCGCTACCAGGCGTTCAGCGCCTGTGTAGGGGAGGGTGAGCTGCTGCTGACCGGGCAGCATCGCGATGACCAGGCCGAGACGCTGCTGTTCCGCCTGTTGCGCGGCGCCGGTGTGCGCGGGCTGTCGGCGATGCCGGGTGTGCGATCGATGGGGCGCGGCAGCCTGGTTCGGCCGTTGCTGGATGTCTCCCGGGCCGAGTTGGAGGATTATGCGCGCGCCAATGGTCTCTCCTGGGTCGAGGATCCCAGCAATCAGCAGCTGGAGTATTCACGCAATTTTCTGCGTCGGCAGGTCCTGCCTCTGCTGCAGCAGCGCTGGCCTCAGGTTTCATCCAGCCTGGCACGCACGGCAGTGCATATGGCTGACGCGCAGCAGCTGCTCGATGAGCTGGCGCAGCAGGATCTCGCGGATGCCCAAGCCGACATTAATTTCGACTGGCTGAATCTGCCGAGTCTTGCTCTTGCGCCGTTGCGCGAGCTGACGCCGGCGCGGCAGCGCAATGCGCTGCGTCATTGGTTGGCAGGGCGAGCCCTGGCGCCGGATGAGAATCACTGGGCCGGCTGGGAGTGTCTGCGTGACGCCAGGGCGGATGCCACGCCTCGCTGGCGACTGGCAGGTGGTGAGCTGCAGCGCAGTGGCGAGCGCGTCTGGTGGCTGCCGGACGGCTGGCTTGCGTCTGTTGGCGGGCCAGTCGACTGGCTCGACCCGTCCGACGAGCTGCAGCTTCCCGGCAATGGCTCGCTTCGGCTGGAGGGGGCGCCGCCCATTGGCAGGCTGCAGATTCGCTATCGAACCGGTGGTGAAGTGATGGATGTGTCCGGTCGCGGCCGGCGAGACCTCAAGCGCCTGCTGAATGAAGCTGGGGTTCCTGCGTTTGCCCGTGGCCGATTGCCCTTGCTGTATTGCGATGAACAACTGGTCGCCGTGGCCAACCTTCCGCAACTGAGCGCTGGTCGGTGTGCCCTGAAGTGGTGCGCGCCGGGCTGCTAAGTGGTTTGAGCTGATAGGGGCTTTCCGGTAGACTACGCTCCCGTCTCAATACAGCTTCTGCGGTTTCTTCGAATCCGCGGCAGTTGCGCTATTGCCGATCCGCGCAATGGCACCTTCGCTTTCCCCCGGCGGCGCCGGCCGCTTAACGCAGACTTCTAGGGTTTTTCATGACGCGCTACATCTTCGTCACGGGTGGTGTTGTTTCTTCATTGGGGAAAGGCATCGCCTCGGCTTCATTGGCGGCCATCCTGGAGGCGCGGGGCCTGAAGGTCACGATGCTCAAGCTGGACCCTTACATCAACGTCGATCCGGGCACCATGAGCCCGTTCCAGCACGGCGAGGTGTTTGTCACCCATGACGGCGCCGAGACCGACCTCGACCTGGGCCACTACGAGCGGTTCATCCGCACCCGCATGACCCAGAACAACAACTTCACCACTGGTCGCGTCTACGAAGACGTGCTTCGCCGAGAGCGCCGGGGCGACTACCTGGGCGCAACCATCCAGGTCATCCCGCACATCACCGACGAGATCAAGCGTCGCATCATCAAGGGTGCCGGCGACGCTGACGTGGCCCTGGTTGAGGTCGGCGGTACCGTGGGCGACATCGAGTCGCAACCCTTCCTCGAGGCCATCCGCCAGTTGCGTGTCGAAGTCGGCGCCAAGCGCGCCATGCTGATGCACCTGACGCTGGTGCCTTACATCGCCACCGCCGGCGAGACCAAGACCAAGCCAACCCAGCATTCGGTGAAGGAGCTGCGCTCCATCGGCCTGCAGCCCGACGTGCTGGTCTGCCGTTCGGATCGCGCCATCGACGTGTCTTCGCGGCGCAAGATCGCGCTGTTCACCAACGTCGAAGAGCGCGCGGTAATCAGCCTGCCGGACGCCGACACCATCTACAAGATTCCGGGCATCCTGCATGCTCAGGGTCTCGATGACTACGTCGTCGAACGTTTCGGTCTCGAATGCCGTGGCGCCGATCTCTCCGAATGGGATCGTGTCGTTGATGCCAAGCTGCATCCGGAGAAGGAAGTCACCATCGCCATGGTTGGCAAGTACATGGAACTTCTGGACGCCTACAAATCTCTGATCGAGGCGATGAGCCACGCTGGCATCCAGAGTCGGACCAAAGTGAACCTGCGTTACATCGATTCCGAAGACATCGAGAACCAGGGCACCGGCCTGCTGGAAGGCGTCGATGCCATTCTGGTGCCGGGCGGTTTCGGCCTGCGCGGCGTTGAAGGCAAGATCGCCACCGTGCGCTATGCCCGCGAGAACAAGATCCCCTATCTGGGTATCTGCCTGGGCATGCAGGTGGCGGTCATCGAGTTCGCTCGCGATGTGCTGGGCTGGACCGATGCCAACTCCACCGAGTTCGACAAGGACAGCGGTCACCCGGTCGTCGGTCTGATCACCGAGTGGGAAGATGCCAGCGGCGCGGTGGAGACCCGCAGCGATAGCTCCGACCTCGGCGGCACCATGCGCCTCGGTGCGCAGGAATGTGGTCTGGAGCCGGGCTCGAAGGTGTTCGAATGCTATGGCCAGGAGCGCATCGTCGAGCGTCATCGTCATCGCTATGAAGTGAACAACAACCTGCTGCCGCAACTGCAGGCAGCCGGACTGAAGATCACCGGGCGCTCCGGAGACGGTGCGCTGGTGGAAGTGGTCGAGGCTCCGGATCATCCATGGTTCGTCGCTTGCCAGTTTCACCCTGAGTTCACCTCCACGCCGCGCGACGGTCATCCGCTGTTCAGCGGCTTCGTCAACGCAGCGCTGGAATACAAGGCGAAGAAGGCATGAGCCAGAAGACCATTCGCGTAGGCAACATCGACATCGCCAACGACAAGCCGTTCGTGCTGTTTGGCGGCATCAACGTCCTCGAGTCGCGGGACCTGGCCATGCAGGCCTGTGAAGAATACGTGCGGGTGACCGAGAAGCTCGGCATTCCCTACGTCTTCAAGGCGAGCTTCGACAAGGCCAACCGTTCCTCGATCACCTCGTTCCGCGGCCCCGGTCTGGAAGAGGGGATGAAGATCTTCGAGGAAGTGAAGAAGACCTTTGGCGTTCCGGTCATCACCGACGTACACGAGCCGTGGCAGGCGCAGCCGGTGGCCGATGTCTGTGACATCATCCAGCTGCCGGCCTTCCTCTCGCGGCAGACCGACCTGGTGGTGGCGATGGCCAAGACCGGTGCGGTGATCAACATCAAGAAAGCGCAATTTCTCGCACCGCAGGAGATGAAGCACATCCTGAAGAAGTGCGAGGAGGCTGGTAATGACCAGCTGATCCTCTGCGAGCGCGGCTCGTCCTTCGGCTACAACAATCTGGTCGTCGACATGCTCGGCTTCGGCATCATGAAGCAGTTCGAATACCCGGTGTTCTTCGACGTCACCCATGCCCTGCAGATGCCGGGCGGTCGCGCCGACTCGGCTGGTGGGCGGCGTGCCCAGGTCACCGACCTGGCCAAGGCCGGCCTGTCCCAGGGGCTGGCCGGGCTGTTTCTGGAGGCGCATCCGGAACCGGAGAATGCCAAGTGCGACGGTCCGTGCGCGCTGCGTCTGAACAAGCTCGAAGCTTTCCTCACCCAGCTCAAGCAGCTGGATGATCTGGTCAAGAATTTCCCGCCAATCGAAACTGCTTGAAAGCCTTGCAGCTATCTATGGAGTGTTAACAACAATGGCAAAGATCGTCGACATCAAGGGGCGTGAAGTTCTCGACTCCCGTGGCAACCCCACCGTGGAAGCCGATGTGATCCTCGATAACGGCATCATCGGCAGCGCCTGCGCGCCGTCCGGTGCATCCACCGGTTCGCGCGAGGCTCTGGAACTGCGCGATGGCGACAAGAGCCGCTACCTGGGCAAGGGCGTGCTGAAGGCCGTGGGCAACGTCAACGGCCCGATTCGCGATCTGCTGCTGGGCAAGGATCCGGCCGATCAGAAGGCCCTGGACCACGCCATGATCGAGCTCGACGGTACCGAGAACAAGGCCAAGCTCGGCGCTAACGCGATCCTCGCCGTGTCCCTGGCGGCTGCCAAGGCCGCTGCCCAAGCCAAGGGCGTGCCGCTCTACGCGCACATCGCCGACCTCAATGGCACCCCTGGCCAGTATTCGATGCCGGTTCCGATGATGAACATCATCAACGGCGGCGAACACGCGGACAACAACGTCGACATCCAGGAATTCATGGTCCAGCCGGTTGGCGCCAAGACCTTCGCTGACGCGCTGCGCATGGGTGCCGAGATCTTCCATCACCTGAAGGCCGTGCTGAAGGCTCGTGGCCTGAACACCGCTGTGGGCGACGAGGGCGGCTTCGCGCCGAACCTGGCCTCCAACGAGGATGCGCTGGGTGCCATCGCCGAGGCGGTCGAGAAGGCCGGCTACAAACTGGGCAGTGACGTCACGCTGGCCCTGGACTGCGCTTCCAGCGAGTTCTACAAGGACGGCAAATACGACCTGGCCGGTGAAGGCAAGGTGTTCGACGCCGAGGGCTTCGCGGATTACCTGGCGGGCCTGACCCAGCGCTACCCGATCATCTCCATCGAAGATGGCATGGACGAGTCCGACTGGGCTGGCTGGAAGGCACTAACCGACAAGATCGGCGAGAAGGTTCAGCTGGTCGGTGACGACCTGTTCGTGACCAACACCAAGATCCTCAAGCGCGGCATCGACGAGAAAATCGGCAACTCGATCCTGATCAAGTTCAACCAGATCGGCTCGCTGACCGAAACCCTGGAAGCCATTCAGATGGCCAAGGCGGCCGGTTACACCGCGGTGATCTCGCACCGTTCCGGCGAGACCGAAGACAGCACCATCGCCGACCTGGCCGTCGGCACTGCCGCTGGTCAGATCAAGACCGGTTCGCTGTGCCGCTCCGACCGCGTGTCGAAGTACAACCAGCTGCTGCGTATCGAAGAGCAGCTGGCCGGCAAGGCACCGTACAACGGTCGTGCCGAATTCCGCGGCTGATCCTGCAGCATTAAAAAAGGGCGGCGCGAGTCGCCCTTTTTTGTTTCAATCGGCATCGTCTTGGTGGGCGATCACTCCCGCGCCAAGATAGTCGTTGCTGTGTTGTCTTCCTCATTCGAACTGCCGCCGAAGTCGTTTCATGCCTGCTATGCGTCGCCCCTACTGGTTGTTCGTCGTGCTGATCCTGCTTCTCGGCGGGCTGCAGTACCGTCTTTGGGTGGGCGAGGGCAGCCTGGCGCAGGTCAACAGTCTGAACAAGCAGATTGCCGACCAGCAGGGCGAGAACGAGCGGCTGCTGGAGCGCAATCGAATCCTCGAAGCTGAAGTCCTGGAGCTCAAGCAGGGCATGGAAACCGTCGAGGAGCGTGCGCGTCAGGAGTTGGGCATGGTCAAAGAGGGCGAAACCCTCTACCAGTTCGTCGAATGAGCCAAGTCCAGTTGTCGAAATTCTGGGTCGTCATTCCGGCAGCAGGGATCGGCAGTCGCATGCGTGCAGACCGTCCCAAGCAGTACCTGCGGTTGGCTGGGCGCTGCATTCTCGAGCATACCCTCGATCGTTTCATCGACCACCCGGCCCTGGCCGGACTGGTGGTCTGTCTGGCGTCCGACGATCCCTACTGGTCGAACCTGGACTACGCCAGGGATGCGCGCATCCTGCGGGCGGCGGGTGGGCGCGAGCGTTGTGATTCGGTACTCAACGGCCTGCAGCGCCTTGCCGAGGCGGGAGCGAGCGCGGACGACTGGGTGCTGGTGCATGACGCCGCCCGACCCAATCTGGCGCGCGACGATCTGAATCGCCTGCTCGTCGAGCTTGCCGATGATCCGGTTGGGGGACTGCTGGCTGTGCCTGCGCGGGACACGCTCAAGCGTGTAGGGCCGCAGGGGCGGGTCGTGGAAACGGTGGACCGCAGCGTCATCTGGCAAGCCTTTACGCCGCAAATGTTCCGCTTGGGTATGTTGCGCGCGGCGTTGGACTCGGCGCTCGCCGGTGGGCTGCAGGTGACCGACGAGGCGTCTGCAATGGAGTGGGCCGGCCATTCACCGCGCGTGATCGAAGGTCGCGCCGATAACCTCAAGGTCACCCGGCCTGAAGATCTCGCCTGGTTGGAGCGCTGCTGGCAAGGCGAGCGTCACGCCTGAAGCGCGGCGGGCAACCAGCGTTGCCCGCCAGCCTCGTTAGAAGCGGTAGATTGCCGCTGCTCCGGTGCCGGTCGGCATCCGCTCGGTCGGCACCACGACGACTTCACCGCCTTGCTCAAGCGTCCAGATGGTCAGCTCGTCCAGCACGTCGGGCGTGTTCGCAGCCTCGGCGCTGGCCGAAACAGCGCTTCCCTCGTTCTTGTCGACCCGTCCGGGGATCTGCCGCTCTGCTTCGACCAACAGCGTGGCAACCCGACCCTGGCGGGTCGCCTGACCGATGTCTTCGAGCTGGTCCGAGGCGAGGCCCTGACCATGGGAGGCGCCGAACTGATTCAGCAAGCCTTCCAACCGCTTCAGATAGCGCGGCTGCATCACCATCCAGCTCTTGTCCCGCAGTTCGTCGACGCCCAAGGCGCGCTGCCCGTTCTCGATGCCTTCCGGTAGCAGGTACTCGTTGTGACTGATGCGGCGGAAGTGTGGCTGTTGTTCCGGCAGCGCCGCGAGGATCAGCGGCAGGCCGGACGGCCGGGAGTGGTGTTCGGTGATTGCGCGATCGACCTCGCGGAAATAGCGGTCACGGTCGCGGTCGATCTCCGCCTGTTTGCCGCTGCCGCCAGCCTCGACCTGCATCGGATCGCCCCGTTCGCTGGCGCGACTGTAGCCCTGGGGGAAGCCGCTCTGACCTTTCTCGGTCAGATCGCTACCGAGTGCATCGGCCAGCGTTCTGGGCACCGCTTCATGCAGCGGCACCTCATCCAGAGCATCCCGGTTGCCCTCGAACAGGCGCACCGAGTCGCGTGACAGGCAGAGAATCTGGTAGCGATCGGCCGATTGTGCAATGCGCACCAGCGGCTTGAGATGCATGCGGTCGTTGGCGACAGCCATCTCTGGCACGCTGCGCTGCAGCCGATAGACCTGGAAATAGTCCTTTGCGCCGAACGCCGCTAGGCCATCGAGGCTGTGGTTCCAGAAATCGTTGTCATCGATCAGCGCGTAGAAGGGCTTGAGCAGGCTTTGCACCTGGTCGGCATGGCCCTGCTGTCTGAGCGAATCCTCCAGTTGCTTGACCAGCTGCTTGAAGCGGATCGGGTCCTGCTGGCGCTCCGGAAAACTGCGATGCGTTTGCTGGTACAGCGAAAGGCAGGGGCCGTCCCGGTGTTTCAGCAGTTGGGTCAGGGTTTCACGATCGAGCAGTCGATTCATGCGTGGCCTCCAGTGGTGTGGTTCGGTCCCTCGCAGAAGTGACGATGGCGCGTTCAATGGCCATCGGTGGCCAGGTCAGTGGCGGTTGAACTTGTCCAGGGCGTGGCTGAGGGCGTGATTGAGCTTTTCCGCTGCCCCGTTGATAGCCAATTCCAATGTCTCGGCCTTGTGGGTCGCTGAGAGGGGTTCATGGCCCTTGACCCGCGCCTCCATCTGGCAGCGCTTGTCGTGCGGCCCACTCTTGTTGCTGTTCTCGTCGTTCAGATGCACTTCGATTCGGGTCAGATGGTCATCGAAGCGTTCCAGTTCGGTCTCGACCGTCGCCTTGACCCGTTCTTCGAGGTCGGCGGTAACGCTGATGCTGTGGTTACTGTTCACCAGAACCTGCATGGTCTCCTCCTGATTTGCAGCGCTGCGCGCGTTAGGCGCTGGCGGCGCCAAGCGTCGCAGCTACACAACGTACGACGTGGCGGGCAGGGGCGGGTTCCACCTCGATGCCGACCTCGGACGCGCGGTCCAACGGCGCTCAGCTCGCGCTTTCGGCATATTCGGAACGCCGGGCGAGACCGTCCTTGAGTGCTTCGATCAACAGGCGCACCTTCGGCAACAGGTAACGTCGCTGCGGGTAGACAGCCCAGACCGCGGTGTCTGGCGGCTGGTTGTGTTCCAGCAGCGAGACCAGCTCACCGTCGCGCAACGGCTTCTGCACGTAGTAGTCCGGCAGCTGGCAAAGACCGAAGCCGCGCAGGGCGGCGTCGAGCACCGCTTCGCCACTGTTGCAGCGCCAGTTGCCGCTGGGCTTGAAATGCTGCTCGCGCCCATCGACCTGGAATACCCAGGTGTCGCTCGTGCCGATCAAACAGTTGTGCCGGGCCAACTCGGAGAGCGTGTGCGGGCGGCCATAGCGCTCCAGGTAGCCCGGCGCGGCGCACAGGTACATGGCGCGTGGCGCGATGCGCGTCGCGACCAGGCGTGACTCGCCGAGTCTGCCCAAGCGAATGGCCAGGTCGTAGCCTTCCTGGACCAGATCCAGGGTGCGGTTGGATAGCTCGATATCGACACGCAGCTGTGGATGACGCGCCATGAACTCGTTCACCAGCGGCACGATGAAGCGCTCGCCGTAGGCGACTGCGGCGGTCATGCGCAGCAGGCCGGTCGGCGCGCTGTGCAAGTCGCTGATGGCGAGGAAGGCATCGTCACGCTCCTCGATCAATCGCTGGCAGCGTGCAAAAAATGTATGGCCGGCCTCGGTCAGCGACACGCGGCGAGTGGTGCGGTAGAGCAGGCGGGCCTGCAGGCGCTCTTCCAGACGAGCAATCTGGCGGCTGACGTGCGAGGTAGAAATACGCAGTCGCTCGGCGGCGCGCATGAAACTGCCGCACTCGACCACGGCGACGAACTCATCGAGGCCTTCCCAGCGATTCATGTTGGCTCCGCAAAATGGGTACAGCAGTGAAACAGATACGAATCCTAGCCTGATGTTTGCTGATTGTCCCTGTACCGCAACAATGTTTCCTTGGACGCCGGTCAATCCCCACGGAGTCGTGAATTACACTCTCTGTTTTTCCTGCATCAGTCGAGAGTGATGTTCATGACCATCAAATCGCGCGCCGCCGTTGCCTTCGGCCCCAACCAGCCCCTGCAGATCGTTGAAGTGGATGTCGCCCCGCCCAAGGCTGGCGAGGTCCTGATCCGTATCGTCGCCACCGGTGTTTGCCATACCGACGCCTACACCCTCTCCGGAGAGGATTCGGAAGGCGTATTCCCCTGCATCCTCGGGCATGAGGGTGGCGGCATCGTCGAGGCGGTGGGCGAGGGCGTCACCTCGGTGGCGGTCGGCGATCACGTGATTCCGCTCTATACCGCCGAATGCCGCGAGTGCAAGTTCTGTAAGTCGGGCAAGACCAACCTGTGCAGCTCCGTGCGCGCCACCCAGGGCAAGGGCCTGATGCCCGATGGCACCACGCGCTTCAGCTACAACGGTGAGCCGATCTACCACTACATGGGCTGCTCGACCTTCTCCGAGTACACCGTGCTGCCGGAAGTCTCGGTGGCCAAGATTCCCAAGGAAGCTCCGCTGGAAAAGGTCTGCCTGCTCGGTTGCGGGGTGACCACCGGGATCGGTGCCGTGCTGAACACCGCTAAGGTGGAAGAGGGCGCCACCGTGGCGATCTTCGGCCTGGGTGGCATCGGTCTGGCGGCGATCATTGGTGCGAAGATGGCCAAGGCCAGCCGGATCATTGCCATCGACATCAACCCGGGCAAGTTCGCTATTGCCGAAGAGCTGGGCGCCACTGACTTCGTCAATCCGAAAGACCACGACAAGCCGATCCAGGAAGTAATCGTCGAGATGACCGATGGCGGCGTCGACTATTCCTTCGAATGCGTCGGCAACGTGCAGCTGATGCGCGCGGCGCTGGAGTGCTGCCACAAGGGCTGGGGCGAGTCGACCATCATCGGCGTAGCCGGCGCGGGCCAGGAAATCAGCACGCGTCCGTTCCAGCTGGTCACCGGGCGCGTATGGCGCGGTTCGGCGTTCGGCGGCGTGAAGGGGCGTACCGAGCTGCCGAGCTATGTGGAAAAGGCGCAGAGCGGCGAGATTCCGCTGGACACCTTCATCACCCACAACCTGCCGCTGGAGCAGATCAACGAAGCGTTCGACCTGATGCACGAAGGCAAGAGCATCCGTACCGTCATCCACTTCTGACCCCAGGGTGGGCAATGCCGTTCGGCGGCTTGTCCACCTCGACCGGTGGAGGCCTGCGCGGTTTCCACCTTGCGCGAGGCCGCTCATGACCCTTGAAATCGTTTCCAGCAACAAGAGCTTCGGTGGCTGGCACAAGCGCTACCGCCACCGCTCCAACGCCCTGAACTGCGACATGGTATTCGCCGTATATCTGCCGCCACAGGCAGAACAGGGCGAGAAGCTGCCGGTGCTGTACTGGCTGTCCGGCCTGACCTGCACCGAAGAGAACTTCATGCAGAAGGCCGGGGCGCTGCGGCTTGCTGCCGAGCTCGGCCTGATCATTGTCGCGCCGGACACCAGCCCGCGCGGCCCAGGCGTGCCGGATGACGCCGATGGCGCCTGGGATTTCGGCCTGGGCGCGGGCTTCTATCTCAATGCGACGCAAGAGCCCTGGGCCCAGCACTACCGGATGTACGACTACGTCGTCGAGGAACTGCCGGCACTGGTCGAGGCCAACTTCCCGGTCTCCGACCGCCGCGGCATCAGCGGGCACTCCATGGGCGGACACGGGGCGCTCATCTGCGCGCTGAAAAATCCTGGCCGCTATCGCTCGGTATCGGCCTTTGCGCCGATCAGCAACCCGATCAACTGTCCCTGGGGTGAAAAGGCCTTCGGCCGCTATCTCGGCGAGGATCGTTCGCGCTGGCGGGAGTGGGATGCCTGCGCGCTGATCGCCGAGGCCCGCGAGCGCTTGCCGCTTCTGGTCGACCAGGGTGATCGCGATGATTTCATGGACGGCCAGCTCAAGCCGCAGGCGCTGCGCGCCGCTGCGGATTCGGCCGGTCACCCGCTGACCCTGCGCATCCAGCCGGGCTACGACCACAGCTACTACTTCATCGCCAGCTTCATCGACGATCACCTGCGCCATCATGCCGAAGCACTGAGCGCGTAGGGTGGATGACGGCACAGCCTCATCCACGCGGCTGTTTCGGTCGGCACCGGGGTGTTTTGCATGACCCTGCTCGCGTGGAAAGCGCTTCGCGGTTTTCCACCCTACGAGGCCGCACAGCGCGCGCTGAAGGCGTAGGACGTTGGCCGCGCAGCCTCTTGCGCACGTCTACTGCCAGGGACGGCAGGACATAAAAAAGGCCCGAGCGGACATGCCGCTCGGGCCTTTCCATCGCCAGGAGCTTAGAGCGACGGATAATCGGTATAGCCAGCCGGGCCCTGGGCGTAGAACAGCTCGGGTTTCGGCTCGTTCAGCGGTGCGTCCTGACGCAGACGCTCGACCAGATCCGGATTGGCGATGTACGGAATACCGAAGGCCACCGCATCGGCCTTGCCTTCCGCCAGCCAGGCGTTGGCCTGTTCCTTGGTGAAGCGTTCGTTGGCGATGTAGACGCCGCCGAAGAGCTGCTTGAGCTGCGGGCCGAGGCTGTCTTCACCGGCCTTCTCGCGGGTGCAGATGAAGGCGATGCCGCGCTTGCCCAGCTCGCGGGCTACGTAGCCGAAGGTCTCGGCACGGTTGGAATCGCCCATGTCGTGGGCGTCGGCGCGCGGTGCCAGGTGCACACCGACGCGCCCCGCGCCCCACACCGAGATCGCTGCGTCAGTCACTTCGAGCATCAACCGTGCACGATTCTCCAGCGAGCCACCGTAGGCATCGGTGCGCTTGTTGGTGCTGTCCTGCAGGAACTGGTCGAGCAGGTAACCATTGGCGCCATGGATTTCGACACCGTCGAAACCGGCTTCCTTCGCATTCTCGGCACCCTTGCGGTAGGCCTCGATGATGCCGGGGATCTCGTTGATCTCAAGGGCGCGAGGCGTTTCGTAATCCTTCATCGGGCGGACCAGACTGACGTGCCCGGCGGGCTTGATGGCGCTGGGCGCGACCGGCAGCTGGCCGTCGAGGTAGATCGGGTCGGAGATGCGGCCGACATGCCAGAGCTGCAGGACGATCTTGCTGCCCTTGGCATGCACGGCATCGGTGACCTTCTTCCAGCCCTGAACCTGCTCGGCCGACCAGATGCCCGGAGTGTCCGGATAGCCCACACCCATCGGCGTGACCGAGGTGGCTTCGCTGATGATCAGGCCAGCGTCGGCGCGCTGGGCGTAGTACTCGGCGATCAGGTCGCCTGGCACGCGGCCGGGCTCGGCTCGGCAGCGGGTCAGCGGCGCCATGATGATGCGATTGTTCAGTTCCAGGTCGCCGATCTTGATCGGGTCGAAGAGTGTGGGCATAGCGATACCGCTCCTGTTCAGGTGGTGGTTCGTAAGTTCAGAGTTCCTGGCCGATGCGCTCGATGAAGGTCTGGATCAGGGCATCGTTGCGCTTGAAAAAATGCCACTGGCCGACCTTCTGGCTGGTCACCAATCCGGCTTTCTGCAGGGTCGCCAGGTGGGCCGATACGGTTGACTGCGACAGGCCGGCGCGCTGATCGATCTGACCGGCACACACGCCGTTCTCTAACGAATGGTGCTGCTCGGCGAAATAGCGTTGCGGCTCCTTGAGCCAGCGCAGGATGTCGCGGCGCAGCGGATGGGCGAGGGCCTTGATGATGTCGTCGAAGTCGTCCGGCATGGTCTTCAGCTGCCTATATCGGTTTGAGGCGAACTATATATCGGTGTTTGACGATACAAGATCGATTCGGCTGATGGTGGTTATCGGCGGCGTCGATGTACGGGCGCGCCGCGGCGATCCGCTCAGGGACATCCGCCTCCTGTAGAATCGCCGCCTCGAGTTATTCCAGGGTGTTTGATCTATGCGTATCGGCCACGGTTACGACGTGCACCGCTTCGGCGAAGGCGACCACATCACGCTTGGCGGCGTGCGGATTCCACACCGGTTCGGGCTGCTCGCCCATTCCGACGGCGACGTACTGCTGCATGCCCTGAGTGACGCGCTGCTCGGTGCCGCAGCGCTGGGTGATATCGGCAAGCATTTCCCGGACACCGACCCGCAATTCAAGGGCGCCGACAGCCGCGTGCTGCTACGCCATGTGCTGGCGCAGGTGCAGGCCAAGGGCTACATGGTCGGCAATGTCGACGCGACGATCGTCGCCCAGGCCCCGAAGATGGCGCCGCACATCGAAAGCATGCGTGCGCTGATCGCCGCAGACCTGCAGGTGGAGCTGGATCAGGTCAACGTCAAGGCCACCACCACCGAGAAGCTCGGCTTCACCGGGCGCGAGGAGGGGATCGCCGTTCACGCGGTTGCCTTGCTGGTCCGCGCATGACCGAAGATCAGCTGCTCGGGCCGCGTGCCCATGGCGAGCCTTGCGGCAGTGCGGTGCTGAAAGCGGTCGCCGAGGATTTTCAGGTCGATGAGGTGCTCGATATCCCGCTGTCCGGCGAGGGTGAACACCTCTGGTTGTGGGTTGAAAAGCGCAATCTGAACACCGAGGAAGCCGCCAAACGTATCGCCCGCGCCGCTGGCGTGGCGCTGAAGATGATCAGCTATGCGGGCCTGAAGGACCGCCAGGCGCTGACCCGGCAGTGGTTCAGCCTGCATCTGCCGGGCAAGGCCGACCCCGATCTGAGCGCCGCCGAAGACGGCAGCCTGCGGCTGCTCCAGTGCGTTCGTCATCAGCGCAAGTTGCAGCGCGGCGCGCATTCGGCCAATGGGTTTCGTCTGCGTCTGACCGAGCTGCATGCCGATCATACGCAGCTCGACGCGCGGCTGGAGCGGATCAAGCTGCAGGGGGTGCCGAACTACTTCGGCCTGCAGCGTTTCGGCTATGAAGGTGGCAACCTCCACGGGGCGCGCCACTTCGCGGCGAAAGGAGAGCTGCCGGAGCAGCGCAACATGCGTTCGCGCCTGCTTTCGGCTGGCCGCAGTTACCTGTTCAACCGTGTGCTCGCCGAACGGGTTGCTGATGGCAGCTGGGATCAGGCACGAGTGGGCGATCTGCTGGCATTCACCGACAGTCGCAGCTTTTTCCCCGCCGGGCCGGACGAGTGCGCAGACCCGCGCCTGAGGATTCTGGATCTGCATCCGACCGGCCCTTTATGGGGCGTTGGGGGGTCGCCAGCAGGTGACGAAATACAGGCACTGGAAGACGCCGTCGCTACAAATGAATCGGCTGTCGCCAATTGGTTGGCGCAGGCAGGGATGAAGCACGAACGGCGCATTCTCCGCCTCCCCATCAGCGGTTTGTCGTGGCATTATCCCGGGCCTGACATTCTGCAACTGGAATTCGTCCTGCCGACCGGATGCTTCGCCACCGCCGTGGTGCGTGAGCTGGTCAGCCTGGCAGGGCAGACGGACATCTGATGCGTATTCTGATCGCCAACGACGACGGGGTGTATGCACCCGGGCTCGCCGCGCTTTATGACGCGCTGGGCGGCTATGCCGAGTGCAAGGTGGTTGCCCCGATCCAGGACATGAGCGGCGCCAGCAGCGCGCTTACCCTGGACCGCCCGCTTCATCCCGTGACCATGCCCAACGGCTTTATCGGCCTGAATGGCTCGCCCACCGATTGCGTTCACCTTGGCCTCAACGGATTGCTCGAGGAAACGCCGGACATGGTGGTCTCGGGTATCAATCTCGGTGCCAATCTGGGCGATGACGTGCTTTATTCAGGAACGGTTGCCGCGGCCATCGAAGGGCGCTTCACCGGTCGGCCGGCTTTCGCCTTCTCGCTGGTCTCCCGTTTGCCGGACAACCTGCCAACCGCTGCCTACATCGCTCGGGCTCTGGTGGAGAAGCACGACCAGCTGGAGCTTCCGCCGCGCACCGTCCTCAGTGTCAACGTGCCCAATCTGCCGCTGGACCATATCCGCGGCATCCAGCTGACGCGTCTGGGCCATCGCAGCAGGGCCAAACCGCCGGTCAAGCAGGCCAATCCGCGTGGCAAGGAAGGCTACTGGATTTCCGTGGCCGGTGATGTCGAAGATGGCGGTCCGGGCACCGATTTCCATGCAGTCATGCAGGGTTATGTCTCCATAACCCCGCTGCAGCTTGATCGAACCTTCCGTGAGGCCTTCCACGGTCTCGAGAGCTGGCTGGAGAACGTGCTGTGATACACCGCGGACAAGACAGCCTGCTGCACGGCTCGGGGATGACCTCACAGCGCACACGTGACCGTCTGATTCAGCGGCTCTACGAAGAAGGGCTGTCCAACGCCCATGTGCTCGAAGTGATCCGCCGTACCCCTCGTCATCTGTTCGTCGACGAGGCGCTGGCACACCGTGCCTACGAAGACACCGCGTTGCCGATAGGCCATAACCAGACGATTTCCCAGCCGTTCATGGTCGCCCGGATGAGCGAACTCCTGCTGGCCGACGGTCCGCTGGACAAGGTACTGGAGATCGGCACCGGCTCCGGCTACCAGACCGCGGTGTTGGCTCAGCTGGTCGAGCGGGTGTTTTCGGTGGAGCGCATCCAGGCGCTGCAGGACCGGGCCAAGGAACGACTGGTCGAACTCAAGCTGCGCAATGTGGTCTTTCGCTGGGGCGATGGTTGGGAGGGCTGGCCTGCACTGGCGCCTTACAACGGCATCATCGTCACCGCGGCGGCAACCGATGTGCCGCAGGCCTTGCTTGATCAGCTGGCGCCCGGCGGGCGTCTGGTGATTCCGGTGGGTGCCGGCGAGGTCCAGCAACTCATGCTGATCATTCGAGAGGAAAACGGCTTTTCGCGCCATCTTCTGGATACCGTACGTTTCGTGCCGCTGCTCAATGGACCCGTGATTTGATCATTCAGCGGAAGGAAGCATGAAAAACGCTTTTTTGTTGTACGCCAAAGGCATGGCGATGGGGGCTGCGGACGTGGTGCCCGGTGTCTCGGGCGGTACCGTGGCGTTCATCACCGGTATCTATGATGAGTTGCTGCGCTCCATCAGCGCCGTGCCATATGCGGTCGGCCCGTTGTTGCGGGGGCGTTTCGCCGAGGCCTGGAAAACCGCCAATGCAAGCTTCCTGCTGGTGCTGTTCGCCGGCATCCTGACCAGCATTCTCAGCCTGGCCAGGCTGATTACCTATCTTCTGGAAGAGCATCAGATTCCCGTCTGGTCCTTCTTCTTCGGCCTCATCCTGGTTTCTGTCCATCTGGTGGGCAAGGAAATTCAGCGCCGCAACCTGTCGCGTCTGGTGAGCTTCTGCCTGGGTATCGGTTTTGCCTACTGGATTACCGTAGCTGCGCCGGTGCAGTGGGGCAGCAGCAGCCTGAGCCTTTTCTTTGCTGGCGCGATTGCCATCTGCGCGATGATCCTGCCGGGCATTTCCGGCAGTTTCATCCTGGTGCTGCTGGGGCTGTACCCGGTGGTTCTGGGCGCGGTGAAGGGGTTCGATCTCGGTGTGATGGCGGTCTTCGCCGCGGGGTGCCTGGTAGGCTTGTTGAGCTTCGCCAAGTTCCTCAGTTGGCTGCTCAAGCGTTGGCGCGACCTGACCCTGGCGTTTCTGACCGGACTGATGCTCGGCTCGCTGAACAAGGTCTGGCCATGGAAGGAAACGCTGACCTGGCGCACCAATTCCAGTGGCGAGAACGTTCCGGTCCTGCAGCACAATCTGCTGCCTGGCGCCTATGGCGACCTGACCGGGCAGGACCCTCAGCTGCTGCTGGCCGTACTGTTGGCCGTGGGTGGTATCGTTCTGGTCCTGGGGCTCGAGTGGTTTGCCGGCCGGCGCCAGCCGATGACTGAAGGCGTCTGACGCACTTGTCTATGAAAGGGAGCGGGCATTGAGGCTCACAGCAGTACCGCGGTGGATGCGCGACCCCATGGTCCGTTCGATGCTCGGCGTTCTGGTGATAGCCGGAACGCTGGTCGGTTGTGCCTCATCGCCCCAGGGCGGCGGCGTTCAGGTCGTCGACCGCAACCAGCGTGACAAGGTCACCAGCGGCCAGTACATCGTGCGGCGCGGCGATACGCTCTGGTCCATCGCGTTCCGCTTCGGCTGGGACTGGCGTGAGCTGGCACGGGTGAACGGCATCCAGCCACCGCATGTTATCTATCCCGGACAAAAGATCCGCTTCAGTGGCAGCAGCGCTCGAGTAGCGGCCGCCGCGCCACGGCCCCAGCCAGCACCCAAGCCGGCGCCATCTTCCCCGGTGGTGGTCGCCAACCCGGTTCCCCGTCAGCCGGCGATCAGCACTCAGCCAAGCCCGCCATCCAATCCGCAGGCACGTACGCCAGTCACCCCTGTAGCCCGCTCGGCGAGCGGTTGGGCATGGCCGGCGAACGGCACGATCATCGGTCGTTTTTCCTCAAACGGTAGTTTGAATAAAGGAATTGATATCGCTGGGGAATTAGGACAGCCTGTTCTAGCTGCTTCTGATGGGACTGTTGTGTACGCCGGCAGTGGATTACGGGGTTACGGCGAACTTGTGATCATCAAGCACAGCGATACCTATGTAAGCGCCTACGGACACAACCGCAGGCTGCTGGTGCGGGAGGGCCAACAAGTCAAGGCTGGGCAAGGTATTGCCGAGATGGGATCGACGGGAACCGACCGGGTGAAGCTGCATTTCGAAATTCGTCGCCAGGGTAAACCCGTAGACCCGCTGCAATATCTGCCAAGACGTTGACCTGTCGCCTGCCTGTTCCAGCACTAGGTTAGGCTTGAGCGTAGCCAAGGACCCGCGTCGCTTGGGCCTGTTGTCGAACTCGGAACAGGACAAGAATAATGGCACTTAAAGACCAAGCGCTGGAGTTTGACGTCGACGATGCGGTTCTGCTCATGGAAACGCCCATCCACTTCGACCAGAAAGACAAAGTGACCAAGGCTGCCGGTGCAGGCAGACCCAAGGCCGCATCCAGCAAACAACACAAGTTCATCGATTACAACCGTGCGCTAGATGCGACCCAGTTGTACCTCAACGAAATCGGTTTCTCTCCCCTCCTGACGCCCGAAGAAGAAGTGCATTTCGCGCGTCTTGCGCAAAAAGGCGATCCGGCGGGGCGCAAGCGGATGATCGAGAGCAACCTGCGCCTGGTGGTCAAGATCGCCCGGCGCTACGTTAACCGCGGCCTTTCCCTGCTTGATCTGGTCGAGGAGGGCAATCTCGGGCTGATCCGTGCGGTGGAGAAATTCGATCCGGAGCGCGGCTTCCGTTTCTCGACCTACGCGACCTGGTGGATCCGGCAGACTATCGAGCGGGCCATCATGAACCAGACCCGGACGATTCGTCTGCCGATCCATGTGGTCAAGGAGCTGAACGTCTATCTGCGTGCAGCTCGCGAACTGACGCAGAAGCTCGATCACGAACCCAGCCCGGAAGAGATCGCCAACCTGCTCGAGAAGCCGGTCGGCGAGGTCAAGCGCATGCTCGGCCTCAATGAGCGGGTCACCTCGGTGGACGTCTCGCTCGGACCGGATACCGACAAGACATTGCTCGATACGCTGACCGACGATCGACCAACCGACCCATGCGAGCTGCTGCTGGATGACGATCTGTCGGCCAGTATCGATCAGTGGCTGTCGGATTTGTCCGAGAAGCAGCGCGAGGTCGTCATCCGTCGCTTCGGGTTGCGTGGACACGAGGCTTCGACGCTGGAGGAAGTCGGCCAGGAGATCGGCCTGACACGCGAGCGCGTGCGCCAGATCCAGGTCGAGGCGTTGCGCCGCCTGCGCGAGATTCTCGAGCGCAACGGGTTGTCCAGCGACGCGCTTTTCCAGTGAGCGCAACGCTGCGCCGGCCGGAGGCCCCGGTCGGCGCAGCGGCTTGTTCGTACGCTTGCCCAGAAGGTAATGGCTTCGTGCGATCGACTTAAGCCAATCGTCCTGAGTTTCCACTTCTTCGATATCGTTTGTAAGCATTCACTTACAAGCGATGTAAGCAAAGCCAACGTAGCAGCCTCGCTGAACCGCTACTCACTTGTGAGTATCTTGGTAAGTATTTGATTTTTAAGGGGTTTTAGTCGTTTGTTCGGCGCGGGATGCGGGCAATGTGGCGACCTGACGCAGTTGTCCTTGGCCCTGCGATCATTAATATCGCCCACGTGCTCAGGGATTAGCACGGCCTTCAGGATGAAGGTCAGGGATCATCGCAGGACGCGGTGCCATCAGGACGATGAGAAGGGATCAAGGGAACAGGGAAGGAGGCGGGCGGGATCGTATCCCGCCCCTTTTTTTGCCTTGAGAAAAGTGGACTGAACCGAGTTGCCTTCGCACGGCCTAAGGCTCAACAGCCATCACGGAGGTCAACATGAACGGTGATCAGCAGCATGACCAGTCGCCTGAGGACCGGGACGATGCAGCCCGGCGCCCCGACGAGGCGGACGAAGAGCAGCTCGACGAGGCCATCGAGGAAACCTTCCCGGCCAGCGATCCGATCTCTCCTTGAGCTGGCGCTCGGCAGATCATGCGCGCGCGGCTGCGCGCTCGAGCAAGGCCGGCAGAACCTGCGTCCGTAACAGTGGCGCAACGTCATCACGGTGGCAGGGTTCCAGATCCAGCCAGCCCATCTCTTCGATTTCTGCCTGAACGCTGACGGGGTGCGGAAGGCGTCCAACGAACACTTGCGCCTGGACCTGATGGTTCGGTTCGTTGGCTGCCGGCGCCCGGAATTGTCCTAGCGACTCAAGATCTCGATCTTCCAGGGAGAGCGCCAGCTCCTCGGCCAGCTCCCGCCTGAGCGTCTGCAAGGCGGTTTCGCCTGGCTCGGCCTTGCCGCCGGGCAACATGAAGAAGCGCGTACCGCGCTTGCGTACCACCAGCAACCGTCCGTGTTCGTCGAACAGGCAGGCAATTGCGATATTCAGGGTGGCGTCGGGCATGGCGTCTTCCTTCTGGCGATGAGTCAGAGCGATCAAGGTCTTGCTGCGGCGATAACGGGCAAGACGATCTTCCAGCATTTGCGGTAGCTGTACTGCCTCGCTGAAACCGAGCCGGGCATAAAACTCTTGCAGCTCCGGTTTACAGAACAGCCAGACCGGCCCCGAGACGCAACGCAGCGCCCGGCGCACCAGCCCCTGACCGATCCCGCGGCCGCGCTCGGCAGGGCTGACCAGTAGTCCGGTCAGAAAATGGCCATCGGCAACCGGCGTCAGGCAAAGGCCGGCGATGATCTCGCCACATCTGGCAACCCAGCAACTGGCTTCGGGGCGCACCCGGTTGCGGTTGTGGTGGGTTCGATAGAACTTGACCAGCAGAGGCTTCTGCGGCTGGGGTAAGCGCTGGTACTCAAGTACAGGCATGGACGTCCGGGGCGTTTTCGATCACGCCAGTCTAGCGCCTGCCACTTGTTCGCCAAAGCCTGTCCCGCTGGCATGCCGTTCATCCGCTCACTGCATCTTTTCCCAGGTCGTCGGGCTCTCACCCTTTAGGTACGCCAACGACAGGAATAACAAGATGTTGGACTTAGTGATCGTGCTCGCGTTTGTCTTCTATGGCCTGTCGGCGGGCATGCGCGCCCGCAGCAAGGCATCGCAGAGTCTGCATGAGTACTTTTTGGCCGGCCGAACCATCAAAGGCTGGCGCGCGGGTGTGTCGATGTCCGCGACGCAATTCGCAGCCGACACGCCGTTGCTGGTCAGCGGCCTGGTCGCCACCGCCGGTGTGTTTGCGCTTTGGCGGCTATGGATCTACGGTCTGGCCTTTCTGCTGCTGGCCTGGGTGTTTGCCTCTGGCTGGCGCCGTGCTGGCGTGTTGACCGATGCGGAGCTGACACGTGTGCGCTACAGCGGTCCAGCCGTGGTGCCGCTGCGGTTGTTCAAGGCGATCTACTACGGCACGGTAATCAACTGCGTGGTGCTGGCGATGGTACTGGTCGCCGCTATCCGTATCGCCGAGGTATTCCTGCCCTGGCACGAATGGCTGCCGGGCGGCACCTACGGGATGATTCAGAGCGCGGTTCAGGCAAGCGGCATCGAACTGGGCGAGAGCATCACGGACCTCGATCAGCTGACCACCAGTACCAACAACCTCATCTCGATTCTGCTCATTCTGGCATTCACCGCCATGTACTCGATCACCGGCGGCCTGCGCGCGGTGGTGCAGACCGACGTCATGCAGTTCAGTGTGGCGATGCTGGGCACGTTGGCCTACGCCTGGTTCGTGGTCGATGCCGCCGGCGGGCTAGGCGGCCTTACCGACCGTGTCGTCGAGCTGTACGGTAGCGAGCAGGCCAGCAAGATGCTGTCGTTCGCACCGCCCAGCAATGCTGGCGAGGCGCTTTTGCCGTTCCTGATGATCGTCGGTTTGCAGTGGCTGTTTCAGATGAACTCCGATGGCACCGGCTATCTGGCACAGCGCAGCATGGCCTGTCCGACCGACCGCGAAGCGCGCATCGCCGGGCTGGTGTTCACCTGGTTGCAGATCTTCCTGCGCAGCCTGTTCTGGCTGGCGATCGCCATCGGCCTGCTGGTGCTCTATCCGTTCAGCCCCGAAGACATGAGCGGGGACGGCTTCACTGCCGCTCGCGAGGCGCTGTTCGTCACCGGCATCGATGAGTTGCTGCCGCCGGGCTTCCGTGGCCTGATGCTGGTGGGGCTGCTGGCGGCGCTCGCCTCGACGGTGGACACGCATCTGAACTGGGGCGCCTCCTATTGGAGCAACGACGTCTACGGCGGCGTGGTTGCGCCGAAACTGCTCAAGCGCAAGCCGAAGGACAAGGAGCTGGTGCTGGTGGCGCGGCTGTCCAACGTGCTCATCCTGCTGATCGCGATGATCATCATGGCTAACCTCGGTTCGATCCAGACCGCCTGGTTCATCTCGCTGCTGTTTGGAGCCGGCATGGGCTCGGTGCTGGTGCTGCGCTGGTTATGGGAGCGGATCAACCTGTATTCCGAGCTGACGGCCATGGTGTTTTCGCTGATCACCGCGCCCCTGCTGCTGTACTTCCTCGGCACGGATCCGGAGCGCGAGTGGGTCCGTCTGAGCATCATGTCGCTCGTGACCTGCAGTGCGGCGGTTCTGGTGAGCTTCGTCACGCCTGCAACCGATACGCAAACCCTTGACCGCTTCTATCGGCGTGTTCGGCCCTTCGGGTTCTGGGGCAAAACCGCGGCGCGCTGTGGCTTTGATCGTAGGGAATCACTCAAGGCGCTGGGCGTCAGGTTGTTCGCCGTCGCGGTCACGGCACTGTCCGTATATACCCTGTTGGTCGGCATCGGGCGCTTGCTGTTTCCGGATCCCGAAGGCAGTGCTGTGCTGGCCTGGACGTGCGTAGTCGTCGGGCTTGCGTTGATGCCGGTATGGATATATCTGGCTTTCAGCCATTACTTCGACCGACAGTCTGACGAGCACTCGTCCGAAGTACATACGGAAGATGCGGATGTGGCGCGCTGAAGAGTCAAAGCCGTAATTGACCGTATTGGAATTGATGGCTTATTGATATTTGTTTAGGTCATAAATCGATAAGAATCATCCTGTTAAAGCACTTTCCTGTGATTTCTGATGAAATGCAGGTCATTCGTCGATTCTTTCGGCAACCATCCGGTTTACATGCTTGTCTCACCCCTACGCAGAGTTAATGCGTAATTGAAAACAAGCATAAGAGGTGCCGTCATGAATCGACTTTTCAAAACTTCCTTAATGGTTGTCGCAATGCTTCCGGCTATTGCCGGAGCGGCACCCATGACCGGCGACAAGGAAATCACGTTGGGTGGCGCAGGAAGCAGCGACAAAGACTTTGACGATACTGTGTTTTCCGTACAGGGAAGTTGGGGTCAGTATTTGAGCGAAGCGTCCCTGTGGGGTGTAAGGCAAACCGTCAATGCGCGCGATACCGAGGGTGAGAGCGTGAAGTTCGACGGTTCGACCCGGGTCTTCTATGACTATCACTTCGGTACCGGCAAGGCGCGACCTTTCATTGGTGCCAGCATCGGCGGTGTCTACGGTGATCGGGTGGACGAGACGTTCATGGCGGGGCCGGAAGTTGGCTTCAAGTATTGGGTGCAGGACAAGACCTTCATTACCGCCATGGCGGAATATCAGTTCCTGTTCAAGAGCGGCAGCGATGCGCAGGATCGATATGATGACGGCGTGTTCCTCTACAGTATCGGTATCGGCTTCAATTATTGATCGAAGCCTGCGCGGCGCCTCGACGGCGTCGCGCTAGTTGTTCTACCGTTGCCGTTTCGCTTGTTCTGTTTCTTGAGTTAGCTTTCTACCAACTGTTGCAGAAAGTTCCTGAGTGCAATGCCAGGTTCGTCATCCTCTGATGCGATCATGCGAATCCCCCATTGTCGCAACACTTCTTCCTGAACCGGGTTCGGCTTGTGCGAGAAGACATATGAAATAGGGCGAACGCCCAACGTTTCATGTTCGTTCCATATCTTCGACAGCTTGTGGAAAAGCAGGCGGATATTCGTATCCGACAGGCTGTAACCGATAAACAGGACAGCCTTGCTCAGCGTGTCTGCGCGCAGTTTTATATCCAATGGCGTTTCGAATTGCAGCCGTTGGTAATAGCTGGTCTCGTCGAGCACGATCGAGGCATCGTCATCGAAATCGCCATGGAACTTGACGATCTGCCGGACGCCATCACGCGCCTTGGTGAGGTCGCTGGCATTGGCGATCTTGATGTAGTCCACCGCGTAGGCGTCATGGGCATATTCCAGCCAGCGGTCGTAGTTGGTGGTGTAGATCGCCGGAAAACGGCCATGAACGATGAGCCGGTGGATCTCGGAGTCGCGGATCTCGATGTTGCGGTGCCACTCACGGTCCATCCAGCTGCGTAGCGGGCCGATGCTGCCTTTCTTGATCCGGTAGTACTCGGCCAGGGCGAGGAAATTGCCGTAGGTGTTGAAGACCTCCGGGTCGTAGTCGAGCTGCACGGCGATCTCGTCGATCAGCTCTTTCCATGGCGGCAGACCGATGTTGGCCGAGACGCCGGAGCCGACGAAGAGAATCAGCCGGTTGTTGCGGTAGGCATCACGCAGTTGGTCCATGTGCTTCAGGACTCCCGCAGAAAGGCAACGAAGGCATCCAGCGCCCGGCGGCGCATGGAAAGGCCGTTCTTCTGCGTGCCCAGCTGCGCGAACGTCTGGTTCTGACCTTCGGGGATGAACACGTCGTCCCACTCGAAGCCGCCATGACCGGCGGGCGACGGCGAGATGCGGCCCGGAACCACGCCTTCGAAGAAGTGCCGCTTGCGCCCATCGCAGTAGCCGATCAGGGTTCGCGCTTCGGCCGCTGGGTCCTCGAGCCTTCCGATCAGCTCGGAGAAGCGCTCGGCTTGCAGGCGATCCCAGAATATCTGGGTCAGGCCGCCGGGAAAGCCGTTGAGGCTGTTGATGAACAGCCCGGTATGTTCGACGAACACCGGCTTGCCGATCATCTTGAACGCCACCAGCAGCTTGTCGCTGACCAGCTGGTAAAGGTCCTCGGTGCGCAACTCCTCGATGCGGATCGGGAAGGGCTTCACCTCGATTCCACTGGGCTCGAGGATCTCGCGAACCTCGCGGATCTTCTGCTGATTGATGGACGCGAAGCGGATTTTCATCGAACGAGCCAGCTCCGGTTGCGCAGCGAACGGGTGTCGCGTTGGTCTACCCATGCTTGTATGACGCAAGGGGGAGGGCTCGGTTCTCCTCGGCGGCGGATTTCAGCCAAGAGGGTGCGCTCGGTTTGCGGCTCTTTGGCTTCATTGCCGCCGCGCGGCAGGCGTCGCCGATGTATTCAGCCGTGGCCCGTTTGGGCAGGGCAGGCGGCCTGCACTTGGCGGATACGCTCGGCCGGCACGCGCAGCTGGCGTAGCAGGTACTCGGAAAAGTCCGGGCTGTAGGGTTGCCTGGCGATCGCCTGCTCCATACAGAACAGCCAGGCATCGCGTTCGGCTTCGCCGACCGGCCAGCGGGTATGAAATTGCGGGATGCTGATGGCGCCATATTTCTCGGCGTAGCGTTTCGGCCCACCCAACCAGCCGCACAGAAAGCTGGCCAGTCGATCGGCGGCTTCGCTGACGTCCGCTGGGTACATCGCGCGGACGTTCGCGGCCTCGGGCGCTTCGTCCATCACCCGATAGAAATCGGCCACCAGCCGCTGCAGGCCGGCTTCGCCACCGGCTGCCTGGAACGAGGCGTCACCGACGCCGAAAACGGGACGTTGATCGGGATTCATAGTGCGCCTCTGGCTCGCAAACGGGGCGCGGGATGATGCGCGCTTGTGCCAGATCAAGACAAGTGCAAGCAGTGGCCACAACGCCGCGGTAGCTGGTCTAAGCTGAAAACCTACCCAACAGCGGAGACAGGAAATGCGCAGGCTTCTGGTTGCATACGATGGTTCGGACAACTCCAAGCGCGCCCTGCAGTATGTCGTCGATCTGGCCCGGGACACCGGGATGGCGCTGCAGGTCCACGTGGTCAATGTTCAACACGAGCCGATCATCTATGGCGAGTACGTCACCTCGGCCATGATCGATGAGCTCAACAACAGCCTGATGGCCAAGTCCCGTAGCGTGCTCGACGAGGCGGCGGCGATGCTGCAGGCCGGTGGGCTGACATGCGAGACCCACACCCAGCTGGGCAACGTGGCCGAACAGATCAACGATGCGGTCAAGCGGCTGGGCTGTGACACGGTCGTGATGGGCACTCGCGGCCTGGGCAGCTTCACCGGGCTGGTGCTGGGCTCGGTGGCGAGCCGGGTGATCCACGAGGTGTCGGTTCCGGTTCTGCTGGTCAAATAGAAGGAGGCATCCGGCCTGGCCGATCAGCCCTGCTTGCCCTTGAGCAGGTCGGCCAGGTTGGCGAAGGCCTTGAAGGTTTCCTTCGGGCCCAGATCACTGCCGGGCCGGGCTTCGGCCTGGTACTGGTTGTCGGTGTAGCGGGAATGCTCGTTGTCGTGACAGTAGAGGCAGAGCAGCTCCCAGTTGGAGCCGTCCTCGGGGTTGTTGTCGTGATTGTGGTCCTTGTGATGGACCGTCAGCTCGCTCAGGCGCTTGCCGGAAAACTCCCGAGCGCACCGCCCGCAGACCCAGGGATACATCTTCAGTGCCTTTTCCCGATAGCCCTGCTCGCGCTGGCTGTAGGGCGTGGTGGGTTTGTTGCTGCTCATGATGAGTACTCGCCGGCTGCTTGGGTTGGTCGGTGACATCCGGTCACGGCGTGGCCGCGAACCGAACGCCAACAGGGCCTAGTAAAGACGATGGGCCATCAGCCCGCCAAGCCGACATAGACGTTCTGCACGTCGTCATGGGCGTCGATGGCCTCGAGGAAGGCTTCGACCTCTTCCAGCTCGGCACCGGAAAGGCTGACCGGATTCTTCGGTCGATAGCCCAGCTGCGCCGATTGCACGGTGAAGCCGAATTCCGGCAAGGCCTTGCACACGGCATCGAGGTCGGTCGGCTCGGTAATGAACAGCGTGGCGCCATCGTCGGCAGCCTCGAAATCCTGAGCACCAGCCTCGATGGCGGCCATTTCCGGGTCGGCGTCGCCTGCGGGTGCGGCTTCGATCATGCCGACATGGTCGAAATCCCAGCTCACCGACCCGGAAGAGCCCAGCTGGCCCTTGCGAAACAGCACGCGGATCTCGGCAACGGTGCGGTTCACGTTGTCGGTCAGGCATTCGACGATCAGCGGCACCTGATGCGGAGCGAAGCCTTCGTAGAGGGTGCGCTCGTAGTTCACCACCTCGCCGGTCAGGCCGGCGCCTTTCTTGATGGCGCGCTCCAGGGTGTCCTTGGGCATAGAAGCCTTCTTGGCCTGCTCGACCACCAGACGCAGGCGCGGGTTCATGTCCGGGTCGGCACCGCTGCGGGCCGCGATCATGATTTCCTTCGACAGCTTGCCGAAGATCCTGCCCTTGGCGTTCGCCGCCGCTTCCTTATGCTTCGCTTTCCACTGTGCGCCCATGCTCGTACTCGTCTGATGTGAGGGAACCAGGCGCGAATTCTATAGCGTCACCGCGGGTTTCGTCGCCGGTGCTGGGCGAGGATGAGCTTGGGCCGATCGACGGCCAAGCCGGACTGTGCCGGCCAATTCGCTGCTCACTGTATGGAGCGGTACAGCCATCGCGCCGCTCTAATGGATGTTTTCGTAACAGGGTGCGTCGTCATGTCGCCTCGGGACCTGCTGCTCGCACTGGTAGTCATCGTCGTCTGGGGAATGAACTTCGTGGTCATCATGGTCGGCCTGCACGACGTGCCGCCCATGTTGCTCGGTGCCCTACGATTCATGCTGGCGGCGGTGCCGGCGGTGTTCTTCATCAGACGGCCGCAGGTGCCGCTGCGCTGGATGCTGGCCTACGGGCTGACCATCTCGCTGGGCCAGTTCGCCTTTCTCTTCACCGCCATGAAGCACGGCATGCCCGCAGGCCTGGCGTCGCTGGTGCTGCAGTCCCAGGCGTTCTTCACGCTGTTCTTCGCTGCGCTGTTTCTCGGCGAGCGCTTGCGGGCGGCCAATCTGCTGGGCCTGTTGATCGCGGCCTGCGGCCTCGCACTGATCGGCGCGCAGAGTGGGCTGGGCATGACCCTTGGCGGATTTCTCCTGACGATCTGTGCCGCCTCGATGTGGGCGCTGGGCAACATCGTCACGCGCAAGGTCGGCAAGGTGAATCTGGTCGGGCTGGTGGTGTGGGGCAGCCTGGTGCCGCCGTTGCCGTTTCTCGCGCTGTCGTTATGGCTGGAAGGCCCGGGCGTGATCGAAGCGGCGCTGCGTGGTATCGGCTGCCAGACGATTCTGGTTCTGGTGTACCTGGCCTTCGGCGCGACCATTCTCGGTTATGGCCTGTGGAGCCGGTTGCTGTCGCGCTATCCGGCCAGCCAGGTGGCGCCGTTTTCGCTGTTGGTGCCGGTGGTGGGGCTGACCTCGGCCAGTATCTTGCTAGGCGAGCGGTTGGCCCTGTTGCAGCTGGCCGGTGCGTTGCTGGTGATGATCGGGCTGGCAGTCAATGTCTGGGGAGGCTGGCTGTTCGGCCGGCTGCGCCTGGCCAGGGTCTGAAACGCCCGGTATCAGACCGGGCGTCGCAGCGATCAGGCTCAATGGGTGGCAGCGTGGGCGCCGAGCAGCGTAGTGCCGGAGCCACTCTTCTTGTCGCGCTTGGCCATCCGTTTTTCTTGCGCCGTTTTCATCGGCTTTTTCTTGCCGTTCTTCTTTGCGTCCATTCCCTTGCTCATGGTGTTCACCTCTGATTGCTGGCTGGACATGTCCTGATGTGCAAAGGCCTGACTGTCGCTGCTGGAGCGAAGCCTGCTTCCGGCCTGTGTCTTCCATGACCGCTGCAGTATGGCACTGCTGGGCTGCATTGCACGCATTGCTTTGCTTAGGGTCTGTTCCCGTTTCGTCGCAAGCCGCGTTGCTGCGCCAAATAGCGCCATGGCCGGGCGGCGTTCCGCAGGCGCGGGACGCAGATAATGGTGGTTCCCTTGCCAAGTCCCGCAACGCCGCATGGCGCCATTTGCCGCGCACGAAACGGAGCAGACCCCTTGGTATCAGTCGAACAGGCTGTGCTGGTCGCGTCGGCCACGAAGGGCGTCGTAGCGCTGGCGGAAGATCGCCCGATAATGCAAGGCCAGAGGAGGTAGCTTCGCCAGTTGCTGCAGGCTGTCTTCAGCCAGATTCTGATCGAGAAAGCAGCGCCACAGGTGCGCGACGCTGATCTGCGGGTGCGGGCGATCGAGCAACTGCAACGTGTCGTCAGAACGCACGCTGCCTGGCTCGATGGTCCGGTAGAGCCAGCCGGTGCGGCCGCTCGCCGACAGCTCCCGTGCCAGGCCACGCACGCCATGACGCTTGTCCAGCTTGATGCAGGGCGAGCGCGGCTGGCTGATCTGGATCAGCGCGCTACCCCAGCGAAGGAGATCGCCGATGCATACCTGCTCCTCTCCCAGCGCCTGGCTACCGAGGTTCTCACCGAAGGCGCCGAGACCAAGCCGCGAACGCAGCTGCGGGAAGCGCTGCGACCAGTACTGATAATGCTGGCTCGGGTAGTGACAAAGGCTGCGATCCGGCCCGCCATGAAAGCGTCGATCGGCGATCCGATCCCCTTGCAGCCCATCCGGGCCCAGCCACAACGGGCCGTCGCTGAATTGCTTGTCCATGGCGGTGGCCTTGCGGCTGTCCGCCAGCGGCGAGAACTGACGGCACAGCAGCGGGCCGTCAACGGCCCAGGCTCCGAGCACGGTGCGTGACGTCTGCTGGGTCACGGCTGCTGCGCTCGGTTGAGCTGCTCCAGTTCGCGGCGGACCATGGCGGTGTATTCCGGCGGGCTGAGCTGATACAGCTCGGTTGCGACCCAGGCCAGCCAGCGCGAGCCAAGGGCAGCTTGCTGACCCAGCAGGCGCTGGGCTTCGGCGCGGGCGCGCTCGGCGTTGTTCTGATGGAAATCTGCTCGACTCACGAATGGTCTCCGTCGCCGTAGTTGGCGATGAAAGGGGCAGCGATGGTAAACCCGGAAGGCTCGCGTTAGGCTCGATGGCTATTCTTTTTACGCCGCGAGAACGATGCATGCCGGCTTCCGTGAACTTCAAGCACAAAATCTCCCGCCAGCGCCCCTATGGCAAGGCCGAGGCGGGCCTGCGGGCCAAAGATTGCAATCTCGATGCCGTGCTGGATCAGCTGGAAAGCGATCGCGGGCGCATCATCAATTCCGCGGCGGTGCGGCGCCTGCAGCAGAAGACGCAGGTCTTTCCGTTGGAGCGCAACGCCGCGGTGCGCAGCCGCCTGACCCACTCGCTGGAGGTGCAGCAGACCGGCCGCTTCATCGTCCGTACGCTCTACAAACAGCTTGGCAGCCGTGCCGCGGCGTTCGGCCTGGATGGGCTGGAGACGGCACTGGAGAGTCTGGTGGAGATGACTTGCCTGATGCATGACATCGGCAATCCGCCGTTCGGCCATTTCGGGGAATACGCCATCGGCGAATGGTTCGAGCGTCACCTGGATGAACTGTTCGCCGCTGCCGTGCCGCCAGGGCAGGGCGACACCGCGCTGCGCAAGCGCATGCTCAATGACCTCAACCACTTCGAAGGCAACGCCCAGGCGATTCGTCTGGTGGTGTCGCTGCAGCGCCTGAACCTGACCTACACCCAGACCGCCGGGCTGCTCAAGTACGTCCGCCCGGCCTACATGCCGCGACCGGACAAAGGCACGCCGGGTGCCTATCTGCAGAAGAAGCCCGGCTTCTACCTTTCCGAAGAACCCTTCGTACGTGCCTTGCAGGCGGCCCTCGAGATGCAGCCCTGCACGCGCCACCCGCTGGCCTACGTGATGGAGGCGGCGGACGACATTGCCTACTGCCTGGCTGACATCGAGGATTCGGTGGAGAAGGGTATCTTCAGCATCGAGCAGCTGGCACAGCTGCTGCTGGACAAGTTCGCCCTGCATGGCGACGTCGATGCGCCCGTGCCCGGTCCGGAGCGCAGTTTCCGCAGCATGGTCAGCTACGCCCTGGAGCGGGCGCAGAAGGAGCCGATCAACAAGGCCGGGGAGTTCTTCATCTGGCTGCGGGTGAACATGATCCACCCGCTGGTGCAGCACGCTGCCCGTCAGTTCATCGACAACATCGAAGCGGTCTACCACGGCACGCTGGACCGCGCCCTGCTCGAGGACGAAAGCCTGCCCAACGCCATCGTGCAGACCTTCAAGGATGTGGCGATGGACAAGGTGTTCTGCCACCGCGAGGTGGAAACGCTGCAGCTGCAGGGCTATCGCATCCTCCAGGGACTGCTGGACTTCTATGCGCCGTTGCTGCGTGTGCCGGCGCCGGTGTTCGACGCGCTTACCTTGGGCGGCTGTCGCAGCGAGCCGCATCTGCAGATGCTGGCGCGGCGGCTGCCCAATCAGCTGGTCAAGGCCTATCACGAGGCGCTCAAGCCCCATGCCGAGACGTCGGCCGATCGCCCGCTGTGGGAGTTCTACTACCGCAACCGCATGCTGCAGGACTTCATCAGCGGCATGACCGACCAGCTTGCCCAGGACGAGTACCGCGCGCTGTCGGCGCTCTGAGCCCTGGTCGATCGATGAGGCTGAAGCCGGTCTCGGCAGCGCTCAGCGCTGCGCTTGGTACAGGCATTGCTACGGCTTGGTGCAGCAGTCGTCGTGCAAGCCCCGCAATGGCGCATGATGAAAACCCGGCAGTTTCCATAACCCGTTGAAAACAAAGGTTTCATGGTGCCTCGGCAATTCTACCGAGGCAGGCTCCGGCTGCAGGTGACGGTAGTCGCTCACGGTGAAGTGATGCATCTCGGTGCATGCGCACCCCGACGATTACCGTTTTGGTGCGTATTACCCGCTGAGGCTGAAGTAACCCATGGAAAACCTCAACAGCGCCGTGGAAACCCTGGTCCATGGCTCCAATACCTTGTTCCTCCTGATGGGCGCGGTGATGGTGCTGGCCATGCATGCCGGCTTCGCCTTTCTCGAAGTCGGGACCGTGCGCCTGAAGAACCAGGTCAATGCCTTGTCGAAGATCATCACCGACTTCGCCGTATCGACCCTGGCGTACTTCTTCATCGGCTACTGGATCGCCTATGGCGTCACGTTCATGCATCCGGCCGACCAGTTGGTCGCCGACCACGGCTATGCCCTGGTGAAGTTCTTCTTTCTGCTGACCTTCGCCGCGGCGATTCCAGCGATCATCTCCGGCGGCATCGCCGAGCGTGCGCGCTTCGGTCCGCAGCTGTGCGCGACGCTGTTGATCGTGGCGTTCGTCTATCCGTTTTTCGAAGGGCTGATCTGGAACGGCAATTTCGGTTTCCAGGCCTGGCTGGAGCACCAGTTCGGTGCGCCCTTCCATGACTTCGCCGGTTCCGTGGTGGTGCATGCCATGGGCGGGTGGCTGGCGTTTGGTGCGGTCATCCTGCTCGGACGTCGCAACGGCCGCTACCGCGACGGCCGGCTGGTGGCCTTCGCCCCGTCGAATATCCCGTTTCTGGCGCTGGGCTCGTGGATTCTCATCGTCGGCTGGTTCGGCTTCAACGTGATGAGTGCGCAGTCCATCGAGGGCATTAGTGGCCTGGTAGCAGTGAACTCGCTGATGGCGATGGTGGGCGGCACCGCCGCGGCCTGGCTGGCCGGCCGCAACGACCCGGGCTTCCTGCACAACGGCCCGCTGGCCGGGCTGGTGGCGGTTTGCGCCGGCTCCGATCTGATGCATCCGGTCGGCGCGCTGGCCACCGGCGCGATTGCCGGGGCGCTGTTCGTCTGGGCGTTCACCGCCACGCAGAACCGCTGGAAAATCGACGACGTGCTGGGTGTATGGCCGCTGCACGGTCTGTGCGGGATCTGGGGCGGCATCGCCTGCGGCATCTTCGGCCAGGCGGCGTTGGGCGGGCTCGGCGGCGTCAGCCTGATCAGCCAGGTGATCGGCAGCGGTCTGGGCATGCTGGTGGCACTGGTTGGTGGCTTCGGCGTCTACGGCCTGCTCAAGCACTCCATGGGCATTCGCCTCAGCCAGGAGGAAGAATTCAACGGGGCGGACCTCTCGATCCACCGCATCGGCGCGCTCAGCCACGACTGAGCCGCTGTGCTGGCGCAAGCCACGGCTCAATAACCGCGCTTGCGCTGCACCAGATAGCTGATCGGCCGGCCGTCGCGCAGAGCCTGCAGGTTTTGCGCGACGATCGACGCGGCGCTGCGCATGTCCGTCGCGGCGGCGATATGCGGCAGGACCGTCACGCGCGGGTGGCACCAGAACGGATGGTTCGTCGCCAGCGGCTCCTGGCGAAACACATCCAGCACCGCACGGGCGAGCTGGCCGCTGTCCAGCGCCTCTAGCAGGTCGGCTTCCACCAGGTGCCCGCCCCGGGCGAGGTTGACCAGAGCAGCGCCGCGGCGCATGGCGGCGAAGAACCGTCGGTCCAGCAGATCGGCGGTCTGTGCGGTAAGAGGCAGCAGGTTGATCACGATGTCACTGCGCGCCAGCAGCGGCCACAGCGCTTCCAGGCCGTGTTCCAACACCAGGCCGGCGAAGGCGCCGCCGTGCAGGTTCCAGCCGGTCACCCGGTAACCCGTTTCCAGCAGCCGCCGTGCGCAGGTCCGGCCCATCTGGCCCATGCCCAGCACGGTCACCTCGATCTCGTCGGCACGCTGCTGCGGCAGGGGGTACCAGTCGCCATCGCGCTGCTGTTGCGCATAGTCGAAGAAGCGGCGATGCAGCGAAAGTGTCGCCCACAAGGCAGTTTCCGCCATGGCCGTGCTCATGGCCGGGTCGACCATGCGCGCCAGAGGCACGTCCGGCAGGCTGGGGTCGTCCAGCAACCGATCGACACCGGCCCACAGCGATTGGATCAGGCACAGTCTGGACAGGCCCTGCAACGCGCCCGGCGGCGGGTTGGCGACCACGGCGGCAACGATGCGCTCGGCATTCTCTGGCGTGATCTGCAGGTGCCAGCAGGCATCGGGCAGGGCGCGTTGCAGTTCGGCGAGCCAGGCATCGCGTTCGTCGCTATCGAAGCTGCCGCAGAGCAATAGGTCCATTGAATGGCTCCAGGTGGGCGAAGCGGAACTGTAGTCAGCCGCGGAGTCTCTGAATAGGCAAGTCACGGAGCGCGCAAGTGGCGTCCGTTCAATTGACCAAGCCCAAGGAGAATCCCATGGAACTGCCCAACAAAGACCTCGGCACCCTGTTCGAACAGCTCGGCCTGGAATCCGATCCGGCGAGCATCGATGCCTTCATCGCCAAGCACGGTCGGTTGCCGGAGGATGTCCGTCTGGCTGATGCGCCGTTCTGGAACGAGTCGCAGCGCGCGCTCCTGCGTGACGAATGGGTCGAGGACGCCGAATGGGCGCCCATCGTCGACGAGCTGAACGTGCGTCTGCACGAGCACTGATCGCCTCGCAGGCTGCGGCAGCGACCGCAGCTTGCGTTCCTCCCGCTCAGTCCAGCAGATCGGCCGGCACGTTGCCGCCGTTCTCGGCCAGCCGCTTGAGCACCGCCTTGTGCAGCCACATGTTCATCTGCGCCGAGTCGCCCATCTTGTCCGCCGGGCAGCCGAGTTCGGTGGCCAGCTTCTTGCGCGCTGCGAGGCTGCTGTCCAGGCCCAGCAGCTTGAGCAGATCGACGATGGAGGTGCGCCAGTTGAGCTTTTCCGGGTGGTTGTTGGCCATGCCGTCGAGCTTGGCCGCCACGTCAACCTGATCCACGGCAGGCGTCGTGGGCGCCCCGGCGCCGCCGGTGGACGCTTCCGGCGGGGTCGTGGGTGCGCTGCTGTCAGGCGTGGCGTGCGTCCGGCCGATGCCGATCTTTTCCAGAATCGAATTGAACAAGCCCATGGATATTCTCCTGTCTGCGTGGATACGTGAGCCGTTGCTCGCAATTGGGACCGCCGGCGCTTCGATTAGTCGCGCCTGAAGCGAGCGGTGCGTCCGCCAAGCTCGAGGTTGAGACTGGCTCGCCGCGCCCGCCGCCCTCGTGCTGTGCTCCACGCCTGTCTAGAATGCCGCTTTTGCCCGGGAAACCCGCCATGAGCAACCTCGACATCGACGCCCGCTACGCCTGCGCCAAGAGCCTTGCACTGGAAGCTGCGCAGCTCGGCATGACCTATTACCGTCAGCGCGAGACACTGGATGTGGAGCACAAGGGCAGCGATCGCCAGGACGTGGTCAGCATCGCCGACAAGCGCATCGAGGACTTCATTCGCGGGCGGCTCGCCGAACGTTTTCCCGAAGACGGCTTTCTCGGCGAGGAGAGCGGCTCGGCCGACCTTAAGGCACGTTGCGTCTGGGTCATCGACCCGATCGACGGCACCGCCTGCTTCGTCAACGGCCTGCACAACTGGTGCGTCTCCATCGGCCTGCTGGTCGACGGCGAACCGCACGTCGGCGCGATCGCCGATCCGAATCACGACGAACTCTTCCATGGCTGCCTCGGCCGCGGTGCCTACGTCAACGAGACGCCGCTCAGAGCCAGCACCGCGACCCACGTGTGCGAGGGGCTGACCGGCGCTGGCACCTTCCATCCGCGCGGCAAGGAACACTTCATTCCGTTTCTGGAAAAACTGCTGGCCGAAGGCGGCATGTTCATCCGCAACGGCTCCGGCGCGCTGATGACCGCCTACGTCGCTGCGGGTCGCCTGATTGGTTACTACGAGACCGAGCTCAAGAGCTGGGACTGCCTGGCCGGGCTGGTGCTGGTGGCCGAAGCGGGTGGCCTGCGCAACGACTTCTTCCGTAACGACGGTCTGCTGCGAGGCAATCCATATCTGGTGGCGGCGCCCGGGGTATACAGCCAGCTGGCCAAACTGATCGGCCCTTCGCTGGATGCATGAGCGGCACGTTCGTCGATCCGCGCAGGCGCGGTCGGCGGACTGTGCTATACCGATGTGACGCACCGAGGGCCAGCCTATCCGCCTGGCCCGCTCTGACAAGGGGGGAATTCCGGCAGCCATCAGGCCCGAGTCAACCTGCATGATCGATGGCTGCCCGCACATAGCGAGGTAACGATCATGACCATGATGCAATGCACCTACCGCGATCACATCATCACCGCCGAAGTGATGGAATATCCTGGCACCTCGACGCCCTGGGCCGGCGGTTGCCGGATTACCGCGCCCGATGGGCACGTCACTCGACGCATGCCGCTGCCACTCGAACATGCGTTCATGGACGAACTGGACAAGGCCCAGCGGCTGTCCATTGCCCACGGCAAATGGCTGGTGGATCAGCACCTCGACCATGGGCGTGAGCTGTTTCAGAAAGCTGCCTGACGCTTGCGCTACCGCGCACCGGACGGTTTCGTCCGGTGCGTCTTTCGTTGCCCTGGATCACGCCAATAGCACTTCGCTCTGCCTCCGCTGCACTCTCCGGGCGAGGCTGCCCTGTCGGCATTGTTCAAACTAATGCCGAGAACGGCAGCGATCCCACGACCTTATGGAGTGCAACGCCGTGTCGCGCCATGGCCCAGGAAAGGTTCGGCGACATTTGGCGCATTGCTTAATGATCCAAACGGTGGCATAGCTATCAGCAAGCCACCGGCAACGGTGGTGCTCATAAGCGGAAGTAAGGACGACTTATGCAAATCCAGGTTCACAGCGATAACCACATCGAAGGCAGTGCCCGTCTCGCCGACTGGGTCAGCGCCAGTGTCGCCAGCCGGCTGGATCGCTTCGATGACGAGCTGACGCGAGTCGTTGTTCATCTCAATGACGAAAACGGAGACAAGGCAGGCGCGCACGACAAGCGCTGCCAGATCGAAGCACGACCGAAGGGGCTGCAGCCGATTTCCGTGACGCACAAGGCCGAGTCCCTGGAGCTGGCACTCGATGGTGCCGTCGATAAGCTGAACAACGCGCTCGGTCACCAGTTTGGCAAGCTGCGCAGCAAGCGCTCCGGTGCGCAACCGCAAATGATCGACGGCGTCGCATCGGGCCGTGACGCACTGCTCGAGGAAGATTTCCTCGCGGACGAGCAGGTCCGCAACGCATAACCCTCCCGATCAGGGCCTTCCATGCGGAAGGCCCTTCGCTAATCAACCCAATAGTTCAGGCGGTATGCTGCCGTCATGCTCGGCGAGGCGCTTCATCACCTCGCGATGAAGCCACATGTTCATCTGAGCCGAATCGGCCATCTGCTCCGGTGGGCAGCCCAGCTCGGTCGCCAGCTGCCGACGGGCCTCCAGGCTACTGTCGAGGCCAAGCAGCTTGAGCAGGTCGACGATCGAGGTACGCCAGTTCAGAGCTTCCGGGTGCTGAGCTGCCTTGCCTTCCAGCTGTGCAACGACATTCACCCCCTTTTGTGTGGCCGACGGGCTGTTCAGGTCCATGTTCGGGGCGGTTGTGGCATTGCTTGTGGTAGAGGGCCTGTCGTTGTCCAGCGTGATGCCCTCCGCGTTCGACCGTCCGGCATCGGCCGGGGGAACGTCCGCCTTGCGCTGCGCCTCGTTGGAGACGTCGCCGAGGCCAAGCTTTGCTTTGATCGTGTCGAAAAGTCCCATGGGGCGGTTCCTCCGTGCTGTCGAGTGTGAGCGTTCGACAGCGAACCGGGGCAACCCATTCGTAGCCACAGGTCGGATGAACCCCTGCGGGCGTTCAGCCGTGTTCGAGCCAGGTCAGGGCGTCGCTTTCCTGATGCAAGTCGAACGCCTTGATGGTCAGCCCGGGAATCAGCAGCCCCTCGACTTCGCTGATCCGGCGCAACCAGTCCTTGCCGGCGATCACGGCACAGCGATCGAAGCGGCGGATGAAGCGAAACAGTTGCGGCAGCCGTGACAGTTCGACCGCCACCGCACCGAGGGTCGGTAGGTCGAATTCGTCGATGCGATACAGCATCCGCCCGTGATTGATGCCCTCGGACTTGAACAACAGGTCGTCCAGCGCTGCGCGCATGGCGTCACTGTCAAGCCTGCCGGACAGGATGACATCGATACGGTCGGGGGCGACGCGTGTCACTCGGAACATGAGCCTTTCCTCGCAGTTGGGTCTGCTCTAGAGGATAGGCCGGAAATGACGAACCGCGAGGGGAAGGGAGGGCGCAGCCTGGCGTCTCCCCACGCAGCAGGCGCGGGGAGACGCTTCAATCAGTCCTGGCGGCTGGTCACTTCCAGCAGGTGATAACCGAACTGGGTCTTCACCGGGCCTTGCACCTGATTCAGCGGGGCGCTGAACACGACGGTGTCGAATTCCTTGACCATCTGGCCGGGGCCGAACGAACCCAGGTCGCCGCCCTGACGGCTGGATGGGCAGGTGGAGTTTTCCTTGGCGACTTCGGCGAAGTCGGCACCGCCTTCGATGGCGGCTTTCAGTTCATTGCACTTGGCTTCGGTGGAAACCAGGATGTGGCGGGCGGTAGCGCGTGCCATGGGGACTCTCCTCTTCAGACAGGCTGCCGAGGCTACCGCAAACCTGTGGTATTGGCGACCGGGCCGCGTGGCATTGAAGGCTGAATGAAGGCCCCCGGCGACCTTCCTTTCGGGTACTCTCGCGCGCTTTTTCATCGGACCCGGAAAACGCTCCATGCTTGATAGCACCCTTGCGCAACTTGAAAACGTCATCAACGATCTGCTGCAGCGCAACCAGAGCCTCAGCGAGCACTGTGTCTTGCTCGAGCAGCAGCTGCAGCAGGCACGTGAGGAAAACGACAATCTGCAACTGGCTGCGCTGGAGCAGGAAGACCGGCAGGGCGCTACCCTGGCGCGGCTGCAGGCGCTGGTGGAGCGTGCAGCTGGCAGTAGCGCCGCATGACGGCGGATGGGGTTCAGGTGCTCAGGGTATTCGGCCGCGAATATTCGTTCCGCGCACCGCCCAGCCAGGATGCTCTGCTGCAGGAGGCAGCGGCCATGCTGCAGCAGCATCTGGCCGACAGCCAGCGGCAGTTTCCCCACGCCACGGGTGACAAGCTGCTGGTGCTGACCGCACTGAATCTCTGCGTGCCGCTGCTGCAACAGAACGAGCAGATGCAGAATGTCGAGCAACGCATCGCCGCCAGCGTTGCCCGTATCAATCAGCAGCTCGCGGCGCAGGGCTGAGCGGCTGCCTCAGGCGGCGTCGCTGCTGCGCGTGTTTTCGCTGACCGGCCGCTCTGTCAGGTAACGCTGCAGGCGAGCCTTTTCCGGCTCGCTGAAGGCCAGCCCGAGTTTGGTGCGGCGCCAGAGGATGTCATCCATCTGGGTTGCCCACTCCTCGCGCCGCAGGTAGTCGACTTCCTGCGTATACAGCTGCTGGCCGAGGTCTTCGCCCAGCGCATCGAGCGAGCGCGCTTCGCCGAGCATGCGCCATACCCGATTGCCGTAGAGGGTTGCCCAGCGCTTGGCCAGCGGCAGTTTCAGCCCTTGCACCTTGGCCACCAACTCTTCGGCCAGCGCATCGGCCGTGCTCATGCCTTCGCCGCCGGGTAGTGGGGCGTGCGCCGTCCAGCTTTCACCCATGGCCGGGAAGAACGGCTTGAGCTGCGCCATCGCCGACTCGGCGAGCTTGCGGTAGGTGGTCAGCTTGCCGCCGAACACCGAAAGCAGCGGCGCCTGCTTTTCTTCCGCCGCCAGCGACAGGGTGTAATCGCGGGTGACCGCGGACGGGTTATCCGATTCGTCATCGCACAGCGGCCGGACGCCGGCGAAGGTATGCACGATATCCTTGGGTTCGAGCTGCTTGCGAAAGTGCGTGTTGGCCACGCCCAGTACGTAGGCGATCTCCTCCTCGCTGATGCTCACCTTGGCCGGGTCGCCACGATATTCGCGGTCGGTGGTGCCGATCATGGTGTAACGATCCAGGTAGGGAATGGCGAAGACGATGCGCCGATCCTCGTTCTGCATGATGTAGGCCTGCTCACCTTCATACAGCTTGGGCACGATGATGTGGCTGCCCTGAATCAGGCGGATGCCGTAAGGCGAGCGCTGTTGCAGGTTTTCGCCGATGAACTGCGCAACCCAGGGGCCGGCCGCATTGATCAGTGCCTTGGCCTTTAGCGAGAAGCGGCTGCCGTCCTCGCGCTGCAGCTCGACATGCCAGATGCCGCCGGCACGCTTGGCGTTCAGACATTGGGTTCGGGTATGGATGTGCGCGCCTTTCTCCCGTGCCGCCATGGCGTTGAGCACCACCAGCCGCGCATCGTCGACCCAGCAGTCCGAGTATTCGAAACCACGGGTGATCGCCGGCTTGAGTGGGCTATCGCTTCCGAAACGCAAACCTCGCGATGCCGGCAGCTTCTTGCGCATGCCCAGGTTGTCGTAAAGAAAAAGACCGGCACGGATCATCCACGCCGGGCGCAGGTGCGGACGGTGGGGCAATACGAAGCGCATCGGCTTGACGATATGCGGTGCCTTGGCCAGCAGCACTTCACGCTCGGCCAGTGCCTCGCGGACGAGGCGGAACTCATAGTGCTCCAGATAGCGCAGACCACCGTGGATGAGCTTGCTGCTGGCTGATGACGTATGGCTGGCCAGGTCGTCGCGTTCGCAAAGGAACACAGAGAGCCCGCGACCAGCTGCATCGGCAGCGATACCGACGCCATTGATACCGCCGCCGATCACGGCGACGTCATAGAGCTCGGAGACGGGCTGGGCGGAATGGGGCACGGGCTTCTCCTCGAAAACGAAAGGTCATGTTCGGTTTTGAACATGCTATTCGCAAAAGAATCCGCGCGAAAGTAAAAATGTTCGAAAATAGATAAAAAAGAAAATATTCGAACCTTGTGCTTTTGGTTGGTTGTCGCTGTTCGGCAGTCGTGAGGGGTCGCATAGCGTCGCCCGGCTAGATTCAGCCTGCCCGTAAGCGCTTGAATTCGTTACGAGTGTTCTGTCATCCGAGCGTTCTGGCATCCCGGTGCGAGCGGACTTGTCCGCGCACGAGCTGCTGCCAAACCTAGTCGGCGATCTCCACTTGCACCTTGTGGCGGGACAGCAGCTCGGCGAAGACCTCGGAAGGTGCCGAGTCGGTGAACAGGCAGTCGATCTGTTCCAGCGAGCCCAGGCGCGTCATGGCGCTGCGGCCGAACTTGCTGGAGTCCGCGGCGAGGAAGACCTTGCGTGCGTTATGGATGATCGCCTGGGAGACGCGGACTTCCTGGTAGTCGAAGTCGAGCAGGGTGCCGTCCTCGTCGATGCCGCTGATGCCGATCAGGGCGAAATCGACCTTGAACTGGCTGATGAAATCGGCGGTGGCCTGGCCCACCACGCCGCCGTCGCTGCGCACGTTGCCGCCGGCGATCAGCACGTCGAAGTCTTCCTTGGTGCTGAGGATGCTCGCCACGTGCAGGTCATTGGTGATGATCTTCAGATCGCGATGGTTGAGCAGGGCGCGGGCGATCGCCTCGGTAGTGGTGCCGATATTGATGAACAGCGACGCCTGGTCGGGGATGCGCGCGGCCATGGCGGCGGCGATGCGCAGTTTCTCGTCGCGCATCTGGTGCGCGCGCTGGCTGTAGGCGGTGTTCTGTACGCTGGAGTCGTAGGCCGCGCCACCATGGTAGCGCCGCAGCAGGCCGGCATCGCCCAGCTGATTGATGTCGCGGCGGATGGTTTGCGGGGTGACGGCGAAATGCCGCGCCAGCTCATCGATGCTCACGTAGCCGCGCTCGCGCACGAGTTCCAGAATGTTCTGCTGTCGGGGCGCCAGGCTCATGAGGCTTCCTTGTTCGCTGTTGTGCGGGAAGCATGCCGTAGTCTGGCGTTCGTTTAAAGCGCTGCCTGTTCGAATTCGCGCATGCCAGGCCTGCCTCCGAAACCCTTCAGAGGCAGGCCTGTTATCCGTCAGATCAGTCTTCGGCCCAGTTGCGCGTACGGTCAACCGCCTTCTGCCAGCCGCGATAGAGCGCTTCGCGCTGTTCACTTCCGCACGCCGGTTCGAACACCCGCTCGATGCTGCTCTTGCTGCGCAACTCGTCGAGATCGCTCCAGAAACCGGTCGCCAGTCCGGCCAGGTAGGCCGCGCCGAGGGCGGTGGTTTCCTTCATCTGCGGGCGTTCGACCTGGGTGCCGAGCAGGTCGGCCTGGAACTGCATGAGGAAGTTGTTGGCCACTGCGCCGCCGTCCACGCGCAGGGCGCGCAGGCGCTCGCCGGCGTCCTGCTGCATGGCATCGAGCACGTCGCGGGTCTGGTAAGCGATGGACTCCAGCGCCGCACGGATCAGGTGGTCGACCTTGACCCCGCGGGTCAGGCCGAACAGTGCGCCGCGGGCGCGTGGGTCCCAGTAGGGCGCTCCAAGGCCGGTGAAGGCTGGCACCAGGTAGATGCCGTTGCTGTCCGGCACCTTGGTGGCGAAGTACTCCGAATCCAGTGACTCGTTGAGTACCTTCAGTTCGTCACGCAGCCACTGCACGGTGGAGCCGCCATTGAAGATGGCGCCTTCCAAGGCGTAATTCACTTCGCCACGCGGCCCGCAGGCGATGGTGGTCAACAGGCCATGTTCGGACTGCACTGCCTTGGTTCCGGTGTTCATCAGCAGGAAGCAGCCGGTGCCGTAGGTGTTCTTGGCCTGCCCCGGCTCGACGCACATCTGGCCGAACAGCGCGGCCTGCTGATCCCCGGCGATGCCCGCAATGGGAATGCCGGTGCTCTGGCCGGAGCCGATATAGGCGTGGCCGTAGATCTCCGACGAGGAGCGCACTTCCGGCAGCATTTCGCGCGGGATATCCAGCGTTTCGAGCATCACCGGATCCCAGTCCAGCTTGTGGATGTCGAACAGCATGGTGCGTGAGGCGTTGGTGTAGTCGGTAACGTGGGCCTTGCCCTGGGTCATCTTCCAGATCAGCCAGCAGTCGACGGTGCCGAACAGCAGTTCGCCGCGGCGGGCGCGCTCACGGCTGCCCTCGACGTGGTCGAGAATCCACTTGATCTTGGTGCCAGAGAAATAGGGGTCGATCACCAGGCCGGTGGTCTTGCGGATGTGCTCTTCCATGCCGTCGCGCTTGAGCTGGTCGCAGATCGGCGTGCTCTGGCGGCTCTGCCAGACGATGGCGTTGTAGATCGGCCGGCCCGTGATCTTGTCCCAGACGATGGCGGTCTCGCGCTGGTTGGTGATGCCGATGGCCGCCACCTGCTCGTTGGTGATGCCGGCCTGGGCCAGCGCCTCGACGAACACGCCGCTCTGGGTCGCCCAGATTTCCATGGGGTCGTGCTCGACCCAGCTCGGTTGCGGGTAGATCTGCGCGAACTCGCGCTGGGCGATGGTCACCACGTTGGCGTTGCGGTCCAGCACGATGGCGCGGGAGCTGGTGGTGCCCTGGTCGAGGGCGACGATGAATTGCTTGTTCTGATTGCTCATGGCGTCGTTTCCTTAGCGAACTTTGCTGATATCGGGCTGGGCGGAGCCCATTTCGGCAGAGGCCTTTTCCTTGGGTTTCGGTGCATCGCAGGCGGCCGATCCGACGCCTGGCAAGTGTCGGCAGATGAGAGCCTTGTAACCTGCAGCGCCGAGGCAGGCACCGAGAATCGGGGCGAAGATCGGAACCAGGAAATACGGGATGTCTCGCCCGCCGGTGAAGGCCACGTCACCCCAGCCGGCAAAGAAGGTCATCAGTTTAGGCCCGAAATCCCGCGCGGGATTCATCGCGAAGCCGGTCAGCGGTCCCATTGCGCCGCCGATCACGGCGATCAGCAGGCCGATCAGCAAAGGTGCGAGCGGGCCGCTGGGCAGACCGTTGCCGTCGTCGGTGATGGCCATGATCATCGCCAGCAGAATGGCGGTGATGACGACCTCCACGAGAAATGCCTGACCGAACGACAACGAGGCGTGCGGATAGGTGGAAAAGATCGAGGCGAGCTCGAGACTCTCGACACTGCCGCGAACCATCTGCTGGGCCTGTTCGAAATCGAAAAACAGACTGCTGTACAGTCCGTAGACCAACGCCGCAGAACAGAAAGCGCCCGCCACCTGCGCCAGGATGTAGGCCGGCACTCGGTGCCGCTCGAAGGTGCCGAACAGCCATAGTGCGATGGTGACGGCCGGGTTCAGGTGGGCACCGGAGACGCCGGCGGCGAGGTACACCGCCATCGAAACGCCGATGCCCCAGATGATGCTGATTTCCCACAGCCCCAGGTCGGCACCGCCGAGCTTGAGCGCTGCGACGCAGCCGGTACCGAAGAAAATGAGAAGGGCAGTGCCGAGAAATTCGGCGATGCATTGTCCCTTGAGCGTCGGGACGATGGGCGTACTCATGCGCGGAGCCTCGTTCGTTTGTTTTTGTTTTATTCCGAGCACTGCGTTGGTTCGGAATTGTTCGGAAACGAAAACTTAGAGGCAATAAAAGCCGCTGTCAAAGTAAAAATTCGAACATTTTACGGGCGCGCTGCGGGAACAAATGATGGTGCTTGCTGTCGCCTCGGTCCGAGTCATCGCCGTGACCGATGAAGCCTTGCCGACCAGGAGGGCGTTGGAAACCGTCGGTGTCTTAGCGCCGACGCCGCCAGAGGCGCCAGCCGAGCAGCAGATCGTCAGCCATCGGCACCAGCGCCAGTGCCAACAGCAAGGCGGCCAGCGGGACCGTGGCGATGAAGCCGAAATGCTTGAAGCCGATGGCGCCGCTCAAGCCGCCGACGAAGAAGCTCATCACCATCAGCAGGTTGATACGCAGGCGCTGCCGGTTGGCCCGCACCGGTGGCATGTCGTCATGACGATTGCGGTTGAAGTAGATCAGCCGGCCCAGCTCGATGCCGATATCGGTCACCATCCCGGTGATATGGGTGGTGCGCACCTCGGCGTTGGAAAGCTTGGTGATGATCGCGTTCTGCAGGCCCATGATGAAGCACAGCAGGACCACGGTCAGCGGCACAAAAAACCCGGGAACCAACATCAGCCGCGCGCCGAGGATGCCGAACAGCAGCAACAGTGCGGCTTCCAGCGCCAGCGGTAGCGCGTACTGGCTGTGCAGCCGGCGCCGCCGCGAGAAGTTGATCATCAGCGTCGAGCACATCGCGCCGAGGATGAACGAGAGCAGTGCGCCGAAGCCGGCCAGGGCCAGGTCGGTGGCGCCGAGCGCGAGGTTATCGGCCATTGCCGAAACGATACCGGTCATGTGCGAGGTGTACTGCTGAACGGCGATGAACCCGCCGGCATTGGCGGCCCCCGCTACGAAGGCGAGGCACAGGCCAAGCTGGCGATTGCTATGGACGGTCCGTCGACGATCGGTCAGACGACGGGCGTACTTGATCGGCATGGCAGGCTCGCGTTCGGCAGCAAAGCGGCGATTATAGAGCGGCCGACCTGGCTGGATCGTGGTTGGCGAAAAGTCTCAGCGTCGCCGTCCGGCCTTGCGGCCGCCGCGTCGTGCTGCCCGTGGCTTGCGCTGGCGTGACAGTTCACGGGTGATGGCATCGTTGAGCAGCTTGCGCGCGTCTTCACCGTCGTCGTGCTCGGGAAAATGCTCGGGCAAGCTGCGGGACAGGTGCAGGTAGGTTTCCACCACGTGCAAGGTACTTTCCAGGCTGGACAAGTCGCTGCCGAGCAGCAGCTTGGGCATCGGAATGGCGTGGCCTTCGGCGACGCGCTTGATCCAGCGCTGGGCATGCTGGCTGGCCGGGCTGTCGAAGCCGCCGCGGATCGGCGTGCAGGCGAACGTCCAGCGCAGCCAGAGCGGAATCTTCGGATCGTCGATCAGTTCGATCCATTCGGCCAGTTCGTCCGGCAGCACCGAGATGAACGCCTCACCGTAATTGATGTTGCGGTTGAAGGTCAGCCAGGCGCGCAGCAGGCTCGGCTCGCCCATCAGTTCGGAAATGGCGGACAGGTGATCGATGGATGGGCGCACCTGGAACTGACTCAGGTCCACCGGCGCATCCGGGCTGTTGAACAGGCGGCGGATGGACTTGAGCGTCTGCGGGTCCAGCGCGGTGATCTCGCCGCTGTCGTGGTGACCGAAGCGCCCGGCGCGGCCACCGATCTGCTTGACCTCCTGCACCTTGAGCTGACGGTTCTGGATGCCGTCGAACTTCTCGTCGGTATAGAAGCACAGCGTGTGCGCCGGCAGGTTGAGGCCCATGCCCACCGCGTCGGTGGCGACCATGATGTCCGCCTCGCCTTCGCGGAAGCGGCGGGCCTGCTCGCGACGCACCTCCGGCGAAAGCGCGCCGTAGACCACCGAGACGCTCTTGCCGACGCTCTCGAGCATGCCCTTGAGTTCCAGCACCAGCTTGCGGCTGAACGCCACCAGCAGCGAGCCGGGTTCCAGGCGCTCCAGCGTGGTGGAGCGCTTGGATACTTCCACTGGCGACAGACGCTTGGTGCGCTGCACCTGCAGCTGGTCTTCGCAGAGCTCGCAGAGCGTGCGTAGCGATGGCTCGATCAGCGCCGGCCCGGTCATCATCAGCTTCGGCGTATGCGCGCTGACCAACGCATCGACCCAGGCCCAGCCACGTTGCGGGTCGGCCATCATCTGCACCTCGTCGACCACCACCACGTCCCAGTGCTGATGGCGGAAGCGGGCAAACTCCTCCACGGTGCAGCAGAAGTGCGTGGCGCCTTCGCGAATGATTTCCTCCTCGCCGGTGACCAGCGAGCAGGGCACGCCCATCGACTCGATGCGCTCCTGATTCTCCAGCGCCATCAGGCGCAGCGGTGAGAGGTAGATGGCGTGTTCGGCGGCTGCCATCGCCTCGATGGAACGGTGCGTCTTGCCGCTGTTGGTGGGGCCGAGCAGGGCGATCCAGCGTCGGGTCAGACGGCGCGCCGGATAGAGCTTGTGGTAGTGAACGAAGCGCGGGTTGTTCTCCAGCAGCACGGCAAACGCCATGCGTTCTTCATGCTCGCGGCGGGCGGCGCGAACAGCCTTGCGCATGCGGCCGGGTTCGAGCATCAGCAGTTCGGTGAGCCGCTTGTGGCCGAGCTGCTGCAGGTCGAAGTCGCCGGCGAGCTCGAGCAGACGATCGAAGCTGGCCTGCAGGTCGGCTCGGTCCTGACGTTGCCAGGCTTCGACTTCCGCGTCGCTGAGCAGGTGATCCTGCTCGGCAGGAATGCGCCGCTGCAGTTCCAGCTCGAGCGGGCCATGGTGCAGCGTCACCAGATAGCGCAGCTCGTGGCGGATCTCGTTCACCGTGGCGACCGCGTGTTGCAGGAACTCCTCGAGCCGCGACAGCTCCGGGCGGACACGCGCCAGGCAGCGCTGGCGGTCCTCTTCGTCCATCTCGGCGAAGGGGCGCTCGAGCAACTGCAGACGGCCCAGCACGTACTGCTGCACGGCCGCCTGGAGATTGCCTGGGAAGTCGTCGCGCTGTGGGCTGTCGGCCAGGCGCAGCGCCCACTCCGGCTCCAGCAGATGAGCGGGCGAGCCCAGGGTGAAGGTCTTCTCGCTGCCGAACACATCGACGTGGCAGGGGATCTCGCCAAGGTCGCGGCTGACGATCCGCTCGATCCGCTCATCCGCCGCGGGCTCGGCCATCAACTGATCGACTGCCGGTGCATGTAAGCCCAGCCAGAAGGCTTTCGCCGCCCGACCAAGGCCCGGCATCGGGTAGCCGATATAGGGCGCGAACCACTTTTCCTGATGGTGTTTCTTCGGCACGAAATCCGGATAACGCGCCGTTGCCCACTCGATGAACCGCGCCAGGCGCTCGAGCCTGACGGATTTGAACTGCTTGCCCCCGGCCTTGGCCATGATCGACGCCTTTGCTGATCAGTGTTCTGTTACGACTCGCGCTACGGCCATTTGCTCGGCCGGCAGGCGATTATAGAGGGCGCGGTGGCGTTTCTGAGCCGACGTTGAGGCCGGCGTGACCATGATCAAGAAAGCCTGCCGCTGGTCGGTATGGCTGTTGGCCATTAGTCCTTCGGTGCCCTATAGTGCGCGCCGCAATGGATGGCCAACAGTTCGGCTGTGCCCGGACTGAAATAGAGCTGTCACTGCTCGACAGACACACAAGGGACCAATTCGATGAATGCCAAACACGTTCTGGCAGTAGCCATTACTGCTGCACTGCTTTCCGCCTGTACCGCCACCACTTCGCTTCGCGCCACCGATCCTGATCTGGCAATCAAGATCAACCAGGACGCCCCGCTGGTGTTGAAGAATCCGGTCAGCAAGACCTACAAGGCCACCAGCTTCGGCCAGTATCGCTTCCGCGCCGAGAAGCCCGGCATGGAACCCATGTACGGTCTTATTCCGCTGAAGTTCAACAGCGGCTACCTGGTCGCCGACATCCTCTTCTTTGCACCCGCCGCTTTCTACAACCTGCGCGAGGTCTATCCGTTCTACGAGTTCGACGTGGAGAAGGGCGAGGTCCGCTACAAGAAGAAAGAAGCCGATCAGTGGACCGTGTACAAGCCGACCCCGGCTGAAGTGGCGCGCGCCCAGGCGTATTTCGCCAACTGATTCACCCAGCTGGCAGCCTTCGACCTGGCGGCGCGAAGGCTACCGCGGGGATTGCCCGCCAGGCCGTTGCTCGACGTCGCCGCAACGACCATCTTCCAGCTGCAGTTTCAAGCTGCGTACTTCCTCCGTCAGTGCCTCTACTTGCAGCAGCAGGCGTTGCAGCATCTCGCCATCGGCTGATCGCCGGTTGTCCTCCGCGCTCCGGTCGGCGACGAACAGTGAACCGATATAGGCGGCGAAACTGCCGAACAGCCCGACCCCGGAGACCATCAACAGCACCGCGACGATACGGCCTTCGGTGGTGACCGGGTAGAAATCGCCGTAGCCGACCGTGGTGACGGTGACGAACGCCCACCACAGCGCCTCTTCCGGCGTATTGATCGAACTCTGTGGATTGGGCGCCTCGACCAGCAGCATGGTCAGCGCGCCGAACGCCACCAGCAGCATGGTCGCGGTGGCAGCGGAGGCGACGATGCCCTCAGCGCGATTGCGAAACAGGATTCGCCAGATCAGTCGCACCGACTTGATCGCGCGCAGCACCCGCAAAAGCTGGAACACGCGGAACAGCTTCGCCGCCTGGAAGCCGCCGGCTGGAATGCTGGCCAACAGATCGATCCAGCCCCAGCGCATGAACTGCCGCTTGCTCTCGGCCTGCTGCAGACGCATCCAGAAATCGAGAAAGAAAAAGAAGCAGACGATGTTGTCCAGATAGCCAAGCAGTGTCGAGATGTCGTCGGGAAGATCGAGCAGCAGATCGGCCATCAGCGCACCGACCACATAGATCGACAGCACCAGAATCAGGATCTGGAAGGGCGTGACGAGGCGATGTTTCATGAGTGAACCATGTGGATATGGCGGAGAAGCGCCGAAGTTTAAAGCACAGCGCCGACTTCGCGCCGGACCGGAAGGCGTGAAGTGTCGATGAACCCGAGCGAAGCCATTCGTCTCGGCTGCGCCGGCTGGAGTCTGCCGCGTGGCGTCTGGCCGGAGTTCACTGGAGACGGCACGCATCTGGAGCGCTATGCCCGGCGGCTGCCGGCGGTGGAAATCAATTCATCCTTCTACCGCCCGCATCGCCCGGCGACCTACCGCAAATGGGCCGCCAGCGTGCCGGCCGGGTTCAGTTTCTGCGCCAAGCTGCCGCGACAGATCAGTCATGACAAGCGCCTGCACGGGGGCATGGAAGAACTCGAGCGCTTTCTCGTTGAAGTCAGCGAGCTGGGTGCCAGCCTTGGCTGCTTGTTGCTGCAGCTGCCGCCGTCGCTGGTCTACGAGCGTCCGCTGGTCGAGGGTTTCCTTGCCGACTTGCGTAAGCGCTACGGCGGTGCCCTGGCGCTGGAGCCGCGGCATGCCAGCTGGCTCGCCGCCGATGCGCAGCTGGCCCACTGGCGTATTGCGCGGGTCGCCGCGGACCCTTCGCCAATCCCGGGTGGCGGCCAGCCGGGTGGTTGGCTGGGTATGCGCTACTACCGGTTGCACGGCTCGCCACGCGTCTACCACTCGTCCTACGCCGACCAGTGGCTGCAAAGCCTGGCCGAACAGCTGGAAGACTGCGCGAGGTTGGGTGTGCCTTGCTGGTGCATCTTCGACAACACCGCCAGCGGCGCCGCGCTGGAAAATGCGCTGACGCTCCAGGTGATGTTGCGCCGGCTCAGCGCGGAATGATCCGCACGCGCCCGGCGGTGTTGTCGCGCCGCGCGGCCTTCTCGTTCTCGGTGCGACCGGGGATGCTGGCGAACTCCTGGCCGCGCTCAGGCGTCGCCGTGCCGTCCAGCTCGCGTTCGTCGACGCTGATGGAGGTGGCGTCCGGGTAGCCGGTGGTCAGCGTCTCGGTGCTGGCGGTGACCGGCGTGGCGTCGTCGCCCCAGGTTGCGCTGCGCTCGTCGATATCGATGGCGCCGTTGTGCTCCATGATCCGCTCCACCGCCGGCACCCGCGCTTCATCCTCAAGCGATACCGTCACGATCGTCGATCCGCGGCGCGCCGCCTCGGGGTAACGACCAGCGTGGGCGGCGGCACCATCGCCGAAGACCTTGCGGAAGAAATTGCCGATATGTTCGGCCGCGGTGGCATCCGGGGCGGGCTCCTCGCCAACCACCTCCACGCGGCTGCTATCGACCTGCTTGGGATTCATGGACGCCGACAGCTGGATGTCGTCATGGGAGACACCCTCTCTCACGAGTTCGGCTTTGACTTGCTCCGCTTCGGCATAGTGGTCAAACGCGGCAATCAGTATCTGGGGCATGGCTTCACCTATCTTGTCGAGTGCACGAGTTGAGGTTGTTTTCCATTGGCCTCTCGGCCACGGGCGGGACGGTGCATACCTACTGGCTGTTGGGCGCTGCGATCCGCAGGATGGTTCCGTATTTACTAAGCGCGACGGGGCATCGGCGCCCGCAGAGTGGGAGACGGGCTTCTACTTCTTTGGTCTGATGTCGTAGTGATATCGATGGATGGATCTTGTACAGCTATTGGGCCGGTGAAACACTCTGTATCACTTTGGGCCGCCCGGCTCCGAAGCCTCCCCTCACGGTGCCTCCCATGTTCCGCTCAATGAACGTATCTACCCGAGCTGCTGCCAGCTTCTCGGCCATCGCATTGCTGTTGCTGTTTGTCGGATGCTTTTCACTGGTTCAGGTCCAGGCGCTGCGAGAAGCGGAGCAGACCATCGAGACCAACTGGCTGGCCGGTGTTAGAGATGCTGGTCGGCTGCGGGCGGATGTGCTGGAACTGCGATTGACGGTGGGGCGATCCCTCATTCCGGCCGAGGATGGCTCAGCCTCCGCGGCCAGTAGTGAAATCGGTCAGCGCCGGTCACATATCGAACAGGAGATCGGCGCGTATCTGGCCTCGCCGGTCATCGACGAGCGTGAACGGCAGCTGCTACGGAGCGTGCAGGGTGCCGTCGAGCGTTACGGCCAGTCGCTCGATCGTCTGCTGGCGTCGCTCGAAAGTGACGACGCGCCTGCTGCTATCGCGTTGTTCAACGGTGACATGCGGCAGCAGGGAACGGATATCAACGAGGCACTCGCGGCATTGACGGCCTATAACGACGAGGGCGCCAAGGCATCCAGCGTAACGGCGGGTTCGGTTTACACCCGCAGTCTGTGGGTCCTGCTTGGCGCGATGGGTTTCGCGATCCTGGCTACGTTGGGCCTGGCGATCGGCTTCACGCGCAGCATTACCAAGCCGCTGGGGCAAGCGGTGCAGGTGGCTGAAAGCATCGCCGGGGCTGACCTGAGCCAGCCAATCGAAATGGAAGGTACCGACGAGCCTGCCCGCCTGCTGGCCGCCCTGGCCACGATGCAGGCGACGTTGCGCGCGACGCTTAAGCACATAGGCGATTCCTCGACCCAGCTGGCGACGGCAACGGAAGAGATGACCAGCGTTGCACACGAAGGCAAACGCGGCCTGCAGCGGCAGAATGAGCAGGTTGAGCTGGCGGCGACAGCGGTCAACGAGATGACGGCTGCCATTGAAGAGGTAGCGAGCAATGCGGCCTCGACATCTGACAGCGTGCGTGACTCGACGGCTGCTGCCGAGGCGGGCCGCCATCACGTCAACGATACGGTCAAGGCGATCGATAGCCTATCGGCGCGCATCAGTGACACCGGCGGGCATGTCGAGGGTCTTGCTGGACAGGCGCGGGATATCAGCAAGGTGCTCGATGTGATACGCAACATCGCCGAGCAGACCAACCTGCTTGCCCTAAATGCCGCTATCGAAGCAGCACGTGCCGGAGACCAGGGGCGTGGCTTTGCCGTGGTCGCCGATGAGGTTCGGGCGCTCGCTCACCGTACGGGGCAATCGACTCAGGAAATCGAACTGATGATTGCGGCGATCCAGGCCGGTACCGATAGCGTGGTCAAGGCTACTGCCCTGAGTACGGAAGAGGCTGGCAGAACCTTGGGTGTGGCTCGTGAGGCAGGGGCCATGCTGGATAACATTGCCGCCTCGGTAGCGATCATCAACGAGCGCACCGTCATGATCGCGACAGCCGCCGAACAGCAGGCACAAGTCGCTCGGGAAGTGGACCGCAGCCTGATGGCCATACGGGACCTCTCCATTCAGTCGGCGGCTGGCGCCGATCAGACTGCGGTCGCCAGCGATGAACTGGCCAGACTGGCCACCGACCTCAACCATATGGCTCTGCGTTTCAGGACGTGACGCTCATACGGCGTCGCATCGCCGTAGCTTCTCGCGACGAGATTCGATCAGCGGCACAGGCGTCCATGACAAACGCCTGTGCCGCCGGCCAGCGGGTTACGCCGGCTTGTGGCGAATGGTCTTGAGCAAGTCGTCCGGCGTGATGTGCCCGACCACGCTGGCGGCGCTGCCCGGCTGCGGCAGGTCGAGGATGTGGCCCTTCATCTTGCCGATCACGTGCATCTCGCAGGGTTTGCAGTCGAACTTCAGCGTCAGCACCTCGTCACCGTGCACCAGCTGCATCGGCGCGACCTTGGTGCGCACGCCGGTGACGCCCTTGGCCTGCTTCGGGCACAGATTGAAGGAGAAGCGCAGGCAGTGCTTGGTGATCATCACCGGCACTTCGCCGGTTTCCTCATGGGCCTCGTACGCCGCGTCGATCAGCTGCACACCGTAACGGTGATAGAAGGTCCGGGCCTTCTCGTTGTAGACGTTGTAGAGAAACGACAGGTGCGATTCTGGATAGACCGGCGGCGGCACGCTGACCGGCTTGCGCCCGCCGCGCGGGCGGATGGCTTCGCGCGCTTCGGTCAGTGCCTCGATGGCTTCGCGGCGCAGCGCCTTGAGTTGCGAGTTGGGGATGAAGAACGCCTGCGGCGCATCCACCTCGACCTCTTCGGCGTGGTAGATGGTGGTGCCCAGTTGGCTCAGCAGGTCGGCGATCTGGCCGGGCACCTGCTCGGGCTTCTTCGCTTCGCCAAAGGGGCCGGGCAGGGTGGCCGTGGCATAGGCGCCTTCCTCGCTGGTGACATGCAGCTCCAGCTCATCGGCGCGCAATTTTGCCAGCCACCGCACACCGATGCGGCGCTCGGCGGAGGTCTTGAGCAGTGCGTTCTGCCAGTTGTGGTCCAGGTTGCGGTTGAGCGGGTGGTTCGGACGCACCTGGCGCATCGCGGCGGGCATTTCGTTGGGTTCGACGCGGTACTGCCAGAACGGCTGACCGTCCTCCTCGAACTGCTTCAGCGGCTCGACCACGCTGGCACGGAAACCCACCACCTCGCGCTTGATCAGCACGTTGAGGCCGTCGCCGTTTGAGAGCGGCTCGCGGGTCTGCACGGTCAGGTCATGCTTGCCGACCTTGAGCACTTCACCCACGGCGAGGCCGGTGAAGGTCGGCGAATCGAAGGCACCGATGTCGATCTTACGGTCGGTGACGAAGTAGTCGGTGCTGCCGCGGTGGAACGTCTTGTCCGGGTCCGGCACGAAGAAGTGATCGGTGCGGCCGCTGGAGGCGCGGGCAAGGTCAGGGCGCTCGGCAAGAATGCCGTCCAGGCGCTGGCGGTAGTAAGCGGTGATGTTCTTCACGTAGCTCACATCCTTGTAGCGCCCCTCGATCTTGAATGAGCGCACGCCGGCATCCACCAGCGCGCTCAGGTTGGCGCTCTGGTTGTTGTCCTTCATCGACAGCAGGTGCTTTTCGAAGGCCACCACGCGGCCCTGATCGTCCTTCAGCGTGTAGGGCAGGCGGCAGGCCTGCGAGCAGTCGCCGCGGTTGGCGCTGCGCCCGGTCTGCGCGTGGCTGATATTGCACTGCCCGGAAAACGCCACGCACAGCGCGCCATGGATGAAGAACTCCAGGGTCGAATCCACTTCGTCGTAGATCGCGCGGATTTCCTGCAGGTTCAGCTCGCGGGCGAGAACCAGCTGCGAGAAGCCAGCCTTGTCGAGGAACTTGGCCCGTTCCAGCGTGCGGATATCGGTCTGGGTGCTGGCATGGATCTCGATGGGCGGGATATCCAGCTCCATGATGCCCATGTCCTGCACGATCAGCGCGTCAACGCCGATCTCGTACAGCTGCTGGATCAGTGCGCGCGCGGCTTCCAGTTCGTCGTCGTGCAGGATGGTGTTAAGCGTGACGAATACCCGCGCGTGAAACAGATGGGCGAATTTCACCAGCTCGGCGATGTCGGCCACGCTGTTCTCGGCGTTGTGCCGGGCACCAAAGCTGGGGCCGCCGATGTACACCGCATCGGCGCCATGCAGGATGGCCTCGCGGGCGATGCTGGCGTCACGGGCAGGGGCGAGCAGTTCGAGATGGTGCTTGGGAAGGGACATGGGCACGGACCGGCTGTGTTTCGAGGTCGTGCATTGTAAAGACTTGCCGCGCAGCGTCCATGCGCAACGCCTCCGTTGGCGACGATCTGTTGCCGGCCGAACGGGGGAGCCTGCGTGGCCGGCACGCAGGCTCGTCGCCGGCGGTCTGTCTAGTTGCGGGCGTGCTGCATCAGGGCCGTCATGGCCTGCCGCAGGTAGTCGATCAGCTCGGGCGCTACCCAGGTACCGGCCTGCAACTCCGGTTCCTGCTGCTCGGCCTGCTGGATTCGGCGCTGGGTGTCGGCGTTCGGGCCGGCGTAGGCGCTGAACAACTCACCCCAGCGGCGTGCCAGTGCGATCACCCGCTCGTGCTCCGGCGGGAGACGCTCGCTACGGCAGCGCTGAAGCTGCGCGAGCAGTTCCGGCCATTGGCGCAAGCTTGCGGCGTAATGGGTGCGCATGCGGGCGAACTCGTCGTCCGTCAGGTGGCGACGGTAGATCGCCAGGCGGTGTTCGGCGAACGCCGCCAGCACATAGTCGCGCATGGCCTGGCTGACGCCGGTTCGCTGCTGCAGCCCTGGCTCGGCTGCGTGCATGGTGTCGAGCCGGGTCAGCAGGGTCGGGTCCTGCGCTGTGTCGCGCTCGAGCTGGATCATCCAGTCACGCGCCAGCCGCTGTGCTTGTTCAGCCTGCGTCGGTACGCCGGCCTCCATCAGTGCCTTGGCCTGCTCAGCCAGGGCGGGCCACGCACTGGTGCCTTGGTCGAGGCGTTCGGTAAAGGCCAGCCTGGCCAGTTCGTCGGCGGAAAAGTGCTTCTCGTACATGATCATCGATCCCAGGGTATCCAGTAGGTCGGTCAGCGCGGGTTCCTCGCCCAGGACGTAGCGCTCGCGCAGCCTGTGCAATCGGCTGCGTAGGCGCTGGAGGCTCTGCAACTGGCGATCGAGCTGCAGCAATTGCTGGTCGATCAGTCCGGGCAGGGAAACCGCGCGCTGGTTCAACAGGGCTCCGATGTCGGTCAGCGACAGGCCAAGGCCACGCAGTGCCTGGATGTGATGCAGGCGCTCGACGTCCTTGCGGTCGTAGAGCCGATAACCGGCATCGGAGCGTGCGGACGGTTTGAGCAGATCAAGGTTGTCGTAGTGATGCAGCGTCCGGACGGTCACGCCGGAGCGCCTGGCCAGTTCGCCTACCTTGAGCAACATTGATGTCTCCTTTTCGTTTCGCACGGCAGGGATCGTCGGGGCTGACGCTGCGTGAGGGTCAAGCGGCAGGAACGGATTTTTTTTCGAAGGGGGGGCGGGCGGCAGGCTTGGCTATGAAACCGTGCATGACAGCGAGGGCAGGGTGATCGTGGTGGGACGCACGCTGCTCAGAGCCCACCCAGCAAGTCATGCGCATCGAGCAGGCGCCACGCGACTTCCGGATGCGTTTCCAGACCCCGGCGAATGGCGGCCGCGATGGCCGGGCGAGTCTTGCGACAAAGGCCTGGCTGCTCGGCGAACTCGATGGCGATGCCGCGCATGCTGCGCACTTCGTTGTGCCCAGGGCTCACGCTGACGCGAATGCCCAACTGATCGAACATGCGCTGCTGCAGTCGTTCGAGGTCCTCCAGGCTCTGCAGGTTCTCGAGTCGCTCCAGCAGGCGGCGTTCCTCGTGACGGGTCAGTCGCAGGATACGCACGTCCGCTCCGGGCGTTTCCAGCAGTTCGTCGCGCCGGCAGGTGCAGGTGCCGGGCGGGCAGGATTGGCGAAGCGGTGGATGATCGTTCATGGCGTTCGATCATAGCCAAGGCAGGGCAAGGCGCCCAGCCGGTGGCGTTGTGCTGGCTGGTGATGACAAGCTGGGCCGCGTCGCGCACCATGGCGCCTGTTCCGCGCCGGGTGCGCGTCGTTCCGTCAGGGAATTGCTGGAGAACTGTCATGCGTGTTCTGTCATCCGTCCTGCTGCTGGCGACCCTTTGCGTTGCCGGCACCGCTGCGGCCGAGGAGGCCCGGCTGGTCGAGTCGATCAATGCCTACCGTGGCGAGGTGCAGCGCTGCGGCAGCAAGGCCAGCGAGGAATTGCCGCCACTCACGGCCGACTCGCGGCTGAACTTGCCGGTCGGCGCCGCCGGTGACCTGCAGGATGCCTTGTCCCGCGCTGGCTATCCGATGGTCACGGTGCAGGCGATCACGCTGTCCGGTCCGCGGGATGCCCAGGCGGCGATGCAGGCGCTGCGCGAAAGCTTCTGCCGGGTGATCCTCGATCCTCAGTTCACCGATATCGGCGTCAGCCGCGAAGGTCGCGACTGGCGCATCGTGGTGGCGCGGCCGCTGCTTGATGGTCGCCTCGGCGACTGGCAGGCCGAAGGGCAGAAGTTGCTGGAACAGATCAATACGGCGCGGGCATCGGCCCGGCGCTGCGGTACGCAGGACTTCGCCGCCGCCGGGCCGCTGAGCTGGAACGAGACGCTCGGTAGCACGGCCGAAGCGCACAGCCGCGCGATGGCCAATCGCAATTTCTTCAGCCATCTGGGCGAGGACGGGCGCACCCCTGGCGATCGCGCTGAACTGGCCGGCTACACGGGCAGGCTGGTGGGCGAGAACATCGCCGCCGCGCTGCCGACCCCCCGCAAGGTACTGGAGGGTTGGCTAGCCAGCCCAGGGCATTGCGCGAACCTGATGAACCCGCAGTTCACCGAGCTTGGTGCCGCTTATGCGGTCGATCCGCAGAGCGATGCGGCCATCTACTGGACGGCGATGTTCGGTGCGCCCTGATCGACGACGCTGGCGGCCGTTCCACCGCGGAGCGTTCGGCAGCGGCCCACTGTCAGAGAGTCCTCGTTCCCGCAATCAGGTCTACCCTTGAGCGATATACCCCCAACCCATGACCTCCCGCCCGTGCTTGCCGGTCCGCTGCTGCGTCGGGTCGAGCCTGGCCGGATCGTGTTGTGGCTGGTCGCTTCGCGATCGCTGAAGCTCTCGCTGCTGCTCGAAAGCCCGGCTGGGGAGCTGCAGTGCCACATACCCCCGCAAGAGCTGGATTGCCAGCGCCTGGCAATCGGTGAACACGCGGTGTTGCACCTGATCCAGGCCGTGCCACCGGCGCCGTTGCCCAGCGACTGCCTGATCGCTTACGACTTGCTCATCCACACCGGCTCAACGCAGCAGGGCATCGCCGACTGGGCACCGCATCTGCTCTACGGCGACGCAACAGCGCCGAGTTTCGTCATCAAGTCGCGGCTCGACCGCCTGTTGCACGGCTCCTGCCGCAAACCGCACCACGCCGCCGCGGATGGCCTGCTGTGCGTGGATGAGTTGCTGCACGATGCGTTGGACGATCCGGCGGCGCGCCCGGCCGTGCTGCTGATGACTGGCGACCAGGTCTATGCCGACGACGTCGCCGGGCCGATGCTGGTAGCCATCCATGCGCTGGTGCGCCGTCTCGGCCTTTACGGCGAGCGTCTCGAAGGTGCCGTCGTGGATGACAGCGACGAGCTGATGGCGCATCCGGCGACCTACTACCACCGCGAGCTGCTGCTGCCGGCGTTCAAATCCAACGAGGCGCTGCGCGAGCGCTTCTTCGGTGGCGTCGACAAGCCGGTGTTCACCACTGCCAACGGCCAGAACCACCTCATCAGCCTGGCTGAAGTCATGGCGCTGTACCTGCTGGTCTGGTCGCCGACGCCCTGGTCGCTGATCGCGCCGGTCATGCCTGCGCTGGAGCCAGAGCACGCCGAGCGCTATGGCTGCGAAGAGCGCTGCCTGCTGACGTTCCGCCAGGGCCTGCCGCGGGTGGCGCGGGCGTTGGCGCACGTGCCGTCGCTGATGATCTTCGACGACCATGACATCACTGACGACTGGAACCTGTCGGCCCGCTGGGAGCAAACCGCCTATGAGCACCCATTCTCGCGGCGCATCATCGGCAACGCGCTGATCGCCTACCTGCTGTGCCAGGCCTGGGGCAACCAGCCGGAGCGATTCGTCAGGCTGCTGGAACAGATGCAGCGCTTGTTGACCAGTGTGGATTACGGCTGGCTCGATTGCGTCGAGCAGAACCGCTTCATCGACACCCTGCTGCATCTCGACGGCTGGGGCTATGAACTTCCGACCGAGCCGCCGCTGGTGGTGCTCGACACCCGCACCCGGCGCTGGCGCAGCGAGCGCAACCTCAGCCGACCGTCCGGCCTGATGGATTGGGAGGCGCTGAGCGAATTCCAGCAGAACATCCTCGACAAGCCGGCGGTGCTGATCGTGTCGCCGGCGCCGATGTTCGGCGTCAAGCTGATCGAGGCGGTGCAGCGGGTTTTCAGCTGGGCCGGCCAGCCGTTGCTGGTGGATGCGGAGAACTGGATGGCGCACCGCGGCGCGGCCCACGTAATGATGAACATCTTCCGCCATTCACGTACGCCCGGTAACTACGTGGTCCTCTCCGGCGACGTGCATTACTCGTTCGTCTACGAAGTGCATATTCGCGGTCGCGATACCGCACCTCAGCTGTGGCAGATCACCAGCAGTGGCGTGAAAAACGAGTTCCCGCGGCGCCTGCTGGACTGGTTCGATCGCCTCAACCGCTGGCTCTACGCGCCCTGGTCGCCACTGAACTGGCTGACCAAGCGGCGTCGGCTGGAAGTCGTGCCGCGCGTACCGGACCGCAGTCAGGCCGGCGAGCGGCTGTGGAACGGCTCGGGCATCGGCCTGTTGGTGCTGGACGAGCAGGGCAGGCCGCGGCAGATCCTCCAGCTGAACGCCGACGGCTCGGCGCCGGTGGCCTTCCTTCGCGAGCGCAACCGGCCGTAGAGCGATCTATAGAGGGTCGTGACGCCAGCAATCAGGCACCTCGCTCCAGTTCGCTGGCGGCCAATCGTTCGGTGCGCAGTTCGTCGAGGGCGTGGCGGGTGATCTGCACGGCTGCGCTGATCGAGAGCAGCGCCATGATGCTGGCCACGATCAGGTCCGGCCAGCCCGCGCCGGTTCCGAACACACCCAGCGCCGCCAGCATTACGGCGATATTGCCCAGCGCATCGTTGCGGCTGCACAGCCAGACGCTGCGCATGTTGCTGTCGCCTTCACGGTAGGCATAGAGCATGAGCGCCACGGCGACGTTGGCCAGCAGCGCGATCGTGCCGACGATACCCATGGTCGTGGCCTGCGGCACGCTGGCATCGATGAAGTTGCCGATCGCGACCACCAGGATGAACACGCCGAACAGACCCATGGTCAGCGCCTTGGCCAGCGACGCTCGCGCGCGCATCACCACACCCAGACCCAACACGAACAGGCTGACACCGTAGTTGGCCGCATCGCCGAAGAAGTCCAGCGAGTCGGCCAGCAGCGACACCGACCCGGCCCGCACGCCGGCGCCGACCTCGACAGCGAACATCGCCAGGTTGATCAGCAGCGCGATCCAGAGAATGCGCCGATAGCGCCCGCGTGCCGCCGTGCTGGCACAACCGCCGCCGCAACAATTTCCCGCCATGACATCGCCTCCAGTTGTCGATGGCGATACGCTAAACCCTGTAGCAGCTACAGGGTCAAGTCATGCCTCTAACCATCGGCAAGCTCAGTCAGGCCACCGCGGTGAACGTGGAAACCATTCGCTATTACGAGCGCATCGGGCTGCTCGCGGCGCCGGCGCGGACGTCGTCCGGCTACCGTACCTACAGTGAGCAGGACGCCGCCCGATTGCGTTTCATCAAGCGCGGGCGGGAGCTCGGGTTTTCCCTCGACGAAATCCGCACCCTGGTCGAGCTGGCCGACCAGCCGGGACATGCCTGCACCGACGTCGATCGCCTGGTACAGACGCATCTGGTGCAGGTACGTCAACGCATCGCCGACCTGCAGCGGCTCGAAGCGGAGCTGCAGCGCCTGGCGGGCTGCAGCGAGTCGTCGGTCCGCGAGTGCCGCATCATCGAAGCGCTCTCGGCGGCCGATTGATGGATGAGTGTTGCCGGTTCTGGCGAACCTCCGGCGCGATCGGCGGCTCCAAGGCTATGTACACGCACCAGCAAAGGCCCGTTGCCATGATCGACCCAGACGACCCGCTCAAGGACGGCCTGACGCCGCCGGACTACGACGAATACGGCGATGTTCCGGATTCGGGCGAGAACGATACCGAGCCGGATGACGACTCCGGCGAAGAAGCGAATCCGGGTCAAAGCCCGCTCGGATAATCCTCGGCCAGGCTGCTCGACGCATGGCACCCCGACTGGACAATTGGCGCTGCCCAGCCTAAAAAGGCGCGCTGCGCAGCAGCAGTGTTCAACGGAGGCAGCCCCATCGTGAGAAAGAAGAAGCCCGTCGACCCCGTCCGGCAAGCAGAAAAGAATCGCGCCCACCGGATCGGCTGGCTGATTGCCCTGGCCGGCATCCTGGTGGGCTTTGCCCTGGTGATGAGCAAGTAAGCGCTGTTCGCGTTTCGTGGAAGGCCGGCGCTCCCTGCCGAATCACCCGCAGCCCGGCTACGGCGGGGCTGTTTCCATTGCCGCGTGCTGATGGGTAACCGCGCCGAGACGAGCAAGTTGTCTGCAACTTTTGTCTGATAAGCGTTCGCATATACGAATGGTTCCGCACGCTTCTATAATCCGCCACCTTTTTTCCGAGGCGGCCGGGCGTGGGCGTTTCCGAATCATTCCAGCACTATGTTCTTGACCCGATCCTGCTGCAGTTCAGCAGCCTGTTCGACCTCAACGGTCGGCTCGGCCTGCTTTTCCTCGGGGTGTCCTATGCCGTTGCCTACTTGCTGTTCCGCTATCGAAAGCGCCTCGGCCTGACCGAGGCCGCGTCGTTCTGGCGCTTTCTCGGGGGTTGGCAGGTGCACTGGCATCCATCGGCCCGCCTGGACTATCGCTACTACTTCGCGCGGGGCGTACTAAAGGTCGCGCTGGTGGTGCCTGTGGTTGCGCTGGTCGACCCATACATCCTGCGCTCCGGCGACTACGCGGCATTCTTCACCAATCTCTGGGGCGCGCGGCCGCAGCTGGGACAGCATCTGTCACTGTCGCTGCTCTACGGGCTTGGCGTGTTCATCATCAGCGACTTCGCCAGCTATTGGGTGCATCGCGCGTTTCACTGCGGCTGGCTGTGGGAGTTCCACAAGGTCCACCACTCGGCACCGGTGATGGTCCCGTTGACCGCCAGCCGGGTGCACTTTCTGGAGAAGATCGTCGGCCGGCTGGTCGACCTGGTGCTGCTCGGCCTCTACGCCGGCGTGTTCTGGTATGCCTGCGGCGGCGAGATCAGTCGCTACACCCTGTTCGGCGTGACCTATCTGGTATTCATCTTCAACGCGCTGGCCTCCAATCTGCGGCACAGCCATGTCTGGCTGTCGTTCGGCCCGCGGCTCGAGCACATTTTCAACAGCCCGGCGCAGCACCAGATCCACCACAGCGACGCGCCGCGACATTTTCACAAGAACTTCGGCACCAACCTGTCCATCTGGGACTGGATGTTCGGCACGCTCTACGTCACCAATAGCACACCAGAGGACATCCGCTTCGGCACCGCCGAGCAGGACGCGCACCGCTATCTGACGCTCTACAGCCTGATCGTGTTGCCATTTGTGGATACCGTCCGCAAGTTTCTGCCGGCGAGGGCGCCGAGCGGCGCGGCGCAGCGCGGCAGGAGCTGAGTGCGGGACGGATTTGCTCGTACAATCGTGCGCCATCCGCGGCCGGGCAACGGAGCCCTGAGCCGATCTGCGCAACAAACGAGGGGAAAACCATGCCGACCTACGACTATCGCTGCGAAGCCAACGGTCAGGTTTATGAAGTCCGCCATCCCATGGCCCTGCGTCCGAAGACCTGGGGCGAGCTGCGCGCCGCCTGTGCGCTGGCCGAGGATGTGTCGATTCCAGACGATGCGCCGGTGACCCGGCTGATGACCGCCGCCGGGGTGGTGAACAGCCGGGTGCTGAAGAACCCGGAAGCCCCGGCCTGTGCCCGCGGCGGTTGTGCCGGTAATTGTCGCTGAGCCATCGCCGCGTTTGACCGCGAGCCGTTGGCGGCGAGTCGGGGCCGAGTCGACGGTCGCTAGTAGCGCATCTTCAGCTCAATCTGTGCGGGATCGTCGGCGGTCACCGCGAAGGCGCTGTCCTCGTAGGACGGTGGGCCCATCACCTTTGGGTTGTTCGATAGTCCGTAGCCTTCGGTGGGGAACATGCCGAAGCGCAGGTCCAGCCGACCGTTGTCGTTCTCGTCGTGATAGGCCAGTACGGCGTAGCGGCCGGGCGGCACGTCGTCGAATGTAACGGTCACGGTACCGGCTTCGGCCTTGGCCTTCCGTGCGGTGAAGGCCTGGTTGTCCTTGCGGAAGCTCTTGGCATCGGAATACACCGCCACGGCCGCCTGGCCCCGATCATGCTGCAGCCCGTTGAGCGTGACCTGCAATTGCTGCGCATGTGCCGCAGGTGCGGCAAGGGCGAGGGCAATGCCCAGAGTCGAAAGTGTCTTCATGCTGTGCTCGTTCAATTCACGGTGGCTGAAGTCGCCGCCCTTCATGCAAGGGCCTGGCTGGCGGCAGCTGGCTCGATCGGCGGACATCTTCCAGCAACAAGCGAAGCGTTGTCCACGCATGCGGCCCTGCTCAGGGTGAAAGACCTTCTATCACCTCGATAGGGAAGTTTCATGGTCGTCGCTACAGGGACGTTGTCGGACTACGTAACGCGTCTACATCGGGGCTTTGGCGCATGTGCGTCGGCATCCGGCCGCACCGGAACACGGTCAGCTGGCGTTCCGCTCGCATCCGCCCTTTGATCCCGGTGCTACGTTTTCCTGAGTGGTGCCTGGGCGCACCTGGACCATAACCAGCCGTGAGGAACAGAAGATGAACGCCGAGTCTGGAGAAAACAATGCGAGTGGTGGTTGCCCCTTCGGTCATGGTGCCGGGACGCCACGCAAGCGCATCACCAACCGGGACTGGTGGCCCGAGGCGCTCAGCCTGACGTCGCTCAACCAGCATTCCCCACGCTCCAATCCTTACGGCGGCGATTTCGACTACGCCGCCGCCTTCAATTCGCTCGATCTCGATGCGGTGATCGCCGACCTGCACGAGGTGATGACAGATTCGCAGGACTGGTGGCCAGCCGATTTCGGCCACTACGGCGGCCTGTTCATCCGCATGGCCTGGCACAGCGCCGGAACCTACCGGATCACCGACGGCCGCGGCGGCGCCGGCGGCGGCCAGCAACGCTTCGCCCCGCTCAACAGCTGGCCGGACAACGCCTCGCTGGACAAGGCGCGGCGCCTGCTCTGGCCGATCAAGCAGAAATACGGCCGCAAGCTGTCCTGGGCCGACCTGTTCGTGCTCACCGGCAACGTCGCGCTGGAATCCATGGGCTTCAAGACGTTCGGCTTCGGCGGCGGGCGTGCCGATACCTGGGAGCCGGAAGAGCTCTACTGGGGGCCGGAAGGCACCTGGCTAGGCGACGAGCGCTACAGCGGTGAACGCCAGCTACACCCCGGCCTGGGTGCGGTGCAGATGGGGCTGATCTACGTGAATCCGGAAGGCCCCAACGGCAACCCGGACCCGAAGGCCGCGGCCATCGACATCCGTGAAACCTTCGCCCGCATGGCCATGAACGATTACGAGACCGTGGCCCTGATCGCTGGCGGCCATACCTTCGGCAAGACTCATGGCGCCGGCGATCCCTCGCTGATGGGGCCGGAACCGGAAGGCGCGGTGATCGAGGACCAGGGCCTGGGCTGGCGCAGCCGCTTCAAGACCGGCATCGGCGCCGATGCGATCACCTCCGGCCTGGAAGTGATCTGGAGCCAGACCCCGACGCGCTGGTCCAACTACTTCTTCGAGAACCTGTTCAACTTCGAGTGGGAGCTGACCAAGAGCCCGGCCGGCGCGCATCAGTGGGAAGCCAAGGACGCGCCGGAAATCATTCCGGACCCCTTCGACCCGAACAAGAAGCGCAAGCCAACCATGCTGACCACGGACCTGTCGCTGCGCTTCGATCCTGAGTACGAGAAGATCTCCCGGCACTTCCTGGAAAACCCGGACGAGTTTGCCGACGCCTTCGCCAAGGCCTGGTTCAAGCTGACGCACCGCGACATGGGCCCCATCGGCCGCTACCTCGGCCCGTTGGTGCCGAAGGAGCCGCTGATCTGGCAAGACCCGATCCCCGAGTGCGACCATCCGCTGATCGACGAGGGCGACATCGCCGCACTGAAGCAAAAGCTGTTGGGCATGGGCTTTTCCGTCTCCGAACTGGTGTCGGTGGCCTGGGCTTCGGCCTCGACCTACCGGGGTTCCGACAAGCGCGGCGGCGCCAACGGTGCACGCATCCGCTTCGCCCCGCAGAAGGACTGGGAAATCAACAACCCGCCACTGCTGGCCAAGGTGTTGGAGAAGCTCGGCGAGATCCAGAGCGCGTTCAACGCTTCGGCCACCGGCGGCAAGAAAGTCTCCATGGCCGACCTGATCGTGCTAGCCGGTTGCGCGGCGGTCGAGAAGGCGGCGAAGGACGGCGGCGTGGACATCAGCGTGCCGTTCACGCCAGGTCGGATGGATGCCGAGGAGGAGTGGACCGACGCGCAGTCCTTCGAAGCGCTGCGCCCGGCCGCCGATGGCTTCCGCAACTACTACCACGAGTCCAGCTTCATGGCGCCGGAGGAAGCGCTGGTGGACAAGGCGCACCTGCTGCGCCTGAGCGCACCGGAGATGACCGTGCTGGTTGGCGGCATGCGCGTGCTGGGCACCAACGCCGGTGGTAGCCAGGATGGCGTGTTCACCCAGCGCGTCGGCGTGCTGTCCAACGACTTCTTCGTCAACCTGCTGGACATGAAGAACGAGTGGACCGCCACCGAGCACAAGAACCGCTTCCAGGGCCTGGACCGCAAGACTCGCCAGCCCACCTGGACGGCCACCCGCGTCGATCTCATCTTCGGCTCGCAGTCGGAACTGCGTGCCCAGGCCGAGGTGTACGGCATGGCCGATGGTAACGAGAAGTTCGTCCACGACTTCGTCAAGGCCTGGGACAAGGTGATGAACGCCGACCGGCTCGACGTCGGCAAGCCGGCCGACAACTTCAGCCAGAAGCTCTCGGCGTAAGAAGGGCGGCGGCGTCTCAGGGCGCCGCCGCAGCGCCGCATCGGTTTTCACGCCGCCGCATCCCGGCCGGCAGTTACCTGGTGAAGCGGCGGCTATACCGCACTAGCGATCTGCTCGCGCAGCCATTGATGGGCCGGGTCGCGATGGGCGCGTTCATGCCAGAGCATGGCCATTTCGTAGCCTGGAATCTTCAGCGGCGCTTCGACGACCTGCAGTGCAGCGCCTTCAACCAGCCGTTCGGGCAGCATGGCCACCAGGTCGGTGCTTTCCAGCACCGAGCGCAGGAACAGGAAATGCGGCACCGACAGCACCACGCGCCGTTGCAGGCCATGCGTGGCCAGTGCATCGTCCGTAGCACCGTGAAAGCCGCCGCCATCCGGCGAGACGATCACCTGATCCAGCGCGCAGAACTGTTCTAGCGTCGGCCGTCGCCGCAGACGCGGATGCCCGGTACGGCCGGCCAGCACGTAACGCTCGGTGAACAGGACGCGGCGGCGCAGGTTGGACGGCGAACCATCGACGGTGTGCAAGGCGAGGTCGATATCACCCTGTTCCGCCTGGCGGGCGATGCGCGAAGGCTGCATCTCGACCACGGCGAGGCGGGTGCCCGGTGCGGCGGTCCGCAGGCCGGCCAGAGCGGGCAGCACAATGGCGGACTCGCCATAGTCGCTTGCCGCGATGCGCCAGAGGTTCTGCGCCGCGCCAGGGTCGAACGGGCTGGCTGGGGCGACGGCTTGCTCCAGTGCCTCCAGCGCCAGGCGCAAGGGCTCGCGCAAGGCTTCAGCCCGTGCGGTCGGCCGCATGCCTCGTGGCCCAGGTATCAGCAGAGGATCGTCGAAGATGTCCCGCAGCTTGGCCAGGTGCACGCTCACCGAGGGCTGGGAAAAATTCAGGCGCTCTGCGGCGCGGGTGACATTGTGCTCGGCCAGCAACACGTCCAGGGTCACCAGCAGATTCAGATCGAGGCGTCTGAGATTATTCACGGCAATACCTGAGATATGGCTTATTCATTTCAAACATACATGGGCAAGCGACATTCTGCAGCAGTCCCGCTACGGAGGTTTCCCATGAATGTTCTGCTTGTTTATGCCCATCCCGAACCGCGCTCGCTGAATGGCGCGCTGAAGGAATTCGCCATCCAACGTCTGCAGGCGGCTGGCCATCAGGTCCAGCTTTCCGACCTCTATGCCATGGGCTGGAAGGCCGCGATCGACGCCAGCGACAATCTGGATCGCGACCCCGAAGCGCGTTTCGATGCTTCCGAGGATTCCCGACGCGCGTTAGCCAGTGGCCGGCAGAGTCCCGATATCGCTGCCGAGCAGGACAAGCTGCGCTGGGCGGATGCGCTGATCCTGCAATTCCCGCTCTGGTGGTTTTCGATGCCGGCGATCCTCAAGGGCTGGGTCGACCGGGTATATGCCTACGGTTTCGCCTATGGCGTCGGAGAGCACTCGGATGCCCGCTGGGGCGATCGCTACGGCGAGGGCTCGATGGTCGGCAAACGGGCGATGCTGATGGTGACTACCGGCGGCTGGGAATCACACTACAGCCCGCGGGGAATCAACGGGCCCATCGAGGACCTGCTGTTCCCCATCCATCACGGCATCCTGCATTACCCGGGCTTCGATGTGCTGCCACCGTTCCTCGTGCACCGCACCAGCCGTGTCGACCGGGCCCGATTCGACACACTCCGCGACGAGCTGGGCAAGCGCCTGGACGAACTCTGGCGCACTGAGCCCATCGCCTATCGCAAACAGAACGGCGGCGACTATGACATTCCGGCGCTGACGCTCAGGGCCGAGGTGGCGCCAGGGCAGGTCGGCTTTGCCGCGCATGTCGAACAGCCGTAACGTCGTCAGAGTTCCTTGGCGAACCGTTCGACCGCGCTGACCACCTGCTTGGCGGCGTCCTGAATCTCGACGATCACCGCACCGGCCTGGTTGGCCAGCCCCAGGCCCTGCACCGCCTGTTCGCGGCTGGCGAACATGTTGCGCACCGCCTCGTCGGCCAGCGCCTGGTTCTGTTGCACCACATTGACGATCTCGTCGGTAGCGGTGCTTGTGCGCGCGGCCAGCTGTCGAACCTCGTCGGCCACTACCGCGAAGCCGCGACCCTGGTCGCCAGCCCTGGCCGCCTCGATGGCCGCGTTCAACGCCAGCAGGTTGGTCTGTGCGGCGATGCCGCCAATGGTCTGGACGATGGAGCTGATCAGCAGCGACTGCTTGCCGAGCGCCTCGATGCCATCGGTGGCGGACTGCACCTGGTCGGTGATCTTCTGCATCGTCACCAGGGTGTCCTTCACCACACTGGCGCCGCGCTCGGCACTGACGTCGGTCTGCAGCGAGATGTCGTAGGCGACGCCCGCGGCTTGTCGCACCTCGGCCTCACGCATGACCTGATCGGTCACCACATTGGCGAACTTGACCACCTTGTAGAGGTTGCCTTCGGTGTCGTGCACCGGGTTGTAGGTCGCCTCCAGCCAGACCTCACGGCCATTGCGGTCGACACGCCTGAAACGGTCGGCGATGTACTCGCCGCGATTGAGCTTCTGCCAGAACGCCTTGTAATCCGCCGAAGCGGCATCTTCCGGCATGCAGAACAGGCTGTGGTGCTTGCCTTTTAGCTCCGCGAGCGAATAGCCCATGGTCTGGAGGAACTGCTCGTTGGCCGTGACCACCGTTCCGTCCAGATTGAACTGGATAACCGCGGTCGAGCGCAGCAGCGCGCTGATGAATGCCTCGTTCTCCTTCGCCCGGTATACGGCCTCGCTGATGTCGCTGCCGAAACCCTGAATATGCGAAAGCTTTCCGTCGGCGGTTGCGATGGGATACCAATGGATCTTCAACCAGGCGAGGCTGCCATCGGCTCGCAGGTAGCGGTAGTCATCGCTGATCGGCTCGAGCTTGGCCACGGCGGCGCGAAAGTTGTGAAAGCAGGGCAGGTTCTTCACATAGGGCGGAACGATTTCGGCCAGAGGGCGGCCTTGGAGGTGCCCGTGCGAGTAACCCAAGGTTCGGGCGAATCGATCATTGAACGCGCAGATCCTGGAATCTGCATCCAGCGTGAGCGAGAGCATGTCACTGTTCATCTTGCCCATGAGCTGGCGCAGGATTGCCAGCTCGGCCTCCTTGGCTTCCAAATCCTTTTTCAAGCGGCTACTAAACATGCAGGGCATCCAATCGATCTAGTTGTGCTTCCGATATCGGCGAAGCGTGCGGGCGCTTGAGCGACTTCCGAGTCGCGTCAGCGAAAGCCGTGGAACCGACGCGGTGCGTGCCGAAGCGGAAGCATGAAAGGGTGCGACTACCACGCGTTGGTCTTCGCCCCACATGTGATGTGGGCCGTCCTAGCCCTCAGAGCTGAGCTGATCGCCAACTGCCTTCTTGTCGATTACCGACCACACGTTGCGGATCTTTCCCTCGAGGAACTCGTAGAAGACGTTTTCGGTAAAGACGACTCGCCTGCCATTCACCGCAAAGCCAAACAGCTCGCCTGTGGGGGTGCAATCGAACCGCAGCTGTGCCGCCACATGGGGCGGCTCGATGATGAGCAGCCCGATATTGAACTGCAGGTCGGGGATCGCCCGAACGTCGGCCTCAAGCATCTGGCAATAGCTATCCAGCCCGACGAACTGGCCGTTGTAGTGCACCTCGTCATCGACGAAGCGCTCCAGCTCCGCCCAGCGCCTGCCGTTCAGACAGGCGATGTAGCCCCGGTAGCAATCAGCCATCTCGTCGCCAGTCATGATCGTTCCCCGCAAAGAAAGCCCGATAGTCAGGCTAGCGATTGGCTCGATATACGCCAGTCGCATCTAACGGTCGCGCTCGCTGTGGTTATCCGATTACCTGGTCAGTCGAGCACCACGGCGTGACCCTCCAGCGGATTGATGTCGCCTTTGATCAGGGATTCGGCCAGCGCCTGTGCGGCCTCTAGGCCAGCGTGTTCGTTCACCTGCATCCAGGGCTGCTGCGCATCGCTAACCTGAGCGATAAAGGCCAGCTGCGCCTCGTTGAAGCGGCGGGTTACCTCGGCGGGACCCCAGTCGGCGTTGCGTTTCTTGATCTGATAGGGCGCGAAGTAGGGCTGTGGCTGCGGACCGGCCAGCGTTGCGTCCGTCTTTCTGTATTCGTGGTTCTGGGCTGACCCGGCGAAGCAGTCGTACACCAGCGCATCCTTGAAATGGCTGTGGATCTGCCGGCGTAGATCGGCGCTGCCGGAAAAGTCGACGTAGAGCGTGGGCACGCTCGGGTCCAGCGAAGCGAGCTGGTCGTAGCCCAAGGCCTGATGGTAGCAACCCAGGCCTTGCACGAAGTCCGTGTTGCTGGCGGAAGTCAGCCCGATCAGCTGCACCGCCGGGTTGTTCTGCAGGCAGAACGCCGTGCCGTACGCGGTCTTGCTCGAGGCGCTCGACATCAGGATCTGGCGCGCGCCGAAGAAGGCGTTGTCGTCGAGGAAATCGGCCAGCATGAACGAGGTGATGAACAGTGGTCGCAGCAGCATCTGGTAGTTTTCGCTCTCTGCGCGATAGGCGGCGTCGCTGCTGATGCGTTGGTACTGGTTGTAGGCCGAGGTGAGTTCCAGTCGATGCTCGGCACCGTCATAGAAACCGCGCTCGGAGACGCGTACCGGCTGCATCACGACATGGCTGGCAATCGGCCAGAAGCCGTAGAAGCGTTCGCCCTTGGCCAGGCCATCGACGGTGCTCTCCACGACTTCGGCGAAGCCCCACGCCGGCATGTGGAACCAATCGCCATCGCCGGTGGGGTAGAAGTCCCAATAGCGCAGGTGAGGCGTCTCACCGAATGCGGCGTAGGTGACGTTGTTCGTGGTCAGTGCCAGCCGGCTGATACGCAGCAGGGCTTCGCCGGGTTTCAGCTCCGGCATCGGTCGGGTCTGAATGCGGGTCTGCTGCATGTCTTTCTTGTTGTTCTGCAACTGGCGGATGACGCTCATCGATGGCACCTTGGGTTCGTAAATGGACGGCTTCGACTCTATCCCTTTCGTTTCACCGCCGGGTTCGGATTTCATGAGCACACGATTGCCGAGCGCCAAGCCGCTCAAACGGCCGACTCAGCAGCGCGCCAAGGCCACCGTTCAGGCGATTTTCGACACCTATGTTCGGATATGGCAGCGCGACGGCTGGTCTCGATTGACGACCCGAGCGGTTGCCCTGGAGGCCGGCGTGGCCATCGGCACGCTGTACGACTACTTCCCCAACAAGCATGCGCTGCACTCGGGCTACGTGCGCTATTGCGTCGAACAGTTGCTGGACGCCATCGAAGCGCAAGCGGTAGCGCCGACCGCGCTTGCCTGGCCCGAGCGCATCCGGCGACTGGTCCGCACCCTTGCCGGGGTCGAGTCACGGCTGCCCTGGTTCCACCCGGATATGCTCGAACTGGAAACGCTGGTGGCCGAGCCCAAGCATCAGCGTCGGGCCTACGAGGATCTGTTGGGCGCCTGGCACCGGGTCATCGATGCGGCGCCTGACCTTCCGGTGCGTCCCTCGCCAGCGACCTTGGAAGCGCTGCATCTTTCTGTATGGGGCGGCCGCCGCTACGCCATGCTGGTGCAGCTCGAAGCGGATCGCATGATCGATTGGGCCAACTGCATGGAACAGCTGTGCCTGGACAGGCTCGCGGGGCCGGTCGCCCCTGCCTGAGCGTGATCGGGCGAGTCCAGCCCGCTCAAAAAGGCGGTGAGCTTTAGACCCGTAAAGCTGAGCAACCCGTATGGACGCCTCGGCTCAAGCGCAAATGCCGGGCGAATCGCAGCCGACCGGGATAATATGCGCGCCCCATCGACCCCGCACTTTAGGTCATCATGCCCGGCGACGCCCTCTATACCGACTTGTCGGGTTATTACGACCTCATGTGCGCGGACATCGACTACCGGGCGCAAAGCCACTGTGTCCAGCGATTGCAGCAGCTGTTCGGCAACGGCGGGACGAGGCATCTGGACCTGGCCTGCGGCACTGGCCCGCACGTCCGCCATTTCATCGATGCCGGCTATACCAGCGGCGGGCTCGACATCAACCAGCCGATGCTGGACAGAGCCGCCGCACGCTGTCCGGAAGCGCAATTTTCCCTGCAGGACATGTGTGGCTTTGCAGTCGAGCAGCCGGCCGATCTGATCACCTGCTTTCTTTACTCCATCCACTACAGCGCCGGGCTGACCAGACTCGAGTCGTGCATCGCCAGCGCGCATGCCGCGTTGGCCCCCGGCGGGCTGTTCTGCTTCAACGCCGTGGACAAGCGCCGGATCGACAACGCGTCATTCGTCTCGCACACGGCCCGGCATGCGGACGGCCTGTTCACCTTCAGTTCCGGTTGGCACTACTCGGGTGAAGGGGAGCAGCAACTGCTGAAGTTGCGCATCGGCAGAACCGCGGCGGATCAAAGCCAGGTATGGATCGACGAACACAGGATGGTGGCGGTGAGTTTTGCCGAGTTGCGCGCGCTGCTGGAGCAGTACTTCGAGGTGCATGTGCTCGAGCACGACTACGAAAAGATCGTGCCCTGGGACCAGGCATCCGGGAACGCGATATTCGTCTGTGTGAAGCGCTGATCAGCAGATCGCGCCCGCGGCGAGTTTGGCGGGGCAGTCAATGCAGGCGCTTGGCCGAGGTGTGGGCATCGATCAGATGACTGGCCTGCTGTGCCAACTGATCGAGCAGCCGGTCGCGCTGTTTCTCCGCCTCGCTCATCGCCTTGCGGCCGTTCTGCTGCACCAGGTAGCTGTAGATCTGCCGGACTTCCTTGGACTGGAAGATCGGCTCCAGATCCTGCACCGCCACCGCACCGTTCGAAGCCTCGTTTCGCGTATTCATCACCACCTGCGGGCCGCGCGCCGCCAGTGGCTGAAAGCCGAGCTTCTGGAAATAGGGCACCTTGCTCGCTACGCAGGCCACTTCGGCATGGGGATAGCGCGCCACCATCGCGTCGACCATGGCCCGACCGATGCCCCGCCGGCGATGCTTGGCCTGCACCGCCAGATAAACCAGCGCACAGGCGTCGGGATCATCCAGATAGGGCAGGTACAGCGCGAAACTGAGCAGGATAGCCGGGTCGTCCGCATCCAGCGCCATGATCAATTCGGGCTTGCCGGCTTGCGCACCGTCCATGCTGTCCAGGTAGCGGTGCACCTCGAAACCCACCACGTACTGGTACAGCTGATACAGCGGGTTGCTGGGCTGCAGCGAAACCGGGCTGATGTCACCGAGATAATCCACCACCATCTGCAGCACCTGGCTTTTCAGCGATTCCGGCGGCGGGGTGTCGAGGTGGGTGAGGGTGAACATGGCGGTGCTCCGGGGCGGTACGAAAAATGGCGCATTGTACCGGGCGGTATGCGACTGGCCAGGTGAAGCCGCAGGGCGATCGATGCTACGAACGATGCAGTCTGCCGCTATGGGGTAGCCGTATCTGGCTTTTTCTTCCTCGGCTTGCGCGGTGAGGGCACCGGCAAGTGCTGCGCCGTCTCGATCACCAGGCGGCGCAGCACGTCGGCATCGTCCAGTAGCTCGTCGGCTACCGGATACAGCTTTGCGCCAGGGTAAGGCGGCCGCTGCGGCAGCTGCGGCGCAAGCGCTGCAGCCGCCGGGGTGGGTTTGATGAACAGGCTGTTGTCGCAGACCAGCGCGACGACCTTTTCATCCAGGTAGACGGCGTACTCGCCGAACATCTTCCGGTAACTCAGCCTGCCGCCCAGGTCGATCTGTTCGGCCACGTATTGCATGAAGCTGGTATCGGTCGCCATGCGTGCTCCGCTGTCTCCACCCGTGTCGGCCGTAGAGCGTAGCGTGGAAAACGGAATGCTTTCCACGCATGGCCCGCTACATCGCAGCGCACTCCGCCCGCCGGTGAGCGTCAGGCAAGGGGGCCTCGACCGTTGCCTGGAGTCTGCTGACCAGCGTATCGACCTGATGCAGCGCCTCGGCCACCGAACTGGCCAGCAGCTCGCCACCGATTTCCTGCCCTTCGATGGCGATCTGATGGATGCGGGTGATGCCGATGAAACCCAGCGCGGTCGCCAGGTTCGGCTCCAGATGGTTCATGTGCGCCATCGCGCCGCCGGGGCCGAAGCCTACGCCGCCCCGGGCGTTGAGGATGACCGCGTGCCGCTCCCGATCCGCCAGCATGGGCACGTAGGGATCGAGCGGGTTGCTCTCGTCCATGCCGACCGTGCGGTTCAGGCGCACCACCTGATCGATCCAGGCCTTGAGCGCCGCCGGCATGCCGAAGTTGTAGAGCGGCGTGCCGATGACCAGCACATCGGCGGCCAGCAGTTCGTCCACCAGCCTGTCGCTTTCGGCCAGCGCGTCGTTCATCCACGGCTCCCGGCGCTCCTCCGGGGTAAAGGCCGAGGCAATCCAGTCATGGCTGACGAAGGAGGGCGGGTTCTGCCCGATGTCCCGGTAGGTCACGACATCCTGCGGGCGACGGGCCAGCCATTGGCTGACGAAGTGCTGGCTGAGGTTGCGGCTGTGGGAACCGTGTTCGTCCTTGCCGGCAAGGCCGGGGCGGGCGCTGGCATCGAGGTGCAGAAGGTGCGTCATGGCGAATCTCCTCTGTAAAAGAATTCATCTGTCATTCGCGGCAGAGTTAGCCTAGGGCTAGGCTCTACGGGCGACAAACGACGATTTCTTCGAGATACAGATGAGGAAAACTCAGCCATGGCGCACCGTTGGTTACCCTCGCTTTCCGCCTTGCGCGCCTTCGAAGCGGCCGCCCGGCACGAGAGCGCCAAGCAGGCCGCGGAGGAGCTGTCCGTCACTGCCACGGCGATCAGCCACCAGATTCGTTCGCTGGAGGAGTCGCTCGGCGTCGCGCTGTTTCTGCGCAAACCGCGCAAGCTGGAACTGACCGATCAGGGACGCGAGCTGCAACAGACGCTGGAAGCCGCGTTCGACAGCATCAGCGCCACGGTCGAACGCCTGAGCGCGAAGCCCTGCCGCCAGGCGATCACCCTCAGCACCACACCGGCCATCGCGGTGCGCTGGCTGGTGCCCTGGGTCTGCCTGCTACGCGATTCCCATCCGGATATCGACCTGCGTTTCCACACCTCCCATGAACCGGTTGCGCTGGATGGCGTCACGGCGGATATCGCCATCCGCTACGGCGATGGCCGCTGGCCCGGGCTGGTGGCGGAGAAGCTGTTCGACAATACCTTCGTCCCGGTCTGCAGCCCGCACCTCGGCTTGCGCAATGTAGCCGAGCTGCCCCAACACCCGTTGATCCACTTCCGCGCGCAAGCCGCCTTGTCCGCGCCGATTCATTGGGCGTCGTGGCAGAAACTCGCCAACGTGCCGGGGCTGGATGTGAGTGCCGGGCTGGTCTTCTCCGACGAGACCCACGCCATCTCCGCCGCCATCGGCGCGCAGGGTGTGGCGCTGATGAGTCGGCAGCTGATCGAGGATGAACTGAGGGAAGGGCGGCTGGTGCAACCGTTCGGGCCGGAGATGGAGGGCAAGCCGTTTCATCTCGTGTATCCGGAGAGCCGAAGGGATGACCCGACGGTTCGGGCAGTGAGGGAGTGGGTAATGGCCGTGCCGGGTGGGTTGTGTGAGCTGACTGGCTGATTCGCCGAAGCGTAGTGTAGTGGTCAACTAATTCCGGACACCTCGATAGGTGGTTTCGACGCCATCGCCCGCTCGTAAACGGTCGGTGGCAGATATCCCAGTTTCGAGTGCAGCCGCTCGTTGTTGTAAAACCCAACGATGTATTCCACGATGTCACGTATCGCTTCTGCGTGATTGGCGTAGTCGCGGCGCCATACCCGCTCCATTTTCAAACTCAGAAAAAAGCGTTCCATCACTGAGTTGTCCCAGCAGTTACCTTTACGGCTCATGCTTTGCTGCATGTCATTTCGCGCCAGCAACGCTCTGTAGCTTGCGCTGGCGTACTGGCTACCGCGATCCGAGTGGGCGATCAGGCCAGGTGGCGGTTGACGCTGAGCAATTGCCAGCTGCATTGCACTACACACCAGCTCGGCAGGCATGTTCGGGGCCATGGACCAACCCACGATCTTGCGTGAGAACAAATCCAATACCACAGCCAGGTACAGCCAGCCGCTGCGGGTCCGGATGTAGGTAATGTCCGCTACCCAGGCCTTGTTTACCGCCTCAGGCTCGAATTGACGATTCAGTACATTGTCGGCAACTGGCAGGTCGTGCTTGCTATCGGTCGTGTGCACAAACTTACGCTTCCAAGCCGAACGCAGGCCGTTGGCACGCATCAAGCGACGAATTTTATAAACGCCGATTTCCATACCCTTGGCGCGCAACGCTTTACGTAACGGACGGCTCCCATAGCAGCCGCCACTCGCATCAAACGACGCTTTGAGCTGCACGGTCACGGGGCAAACCGATGCTGGCGTGTCGGCACGCCTGTTTGCCTCGTAGAACCCCGATCGGCTGACCCCCAGCAGCCGACAGACATACGCCACCGAATAAGCCTTCTGTTGCAGCTGCCGAACCAGGCGATACGTTACTTCAGCTCGCGGGCAAAGAAGGCGGTGGCTTTTTTTAATACATCGTTATCCATCTTGAGCTGGCGGTTTTCCTGCTCCAGCTGCCGGATTCGCTGCTGTTCGGATGTTAGTGGTTTACCGATCCCGGGCTGACCCAATTGCTCAGCCTCGTACTGCTGAACCCAGCGCCGGACGGCTGTCTCACCAATATTCAGATCGCGACAGACCTGCGGAGCGGTCAGCCCCTGGTCCTTGATCATCTTCACGACTTGCAGCTTGAAGCTGTCGTCGAATGTCCTGCGTTTGGTGGTCATGAAAAACTCCTCGATAGATGCATTTTCCACCTATCGAGGTGTCCGGGGAAATTAGACCACTACATAGGGTGGAAAACGGCGAAGCCTTTTCCACGCGTTACTTCTACCTGCTCGGATCGTTTCCGAGTTGCTTCAGGCATTTGTTCCGCCCCGCTGGGCGGGTCCCTTTTGGCAGTCGCCCCAAAAGGAACCAAAAGGTCTTGCCCCTGCATGCGGCCCTGCGCTTCGCTCCGGGTGCGTTCGCTCCATCGCCATTCCAGGGGCACGCCGCGAAGGGCCATCCCTGGCCCATCGCGGCTCTCGCGGCATCCATGCCGCTCAACCCCTTCCACGGCGATTCCGCTCACCCTCCTGAAGGGGCGGTTCGTGTCGCCTGCCGGTCCGTACAGAAGAAATAGATAATCCAAAGGACTCTCGGGCGACTCGGACTCCGATCCCCTTCAGGAGGCCGAGTGGAGGTGCTGCGTAGGGGGACGAACCGCATGGATGCGGCGAGAGGCTTAAAGGGCCATGGATGGCCCTTGTAAGCCGGCCCCCGGAGCAGCGCCGGAGCGAGGGAAGTCTGGCCGCAGGCCAGACCCGGATGCCGGGGTGGCCTTCTCTTTGGTTACTTTCTCTTGGCCAGACAAGTGAAAGTGACTCGCCGTGCAAGGCGAAACCTATCGGTGGGGCCGAGGAAAGCGGGGCGAGGGATACCGAGCGGCGAGCCGGCAGATCAAAAAATAAATCTGTCCCCTTTTTTTCCGATGAAGTATTTTTCGTCTTTTGCTGATCCTAGTGTGGTGATCGTTGCGTTATAGGCTTGCAACATTTCCTTGACGTGAAGTTGGTTTGCGAGCCTGCTAATTTCGCTGACTAGTTCGTCTTTGGATATGGGCGTTTCTGGAACGGAAGGCGTACGCTCTATCGCTGCAATAGCGGTGCCCATTAATGAGAAAAAACGGAGCCAATCTTGGCTGCCTTGATTGGATTTAAGGGCTTGCTTGGTAAAAATTCCGACAGCCTCTACAGCTGTTGCCCAAGCGTGTTGCATTTTGGAGCGAATTTGCACTTCAACTCTCAAGCCGGAATATACGGAGGTTTCTTCTCTGGTCCCTCGATATTCATAAACAAGATGATAGCAGCGATACCCATCGGGTTTCGGGTTTGAGATATAATCCTTTTCGTTTCTGAATTTATGGTCAAATCTGCTGGTTTTGTATTCGTTGGCGAGTGTATAAACGTCTTTTAGCTTAGAGAATATTGCGCGGCAGCCTGCAATATCTTGCATCTGGGTCATGCGCATTGTCGACTTGCTGACAAGCTTCTTGTGAATGGACTCTAATCGCTTCGATCGTTGGGCAACGATCGCTTCGCGCTCAATTTTTCTTGCTTTTTTTCTTAGGGTGATCTGGAAAGTATTAAGAGGGTATGCGTGGGACGAGCGCCAATTGTTAATGATCGATAGGTACTCTAGATCTTCCTCGTTTGTCACCGGAAACTCCATGGTAGCGAGTTTTCTGGCAGCAGCATTGATTTGTTCTGGCTTAAACTCCGGCTTTGCCCACGCCATGTATCTGTTCCCCGCTAATTTGTAGTGGCAACGAAAATAAAGCCCCGCACAAGGCGGGGCTTTGGTTTCTCGCTACCCCAAACATCCATTTCAGGTAAAGCGCTCTTAACCTTTGTAGTGCGTCGCCGGCGAATCAATCCCAGCTCAACGCCCCACCAGTCTGATACTCAATAACCCGCGTCTCGAAGAAGTTCTTCTCCTTCTTCAGGTCCATGATCTCGCTCATCCACGGGAACGGGTTGGTAGTGCCTGGATACTCTTCCTTCAAGCCAATCTGCGTCAGGCGACGGTTGGCGATGAACTTGAGGTAGTCCTCCATCATCGCGGCGTTCATGCCGAGTACGCCACGGGGCATGGTGTCACGGGCGTATTCGATTTCCAGCTGGGTGCCCTGGAGGATCATCTGGGTCGCTTCGTCCTTCATTTCGGCGTCCCACAGGTGCGGGTTCTCGATCTTGATCTGGTTGATCATGTCGATGCCGAAGTTCAGGTGCATGGATTCATCGCGCAGGATGTACTGGAACTGCTCGGCGGTGCCGGTCATCTTGTTGCGGCGGCCCATGGAGAGGATCTGGGTGAAGCCGCAGTAGAAGAAGATGCCTTCGAGTACGCAGTAGTAGGCGATGAGGTTCTTCAGGAACTGCTTGTCGGTCTCCGGGGTGCCGGTCTGGAAGGTCGGGTCGGAGATGGAGCGGGTGTACTTGAGGCCCCAGCTGGCCTTTTTCGCGACGCTCGGGATCTCGTGGTACATGTTGAAGATCTCGCCTTCATCCATGCCCAGCGATTCGATGCAGTACTGGTAGGCGTGGGTGTGGATAGCCTCTTCGAAGGCCTGGCGCAGGATGTACTGGCGGCACTCGGGGTTGGTGATCAGGCGGTAGGTGGCCAGCACGAGGTTGTTGGCGACCAGGCTGTCGGCGGTGGAGAAGAAGCCGAGGTTGCGCTTGACGATGCGGCGCTCGTCTTCGCTGAGGCCGTCCTTGCTCTTCCACAGGGCAATGTCGGCGTTCATGTTCACTTCCTGCGGCATCCAGTGGTTGGCGCAACCATCCAGATACTTCTGCCAGGCCCAGTCGTACTTGAAGGGGACGAGCTGGTTGAGGTCGGCGCGGGCGTTGATCATGCGCTTCTCGTCGACGCGCACACGGGCGGCTTCGCCTTCCAGTTCGTTGAGGCCTTCGCGCACGTCCAGTTCGTCCAGCGCGCGCTTGGCGCGGGCGATGGCGTCGGAGTCGTCAGCGGCAACGGCGCGGGCTTCTTCCACGGAGCCGGCGGCTTCGTTGTCCAGCTTGGCGGTGGCCTGGCTCGCCGGCTGTGCGGCAGCGGTGGCCGGCGCGGCGGTGGTGTTTTCTTCTTCGTCGAATTCGTCCCAGCTCAGCATGTGCAATTGCTCCTGATTGGGGACCGGGGCTTGGCCGGTCGGATGTATGGGTGGCTTTTGGTTGTGCACGCAAAAGCGCGGAATCTGGTTTGGTGCTGCGTGCCATCGAGTGGTAACGGTGGATGTGGAAAGCGACATCCACCCTACGAATCAGGCCACTCGGTGCGAGCGTGGAGCTGAGCGAGTGGCTGCTAGGCGGCTGCCGAGCCGGAACCCCTGAGCGTACAGCTGTACGTGATGGGGTCCGGTTTGGCGGCCAACGCCGCAGACGCCGCTCAGCTACGCGCGACTTCTATTACTGGCAGGCTTCGCAGTCGGGGTTATCAATACTGCACGCCAGCGGCACCGGAGCCGGCTTCGGCTCTGCAGCCGGCGCGGCGCTGGCGGAGTTCGCCGCCTCGCTGCCACCACTGGACACGGCATTCAGCTTGCCGGTGTTGATGGTGGACTTCTCGGTGCTGGTCGCGGCCAGGGCACGGAGGTAGTAGGTGGTCTTCAGACCACGGTACCAGGCCATGCGGTAGGTCACGTCGAGCTTCTTGCCCGAGGCGCCGGCGATGTACAGGTTCAGCGACTGGGCCTGGTCGATCCACTTCTGGCGGCGGCTGGCGGCGTCGACGATCCAGCGGGTTTCCACTTCGAAGGCGGTGGCGTACAGGTCCTTCAGGTCCTGCGGGATGCGCTCGATCTGCTGTACGGAGCCGTCGTAGTACTTGAGGTCGTTGACCATGACCGGGTCCCACAGGCCGCGGGCCTTGAGGTCGTGGACCAGGTACGGGTTGATCACGGTGAACTCGCCGGACAGGTTCGATTTGACGTACAGGTTCTGGTACGTCGGCTCGATGGACTGCGACACGCCAACGATGTTGGAGATGGTCGCGGTCGGCGCGATGGCCATGATGTTGGAGTTGCGAATGCCTTTCTTCACGCGCTCGCGGATCGGCGCCCAGTCCAGGGATTCGGTCAGGTCGACGTCGATGTACTTCTGGCCACGGGCCTCGATGAGGATCTGCTGCGAATCCAGCGGCAGGATGCCCTTGGACCACAGCGAGCCGTCGAAGCTGGAGTAGGCGCCACGCTCGTCGGCCAGGTCACAGGAGGCCTGGATGGCGTAGTAGCTGATGGCTTCCATGGACTTGTCGGCGAAGTCGATGGCGGCATCGGAGCCGTAGGCGATGTGCTGCAGGTACAGGGCGTCCTGGAAACCCATGATGCCCAGGCCCACCGGGCGGTGCTTGAAGTTGGCGTTCTGCGCCTGCGGCACGCTGTAGTAGTTGATGTCGATGACGTTATCGAGCATGCGCACGGCGGTGCGCACGGTGCGCTCCAGCTTGGCTGAATCCAGCTTGCCGTCGACGATGTGGTTGACCAGGTTGATCGAGCCCAGGTTGCAGACGGCGATCTCGTCCTTGTTGGTGTTCAGGGTGATCTCGGTGCACAGGTTGGAGCTGTGCACCACGCCGACGTGCTGCTGCGGGCTGCGCAGGTTGCACGGGTCCTTGAAGGTCAGCCACGGGTGGCCGGTCTCGAACAGCATCGAGAGCATCTTGCGCCACAGGTCCTTGGCCGGCAGGGTCTTGAACAGCTTGATCTTGCCGTACTTGGTCAGCTCCTCGTAGTACTCGTAACGCTCCTCGAAGGCGCGGCCGGTGAGGTCGTGCAGGTCGGGGACGTCGGACGGGGAGAACAGGGTCCACTGGCCGTCGTCGAAGACGCGCTTCATGAACAGGTCCGGAATCCAGTTCGCGGTGTTCATGTCGTGGGTACGACGACGGTCGTCACCGGTGTTCTTGCGCAGCTCGAGGAATTCCTCGATGTCCAGGTGCCAGGTTTCCAGATAGGCGCAGACCGCGCCCTTGCGCTTGCCGCCCTGGTTGACCGCAACGGCGGTGTCGTTGACCACTTTCAGGAAGGGCACGACGCCCTGGCTCTTGCCGTTGGTGCCCTTGATGTAGGCACCCAGCGCGCGCACCGGGGTCCAGTCGTTGCCCAGGCCGCCGGCGAACTTGGACAGCAGGGCGTTATCGCGGATGGCGTCGTAGATGCCGCCCAGGTCGTCCGGCACGGTGGTCAGGTAGCAGGAGGACAGCTGCGGACGCAGGGTGCCGGCGTTGAACAGGGTCGGCGTCGAAGCCATGTAGTCGAAGGACGACAGCAGGTTGTAGAACTCGATGGCGCGCGCTTCCTTCTGCTCTTCCTCGATGGCCAGGCCCATGGCCACGCGCATGAAGAAGATCTGCGGCAGTTCGAAGCGAATGTCGTTCTTGTGGATGAAGTAGCGGTCGTACAGGGTCTGCAGGCCGAGGTAGGTGAACTGCTGGTCGCGCTCGTGGTTCAGTGCGGCGCCCAGCTTGGCCAGGTCGTAGCTCTTGAGCTTGGAATCGAGCAGCTCGAACTCGACGCCTTTCTCGATGTAGGCCGGCAGGGCCTTGGCGTAGAGGTCGGCCATCTCGTGATGGGTGGCGCTTTCGGCTACGCCGAGGAAGCCCAGGGCTTCGGCACGCAGGGTGTCCATCAGCAGGCGCGCGGTGACCTGGCTGTAGTTCGGCTCGCGCTCGACCAGGGTGCGAGCGGTCATCACCAGCGCGGTGTTGACGTCCTTCTCGGCCACGCCGTCGTAGAGGTTCTTCAGGGTTTCACGCTCGATCAGCGCACCGTCGACTTCGGCCAGGCCTTCACAGGCCTCGGTGATGATGGTCTGCAGGCGGCCCATGTCCAGCGGCTGCTGGCTGCCATCGGCGCGGGTGACGCGGATGCTCGGGTGCGGCTGGGCGATGTCGCTGCTGCCGCTGGCGCTCTTGCGCTTGACGGCCTGGGCTTCGCGGTAGATCACGTAGTCACGGGCGACCTTCTGCTCGCCGGCACGCATCAGGGCCAGTTCGACCTGGTCCTGGATTTCTTCGATATGGATGGTGCCGCCGGAGGGCATGCGACGGCGGAAGGTGGCGGTGACCTGCTCGGTCAGGCGCGCAACGGTGTCGTGAATACGCGAGGAAGCGGCAGCGTTACCGCCTTCCACTGCGAGAAAGGCCTTGGTGATGGCGACGGTGATCTTGTCGTCGGTGTAGGGGACGACGGTACCGTTGCGCTTGATCACGCGCAGCTGGCCCGGGGCGGTAGCCGCCAGATCCGGTGCATCGGCTGACAGCGGGTTCTCGCGAGTGGATTGGTTTTGCATGGGGGCTCCGGATTCTATTTTTTGATCGCGTTCTGAGTCTGTCTGCGCAGGCCTGGTCGGGCCCTCGCGTCGTTATTGCATGAACCTGCCCCGCATCGCGGCGCATGGTGGTATCGCAAGGAAAATAGTCCTGACTCGGCCGCTCACGAGCTAAGTCGTTGCCGGAAGGATAGTCAGGCTGGAAAAACTGTCAACACAATATGTTGTGTTTTGTTATGGGTCAGAGCACAGCTACTGGTTCTGCGCCTGAAGTCAGGGAGACGACTGTCGAAGGCTTGCATTAATGCTTGACCTGAGGCTGCCGACGGTGTTGCAGAGCAGTGAGACGCGTGGCGATAGCCTAGCGCTCGAAAAAGTCTCAATTGTGTCACTTGGCCCGTCCAGGCCCAACATCTAGGGCCTGCGGCGCGCAAGGGCGACAAGATAATGCTGGCTTGAGGCCAATGCAAGGCAGTCTGCCGGGATAACCTGTGGATAAGGTGTGTGCGGTTTGTGGGTGAAAGCTGGGCGTCCGGCCGCAACCCGCATGGCTCCGGCGCTTGGCTGAATGCCGACGAAATACGCGCCGCCGGGCATATTTTGATGATGGTCAATGACACAACATGTTGTGTTTGCCGATGCCCGCTTTTTGTGCATCGTTCGCGTCCGGGCGTTGGGTACAATGCGCGCTGTTCGGTTTGTGGCCTGACGCGTAGACAGGGGGCGGGGATGGAACAAGAGACGTGGCGGATTCTCATCGTTGAGGACGATCGACGGCTGGCCGAGTTGACGCAGGAGTACCTGCACAGCAACGGCGGCTTCGAGGTGTCGATCGAGTCGGACGGCGCCTGCGCGGTCGAGCGCATCATCGAGGAGCGTCCGGACCTGGTGGTGCTCGATCTGATGCTACCCGGCGAGGATGGCCTGTCGATCTGCCGGCGGGTGCGTGACCGCTATGATGGCCCGATCCTCATGCTCACCGCGCGGGCCGATGATCTCGACCAGGTGCTAGGGCTGGAAACCGGCGCCGACGATTACGTCTGCAAGCCGGTGCGTCCGCGTCTGTTGCTGGCGCGCATCCGCGCCTTGCTGCGCCGTCAGCCGCCGGAAACGCCGGCCAATGCCAAGCGCCTGCAGTTCGGCCCGTTGGTGATCGACAGCGCCCTGCGCGAAGCCTGGTTGCGTGAACAGCAGATCGAACTGACCGGCGCCGAGTTCGACCTGCTCTGGCTGCTGACCTCCAACCCCGGACGCATTCTTTCCCGTGAAGAAATCTTCGCCGAGCTGCGCGGCATCGAATACGACGGTCAGGACCGCTCCATCGATGTGCGTATTTCGCGTATCCGCCCCAAGATCGGTGACGATCCCGATCATCCGCGGCTGATCAAGACGGTGCGCGGCAAGGGCTATCTGTTCGTTTCCGAAGCTGCCGTGGCGATGGTGTAGCGCCGCCGCCCATGAATTCGATCTTCCTGCGCATCTATGGCGGCATGCTGGGGGTGCTGGTGCTGGTGGCGCTGCTCGGCGCCGGCGGCCTGCACCTGCTCAACCAGTACCGCGCGGACGATCACCGCGAGCGCCTGGCCAGCGGCACCTTCCGCCTGATGGCGCACAACATGAGCAGCATGACGCCCATCGAGCGGCGCCAGGCGGCGAACCTCTGGGGGCGGCTGCTGGGTATCCCGCTGCGGGTGCGGACGCTGGATGATGTCAGCCTGGAAAGCAGCCTGGAGGCGCGCCTGCTGCGCGGACAGGTGCTGGTCGAGCAGATCCGCCCGCAGAGCACCACGGTGTTCAGCCTGGTCAGCGCGCAGGATCGGCTGGTGCTTACCGGCGAGGTGGAGCAGCTCAGCGAGCAGCTGGCGCGCGCCACCATCTATCTGCTGATCGACGAGCTGATTCGTTATCCCGAAGCCGAACAGCCACAGCGCCTTGCCGAGCTGAAGCGGGCGCGCGGCTTCGGCTTCAATCTGGAGCTGCTGACCCGCGACAGCGCCAACCTCGATGACGACCAGCGTCGGCGACTGGACGAGGGCGATACGGTGATGGCGCTCGCCCGCGGCGGTGATGCGGTGCGCGTGTTCGCCGCCGTTGCCGGTACACGCTGGATCATGCAGCTCGGCCCGCTGCATCAGATGAACCCCTATCCGCCGCAGCTGCTGGTGCTGATCGGCGTGCTCGGGCTGTCGTTGATCGGCCTGACGGTCTACCTGCTGGTGCGCCAGCTGGAGCAACGCCTGAGCGTGCTGGAAAGCGCGGCCACGCGCATCGCCGCGGGCAATCTGGAAACCCGCGTGCCGGATGTCGGCACCGACTCGGTAGGACGGCTGGCGGCTGCCTTCAATGGCATGGCCAAGCACCTGCAGCGCTTGCTGGCGGTGCAGCGGGAGATGGTCAGCGCCGTTGCCCATGAGCTGCGTACGCCGGTGGCACGGCTGCGTTTCGGCCTGGAGATGACCGCCGAGGCGCCGACCGACGAGGCCCGGGACAAGTACCTGAAAGGCATGGATGGCGATATTGACGACCTCGATGCGCTGGTGGACGAGATGCTGGTGTATTCGCGGCTGGAACGCGGTTCGCCGAACCTGCGTTTCCAGCGCGTGGAGCTGGGTGCGCTGGTCGATCAGGTGATCGGCGAGCTGGCGCCGTTGCGCCCGGTTGTTGGCGTCGCGCGTGGCGAGTGTGTGCTGGCGGAGGACGGTAGTGGTTGGGCCGACGCCGAGCCGCAGTACCTGCGCCGTGCCCTGAGCAACCTCATCACCAATGCCATGCGCCATGCCGAAAGCCAGGTGCGGGTCAGCTTCGCCATCGATGGGGAAACGGCACGGCTGGAGGTGGACGACGACGGTCCTGGTGTGCCGGAGGCGGATTGGGAGAAGGTCTTCACGCCATTCCTGCGTCTGGACGACAGTCGCACCCGCGCGTCAGGCGGACACGGGCTGGGCCTGTCCATCGTGCGGCGCATCGTCTACTGGCATGGCGGCCGTTCGCAGGTCGGCGACAGCGCATTGGGTGGGGCGCGTTTCAGCCTGGTCTGGCCAAGGCGGCACGCGGATTAGGGTGAGGGGCGGTTGCCTGTAGGGTGGGCTTCAGCCCACCTTCGGCCGTGGTGTGGGGGGCAGTGGCGGGCTAAAGCCCGCCCTACGACGACTTGAGACCGCCTTGATGTAACGCTTGCATGCGTCTGGATGGCCTCGGGTGGGCTTCAGCCCACCAGCAGCGGTGGCGAGGGCGAGGGCTGGTGGGCTAAAGCCCACCCTACGCGAATGCTACGTAGCGCCCGGGTCCCATCTCCATCAACGAATCCGGCCCTCTTCCAGCGCCAGCTCTTCCTTGGCGAAGTCATCCACGTCGATCACCTTGCGCCGCGCCAGTTCAGCCATGCGCAGCTGTTCGGCTTCGGCGGGATCGAGCGCGCCAGCCGTCAGCGCTGCATCGATGGGGGGCTCGCCAGGCATCGGCTGGAGCGTGCCGCCTTTCACCGCCTTGGCCAGCTTCTTCGCCGCGTTCTGGCTGGCGGCCAGCGCCTCGAAGGCATGCTTCAGCGCGCCCAGCGGCTGCTCGGGGTCCTGCGGGCGGTGCATGCCGTCGAGGATGCGCTCAAAAGCCGGATCGCCTTCGGGGCGGCCGAGCAGGGCGGCGACTTCGGCGTCGAGCGTGTCCGATGGCCCCTTGTGCCGCGCACCGAAGGGGAACACCAGCGCATGCAGCAGGTGCCCGAGGATGCGGTTGGGGAAGTTGGCCAGCACGTCCTGCAGGGCTGATTCGGCCTTCTCCAGACAATCCTCCAGCGCCCAGCGCAGCAGCGGCTCCTGTTCGGTTGGATGGCCGAGGTCGTGGAACTGTTTGAGCGCCGCCGAGGCGAGGTAGAGATGGCTGAGCACGTCGCCCAGGCGCGCCGACAGCCGTTCGCGGCGCTTGAGCTCGCCGCCCAGCAGCATCATCGACAGGTCAGCCAGCATGGCGAAGGCTGCGGCGATGCGGTTGAGGGCGCGGAAGTAGGGTTGCGTGACGCTGGTCCCCGGGACGCGCCCCATCAGACCGAAGCTCAGACCCAGCAGCAGAGTGCTGGCGGTGTTGCTGACGGCGAAGCCGATGTGTTGCATGAGCAGGTCATCGAATTTCACAACAGCGGCTTCGCGATCCGGCTCGTGGACCAGCTCCATTTCACGCAGCACGAACGGATGGCAGCGGATCGCGCCCTGGCCGAAGATCATCAGGTTGCGCGAGAGGATGTTCGCGCCCTCCACGGTGATCGAGATCGGCGCCGACAGCCACATCCGGCCGAGGTAGTTGTTCGGGCCGAGGATGATGCCCTTGCCGCCGTGGATATCCATGGCGTCGGTGATGCAGGCGCGGCCGCGCTCGGTGAGGTGGTACTTGAGAATGGCCGACAGCACCGAGGGCTTCTCGCCCAGGTCGACGGCATGGGCGGTGAGAATACGCGCCGCGTCCATCAGCCAGGCGTTGCCGCCGATGCGCGCCAGCGGTTCCTGGATCCCTTCGAAGGCGGCCAGCGGCACATTGAACTGCTCGCGGACCTGCGCGTAGCGGCCGCTCACATAGCTGCAGACCTTGGCCGCGCTGGTGCCGGTCGCCGGCAGCGAGATCGAGCGGCCGACCGAGAGGCAGTTCATCAGCATCATCCAGCCTTTGCCGATCATGTCGCGGCCGCCGATGATGGCTTCCAGCGGTACGAAGACGTCCTTGCCCCAGTTCGGCCCGTTCATGAAGGCAGCGCCCAGCGGCAGGTGGCGACGGCCGATCTCGACGCCGGGCGTGTCGGTGGGGATCAGCGCCAGACTGATGCCGAGTTCTTCCTCATCGCCCAGCAAGTGGTCCGGGTCGTAGGTCTTGAAGGCCACGCCGAGCAGGGTCGCGACCGGCCCGAGGGTGATGTAGCGCTTCTCCCAGTTCAGGCGCAGACCGAGCACTTCTTCGCCCTGCCATTGGCCGCGGCAGATCACGCCGCTGTCGTTCATCGCACCGGCATCGCTGCCCGCGTAGGGGCCGGTCAGGGCAAAGCAGGGAATGTCGGTACCGTTGGCCAGGCGTGGCAGGTAGTGGTTGCGTTGCTCCTCGGTGCCGTAGTGCATCAGCAGCTCGGCCGGGCCGAGGGAGTTGGGCACCATCACGGTGCTGGCCAGGTCACCGCTGCGGGTCGCCAGCTTCATCACGATCTGCGAGTGGGCGTAGGCGGAGAAGCCTTTGCCGCCGTACTCCTTGGGGATGATCAGGGCAAAGAAGCCTTCGGCCTTGATGTAGTCCCAGGCGGCGGGCGGCAGGTCCATGCGCTGGGCGATATCCCATTCGCTGACCAGTTCGCAGAGGGTTTCGGTAGGGCCGTCGAGGAAGGCCTGTTCTTCATCCGTCAGGCGCGCCTTCGGATAGCCGAGCAGGGTGTCCCAGTCCGGGCGGCCGCTGAACAGCTCGCCGTCCCACCAGACGGTGCCGGCATCGATGGCGTCGCGCTCGGTGGCGGAAATCGGCGGCAGCGCCTTCTTGAACCAGTCGAACATCGGCCCGCTGAAGTACTTGCGGCGCACGTCTGCGACCAGCAGTGGCACCGCGATGGCGATCAGGGCGATCCAGAGCAGGAATACCACCACCTCGGAGGTGTCGGCAGCGGTCATGAAGACCAGGTAGGTGGCGACGACCGCCAGCGCCAGACGGGGCGCTACGCGCAGGTGGGCGAGAACGGCAATACCGAGCAGTAGAACCAGCAACCAGAGCAGCGTCATGAGTCTTATCCTTTTGGGTTCGAACAGCTTCCGTCTTCAGCATAGGCGCTTGCGCCGCTGCAGCGAAGGGACGAGGTGCCGCCGCCGGCCAACCGGCGGCGATGGGCATGGCTCAGGTCGGCCGAGCGCCAGGCATGTGCGTGTCGGTGTCGGCGGCGTTCTGGTTGGCCGCCGGCTTTTGCTGCGGCACGCCGGCAACATTGATTTCCGGCAGTTGCCCACCGATGAACTCGATGCTGCGGGTGGGGAAGGCGAACTGCACGTCCATGTCACGAATGCCCTGCAGCAAGGCGAGGTTGATCTCCTGCTGGGTGTCCATGTACTTGTTGTAGTCCGAGACTTGCATGATGTAGACGACCTCGAACGTCAGCTGGCTATCGTCGAAGCCGAGGAAGTGCGCGCGGTCGAACTTGGCCATTTCGATGCCTTCGATGATGCGCTTCACCAATGCCGCCACCTCTTTAACCTTTTCGGTCGGCGTGTCGTAGGTGATGCCGAACTTGAAGACGATCCGGCGGGTGTTCATGCGCTTGTAGTTGTGCACGATCTGCCGCAACAGGTCGGCGTTGGAAATGACGACCTGCTCACCGCTGAGGGCGCGGATGCGCGTGGTTTTCAGGCCGATGTGCTCGATGTTGCCGGCCACTTCGCCAAATACCACGAAGTCACCGATCTCGAAGGGTTTGTCCACGCCAATGGACAGCGAGGCGAAGATGTCACTGAGCAGCGTCTGCACTGCCAGGGCGATGGCGATACCACCGACGCCGAGGCTGGCGACCATGGCGGTGATGTCGACACCCAGGTTGGCCAGGATCGACAGCAGCATCATGGTCCAGACCACGATGCGGATCATGATGCCGATGATGGTGGTGGTCACCGGATTGCGCGCCTTGCCGTTGCGGGTCAGGCTCTCCATCCACAGGCGGACGCCGGTATCCATCCACAGCGCGATCTGAAATGCCAGGGCGATGAACCAGCCGTGGGACATCGTCGATTCCCAGCGGGGCGACAGTTCGACCGTCTTCAGGGCGATCAGCAGTGAGAACGCCAGGATCAGCAGATTGCTGGTGCGTGAAAGCAGTTCGGCGGTGATGCCGAGGAACTTGGTCTTGGACCCGGTGGCCAGCTTGTTGAGGCGCCGCGTGACGATCCCGAGGATGGCGCGCAGGACCAGAAAGCTGACGATGGTGATGCCCAGCACGATCGCCAGGTTGATCCAGAGAGTCTCGTTGAGCAGGGCGTCCCAGTTCATCCATATCCTCCGATAAGGGTGCGCATGATGCAGCGAAGGCCACGTTTTTCAGTGGCCCTCGCTGCTCATAAGTTCCCTGGTCGGTGGGCGGGCGGAGGCCTGCGGCGCCTGCTCTGCGTCAGTCCCGCTGCAGCGCACTGGCGAGCTGGTCATAACCGCCGGCGTTGATGACCTGGCTGTAACCGAGCTTCTCGAGCACTTCCTGGGCGGCGGACGAGCGCCTGCCGCTGCGACAGTAGAGCACCACTGGCGTGTCCTTCCGGGGTGCCAGGGCCTCGATATTGCGGGCCAGGTCTGGGGTTTCGATGCGGGTGGCGCCGGGCAGGGCGCCCTCTGCAAACTCCTCTGCCGTACGCACGTCGATCAACACGACGTCCGGCTGCTGCAGCGCCTGAAGCGCGGAGTCGCGGTCGATCCCGCCGGCGGTAGCGGCCATGCTCAGGGTGAGAAGGGCGAAGAGGCTGGTCGTGCGCATCTGGCTACCTCGCGGCGCGCCGTAGCGCGCTCAGCTGAATATACGGGACAGGTTCGGCAGTATCAGGATCACTGCCGTGGCGATGACGATCAGAGTCGCCTGCCGAAATTTCTTCTGCTTGAGCATGACATGGCCTTTTCTTCTTGTGTGCAGCGGATTGTCGCCCGACCAGAAGGTTGTGACGGAATGGCTCGCTCGGTTTTCCTCTTTGCGGCTGCGGAAATGAGACGTGCCGGACATTCACCCCTGGGAAATAATCGCAGCAAGTTTCACACCAGAAACTCACCCCGCTCGTTGAGCAGCGCGTGGCCTTCGGTTGTCACCTATTGGGTGAACTGCCCAGGAGACCACCCATGCACACCGTAAAACTGACCACGTTACTGTTGCTATCCGCAGCTGCGGCTGCCGCGAACGCACAAGAGCGAGACATGACCCTCGAGCAGGAGCGCGACCGGATGGGCGCCCAGATGGAGGAAAATCGCCAACAGATCGGCCGCGATATCAACCGTATCCGCGAACCGGCAACCACGCGGGACCCTGCACCGACCCTCAACCGTGGTGGCGTGCAGAGCGATGCCTATAACCCGCGTCCCGCCGTACCCGGCAATGCCGGTTCGGCCGCGGGGACCGGATTGCCGAGCGCCCAGGACAACGAGCGACGGTCGACCGGCGGCACTGGCAACGCACCGGTTCAAGGAACCACCGGGGCGCCGGTGACGCCGAGTGGTGCCAATGGAAACGCCAATCCGGGAGCCGTCACGCCGCCGGGTGGAATCGGAACAGGTAACGGTAACGGCACCGGCGGAGCGGCCACTGGCGGCGCGACCAGCGGGAACCCGACCGGCGGTGCTGCCGGTCAGCGCTAGCAGGACCAAGGCAGGCGATAACGTTCAGGCCTTCAGCTGCTCGAGGCTGGCCGGGTCCGGCTGGCCTCGAAAGAACACCTCCAGCGCCTTGTCGAACAGCGCCGGGTCCGGTGCGATGCAGGCGAACAATGTCATGCAGGAATGAAACTTCAGATCGTCCGGGCGGCCAAGAATCTGCAGGGCGCTGTCGCCCGCATGCGCGAGCATCGCTTCGGTACAGGCTTGCAAGCGAGGCCCCAGCAGCGCGTGTTGCAAATAGGCAAGGGCCTCGTCGCGCCCGGAAATGGCATAGCGCTGCGCCATGGCACTGCGGCCGAGCCCACTCAGCTGCGGGAAGATGAACCACATCCAGTGCGTACGTTTGCGGCCGGCTCGCAGCTCCTGCAGAGCCTGTTCGTACACATCCTGCTGCGCATCGACAAACCGCTGCAGATCGAAGGGATCGTTCATGGGAACGTTTCGCTGCTCATGACTGGTGCAGCTACGTTGCTACAGGGCAATGTCGCTGACAACGGCCATCGGACGTCCGGCAGCAGGCTTCGATGCGCAGGAAGTTCACGGCATCGAGCCAGGTTGGGCAGTAAAGAAGGCGCAACGAAAAAGCCCCCGGCTTCGTACGAAGTCGGGGGCTTTTCTTGAATCTAATCTGGCGGTGAGGGAGGGATTCGAACCCTCGATACGATTTCTCGTATACACACTTTCCAGGCGTGCTCCTTCAACCGCTCGGACACCTCACCGGATCGACGGAGGTTCATGTCCGTCGAGGCGCGCTAATGTAATCGAACGAATGCCCTTTGGCAAAAACTTTTTTAACTTATTCATGCGCTTAACAAAACCGCATCGCTCGGGTGATGGGCTGCACGTTCCGCTAGACTCACCTGCAGCCTCGGCGCTCGCCTGGGTTATGTTGAAAGCAAAGCGAGTGGAGCGAAGCTGTCCCATGAGACTGACAGGTGAGTCAGGCAATCATCCCGATACCTTGTTGGTACCTACCCGACGCCGGGTGGCCGTGGCCAATCTTGAGTTGGGCATGTTCGTCTGCGAGCTGGATCGTCCATGGAGCGAAACGACGTTCGCCTTCCAGGGTTTTCCGTTGCTCACGCCCGACGAAGTGCGTGCCGTGCGCGAGCGCTGCTTGTACGTCTATGTCGACGACACGCGGCGGGTGCGGCTGCAGCATGGTGCAGCGGCCGCCGCCGTGGCGCCACGGCAGCACAAGGCGCCGCAGCGATCGCGCCATGCGCTGGCCAGTGAGGTGGAAGAGGCCCGAGCGGCCTATCTGGATGGCGCCGGGCTGATCGAGCAGGTACTCGCCGATGTGCAGCATGGTCGTGTGATCGACACCCGCGCCTGCCACGGCGTGGTCAAGCGCAACCTGGCGAGCATGCTGCGCAACGAAAGCGCGATGCTCTGGCTGATCCGCCTGAAGAGCAAGGACCTCTATACCAGCCTGCATTGCCTGTCCGTTTCGATCATGGCGATGGGCTTCGGCAACCATCTCGGCTTGCCGGATGACAAGCTGCAGCTGCTGGGCATGGCCGGGCTGCTGCATGACGTCGGCAAGATGCGCATCGATCCGGAGATTCTCAACAAGCCGGGCAAGCTCACCGCGGAAGAATTCGAGCTGATCAAGCGGCATCCGGCGTTCGGGCTGGAGGCGCTAAGTGCGCAGCCGGGTGTGCCTGAGGTGGCGCTGCAGGCCGCCTATGGTCACCACGAACGGCTCGATGGTACGGGCTATCCGCTCGGCTCCGGGCCGGCGCAGATTTCGTACATGACGCGCATCATCACCATCGTCGATGCGTTCGACGCCATCACCAGTCATCGCGCCTACGACTACGCGCGGCCGGTGCAGTCGGCGTTCGAGATCCTGCGCAGCGCCAGTGGTGTGCAGTTCGACGAGGAGCTGGTGCGCGAATTCATTCGCTGGCTCGGTGCCTTCCCGGTCGGCACGCTGGTGGAGCTGCATACCGGCGAAGTGGCCGTGGTGGTCGAAAAGCACGAGCGGCTGCAGCTGCGTCCGCGGGTCGTGGTGTTGCGCAACGCGGCGAAGGAGCGCTGCACACCCCGCTATCTGGATCTGGCGCGAATCACCGTGGACGAGGAGGGCACGCCCTATCGCATTTCCGGCGGGCTGCCGGATGGCTCCTTCGGCCTGCATATCGCCGATCCGGAGCTGCAGTCGATCCTGCATCCGCAGGCGCTGGCCGAGTTCGATCCGGATGCCTGAGCGCTCCAGTCCGAGCGCATGTCGAGACGCAAAGCGTGACCGGCCGGTCGGTCATCGTGCTTTACCTGAACCCGGGTGCTGGGTAACGTCTGCGCACTTCAAGAACAAGGAATCTCGTCATGACTGAGCTGGTCTCCTACCAATTCGAAGACGGCATCGCCACGCTGACGCTGTGCAACGGCAAGGTCAACGCGCTCTCGCCTGCGGTATTCGAGGCGCTCAATGCCGCGTTGGATCGCGCCGAGCAGGACCGCGCCATCGTCATCCTCACCGGCCAGCCCGGCATTCTTTCCGGTGGCTACGACCTCAAGGTCATGACTGCCAGCCCGCAGAATGCCATGGCGCTAGTCGCCACCGGCTCGACGTTCTCCCGCCGCATGCTGGCGCACCCATTCCCGATCATCGTCGCCTGCCCGGGGCACGCTATCGCCAAGGGCGCCTTCCTGCTGTTGTCGTCGGACTACCGCATCGGCGTCGAAGGGCCTTTCCACATCGGCCTCAACGAGGTGCAGATCGGCATGACCATGCACCACGCCGGCATCGAGCTGGCGCGTGATCGCCTTGGCAAGGCAGCGTTCCAGCGCTCGGTGATCAACGGCGAGATGTTCGATCCAGCCGGCGCGGTAAGCGCTGGCTTCCTCGACAAGGTGGTGCCGACGGGCGAACTGCTGGCGGTGGCCAAGGCTGCCGCCGAGCAGCTGAAGAAGATCAACATGGTGGCGCACAAGAACACCAAGCTGAAAGTGCGCAAGGCCCTGCTGGAGACCCTCGACCAGGCGATCGCACTGGACCAGCAGCACTTCGGCTGATCGTCCGGTCGGCTGCACAAGAGAATTTCTACTCGAGTGCGCACGAGGGCCGGCCCTGCGTTTACACTGCGCGAGTGACGCCCCGCCGATGGCGGGGCGTTTTCATTTCTCATTCAGTGTCGCCTCGCAGGAGAGCCCCGATGTCCGCCCCGCACACCCCGGTAGAACGCGCCGATTTCGACCAGGTCATTGTTCCCACCTTCGCCCCCGCGGCCTTCGTGCCGGTGCGTGGTCTGGGCTCGCGAGTCTGGGATCAGAGCGGTCGAGAACTGGTGGATTTCGCCGGTGGCATCGCGGTCAACGCGCTGGGTCATGCCCATCCGGCCATGGTGGCGGCACTGACCGAGCAGGCCGGCAAGCTCTGGCACATCTCCAACATCTATACCAACGAGCCGGCGCTGCGTCTGGCCAAGAAACTGGTGGCGGCAACCTTCGCCGACCGCGCCTTCTTCTGCAATTCCGGGGCGGAGGCCAACGAGGCGGCGTTCAAGCTGGCCCGTCGTTACGCCCATGACGTCTACGGTCCGCAGAAATTCGAGATCATCTCGGCGCTCAACAGCTTCCACGGCCGCACCCTGTTCACCGTCACGGTGGGCGGGCAGTCGAAGTATTCCGATGGCTTCGGGCCAAAGATCGAAGGCATCAGCCATGTGCCCTACAACGACCTCGAGGCGTTGAAGGCGGCGATCTCCGACAAGACTTGTGCGGTGGTGCTCGAGCCGATCCAGGGCGAGAGCGGTGTCTTGCCAGGCGAACAGGCCTACCTGGAAGGCGCGCGCCAGCTGTGCAACGAGCACAACGCGCTGCTGATCTTCGACGAAGTGCAGTCCGGCATGGGGCGCACCGGCGACCTGTTCGCCTACATGCATTACGGCGTCGAGCCGGACATCCTGACCAATGCCAAGAGCCTGGGCGGCGGTTTCCCCATCGGCGCGATGCTGACCACCAATGAAATCGCCGCGCATCTGAGCGTCGGCACTCACGGCACCACCTACGGCGGCAACCCGCTCGCCTGTGCCGTGGCCGAGACGGTGGTGGACATCATCAATACGCCCGAGGTGCTGGAAGGGGTCAAGGCGCGCCACGAGCAGTTCAAGACTCGTCTCATGCAGATCGGAGAACGTTACGGCGTGTTCAGCCAGGTTCGCGGCCGTGGTCTGCTGATCGGCTGCGTGCTGACCGACGCCTGGAAGGGCAAGGCCGGCGCCTTCTGCGCTGCCGCCGAGAAAGAAGCGTTGATGGTGCTGCAGGCAGGCCCGGACGTGGTTCGCCTGGCGCCGAGCCTGGTCATCGACGAAGCTGACATCAATGAGGGGCTGGATCGTTTCGAGCGCGCCATCGCGACGCTGACCCAAGCCTGATCAATCTTCGCGCGGCGCCATGGGGCGTCGCGCTTCTACCAAACGAGAGCAATTCAATGAGCGATAGCCTGCAACTGGTTCTGGAAGACGTCGATGGAACCCAATTGGAAACTTCCTGCACCCGTTTCGCCGTGGTCTGGCAGGGGCGCGAGGTGTGGATTCAGCAAGTCGGCAACGGTCAGCTGATGATCGGCGTGGATGTCGAGGATGGTGATACCGAGTACGCCAATCTGGTGCTGCGCCCGCTGGCGACCAACCTGGTCAGCCTGCAGCTGGAAATGGAGCCGGTCGAGGCCGATGACGACGAGCACGTCCACGGCCCCGACTGCAACCACTGACCGCAGGCCGGCATGCTCGCCCTCGGCAAGCTGCTGGAGCTCACCCTCGCCGGGCGTGAACCCTGCGAGAAGATCCAGCTCACCCCGCATGGGGTGAAGCTGCACTGGCTGGCGGAGGGCGCTCTGCTCGTTTCGCCACCTGCCAGCGCCGATCTCGGCCTGGACCTGCTGATCTCTGCAGGCGTTCATGGCAACGAACTCATCCCCATCCATGTGCTGGACCGCCTGATCCGGGCGCTTGCCCGTGGCGATGTCATGCCGCGCGCGCGGCTGTTGTTGCTGTTCGCCAACCCGGCAGCGGTGCGCCGGACGCAGCGGCTGGTCGACCATGATCTCAATCGGCTGTTCCGGGGCGCGCATGCCGACGTCTGGTGCAGCGAAGCCATCCGGGCAGCAGAGCTGGAGGCGTTGGTCAGCGGTTTCTTCGGCGACACGGGACGCGTGCGTCGACACTACGATCTGCATTCGGCGATGCGTCCGTCGCGCCTTGCCCAATTCGCCATCCGCCCCTGGTACGAGGACGAGCAGGCAACTGCCGAGGCGCTGGCCAGGCTGCAAGGGCTGGCCATCGACGCCGTGCTTGTGCAACGCCAGGCGACGAACACCTTCAGCGCGCTGACCGCCATGCGCCATGGCGCTGAGGCGTTCACGGTGGAGCTGGCCGAAGGCGAGGGCGAAGCGCTACCGGCTGCCGTCTCGCAGTTCGAGAACGGGCTGATCGCGATGATCGAGGGACGGGCATTGCCGGTCAGTACCGGGGCCGAGCTACAGCTGCTGCAGATTTCCCGCGAGATCATCAAGCGCAGCCCTCGGTTCAGGCTGTGCCTGCCAGCGGATATCGAGAACTTCACCCCTCTGCCGCTCGGCAGTCTGCTGGCCGAGGATGACGGCGAGCGCTGGGTGGTCGACGAACCGGGTGCTCGCATCCTGTTTCCCATGGCCGACGTCGCCGAAGGCCAGCGTGCGGCGCTGATCGTGGTGCCGTTGGAGCAAGCCGAAGCGGGGCAGTGAGGCATTCACTGCGGACATGCGCGGTTGCAATTGGTTGGCGGTGCCCATATCTAGCTCCATTCCCTTCGCGTTGTGTGCACCTTCTTATGAGTACTGCTCTGTCCATTCGGCAGTTGACCAAGACCTACGGCAACGGCTTCCAGGCCCTCAAGGGCATCGATCTCGATGTCGCCGAAGGCGACTTCTTCGCCTTGCTCGGGCCCAACGGCGCCGGCAAGTCCACCACCATCGGCATCCTCTCGACCCTGGTGAACAAGAGTGGCGGCACGGTCAACGTGTTCGGCCATGACCTGGATCGCGACCCGTCTGGCCTCAAGCGCTGCCTGGGCGTGGTGCCGCAGGAGTTCAACTTCAACCAGTTCGAGAAGGCCTTCGACATCCTGGTCACCCAGGCCGGTTACTACGGCATTCCGGCGAAGGTCGCCAAGGAGCGCGCCGAGCGCTACCTCAACCAGCTGGGGCTGTGGGACAAGCGCGACGTGTCATCGCGCATGCTCTCCGGCGGCATGAAGCGCCGGCTGATGATCGCCCGCGCGCTGATCCATCAGCCGCGCCTGTTGATTCTCGACGAACCCACCGCAGGCGTGGATATCGAGCTGCGGCGGTCGATGTGGTCGTTCCTGACCGAGCTCAACCGCGAGGGGATCACCATCATCCTCACCACCCACTACCTGGAAGAGGCCGAGCAGCTGTGCCGCAACATCGGCATCATCGACCACGGCCAGATCGTCAAGAACACCAGCATGCGCGAGCTGCTCAAGCAGCTGCACGTGGAAACCTTCCTGCTCGATCTCAAGGAGTCGCAACTGGTGGCGCCTGAACTGGGCAACTATCCGTCGCGGCTGATCGACCATCACACCCTCGAGGTGCAGGTGGAGAAAAGCCAGGGTGTCACCGAGCTGTTCCGCCTGCTCGGCGCCCAGGGCATCGAGGTGCTGAGCCTGCGCAACAAGACCAACCGGCTGGAGGAGCTGTTCGTGTCGCTGGTGGAGAACAATCTGAAGGTGAAGTCATGAGCGGCGAACTGCGTCCCAACCTGGTCGCGCTGCAGACCATCGTGCAGCGCGAGATCCGTCGCTACACGCGCATCTGGCCGCAGACCCTGCTGCCCCCGGCGATCACCATGGTGCTGTACTTCGTCATCTTCGGCAGCCTGATCGGCGCGCGGATTGGCGACATGGATGGCTTCAGCTACATGGACTACATCGTGCCGGGGCTGATCATGATGTCGGTGATCACCAACTCGTACAGCAACGTGGTATCGAGCTTCTTCAGCACCAAGTTCCAGCGCTCCATCGAGGAGCTGCTGGTCTCGCCGGTGTCGCCCCACGTCATCGTCATAGGCTTCGCCCTGGGCGGCATCACCCGCGGGCTGGCGGTGGCGGTGATCGTGACGCTGCTGTCGATGTTCTTCACCGATCTGCAGGTGCATCACCTGGGCGTGACGGTGCTGGTCATCACTCTGACCGCGAGCATCTTCGCCCTGGGCGGCTTCATCAACGCGGTGTTCGCGCGCAACTTCGACGATATCTCGATCATCCCGACCTTCGTGCTGACGCCGCTGACCTACTTGGGCGGGGTGTTCTATTCGATCAATCTGCTGTCGCCGTTCTGGCAGACGCTGTCGCTGGCCAACCCGGTGCTGCACATGGTCAATGCCTTCCGTTACGGCATCCTCGGCGTTTCGGACATCCGCATCGGTGTGGCGATCAGCTTCATGCTGGTGGCGGTGGCGGCGCTCTATCTGGTGTCCGTGCATTTGCTCAAAAGCGGGCGGGGTATGCGCCAGTAGTCGGCGCTTCGTCCGTCTGCTGCGCCGATGGCGCTGAAAAGAACGCCGCGAAGCGCTAAACTTCGCGGCGTTTTTCGTTCAGGTTCCCTTCCGATGCAGCATCCCGCCGAACATTCCCCGCTGGGCAAGTCCAGTGACTACGTTGCCACCTACAGCCCGCACCTCCTGTTCCCGATTCCACGGGCACCGAAGTGGGCCGAACTCGGGTTGACCGCCGAGACGCTGCCCTATCAGGGCGTGGACCTGTGGAACTGTTACGAGCTGTCCTGGCTGCTGCCGTCGGGCAAGCCGGTGGTGGCGATCGGCGAATTCGAGATTCCGGCCGACTCGCCGAACATCATCGAGTCCAAGTCGTTCAAGCTCTACCTCAATTCGTTGAACCAATCGGTGTTCGAATCGCGGGAAGCGCTGCTGGAGCTGATGAGTGCCGATCTTTCGGCCGCTGCCGGCAAGCCGGTCAGGGTGCGCCTGCGCACGCTGGACGAAGTCGCCACTGAAGGCGTCGCCACGCTGCCAGGGCGGTGCATCGACGAGCTGGACGTAGCCATCGAGCACTACGACCATCCGCGCCCCGAGCTGCTGGCATGCGATGCCGAGCGGGTGGTCGAGGAATCGCTGCACAGCCACCTGCTCAAATCCAACTGCCCGGTCACCGGTCAGCCGGACTGGGGCAGTGTGGTGGTGGAGTATCGTGGTGCCGCGCTGCAGCCGGAGAGCCTGCTGGCCTATCTGGTGAGCTTCCGCCAGCATGCCGACTTCCACGAGCAATGTGTGGAGCGCATCTTCCTCGACCTGCAGCGCCTGTTGCAGCCGGAGAAGCTCACCGTCTATGCGCGCTACGTGCGCCGTGGTGGCCTGGACATCAATCCGTACCGCAGCACCGAGACGCTAGAGGTGGACAATCGTCGTCTGGTACGCCAGTGACGCGGCGGGTCGCGTGCATGCCGCGACCCGTGACTTGCTTCTGATGCCCATGTTGGCCAGGGTCTGCATGATGTTGCGCAGGGTCATGGCCATGCTCGGATGGCTGACTTCGAAGCGCTCGACGGCCAGATTGACGCCATCGACCAGCGAGTCGTTGTATTCGGTGCTGTCTTTGGTCGCCAGGCGCGCTTCGATGTCTTGGGCGATGGCCTGCAGCGAGGCGCGCTCCTCGTCGGTCAGCGGCGTGTCCTGGGCCAGTTGATTACGCAGTTCTTCGAGCTGCGACTGCAGATCATGTTCCGGCATCTTGCTTCCCTCTCATGGATTTACGGGCAACGAGCGTTGCTCTCGATACCCGAAGGTTAAACCAGCCGCTTGGCCTTGTCTGTGCCTTTGCGGGGCGAGCACCGGCTGGATTGACGGCGGACAGGCGGCCTGTCCGGCTGACTGCCGCAAATCGAATGTTCGCTCTATACTGCGCGGTCTGCGTCGGTGCGCCGCGTGCACCAAAACTAGGGAGAAAACAGCAATGCCCAAGATCGCAACGGCCTGGATCGCCGTGCTCAAGGCCAGTTTCGTCACCGTCGCCATGCTTGGCGCGAGCCATGCACTGGCTGCCGAAGAGGATCCGTGGGAAGGCGTCAACCGCGCGGTGTTCCGCTTCAACGATACCGTTGACACCTACACGCTCAAGCCCTTGGCCAAGGGCTATCAGAAGGTTACGCCGCAGTTCCTCGAAGACGGCATTGGCAATGTCTTCAGCAACCTCGGCGACGTGGTCGTGCTGGCCAACGATCTGCTGCAGGGCAAGGTCCGCGACGCCGGCATCGACACCAGTCGGATCCTGTTCAACACCACCTTTGGCGTGCTCGGCTTCTTCGACGTCGCAACCCCCATGGGGCTGCACAAGAACGACGAGGATTTCGGTCAGACCCTGGGCGCCTGGGGATTGGGCAGCGGCCCCTACGTGGTGCTGCCGTTGCTGGGGCCGAGCACTGTGCGTGATGCAGCAGGTCGCGTGCCGGATGCGTTTCTCGAGCCCTATCCGCACATGGATCACGTGCCGACCCGGAACATCACACGGGGCGTCGATCTGATCGACACCCGCGCCGGCCTGCTTTCCGCCGAGAAGATGATTCGTGGCGATCGTTATATCTTCGTGCGCAATGCCTATCTGCAGAACCGTGAATTCCGGGTCAAGGATGGCGAGGTCGAAGACGACTTCTGAGTTCAACCGCTGGCCGCGCCAGCGCGGCCAGCAACGGGGCAGGGCGGCGTCAGCTCATCGAAAGGATGGCCAGCCCCAGGCTCTGGCGGCCATCATCGAGCTGAATCACGCGCACCACCTCTGTCTGTGCGTCGAGGCCCTTCAGCTCGCTGTGTTCGGATGGGATCAGCACGCGCACCTTGTCGCCCATCTGCAGCTGCGTTCCGGCCAGGACTTGCATGCCGGTACTCGAGAGGTCGATACAGGTGCCGGCGAGTTTTGTATCGCCATGTTCCAGCGTGACGGCGGTTTCCACCCGCATCCTGATGAAATCGCGTTTTTCGCTGTAGTCACGGTCTTTCTGGCTCATGGTTTCAACCTTTTATATATGGCTCGCTTGGTTCTTATAGCGCCCCTCAATTCGACCTGTAAAGCCGCCAGCCGGTCGGCTTGAAACCCCGATCGTATGGGAGTACCGTCTGCGCCTTGAAACGAACCCATGCCCAGCGTTCGCGCGGGGCCAATGCTTTCGCCAATCATCCTGGCGACACCGCCTGGTAGGAACATGCATAAACCAAGCGCGACGCTGCTGATCATTGATGACGACGATGTGGTTCGGGCCAGTCTGGCCGCCTATCTGGATGACAGCGGTTTTCGTGTCCTGCAGGCTGGCAATGGTCCGCAAGGCATGGAGCTTTTCGAGTCGGAGCAGCCCGATCTGGTCATCTGCGATTTGCGCATGCCGCAGATGGATGGGCTGGAGCTGATCCGTCAGATCAGCGAGCGTCAGCTCGACCTGCCAGTGATCGTGGTATCGGGCGCCGGGGTGATGAGCGATGCGGTGGAGGCGTTGCGCCTGGGCGCCGCCGACTATCTGATCAAGCCTCTCGAAGATCTGGCGATGCTCGAACACTCGGTTCGCCGCGCGTTGGATCGTTCTCGCCTGCGGCTGGAAAACCGCCGCTATCGCGAGCAGCTGGAGACCGCCAACCGCGACCTACAGGCCAGCCTGCATCTGTTGCAGGAGGATCAGGACGCCGGGCGCCAGGTGCAGATGAACATGCTGCCGGTGACCCCTTGGAGCGCCGACGATTTCGATTTCGCCCACCAGATCATTCCCTCGCTTTATCTGTCCGGTGACTTCGTCGATTACTTTCGCGTGGATGAGCGACGCATCGGCTTCTACCTGGCGGACGTGTCTGGTCATGGGGCGTCCTCGGCGTTCGTCACCGTGCTGCTCAAGTTCATGACTACCCGCCTGCTGTACGAATCGCGCCGCGGCGGGACACTGCGTGAGTTCAAGCCTTCGGAAGTGCTCGACCACATCAACCGCGGGCTGATCAACTGCAAACTGGGCAAGCACGTCACCATGCTCGGTGGCGTGATCGATCAGGAACGCGATGTACTGCACTACAGCATCGGCGGGCATTTGCCGATGCCGGTGCTGTTCGATGGCCAGAGCTCTCGCTATCTGGAGGGGCGTGGGCTTCCGGTAGGGTTGTTCGCCGAAGCCACCTACCAGGATTTCGAACTGGAGCTGCCGCAGACCTTCAGCCTGACCTTGCTCTCCGATGGCATTCTGGACCTTTTGCCCGGAGAAACACTCAAAGACAAAGAGTCCGCGTTGCCCGGTCTGATTACCGAGGCCGGTGGCACGCTGGATGGATTACGCCGAGTCTTCGGGTTAGCCGAACTGGCTGACATGCCCGACGATATCGCCTTGCTGGTGTTGAGCAGGAACCTTGCATGAGTACTGGAAGAATCCAGTTCGCCGAGATGGATGGCACCTTTGTTCTGAAGTTCATTGGTGAGATCCGTCTGACGCTCTGTTCGGCGCTGGATGCAACGATCGAGAAGATCTTCTCGTCGCTCAATTTCTCATCCATCGTCATCGATCTGACCGAGAGCCGTAGCATCGACAGCACCACCCTCGGCCTGCTGGCCAAGCTGTCGATTCTGTCGCGGCAAAAGGTCGGCATGTTGCCGACGCTGGTCACGACCCACCCGGATATCACTCGACTGTTGCAGTCGATGGGCTTCGATCAGGTGTTCAACATCGTCGATACTCCGCTGCCTTGTCCGGAGTGTCTGGCCGATCTGCCTTCGCAGGATCAGTCGGAGGAGGTGGTGAAGGCCAAGGTGCTGGAGGCTCACCGCATCCTGATGAGCCTTAACGAGTCCAACCGCGAGGCCTTCCATGACCTCGTCACCGCCCTGGAGCGCTCCTGATCGGAACTCAGGCCAGTTCTGCCAGTAGCGCTTCGAGTTTTTCCTGATCCCTGGCGAACTGACGGATGCCTTCGGCGAGTTTTTCGGTCGCCATCGCGTCTTCGTTCAGCCCCCAGCGGAAGCTGTTCTCATCCAGGCTGATGCGCGGTTCGGAGGCGCGGCCCGGCTCCAGCTTGCGCTCTAGCGTGCCGCTGGCTTCGGCGAGTTGGCCGAGCAGCTCCGGGCTGATGGTCAGGCGATCGCAGCCGGCCAGCGCCTCGATCTGACCGACGTTGCGGAAGCTCGCGCCCATCACCACCGTCTCGTAGCCGTGCGCCTTGTAGTAGTCGTAGATGCGGCTGACCGATTGCACACCGGGGTCTTCCGCGCCCTGGTAATCGCGGCCTTCGTGCTTCTTGTACCAGTCGTAAATGCGGCCAACGAACGGGGAGATCAGGAACACGCCCGCCTCGGCGCAGGCCACCGCCTGGGTGAAGGAGAACAGCAGGGTGAGGTTGGTCTGGATGCCGGCCTTTTCCAGCTGCTCGGCGGCGCGGATGCCTTCCCAGGTGGAGGCGATCTTGATCAGCACGCGCTCGCGGCTGATGCCGGCCTGCTCGTAGAGCCCGATCAGCCGCTCGCCGCGCTGGACCATGGCCTGGGTGTCGAAGGAAAGGCGCGCGTCGACCTCGGTGGAAATGCGTCCGGGGATGAGTTCGAGGATCTGCTTGCCGACAGCGACCGCGAACAGGTCGCAGGCCAGGCCGATATCGCCCTGGCATTGCTTCATCGCGTTGCCCAGGTCCTCGGCATAGCGCGGCATCGCAGCCGCCTTGAGCAGCAGTGATGGGTTGGTGGTGGCGTCCACCGGCTTCAGGCGGGCAATGGCGTCGATATCACCGGTATCGGCAACGACGGTGGTGAACTGCTTGAGTTGTTCCAGCTTGGAAGTCATGTAAGAGGGGGCTCCGTCCTGTGAATGGCACGACCTTACCCGAGCCGGTTCACCCGCTCAACGAGTGGATGGGCGCGGGTGCGCCAGCCTTTGATCCGATTGCTCTGCCTGCGTTCCTTGGCCGCGAAGTCGTTAGTGGCCTTCGAGCAACGCCACCGCCTGATCGAGCAGCGCCAGCGGCTCGCCGGTCTTGTGAATGTCCACCGAAAGCAGCTGACGGAAGCGCCGCGCGCCGGGGAAACCCTGGCCCAGGCCGAGCACATGGCGGGTGACGTGATGCATGGCGCCGCCCTCGGCAAGATGCCGTTCGATGTATGGGCCCATGTTGCGTAACGCCTGCGCACGGCTGATGACTGGTGCGTCGCTGCCGAACAGGCTGCTATCGACCTGCGCCAGCAGGTAGGGGTTGTGGTAGGCCTCGCGACCGAGCATGACACCATCGAACGTCTGCAGATGCGCACGGCATTCTTCCAGCGTCTTGATGCCGCCGTTGAGGATGATCTCGAGGCCCGGGAAATCCCGCTTGAGCTGCGCGGCGATGTCGTAGCGTAGCGGCGGGACCTCGCGATTCTGCTTCGGTGACAGTCCTTCGAGGATGGCGATGCGCGCGTGCACGGTGAAGCTGCGGCAGCCGGCGTCGCGCACCTGGCCGACGAAATCGCACAATTCGGCATAGCTGTCGCGGCCGTTGATGCCGATACGGTGCTTGACGGTGACCTCGATGCCCACCGCATCGCGCATGGCCTTCACACAATCGGCGACCAGTTGCGGATGGCCCATTAGGCAGGCGCCGATCATGTTGTTCTGCACCCGATCGCTGGGGCAGCCAACGTTGAGATTCACCTCGTCATAACCCGCGGCTTCGGCGAGCTTTGCGCAAGCTGCCAGATCGCCCGGCACGCTGCCGCCCAGCTGCAGCGCCAGCGGATGCTCGCTCACATCGTGGCGCAGAAACCGTGCCGCATCGCCGTGCAGCAGCGCACCGGTGGTAACCATCTCGGTGTAGAGCAGGGCGTGCCTGGAAAGCTGGCGCAGGAAGTAGCGACAATGGCGATCCGTCCAGTCCATCATCGGCGCGACCGAGAAGCGGCGGGAAAGAGCGGCGTGAGCAGTGGTTTGGGAATCTGGAAGCATCAGGTTAGTTCAGTCGCGGTGGTCCGGCACGCCGCGGCGGGCCGCCGGAAATCAAGCGGCCATCGGGCGGCGCGCTGGGCCGCGTAGTCTACAGGAAAATACACCGTACCAATGGCGCGCCTGCCGAACCGCATCAATGCTGCATGGCTGGCCAGGTCAGTTTGAAGGCGTCGTTTGCGGTCGGTTCCAGATAGCAGCCGAAGTGCTCCGAGTCACGGTTGACGACGTTCAACAGCCAGTCGCGCTCGTCGCTCGAAGGGCGGTTCAGGCGGAGCCTGGAGCGTTTGATCGGGCAGAGCTCCAATGCGGCGAGGCTGCCGTCTGGTTTCAGGCTGGCGAAATACAGCAGCCCCAGATCGCTTCGGTAGCTTTCGTAACCGTCGATGCCTTCATAGTCATTCAACAGGTCGCCGCAGCCATAGGCGATCAGCCGCCCCCGGTAGACCTCGAGCGCTTTGACGTGGTGCGAGGAGTGTCCGTGGATTAGATCAACGCCTGCTTCGTCGATCAGATCACGGGCGAAGCGAGTCTGCGCTTCGTATAGCGAGAAGTCCCAGTTGCCGCCCCAATGCAGCGACACGACCACCAGGTCGCCGGGGCGCTTGCTGGCACGGATGCGCTGCACAACGTGACGCAGGGACGTGGACGATAGGTCGGGCAGCCAGGCAACACCCGGCTTGCCGGGGCCGGCAGAGCATTCCGCATCCACACCGCTGTCGGTGGTGGCATAGGCGAACACCAGCATGCGTTTGCCACTGGGCAACGGCAGGATCGCCGGTGCTTCGGCTTCAGCGGCATCCAAGCCTGCACCGCTGCGATGGATGCCATGCTTGTCCAGGACCTCCAGCGTGTCGCGAAGCCCTGCTTCGCCCCAGTCGAGGACGTGGTTGTTGGCCAGCGAGCAGCAATCGATTTCGGCCACGTTGAGGATGCCCATGTTGGCCGGATTCATTCGATAATGCAGCCCATGCGGCCGTGGCTCGCCGCGACAGGTCAGTGAGGTTTCCAGGTTGACCAGGCGGACGTGTGGCCGTCGCTCCGCAAGCGCCGCCAGGGCAACGCCCCAGGGATAGGAATAATCGACCGTAGTGGGGATCTTGCCGTTTTTCTGCTCGGCAAGGCGCACGTAATCGCCGGCGTGCTGCGCATAAGCCTCATGGATGGCTGGGTCGCCGCGCTGCGGTAACACCTGGTCGATGCCGCGGCCGCACATCAGGTCTCCAGCGAAAAATAGCTTCGTGAGCATGTTCGATCCCTCGCAGATGCCGCGGCGGGCAAGAGAGGCTGAGCGGCTGGTTGCGGTACAGCCTGCTAAACATAGTAGAGATACCCGGAGGCCTCATGACCGTTGATCCGTTGCGACTTGCCTCGCCTGGCGCGTTGTTCACAGGCCTTTATCAACTGACCATGTTGCAGGCGTATTTCGACCAGCACATGGATGCAATGGCCGCTTTCGAGTTCTTTTGTCGCGGCCTGCCGAGCGGGAGCAGCTATTACCTCGCCGCCGGGCAGGTGCTGCGGCGATATCCTGACCCTGGAGGATGATGCGCATGAAGGGCGGGCGCTGATCCAGCCGGTCATGCGCCGGGGGCGTCGTGTCGCGGTGGCTCCGAGTCTCCAGCAGATCCGGCGTTATGCACACGAACAGCTGCAGCGGCTACCGGCATCCCTCACGGCGCTGGAGCCGAACGGAGTCGGCTATCCGGTCGAGATCGCCGAATCAGTGCTTGAACTGGCCGCGCAGGCAGATCGGCTGCATCGCTGATTCAGATTCTCCAGCGAATCTCTACGCCCGCAGCGCCCATTCGAGCCAGCGCCTCGCTCAGCGAACCCTGAACGTCCAGGCCGCGACAGGCGTCGGTCAGCACCGTTACCGCAAAACCCTCACGGCGGGCGTCCAGCGCGCTATAGAGCACGCAGAAATCCAGTGCCAGGCCGCACAGGAACAACCGTTCGAAGCCGCGTTCGCGCAGGTAGCCTCCCAGCCCGGTGGGGGTGGCCCGGTCATTCTCGTAGAACGCCGAGTAGGAATCGATCGCCGCACGATAACCCTTGCGCAGTACTAGTTCGGCCCGTTGCGCCATCAGGCGTGGGTGCAGTTCTGCGCCGACGGTGCCTTGCACGCAATGCTCTGGCCATAGCGTCTGCAGGCCGTAGGGCACGTTGATTTGCTCGAAAGGACGGCGTCCCGGATGGCTGCTGGCGAAGCTGAGATGATTAGCCGGATGCCAGTCCAGGGTTACCGCAATATGGCCAAAGTGTTCGCACAGCTGGTTGATGACCGGCACTACAGCGTCGGCGTCGGGTACCGCCAGGGCACCGCCGTCGCAGAAGTCGTTCTGCACGTCAATGATCAGCAACAGGTCTCGTTCGCTCACGTCAGGCAGGCACATGGGCACGTCCGCTTGGGTTGGCTATCGGTAGTGCGGTGCCGTTGTCACGTCAGTCTGTCGCGGCTGCTTAGGCACCGTCTGCAGTAGACAGTGGACACGCCAGATGTTGCGCGACGCCGCCGCTGTCGCCGTCATCAATCGAAATACAAAAACCGTTCGGTTACCGGCCGACAGAGGTGCTGCCCTTGGTCGAATCACATACAGTTCGATTAGTCGATATTCTCGCCCTGCCTCGATTTGCTGCGGCGGGCTCCCGAGCCTCGTGCTGGTCAGCTCCACTATAAAAATTATGAGAGTGCCTTGTGATGGACAGACTGCTGAATGAAAAAAGCAGGATCTTCGAGCATGCCGATCCGCATGCCGTGTCGGACTACGTCAATCAGCACGTAGGCGCACACTGCATTCGTCTGCCCCGCACCGGCACACCGCAGGCCAGCCTCAGCCATTGCAAGTTCGGCAAGCTCGATCTCTGCCAGATCAGCTACGGTGGCAGCGTCCATGTCACCTCACCAGCCCTGGAAACCATCTATCACCTACAGCTGCTGCAGCGCGGGCACTGCCTGTGGCGCGGACGGGGGCAGGAACACTACTTCACCCCCGGCGAGCTGCTGCTGATCAACCCGGACGATCCGGTTGATCTGACCTACTCGGACGATTGCGAGAAGTTGATCGTCAAGTTGCCGGCCTCCTTCCTCGAACAGGCCTGCCGCGAGAACCAGTGGCGCGCTCCGTCCGCCGGTATCCGCTTCAGCGCCAATCGCCATGCCCTTGGCGAGCTGGATGGCTTCGACAGCCTGCTCGGGCTGGTCTGCCGTGAGGCGGGCTCCGAGCAGAGCATCCCGCAGATTCAGGAGCAGTACAGCCGGATCATCGCCAGCAAATTGCTCTGCAGCCTGGCCAGCAATATCCAGCGCGACCCCTTCGGTGACAGCTGTCCCTCGTTCGGTCGGCTGACCGACTACATCGACGAGCATCTGAAGAAGGATATCTCCGTCGAGCAGCTGGCCGAACTGGCCAACATGAGCCTGCGCTCGCTGTACCTGCTGTTCGAGCGCAAGGTCGGCACCACGCCGAAGTCCTACATTCGTCAGCGCAAGCTGGAGCAGATCCACGGCCGGCTGAGCGACCCTTCGGCCAGGGTGCGTAACATCACCGAGATCGCCATGGACTACGGCTTCATGCACCTGGGGCGTTTCTCGGAAAGCTACAAGAGCACCTTCGGCGAGCTGCCCTCGGACACCCTGCGCCGCCATCACTGAGTCCCCTTGAGTCGCTGCCCGTCCGACGGCAGCGGCTCCTTTTCCAACCCATCCTTATCTGCACAGGTTCCCGTGCTCGAACGGGCGGTCGTCGGCTGCGCGTCTGTGCGGCAAACGGTCGCCTTGCATTCTGCAGAAAACGGATAGAGGTCCTGCAGAAAACGGATATTGATGTCGCCGCCCGCGCCTTAGCCTTCATCACGTGGAAACAATAACAATGGAGGCCCCGGCCATGTCCCTGGGAATCGACTACCTTGATTCGCTGCTCGAAGAAGACAAAGAGAAGGGCATCTTTCGCTGCAAGCGCGAGATGTTCACCGACCCTCGGTTGTTCGATCTGGAGATGAAGCACATCTTCGAGGGCAACTGGATTTACCTCGCCCACGAGAGCCAGATCCCCGAGAAGAACGACTACTACACCACCCAGATGGGGCGCCAGCCGATCTTCATCGCGCGCAACAAGGATGGTGAACTCAACGCCTTCATCAATGCCTGCAGCCATCGCGGTGCCATGCTGTGCCGCTTCAAGAGCGGCAACAAGGCGACCTACACCTGTCCGTTCCATGGCTGGACCTTCAACAACTCGGGCAAGCTGCTCAAGGTCAAGGACCCCAAGGAAGCCGGCTACCCCGACAGCTTCAACTGCGACGGCTCGCATGACCTGAAGAAGGTCGCGCGCTTCGAGTCCTATCGCGGCTTCCTCTTCGGCAGCCTGCGCGAGGATGTCGCGCCGCTGGAGGAGTTTCTCGGCGAGTCGAAGAAGATCATCGACATGGTGGTCGACCAGTCTCCGGAAGGCATCGAAGTTCTGCGCGGCTCGTCCACCTATGTCTATGAAGGCAACTGGAAACTGCAGGCCGAGAATGGCGCCGATGGCTACCACGTCACCGCCGTGCACTGGAACTACGCCGCCACCCAGCAGCAGCGCAAGCTCAAGGAAGCCGGCGACGACATCCGCGCCATGAGCGCCGGCGGCTGGGGCAAGAAAGGCGGTGGCTTCTACTCCTTCGAGAATGGCCACCTGCTGCTCTGGACCCGCTGGGACAACCCGGAAGACCGTCCGTTGTACGCCCGCCGCGACGAGATGATCGCCGAGTTCGGCCAGGCCCGTACCGACTGGATGATCGAGAACTCGCGCAACCTCTGCCTCTATCCGAACCTGTACCTGATGGATCAGTTCGGCTCGCAGCTGCGCATCGCCAAGCCGCTGTCGGTGGACAAGACCGAAGTCACCATCTACTGCATCGCGCCCAAGGGCGAGAGTGCCGAAGCGCGCGCGCGCCGCATTCGTCAGTACGAAGACTTCTTCAATGTCAGCGGCATGGCCACCCCGGATGACCTCGAAGAGTTCCGCGCCTGCCAGCAAGGCTTTGCCGGTCGCGCCATGGAGTGGAACGACATGTCCCGCGGCGCCAAGCACTGGATCGACGGCGCCGACGAAGGTGCGCAGGAGATCGACCTGCAACCGCTTATGAGCGGCGCGCGCACCGAGGACGAGGGCCTTTTCGTGCTGCAGCACCACTACTGGCAGCAGCAGATGATCAAGGCAGTGAAGGCCGAGCAGGACCAGCTGATCCACGTGGAGGGCGCGTAAATGAGCATCGCCTATGAAACCGCGCGTGACTTTCTCTACCGCGAAGCACGCTACCTCGACGACAAGGACTGGGACAGCTGGCTGGAGTTGTATGCCGCCGACGCGACGTTCTGGATGCCGGCTTGGGACGACGAGGACAAGCTCACCGAAGACCCGCAAAAGGAAATCTCGCTGATCTGGTACGGCAACCGCAGCGGCCTGGAAGACCGGGTGTTCCGCATCCGCACCGAGCGCTCCAGCGCCACCATTCCGGATACCCGCACTTCGCACAACATCAGCAACCTGGAGCTGATCGAGCAGGGCGAGGGCTTCTGCAAGCTGCGCTTCAACTGGCACACGATGAGCTTCCGCTACAAGACCGTCGACCACTTCTACGGCACCAGCTTCTACACGCTCGACACCCGCGGCGAGAGCCCGCTGATCAAGCACAAGAAGGTCGTGCTGAAGAACGACTACATCCGCCAGTTGATCGACGTTTACCACCTGTGAGGGCAAGGCCATGACTCACCAGATCGCATTGAATTTCGAAGACGGGGTGACCCGCTTCATCGAAGCCAACCTCGGCGAAACCGTCGCCGACGCGGCCTACCGCCAGGGCATCAACATCCCGCTGGACTGCCGCGACGGTGCCTGCGGGGCCTGCAAGTGCTTCGCCGAAGCTGGCAGCTACGACCTCGGCGAGGAGTACATCGAGGATGCGCTGAGCGAGGACGAAGCCGCCCAAGGCTTCGTGCTGACCTGCCAGATGCGCGCCGAAAGCGACTGCGTGATTCGCGTGCCGGCCTCCTCGGATGTCTGCAAGACCACGCAGGCCAGCTACCAGGCGACCATCAGCAATGTGCGTCAGCTGTCGCAGAGCACCATTGCGCTGTCGATCAAGGGCGAGTCGCTGAGCCAGCTGGCCTTCCTGCCCGGGCAGTACGTCAACCTGCAGGTGCCGGGCACCGATCAGACCCGCGCCTACTCGTTCAGCTCGCTGCAGAAGGGCGGTGAGGTCAGCTTCCTGATCCGCAACGTGCCGGGCGGGCTGATGAGCAGTTTCTTGAGCGGCATGGCCAAGGCCGGCGACAGCCTCACCCTGGCCGGCCCGCTGGGCAGCTTTTACCTGCGCGAGATCAAGCGGCCGCTGCTTTTGCTGGCCGGCGGCACGGGCTTGGCGCCGTTCACAGCGATGCTGGAGAAGATCGCCGAGCAGGGCAGTGAGCATCCGCTGCACCTGATCTACGGCGTCTCCAACGATTTCGATCTGGTGGAGATTGACCGGCTCGAAGACTTCGCCGCGCGCATTCCGAACTTCACCTACAGCGCCTGCGTGTCCAGCTCCGACAGCCAGTACCCGCACAAGGGCTACGTTACCCAGCACATCGAACCCAAACACCTCAACGATGGCGAGGTGGACATCTACCTGTGCGGCCCGCCGCCCATGGTCGAGTCGGTCAACCAGTTCATACGTGAGCAGGGCCTGCAACCGGCCAACTTCTATTACGAGAAGTTCGCCGCCAGCGCCTGATCCACCGGTCGTAGGGTGGTCAACTGCGCCGCATTGCCCACCGAATCCTCGCCATTCCAGAGGTTGGGTAGATGAACACACGATTTCACAACAAGGTCGCGGTGATCACCGGCGCGGCCCAGGGCATCGGTCGCCGTGTCGCCGAGCGATTCGTCGAGGAAGGCGGCCGGCTGGTGGCCGTGGACCGTTCCGAACTGGTCCATGAACTGGCCGATCAACTGGGGCAGGACGCCGAAGTCTTGACCCTGACCGCCGACCTGGAGCAGTTCGCCGATTGCCATCGGGTGATGGATGCCGCGAAAGAGCGTTTCGGCCGTCTCGACATCCTCGTCAACAACGTCGGCGGGACAATCTGGGCCAAGCCCTTCGAGCATTACCTGGAGCACGAGATCGAGGCCGAGGTGCGTCGCTCGCTGTTCCCCACCCTGTGGTGCTGCCACGCGGCCTTGCCGCACATGCTGGAGCAGGGTGGTGGCTCCATCGTCAATGTCTCCTCGATCGCCACGCGCAGCCTCAACCGCGTGCCCTACGGCGCGGCCAAGGGCGGCGTCAATGCGCTGACCGCGTGCCTGGCCTTCGAGAACGCCCAGCGTGGCATCCGCGTCAACGCCACCGCACCCGGCGGCACCGAGGCGCCGCCGCGGCGCATTCCGCGCAATGCTGCCGAGCAGAGCGAGCAGGAAAAGACCTGGTACCAGCAGATCGTCGATCAGACCGTCGATTCCTCATTGATGAAGCGCTACGGAACCATCGACGAGCAGGCCGGCGCGATTCTTTTCCTCGCGTCCGACGAGGCCTCCTACATCACCGGCGTGACCCTGCCGGTGGGTGGTGGCGATCTCGGTTGAGCAGTACCCGGGCCGGCTCGACCGGTCAGCGCCAGGGCACATCGGCGGCGCGGTGACCCATCGCTGCAGCCGATCCGCGACTAACAAAAACAATAGAGAGTCTTGCCATGCGACAAGTAGATGTTCACGAAATCATCGATAACGCGCGCTTCAACCGCTTTCACTGGCTGGTCGTGTGCCTCTGCGCACTGCTGCTGATCTTCGACGGCTACGACCTGTTCATCTACGGCGTAGTGCTGCCGGTAATCATGAAGGAGTGGGGGCTCACCCCGCTGGAGGCCGGTGCGCTGGGCAGCTACGCGCTGTTCGGCATGATGTTCGGCGCGCTGGTGTTCGGCACCCTGGCCGACCGCATCGGCCGCAAGAAGGGCATCGCCATCTGCTTCGTGCTGTTCAGCGGCGCCACGGTGCTCAACGGCTTCGCCAGCACGCCCACCGAGTTCGGCATCTTTCGCTTTCTCGCCGGCCTCGGCTGCGGCGGGTTGATGCCCAATGTGGTGGCGCTGATGAACGAGTACGCGCCCAAGCGGCTGCGCAGCACGCTGGTAGCCATCATGTTCAGCGGCTATTCGCTGGGCGGCATGCTGTCGGCCGGACTGGGGATCTACATGCTGCCGCGCTTCGGCTGGGAAGCGATGTTCTTCGCCGCCGCCGTACCGCTGCTGTTGTTGCCGGTGATTCTCTGGTACCTGCCGGAATCGGTTGGCTTCCTGGTTCGCCAGGGCCGGGGCGAGCAGGCCCGGGGGCTGCTGAACAAGGTCGACCCGAGCCGCCAGCTGAGCGCGGCCGACGAGCTGGTGATGACCGACGTGAAGGGCAAGAGTGCCTCGGTGCTGGAGCTGTTCCGCGAAGGCCGTGGCGTGCGCACCTTCTCCCTGTGGCTGGCATTCTTCTGCTGTCTGCTGATGGTCTACGCGCTGGGCTCCTGGTTGCCGAAGCTGATGGCCAACGCCGGCTACAGCCTGGGTTCGAGCCTGTCGTTCCTGCTCGCGCTGAACTTCGGCGGTATGGCCGGCGCCATCCTCGGCGGCTGGCTGGGTGATCGCTTCAACCTGTCGAAAGTGGTGGTGGTGTTCTTCGCCGTGTCGGTGGCCTCCATCAGCCTGCTGGGCTTCAAGACGCCGATGCCGGTCCTCTACACACTGATCTTCATCGCCGGTGCCACCGTGATCGGCACGCAGATTCTGCTGTATGCGACCGCCGCGCAGTTCTACGGCCTGTCGATCCGCTCCACCGGTCTCGGCTGGGCCTCGGGCATCGGCCGCAACGGCGCCATCGTCGGCCCGCTGCTCGGCGGTGCGTTGCTGGGCATCAACCTGCCGCTGCAACTGAACTTCATCGCCTTCGCCGTCCCGGGCGTCATCGCCGCCCTGGCCATGACCGCCTTCGCCATTTCCAGCAAGCGCAGCGGCACTCCTGCGCCGGTGGTGATGGCAGCAGCGGCCAAGGCCTGATCACAAAACTTCAACACGGATAACGCCATGAGCCCCATCCTGATCGAACGCATCCAGACGATCATCGTCGACCTGCCGACCATCCGCCCGCACAAGCTGGCGATGCACACCATGCAGCAGCAGACGCTGGTGATCGTCCGTGTGCAGTGCAGCGACGGCATCGAAGGCATCGGCGAGGCCACCACCATCGGCGGCCTGGCCTACGGCAACGAGAGCCCGGAAAGCATCAAGCAGAACATCGACAGCCACCTCGGCCCGCTGCTGGTGGGCCAGGAGGTCGCCAACATCAACGCCGCCATGCTGCGCCTGGACAAGGCGGCCAAGGGCAATACCTTCGCCAAGTCCGGCATCGAGAGCGCATTGCTCGATGCCCAGGGCAAACGCCTCGGTCTACCCGTCAGCGAGCTGCTCGGCGGCCGGGTACGAGACAGTCTGGAAGTGGCCTGGACCCTGGCCAGCGGCGACACCGCGAAAGACATCGAGGAAGCCGAGCGCATGCTCGATATCCGCCGCCATCGCATCTTCAAGCTGAAGATCGGCGCCGGCGAGGTGAATGCCGACCTCAAGCACGTCATCGCTATCAAGCAGGCCCTCGGCAAGCGTGCCAGCGTGCGCGTCGACGTCAATCAGGCCTGGGACGAATCGGTGGCGCTGCGCGCCTGCCGCATCCTCGGCGACAACGGCATCGACCTGATCGAACAGCCGATCTCGCGGATCAACCGCGGCGGGCAGGTGCGCCTGAATCAGCGCAGCCCGGCACCGATCATGGCCGATGAGTCCATCGAGAGCGTCGAGGATGCGTTCAGCCTGGCAGCCGACGGCGCGGCCAGCATCTTCGCCCTGAAGATCGCCAAGAACGGCGGTCCACGAGCCGTACTGCGCACTGCGCAGATCGCGGAGGCGGCGGGTATCGCACTGTACGGCGGCACCATGCTCGAAGGTTCCGTCGGCACCCTGGCCTCGGCGCATGCCTTCGTCACCCTCAACAAGCTGACCTGGGCCACCGAGCTGTTCGGCCCGCTGCTGCTCACCGAAGAAATCGTCACCGAGGCGCCGGTCTATCGCGACTTCCAGCTGGAAGTGCCGCGCACACCCGGTCTTGGCCTGACCCTGGATGAAGAGCGCCTCGCGTTCTTCGCCCGCAAGTAAGAGGAGAACCCGAGATGCTCTTCCACGTGAAGATGATCGTGAAACTGCCGGTCGACATGGACCCGGCCAAGGCTGCGAGGCTCAAGGCAGACGAGAAGGAGCTGGCGCAGAGCCTGATGCGTGAAGGCAAGTGGCGCCACCTCTGGCGCATCGCCGGCCAGTACGCCAACTACAGCGTGTTCGACGTCGCCAGCGTGCAGGAACTGCACGACACCCTGATGCAGCTGCCGCTGTTCCCCTACATGGAGATCGAGGTCAACGCGCTGTGCCGCCACCCGTCCTCGATCCATGACGACGACCGCTGATCCCGTTCGAAGCCGGCCCCGCCCGGCTGGTTAACCCGCGTAACGACAATTACAAGACGAGGCCTGAGCCATGACTGTGAAAATCTCCCACACCAGCGACGTGCAGCAGTTCTTCAAGGAAGCCAGCGGCTTCAACAATGACGAAGGCAGCAGCCGCATGAAGACGGTGATCAACCGCATCCTGGTGGACACCGCGAAGATCATCGAAGACCTGGAAATCACCCAGGACGAGTTCTGGAAGGCGGTGGACTACCTCAATCGCCTCGGCGGTCGTCACGAGGCCGGCCTGCTGGTCGCCGGTCTCGGGCTGGAGCATTACCTCGATCTGCTGCAGGACGCCAAGGACGAACAGGAGGGCCTGGTCGGCGGCACCCCACGCACCATCGAAGGTCCGCTGTACGTTGCCGGCGCGCCAATCGCTCAGGGCATCGCGCGCATGGATGACGGTAGCGAAGACGATGTCGCCACCGTGATGTTCCTGCAAGGCCGTGTCCTCGATCCGACCGGCGAGCCGCTGGCCGGCGCGGTGGTCGATCTCTGGCACGCCAACACCAAGGGCAACTATTCCTACTTCGACAAGAGCCAGTCCGAGTACAACCTGCGCCGGCGGATCGTCACCGACGAGAACGGCTATTACCGCGCGCGCAGCATCGTGCCGTCCGGCTATGGCTGCTCGCCCGACGGGCCGACCCAGGAGGTGCTCGACATGCTCGGTCGTCACGGCCAGCGGCCGGCGCACATTCATTTCTTCATCTCCGCGCCCGGTCATCGTCACCTGACCACGCAGATCAACCTGGCGGGCGACAAGTACCTCTGGGACGACTTCGCCTACGCCACGCGCGATGGTCTGGTCGGCGACATCCGCTTCATCGACGATGCCGAAGCCGCACGTGCACGGGGCGCGCAGGGTCGTTTCGCCGAAGTGGATTTCGACTTCCAGCTGCAGAAGGCCCCGGCCCCGCAAGCCGAGCAGCGCAGCAAGCGCCCGCGCGCGCTGCAGCAAGCCTGATGGTTGCCGCGGTGCCCGGTATTAGCCGGGCACCGCGGTGCTGCACCGGTAATGCAGCAGCTTCATTCATAACAAGAGTGATCCGGGTATCGACCACGGATCGCCAGGCCTGTCTTGCGAGGCGACATGAAAGCTCTGATGAAAGACTTCTCGCTCTCCGCCGTGGTCGCCGGTTTCATCGCGACCGTGATTTCCTACGCCGGTCCGTTGGTGATCATCTTCCAAGCCGCCAAAGCCGGGAATTTGCCGCAGGACGTGCTCTCGTCCTGGGTCTGGACCATCTCCATCGGTAGCGGCGTGCTCGGCATTCTGCTCAGCGTGCGCTACCGGGTTCCCATCATCATCGCCTGGTCGGCACCGGGCTCGGCGCTGCTGGTAAGCATGTTGCCGGATATCACGCTTAACGAGGCGGTCGGCGCCTATATCGTCAGCAGTGTGGTGGTGCTGCTGGTAGGGCTGTCCGGCGCGTTCGACCGGATCATCAATCGTCTGCCGGCCGCCATCGCCGCGGGCATGCTGGCTGGCATCCTGTTCCGTTTTGGTACCGGGCTGTTCGTCTCGGTCAAGGAACAGCCCTGGCTGGTGCTGGCGATGTTCGGCACCTATCTGCTGTTCAAGCGTGCCTTGCCCCGTTACGCGGTGCTCGCAGTGCTGGTCGTCGGTGTGACGATCACCATCGCCTCGGGTGAGTTGCGCAGTGACGCACTGGTCATCGGGCTGGCGACGCCGGTATGGATCACCCCGGAGTTCAGCTGGCAGGTCATCCTCAATATCGCCTTTCCGCTGGTGATGGTGGCGCTGACCGGACAGTTCGTTCCTGGCATGGCGGTACTGCGCAACGATGGCTATGGCACGCCAGCCAGTCCGCTGATCAGCAGCAGCGCACTGGGTTCGCTGCTGCTGGCGCCGTTCGGCTGTCACGGATTGAACCTCGCGGCGATCACGGCGGCGATCTGTACCGGCCGGGAATCCCATGAAGATCCGTCCAAGCGTTACGTCGCGGGTGTTTCCGGCGGTGTCTTCTATCTGCTGCTGGGCATCTTCGGGGCGACGCTGGTCTCGATCTTCACTGCATTCCCGGCCGCCTTGATCGCCGCCCTGGCCGGGCTGGCGCTGTTAGCGGCCATAGGCGGGGCATTGAGCGCGGCAATGGCAGTGCCAGCCGATCGCGAGGCGGCCTTGATCACTTTCCTGGTCACCGC
>NZ_CM137011.1:0-1765000 GCF_054483855.1 Stutzerimonas sp. KH-1 | reverse complement strand
GGTAGCGCCTCGTGTATCACTGCTGGGGGTAGAGCACTGTTTCGGCTAGGGGGTCATCCCGACTTACCAAACCGATGCAAACTCCGAATACCAGCAAGTGTCAGCACGGGAGACACACGGCGGGTGCTAACGTCCGTCGTGAAAAGGGAAACAACCCAGACCGTCAGCTAAGGTCCCAAAATCCTGGTTAAGTGGGAAACGATGTGGGAAGGCTTAGACAGCTAGGAGGTTGGCTTAGAAGCAGCCATCCTTTAAAGAAAGCGTAATAGCTCACTAGTCGAGTCGGCCTGCGCGGAAGATGTAACGGGGCTCAAACCAGGTACCGAAGCTACGGGTTCATCGCAAGATGAGCGGTAGAGGAGCGTTCTGTAAGCCTGTGAAGGTGAGTTGAGAAGCTCGCTGGAGGTATCAGAAGTGCGAATGCTGACATGAGTAACGACAATGCGAGTGAAAAACTCGCACGCCGAAAGACCAAGGGTTCCTGCGCAACGTTAATCGACGCAGGGTGAGTCGGTCCCTAAGGCGAGGCTGAAGAGCGTAGTCGATGGGAAACGGGTTAATATTCCCGTACTTCTAGTTACTGCGATGGGGGGACGGAGAAGGCTAGGCCAGCAAGGCGTTGGTTGTCCTTGTTTAAGGTGGTAGGCAGAGATCTTAGGTAAATCCGGGATCTTAATGCCGAGAACTGATGACGAGCTTTCTTTTAGAAAGCGAAGTGGTTGATGCCATGCTTCCAGGAAAAGCCTCTAAGCTTCAGGTAACTAGGAACCGTACCCCAAACCGACACAGGTGGTTGGGTAGAGAATACCAAGGCGCTTGAGAGAACTCGGGTGAAGGAACTAGGCAAAATGGCACCGTAACTTCGGGAGAAGGTGCGCCGGTGAGGGTGAATGACTTGCTCAGTAAGCTCATGCCGGTCGAAGATACCAGGCCGCTGCGACTGTTTATTAAAAACACAGCACTCTGCAAACACGAAAGTGGACGTATAGGGTGTGACGCCTGCCCGGTGCCGGAAGGTTAATTGATGGGGTTAGCGCAAGCGAAGCTCTTGATCGAAGCCCCGGTAAACGGCGGCCGTAACTATAACGGTCCTAAGGTAGCGAAATTCCTTGTCGGGTAAGTTCCGACCTGCACGAATGGCGTAACGATGGCGGCGCTGTCTCCACCCGAGACTCAGTGAAATTGAAATCGCTGTGAAGATGCAGTGTATCCGCGGCTAGACGGAAAGACCCCGTGAACCTTTACTATAGCTTTGCACTGGACTTTGAGCTTGCTTGTGTAGGATAGGTGGGAGGCTTTGAAGCGTGGACGCCAGTTCGCGTGGAGCCATCCTTGAAATACCACCCTGGCAACCTTGAGGTTCTAACTCTGGTCCGTTATCCGGATCGAGGACAGTGTATGGTGGGTAGTTTGACTGGGGCGGTCTCCTCCTAAAGAGTAACGGAGGAGTACGAAGGTGCGCTCAGACCGGTCGGAAATCGGTCGCAGAGTATAAAGGCAAAAGCGCGCTTGACTGCGAGACAGACACGTCGAGCAGGTACGAAAGTAGGTCTTAGTGATCCGGTGGTTCTGTATGGAAGGGCCATCGCTCAACGGATAAAAGGTACTCCGGGGATAACAGGCTGATACCGCCCAAGAGTTCATATCGACGGCGGTGTTTGGCACCTCGATGTCGGCTCATCACATCCTGGGGCTGAAGCCGGTCCCAAGGGTATGGCTGTTCGCCATTTAAAGTGGTACGCGAGCTGGGTTTAGAACGTCGTGAGACAGTTCGGTCCCTATCTGCCGTGGACGTTTGAGATTTGAGAGGGGCTGCTCCTAGTACGAGAGGACCGGAGTGGACGAACCTCTGGTGTTCCGGTTGTCACGCCAGTGGCATTGCCGGGTAGCTATGTTCGGAAGAGATAACCGCTGAAAGCATCTAAGCGGGAAACTTGCCTCAAGATGAGATCTCACTGGAGCCTTGAGCTCCCTGAAGGGCCGTCGAAGACTACGACGTTGATAGGTTGGGTGTGTAAGCGCTGTGAGGCGTTGAGCTAACCAATACTAATTGCCCGTGAGGCTTGACCATATAACACCCAAACAATTTGGCTGTTAGACGGTAAGTCGACATACAGACCGAAAATCTGCACGAACACGCAATACCGATTCGATCACATACCCAATTCGCTGCAGCGGCTCAACCCCGAGGCAGCAACCGAATTGCTTGACGACCATAGAGCGTTGGAACCACCTGATCCCATCCCGAACTCAGAAGTGAAACGACGCATCGCCGATGGTAGTGTGGGGTCTCCCCATGTGAGAGTAGGTCATCGTCAAGCGCCTATCCCAAACCCCCGATCCGCGTAAGCGGGTCGGGGGTTTGCTTTTGGGGCGCGGAAAGGCTGCAGGATCACCGATTTTTTGATGCCGACAAGTTACCGCAGCTGCTCCCTTTGGCGGTGATTGCCCTGCGTAGCAACCTCTGTGCATGAATCACGCGGGCAAAACGCGTAAAATTGCGCGCTTCGTCGCGATCAGATCACGAGTGCATACAGTGGAAATATTCAAAGAATTCACATTCGAGTCGGCGCACCGTTTGCCGCACGTACCGCAAGGACACAAATGCGGGCGGCTGCATGGCCACTCCTTCCGTGTTGCCTTGTATATAAGTGGGCCAGTGGATCCACATACTGGTTGGATTCGCGATTTCGGTGAGCTGAAATCCATCTTCAAACCGCTCTACGAGCGTTTGGATCACAACTATCTGAACGACATTCCCGGTTTGGAAAACCCCACCAGCGAGAACCTGGCGAAATGGATCTGGAACGAGCTGAAGCCGCTGCTTCCAGAGCTTTCCCGCGTCCGCATTCACGAGACCTGCACAAGCGGTTGTGAATACCGTGGTGAGTGATCATCGCGTTGGGTTTTATCTGCTCAGTAAACGCTGGTACCGCTAACGCCGAACTAGTGATAGGGAACGGCTACTGACAACTCAGATTACGCTCATTCGTCTTGAATGTGCCGTTCCGATTTTGACAGTTCTGCGCAGTTGCTGCAGAGTGCGGCGCTTTTCTACGCGACTTGGTCGTTTATACGGAGATTTGAAATGAACGCAGTTGTTGCGGCGGTCGGCATCATGCTGATCTTGAGCCTTTGCCGCGTGCACGTGGTCGTTGCACTTATTGCCGGGGCCATGGCCGGTGGGTTGATTGGCGGGTTGGGTATCGAAGGCAGCCTCGCCGCTTTCAACAAGGGCCTGGGTGGTGGAGCGACAGTGGCGTTGTCATATGCTCTGCTTGGTGCGTTCGCCGTAGCCATCGGCAAGAGCGGTCTGGCCCACGCGCTTGCCGACAAGGCTCTGGCTTTGGTCGGAAAGCAAGGCGGCCAGGGCACCGGTGCGGTGAAGTGGATGATGATCGCACTTCTGCTGGCGGTAGCGATCTCGTCCCAGAACATCCTGCCAATTCATATTGCGTTTATTCCTTTGCTCGTTCCGCCGTTACTTTACGTACTGTCGAAGATGAAGATCGATCGGCGCCTGATTGCCTGTGTGCTCGCGTTCGGGCTGATCACTCCTTACATGTTTCTTCCGGTTGGGTTCGGCAACATCTTCCTCAATGAGATTCTGCTCGCCAACGTTGCCAAAAGCGGTGTGGATGTAACTGGCATCAAGGTCACCCAGGCGATGCTGATCCCAGCTTTGGGCATGTTGTCGGGGCTGGCGATCGCCTTCTATAGCTACCGCAAGCCGCGTGAATATGACCTTGCTCGCATCGAGCAGGTGGAGCCCAGTTCGGTACGTTACAGCCCACTGACCTTGGTGGTGGCAGGCATTGCCGTTGCTGCGGCGTTCGTTATTCAGCTGTGGCTGGATTCGATGATTCTCGGCGCACTCGCAGGGTTCGTGATCTTCTCGGTCTCCGGTGTGGTGCGCTGGCGGGAAGCGGATGACCTTTTTACCGACGGCATGAAAATGATGGCCATGATCGGCTTCATCATGATTGCCGCCGCTGGTTTCGCTGAAGTGATGCGTGAAACCGGTGAGGTGAAACTGCTGGTAGACGCATCTACTGCGTGGATCGGCAGCAGCAAGGCCATCGGCGCCCTGTTGATGCTTCTGGTCGGTTTGCTCGTCACGATTGGCATCGGTTCTTCTTTCTCGACAGTGCCAATCATCGCGGCCATTTTCGTGCCGCTTGGCGTCGAGCTGGGCTTCAGCCCCTTGGCGATCGTGAGTCTCGTTGGCACAGCCGGCGCGCTCGGCGATGGTGGTTCCCCTGCATCCGACTCCACGCTTGGGCCAACGGCCGGTCTGAATGCCGACGGTCAGCATAACCATATCTGGGATACCGTCGTGCCGACCTTCCTGCACTACAACCTGCCGCTGCTCGCGTTCGGCTGGCTGGCAGCGATGACCCTCTGAACCGAAGAAAAGGGCCGTTCGGACAACAACGGCCCCTGTCGCGAATCAGTCGTCTGGCCCGCACTCGCGCTCTCGCTCGTTGACTAAACAGAACGATACGCAGCGACAGGGTCAACAATGGTCAACTCGACGCTCGAGCATAAAGTCTTCCTCGCGCTGCTGGTAGTGGTTTCCCTGGCGTTCGGCTGGATTCTGTTGCCGTTCTATGGAGCAGTCTTCTGGGCGGTCATTCTCGCCATCATTTTTGCACCCTTGCAGCGCTACCTTTACCGGCGGTTCAGTCAGCGCCGCAATCTGACGGCATTGTTTACCTTGCTGGTCTGCCTGCTGGTTGCCGTGCTACCTGTCATTCTGATTACGGGCATGCTGGTTCAGGAAGGCGCGACCCTCTACAAGCAGATAGAGAGCGGCGAGCTGGACATTGGTCGCCTCGTATCGGGTCTGCGGGAGCTGTTACCTCAATCGGTCCAGCTGCAGCTTCAGCGCTTCGGCTTCGGCGATCTGGACTCCATGCGGGAGCGGCTGGCATCGGGTGCGCTCGAGGGCAGTCAGTTTCTCGCCACCAAGGCGTTCAGCTTCGGTCAGGGGACGTTTCAGTTCCTTATCAGCTTCTTCGTGATGTTGTATCTGCTGTTCTTTTTCATCCGGGACGGTCGAGAGCTGGTGGCACGGATCAGAAAGGCCATTCCGCTCAGCGATGCCCAGAAAAGGCGCCTTTTCAACAAGTTCACCCGTGTGGTACGTGCGACGGTGAAGGGCAACATTCTGGTCGCCGTCACTCAGGGGGCTCTGGGCGGAATCATCTTCGCCGTACTCGGCATATCCGGCGCGCTGCTTTGGGGTGTGTTGATGGCGTTTCTGTCGTTGCTCCCCGCGGTGGGGGCCGGACTGATCTGGACGCCCGTCGCCATCTACTTTCTGATGACCGGGGCGATCTGGCAGGGGGTGATTCTCACACTCTATGGCGTGCTGGTGATCGGCCTGGTGGACAACATTCTCAGGCCCATCCTGGTGGGCAAAGACACCAAGATGCCCGATTACGTCGTGCTGATCTCGACGCTGGGCGGTCTGGCGCTTTTCGGTTTGAACGGGTTCGTGATCGGTCCGCTGGTGGCGGCTTTGTTCATATCGACATGGGGGCTGTTCACTTCACCTGAAGAGCCCCCACCGGGTCAATGATTGCCGACGCGGGGGAGGCCTGGCCCTCGCCAGGCCCCTTGGCGTTTACATCAGGCGCTTACCATCTTCACGAGTGATGATGACGGTGGCCGAGCGCGGACGCCGACCAGCGCCGTCTGGCCAGGTGCTCGTGTAGTTCGTCGAGGTCGAACCCTCACCCGGATGCTGGATGTTCACGAAGAGCGTGCGGAAGTCTGGCGTTGCCGTGATTCCTGTCACCTCGGCACCCAGCGGGCCGACCAGGAAACGCTTGGTTTCACCTGTTCTCGGGTCGGAAACCAGCATCTGGTTGTTGCCAAACGGACCGGAGCTCAACTGACTGCCGCTCATGTCGGTCTGGATCCACAGGCGCCCTTCATCGTCGAACCACAATCCATCGGGGCTGGCCAGGATATTCGTGGCGTCCAGCGCACGGCCTTTCGGGCTCCGGCTGTTTTCCTCGGGGCCGGCGAGCAGGTAGATATCCCAGGTGAATCGGGTGCCGGCAAAATCCCGGCTCGCTTCGCGCCAGCGAATGATATGGCCGAACGCATTCGGTGAACGCGGGTTGGCCGCATCGGACTGCTGGCGACCGCTATTGTTGGTGAGCGTGAAATACACCTCACCCGTGTCAGGATGTACCGCACCCCATTCCGGGCGATCCATTTTCGTTGCACCAACGACATCGGCGGCCAGGCGGGTATTGATCAGCACCTCTCCCTGATCGGCGAACCGAACGCCAGCGGCCTTGCAGGCACGCTGAAACGCTGGGTTGGCATGATCCAGCGCCAGCCAGTCGCCACTGCCATCCGGGTTGAAACGCGCCACGTAGAGGACGCCATCGTCCAGTAGGCGCCCGTCGCTGCGCTGAGGCCGATATTTGTCGCGGCTGACGTACTTGTAGATGTATTCGTTCTGCGAGTCATCTCCGGAATAGCAGACCACGGGACGGCCAGGCTTTACTGGGGCGAACACCAGGCCTTCGTGAGCGAAGCGGCCTAAGGCGGTGTGCTTGACGGGAGTTGAGGTAGGATCGAATGGGTCGATCTCCACGATCCAGCCGAAGGTGTTCGGCTCGTTTCGATAATCACCACTGGCGTCTGCTGCGGTCCGCGTTGCGTTGAAGCGCACGAACTCGTCGCCCGCGACCGTCTCCCATCCGTAGCGGCCACTACCACGCACGCCGTAGCGGCTGAGCTCACGTGGAAGCTCGGAATCAGCACTGGCGAAGTAACCGGCCCAGTTTTCTTCGCAGGTCAGATAGGTGCCCCAAGGTGTATGGCCATTGGAGCAGTTGTTGAGCGTGCCACGGGTTGAAGTCCCACTCGGGCTGTAGCGGGTTCGCATCAAGGCATGGCCTCGTGCGGGTCCTTCGATGCGCATCGGCGTCGCACCGGTAATACGTCGATTGCGTGAGCTGGGCAGCACGGACCAATCGCCCCGGGGGCCACGACGAATCTCGACTACCGAGACGCCGTGGGCATTGATCTCCTTGCGAACTTCGTCGACGTTGACGCGCTTGCCATCCACTACGGTCGGACCGTTACGGTGGAGCAGGGGTGCATCGATGTACTCGTGATTGAGAACCAGCAAGCCGTGGTCGCTCTGCCGTCCGCCCAGCTTCGCGTTCATGGGGAAGAAGTGCATTCCGTCGTGGTGCATGCCGACCTGTTGGGCCTGATCTTCCGCCGTGTTGCTGGCGTCTTCCAGCCAGGCCGGATAGCGCCCGGTAATCGGCGTGCCCCAAGGGATGAAGGTGGTGGCGGTATAGCCTGACGGCACGGTTATGGTGTCGGCACGGGAAACGGCCACCGGCACGAAAGGCAGGCGGGTACGACGTTTGAACGGTACATCCTTGATCCCGCGGGACATTGGCTCCGCCGCTTGCGCTAGGCCGGGAAGGGATGCGCCAAGAAAGGCCAGGGCACCCATGGCTGCGCCACCCGCGAGCACTTTACGTCGGCCAAGGGAAATCACATCCTGGATATGCGGATTCGTCGAATGGTTACTGGGCAACTCGTCCCCGTTGCCGAACAGAATGTCGTTGTTCTCAGTAATCACGGCGCAGCTCCATAACGATTGTTGTCGGAGCCATGACGCTAAGGTTCGTATGCGACAAGAGAATGACAGTGGAGCGCTGGCCGACGAAGCGTAACCGTGCACAGCTCAATCCGTCGCAAAAAAAAGCCCCGGCTCACGCCAGGGCTTTTTTCACACCGCAGCCAGGGCGGCTGCGAACCTGTTCTTAGTGGAACTGGTTCATGGTGTTGTCTTTGCCGCTTGCCTTCAGAGCAGCTTCGCCAGCGAAGTACTCCTTGTGGTTGTCGCCGATGTCAGAGCCAGCCATGTTCTGGTGCTTGACGCAGGCGATACCCTGACGCAATTCCTCGCGCTGAACGCCCTTAACGTAGGCCAGCATGCCCTGGTCGGCAAAGTAGCCCTTGGCCAGATTGTCGGTCGACAGAGCGGCGGTGTGGTAGGTCGGCAGGGTGATCAGGTGGTGGAAGATGCCGGCGTGAGCGGAACCGTCCTTCTGGAAGGTACGGATCTTCTCATCAGCGATCTGAGCCAGTTCGGTCTCGTCGTACTCGACGCTCATCAGCTTGGTGCGATCGTAGGCGGACACGTCCTTGCCTTCGGCAACCATGGCATCGAATACCTGCTGACGGAAGTTCAGAGTCCAGTTGAACGACGGGCTGTTGTTGTAAACCAGCTTGGCGTTCGGGATGACTTCGCGGATGCGATCAACCATGGCCTTGATCTGGCCAACGTGCGGCTTCTCGGTTTCGATCCACAGCAGGTCGGCGCCGTTCTGCAGGGAGGTGATGCAGTCCAGGACGCAACGGTCTTCGCCAGTGCCCTTGCGGAACTGGAACAGGTTGGACGGCAGACGCTTCGGACGCAGCAGCTTGCCTTCACGCTTGATCACGACGTCGCCGTTGCCCAGCTCGGCTTCGGAGATCTCTTCGCAGTCCAGGAAGGAGTTGTACAGGTCGCCCAGGTCGCCCGGCTCTTTGGTCACTGCGATCTGCTTGGTCAGGCCGGCGCCCAGGGAGTCAGTACGAGCAACGATCACGCCGTTGTCGATGCCCAGCTCGAGGAAGGCGTAACGAACGGCAGCGATCTTGGCGAGGAAGTCGGCGTGCGGAACGGTCACTTTACCGTCCTGGTGGCCGCACTGCTTCTCGTCGGAAACCTGGTTCTCGATCTGGATGCAGCAAGCGCCTGCTTCGATCATGCGCTTGGCCAGCAGATAGGTGGCTTCCGGGTTACCGAAGCCAGCGTCGATGTCTGCGATGATCGGGACGATGTGAGTTTCGTAGTTGTCGATCTGGCTCTGGATCTCGGCAGCCTTGGCGGAATCGCCGGCCTCACGAGCAGCGTCCAGAGCGGTGAACAGCAGGTCCAGTTCACGGCTGTCAGCCTGACGCAGGAAGGTGTACAGCTCTTCGATCAGGTCGGAAACGGCAGTCTTCTCGTGCATCGACTGGTCCGGCAGCGGGCCGAACTCGGAGCGCAGAGCAGCAACCATCCAGCCGGACAGGTAGAGGTAACGCTTGTTGGTGGTCTTCAGGTGCTTCTTGATGGAGATCAGCTTCTGCTGACCGATGAAGCCGTGCCAGCAGCCGAGGGACTGCGTGTAGACAGACGAGTCGGCGTCGTACTCGGCCATGTCCTTGCGCATGATGTCGGCGGTGTACTGAGCGATTTCCAGACCGGTCTTGAAGCGGTTCTGGGCGCGCATGCGAGCGACGGACTCAGGGTTGATGGCGGCCCAGCTGCTGCCGTATTGCTCTTTCAGGGCGGCAACTGCCTTGATGTCGTCTTGATATGCGGACATGTTCAATCCTTCAAAAATAAGTGTGGTTGAGCACCGACTTTTTCCCACCGGACCTACGTGCTATCGCTGATCAGTGCGGGCAACACGCGGCAGAGCGTCGAAATATCGACCGGGACGAGGATTGAACCAAGGAGAAGGGGGGATACGACCGCCGGGCTGGCTGGTTCCGGTTGCTGCGCCCACAGCCGGCGTGGCTGCCGTGTGCGCTACAACAACGAGAAGCTGGTCAGACTGGCTGATGCGTCAATCGCTACCCCGTCCCTCGGGACGACTCGTTCCAGTCGCAACCTCGTCAGTCCGCCTTGTGGGCAGTACAGTCACGGAACGGCTCGGCTGGTTGGCTGGAGCACGCCCCGGAGACCCTTGCCAGGGCCCCTGGTTAGCGGGAGCGGGCCAATAATGCGCCGCTGTTTTTTCATCGTCAACGGTTTTGTAGTGTTTTTTTTAGGTCACTACATTTTTCCGCGCGTCAGCACTGGTTCAGTCGAGAACATCCACTTTCAGGCGCATCGAAAGGTTCTGGCTGCCCTGAGTGGAATAGCGACGCAGCGTGCCGCGCTGATCAGAACTTGCGCTTTCATCGATGCCACCCACGGTGATCCATTCGCCGACGCGCCCACTGACGCGGGTATCGGCATTCTGCACTTCGACGACGCCACTGCGGCCCTGAGCGAGTCGGTCGCGGCTGCTGCTGATGCTGATCTGCACGCGGTCGCCATGCACCGTGGCGGTGGCGTAGAAGCCACGCAGCACATCACGATACTGGGTTTGCTGATAGATCTGGCCATAGCCATCGCTGCCCTGAGTCGTCAGCGGAACACTCTGGCCAACCTGAATCAGTGCCGGATAGCCCTCGCTGGCCTGGATCTGCTGAATGCCACCGTCCCGGCTGTTGGTACTGCGACGAATGATGCGAACCTGGTCTCTGCCTCCGATCTCGCCGCGGCCCGTTTCGAACTCCACGTCGCCAGCGCGTGCCGATCCGTCTACCCGATACCCTCCCGCTGTGCTGTTGGCCGAATCCTGGGTATCGACGCTGATCAACAGACGTTTGGGGGCCACATCCAGTTGGTCGACCACCTGGCGCAGCTCGCGGATCAGCGCGTCCGGTGCGTTGACGATCAGCTGGTTGCCATATGCCGTGACACGGCCCTGGCCGCCCAGTACCGACTCGGCTACCGGGAGCACTTCCTCGCCCATGCGGTTGTTGAGCTGGATGACTTCGGTTGCCGCCTGCAGCGGCAGGCAGATGCTGAGCGCGACGGCCAGCAGCGTGATACGAGGACTCATAACAGGAAGCTCCGCAAGTTTGCGTCCGATTGCCCATGATCCCATGCCTTGTCGAACTCTGCCTGGCGTATGCGCACGCGAGCAGGGTCACGATACAGGGCGTAGCCAGCATACTGGTCGGCCTTGGGGCGCTCCAGCAGCCCGCAGTCGTCGGCGAGGAGGTAGGTGCCGTTCGGCTCGGGGTAGTCCGGATGCAGCTTGCGAATATGGACATTGCTGGTCAACCGGCGCGCGAGTTGAAGAAGGCGATGACCTTCCTTCACGGCGCGAGTTGGGTCGGCGACGAGGATACGCAGCTGATTGCGAGGGTGTGCGAGCAGAAGGCGAGTGCAGGCCTGCTGGATGCTGCTGTGATGATAGAGCCAGGGCTCCAGGTCAGTGCTGTAGATGCACAGGGCACGGGTCGCCTGCTGCAGCATGGCTAAGGCGTGCTGACGTACTTCAGTCGGCTTGTCGAATCGTTGCAGCTCGACATCCCGTCCAAGGCGGAAGGGGGCCGCGACCCAGGCTTCGGGCTCGGGAAGATCAGGAGGCGGATTGTGTACGGCGAAGCGCCCCGGGGAGTGAAAGTCGATAGCAGGCAGTTCGGCCTGTTCGGTTCGCTCCTTGGGGGCATCGTCGTTCATTTCGTCTCACTGGCTCCGGCGGAGCATCTCAACATGAGGGATGCCGGCTTCAAGAAATTCGTCGCTGACAACCTTGAAGCCAAGCCGCTCGTAAAACGCGGTGGCATGGACCTGAGCGGTCAGAGTCTGTTCGGTCAAGCCGCGACGCTCAGCTTCGGCAATGACCGCATGCATCAGCGCGTCGCCAACGTTCATGCCGCGCCAGTCGCGCAGTACCGCTACGCGACCGATCTGCCCGTCGGCCAGAAGCCGTGCGGTACCGATCGGATACCCTCCCTCGAGCGCGAGGAAGTGCACTGCTTCGGCATCGTCGGCGTCCCACTCTTGCTCGGGCGGAACGGCCTGCTCGGCAATGAACACGGCCTCGCGGATGCGCCGTAATTCGGCATTGTCCTGCTGCCAGTCGGCGATCCGTACCTGAACGCTATTCATCAGCAAACTCCAGACTTCCTTGCTTGACCAGCTCGCACAAGAGGCTGCGGCCATCCTCATCCCCCAGCCACTGACCGACGTTGTCGACATGCAGCGCGTCGGCCGAACAGAGCAACCTCAACAGTTCGCGCAGCTTAGAGGGGAGCAGGCGGCTCTGACCACTGGCGAACAGTAGCAGGCCGATATCCACTTCGCTCCAGGCCAGTCGGGCCGCCGGATTGCGTACCAGTATCGCGCCGTCCTCCAGTGCCGACAGAAGTTCGTCCTCGCCGAGCTCCGGGCCTTCGACACGCTCCGGATAGCGTGGCTCGGTCATGAACTGGCCGAACCAGGTGAGCAGGAGGCGTTCGTCGCTCATGTGCTCGGCAAGCAGTGCCTTCAAACGGTCCAGTGCATCGCTCTGGATCTGGTAGGGGTCATCGCTGGGTTGTAGATCGGCATCACTGTAGCGTTCTTCGTCTGGCAGGAATTGCGCGAGGAAGTCGGTGAAATGGGTCAGGACTTCCGCGGCGCTGGGTGCGCGAAAACCGACCGAGTACGTCATGCAGGCATCCTCGGCGGTGCCGAAGTGAGCGAGGCGAGGCGGCAGGTAGAGCATGTCGCCCGGCTCCAGCACCCATTCTTCGGTGCCCTGGAAGTCGGCGAGGATGCGCAGGTCGCCGTGGGCCAGCATCGGGCTTTCGCTGTCGCACATCTGCCCGATGCGCCAGCGGCGCTGTCCATGGGCCTGCAGCAGGAACACATCGTAGTTGTCGAAGTGCGGTCCGACGCCGCCACCCGGAGCGGCATAGCTGATCATCACATCGTCGATGCGCCAGTTGGGCAGAAAGCGGAAATGCTCGATCAGCTCGGCGACGTCCGGTACGAGCTGATCGACCGCCTGCACCAGCAATGTCCAGTCGCGCTCCGGCAGCTGCTGATAGGTGTCCTCGGTGAATGGGCCTCGGCGCAGCTCCCAGGGGGTTTCGCCGTGTTCGATGACCAGGCGGGACTCGACGTCCTCTTCGAGGGAGAGGCCGGCCAGTTCGTCCGGCGAGATCGGGCTCTGGAAACCCGGGATGGCCTGGCGGATCAGCAGCGGCTTCTTCTGCCAGTAATCGCGCAGGAATTCCCGAGCACTGATGCCGCCCAGAATTTGAAGTGGAATATCAGAAGTCATGCGTAACACCTTGCTCTATATGGCAGAGCTGAAAATAAAAACGCCCGGCACAGCCGGGCGTGCAGGCATGGGATCGATCAGATGCGCTTGGCCTGGGCAGCGGCGTTGCCGATGTAGCTTGCCGGCGTCAGCTTGCGCAGCTCCGCCTTGGCGTCGGCCGGGATGTCGAGGCCGTCGATGAAGGCCTGCAGTGCGTCAGGCGTAATGCCTTTGCCGCGGGTCAGATCCTTCAACTTCTCGTAGGCATTCTCCACGGCATAACGCCGCATGACGGTCTGTACCGGCTCGGCAAGCACTTCCCAGCAGGCATCGAGGTCTTCGGCGATGCGGGCAGCGTTGAGCTCCAGCTTGCCGATACCCTTGAGGCTCGCCTCGTAGGCGATGACGCTGTGAGCGAAGCCAACGCCCAGGTTGCGCAGGACGGTGGAGTCGGTCAGATCGCGCTGCCAGCGGGAAATCGGCAGCTTGCTGGCCAGGTGCTGGAACAGCGCGTTGGCAATGCCGAGGTTTCCTTCGGAGTTCTCGAAGTCGATCGGGTTGACCTTGTGCGGCATGGTCGAGGAACCGATTTCGCCTGCGACGGTTTTCTGCTTGAAGTAACCGAGGGAGATGTAGCCCCAGACGTCGCGATCGAAGTCGATGAGGATGGTGTTGAAGCGTGCGATGGCGTCGAACAGCTCGGCGATGTAGTCGTGCGGCTCGATCTGCGTGGTGTAGGGGTTCCACGACAGGCCCAGATCGCCCTCGATGAATTCGCGGGCGTTGGCTTCCCAGTCGACGTCCGGGTAGGCGGACAGATGGGCGTTGTAGTTGCCCACGGCCCCGTTGATCTTGCCCAGCAGCGGCACGGCAGCTACCTGAGCGATCTGGCGCTCCAAGCGATAGACCACGTTGGCCAGTTCCTTGCCAAGGGTAGTCGGGGAGGCCGGCTGACCGTGGGTGCGCGACAGCATCGGCACGTCGGCGAACTGGACGGCCAGGCCGCGGATGGCGTCGGCGAGCTGGCGCATCAGCGGCAGCAGAACGGTGTCACGGCCTTCGCGCAGCATCAGCGCGTGGGACAGGTTGTTGATGTCTTCGCTGGTGCAGGCGAAGTGGATGAATTCGTTGACCTTGGCCAGTTCAGGCAGCTGCTTGGCCTGCTCCTTGAGGAGGTACTCCACGGCTTTGACGTCATGGTTGGTGGTGCGCTCGAATTCCTTGACGCGTTCGGCATGCTCCTGCTGGAAGTCCTCGGCAAGCTGATTCAACAGCGCATTGGCTTCGGTGGAGAAGGGCGCGACTTCCGGAATGCCCGGGTGGGCTGCCAGGCGCTGTAGCCAGCGGACTTCGACCTGGACACGGCAACGAATCAGGCCGAATTCGCTGAAGATCGGGCGCAGGGCGCTGGTTTTGCCGGCGTAGCGGCCATCGACGGGGGAAACCGCCGTGAGCGAGGAAAGCTGCATAGAGGGCATTCTCGGACAGTCGGGCAACGAAAAGGGCGCAGATTATACACGAATGTACCGGTACATCCCGGTCCATTCTCCCCGGTTATCGGTCTTCGCTCTGTGTCGAGCGCAGTCGAGGATAGAGTGCATCGAGCAGCTTGCGCCGGCTGAAGATCAGCTGCCAGCGGTGCCCGCCAAGCTGGCGCCAGAGGCGGGCGGAGCGAATGCCGGCGAGCAGCAGCGCGCGAATCTTGGCGGCATTGTCGGTCTGCTGCAGGTGGCGCATGTCGCCTTGGACCTGGATGCGCTGACGGAAGGTGCTCAGCGTGTCCTGATAGAGCCCGCCGAACGAGGCGACGACATTCTCGTGGGTGATGCCGAAGTGCTCGACCTGCTGCTGGATCTGGTCCAGCCGGCTACCGATGACTTGAAGCATGTCGTCACGTTTGTCCAGCTGTCGCTCCAGGCCGATCATCGCCAGCGCATAGCGCAACGGTTCGCGCTGCAGGCTGCTGCTGTCACGCTCCAGCGCGCCGACCAAGGCACGGTAGCCGTCTCGCAGATTGAGGTCGTCGCCGCCGTAGATTTCCAATGTGGTCTGCGGGTTGCGCGCCAGTAGGCTACCGAGCATGCAGCCGAGCGCGGCGTTCGGCACCTGGCCGGTTCGGGCGATGCGGTCGACCAGCGTGGCGGCTTCGAATACCGCCCCAAGCGCGATCAGCTGTTCATCCAGATTACTCATGGGCGGCCCTCGAACCAGGGTTCTGCCCTTTCGATGACGCCGCCGCCGAGACAGACTTCGCCATCGTAGAACACCACCGACTGGCCAGGCGTGACGGCCCGCTGCGGCACTTCGAACACGGCGCGATAGCCGTCGGATGTCTGCTCCAGTGTGCAAGCCTGGTCGCTCTGGCGATAACGAACCTTGGCGGTCAGCTTGAGCGGGGCGCTGAGGTCCACGGGGTTCACCCAATAGATTTCGGAAGCCAGTAGAGCGCGGGAGAACAGCCACGGGTGGTCATTGCCCTGGCCGACGATCAGCACGTTGCGCTGCAGATCCTTGCTCAGCACATACCAGGGCTCGTCGGAGGCATCCTTGAGACCGCCGATACCCAGCCCCTGGCGTTGGCCGATGGTGTGATACATCAGGCCGTGGTGACGGCCGATCACCTCGCCGTCGACCGTTTCGATGTTTCCCGGTTGGGCCGGCAGGTACTGCTTGAGGAAGTCACTGAATCGCCGTTCGCCAATGAAGCAGATGCCGGTGGAATCCTTCTTCTTTGCCGTGGCCAGGCCATGCTTCTCCGCAATCGCGCGGACCTCGAGCTTCTCCAGCTCGCCGACGGGAAACAGCGTCTTGGCCAGTTGCTCGCCTCCTACGGCATGCAGGAAGTAGCTTTGGTCCTTGTTAGGATCGAGGCCCTTGAGCAGTTCGCTGCGGCCATCGCGGTCACGACGCCGCACGTAGTGGCCGGTGGCGATGAGGTCGGCACCGAGCATCAGGGCGTAATCGAGGAACGCCTTGAACTTGATTTCCCGGTTGCAGAGGATGTCCGGGTTCGGCGTGCGCCCGGCCTTGTATTCGGCGAGGAAGTGCTCGAACACGTTGTCCCAGTACTCGGCAGCAAAGTTGGCGGTGTGCAGCTTGATGCCGATGCGGTCGCACACGGCCTGGGCATCGGCCAGGTCTTCCTTGGCGGTGCAGTACTCCGTGCCGTCGTCCTCTTCCCAGTTTTTCATGAACAGGCCTTCGACCTGATAGCCCTGTTCGAGCAGCAGGAGGGCGGAAACGGACGAGTCGACGCCGCCGGACATGCCGACGATAACGCGGGTGTTTTCCGGGGCGGAGAGGGTCGCAACAGACATAGAAGTACGCCAGGGTTTTGCAAAGGGGCGAATTCTATCAGCTGGCGCTGGCGTGACGAAGGTGTGATCAGTTGCGAATGACGTCAAGCGGATGCAGCGGTCCGGCCAGATAGTCATCGATGCAGCGCGGAACCAGCTCGCTGCGCCAGCGCTCGGGTTGCTGGGCCAGCTCCTCGCGGCTCAACCAGCGGGCTGCGACGATGCCATCGTCGAGTGATCGTTGCGCATCGTGGCGCAGGGCCTTGGCGGCAAAGCACACGCGCTGATAGGTGACGCCGTTGCTCGGAGCGGTATACAGGTAGATGCCGATCAGGCCGGTGAGCTCGACCTCCCAGCCCGTTTCCTCCAGCGTTTCCCGAATGGCGGCCTCGCGCAGATTCTCATTGGCCTCCAGGTGGCCGGCGGGTTGGTTGAGCACCAGGCGGCCTGCCTTGAGCTCCTCCACCAGGAGGAAGCGGCCCTGGTCTTCGATTACGGTCGCGACGGTGATGTGGGGTTGCCAACCCATGGAGATGCCTTGTGCAAATGAAGCGATCATAGCAGCAGCTAGACCGCTGAAAGCACGAACCCCGGCGCAAGGCCGGGATTCGTATTGACGCTCAGGTGCAGACTCAGGCGTTCAGCGCGGCCAGGGCAGCGTTGAAGGTGGCGCTGGGGCGCATCACCTTGCTGGTCAGCTCCGGGTTGGAGCGGTAGTAACCGCCGATGTCGACCGGCTTGCCTTGCACGGCTGCCAGTTCAGCGACGATGGCCGCTTCCTGCTCGGTCAGGGTCTTGGCCAGCGGAGTGAAGTGAGCCTTCAGCTCGGCATCTTCGTCCTGCGCGGCCAGAGCCTGCGCCCAGTACAGTGCCAGGTAGAAGTGGCTGCCGCGGTTGTCGATCTGGCCAACCTTGCGCGCCGGGGACTTGTTGTTGTCCAGCAACTTGCCAGTGGCCTGGTCCAGGGTCTTGCCGAGGATCTTCGCCTTGCCGTTGCCAGTCTTGATGCCAGTCTCCTCCAGCGAAACCGCCAGGGCGAGGAACTCACCCAGCGAATCCCAGCGCAGATAGTTTTCTTCGACCAGCTGCTGCACGTGCTTCGGCGCGGAACCACCGGCGCCAGTCTCGTACATGCCGCCGCCGGCCATCAGCGGAACGATGGACAGCATCTTGGCCGAGGTGCCCAGCTCCATGATCGGGAACAGGTCGGTCAGGTAATCGCGCAGCACGTTGCCGGTGACGGAAATGGTGTCCTTGCCGCGGATCATGCGCTCCATGCTCAGGCGAATGGCTTCGTTGTAGCCCATGATGCGAATGTCCAGGCCGCTCAGGTCGTGGTCCTGCAGATAGGTTTCGACCTTCTTCTGCAGCTGCATGTCGTGAGCACGCTCCGGGTCCAGCCAGAACACGGCTGGGGTGTTGGACTGGCGGGCGCGGGTAACGGCCAGCTTGACCCAGTCGCGGATCGGCGCGTCCTTGGTCTGGCAGGCACGCCAGATATCGCCTTTTTCGACTTCGTGCTGCATCAGTACGGTGCCATCGGCCAGTACGACGCGCATGGTGCCGTCGGCGTGCATTTCGAAGGTCTTGTCGTGCGAGCCGTATTCCTCAGCCTTCTGCGCCATCAGACCGACGTTCGGCACGCTGCCCATGGTGACCGGGTCGAAGGCGCCGTTGGTTTTGCAGAAGTTGATCATTTCCTGGTAGATGCGGGCGTAGGTGCTCTCCGGCATCACCGCCTTGGTGTCCTTCTGCTTGCCATCCTTGCCCCACATCTGGCCGGAGTTGCGAATCATCGCCGGCATCGAGGCGTCGACGATCACGTCGCTCGGGATGTGCAGGTTGGTGATGCCCTTGACCGAGTCGACCATCGCCATTTCCGGGCGGTGGCTATAGACCTCGTGGATGTCATGCAGGATTTCTTCCTGCTGCGAGGCGGGCAGGGACTTGATCTTGTCGTAGACGCTGCTGATGCCGTTGTTCGGGTTGACGCCCAGCTCCTTGAACAGATCGCCGTACTTGTCGAACACGTCCTTGTAGTAAACGCTCACGGCATGGCCGAAGACGATCGGGTGGGAGATCTTCATCATGGTCGCCTTGACGTGCAGGGACCACATGACGCCGGTTTCCTTGCAGTCCTGCAGCGTGTCTTCGAAGAACGCGCGCAGCTTCTTGCAGCTCATGAACATGCCATCGAGCACTTCGCCTTCCTGCAGGGCGAGCTGCTTCTTGACCTCGACCTTGCCATCCTTGCCAACGAACTCGATACGCACGTCACCGGCTTTTTCCATGGTGATCGACTGTTCGCTGGAGAAGAAGTCGCCGCCGCGCATGTAATCGGCGTGGGACTGGGATGCCTTGCTCCACTTACCCATGGAGTGCGGATGCTTGCGGGCATAGGCTTTCACGGCGGCCGGCGCGCGGCGGTCGGAGTTGCCTTCGCGCAGGACCGGGTTCACGGCGCTACCGAGCACCTTGCTGTAACGCGCGCGCGCGTCTTTCGCGGCATCGGTCTGCGGGTCTTCGGGGTAGTTGGGGATGTTGTAGCCCAGGGCCTGCAGCTCGGCGATCGCTGCCTTGAGCTGTGGAACGGAGGCGCTGATGTTGGGGAGCTTGATGATGTTGGCGTCGGGCTGGTTGGTCAGCTCGGCAAGCTTGGCCAGATCATCTTCGACTTTCTTGTCGGCATCCAGCTGATCGGCGAAGCTCGCAAGGATGCGCCCTGCAAGAGAGATGTCGCGTGTTTCGACGGAGATGTCAGCGGAGGCTGCGAAGGCTTCTACAATGGGAAGAAGCGAATAGGTTGCCAGGGCTGGAGCTTCGTCGGTGAAGGTATAGATGATCTTCGAAGGGGTGGACATTTAGCGTTAACTCTCTTCTTGCTGGGCGTGCACAGAATCCCGAATGCGCCGGGTAGGCGCCCTGACTCTCCATCTAGTAGTCGAGCCAGAAGGGGATTCGCCGCGGTGATGATGGATGCACCAATAGAGTGTCGAGCGTTTGAACCGCCGAGCCGCGGTGGCAGCGTCAGGGTTCAAGAGGCGGGTCTGGTACAGGCTCGTCCCTTATGACTTGTGAGTCATCGCGGCAGTATACCATCGAGCCCCCCTCTGGCAGAACGGCATTGCGCATACGACGAACGAACATGTAGTTTCAGGCGATTCGAGTGGGTTACCCTCAAACGACGATCGATGTCTAACCACGAAGACGGAGTCCAGCATGGGATACCAAAAGATCCAGGTGCCAGCCAGCGGTGACAAAATCACCGTCAATGCCGATAACACCCTGAACGTTCCCGACAATCCGATCATTCCTTATATAGAGGGGGACGGCATCGGCGTCGACATCAGTCCGGTGATGATCAAGGTCGTGGACGCAGCCGTGCAGAAGGCCTACGGCGGCAAGCGCAAGATCGCCTGGATGGAAATCTATGCTGGCGAGAAAGCCACTCAGGTCTATGACCAGGACACCTGGCTGCCGAAGGAAACACTGGAAGCGGTTCGCGATTATGTGGTGTCCATCAAAGGACCGCTGACCACGCCGGTTGGAGGCGGTATCCGTTCGCTGAACGTTGCGCTGCGTCAGGAACTGGACCTCTATGTCTGCCAGCGCCCGGTTCGCTGGTTCACTGGCGTTCCGAGTCCCGTGAAGAACCCAGGCGATGTGGACATGGTGATCTTCCGCGAGAACTCCGAAGATATTTACGCCGGTGTCGAGTGGAAAGCCGGCTCCCCTGAGGCGGAGAAGGTCATCAAGTTCCTCACCGAGGAAATGGGCGTCAAAAAGATCCGCTTCACCGAGAACTGTGGCATCGGCATCAAGCCCGTCTCGCTGGAAGGTACCAAGCGTCTGGTTCGCAAGGCGCTGCAGTATGCCGTGGACAATGATCGTGACTCGGTCACCTTCGTCCACAAGGGCAACATCATGAAATTCACCGAGGGTGCTTTCAAGGAGTGGGGCTACGAAGTCGCTCGCGACGAGTTCGGCGCTGAGTTGCTCGATGGTGGACCCTGGATGCAGTTCAAGAACCCCAACACCGGCAAGAACATCGTGGTCAAGGACGCCATCGCCGACGCCATGCTGCAGCAGATCCTGCTGCGTCCGGCCGAATACGATGTCATCGCCACGCTCAACCTGAATGGCGACTACCTCTCCGACGCCTTGGCGGCTGAGGTGGGAGGTATCGGTATCGCTCCGGGCGCCAACCTGTCCGACACTGTGGCGATGTTCGAGGCGACCCATGGCACGGCGCCCAAGTATGCCGGTCAGGACAAGGTCAATCCTGGTTCGTTGATCCTTTCAGCGGAAATGATGCTGCGCCACATGGGGTGGGTCGAAGCTGCCGACTTGATCATCAAGGGCACTGAAGGTGCCATTGCTGCCAAGACCGTCACTTATGACTTCGAGCGGCTGATGGATGGCGCGCAGCTGATGTCTTGCTCGCAGTTCGGCGATGCAATGATCAGCCATATGTAAGCGAGCGCAGGCAAAAAAGGCCGATCGACTGATCGGCCTTTTCATTTGCCCCGGAAGACGTCAGGCGTCGACCGTGGAAGCACCTTGGGCAGCAGCAGGAGTCGTCGCTTCGGACATGGCCTGCTGGGGCCGAATGTCGGTTGCGTGGAGGCCTTTCGGACCCTGCAGGATATTGAACATGACCGCTTGCCCAGCTTTCAGCGTTCTGTAGCCGTCCATCTGGATGGCCGAGTAGTGGGCGAACAGGTCCTCATCGCCGCCGTCTGCTACGATGAAGCCGTAGCCTTTGGCGTTGTTGAACCACTTGACCTTACCGCTTAGCATGCTGTTATCCCTCTGCAAAGGAGTCCATTACTGGAGTAACATCCATTTCATTCCGCGCTTATGCAGCCCGAGGCCTCATGTTGCGCAACCCGTTTGCCGTTGTAGGCACTTACTGTTTGTATCACCGTTTTGCCGATAGTCAAGGCGACTCGTCAGCTGGCTGCGAAGCTGTCCATATTTATCTGGCCCCCGCGCCACGACCTAGAACCGTTATGCGCATGCATGCATTTGCTCAGATTCGACTAACATTCAATCAGGATCGCCCCTTGGGGGACGAAGACGACGCCTCTGGCCTGGCGGTTCAAGAGGCCAAGCCGGAACTCAAGGCACCACCGATGTATAAAGTTGTCATGTTCAATGACGACTACACGCCGATGGATTTCGTCGTCGAGGTACTGGAAGGCATTTTCAATCATGGCAGGGAGCAGGCGACCAAGATCATGCTCGCCGTTCATACCGAGGGGCAGGCCGTCTGTGGGATATATACCCGCGACGTGGCCGAAACCAAAGCGATGCAAGTGAATCAATATGCAAGGGAATGCCAGCACCCGCTGCTTTGTGAGATCGAGAAGGACGGTTAACTCCGACTGCTGGGGATGAGGTGAAAGCTATGTTGAACCGTGAACTCGAAGTCACTCTGAATCTGGCTTTCAAAGAGGCACGTACCAAGCGTCATGAGTTCATGACGGTTGAACACCTCCTGTTGGCCCTATTAGACAATGAAGCGGCTGCTACCGTACTGCGCGCCTGTGGTGCGAGCCTGGATAAGCTCCGGCACGACCTGCAGGAATTCATTGACTCCACCACACCACTCATTCCACAGCACGATGAAGAGCGCGAAACCCAGCCAACCTTGGGTTTTCAGCGCGTTCTGCAGCGTGCCGTATTTCATGTGCAGAGCTCCGGCAAGCGTGAAGTGACCGGTGCCAATGTTCTGGTCGCCATCTTCAGCGAACAGGAAAGCCAGGCGGTCTTTCTGCTCAAGCAGCAGAACGTGGCGCGTATCGATGTCGTCAATTACATCGCCCACGGCATCTCCAAGGTTCCGGGAAGTTCCGGCAGCCCCGAGAACGATGCCGACATGCAGGACGAGGATGGTGGCGAGACGGGTGCTTCCAGCAATCCGCTGGATGCCTATGCCAGCAACCTGAACGAGTTGGCACGCCAGGGACGGATCGATCCGCTGGTCGGGCGCGAGCACGAAGTCGAGCGAGTTGCGCAGATCCTGGCGCGTCGGCGCAAGAACAATCCCTTACTGGTCGGCGAGGCCGGTGTCGGCAAGACGGCCATTGCCGAGGGGCTGGCGAAGCGGATCGTAGATAACCAGGTGCCCGATCTGCTGGGTGATAGCGTTGTGTATTCGCTGGATCTTGGTGCACTGCTGGCTGGCACCAAGTACCGCGGCGATTTCGAGAAGCGCTTCAAGGCGCTGCTCGGGGAGCTGCGCAAGCGGCCTCATGCCATCCTGTTCATCGATGAGATCCACACGATCATCGGCGCCGGTGCGGCATCTGGCGGTGTGATGGATGCGTCCAATCTGCTCAAGCCGCTGCTGTCGTCGGGCGAGATCCGCTGCATCGGTTCCACTACATTCCAGGAGTTTCGCGGCATCTTCGAGAAGGATCGCGCCTTGGCGCGCCGTTTCCAGAAGGTCGACGTCACCGAGCCTTCGGTCGAAGATACCATCGGTATCCTGCGCGGGCTCAAGGGGCGTTTCGAGCAGCATCACAAGATCGAGTACAGTGACGAGGCGTTGCGTGCGGCGGCGGAGCTGGCTTCGCGCTATATCAATGATCGCCATATGCCGGACAAGGCCATCGATGTAATCGACGAGGCTGGTGCCTATCAGCGTCTGCAACCGGAAGGGCAGCGGGTCAAGTGCATCGACGTCGAGCAGGTTGAGGATATCGTAGCGAAGATTGCGCGAATTCCTCCGAAGCACGTCAGCAGTTCCGACAAGGAATTGCTGCGTAACCTTGAGCGCGACCTGAAGCTCACCGTGTTCGGGCAGGACGATGCGATCGACTCGCTGGCGACTGCCATCAAGCTGTCTCGTGCTGGACTGAAGGCACCGGACAAGCCGGTGGGTTCCTTCCTCTTCGCCGGCCCGACCGGGGTTGGCAAGACCGAAGCGGCACGCCAGTTGGCTCGTGCGTTGGGGGTCGAGCTGATTCGCTTCGACATGTCCGAGTACATGGAGCGCCATACGGTCTCGCGCCTGATCGGTGCACCTCCGGGATATGTCGGATTTGATCAGGGCGGTCTGTTGACCGAAGCGATCACCAAGCAGCCACATTGCGTGTTGTTGCTGGATGAGATCGAAAAAGCCCATCCGGAAGTCTTCAATTTGCTGCTGCAGGTGATGGACCACGGCACGCTCACCGACAACAACGGTCGCAAGGCGGACTTCCGCAACGTGATCATCATCATGACCACCAATGCGGGGGCGGAAACCGCGGCGCGGGCGTCCATTGGCTTCACCCTGCAGGATCACGCGTCCGATGCCATGGAAGTCATCAAGAAGAGCTTCACGCCAGAGTTCCGCAACCGTCTGGACACCATCATCCAGTTCGGCCGTCTGAGCCATGATGTCATCAAGAGCATCGTCGACAAGTTCCTGATCGAACTGCAGGCGCAGCTCGAGGACAAGCACGTGACGCTGGAGGTGTCGGATGCCGCCCGCGGCTGGCTGGCGGAGCACGGCTATGATGCACAGATGGGCGCCCGGCCGATGGCCAGGCTGATCCAGGACAAGATCAAGCGGCCGCTGGCCGAAGAAATCCTGTTCGGAGAGCTGGCCGAACACGGCGGTGTGGTGCATATCGATATTCGTGACGGCGAGCCGTTCTTCGAATTCGAAACCACTGCAGAGCTGGCCTGACGGCCATTGAGACGAGCGCCCGGCCTCTGTCGGGCGTTTTCGTTTGTGCGGATTGCTGGCGGTGCGCAATGGCTGGCACAAACAAAAAAGCCCGGTAAGACCGGGCGTTTTTTCTCGCGACTCGCTTAGCGGGCGCGGTAGGTGATGCGACCCTTGCTCAGATCGTAAGGGGTCAGCTCCACGCGAACCTTGTCACCGGTAAGAATCCGGATGTAGTTCTTGCGCATCTTTCCGGAGATGTGCGCAGTAACGACGTGCCCGTTTTCCAACTCCACGCGAAACATGGTGTTGGGCAGGGTGTCGACGACAGTACCTTCCATTTCGAAGCTGTCTTCTTTCGACATTCAGTAAAGTCCTCGGTATTCAGGTAATTGGCCCGTAGATGCACGGGCAAAAGCGGCAAGCATTGTGCCCGAAATGGGTCGATGAGCCAAGGACTTCAGCTGAGCGTTACCCAGCGCTGGTTGACCAAGAGTTCGATGGGCCGATATTCGGTCTTGTAGTTCATCTTCCGGCAGTTCTTGATCCAATAACCGAGATAGACGGCCTTCAGGCCAAGGCGCGCGGCTTCGCCCATCTGCCAGAGAATCGCGTAGCGCCCTAGGCTGCGGCGCTCTTCGTCCGGATCGTAGAAGGTGTAAACAGCAGACAAGCCATTGGGCAGGACGTCGGTAACGGCGACGGCCAGCAGCCTGCCGTCGAGCCGGAATTCATAAAAGCGCGAGAATGGCAGGTCGCGCACGAGGAAGGTGTTGAACTGCTCACGGCTGGGTGGATACATGTCGCCATCGGCGTGGCGTTTCTCGATGTAGTTGGCGTAGAGCGCGTACAGTTCTTCGCTGAATGCCGGGCGTACGCCGCGGACCTGCAGGTCGGCGTTGCGCTTGAGGATTCGCTTCTGTTGGCGATTGAGTTCCGGTGCGCTTACCGGGATGCGTGCCGGAATGCAGGCCGAGCAGCGCTGGCAGTGGGGGCGATAGAGATGATCCCCGCTGCGGCGAAAGCCCATCTCCGAAAGCTCCGCATACACCTGCACGTCCATCGGTTGGCTTGGATCGAGGAACAAGGTGGTGGCCTGTTCATCGGGCAGGTAGCTGCAAGCGTGAGGCTGGGTGGCGTAGAACTTGAGGCGAGCCAGTGAAGTCATGGTCAACTCTCAGAAATCATGAACCCAGTGTAGGCCAGCTTGCCGAGGTCGACTAGGCGCGCCAGTCGGCTGCGCTGGGGTGGTCCAGATGCGTTGCGAGTGCGTCGGCGAACGCCGCGCGTGGGATGCTGCGAGCGCCGAAGCTCTCCAGATGACGGGTCGGCATCTGGCAGTCGATCAGCGCAAAGCCCCATTCGCGCAGCCGTTCCACCAAGGTGACGAAGCCGACCTTGGAGGCATCGGTGGCGCGGCTGAACATCGACTCGCCGAAAAATAGCTCACCCATCGCGAGGCCGTAGAGTCCGCCGACGAGTTGCCCTTGCTGCCAGATTTCCACCGAGTGCGCGACGCCTATCTCGTGCAGCCTGATATAGGCGTCTTGCATCGGTGTCGTGATCCAGGTGCCGTCTGCATAGCTCCGCGGGCCGGCGCATCCCTGGATGACCTCGGCAAAGGCCTTGTCGAAGGTCACCTGGTAGTCGCCGTGGCGCATGCGCTTGCGCAGGCTGCGCGAAACATGCAGCTCGTCAGGAAAGAGCACCGTGCGCGGATCGGGCGACCACCACAGCAGCGGTTGGCCTTCCTGATACCAGGGGAAACAGCCGTGGCGGTAGGCCGCCAGGAGTCGCTCGGGCCGCAAGTCGCCGCCAGCAGCAAGGAGGCCGTTGGGTTCGCGCAGAGCCGTTTCGAGGGGAGGAAAGCTGAAGTCGTCGCGCTTTAGCCAGGTCAGCATGTCTGCACGCAGGGTAGGGGAGGGCGGGCCGAAGCCCGCCTGGGATCAGTTGTCCAGGTACTTCTCGGCATCCAGTGCCGCCATGCAGCCGGCGCCTGCCGAGGTGATGGCCTGGCGATAGACGTGGTCGGCCACATCGCCTGCGGCGAACACGCCAGGAATGCTGGTGCAGGTGGCATCGCCTTCACCGCCGCCGCGGATCTTCAGGTAGCCATCTTTCATCTCCAGCTGGCCCTGGAACAGGTCGGTGTTCGGCTTGTGACCGATGGCGATGAATACGCCGGCCAGGTCCAGCGTGTTCTCTTCACCGGTAAGGGTGCTCTTGAGGCGAACGCCGGTCACGCCACTGGCGTCGCCGAGGACTTCCTCGAGGGTGTGGTTCCAGTGCAGGCGAATGTTGCCGTTGGTCGCCTTGTCCATGATCTTGTCCTGCAGGATCTTCTCCGAACGGAGCTTGTCGCGGCGGTGGATCAGGTGGACTTCCTTGGCGATGTTGGACAGGTACAGCGCCTCCTCGACCGCGGTATTGCCGCCACCGATCACCGCCACCACCTGGTTGCGGTAGAAGAAGCCGTCACAGGTGGCGCAGGCGGATACGCCGCGACCGGCGAACGCTTCTTCGGAGGGCAGGCCGAGATACTGCGCTGAAGCGCCCGTGGCGATGATCAGCGCATCGCAGGTATAGACACCGCTGTCGCCGCGAAGGGTGAACGGGCGCTGCTGCAACTCGGCGGTATGGATGTGATCGAAGACGATCTCGGTGTCGAAGCGCTCGGCGTGTTTCTGCATGCGCACCATCAGATCCGGGCCGGTCAGGCCTTCGACGTCGCCAGGCCAGTTGTCGACCTCGGTGGTGGTGGTCAGCTGGCCGCCGGGCTGGATGCCGGTGATCATCAGCGGCTTCAGGTTGGCGCGGGCAGCGTATACCGCAGCGGTATAACCGGCCGGGCCGGAGCCGAGGATGATCAGACGCGAATGCTTGACTTCACTCATAAAAAGCCCTCATAAGCCTTTGTTGCAAATAGAGAAGCGTGCTCCAGTCGAGCCGCGCCGGGAAATCGGGCGTTTATGCTACACCGAAGCATCGGCAAAAGCCCAAGCCGCCGCGGAACCCGCATGCCATCGAATCGACAAACCCGTACAATGCCGGGGTTCTGGCTGACTACGGTTCATCGCGCCGCAGGCGCAGGAAAGAAAGCGTTTTGAAGAATTCCTCATCTACCGCGCCGGCAACCGTCTGGCGACAACAATTGCACTATCGCCTCAAGGAAGGCGCGTTGATAGCGCTCGGTGCGCTCTGCGTCTACCTGTGGATGGCGCTATTGACCTACGATCCGGGCGATCCGGGCTGGACCCACACGAGCAACGTCGATCAGGTGCGCAACGCCGCGGGCCGCGCGGGCGCCTGGTTCGCCGATGTGCTGTTCATGGCGCTGGGTTACTTCGCGTACCTCTTCCCGCTACTGCTGGGCGTCAAGACCTGGCAGGTATTCCGTGCGCGTCACCAGCCCTGGGTGTGGAATGGCTGGTTGTTCTCCTGGCGGCTGATCGGCCTGGTGTTCCTGGTGCTGTCCGGTTCGGCGTTGGCCTATATCCATTTCCAGGGCGGCGAAGCCTTGCCGGCATCCGCGGGCGGTGCGCTGGGCGAGAGCCTTGGCCAGCTGGCGGTGCAGACGCTCAACGTGCAGGGCAGCACGCTCGCGTTGCTGGCGTTCTTTCTGTTCGGGCTGACGGTCTTTACCGACCTGTCCTGGTTCAAGGTGATGGATATCACCGGCAAGATCACGCTCGACCTGCTGGAACTGATCCAGAGCTTTTTCAGCCGCTGGTGGAATGCCCGCGCCGAACGCAAGCAGCTGGTTGCGCAGCTGCGCGAGGCGGACGATGTGGTAAGCGAGGTGGCCGCGCCAATGGTGCGCGATCGCCGCGAGCAGGCCAAGGTCAAGGAGCGCATCATCGAGCGCGACGAGGCACTGGCCAAGCACATGAGCGAGCTGGGGAAGCGCCAGGCTCCTGTGATCACCCCGCCCGCACCGGCAAAGCCGGCAGAGCCGAGCAAGCGCGTGCTCAAGGAGAAGCAGGCGCCGTTGTTCGTCGATACCGCGGTCGAAGGCAGCCTGCCGCCGATTTCCATCCTCGACGTCGCGGAAAAGCAGCAGAAGCAGTATTCGCCCGAGTCCCTCGAGGCCATGTCGCGGCTGCTGGAGATCAAGCTCAAGGAGTTCGGCGTCGAGGTGGTGGTCGAGTCGGTTCACCCAGGCCCGGTGATCACCCGTTTCGAGATTCAGCCTGCGGCCGGCGTCAAGGTCAGCCGCATCTCCAATCTGGCCAAGGACCTGGCGCGTTCGATGGCCATGGTCAGCGTGCGCGTGGTCGAGGTCATTCCGGGCAAGACCACCGTGGGTATCGAGATTCCCAACGAGGATCGGCAGATCGTCCGTTTCTCCGAGGTGCTGTCGTCGGCGCCTTATGACGACGCCAAGTCGCCGGTCACCCTGGCGCTCGGCCACGATATCGGCGGCAAACCGGTCATCGCCGACCTGGCGAAGATGCCGCACCTGCTGGTGGCCGGTACCACCGGTTCCGGTAAGTCGGTGGGGGTCAACGCGATGATCCTGTCGATCCTGTTCAAGTCGACGCCGGAAGAGGCGCGGCTGATCATGATCGACCCGAAGATGCTCGAACTGTCGATCTACGAAGGCATTCCGCACCTGCTCTGCCCGGTGGTCACCGACATGAAGGAGGCGGCCAACGCACTGCGCTGGAGCGTCGCCGAGATGGAGCGTCGCTACAAGCTGATGGCGGCCATGGGCGTGCGCAACCTGGCGGGCTTCAACCGCAAGATCAAGGAGGCGGAAGAGGCCGGCACGCCGCTGCACGACCCGCTGTACAAGCGCGAGTCGATGGATGACGAGCCGCCGTATCTGAAGAGCCTGCCGACCATCGTGGTGGTCGTCGATGAATTCGCCGACATGATGATGATCGTCGGCAAGAAGGTCGAAGAGCTGATTGCCCGTATCGCGCAGAAGGCACGTGCGGCGGGCATCCATCTGATTCTTGCCACCCAGCGGCCGTCGGTGGACGTGATCACCGGTCTAATCAAGGCCAACATCCCGACCCGCATGGCGTTCCAGGTGTCGAGCAAGATCGACTCGCGCACTATCCTCGACCAGGGCGGCGCCGAGCAGCTGCTCGGTCACGGTGACATGCTCTACTTGCCGCCGGGCACCGGCCTGCCGATCCGCGTGCATGGTGCGTTCGTCTCCGATGACGAGGTGCATCGTGTGGTCGAAGCCTGGAAGGCTCGCGGAGCGCCCGACTACATCGAGGACATCCTCGCCGGCGTGGAAGAGGCTGGTAGCGGCTTCGAGGGCGGTGGTGGCGAAGGCAGCGGCGAAGGTAGCGAAGAAGACCCCTTGTACGACGAGGCCGTTCGCTTCGTTACCGAAAGCCGCCGCGCGTCGATCTCCGCCGTGCAGCGCAAGCTGAAGATCGGCTACAACCGCGCCGCACGCATGATCGAGGCCATGGAAATGGCCGGCGTGGTGACATCCATGAATACCAACGGCTCGCGCGAGGTCATCGCGCCGCCACCCATGCGCGATTGAATCGCTTCGAGGGCTACATGCAATTGATCCGTTTGCTGTGTGCATCTGTCCTGATGGTCGCCCTGGCTCCGGCACATGCCGACCAGGCTGCGTCCACCAAACGACTGACCGATCTGCTCAACCAGGCTGAAACGCTCACCGGTCGTTTCTCGCAACTGTCGCTCGATGGCAGCGGCACCCAGTTGCAGGAAACGTCCGGCGAGCTGGCGCTCAAGCGTCCCGGGCAGTTTCGCTGGCATACCGATGCACCGATGGAGCAGCTGCTGGTGTCCAACGGCGAAAAGGTCTGGTTGTATGACCCAGACCTCGAGCAGGTCACCGTTCAGCAGCTCGATCAGCGTCTGACGCACACCCCCGCGCTTTTGCTTTCCGGTGATGTCTCCACCATCAGCGAGAATTTCGAGGTCTCGCACAAGGAGGCCGGGGACGTGGTGGACTTCACCCTCAAGCCCAAGGCCAAGGACACCCTGTTCGACAACCTGCGGCTGTCCTTCCGCGGCGGCGTGATCAATGACATGCAGCTGATCGACAGTGTCGGTCAGCGCACCAATATCCTCTTCATGGGGGTGAAGATGAATCAGCCGCTCAAGGCCGACCTGTTCACCTTCGAGATTCCCGAGGGTGCCGACGTCATTTCCGAGTGAGCCTAATCTGACATTCGTATCAGGCGGCCTGCGCAGCGGCGGGCCGCTGCAATCGAGGTAACCGTCCGCAATGGACCTGTTCAGCCGCGAACCTGTCGCCCAGCCACTTGCCGCGCGTCTGCGCGCAGCCAGCCTCGATGAATACGTCGGGCAGGAGCACCTGCTCGCGCGCGGCAAGCCGTTGCGCGAGGCGCTTGAGCAGGGCGCGTTGCACTCCATGGTGTTCTGGGGGCCGCCCGGTGTCGGCAAGACCACTCTGGCGCGGCTCCTGGCAAAAGTCTCCGATGCCCATTTCGAGACGGTTTCCGCCGTGCTCGCCGGGGTCAAGGAGATTCGCCAGGCGGTGGAGATCGCCAAGCAGCAGGCGGCGCAGTACGGCCGGCGGACCATTCTGTTCGTCGACGAAGTGCATCGTTTCAACAAGTCCCAGCAGGACGCCTTCCTGCCTTACGTCGAAGACGGCACGCTGATCTTTATCGGCGCCACCACCGAAAACCCCTCTTTCGAACTCAACAATGCCTTGCTCTCGCGGGCTCGCGTTTATGTGCTGAAAAGCCTGGACGAAGCGGCCTTGCGCAAACTGGTGACGCGCGCGCTGACCGAGCCCAAGGGCCTGGGCGAGCTCAATCTCACGCTGCCGGAGGAGAGCTTCCAGATGCTGCTGGCGGCAGCCGATGGTGACGGTCGTCGGCTGCTCAACCTGCTGGAGAACGCATCGGACCTGGCTGAAGAGGGCGGCAGCATCAGCACCGACCTGCTGCAGGATCTGCTGGGCGACAGTCGCCGACGCTTCGACAAGGGCGGCGAGGCCTTCTACGACCAGATATCGGCGCTGCACAAGTCCGTGCGCGGCTCGAATCCGGATGCCGCGCTGTACTGGTTCGCGCGCATGCTCGATGGTGGCTGCGACCCGCTGTACATCGCCCGGCGCGTCGTGCGCATGGCCAGCGAGGAGATCGGCAATGCCGACCCACGGGCGCTGCCGCTGTGTCTGAACGCCTGGGATGTGCAGGAGCGCCTGGGCAGCCCGGAAGGGGAGCTGGCCGTGGCGCAGGCGATCGTCTATCTCGCCTGCGCGCCGAAGAGCAACGCCGTCTACACCGCGTTCAAGGCGGCGATGCGTGATGCCGCCGAGAACGGCTCGCAGGAAGTGCCGCTGCATTTGCGTAATGCACCGACCAAGCTGATGAAAGAACTCGGCTACGGCAACGAATACCGCTACGCCCACGACGAACCGGATGCCTATGCTGCAGGCGAGGATTATTTTCCCGAAGCGATGGAGCCGCGGCGTTACTACCATCCGGCCCCGCGCGGGCTGGAAAGCAAGATCCGCGACAAGCTCGAGCACCTTGCCCGGCTCGACCGCGAAAGCCCGAAACAACGGAGAAAGGAATGATCCGCATGGCCTTCGCCGTCGCCTGTGGCGGCGTGATCGGGACCCTGTTGCGCTTTGCCCTGGCGACCTGGGTCAGCAATCAATGGCCACGGCATTTCTATCTGGCCACGCTGGCCGTGAACCTGCTGGGGTGCCTGCTGATCGGCTATCTCTATGCAACCTTTCTCGCCCGACCGGACATTTCACCCGAGCTGCGTGGCGCACTGATCATCGGCTTTCTTGGCGCACTGACGACTTTCTCCAGCTTCTCACTTGACGCACTGCGCCTGCTTGAAAGCGGTCAGCTGGCGACTGCCTTCGCCTACGTCGGCGGCAGTGTGCTCGGTGGCCTGCTCGCGGCCTGGGCCGGTCTGGCGCTCGCCAGGTTATGAACCGACGGCCGTTCACAGTAAACTTCGCTCCCTCTTCGCCCTTCATCCAAGCTTTCACAGACGAGACCCACCATGCTTGATTCGAAACTGGTACGCACTCAGCTACAGGACGTGGCGGCCCGCCTGGCCACCCGTGGCTACCAGCTGGACGTGGCGCGCATCGAAGCGCTGGAAGCTCAGCGCAAGACCGTGCAGACCCGCACCGAACAACTCCAGGCCGAGCGCAACGCGCGCTCCAAATCCATCGGCCAGGCCAAGCAGCGCGGTGAGGACATCGCGCCGTTGCTCGCCGACGTGGATCGCATGGGCTCGGAACTCGAATCCGGCAAGCAGGAGCTGGACCGCATCCAGACCGAACTCGACCAGCTGATGCTGAGCATTCCCAACCTGCCGCACGAGTCGGTGCCGGTCGGTGCGGATGAGGACGAGAACGTCGAGGTTCGCCGCTGGGGTACGCCGAAGACCTTCGACTTCGCCGTTCAGGATCACGTCGCCCTGGGCGAGCAGCATGGCTGGCTGGACTTCGAGACCGCGGCCAAGCTGTCCGGCGCCCGCTTCGCCCTGATGCGCGGCCCGATCGCCCGCCTGCATCGCGCGCTGGCGCAGTTCATGATCGACCTGCACACCCGTGAGCATGGCTACGAAGAGGCCTACACGCCGTATCTGGTACAGGCCCCGGCGCTGCAGGGAACCGGTCAGCTGCCGAAGTTCGAAGAAGATCTGTTCAAGATCAGCCGCGAAGGCGAGGCGGACTTCTACCTGATCCCGACCGCCGAGGTGTCGCTGACCAACATCGTGGCCGGCGAGATTCTCGATGCCAAAGAGCTGCCGCTGAAGTTCGTCGCCCACACGCCCTGTTTCCGCAGCGAGGCCGGCGCCTCCGGACGCGATACCCGCGGCATGATCCGTCAGCACCAGTTCGACAAGGTCGAGATGGTGCAGATCGTCGAGCCGTCCAGGTCCTTCGAGGCGCTGGAAGAGCTGACCGGCAATGCCGAGAAGGTGCTGCAGCTGCTGGAACTGCCTTACCGCGTGTTGTCGCTGTGCACCGGCGACATGGGCTTCGGCGCGACCAAGACCTATGACCTGGAAGTCTGGGTGCCGAGCCAGGACAAGTATCGCGAGATTTCTTCCTGCTCCAACTGCGGTGATTTCCAGGCGCGGCGCATGCAGGCGCGTTATCGCAATCCGGAAACCGGCAAGCCGGAGCTCGTGCACACCCTCAATGGTTCGGGCCTGGCGGTCGGTCGTACCCTGGTCGCCGTACTGGAGAACTACCAGCAGGCCGACGGAAGCGTTGTGGTACCCGACGTGCTGAAACCATACATGGGTGGTATCGAAGTCATCGGCTGAGGCTGCGGCGCTGCGTCATCGCGGTTCGGCATCAGGCCGGATCCTTGATATTCGACAAGGGGCATCGCGGCCGTAATGGCTGTGATGCCCTTACCACCAACGACCCTCCAGGATTCGCCCATGGAATACCTCCCGCTGTTCCACAACCTCAAAGGCCGCACGGTACTGATTGTCGGGGGTGGCGAGATCGCGCTGCGCAAGGCGCGGCTGCTGAGCGAAGCCGGAGCTCGGCTGCGGGTGGTGGCGCCGAGCATCGAGCCGCAACTGGCCGAACTGGTAGAGGCAGGCGATGGCGAATGCCTCGATCGTGGCTATGACCCGCAAGACCTGCAAGGTTGTGTGCTGGCCATCGCCGCCACCGATGACGAGCCGCTGAATGCCGCGGTTTCGCAGCACGCCAACGCGCTGGGCATGCCGGTCAACGTGGTCGACTCGCCGCAGCTGTGCAGCGTGATCTTTCCGGCGATCGTCGACCGCTCGCCGCTGGTGATTGCGGTTTCCAGTGGTGGCGATGCACCGGTGCTGGCGCGGTTGATCCGCGCGCGCATCGAGACCTGGATTCCCGCGGCCTACGGCCAGCTGGCCGGTCTGGCCAAGCAGTTCCGCGCTCAGGTCAAAGCCAAGTTTGCCAACGTTCAGCAGCGGCGGGTGTTCTGGGAGGAAACCTTCCAAGGACCGATCGCCGAACAGGCGTTGGCTGGGTGCAGCGCCGAAGCCGAGCGCCTGCTGGCGGAGAAGCTTGCCGGTGCAGCGCCGCGCGCGCTGGGCGAGGTTTATTTGGTAGGCGCTGGCCCGGGCGATCCTGACCTGCTGACTTTCCGTGCCTTGCGCCTGATGCAGCAGGCTGATGTCGTGCTCTACGATCGCTTGGTAGCGCCAGCGATCATCGACCTGTGCCGGCGCGATGCCGACCGCATCTACGTTGGCAAGCAGCGTTCGGAACACGCGGTGCCGCAGGAGCAGATCAACCAGAAACTGGTGACCCTGGCCAAGGAAGGCAAGCGCGTGCTGCGGCTCAAGGGCGGTGACCCGTTCATCTTTGGCCGCGGTGGTGAGGAGATCGAGGAACTGGCAGCCAACGGTGTGCCGTTCCAGGTCGTGCCGGGTATTACTGCCGCCAGTGGCTGTGCCGCTTATGCCGGCATTCCGCTCACCCACCGCGATCATGCGCAATCGGTGCGTTTCGTCACCGGTCATCTGAAAGACGGCAGCTGCGATCTGCCCTGGGCGGAACTCGCCGCGCCGGCACAGACGCTGGTGTTCTACATGGGCCTGGTGGGCTTGCCGGTGATCTGCCAGCAACTGATAGCCCATGGGCGTTCGGCGGATACGCCGGCGGCGCTGGTGCAGCAGGGCACCACCACCAATCAGCGTGTATTCACCGGGACGCTGGAAACCCTCGCCCAGCGTATCGCCCAAGAGCAGGTGCAGGCACCGACCTTGCTGATCGTCGGTGAAGTGGTCCAGCTACGCGAGAAACTGGCCTGGTTCGAGGGCGCCCAGGCGAGCGCCTAGCAAAAGTTCGACGCTATCTGCGCCGTTTCAGCGGCGCAGATAGGCGGTGAAATCGATGTCCCCGGCAGAAAGGATCGCCTGGACGCGGTTGTGCACGTTGAGCTTGCGCAGAATCGCCGAGACATGTGCCTTCACGGTGGTCTCGGCGATGTCGAGGTTGTAGGCGATCTGCTTGTTGGATTCACCCTTGGTCATGCGCTCGAGCACCAGCAGCTGCTTGCGGGTCAGCGCCTGCAACAGTTCCGGCGGGATCGATGGCTCGTTGTGATGGGAGTGGCGGCTGCTGGGCTTCTGGCTGCGGATGATGTCCGAAGGCAGGTAGACGTTGCCGTTGAGGATCTGCTCGATGGCGTCGGTCATCTGCGCCCGCGGCGAGGATTTGGTGATGAAGCCGACCGCGCCATAGGTAATGGCCTGCAGCACGATCTGCTTGTCCTGCTCCGCCGAGACGATCACCACCGGAATCGTTGGCGCCTCGTTGCGCAGGTTGATCAGGCCGTTGAGGCCGTGCATCCCAGGCATGTTCAGGTCCAGCAGCACCAGATCGAGATCGTCGTGCTCCAGCGTCAAGGCAAGGGCGCTGTCGAGGTCGGCAGTTTCGAGAATTTCGCTGTCGGGGAAGCCGTCGCGAATGACGTTATGAATGGCTTCACGGAACAGCGGATGGTCGTCCGCAATCAGGATCTTGTACAAGGCCGGTCACCTCTTTGTTGTGATTATGGTGGGGGCATGCTGGTCAGGTGATGCTACTCGTCGCCAGGCAGCGGTTCCGGAGTAGCAGGGTGCAAGGGCAGGCCCGCCTGTTCCCAACCGTCCACCCCATCTCGATACCAGTACAGTCGTGTGTAGCCCAGTCCATGGGCGCGCTTGGTGGCGTTCCAGCCGAGCCAGCAGTCCGAGCGGCAGTAGAAGACCAGTGGCCGCTGCATGTTGCCCTGGCTGACGCGGGCAAGGTTGTCGCTGAAGTAGCTTGCCCATTCGGGTTGCAGATTGCCATCGCCGGTGTTCGCCAGCCAGATGCTGCCGGGCAGGTTTGCATGGGGTTCGCTGTCGATGAACCGGCCGGCGAGCCACTGGCTCCGATAGACATCCACCAGTACAAGGTCCGGTTCTTGTGCGATCAGCGCCTGCAGAGCCGCGGTGTCCAGGGTCTGCGCACCTTCCGCCGACGCAGGTGTCGGGCTGCGGTACTGCGTCTGGCGATAGCCTTCAGGCGAGAACAGCGCGAGCTGTTGTTCGGCCGCGGCAACCGTGGGTATACAGAACCCAGGCAGCGCGGCAATCAGCAGGGGCAGTAGCGACCTGAACATAGTCTGTATCCCATGGCGTTTCGATGGCTCGATTACAGAGCAATGGGCCTGTCTTTTAAATCCTACGATGGAGGGGAAAACCGGTACCAAAGTAGTAGATCGCTCAGGCTGAGCGGCGCAAGGCTGCGTGCTGTGGGTTGAAACTGAGCACCGCCAGAAGGCTGAACAGCAGGGTCAGCCCGATGCAGACCATCAACGCGGTTGGTGCCAGGCGCAGATAAAGCGCATGACGGACCAGCTCCACGGCGTGGGTGAAGGGGTTCAGGGCACAGATCCAGTACAACCACTCGCTCGCCTCGCGCATCTTCCACAGCGGGTAGAGCGCCGAGGAGAGGAAGAACATCGGAAAGATCACGAAATTCATCACCCCGGCAAAATTCTCCAGCTGCCGAATGCCGTTGGATAGCAGCAAGCCCAGGGCGCTGAGCAGCAATGCCACCAGCAGCAGGGCGGGCAGGGCGACGATCAGTCCCAGCGCTGGAGGCTGCACGCCGTAGAACCAGGCGATGGCGAGAAAGGCATAGACCTGCAGCAAGGAGATCAACGCCGTAGCGACGAGTTTGCTGGCCAGCAGAAAGCTGCGCGGCAGCGGGCTGGTCAGCAACACGCGCATGCTGCCCATCTCGCGGTCGTAGACCATCGACAGTGAGCCCTGCATGCCGTTGAACAGCAGGATCATGCAGGCCAGCCCCGGCACGATGTACGTTTCGTAGGTGATGTAGGTGTCGTACGGCTCGATGATGGCGATGCCGAGCGCCGCGCGAAAGCCTGCGGCAAACACCACCAGCCAGAGCAGCGGCCGCACCAGGGCGCTGAAGAAGCGCGAACGCTGCTGCACGAAGCGCAGCCATTCACGCAGAACGATACCGCGCAGGCATTCCCAGTAGATGATCATGAGCTCCTCCGCCCGGACTCGAGGGACGTACGCGCGCTGCGAGCCTCTGGGTTGGAAGCAGGCGCCACCGCCTCGTGTTGGGGCTCGATTGCACGCGGCGTACCGTCTAGCACCGCAGGCCGGTTGCCGAGGCTGCTACCGGCCCCGTGGGTATCGTTGCCGGTCAGCCGCGCAAAGCTCGCGGCCAGGTCTTCGCCCTCGGTAGCCAGCTCCGCAGCACGGCCCTGAGCCACCAGACGGCCGCGATTGAGCACCAGCAGATCGTCATCGGCCTGGACCTCATCCAGCAGATGCGTGGTCCAGAGCACGCTCATGCCCTCGTCACGGCAGAGCGCTCGCACATGCTGGTTGAGCGCCTGGCGGCTGGCGGGATCGAGGCCGGCGCTGGCCTCATCGAGCAACAGCAGCTCGGGTCGGTGCAGCAGGGCACGGGCGATTTCCACTCGGCGACGGTGACCACCGTTGAGTTCGCGCACCTTGTTGCGTCGCCGCTCGCCGAGTTGCTGGCGCTGCAGTTCCAGCTCGATACGTTCGTTTGCCACGATCCGCGGCATGCCATGCAGCGCCGCGTGGTAGCGCAGGTTCTGTTCGACCGTAAGGTCCAGGTCCAGTGTGCTCTGCTGGAACACCACGCCCAAGCGCGCAAGGGCCTTGCGCGGTGTTTCGCGCAGATCGAAGCCGGCGATACGGATCTGCCCCTGCTGCAAGTCGTACAGCCGGGTCAAGAGTGCGATCAGGGTCGACTTACCCGCTCCGTTCGGCCCGAGCAATGCCGTGAAACGTCCCTGCGCTGCGGTAAAGCTCACTCCGTCCAGCGCGCGCCGCTCACCGTAGGCGAACGCGATGTCGCCCACCTCCAGCGCGTTCATGGGGCGACCACCACGCCCCACGGATAGCGGCCGACCTTGATTGACTTGGTCACCTTGAGCTTGTCCACGTCGATCACCGAAACGTCGCCGCTGACGCCGTTGGTGGTCAGCAGCAGGCTTTCGTCAGGGTTGAATGCCATGTGCCAGACGCGGCGACCCACCAGCAGGTAGTCGAGCACCTCGTAGGTTTTCGCATCCACTACGGCGATGTGGTTGGCCGGGCCGAGCGCGACGAAGGCGTACTTGCCGTCGGAGGTGAGCTTGACGCCCACCGGTTGAACCTTGTCCGGGTGCACGCCCTTGATCTTGAAGGTCAGCGTCTTGAGGATCTCGCGTTTATCCACGTCCACCACGCTGACCGTGCCGCCGATCTCGGCCGAGGCCCAGAGCAGCTTGCTGTCCTTGGTGAATTCGACGTGGCGAGGGCGCTGGTCGACCAGGGTGTTGTCGACCAGTTCGTTGGTGCTGGTATCGATCCAGTGCAGCATGTTGGTGGTTTCGCTGGTGTTGACCGCCCACTTGCCGTCCGGGCTCACCCCCATGCCCTCGGGCTCGACGCCGACGTCGATCTGCGCCAGCACTTCTTCCTTGTCCACGTCGACCACGGTTACCAGTGCGTCGTCTTCGTTGGAGATGTACAGCCACTTGTTGTTCGGGTGCAGCGCGAACTGCTCGGGATCGGCGCCCGACGGCAGCTGCTTGATGATCTGCCGCGTGGCCAGGTCCATCACCTGCACGGTGTCCGAGTCGCTGGCGCAGATGTACAGCAGCTTGTTGTCATGGGAGAGCGTGAGGCCGCGCGGGCGCATGCCGACTTCCAGCGTCTCGACGGTTTCCATCGTGTCCAGGTTGATCACGCTGATGCTGTCGTCTTTCTCGTTGGAGACGTAGGCGGTGGCGGCGACAGCAGAGCTTGCGGCAAGGCTGAGTGCAATGGCGATGGCAGAGGTAAGGGCAGTTCTGGGCATGGTTGGATTCTCTTGTCGTTATTGTGTGATGGGGGCATTAGCGTCGCTGCTGTCCAGCTTACGCAGATAGTCTTCGGCTTCTTCCTGGCCGCCGGCGGCGGCGCGTTGCAGCCAGTGGCGTGCAGCGTCCTGATCGGCTTCGACGCCACGACCCTCGGCCAGCGCGACACCCCAGTGGTAGCGCGCCAGGCTGACGTAGCTGGCGTCGTCCGGTTGCTCCGCGCCTTGCTTCAGCAGCTCGGCGGATCTGCGCAGGTCCGGCTCCATGCCGCTGCCGCTCTCGTACATTTGTGCCAGCGAGATCATCGAGTAGACGTCGTTCCAGCGCGCCACGCAGTCCTCGAAGATCGCCTTGGCTGCATCGAAGTTGCCGGTCTTCGCCGTCACATAGCCGTAGAGGCATTTGATGCGCTTGGGGCTGTCGACATAGGCCTCATAGCCCATTTCGTCGGCGCTGGCGGGCAGGGTGGCAAGGCCGAGCAGCGCGGCTGCAGCGAGACGACTCATGGGCGGGCCTCGTTCAGGCGGCAGCTGCTTTCCGGTGCGTCGAAGCCGAGGGTGTCCAGTTCGCTGGTGGGATGCAGAAAGCCGTCCTGTGGCGAGTTCGATACCAGTGCACGCGGGTGTACCAGCGGGATCGGCTGGCGCAGCTGGCCATTCCAGGGGCGGAAGCTCAGCTTGCGACCCTTGAAACCATCCAGCGGCAGCTCACCGCTGAGCGACAGCTGACGGATTGCTGCAGCGTCTGTGCTGCGCAGGCGGGTGACCGCCGCCGCGAGGCTGCGCACGCCCATCCAGGCGGCGAAATCGCGGTCGTTCATCCAGCGCTTGGCATGCGCCTCGAAGCGTTTCTGCAATTGGGCGGCGCCGTAGGTTTCCACCGTCTTGTGCCAGCCGGTGGCGGTCAGGCCCTGGGTGCCGGCCACCGGGCGCGGCAACCAGGTGTGATACGGCACGTACTCACCGAAGTCGCCACGCTCGTCCGCCACCAGCACCACATCGTATTCGGCGCCCTGGGTGAACAGCGGCATCTCGGCCTGGGCACTGCGGCGCTGGTCGTTATCGAAACTCCAGGGCTTCTCCTCCACGATGCGGTGACCGAAGCGTTTGGCCGCGCGACGCAAAGCCTCGGCATAGGCTTGATCATCAGCCGTAGGGCCGACGATCAGCATCCAGCGATTCCAGCGGCGCGCCGCGAGAAACTGGCCGAGCGCATCGGCGAGCATGCTGCGGCTCGGCAGGGTGTGCAGGACATTTGCCAGGCAACGCTGGCTGCGCAGTGCATCGTCGGCACTGCCGGCGTTGATCAGCAGCGCTTCCGGCATGGCGTCCGACAGCTGGCGCAGGGACTCGCCCGGCGCGTTGACCACGAACAGGCGCAGGCCGTCGGCGTACTGCTTGCCGGCCTGTTCCAAGAGTTCTTCCGGCGTTTCGCTGGTGGCCGCTTCGAGCACATAGCTGTGCTTGAGAAAACGCCCCGTGCTGTTGCTGTCGGTGATCGCCAGCTCGGCGCCGCGCAGGCCGGCGTCTTCAGGCTCGGGAATGACGTTGGAGAGCACAGGGCCGGTGTCTGGGCGATAACCGAGATAACCGATGCGTATCGCCAGCTCCTGGCTGGGTGCCGCTGCAGCGAACTGCGTGCAGCAGGTGAGGGCGATCAGGAAACCGGCTCGTCGTAATGCGTGGCTCATGGGCAGCTCCTGTGACGTTGCAGGCAGCATAGGAACCATGGCAGAGCGGGGGAATATGCAGAAAGTACCGCTCGGGCGGTACCAAGGTAGTAGGTAAGCGAACGACGGCTACCCCTAGCATGAGTCCGTCCGATAACAATAACGAGGCCATCCCTATGCCCACATATAAAGCTCTGCTGCTCAACCTGCTGTTCGTTGGCAGCCTGGTCGGGTTCGATCACAGCCACGCCGCCGGCGACCTAACCCGTCGTACGCAGGCCTTGCCGGATCTGAAGTTCGGTTCCGAGCAGAGCGATTACGCCGTGTCGCAGAAGGAATATCAGCTGGAGACCGGCGTCGCCTATCAGCTCAAGGTCAGCTCCGATGGCCAGAAGGAGTGTGCGTTCCAGGCGCCCGAGTTCGCCAAGTCGATCTTCTTGCGCAAGGTCGAGGCCGGTGGCGTGGAGATCAAGGCGATCACGCTGGTCGAACTGGAATTCGAGGACGCCGGAGAGGCGGAAATCTTCTTCCTCCCCGTCAAGCCGGGCAGCTACCCGTTCTACTGCAAGGGGCTGCAGAACAAGGGCATGGAAGGCCGGTTCGTGGTCAAGTGAAGCGGACTGGCGCTCGGCGCTGATCACCGGGAGTTGCCGATATGTCCGCACTCTGGCGAATCAATCTGCTGGTCACGCTGTTCTTTGCCGTTGTGACCGTGGTCTGTCTGGCCGTGTTGCTGCGCCAGGCCGCCCACGATGTACAGCGCGAGCTCGATGCCGCCGCGGCGGTGGTTGGCTATCTCGGCGAGATGGCCGAGCGTGATCCCGACTCCCTCAGCCCGGGCCTGACCGATAGCCTGCGCCACATTCGCGTGCGCTGGCTGGACGCCACCGAATCGATGCCCGTTGGGGGCGATCCGGCGCTCGACCACTGGCTCGGGGCCTGGTTGTACCCCGCCGAGCTGTCGTCGCCCAGCGTCCTTCAGCTGTCCAATGGCCAGCGGCTGCACATCAGTGTCGATCCGTATGATGAAGTCGAGGAGGTCAGGGATTCGTTGCTGCAGCTGCTGGTGCTGTTCGGCCTGGCGCTGCTGCTCTGCCTGCTGGCGATCCGCTGGGCCGTGCGCCCAGGCATGCGTGTGCTCGGCGAATTGCTGGGCGCACTTGTGCGTATCGCTGATGGCCGCCTCGATACCCGTCTGCCATCGCATCGCTTCGCCGAGTCGCGCAAGCTCGCCGAGCGCTTCAATCACATGGCCGCTGCACTCGAAGATGCGCGGGCCGACAACGAGCAGCTGACCCAGGCGCTGCTGGCGCTGCAGGAACGTGAGCGCACCCGGCTGGCGCAGGCGCTGCATGACGACCTTGGCCAGTATCTGGCCGGTATCCGCGCGCGGGCCTGCCTGCTGCGCGTCCAGGCAGAGCAACCCGACGCCGTTCGCGAAACCGCGGCGCACCTCGAGCAACACAGCCTCGATCTGCAGAACGGTTTTCGCACGCTAGTGCGAGACCTGTATCCGGTGATGCTCGATCACCTGAACCTGGAAGACGCCATCGGGCAACTCGCCGAGCAGTGGCAGAGCACCCAGGGCATCGAGTGCGAGCTCCGGCTGCGCGGACCGATTCCAGCGCTGTCGATGGACGCCAAGGTGCATCTCTATCGCATGGTGCAGGAGGCGCTGACCAACGTGGCGCGGCATGCGCGCGCGACTCGCGTGTGCCTGCATCTGTGTGGCGGTCACAACGGGCTGCGCCTGCTGCTGCGGGACGATGGCCATGGGTTGCCGCCAGAACGGCCGGGGGTCGGCCTGCGTTCGATGGTCGAGCACGCGCGCTGCCTGGGTGCCCGGCTGCGTATGCGCCACCGCGCCGGAAAGGGCTGGGCGCTCTATCTCAAGTTGCCTTTGCAAGGAGCCACGTCATGAAGATTCTGCTGGTGGATGACCACGCAGTAGTGCGTCAGGGCTACGCGAGCCTGCTCAAGGCTCTGCTTCCCGAGGTGACAGTCAGTGAAGCCGCCAGCGGTGAGCAGGCGCTGGAGCAGGTGCAGGAATCGATTCCCAGCCTGGTCGTGCTCGACCTCGGCCTGCCGGGCATCAGCGGTCTGGAAACCTGTCGACGCCTGCGTCAGCGGTTGCCGTTGTTGCCGGTGCTGGTGTTCAGCATGCATGACGAGCTGGCACTGGTCCGGCAGGCACTGGATGCTGGCGCTTCCGGCTATCTGACCAAGCGCTGCGCGCCGGACGTATTGGTGGAGGCGGTGCGCAAGGTGCTTGCCGGGCAGACCTTCATCGAGCAGCCGCTGGCGACCGAGCTGGCGTGCCAGCGGCCGTCGCAGTCGCCAATCAAGGGGCGACTGGCCGAGATGACGCCGCGCGAGATGGAAATCTTCATCATGCTCGCGCGTGGCATCGGCAATCGGGAGATCGCCGAGCGGCTGTGCATCAGCAGCAAGACCGTTTCGAACCATATGGCCCTGCTGAAAAGCAAGCTGGAGGTCAGCTCCCAGGCCGAACTCGTGCACCTGGCCATCGATCAGGGTTTGCTCCGCGTCGGTGACCGCATGTTGTGCGAGGTCTGATCGGCCTCTTTCCTTCTCTCCTGCTTCGATGCGACGCGACATGACTGTGCGCTGAGTCCAAAGCGCCTCTCCAATTTTTTCCAGAACAGCCCCCGCGCGCCTGTACCAGGCGAGCGGGGCGCTTGTGTTTTGCGAAAGTCGTGGGCCCGAGTTAGTGCGCTGGTCGTAAGACCAATCTCCACGCGGCCGGGAATTTTTCCCGCCAGAGCCGGGAATTCTTCCCTGTCGGCACTGCGCCACGGCTCTCGATAATCGAATCTGGCAGGTTGCCAGCATGCGGTTGCCCGCGGTTCTCGCCGCGTCGCGAATGCCGGTGGCCTGGCCAGACCGATTGGCCAACAAGAACAAGGACCACCCATGCCGTATCAGCTCTGTTGCAGCGCGATGCCCCGCCGTACGCTGCTGTCCCTCGCCATCGCCGCGCTGTTGCCGGCGTCCGTTCATGCCGAGCAGACGCTCGATCTCGGCAGCCAGGAGGTGGTCGGTACCACGCCGCTGCCGGGCATCGAGCTGCCAAAGGATCAGGTGCCGTCCAACATCCAGTCGCTGGATGACGAGGACCTGCGGCGGCTCGGCGGCCAGTCACTGGCAGAGAAGCTGCAGCGCGGGCTGCCCAGCGTCAACGTCAACGAGATCCAGGGCAATCCTTACCAGGCGGACCTCAACTATCGTGGCTTCACCGCCTCGCCGCTGCTCGGTACGCCGCAGGGCCTTTCGGTTTTTCTCGACGGCGTGCGGGTCAATGAAGCGTTCGGCGATGTGGTGCACTGGGACCTGATCCCGAACACTGCCATTGCCAACATGGCCCTGGTGCCGGGCTCGAACCCGCTGTACGGCCTGAACACCCTGGGCGGCGCGCTGGCGCTGCAGACCAAGCGTGGCGATACCCATCCAGGTGGCTCGGCGGAGGTCTACGGCGGTTCGTTCGGACGCCAGGGCGGTGCCATTGAACAGGGTGGCAGCCACGAAGAACTCTCTTGGTACCTGGCCGCCGAGGGCATGGACGAGGACGGTTGGCGTGACCATTCGCCGTCCGAGGTCCGCCAGCTGTTCGGCAAGTTCGCCTGGACCACCGACACCACTGATTTGGCACTGACGCTGGCACACGCCGACAACGACCTGATCGGCAACGGCTTGATTCCTGAAAGCATGTACGACCAGCGGCGCGAGGCGATCTTCACCCACCCCGACCAGACCGAGAACCGCAACCACCTGATGGCGCTGTCCGCGAGCCACTGGCTGAACGACAACGATCGGCTGTCCGGCACGGTCTATCTGCGCCGCACCCGTACCGCAACGCTCAATGGCGACGGCAACGATGAGTACGAGGACGAATACGAGGTGTGGGAAGACGGCGGCTTCATCGGCGAAGGGCCCGAGAGCGGTGTGTTGAACCGTACCCGCACGGCGCAACGAGCCTATGGTCTGGCCCTGCAGTGGGCGCGGAATGTCGGCGCGCATCAGTTCGCCTTCGGACTGTCCCACGACAACACCCGCGCCAGCTTCCACCAGAGCGAACAGGGCGGCGAGCTGACCGACGAGCGCGGCATCGTCGCCAGCGAAGAGGAGGAGCAGGCCAACAGCTTGCTGGGGCGCACCCGTACTTCCAGTCTCTATGCCACCGATACCTGGGCGCTGACCGACGCACTGCAGCTGACCGGCTCGCTGCGCTACAACCGCACGCGCGTGGTCAACACCGATCGCATGGGCGATGCGCTGAATGGCGACTTCACCTATCGCAAGCTCAATCCCGCGCTGGGTTTTGCCTGGCAGCTGCAACCGGCGGTCACCTTCTACGGCGGCTTCTCCCAGGGCAATCGCGCGCCGACGCCAATCGAGCTGGGCTGCGCCGATCCAGCGAACCCGTGCAGTCTGCCGAACGCCATGGCGGCCGATCCCTTCCTTGAGCAGGTGGTCACCCGCACGCTGGAGTTCGGTGTACGTGGCGAACTGGCGGGCGGCACCCGCTGGAACCTCGGGGCCTTTCGCAGCGTGAACCATGATGATCTGCTGTTCGTTGGCACCGGCGGCAGCATGGGCTACTTCACCAACTTCGGCCGCACCCGCCGCCAGGGCATCGAGCTGGGGCTGGCCGGCACGCAAGGGCCGTTCGACTGGCGAGTGGACTACACCTATCTGCATGCGACCTTCCGCTCCGCGGCCTGCATCCTCGCCGAAAACAACAGCACCGAAGGCGAGGGCGGCTGCCCGGACGACGAGATTCGCGTGTCCAGCGGCGACTATCTGCCAGGCCTGCCGAAGCACAACCTCAAGCTGGGGCTGAACTGGAATCTCAACGAGCGGCTGCGAGTCGGCACCAGTGTCCTGGCGTACTCATCGCAGTACGTGCGCGGCAACGAGAACAACCGTCATCAGCCCAACGACGAGGTAGAGGGCAGCGGCAAGCTGCCGGGTTACGCGGTGGTCAACCTAACGGCCGATTACCGCTTAGCTCGTGACTGGACGCTGTTCGGCCGGGTCGACAACCTCTTCGACAAGCGTTACGCCACCGGCGGCGCGCTGGCCGAGAATCCCTTTGTTGGCGCCGGCAACGCCTTCGAATCGGACCCGGACGAATGGCGTCACGAGCAGTTCATCGCCCCTGGCGCGCCGCGGGCGGGTTGGGTGGGCGTGCGTTATCGCTGGGATGCGCTATAACCGATCAGTCGCAGCAGCATCGAACCTGCCGGGCCTTTGCGCCCGGCGTGTTCGCATTCGGCCTCACGGCAGTGTTCGGCTTGCCCGATTCAAGCTATCTGACGCGAAATCGTCACGGCCGATTGCGTATCCTGGCGAGCTTGGCCGATTGGTTGATGGCAACACAGGAGCACGGATGAACCGCGTCCTTCATTACCCCCTTGTCTCGCACCGTGCCGCTGACGGGTGTCGCTGAGCATGCCGTCACGTCTGCGCATCGTTCTCGCACTCGGCAGTGCACAGACCCTGGCCTGGGGTTCGACCTACTACCTGCCGGCCATTCTCGCCGAACCGATGGCGAGCGAATTGGGCATCTCCACCGGCAATGTATTCGCTGCGTTTTCCCTGGCACTGATCGTCACCGCCATCCTCGGGCCGTTGTCCGGCAAGCGTATCGACCATCACGGCGGGCGCGATGTGCTGGCGCTTTCCAGTGTCGTTTTTGCCCTCGGCCTGGCCGTGCTCGGCCTGGCAAACGGGCCGCTGATGCTCTGGCTCGGCTGGTTGGTGATCGGAATCGGCATGGCGCTCGGCCTTTACGAGTCGGCCTTCTCCACGCTTGCCGGCATCTACGGTCGCGATGCGCGCGGCACGATCACCGGCATCACCTTGCTCGCCGGCTTCGCCAGTACGGTGTGCTGGCCGATCAGCGGCTGGCTGAACGCCGAACTTGGCTGGCGCGCGACCTGCCTCACATGGGCCGGAGCGCATCTGCTGCTCGGGCTGCCATTGAACCGGCTGCTGATTCCGGTTGGCGTTCAGCCGGCCCCAACCGCGGCAGAGCAAGCGCAGACAGACGGACGTTCCGGTGCGGGATTGACCATGGCGTTGCTGGCCTTCGTCTTCGCTGCCACCTGGTTCACCAGCACGGCGATGGCGGCGCACCTGCCGCGTCTGCTGCAGGAGTCCGGACTGTCACCGGCCGCCGCTATCGCGATCGCGGCGCTGGTCGGACCGGCCCAGGTCGGGGCGCGCTGCCTGGAGTTCGTCCTGCTGCAGCGCTTCCATCCACTGATCTCGGCCCGCCTCGCCGCCATTGCCCATCCCATCGGTGCGGCTGGCGTGATGCTGGCGGGTGCGCCTGCGACCACCGCATTCGTGCTTCTGCATGGCGGCGGCAACGGCATTCTGACCATTGCCAAAGGGACCTTGCCGCTGGCGATATTCGGTCCCCATGGCTATGGCCTGCGCCAGGGTCTGCTGATGGTGCCGGCACGCTTCGCCCAGGCGTTTTCACCGCTGGTGTTCGCATTGCTGATCGACGACTTCGGTACGCGGGCGCTGTGGCTGTCGGCGGGACTGGGGGTGCTGGCGTATGCCGCGCTGACCTTCCTGCAACGTCGGACGCATGGGCTGGCCTGACTCCGTCGAGCGCCGCCGAAGCCTTGTCAGCGCGGTAGCGCCGCGAGCAGCATCGCCTGCTGCTCTGCGCTCAGACCGAGGAACACGCGCAGCGCGGCGTAGGCATCGTTGGCCGCGTAGGCCTGCTGTGCCTCGGTCAGCGCGGGGTTCGCCCAGTTCGAGGTGGCCACGCTGCGGGATTTTTCGATCCGCGCGTCGAGCACCGCGGCCACCGCACCGCGCAGGCCGACCTGACCCTTCTTGCCCTGATAGCGAAGCACCGAGCCCAGGTCCAGCAGGCTGGCCGGCCGGATGCCCAGCTTGCCGTGCAGTCTGGAGCGATCCGACTTCAGCCCGAAACCGATCTTCGCCAGCGCGGGCGCTTGCAGGATTGCGCTGGCCGCTTCGATGCAGCCGGGCACGCCGATCCTGAACAGGTAGGCCTTTGCCGGGGTAGCGAACTGGATCAGGTGCGGACCGCTGGAGACTTCGCCCACCTTGAAGGTCGGTTTGGATTCGGTATCGAAACCGATGCAGGCAAAGCCCATGATTTCCTCCACCGCCGCGCGAAACTCGTCCGCCGTCGCGGGGGTGACGATGCTCGCCGACGTCAGCCCGTCGAAGCGCGGCAGCCCGTCGACATTCGGATGCTGGCGGATATGAATGATCAGCTTCTGCGTCAAGCTGGCGTCCTCCGAACGCTGATGATCGAGTCAGCCTGAGGCAGCGGTGCCGACTCGGCTGTAGCGCGGCCACCCTTCATATGCCGATCTGCTGTGGACAGGCTCGCCATCAGTTCTTCAACTGGCTGGCGAACTGCCCGACCGCGCTGACCACGCGCTGCGCGCCGTCCTGGATCTCGACGATCACCGCGCCGGCCTGGTTGGCGAATTCCAGTCCCTGCTCGGCCTGGTCACGGCTCGCGCTCATGCTGTGCACAGCGGCTTGCGCCAGGTCCTGGTTTTTCTGCACGACACCGACGATTTCCTCGGCGGCCTTGCTGGTGCGGGCCGCCAGCTGGCGAACCTCGTCGGCCACCACGGCGAAGCCACGGCCCTGATCACCAGCCCGTGCGGCTTCGATGGCGGCGTTGAGGGCCAGCAGGTTGGTCTGATCGGCAATACCGCTGATGGTCTTGAGGATCGCGCCGATCAGCTGCGACTGCTTGTCCAGCGCCTCGATACCGTCGGAGGCTTCCTGCATCTGCTGGGCGATGCGATGCATCACCTCGACCGTCTGCTGGACCACTTGCGCGCCGCGCTGGGCACTGAGGTCGGTGTGCTGGGAGGTGTCGTAGGCAATCGTTGCGGCGTCGGCCACGGCCATCTCCCGGTTGACCTGATCGGTGATGACGGTGGCGAACTTGATCACCTTGTACAGCTTGCCGTAGGCATCGAGCACCGGGTTGTAGGACGCCTCGAGCCAGACGGTCTGACCGTGGGCATCGATACGCTTGAAGCGTTCGGCGATGTACTCGCCACGGTTGAGGCTAGCCCAGAATTCGCGATAGGCCGGCGACTCGCTTTCCTCACGTTCACAGAACATGCGGTGGTGCTTGCCCTTGATCTGCTCGAGGCGGTAGCCCATGCCGTCGAGAAAGCGCTGGTTGGCGGTGATGACATGCCCGCCGAGGTCGAATTCGATCACCGCGGTGGAGCGCAGCAGCGCGTTGACCACGCTCTCGTGCTCGCGCGAGGTTTCGATGGTACGGGTCAGGTTGGTGGCGCACAGGGTGTAGTGGTGCAACGTGCCATCCGAGCCCTTGATCGGCTGCCAGATCGAACGCAGCCAGGCTTCCTTGCCGTCGGCCCGCAGCAGTCGATAGGCACCGCTGAGATGCTCGGCACGCTGCATGGCGGTCTTGAGGCGTGCGTAGTTTGGTTCGGTACGAAACTGCTGGCTGAAGAAGTCGTCGACGGAGCGGCCGATCAGATCGTCGCGGCGATAACCCATTTCGCTGAGGAACAGCTCGTTGGCGTGCTGAATGCGTCCTTGCGGGTCCAATTCCAGGACCATCATCTCCCTGTACAACGAGTTCTTGATCTGCTTATTGATTGCGGCTTCCTCGCGCAATTCAGCCAGTTCTCGTTTCAGGTTCTTGTTGAACATTTATTGGCATCCAGTGAAGGGCAAGGCCGCCCAGTCACTTGATCGGCGCAGGAGTCCTTTTCCTGAGGTCGAAGGCCAATGGTTTGTTCTATACCGGCGATTGAACTGGCCTATCGCCGGCGTTTTTCATTTCTCCCAATCGACCGGGCAGTCCTTGCAGCCTTCCATGTTGGTGCCCTGGAAGGTCGCGTAATGCCGGCGTGCGCCGGTCAGCACGGCGTTGCCGAGGTTGGCGTCGTTGAGCTTGGCTTCCTGCAGGTTGGCATCGGTGAGATCGGCGCCCAGAAGGTCGGCCTTGCTCAGCCAGGTCATTTCCAGGTCGGCGGCGTGCAGCGTGCTGTCGTGCATCTGGGCGCCGCTCATGCGGGCGAACTCGAGGTAGGCGCCGGTGAGGTCGGCCCTCTCGAACTGGGCGGCCTGGGCGAACAGGCCCCAGCCCTGGATGGCGATCAGCCGGGCATCGGTGAAATTGGCCAGACGCAGGTTGGCCTGTTGCAGGCTGGCGCGGTTAAGCGTGGCACCGCTGAGGTCGGCTTTTTCCAGATTGGCCAGGTCGAGGTTGGCGTGGCGCAGGTTGGCTCCGGACAGGTTGGCACCGGCGAGATTGATACGGCGCAAATCCTGATTGCTCAGGTCGGCGCCGCGCAGGTCGGCGTTGGCACACTGGCTCTCGGGCTGGAGTACGCAGCCGTTGATCGTCAGAGGAGCGTCGTCTGCGGCGATGGCGGACGCGCTGGCCAACAGGAGCAGTGGCAGAAGCAAGCGGTTAGCGGTGTTCATGGGAGGTCACCTGGGGCAGGGCGGGGGAGAAAAAGCGGTCGCGCGGCGTTCCTGGGCCTGTCGACGAGAGCGCCAACCCGCAGCCGACCAGGCCAGGCGCGCCGCGCGAACCGCTGTATCTTCAGAACATGAGGCGTGCCCGCGCGATGGCGGGCACGGCTCGACTCATCGCTTGGCGGTCTTCTTCTCCCATTCCGGCAGTTTGAATACCCAGAACGAACCACCCTGAGCGACCGGCTTGGTCAGTACGGCCATGTCGCCGCCCCACAGCGGCACGGCACCGCCGTAACCGACCGTCACGCCGATGTACTGCTCGCCGTCCTGTTCCCAGGTGATCGGCGGGGAAATCACGCCGCTGCCGGTCTGGAATTTCCACAGCTCGTCACCGGTCTTCGCGTTGAAGGCCTTGAAGTAGCCGTCGCTGGTGCCGGTGAAGACGAGATTGCCCTTGGTCGCCAGCACGCCAGCCCACAATGGCAGTTTCTCCTTGTGTTCCCAGGCCACCTTGCCGGTGGTCGGGTCCATGGCGCGCAGGATGCCGACGTGGTCGTCGTACATGCGCTTGATGCGGAAGCCCTGGCCGAGATAGGCGGAGCCTTTCTTGTAGCTGACTTCCTCGGTCCAGTAGTCCTCCTTCCAGTGGTTGGCCGGTACGTAGAACAGGCCGGTGTCCTGGCTGTAGGCCATGGGGTTCCAGTTCTTGCCACCGAGGAAGGGTGGGGAGACTTCGACCGACTTGCCATGCTTCTCGCCCGGCTCCGGTTTGGGTGGGCGCTGGCCCTCGTTCTCCACCGGCCGACCGGTTTTCAGGTCGATATGGCTGGCCCAGGTGATGCCGTCGACGAAGGGGAAGGCGTTCTGCAGCTTGCCGTCCTTGCGGTCGACGACATAGAAGAAGCCGTTGCGGTCGGCGTGGGCCGTGGCCTTGACGGTCTTGCCGTTCTTGTCCTTGTAGTCGAACAGCACCAGCTCGTTGTTGCCGGAGAAGTCCCAGGCATCGTTCGGGGTGTGCTGGTAGAACCACTTCACCTCGCCGGTGCTCGGATCGACGCCGACCTGCCCGGAGGTGTAGAGGCTGTCGTAGTCCTTCGGGTCGCCGCCATCGCTGGTGCGCTCCCAGCCGTTCCACGGGGCGGGGTTGCCGGCGCCGACGATGATGGTGTTGGTTTCCGGATCGAAGCTCGCACTCTGCCATGGCGCGCCGCCGCCCTGACTCCAGGCTTCCTTCTTGCCGGTCGGGTGGTTGGGATCGTCCGGCCAGGACGGCGCCTTGATGTCGCCGGTCGGCGTGCTGTCCTTGCCGTTGAGACGGCCCATGTGGCCCTCGACGAAGGGGCGCATCCAGACTTCTTCGCCGGTATCCGGGTCGCGGGCGAACAGCTTGCCGACGACGCCGAATTCGTCACCGGAGCTGCCGTGCACCAGCAGCACCTTGCCGGTCTTGGCATCTTTGACCAGCGTCGGTGCGCCGGTCATGGTGTAGCCGGCGCCGTGATCGCCGAACTTCTTGTTCCAGACGACCTTGCCGGTGTCCTTGTTCAGCGCCACGACACGGGCGTCGAGGGTGCCGAAGTAGATCTTGTCGCCATAGATGGCCGCGCCGCGGTTGACCACGTCGCAGCACGGGCGGATGTCGTCGGGCAGGCGATGGGAGTAGCTCCACAGGCGCTTGCCGGTCTTGGCATCGAGGGCGAAGACGCGCGAGTAGGAGCCGGTCACGTAGATCACGCCGTCATGGACGATGGCCTGGGATTCCTGGCCGCGCTGCTTCTCGTCGCCGAAGGAGAACGACCAAGCCGGGGTCAGCTTGAATACGTTGCTCTCGTTGACCTGCGCCAGGGGGCTCCAGCGCTGTGCATTGGTGCCCATGCCGTACTGCAGGACGTTCTCGGTGGACAGATGATCCTTGGCGATGTCTTCCCAGCTGACCGGCTTGGCCTGGGCGGCAGCGGCCAGCGCCAGGCTGCCAGCCAGTGTCAGGCATTGCACAGCGAGGGCGAGCGGACGGGGTGTGCCGGGGTGCGATCTTGTTGTCATGGTTGCGATTCCCTTGGTCGATTCGAACGAGGCCGCCGCATCCGGCTGGCCTGGCGATTCGATTATTGGAAGCGCGCTACGGGTGCGGACACGGAAAACGTCCCGCGAATGCCGGGAATACTTCCCAAGCCCCACTGATTTGGCCTTGCTACCAGTGGAGTGCCGAAGGTGGTAGTAAAACCTAGTACCAAGGGAGGAGATGCAGGCACCCAAAGCAGGATTCTGCCAATCCGTCCTCGCCGCCAACATGACCACCATGCGCTCCGATGGGGCTGCCTTGCACAGGTTCTCGAATAGAGGGTGGTAGTCATGAATAACAAGATCTTTTTGCGCTCACTGCTGGCAGCGGGTGTTCTCGGTATGTCCGGCCTGGTTCTGGCGCATGGTGACGTGACGCCGCAGGCGGTCAACACCAAGGGCCTGCCGGATCTCGGTGAAGAATGGCTGGACGAGAACCCCTATCGTGCGCCCAGCGAGCACCACGACCTGGCCGTGGAAATCGGTTCTTCCGCCTACAACCAGAACTGCGCACGTTGCCACGGTCTGGAAGCCATTTCTGGCGGTATCGCGCCCGATCTGCGTGAGCTTGAAGCCAGCTACGACGGCGACGAGTGGTACAAGGAGCGCGTGATCAATGGCGCGGTCCGTGACGGTGCCGTGTACATGCCGCGTATGGCCGACACCCTCAGCCAGGAAGCGCTGTGGGCGATTCGCACCTATATTGAAAGCGAAGCGGCCAAGCAGTGATGAACGCCGTCCGGCTGGTTCTGTCGCTGTGGCTGGTTCTGTGCTGCGCACTGGCGCAGGCGGACGTGGTCAAGGTACGCGCCTTCGATGACATCATCGAATCCGGCGTGCTCAAGGTGGCGATGTACGAGAACTTCCCGCCGTACAGCTACCAGCAGGATGGCCAGCCACGCGGTGTCGATGTGGAGCTGGCGCGCAAGCTCGCCGAAGGGCTGGGCCTGAAGCTGGAAGTGCTGTGGGTGACGCCGGACGAAACCCTCGACGACGACCTGCGCAACTTCATCTGGAAGGGCCACTACCTGCGGCCTGGCGTGCTGGCTGACGTGATGCTGCGTGTGCCGTACGACCGCGAGTTCGCCTACAAGCGCAACGAGCTGGGTGAAATGATCAACGAGCTGGTGGTGATGTTCGCGCCCTATCAGCGCGAGCGCTGGCAGACCGCATATGACGATCGCCGGATCGACGAGGTGCCGAGCGTGGCGGTCTTTCAATACCACCCGATTGGCGTCGAAGTGGACAGCGTGCCCTCGTTCTACCTGTCTTCGGTATTCGAGGGCCGGCTGGCGAAGCACACCCATCATTACCCGAGCATCCGCGAGGCGTTCGCTGCGCTTCAGGACGGCGAGGTGGATGCGGCCATGGCCATGCGCGCGGAGATCGAGTGGCTACTCGACCAGGCCGACGACGAGCACCTGAAGCTCGCCGAGAACGCTTACCCGAACATGGGCAAGCAGGTATGGGATCTCGGCATGGCGGTGCATGAATCCAACCGCCAGCTGGCCTATGCGCTGGAAGGGGTGCTGGAGCCGCTGATTCTTGAAGGCGAGCTGGAAAAACTCTACGCCAGCTACGGCTTGAGCTACGAGTTGCCCGGGTTGTATCAGGATGTGGAGAGCGACGTGGCCGGGCGCTGACCGGTTGCGCCATGCCGATCCCGCTGCGGATCGCCGTTCGAGGAGTCGACATGAGCGTCCGAATCTTGCTGCTGATGATGGTCCTTCACGCCTCGGGCGCCCTGGCGGCCGAGGCCGACCCACTGCAGTCGGTGATGTGGGAGTACCACCACAAGGGCTTGCTCAACAGCGAGCCCTACGTGTTCGACGAGCGCGTAAAGGTCCAGGTACCGCCATTCGCCGAGGATTCGCGGCAGGTGCCGGTGCACATCGATGCCAGGGCCCTCGGTGACGAGGTGGTGCGTATCGAGGCCTGGGCCGACCTCAATCCCATCCCACGGATTTTTACCTTCACGCCTGGCGAGCAGGTCGTGCCGCTGGTCGCCATCCGCATACGTGTGGAACAGGCGACACCGATCCGCGCGGCGGTGCTGACCCGTGACGGTGTCTGGCACATCGGCTCGGCCAAGGTCGATGCTGCCGGTGGCGGCTGTACGGCGCCGAGCGTGGTGCGTGCCCAGCCAGGCTGGGAAGACCGCCTCGGTGAGGTCATCGGTGGGCGCTTCGCCCGCGGCGATTTCAGTCGTTTGCGCCTGCAGGTCTCCCATCCGATGGATAACGGCCTGGTCGGCGGCATTCCCGAGTTCTTTCTCAACCAGGCTGAGCTGCGCGATGCCGACGGTCAGGTCCTGGCGGAGCTGGAACTGTATCCGGCGGTCGCCGAAAACCCGAGTCTGAGCCTGGAAGTGAAGGGCGCGCAGGACACTCGCCTGTGGCTGCGTGACAACAACGGCAACGAGTTCGAAGCCGCGCTCTGAGCTGACCAGCCCGCGTTTTCTCCGAGAGCCAGCAACCAAGCCAAGGAGGCGTCATGCGCCTGTTGCTTCTGATGTTCGCGTTCTGTCTGACCCTGCCCGCACACGCCGAGCTGCGTTACACCCTGCAGCCGCGGCAGATCGCCGATGATGTGTGGCTGCTGGAAGGCTCGACGGACAACTTCGACAAGGCCAACGGCGGCAATATCGTCAACACCGGCTTCATCGTCACCGACGCCGGTGTGGTGGTGATCGACAGCGGCCCGTCGCGGCGTTACGGCGAGGCGATGCGCGCGGCCATCGCGAGCGTTACCGATCGCCCGGTCATCAAGCTGTTGCTGACGCATCATCATCCTGATCACGTCCTCGGCAACCAGGCATTTACCGATGTGCCCATCGCCGCGCTCGCCGGCACGACCGAGCTGTTGCGCGAGCAGGGCAACGCCATGGCCGAGAACATGTACCGCCTGGTTGGTGACTGGATGCGCGGTACCGAGGTGGTGTTGCCGACCGAGACTCTGGCACCCGGCACGCTGGATATCGGAGGTCGCTCCCTGCGTCTGCTCGCTCTGCGCGGTCACACCGGTGCCGATCTGGCCATTCTCGACGAACGCAGCGGCGTGCTCTTCGCCGGTGACATCCTGTTCTACCAGCGCGCGCTGACCACGCCGAACAGTCCTGGCCTGGATGTCTGGCTGGAAGATCTGGATACGCTCGAGGCGTTGCCCTGGAAGCGCCTGGTCGCTGGCCACGGCCCTGTCGCCGATGATGCCGCGCCGTTCCTGCAGATGCGCGACTACCTCGGCTGGCTGGACGGCTTGCTGCGAGAAGCCGCCAATGGCGGGGCGGACATGAACGAGGTGATCCAGAGCCCGATCCCCGAGCGCTTCGCCGGCATCAGCCTGACCCGCTATGAGCTGATCCGCAGCGTCAGTCATCTGTATCCGCGTTACGAAGCGATGGCGCTGCAGCGCGTCGACGAGTGAAGGCGTGCCCGCGGCGCGCCGGTTGATGTTCCACTCCAGACGCTGCCTTCAATCACTGCAGCTGTAGCTGATCACCGCGCTCCTGCTGCCAGTCGTCCAGGCTAGGCGCGGCTTCCTCGCCATCCATGCGATGGATGATGGTGAAGTAGTCCTGCTTGAAGCGATCCTGCATGATCTCGCTGCGATCGCGAACCTTTACCGCGTAGATGCTCTGGACGTTCTGGTGGTCGAAGTCGCGCCAGTACTGCTCGTCCTTCAACAGGCTATAGCGATGGTTCTCCAGCTCGGCGATGACGGCTTCGCTATCCAGTCGGCCGGCCCGCCCCACGGCGTCGGCCCACTGCCGGACGATGCCGTAGGCTGACGCTGCGGTGCTGCCGGGATAAGCCTGGTGCAACGCGATGTAGCGCTCGACGAACGCCTGGCCGGTTTCGCTTTTCTCTCGCTGCGGTACCCGCCAGGTCCAGGCTTCGGTGCCGATCACGTTTTCCATCACCAGCGGTCCGGCCTGCTCGACGATGCTCTGGGTGAGGTTGGGCACGATGATCTGCATGCGCTTGCCCAGTTCCAGGGTGTGCGCCAGGCGCATGGTCTGTACCAGATCCTGGCCGAGCAGGACGATCACCAGCACATCCGCGTCGCTGGCGGCAGCCTTCTGCAACGCGCTCAGGTAGTCGTCGCGACGGGCACCTCGTGCGGCGATCTTCGAGTAGCCGTGGCGTGCGCGGTCGCGGCTCTTGGTCGCTTCACGCAGGGCCTGCTCCATGCTGTGGCCCCAGGCATCGTCGAGGCTGATGTAGTGGTAGCGGCGATTGGGCATGTGCCAGCTCAGGTATTCGCCGAGTACCCGGGCGCTCATCCAGGCACTGTTGGACTCGCGGAACAGGTGGCGATGGCCGTCCCGCCCGGTGATCTCGTTCGCGTAGCCGAGGGTGGGGAAGTACAGCAGTCCAAGTTCGCGGGCGCGCTGGCCGGCGCTCAGCGCCTCTTCGCTGTTAGCGCCGCCGAAGATCATCGCTGCGCCCTGTTTGGCGAAACGGTCGACGTTGGCACGCGCCTTTTCCGCGCGAGCCGCCGAATTCAGGCTGACCAGCTCCAGACGCCGGCCCAGCAAGCCGCCATCCTGGTTGATCTGGTCGACGGCGAGCAGGGCGCCACGGCGCAGCTCCAGACCTTCTGACTTGTAGTTGCCGGTGCTCGGGTAGTTGAGACCCAGGCGGATCGGTTCGGACGCGTGGGCGCTTTGCAAGGTGAAGACGATGAGGGCGATGACCAATTTCGGGCGAAGCATGGCTCTTATCCTTCTGAGCGAGGGGACGTCCGTTGTAGGGCGTGGGGTGGGCTCAGCGGAATAGTCTTTTCCGGCCATATGGGTGCGACTTTCGGTGCCGCCCGGCATTGACGGCGGGCCGAATCGCGCGTCTTTCGTGGCCTGCGGAGGCGTATTGCTACCAAGGGAGGAGGAAAATCGGTACTGCGGGCAATTGTTGGCGAGGCGGTGCAAACCAAGAATCACCCACAGACCGGGAAAATTTCCCGGCATAACAATGAACCCGCAGAGGTAGCCGCAATGAAGCACACCGGTCTTCGCAAGCCCTTCGCCGTGACGGCGCTATGCGCCGCGGTGGCGATGTCCAGCCTGCACGCCTGGGCCGTAACCGACCAGGAAATCCTCAACGACGCCAAATCCACCGATCAGATCGTCACCAACGGTCTGGGTTTGCAGGGCCAGCGCTATAGCACGCTGGACACGTTGAACACCAATAACATCAATCAGTTGCGACCGGTTTGGGGCTTCTCTCTCGGCGGTGAAAAGCAGCGCGGTCAGGAAGCGCAGCCGCTGATCAAGGACGGCGTGATGTACATCACCGGTTCCTACTCGCGCGTGTACGCACTGGATGCCCGGACCGGCAAGGAACTGTGGCAGTACGACGCCCGCCTGCCCGACGGCATCATGCCGTGCTGTGACGTGATCAACCGCGGTGTGGCGCTGTATGGCGACCTGGTGATCTTCGGCACGCTGGACGCCAAGTTGGTCGCCCTGAACAAGGACACCGGCAAGGTGGTCTGGAAGAAGACCGTCGCCGACTACAAGGCTGGCTACTCGCTGACCGCCGCACCGCTGGTGGTGAACGGCAAGCTGATCACCGGCGTTTCCGGTGGTGAGTTCGGCGTGGTCGGCAAGATCGAGGCCTACGACGCGAAGAATGGCGAGCTGCTGTGGACCCGTCCGACCGTGGAAGGCCACATGGGTTACGTCTGGAAGGACGGCAAGAAGGTCGAGGCTGGCATCTCCGGTGGCGAAGCGGGCAAGACCTGGCCGGGCGACCTGTGGAAGACCGGCGGTGCAGCTCCGTGGCTGGGCGGCTACTACGATCCGGACACCGACTCGCTGCTGTTCGGTACCGGTAACCCGGCGCCGTGGAACTCGCACCTGCGCCCTGGCGACAACCTGTATTCGTCCTCGCGTCTGGCTCTGGACCCGAACGACGGCTCGATCAAATGGCACTTCCAGTCCACCCCGCATGACGGTTGGGACTTCGACGGCGTCAACGAGCTGATCTCCTTCGACTACAAGGAAGGCGGCAAGACTATCAAGGCTGCCGGCACGGCCGACCGCAACGGCTTCTTCTATGTGCTCGACCGCACCAACGGCAAGTTCATCCGTGGTTTCCCGTTTGTCGACAAGATCACCTGGGCCAAGGGCCTGGACAAGAACGGCCGTCCGCTCTACGACGAAACCCACCGCCCGGGCAATCCTGCCGACGCGGACAAGGGAAAGTCGGTGTTCGTCGCACCGTCCTTCCTGGGTGGCAAGAACTGGATGCCCATGGCCTACAGCCAGGACACCGGCCTGTTCTACGTGCCGTCCAACGAGTGGGGCATGGACATCTGGAACGAAGGCGTAGCCTACAAGAAGGGCGCCGCCTACCTGGGTGCCGGCTTCACTATCAAGCCGCTGAACGAAGACTTCATCGGTGTGCTGCGCGCCATCGATCCGAAGACCGGCAAGGAAGTGTGGCGCTACAACAACTACGCTCCGCTGTGGGGCGGCGTACTGGCGACCAAGGGCAACCTGGTGTTCACCGGCAACCCCGAGGGCTACCTGATGGCTTTCGATGCCAAGACCGGCAAGAAAGTCTACGAGTTCAACACCGGCTCGGGCGTAATCGGTTCTCCGGTCACTTGGGAAATGGATGGCGAGCAGTACGTCTCCGTTCTCTCCGGTTGGGGTGGTGCGGTACCGCTGTGGGGCGGCGAGGTCGCCAAGCGCGTGAAGGACTTCAACCAGGGCGGTATGGTCTGGACCTTCAAGCTGCCGAAGGATCTGGTCGCCAAGCGCTGATCAGCCTGCGTTACGCAAACCCGGCGGTCGTCGGGTTTGCCAGAACAGAACCCCGGTCGTCATGGTCGGGGTTTTGTCGTTCTGGCGCCAGGCAAAGGCAGTTCATGCCTGGCGATAGGCGCTGGGCGTGACGCCCACCTCGCGGCGGAACACCTGGGAGAAGTGGCTCGGGCTCGAATAGCCTACTTCCAGCCCGATATCGATGACGCTGCGCTGCGTTTCGATCAGCAGCCGACGCGCCCGCGCCATGCGCAGGCCGATGAAATACTGCGACGGCGAAAGCCCGGTCGCGCGCTTGAACATCCGGCTGAAGTGGTACTCGCTCAGCTCGGCGGCTCGGGCCAGCTGTGCAAGGCTGAAATCGTCGGCCAGCTGCGCATCCATCGCCTCGATGACCCGGCGCAGCTTGTAAGCCGGCAAGGCGTTGCTGCGGCGGACGACCTCTTGCCGATCCCGATAGTGACGCACGAGATGCACGGCAAGTGCCTGGGCCAGGCCGCGAACGTATAGCAGGCTGGGGTGGCGCTGGTCGATCAGCTCGTGGTGCAGCTTCTCCATCAACCAGCGAACCGTGTCGTCCTGAGCGCCGGAGACATCCCGCAAGGCAACCGCTGTGCTCTGCGACCCGAGCAGTTCCCGGGCGGCCTGGTCGATGAGCGGCAGGCCGAGATACAGGTGCATCACCTCGAAGCGCTCACCTTCCAGCGTCTGCCAGCGCATCTCGTAGGGCTCGTGGGTATCGGTCAGGAAGAAATCGCCGGCCCTGACGGTGGCCGCGCTCCATTGCCCAGCCAGTGCACGTTCCTCGACTCGTGCCGCACCGGCCAGTACCAGCACCAGCAGCGGCTCCAACACTGCCGGTACCTGTATCGGCTCGACGATCGTGCGATGGCTGAACAGCTGCACCACCACGTCCTGCATCGGCGGCTGCTGTGTGGTCACTCGCGCTTCACAAGGCAGGTAATCGCTCATCGACTGCGGACTGGTTTGCCCCGTATGGGGCCGTGGCGGGGCTTGTGATGGCCGCGGCATGGTTTGCTCCTGGCAGACATTCGAAAGCGCTCAGCGCCGAAGGTTAGCGCAGACCCTGCGCCTCGGCAGATCCCTGCTGCGCGCAAAACCGCGACAGCCAGCGTAAGCGTGCGAAAGCCCGGCCTGCTGCGATGGGCGACAGTTAGCCCATCGCGCCTCGTGGCGCAGCCCAAAAGAGAGAAGAGCACCATGACTGATTCGAATCACACCGTCGTTCAGGAAGTTGCAGGCAAGGTCGCGCTGGTCACCGGCGCCGCCAGCGGCATCGGCAGGGCGATCGCCTTGTTGCTGCACGATCGGGGCGCCAAGGTCATCGCCGAAGACATCAACCCGGCGATCGAGGAGCTCGCTCGGCCGGGGCTGGTGCCGCTGCAGGCGGATATCACCGAAGATGGCGCCGCCGAGCGTGCTGTCGCGCTGGCTATCGAGCATTTCGGCCGGCTCGACATCCTGGTCAACAACGCCGGGATCATCATCAACAAGCAGGTGGTAGACATGACCCGCGAGGACTGGGAGCGCATTCAGGCGGTCAACGCTACGGCGGCGTTCCTGCATTGCCGCGAAGCGGTCAAGGCGATGATGCCCAACCGCTCGGGGGCGATCGTCAACATCGCGTCTTACGCGTCCTACTTTGCCTTTCCGACCATTGCCGCCTATACGGCATCCAAAGGCGCGCTGGCGCAGCTGACCCGCACCCTGGCGCTGGAGGCGATCGAGCATCGCATTCGTGTCAACGCCATCGGCGTCGGCGATGTGGTGACCAACATCCTCAACGACGTGGTCGAGGACGGCCCGGGCTTTCTTGCTCAGCATGGCGAAGCCGCACCCATCGGGCGCGCGGCGCAACCGGAGGAGATCGCCGAGATCGTCGCCTTTCTCGCCTCGGAGCGGGCCAGCTTCGTGGTGGGTTCGGTGGTCATGGCCGATGGCGGCATGACGGTTACGGCCGGCTGAGCCCGCTGCGCAGAAACACGAACCCCGCCAGCAGGCGGGGTTCGGTGCTTTTGTAGACGGGCGCGGGATCAGTCTTCCAGCGAGCCCATCGCGGTGGTGTTGAAGCCGCCGTCGACGTAGAGGATCTCACCGCTGATGCCGGAAGCCAGGTCCGAGCAGAGGAAGGCACCGGCGTTGCCGACTTCGTCGATGGTGACGTTGCGGCGCAGCGGGGTCTGCTTCTCGTTGGCAGCGAGCATCTTGCGGAAGCTGGCGATGCCGGAGGCGGCGAGGGTACGGATCGGACCGGCGGAGATGCAGTTGACGCGGGTGCCTTCCGGGCCGAGGCTGCCGGCCAGGTAGCGAACACCGGCTTCCAGACTGGCCTTGGCCATGCCCATGACGTTGTAGTTCGGCATGGTGCGCTCGGCGCCCAGGTAGGAGAGGGTCAGCAGGCTGCCGTTGCGGCCCTTCATCATTTCGCGACCGGCCTTGGCCAGGGCGACGAAGCTGTAGGCGCTGATGTCGTGGGCGATCTTGAAGCCTTCACGGGTGGTGACTTCGGTGAAGTCGCCGTTGAGCTGGTCGCCGGGAGCGAAGCCGACCGAATGCACGATGCAATCCAGGCCGTCCCACTTCTTGCCCAGTTCCTCGAACACGCGGGCGATGTCTTCGTCATTGGCGACGTCGCAGGGGAAGCACAGCTCCGGGCCCGAGCCCCAGCCGGCGGCGAATTCCTCGACGCGGCCCTTGAGCTTGTCGTTCTGGTAGGTGAAAGCCAGTTCTGCACCTTCGCGATGCATGGCGGCGGCGATGCCCGAGGCAATCGACAGTTTGCTGGCAACGCCGACGATCAGTATGCGCTTACCGGTGAGAAAACCCATGTGCTTGTCCCTCTTCTGGTTGTTCGGCAGCGCCGGGTGCCATGAAGGCGGATTCCAGCAGCTGCTGTGTATACGGATGTTGCGGCGCCGCGAATATCTCGGCAGCCGTACCCTGTTCCACCACCTGGCCCTGCTTGACCACCATCATCTGGTGGCTGAGTGCCCTGACCACCGCCAGGTCATGGCTGATGAACAGGTAGGTCAGGTTGTACTTGGTCTGCAACGAGCGCAGAAGCTCCACCACCTGGCGCTGGACCGTGCGATCGAGAGCCGAGGTCGGCTCGTCGAGCAGTATCAGCGCCGGTTTCAACACCAGAGCCCGGGCAATGGCAATGCGTTGCCGTTGTCCGCCGGAAAACTCGTGGGGATAGCGATGCCGGGTTTCCGGATCGAGACCAACCTCCACGAGCGCGTCAATGATTGCCTGTTCCTGCTCCTGCGCATTGCCCATGTGGTGAATGCGCAGCCCTTCGCCGATGATCTGCCCGACCGACATCCGCGGGCTCAGGCTCCCATACGGGTCCTGGAAGACCACCTGCATCTGCCGGCGCAACGGCCGCACGGCGCCCTGTGACATGCCCTGCAGCTGCTGACTCTGGAAGCGGATCTCGCCGCGACTGGCCAACAGACGAAGGATAGCCAACCCCAGGGTCGACTTGCCTGAGCCGCTTTCGCCGACGATCCCCAGCGTCTGCCCCTTGGGCAGGCTGAAGTTCACACCGTCGACCGCCTTGACGTGATCGACGGTGCGCCGCAGCAGGCCCTTCTTGATCGGGAACCAGACGCGCAGATCCTCGACCTCCAGCAGCGGTGCCGCCTGCTCGACCTCCACCGGCCCACCGCTGGGCTCGGCCGCGAGCAATTCCTGGGTGTACGGATGCTTGGGTGAACGGAACAGTTCTTCACACAACGCCTGTTCGACGACACGACCGCGCTGCATGACACATACGCGATGGGCGACCCGCCGAACCAGGTTGAGGTCGTGGCTGATCAGCAGCAACGCCATGCCCAGCCGCGCCTGCAGTTCCTTGAGCAGTTCGAGGATCTTCAGCTGCACGGTGACGTCCAGCGCCGTGGTTGGTTCATCGGCGATCAGCAGCTCCGGCTCGTTGGCCAGGGCCATGGCGATCATCACGCGCTGGCGCTGGCCGCCGGACAGTTCGTGCGGGTAGGCGCGGATGCGCTTGCGCGGTTCCGGTATGCCCACCAGCTCGAGCAATTCCAGCGTGCGGGCACTGGCGGCCTTGCCACGCAGGCCCTTGTGGATCTCCAGTACCTCGTTGATCTGCTTGCCCACGGTATGCAGCGGGTTGAGCGAAGTCATGGGTTCCTGGAAGACCATGGCGATACGGTTGCCACGGATCTTGCGCATCGCCTTCTCGTCGGCCTTGATCAGGTCCTGTCCGTGGAAATGAATCTGCCCCTGCGGGTGGCGGGCCAGCGGGTACGGCAGCAGGCGCAGGATGGAATGGGCGGTGACCGACTTGCCCGAGCCGCTTTCGCCCACCAGGGCCAGGGTTTCGCCCTTGCGGATGTCGAAGGAGACGCCTTCTACCACGCGCTGGACCTGATCGCCGGTGACGAACTCGACGGCCAGGTTGCGGACCTCGACCAGGTTCTCGCCAATCGAAACTTCGGACATCTTATTTCCTTGGGTCGAAGGCATCGCGCGCCGCCTCCCCGATGAACACCAACAGGGTCAGCATGATCGCCAGCACCATGAAGGCGCTGATGCCGAGCCAGGGCGCCTGCAGGTTGGCCTTGCCCTGGGCGACCAGCTCGCCCAGCGACGGCGAGCCTGCCGGCAGGCCGAAACCGAGGAAGTCCAGTGCGGTGAGGGTTCCGATGGCGCCGGTGAGAATGAATGGCATGAAGGTCATGGTGGAGACCATGGCGTTGGGCAGGATGTGGCGGAACATGATCGCGCCGTTCTGCATGCCCAGCGCGCGAGCGGCGCGCACGTACTCCAGGTTGCGTCCGCGCAGGAATTCGGCACGCACGACGTCCACCAGACTCATCCAGGAGAACAGCAGCATGATGCCCAGCAGCCACCAGAAGTTGGGCTGCACGAAGCTCGCCAGAATGATCAGCAGGTAGAGCACCGGCAGGCCCGACCAGATCTCCAACAGGCGTTGCCCGACCAGGTCCACCCAGCCGCCATAGAAGCCCTGCAGCGCCCCGGCGATCACACCGATCACGGAGCTGATCAGGGTCAGCGTGATGGCGAACAGCACCGAAATGCGGAAACCGTAGATCACCCGGGCGAGCACATCGCGGCCCTGATCATCGGTGCCCAGCCAGTTCTCCAGCGAAGGCGGCGCGGGCGCCGGCACCTGCAGTTCGTAGTTGATGCTCGAATAGTTGAAGGGGATGACCGGCCAGATCATCCAGCCATCTTTCTCGGCGATCAGTTCCTGGATGTACGGGCTCTTGTAGTTCGCCTGCAGCGGAAACTCGCCGCCGAAGGCCGTTTCCGGATAACGCTTGAACACCGGGAAGAACCATTCGCCGTCGTAGCGCACCACGATCGGCTTGTCGTTGGCGATGATCTCCGCGCCCAGGCTGAGCACGAACAGCGCAAGGAAGATCCACAGTGACCACCAGCCACGCTTGTGCGCCTTGAACAGGGCCAGCCGGCGCTGATTGAGGGGGGACAACTGCATTCAGGCCTCCCTGCTTTCGAAATCGATGCGCGGGTCGACCAGGGTGTAAGTCAGGTCGCCAATCAGCTTCACCACCAGGCCGAGCAGGGTGAAGAGGAAGAGGGTACCGAACACCACCGGATAGTCGCGGTTGATCGCCGCCTCGAAGCTGAGCAGGCCGAGTCCGTCGAGGGAGAAGATCACCTCGATCAGCAGCGAGCCGGTGAAGAACATACCAATGAAGGCGGCCGGAAAACCGGCGATGATGATCAGCATGGCATTGCGGAACACGTGGCCGTAGAGCACGCGATTCTTGCTCAGACCCTTCGCTCGTGCCGTGATCACGTACTGCTTGTTGATCTCGTCGAGGAAGCTGTTCTTGGTCAGCAGCGTCAGGGTGGCGAAGTTGCCGATCACCAGAGCGGTGACGGGCAGGGCCAGGTGCCAGAAGTAGTCGATGATCTTGCCGCCCAGGGTCAGGTCGTCGAAGTTGCCCGAGGTCAGGCCGCGCAGGGGGAACCAGTTCCAGTAGCTGCCGCCAGCGAACAGCACGATAAGCAGGATGGCGAAGAGAAACGCCGGGATGGCGTAGCCGACGATGATCGCCGAGCTGGTCCAGACGTCGAACTTGCTGCCGTGACGGGTGGCCTTGGCGATCCCCAGCGGGATTGAGGCCAGGTACATGATCAGCGTGCTCCACAGGCCCAGCGAGATGGATACCGGCATCTTCTCGATGATCAGGTCGGTGACCTTGGCGTCGCGGAAGAAGCTCTCGCCGAAGTCCAGCCGCAGGTAGTTGCTGAGCATGATCCAGAAGCGCTCGGCCGGCGGCTTGTCGAAGCCGTAGAGTCGTTCGATCTCGGCGATCAGCTCGGGGTCCAGGCCCTGCGCGCCGCGATAGCTGGTGCCACCCACCGCAACCTCCGAACCGCCACCGGCGATACGGCTGGTGGCGCCCTCGAAGCCCTCCAGCTTGGCGATTGCCTGTTCCACTGGGCCACCGGGCGCCGCCTGGATGATGATGAAGTTGATCAGCAGGATGCCGAACAACGTGGGGATGATCAGCAGCAATCGGCGAACAATGTAAGCCAGCATGCTTAGCGCTCCGCCTCGCCGTTATCGACTGGCGTGCTCGCACCAGCTTCCGCGGCTTTCTTCGCTTCCACCGGATCGGCGACCGGAGCCTTCGCATCCGGTATGCGCCACCAGGTCATCAGGCCGATGTCCTGTTCTGGCGTTACCTGCGGATGCGCCAGGTGGTTCCAGTAGGCGACGCGCCAGGTCTTGATGTGCCAGTTCGGCACCACGTAGTGACCCCAGAGCAGCACGCGATCCAGCGCACGAGTATGGGCGACCAGTTCCTTGCGCGAGTCGGCGCCGATCAGCCCCTCGACCAGTATGTCGATGGCCGGTTCCTTCAAGCCGATGAAGTTGCGGCTGCCGGGATTGTCCGCACTCGCCGAATGCCAGAATTCACGCTGTTCGTTGCCGGGCGAGTTGGACTGACCGAAGCCACTGACGATCATGTCGTAGTCGCGCGAGCGCAGCCGGTTGATGTACTGCGAGACGTCGACTCGGCGGATCTCCAGCTCGATGCCCAGGTCGGCCAGGTTGCGCTTGTAGGGCAGTAACACGCGCTCGAACTCGGCCTGCACCAGCAGGAACTCCAGCTTCACCGGCTTGCCCTGGGCGTCCAGCATCTTGTCGTTCTCGACTTTCCAGCCCGCTTCCGTCAGCAGCCGATAGGCCTGGCGTTGCTGTTCGCGAATCACGCCGTTGCCCTGGGTTTGCGGCAGTTCGAAGGCCTTGTCGAATACCTCGTCCGGAACCTTGCCGCGAAGGGGCTCGAGAATCTTCAGTTCGTCTTCGCTCGGCAATCCGGAGGAGGCCAGTTCGGAATTGTCGAAATAGCTGCGGGTGCGGGTGTAGGCGCCGTTGAACAGCTGGCGATTAGTCCACTCGTAGTCGAATAGCAACCCAAGCGCCTCGCGCACGCGACGGTCCTGCAGCAGCGGGCGGCGGATATTGAAGATGAAACCCTGCATGCCGGTTGGGTTGTAGTTGCGGATCTCCTCCTTGAGGATGCGTCCATCCCGGACTGCATCGATGTCGTAGGCGGTGGCCCAGTTCTTCGCACTGGTTTCGAACCAGTAGTCGAAATGCCCGGCCTTGAAGGCCTGCAGTGCTACGGTGTTATCCCGGTAGTAATCGAAGTTGATGTGATCGAAGTTATAGAAACCGCGATTCACGGGTAGATCCTTGCCCCAATAGTCCTCGACGCGTTCATAGCGGATCGAGCGGCCGGCCTGGACTTTCTCGACGCGGTACGGACCGCTACCCAGAGGCGGCTCGAGGTTGCCCGAGGTGAAGTCTTTGCCTTCCCACCAGTGCTTCGGAAGGACTGGCAGCTGCCCGAGAATCATCGGCAGCTCGCGATTGCCGGCATGCTTGAAATCGAAGCGCACACGTCTCTCACTTTCCGCCGTCACTTTTTCCACATCGGCGTAATAGGCACGGTATTGCGGAGCACCCTGGCTCATCAGCGTCTCGAAGGTGAAGACGACGTCTTCTGCCTTGACTGGCTCGCCATCATGAAAGCGGGCCTGCGGGCGAAGGTGGAAGCGCACCCAGTCGTTGTTCGGGCCTTTCTCGATCTTTTCCGCCAGCAGACCGTATACGGTGAACGGCTCGTCCAGGCTGTTGGTGGTCAGGGTGTCGTAGATCAGGCCGATGTCGTCGGCCGCGACGCCCTTGTTGATGAAGGGGTTGAGTGAGTCGAAGCTGCCGAAACCGGCCTGACGCAGCGTGCCGCCCTTGGGCGCCTCGGGATTGACGTACTCGAAATGCTGAAAGTCGGCCGGGTACTTGGGCTTCTCGCCATACAGCGTCAGGGCATGGCGGGGAGCGGCCTCGGACAGGGCGGCCATGCAGAGCAGACTCAGCAGGCCGGCGCGAAACAGCGAATGGCTCACGCGATTGTTCATTTGCTCTTCTCCAGGCTCTTCAGCCACCAGGCGCGCAAACCCAGCGTATAGGGCGGCGTGGTGACATGGGCGAACCGATTGCGGTACGCCAGGCGGTGGTTACTGATGAACCAGTTCGGAATGGTGTAGTGGTTCCACAGCAGTACGCGGTCGATTGCGCGGGCGGCCGACACCTGTTCGTCGCGGGTCTGTGCGGCGAGCAGCTTGCCGATCAGATCATCGATGATCGGGTTGGCGATTCCCGCATAGTTGCGGCCGCCTTTGACGCCGACCTGGCTGGAATGGAAATAAAGGTACTGCTCGATGCCCGGACTGAGGCTCTGGGCCAGCGTCATCAGGATCATGTCGTAGTCGTAATGGTCGAGTCGTTGCTTGTACTGCGCACTGTCCACGGTGCGCAGGTTGGCCTGAACGCCAATGCGCGCCAGGTTCTCGACGTAGGGCTGGAGGATCCGTTCCAGCCGTGGGTTGACCAGCAGTATCTCGAAGCTCAGCGGTTGCCCGGCGCTGTTCAGCAGTCCGGCATCGGACAGCTTCCAGCCGGCTTCGGCAAGCAGCCCCAGGGCGCGACGCAGGGTTTCCCTCGGGATGCCACGACCATCGGTTTCTGGTAACTCGAATGGTTCGGTGAACAGCTCACCAGGGAGCTGCTTGCGGTAGGGCGAAAGTAGCAGCCATTCTCCGCCTTCAGGCTTGCCGGTGGCACTGAAGTCACTGTTGGGGTAGTAGCTTTCGCTGCGGCGGTATGCGCCGTAGAACAGCGCACGGTTGGTCCATTCGAAATCGAACATCAGACCGAGCGCCTCGCGAACGCGGCTATCGGCAAAAGTCGAACGCCGGCCGTTCATGAAAAGTGCCTGGGTCTGAGTCGGGATCTGATGTGGGATCTCTGCGCGAATGATGTCGCCACGCATCACGGCCGGGAACTGGTAACCGTTGGCCCAGTTTTTCGCCTGATGCTCGATGAAGAAGTCGAACTCGCCGACCTTGAACGCTTCGAACGCCACCACGTTGTCGCGGTAGAACTCGACATCGATGCGATTGAAGTTGTACTTGCCCCGATTGACCGGGAGCTTGGCGCCCCACCAGTTGCGCACGCGCTCGAACACCACCTGCCGCCCGGGTTGCACCTGGGTGATGCGGTAGGGGCCGCTGCCCAGCGGGGGATCGAAGGTGGTGACCTTGAAGTCGCGATTCTTCCAGTAATGCTGCGGCAGGACCGGCAGTTCACCGAGACGCATGATCAGCAATGGATTGTCTGGCTGCTCGAAGACGAAGCGGATGCGGTGCCGGTTGAGAATGTCGACGCGCTTCACCCCTTGCAGGTTGGTGCGGTAGCGCGGATGCCCGTCCTTGAGCAGCAGCCGGTAGGAGAATGCCACGTCATAGGCGGTGATCGGCTTGCCATCATGGAAGCGAGCTTCCTTGCGCAAGTTGAAAACGACCCAGCTATTGTTGTCGCTGTACTCCACCGATTCGGCGATCAGCCCGTAGCTGGACGCCGGTTCGTCGCCCGAAGGGTCGTAGACGCCGGTACCGACCATCAGCGGTTCGTTCAGCTCGCTGAAGCCGTACTGCAGGAATCCGGGGGTCGCACTTGGGCTGGTGCCCTTGAATGTATAGGGGTTCAGCGTATCGAACGTACCCGACGCCATCAGCTTGATCCTGCCGCCCTTGGGCGCGCGCGGATTCACCCAGTCGAAGTGGGTGAAATTGGCTGGGTACTTAAGAGTGCCGAACTGCGCATAACCATGGCTTTCGCTGATGGTGGCGAGGGCGGGAAAGCTCAAGGCCAGGCAGGTCAATAACAGTAGCAGGGGTCGCATCAGACGGGGGATCCGATCCTTGGCGCTTAAGGGCTTCTCGGGCCGGTACAGTAACAGCTTGTATGCGCTGGAAAAAGGCCGGCCACCTCGGGCAAACTGCCACTCATTTCCCGTACTGGCATTGTGGAGTGTGACCTCTTGGATGTACGTGCCCAGGGTCTGCAGGCGTGGATCGATCGCCTGAACCAATCCGAACTGCCGGCGCTGGCATCGGTGGTCAAGGATATCCAGCGTCTGGCCGAGCACCAGCACGCTTCGGTCCAGCAGCTTGCCGACGTTCTGCTGCGCGATGCGTCGCTGACTTCCAAGGTGCTCCGGGTCGGCAATAGCAGCTACTACAACCCCTCTCAGGAAACCATCAAGACCATCTCGCGGGCGATCGTGATGATCGGCTTCGACAATGTCCGACTGATCAGCCTGTCGGTGACGCTGATCGACAGCCTGCTGGAGAAGGCTCCGCGGGAGCAACTGCTCGAGCTGCTGGCCCGCTCCTTTCATGCGGCCGTGCAGGCGCGCAATATCGCCGGCTATGTCCTTTCGCGGCATGAGGAAGAGGTGTTCATCGCGGCGTTGCTCTATCACGTCGGTGAGCTGGCGTTCTGGGGCTGCGGCGGCGAGCAGGCCGACGAGCTCGCCGTGCAACTGAAACAGCCGGGCATCAAGCCTGAGGAAGTGGTACAGGCCATTCTCGGCACCAGCTTCCGTCAGCTCACGCTGGGGCTGGTGAAAAGCTGGAATCTGGGCGAGCTGACCAGCCTGGCTCACAGTCAGGCCGTAAGCAATGACCCGGCTGCGCGTGCGGTGGCGTTGGGGGTGAGGATCAGCGAAGCCGCACTGGATGGCTGGGAATGCGAAAAGATGCAGGCCCTGACCAGCGCGGTGGCGGAGTTCACAGGCGTGACTGAGGCCGATGCATTGCAGCAGATCCTCGCCAGTGCTGACGAAGCGGTCACGGTTGCGACCACCTTTGGCGCCAGTCGGTTGGGCCGGCTGATCCCCAGCACCGATCCGGAGCAGATCAGGCTGCAGCAGGCAGAGCGCCAGGCTGCCTTGCTGCAGCCCGATCTGCTGTTGATGCAACAGTCGCTGCAGGATCTTGGGCTGATGGCGTCGGGCGGCGGCGATGCCAGCCTGATTCTGGAGACGCTGCTCAAGGGGCTGCATCGAGGCGTTGGATTGGAGCGGGTAATGGTGGCGGTCCTGGCCGACCAGCAGACGCGTTTCAAGGTGCGTTGTGCCGTTGGAGAGGGGGCCGAAGCCTGGCTTCAGAATTTTACGCTGCCGGTCGACCAACCCGAGCAGCCGCATATATTCAGCTATGCGTTGCGACATCGGCAGTCGCTGTGGATGGGGGTGCCGGCAAGCTACAACCTGGCGGACCTGGTGACGCAGCCGCTGCGGCAATGGCTCGGCAACGGCATGTTCTTCATTGCGCCGCTGATGGCGGGAGCGCGGGAGATCGGTGTGCTGTACGGCGATTGTCGCTTGTCCGGGCGTGCGCTCAAGCATGAGCAGTTCATCGCCTTTCAGCGTTTCACCCAGCTGACCGGCCGTTGTCTGGAAGCTCTGAGCAAGCGTTCAGCGGGTTGACGGTCGGGCGCTCACCTTGGGAGGTAGAGGGTGAGCAGCTGGCCCGGACGGAGCACTTCGGTGCTTTTCGGGTTCCAGGTCTTGAGATTGGTCAGCTGCACATTGAAACGCTTGGCAATCTGATACAGCGAATCCCCCTTACGAACCTTGTAGTAAGTCGGGGCGTCAGCATTGTCCTTGCTCTTGGCGGCAGGCGCAGGCCCCTGCAGGAAGAGCGCCTGGCCTACTTTCAGCTGGCTGCCGGACAGATTGTTCCAGCGCTGCAGGTCGCGTACCGATACGCGCTGCGCCTTGGCGATATCCCAGAGGTTGTCACCGGATCTGACCCGGTAGCTGCGGGGTGTGGTGTCTGGCTGACGCGCTACCGCGTGCAGTAATTCTCTGGATGCACCGGCGTCGCTGCTGGCTGGAATGCTCAGCACCTGGCCGATACGCAGGGAGTCGCTGTTCAGGCGGTTGATGTCGCGAATGATGTTGACGGTCAGGTGATGCCGGTTGGCGATCGTTCCCAGAGTATCGCCTGGGCGGACGGTGTACTGCTTCCAGTCCACCAGTTCCTGCGGTTTCATCAACGCCAGGTTGGCTGCCAGCATCTCGGCCTTCTCCAGCGGCACCAGCAGTTGCTGCGGGCCGTCCAGCGTGATGCGGCGGGTGAAGGCGGGGTTCAGTTGGTACAGCTCGTCTTCGTCAAGGTCGGCCAGCTTGGCTACCCGCGCCAGGTCCATGCGCTGCTTGAGGGCGATGACCTCGAAGTAAGGTTCATTGGCGATCGGGTTGAGGTTGATGCCATAGGCCTCAGGCGCTTCGATCAGTTGCGACAACGCCAGCAGCTTCGGTACATAGTCGCGAGTTTCGCGTGGCAGGGGCAGGTTCCAATAATCGGTTGGCAAGCCCAGTTTCTGATTGCGCTCGATGGCGCGGCTGACCGTACCCTCGCCAGCGTTGTATGCGGCCAGGGCGAGCAGCCAGTCACCGTTGAACAGACCATGCAAATAGCTCAGGTAGCGCAACGCGGCATTCGTCGAGGCGGTAATGTCCCTGCGGCCGTCGTACCAGCTGGTCTGGCGCAAATTGAAATGACGACCGGTGGAAGGAATGAACTGCCAGAGCCCGACCGCATGGGCTGGAGAGTAGGCGAACGGATCGTACGAGCTTTCGATGATTGGCAGCAGTGCCAGCTCCAGAGGCATGTCGCGCTCTTCCAGGCGCTCGACGATGTAGTGGATATAGGGGCTGCCGCGTTCGCTGGCGATTTCGATGGAGCGGGGGCGGCTGGCGAAGAGCAGGCGCTGCTGCTCGATGCGCGGGTTGCTGTCCAGATGCTCCTGCAGTTTGTAGCCTTCGCGGATGCGCGCCCAGAGGTCCTCGTGTTCGACGATGGTGCTGGTATCGCTCAGCCAGATGGGCTCCTGTACCGCCGGTCCGCTCGCACGCCTCGACTGATCGAACGCATCATCATCGCGTGCGGAGTTGCTTTGACAGCCGGCTAGGGCTACGCAGACGGCGAGGGCCAACGCACGACCAGAGGCTGCCAAGGCGTCCGTTTCGTGGCGTTTCTTGGGAGCTGGCGGCATTGGCTGGAATCTTCCCCGGAAACAAAATTCGGGGGATTCTAGGAATGCGTCCTGATGGGGTCAAGCTGACACGCCCCGTTTCGGGAACTTGTCGACCTTGTCAGAAACGATCCTTCCACGCGCGCAAAGCGGCGAAAACCGCGACTTCGCCGTCCAGCTGGCTGCCGCTGTGCTGGATCGCCGCCTGCCGTACCGTCTCGATATCGCTGCGCAGAAACGGATTGGTCCGGCGCTCGATCTCCAGTCGACTGGGCAGGCTGAAGCAACCGGCTTCGCGCAGCTGGGTCACCTCGCTGATGCGCTTGGCGATATCCGCATTGTTCGGCTCTACCGCCTGGGCGAAACGCAGATTGCTCAGCGTGTACTCATGCGTGCAATAGATCAGCGTGTGATCGGGGGCGCTGGCCAGTCGCTTCAGCGACTCGAACATCTGCTCGGGCGTACCTTCGAACAGCCGGCCGCAACCGGCTGCGAACAGCGTATCGCCACTGAGCAGCCAGGGCTGTTCTGGATCGGCATGAAAGTAGGCAATGTGTCCAAGCGTATGTCCGGGGACGGCAATGACCTCCAGGCGCTTGCCGAGCACCTCGATGTGCTGGCCGTCACTTAGCGATTCGTCACGTGCCGGGATCTTCTCGGCGGCCGGTCCGTGAACACGTGCGCCGGTGTGTGCCTTGAGCCGTTCGACGCCGCCGACATGGTCGTGGTGGTGGTGGGTCACCAGAACGTCGCTCAGCTGCCAGCCGGGATGGGCCGACAGCCAGTCCAGCACGGGCGCGGCGTCACCAGGGTCGACCGCTACGCAGCGCCGGCTGGCGTCGTCCTGGAGCAACCAGATGTAGTTGTCGGTGAAGGCGGGCAGGGCTTCGATCTTGAACATGGATGGGTCGCCAAGCGGATCACAAAGGCGCATCCTAGGACCTGTTCCCGCCGAGTCGCAAGCCGCGCCGGAAACGGGGGCGGGCTCTGGCAGTCCCAAGGAAATCTTGACCCTGATCGAACCCAGCGCCCTGCGAGCCCGCGGGCAAACGGAGCCGAGCGATGAACGAGCGACCCTCCACTCAAGCCAGCGACCATTGGCTGTCGATGATCAACCAGGCGTCCGACTGGTTTGCCGGTCCCCTGGGCCAGCAGCTTCTAGTACAGGAAAAGCAGGTCCTGACCGACGAGCTGGCCCGTTGTTTCGGCAGCTATCTGGTGCACAACGGCCCATTTGCCGGCGAACCGGTGCAGCCGCAAAACATCAAACGTAGCGTTCGCCTCGGCGCACCGCTGCCGGGTGTGGAAATCCACTGCGAGGAACAGGCCTGGCCGCTCGGCGAGCATGCCGCCGACGTGGTGGTCTTGCAGCACGCGCTGGATTTCAGCCTTTCGCCACACGGCCTGTTGCGTGAAGCAGCGCGTGGCGTGCGTCCCGGTGGGCACCTGTTGATCGTCGGCATCAATCCCTGGAGCGCCTGGGGGCTGCGTCATCTGGTGTCGCGCGAGGGCTTTCGCCAGGCCCGCTGCATTCGCCCGTCGCGGGTTGGTGACTGGTTGAACCTGCTGGGGTTCGCGCTGGAGAAACGCCGCTTTGGATGCTATTGTCCGCCGCTTTCCTCGAGCGACTGGCAGGCGCGATTGTCGCGTCTGGAAACCGTTGGGCAACAGCTGCAGGCGCCAACCGGCGGCTTCTATCTGCTGGTGGCGCGCAAACTGATGATAGGCCTGCGGCCATTGCGCCAGGAACGTCGCGAGCGGATGGGCAAGTTGCTGCCGATGCCGGTAGCCAAGATCAGTCGCCGCGATGCCGAGCACCATCGGCTGCCGTAATGCCTGTCGCCGCCAGAATGAGTAAACAATCTACATGAGCGACGATTGGGTCGAGATTTATACCGACGGTGCCTGCAAGGGTAATCCTGGGCCCGGTGGCTGGGGCGCGCTGCTTGTGTACAAGGGCGTCAAACGGGAACTCTGGGGCGGTGAGCCGGACACCACCAACAATCGCATGGAACTCATGGCCGCCATTCGCGCGCTCGCCGAGCTGAAACGCCCGTGCAAGGTGCGGCTGGTGACGGATTCGCAATACGTCATGCAGGGCATCAACGACTGGATGCCCAACTGGAAGAAGCGCGGCTGGAAGACGGCGAGCAAGCAGCCGGTGAAGAATGCCGACCTCTGGCAGCAGCTCGACGAGCAGGTCAGTCGTCATGAAGTGAGCTGGCAGTGGGTTCGCGGGCATACCGGGCACCCAGGTAACGAGCAGGCCGACCTGCTGGCCAACCGCGGTGTGGTTCAGGCCAAACGACAACCTATTGTGTAAGTGAGCGAAATGACATGCGCAGCGTAGTACTCGACACCGAAACCACCGGTATGCCGGTTGCCGATGGGCACCGGATCATCGAGATCGGTTGTGTCGAGGTCATCGGCCGCCGTCTGACCGGGCGTCATTACCATGTCTATCTGCAGCCCGATCGCGAGGTGGACGAGGGGGCGATAGCGGTTCACGGCATTACCAACGAGTTCCTCACCGACAAGCCGCGTTTTCGTGACATCGCTGACGAGTTCTTCGAGTTCATCAAGGACGCGCAGCTGGTCATCCATAACGCGGCGTTCGACCTTGGCTTCATCAATAACGAGTTCGCCCTGCTTGGTCAGCAGGATCGCGCCGAGATCACCGACCACTGCACGGTGCTCGATACGCTGCTGATGGCGCGCGAGCGGCATCCTGGTCAGCGCAACAGCCTTGACGCCCTGTGCAAGCGCTACGGCGTGGACAACTCGGGGCGCGATCTGCACGGCGCACTGCTTGATGCCGAGATCCTCGCCGACGTCTGGCTGACCATGACCGGTGGGCAGACCAATCTGTCCCTGGCTGGCGATGGCGAAAGTGCCGATGGTGGCCGGCCGCAGCCCACTCCGATCCGTCGCCTGCCGGCTGATCGGCCGCGCACGCCCGTGCTGCGGGCCAGCGATGACGAGATCGCTGCACACCTGGCGCGCATGGCGGCGATCGAAAAGGCCGCGGGCGCCACGCCGCTTTGGACGCAACTGGACGGCTGATCGCCTTCCCGCTCGGTTTCATGCGCTGTTCCTTTGCTGCGGACACTTCTACCCTGTAGGAAGACTGTCCGCAGAGAGTGCGCATGTATAAAGATCTGAAATTCCCCATCCTCATCGTCCATCGCGACATCAAGGCCGACACCGTTGCCGGCGAACGCGTCAGGGGCATCGCCTCGGAGCTGGAGCGCGACGGCTTCAACATCCTGCCCACCGCCAGCTCCAGCGAGGGGCGCATCGTGGCATCGACCCATCACGGGTTGGCCTGCATCCTGGTGGCGGCCGAGGGGGCGGGAGACAATCAGCGCCTGCTGCATGACGTCGTTGAGCTGATTCGTGTCGCCCGGCGCCGCGCGCCGCGCCTGCCGATCTTCGCGTTGGGCGAGCAAGTGACGATCGAAAATGCGCCCGCCGAGGCCATGGCCGATCTCAACGAGCTGCGCGGACTGCTCTACCTCTATGAAGACACCGTGCCGTTTCTGGCTCGGCAGGTCGCCCGGGCGGCGCGCAACTATCTCGAGGATCTGTTGCCGCCATTTTTCCGCGCGTTGGTGCAGCACACCGGCGAGTCCAACTACTCCTGGCACACACCTGGCCATGGCGGCGGGGTGGCCTATCGCAAGAGCCCGGTCGGGCAGGCGTTCCATCAGTTCTTCGGCGAGAACACGCTGCGCTCGGATCTCTCCGTGTCGGTGCCGGAGCTCGGTTCGCTGCTCGATCACACCGGGCCGCTGGCCGCCGCGGAGGCGCGTGCCGCGCGTAATTTCGGCGCTGACCATACATTTTTCGTGATCAACGGCACCTCGACGGCGAACAAGATCGTCTGGCATTCGATGGTGGCGCGTGACGACCTGGTACTGGTCGATCGCAACTGTCACAAGTCGATCCTCCACGCGATCATCATGACCGGGGCGATACCGTTATACATGAGCCCCACGCGTAACGAGCTGGGCATCATCGGGCCGATTCCGCTGGAAGAATTCACCCGCGAGTCGATCCAGGCGAAGATCGCCGCAAACCCATTGGCTCGCGGCCGGCCGCCGAAGGTCAAGCTGGCGGTGGTGACCAACTCCACCTACGACGGCCTGTGCTACAACGCCAACCTGATCAAGCGCACCCTGGCCGACAACGTCGAGGTGCTGCATTTCGACGAGGCCTGGTACGCCTACGCGGCATTCCATGAGTTCTACGATGGACGTTACGGCATGGATACCCGCGAGCAGGGGCCGCTGGTCTTCACCACCCATTCGACGCACAAGCTGCTGGCCGCCTTTAGCCAGGCCTCGATGATTCACGTGCTCGACAGCCAGACCCGGCAGCTGGACCGTGATCGCTTCAACGAAGCCTTCATGATGCACATCTCCACTTCGCCGCAGTACGGCATCCTGGCCTCGCTCGACGTGGCTTCGGCAATGATGGAAGGGCCGGCTGGTCGCTCGCTGATTCAGGAAACCTTCGACGAAGCCCTGAGCTTCCGTCGTGCGTTGGCCAATCTACGCCAGCACATCGATCCGGACGACTGGTGGTTCAGTATCTGGCAGCCGCCGCGGGCCGACGGCGCCGATGAACTGGTAACGCGGGACTGGCTGCTGGAGCCGACCGCCGACTGGCACGGTTTCGGCGATGTCGCCGATGATTACGTGCTGCTCGACCCGATCAAGGTCACCCTGGTAACGCCGGGTCTCACGGCATCCGGCTCGCTGGGCGAGAGCGGAATACCGGCTGCGGTGGTCAGCAAATTCCTCTGGGAGCGTGGTCTGGTCGTCGAGAAGACCGGCCTGTACTCGATGCTCGTGCTGTTCTCCATGGGCATCACTAAGGGCAAATGGAGCACGCTGCTAACTGAACTGCTCGAATTCAAGCGGCATTACGACGCCAATGTCCCCCTGGTTGATGCATTACCTTCGATCGCTCGTAGTGGAGGGGCAACTTACGCTGGGATGGGGTTGCGGGATCTCTGCGATGCGTTGCATGGCTGCTATCGCGAGAACGCGACTGCGCGGGCCATGCGGCGGATGTACACGGCGCTGCCGGAGCCGGCGATGACGCCGGCGCAGGCCTACGATGCGCTGGTTCGTGGCGAAGTCGAGGCGGTACCGGTCGATGAGTTGGAAGGGCGCGTCGCGGCGGTGATGCTGGTGCCGTATCCGCCGGGTATTCCGCTGATCATGCCGGGCGAGCGCTTCACCGGCGAGACTCGCTCGATTCTCGATTACCTTGTCTTCGCCCGCGATTTCGCCGAGCGCTTTCCTGGGTTCGATGCGGATGTCCATGGCTTGCAACACGAAGTGGGGGCCAGCGGCAGCGAATATACTGTCGACTGTATTCGCCGGGAATGAGCGGCCGTCGAGCGGCCCGTCTAGTACGGTACGAACAGGTCGCTCAACGGCGTGGTCTGTATCACATCGTCTGCAACCACATTCACTCGTCGTGACGCCAGTTGTTATAGTTGCCCACCGTCGTGCGGCTTGCCTCCGACACGATGCCCCTGCGCCCTTGCTGTCGAGGATGATAGCGTGACCGAATACAAAGCCTTCCGTGTAGAGTTGGCGGACAAGATCGCCCGGGTCGAGATCAACCGGCCCGAGAAGATCAATGCGATGGATGCCGCCTTCTGGACGGAAATCATCGATATCTTCAACTGGGTCGATGCTACCGACGAGGTGCGCGTCGTGGTCCTCAGCGGGGCCGGCGACCATTTCTCGTCGGGCATCGACCTGCAGCTGCTGGCCTCGGTCGGCAGTCAGCTGGGCCGTGATGTCGGACGCAACGCCGAGCAGCTGCGCCGCAAGATCCTGTCCCTGCAGGCCTCGTTCAACGCCGTCGACAACTGTCGAAAGCCTGTCATCGCGGCGATTCAGGGCTACTGCCTGGGTGGCGCCATCGACCTCATCTCCGCCTGCGACATGCGCTACAGCACGGTAAGTGCGAAATTCTCGATCAAGGAGATCGACATGGGTATGGCCGCCGATGTCGGCACCTTGCAGCGCCTGCCTCGCATCATCGGCGATGGCATGATGCGCGAGCTGGCTTTTACCGGTCGCACGATCGATGGTGAAGAGGCGCGCAGCATTGGCCTGGTCAATCGCACCTATGCCGACCAGCAGGCTCTGATGGATGGCGTGCTTGAGCTGGCTCGCGACATCGCCAGCAAATCGCCGGTCGCCATCCGCGGTACCAAGGAAATGATCCGCTACATGCGCGATCATCGCGTCGACGATGGTCTCGAATACATCGCCACCTGGAACGCGGCGATGCTGCAGTCGGCCGACATCAAGGTGGCCATTGCCGCTCACATGAGCAAACAGAAGCCGGACTTTGCCGACTGATGCGCCATCATACGTTTGCGCGGGAGGCGCACTAGGCATGGTTACTGGAGCAACTTCTCTCGGTCTGGTCCGTGACGAGCTTTTCGCCACCATGGAGGAGGCCGAGCAGAGCCTCGAGCATTTCATCATCGATCGCAACAACGGCGGCTTGTTGCAACAGGCGGTCGAGAATCTCAAGCAGGTACGCGGCACGCTCAACTTGATCGAGCTGACCGGCGCCGAACTCCTCGCACAGGAAATCCTGCAACTGGCCACCGATATTCCCGTCGGCGCGGGCGAAGACCGTGACGTTCAGCTCGCTGCGCTAAGCAACGCGCTCTATGTACTGCGCCGCTACTTGGAGAGCGTCGATGCCAGCCGTCAGGAGATTCCTGAGCTGTTGCTTCCGGCGATCAATGCGTTGCGTCAGGCCTGCACCCAGCCTCCGTTGCCGGAGAGCTTCTTCTTCAGCGTTCGGCTCGACCATGCGCGACCCGCGACAGAGGTGTCGCCGCGGCCGGGCGGCGCACCGGCGGCCGAAGCGCGGCGGCTACGTCAGATGTATCAGGTCGGCCTGCTCGGCTTCATTCGCGAAGAGAACCTGCCTGCCAGCCTGAAGCTCATGGGACGCGCGTTGTCGCGCCTCGATCACCTTTTCATCGAAACGCCAGCCAGTCGGCTGTGCTGGATCGGCAGTGCGGCCCTGGAGTCTCAGTTGGATGGCCAGCTGTTGCCACGCAAGTCGCGCAAGCAGCTGTTCTCCAGGCTCGATCGTGAGCTCAAGCAGGTACTCGGCAATCCTGCGTACGAGGCGCCACGTAGCCTGCTGAAGGAGCTGTTGTATGTCGTAGCGTTGGCCGACAGCAAAGGACCGCTCGCCAGCCAGGTGCGCCAGGTCTTCTCGCTGAGCCCGCTGCCCTTTACCGACCATCTGCTTGAGGATGAGTCACAGCGCCTCGCAGGTCCCGGACAGGCTGTCATGCGCTCGTTGTCCTCGGCGATCCGCGAAGAATTGGCGAGCCTTAAAGATCTGTTGGATCTGATCGAGCGGGGCACCGCCCAGGCAGAGGCCTATTCAAACCTGCACAACCTGCTGGGCAAGCTGGCCAAGACCCTGGGCATGGTTGGTCTGTCCTCGGCAGCGAGCACGCTGCAGGCGCAACTTGGCGACGTGTCCGGCTGGAGCCTGGAACGCACGCCTGACCCCGAAGTGATCCAGCGTCTGGCCGACGCGGTGCTTTACGTCGAGAGCATGGTCGCCAGCCTGGAGCGCGGGGACCGGCGGGAGAACAAGCCTCAGGTCGCCCGACCGGGCATGGAGGCGGAGGCCTTCGCCAACCACCAGCTGACCGAAGCCTGCATCGTGGTGATCGACGAGGCGACCGCAGGACTCGCGCTGGCCAAGCGTGCCATCACCGCCTACCTCGAGTCGAACGGGGAAAAGCTGCATTTGGCCAACGTGCCGTTCAGTCTGCAGGCCGTCCGAGGCGGCTTGCGCTTCCTCGAACAGGAACGTGCCGCCGAGCTGATCGGTGCCTGTGCCGATTTCATTCAGAAACATATGCTCGAGTCGAACCAGATGCCACCCGAACAGATGCTCGAGACCCTCGCCGACGCCCTGACCAGCCTCGAGTACTACCTTGAGGGTGGTGCCGTCCTGCGGCGCGATGACTCGCGCCTCAGTGTGCTCGATCTGGCCAGCGAGAGCGTACGCGCGCTGGGCATGCCGGTCGCCGCCTGATGAGTCTGCGCTGGCAGGCGGCGCTGCTCGATCCCTCGCTGGCGGGGGGCTGGGCGGTGGTACATTGCCGGCAACAGTTTCTGGTCGACGACAGTGGCGTGCTGTTTCCACGGGACTGGCTCAAGCGTCTGGAGCTGCCGCTGCTGAGCGAGCAGGGGCTCGGGCATTTCGATGGCGAGCCGGTCTTTCTCTTCGAACTGGACTTTCCCGCTGAGGTGCCTGGTGCGCGTTGGCAGGGGCTGCGTCAGTTCATGCAGCAGGCCGACCAGGACCTGTTTCGCCTGCTCGGCTACGCCACGCAGATCGGCACCTGGGTCAGCCAGCATCGCTTCTGCGGCAGTTGCGGCTCGCGCATGCAGGCGCGAGCTGGTGAGCGCGCCATGTACTGTCCAGCCTGTGGCGTTCAGCACTACCCACGGCTTTCGCCCAGCATGATCGTTCTGGTTACCCGTGGTGACGAGCTGCTGCTGGCGCGTTCACCGCGCTTCGCAGCCGGCGTCTACAGTACGCTGGCCGGCTACGTGGAGCCGGGTGAGTCGGTCGAGCAGTGTGTGGCACGTGAAGTGCGGGAAGAGGTTGGGGTGGAAATTCACTCGCCGCAGTACATTGCCAGCCAGGGCTGGCCGTTTCCCCATTCCCTCATGCTTGGGTTCCACGCGGAATATGCCGGCGGCGAGATCGTCCCGCAGCCCGAAGAAATCGAGGATGCACGCTGGTTTCATATCGACAACCTGCCGGCGTTGCCCGCGCGCCAGTCAATCGCGCGCTATCTGATCGAGCTGTACCTGGCTCGTCGGCTAGGCCGCCCCGAACCAGTGCTGCCAGGCTAGGCGCAGGCTCATCGCCAGTACCACGAGGATGAACACCGGGCGGATGAAGCGAGAGCCGCCGCCGATGGCCGTGCGTGCGCCGAAGTAGGCGCCTGCCATCAGCGCCAGCCCCATACCGATCCCCAGAACCCAGGCGACATGCCCGCCCACGATGAACACCGCCAACGCCACGGCGTTGCTGACGAAGTTCATTGTTCGCGCCACCCCACTGGCCCGCAACAGGTCGAGGGGATAGAGCAGCATGCTGCTGACGGTCCAGAAAGCGCCCGTGCCGGGCCCAGCGACGCCATCGTAGAAGCCGAGCGAGAGACTCTGCGGCCATTGCCGTCGACGACCGATTTCCGCTGCATCACCGGCAGCCTTCGCCGGCACTTTGCTGAACAGCAGGTAGATGCCGCAGGCGGACACCACCAGCGGCAGCAGCTGATTGAGCCAGCTTGCCGGCATGTATTGCGCGAGCAATGCACCGAGCGCTGCTCCAACGGCGGTGCCGAGCAGCGCTCGTCGCCACAGACCCGGCTCGAAAAGCCGGCGTCGGTAGAAGGTGTAGCTCGCGGTCGCCGAACCAAAGGTGGCGCACAGTTTGTTGGTCCCCAGCACCAGGTGCGGTGGCAGACCTGCCGTCAGCAATGCAGGAATCGTCAGCAGTCCACCGCCGCCGGCAATGGCGTCGATGAACCCAGCGGTGAAGGCGACTGCGAAAAGTAACAACAATGTTGATGGATCGAGCGCGAGCTCAAGTGCGAAGGGCATACAGGTCTCGCTGAGCAAAGGGACAGCGGAGAATAATGCCGCGGTCGCGACCGCGGAAGTGGGCGTCAACTTGAACTATCAGAAGATCGACCAAGAACAGTACCGCCGCGTGACCGCCATCCCATGCCGGCTCTGGCTGCCCGGGCGGGGGCCGCGGATAATATCGCACCCAATGAAAAGGACGCTTGGTTATGCAATATCTTGGGCTTGCGATCGTGGTTGCCGTGCTGGCAGTGATCGTGTTGCTGGTGGCGCTGCGCTTGTTGCTGGGGGGGCAGTGGCTGATGGGTTGGCTGAGGGGCACCTGCGGCTTTCTGGCTCTCGCCCTTGCCGGTCTGATTGGCCTGATCGGCTACGACATCAGTACCTATGCGGCGCTTCCGGATGCGCGGGCGCTGGCGACCCTGCGCTTTCAGGCCGTAGGGCCGCAGCGTTATGAGGTCAGCCTGGAGCAGGAAAAGGCAACCCGAACGTACGTGCTTGAAGGCGATCTTTGGCAACTCGACCTGCATGTGCTTCGCTGGAAAAGTCTTGCTGAGCTTATCGGGCTGGAGTCGGGCTACCGCCTGGAAAGACTCTCCGGACGTTACCTGGCGGTGGAACAGCAGAACCTGGCGCGTCATGCGCGGGTTGAGCTGGGTGAAAAGCTGCTGGGGGTGGATATCTGGCGGTCGCTGCAGCTGGAACGGCGCAACTTGCATTTCCTCGAGCCGCAAGTGTTACGCGTCGATTACATGCCGATCGCCGATGGCGCCAGCTATGCGGTAGAGCTTGCACCGACCGGCCTGCTGGCCAGGCCGTTGAACGCAGCGGCGACCGAAGCGTTGAAGAACTGGTAAGCGTGCAGATAACAAAAGGGAGCCATTCCGGCTCCCTTTTTCATTTGGCTGGTCGGATCAGGCCAGATAGCCGCCATCGACATTGAGCGACACGCCGGTGGTGTAGCTCGATGCCTCGCTGGCCAGGTAGAGCACAGCGCCGGCCATCTCGCTCGGCTGGGCAACGCGGCTCAGCGGAATGTGCTGCAGGGCCATCTGCAGGATCGAGTCGTTCTTGACCAGCGCCGAAGCGAACTTGGTGTCGGTCAGGCCGGGCAGCAAGGCGTTGCAGCGAATGCCGAACTGCGCGCACTCCTTCGCGAACGCCTTGGTCATGTTGATCACGGCACCCTTGGTGATCGAGTAGATTCCCTGGAAGTTGCCTGGCGAAACACCATTGATCGACGCGACGTTGATGATGCTGCCGCCGCCGTGCTCGCGCATCAGCTTGCCGGCCTCGATGGACATGTAGAAATAGCCGCGAATGTTCACGTCGACGGTTTTCTGGAAGGCCGATACGTCAGTGTCCAGCACATGGCAGAACTGCGGGTTGGTGGCGGCGTTGTTGACCAGAATGTCGAGGCGGCCGAACTGCTCGCGGATCTGCGCGAACACGCCCTGAATCTGCTCCAACTCGCCAATGTGGCAGGCCACCGGGGTGGCCTTTCCGCCAGCCGCGACGATGGCGTCGGCGACCGCCTGGCAACCTTCGATCTTGCGGCTGGACACGATTACGTGGGCGCCTTGCTGGGCGAGCAGTTTGGCGATCGCCTCGCCGATACCGCGGCTGGCGCCGGAAACGAAGGCGATCTTGCCGTCTAGGTCGAACAGGGTGGTCTTGGACATGGTCGTTCCTCTTTCTTGTTCGTTTCTGTGGCAGGCCACAGACGGATTGGGTGGGGTCAGAGCTTCGATTGCCCGATCACTTGCAGCGCCTTTTGCTCGAGAAGCTTGTTCATGTGAATGAACTGGGCAAAGCGCTTGTCCTGGGTCTGGCCGTGATGGAAGCGGTAATAGATCTGTTGGACGATTCCGGCCAGGCGGAACAGGCCGTAGGTGTAGTAGAAGTCGATGCAGGGAATCTCGATGCCGGCGCGCTGGGCGTAGTAATCGACGAAGCCCTGGCGGGTGTGCATGCCGGGCAGGTGACTCGGCTGTCGGCGCATTGCCTGCATCGGCTGGGGATCGTCGGCTTCGATCCAGTAGGCGAGGGTGTTGCCCAGGTCCATCAGCGGATCGCCGATGGTGGTCATTTCCCAGTCCAGCACGCCGATGATTTCCATCGGGTTGTCCGGATTGAGAATGACGTTGTCGAAGCGGTAATCGTTGTGAATGATCCCGGGTTTTGGGTGGTCGGCCGGCATCTTGTCCTTCAGCCAGGCCTTGACCGCTTCCCAGGCCGGCGCGTCAGGGGTCATGGCGCGCTCGTAGCGTTCGCTCCAGCCTTCGATCTGGCGCTTCACATAGCCTTCCGGCTTGCCCAGATCGCCGAGCCCGCAGGCCTGGTAGTCGACGTTGTGCAGCTCGACGAACTTGTCGATGAAGCTCTCGCACAGGGCGCGGGTCTGGGATTCGTCGAAGTTCAGCTCAGGCGGCAGTTCCGAACGCAGGATGATGCCGTTGACGCGCTCCATCACGTAGAACTCGGCGCCGATCACTGATTCATCGGTGCAGTAGACATATGCCTTGGGACAGTAGGGGAACCCAGCGTTGAGCTGATTGAGAATGCGGTACTCGCGGCCCATATCGTGAGCGGACTTGGCCTTGTGGCCGAACGGCGGGCGGCGCAGCACCAGATCCAGGCTGGGGTATTGCAGCAGGTAGGTCAGGTTCGATGCGCCGCCGGGAAACTGGGAAATCTGCGGAGTCCCTTCCAGACCCGGGATATGCGCCTTCAGGTACTGGTCGATGATATCGACGGGCAATTCCTCACCCGCTCGGACGCGGGTTGTTTGATCTGTAAGCGCCATTGTTATCCCTTCTACTTATGTTTGGTGCCCAAGATGATTCAACAATCTAATGCTCGCGGTGTCTGATACCAAGCGCGGCTGGCCGTTATTGGCCGGCGTGTTGCCTGTCAATCAAGCTGCCTGATCCGCCATTCACGGCTACGTTGGACATAAAAAAACCGAAGTCGAGACTTCGGTTTTTCGTGTCTCTCGACCGCCGCCTGAGATTCAGGCCGGAAAGAGCTCGCTGAGCTTCAGGGCCAGCATCATGTCGCCTTCGGCGCGCAGCTTGCCGCCCATGAAGGCCTGCATGCCGTCGGTCTCGCCGCTGACGATGCCCTGCATGGTTTCGCTGTCCATGATCAGGGTGACGTTGGCATCGCTGGACTCGCCCTGCTGCAGATCACAGGTGCCATCCTTGACGACCAGATAGTAGTTCTCGGCATCGGTGATATTGAACTGGAACACCAGATCCAGGCCGGCGGCGGCGCTGGGGTTGAACTTCGACTGCATGCCTTTGAAGGTTTCGGCGACGTTGCTCATGAGGGTTTCCTTTTTGCTCGTTATGGTTACACGCAGCTTTGGGCCGCTTGGGGCTGGGCTCATCTATGGGTGATGAGCTCCGGATTCTTTAGAAGTTGCAGATGCGCATGACTGTTGAATGACGCGAGCGCGACGTCACGATCACGAAACTTCAGCAGGCTGAGCGACGTGTTGACGATCTGCCAGTTCATCTCGAACGCCTTGATCGGCGGTACGCCTATGATCAGCTGCAGCAGCGCGGTAATGGTTCCACCGGAGGTGAAGATGGCGATGCGATCGCGCTTGTCGGCTCGTTCGAGTACCCGTTCCAGGCCGCCGCGCACGCGATCGAGGAAATGCTGCCAGCTTTCCAGTTCGTCTTTCTCGTGCTCACCGGAGATCCAGCGATGGACCACATAGGTGAAAAGTCTCTGGAAGTCGGCACGGTGATCGGCGGCATTGCGCAGGATATGCATGGCGTTGGGCTCGACCTTCAGCAGGTCGGGCAGGTGGGCGCGGATCACCGCGTCGGCATGGAATTCGTTGAAGGCCGCATCGATTTCGACCTCGGGTTGGGGGCCGAGTCGGGCCAGGGTCGCTTTGGCGGTGTCCTGCTGACGATCGAGCTCGCCACTGAGGCAGCGATCGAAGCTGACGCCGAGTTGCGCCAGGTAGTCGCCTAGCGCTTCGGACTGGCGATAACCCAGGTGGGAGAGCACGTCATAGTTTTCTGCGCCGAAAGACGCCTGACCATGTCTGATCAGGTAGATACTGCCCATGCTGCTGCTCCGGCCGGCACTGTTTTTTCGCGAGGGTAGGGACATCGTTCCGGAGTGTCAACGATAATTCGAACGTTTGTTTGAATCCCGCCGACTGGCTCAGCCAAGGGGCCATCGGTATGCTGGCGGCTCGGCGTCAAGAGCTGCGGCGGGCGCCTGAAACTCATCGAGGGGGATACGTGGAATTTCTTGTCGACTACGCCAGCTTCCTGGCCAAGACCGTCACGCTTGTGGTGGCTATCGTGATCGTGCTCATCGCACTCGCGTCCATGCGGCGTGGACGCAGCAAACAGGGCGGTGGACATCTGGAGGTGCACAAGCTCAACGAATTCTACAAGTCCATGCGCGAGCGCCTGGAGCAGGCAGTGCTGGAAAAGGACGAGTTCAAGGCGTTGCGCAAGCGGGAGGCGAAAGCGGCCAAGCAGACGAAGAAATCGGAGACGTCCGCACGTGTGTTCGTGCTCGATTTCGACGGCGACATCCGTGCGTCGGCGGTGGAAAACCTGCGCCATGAGATCACCGCGTTGCTGACCATGGCGACGCCTCAGGATGAGGTGGTACTGCGTCTGGAAAGTGGCGGCGGCATGGTCCACGGCTACGGTCTGGCTGCCTCGCAGCTGGTGCGCATCCGCGATGCCGGTGTGCCGCTGACCGTTTGCGTCGACAAGGTCGCGGCGAGCGGTGGCTACATGATGGCTTGCATCGGCAACCGTATCCTCACGGCGCCGTTCGCTATCCTTGGCTCCATCGGCGTGGTAGCGCAGCTGCCCAATGTGCACCGCTTGCTGAAGAAACACGACGTGGACTTCGAGGTACTCACCGCGGGCGAATACAAGCGCACCCTCACCGTATTCGGCGAGAACACCGACAAGGGGCGGGAGAAATTCCAGGAAGACCTGGAAACCACGCACGAGCTGTTCAAGAACTTCGTTGCCCGCTATCGCCAGAACCTGTCGATCGACGATGTCGCGACGGGTGAGGTCTGGCTGGGCATTGCAGCGCTGGGCAAGCATCTGGCGGACGAGCTCAAGACCAGCGATCAGTATCTTGCCGAGCGCGCGCAGGAGGCTGAACTCTTCCAGCTGCATTACATACAGAAGAAGAGCCTGCCGGAGCGTTTCGGCATGGCGGCCAGCACGATCATGGAGCACGGCTTGCTGAAAGGCTGGAGCCGGCTGAACGAACAACGTTTTTGGCAATGACAAGGGGAACCGCGATGAGCAGCTTCAAGGCACTACAAGTCAGCGAGACCGAAGGTGGCCGTTTCGAGTCGAAGGTCGTCGAGCGAACCACCGAAGACCTGCCCGCCGGTGAGGTGCTCATCCGGGTGCGTTATTCCTCGCTGAATTTTAAGGATGCGCTGTCGGCCAGTGGCAATCGTGGCGTGACCCGGGCTTATCCGCATACTCCGGGGATCGATGCCGCCGGTGTCGTGGCCTCGTCCAGCGTGGCCGAGTTCGCCGAAGGCGATGAAGTGATCGTCACCGGCTATGACCTGGGCATGAATACCGCCGGCGGCTTCGGTCAGTACATCCGGGTTCCGGCCGCCTGGGTCATCAAGCGTCCGCAGGGACTGTCACTACGTGACGCGATGATACTCGGCACAGCCGGCCTGACGGCCGCACTCTGTATCGACAAGCTGGAACAGGCTGGTCTAGAGCCGGGAGACGCGCCGGTGCTGGTGACCGGTGCGACCGGCGGTGTCGGCAGCATTGCGGTGGCGTTGCTGGCCAGCCTCGGCTACAAGGTGGCTGCCGTGACCGGCAAGGCCGACCAGGCCGATTTCCTGACTCGCCTCGGGGCCACGCAGATCGTCGAGCGTGCTGCGCTGCAGGCCGGCGTGGAGAAAGCCTTGCTGAAGGAGCAGTGGGGCGGGGCGGTGGATACCGTGGGCGGCGACATCCTGTTCAACGTGGTCAAGTCGCTGCAGCGCGGCGCCAGTGCGGCCTGCTGCGGCCTCACTGCGGGCACGCATTTCCAGGCCAGTGTGCTGCCGTTCATCCTTCGCGGCGTGAACTTGCTGGGCGTGGATTCGGTGGAGATTCCGCTGGTGGTCAAGGCCTCCATGTGGGACAAGCTGTCGTTGCAATGGAAGCTGGCCAATCTCGATGAGCTGGCCCATGAGATCAATCTGGAGCAACTGCCGGAGGCCATCGAGCGCATCCTGGCGGGCGGTCAGGTTGGGCGTGTGCTGGTGCGTCTGGATTGAGGGGTAACGAAGCCTCGCCTGGTCAATCGGTACGATAGTGGCAATGAATTTCCTCGGGCGCTGTGTTTGGTCGAATCTATCGCCACTCCAGACCGCAATCGAGGAAATCGTTCATGAAGAAGCTGGCCGAAAAGATCAAACAGATCGCTTCCGGAAAAAAGACCGCTGCAGTGCCGGTACCGGTACCGGTCGAACATCCGAATTTCTGGATGTACCAGTGACGCCAACGAAAAGCCCGCCAATAGGCGGGCTTTTCACTTGCTGGCGTTGCCGTCAGATCTGACGGCGACGGAACAGCGGGCGCTCGTCGTCGGCTGCGGCCTGATAGGTCACCGAGAAGTCCTTGAGACCTTCCAGGGCATCGACGGGATCGCGATCGGCGCGGATGGCGAAAGCGTCGAAGCCACAGCGGCGCATGTAGAACAGCTGGTCGCGCAGCACATCGCCGATGGCGCGGATCTCACCCTTGTAACCGTAGCGCTCACGCAGCAGGCGCGCGCTGGAGTAGTGACGGCCATCGGTAAAGCTCGGGAAGTTCAGCGCGATGACCTGGAAGTACTGCAGGTCGTCAGCGATATCTTCCACCTGCTCATGGGCATCGAGCCACACACCCAGGCCACCGTCACGGGCTTTGAGCGCATGCGCATGATCGAGCCACAGATGCAGCGGCACGATCAGATCGTCGCTGTTGCACAGGTCGTCCAGGGTCTGCTCCTTGGGGAGCAGGTGCCAGGTTTCGTCGACCAGCTGGTCGTTCTTAATGATTCGCTGCATAGACGCGCTCCTTGAAGGGATCAATGCCGATGCGGCGGAAAGTATCGATGAACTGCTCATCTTCGGTACGCTGCTCCACGTAGACGGTGATGATCTTCTCGATCACGTCGGGCATCGCATCCTGGGCGAAGGATGGGCCGAGGATCTGGCCGAGGCTGGCGTCGCGGCCGGAGCTGCCGCCCAGCGAGACCTGGTAGAACTCGGCGCCTTTCTTGTCCACGCCGAGGATGCCGATGTGGCCGATATGGTGATGGCCACAGGCGTTCATGCAACCGGAGATGTTCAGGTCGATGTTGCCCAGATCGAACAGGTAATCGAGGTTGTCGAAGCGCCGCTGGATGGCTTCGGCGATCGGAATCGACTTGGCGTTGGCCAGGGAGCAGAAATCGCCGCCCGGGCAGCAGATGATGTCTGTCAGCAGACCGATGTTTGGCGTGGCCAGGCCCAGTTCGCGCAATTCGTGCCACAGCTCGAACAGCCTGGCCTGTTCGACGTCGGCCAGGATCATGTTCTGCTCGTGGGAGTTGCGCACCTCGCCAAAGCTGTAGCGATCGGCCAGATCGGCGATGGCGTCGAGCTGCTTGTCAGTGACGTCGCCAGGGGCCACGCCGGTACTCTTGAGCGACAGCGTCACGGCGGCGTAGCCGGGCTTCTTGTGCGCCACCACGTTGCGCTGGCGCCAGCGGCCGAAACCGGGATGTTCGGCGTCCAGCTGGGCGAGCGCGGCGTCCTGATCCTGCAGAGCCTTGTACTGCGGATCGACGAAGAACTTGCTGACACGCTGAACTTCAGCTTCGGTCAGCGTCGTCGGGCCGTCTTTCAAGTGCGCCCACTCGGCGTTGACGCGCTCGGCGAATACTTCTGGCGTCAGCGCCTTGACCAGGATCTTGATGCGCGCCTTGAACTTGTTGTCGCGGCGGCCGTATCGGTTGTAGACCCGCAGGATCGCATCGAGGTAGCTCAGCAGGTGCTGCCACGGCAGGAATTCGTTGATGAAGCTGCCGACGATCGGAGTGCGACCGAGGCCACCACCGACCGAAACGCGGAAGCCCAGCTCGCCTGCGTCGTTCTTTACTGCTTCCAGTCCAATATCGTGCACTTCGATCGCGGCGCGATCGCTCACGGCGCCGTTGACGGCGATCTTGAACTTGCGCGGCAGGAAGGCGAATTCGGGATGGAAGGTGGACCACTGACGGATGATTTCGCACCAGGGACGCGGGTCGATCAGTTCGTCGCGGGCCACGCCAGCGAACTGGTCGGTGGTGGTGTTGCGGATGCAGTTGCCGCTGGTCTGGATGGCGTGCATCTGCACCGTGGCCAGCTCGGCGAGGATCTCGGGTACGTCTTCCAGTTCAGGCCAATTGAACTGCACGTTGGTCCGGGTGCTGATATGGGCATAACCCTTGTCGTAGCGACGGGCGATCTCGGCCAGCTTGCGCACCTGCGTCGAGGAAAGTAGACCGTACGGCACGGCGATGCGCAGCATCGGCGCATAGCGCTGGATGTACAGGCCGTTCTGCAGGCGCAGGGGGCGGAACTCCTCATCAGCGAGTTCGCCAGCCAGGAAGCGGCGGGTCTGGTCGCGGAACTGCCGGACCCGATCCTCGATGATGTGTTGGTCGTACTGATCGTAAACGTACATAAATGTCCTGTTTTCAGGCTGCAACAGCTTTCGCGCGCACGGCCGCGCACCCATTTAGGGAGGGCGGCACGATACCAGCTAGTTGTTATGCGCAAAAGTGATGTTTGGGAATATGTTTAGAACTAAACCAAGCGAAATGAACTTACGGTCGACGCACCTTGAGCAACCCCGATCCCTGGTCTTAACTGCGAGAAGAGAGGCTGCCGATCGAAGCTGTTAGAGGAGAAGTCACGTGAGAAATGACCAGCGCGACAGTGTAGTGGACGCCGCGGCCATATTTGCCTTGATCATGCTCGCCGTGGGTACGGCGATATTCTGGGTCAGTCACCAGTAGCCGTGGCCTACAGGCCCGCGAGGTAAAGCACGAGCTTCACCACGCCCAGGACGATCAGTACGAACAGTACGGTGAACCCGACGCCTAGGATGATGAAATGACTCGGCTTGCCGTGGCGGAAGTCTCTTGCCCGATTCTTGCCACTCTGCACGCCTAATGCCGCAGCCAGCACGCTGCCGAGCATTTGCCGCAGTGTCAGGTTCTTTTCCTGCTCATCGTTCATGGCTGCCTCGGTTCAGAGTTTTCCGAAGTCTAGTCGAGCGATTCGAGGTTGGCGGAGCGTAAGCAAATACCGATGAGGATCGCTGACCGCGCGGGGTCAGCGAATAGAACAGGGCCGACAGAACTGGCAGCCGGCCCTTTTGGTGATTATTCGGCCTTGACTGAGATGGTTTTCGCAGCGTCGCTGGTGCCGGGTTGCTTGGGCAGTGAAACGCGCAATACACCCTTGCCGAACTTGGCATTGATCTTCTCGCGGTCAACCCCGTCCGGCAGGGCGAAACTGCGCTGGAAACTGCCGTAGGAGCGCTCGGACAGGTGATAGCCGTCCTTGTCCTCCTTGTGTTCCTGGCGCTTCTCTCCCTTGATGACCAGGCTGTTGCCGACCAGCTTCACCTCGACGTCCTTTTCGTCCAGGCCGGGCAGCTCGGCGGTGATCTCGAACGAGTTTTCCTTCTCGACTACGTCCACTGCTGGCATCCGGCTGGGACCGCCCTGCCAGAGGGGCGTGGTTTCAAGGCCATGGCGGCTGAAGGGCAGATGCCAGGGGCGATCGAACTCATCGAAAAGCCGGTCGACCTGTCGCCGCAGGGTGTCGAAGGGGCGCCATGGGTCTTGCGGTGCCGTCGGCACCTTTTTTTCATCCGTACTGACTGCAGGTTTGTTCGAAGCGTCGTTCATTTCACAAACTCCTGTAGAAGCTCGGGAAGGTCAGAGCGCATTTAGTGTTCTACCGGCGGGCAGATTGAGGTTTGATTCCGATCAACCCCGATCCACTCTCCGCGCGTCATTCAGCGTAGCGTCTTCCTGGCCAGCTACAAGACGCAGGGGGTCAGAGGCTCTCCTTGAACCAGTCCCAGAGTCCGAGGGAAAAATCGGGGAACAGATTGATGCCCAGCGCGGATTTGAGCAGGTAGAGGATTACCAGCCCGACCAGGGCGGAAAACAGCAGGAAGAGGGTCGCCAGCGCAGCCTTGGCGATCAGCGACAGGTTCTGCTGCGGGCGGGTCAGGTTGCGCTTGTTGCGCCCCGCGACGATCGCGAAATAGTAGTGATTGCGCCACAACCGCACCGTGCCGCGCAGGTCGACCCGGTGCCTGACCCAGGAGCGTGCGCCGAACACACCGCGCAACGCCGCCAGCTGCTCCTCATTGAACGAATCACGCAGGTGCTCGGGCAGCCGCTGCTTGAGTCCACGAACGAAGGGGTCCTGGTCCAGCGGAGTGTCGGCGTAGGGCTTGGGGTAGGGCGAGCGCGGCTCGTCCGCTTCGGGTGAGGTCATGGCGGTGTAGTCGCTCCGGTAATGCGCATCAGAGCGCGGCGAGAAGGCTATGCAGACGGTCGAAGTCCGGTCGCTGCTCGATGTCGTCGTTCAGGCAGTGTCGTTGCAGATCCAGCAGGACATGCTGACGTGGATCGGTGTCCGGGCAGCGTTGCAGCAATTCTTCCAGCAGGCAACCGAAAGCGCGGGCTTCGATGCGCTTGAGGTGCTGTCCGGCTGCGCTGTCGGGCTCGAAGAAGGAGGCCGCGCCGAAATCGCTGAGCAGGCAGGCGCCACTCGGATCGACCAGCAGGTTGTGGGCATAGAGGTCGCCATGCAGGATGCCGCGGCGGTGCAGGTGAGCAACGGCGGACGCGACGCCGCTGGCGATGCTCAGGACCTGTTCGAGGCTGAAACGCTGCTCGGCACCGTAGCTGTCGCGCGTGCAGCTGGCCAGCGAGGGTGGCCCGGCCAGGGGCTGGAAGCCAGGGTCGACGAGATCCATCAGCAGGCCGGGCGTCAGCTCTGCGTGGTCGGCAAGTGGGCCGGCGACGTCGATCAGGTTGGCGTGACGGCCAGCCGCCACGCACGCGGCCATTTCGCTATGTGGCAGGCCGTCGCTGGTGACGTGTCCCTTGAACAGCTTCGCCGCCATGGGTCGCGGCGCCTGGCCGGGCACCTGCCATTGCGCTCCGTGAATGACGCCGGAGGCTCCCTGGCCGAGCTGTTCATGCAGCATGACTTGCGCCCGAGCAATTGCCGGCAGCGAGTGGCGTGCAAGGCTCGCGGCCTCGTTGGCGTCGCTGAAGGGGTTGCCGGCGAAGGCCAGCCAGCTCAGGCGCGGCAGTGTCAGCAGCCAGTCTGGCAGCAGCTGCAGGCGGTTGGCGGCGATGCGCAACAACTCCAGGTGGGTGCATTCGGCCAGGGACGGCGGCAGGCTGGTCAGCCGGTTGCCGGCGAGCATCAGCTTCTGCAGCCTTCGGCAGTTGCCGATCTCGTCGGGCAGGCTTTCCAGCTGGTTATCGGTAAGGATCAGCCAGCGCAGAGCCGGCGGCAAGGAATCGGCAGGCAGATGACGAATACGATTGGCCTTGAAGCCGACCATTTCCAGCTGCGGGCAATCGCCGAGACACTCCGGCACCTCGGTGAACGGGTTGTCCGAGCAGAACAGGATGCGCAGCTTGCGCAGCCGGGATAAGTCGGTTGGCAGGCTGTCGAGCTGGTTGCCCGAGAGGTTCAGCACTTCCAGCGTATCGGCGAGGCCGAAGATCGCGTCGGGAAAGGCGTCAAGGCCGGCGGAAAGATCAAGGCGGCTGATGCCGGCCAGTTCGCCACGTTCGAGTTGTTCCAGGGTATGCATGCGGTGTTGCGCTTTCCTTGCTGAGATGAACACCGAAACGGCGTCTGCTACAGCGCTCCGACAGCCGTTGGCGAGGTGGGTTCAGGCCCGATCAGCGCGGCCGCCTGCGTCCGAGCACTTGCTCGGCGCGGGCGCGCAGCTGGCCGCAGCCGCCATCGATATCCTGGCCGGCCGAATTGCGCACCTTGGTCAGCACGCCGCGGCTGTGCAGATAGCGCACGATCTGCACGATGCGCTCACCCTCAGGCCGCTGGTACGCGTCGTCTTCCAGGCTGTTGTAGGGGATCAGGTTCATCACCGCATACTTGCCCTTGAGCAGGCGCAGGATACCGTCCATCTCCTCCTGGTTGTCGTTGATGCCCTTGAGCAGCGTCCACTGATACTGGATCGGGAAGCCTGTCGCGCGGGCGTAGGTCTCGCCAAGCTCGACCAGTTCCTCCGGGGCGATCTGCGGTGCGCGCGGCAGCAGCGCCTGGCGCAAGGCACCGTCGGTACTGTGCAGCGATAGCGCCAGGGCCGGCTTGACCCGTTGCTGTGGCAGGCGCTCGAACACGCGCAAGTCTCCGACGGTGGAAAACACCAGGTTCTTGTGACCGATGCCGCCCTCCGTACCGAGCAGGTCGATCGCCTCGAGTACGTTGTCTAGGTTGTGCGCCGGCTCGCCCATGCCCATGAACACCACCTTCTTCACCGGGCGGAAGCGGCGGGCGAGGGCGACCTGAGCAACGATTTCGGCACTGCCCAGCTGGCGCAGCAGGCCGCTCTTGCCGGTCATGCAGAACACGCAGCCCACCGCGCAGCCGACTTGGCTGGACACGCACAGCCCGTCGCGCGGCAGCAGCACGCTTTCCACCATCTGCCCATCGCCAAGCTCCACCAGCAGTCTTGCCGAACCATCGGCGGCCGGGTGCTCGGAGCGCAGGCGGGCCAGTGCATCGATTTCCAGGCTCAGCGCCGGCAGACCTTCGCGCACGCTCAGCGGCAGGAAGTCCTCGGCCTGCTGCTGGCGCCGCCCGACATCGAGCGGCAGGCCCTTGAGCCAGGCGCGGGTCATCCGCCCGATATGACGGGGCTTGGCGCCGATGTCGGCGAGGCGTTGCTGGAAGTCGGGGATGCGCATAGGGCGCGCATTCTAGCCGGGCTCACGCCGCGAAGCGACGGCAGAACGGCACGATACCGAGCAGCAGGACGGCGAGCAGTGCGAAGGCCATGCCCAGCGAGCTGAAATGGGCGACCATGCCCATCATCGCCGGGCCGGCGAGCACGCCGGCAAAGCCGATGGTAGTGGCGACGGTGACGGCCAGCTGTACCGGCATGCCGTCCTGCCGGCTCAACGAGGAAATCAGCACGGGCGAAACGTTGGCGCACCCCAGGCCGCACAGCCCATAGCCGACCAATGCCAGCGCCCAGTGCTCGGCGGTCAGGCTCAGACCGATGCCGAATGCCGCCAGCATGCCGCCGAAGGCGATGACCCGCGCCGCGCCTAGGCTGTTCACCAGCGGAGCGCCAGCGAAACGGGCGATGGTGACCATCAGCGCGAAGGCCGCATAGCCGAGCCCGCCTCTGGCGACTTCCAGGCCTTTCTCGCCGGTCAGATAGAGCGCGCTCCAGTCCAGCACGGCGCCTTCGGCGAGGTAGACGACGAAGCACATCAGGCCGACCAGCATCACCAGCCCGGTCGGGCGGACGAAGGCGAGGCCACCACCGGGCGCGCGATTCGGCAGGTAGCCGCGCGCAAGGGCCAGGTTCGCCGCCACGATCACGCCGATCATCATGAAGCTACCGACCTCCGGTGCCAGACCCAGGCTCAGCAGGCCGGTCAGCACCAGCGCACCACTGATGGCGCCGAGGCTGTACATGCCGTGAAAATTGGACATCAGCCGGCGGCCGATAGCGGTTTCCACCAGCACCGCCTGAATGTTCATGATGACGTCGATGACGCCCAGGCTGCCGCCGAAACAGAACAGCGCCAGGCCCAGCCACCCGATCGAATCGGACAGCGCCATGCCGGCCAGCGCCAGGGCCAGCAGCGCGACACTGCACAGCTGCACCGGGCGAATGCCCCAGCGGGCCACCAGGACGCCGGAAATGGGCATCCAGGTCAGCGAGCCGATCCCGATGCAAAGCAGCAACAGACCGAACACCGCATCGGTCATCTCGATGCGTTCACGGACGTAAGGCACCAGCGGCGCCCAGACGGAAAGGCCGAACCCGGCCATGAAGAAACCGCAACGGGTCGCGTTGCGCACGATGGGGGCATCAATCTGAACGGTGTTACGAACCGCGAACATGGGCGGCGGACCTCGATAAGCAGGAAATGGATGTGCAGGAAAAGGCGCGACTGGGCGCCATCACCACACGGCCAGCAATCCGGTATCGAAGAGAAACAGCAGCCGACTTCCTGCGGGCAGGCTGACAGAGCAGGGACGTGACGTGCTGTACATGGCAGGAAGGAGACTTTCGGACAGGTCGGCAGAGCATACACAACCCGGTCCGTAGGACAACCCGCTCGCGGCGAGCGCGGTCAACCTCGGCGCATCAGGCCCAGGGCGATACCGATACGAGCGCCGATGTCGCCCGTCCACATGTCGATGGTCACGCCAAGCAGGATGTCCTGGGTCAGCCACTTGGGCTTCATGCCTTTCGCGGACCGGGATCGTCGGCAGGCCGGTTTCAGCGGTATGCATGCTATCGTTCTGCGCTTTGCCGCAAACCGTGTCGGAGCAGTCGATGAAGTTCATACACCAGCGCGAGCACCTTGAAGAAGGTGACATCGTCGTTATCCAGTGTTCGCAGACCTGCAATATACGTCTGATGAACGACGCGAACTTTCGCAGCTTCAAGAATGGCGGCCGGCACACTTACCACGGCGGTGCGTTCGACCGCTTTCCGGCGAGGATTGCCGCGCCAAGCTCGGGTTTCTGGAACATTACACTGGACACCGTTACTCGGCGGCCGATCAGCGTGACGCGCAAACCGAACCTCACCTATTCCATCAAGGTCATTCGACGGTCGGCGTCGCGTTCGTAGGCGCCGCGCCAGCCCGAACCCATCCCGCCGGAGCGAAGATTTGAGTCGTCGCTATCAAGAGCCCAGCCATGCGCCCACCATCAGTCGAGATGATCCGCGCGCAGGCGCGACGACGCGCGGCCATGAGCGCAAGCGTGTCACCCAGGCCCATCTCGGCATGCTGCTCTGGGCGCTGTTCGTCGGGCTTTCCTTTCCCGCGGTTGGGCTGCTCAGTGACGGGCTGCCCCCGCTGCTGCTGACGGCGATGCGCTTCGGTATCGCCGCGCTGGTACTCGCGCCGCTGGCGTGGCGCCAGAGCGACGGGCGCCCGGGCTGGCGAACCCTGTTGCTCTATGCGGCCATGGGGCTCTGCCTGGCGGGCTTCTTCGGCACCATGTTCTGGGCGGCGCATCGGGTCAGTGCACTGTCCATGGCGACTCTGTTCGTCAGCGTGCCGCTGCTGGCGTACTGCCTCGGCCGGGGACTGGGCGTCGAACAGCGCGCGGGCAGGCTGCTCGCCATTCTCGCGCTCGGGGCGAGCGGGGCGCTGGGGCTGGCCTGGGCCGAGAATGGCGGCGACTTCTCCGGGATGCAGCTGGGCTTCGGCGAGCTGGGTTTCTTCTTCGGCTGCGTCGCCTCGGCGCTCTATCCGGTGCTCAGCAAATGGGGGCTGGCCAACGGATCGTTGCCGACCCAGGCGGGCCTGCGCACTTTCTGGAGCCTGGTGGCGGGCGCTGTGCTGATCGGCCTGATGGGGGCGATATGGGAGCGCCCGGCGGCGCTGCTGCACATGAATCTGCTGGACCTGCTGCTGGTGACCTACCTGGGCGTGTTCTCCAGCGCGATGACCTTCTTCCTGCAGCAGCGCGCCACCAGCGCACTGACCCCCGGGGCGGTAACGGCCTACAGCTACCTGGTGCCCTTCGTCTCGATGCAGTTGCTGTTCTTCGATCAGCCCGCGCGCATGGGTTGGCACTGGCTGCCGGGCAGCCTGCTGGTCATCCTCGCCATCGGCCTGCTGCTGCGCCGGGACGGGCAGCCAAGCCGCTGAGGCGGTCAGCCATCCAGCAGCGCTCGTGTCCAGGCAATTGCCTGACGTTCGCGCTCGGCCCAGTCGCCAGCGATTTCAACGAACGGCTGCCGATGCTGCCGAAGCCAGTCACGGCATTGCTCACAGAAGCGCTGCCTGTCGTCTAGATCCGGCTGGCAGCGCTGGCCGTCCGCATGCCACTCGGCGCCTATGGGCGAGAGCAACAGGTGCTGGTGGTATTCGCGCGCCTGCAGTTCGGCTTCCAGCCAATCGGGGCAGTCGCCGAACAGCGTGCGGCTCCAGAGCATGTTGCTCAGCAGATGGGTGTCGAGGATCAGCAGATGCGGTGCGGCGGCCCGTGCGGCGTCTTCCCGGGCCAGTTGGTGGCGGGCAATGGCCGGGATGTCGGCCAGCGTCGTGTCGCGTTGCGTCCGCTCGATGTAGTGACGCACGTACTCGTCGACCACGAGGCCGCCAAAGCGGCGTCGCAAGCGATCGGCCAGCCAGCTCTTGCCGGTGGATTCCGGTCCGGTGAGCACGACGACCTTCATCGGGCGGCCACCAGGGTCGCACGCCATTCACGCAGCCCCATCACCGCCAGCGCTGTGAACAGCGCGTAGAGCCCGGCCGTCAACCAGTAGCCCTGATAGCTGAAAAAGCCGACGAACAACGCATCGATCACGATCCACAGCGGCCAGCACTGCAGGCGCTTGAGCGCCATCCACAGCTGCGCGAGCAGGCTGAAGGCGGTCAGGCTGGCATCGATCCAGGGAAACGCCGCCTCGGTGAAGCGAGCCATTACGCCGCCGAGCAGCAGGCTGCCTAGCACTGCCATGCCGATGCCGACCAGCACTTCCGGCCCGCTGGCCAGGCTCACGCGCCGGCCGTGCCCATCGGCGCCGCGGGTCCAGGCCCACCAGCCATACAGCTGCATCGCCGCGAAGACGCTGTGCAACAGCACCTGGGAGTACAGCCTGGCATCGAAGAAAAACCACGCATACAGCGACACCATGCTCAGTCCGATGGGCCAGCACCAGGGATTCTGCCGCACGGTCAGCCAGACGGCGATAACGCCCAGCAGCGAGGCGATCAGTTCGAGAAGCGACATGGCGGTGACCGGTGGCGAAGAACGAGGGGCGCGATCATAACGGAGCCGGGCCTCGTCCGGATCGCGGCAGGCGAGATTGAACGACCCCGACATCGACCTGTCTTGGACAATGCAAAGGCGCAGCGGGAGGCTGGCCTGATGTCGAACGAGGCCGCGAGGCGATGGAATCGATCCTGAATGACCCAGGCAATGGCTGGTAGTCGCGGCGGCTGGCGAACAACGGATGGCTTATGAGTGATGCCGGAGCGCGGCACGGCAAGAATCGCAACATTCAATTTCTTCGTGGCCTGGCAATCGTGCTGGTGCTGCTGGCCCACGGCTCGGTCATGCTGATAGGTGCCGAGGCTGTCTGGTGGGATGGGGTGCTGCAACGCTTCCTGCCGGGTGTCGGAGTCGACCTGTTCTTCCTGATATCCGGCTTCCTGATGGGTGCAACCTTCCTGCGCAAGCACAGGCAATTCGACGCGGCGGCGGTGTACGGGTTCTACAAGAAACGCATTCGCCGCGTGCTGCTGCCGACCTGGTTCTGGTCCGCGGTGGTATTGCTGTTCGCCGCGCTCGAGCCGCCACGCGGCGCACCCAGCTATTCGCTGGACACCCTGCTGGGCGTGACCGCGAGCGCGGCGTTCTTTCTCGCCAATGTGTTCAACGCGCTGCACGAGACGGATTTCGGCTACTTCTGGTCGATCGCCTTGGAAGTACAGTTCTACCTGCTTTTCCCGCTGCTGCTCCTGCTGGGCAGGGCGTTCTGGCCGGCGGTGATCGGCATCGTGCTGTGGTTCAGTTTTGCCAATCCGTTTGCGCCCGAGTGGCTGTTCCGCGCCAACGGCCTGTTCCTCGGCCTGTTGCTGTGGAAACTGTCGTCCCTGGAATCGTTTCGGCTGGTCGAACGGGACATCGAGGCGATGTCTCCTGTGAGCAAGGTGCTGGTGATGGGCCTGGCGGTGCTGGCGGCCAGCGTGCTGGCCATCGCGCTGGAGCCGTTCGCGTCGTTCCGCTGGGCGGCGACGACGCTGGTGCTGGCCGTTCCTTTCATGCTCGCGGCCTGTTCCGGCGAAGCCATCTTCGGCGCGCTCTCGCGCCCGCTGGAAGCCATAGGCCAGGTTTCCTTCTCGCTGTACCTCTGCCATATCCCGGGCTGGCTGCTGTGCATGCACTGGCTGGACGATCAGCCGGTGCTACCGCGCGTTGCGCTCTGCGTGGCGGTCTCGCTGATCGTCGCCGGGCTCAGCTACCGGTATATCGAGCGACCGCTGACCGAAGGGGCGGTATCGCGTGAACCGGCGATTGACGAGGTGGGCACCCGCGCAGCCGTCCGCAGCCGTTGACGGATGGGGGCGCCTAGCTGGGGGCGCCTTTCTGGCGTGCCTGGATGGAGGGCGCCCGATGGGGGCGCCTCAACGGGGTGCGGCTGAGGTGCAGTGGACTACTCGTCCTCGTCCTCGCCGCCAATGGCGCTGAGGCATTGCAGGCGGTGCGGGCCTTCCAGCAGCCAGCTTTCATCGTCGGCGTCGCGCTGCGCCTCCATGATCTGGTTGTAGCTGAACTGCCACTGGCGGCGGGTCCGGCCGTCCACCAGGTCGATGGTCAGCAAGGTGGCCTCGCTGGCGAACGGCTGGTTGGCTTCGGCGGCTGCGTCGGCCTGATCCAGCACGGCTTCGTCGAGCGCGAACTGCCACGCGTGCAGGCCGTCGATGATTAGCATGTCAGCATTTTCGAGTTCGTCGATCAGCCAGGGTGTTTCCGATGACATGGTGCACTTGCTCCGTGGATCGAACGCAGGCGTCGGGAAACGCCCGCGTCGAGATCAGTTGTCGTAGCCCAGGTTCGGCATCAGCCAGCGCTCACTGATGGCCAATTCCTGGCCCTTGCGCTGGCTGTAGCTTTCCACCTGATCCTTGTCGATCTTGCCGACGGCGAAATACTGCGCCTCGGGATGGGCGAAGTACCAGCCGCTTACCGCCGCGGTGGGCAGCATGGCGTAGTGCTCGGTAAGCGTGACCTGGCTGATGCCGTCGGCATCCAGCAGCTGGAACAGCGTGCCCTTCTCGGTGTGGTCCGGGCAGGCCGGGTAGCCGGGGGCAGGGCGGATGCCCTTGTACTGCTCGCGGATCAGTTCCTCGTTACTCAGCCGCTCGTCAGGCGCATAGCCCCAGTAGTGCTTGCGCACCTGCTCGTGCAGCCATTCGGCACAGGCCTCGGCGAGGCGGTCGGCCAATGCCTTGACCATGATCGAGTTGTAGTCGTCGCCCTTGTCCTGATAGGCCTTGGCCAGTTCCTCGGCACCGATGCCAGCGGTGCAGATGAAACCGCCCACGTAGTCGGTGATGCCGGTGCTCTTCGGTGCCACGAAGTCGGCCAGCGACAGGTTCGGCTTGGCGTCCGGCTTGATGGTCTGCTGGCGCAGGTGGTGCAGGGTGGCCAGCTTCTCGCCGTTGTCACCGTACACTTCCAGGTCATCGTCCTGGACCTGGTTGGCTGGCCAGAAGCCGAACACCGCACGTGCGCGGATCAGCTTCTCGTCGACCAGCTTTTTCAGCATGGCCTGGGCATCGTTGAACAGCGAGGTGGCCGCTTCGCCAACCACCTCGTCCTCGAGGATGCGTGGGTACTTGCCGGCCAGGTCCCAGGCGATGAAGAAAGGCGTCCAGTCGATGTAGTCGACCAGGGTGCGCAGATCGATGTCTTCCAGCACCTGGCGGCCGGTGAAGCTCGGTTTGACAGGGGCGTAGCTGCTCCAGTCGAACGGCGGCTTGTTGGCGATGGCATCTAGGTAGCTCAGGCGTTCGGTGCGCGCACTGCGGTTGGCGGTGCGCTCGCGGATCATGGCGTACTCCTCGCGGGTCTTGTCGACGAACGCCGGCTTGAGTTCCTTGGACAGCAGGGTGGTGGCCACGCCGACTGCACGCGAGGCATCGGTGACATAGACCACTGCATCGTTGCTGTACTGCGGGTCGATCTTCACCGCGGTGTGCGCCTTGGAGGTGGTGGCGCCGCCGATCATCAGCGGCAGGCTGAAGCCCTGGCGCTGCATTTCCTTGGCCACATGAACCATTTCGTCCAGCGACGGGGTGATCAGCCCGGAAAGGCCGATGATGTCGCACTTCTCGGCGATGGCGGTCTGCAGGATCTTTTCCGCCGGCACCATCACGCCCATGTCCACCACGTCGTAGCCGTTGCAGCCCAGCACCACGCCGACGATGTTCTTGCCGATGTCGTGCACGTCGCCCTTGACGGTCGCCATGAGGATCTTGCCCTTGGCTTCCGGCTTGTCGCCCTTTTCCGCCTCGATGAACGGGATCAGGTGGGCCACGGCCTGCTTCATCACGCGGGCAGACTTGACCACCTGGGGCAGGAACATCTTGCCGGCGCCGAACAGATCGCCCACCACGTTCATACCGGCCATCAGCGGGCCTTCGATCACCTCGATGGGGCGTGCGCACTGCTGGCGGCACTCCTCGGTGTCCTCGACGATGAAGGCAGTGATGCCCTTGACCAGCGCGTGCTCGAGGCGCTTGTCCACCGGCAGATTGCGCCATTCCTCGGTCTCGGCTTCCTTGACCGAGCCATCGCCCTTGTACTTGTCGGCGATCTCCAGCAGCGCCTCGGTGCCGCCGGCGCTGCGGTTGAGCACCACGTCCTCGACCGCGTCGCGCAGCTCCTTCGGGATCTCGTCGTAGATCTCCAATTGGCCGGCGTTGACGATGCCCATGGTCAGGCCCGCCTTGATCGCATGGAACAGGAACACCGAGTGGATCGCTTCGCGCACCGGGTTGTTGCCGCGGAAGGAGAACGACACGTTGGACACGCCGCCCGAGGTCAGCGCGTAGGGCAGGTGGTCGCGTATGTAGGCGCAAGCCTCGATGAAGTCGACCGCGTAGTTGTTGTGCTCTTCGATGCCGGTGGCGATGGCGAAAATGTTCGGGTCGAAGATGATGTCTTCCGGCGGGAAGCCCACCTCGTTGACCAGAATGTCGTAGCTGCGCTGGCAGATTTCGCGCTTGCGTGCAGCGGTATCGGCCTGGCCGGCTTCGTCGAAGGCCATCACCACCACCGCGGCGCCGTAGCGCTTGCACAGGTGGGCGTGGTGCTTGAACTGCTCGACACCTTCCTTCATGGAGATGGAGTTGACGATGCCCTTGCCCTGGATGCACTTGAGGCCCGCCTCGATCACTTCCCACTTGGAGGAGTCGATCATGATCGGCACGCGGGAAATGTCCGGCTCGCCGGCGATCAGGTTGAGGAAGGTGACCATGGCCGCCTTCGAATCCAGCATGCCCTCATCCATGTTGATGTCGATCACCTGGGCGCCGGCTTCCACCTGCTGCAGGGCCACTTCCAGCGCTTCGGTGTAGTTCTCCTCGCGGATCAGGCGGGCGAATTTGGCCGAACCGGTGATGTTGGTGCGCTCGCCAACGTTGACGAACAGCGAGCTGCGATCGATGGTGAAGGGCTCCAGGCCGGACAGGCGGCAGGCCTTTGGAATGTCCGGGATCACGCGCGGGGGGTACTTGGCCACCGCCTCGGCAATCGCCTGGATATGCGCCGGCGTGGTGCCGCAGCAGCCGCCGATGATGTTGAGGAAACCGCTGGCGGCGAACTCCTCGACCACCGCGGCCATTTCTGCCGGCGTTTCGTCGTACTCGCCGAAGGCATTGGGCAGGCCGGCGTTGGGGTGGGCGGACACGTGGGTGTCGGCCTTGTTGGCCAGCTCTTCCAGATAAGGGCGCAGGTCCTTGGCGCCCAGGGCGCAGTTCAGGCCTACGGAGATCGGCTTGGCATGGCGCACCGAGTTCCAGAACGCCTCGGTGGTCTGGCCTGACAGCGTGCGGCCGGAGGCGTCGGTGATGGTGCCAGAGATCATGATCGGCAGCTCGACGCCATCTTCCTCGAATACCTGCTGGACAGCGAAGATCGCCGCCTTGGCGTTCAGCGTGTCGAAGATCGTTTCGATCAGAATCAGGTCGGCGCCGCCCTCGATCAGGCCACGGGTGGCTTCGGTGTAGTTCTCCACCAGCAGGTCGAAGGTGACGTTGCGGTAGCCGGGGTTGTTGACGTCCGGCGAGATGGAGCAGGTGCGGCTGGTCGGGCCGAGCACGCCGGCGACGAAACGCGGGCGATCCGGCGTCTCGGCGGTCTTGGCATCGGCCACTTCCCGAGCCAGGCGCGCACCTTCCACGTTCAGCTCGTAGACCAGTTCTTCCATGCCGTAGTCGGCTTGGGAGACCCGGGTAGCATTGAAGGTGTTGGTTTCCAGAATGTCGGCGCCGGCATCGAGATAGGCCTTCTCGATGGCCTGGATGACGTCGGGGCGGGAGAGCAGCAACAGGTCGTTATTGCCCTTCACGTCGCTCGGCCAATCGGCGAATCGCTCGCCCCGGTAGTCGGACTCCTCCAGCTTGTAGCTCTGGATCATGGTCCCCATACCACCGTCGAGAATCAGGATGCGCTGGCTGAGCGCGTGCTGGAGGGCCTGAAGTCGGGCGTTGCGAGCGGACATGGGAACTACCTGAAAAGCGGGAACGAAAAGAGCGCGAATGATAGCAAAGCTGCATGCTTTTTTAGCTGTCGCGCATTTGCATGAAGATTATTCAGGTTGGGCAGGCAAGCGACGTTTGTCGTGCACGCATAGAATGCAGGGTCACTTTCAGGCGTTCGTTTCATGTCCCACCGTTTCTGGCTCGGCTGTCTGTTCCTGCTCATCGGCAGCGCTGCACAGGCCGAAGTCCTCTCCTATCAGCGCGATATCCAACCGATCTTCACCGCCAAGTGCGTGGCCTGCCATGCCTGCTATGACTCGCCGTGCCAGCTCAATCTGGGCAGCGGCGAGGGTGCCGAGCGTGGTGCGAACAAACTGCCGGTCTACAACGGTGTGCGTTCCAAGGCGCAGGCGCCGACCCGCCTGTTTCTCGACGCCGAGGAAACAGACGCCTGGCGGCGCAAGGGGTTTCATGGGGTGCTCGATGCCCAGGACACCCAGGCTGCGCTGATGGCGCGCATGCTGGAACTTGGCCACAGCCAGCCACTGACGCCCAATGCCAAGCTGCCCGCCGAGCTGAGCATCGGCATCGGCCGGGAGAACACCTGCCCGCTGCCCGAAGAGTTCGATGGCTATGCACGCAAGAACCTGCACGGTGGCATGCCTTTCGCTGTGACCGGCCTCAGCGATCAGGAATACGCGACGCTGCAGCGGTGGCTGGAGCAGGGCGCTCCGGTCGAGCATCGGCAGCTGCAACCGTCGCCGGCGGAAGCACTGCAGATCGAAGAATGGGAGCGCCTGCTGAACACGCCCGGCCCGCGCGGCACGCTGGTCGGACGCTGGCTGTATGAGCACCTCTTCATTGCCCACCTGTATTTCGAAGATGGCGAGCGCGGGCATTTCTATCAGCTGGTACGCTCGCGTACACCCAGCGGTGAGCCAATCGATCCCATTGCCACGCGGCGGCCGAACGACGATCCGGGTACCCGCTTCAGCTACCGCTTGCGCCCCATCAGCGATGTGATCGTGCACAAGACGCATATCACCTATCCCTTGAGTGCGACGAAGCTGGCGCGGGTCAGATCGCTGTTCTTCGCAGACGACTGGACCGTCGAATCGCTACCCGGTTATGGCGCGAATCACCGGGCCAATCCGTTCAAGACCTTCCAGGCGATTCCTGCCGAGGCGCGTTACCAGTTCATGCTGGATAACGCCGAGTATTTCGTGCGCACCTTCATTCGCGGGCCGGTCTGCCGTGGGCAGATCGCCACGGACGTGATTCGCGACAACTTCTGGGTCTTTTTTCAGGACCCGCAGCATGACCTCTATATCACCGACCGTCGCTTTCGTGAGCAGGCCACACCGCTGCTAGCCATGCCGGGTCAATTCGACGAGATGGGCGATCTGCTGGCGTTCTGGAAGACCTACCGCGTGAAGCGCAACCAGTACGAGCAGCTGCGCACCAAGGCTTACGCCAACGCACCGGCCGATTGGCCGCAGATCTGGGCAGGTAACGAGAACGCCTTGCTCAGCGTGTTCCGCCAGCATGACAGCGCCTCGGTGCGCAAGGGGCTGATCGGCGAGATTCCACAAACGCTGTGGTGGATGGACTATCCGTTGCTCGAACGCACCTACTACCAGCTGGTGGTCAACTTCGACGTGTTTGGCAACGTATCCCACCAGGGCCAGACGCGGCTGTATTTCGACCTGATCCGTAACGGCGCCGAGCTCAACTTCCTGCGGCTGCTGCCGCCTGCGTCGCGTCAGGCCATCCTGGATGATTGGTACGAGAAAAGCGGTCAGCTCAAGCTGCTGCTGGCCTACACATCGGTCGACCGCGCGACACCCACACAGCTTGCGCTGGACAGTGGCGATCCCAAGCGCGCGTTCGCCCGGCAGCTGCTGGCGCGGCACGCGGGTATCAACGCCGCTCCCGACCCGATCAACCGCTGCCAGGGCACGCACTGCTATCGCGACGACCAGCCGGCCGAGCTGCAGCGTGTCGAACAGGCGCTCAGCCGGCTGACCAACCGGATGGCGGCCGGTATGCCTGCCATCCTGCATCTGCCCGAGGCGACCCTGGTGCGGGTCGAGTACCCCGGGGACCGTCGGGAAATCTACAGCCTGCTGCGCAACCGGGCTCACAGCAACGTGGCGTTCATGTTTGGCGAGTCGCTGCGCTGGCAGTCGCGCCTGGACACCCTGACAGTCTATCCGGGCATCCTCAGCAGCTACCCGAACTTCATCTTCAACCTGCGGGCAGCGGACGTCCCGACCTTCGTTGCGGCGATGGAGCAGGTGAGGGCGGGCGCCGATCTCGAGCGGCTGGTCGAGCGCTGGGGCATCCGCCGCAGCCATCCGCAGTTCTGGCACTACTTCAACGATCTGACGCGCTATCTCGAGGAGACCGAGCCGGTAGAGGCCGGCGTTCTAGATATGAACCGTTATGAAAACCTCTAGCAGGCGTTTCAGGGCGATCCACGGAACGTGGAACTTGAAATCCGATAGTCCGACTAAAATACTAGGACTTAACCGTGGCAGTGGTTTGGCGTACACTGCGGCGCATGTCTGCGAGGAGTTCCCATGAGCGCGATCACCATTACCGAAGCTGCACACGATTATCTGGCCGACCTGCTCGAAAAGCAGAACACCACCGGCATTGGCATTCGCATCTTCATCACCCAGCCCGGCACACCATACGCCGAGACCTGCATCGCGTACTGCAAGCCGGGTGAGGAGAAGCCCGATGACGTCGCCATGGCTTTGAAGAGCTTTACCGCCTGGATCGATGGCACCAGCGAGCCGTTCCTCGAAGATGCACTGGTCGACTATGCCACTGACCGGATGGGTGGCCAGCTGACCATCAAGGCGCCGAATGCCAAGGTGCCTATGGTCAATGACGACAGTCCGCTGAACGAGCGCATCAATTACTACCTGCAGACCGAGATCAACCCTGGCCTGGCCAGTCACGGAGGGCAGGTGACCCTCATCGATGTGGTCGACGAAGGCATCGCCGTATTGCAGTTCGGTGGCGGCTGTCAGGGCTGTGGTCAGGCCGACGTGACATTGAAGGAAGGAATCGAGAAGACGTTGCTGGCTCGGATTCCAGAGCTCAAGGGGGTCCGCGACGTCACCGACCATACCAATCGCGAGAACGCGTACTACTGATCTTGGGCCCCGGTGGAGCAGGTCCGCCGGGCCGTTCAGCGGATTAAAGGCAAAATGCCATTATTTTGCCACCCTGACGCACACAGCGCGTCTTTCCTGCGATAAGCTCTGGCGCTTCGGTCGATCGGGCAACGAGAGCTCGTACCATGTCTGCCATTTCACTGCTGATCTGCGATGACTCCAGCCTGGCCCGCAAGCAGCTGCTGCAAGCGCTGCCTGCAGGCTGGCCGGTGGTCGTCAGCCAAGCGGCAACCGGTATCGAAGCCCTGGAAAGGGTCCGGCAGGGCGACATCGACGTGCTGCTGCTCGACCTCACAATGCCCGAGCTGGACGGTTATCAGGTCCTTGCGCAGCTGCGCGAAGAAAAACTGCCGTGCAAAACCATCGTGATTTCGGCCGATATCCAGGATGAAGCCGTACGTCGGGTGCTGGCGCTCGGCGCGCTGGCCTTCATCAAGAAGCCTGCGGACCCCGTGCACCTGCAGCAGACGCTCGCCAGCCTTGGCCTGCTGGACGATCTTTCGACGCTGATCGGTCGAGAGGAGGGTGAGCGGATCGGTTTCCGCGACACCTTCCGCGAGGTCGTCAACATCGCCATGGGTCGTGCCGCGGCCCTGCTTGCGCGTGTTCTGGGCGTCTTCATTCAGCTCCCGATTCCCAACGTCAACATTCTCGAGGTCGGCGAACTGCACATGGCGCTGGCCGATGCTGCGCGCGGTGACCAGTTGACCGCGGTTTGTCAGGGTTACATCGGTGGGGGGATCGCCGGAGAGGCGTTGCTACTGTTCCACGATTCGGAGGTCGCGGACATGGCGCGCCTGATGCGCCGGCAGGATTACCTGGAGATGGAGATGCTCCTGGATCTGTCGAGCCTGCTGATCAGCGCGTGCCTGAGCGGCATCGCCGAGCAGATCGAGGTCGTGTTTTCCCAGGGGCATCCGCAGGTGCTCGGGCAGCATGCGTCGATCGAGGAGCTGATACGCCTCAACAGCGCGAGATGGAAAAAGACCTTGGCGGTCGAGATCAGCTATAGCCTGGAAGGGCATGACATCCACTTTGACCTGCTGCTGTTGTTCACGGAAGATTCGGTCGAGCTGCTGACCCGCAAGCTCGCCCACCTGATGGATTGAGCATGAGCGATACCACCGAGTTGACTGAGCTTCACTGGTTGCTGGCCATCGTCCAGAGCATCGACGTGGGTGTGGTGGTTCTGGACCGCGACTTCCGTGTCGAGGTCTGGAACACGTTCATGGAGAATCGCTCTGGCCTGCCGCCGGCAAAGGCGCGCAATCGCTCTTTTTTCTCTCTCTTTCCCGAAGTCGACGAGGATTGGTTTCGCCGCAAGGTGGAGGGCGTCATGACCCTGGGTACGCCCTCGTTCACCATCTGGGAGCAGCGGCCGTATCTCCTGCGTTTCAAGAACTACCAGCCGATTACCGGGCTGGAAGATTTCATGTACCAGAACACCACGCTGCTGCCGCTCAAGGGCATTGACGGCAGCATCGCCCAGGTCTGCCTGATCATCTACGACGTGACCGACGTTGCGGTGAACCGGCGCCAACTGCAGGCGGCCAACGCTGAGCTGCAGCGCCTGTCGAGCACCGATCGGCTGACCGGTTTGTACAACCGCGGCCATTGGGAGGAGATGCTGCAGCTGGACTATGCACGTCATCGCCGTTACGAGAGTCAGGCCGCGCTGGTGATGTTCGATATCGATCACTTCAAGGCGATCAACGATACCTACGGTCACCAGGTCGGCGACGCGGTCATCCAGCAGGTTGCCGATCTGATCCGCGAGAATCTGCGGGATTCGGACGTAGCGGGGCGGTACGGCGGCGAGGAGTTCGTCGTGCTATTACCGGACACCGACAAGCAGGGCGCCATGACCTTCGCCGAGCGCCTCCGGCATGCCGTTGAGAGCCATGAGGTGCAGCACGAGCAGCACCGTATTCGTTTCACCATCAGCCTCGGGGTAGCTGATCTCAGCGAGCCTACCAGCAGCCATGCCCAGCTGATCGAATGGGCGGATTCGGCACTTTATGCATCCAAGGCGGCCGGACGCAATCGGGTCACCCTGCATCAGCACGACGCCTGAGCCGGGGGCGCGCCTTCAATCCGCTGCGCTCCTGAGAAAGGCAAGCAATCCAACTTCTTCCGCGCTCAGCCATCTGCGCTTCCTGGCACTTCGCAATCCGGCCAGTGCACCCTCACTGAATGCCTGCAGGATTGCAGGATGGATGTAGCACTGACGACATACGGCGGGCGTGTTCCCCAGCTGGCTGGCGACCTGCCTTACCGTCTCAACCAGATTGTGCCGGGCGATGCTCTCGGGGGAGCATTCGAGCTGGCGCAGACGCGCCAGTGCCAAGGCACTTCCGGCCCACGTGCGGTAGTCCTTGGCGGTGAAGTCGCGGCCCGTCATGTCCTGCAGGTAGGCATTCACATCGCTGGAACTGACCGCCCGGCGTTGCCCCTCGTCATCCAGATACTGAAACAACTGCTGACCCGGTAGCTCCATGCAGCGGCGCATAAGCCTGGCCAGGCGCTTGTCGCGCAGGGTGACCTCGTGCTTGACCCCGCTTTTGCCGCGAAAGTGGAAACGGATTGCGGTACCGCGGATATCAACATGGCGCGTACGCAGGGTAGTCAGCCCGTAGGAGCGGTTGTCCTTGGCGTAACGTGGATTACCGATTCGGATTAGTGTGGATTCGAGCAATAGCACCACCAGCGCCATGACCTTCTCGCGCGGCATGCCCCGGAGCGCCAGGTGTTTTTCCAAGTCTCGGCGCAGCCGTGGCAGTGCTTCGCCGAACTCCAGCATCCGGTCGTACTTGTTGCTGTCTCGGATCTCTCGCCACCGGGGGTGGTAACGGTACTGCTTGCGCCCACGGGCGTCGCGACCGGTAGCTTGAAGATGACCTTCTGGATCGGAGCAGATCCAGACATCACGGTACGCCGGCGGTATCGCCAACTTGTTGATCCTGCGTATCTCGTCTTCGTCGCGGATGCGCTCGCCGTCAGTATCGAAGTAGGCGAACTTCCCACGTAACATCCGGCGGCGGATGCCGGGTTGCGAATCATCTACGTAATGCAGGTCCGGTGGTAACGCAGGGCATAAGAGGGTGCCGGTGTCGCCCGCTTCGTCCCTGGGAACGGGGCGCTCGCCCTCCGCCAGGGGAGGGGGCTCTTGCATCGTGCTGTCGTCGCGCATCTATTGCGAGATCCTCTAGGCCTCGCCAGCCTGGCTGGCGAGGCGATGGAGCGGCTCAGTTGTCCTTTTCGTTGCCGTTGCGCATCAACAGGCGGATTGCTGCGACGAGTTCGTCAACCGCTTCGCGGTAGAGCTCTGGCTTGGCCTCGGTTTCAGCCTGGTCTGCGTGCTTGCGCGCGGTTTCGAGGTGGTCGTTGATCGATGAATAGTCGCCAAGCATGGTCTGCTCCTGCTTTTGATCTGGATTGAAGGCGGACAGCCGCAACGGAATTGGCTGGTCTCTATCAACTGACCGGTTAGAGCGATGGCGGTTCGTACCGTGTATCAGCGTGATCGCAGCGTAGTCAGCGCCTTTGACCAGGTCGGATTGGAGCAGCGCGGGCATCGCTGAGTCTGTTGGCTTTCCAATGCCTGGGGGAAACCGCAGCGGCCGCATGCATACATGCCGGCCGCGGGAACCTGGCGGAACTCCGGCCGGTATTCCGGCGGCAGAACGGAGAGTCCGGGACGTACCGCTTCGGGTTCATGGAAGAACAGACTGACGTTGCCGTCGTTTTCCAAAATGCCGAGCCGTACCTGACCAAGGTGCTCGACCCCCTGCTGGCGCAGTTCCATGAAGAATTCGTCAGCCGAGATGTTCAAGCTGTCCAGGCTGCGCAGCTCGTAGATGCCGTCGCGAATGATGGTGACCGGTCGACCTTCTAGCCACACACCGAAGCGCGGGCTGCGATTCATCAGATACACGGTGAAGCGATACAAGAACAGCAGGGTGGCGAACACCGCCGCGACCGGTAGCAATGGCACGTCTTCGTAAAACGAGACGTCGCCGGCGGCGGAACCGAGGGTCAGGATGATGACCAGCTCGAACACCGAGAGCTGGCGAATGCCCCGACGGCCGCTGACCTTGAGAAAGATGAAAACCGCTGCGAAAGCGAGCAATGCCCGTAGCGCCACTTCCGCTACGAACATCAACGGAAACTCATGCAAAAGCATGCGCTGCAGATCAAAGGGAGTCATCTTCGGTGTTCCTTCGGAAAAGCCGGCGTTCGTCGGCGGGCATCACATTCGGCTTATCCTAGAGTGCCAGCGTCGAGGAGTGCAGCCCCGTTACTCGGCTGCTGCTATCTCGAATTCCAGGTCGATGGCATCACCACTACCGTCACCGACCACCGAGCCGACTACTGGCTTGCGGGTGACCTTGCGCCCGCCATAGGCCTCGCTCAAGTGCCGCTGTGCGACGTCACCGATGTGGTCGATGAGTCCGGGCGTCTGTGTGTCGCGCGGAATGACGAAGTGCAGTTTCACCAAGTGGCCGCCGGAGTCTCGAGGTAGATCGGCAAGCCCGCAGCTTTGCCATTGATCGTTGACGTAGGCTTCTGCACCTTTCATGGGTCTCTCCTGTTATGTCCGTTGCTGTTGAGACCGTCAAACAGCCGAATGGATCAGTCGAGATCACCAGGGCAGCCCAACCGCCGGACATGAAAAAAGGCCTGGAGCGCGTGCCGCAGGCCTTCGTTCGGGCGAGCCATGCTTATTCAGGCATGTGCCAAGGGGAGAAGTGGGCGCCGTCGCGGCTGAGTTGCTCGCGAGTCTGCTCCAGGGTTTCACCGAGCTTCACAGGATCGGTGAAAACGCTGCTGGACATCTTGCAACGACCCAAGAGGCGGGCTTCGTCGCGATCAACAACGGTGATGCTGACTTCGCCGTTTCCTTCGGGCAGCGTCCAGGCAACGCACTGGAATGGTTTGAACGCGCGGTCGGTGATCAGAAGGGCTTCATTGATACGCAGCGGGGTGTGCATGGGGCATGTCTCTCTGTGTGATACCCAAAATACCTGCAGCCAAGCTCGTTGGCATTGGCCTTACATTGCAGTTGATGTACCCAGAGGACTGATGAGTCACATGCGAGTTCGAAAAAATTTGAAGGCCTTTGCAATTAGCCAAAGGTATAACGTTGACGCATGGTCGGCCGGGGGCTCCAGGTTCGATCTAAACCCTTGTCACTGCTGGAGAATTTCACTGGCGAGGTGAGGGAGGTGGGCTTGCTAGGCCGCAGTGGGAAAAGGCCCGTGCGACAACCTGTCGCGAGGGGAGATGTTGAGGTTAGGCTGGCGCCTGCTTGCTGATGGTGCGAGCGGGAGGGGGCACTGCTTCAGTAGGGTGCCGGCGGTCCCGCTCGCACGAGGACCGCCGGGTGGGGGATCAGACCCTGAACTGACTGAGCAGGCGATTGAGCTGGCTGGCGAGTTCGCCCAGACGCTTGCCCGCCTCACTGGACTGCTCGGCTGCCAGCGTACTCTCTTGCGCCAGGCCGGCGGCCTGGGTCACGTTCTGGTTGATCTCCTCGACCACATGGGACTGCTGCAGGGTGGCGCTGGCAATCGAAGCGTTGACGCCTGACAGGTTGCGCAAAGCCTGAGCGATCTCGCCAAGACTTTCGCCAGCCTGACTGGCCTGCTCGACAGTGAGCTGCGAGGCCCGGTTGCTTTCCATGATGACGTTCACGGCTGCACCTGAATTCTTCTGCAGGCGCTCGATCATGCCTTGGATCTCCGCTGTCGACTGTTGTGTCCGCTGAGCCAGCAGACGCACCTCGTCGGCTACCACGGCGAAGCCACGGCCCTGCTCGCCAGCTCGTGCAGCTTCGATTGCGGCATTCAGTGCCAGCAGGTTGGTCTGCTCGGCGATGGAGCCGATGACCTCGAGAACGGAGCCGATCTTGGTGGTTTCATCGGCCAGCGACTGGATCACGTCCACCGCCTGGCTAATCGTTGCCGACAGCTCATCGATCTGTTGCAGGCTCGTCTCGATGTTGCGCTGGCCGAGCCCGGCCTGGTTCTCTGCTGCGCCCACTTCGCTCGACGCGTGTTCGGCGTTCTTGGCGACTTCCTGCACTGCGTAGGTAACCTCGTTGACTGCCGTGGCCACCTGTTCCATTTGCAGCATCTGCTGCTGGCTCTGTTCGTGGGTCTGGCTGGAAAGCTCGCTGAGCGAGCGCGAGGATTGATCCAGGGCTCCGGCCGTTTCGAAAAGCTGACCGACAACGGTACGCAGTTTCTGGGTGAATCGGTTGAAATCTCGGCCGAGCGTGGTCAGCTCATCATTGCCCGACACATCCAGTGTGTGGGTCAGGTCGGCTTCGCCGCTGGCGATATTGGCCATCGCCGCCATCGTGTGGCGCAGCGGCGCAACGATACTGCGGATCAGGATGGCGACCACCACGGCCATGATCGCGGCGATGAACAGACCGATGATGGAAAAGCGCGTCACGTAGTTCCAGAACTCCTGCTCCACGTCATCGACGTAGATGCCTGAGCCGATGATCCAGCCCCAGGGCTTGAACAGTTGCACATAGGAGATTTTCGGCACCGGATTCTCTTCGCCGGGCTTGGCCCACATGTAGTCGACCAGGCCTGCACCGTCACGACGAGCGATGGCGACCATCTCGTTGAACAGCTCCTTGCCTTCCGGATCCTTGATCTTCGAAAGATCCTGGCCGTCGAGCTTGGGCTGCATCGGGTGCATGATCATGGTCGGGCCAAGATCGTTGATCCAGAAGTAGTCCTGGCCGTCATAGCGCAGCAGCCGGATCTGCTCCATGGCGGCACGTTGCGCCTCGGCAGTACTCATCGCACCGCTGGTTTCCAGCTTGCGGTAGTGCTCGAAAACACCGGCGGCCGCTTCAACCACGTTACGCGTCGCCTCCTGCTTGCCTCGGTACAGGTCGGAGCGAACCTGCTGGATCATCAGCAGGCCGAGGATGAACAGCATGGCGATGGCGACCACGGGGATCAGCCAGAGGCGCTTGCTGATAGGAACATTGCGCAGCAGATTCATGAATACGGCTCCTGGAGGTGTCTTTCTTATCGTTCTTGTCTTGTGGTGGCTCGGACGATGCTTGGTTTGTTGCAAGTGGTAGCGCCATGCTGGTGACGACAACCACCTGAGCCTGCGCCCGCTCAAGCAACCAACGGGTCGCCTGTCAGCTGCGTGCGGCCTGCTGGTAAGAGCCGGGCAATGGCTTCTAAGTAGCTTTTCGGCCGCTTGTGACTAAAAATGAGCCCCCGTTTCGTCTGCCGTGGAATTTAGTTCCCCGCGGCGAGTCAGAACAGCGTTTCGATGGCTTTGTGACATATACCTTGGTTGCATTCATGTGCGATGAGTGGCATCGCTTTTGGGGAGTAGATGGATCTTTGGATTGCGGTTCAGGCACTGATTCTGGGCGTAGTAGAGGGGATAACCGAGTTTCTTCCGGTCTCCAGTACCGGCCACCAAATCATCGTCGCGGATCTGATCGGCTTCGGCGGTGAACGCGCACTGGCTTTCAATATCATCATCCAGCTCGGCGCGATCCTCGCAGTGATCTGGGAATATCGGCGCAAGATCATCGATGTGGTGGTCGGCCTGCCTAGGGAGCGCCAGGCACAGAAGTTCACCGCCAACCTGCTGGTCGCCTTCATGCCGGCTGTGGTGCTTGGCGTGGCCTTTGCCGATCTGATTCACGAATACCTGTTCAATCCGATCACAGTGGCCACCGCGCTGGTCATCGGCGGCATCGTCATGCTCTGGGCCGAGCGTCGCGAACATGCAATTCGCGCCGAGACAGTCGATGACATGACCTGGACGCTGGCCTTGAAGGTCGGTTTCGCTCAGTGTCTGGCGCTGGTGCCGGGCACCTCGCGGTCGGGCTCGACCATCATCGGCGGGCTGCTGTTCGGCCTGTCGCGCAAGGCCGCAACCGAGTTCTCGTTCTTTCTGGCAATGCCGACCATGGTCGGTGCAGCGGTCTACTCCGGCTACAAATACCGCGAGCTGTTCCAGCCGGGCGACTTTGCCGTGTTCGCCATCGGCTTCGTCACTTCGTTCATCTTCGCCATGCTGGCCGTGCGGGCACTGCTGAAATTCATCGGCAACCACAGCTATGCCGCGTTTGCCTGGTACCGGATCGGTTTCGGGTTGCTGATCCTGGCGACCTGGCAGCTGGGCATGATCGACTGGAGCACGGCCGTCGGCTAGAGCATCAAAGAAATGAAAGCCCCGCTAGTGCGGGGCTTTTTTTTGGAGGGCTGATTCGACGGTCAGAGCTGTACGCCCTGGCTGCGCAGGTAGTCGTCGTAGCTGCCGCTGAAGTCGGTCACGCCGTTCTCCGACAATTCGATGATGCGCGTGGCCAGGGAGCTGACGAATTCGCGGTCATGGCTGACGAAGATCAGCGTGCCCGGGTAGTTCTCCAGCGCCAGGTTGAGTGCCTCGATGGATTCCATGTCCAGGTGGTTGGTTGGTTCGTCCATCACCAGCACGTTGGGCTTCTTCAGGATCAGCTTGCCGAACAGCATGCGGCCCTGTTCACCACCGGAAATGACCTTGACCGATTTGTTGATCTCGTCATTGGAGAACAGCATGCGGCCAAGGGTACCGCGTACCAGCTGTTCGCCACCCTGGGTCCACTGGCCCATCCAGTCGAAGAGGGTGACGTCGTCCTCGAAGTCCTCAGCGTGGTCCTGGGCGAAATAGCCCACGTCGGCACTTTCGGTCCATTTCACTTCACCGGACATGGGTGGCAATTCACCGACCAGAGTGCGCAGCAGGGTGGTCTTGCCGATGCCGTTCGGACCGATGATGGCCACGCGCTCGCCGGCTTCGACCTGCAGATTCAGGTTCCGGAACAGCGGTGTGCCGTCATAGCCCTGGCTGACGCGCTCCAGCGTGACCGCCTGGCGATGCAGCTTCTTGTACTGCTCGAAACGGATGAACGGGCTGACGCGACTGGACGGCTTCACTTCGTCGAGCTGGATCTTGTCGATCAGCTTGGCGCGGCTGGTGGCCTGCTTGGCCTTGGAGGCGTTGGCCGAGAAGCGGCTGACGAAGGTCTGCAGTTCGGCGATCTGCGCCTTCTTCTTGGCGTTGTCGGAAAGCAGGCGTTCACGGGCCTGGGTCGCGGCGGTCATGTATTCGTCGTAGTTGCCCGGGAACAGCCGCAGCTCGCCATAATCCAGGTCGGCCATGTGGGTGCAGACCGAGTTCAGGAAGTGGCGGTCGTGGGAAATGATGATCATGGTGCTGTTGCGCGCCGTGAGAATCGATTCCAGCCAGCGGATGGTGTTGATGTCCAGGTGGTTGGTCGGTTCGTCCAGTAGCAGCACTTCCGGGTCGGAGAACAGCGCCTGGGCCAGCAATACGCGCAGCTTCCAGCCGGGCGCCACGGCACTCATCGGGCCGAAATGCTGATCGAGCGGGATGCCGAGGCCGAGCAGCAGCTCGCCGGCGCGCGATTCCGCGGTGTAGCCGTCGAACTCGGCGAATTGCACCTCCAGCTCGGCGACCGCCATGCCGTCTTCTTCGCTCATTTCCGGCAGCGAGTAGATGCGGTCGCGCTCGGCCTTCACCTTCCACAGCTCGGTATGGCCCATGATCACCGTGTCGATCACGCTGAAATCTTCATAGGCGAACTGATCCTGGCGCAGCTTGCCCAGACGCACGTTGGGCTCGAGCATCACCTGGCCGGCCGATGGCTCCAGCTCGCCACCGAGGATCTTCATGAAGGTCGACTTGCCGCAGCCGTTGGCGCCGATGAGACCGTAGCGGTTGCCGCCGCCGAATTTGACGGAGACGTTTTCGAACAGCGGCTTGGCACCGAACTGCATGGTGATGTTGGCGGTGGAGATCAAGGACTTACCTATCAATGTATGTGGCGGCGTGCATCGCCGATCCGGCAGCAATACTCGGCGCTCCAGCTCGCAGCGAAGGAGCTGGTGATCCTGCAGTGTTGAGGAGTACGACAGCGACGGAGGCCGGCTGTCAGAACGAATGCGGGGATTGCGGCCGAGCGAAAGGCGCGCATTGTCGCATAGCTACGCCATCGGAGTAAGCAGGGCCGCACGCAGCGATCGAGGCATTGGCTTTTCGCGGCGAAGCAGATGCGAATCGTTCCATTGACAGCGCCAAGCCAAACGGACAGAATTGTTACGATATAACGTCGTTACCTTTGAGCATTAGGCATGAGTGAGAAAGTCGCGGTATTGAAGTGGGTAGGTGCCGGAGCGGCATTGATGCTGGCGGGTGCGCCGCTGGCGGGCGCGCAGGAGGCGGCGGTGCTGGATTCGGTCGTCATCACTGCCGATCAGGAACGTGCCGACGGACCGGTGCAGGGTTATCGCGCCAAGCGAACGCGCAGTGCCACCAGGACCGATACGCCCATCGAGGAAATACCGCAGTCGATCAGCGTCGTCCCGGCCTCGGTGCTGGACGACCTGGACAGCCCGCGAGTGGAAAGGGCGCTGGACTTCGCCGGGGGCGTTGCACGGCAGAACGACTTCGGCGGCCTTACGATGTACGAGTACAGCGTCCGCGGGTTGACCACCAGCGAGTTCTACAAGGATGGCTTCAGCGTCAACCGGGGCTACATGAACCCGCCGGACGCGGCGAGCATCGAACGTGTCGAGGTTCTCAAGGGACCGTCCGCCAGCCTGTACGGCCGTGGCGATCCGGGCGGCACCATCAACATCGTCAGCAAGCGGCCGCAGCTGGATAGCTTCGCCCGTCTTGACCTGAGCGCCGGGCGTTGGGATCGCTACCGCAGCGCGTTGGACGTGAACACGCCGCTGGATGAAGACGGCAACATGCTGTACCGCATGAACATCGCCGTCGAAGACAACAAGAGTTTCCGCGACCATCGCGAATCCGAACGGCAGTTCGTGGCGCCGTCCTTCAGCTGGGAGCTGAGCCCCGATACGCGGTTGCTGGTGCAGGCTGAGGTGGTGCGCAACCGGCAGACCTTCGACCGCGGGGTGGTCGCACCGGGCGGCAACCTGGGCCGGGTGTCCCGCTCGGCATTCTATGGCGAACCCTCCGATGGTCCGATCAGCAACGACAACGAAACGCTGCAGGCCGAACTCGAACACGACCTCAACGAGGTCTGGACACTGCGCCTGGCCAGTCACTACAAGCAGGGGCGCATGGACGGCTATGCCACCGAAGCAGCGGCGGTCGCAGCAGACGGCCGAACGCTGTCGCGCAACCTGCGCTATCGCGACTATGACTGGCAGGACGCGATCACCCAACTGGAACTGCACGGCCGGGTGGACACCGGTTCGATCGAACATCAGCTGCTGATCGGCACCGAGTACGAACGCTATGCCTTGAGCGAATTCATGCTGCGCTCCGACAACCTGCGCAGTATCGACCTCTACAACCCCGTCTATGGCTCACTGCGACCGGCGTTCAATCCTGCCCGCACGGTCGACCGCAACGAGTTGGTGCACAACCGCGCACTGAATCTGCAGGACCAGATGCGTCTGACCGACAAGCTGTTCGGCGTGGTGGGGGCCCGTTACGACCATTACGAGCAGCGCCTGGACAACGAGGTGAGCGGCCGGCGAGCCGAGCAGACGCACGAAAAGATCACGCCTCGGGTCGGCGTGCTCTACCAGCTGTTGCCGGAGGTCGGCTTGTTCGCCAACGCTTCGCAGTCGTTCAAACCGAACAACGGAGCCGCTGCCAGTGGCGCGACCTTCGATCCGGAAGAGGGCATGGGCTACGAGGCGGGCGTCAAACTCGACCTGTTCGATGGCCGTCTGGGCCTGACCGCCGCGGCATTCCACTTGACCAAGGAGAATGTGCTGACCAGCGATCCGGCCAACGATGGCTTCCAGATCGCTGCGGGCGAAGTTCGCAGCCGTGGTGTGGATCTGCAGCTCGCCGGCCAGCTCACCGACGCCATTCGAGTGATCGGCGCCTACGCCTACGTGGATGCGGAAGTGACCCGCGACAACACCCTGGCGCGCGGCAGTCGCCTGCTCAACGTGCCGCGCCACAGCGGCAGCCTGCTGACCACCTACGAGTTCCAGGATGGCGATCTGCGCGGTCTTTCTCTGGGCGGTGCGCTGAACTATGTGGGCGATCGGGCAGGGCAGGCCCACAGCGACTTCGAACTGCCGTCCTACACCACGGTCGATCTGCTCGCGCGCTACCAGGCCACGCAGAACCTGACGCTGGGAGTGAACCTGAACAATGCCTTCGACCGTACCTACTACGAGCGCTCGTACAGCAACGTCTGGGTGATGCCGGGCGATCCGCGCAACCTCAGCCTGAGCCTGTCCCTGGCGCTCTGACGGCGGGCGGCTGCGTCACAGCCAGCCTTTTTCCCGGTAGTAACGTTCCGCGCCCTCATGCAGGGGCGCGGTCAGGCCGACGCGGATCATGTCCTCGGCTTGAAGCTCGGCGAAGGCCGGATGCAGGCGCTTGAATCGTTCGAGGTTGTCGAACACCGACTTGACCAGCTGGTAGACGACTTCGGGGTCGGTCTTGCTGGTGGTGGCCAGAACCGCCTTGCCGCCGATCGAGGGGACCGCTTCATCGACACCCGGATAGAGCCCGCCGGGGATCGGCGCCGCGCTGTAGTAGTCGGCCTTGGCGAGCAGGGCGTCGATCGCCTCGCCCTGGACCGGGATGATCCGCGCCTTCACGTTCGTCAGTGCTTCCTGGATCGCACCACTGGGATGGCCCACCACATAGGTGATGGCATCCAGGTTGTTGTCGCCCAGCGCCGAGGCCATCTCCGCGGGTTTGAGTTCGGCGGCCAGGGCGAAGCTGGCATTGCTCCAGCCTTTGGCCTTCATGACTTCCTCGAAGGTATCGCGGCTGCCGGAGCCGGGCACACCGATGTTCACGCGTTTGCCTTCCAGGCCATCCAGATCACGGATGCCGCTGTCCTCGCGCACCACCACGGTGAGAATTTCCGATTGCAGCGAGAACACCGCGCGTAGCTCGTCGACGGCACCGTCGCGGTCGAACGGGGCCAGGCCTTGCAAGGCCTTGTGCTGATGGTCGGACTGGATGAAACCGAAATCGTACTCACCTTTCTGCAACGCAACGATGTTGGTCACGCTGCCGGCGGTGGAGGGTGCGTTGCACTTGATGGCCGGCTTCACCTCGGCGCGATTGAGGAAGCGGCACACCGACTGGCCGGCGGTGTAGTACACGCCGGTCTGGCCGCCGGTGCCGATGGTGACGAAACGCTCCTGGGCGAGCGCGCCTGGGCTCGCCATTGCCAGCGCGCCTGCCAGGGTGATGCCGAACAGGCCGATACGGATCTGGTGGTTCATCGTGGTTCCCTCTTGTTGGTTTAGTCGGAACGGTACGGCTGTGAGATCAGCAGGTTAGGCTCAGTCCCTGCAGCGAAACCGCTGGCGGCGATCCGCCGATTTCGCTGGCCAGCAGGTCGGCGCTGCCGCAGGCGAGCGTGAAGCCCAGGCTGCCGTGGCCGACGTTGAGCCAGAGATTATCGATGCCGCTGCGGCCGATGAGCGGCGTGCCCTCCGGTGTGGCCGGGCGCAGACCTGCCCATTGGCGGGCGTGCCGGTAGTCCCCCGCGTCGGGGAAGGTCGCGCCAGCCAGGCGCTGCAGCGTCGCGATGCGTTTGTGGTCGAGTGCGCTGTCCCAGCCGCCGATATCCACCATTGCCGCGACGCGCAGCTGATCGTCCAGGCGGGCATAGACGACCTTGTTGTCGTAATCGGTGACGTTGGTCTGCGGCACCTGGCTCCGTTCGCCCAGCGGCAGGGTCAGGCTGTAGCCCTTGAGCGGATAGATCGGCAGATCGATGCCCAGGGGCCGCAGCAGCCCGACGCTGGATGTTCCGGCGGCGATCACCACATGATCGACAGTGATCTCCTCCCGGCCGATACGCACGGCACGCACGCGGCGACCATTGCTGGGCAGCGCGTCCACCGCCTGCCCGGTATGCAGGCGGAACGCTGGCGAGGACCGCAGCCGCTGCAGCAGCTGGTGGCAGAACCGTTGGCAATCGGCGACCTCGTCACCTGGCGAGTAGATGCCGCCCTGCAATGGGGCGCTCAGTGGCGCCAGTGCAGGTTCGATCTCCACACATTGAGCTGCATCCAGCAGCCGTTGACCGGACCGCTCATCCAGCGCCGCAGCGCCTTTGGCGAGGCTTGCCCGATCACGGTAGATCACCAGCTTGCCGTTGGCGCGCCAGGCGAAACCGTCCAATCGGTCCTCCTCGCGCCAGCTGCGCAGAACCTGTTGGCTGTGCAGGGCCAGGCGCAGCAGATGAGCGGCGTTGCGGCGGTTGACCGAGCGCCGGCAGGCCGCCAGGAAGCGCAGGCACCAGCGCCATTGCCGCAGGCTCGCCCGCGGACTGAAGCGCAGGGGCGCCGTCTGCCCGCGCAGCATCCAGCCCAGTGCCTGCAGCGGCACGCCGGCATCGGCCAGGGGCGAGACGTAGCGATAGCTCAGCTGGCCGCCGTTCGCGAAGCTGGTTTCCAGACCCACGTCGTCACGCCGTTCGATCAGCTCGACCGAGTGCCCTTGGCGCACCAGAGAATAAGCGGTGGCCAGCCCGATGACGCCGCCGCCGACGACTGCAACACGCATGCACTGCTCCTCGTATTCGCTCAGCGCAGCCTAGGCGCCAGCCGGCGAGGCGGCCAATGAAAGGATGGAGGCCAGCCATAACCTGCGGTTATGCTCGGGTCTGGAGGAGGGCCGCACATGCGTCTGCGTCATATCGAACTGTTCCAGGCGATTCTGCAAACCGGCAGCCTCACTGCCGCGGCCGAGCTGCTGCATATCTCCCAGCCGGCGGCGAGCAAGATTCTCAAGCATGCCGAGCAGCAGCTGGGCTTCGCCCTGTTCGATCGGGTGCGCGGCAAACTGCAGCCCACCGCAGAGGCGCGACTGCTGCAGCAGCAGACCGAGCGCCTCGCCATCGACCTGCAGAACCTGCGCCGCCTGGCCGACAATCTCGGGCGAGGCGACGCCCGAGCCCTGCGTCTGATTTGTACCCCGGCACTGGCCCAGGCGCTGCTGCCAATGGCCTTGCAGCGCTGGCGCGAGCGTTTTCCGCGCACCGCCTGCCAGCTCGCCACTCAGCACACTGTGGAGATCGTCGAGGCCTTGCTGCTACGCGAGGCGGACCTCGGCCTGACGCTGCAGGCAGTGGAACACCCCGGCCTGTGCAGCCGCATGCTCACCGAAGGACGCATGCGGGTGATTGCGCCGCCCGGGTGCTGGGCGCAAGAGGAGCTGGACACGCCAGTCCGGTTGCAGGCGCTGGCGGGCCGGGCGCTGATCGGCCTGGATACCCGCGATGCCCTTGGCAGCCTGCTGCGGGGGCATCTCGAAGAGCTCGACCCACCGCCGCGCGTGGTCACCTGGGTGCAGACCTATCAGCTGGCGCGCCAGCTGGTATCGGCGGGGCAGGGCGTGGCCCTGGTCGATCCATTCACCGCGCTGGCGACCGATGGCGGCGAGGTGCAGACGCGTTTGCTAGAGCCCGCCATCAGCGTGCCGCTCTATGCCCTTACCCGGGTGCACGAGCAGCCGCTGCCGGCGCAGGCAATGCTGCTCGATGCACTCGGCGAGCAGGCCGCGCGATTGCTACAGGCCGAGCATGCCTGAGCGAGGGCCGTTACCATGAGCGCTTTGCGCCGATGACCATGCACGACGATTCCCCGCTGCAACGTTACCAGCAGGCCCTTGCGCAGGGTGGCTTTGTGCGGGATCCCGCGCAGCAGCGCGCCGCGCAACTGCTCGAGGCCTGCCACCAGGCGTTGCGTTGCGCTGACGGCGCGCCGTCCGGGGTCTACCTGTGGGGCCCGGTCGGCCGTGGCAAGACCTGGCTGATGGACATCTTCCACGCTTGCGTTCCCGTGCCTGCGCGCCGCCAGCACTTTCACCACTTCATGCGCTGGGTACATGTTCGGCTGTACCAGCTCAATGGCACGGCCGATCCGTTGCAGGCGCTGGCGAAAGGGCTTTCGGAGGAAATTCGCGTGCTGTGCTTCGACGAGTTGTTCGTCGGCGACATCGGCGACGCGATCATCCTCGGTCGGCTGTTCCAGGTGCTCTTCGAGCACGGCGTGGTAGTCGTCGCCACCTCCAACCAGCCACCGGAGCAGCTGTACGCCGATGGTTTCAATCGCGAACGTTTTCTGCCGGCCATCGATGCCATCGTTCGGCACATGCAGGTGCTGAGCGTGGACGGGGACACCGATCACCGCCTGCATCCGGGTGCTGCGCAGCGGCGCTACTGGGTCGCCGCGCCCGGAGCTACCTCGGCGCTGGCGGCCGTGTTCGCCAGCCTGGCCGGAGGCCCTGGCCGCGGCGAGCCGCTATCCCTGGGCCGTCGCCCCCTGGCGGTGGTGCGCCATGACCAAGCGGTGCTCTGGTGTCGCTTCGCCGACCTTTGCGAACAGCCGTTCTCGGCGCTGGACTTCATCGAGCTGTGCGATCGCTTCACCGCCATACTGATCAGTGATGTACCGCGTCTGGGTGGCGCGCCGCGGGAAGGACGCATCGCCCGTGGCACCGAGGATGCGGCGACGCGAGTGGTCGCAGGAGACCGCCAGCTGCCGACGCTCGCCGCCCGGGACGATGCGGTGCGGCGCTTCATCGCCCTGGTCGACGAGTGCTACGACCGGCGGATTCCGCTGTATATCGAAGCCGAGGTGGCCCTGGACGAGCTGTATACCGAGGGGTATCTGGCGTTCCCGTTCCGCCGCACGCTGAGCCGGCTGCGGGAGATGCAGCTGCAGCGCTTCGGCCACGGGCATCTGAGTCAGTCGCGGTAGAACACCTGCACCAAGTGATAGCCGAACTGGCTCTTTACCGGGCCATGCACCTCACGCAGCGGCTTCTTGAAGATCACCTGATCGATGCTGCGCACCATCTGCCCAGGGCGCACTTCGCCGAGGTCGCCGCCTTTCTTGCCGGACGGGCAGGTCGAATACTTGCGGGCCAGCACGTCGAACGCCTCGCCGTTAGCCAGGCGCTTCTTCAGTTGCTCGGCTTCGGCTTCGGTCTTGACCAGAATGTGGCGGGCCATGGCTTTGGGCATGTCGCAGTCCTCATGCATTGAGGGGCGCGATTGTAGTCGCCTTGCCGCGCTTGTCGATCGTTCAGCCGTTGCGCGATCGGCACTGGGTCTGGTCAGGCACGACGAGCGGTAGTTTTATCTGTATGTTTGATAGCGCTAACATCCGACCAAACAAGCACAACAACGACGGATTTCTTCATGCCTTCAAAGCAGCCTTCCCGGGCTACCGCGCTGCCGGTCCTGGTTGTCATGGGCGTCAGCGGTTCGGGCAAGACCGATACCAGCCACGCCGTCGCCGATGCGCTCGGCCTGCCGCACATCGAGGCGGATAACTTTCACCCTGCGGAAAACGTCGCGCGTATGCGTGCCGGTACACCGCTGTCCGATACCGACCGCGTGCAATGGCTGCACGCACTAATCGGCGAGATGCGGCGCACGCTCGATAGCGGCAGTGGCTTCGTCCTGGCCTGCTCGGCGCTCAAGCGCAGCTATCGTGAGCTCTTGCGCAGTGCCGTCCCGGGACTGCGCTTCGCCCATCTGGCCATCGATTACGACACCGCGGTGCAGCGCGTCGGTGCGCGACCGGGGCACTTCATGCCGATCTCCCTGGTCGACAGCCAGTTCGCCACCCTCGAATCGCCCGAGGGTGAGCCAGGCGTGTTGACCGTCGATGCCAGTCAGCCCCGCGACGTGGTGTTGCTGCAAATCGTCGAATGGATGCGCGGCGCCGATCTGGATGAACTGATCGAGTCCCGCGTCGATCTTTCCGCGCGTCCGTTTGATAGCGCTACCTCGGCGCCATCGCTGACCAATGCGCCGATCTACAGCGGCGCGTTGGCGCAGCGTTTCGACCGCCTGACCGACTGGCTGATGGCGGCGCTGATGGCCTTCATGGTCATCGTGGTGTTTTCCAGCGTGGTGCTGCGTTACGCCTTCGGCACCGGCTGGACGGGTGCCGAGGAACTGTCACGGCTGGCATTCGTCTGGCTGGTTTTCGTCGGCGTCGCTTCGAGCATGCGTCGCGGCGAGCTGATGAGCTTCGCCATGCTGCGTGACCGTTTCCCTCATCTGCTGCGCCGGCTGGTCGACTCGCTGAGCTGGCTGCTGGTGGCAGGCGCGAGTTGTCTGGCGGCCTGGGGCGGATGGAACCAGATGCAGTTCGGCTGGACCATCAACAGCCCGGTGGTCGGTTACCCGCTGGGCCTGGCAATGCTGCCGGTAGCGGCGAGCATGCTTGCCATGGCTGTACTGGCGCTGGTGCAGCTGGTGAATGTCTGGCGGCGCGATCAGTCATCGGCCATTGCCGCTGCGAATGTCACCGCGGACTGAAGCGACGCCGCATTCAGAACAATACGGGCACTGCCCAACCGAGGAGCTTGTATGACCGTCGTCGTCTTCCTTTCATCGCTGCTGGGCTTCATGACGCTTGGCATGCCCATCGCCTTCGCGCTGCTGCTCACCGGCTCGGTGCTGATGTGGTACCTGGATTTCTGGGACGTGCAGCTGCTCGCGCAGAACCTGCAGGCCGGCGCTGACAGCTTCCCGCTGCTGGCGGTGCCGTTTTTCATCCTGGCCGGCGAGCTGATGAATGCCGGCGGCATCTCACGGCGCATCATCGCGATGGCGCAGGCCTATTTCGGCCACAAGCGTGGCGGCTTGGGTTACGTGGCGATTGCCGCTTCGGTGCTACTGGCGAGCATGTCCGGCTCGGCGTTGGCCGATACCGCCGCGCTGGCGACGCTGCTGCTGCCGATGATGCGCGAGCGTGGCTACCCGCTGAGTTCGTCGTCGGGCCTGGTGGCGGCTGGCGGGATCATCGCGCCGATCATTCCGCCGTCGATGCCGTTCGTGATCTACGGCGTGGTGACCGGCACGTCGATCAGCCAGCTGTTTCTCGCCGGCATGGTGCCTGGGCTGATCATGGGCATGGGTCTGATCGTCGCCTGGACGCTGATCGCCCGGCGGATCGACGAACCGAAACAGGAAAAGGCCAGCGCCGCCGAACGCCGTCGCGTGCTGGTCGACGGCGCCGCCGCACTGATGCTGCCGGTGATCATCGTTGGTGGGCTGCGTGGTGGCCTGTTCACCCCGACCGAAGCGGCGGTGGTCGCCGCCGTCTATGCTCTGGCCGTTTCGACTCTGCTGTATCGCGAGCTGAACTGGGCCGGGCTGGTCGAGGTGCTGACCCGTGCCAGCCGCACCACGGCCTCGGTGATGTTCCTTTGCGCCGCCGCGACGGTGTCGGCGTACATGATCACCCTGGCGCAGCTGCCCGACGAGATCGCTGCAATGCTCGGCCCGCTGGCGCAGGACCCGAAACTGCTGATGATCGCCATCATGCTGCTGATGATCGCCGTCGGCATGGTGCTGGACCTGACCCCGACCATCCTGATCCTCGGTCCGGTGCTGGCGCCGATCGCGATCAAGGCCGGCATCGATCCGGTGTACTTCGGTGTGATGTTCGTGCTGATCGGGTCCATCGGGCTGATCACGCCGCCGGTGGGCACGGTGCTCAACGTGGTCGGCGGCATCGGCCGACTGCGCATGGAAACCCTGGTGCGCGGCGTCATGCCGTTCTTCCTCGTCTACCTGGTGATCGTCGGGCTTCTTATCGCCGTGCCCTCGATCATCACCGTACCCCTGGCCTGGCTGCGGTAACGCCGGTCGTCCAACCAAGCGCTCAACAACCCACGTCTAACAACAAGAAGGTACCCCGACATGAAACGACTCCTCATCAGCACCCTGACTGCCGCCTTGCTCGGCAGCACGCTCAGCCTCGGTCAGGTTCAGGCAGCGGACGACATCCGCCCACGCATGATCCGCTTCGGCTACGGGCTCAACGAAGACAGTAACCAGGGCAGGGCGGCCAAGCTGCTGGCCGAGGAAGTGGCCAAGGCTTCGGGCGGCAAGCTGAAGGTGCGTACCTTCGCCTCCGCCAGCCTCGGTTCGGACGACCAGATGCAGAACGCGCTGATCGGCGGCGCGCAGGAGATGATGGTCGGCTCGACCGCGACGCTGGTCGGCATCAGCAAGGAAATGGCGGTGTGGGATACGCCGTTCCTGTTCACCGATCCGCTCCAGGCCGATCAGGTATTGGACGGTCCGGTGGGCCGGCAGGTGATGGACAAGCTGGAAGATAAAGGTCTGGTCGGACTGGTGTATTGGGAGAACGGTTTTCGCAATGTGACCAACAGCGCCCGGCCGATCGAGAAGCTTGAGGACTTCAATGGCATCAAGCTGCGCGTGATGCCCAACCCGGTGTTCATCGACACCTTCAAGCGCATGGGCGCCAACGCGGTGCCGCTGCCGTTCTCCGAGCTGTTCACTGCGCTGGAAACCAAAGCGGTCGACGGCCAGGAAAACCCCTACAACACCATCCTGTCCTCCAAGTTCTATGAAGTGCAGAAGTACCTGAGCGTGACCAATCACGTCTACAGCCCCTGGGTCGTCACGGTTTCCAAGCGCTGGTGGGACGGGCTGTCCGCGACCGAGCAGGGCATCCTCATGGACGCTGCGGAAAAGGCCCGCGATGCCGAGCGCGAGGACACCCGGCGCGAGGCCAGCCAGGCGCTGGCGGCGCTGAAGGAACGTGGCATGCAGATCAACGAGGTCAGCCCGGATGAGATCCAGCGCATGCGCGAACAGGCGCAGCCGGCGATCCAGACGGTGATCGACGCCGTCGGCCAGGAGCTGTTCGACCAGGTCCAGGCCGAAGTCGAAAAGGCCGCGCGCTAGGAGCCGATCGGCACCTGCCCGCTGCTAGAATCCGCCGCTTTCGACCAATGGAACGCGTATGACCACACGCCGCCGCCGCTCTGCCGAGCGGGTAACCCTCTCGGATGTCGCACGTAGCGCCGGCTGCTCGCTGATGTCGGCGTCCCGTGCGCTGTCGCAACCGGATCTGGTTTCCGACGCATTGCGTGAGCGTGTCGAGCAGGCGGTCAAGTCGCTCGGCTATGTGCCGCACCCCGCGGCGCGCAGCCTGGCCAGTTCGCGCTCCAACCTGGTGGCGGCGATCATCCCCTCGCTGTCCAACGCGGTGTTCGTCGACACCGTCGAGGCCATCCAGCGGGTGCTGATGCCGGCGGGTTACGAAATGATGATCGGCGTCAGCCACTATCGCCCCGAAGAGGACGAACGGCTGCTGCGCGCCTATCTGGCCCATCAGCCGGCCGGACTGCTGCTCACCGGGTTCGAGCGCAGCGATGCCGCCCGTGCGGTGCTGGCCAACTACACCGCACCGATGGTTACCCTGATGGAGCTGAGCGAGCGGCCGGGCGACTACTGCGTCGGCTTCTCGCAACTGGAAGCCGGCGTGGCCATGACCCGCACCTTGCTCGAGCGCGGCTATCGTCACGTCGCCTTCGCCGCGGCGCAGCTCGACCCTCGGACCCTGCAACGCGCCGAAGGCTACCGTCAGGCCATGCGTCAGGCCGGTCGCTATGAGCCGACTCTGGAGCTGTTGACGCCGCAGCTGTCGTCCATTGGGCTTGGCGCGGAGCTCCTGGATCGGCTGCTGGCGCAGCACTCGCAGATCGACGCAGTGTTCTTCAACAACGACGACCTGGCCCTCGGGGCGCTGTTTCGCGCCCATCAGCTGGGACTCGAAGTGCCGGGAAGGCTGGCGATTGCCGGTTTCAACGACCTGCCGGCCGCGGCCTGGATGCACCCGGCGCTGAGCACGGTGCGCACCCGGCGTGGCGAGATCGGCGAGCTGGCGGCGCAGATGCTGCTGAGCCTGATGCGAGGTCAGCAGCCTGCCGAGCGTTGTATCGATGTGGGTTTCGAAGTGGTGATGCGCGACAGCGCCTGAGGCGGGCTTTCACCCGCCAGGGCATCAGAGATCTTGCTGCGCGGTGACCTGCTGGGCGATCTCGATCATCTGCTCGCGCATCCAGCGGTTGGCCGGGTCCTGATCGGTGCTTTCATGCCAGTAGATGTGGGTTTCCAGCGGCATGATGTCCACCGGCAAGTCGACCTGGTGCAGGTTGTGCCGCCGGGCGAAACGCTCGGGAACGGTCACCGCCATGTCGGTCTGGTCGATCACCTGGGTCGCCATCAGATAGTGCTGTGAGCGCAGGGCGATCTTGCGCTGCAGACCCATCTTGCCCAACGCCAGATCCACCAGACCGAGCCCGCTGCGGCGGCTGGAAATATGGATGTGCGACAGCGACAGGTACTGCTCCAGGGTCAGCTTGTCCTTGGCTAGCGGGTGGCCGCGGCGCATGGCGCAGATGTAGCGATCTTCCAGCAGCTTGACGTGGCGCACCTGCGGGTCGGTATTGAGCGGTGCATCCATGGCGAAATCCAGGCGGCCGGCAGCCAGTTCCTTGGTCGTCTCGCGACGCTTGGCCAGCATGCTCTCGATCTTCACGTTCGGTGCCAGACGGCGCAGGCGCTGGAACAGCGGCGGCAGCATCACCGCCTCGGTGAGGTCGGTCATGCTGATGCGGAAGGTCTTGTTCGCCTGCGCCGGGCTGAAGGTGCGGCTTTCCTGCACCGATACCCGCAGCAGCTGCAGCGCATTGCGCACCGGGCCGATGATGTTCTGCGCCATTGGCGTCGGCACCATGCCCTGCGCGGTGCGCACGAACAGCGGGTCGTTGAAGGTCTCGCGCAGGCGGGCAAGGGCGTTGGAAACGGCGGGCTGGGTGATGCCGACGATCTGCCCGGCGCGGGTCAGGTTGGCCTCGGTGTAGATGGCATCGAAGACGATGAAAAGATTCAGATCGACCTTGTTCAGGTTCATTGTTGTGCTCTCCGGCGTGTATCGGAATTCGCCGATCATATATCGGTGATGAATGTTTATACACGAGGAAAATAGCTTCGATAAATCGCTGGGCCTCCTCTAGCATTCAAAACTACAAAACATTACCTGCCAGAAGGTTGTCGCCCATGAATTTCGCCTACTCCCCGAAGGTTCAAGAGCTGAGAGAGCGCGTGCAAGCGTTCATGGATGCTCATGTCTATCCCGCCGAAAAGGTGTTCTACCAGCAGGTCGCCGAGGGTGACCGCTGGCAGCCGACCGCTATCGTCGAGGAGCTCAAGGCCAAGGCCAAGGCAGAGGGGCTGTGGAATCTGTTCCTGCCGGAATCGGAACTGGGCGCCGGCCTGACCAACACCGAATACGCACCGCTGGCGGAAATCATGGGCAGCTCGGGCCTCGGCCCGGAAGCGTTCAACTGCTCGGCGCCGGATACCGGCAACATGGAAGTGCTGGTGCGCTACGGCAGCGAGGCGCAGAAGCGCGAGTGGCTGGAACCGTTGCTGCGCGGCGAAATCCGTTCGGCCTTCGGCATGACCGAGCCCGGCGTGGCTTCGTCCGACGCCACCAACATGGAAGCCCGCGCGGTGCGCGAGGGTGACGAGTGGGTCATCAACGGTCGCAAGTGGTGGACCTCCGGCGCCTGCGACCCGCGCTGCAAGATCATGATCTTCATGGGTCTGACCAACCCGGATGCACCGCGGCACGCCCAGCACTCGATGATTCTGGTGCCGATGGATACTCCCGGCGTGAAGGTGCTGCGTCCGCTGCCGGTGTTCGGCTACGACGACGCCCCGCACGGCCACGCGGAAGTGCTGCTGGAAAACGTGCGGGTACCGTACGAGAACGTCATCCTCGGTGAAGGCCGCGGCTTCGAGATCGCCCAGGGGCGTCTCGGCCCGGGCCGCATCCACCACTGCATGCGCTCGATCGGTGTCGCGGAACGCGCACTGAAGCTGATGTGCGAACGTGCCGTCAGCCGTACCGCCTTCGGCAAGCCGCTGGCCCGGCTGGGCGCGAACTTCGACCACATCGCCGAGTGCCGCATCGAGATCAACATGGCGCGCCTGCTGACACTGAACGCGGCGTACATGATGGACACCGTGGGCAACAAGATCGCCGCCAGCGAGATCGCGCAGATCAAGGTGGTCGCACCCAACGTCGCGCTGAAGGTCATCGACCGCGCCATCCAGATCCACGGTGGCGCCGGGGTTTCCGAGGACTTCCCGCTGGCGCACTGGTGGGCGATGCAGCGTACCCTGCGCCTGGCCGATGGCCCGGATGAGGTGCATCGGGTGGCCATTGCCCGTCATGAGCTGGGCAAGTACGTGCCCCGCGAGGCGCTGCGCAGCCGCTGATGTGACACTTAGTTAGTCGCGCGGAACCAAGGGCAAAGCCACACGCCGTGGCTTTGCCTTTTTTATGACCGTTTGCCTGTGACCGAGCGCTGCGCCTCAGGAGGCGACCGGCGTCAGCTCCGGTGGTGTCTGCCCGCCGTAGGTGCTGGCCACCAGCTGCCGATAGCGCCGATAGGCCTGCTCATAGGCCCGGACCGACTCGGCGACCGGCGCGACCGCGGTGTCTTCGTCCAGGCTGACGCAGCGCGAGCAGATGGCTTGGAGGCTGGCTTCGGGATCCTGCTGTCGCGCATGGCACCATGCCGCCTGGATCGCGCCGCCCAGCGCCGCGGCCTCGCTGTGGCGGGTGCAGACCACCGGCGTGGCCATCAGGTCGGCGACGATCTGTCGCCACAGCGGGTTCTTCGCGCCGCCGCCGATGAGCTGGATCCGCTCGCTGCGAATGCCGCTTTCGCGCAGCAGGTCCAGCCCGTAGCGCAGGCCGAAGGTCACGCCTTCGAGCACGGCGCGGCAGAGGTTGGCGCGGCTCAGGTTGTCAGCGGTCAGGCCGTGCAGGCTGGCGCTGGCCTGGGGCAGGGCGGGGACGCGCTCGCCGTTTAGAAAGGGCAGCATGGTGACACCCTCGCAGCCGATCGGCGCTTGCGCCACCAGCGCGTTGAACGCCTCCAGGTCCAGCTCCAGCAGGCCGCGCATTGCCGCGTTGGCATTGGTCAGGTTCATGGTGCAGATCAGCGGCAGCCAGCCCCCGCTGGACGAGCAGAAGGTAGCCACCGCCGGCTGCGAGCTGATACGGGGTTCGCCGGAAAAGGCGTAGAGCGTGCCGGAGGTGCCCAGGCTCATGGTGATGGCGCCGGGGCGGATATTGCCGGTACCGATGGCCCCCATCATGTTGTCGCCACCGCCGCTTGCCACCATGGCCTGCGGATTGAGCCCCAGCCGGGCAGCCAGTTCGGGCCGGATGCGGCCGACCGGCTGATGAGACTCGATCAGCTCGGGCAGCGCGGCCTCCAGACGACCCTCGGCATCGATATGGCGCAGGATCTCGGGCGCCCATTGCCGCGCGCGCACGTCGAAATAGCCGGTGCCGGAGGCATCGCCGTATTCGCTCGCGCACCGTCCGGTCAGCCAGTAGTTGAGGTAGTCGTGGGGCAGCAGGATATGGGCGATGCGTGCGAACAGCGCGGGGTGCTGCTCCTTCATCCACAGCAACTTGGAAACCGTGTAGCCCGGCGCGATGACGATACCGAGGCGCTGCAGGGAACCCTGTTCACCGCCCAGCCAGTCGAGCAGGCGCTGATTCTCCGCAGCCGACTCCGTGTCGCACCAGAGCTTGGCCGGGCGCAAGACGCGGCCCGCGGCATCGAGCGTGACCAGGCCATGCTGCTGCCCGGAGACACCAATGCCCAGCACGGCGCCGCCGTCGACCCCGGCCTCAGCCAGAGCTGCCGCGGTAGCGCTGGCGAAAGCGGCGGTCCACTGCCCGGTGTCCTGCTCGCGCCGGCCGTTGGGCCCGCTGATCAGATCGTGGCCGGCCGAGCCCTGGCCGAGCACGCGTCCGCTGCTGGCGTCGAGCAACAGCGCCTTGGTGCCCTGGGTACCGCAATCGATCCCGAGAAACATGCCGGGTCCCTCACTGCGTCAGCAACAGATCAAGGGTGCCGCTCACCCCCAGCGTGCGCAGCCGCAGCAGGTTGCGCTCGAAGGCATCGCGGAAGGCGAGCGAACGCGGAATCTGCGTGCCGAAGATCTCCTCGCGCCCCAGCAGGCGTTCGGTGAGATCGTCGTCCTCCGCGACAAGGGACTGGCAGAAATCCGCGCGCGGATCGGGGATGCGGTACTGCTCGCCGTTTTCATCGACGCCCCGCAGATACAGCGCCCAGGCGGCAACCACCAGGGCGGCCCGGTCCAGGGCGGCGTTATCGGCGATCAGGCGGTTGATGGTCGGCACGGTGAACTTGGGAAACTTCGACGAGCCGTCGGAGCACACCCGCTCCAGCTGGTCGGCGATGGCGCAGTTGGAGAAGCGCTCGATCAGGGTCTGCTTGTAGCGGGCGAGATCGATGCCTGGCACGGGAGCCAGTTGCGGAGTGACGTCCTCGTCCATGTAGCGGCGGATGTACTCGACGAACAGCGGATCGGCCATGGTTTCGTGGACGAAGCGATAACCGCGCAGGAAGCCGAGGTAGGTCAGCGCGAGGTGGCTGCCGTTGAGCAGCTTGATCTTCATCTCCTCGTAGGGCGAAACGTCGTCGGTGAACTGCACGCCAACCTTTTCCCAGGCCGGACGGCCGGCAACGAAGCGGTCTTCCAGTACCCATTGCACGAAGGGTTCGCAGACCACCGGCCAGGCGTCATCGAGGCCGTGCTGATGCTTGAGGTCCTGGCGATGCGCCGTGCTGGTCATCGGCGTGATGCGGTCGACCATGGCGTTGGGAAAGCTGACGTTGCGCTCGATCCAGCGGGCCAGGTCGGGGTCGACCAGGCCGGCGAAGGCCAGCGTGGCCTTGCGGGTCACGTCGCCGTTGTGGGGGAGGTTGTCGCAGGACATCACCGTGAAGGGCCCGACGCCGTCGCCGCGGCGCTTGGCCAGCGCCGCGCAGATCAGGCCGAACACGCTGACCGGGCGGCGCGGGTTCTGCAGGTCATGTTGAATCTGCGGCAGTTGCGCATTGAACTGGCCGGTGCTGTCGTCCAGGCAATAGCCGCCCTCGGTGATGGTCAGCGAGACGATGCGAATCGCCGGATCGGCCAGGCGGGCAACCACCGCCTCGGACCCATCCTCGCCCACCAGCAGCATGTCGCGAAGGCTGCCGATCACCCGGACCTCGGTGTCAGGCCGGTCGTCGAGCTCGACCAGGGTGTAGAGATAGTCCTGCGAGGCCAGCGCGTCGAGCATGGAGCGTTCCTCGGCGCGCGTGCCGATGCCGCAGATACCCCATTCCAGCCCCTCGCCGGTGTTCATCAGCGCATCGGTGTAGGCCGCCTGGTGGGCGCGGTGAAAGCCGCCCACGCCGATGTGGGCGATGCCGGTGGTGACCTCGGCCAGGCGGTAGTCGGGGCGCGCGATAGGGGCCGGCAGCTGTGGCAGATTCGCTTCTTTCAACTTCATCTCGGGCCTCGCTGGGCTTGAATGTGGAAAAGCCGGGGGCGGGATCGCTGCCTTTACGGGCGCAGCGACCTGCCGTTGGAAGAGCTGGGCGCGACGTCGGGCGTCAGGCCACCTGCTGGAGCGGCTGGCCGACCGCCTGACCACTGCTGTCGAAGAGGTGGCAATGGGCGGCCTCCAGCGTCAGCGACAGCGACTCGCCGTAGCGCGGGGTGAAGTCGCCACGAATGCGCATGGTCAGCTGTTCGCCGTTGCCGGTGACGACGTGGCAGTAGGTGTCGCTGCCCAGGCGTTCACTGACGTCGGCCTTCACGGTCAACTGGCAGTTGCCTTCGCTGCCACGGTTGAGGTGCTCCGGGCGGATGCCGAGCGTGACCGGATCGCCCGCCTTCAGCGTGGCGCCGCTCACCGGCAGGAACAGACGACAACCGGCGTCGAGCTCGACTTCGCAGCCGCTGGCTTCGACACGGCTTGCGCGGCCGTTGAGAAAGCCCATCTTCGGCGTGCCGAGAAAGCCCGCGACGAAGAGGTTGGCCGGATGGTGATAAAGCTCCATGGGCGAGCCGACCTGCTCGATGCGCCCGCCGTTGAGCACCACCACCTTGTCGGCCAGGGTCATGGCCTCGACCTGATCATGGGTCACGTAGATCATCGTGGCCTGCAGTTCCTGGTGCAGGCGCGAAAGCTCCAGGCGCATCTGCACACGCAGCGCGGCATCGAGGTTGGACAGCGGCTCATCGAAGAGAAACACCTTGGGGTTGCGCACGATGGCGCGGCCGATGGCGACGCGCTGGCGCTGGCCGCCGGACAGTTGCCGCGGCTTGCGTTCGAGCAGCGGCTCCAGCTCCAGGGTGCGCGCGGCCGCTTCGATCTTGCGGGCAACCTCCTGTTTGTCGGCACCGGCCAGGTCCAGGGCGAAGGACATGTTCTTGCGCACCGTCATGTGCGGGTAGAGCGCATAGGTCTGGAACACCATGGCCAGGTCGCGCTTGGCCGGGCTGACATCGGTGATGTCGCGCCCGTCCAGTTCGATTCGCCCGCTGCTGACCTCCTCGAGCCCGGCGATCAGGCGCAGCAGGGTGGACTTGCCACAGCCGGAGGGGCCGACGAAGACAACGAATTCGCGGTCGCGGATGTCAAGGTCGATGCCCTTGATGATCTCGTTGCCGTCGAAGCCTTTCTTCAGGTTGTGGATCTTCAGGTCTGCCATGTTCGAATCCTCAGTTGTTCTTGGTTGTCAGGCGGCGCTCATTTCACGGCGCCGAACGACAGGCCGCGGACCAGCTGCTTCTGGCTGATCCAGCCGAAAATCAGGATGGGAGCGCAGGCGAGGGTGGATACGGCCGAAAGCTTGGCCCAGAACAGGCCTTCCGGGCTGGAGTAGGACGCGATCAGGGCGGTCAGCGGCGCGGCATTGGAAGAGGTCAGGTTCAGCGACCAGAATGCCTCGTTCCAGCACAGGATCAGCGACAGCAGCATGGTCGAGGCCAGCCCGCCCTTGCTGATCGGCAGCAGCACGCGAACCATTTCCTGCATCAAGGTTGCGCCGTCCATACGTGCCGCTTCGAGGATGTCGCGGGGGATGTCCTTGAAGTAGGTGTAGATCATCCACACCAGAATCGGCAGGTTGATCAGCGTGTAGATGATGATCAGCACTGCGCGGCTGTCCAGCATGCCGAACTGTTTGGCCAGCAGGTAGATCGGCACCAGTACGCCCACCGGCGGCAGCATCTTGGTCGAGAGCATCCACAACAGCGTGCCCTTGGTGCGCTTGGTCTCGTAGAAGGCCATCGAGTAGGCCGCAGGTATTGCAATCAGCATGCCCAGGGCTGTGGCACCGAAGGAGATGGTCACCGAGTTCCAGGCGTACTTGAAGTAGCCGCTGCGGTCCTGGATCTGCAGGTAGTTCTCAAGAGTGGGCGTGAAGATGAATTGCGGAGGTGTGGCAAAAGCGTCGATCTCGGTCTTCAGGCTGGTCAGCAGCATCCAGAAGATCGGGAAGAACAGCAGCAGCGCCACGGCCCAGGCGAACAGCCCGACTACCAGGGTATTGAGGCGGCGACTTTGTTTGAGCGTCAGCATCGGTCTGTCCTCAGTATTTTTCGGTGAGATTCTTGCCGAGCATCCGCACCAGGATGATCGCCGCGATGTTGGCGATCACCACCGCGATCAGGCCGCCGGCCGAGGCCATGCCGACATCGAACTGCAGCAGCGCCTGGTTGTAGATCAGGTACGCGAGGTTGGTGGATGCGTAGCCGGGGCCCCCGCTGGTGGTGGTGAAGATCTCGGCGAATACCGAAAGCAGGAAAATGGTCTCGATCATCACCACCACGGCGATGGGGCGGGCCAGGTGGGGCAAGGTCAGGTACCAGAAGATCGCGATGGGGCCCGCACCATCGAGGCGGGCGGCTTCCTTCTGTTCCTGATCGAGGGACTGCATGGCCGTCATCAGGATCAGGATCGCGAAGGGCAGCCACTGCCAGGACACGATGATCACGATGGACGCCAGCGGATGCTGTGCGAGCCAGTCCACCGGCTGCGCGCCGAAGAACTTCCACACCGCCGCGAGAATGCCCGAGACCGGGTGATAGATGAGGTTCTTCCAGACCAGCGCGCTGACGGTCGGCATGATGAAGAACGGCGAGATCAGCAGCACCCGGACGATCCCGCGCCCCGCGAAGTCCGCCGCCTCCAGCAATGCGGAGATGAGCACGCCGAGCACGACGCTGATCAGCAGCACGCTGCCGACCAGGATCAGGGTATTGGTCATGCCAGGGATGAAGCCGGCATCGGTCAGGAAGTAGTGGAAGTTTTCCAGCCCGACGAAATCCTTTTCGCCGGGATAGAGCAGGTTGTAGCGCACGAGCGAGAAGTACAGGGTCATCGCCAGTGGTACCAGCATCCACAGCAGCAACAGCGCGACCGAAGGGCTGACCAGGAACCAGCTCGGGGCCAACCTCGGCCGGCGGCGCTCGGCAGGTTGTGGTGATGCGTTGCTCGCAGGGGCCTTGGGCAAGGCAGTCGTGGTGGTCGCCATGATGATGCTCCGGCTGAAGAGGGGCCGATGAGGGCTCGTGGAGCCCTCGCGGGTTTACGCCTTCACGGGACGTGCGGCTGGTCTACTTGGGATAACCGGCGCGCTTCATTTCGCGGGTGGTCGACTGCTGCACCGCGGTAAGCATCTGCTCGACCGGCATCTGCCCGGTCAGCGCGGCGGAAAACATCTTGCCGACCTGGGTACCGATGGCCTGGAATTCGGGGATGGTGACCAGCTGGATACCGACGTAGGGCACCGGCTTGGCCGATGGCGAGGCGGGATCGGCCTGCTTGAGCGACTCCAGGGTGATCTCCGCGAACGGCGCGGCCGCCATGTACTGCTCGTTGTAGGTGGACTCGCGCGTGCCCGGCGGCACGTTGGCGACGCCATCGGTCTCGGCGACGAGCTTGGCGTAGTCCTTGGAAGTCGCCCAGGCGGTGAAGGTCTTGGCGGCGTCCTTCTGCTGGGAGCTGGTCGGGATCGCCAGTGCCCAGGAGTACAGCCAGGCCGAGCCCTTGTCGGTGGTCTCCTGCGGTGCGAAGGTGAAACCGACCTTGTCGGCGACCTTGCTCTGCGATTCATCGGTCACGAAGGAGCCGGCAACGGTCGCATCGACCCACATGGCGCATTTGCCGCTGTTGAACAGCGCCAGGTTTTCGTTGAAACCATTGCTGGAGGCGCCGGGCGGGCCGTATTGGCTGAGCAGGTCGACATAGAACTTGGCCGCCTTGGTCCATTCGGGGCCATCGAATTCGGGCTGCCACTTCTCGTCGAACCAGCGCGCGCCGAAGGCGTTGGCGACGGTGGTGACCAGCGCCATGTTCTCGCCCCAGCCGGCCTTGCCGCGCAGGCAGATCCCGTACTGGTCCTCGCCAGGCTTGTGCAGCTTTTCGGCGAACTCGGCCATCTGGGTCCAGGTCGGGTGTTCGGGCATGTTCAGACCGGCCTGTTCGAACAGGTCGGTGCGGTAGTAGGTCATCGAGCTTTCGGCATAGAAGGGCAGTGCGTAAAGGGTGCCGTCGACCGAAAGGCCTTCGCGAACCGAGGGGAAGACGTCGTCCAGGTCGTAGTCGTCAGGGAGGTCGGTCATCGGGGCGAGCCACCCCTTGTCGCCCCACAGCGAGGCCTCGTACATGCCGATGGTGAGCACGTCGAACTGGCCACCATCGGTGGCGATGTCAGTGGTCAGGCGCTGACGCAGGACGTTCTCCTCCAGCACCACCCAGTTGAGCTTGATGTCGGGGTGTTGCTGTTCGAAGGTCTTGGAGAGGCGCTGCATGCGGATCATGTCCGCGTTGTTGACGGTGGCGACGGTAAGGGTTTCGGCGGCCTGGGCCAGGCCGAGCGAGGCCATGCAGGCGGTGCCGAGCAGCAAGTGGAATGCTTTCATTCGTGGACTCCTCTTCCAGAGCAGGGCCTGGAAGCACTTATTGTTTTTGTTGTTACCCGCGTACTGCGCTACGAGCGTCTCGCGAGCATTACAACGCCGGGGGGAGCAGCGCGACAAAGCCGTGACTGCACTCGCTTCGATACTTTTTTGCACTCGGTTGAGCGAGGCGGGCCGCTCGCAGCGGCACCGACCAGACCCGTCGCCGGGGCTCAAGAATGAGGCTTTGCCACAACCGTAATGGCGCGAACGTAGAGACAGTCCAGGATAGGGCGCCGAACCCGCCCGGCCGGAAGCGTATCAGCCGGCCAGGTTCTGCTCGGTCAGGCGTTGTTCGACCAGACGCCGATAGCGCGATGGGGTCATGCCCTTGAGCTGCTGGAAGCGGCGATTGAAATTGGACAGGTTGTTGAAACCCGATTCGAAGCAGACGTCGGTGACCGGCTTGTCCTGATCGAGCAGCAGTTCGCATGACTTGCTGATGCGCAGGCTGTTGACGAACTCGACGTAGCAGCGCCCGGTGGCGCGCTTGAAGAAGCGCGAGAAGTAGGTGGGTTTCATGCCGAGATGGCTGGCGACTTCCTCCAGCGGCAGCTCGCGCATGTAGTGTTCGAAGATGTAGTTGACCGCCATGTTGGTCCGGTCGGCCTGCTGCTCGTCGCTCAACTGTGCCGAGGTGGCGCCGGAGAGCAACTGGTAGTCGTCGCATCTGGCAAGCAGCTCGAGCATGATCAGGAAATAGCCGAGGCGGGTGGCGCCGCGGCTGTCGGCGATCTGCTGCATCAGCTGGCGTGCCTGGGCGATGGTCTGCGGACAGCGAAACTCGATGCCGTAGCGCGAGCGTTCGAGCATCGGCGTGAAAGTCCGCAGCTCGGAGAACACAGCGTGACCGGCCTCGAGCATCTCGTCGGTGAAGTTGACCAGCATGTCGCGCTTGGCCACGACCTCGCCTTCCTCGACCTGGCTGATCCAGTTGTGCGGCAGGTGCGGACCGGTGAGAAACAGGCTGTCCGGTCCGAAATTGCCCACGTAGTCGCCGACGAAGACCTTGCCGGAGCTGGCGACGATCAGATGCAGCTCGTATTCCTTGTGGTTGTGCCAGCGCACCAGCGGGCAGGGGAAACCATGTTCGCGATAGATCAGCGAGTTGCCGTGGTGGTCGTCCATCAGCTCGTAGGACGGGTCGGTAATCTTCAACGCTCTCATGCAGGGTCCGTTGTCGTGAAAGGCCACGAAGGGTTATAGCTGCTGAGGGCGCAACGGCCAAACCGGTCAGGCAATTTCGTATCGGTAGGGCAGGTCCGGACCACGCCGGGAACAGGTGATGCCAGCGGCGCTGCTGGCGAAGGCGAGCATGGCCTGCAGTTGCGCGGGTCCCATCTGCGCGAGCCCGCGCGGCGAGTCCAGCTGCTGTTCGGCCAGGTAGGCGAGCAACGCGGCCTGGAAGGTGTCGCCGGCTCCCACGGTGTCACGCACCGTCACCGCCTGCGCTGCCACGTGCAACTGGCCGTGCTTGCGGCTGAAGAGCTGTGCGCCGTGGGCACCGCGGGTTAGCACCACCAGTTCGGCGTGATGCTCCAGCCAGCGCTGGGCGATGCTCGCTGGCGCCATGTCTGGATAGAGCAGGGCCAGGTCCTCGTCGCTGACCTTGATCAGATGTGCGCGTTCGGCGAACGCCTCGACCCGCTCGCGCCAACGTTCGAGGCTGGGTTCGACGTTGAGGCGAATGTTCGGATCGAGTGAAATCAGGCGCCGGGCATGCTCGCGATGCAGCAACGCCAGCAGCGTATCGGCAATCGGCGGCGTCACCAGCGAGTAGGAACCGAAATGGATGCCGCGAATGTCCGCAGGCAGCGGCTGCAGCTGTTCGGTGTGCAACAGGCGATCGGCACAGCCTTCGCCGCGAAAGCTGTAGACCGGACTGCCATCGGCACCGATGGCGACCATCGCCAGGGTGGTCGGCGCATCGAAGATGGCGAGATGCTCGGTGGCAACGCCTTCTTCCTGCAGCAGCTCTAGCAGGCACTGACCGAAATGATCGTGGGAGAGCCCACCGAGCAGCGCGGCCTGCGCGCCCAACCGGGCCAGCCCGACGGCAACGTTGAACGGCGAGCCACCGGCGACGGCTTCCAGATTCAGGTGACTGCGGCTGTCGGTCGAGGCCGCGAACACATCGAAAAGCGCTTCACCACAGATGAGGTACATGGACGATTCCTGCTGGCGGAAATCGCCCGAGCTTAAACCCGGCGCCTGCACCGGGACAGTACGCCCGCGGCTGGCAGCCGATACGATCTTGCACTCGTTTCAGTACACCCAGACTTCGACGCGGCGATTCTTGATGCGGCCAGCTTCGCTGTTAGATGCCACTGGAAGTTGATCGCCCAAGCCGTTGATTTCTTTCACAAGGATGCCGCCACGCGCCAGTTCGCGACGCACCGCCATGGCGCGCAGTTTGGACAGCAATGCAGTCCGCGCGGGATCGTTGCGGGCGTCGCCGAAGCCGACCAGCACCGCCGCGTTCATCTGCTTGTCGTGGCTGTTGAGATAGTCGATCAAACGCTGCACGTCGCGCTGGGCCTTGTTGTCCAGTTGCGCGCTGCCTTCGGCGAAGCGGAAGTTGACGGTCAGGCGCTGTGCCTCCTTGGCCAGCTGCTGATAGGCCTCAGGCATCGTGGTCTGCAGCGGCAGCCTGATCGGCGCGATGGCCTGGGCCACGTAGCCGGATTTCTCGACGATGGCTTGCCCCGCAGGACTATGCACGAACGTCAGGAATTCGCGGGTCCATTTCGATTGCTTCTGTGGATCGGCGTAGAGGAACAGGCGCCGCGACAGGGGATAGTCTTCGGTGGCGACCAGGGCCGTGGCCGGTGGCATGGGCTGGGAATCGCCGTCGGTGATTGCCAGCGCCTTCGACTTGCCGACAGAGGCGAGACCGACAAAGCCGATGGCCCCGCTACGGCGGCTGACGGCCAGGGACAAGGCGTCGTTGGACTCGTAACGCGTTGCATTGGTAGCCAGCGTTTTGCCCTGGCTGCCCAGGACCAGTTCCTTGAAGGTGTCGTAGGTACCGGACTGGTCATCGCGAGCGTGCAACTCGACGGCTGCATTGGCACCGCCGAGCTCACGCCAGTTGGCGATCTCGCCTGAGAAGAGGCGTGCGACCTGTTCTACGCTGAGCGACTGCACCGGGTTATCGGGATTGACGATCACCGCCAGGCCATCGATGGCGATGACCTGTTCGCTCTCAGCGCTGCGCAGGTCGCCCAGAGCGGAGAGGCTCTGCGCTTCGCTCTGCTTGATCGGTCGCGACGCAGCGGCGAGGTCGGCAGTGCCCTCTTTCAGCCCGGCGAATCCGGTACCGGTGCCATGGGCTGCGACCAGCGCCTGAATGGTCTTGCCGCGCTCGTCGAGGGCAGTGACGCGCTGCTCGTTCTCTTTGCCGGCCGGGGCGATGCGGACCGACTGCAGGCCCTTGGCCTCGAACAGGCCGGCCACCAGCATCGGTGCCAGCTTGGCACCCACGGTGTTGGAGCCGTGGATGCGCAGTATGGTCGTTCCGTCTGGCGGGGCGGCGAGGCTGTTGCCGGAGGCGCTTCCAAGCGTGAGCAACAGCAGGGGCAGTGCCCGATTCCAGAACCGTCCAAACACTCGTGGCGTCATCTCACGACCTCCTTGTAGAAGGCCGCGAGATTAAGACGGTTCGGTTACCAATAAATGACAGCGCGGACGGCGCTGCCGGAATTGCGCAGAGGTCGTCAGCGCAGCTCGATCCACACCGGGCAGTGGTCCGAAGGCTTCTCCATCGCGCGAATGTCGTAGTCGACGCCACAATCGACCACGCGCTGGTGCAGCGCTGCGGTGGTCAGGATGTAGTCGATGCGCAGGCCGCGACGCGGGTCGTCCTCGAAACCGCGACTGCGATAGTCGAACCAGCTGAAGCGATCGACGACTTCCGGGTTTAGGGTGCGAAAGCTGTCCTGCAGCCCCCAGCCCTTCAGGCGTTCGAGCCACTCGCGCTCCTCGGGGAGAAAGCTGCACTTGCCGGTGCGCAGCCAGCGCTTGGCGTTCACTTCGCCGATGCCGATGTCGCAGTCCTGCGGGGAAATATTGAAGTCGCCCATCAGCGCGAGGGAATCCTCGGGGCGGAACTGCTGTTCGAGCAGCGTCTGCAGGTCGGCGTAGAACTTGGTCTTGGCGGGAAACTTCACCGGATGGGCGCGGCTTTCGCCCTGGGGGAAGTAGCCGTTCATGACGGTGACCGGCTGGCCGTTGGCATCGGCGAAGCGGCCCCAGATGAAACGCTTCTGCGACTCCTCGCCGTCGCTGGGAAAGCCCTTGTGTATCTCCAGCGGTGCCTGGCGCGAGAGCAGGGCGACGCCGTAGTGGCCCTTCTGCCCGTGATAGTGGACGTGGTAGCCGAGCGCTTCGATCTCCGCCTGGGGAAACTGTTCGTCAGAAACCTTGGTTTCCTGGAGGCCGATGACGTCTGGCTGATGCTTTTCAATGATTGCAGAAAGCTGGTGAGGTCTTGCGCGTAATCCATTGATATTGAAGGAAACGATTTTCATGGGATTCCGTGAAGGCTGGCTGAGGCTCAAGGGGGAACAACACCCGGCGCGGCGCTGCCGATGCCGATCTGTCGTGGGCAAAGAACGCCGATTCTAGAGCCGCGGCGCCATGCTTACCAAGTTTCGAGCTGAAACGGACAGCAACGGCATTGTCTTTGGAGCAGCATGAACGGCAGCAGCTCCGGCGGCGTGGCGGGGCGGGCGAAGCGCTGCTAAGTTGCAAGCATCCCTCTGGAAAAAGCCGAGAGTTGCCATGCCGATGTCTGCCGAGGTTCGCACGCTCGATAGTGGTTATGACCGCGAAACCCGTTCGCTGCTGTATCACGCATACCGTCACGAACCGACCTTTGCCTACCTGTTCGAGGCGGACCGGCCCGGCTATCAGCAGCGCGTGCGCGCGACCGTACGGGAGCTGGTAAACCAGCATTTCCTGCAGCAGCAACCAGCACTCGGGCTGTTGCTGGACGACCGCCTGATAGCCGTCGCGCTGATCGCGCCGCCGCAACGGCGGCTGGATGTCACCGAAAGCTGGGCCTGGCGCGCGCGCATGCTGCTGACCGCCGGGTTCCGCTGCACTCGGCGCTATCTGGACTACCACGCGGCGGTATTGGCGTGTCTGCCGACCGGCGCGGTGCATCTCCTGCCGTTGCTCGGTGTACATCCGCAGTTTCAGGGGCAGCAATATGGTGAGCAGCTGCTGCAGGCGGTGCACGAGTGGTGCGCCGAGGATGAAACCTCCCAGGGGCTGGTGATCGATACCGGCAATCCACGCTACCTGAATTTCTACCAGCGGCAGGGCTACGAGGAGATAGGCCAGATCGCCGTCGGCCCGGTGGTCGAACACATCTTCTTTCATCCGGCGCCCAAGCGGATGGAAGCGGCGCGTTAGGTGTGTCCGAATTTTATCCGGGCGGGTCAGTCTGACAGGTCTGAAGCCACGCGATGTCAGCCGATGCCCGCCCCACCGCAAGACCGCCTTACACACTGTCTAGCCCGCACGTTCGGGCCTGAGCGGAAACACGTGCTAGCATCGCTGGCCATGTGCAAATCGAACCGAATCGGCCCGCTGGCAGCCGCACTCGTGATGTTGAGCGGCATTCATGCCAGCGCCGCCGAGCTCGACGTTCGCATCGAGCCCGAGAACCGGGCGCTCCGGGAAAATATCGAGAACTACATTGGCGACCTGGGCGACCGTGACGCGCGCGAGCTGCTGCGCTACAGCCGGGTCGCGCAGCGTCAGGCGGAAAAGGCGTTGCAAGCGCTGGGTTACTACCGCAGCCGCATCCGCACCGATGTGCGTGAGGGCGAGGAACCGGCGCTGCTGTTGCGTGTGCGAACCGGTGAGCCGGTGAAGCTGCGCAACATCACCGTCCGGCTGGACGGGCCTGCCGCTGAGTTCTCCGGCTTTCGCGTCGCCGAACGCACCCTGCGTCAGGGCGATGTGCTGAACCACGGTCGGTACGAGGAGGTGAAGCAGCAGTTCCTCAACCAGGCCTCGCGCTTCGGCTATTTCGATGGTCGCTTCACTCAGCAGCGGTTGGCCGTCGATCCGCGGGAGAATGTCGCCGACGTCGAGCTGGTATTCGACAGCGGGCCGCGCTACCGCCTGGGCGACGTGCGCTTCGAGGGGGATTCGCCGTTCGATGACGACTTGCTCGGGCGCATGGTGCCGTTCGAGGCAGACACCCCGTACGACTCAGAACTGATCGCCGAACTCAGCCAGGCGCTGCAGTCGAGCGGCTATTTCGAGGGCGTGCGTGTCGATGCCAACCCGAGCGGTGCCAACCAGCAGCGCATCCCGGTTTCGGTCGCGCTCACCACCCGCAAGCCGCGCACCTTCGGCTTCGGCCTTGGTTATTCCACCGACGTAGGCCCGCGGGTCCGGCTGGATTGGACGCGCCACTGGGTCAACCCGCAAGGTCATAGCTACGGTGCCGAGGCGGAACTGTCGGCGCCGCGGCAGAACGTCGGTTTCTGGTACGACATTCCGCTGGACCCGCCACTGACCGACAAGCTGCGCTTCGTCGGCGGCTACCAGTATGAAGAGATCGCCGGCACCGACAGCCTAAGCCGTCTGCTCAAGGTCGGGCCGGAATGGCACAGCCAGCTGCCCAGCGGCTGGCTGCGCGTGCTGTCGCTGAAGTGGCAGCACGAGGAATATCGCCTCGGGGACGATTCCGGGACCAGTACTCTGCTCATGCCCGGCGTCGCCTACAGCTACCTGCGTAGCGACAACCGTATCGACCCGAGCCGCGGGTATCGCCTGCAGTTCGAAGTGGCTGCCGCGAAGGCCGGGGTGCTTTCCGACGCGGATCTGGTCCACGCCAACGTGCAACTGCGGGGGCTGACCACCCTGGCCCAGCGGCATCGCTTTCTCGGTCGCGTGCAGCTTGGCGGCAACTGGACCGATGAGTACGTCAACGTGCCGCCGTCACTGCGCTATTTCGCCGGTGGTGATCAGAGCGTGCGCGGCTACGATTACCAAAGCCTGTCACCGACCAACTCCGATGGCGACAAGATCGGCGGCCGCTATCAGTTCGCGGTCAGCGCCGAGTATCAGTATTCGATTGCCGAGAAATGGCGTGTCGCGACCTTCGTCGATCAGGGCAACGCCTTCAACTCGCTGGAAATTCCCACGCTGAAAAGTGCCGTTGGCGTCGGTGTGCGCTGGGTATCGCCGGTCGGCCCGATTCGCGTCGATGTCGCGCATCCGCTGGATGGCGACGGTGGTGTCCGCCTGCATTTCTCCATGGGGCCGGAGCTGTGATGCGGCTACTGCGTGGGCTTGGCTGGACGCTGCTTGGGCTGATCCTGCTCGTGCTCATCGTCACCGTCGTGCTACTCGGCACCGCCAGCGGCAGCCGCTGGCTGCTGGGTCAGGTACCGGGGTTGACAGTCGAAACGTTCGAGGGCCGACTCGGCCAGCGCTGGCAGGCCGAGCGGCTGATCTGGGAGCAGGACGGCAGCCGTGTCGAAGTGCAACAGCCCCGTCTTGCCTGGTCACCGGCGTGCCTGCTCAAACGCACGCTGTGCATCGACGAGCTGGTCACCGGCGACATCGACCTCAGCTTCCCGCCCAGTGAGCCTGATCCGGCGGCGGAGCCCTTCAGCTTGCCTGAGCTCGATCTACCGCTGGCGCTGCAAGTCGAACGCATCGAAATCGGCCGGGTGACGCTCAATGAAAGCGAGCAGGTGCAAAATCTATATCTGCAGGCAGATTGGCGTGCGGATGGCCTGGACATCCAGCGCCTCGACTTGCGCAGGGCGGATGTGGACCTGTCAGTGACTGGCCGGCTGCAGCCCAGCGGTGACTGGCCGTTGACGCTGGACGGACAGGCGGCGTTGCAGTCGCCGGACGAGCAGCCGTGGGCGCTGATGATCGCTGTGGATGGCGATCTGCGCGAGAAGCTGCAGGTGCAGGTGCAAAGCCAGGGCTATCTCGACGGTACCCTCAGCGGGCAGCTGCGCGCCCTCGATGAGCAATTGCCGGCGACGCTCCGGCTGAACGCCGACGGGTTCAAGGCGCTCCCCGATCTGCCGGACACCCTGCGCCTGAACGATCTGGAGCTAACAGCAAGCGGCAACCTGCAGGACGGTTACCGGTTGCTCGGTACCACCGAACTGCCAGGGGAGGGTGGCGCAGTGCGGCTGGCGCTGGAGGGCGTCGTCAGTCCGAGCGGAGCGCAGATCGAGATGCTCGAGCTGGATGCGGGTCAGCAGCGCGATGTGCGGTTGAGTGGCGATGTCGACTGGCAGGACGGCCTGACCGCGAATGCCGATCTGCTCTGGCGCGATTTTCCCTGGCGACGGCTCTACCCGGCGATCGAAGAGCCGCCGGTGACCCTACGCGAGCTCAAGGCGCAGATTCAGTATGACGACGGCAGCTATCTCGGTAATTTCGAATCGGCCATGACCGGCCCGGCCGGGGATTTCACATTGAACAGCCCGGTCAGCGGCAATCTCGAAGCGGTACATCTGCCGCAACTGCAGCTGCAAGCCGGGCAGGGCAGTGCGACGGGTTCGTTGAGCATCGGCTTCGCCGCGGGCGTCGACTGGAAAGCCGACCTGACGTTGAGCGAACTCGATCCTGCGTACTGGCTGGCTGAACTGCCGGGCAATCTCGGCGGTTCGCTGAAAAGCCAGGGCGCCTTGCGTGACGAACAGCTGCAGGCCGAAGCGAGCCTCGACATCGCCGGACGCCTGCGTGGTCAGAACACCAGCCTTCAATTGCAGGCCAACGGCGAAGGCGAGCGTTGGGATCTGCTGGTCATCGACCTGCGTACGGGTGATAACCGCGTGCACGGCAGCGGCAGCTGGGCACAGACGCTGGATGGCCGATTGCAACTGGAGCTGGGCCGCCTGGCGCAGTTGTGGCCCGATCTCAGAGGGCGAGTGAACGGTGAGGTCACGCTGGCGGGAACCGCAGCGGCGCCGAGCGGGCGGCTCGAGCTGAGCGGTCGCAACCTCGCTTATCAGGACAATCGGCTGCGTCGCCTCAGCGTGCAGGGTCAGCTATCCGATGGGGAACGCGGGCGGCTGGCGCTGAACGCCGAGCGAATCCGCGCAGGCGAGACGGAACTCGGTGCACTGCGGATCAATGCCGAAGGCACTGCGGAACGGCATCAGGCCGATCTGCAGCTGCAAGGTCCGTTGCTCGACCTGGCCTTGGCTTTCGATGGCGGATTGCGCGGTGAGGACTGGCTTGGCCGGCTGACGCGTGGCGAACTCAGCGCGCAGCAGCAGGACTGGGCCCTGCAACAGCCGGCCACGCTGCAGCGTTTTGCCGATGGCCGACTGGAATTCGGTGCGCATTGTTGGCGCTCCGGGCCCGCCAGCCTCTGTGCGGAGAATCAGCGCCTGCTGCCGGAGCCGCAGATTCGCTATCGCCTGCGCGATTTCTCCCTGCAGACCCTGGCCGAGTATCTGCCCGAAGATTTCCGCTGGCAGGGCGAGTTGAATGCCGATATCGAGCTGGACCTTCCCGCTGGCGGACCCAATGGCCGGGTTCAGGTCGACGCCGGCCCCGGCGTGCTGCGCATTCGCGATGCAGACGAGTGGCACGACTTCCCCTATCAGACCCTGGCGCTGAACAGTCGCTTGCTGCCGGAGCGAATCGACAGCCAGCTGCGTTTTCAGGGCGGTGAGCTGGGCGAACTGGACGTGCAGCTGCAGATCGATCCGCGGCCTGCGGCCAAGCCAATCGATGGCGAGTTTCGCCTGAGCGGTCTCGATCTTTCGGTGGCGCGCCCGTTTGTGCCGATGGTCGAGCGTCTGCGCGGCGAACTGAACGGAAGTGGCCAGCTGGCCGGCACCCTGCAGCAGCCGACGCTCAACGGCCAGCTGCTGTTGAGTGACGGTGAAATTGCCGGCAGCGAACTGCCGACGACGTTCGAAGATCTGCGGGTGCGCCTGCTGATCGAGGGTGAGCGGCTGAACATCGACGGCAACTGGCGGGCCGGTGAACAGGGCCGCGGCAGCCTGAACGGCGCACTGGACTGGCGAAACGAACTGGATCTGGATTTGGCGATCAAGGGCAGTCGCCTGCCGGTGGTAGTCGAGCCTTACGCTGACCTCGAGGTAGAGCCGGATCTGCGCATCGTGCTCAGCGGGCAGGACCTGGCGGTCAGCGGTCGGGTCGAAGTGCCGCGCGGTGCGATCACGGTTCGCGAGCTACCGCCGGCGACGGTGAAGGTCTCCGAGGACACGGTGATCATCGGTCGCGAAGCCGAGGAGCCGGCGACACCGCTGGCTGTGAAGATGGATATCGATGTCGAGGTGGGCCAGGACCGCTTGCGCTTCTCCGGCTTCGGGCTGACCGCCGATCTAGCGGGTTATCTGCATATCGGCGACAACCTGGATGCGCGCGGCGAGTTGCAGCTGAAGAACGGTCGCTATCGGGCCTACGGCCAGCGGCTGACCATCCGCCGCGCCGAATTGCTGTTCACCGGCGTGATCAGCCAGCCGTTCCTCAACATCGAGGCGATCCGGCGGATCGATGCGGATAATGTGGTCGCCGGGCTGCGCATCACCGGCAGCGCCGAGCAGCCACGCATCGATGTGTTTTCCGAACCGGCCATGAGTCAGGAGCAGGCACTGGCCTATCTGGTGCTGGGGCGACCGCTGGGCGCCGATAGCGGGGACAGCAACCTGCTGGCACAGGCGGCGCTGGGTCTTGGCCTGGCGGGTAGCTCGTCCATCACCGGCGGCCTGGCGCAGCGCCTGGGCATCCAGGACTTCCAGCTGGACACCGAAGGCACGGGCGCCAGCACCAGCGTGGTCGCCACCGGCCGACTGACCGAACGCCTGGCCCTGCGCTACGGCGTCGGCGTGTTCGAGCCGTCGAATACCATCGCGCTGCGCTATCAACTGACGCGGCGGATTTTTCTCGAGGCGGCCAGCGGTCTGGCCAGTTCGCTGGACATCTTCTACCGCCGCAATTTCTGAGTGCAGGCACGGCGTGGCTACAGGGCGGCCGTCGCCTTGCGGCGCTGTTCTACCCGGCCGATCGATCTGATATGGCAACAGGCGCACCAAAGCGCGCCAGCGATCACTGGCGCGCGCACCAGACTGGGCTACGCTGAGTTCGCTTTGCTTGCCATTCGCTATTCGGCGGGCTCTGGCTGTCCGGGTTTGACCGTTCGGTCTGGTTCCTGCGTCGATTCGATCATCGAATCTGGCGCGATTGCCCCGCGCCCAACGAGCGAATGCAGTGGTAGCATCCACGCTTCCGACCGTCGCGGTCATCGCCGCGCAACGCTCTAGCACGAGTCTTGCAAAGCGCTGCGGACCTCAGCGCTTACAAGCTCCAGAGGCGGATCGGAGTCGTCGGTACCTGGTCGCTGAAAAACCACCGCCACAAGCGTCATGTTTTTCAACGGCTCCACGGTAGCGCGCCCCCAACGCGAGGGAACTCGCCTATAAGAAATAAGGTGCTCGAATGGAATTTCTGAACAACCTCGTCAATACCGTAAACGGCCTCGTCTGGGGCCCACCCATGCTGGTACTGATCCTCGGTACCGGTCTGTTCCTGATGATCTTCCTCAAGTTCATGCCGCTTACGCGCATCGGCACAGGCTTTGCGCTGATGTGGCGCGGCCGTGCCAAGGGAGATGATTCGACCGGTGAAATCAGCCCGTTCCAGGCACTGATGACCTCCCTTGCCGCGACAGTGGGGACAGGGAATATCGCCGGTGTGGCGACCGCAATCTTTCTCGGCGGGCCGGGGGCGCTGTTCTGGATGTGGTGCACCGCGCTGGTCGGTATGGCAACCAAGTACTGCGAGGTCGTGCTGGCGGTTCATTACCGCGAGAAGGACGACCGGGGCGAGCACGTTGGCGGCCCGATGTACGCGATCAAGAACGGCCTGGGCAAGAAGTGGGTCTGGCTGGGCACCGCATTCGCCATCTTCGGCGGGCTGGCCGGCTTCGGCATCGGCAACATGGTGCAGGTCAACAGCATGGCCCACGCGCTGGAAACCACCTTCTCGGTGCCGCTGTGGGCGACCGGCCTGATCACCATGGTGATCGTCGGCCTGGTGATCCTCGGCGGTATTCGCCGCATCGGTGTGGTCGCCGCCTCGCTGGTGCCGTTCATGTGCCTGGCTTACCTGATCGCTGCTGTAGTGGTGCTGGTAGTCAATGCATCGACCATTCCGGCGGCGTTTGACCTGATCTTCACCCACGCCTTCACCCCGATCGCCGCTACCGGTGGTTTCGCCGGCGCTGCGGTCATGGCGGCAATTCGCTTCGGTGTGGCTCGTGGCATCTTCTCCAACGAGGCGGGCCTCGGTACCGCCGGTATCGCTCAGGCGGCCGGTACCACCACCAGCTCGGTGCGCTCGGGCATGATCGGCATGCTGGGTACGTTCATCGACACCATCATCGTCTGCTCGATGACAGGCCTTGCGATCATCTGCACCGGCGTCTGGACCAGCGGCGAAAGCGGGGCGGCGCTGTCCGCGGCAGCCTTCGAGTCGGCCATGCCGGGTATCGGTGGCATCATCCTGACCATCGCGCTGGTGGTCTTCGCCTTCACTACCATCCTGGGCTGGAGCTACTTCGGCGAGAAGTGCTGGGAGTTTCTGGTCGGCACGCGAGCCATCTGGCCTTTCCGTGTGATCTGGGTGCTGGCGGTGCCGTTCGGTGCCATCGCCCAGCTCGACTTCGCCTGGCTGTTGGCCGATACCCTCAACGGCCTGATGGCGATCCCCAACCTCGTTTCGCTGTTGCTGCTGAGTCCGGTAGTGGTCAAGCTGACCAAGGAATATTTCGCACGCAGCTGATGCCGGTAACGGTCGGTAATCGCCCTAGATGGCGGTTCACCGATCGGCGGTCCGAGGCTACACTCGGGCCCTCTTTCAGGCCGTGGGGCTGATGGCCCCGCGGCCTTTTCGTGTCACCCATCGAGGAGCGAAGCAATGACAGAAGTCACCCTGAAAGGCACCCCCGTCCAGGTAGCCGGCGAGTTTCCGCAGGCCGGTCAGCAGGCCAAGCCGTTTCGCCTGGTAGGCGCCGACCTCGCCGACGTCGAGCTGGCAGCCTTTGCTGGCAAGCGCAAGATCCTCAACATCTTCCCAAGTGTCGATACGCCGACCTGCGCCACGTCGGTGCGCAAGTTCAATGCTCAGGCCAATGCGCTCGAGAACACCGTCGTGCTGTGCATCTCCGCCGACCTGCCGTTTGCGCAGAAACGCTTCTGTGGCACCGAGGGGCTGGAAAATGTGGTCAACCTGTCAACCATGCGGGGCGCCGAGTTCCTCAAGGACTACGGTGTGGCCATCGCCAGCGGCCCGCTGGCCGGCGTTGCCGCACGCGCGGTAGTCGTGCTGGATGAGCAGGATCGCGTGCTGCACAGCGAACTGGTCAGCGAGATCGGCAGCGAACCGAACTACGAGGCAGCTATCGCTTCACTTGCCTGAAGCGCGCAAATGGCTAATCGACGGCGAGTCCTTAGGGGCTCGCCGTTTTTTTTTTTGGCGACAGAAACCCATCGGCACAAGTGAAACCGCCTGTCGAGGTCAATTAGCGGAAACAGCGGGGTCGAACTACTTTCCGTGGTGTCGCTTACCAGAGGATTTCAGGGTGAGCGTAAGCCCACAAAGATGGCAATTAGGCAGCTTTTCTTAAAAATCTTTTCGCGCGGCTGCTGTCATAGAGCTGATGCCCATTGAATGGATTCAGTTATGCCTACCTCAGATGTCAAAAGAATCGGTATATCCGGAACCGGAATGATTGCCCACGGCATCGTTCGGTTGATCAAACGGCACTATCAGGACATGCAGATTTCCCGCGTCCTGACGCGCCGCCCGCTTTCCTCGCTGACTGACTTCCCGCTGCCCGAGGCGTTGACCAACTCGCTGGACGAGCTGATCGATCATTCCGATCTGATCGTCGAATGCAGTGGTGATGTCTTCCACGGTACTTCGGTCATCGAACGGGCCTTCGAGGCTGGGCTGCAGGTGGTGACCGTCAACGCCGAGCTGCAGGTCACCACGGGTTCCTACCTGGCGGGGAAGGGTTTTCTCACCGAAGCCGAGGGCGATCAGCCCGGCTCGCTCGCGGCGTTGCGCGAAGATGCGCTGCAGATGGGCTTCCAGCCGATGGTCTACGGCAACATGAAGGGCTATCTGAACCACGACCCCTCGCCCGAAGACATGGCCTACTGGGCCAATCGACAAGGCATCAGCGTTGACCAGACGACCTCCTTTACCGATGGCACCAAGGTCCAGATCGAACAGGTGATCCTCGGCAACGGCCTCGGCGCGACCATTACCCGTCAGGGCATGGAAGGGCTGGCCTCGACCAATCTGGACGACAGCGCCAGTTTGCTGGGAATGATGGCCGAGCGCGCTGGACAGCCGATCGTCGACTATGTGATCCCCTCAGGTTACCCAGCCGGTGGCGTGTTCCTGGTCGGGCGGCACGACGAGGATCAGGCGCGAGCCATCGAGTACTTCAAGCTGGGACGCGGGCCGTTCTACACGTTGGTCAGGCCGTTCCACCTGTGTTCGCTGGAGGTGGGCAAGACCCTGCGCCGCGTACTGGACGGCGGCGGTGTGCTGCTCAACAACTCGACCGAGCCGACCTTGGGCGTGGCGGCGATTGCCAAGCGCGCCATGAAGCCCGGTGAGCTGATTGATCGTGGAATCGGTGGCTTCCAGTTCCGTGGCGAGGCGATCAAGCTCGCCGAGCATCCGGATCACGTACCTATCGGCCTGCTACGCAAGACGGCGCTCAAACGTGCGGTCGAGCCGGGGCAGATCATCACCTTCGACGATATCGATATCCTGCCCAGTCGTGCGCTGGACATCGTCATGGAGCAGCGCCGACCGCGTCCGCAGAAATCCGATGCCACATCGGACGGCTGGACGACGCCCTGCGTCAGCACCATGGGAATGCTCGCCCTGGGGGGGTGAGCATGAACGTCCTGACGACAAGGCCGCTGCACCACGCAGCGGCCTTGTCGTTTCTGCCGTTGGAACTTCAGCTCGCGACGACAGTGAGCATCTGTCACGCCTTGCGCATCGACCAGTAGCGCGGACGGAACAGATCACGCTCACCCAGCAGGGTGACCCCTGCGGCGAAACCCACCAGCACCAGCCCGATATAAAGGCACAGTTCGACGAAGCCCTGTGGCTGCGGCAGGAAATGCACTGCCCCGGCGAGCGCTACTGCGGTCGCCAGCCAGCGCGCCAGTACGGCCACCCCGGCGCCTCGGGGCGAGGTGCGGTAGACGAACAGCCCCATGAACAGCGCCTGCAACATGGCCCCGCTGGTGAAGGCCAGTGCCAGCCCGGCGGCGCCGTAGTGGCGATAGAGTGCAGCATCCAGCGCTATGGTCATGACCGAGCTGATCAGCGTGATGACGAGGAACAGACGCGCCTGGTGCTGTGCAAGCAACGCTCGTCCCCACAGCAGGGCAAGTCCCATCGCCGGTAGGCCGAGCGCGTAAATCACCATCAGCGAAGCCGTTGCCCGCGTCTGGGCCGCGCCGAACTGCCCACGTTCGAGCAGCACCGAGACTACCGCCTCGGGGAAGGAGCACAGCACCACTGCGGCAGGCACGAGGAACAACAGCGTCGCCAGCAACCCCTTGCGGATCACAGCGGCGTGACCGCTATGGTCCTGGTCGTTCCAGCTTGAGGAAAACTGCGGAAACAAGACCGACAGCACCGACATGGCGTACAGCGTCAGCGGAATGGTGACGATGCGGAAGGCGAAGGAAAGCATGGTGATGCTGCCTTCCTCGAGAAACGAGGCGAACATGCGTTCGGCAAGTATGCATGCCTGCTGCGCCCCGGCAGCCAGCAGCACTGGCGCGAACGCCAGTCCGAACTGACTGCCGTGTCCCTTCTCCAGCGGCAACGCTTCGCCACGCATGTAGCGGATGCGCCGGTGCTGGACGATGATCAGCGCAACCTGCGGCAGCAGCATGCCGAGGAAGATCACCATGCCACTGGGCTCGAACAACAGAATGCCGACGATTGCCCCGGCATTGAGTAGCAGCGTGCGCGTCATCGGCATGATGAACACGTTGTCCATGTTCAGCAGTGCGCCCTGGCAGTAAAGCGCCGCTTGCACGGCGATCAGCAGAGCGCCGACACAGAACACCAGCTGACCGCTGGCTACCTGCTCGGTGGTCCAACCGGGCGCCAGCGCGTTGAGTACCCAGTAGCTGGAAATCACGATCAGTGCGCAGGCGGCGGCACCGAGCAGCATCACACGCCAGTAGAGCCAGCGCGCGACCGCCTCGAACAGCGATTCCGACTGGCTGCGCAGCCTCTGCAGGTAGGGGATCATGGTGTCGCGCAATGCCAGGCCGAGGAAGTTCTCGAAGAACAGCGGCAGGATCAGCGCAACGAAGATGAGATCCGCTTCCCAGCTGAGGCCGAACGAGCGGGCGATGAACAGATCGCGAAGAAAACCGAGAAGAAAGCTGGCGACGGTGAGCGCCAGAATGACCAGCGATGCATTCATTCCTTGATCCTATGCCGGCCATCGATGAGGCGATGGCTCGTTGAACGACACGACAATGTCCGATTTCGACGTGCTGCAAAGCGCGGGGCTTGCTCACAGCGCTCCACTCGCGCACGGGCCGCGAGAGGAACGCTAGATAGACTTAAGACCTGCTCCATGGTTCCAGGCCCATGGCTCTGAACCGGTCATCGTGTACATGCCGATACGTAAAAATGCCGTAAAGGCACTTTGCGAGCGGATCGCGACTGCTTATGGTTCACGCTCCTTTCCAAGCGAACTCCGTTCATGTCCGAGACGCATCCCACATCCACGCGCTCCAGCCTTCGCTGGGTGGTTCTAATCATCGCCGTCATCGCCATTGCGGCGCTGATCTGGTGGCTATGGCCCGCCTCCAAGGACGCCCCGCAGCGCCCGGGTGGTCGACCGGGATTCGGCGCGTTCGGCGGCCCGGTTCCGGTGCGTGTCGCGACGGTAGAGCAGGGCGAGTTCGAGGTGTTCCAGAAAGCCTTGGGCAGCGTGACGCCGTTGAACACGGTCAATCTGCGCAGCCGGGTCGGCGGCGAGCTGGTGGAGCTGCGCTTCGAGGAGGGGCAGCGCGTCAAGAAAGGCGACCTGCTGGCCGTGATTGATCCGAGGCCTTACAAGGTCGCGCTACAACAGGCCGAAGGCACGCTGCAGCAGAACCGTGCGCAGCTGAAGAATGCCCAGGTGGATCTCGAGCGCTATCGCGGCCTGTACGCCGAAGACAGCATTGCCAAGCAGACACTGGATACCCAAGAGGCGCTGGTCAGCCAGTATCAGGGCACGCTGGCGGCGAATCAGGCTGCGGTCAACGAGGCGCGCCTGAACCTGGAGTTCACCCAGATCCGCTCACCCATCGACGGTCGAGTCGGTCTTCGCCAACTCGACGCAGGTAACCTGGTGTCGGCCAATGACACCACGCCGCTGGCGGTCATCACGCAGACCCAGCCCATGTCGATCAGCTTCACCCTGCCCGAGGGTGACCTGCTGCCGGTGCTGACCCGCTATCGGCAGGGCGACGAGCTGGCGGTGCAGGCCTGGGATCGTGGCGAACGCGTGCTGTTCGGCGAGGGCGTGCTGGAAAGTATCGACAACCAGATCGATGCGACCACCGGCACGCTGCGCCTGAAGGCGCGTTTCGACAATGAAGCGGAGCTGCTGATCCCCAACCAGTTCGTCAACGTCCGCCTGCGGGTGGAGACCCTGGCCGATGCTGTACTCATTCCCTCCGCGGCGCTGCAGTTCGGCTCGCGCGGTACCTTCGCCTACGTCATCGGCGACGACAGCAAGGTGGAACTGCGATCGCTAGAGGCCGGCCCTACCAATGGCGAAACCACCGTGGTGCTCGAGGGCCTCGAAGTCGGCGAGCGAGTGGTGATGGAAGGCACCGACCGCCTGCGTGACGGTGCTGAGGTCGAGGTCGTGAGCGGCCAGCGAATGGCCGAGGAGGCGGCCGAGAAGCCGGTCCTCGGTGGTGACGAGGCCGCGGAGCGCGAGGCGCGATGAATATCTCCCGCCTGTTCATCCTGCGACCGGTAGCGACCACGCTGAGCATGGTCGCGATCCTGCTGGCCGGGTTGATCGCCTACAAGCTGCTGCCGGTGGCCGCGCTGCCGCAGGTCGATTACCCGACTATCCGCGTGATGACACTCTACCCAGGCGCCAGCCCGGAGGTGATGACCAGCGCGGTAACCGCTCCGCTGGAGCGCCAGTTCGGCCAGATGCCGGGGCTCGCGCAGATGTCCTCGACCAGCTCCGGCGGTGCTTCGGTCATCACCCTGCGCTTCTCGCTGGAAGTGGCGCTGGATATCGCGGAGCAGGAAGTGCAGGCGGCAATCAACGCGGCGAACAACCTGCTGCCCAACGACCTCCCGGCGCCGCCGGTCTACAACAAGGTCAACCCGGCAGATACGCCAGTGCTGACGCTGGCGGTAAAGTCCGATGCGTTGCCGCTACCGCAGCTGCACGATCTGGTCGATACCCGCATGGCGCAGAAGCTGGCGCAGATCAACGGCGTCGGCATGGTCAGTATCGCCGGCGGGCAGCGACCGGCGGTGCGTATCCGTACCAATCCAGAAGCACTGGCCGCCTATGGCCTGTCGCTGGCCGACGTGCGTTCGCTGATCGCCAACTCCAACGTCAACCAGCCCAAGGGCAACTTCGATGGACCGACGCGGGTGTCGATGCTCGACGCCAACGACCAGCTGGAGACGCCGGAGGAGTACGCCGAGCTGATCCTGACCTATCAGGACGGCGCCGCGCTGCGCCTGAAGGACGTAGCCGAGATCGTCGATGGCGCCGAGAACGAACGTCTCGCGGCCTGGGCCAACGAAAGCCAGGCCGTGCTGCTGAACATCCAGCGCCAGCCGGGCGCCAATGTGATCGAGGTGGTCGAGCGCATCCAGGCGTTGCTGCCGGAGGTGACCGCCAGCATGCCGGCCGGGCTCGACGTGATCGTGCTTACCGACCGTACCCAGACCATCCGCGCCGCGGTCACCGATGTACAGCATGAGCTGATGCTCGCCACCTTCCTGGTGGTGATGGTGACCTTCGTCTTTCTCAAGAAGCTGTCGGCCACGGTGATCCCGTCGATCGCGGTGCCACTGTCGCTGGTCGGCACCTTCGCCGTGATGTACCTGTGCGGCTTCTCGCTGAACAACCTGACGCTAATGGCGCTGACCATCGCCACCGGCTTCGTGGTGGACGATGCCATCGTCATGCTGGAGAACATCGCGCGGCACCTGGAGGAGGGCGAGACCCCGCTCAATGCGGCGCTCAAGGGCGCGAAGCAGATCGGTTTCACCCTGATCTCCCTGACCCTCTCGCTGATCGCCGTGCTGATCCCACTGCTGTTCATGCAGGACGTGGTGGGCCGGCTGTTCCGCGAGTTCGCCATCACCCTGGCGGTGGCCATCCTCATCTCCCTGGTGGTCTCGCTGACGCTGACCCCGATGATGTGCGCCAAGCTGCTCAAACCCCACGCGGCAGAAGAAAAACCCGATTGGGTGGAGCGGCTGATCGGCGGCTATTCGCGCTGGCTGACCTGGGTGCTGCGCCACCAGACGCTGACCCTGGTGGTGGCAATCGTCACACTGGGGCTGACGGTTGTGCTCTACCTTGCCGTGCCCAAGGGCTTCTTCCCGGTGCAGGACACCGGCGTAATCCAGGGCATCAGCGAGGCACCGCAGTCGATCTCCTTCCGCGCCATGAGCGAGCGTCAACAGGCATTGGCGCGAGTGATTCTTGCCGATCCGGCGGTGGACAGTCTGTCGTCCTATATCGGCGTTGACGGCAGTAACGTCACGCTCAACAGCGGCCGTTTGCTGATCAACCTCAAGCCCCACGGCGAGCGCGACCTGACCGCCAGCCAGGTGATCGATCGCCTGCGGCCGGAGCTGGCAAAGGTGCCGGGTATCGAGCTGTATCTGCAGCCGGTGCAGGACCTGTCCATCGAGGACCGGGTCAGCCGCACGCAGTTCCAGTTCAGCCTGGAAACGCCGGACAGCGAGTTGCTGCAGGAGTGGACGCCGCGCCTGGTCGAGGCGCTGCGCGAGCGGCCGGAGCTGACCGACGTGGCCAGCGACCTGCAGAGCAATGGTCTGCAGATCTACCTGGACATCGACCGCGACGCGGCGGCGCGCCTCGGCATCCAGGTCGCGGACATCACCGATGCGCTGTACGACGCCTTCGGCCAGCGACAGATCTCCACCATCTTCACCCAGGCCAGCCAGTACCGCGTGGTGCTGGAGGCGGAGGCGGGCAACCGTCTTGGTCCGCAGGCGCTGGAGCAGCTGTTCGTGCAGAGCGAAGGCGGCACGCCGGTGCGGCTGTCGAGCCTGGCAACCCTGGAACAGCGCAACGCACCGCTGCTGATCAACCATATCGGTCAGTTTCCGGCGGTGACCCTCTCGTTCAACCTGGCCAGTGGCGTGTCGCTGGGCAAGGCGGTGGAGGTGATCGAGGCGGTGGAGCAGGAGATCGGCCTGCCGGCCGGAATCCAGACGCGTTTCCAGGGTGCCGCGGAGGCCTTCCGCGCCTCGCTATCGAGCACGCTGCTGCTGATCCTTGCCGCGGTGGTGACCATGTACATCGTGCTCGGTGTGCTCTACGAGAGCTACATCCACCCGATCACCATCCTCTCCACGCTGCCCTCGGCGGCGGTGGGCGCCTTGCTCGCCTTGCTGCTGACCGGCAACGATCTCGGGCTTATCGCGATCATCGGCATCATCCTCCTGATCGGCATCGTCAAGAAGAACGCGATCATGATGATCGACTTCGCCCTTGAGGCCGAACGGCAGCAAGGCATGAGCCCGCAGGATGCGATCTACCGCGCGGCGCTGCTGCGCTTCCGGCCGATCCTGATGACCACCCTGGCGGCGCTGTTCGGTGCGATTCCGCTGATGCTGGCATCCGGCTCCGGTGCCGAACTGCGCCAGCCGCTCGGCCTGGTGCTGGTGGGCGGCCTGCTGCTCAGTCAGCTGCTGACGTTGTTCACCACACCGGTGATCTACCTGTTCTTCGACCGCCTCGGCCAGCGCTTCGGGCGTCGTCGCGAGCCGCTGGCGGAGGCGCAAGCGTGAGCAGGACTGCAATCGCGCGGGGGCAGGCATGAACCTTTCAGCCCCGTTCATCGCCCGCCCGGTGGCGACCATGCTGATGAGCCTGGCGATCCTGCTGCTCGGTGGGGTCAGCTTCGGCCTGCTGCCGGTGTCGCCGCTGCCGAACATGGACTTCCCGGTGATCACGGTGCAGGCCAGCCTGCCCGGCGCCAGTCCGGAGATCATGGCTTCCAGCGTGGCCACGCCACTGGAGCGCTCGCTGGGCAGCATCGCCGGGGTCAGCCAGATGACCAGCCGCAGCAGCCAGGGCTCGACGCGGATCATCATCCAGTTCGATCTGGATCGCGACATCAATGGGGCTGCCCGCGATGTGCAGGCAGCGATCAACGCCGCGCGCAACCTGTTGCCCAGCGGCATGCGCAGCATGCCCACCTACCGCAAGATCAACCCGTCCCAGGCGCCGATCATGGTGCTTTCGCTGACCTCAGACGTGCTGGACAAGGCCGATCTGTACGACATCGGCTCCACCATCCTGGCGCAGAAGCTGTCGCAGGTGTCCGGCGTTGGCGAGATCCAGGTCGGTGGCAGCTCGTTGCCGGCGGTGCGCGTCGAATTGCAGCCGCAACAGCTGGAACAGTACGGCGTTTCGCTGGACGAGGTGCGCCAGACCATCGCCAATGCCAACGTGCGCCGGCCCAAGGGCATGGTCGAGGACGCCGACCGGCACTGGCAGGTGCGCGCCAACGACCAACTCCACCAGGCCGCCGACTACACGCCGCTGATCATCCGCTACCAGGACGGCGCCGCGCTGCGCCTGGGTGACGTGGCGCAGGTTCGGGACTCGGTCGAGGACCGCTACAACAGCGGTTTCTTCAACAATGAGCAGGCGGTGCTGCTGATCGTCAACCGCCAGGCCGGTGCCAACATCATCGAAACCATCGAAGGCATTCGCCGTGAGTTGCCGGCGCTGCAGGCCATCATGCCGGGCAGCGTCGACCTGGATATCGCCATGGACCGCTCGCCGGTGATCCGCGCCACGCTGCACGAGGCCGAGCGCACGCTGCTGATCGCGGTGGGCCTGGTCATCGTGCTGGTGTTCCTGTTTCTCGGTCGCCTGCGCACCGCGCTGATTCCGGCGCTGGCGGTGCCGGTGTCGCTGGTCGGCACCTTCGCGGTGATGTACCTGTTCGGCTTCTCGCTGAACATCCTTTCGCTGATGGCACTGATCCTGGCCGCCGGCCTGGTAGTGGATGACGCCATCGTGGTGCTGGAGAACATCGCCCGGCATATCGATGAAGGCATGCCTCCGTTGAAGGCCGCCTATGTCGGTACCCGCGAAGTCGGATTCACGTTGCTGTCGATGAACCTGTCGCTGGTGGTGGTGTTCGTCTCGATCCTCTACATGGGCGGCATCGTCGAGCGGCTGTTTCGCGAGTTCTCCATCACCCTGGCGGCAGCGATCCTGGTGTCCCTGCTGGTCTCGCTGACGCTGACGCCGATGCTCTGCGCGCGTTGGCTCAAATCCCACGAAGCGGCGACGGAAGGGCGCCTGCAGCGCTGGAGCCACGCGGCGCACCAGTGGCTGCTGCGCTACTACGATCGCTCGCTGAGCTGGGCGCTGCGTCATCGGCGCATCACCCTGTTGAGCCTGCTGGCGACCATTGCGCTGAACGTGGTGCTCTACGTGCAGGTGCCCAAGACGTTCCTTCCACAGCAGGACACCGGTCAGCTGACCGGCTTCATCCGTGGCGACGACGGCCTGTCGTTCCAGGTCATGCAGCCGAAGATGGAAATATTCCGCAAGGCGGTATTGGCCGATCCGGCAGTGGAGAGCGTAGCCGGCTTCATCGGCGGGCAGGGCGGCATCAATAATGCCTTCATGATCGTGCGCCTCAAGCCCCTGAGCGAGCGCAAGATCTCGGCGCAGAAGGTGATCGAGCGCATCCGCAAGAACCAGCCCACAGTGCCCGGCGGGCGCATGTTCCTCATGGCCGACCAGGACCTGCAGTTCGGCGGCGGCCGGCAGAGCAGCTCGGCCTATTCCTACACGCTGCTGGCGAGTGATCTCGGCGACCTGCGCACCTGGGTGCCACGGGTCACCCAGGCGCTTTCGGCGCTGCCCGAGCTGACCAGCATCGACGCCAATGATGGCGAAGGAGCGCAACAGATCACCCTCAAGGTCGACAGGGATGCCGCCAAGCGTCTGGGCATCGACATGAGCACGGTGACCACGCTGCTCAACAACGCCTTCAGTCAGCGACAGATTTCCACTATTTACGAGGCGCTCAACCAGTACCGCGTGGTAATGGAAATCGACCCAGGCTACGCCGATTACCCTGAGGTGCTCGAACAGATTCATGTCATCACCGGGGACGGTCGCCGTGTTCCGCTGGCGGCCTTCGCACGCTACGAGCGCAGTCTGGAAGAAGACCGGGTCAGCCATGATGGCCAGTTCGCTGCGGAGAACATCGACTTCGACCTCGCCCCGGGCGTCAGCCTCGACCAGGCAACGCTGGCGATCGAGCGGGCGGTGGCGGCAATCGGCCTGCCGAGCGAGGTACAGGGCCGTCTCGGCGGCACCGGCAGCGCCTTCGAGAGCACTCAACAGGGCCAGCCGCTGATGATCCTCGGCGCCTTGCTGCTGGTCTACATCGTGCTGGGCATTCTCTATGAGAGTTACATTCACCCGCTGACCATTCTCTCGACGCTGCCATCGGCCGGAGTCGGCGCGCTGCTGGCGATCATCCTCACCGGCAACCAGTTCAGCCTGATTTCGTTGCTCGGGCTGTTCCTGCTGATCGGCGTGGTGAAGAAAAACGCGATCCTGATGATCGACCTGGCGCTGCAGTTCGAGCGCCAGGACAAGCTGTCGCCCGCCGAGTCGATTCACCAAGCCTGCCTGTTGCGCTTTCGCCCGATTCTGATGACCACCATGGCGGCGATCCTTGGCGCGCTGCCCTTGCTGCTCGGCGGCGCGGAGGGCGCCGAAATGCGCCAGCCGCTGGGCCTGACCATCATCGGTGGCCTGCTGCTGAGCCAGATCCTGACCCTCTACACCACGCCGGTGGTCTATCTGTACCTGGACCGTCTGCGTCATCGTTTCAACAGCTGGCGCGGTGTACGCACCGATGCCGCCCTGGAAAATTCGCTATGAGCCCGTTGTCGCTGAAGATGCCCCTGCAACCCATCGCCGCTGCCGTTCTGGCTCTGTCGTTGAGTGCCTGTACCCTGGGCCCGGACTATCAACGGCCGGAACTGCCGGTAGCCGCCGAGTTCAAGCAGGCCGAAGGCTGGAAGCCGGCGTCACCGGCCGATGTGCTGGCGCGTGGCGAGTGGTGGCGGCTTTATGGCGATGCCGAGCTGGACGCCCTGGTCGGCCGGCTGAATGTCGACAATCAGAACCTGGCAGCGGCCGAGGCGCAGTTCCGTCAGGCCCGGGCACTGGTACGTGGTGCACGCTCGCAGCTGTTCCCGATCCTTTCCGGCAGCGCCGGCGTGACCCGTTCGGCGCAGGGCAGCGGTAGCTCGGACACCAGCGGCGGCTCGTTCGGCAGTGGCGTCAGCGAAAGCTACGAAGCAGGCCTGAGTGCGTCCTGGGAAGCGGACATCTGGGGCCGGCTGCGGCGCAATCTGGAAGCGAACCGCGCCAGCATGCAGGCCAGCGCCGCAGACCTGGCCGCGGTGCGGCTGAGCCTGCAGGCCGAGTTGGTGCAGACCTACCTGCAACTGCGGGTGATCGACGAACATCAGCGCCTGCTCGATCAGACCGTCGCGGCCTACGCACGCTCGCTGCGCCTGACCGAGAACCAGTATCGGGCCGGTATCGTGCCGAAATCCGACGTCACCCAGGCGCAGACACAACTCAAGAGTACCCAGGCCCAGGCTATCGACCTGCGCTGGCAGCGGGCGCAGATGGAACACGCGATTGCCGTGCTCATCGGCGTTGCGCCCTCGGAGCTGGACATCGCGGTGCGCGAGGACATCCCGGCGCTGCCGGGCGTGCCGCTAGCCGTGCCGTCACAGTTGCTGGAGCGGCGTCCCGATATTGCCGCCGCCGAGCGCCAGGTCATGGCGGCCAACGCCAACATCGGCGTCGCCGAAGCGGCCTGGTATCCCGACCTGACGCTCTCCGCCAGCGGTGGCTACCGCAACAGCAGCTTCAGCGACCTGTTCAGCGTGCCCAACCAGTTCTGGTCGCTCGGCCCGCAACTCGCGCTGACACTGCTGGACTTCGGCAGCCGGCGCGCCGAACTGGAGCGTGCCGAAGCCAGTTACGACCAGACCGTGGCCACTTACCGGCAGACCGTGCTCGACAGCTTCCGCGAGGTGGAGGATTACCTGGTGCAGCTGCGAGTCCTGGAAGAGGAGGCGGTGGTGCAGCGCGAGGCGCTGGAGGCGGCACAGGAGTCCCTGCGTCTGATCGAGAACCAGTACCGGGCAGGCACCGTCGATTTCCTCAGCGTTGCCACGGTGCAGACCACCGCGCTGAACAACGAGCGCACCAATCTGACCCTGCTGGGCGATCGGCTGACCGCCAGTGTGCTGCTGATCGCCGCGCTGGGCGGTGGCTGGGACAGCGCGCAGCTGGATCAGTCACCGACGGCTGCGGCTTCGCCGGACGCGCCCTGATTCCAGTCGCGAGGTCGCTGCCGGAAAAAAAGCCCCGCATGATCGGCGGGGCTTTTGCGTCCTAAGCGGCGTCGCGCGCGGCGGTCATTTGCGCTGCTTGCGATTGACGGTCTGGGCTGCCTTGATGATGTCGGCGCCGATCACGGGTTCGAACTGCTGCCAAACCGGACGCATCGCTTCGCGCCAGCGCTCGCGCTCTTCGGGGGTCAGGCTGACGATTTCGGTCGTTCCCGCCTGGCGAATGCGTTCGCGGTCGGCCTGATTCAGTTCCTCGGCCTCGCGGTTCACCATGTAGCTCACCTCGTCGAGGATGGCTTCCAGCTCGAAACGAATCTTGTGCGGCATGCCCATCCAGAAGCGGGTGTTGCTGACCACCATATAGTCGAGCACACCGTGGTCGCTCTCGATGATGTAGGGCTGCACGGTATGCATCTTCTTGCTGTAGATGTTCGACCACGGGTTCTCCGCGCCCTGTACGGTACCGGTACGCAGGGCGTCGTAGACATCGGCGAAGGCGATCTTCTGGGTTGAGGCGCCGACAGCACCGAACTGCGCCTCGAGCACGGCAGAGGGTTGGATGCGGAAGCTCAGCCCCGAGGCATCGCTCGGCAGGCGCAGCATGCGGGTCGCCGAAAGCTGCTTCATGCCGTTGTGCCAGTAGGCCAGGCCGGTGATGTTCTGGTCTTCCATGGAGCGCAGCAGCTGCTTGCCCTTGGTGCGCTTCTGGAAGCGGTTTACCGCGTCGATATCGTCGAACAGGAAAGGCAGGTCGAATACCTGCAGCTGCTTGGTGTACTGCTCGAACTTCGCCAGTGACGGCGCCAGCAGCTGCACTTCGTTGTTGCGCAATGCCTCCAGCTCCGTGGCATCACCGAACAGCATCGAGTTCGGGTAGACCTCGACACGTACCTGCCCGGGCAGGCGCTCCTCGGCGAGTCGCTTGAACATCAACGCACCCTTGCCCTTGGGGGTGTCCTCAGCCACAACATGGGAAAACTTGATGACGACGGGCTCTGCCTGGGCCAGTGCGCTGGCGGCCGCCAGCACAAGCCCGGCAAGGGTAATGATCGGCTTCATGAAAGACTCTTTATTCTGGTTGGTTGGCAGTGCATCCGTGCGGCTGAGCCACAGGACACCTCTAGGCTTTCAGCCGCCCGTTATGCCAAAGATAGATGACGACTGAAAGCGCTTTCCCCAACCAACCAGACGGGAGCGGCACCGTGTCACATTTTCGCCTGACCGGCCGCGGAAACCGCTAGGCGAGCCGACTGACCACCGAGGTCCCAGCCACCCCCGAGCGCCTTGTACAACGAGACAACCGAGCGGTAGACCTCCACCTCGGCCTGGGCCTGGGCATCCTCGGCCTGCAGTCGCTCGCGTTCGGCATCGAGCAGCACGAGAAAGTCAGCCGTGCCTTCGCGATAGCGGATTTCCGCCTGCTGTGCGGCGGCGCGGCTGGCCGTTGATTGGCGAATCAAGGAGAGCAGGCGCTGCTGGGCGTTGGCGTAGTCGCTGAAGGCGTTTTCAGATTCCTCCAGCGCCAACAACACTTGCTGTTCGTAACCCGCTAGAGCAGCGTCGGCATCCGCCTCGGCACCGCGCAGACGGGCGCGCACGCTGCCCAGGTCGAACGCCGCCCAGCTGATGCTCGGCGCCACGCCCCAGGCCTGTGCGGCGCTGGAGCCGATCTGCGAGCCGCGCCCGGCGATGAAGCCGAGAAAGCCCGACAGACTCACCCTCGGAAACAGATCGGCTGTGGCCACGCCGACGTTTGCAGTCGCGGCGGCCAGCTGGCGTTCGGCCGCACGAATGTCCGGGCGTCGGCGCAACAACTCGCCGGGGTCGCCGATCGGCAGCGCCTTGGCAATCGCCGGCAGCTCGCGCGGCGAGAGGTCGACGCTGAGCTGATCGGCGCGCTGGCCGAGCAAGGTGGCGATGCGGTTGCGCGCACGCACCTGCTGTGCCCTGAGCTGCGGCAGGCTGGCCTCGGTGGCCGCCAGACGGGCATCGGCGCGCAGCACATCGAGTTCGCTGCCGACACCCGCTTCGCGCAGCTGCTCGGTCAGTTCATGGGAATTGCGCTGGTTGGCCAGGTTGTCGCGGGCGATGCGCTCGCGCAGCTGGGCGCCACGCAGCTGACCGTAGGCATCCACCAGCTCGGCGACCAGGCTGACCTGCAATTGATAGAGCTCGGCCTCGGCGGCCTCGGCCTGCGCTTCGCTGGCCTCCAGGCTGCGCTGGATACGGCCGAACAGGTCTAGTTCCCAGGCCATGTCCAGGCCCAGATCGTAACGTTCGGCGTTCACCCGTTCTTCGCTGAACCCCGGTTGCTGGGCCTTGCCGATATCAGCGCTGGCGCCGGCGGTGACGGTCGGCAAATGATCATTGCTGATGTCGTCGCGAATCGCTCGGGCCGCACGCAGGCGGGCATAGGCGATGCGCAGCTCGCGGTTTTCATCCAGCGCTTCGCCGACCAGGGCGTCCAGCGTCGGGTCCTCGAACTGCCGCCACCAGGCCGCCTCGAAGCGCGAACGGTCGTGGCCGCCATGCTCGGCCTGAAGCAGCCGCGCCGGCTCCGGTTGAGGCGCGCGGTAGTCCGGACCGACCGCGCAACCGGCGATGGTCAGGGCGAGCAGGGAAAGGGTGAAGAACTTCATGCGCGGGCCTCCTTGAATACCGCCTTGCGCGCTTCACGCTTCTCGACGAAGGCGCGAATCACCAGATAGAACACCGGGGTCAGCAGCAGCCCGAAGAAGGTCACCCCGAGCATGCCGCTGAACACCGCAACACCCATGGCATGGCGCATCTCGGCGCCGGCCCCGCTGGAAAGCACCAGCGGTACCACGCCCATGATGAAGGCGAAGCTGGTCATCAGGATCGGCCGCAGGCGCAGGCGGCAGGCCTCCAGAGTGGCGGCCAGCCGGTCCATGCCTTCTTCCTGCTTGTCCTTGGCGAACTCGACGATCAGGATCGCGTTCTTGCACGCCAGGCCCACCAGCACGATCAGGCCGATCTGGGTGAACACGTTGTTGTCGCTGCCGGCCAGGATCACCCCGGTGATGGCCGAGAGCAGCGTCATCGGCACGATCAGGATCACCGCCAGCGGCAGGCTCCAGCTCTCGTACTGCGCGGCCAGCACCAGGAAGGCCAGAAGCACGCAGAGCGGGAAGACGAACACCGCGGTGTTGCCGGCGAGGATCTGCTGGTAGGTCAGCTCGGTCCACTCGTAGGTCATGCCGTTGGGCAGCTCGGTCTGGAGCAGTCGTTCCATGGCTGCTTCGGCTTGCCCTGAGCTGTAGCCCGGTGCGGCGGCGCCGTTGATCTCCGCGGTGAGGAAGCCGTTGTAGTGCATCACCCGGTCCGGGCCGGCGCTGTCCGTGACGCTGACGAAGGTCGACAGAGGGACCATCTCGCCGCGGTTGTTGCGCACCTTTAGCTGGCCGATCTGCTCTGGCGCGAGGCGGAACTTCTGGTCGGCCTGGACGTTGACCTGATAGGTGCGGCCGAAGCGGTTGAAGTCGTTGGCATACAGCGAGCCGAGGTAGACCTGCATGGTGTCGAAGATGTCATCGATGGCCACGCCGTGGGTCTTGGCCTTCTCGCGGTCGATATCGGCGTCCACCTGCGGCACGTTGACCTGATAGCTGGTGAACAGGCCGGCCAGTTCCGGATAGTCGGCGCTCTTGGCGATGACGTTCTGCACCTGCTTGTACAGCTCTTCATAGCCGAGGTTGCCGCGATCCTGCACCTGCACGCGGAAGCCGCCGATCGTGCCCAGGCCCTGTACGGGTGGCGGCGGGAAGATGGCGATGAAGGCATCCTGGATCTGCGCGAACTGGCCGTTCAGGTCCGCCGCGATGGCGTTGGCCGAGAGCGACGGGTCCTTGCGCTCATCGAAGGGCTTGAGCGGGGTGAAGACGATGCCGCTGTTCGGGCTGTTGGTGAAACCGTTGATCGACAGCCCCGGGAAGGCCACGGTGTTCTCCACGCCCGGATGCTTGCCGGCGATTTCCGACATGCGCTTGATCACATCCTCGGTACGGTCCAGGGTGGCGGCGTCCGGCAGCTGGGCGAAGGCGACCAGGTATTGCTTGTCCTGCTGCGGAACGAAGCCGGTCGGGGTACTGGCAAAGCCCAGATACCCCAGGCCCACCAGGCCGACGTAGACCAGCAGGGCCACGGCACTGCCGCGCAGGATGCGCCGTACCATGCCAACGTAACCATGGCTGGCGCGGTCGAACATGCGGTTGAAGGGGCGGAACAGCCAGCCGCCGAACAGTCGGTCGAGCAGCCGTGAGAAGCCGTCCTTCGGCGCATCGTGGGCTTTGAGCAGGGTCGCAGCCAGCGCCGGCGACAGGGTCAGCGAGTTGAACGCCGAGATCACCGTGGAGATCGCGATGGTCAGCGCGAACTGCTGATAGAACTGCCCGGTCAGGCCGGAAATGAACGCAGTCGGGATGAACACCGCGCAGAGCACCAGGGCGGTGGCGATGATCGGCCCGGTGACTTCCTTCATGGCCTGGCGGGTCGCCTCTACCGGCGACTTGCCGAGGCCGATGTTGCGCTCGACGTTCTCCACCACGACGATGGCGTCATCCACCACGATGCCGATGGCTAGCACCAGGCCGAACAGCGACAACGCATTGAGCGAGAAACCGAGCAGGTGCATCACCGCGAAGGTGCCGATCAGCGACACCGGCACGGCGGCCAGCGGAATGATCGAGGCGCGCCAGGTCTGCAGGAACAGGATCACCACCAGCACCACCAGCACGATGGCTTCGAGCAGGGTGTGCACCACCGCCTCGATGGAGCCGCGCACGAAGATGGTCGGGTCGTAGACGATCTCGTAATCCACGCCCTGGGGGAAGCTCTGCTTGAGCTCGGCCATGCGCTCGCGCACCAGGTCCGAGATGGCGATGGCATTGGAGCCCGGGCGCTGGAAGATCGGGATGGCCACCGCCGGCTGGTTGTTCAGCAACGAGCGCAGGGCGTACTGGCTGGAACCCAGTTCGATGCGGGCGATGTCCTTCAGGCGGGTGATCTCGCCGTCCTCGCCGGCGCGCACGATGATGTTCTCGAACTCCTCCTCGTCCACCAGGCGCCCCTGGGTGTTGATCGACAGCTGGAAGTCGGTGGCGCCCGGTGCCGGCGGGGCGCCCAGGGCACCGGCGGCGACCTGACGGTTCTGCTCGCGGATGGCGTTGACCACGTCGGTGGCGGTGAGGTTGCGCTGGGCGACCTTGTTCGGGTCGAGCCAGACGCGCAGGGAATAGTTGCCCAGGCCAAACAGCTGCACGTCGCCCACACCGTCCAGCCGCGCCAGCTCGTCCTTGACGTTGAGCGCGGCGTAGTTGGACAGGTAGAGCATGTCGTAGCGGTTATCCGGCGAGGTCAGGTGCACCACCATGGTCAGGTCGGGGGAGGCCTTGTCGACGGTCACGCCGAGGCGCTGCACCTCGGTGGGCAGGGTCGGCATGGTGCGCGTCACGCGGTTCTGCACCTGCACCTGGGCGTTGTCCAGGTCGGTGCCGAGGGCGAAGGTGATGGTCAGCGTCAGCTTGCCGTCGGCGGTCGCCTGGGACGACATGTAAAGCATGCCCTCGACGCCGGTGATGGCCTGTTCCAGCGGCGAGGCAACGGTTTCGCCGATCACCTTGGGGTTGGCGCCGGGGAAGTTGGCCCGCACCACCACGGTGGGCGGCACCACTTCCGGATATTCGCTGATCGGCAGCTGGAACAGCGAGATGGCGCCGCCGATGAGGATCACCAACGACAGCACGGCGGCGAAAATCGGCCGCTTGATGAAGAATTGCGAGAAATTCATGGCGCACTCCGGAGTAGGGCGCGGCGGGCGCGCCCTGGCGGATCGATCGGATGGGCGCGACTGGCGCGCCGGAGTTCAGGACTGCTGTCGGACGGTCAACTGCTCGGGCGCTGGGCCAGGGTGCGCTCGTCGACCTGCGGCTTCATCGCCTCGCTGATCGCACGGTTCTGCTGCTTCAGCGCCGCCAGCGTCTCGGCGTCGGCCATGGGCACCGACTCGGGCTGCACCGGGCTACCCGGGCGTACGCGCTGCAGGCCGTTGACCACGATGCGCTCGCCCTTGGCCAGGCCATCGCGCACGATGCGCAGCCCTTCGAGCTTGGGCCCGAGCTCGACCGGCCGGTAGGCCACGGTGCCGTCCTCGGCCAGTACCAGGACGAACTTCTTGCCCAGGTCAGTGCCCACCGCTACGTCCTTGATCAGTACCGCCTCGTAGGTCGGGCTGCCGACCAGCTTCAGCCGTGCATACAGCCCGGGGGTAAAGCTGCGGTCGCGGTTGTCGAACACGGCGCGGCCGCGAATGGTGCCGGTACGCGGGTCGACCTGGTTGTCCATGAAGTCCATGTGGCCCAGATGCGGGTGGCCGTCCTCGTCCGAGAGGCCGAGATAGACCGGGGTCGCCTCGCCACGGTCGCCCTGGCGCGCCAACTCGCGGTACTTCAGGTACAGACGTTCGTCCGCTTCGAAGTAGGCGTAGACCTTGTCGGTGGAGACCAGCGTGGTCAGCAGGGCCTCGCCGGCGTTGACCAGGTTGCCGGCCGTGATCAGCGCGCGGCCGGCACGGCCGTCGATGGGCGCCGTCACGCGGGTGAAGGAGAGGTCCAACTGGGCCTTGTCCAGCTGCGCCTGGATCGCCGCGACTGCCGACTTCGCTTCGCTGGCGGCACTCACGCGGGCATCGGCCAGTTCGGCGGAAATCGCGTTCTTCTGCCGCAGGCGCTCGCCGCGCTCGGCTTCGGCGGCGGTGCGCTGCTGGGTGGCGCGGGCCTGTTGCAGCTGCGCCTGCAGACGCTTGACCTCGGCCTGGAACGGGCGTGGATCGATCTGGAACAGGAGGTCGCCTTTTTTCACCAGCGCGCCTTCCTCGAAGGCCACCTTGTCGATGAAGCCCGAGACGCGCGGGCGGATCTCCACCGACTCCGGCGCCTCCAGGCGCCCGGTGACCTCGTCCCACTCGGTCACCTGCTGCTCGATGACTTCAGCCACGCTGACCGCAGGCGGCGGCGTACCCGACTGGGTGGCCTCCGGTGCCTTGCCGCAGGCGGCGGTGATCAGCACCGTCAGGGCAATAAGGGGAAAACGCAAGGCGTTGAGCGAACGTTCCATGCTTGACTCCGCAAGTCGGATTTGTTGATGGCAGGAGTCTGCGTGGTCAAGCCGTTCAGCAGAAATCGAACGGGCCAAAGGTGAATATCATTGGCGGTGATGGTTGGGCATTCGATATCAGCGCGGGGCGAGGACGTCGTGCGAGGTGTTGGTGCCGTTGCGTCAGTATGGACACTCGGGATGGGATTCGTAGGGTGGGCTTTAGCCCACCAATGGGCGTTGAGGCCTGAGAGCGCTTGGTGGGCTGAAGCCCACGCTACGGGACTGCTAGAAGGAGCTGCAGGGGCAGGGTATTGGAATGACGAGGCGGTGTGCTTGGGGCGGCATACGCGTGGAAAAGGCTGCGCCGTTTTCCACCCTACAGACTATCCGGGTCGCCGACGAACATCTGGATACGCGAGCGCAGCCAGCGTTCGGCGGGGTCGTTGTCCTGAGCGCCGCGCCAGGCCATGGACAGTTCGAAGTCCTGGCTGGTCTGAAACGGCAGCGGTTCGGCGCGCACGCCACCATTGGCCGCCAGTGCCGCGGCGGCGTAGTCCGGAACGGTGGCGATGATATCGGTGCCGGCAAGCAGGCTGGCCAGGCCGTTGAACTGCGGCACCGCCAGGACCACCTTGCGCTTGCAGCCGTGCAGCGCCAGTTCCTCGTCGATATAGCCGTTGAGATCGCCGGCAAAGGAGACCATCGCATGCGGACGGCTGCAGTAGTCCTCCATGCTCAGCCGGCCTGGAATGCTGTCGGCACGCAGCAGCATCGGTTTGGGCCGGCGCAGTACCTTGCGCTTGGCGTTGGCCGGCAGCTCCTCGGTGTAGCAGACGCCCACCGAAATCTCGCCGGACGCCAGCAGGCCGGGCATCAACAGGTAGTTGGCGCGCCGCACCACCAGCACCACGTCCGGTGCCTCGGCGCGCAGGCGGCGCAGCAGCGGCGGTAGCAGGGCGAACTCGACTTCATCGGTCAGGCCGATGCGAAACACCTGGGTGCTGGTGGCTGGGTCGAAGGTGGAGGCGCGGCTGACGGCGGTGGAGATCGAGTCCAACGCCGGCGACAACAGCTGGGCGATGTCCAGCGCGCGGGCAGTGGGTTCCATGCTCCGACCGGTGCGCACGAACAGCGGGTCGTCGAACAGCGCGCGCAGTCGGGCCAGCGCGGCGCTGATCGCCGGCTGGCCGAGAAAGAGCTTCTCGGCGGCGCGGGTCACGCTGCGCTCGTGCATCAGCGTTTCGAAGACGATCAGCAGATTGAGGTCAACACGGCGAAGGTCGTTGCGATTCATGCCTGGTTCACGTCGAGCCTGGTGGCCGGACCGCGGTCCGGTTCGGTGGGTCGCTGCATTCTAGACAGCTTGCGCAGACGAGCGCATGCCCGATCCCGCTTTCGAAATGCACAAAGCTGCAATGCGCCGGCAAGCATACATACGTAGTTCCATCATTACTGCGCATGGGAACTATCAATGGGAATCCACGCCGTTCACTGGAGTTGTGACGATACTGACGATAGAGTCCGTTTGCACAGTAGTAAGCGAGGGGTCGCAATGTCCCGCATCATCCGTTTTCATCAGTTCGGCCCGGCCGACGTATTGCGTCAGGAAGAGCGCGCGGTGCCGGTTGCCGGCCCGGGCGAGGTCCTGATCGGCGTGCGCGCCGTCGGCGTGAGCTGGAACGACGTGCTCTGGCGGCAGGACCTGGCGCCGCGCCATGCGCGTCTGCCCGCCGGGCTCGGCAGCGAGGTGGCGGGCGAGGTGCTGGCGGTGGGAGAGGGCGTCCAGGGCTTCAGCGTCGGCGACCAGGTGGCGGGTTTCCCCGCCCACGATCTCAATCAGTACCCGCTGTATGCCGAACACGCGCTGCTGCCGCAGCAGGCCCTGGTGCATTACCCGGACATGCTCAGCGCCAGCGAGGCGGCGATCCACTATACGCCGATGCTGGTGAGCTATTTCGCCCTGGTCGAACTGGCTCAGCTGGAGCCCGGGCAATACGTGCTGATCAACCAGGCCGCGCATTGCACCGGACCGGCAGCCGTACAGCTGGCCAAGGCGCTGGGGGGGCGGGTGATCGCCACCTGCGACACCAGCGAGGACCGCGACTACCTGCGCGAGCTTGGCGCGGAGACGGTGATCGTCACCGAAGAGGAAGACCTGGTCGGCCGTCTGCAGAAGGTGACCGAAGGCCGCGGCGTCGAGGTGGTGCTGGATGCCTGTGGCGGCTCGCAGATGAAACTGCTCGGCGATGTCATGGCGCCGCTGGGCAAGCTGATCCTCTATGGCATGAACGGCGGCAACGAAACGGCCCTGCCGGTGTGTGCGGCCTTCAAGAAGAACTTCAAATTCTTCCTGCATTGCCTTTGCGACTTCACTGGGCAGCCGGAGCTGGGCATCGAGCAGAACCGCGAGGCCGTCGAACGCGCGCTGCAACACATCAACCAACTGACCGTCGACCGCCTGGTGCGTCCGCAGGTCGACCGGCAGTTCCCCTTCGAGCAGGCAGTCGAAGCCCACCAGTACGTCGAAAGCGGCGTACCTCGTGGTCGTGTCGTGCTGACGCTGAACTGACCATCCGAGGGCCCTGTACAGGGCCCTCTCATCGCCCCGCAGAAACTTTTCGCGCGCCGTTCCAGTCCTCCGAAGACAGGCTCACTACCTTGACGGAGGATTTTCCATGGCCGATGACAATCAGACCCTACCCCCACAGAAGCAGGCAGAACCCGGCAAGGAAGGGCTGATGAACCCGCGGCCGCAATATCGCGGGGAGGACTACAAGGCGGCCGGCAAGCTCGCCGGCAAGGTCGCCATCATCACCGGTGGCGACAGTGGTATCGGCCGCTCGGTGGCGGTGCTGTTCGCCCGCGAAGGTGCCGACGTGGCCATCCTCTACCTCGACCAACACCAGGATGCCGAGCAGACACGCAAGGACGTCGAGCAACACGGCCGGCGCTGCCTGACCTTCGCCGGTGACGTGGCCGACCGCGATGTCTGCCGCAAGGTCGTCGACGAGACGCTGGCGCAGTTCGGCAAGCTGGACATCCTGGTCAACAATGCTGCCGAGCAGCATCCCCGCGATCGTTTCGAGGACATTCCACCGGAGCAGTGGGAGCAGACCTTCCGTACCAACGTGTTCGGCATGTTCCAGCTGACTCAGGTGGCGTTGCCGCACCTGCAGAAAGGCGCCTCGATCATCAACACCAGCTCGGTGACCGCCTACAAGGGCAATCCGATGCTGATCGACTATTCCTCCACCAAGGGCGCCATCGTCGCCTTCACCCGTGCCCTGGCCATGAGCCTGGCCGAGCGAGGCATCCGAGTGAACTCGGTGGCGCCGGGACCGATCTGGACGCCCCTGATTCCCTCCACCTTCGATGCCGACAAGGTCGCCGAATTCGGCTCCAACGTGCCTATGAAACGGCCCGGTCAGCCTGAAGAGGTGGCGCCGGCCTACGTCTATCTGGCCAGCAGCGATGCGTCCTATGTCAGTGGGCAGGTGATTCACGTCAACGGCGGCACCGTGGTCAACGGCTGACCGCGGGCCGGCACCTACGCGAAGGAGTACAGGGTATGCCACGCACGATCTGGAAAGGCGCGGTCAGTTTCGGACTGGTACACATCCCGGTGGCGCTGGTGCCGGCCACTACACGGCAGGGCATCGATTTCGACTGGCTGGACAAGCGCAGCATGGATCGGGTCGGTTACAAGCGCATCAACAAGACCACCGGCGAGGACATCGACAGCGAGAACATCGTCAAGGGCGTCGAGTACGAGAAGGGCCACTACGTGGTCATCAGCGACGACGAGATCAAGGCGGCGCATCCCAAAGCCACGCAGACCGTGGACATCGTCGCCTTCGTCGACGCCAAGGACATTTCCTTTCTCTACATCGACACGCCGTACTACCTGACCCCGGACCGGCGTGGGGAAAAGGTCTATGCGCTCTTGCGCGAGACGCTGATCCAGACCGGCAAGGTCGGCATCGCCAACGTGGTGCTGCGCAACAAGCAGCATCTGGCGGTGGTGATGCCGCTGGGCAAGGCGCTGGTGATGAACACCCTGCGCTGGGCCGACGAGGTGCGCGGCGTCGAATACCTCGAGCTCAAGGACGAAGCGCTCGATCCGGACCTGGCCGAGCGCGAACTGGACATGGCCAAGCGTCTGGTGGAAGACATGACCGAGAAGTGGAAGCCGGAGCAGTACAAGGACACCTTCCAGGACCAGATCATGGACCTGGTGGAGAAGAAGGCACGCGAAGGCAAGCTGGAAGCCGTGGGCGGGCCGGAAGAGTCGGTGGATCGCCGCTCGGCGGATGTCATCGACCTCACCGAGCTGCTCAAGCGCAGCCTGGCTGCCAAGCCGGGCAAGGCGCGCGCCGCCGAGGCGGACGAAGAGGACGATGCGCCGGAAAAGGCGCCAGCCAAATCCAAGCCTGCGAGCAAGGCCAAGACCAGCAAGTCGTCCAGCTCGTCACGCACACGCAAGGCACCGGCGGCGAGCAGCAAATCCAGCAAGAAGGCCAGCTGAGGCATGGCCGCGCGAAAGGACAGCGCTCGCCCACTGGCAGGCGGTGTCGGCATCAGCAGCCATCAGCGGGTGATCGACGAGGCCAGCGGCACCACCAAGCTGGCGCTGGCAGAGTATTACCTGGCGGTGGCGGACCGGCTGGTGCCACAGCTCGCCGGGCGACCGCTTTCCATCGTCCGTGCGCCGGAAGGTATCGGCGGCGAGAGCTTCTTCCAGCGTCACTGCGGCCGGTTGAAGATGCCGCACATGCGCGCGCTGCCGAAAAACCTCGATCCCGAGCACGCCCGGTTGATCCAGGCCGACAACATCACCGCCGTCATCGAGGCGGTGCAGATGGGCAGCGTCGAATTCCATACCTGGAACGCCCGCAGCGATCGCATCGAGCGACCGGACCGGGTGATCTTCGATCTGGATCCGGACCCGGCACTGCCCTGGGCGAGCATGGTCGAGGCTACCGAGCTGACCCTGGCGCTGCTGGACGAGCTGGGGCTGCGCGCCTTCCTCAAGACCAGCGGCGGGCGCGGGATGCATGTGGTGGTGCCGATCGAGCGGCGCCACGACTGGGATTGCGCGCGCAGCTTCGCGCGCTCGGTGACGGAGCGGCTGGCGCGGGAGTCGCCGCAGCTGATCGTCGGCAAGATGGGCCCGCAGAATCGTGTCGGGCGCATTTTCGTCGACTACCTGCGCAACCAGAAGGGCGCCAGTACCGTCGCCGCCTACTCGGTGCGGGCGCGGCCCGGCCTTGGGGTGTCGCTGCCGGTGAGCCTGGAAGAGGTGCGCCACCTGGAAGGCGCCGATCAGTGGCGGCTGGGCAACGTCCGCGACTACCTGAGCGCGCGCAGCGACGATCCCTGGGCCGACTACGGCAACACTCGCCAGCGGCTGGGACGGGAGCTGCTCGAGCGGTTGCGCGAGGACCGCTAGGCTGCCCTTTGTGCCTGTCGCAGCCCCGATTCTGACCGGGCGGCAGCGCATTCCGACCACCTTGTACCCCCGGCGGTAGAGCCGCCCGTCATCCCGTCTGAACCTCTGCCAACCGCAGCCAGTCGACCCTCTACCAGTGTGGCCGAGCATTCATGAAAGGAGATACCGATGACGGTACGAGTATCCCGGCGGCAGTTTCTCAAGTTCGGCGCTGCCGGCTTGGGCGCTTCCAGCATGGCGATGATGGGCTTCGCCCCGGAGGAGGCGCTGGCCTCGGTGCGGCATTTCAAGCTCACCGGCGCCAAGGTCACCCGCAACATATGCACATACTGCTCGGTCGGTTGCGGCATGTTGCTGTACGCGCGCGGTGACGGCGCGATCAACAGCCATGACCACATCTTCCATGTCGAGGGCGATCCGGACCATCCGGTCAGCCGCGGCTCGCTATGCCCGCGGGGCGCCGGTGTGCTCGACTTCATCAGGAGCGACTCGCGGGTGCGCTACCCGCAGGTGCGCGAGCCGGGCACGGATGAGTGGAAGCGCATCAGCTGGGATGAGGCGCTCGACCGCATCGCCCGCCTGATGAAGGACGACCGCGACCGCAATTTCGAGAGCCAGGACGAGGAGGGGCGGCAGGTCAACCGCTGGATGACCACCTCCATGGTGGCGGCCTCGGCCTGCACCAATGAGACGGCGTACCTGACGCAGAAGATCACTCGGGCGCTGGGCATTCTCAAACTCGACAACCAGGCGCGCGTCTGACACGGACCGACGGTGGCAGGTCTTGCCCCTTCATTCGGTCGCGGTGCCATGACCAACAGCTGGGTCGACATCCGCAATGCCAATATTGTCCTGTCCATGGGCGGGAACTCGGCCGAGGCGCATCCGGTGGGCTTCCGCTGGGTCATGCAAGCCAAGGAGCGCAGCGATGCGATCCTGATCTCCATCGACCCGCGCTACAACCGCACCACCGCGGTGGCGGACTATCACGCCTGGATCCGCACCGGGACCGATATCGTCTTCCTTGGCGGGCTGATCAGCTACCTGATCGAGAATGACCGCTACGCCCACGAATACGTGCTGCATTACACCGACGCGGCGCACCTGGTGCGCGAAGGCTTCGAGTTCAACGACGGGCTGTTCACCGGCTACGACGAAGAGCGCCACCAGTACGACAAGGCCACCTGGAACTTCGACCTCGACGAGCAGGGCTTCGTCCGCCGCGACGAGACACTGCAGCACCCGCACTGCGTGTTCCAGCTGATGCGCCAGCACTACAGCCGCTACACGGTGGAGATGGTCGAGCGCGTCTGCGGCATGCCGCAGGCCAAGGTCCTGCAGCTATGGGAGTTGCTGGCGCAGAGCGCGGCGCCGGACAAGACCATGACCATCCTCTATGCCCTGGGCTGGACGCAGCACTCCATTGGCGCGCAGATGATCCGCACCGGTGCCATGGTCCAGCTGCTGCTGGGCAACATGGGCATGCCGGGAGGCGGGGTCAACGCGCTGCGCGGGCATTCCAACATCCAGGGGCTGACCGACATAGGCCTGCTGTCCAATCTGCTGCCGGGCTACATGACGCTGCCGGCGGCTGGCGCCCAGCGCTACGAGGACTACATCCGCGAGAAGATCCGCAAGCCGTTGCTGCCCAATCAGGTGTCGTACTGGAAGCACTACGAGCGTTTCTTCGTCAGCATGATGAAGGCGTTCTATGGCGAGGCGGCAACAGCCGATAACGACTGGTGCTACGACTGGTTGCCGAAGCTGTCCGAGCCGCTGTACGACGTGCTCTACGCGGTCAACGACATGACCAAAGGCAAGATGACCGGCGCCTTCTGCCAGGGATTCAACATCCTCGCGGCGTTCCCGAACAAGGCGAAGGTGCTGGATGGGCTGTCGAAGCTCAAGTGGCTGGTGGTCATGGATCCATTGGCCACCGAGACCGGCGAGTTCTGGAAGAACCATGGCGAGTTCAACGACGTCGACCCGAGCCAGATCCAGACCGCGGTGTTCCGCCTGCCGACCACCACCTTCGCCGAGGACGACGGCTCGATCACCAACAGCTCGCGCTGGCTGCAGTGGCACCACCAGGCGGCACCGCCGCCCGGCGAGGCGAAGACCGACACGGCGATTCTCGCCGGATTGTTCCATCGCCTGCAGAAGCTCTACCAGCAGGAGGGCGGAGCCTTCCCCGAGCCGATCCTCAACCTGACCTGGGACTACAGCGACCCGGCGCATCCCGCCGCGTCGGAGCTGGCCAAGGAATACAACGGCCGCGCGCTGGCGGACATTGATGACCAGGGGCGGATCATCCGCCGCAAGGGCGAGCTGCTCAACGATTTCGGAGAGCTGCGTGCCGACGGCTCGACCTCCTGCGGTTGCTGGATCTACTCCGGTTCCTGGACCGAGCAGGGCAACATGATGGATCGGCGCGACAACTCCGACCCATACGACATCGGCGTCACCCTCGGCTGGGCCTGGGCCTGGCCGCTGAATCGGCGGATTCTCTACAACCGCGCCTCGGCCCGCCCGGACGGCACGCCTTGGGACCCTAACCGCGCGCTGGTGTGGTGGAACGGTGAACGCTGGGTCGGTGCCGACGTGCCGGACTACCCGGTGGCCGCACCGCCGGAGGACGACGTCAAGCCGTTCATCCTCACCGAGAGCGGCACCGGGCACTTCTTCGCCAGCGAGTGGCTGGGCGAGGGGCCGTTTCCCGAGCACTACGAGCCACTGGAATCGCCGATTCCGAACAATCCGCTGCACCCGGACAACCCGCTGGCCTATCACAATCCGGTTGCCCGCATCTTCGCCGAAGATCGACATACCTTCGGCACCTACGAAGAGTTTCCGTATGCGGCGACCACCTACCGCCTCACCGAACACTTCCACTACTGGACGACCCACGTGCTGCTCAACGCCATCGTCCAGCCGGAAAAGTTCGTCGAGATCGGCGAGGTGCTGGCTGGCGAGCTGGGCATCGCCGCGGGGGAAAAGGTGCGGGTTCGCTCCAAGCGCGGGCATATCGATGCGGTGGCGGTGGTGACCAAGCGCCTGCGTCCGCTGCAGGTGGACGGGCGCACCGTGCATCAGGTCGGTATCCCGATCCACTGGGGCTTCACCGGCGTGGCGAGAAAGGCTCACCTGACCAACACGCTGACCCCCTTCGTGGGCGACGGCAACACCCAGACCCCGGAATTCAAGTCGTTCCTGGTGAACGTCGAGAAGCTATAGGAGACGCCTGATGCGAGGTGACCAGATCAACCTGCAGAACATCATCGCGCGTTCGGCGACCACCGAGCCTTCGCCGCAGATCCGCTCCGGCGGCGTGGAGAAGGTGACCAAGCTGATCGACGTGTCGGTGTGCATCGGCTGCAAGGCCTGCCAGGTGGCGTGCATGGAATGGAACGACCTGCGCGACGAGGTCGGCGAGTGCGACGGCACCTACAATGCCCCGCAGGACCTGACCCCGTCGTCGTTCGAGGTCATGCGCTTTTCCGAGTACGAGAACGAGGAGGGCGACCTGGAGTGGCTGATCCGCAAGGACAACTGCATGCACTGCGCCGAGCCGGGCTGCCTGAAGGCCTGCCCGTCGCCCGGTGCCATCGTGCAGTACGCCAACGGCATCGTCGACTTCAATTCCGAGCACTGCATCGGCTGCGGCTATTGCGTGGCCGGGTGCCCGTTCAACATCCCGCGCATCTCGAAGAAGGACAACAAGGCCTACAAGTGCACGCTCTGTTCCGATCGCGTCTATCACGGCCTGGAGCCGGCCTGCGTGAAGAGCTGCCCGACCGGCTCGATCCAGTTCGGCACCAAGGAGCAGATGCTCGACTACGGCGCGCACCGGGTCGAGAAGCTCAAGGAGCGTGGCTTCGAGAACGCCGGCATCTACGACCCGGCCGGCGTCGGCGGCACCCATGTGGTGTACGTGCTGCAGCATGCCGACAAGCCGGAGATCTACAGCGGTCTGCCGAAGGACCCGCATATCAGCCCGACGGTGGAGCTGTGGAAGGGCGTGACCAAGCCGATCATGTCCGCGGTACTGGGCGTCTCGGTGCTGGCCGGCTTCTTCCACTACATGACCAAGGGACCGAAGGAAGAACCGGAGGACGATCCCGAGGCGGAAAACGCCGCGGCGGACCGTGAACAGGATCTGCGTGACGAGGAGCGGCGGCCATGAGTCATTCCAACGTACGCAAGGGCATCCTGCGCTATGGCCCCTGGGCGCGGGCCAATCACTGGATCGTCGCGATCTGTTTCGTGCTGCTCACCCTGAGCGGACTGGCGCTGTTCTACCCGGCGTTCTTCGGCCTCACCGCGCTGTTCGGCGGGCCGGAGCCGACGCGCATCGTGCACCCGTACATCGGTGTGTTCATGACGCTGTTCTTCCTGATCCAGGCGGTGCGCTTCTTTCGCGCCAATCTGTTCCGCCGCTACGACGTGCAATGGGCGCGGCAGATCGGCGACGTGCTGTCCAACCGGGACGAGCGCCTTCCCCCGGTGGGGCAGAACAACGCCGGGCAGAAGCTGGTGTACTGGGTATTCCTGGCCACGGTGCCAGTGCTGCTGGTAACCGGTGTGGTGCTCTGGCGGCCCTGGGTGGCCAGTGAAATGCCGATCTGGGCGCTGCGCTGGGCGGCATTGATCCACGCGGTGACGGCCTTCGTCGCCATCCTCACGCTGATCATCCACGTCTACTCGGCCATCTGGGTCAAGGGTTCGATCCGCGCGATGACCCAGGGCCGGGTCAGCCCGGCCTGGGCCCGGCATCACCACAAGCTCTGGTACGACGAGGTCATGGCCGGCGAGAAACGTGGCGACGAGACGGCCTTGCCCCATCGCGAGCCCGGCGATGCCGCGGCGTCCAGAACCCGAACATGACTGACCAACAAGGGAATCGAGCATGAAAGGAAAACGCGGCCCCGCGAGCCACGAATTCGGCAGCGCACCCACCACCATCATGGAACCGCCGCAGGTAGTCCTGCCGGACGACCAGTTGTTCAGCCGCCGTGCGCTGCGCCTGCGCGAGCTGATGGTCATGGTGCCGGCGCTGGACGAGTTTCTCGACTTCATGGCGCGCCTGGCGCAGGCCCAGCATCAGGTCTTGAGTGGGCGCGAACCGTCCTGGCGTCCGGCGCCGGATGCCTTCGATCAGGCTTTGGAGCATCGCATGCCGCCGCTGGGCTTTCGTGCGTTGCGCCGCGATCTGGACTGGCAGGGTGATCTGCGCGCGATCCTCGATGCGCTGGCGCTGCACGTCGGTGAGCGGCAGAGACCGCTGCTTCAAGCCCTGCGTGACGCGAATGCCGATGCACTGCAGGCGATCGCCGAGGATGTACTGGAACAGCGCGCCGGCAGCGCCGATACCCGCGGGCTGATGCCGCTGGTGGCAGCCGCGCTGCAGGTGGCCTGGGTGCGCCTGGCGGCGGCCTTGCCACGTCCGCCAGCGCAACCGCTGGCCGAGGCGCGGGCCTTGTGCCCGTGCTGTGGCTCGCCGCCCGTAGCGAGCGTGGTGCACAACGAACCGTATCGCAGCGGCGTGCGCTTCCTGCACTGCGCGCTGTGTGCAACGGAATGGCACCTGGAGCGGGTCAAGTGCAGCAACTGCGAGACGGGTGGGCAGTTGCTCTATCTGGGGCTGGACGATGAGCAGGGCGAGCCGTTCCTGCCGGTGCAGGCGGAAGCCTGCGGCGCCTGCGAAAGCTACCTGAAGATCGTGCTGCGACAACTGCAGGGCCGCGCCGACCCTGTCGCCGACGATCTTGCCAGCCTGGCGCTGGACCTGATGCTGGCCGAGGAGGGCGAGTACGCTCGCAGCGGCTACAACCCGTTGCTCGTCTTCGATGAACCGTCGTGAGCGGCGCCCCAGGGTCAGGACGGTTGCGGGTCGTCGGTATCCACGACCGACTGATTGCCATAGGGCGAACCGGGTTTGTGTTCGTCCAACTCGTCGGCACAGGGCACCTGCGGCACATCGCCTGGCTTGTCATGCACGATCGGATCGGGCTGGGGCATATCGGGGCGTGCGTGAGTCATGCTCGTTCTCCTCTGACCGGACGCTGTTGATGACGTCCGACGTTCTTGATTGATGGGCGCGGGCTGCGCCGGTTCCGGCCAGCCGTCGGGACTTTCAAGTCCTGCGACGGTCGGCCGTAGCCGCCTGCGCAAGGGTTGCAAAGCGCCCTGCAGGCATCCCGTCGACCAGTTGCGGAATGGAGCTGTCGGCGCCGTGAAACGCTGAACTTTCCCAGGCGGGCTGGCTCGGAAGAAAGAGCCGACAAAAACCGCCATTCGCGGGTCGGCACCCGAACCGCACGATGACGCATCCAGAGGCGGCTCGGGCAACCCGAACCCTTGCGCCCCAGGAGCCCGTTCGATGAGCGATGCACAGCCCGACGTGACGATTCACCCTCGACTCGAAGAAGCCCTGAAGATGCCGCGCATCGCCATCGAATCCACCTTGCCGGTGGTCGACGATGGCCGCTTTGCGGCCAAGGCGATCATTGGCCAGCCCGTCGTTGTTACCAGCAGGATATTCGCAGACGGCCATGACCAGCTCGCCGCCGCGGTGTGCTGGCGCGAAAAGGGCGAGAGCAGCTGGCGTCGTGCGCGATTGAAGCTCTTGGGCAATGATAGCTGGCAAGGTCAGTTCACCCCGACCCAGGTGGCCGAACACGAGTTCGTGATCGAGGCCTGGTGGGACGTGTTCGAAAGCTACCGCTACGAACTGTCGAAAAAGCACACCGCGGGCGTACCGGTGCAGCTGGAGCTGGAAGAGGGCCGCCTGCTGCTGGAAAAGGCCAGCGCGCGCGCCCAGGGCGAGAACCGCGCGATCCTCGACGATCTGTTGCACCGGCTGGGGTCGGCGCATCTGGAAGATGAGCGGGTATCGCTGCTGCTGGCGGCGGAAACCGCTGCGGCCATGGCTGCGGCCGATCCGCGCGAGCACTGCAGCCGTAGCTCGGTCTATCCGCTGGATGTCGAGCGCCCGATGGCCCAGTTCGCCAGCTGGTACGAGCTTTTCCCACGCTCGGAGACCGATGATCCCAATCGGCACGGCACCTTCCGCGACGTGCACAAGCGTCTGCCGGCGATCCGCGACATGGGCTTCGATGTGCTGTACTTCCCGCCGATCCACCCCATCGGGCGCCAGCATCGCAAGGGTCCGAACAACAGTCTGCAGGCCGGCCCGAACGATCCGGGCAGCCCCTATGCCATCGGCAGCGAGGAGGGTGGCCACGACGCCATCCACCCGCAGTTGGGCACGCTGGACGACTTCCGCGAGCTGGTGGCCGCGGCCCGCGAGCACGGCCTGGAGATCGCTCTGGACTTCGCCATCCAGTGCTCCCAGGACCACCCCTGGCTCAAGGAGCATCCGGGCTGGTTCTCCTGGCGCCCGGACGGCACGATCAAGTACGCCGAAAACCCACCGAAGAAGTACCAGGACATCGTCAACGTCGACTTCTACGCCGAGGACGCCATGCCCGACCTCTGGATCGCGCTGCGTGACGTGGTCTGGCACTGGGTGGAGCAGGGCGTGAAGATCTTTCGCGTCGACAACCCACACACCAAGCCGTTGCCGTTCTGGGAGTGGCTGATCGCCGATATCCGCGAGCGCGACCGCGACGTGATGTTCCTCTCCGAGGCCTTCACCCGCCCGGGCATGATGGCGCGCCTCGGCAAGGTCGGCTTCAGCCAGAGCTACACCTACTTCACCTGGCGCAACACCAAGGCGGAGCTTTCCGACTATCTCAGCGAGCTCAACGAGCCGCCGCTGCGCGACTGCTACCGGCCGAACTTCTTCGTCAACACGCCGGACATCAACCCGTTCTTCCTGCAGGACTCCGGTCGCGCCGGTTTTCTGATCCGCGCGGCACTGGCAACCATGGGCTCGGGGCTGTGGGGCATGTACTCGGGCTTCGAGCTGTGCGAGTCGGCGGCGATTCCGGGCAAGGAGGAGTACCTGGATTCGGAGAAGTATCAGATCCGGCCACGCAACTATCAGGCGCCGGGCAACATCGTGGCCGAGATCGCCCAGCTCAACCGCATCCGCCGGCAGAACCCGGCGCTGCAGACGCACCTGGGTTTCAAACCCTACCTGGCGTGGAACGACAACATTCTCTACTTCGGCAAGCGCACGCCGGACCTGTCCAATTTCATCCTGGTGGCCATCAGCCTCGATCCACACAACGCACAGGAAGCGCACTTCGAGCTGCCGTTGTGGGAGCTCGGCCTGCCGGATGACGCGCACACCCAGGGCGAGGACCTGATGAACGGGCATCGCTGGACCTGGTACGGCAAGACCCAGTGGATGCGTATCGAGCCCTGGCATCTGCCGTTCGGTATCTGGCGCCTGACTGCCCAGCGGCCGGACCCCGACCTCAAGTAGTTTCTTGGATGTAGCTGGAATCTACGCAAAATCAATACGTTGCATTGATCTGTTGATGTTGGTTCCAGACGCAGTTTCGTCGTTGCTCGGGCTGCGAACGACTGCGGCCCTTCACCACGACAGGAATGAAGAACATGGCAAAACCGCGCAAGCCGGCCGCATTCATCAAGGATCCGCTCTGGTACAAGGACGCGGTGGTGTACCAAGTGCACCTAAAATCCTTCTACGACTCCAATAACGATGGCGTTGGCGACTTCGTCGGGCTGATCGACAAGCTGGACTACATCGCCGATCTGGGCGTGAACACCATCTGGCTGCTGCCGTTCTATCCCTCGCCGCGGCGCGATGACGGCTACGACATCGCCGACTACCGCGGCGTGCATCCGGAGTACGGCAACATGGCCGATGCCCGGCGCTTCATCGCCGAAGCGCACAAGCGCGGGCTGCGGGTGATCACCGAGCTGGTCATCAACCACACCTCGGACCAGCACCCCTGGTTCCAGCGCGCACGCAAGGCGAAGAAGGGCTCGGCGGCGCGCAATTTCTACGTCTGGTCCGACACCGACGACAAGTACCAGGGCACGCGGATCATCTTTCTCGACACCGAGAAATCCAACTGGACCTGGGACCCGGTGGCCAAGCAGTACTTCTGGCACCGCTTCTATTCCCACCAGCCGGATCTGAATTTCGACAACCCGCAGGTGATGAAGGCCGTGCTGGCGGTGATGCGCTACTGGCTGGATATGGGCATCGATGGCCTGCGCCTGGACGCGATCCCCTATCTGGTGGAACGCGACGGCACCAACAACGAAAACCTGCCCGAGACCCACGCGGTGCTCAAGGCGATACGCGCCGAGATCGACGCCAATTACCCCGACCGCATGTTGCTGGCCGAGGCCAACCAGTGGCCGGAGGACACCCAGCTGTACTTCGGCGGCGAGGACGGCGGCCCTGGCGACGAATGCCACATGGCGTTCCACTTCCCGCTGATGCCGCGCATGTACATGGCCATCGCCCAGGAAGACCGCTTCCCGATTACCGACATCCTGCGGCAGACACCGGACATCCCGGCCAACTGCCAGTGGGCGATCTTCCTGCGCAACCATGATGAGCTGACCCTGGAGATGGTCACTGACCGCGAGCGTGACTACCTCTGGAACTACTACGCCTCGGACAAGCGGGCACGCATCAACCTAGGCATCCGTCGGCGTCTGGCACCGCTGCTCGAGCGCGATCGTCGGCGCATCGAACTGCTCAACAGCCTGTTGCTCTCCATGCCTGGCACCCCGGTGATCTACTACGGTGACGAGATCGGCATGGGCGACAACATCTTCCTCGGCGATCGCGACGGTGTGCGCACGCCCATGCAGTGGTCGGTGGACCGCAACGGCGGTTTCTCCCGCGCCGACCCGCCGAATCTGGTGCTGCCGCCGGTGATGGACCCGCTCTACGGCTACTACACCATCAACGTGGAGGCGCAGCAGCGCGACCCGCATTCGCTGCTGAACTGGACACGGCGGATGCTGACCATCCGCAAGCAGTTCAAGGCCTTCGGCCGCGGCACGCTGAAAATGCTGGCGCCGAGCAACCGGCGCATCCTGGCCTATCTGCGCGAATTCACCGGGCCGAATGGCGAAACCGAGATCATCTTCTGCGTCGCCAACGTCTCGCGTTCGGCCCAGGCGGCGGAGCTGGAAATGTCGCAGTACGCCGGCATGGTCCCGGTGGAAATGGTCGGCGGCAGTGCCTTCCCGCCCATCGGCCAACTGCCGTATCTGCTGACCCTGCCGCCTTACGGCTTCTACTGGTTCCAGTTGGCGCCCACCAATCAGATGCCGAGCTGGCACCAGGAACCGGTGGACACCATGCCGGACTTCCGGACCCTGGTGCTCAAGCGCCTGGACACGCTCACCAGCGGCAACCGGCGCATTCTGGAGACCGAGTCGTTACCCGCCTACTTGCCCAAGCGTCGCTGGTTCGCTGCAAAGGACGTGGCGATCGAGGCGATTCGCATCAACTACTGCGTGCCGTTCGGCGATCCCAACCGGCCGGTGCTTTTGAGCGAACTCTGTGTCGAATCGGCCGGGCGCAGCGATCTCTATCAGTTGCCGCTGGGCTTCCTCGACGAGGCGGACTTCGGCACCGCACTGCCGCAACAGCTGGCACTGGCCCGCGTACGCCGTGGGCCGCAGGTCGGACTCATGACCGATGCCTTCGCGCTGGAACAGTTCAGCGCAGCGGTCATCCAGGGGCTACGCGACGAGCTGGTGTTGCCCTGCAACGATGGCGAGATCCGCTTCGTACCGATGCCACAGCTGGACGAGCTGCAGTTGCCGGAGCACCCGGAGGTACGCTTCATCTCCGCCGAGCAATCCAACAGTTCAGCGATCATCGACAACAAGGTGATGATCAAGCTGCTGCGTCGCGTCGCGGCGGGTATCCACCCCGAGCTGGAAATGGGCGGCTTCCTCACTGCCGGTGGTTTCGCCCACATTTCCGGCATGCTCGGCCAGGTCAGCCGGATCAACAAGCAGGGCGAGCCGGTGGCGCTGATGGTGATCCAGCATTTCCTCGACAGTCAGGGCGACGCCTGGGAATGGACGCTGAACAACCTCGACCGCGCGGTACGCGACGAGATCGCCGGTGGCGTGTCGCTGCACGAGAATCAGTTCAGCGCCCTCGATGAACTTGAGGCGTTCAACCGGCTGCTCGGCCAGCGCCTTGGGGAAATGCATGTCGCCCTCGCAGCGCAGACGGACGATCCGGCGTTCGCCTACGAACGCACCGACAAGGCCAATGCCGAGCAGTGGGCGCAGAGCATCGTCGGCCAGCTCGAACAGGCGCTGGCGCGCCTCGCCGAGCACCGTTCCAGCTTCGAGCGCAAGGATGCGGCCGCGGTCGGGCAGTTGCTCGAGCGGCGTGACGGCCTGCTCGCACAAGTGCAACCTCTTGCTGCTAGAACGCTTGGAGGTCTGCGCACCCGGGTGCATGGTGACTTGCACCTCGGCCAGGTGCTGGTGGTCCAAGGCGATGCATACTTCATCGACTTCGAAGGCGAGCCCGCCCGCTCGCTGGAAGAGCGGCGTGGCAAGCACAGCCCCTTCAAGGACGTGTCAGGGCTGCTGCGCTCGTTCGAATATGCCGCTGCCATGACCATTCGCGGTGCACAGATCAGCGACAGCACGCCGGAAGCGGACCAGGCCCGCCAGCGCATTGCCGCGAGTTACCAGAGCAGTGCCCAGCAGGCGTTCCTCGAAGCCTACCGGCAGGCCACGGCCGAACTGCCGCACGCCTGGAAGGACAAGGATGGCGCGAATGCTGCACTGCTGCTGTTCAGCCTGGAGAAATGCGCGTACGAGATCGTTTACGAAGCGGAGAACCGCCCGGCCTGGTTGCCCGTCCCGCTACAGGGATTGCTGACCCTGGCACAACAGCTTTTCGATGGAGGTTCCAATGATTGATCGCCCGGTTCTGACCACGCCAGGGGAGACCCTGATGCCCAGCGATACCGATGTGGACGCCCTGGTACGAGCCGAACATGGCAATCCCTTCGCCGTGCTCGGACCGCATCCGGACGGTGATGGAATGGTGGTACGGGCCTACTTGCCCAACGCGCTCGGTGTGGAGCTGCTCGACCGGGACCAGCAGTTGCTGGCGGTGATGGAGCAAGGGCAGGCACCGGGTTTCTTCTTCACTCGACTGGCCCATCGGCAGCCCTACCTGCTGAAGATTCGCTGGGCGGGCGGGGAACAGATCACCGAAGACCCCTACAGTTTCGGCCCGCAGCTCGGTGAGCTGGACATGCACCTGTTCTCCGAAGGCAACCATCGGCAGATCGGCCGAGTGTTCGGCTCCCAGGTGATCGAGGTGGACGGCATACAGGGCGTGCGTTTCGCCGTATGGGCGCCCAACGCCCGGCGCGTCTCGGTGGTCGGCAGCTTCAACGGCTGGGACGGTCGCCGCCATCCCATGCGGCTGCGCTTTCCATCCGGCGTGTGGGAGCTGTTCATTCCGCGCTTGCAGCCTGGCGACACCTACAAGTACGAGATTCTCGGCCCCAACGGCATCGTGCCGCTGAAGGCCGACCCGGTTGCCCTGGCCACCGAGCTTCCGCCGGGCACCGCCTCGGTCATCGCGCGGCCGCTGGATTACCAGTGGAAGGACCAGACCTGGATCCAGCAGCGCGCCTCGCGCCAGTCACTCAACGCGCCGATGAGCATCTATGAGCTGCATGCGGGTTCCTGGCGACGTGAGGGTGGCGATAACGGCCGGCTGTACAACTGGCATGAGCTGGCCGAGCGGCTGATCCCCTACGTGGTGGACATGGGCTTCACCCATATCGAGCTGATGCCGATCATGGAGCACCCGTTCGGCGGCTCCTGGGGTTACCAGTTGCTCTCGCAGTTCGCCCCCAGCGCCCGCTATGGCAATGCCCATGACTTCGCCGAGTTCGTCGATGCCTGCCACAACGCTGGCATCGGCGTGATTCTCGACTGGGTGCCGGCGCATTTCCCGACCGATGCCCATGGCCTCGGCGAGTTCGACGGCACCGCGCTGTACGAATACGCGCACCCGTTCGAGGGCTTCCATCAGGACTGGGACACCTACATCTACAACCTCGGCCGTACCGAGGTGCACGGCTTCATGCTGGCCTCGGCGCTGCATTGGCTGCGTGAGTTCCACGTCGATGCGCTACGCGTCGACGCAGTGGCCTCGATGCTCTACCGCGATTACTCGCGCAACGAGGGCGAGTGGATTCCCAACCGTCACGGCGGGCGCGAGAATCTCGAGGCGATAGATTTCGTCCGTCACCTGAACGACGTGGTGGCCACGGAAACGCCGGGCGCATTGGTGATCGCCGAGGAGTCCACCGCGTTCCCCGGGGTCAGCAAGCCGACCAGCGAAGGCGGGCTGGGCTTTTCCTACAAATGGAACATGGGCTGGATGCACGACACGCTCAAGTACATCCAGGAAGACCCGATCCACCGCCAGTATCACCACGACAAGCTGACCTTCGGTATGGTTTACGCCTATTCCGAGCATTTCGTGCTGCCGATCTCCCACGACGAGGTGGTCCACGGCAAGGGCTCGCTGATCGACAAGATGCCGGGCGACCGCTGGCAGAAGTTCGCCAACCTGCGCGCCTACCTGTCGTTCATGTGGACACATCCAGGCAAGAAACTGCTGTTCATGGGCAGCGAGTTCGGCCAGTGGCGTGAATGGAATCATGACCGCGAGCTGGATTGGCACCTGCTCGAAGAAGCCGATCACCGCGGCGTGCAAAACCTCGTGCGCGATCTGAATCGGTTGTACAGCCAGGAGCCGGCGCTGCATGAACTGGACAGTGACCCCCGCGGTTTCCAGTGGCTGATCGGCGACGACAGGGCGAACAGCGTGTTCGCCTGGCTGCGCAAGAGTTCGACCGGCCATCCGCTGCTGGTGATCGGCAACTTCACCCCGGTGGTGCGCGAGGGCTATCGCATCGGTGTGCCGGTGGATGCCAGGTGGCTGGAAGTGTTCAACAGCGACGCCGAATGCTACGGCGGCTCCAACACCGGCAACGGCGGCGGCATGCTGGCCGAGCCGGTGGAGAGTCACGGTGAGAAGGTTTCGCTGTCGCTGACCCTGCCGCCACTGGGCGTGCTGGTAATGCGACCGCAGGTCTGAAGGCTACAGCAATGACAAGCGCCGCTCGGGGCAACCTGAGCGGCGTTTTTTTTTACTGGAGGGCGGCAGGGAGGCGGGGCATCTGGTCACTGTGCTTTGTGGGTTTGCTTGAGTCGCTGAATGTCGCGATCAAGACCACTCCAGCGAGTGCCGTGATCAACCACTGTCGTGGAACGAGCTGCCGACTGGTCTGATGGCGAGGCTGCAGCGCCGCCCCTTGTGGGAGCGGGCCGCGAGGGGGAGCCGCAGCCGCCCCAGCTTTCAGCTCGTTTCCTGGGTAACCGCCGGCTGCTCTGCGCCCTGGTTGCCTTTGCGCAGCTTCTTCGCCCGAGCCTCGAGCACCACGTAAACAAGGGTGGCGAACAGCAGGGGAATCAGGAAGTAGATCACCCGATAGCCGATCAGCCCGGCGACGATGGCTCCCTTGCTCATCTCATCGGCGAGCATGGCCACGAACACGGCCTCGATCACGCCGAGCCCCGCGGGAATATGAGTTACCACGCCGGCGATACTGCTGATCATCAGAATGCCCAGCACCTCTGGATAGGCCGCCTGCCGGGACAGCATGAAGTACACCACCAGCGCCATCAGGGACCAGTTCGCCGCGCCGAGGACCAGCTGAATCAGTGCCAGGCGTAGTGACGGCAGGTGAATCTCGTGACCGCGAATGGTCCAGGAACGCCGTTTGGAAAAGCCACAGAGCCCAAGGTAGACAGCGCACGCCAGCAACAATCCGGCGCCTAGCACGCGCAACGCGGTGAAGCCGATTTCCCAGTTGGCTGGCGGCGTGATCCAGCCCATGACGAAGATCAACCCGGCCAGCCACATGTAGCCCAGCCAGTTGGTGAGCAGGCTCAGGGTGAATACCCTGGTGATCTGCGATGGGCGCAGGCCGAGGCGCGAGTAGAGGCGAAAGCGCAGGGCGATGCCGCCGACCCAGGCGCTGAGGTTGAGGTTGAAGGCATAACAGACAAAGGTGACCGGCAGGATCTGCCGCAACGGCAGGTCATGTCGCGCGTAACGCTTGCCGAGCACGTCGAAAAAGCAATAGACGACGTAGCTGCCTAGCGCAGCCGCGCCTGCCATCAACAGTGTCTCGGCGCGGTAGTTGCGCAGGGTGTTGTAGACCTCCTGCCAGTCGAGGTTGCGGGCCAGCCCGATCAACAGCCCTGCGACCAGGATGAAGAAGACGTACGTGAGAATCCTCTTGATCAATGGCCAGCGCCGACGCCAGCCGCCATTCGCCTCGCCGTGGGTCGTGTGGCTCATCGTTGTTCTCGCTGTATGGGGGCGGGCACGCTATCGAGTGGAGGCGCATCTGCATCGAGCAGCTCCAGACGTGGCTTGTGTTTGGGGAACAGGTCCACCAGACCGGGGAAATGCCGCAGGAAGTGGAAGATCAGAAATGCCAGCGGCGCGCGCCACCAGAAGCCCCGGATGATCCGTTCCAGCGGGATGCGTCGGCAGTCGGTCTGCAGCAGGTGATCGAGCCGCTCGTGCAGGTGCCGGTTGAACACGTGGTCGCGGATGATCAGGTTGGCTTCCAGATTCAGCGACAAGCTCAGCGGGTCGAGGTTGCTCGATCCCACTGTCGACCATTCATAGTCGGCCAGCGCCACCTTGCCATGCAGCGGGCGCCGGCAGTATTCGTGAATCTCCACGCCGTCACGCATCAGGTAGTTGTAGAGCATGCGCGCGCCGAACTTGGCGATCGGCATGTCCGGTTCGCCCTGGAGGATCAGCCGCACCCGCACGCCACGCCGCGCGGCATTGCGGATCTCCCGTAATACGCGATAACCGGGAAAGAAATAGGCGTTTGCAATCAACAACCTGGAGCGAGCATCTCGAATCGCTTGCAGGTAATGCTGTTCGATGTCGTTGCGATGCTGGTCATTGTCGCGGGTGACGAACAGTGCTCGCGCTTCGCCGCGACTGACGCCGCCATAGCCGGGCGTCTGCTGCCGCACGCGGCGTCGCCACCAGCGATGCTGCGGTTTGTTCGGCGCGATCTGGCTGAGGGCGAAATGATGGATATCCCGCACCACCGGGCCTTCGACCTGCAGCGCGTAGTCCTGCTTGGCGGCCGGACCGAAGTCAGCCAGGTGATCGGCCGAGAAGTTGATCCCGCCGATAAAGGCGACTTCGCCATCGACCACCACGATCTTGCGGTGCATGCGGCGGAACACGTTCAGTCGGCGGCCAAGCAGACGCTTGCCCGGATCGAACATGTGAATGCGCACGCCAACCCGCGTCATCGCGCTGACGAACTCGCCGTGCAGATCGGCCGAGCCGTAACCGTCGACTGTCACGTCGACGCTGGCGCCGTTGTTCGCCGCGGCGATCAGCGCTTGCTGCAACTCGGCACCGACCTTGTCCTGAAACAGGATGAAGGTTTCCAGCAGTACCTCTTTCTTGGCCTGTGCGATGACATCGAACACGCGGGGAAAGAACCCTTCGCCGTTTTCCAGCAACTGAAGGCGATTACCGTCTCTCCAGTGGTAACTCATAGGTGTATCTCCACCGCCAGGGGCAGATGATCGGACAAGTGCGTCCAGGGTTTGTTACCGAGTATTCGTGGTTTGTGACTGCTGGCATTGCGCACATAGATGCGATCCAGGCGCAGCATCGGCCAGCGCGCCGGGAATGTCTTGGCGACCTTGCCCTGGGAAACGGCGAACACCTCGTGCAGCCCGGCGCAGCGATCGAGCGTACGCGTGGCCTTCAATCGCCAGTCATTGAAGTCACCAGCGACCACCACTGGCGCACCCTCGGGCAGCGAGTCGAGCAGGTCGCAGAGCAATTCCAGCTGCTGCTGGCGATGCGATTCGCGCAGCCCCAAATGCACGCAGATCGCGTGGAACTCCTCGTGCCCCGGCACCTGCAGCACGCTGTGCAGCAGGCCACGCCGCTCGGGGCCGGCTATGGAGATGTCGAGGTTTTCGTAGCGGATAATCGGAAACTTCGACAGCAGGGCATTGCCATGGTCGCCGTCCGGATAGACCGCGTTGCGCCCGTAGGCAAAATCGGTCCAGATGCTGTCGGCAAGAAATTCGTACTGCGGGGTCTGCGGCCAGTTATGAAAACGCAAGGCGTGCTTTTCATGCGTACCCAGCACTTCCTGCAAGAACACGACGTCGGCCGAGACGCTGCGGACCGCTTCGCGCAGCTCCGGCAAGATGAATCGCCGATTGAAGGCGGTGAAGCCCTTGTGGGTGTTCACCGTGAGGATGCGGACGGCATTGACCGCCGTAGCCATGTGCGCGTCGAGGTCGGCGCTTGCGATCGGGTGGTCTTTATCCAGAGTCAATCGATAGCTCCTTCCAGTTTTCCGGGGCTGACCTGCAGATGCTCATCCAGGCCGAGCCGATGCAGCAGTTGGCGTGCGTCGTACGGCGCACGGACCTTCACGTCGTTGTCGAAGTAGCAGTACACCTGGCGCGAGGCTCGCCGTCGCGGCTTCTTCGAGCTGATCAGCCGTGCGTCGTCGGGCTGGCTGCCGGCGCTCCAGGATTCGATCCGGCGGCGCCATTCATCCAGCGCGGCGTCGGTGTAGCCACTGGTGTAGAGCTCCTCGGCACCATGCAGGCGGATGTAGACGAAGTCGCTGGTGAGGTCTTCGTGATGCGGCCATTTGCCGGCGGTATCAGCCACTACCAGCGCTACCTGGTACTTGCGCAGAAGCTCGACGAATACCGGATCGACGAAGCTCGCGTTGCGGATCTCCACGGCGTGGCGCATGCGCCGCTTGCGGTCGACGGACAGGTAGCTGCGGCCCTCCATGCGTGGCTCGCAGTCTCTGGCAATTGCCAGCGCCGCTTCGGTGTCGTGGGGCAGCTGGCGCAGAAAGGCTTCGAACAACGCGGGGTCGAACTTGAACGACGGTGGGAACTGCCAGAGGATCGGCCCCAACTTTTCCTTGAGCTGAAAGATGCCCGAGGCGAAGAAGTTAGCCAGCGCCGCGTCGACCTCGCGCAGCCTGCGCACATGGGTGATGTAGCGCGGTCCCTTGACGCTGAAGACGAAGCCCTTGGGCGTATCGGCGTACCAGTCGGCATAGCGTTCGGGCGTCTGCAGCGAATAGAACGAGCCGTTGATCTCGATGCTGCTGACCGCCCGGGAGGCAAAACGCAGCTCCTTCTTCTGCGTCAGCCCCTTGGGATAGAAGTCGCCTCGCCACGGCGCATAACGCCAGCCCGAGATGCCGATATGGATGCCAGCCATGGGCGAGCTACCTGGGATTCTGCACGGTAGTCGGGTCGCTGGCCGGGAAGGTATCGGCCACTGCCTCATCGAGAACCTGCTCCTCGCTGCCCTGTGCATCGCCGCGCTGAGGCTGCAGTTCGACCTTGATCCAGCCATTCTCGCGACGGTCGAAGGCTTCGAAGGCAGCGATCACGTCGGTCATCGGCTTGACCTGGGTAAGGATCTTTGCCGGGTCGATACGCCGCGCCTGAACCATTTCGATCAGCCGCGGGATGTACTTGCGGTGGTGGCAGTTGCCCATATTGATGGTGATGTTCTTGTTCATCGCCATGCCAATGGGGAAGGTCATCGCATCCGGCGGATAGACCCCGATGATCGACAGGGTGCCGGCCTTGGCCAGGCTCTGCACTGCCCACTCCAACGCCTGGGCGGGTGCGTCGCCGGGCTGCCAAAGCGCGCCGGATGTGGCGCCCTCGGCCGGCTTGCTGCCGCAACAGCCATGCTCGGCATCGACCCCCACGGCATCGATGACCCGGTCGACGCCAATGCCGCCGGTGAGGCGCTTGATGGCTTCGACCGGATCTTCACGATTGAAGTTGATGGTTTCTGCACCCTGGCGCTGGGCCATGCGCAGGCGATCGTCGTACTGGTCGATGGCGAACACCCGACCGGCGCCGAGCAGCTTTGCGCTGGCGATGGCGAACTGGCCCACCGGCCCGCAGCCGAACACCGCCACGGTGTCGCCGCTACCGACCTCGGCCATCTCGGCGCCGAAGTAGCCGGTGGGGAAAATGTCGGACAACAGGATCGCCTGGTCATCGCTGATCTCCGGCGGCAGCTTCACCAAGCCGATATTGGCGAAGGGGATCCGCGCCTTTTCAGCCTGCAACCCATGAAAGGGGCCGGTGGTCTGCGGGCCGCCGTAGAACGAGGTGCCGGCTTCCTTGCCGTTGGGATTGGCACCGTCGCACTGGGCGAAGTAGCCCGCCCGGCAGTAGGAACAGTTGCCGCAGGCAATGGTGGATGGGATGACCACCCGATCACCGACCTGCAGGTTACGAACATCGGCACCCAGCTCTTCGACGATGCCGACACCCTCGTGGCCGAGAATAGTGCCGGGCTGCATGCCGCTCACGGTGCCGCGCACGAAATGCAGATCGGTGCCGCAGATGGCCGATGCGGTGATGCGCACGATGGCATCGGTAGGCGCAAGGATGCGCGGTTCGGGTACGTCTTCCAGGCGGATGTCGCCGACGTCGTGATAAACCACAGCTTTCATAGCTACTCCGTATCGCCGGCGCGGCGCGGGGCACGCAGCCGACGGTTGTCGGGCGGAACGGATGAGCGGGCAGCACGGCAGAAGAAGCGAACCGGCGCGATGCTCGAATCTCAGGCTCCGCGGGGTATCAGAAAAATTCGTATGCGCACGGCGCAATGACGCCGGCGCACATCTGTTCCGACTTTCCCCGGCGTTGGCGGTTCATCTTTTCTATATCTGGCGCCGTTCGGCCGCCGCGCAGGGAGAGGCTATTCGCGTGTCCAGGGCTGACGTTTGCCGATCACCTCGACGAGATAGTCGATCATGACCCTTACTTTTGCCGGTGGACGGCGGTCCGGTGGATAGACCACATGGATGCCACCCAGGCCAACACAGGGGTGATCCAGCTCCAGCGCGACCAGCTCGCCGCTACGCAGCGCCGGGGCGACGATGAACTGCGGCTGGTAGACGATGCCCTGGCCACCGATCGCCGCCGCCAACAGTGCTTCGCCGTTGTTGGCGATCAGGTCGCCGGAGACCGCCACGCGCACATCGCCATTGCGGCCGAACGCCCACAGCGTGCCGCTTGCCAGGCTCGACAGGCTGTAACCGAGGCAATTGTGCTGGGCGAGGTCGGCGACGCTGCGCGGCACGCCCCGTTCGTCCAGGTATCGCGGTGCGGCGCAGATCAACAGCGGACAATCGGCCAGACGCCGAGCCTGTAGCGGGCTGTCCTCCAGCCAACCGATACGGACCGCCAGATCCCAACCCCCATCGAGCAGATCGATGCGGCTGTCGGTCAGGCCCAGCTCGACTTTCACCGCCGGATGACGGCGGCTGAAGTCCGGAATCAGCGGGGCGATGTAGCGGGTGCCGAATGACAGCGGCACGTTCATCCGCAGCAGCCCCGACGCCTCGACACGCTGCGACGCGACACTCGCTTCGATCTCGTCGATTTCCGGGAGGATGCGTTGGCAGGCCTCCAGATACTGGCCGCCCGCTTCGGTCAGGGTCAGGCGGCGCGTGCTGCGATGGAACAGCTTTACCCCCAGGCGGCTCTCCAGCGCATCTACATGCTTTGTGGCCATGGCCGGCGACATGCCCAGATGCCGCGCCGCTGCCGAGAGGCTTCCGGCGCTGGCGGCGCGGGCGAACACGCGCATCCCGGTAATGCGATCGAGCATGCGATTCCTGGCTATCAGTAAAAGGTGTTGGCTGTATTTGCCCGGTTCTCACACCTCTGAGTGTAAGCCATGATTTCCGCATATTCGTTCCGGGAAGGCTTGCAATGCTCACGTCCGCCACATCGACTGCCGGTCAGACCATGCCAACTCTGTTCGTCCCGCACGGTGCCGGGCCTTGCTTCTTCATGGACTGGAACCCGCCGACCGCGTGGAATGCCATGGCGGGCTTTCTCAAAGGCATCGCCGCAACCTTGCCGGCCAGACCGACCGCCATCGTGCTGGTATCCGGCCATTGGCTGCAGCCGAGCTTCAGCGTGACCAGCGCCGCCCGTCCCACGCTGATCTACGACTACCACGGCTTTCCGCCGCACACCTACGAGCTGCGTTATCCGGCGCCGGGCGAACCGGCCCTGGCCGCGCGCATCGCCGGCTTGCTCGATGCCGCCGCGCTGGGTGCGCGTGAGGATGCGCAGCGTGGCTTTGACCACGGCATGTTCATTCCGCTGAAGCTGATGTTTCCGGATGCCGACATCCCGGTGGTGCAGCTTTCGCTGCGCCGCGACCTCGACCCACAGGCGCACCTCGCGGCTGGCCAGGCCCTTAGGGCGTTGCGTGACGAAGGCGTGCTGATCGTCGGCAGCGGCATGAGCTTCCACAACATGCGCGGCTACGGCGACCCGCGCTTCGCGGCGATCTCCGATGAGTTCGACCATTGGCTCACCGCTGCGGTCGAACTGCCGCCCGACGAGCGAGCCCGGGCGCTGCAGCGCTGGGAAGACGCACCGGCGGCGCGCCTGTGCCACCCGCCCAGGGCCGAGGAACACCTGATCCCGCTGCTGGTGGCTGCCGGCGCAGCGGGCGATTCGAATGGACGCAAGGTCTTCAGCGACCGCGTCATGCACACCACGCTGTCAGCCTACCGCTTCGGCTGACGCGTCTTTTTCATCGAGGAAACACCATGTACCGATCCCAAAGCCGAATCACCGCGAGCAATCCGTCGCGCCTGATCAAGCGCCTGTGCAATCACTGGCGACACAAGTTTCCCGTGCAGCTGGACGAGCAGGGCGGCGATATCGGACTGCCGCTCGGGCGCTGCAGCCTGCGCACCAACGAGGCCGTTCTGGAAGCGCGACTGGAGGCCAACGATCGGGCGCAGTTGCAGCAGTTGCAGAAAGTGGTCGCCGATCACCTGTCGCGCATGGCCGGCGACGAGCCGCTGAACATCGCCTGGCAGACCGAAAGCGGTGCCGAGCCAGCCGCACAGCCGGCCGAGAACCGGGCGCTGGACTCCAGAACTCGCTACGGCACCGTTTCTCGGGTATTCCACTGGCTGATGGCGCTGCTGATCGTCTGGCAGTTCCTCAAGCTGGGTGATCGCATCGAAGAGGGCGAGCACTGGGTCGGACAGACACTGGTGCCTTGGCACGTCTCCCTGGGCGCCGTGTTCTTAGTCCTGGTGGTGCTGCGCATTCTCTGGTCGGCCAGCCAGCTGAGCCGGCGGCCGCTGCACGATCCAGCCACGGCCTGGTTGGTCAAGGGCGGTCACCTGGCGCTGTATGGGTGCATGGTGGCGATGCCGGTTACCGGCGTGCTCTATCTGGTCGGCAATGGCTACGGTCTGAAGGTGTTCGCCCAGCAGTTGGTGGAGAAGGGACCGGAGATCGCCTGGGCGGCCTCGGTCGGTGGCCTGCACTCACCATTGGCCTGGCTGACCGTACTACTGGTGATCGGGCATATCGGCGCCGCGCTGTATCACCGACTGGTCAAGCGCGACGACATCATGCAGCGCATGCTCTAGCCCAGGGCGTCGCCTCGCGAGCGGACGCAGCGCTCAAGAGCTCCGGCAATCGGAACTCATTGATCGCTGAGGGCGAAGTTCGGCAGCGAATCCACCGGCTGGCTGAACCGGAAGGGGATAGACAACATCGAGCCGCCATAAGACTTCTGCACCACGAAATGCAGGTGCGGCCCGGTGCTGCGGCCCGTATTGCCGGACTTGCCGAGTAGCGTGCCGACTTCCACTCGCTGCCCGGGCTTGACCCGCACCGAGCCCCTGCTCAGGTGCAGATAGGCGCTGTGGGTGCCGTCGTCATGCTCGACTCGAACATGGTTACCGGCTGGATCGGGCAGGCGCCCGCCCTGGCCGTTGCGAATCTTCACCACGGTGCCGGCGCGAGCGGCAACGATCGGAGTGCCTACCGGCATGGCGATATCCACCGCGTAGCGTCCGCTCGGCGAGTTGTGGCTGAAGTCGCCGCCGGCGCCCTGGGAGATCCTGAACGGGCCGCCGCGCCAGGGCAGGGCATAGGCGGGGCCATCGACGGTGCCAGGCTGATCCGGCTCCGGCGAGAAGAGCAGCGCGTAGCTGAACGAATGCTTGAACATGATCGGCCCACCGGCCTGGCGCTTGCTCAGCGTGGCGACGCGCACCCGGCTGTTGGCTGGCACCGTCTTGCGAATCACGCCCTTGCCGACGCCGGCCACATTGACCATCCGCGTCAGGCGCAGGGTCACCTCCACCGGTACTTCCAGGGTATTGCTGACATCCATGGCCTTGCCGCTGCCGGCGCGGTTGATGAACAGCCGCACCGAGCCGGGCTTATCGGTCGCTTTCGCTTGTTTGCTGGAGGCGAAGCTAGGAGCCAGCGGGGCCAGCCCGATCATGAGCAGAAGGGGATAGATGAGCGGTCGCAGAGAGAGCATGACGTGTGATCCATCACGGAAAAGACAAGACTGCCGGCGACAAGCAGAACGAATCCGTTGGTTGGTTAAGAGGGCCGCGCTGGATTTTGGGACTTGAGTCACATGGCGAGGTTCACTGCCGCATGTCATTTTTTTTTGCAAAGGAGAGTGGTCTCGACCGCAAGCATGGCGCGTAACGCTTCACGAGCCGATTAACCATGCTGGGTTCAGCGAGCCAGCGTGGGAGAAGCAGGGCGCCCCTGGGCGGGGCGCGCCTCGATCACTCGTCGGCCTTGATCAGCTCGAGCAGCAGCAGCGAACGACCCGTCACGGCGTACTCGTCATTGAAGTCGAAGCGTTCCGGCCGCGCGGTCGGGTGGTTGGTGTCGATCAGGCGATTCCAGTAGATGCCCTGCGGCACTTCCGGCAGCGTGAAATTCACCAGGTCGTGGTGCGCGTTGACGATGAGCAGCAACGTTGCATCCGAACCGGCGCGACGGATGCCGGTAGGCTGGGCTCGGCCGTCGAGCAGCATGCCCATGCAGCGGTTGTGGGCGCCCTCCCACTGCTCGATGGTCATTTCCTCGGCATTCGGCGCGAGCCAGGTGACATCCTTGACCCCCAGCTCCTCGTTGTAGGCGCCAACGAGGAAACGGCCGCGACGCAGCATCGGGAAGCGCTGACGCAGGCGGATCAGCTTGCGGGCAAAGCCGAGCAGACCGTAGCTGTCCTCGCTGATGTCCCAGTTCACCCAGCCGATCTCGCTGTCCTGGCAATAGGCATTGTTGTTGCCATGCTGGGTCCGAGCGAATTCGTCCCCGGCGACGATCATCGGCGTGCCTTGGGAGAACAGCAGGGTGGCGAGGAAGTTGCGCATCTGCCGGTAGCGCAGCTCGTTGATTTCCGGATCGTCGCTGGGGCCTTCGACGCCGTGGTTCCACGAGAGGTTGTTGTCGCTGCCGTCGCGGTTGTCTTCATCGTTGTCTTCGTTGTGCTTGTGGTTGTAGGACACCAGGTCCTTCAACGTGAAGCCGTCATGGGCGGTGACGAAGTTGACCGAGCTGAACGGACGCCGCCCGCGCTGGTTGAACAGGTGGCCGGAGCCGGTCAGGCGGCTGGCGAAATCGGCCAGCTGGCCATCGTCACCCTTCCAGAACGCACGCACCGTATCGCGGAACTGGTCGTTCCATTCGGCCCATCCCGGCGGGAAGCCGCCGACCTGATAGCCACCGGGGCCGCAGTCCCAGGGTTCGGCAATCAGCTTGATCTTGGCCAGCACCGGGTCCTGGCGACAGGCGACAAGGAAGCCGTGGCGCTCGTCGAAACCATCGTGCTCGCGGCCGAGAATGGTCGCCAGATCGAAGCGGAAACCATCGACGTGCATCTCGGTGGCCCAGTAGCGCAGCGAATCGGTAACCATCTGCAGCACGCATGGGTGGCTCATGTCCAGCGTGTTGCCGGTGCCGGAATCGTTGATGTAGTAGCGCTTGTCGTCCGGCATCAGACGGTAGTAGGAGGCGTTGTCGATGCCGCGCATGGACAACGTCGGGCCCAGCTCATTGCCTTCGGCCGTGTGGTTGTAGACCACGTCGAGGATCACTTCCAGGTCGGCGTTGTGCAGGTGCGCGACCATCTCCTTGAACTCGCTGATCTTGCCGTTGGCCAGGTACTTCGGATGCGGCGCGAAGAAGGCGATGCTGTTGTAGCCCCAGTAATTGGTCATGCCCTTTTCCAGCAGGTGCTGGTCCTGGACGAAGGCATGGATGGGCAGGAATTCGATGGACGAGACGCCGAGCTTGCGGATGTAGTCGATCACTTCCGGCGTCTTGAAGCCGGCAAAGGTGCCACGCACATCGTCGGCCACAGAAGGGTGGCGCATGGTGTAACCGCGCACATGGGTCTCGTAGATGATCGTCTTGTCCCAGGGCACCTGCACCGGATGGTCGCGGCCCCAGGTGAAGGCCGGGTCGATGATCTTGCACTTGGGCACGAATGGCGCGCTGTCGCGCTCGTCGAAACTGAGATCACCATCGGGGTGACCGATGGTGTAGCCGAACAGCGCTTCCGACCATTTCAGCTCGCCCACCAATTGCTTGGCGTAGGGGTCGATCAGCAGCTTGTTCGGGTTGAAGCGATGGCCGTTCTCCGGGTCGTAGGGCCCGTGTACGCGATAGCCGTAGATCTGCCCGGGATGCGCGTCTGGCAGGTAGCCGTGCCAGATCTCATCGGTGTACTCCGGCAGCTCGATACGTTCCAGTTCGGTCTCGCCGCTGGAGTCGAACAGGCACAACTCCACCTTGGTGGCATGGGCGGAGAAAATGGCGAAATTGACGCCCAGTCCGTCCCAGGTTGCACCGAGCGGGAAGGGTAGGCCTTCGCGAATCCTGGAAGGGGTCATGACCTGCGGCGCATGGGGCTTTTTCTTACTCATGAAATCTCCAGTGGCATTTCTCGAAGGCAAAAGGGCGACCGTGTCGGCACGGGCGATCATTCGACCGATCCGATGCCGACAAGGTGCAGCCGCCGGTCAGCTCTCCTTCTTGGCCCGCGGAGCGCGTGGTTTGCGGATGGTCTCGGGCGTGCCGGCAGCCGCATCGGTGTCGGCTTTCGGTGCCGCTCGCGACGCTCGAGGCTTGGCTGCCGGAGCCGCCTTGGCCGCCGATGTGGCCTTGCTTTTCGGCGTGGCATCGGTGGGCTTGGTGGCGGGCTTGCGGGGGCGGCTGGCGGGTTTTGCCTGCGGAGCACCTTTCTCGGCCTCCACCAGCTTGCGCGCCATCTCCCAGTGGCGTTCATCCTCCCCGTGCGGGCAGCCTTCGGACTGCCAGATCTGGTAAGCGAAATCGCGGATTCTCTGCTCGTCTGAACTCATTGTTGGGATTCTCCTGTTGCACTGATGGACGTATACAGGACGGCCACCGAGAGTCCGTCCAGAACACGCGCAGCTTCGAGGCTGGCTTGTTGGGATGTGACTGTCGTTCCGTCGAAAAGTCGTTCGAATTCGCTACCGTCCAGCGCCTCGGGCAATGCGACACGCGTATCCCCCCAGCGCTGCGCCGGAATCCGTGGCTGCTTGCTGTCGCCCAGCAGGCCGGCAGCCAAGCGCGGCACCAGCACCACCAGCCATTGCCCGTCCAGCTCCCGGGCAAAGGCGAGCAAGTGCTCGGAATGCGCGCCGCTCACTGAAAGCGGCAGGTAACGGCTCTCCCGGAACAGCCGCGCAAAGCGACGACGCGCCTGCAACGTGCGGCTGATCACCAGCTGCTTTATGCGACCGTCATGCCAGCTCTGCAGCAGCTGGTCCGGTGTCGCGGCCTGCGTGAGGCTGCTGCGGCGGGCCGCGAAGTCCACCGGGCGGCGGTTGTCCGGGTCGACCAGACTGAAATCCCAGAATTCGGCACCCTGATAGAGATCCGGCACCCCCGGCGTGGTCATCCGCAGCAGGCTCTGCGCCAGCCCGTTCAAGGCGCCGGCTGGGGCCAACTCGGCTGCAGCTGCGCCAATCTCGCCACGCAGTCCCGCACCTTCGGCGCCGGTGAGCAGGTGCTCCACATACCGACGACAGGCACCTTCATAATCGCTGTTGGGGTCGGTCCAGGTGGTGCGCAACTTGGCCTCGCGCAGGGCTTTCTCCTGCCACTGCAGGATGCGTTCGCAATACTGCTGCATGCCCGCGGCGTCCTCGCCGTCCAGGTCCAGCGGCCAGCTGCCGAGCAGCACCTGGAACAACATGAGTTCGTCAGCAGGCGAGGGCGCAGGGCCGTCGGGTTGCTGCTCAACCTTGTCCGCGGCCAAGTCACGCCAGCTCCGCACCTTGCCGGCAAACCACTCGGCACGTTCGCTGAGCACGGCGATCCGCGCGCGCGTGTCCTCGCCACGCTTGTGATCGTGGGTCGCGGTGGTCAGCAGGTTGAGCGGGAAATGCTCGGCACGCTGCAGGCACTCATCGTGGAATGCCTGCAGCGGGGCGCTGAAGTGCTGCGGGTCGAAGCCCACATCGTTGCGCGAAAGCAGAATGCCGGAGCGATAGCAGGCGGTGTCTTCGACGGCTTTGGCGGCGGCCGGCGAGGTCAGCTGCTGGAAGCGCGTGCAGGCGTAGCGGCGGATCTTGCGCAGTGCTCGTGGCAGGTGGCGCAGGCTTTCACCGCCGAGCCAACGCTGCAGATGCTCGAGCAGTGGCCAGTCAGCTTCGCTCAAGGTGGTCTTCGCGCCTTCCAGCGCCTGCTGGAAGAACGGCTCGTCCGCCTCGCGCCTGCCCGGCGCCGCGATGTAGGTGCGGTAAACCGGAAAGTGGATGATCAGTTCGAGCAGGGCCCGGCGGATCGCGCCCAGGGTGATGTCACGGGTCATCACGTCACCGCGCGCCACCTGCAGCAGTGCCTGGGCCACGGTTTCGAAATCGCCGGCCAGTGGTCCGGTCAGCACCAGCTGACGTGCCTGGCGCGCCTCTTCCATGAAATCCGTGGTGCGTCCGCTGGTCTCGCCCCACAGTGCACAGAGTGGCTGCTCGCCCGTCGGGTCATGCTGCAGCAGCGACACCTGGTTCATGAATTCGTAACCGGTGGTGCCATCCACGCCCCAATCGTCATGCAACCGCTCGCCACCGGCGAGGATCTTCTCGACATAGATCGGCACATGGTCCTGCAGCGCTTCGGCGGGACGACCGGCGTTGAGCCGATCGACGCGCCGTCGCAGGCGACGGCAGTAGCCACGCGGGTCTGCCAGGCCGTCGACGTGATCGATACGCAGGCCATCGACGAGACCTTCGCCGATCAGCTCGAAGATCTTGGCGTGGGTCTCCTCGAACACCACCGGCCGTTCGACACGCAGGCCGCCCAGCTCGTTGATGTCGAAGAAACGCCGCCAGTTGATGTCGTCACCTGCGGTGCGCCAGCTGGCCAGCCGATAGTGCTGGCGCTCGAGCAGGCCGTGCAGGCGCCGGAAGCCGTCCGCCGTGGTCGAGTCGTAACTGTTCAGGGCCTGCTCCAGCGCCTGGCGGGTGCTGGCGTCCTGCAGTTGTTCGGCCAGGTCGGCGCGCAGCAGACGTGCGGTCTGGTAGGGCGCCGGTTCGGTCTTCAGCGCATCGAAGTGTTGCGCCAGGGCGCGCAGCTGCGGGTGATCGGCGGCGCGAAGTACCTCGCCATAACTCGGCGGGGTGATCGGAAAGCGATGCTCGTAGTGCTCGGCGTAGAGCGCGCCATTGTCGATATCCAGACGCAGCTTCACCGTGCCTTGCTGCAGCGCTTCGCCGTAGTCGCTGCCAAGGAAAGGCACCAGTAGCTGGCCTTCGAGCAGCGGATCCGGCGAATTCCATTCGATGTCGAAGAACTGCGCATAGGGGCTGCGGCGGCCCCATTCGAGCACGTCCAGCCACCAGGTGTTACCGGCCCCGCCAACGGCCATGTGGTTGGACACGATGTCCAGAATCAGCCCCATGCCCTTGGCGCGTAACGCCTCGACCAGTCGCTGCAGTGCCGGTTCGCCGCCGAGTTCCGGATTGATGCGGGTCGGGTCGATCACGTCGTAGCCATGCATCGAGCCTGGACGGGCGGTGAGCAAGGGCGATGCGTAGATATGGCTGATGCCCAGTTCGGCGAAGTAGTCGACCAGCGCGGTGGCGTCGTCCAGGGTGAAGCCGCGGTGAAACTGAAGTCGCAGCGTAGCGGTGAGATCTTTCATCGATGCGCAGCTCCACGATGGTTGTGGCGGGCCCGCGCGAGACATTCCAGACGCCTGCGACTGGCATCGCCGTCAAGCAACGTCGCGCTGTCACCGGGGTACCGGCGGCGCCAGTTGGGATGGGTTTCGACAATGCCAGGCATGTTGGTCTGTTCCTCCAGGCCGAGGGCATCCTCGACCGGCAGCAGCACCAGCGGCGCCGGGGTATGACCGAGAAAGCAGGCGGCAGCGTCCACGGCCTGCTCGGTGCTCAGCAGCTGATCGGAATGCCTGCCGCTGTCCTCGCAGAGCAGCCGGTTGAGACCGGCACGCTCGTGCTCGCGGGCGCGCCATTGCTGGTCGCGATCGGCTTCCTCTACCTGACCGACCTTGATGCGCCAGTCGATGTCATGGCCGTTCCACCAGCCTGTCAGGGTCGGGATGTCATGGGTGGTGGTGGTAGCCAGGGCCTGGGATGAGTAGTGCCCGGCGCGCTGGAAATGCCCGTCATGCTGTTCGAACAGCAGCACGCGCATGCCGAGGATGCCGCGTGCGGCCAGCACGTCGCGCAGGCCGGGCGGAATGGTGCCCAGGTCTTCACCCAGGATCACGGCGTGATGGCGCCAGGCTTCCAGGCACAGCAGGCGCAGCATGTCGTCGAATGGGAAGTTCAGGTAGACGCCATGTTTCGGATCGGCGCCGGCGGGCATCACCCAGAGGCGCTTGAGTCCGAGCACATGGTCGATCCGCATGCCTCCCGAATGGGCCAGGTTGGCGCGCAGCATCTCGATGTAGGCACGAAATCCGTTCTGCTTCAGCCCCCAGGGCGAGAACGCCGAAATCCCCCAATTCTGCCCATCGCGGTTCATCACATCCGGTGGCGCACCGACGCTCAGTGAGGCCAGCAATTCGGCCTGGCGGCTCCAGGCCTGGCTGCCGCCACCATCGGCACCAACGGCCAGATCGGAGATCAGGCCGATGCGCATGCCAGCGCTGCGCGCGGTGACCTGGGCGCGCTCGAGTCCTCGCGCCATCAACCACTGGCCGAAGGCGTGATAGCTGACCTCATCGGCATGTTCACGGGCGAACTTCTCGACCGCCGGGCTCGCTGGGTCACGGTAGTCTTCCGGCCAGTTCCGCCAGTGCTGCGGATGGCCTTCGGCGCTGCGTAGATGGGCATGCAGCGCTTCGAATCGACAATGGTTTTCCAGCGCTTCGCCGCCGTTGCTGCGGAAACTGTCGAAGTCGAGCTGCTGCGGGTTCTCACCCTGACGGAAATCATCGAACAGCTGCCGCAACAGGCGCTGGCGTGATTGCGCCACGGCCGGCCAATCGATCAGCTCCAGCCGCTCGAGGCGCTCGAGCTCACCGGCGAGTCCGCAGGCCTCGATGGCCTGACGCACCGGCAGCTCACCGAGGATGGCACCGGGCGCGGCATGCAGGACGTTGTAGAACAGCCGGCTGGATGGCGAGTAGGGACTGTATTGATCGATGTGCACGCCAAACATCGCATGCACCGGGCTGATACCCAGCGCATCGGCGCCGTGAGCTGCCGCATTGCGTACCAGTTCTTCCAGGGCCTGGGTGTCGCCCAGGCCTCCATCGCCCGGGCGGCGAAGACTGTAGAGCTGAACGGTCAGGCCCCAAGCGTGGGCGCCGGCGACTTCGGCCACGGTCGGGCACGAGTGAGGCGCAACGGCGAGCGTGACCTGCCTGTCAGCAACCGCCAATTGGTGGTAGCCCGGTGTATCGATAGCCGGCAGCCGTGCCTGATGGTCGAGCTCGCCATGCCGGACCTCGCCGTTCTCCAGCGTCAGCTCGAATCGGCTGGCAGGTTGGAAATACGCCGCGAGTTCCAGCGGATGGTGCTGATCGCAGGTCATGAGAGGCGGTAAGCCACCATGGTTGTTCTGGCGATCCAGCATGGCCAGGCTGGCGTCGACATCCTCAGCGCTGTCCGCGGCCAGCCCCAGACAGGCAAGCACCTCGCGCAGCACGTCCGGGGTAACGCGTTGCTGGCGATTGTCGGCGTCGATCCAATCGATGGACAGGCCGGCGGCTTCCGCCAGGCGGATCAGTGGTTCGTCGCTCATGTGGCTTTCTCCAGATACAGCTTGGCCATACGAGGCGCCAAAAGGCCCTGTGCCGGACTCACGATGTCCCGGCTGGCGAACAGCAGCTCAGCTTGCGGAGGCGCTGCGGGCAACGGTACATCGATGTCGCTCAGGTTCAGTTCCAGCCGCAGCTGACTGCCGTCGCCGAACTGCCAGCGCACCAACACCGAGCCCTCTCCGAGTACGGTCGAATCCAGAAAGCGCACGCCCGGTAGCCGCGGCACGATCTCGGCATGGCGGATCTTCAGCAGCTGGCGGTACAGCGCCAGCCACTGCGCATGGTCAGGTTCCTGTCGGGCGGTGAAGTCCGGTCGCGAATCCTCGAACGTGGAGAGGGCGTTGGGGTCGGGGATTCGCTCGCGGGTCGCTTCGTTGGCGAACTCCGCGAACTCGGCAAACTCGTTACGGCGGCCTTCGCGCACGGCATCGGCCAGTTCGCCGTGGTGGCTGGTAAAGAACAGGAAGGGTTGGCGTGCGCCCCATTCCTCGCCCATGAACAGCAGCGGCACCATGGGCGACAGCAGCAGGACCGCAGTCGCCGCCCTGAGCGCATCGGCATCGGCCAGGCTGACCAGGCGTTCGCCAAAGGCGCGGTTGCCGGTCTGGTCGTGGTTCTGCAGAAACAGCACGAAGGAGGTCGGCGACAGGTGGCCACTGGGTTCGCCGCGCGCCTCGCCGCGGCGGTTGTTCTGGCCCTGGTAGATGAATCCCTCACCAAGAAAGCGCGCGAGTTTCGCCGTCGTGTTCTGGCAGTAGTCGGCGTAATAGCCCTGCTGCTCGGCGGTTAGCAGGGTGTGCAGCACGTTGTGGCCGTCATCGTTCCACTGCGCGGTAAAGCCTTGGTCGAGTAGGCTGGCGCGGTTGTCCTCATTCTCCAGCACCAGGTGGACATGGCGACCAGGCTCGACGGTCGCGTGCACACGCTCGGCCAGCTCCAGCAGGAAGCTGCGGTCGGTGATCGCATGCACGGCGTCGAAACGCAGCCCGTCGAAGCGATAGTCCATCAGCCACATCAAGGCGTTGTCGATGAAGAAATCCCGCACCTCGCGGCGGCGGAAATCTATGCCATCGCCCCAGGGCGTCTGCTGATCGTGGCGAAAGAAATGCTTGGCGTAGTGACCAAGGTAGTTGCCGTCCGGGCCGAAGTGGTTGTAGACCACATCGAGAAACACCATCAGCCCCAGGCCGTGAGCGGTATCGATCAGGTGCTTGAGCTCTTCCGGACTGCCGTAAGCGGCTTCCGGCGCGTAGGGCAGCACGCCGTCGTAGCCCCAGTTGCGGTCACCGGGAAACTCGGCGATCGGCATCAGTTCGATGGCCGTGACACCCAGCTCGGCAAGATCGGACAGGTGCTTCTCCATGGCCGCGAAGCCACCATAGAGGCCGACATGCATCTCATAGAGCACCGTTTCGTGCCAGGGCCGCCCCTGCCATTCGCTGTTGCGCCACAGATAGCCATTGCCGGTGTCGACCACCAGACTCGGTGACTGAATGTCACCGGCCTGTCCGCGCGAGGCCGGGTCCGGCACCTGGAGTTCATCGTCGATGAGAAAGCGGTAAAGGGTTCCGACGCCGTACGGCGCATCGATGCTGTACCAGCCATCTTCGGCGGCGGTCATCGGCAGCGTTTGTGCGCCTACGACAATCAGGCTGACGCTTCGCGCGTCGGGTGCCCAGAGGCGGAAGCGGGTGGTCCCGCTATCCAGCAACTCCGGACCGTGATGCGCGATATAGGCACGCTGCTTCTGCATTGATCACTCTCTCAGATGGTTAGACGAACCTCGCGGCGCTCCGTGAGCAGCTGCCGGTAGAGCAGGTCATATGGCTCGATCGCATGACGCCAGAAGAAGCCGGCGGACATTGCCCGGCAGCGCATCGCGCCGAGCAATTGCGGACGCTGATGGCAGGCCAGCGCCCGCTGGACCGCTTGGCGATAGCTCTCGGCGCTCGGTTCGTCGAACAGGAAGCCGGTGATGCCATCCTCGATGGAATCGGCCAGGCCGCCGGTGCGGCGAGCGATCGGCAGCGACGCATAACGTTGTGCGTACATCTGGCTGAGGCCGCACGGCTCGTAGCGCGACGGCATCAAGAGGAAATCGCTGCCGGCGAACAGCCGACGGGCATCGGTCTCGTTGAAGCCAACGTGCGCCGCGACCCGGCCCGGATAACGGCGGGCCAGCTCCCGCACCTGCTGCTCGATATGGCTCTCACCCTGACCGAGGATTGCCAGCTGGCCTCCACCCTCGACGATGCTGTGAGCGACCTCGAGGGTGAGGTCGACGCCTTTCTGATGAACCAGGCGCGATACCACCGCGAACAGCGGCGCCTCGCTGGCTTCCAGGCCGAACGATTCGCGGATGTAGGCGGCGTTCGCTGTCTTGCCATCCCAGTCGCGCGCGCTGAAACCGCTGACCAGATAGGGGTCGCTTTGCGGCTCCCAGCTCTCGTCGATCCCGTTGAGCAAGCCACTGAGCAGGCCCTGGCGGGCCTTCATGCTGAGGAAGCCCTCCATGCCACAGCCGAACTCCGGCGTGGTGATTTCCCGGGCGTAGGTCGCACTGACCGTGGTGACCTGATTGGCGTAGGCGATGCCCGCCTTGAGGAAGGACAGCTTGCCGTAGAACTCCATCCGCTCCGGATCGCACGCTTCCCCGGGAATGCCCAGATGGCGACGCAGGCTCATATCGACATTGCCCTGGTACGCAAGGTTGTGAATGGTGAAAACGCTGGGCGTCGACAGTCCGCGCCAATGCATGTAAGCCGGGGTAAGGCCGGCCGGCCAGTCATGCGCGTGCACCAGTTCCGGTGCCCAGCTGATGCACGCGGTACCCGCGGCGATCTCGGCGGCGGCCAGGCACAGGCGGGCGAACCGGACCGGGTTGTCGGGCCATTCCTGGCCGTGGGCGTCGCCGTAGGGTGAGCCTTCGCGCTCGTAGAGTTCCGGGCAGATCAGGACGTAGATGATCAAGCCGTCGGGCATGTCCATACGGCCGATCCGGCAGCCGGGCACATCGGCATACGGCCCCAGGTTGCCGACCGTGCGAATGGCGTGTCCGCTGTTGATCACCTGCCGATACCCAGGGATCAGCACGCGCACATCGTGACGGGCGCTCAGCGCACGGGGCAGGGCCGCGGACACGTCGGCCAGCCCACCGGTCTTCACCAGATCAGTCAGCTCAGAGGTTACGAAAAGGATGCGGCGTTTATCGTCGTGGCTACTGCGAATCTGCAGGGCAGGGCGAGTAACCGGAGGCAAATTGAGTGGGGCCTTCGGCAAGCCGAGAGGCTGGGCGTTCACAGCGGCAATACTCATCAAGATCTCCCCAAGAGCTCCGGCGAACAGGCACCGGCGCCAGCTACGAGCATATTTCTCCCATGCAACGATCTGATGACCGCCACATACCATGAACACGACAAGGTAAAACGACTTTTTGGAGCTGCCGCGAGACAGGCAGGGCTGCGCCGGCCCTACCAGAAACCAGACCCAGCGTCGCGGTAGAAGTTCTTAAAAATGTAGAACAAAAAACCAGCGCTGGAACTCACAGCAGGCCAACCCGTTCCGAATAAAAACCCTCAACGAAATAGCCCCCAGAAGGGCGGAGCAAAAAGCATGCAAGAGATCGAACGAGTCGTTGCGTTTCTGCAGCGAGAGCAACTCAAGCTGACCACGGCAGAGTCGTGCACCTGCGGCCTCATGGCATCGTTACTGGGCGATATTCCAGGCTGCGGCCAGGTGCTCGACAGCGGCTTCGTGGTCTATTCGCCGAAGGCGAAGAACCGTCTGCTGCGGGTTGAGTTCGAGACCATGGAGAGCTTTGGCCTCACCAGCGAAGAGGTCGCGCGAGAGATGGCGGTCGGCGCCCTGAACGCGAGCGTCGCAACCCTGGCGGTGGCCAATACCGGCGTCGCCGACGACGATCAGGAAGACGCCGGAGGCACTCAGTGCTATGCGTATGCACTGATGCGGGGCGAACGGCAGGTGGTAGTGAGCGAAACGGTGCAGTTCGAGGGTGACCGGGTGGAGATCCGCAAGCAGGCTGCACGACACGGGCTCACCCAGCTGCCGGACATGTACGCGCGTCTGTTGAAGAAGCTCGATGGGGAAAGCAAGGCGTAGCGCTATACCGGCGGCTGGCGTTCCGGCTCGACGTGCTCCGGCTGCGACATATCGACGCGCTGTTTGTGACCCACGCTGAGATCAGCGCGGAGCTGCGGTAGCGAGTGGGGATATTGGCGCTGGATGAACCCCAGCAGATTTTCACGAATATGGCAGCGCAGGTCCCAGTTGCGTGACGAGTCCGCCGAGCTGACCAATGCACGCAACTGGATGGATTTCTCGCTGGTGTCGGTCACCTGCAGTACGCAGACACGTCCATCCCAGAGCTCGGGAACGTCCCTGCACAGGCGGCGCAGCTCTTCGCGCAAGGGCTCGAGCGGCAACGAATAGTCGGTCCAGAGGAAGACCGTGCCGATCAGACTGGAGCCGCGACGGGTCCAGTTCTGGAAAGGCTTTTCGATGAAATACTGCAACGGAACCACCAGTCGCCGATCGTCCCAGATCCGTACGACGACGTAGGTCCCGGTGATTTCCTCGATACGCCCCCATTCGTTCTCGACGATCACCACATCATCCAGCCGGATCGGCTGGGTCATGGCGATCTGTACGCCGGCGATGAGGTTGGCCAGTACCGGCCGGGCAGCAAAGCCCACCGCCAGACCGGCAAGCCCGGCCGAAGCCAGCAGGCTGGCGCCGAACTGCCGCGCGCCGGGAAAGGTCATCAGCATTGCCGCAGCCCCGATCAGCAACACGAAGAAGGCAAGGGTACGCAGCAGCACTCGCGACTGGGTCTGAATCTGGCGGGCTCGCAGGTTGTCGACCACATCTACCGGATTGCGCAGCTCGATGAAGTGCTGCAGGCCGCGCAGCGAGCGCATCACCAGCCAGGTCAGGGTGGCGATGATCAGGAGTGTGGTGACGTGGCGTGCGGCGTCGATCAACAGCAGATCGTTCGGGGCCGACGTCCATACGCCCTGCACGCCGATCAGCGGCAGCAACACCCGAATGGGCTTCTCCAGCTGTTCGGACAGCTCTCGGGTGAACAGAAAAGCCCGGGCCAGACGCAGCATCAATGCGGTCAGTAGCCGTCCAAACAGGCTAAGGACCAGCGCGACGAACAACGCCGCAACAATGGTGCGCAACGCCGGCTGGCTGATGTGCTGGTCCCATTGCAGGAGAAAAGCTGGAAATTCGATGGTGGTGATCCCGTTGACTATGTTCTGGCCCAGTGACAGACGCTGACCCGCGAAAGTTCAGGGCAGAGCAGACGGACCACCCCGGACGGATGGGCGGAACTCCTGTGCGCGTGGTGCCTCACAAATTTCAAGCGGGCTGCGAAGAAAGGCCCAGTATTCCCTGACCAGATTGGAGTGAGCCATGCAAAGTGCACAGACCGGCAACGACGTCCGTACAGAACGCCTCATCGAATGGCTGCGTGATGCGCATGCCATGGAAGCGCAGGCCGAGACCATGCTCAACAAGCAGGCCAGCCGTATCGAGCACTATCCGGAACTCAAGGCGCGAATCGAGCAGCACATCACCGAGACGCAGAACCAGGCCAAGCTGATCGAAGGCTGCCTGCAGCGTTACGACAAGTCCTATTCGGGGCTCAAGGACCTCGGCGGCAAGATGATGGCGATGGGGCAGGCCATGGGCGGGATGATGGTCAACGACGAAGTCGTCAAGGGCGCGCAGATGGGCTACGTCTTCGAAAACCTGGAGATCGCCTCGTACAAGATTCTGATTGCCGCGGCCGAGGCGGTAGGCGACGTGCAGACCAAGGAAGTCTGCGAACGCATTCTGGTCGAGGAGATTGCCATGGCTGACTGGCTGCGCGATCACCTCGCCGAACTGACCCAAGCCTATCTCACTCGCGCGGCAGAGCCGAAGGTCGAAGCCAAGCGCTGAGTTCCCGCCCGCAGGTCCGGCCGCTACCGGCCGGACCGACTCCCAACTCATTCACGGCATGCACAGCAGTCCATGCTGACGGTGGAAGCTGCCCATGAAACCACGCCCCCTGATCAAAACCCTGACCTTCGCCGTGCTGCACTTCGCCACGGCCTTCACCGTGGTCTATGCGCTGACCGGCAGCCTGGTGATAGGCGGGGCCGTCGCGCTGATCGAGCCGTTGTGCAATACGCTGGTTTTCTATCTGCACGAGCGGGCCTGGCAGCGCTTCGGTCGGCAGAAAGCGTCCCACTCCTACAGCTACGGCCATGATGTGTTCCTCCGGTACATGAGCCGTGGGCAGCGTGGCGCCAATCGTGCGGCGCGCTCGTCGCGCTGATTATCCGCGGCTCACTTCACCGTCTCGAAGCCGCCGCCTTCGCTCGGTAGCGTGCTGCGGGTCGCGTGCATCTCTATGCGCAGCTCCTGAGCCAGGCGCACCAGATTGGCTGCATCACGGCACTGGTCATAGGAAATACCGAGCACGGTCAGCTCTTCGTTCGGCGGTTCGTGAAAAAGGCGCACGCTGAGCGAGCTGTCGGTTTCATCGCGTACCTCGCAGTGAAACGGGCGCAGGTAGGTGTGCAGAATGGCTTCGATCTTGAACAGAGGAAGACGCGTATTCATAAATCCTCCCTAGCTAAGGAGGGTGACTGAAGCGCAGTACGGCGTTCGCTGCGCACCCCTGGTTTTGCGACGTCTCTCAACCGTAGCAGCCTGATCCCGGTTGTAAATGCGGCGATCTGTCCATCGATGGGATTAGCTCGCGCGGAGGCTCTAGCGCGCCGAGTTTCACCACCACCGCTCATCGGAACTTCCCACGTCGCGGCGCTTGTCGCTGGCTGAACTCATACCGGCAGAGGATGACCAAATTAAGTACGCAGCCTCGCCGGAGACCGAAATGAACAAACTACTGCTTGCGACATTACTCAGCGCATTGGTCGTGACACCAGCCGTCGCACAGTTTCCTGCCGGTACCCCGCGGGACGATACCGGGTCGCGTCCGAGCCCGATGGGCAACCCCACACCGCAGGAAAAAGTCGAAACCCGCAAGGACCAGCAGGGGCGGACGGTCACCGAGGATGGTCGCCTGGTGGTGCCGCAGCCCGGCGAGGAGAAATCCACTGATCCCGCGCGTCATTCGGCTCCTGGTGGTCCCAATGACACGTCGACGGATGCCGGCAAGCTGGAATGACCCCTGCTTTCGACGCGGAGCTCAGCCATGGCGCTCGACGACTATCAACGCATGCGCGACTTCGCCGCCACGCCGGAACCCGCTGGCAAGGCGCGGCCGAAATCGCGCAAGAGCCAGGCGCTGCAGTACTGCATCCAGAAGCATGACGCGACGCGCCTGCACTACGACTTTCGCCTGGAACTGGATGGCACGCTGAAGAGTTGGGCGATTCCCAAAGGGCCGAGCCTGGATCCGAGCGTGCGCAGGCTGGCGGTGCACGTGGAAGACCATCCGCTGGAGTACGCCACCTTCGAGGGGCATATCCCCGAAGGGCATTACGGCGCCGGCGATGTGATCGTCTGGGATCGGGGTGTATGGAAACCGCAGGGCGATCCGCAGGAGGGTTACCGCAAGGGCAAGCTCAAGTTCAGTCTCGAGGGCGAAAAGCTCGCCGGCAGCTGGAACCTGGTCCGCACGCGGATGGACGGCAAGAAGGAACAGTGGTTCCTGATCAAGTCGCGTGACGAGGCGGCGCGCGAGGAGGGCGACTACGACATCGTCGCCGCCGAACCCGATAGCGTGCTCAGCGACCGAACACTGGTGCCGCGCAAGCGTGGCGTAGCCAAGGCGCGGATCGCCGAAGCGCCGGCCAAGCCGGTCAAGGCACCGGTGAAGAAGCGTCGTACGGGGCAGCAGAAGGCGGCAGTCACTCTGGAAGGCGCGGTCCCGGCTGAGCTGCCGGAGAGTTTCAAGCCACAGCTGGCTACCCTGGTCGATTCGGTGCCCGCCGGCGACTGGCGCTACGAGATCAAGTTCGACGGCTACCGCATGCTCGCGCGCATCGATTCCGGTGAGGTCAGGCTGTTCACCCGCAACGGCCACGACTGGACGGCGAAAATGCCCCAGCAGGCCGCAGCGCTGGCCGGACTGGGCCTGGAGTCGGGTTGGCTGGACGGTGAGGTGGTGGTGCCGAACGAGGAGGGCACCCCGGATTTTCAGGCGCTGCAGAACGCATTCGAAGCCGGCCGCAGCGGCAACATTCTCTACTATCTGTTCGACATGCCCTACCTGAACGGCATGGACCTGCGTCAGGTACCGCTGGAGCAGCGCCGCTCGGCACTGCACGAGGTTCTGCAAGGTAGCGACAGTGAGTTGCTGCGTTTTTCCGAGGACTTCACCGAGCAGCCCGACAGCATTCTGGAAAGCGCCTGCCAGATGAAGCTCGAAGGCCTGATCGGCAAGCGCGTCGGCAGCAGCTACACCTCCCGGCGCAGCAGCAGCTGGGTGAAGATCAAATGCAGCAACCGGCAGGAATTCATCATCGTCGGCTACACCCAGCCCAAGGGCACCCGCGCCGGTTTCGGCGCGCTGCTCCTCGGTCTGCATGATGACAAGGGCGAGCTGCGTTACGCCGGCAAGGTCGGCACCGGCTTCAACCATGCGACCCTGCAGAGTCTGCATAAAAAGCTGCGGAAGCTGGAAAGCGATGAAAGCCCGCTGGCCAAGGCGCCGCCGGCCGCCGATGCCCGTGGCGCGCAGTGGCTGGAGCCGAAGCTGATGTGCGAGGTGGCGTTCGCCGAGATGACCCGCCAGGGCGTGGTGCGTCATTCGGTGTTTCATGGCTTGCGCTCTGACAAGCCGGCGAAAGCGATTACCCATGAGCGACCCAAGGCGGCTGCCAAGCCTGGAGCGGCCGGCACGCGCGGCAGGACTGAGCCCATCGCCCGCGGACGCATCAAGATCTCCAATCCCGACCGCGTCATCGACCCCAGCAGTGGAACCACCAAGATCGAGCTGGCCCGCTTCTACGCGCAGATCGCACCTTGGGCCCTGCCGCAACTCAAGGCCCGCCCGCTGGCTTTGGTGCGCGCACCGGAAGGGATCAGCGGTGAGCTGTTCTTCCAGAAACATGCCGACAAGCTGGCCATCCCGCATATCACGCAGCTCGACCCTGCACTCGACCCGAAGCATGGCGCGCTGCTGGTGATCGACAACGCCGAAGCACTGGTCGGTGCGGCGCAGATGGGCACCGTCGAACTGCACAGTTGGAATGCCGTGGCGCCAGACCTTGAGCACCCGGACCGTTTCGTCCTCGACCTCGACCCGGATCCCGCGCTGCCTTGGAAACGCATGATCGAAGCGACACAGCTGACGCAGACCCTGCTGGACGAGATCGGCCTGGTTTCGTTTCTAAAGACCAGCGGAGGGAAGGGCATGCACATCATCGTGCCCCTCGACCCCGTGCACGAGTGGAGTGAGGCCAAGCGCTTCAGCCAGGCCATCGCCCAGCACATGGCCAAACTGCTACCTGGGCACTTCTCGGCTGTCAGCGGACCGAAGAACCGGGTCGGCCGCATCTTCATCGATTACCTGCGCAACAGCCGCGGCGCCAGTACCGTCGCCCCATATTCGGTGCGTGCACGAGAAGACCTGCCGGTTTCCGTGCCCATCCATCGCGACGAGCTGGCGGACCTCAAGGGCGCCAACCTCTGGACCGTGCGCAATCTGCTGGAACGCCTGGAGCAACTGGGCGACGACGATCCCTGGGCAGAGATGCCGCGGACCAGGCAGACCATCACCGCGCAAATGCGCGAGCGTCTCGGCATGTCGACTTAAGCCGCCGTTGGTCTAAACGCCGGTTGCTCTACACCGACAGGGCGATACCCGGGTGACGCCACTGGGCGAACAATCGGCGCGTTCAGGGGAGCGGTAGCGGTGAGGGAGGCGCCAGACAAGGCCAGCATGATGTCGGCCAACACCAGTATTCGAAGGAGTGTCCCGCATGTCCGCGCATAAACCGCTTATCGCCTGCATCCTGCTCGGCTCGCTGCCGGGCCTGGCTTTGGCACAGGCTGAAACCATCCAGACCGGAAACGACAACGAGGTCGTCCTCGAGCAGAGTGGTGGCTCGAATACGGCGATGCAGTTGCAGCAAGGGAATACCAACTTCTCGCGTGTCGAGCAGGACGGCGGCGACAATTCGGCTCAGACAACGCAGCTCAATCTCGACAATCAGGTCGAGGTTTTCCAGAGCGGAACTGCCAACCAAGCGACGGTGTATCAGGCCAGTGATTACACCTTCGGGCATTCGGCATCGGTCATTCAACTCGGAGACGAGAACGTTGCCGAGTTGGTGCAAACCGAAGGTAACGGATCGCAGGCGACCATCCACCAGCAGGGCGCGGGCAACGTCCATCGGGTCGAGCAGCTGTTTTATGCCAATGGGCTGGAAAGCCGAACCTTCGGCACGGACAACCTCACCGAAGTCACTCAGAATGGTGCTGCGACCGCCACTACCCAGCAGTTCGGCAGCAACAACCGGATCACCATCGACCAGAACGTCTTTGCCTATGGCGGGGCGGTTACCGTGGAACAGGACGGCGCCTTCAATGAGGCCACTGTTACCCAGGTGGGCGGGCGGTACTACACAGGGGAGGTCGACCTGAAGCAGCTCGGCAGCGCCAACAGTGCGCAGGTCGAGCAGTGGGCGGGGTTCAGCAACCTCACCTTTACCCAGGATGGCATCGGTAACGAGCTGACCGCCAGGCAGACGACACGCACAGGAACGATCCGCGGCAGCTCGGTCGGCAACGACAACCGCGTCAATATCAGCCAGGGCTACGATGGCCCGGTGCTCGACATTGCGCAGAACGGTTCGGCCAACGAGATCGATGTCGTGCAGGATGCCGCCTATGGCACGGCTTCGATCAGCCAGACCGGCGATGCCAATGTTGCCGTGCTCAATCAGCTGACGGAATTCGCCGCGCCGCCGAGCGCCGCCATCATCCAGAACGGCACTGGCAATAGCACGTCGATCACCCAGCGCTAGCAGGCCGTTGAAAAACGTAGGCGAGGCAGGCAAGACAAGGAACAAACGGCCGAAAAGCGCAGTTTACGCGTTGTAAATGAGCATTTTGAGGCCGTTTTGGACGCAGTATTGCCAACGCAGGTAGTTCTTCAACGGCCTGATAGAGCGACGGCAAGCGCGACTATCAGACGGTCGCGCTGCGCTCATGGAACGCCGCGTACGGCTTGTGCTGCACAACGCCAGCAGACTACAGCGGCGAAGAATTCGCCCGGGTGCACATTCAGAGCGACCTTGCTGCCAACGGTTCGATGGCCGGGCCGTGTATGACCTCGCCGTCAGCCTGGAAGATCGAGCCATGGCACGGGCAATCCCAGGTACGGTCGGCGTTGTTCCAGGTCACGCTGCAGCCCATGTGTGTGCATGCGGCGGATACGGCGTGCAGGATGCCAGCGTCGTCGCGCCATACAGCGAGCTTTTCGTCGCCGCGTGTGACCACACCGCCTTCGCCCGGCGCAATGGAATCCAGGTCGTCGACCAGTGAGTGACTGTCGCTGCTCTGGTTGAAGTTATCCGGGGAAGGCCGATTAGGATCGTAAAGATGCTTCCACGGACGGCATCCAGTGATGATCTGCCGCGCGATGCCAAGCCCTGCGGCGGTGCCGTTGCTGATACCCCAGCCGTTGAAGCCGGTAGCGACGAACAGGCCGGGCGACTGCTCGCGATCCGGCTCACCGACATAGGCCATCCGGTCAGCGGTGTCGTAGTCCTCATTGCACCAGCTCCAGACCGCTTCGCCCACTGGCAGATTGCGCTGTGCCCAGTGCTCAAGATCGACGAAGCGTTGGGCGACGTTGCCATCCTGGCCGGTCCTGAAGCGCGGGCCGAGGACAATGAAGAGCGGGCCTTCGTCATCCCTCGCCATGCGAATCGAGTGGGTCGGCTCGTCGATTCCGATGAACATGCCCTCCAGCCGTGCGCCGGCCTGCGGGCGAAAAGCCATGGCCACATGGCAGCGCGGCTGGGTAGGACTGACGAGGTCGATCGGTGTTTCGACCGGCATGTGCGTGGCGAGAATCACCTGGTCGGCTTCCACGCTCCCATTGTCGAAACCGACGCGCCAGCGTTCCTGGCGTTCGAAACTCTTCGCGCGGGTGTGCTGATGGATTCGCCCACCGCGCGCCTGCAGCGTATTGGCAAGGCCGATCAGGTAGCGGGTCGGGTTGAACTGCGCCTGGTCGGGGAATTCCAGTGCGCCAGCGGTGGCGAAGGGCAGCGGCGGCTGGTCGACCACGCGCGCGGCAAAGCCCAGGCGGCGCGCCGCTTCGGCTTCCTCTTCGATGGCTGACCGCCAATCGGCGGAGCAGGCGTAAGCGAAGGCGGACTGCCTTTGGTAGTCGCAGTCGATGGCATGGCTCGTGATCCAGTGACGAATTCGCTCCACCGCCTCACGGTTGGCGTCCGCGTAGCACTGTGCCAACTCCTGGCCGAAGGTATCGATCAGGTAGCGGTAGATCAGCGCATGCTGGGTGGTGATCTTCGCGGTAGAGCGTCCGGTGACCTGGCCACCCACTTCACGCGCCTCGAGTACCACCACGGACTTGCCGGCTTCGCACAACGTCATGGCGGCGCTCAACCCGACAATGCCGGCGCCAATCACCACCACATCGCACCGACTGTCGCCGGTCAGACGCGGAAAATTGCCTGGCGGCGCGCTGGCGCTCCAACAGCATTCAGGAATGGCGGATAGGGCAGGCATGGCAAGCTCCTTGTCGGCTGAGTCGATGGCTGTCCAGGTTCGCTCACCGCTGCAACATCGGTGACGCGGCGCCCGGCACGGTGGCTGCCGGGCGGAGCGTGTGCGAAACATCAAGACCTAGGCAGTAGAACGACTCGCTCCGGTCAGGTTCCTGACCATCGGGCAGGGCAGCAATGCGCAGCGGTTGGCTGCCGCGGGTAGACGCGCGTTTCGTCAGCCCTTGTTCAAGTGACGAGGCGCCGCGACGCCGCGGCAGTATCGAAACAATCGAAACAGACGCCTCAGCGGGCGTTGTGCGCCGCCTGGTCAGCGAGTGCGCACGCTAGCTGCGGGCGCGCTTCATGCACGCGAGATGCCGGTCATTGACCCGGTTGGCGAACCAGGCGGTGGTCAGGTTGCGGGTGATCTTCGGGCTTTCCAGCCGGATTCCCGGCAGCACCGCCCGGGGCAAAGGCTTGCCGGCGCGCTTTTCGGCCAGTGCGAAGACCTTTTCATACAGGTCGGTTTCCTCGAAACCATGGCTGTCGCCGCGCTCTAGCGCGTTGCGAATCGCCGTCTCGCTCATGTCCAGCTTGCCCGCGAGCGCGCGAACCGCACGCTCGGTCTGACCGGCCTTGCTGCTGCCGTGAATGATCAGGTCGCCGTCAAGGGCCAGCTTGATGCCACTGGCACGACTGACTGCGGCCTGAAACGCGGCGTTGCGACTGGCGTACCAGCCGGCATTGAAGTCGGCGAAGCGGTACAGCGGTTCGCGATAGCTGGTCGGGTAGTCGAGCAGGTGGGCGATGCCGAAATACATGCCACCGCGGCGCGTGAAGACTTCGTCGCGGATCGAGCCTTCCCGTTCATAGGGGTAGGTCCATCGGCGGTCTTCGGCAAAGGCGATGCTGACCTGCATCGGGCCGCCGGTCTTGACCGGGTTGAGCGTGCCGAACAACTGCTTGCCGAGCGGCATGATGCCGAGGAAGTCATCGAAGATTGCACTCAACTGCTCTTCGGTGCGCACCGTCGCAATACGCTGGCTATAGGTCTTGCCGTTGGGCGACTTCACGTCCAGCGCCGCATCCACCACGAACCGCGGGACGTGCAGGCGACCGGCACGCCGGTAGATTTCCTCTCGCGCGATCTTCGCCAGGCCGGGCACCGGCGGGGTCGCCTGGAACGTCGATTCCTGCACCGTCACGGCCAATACCGAGCAGATGTTTTCATCGTTCGGCGGAATATCCAGCGCATCGAAGGCTGAGTAGATATCCCGAGCCCAACCCTGACGATCAGGAATGTCGGCGGGGATCAGGCGAACGATCTTGGCGCGGACTTCTTCCGGCTTGGGCACCGGAGTCTCCGGCTGCTGGGAGCCACAACCGGCAAGCCCGAGCAACGCCGCTGCGGCGATTGCCGACAGTAATGGGTGGGTAGCAGCTGGTCGGGTAGCGGCAGGGCGGTACGCCGTGCGGCAGGTGGAGATCGGAATGGTCATGCGGTCCTGAATGTAATGAGCCCTGGGGCTCGGACAGTAAAACAGCCGAAACCGTTCTGCCTCATTCAGAAACCGCTTGCCGAATACGGTCGTGCACCTGGCCCGTCCATGAGCCAGCGCTGCGATGCGCGGTCATTGGCGGATCGGATCGCCACAAGGACCTAGAAATCGTGGCAGTCCGGGCCCTGGCGCGGGTACGTGGTTATCAAGAATGGGGCGATCGCGACAGCTTCGGTGGTCATTTTGTCGCAGCCGTTTAACGAGCAAATACAGGCGGGAACGTCTACTCTCAATATACCCCTACGGGTATATTGAGCGCAGCGTACGCCCGTTCACCCAAGGAGCCGCGGCCACCCCATGCCGCCCCTTAACGACTGCGCTTGCCGAATGATCGTTCACTTGCACAAGTGCCAGCCCGTCTGGCCCGAGGAGAAGCGAAGATGAAGAGATTCCTTGCTGCCATTGCCCTGGCCAGCGTGGGCTCCGTGGCAATGGCTGAGCAGCAGCCCGTGATGGTGATACTCAGCGACGCCAGCCCCATGACCCAGGGAATGGCAATGGTGCTCGCTAATCAGATGCAGGCACAGGGCGCTCAGGTCGACATTCTGCTGTGTGACCAGGGTGCCGATCTTGCGCTCAAGGACGCAGGCGGCGATGCCCTGAAGCCCAACGACGTGACGCCGGCGCAACTTCTGAGCGCAGCCATGAGCAAGGGCGCGACCGCTTCGGTATGCGCGCTGTATCTGCCGAATACCGGCCATACGCCGGACCAGCTCAAAGACGGTGTTGCCATTGCCAAACCCGATGCGATGGCCCGCGCGATGCTCGAGCCAAGCCGCAAGGTTTTCAGCTTCTGACAGCCGGGCCCGACACGAGTGATTTGTCGCTCGTGTCAGGATCTTCCGGCCGTGCTTGCTGAAACGACAATGGCAAAGCGGGCCAACCGGTCGCAGCAGCCAGCGATGGCTGTCAGCCTCATATGGGTGGGATGCCGCGGCTTAACCAGAATGAATGAAGGCCGCGTACAGCGCGCGGTCATGTACGGCCCCAACTTGCGAGGGTCGTCTCTGTGATTTCGCATAATCTATATTATGTTAAATAGCATATGCCAAAGTAATACGGATGCGGAGCGTCCCGTCTGTGGCTCCTGACAATAAAAGAGACAAATCTTGCTCAAAAAAAATACAGATTAATCAATGATATGGAAGCTGCAGGATCCTGGAGACCCTTTCGTTGCCCGCCGATATACAGTCAAAAAAGTGGACTCCTGAAGCAATTTTGACTGGTTAAAAAAAATAAAAACAAGACTAGAAATGCTCTGCTACGGTTACGGAACGCAACTCTAGATTTCGCCACCGGCCGCTGGAGTCTCCGATGCCAGCATACACCATAGACCCGCATCCACTCTTTGCCGGTCCCGAGTCAATGGTCCTGGGCATCGAGCAGTATTATGCTCGCTACCCCTGTGTTGCGGCCTACCTCAAGAGTTTCTCGACTGAGCTTGATGTCGAGAAGGATTTTAAATGGAGCCTGCGCTTCCTTGCGCGCCATAACCGTGCCCCGGGGACTTTCGGTAATTACCGTACATTTGTTGAGCGCTTGCTTCTTTGGAGCTGGGTTTTTGCCGGAAAATCGGCGTTGACGTTAAACCGTGATCAATTTGGACAGTTCCTCTCTTTCTGCAAAAAGCCACCTTCGAATTGGGTCGGTGCTGCGCCGGCGGTCCGATTTATTCAAGATGATGGGAATTGGACTTTTAACGAAGGCTGGCGACCTTTCGATATTCGAAGCCAAACAGAGGCTGACTCCTATCGACCGTTTACGGGTACCTTGCGACAGATACACAGCATCTGTAGTTCTTTTTACAATTTTCTCCATGCAGAAGATGCGGCAGCACTCAATCCTGTCACTGCGTCTCGATCGCACAATGGAAATGCAGAGAGTGGGATTTACCCTGTTCGCAGATATCTTAGTTCAGACCAGCTATATCATGTATTACGGATTCTAGAGTGCCGCGCAGTAGTCAATCCGACAGACGAGCGTGCTCTTTTTATAGTGGCGGCGACGGTTTTTATGTACTTGCGAGCTGCGGATCTCGCAAAATCTGGCGAATACTGTCCAAGTATGGATTGCTTCGTGCTTGAGGACGGCAAGTGGTGGCTGGTGCTAGATGCTCCAGGCACGCCGTCGCAAAGGCTCGCAGTCAACCCAAAATTCTTGCCCTATCTGAAACGCTACCGGAAAAGCCGAGGTCTATCGCCGTTGCCGAAGCAAGATGAGGGAGTACCCATGTTGGAGACTAGCTATGGGCGTCCGGGGCTTTCTGTTCGTCAAATTCGAGATATTGTCCAAGGAGCTCTCAGGCAGGTGCATGCGGCTATTACCTCTTCAGGAGAATGTGGTGATCATTGGAATGTTTTACTTGGATCTAGCCTCAGGTTTTTGAGGGACAGTGGCGCGAGGAGTGCTGCTCAAACCCGCGAGCCCGCCGAACTGCAGCGAGATCTACGTATTACGAGTATCGCTTACACCTACGGCAGATATTACCGTGAGTGAAGTAACGACCAGCTTGCGGTCAAGGTACTTGTAATATCCGATAATCACCAGACCCGGATATTGCTCTATACTGATCCAGAAGCGCTGATTTAGATGCATTCTTTCAGGTCGATCCTCCCATGCCGCAACACCCACAGCCACTTTTCGAGACTTTCGCTCGTTTCCACGAGCTTAACTTTCTTCACCTCAATGGCGAGCTTCCGGTGGTCCGGGATTTCCTTCTCGACTTCGATGATGGAATCCTTGTATGTAAGCGCCCGGTGAACACACCTTCTGAACTCCAGCATTAAGGGTGATGGTGGCCACCCATCTTTTAGCGGACGCGATCACCCTTATCGCCAGGATTCCCATGCGCCAACGAAGCTCCTATCCAAAAACCTTCAAGGCCCAGGTCGCGCAGGAATGCCGGCAACCGGTGGGCCACAGTTTCCGGCGTCGCCATCAGCCACGGCATCAACGCCAACGTGATCCGCAAGTGGCTGCCGATTTACCTCGACCGCCCCCCGGCCTGCCGGCATTCGTGCCGGTACAAGCGACTGCCGGGCGGCCGGCTGAAGAAGCGGCGGTGATCACATTGCCGCTGGGTGACACATCATAACGGTCAAGCGATCATGAGCCTGATCCAGTCGGCACGCATGAGCGAGCATGATCCGTACGCGTACCTCAACGATGTACTGACGCGGTTGCCGACGTAGAAGGCCAGTGAGATTGAGCACCTGTTGCCGCATCAATGGATGCCGGGCTGACCTGCGCAAGACGTATTCCCCGTACGCTTACTGGTCACCTACTCAAATGACCTTCAGCGAGGCACCGGCAGCGGTGTATTGCTGCTAAGGCTGTCGGCCCAGGCCTGAACTGCTTGGTGATCGATCACGCGGCCTGCGTCCACATCGGCCAGGGCCGCTCGGGTCAGGCGGCCGCGCTCTTCTTCCTGATCAATCCATGTCCGAAAGCCGTACTGCTACGTAGCATATGCTCTACGGCAGCGGCTTTTTCACTCAGCACTTGCGCATCCTTGCGCTCGAAATGCAGCTGGCAGAAATAATAGAAGCTGATTGCGGCGACCATCAGCACAACCGTAACCACGAGCATGAAAACCACCGCCATTCTGCTCGTCAGTGAAACTTTTACCATCAGTACGGTCCTGGTTAGGCCAAGCACAAAAGCAGGCAGGGCGTCCGGAGGAGCCTTACCTGCTTCGATATGGTCGTTGCAGTATCGTTCGTATTCAAGACCTGGTCTGGACCTTCACCATTTTAGCGAGCTTCCGGCTTTGACGGTCTCCTTCATCCACCACATCCTTTCATCATTCCTCGCATGTCGCCTACCCTTGATATTAACTTTGACAGGTTAGCCGTTATTTACGCCAATCGGGGCGCTCAAAAACTCTACCGTATGAATTTTCCCGTCAGGTGTCTTTACCCTCATCTCGTAGGTTTGGACTTTGGCGTTAGTACGATAGTTTTGAATCATGTCAGTCTTGCCGTTCGCCCCTGCAGGTGCAATGTTAAGCACCTCACCTTCTTTAACCAACTCCTTAAGAGTGGACTTGGTTTCCGGATCATTCAAACGATGCAGCGTGCGTTCGCTTCCGCCTTCAGCTAACGCAAAAGATGAAGCAGCAGTTAGAATAAGCGGGAAAATCACTTTGTTCATACGGTTCATGGTTTTGACCCTTTGGTTAGTTGATACCGATATGTTATAAGTGCAAGACTTACAAGAAGCTGTTCTCAACGTTACAAAGCTGTAATTCCTCTCTTTTAATCGAGCTATGCCCGTCGCATATACGGCGAGCGCTTCTGCACTTACTGTTTTTCGATGCGGGTGACCGTGGAGTCCATTCCCTGCGAGGAGAAATCGAACTGGACCTTATCGCCTTCTTTTAGCTTTTGGAGCTGGTCAGGCTTTGCTTTGAATCCCATCGTCATTGCGGGCCAGCCCAAGGCCTTGACCGGGCCGTGGGCAATGGTGACGGTCCCGCTTTCCGTATTCACCTTCTTGATCGTGCCAGTAGCCGTAGCGGTCTGTGCGGCTGATTTATGGTCCATTTGCATGTTCATGCCTTTATGATCCATAGGCATGCCATCCATGGGCTTCTTGTCGGCAGCATAGGCGGCTGGGACCAAGAAAAGTGTGGCAAGGGTAATGGACATGATGTTCATGAATGTCTCTCCAGATCTGTAGGTTGCTGCGGTATGCAATTGCCGGCGGCGCAAGAGAAAAAATCTATCTATCCTTTGAGTGTGGTTTTTTGCGTTGCTTAACCGTTATTGAGTCCGAAGGGCAGTCCTCGGAATTCCACGATATGGGTCACGTCATCAGGCGTTCTGATTTTTATCTCAAACGTTTGGGGACGGCCATCATACTTGCTCCTTTGCATAACCCCACTTTTACCTGTGGCACCTGCAGGCCCTACACTTAGCACTTTGCCTTCCTCAAGTAGCGCCTTAAGTACTGGCTTGGCTTCTTTATGGCGCTGAATAACTTGATCAGAATTTTGTTCTGCCATTGCGAAAGAGGAGGCGACAGCGAACATAGTAAAAAGGATGGTTTTGCTAATGGCTTTCATGACTAAACTCCTGATTGTTTGATGCCTATAGCTTAATGGCACAACACTTACAGTAAGCTGTTCTTCAAATTACAAAGCTGTAAGCGCAACCTTTTGTATTGCTGCGACCGCCGCGTATGTGGCGGTCGCTTGCTCCTTTGCTTTTTATGTGAATCGAATAGTCGAAACCATGCCTTTTCAAGATGAACTCTACATTCAACCAGGCCCCGTCTTTTAAGGAAGGCTGAGGTGCTTGATTTTCACGGATGTTCACCAGTGGGTTTGGTTGCGTGCTGGGCCTGCAATTGCCGGCGGCGCATCAGCAGGTAGGCTGCCGGCAGAACGAACAGGGAGAGCAACGGCGCGGTGATCATCCCGCCCACCATGGGCGCGGCAATACGGCTCATGATTTCGCTGCCGGTCCCGCCGCCCCAAAGGATGGGCAGCAGGCCAGCGATGATCACGGCGACGGTCATGGCCTTGGGGCGCACTCGCTGGACAGCACCTTCACGAATGGCGTCGAGCAGGACGCCTTCGCCATGGGCTCCAGCGTTAACCCGATCCGTCCAGGCGTTCTTCAAATACAGCAGCATAATGACGCCGAACTCAGCAGAAACGCCTGCCAGTGCGATGAATCCGATTCCTGTCGCTACGGATAGGTTGTACCCGAGCAGATATAGGAACCAGACGCCCCCGGTCAGAGCGAATGGCAGCGTAGCCATGATGAGCAGCGCCTCGCCAAAGCGGGCAAACGTTAGGTAGAGCAATACAAAAATGATCAGCAAGGTAGCCGGAACGACGAGCTTCAGCTTCGCGTTAGCGCGCTCCATGAATTCGAATTGGCCGGAATAGCTGATGCTCATGCCGGATTCGAGCTGGACCCCTTTGCTGATCTTTTCCCTCAGATCGCCTACCACAGCCGCCATGTCGCGGCCACGAACATCGACGTAAACCCAGCCCGACAGCCTTGCGTTTTCGCTTTTAAGCATGGGCGGTCCGTCTGTCACCTGTACTTTGGCCACGGTCCCCAACGTGATCTGGCTGCCTTGCGGCGTGTAGATCGGTAGGTTGCGCAGATCGGATATCGAGTCGCGCCACTCGCGGCCATAGCGGAGGTTGATCGGATACCTGGCGAGCCCTTCCACGGTTTCACCAATGGTTTGACCACCGATGGCACCGGCCACGATCGATTGCACGTCCGCGATATTCAGGCCGTAGCGTGCGGCGGCGACACGATCGATATCCACATCGATGTACCTGCCGCCGGTCAGTCTCTCAGCAAGCGCCGAACTGACCCCAGGCACCGTTTTGGCGATTTTTTCCACTGCCTGGGTGGCTTTGTCGATCTGTGCCAAGTCAGTGCCATACACTTTCACCCCGATCGGGCTCTTGATACCCGTCGCCAGCATATCGATACGGTTTCGAATCGGCGGGATCCACAGATTGGCTAATCCAGGTACCTGTACGGTGCGATCCAACTCCTCAACCAGCTTGTCAGGCGTCAGCCCAGGGCGCCATTGATCCTTCGGCTTGAACTGAATGGTCGTCTCGAACATTTCCAGCGGGGCTGGATCTGTAGCGGTGTCGGCTCGACCAGCCTTACCGAACACGTGTGCAACTTCTGGTACCGTTTTTATGAGCCGGTCCGTCTGCTGCAGTAGCTCAGAAGCCTTCTGAGCGGAGAGGCCTGGAAGCGCAGTGGGCATATAAAGGAGGTCACCTTCATCCAGCGGGGGCAAGAACTCCCCACCAAGGCGAGAGGCCGGCCACAAGCCTGTCAGGAAGACCAGAACAGCCACCAGCAGAGTCATCTTGGGCCAGCGCAGTACCGCGTCCAGGGCCGGCTTGTAGATCCAGATGAGGCCACGGTTGAGTGGATTACGGTGTTCGTCAGGGATTTTGCCCCTGATCCAATACCCCATGAGCACCGGAACCAGCGTGACAGACAGGCCCGCGGCGGCTGCCATTGCATAGGTTTTGGTGAACGCCAGTGGACCGAACAGCCGGCCTTCCTGCGCCTCCAGGGTGAACACTGGAATGAACGACAGCGTGATGATCAGCAGGCTGAAGAACAATGCCGGCCCCACTTCAACAGCCGCGTCAGTAATGACCTTCCAGTGCTCCTGGCCCTTCAAGGTGGAGTCAGGATGCCGCTTGTGCCAGGCCTCAATGTGCTTGTGGGCGTTTTCGATCATGACGATTGCTGCATCGACCATCGCTCCGATCGCGATCGCGATGCCACCCAACGACATGATGTTGGCGTTGATGCCTTGCCGCTGCATGATCACAAAAGCAATCAGGATGCCGATCGGCAACGACACGATGGCGACCAACGACGAGCGCAGATGCCACAGAAAAATCGCGCAAACCAACGCAACGACAATGAACTCCTCGATGAGCTTGTGCGTGAGGTTTTCAACGGCACTGTCGATCAGCTTGCTACGGTCGTACGTCGTGACGATTTCGACGCCTTGGGGCAGGCTCGCTTTCAGCTCATCCAGTTTGGTCTGAACGGCAGCGATGGTTTCCCGAGCGTTCTTGCCGCTCCGCAGGATCACCACGCCGCCGACTACCTCACCTTCACCGTCAAGCTCGCTGATGCCCCGGCGCATTTCCGGGCCGAGCTGGATATGCGCAACGTCCCCTAGCGTCACTGGCACGCCGCCGTCGAGACGCAAAGGAATGGCTCGAAAGTCTTTGAGTGTCTTGAGATACCCGGTCGCACGGACCATGAACTCGGTTTCTGCGAGTTCCAGAACACTCCCGCCGGTTTCACGGTTGGCTTCATCGATCGCCTTTGCAATCTGCTGCTGCGTCACGCCCCTGCTTGCCATGCGCACGGGATCCAGTACGACCTGATACTGCTTGACCATCCCGCCTATGGGCGCGACTTCCGCCACGTTGGGCAGTGTCTTGAGCTCATAGCGCAGGAACCAATCTTGCAAAGAGCGCAGCTGCGAGAGGTCATGTTTGCCCGTTCGGTCTACCAAAGCATATTGGTAGATCCAGCCGACACCTGTGGCGTCAGGGCCCAAAGCGGGTTTGGCGGCGGCGGGAAGCCGACTCTGCACCTGACTCAGGTACTCCAGCACCCGAGAACGGGCCCAATAGAGGTCGGTGCCGTCCTCAAACAGGACGTACACGTAGCTATCCCCGAAGAAGGAGTAGCCGCGGACCGTCTTTGCGCCGGGGACAGACAGCATGGTCGTCGTCAGTGGGTAGGTGACCTGATTCTCAACGATCTGGGGCGCCTGCCCGGGGTATGGCGTGCGGATGATGACCTGAACGTCGGAAAGGTCTGGCAATGCATCAACAGCGGTGTTTTTGACCGACCAGACACCCCAAGCCACCGCGAACACAGTAGCCAGCAGGATCAGAAAGCGGTTGGCCACTGACCAGCGAATTATGGCTGCGATCATGGCTGGCCCCCCAGCTTCTCGATGTGCTCAATGACCAGGCCCTCTTCGCTTTCACGCGCGCCGACACGGACGTGATCGCCGGTCTGCAACTTTGTTAGGAGCGATTGATCTGCAACCGGAAAGGACATTGTCATCCCAGGCATGTTCAGCGTCTTGAACGGCCCATGCGACAGGCCAACCATGCCATCTTCCAGGCTGACGATCGTACCTTCAGCCTCGTGCAGCGCAGGTTCTGTAGAAGTTGCAGGCTCCTCCAAACCCTGAGCGGTCAGCCCGCGTAGGCTCGCCTCTGAATCCAGGAGAAACTGACCGGACGCCACGACCTTCTGACCGGCTTCCAGCCCTTCAAGCACCTCTGTCTGGTCATCGAATTCCCGGCCTGTGCGAACCTCAATCGGGCGGTAACGGCCTTGATCCTCGGCCAGCATCACCAATGCGCGCCGACCGGTGCGAATGACCGCCTCGGACGGGATGACCAAGACATCTTCGACGTTGCGACTCAACGTCACCTCGGCCGTCATGCCGGGACGAAGCCGTTGTTGCGGATTAGGCAGTTCAACCCGGACGCGCACAGTACGGCTATCCAAGTTGGCTTGTGGTAGTACGGCCTGGATCGTCCCTTCCAGAACTTCACCTGCAAAGGCCGGGAGGCGCGCGTTGACCAGCTGCCCAGGCGCCACATTTGCAACCTGCGCCTCAGGCACCGCAACTTCTAACCATACCTTTTCCAGCCCATTAACACGTGCCAGAGACGCACCAGTGGATACGGTCATGCCCTCGCGAACGTCGAGGCTGTTCAGCACGCCGCCTATTGGACTCCTCACTGTCCAAACAGGGCGCGCTTTACCAGTTCGTTCTAGCTGCACTATGACTTCTGGCGGCATGCCAGCAAGGCGCAACCGCTGGCGAGCCGCTGCGAGCAGCTGGGGTTCGCCAATCCCTTTGAGCGCCAGGTACTCTTCCTGTGCGGCAACCCATTCGGGAACCAGCAGATCGGCTAGCGGCGCTCCTTTTTTGATGACGTCTTCCGGCGCTCGGTCATAGATGCGCTCAACAAAGCCCCCGGCGCGCGCCTGCACGACCGCTACGCGTCGCTCGTCGAACATCAATGCGCCTGTCGCTTCGAGCGACTGGCTGATCGATTCACGCGTTACGGTTGCCAAGCGCACGCCGAGATTCTGCGTCACGCTCGGGTCGATACTGATCGATGCCCCGTCGCTTCCCTCATCTGCATAGCGTGGAATCAATTCCATATCCATGAATGGCGACTTGCCCGGCTTATCGAACTTTTGCTGGGGGACCATAGGGTCATACCAATAGAGCACTTCCTTGTCTTCTTCTGCAGGCGATTGTCCGAAGGCTGCGGTAGGCAGACCGATTAGCGCTGCAGCGCTAATCATCAGAGGCAGACTGAAGGCGAGTACCAGCCGCTTGTGTTGAAATGTCATGGTCGGGTATCTCCAAAGGCGAAATGCAGGCGGGCATTGCTCAACGATCGATCGCGGGCGACGTCAATACGCCGTAGCCGGGTCTCCACAAGCTGTCGTCGCGCTTCGATCACAACGGTCAGCTCACCGCTTCCGGAGCGGTAATCGGCCATGGCAAGGCGGACCTTCTCTTCAGCGAGGGGTAGTAAGGTTTTGTCGAGGCGGATGAGTGCGCGGTCCAGACGCTGATACTCAGCGAGGTCAGTACTCAGCTCTTGGTTGTACAGGCGCAAGGTCGCTTGGCGCTGAGCCTCGATCTGGGCAAGGCGAGCTCGTTCGGCCGCGATCTTCGGATCCTGCCGAGAGCTGGTAAACAGCGGCAGGTCGAAGCTGACGCTGAGGTTCACCATGTCGCCGTACTCACGGCCACGTCGCAGGTAGTCGACCCCCCAACTCCAATCCGGTGTTTTCTCTGCGATGGCCTGGTGAACCTTTGCCTCCGCTTCACGAGTCATCGGGTCGAAGACGAGTAACGCCGGGTGCCGGTTCAGGTTGTGCTGATAGTTATCAACGGCGGCAAGCCATTGCGGCCAGTCACCTGTAAGCGGCTGGCCTGCTAGCTCGCCTATCCAGCGCCGAAGGCCGGCCCGCGCAACAGCCTGGTTACGCAGCAGCTCATCCTCTTGTTCAGCCAGCAATGCTGCCTCTTGCCTCGGAAGTACGCTGTCTGCGGTTTGTCCGCTGCCGCCAGCAATGCGGGCCTCAACAGCCCGCGAAAGGAGCTGATTCTCGCTGTAAAGCTGCTTGAAAAGGCTTAGCTTCTGCTCGACCGCGAAGCTAGCGATCCATGCCTCGGCGGTTGCTTGGCGCACACCGAGACGTTCAACCGTTTGCTGGGCGTTTGCGAGCGCAACACTAGCCTGCGCGGCCTCGACACGAGCGCGCCTTTTCGCTCGGTTTGGCACATCTTGCATGACCCCAACCATTTGCATGGTCATGGCCTCTTGCTCCAACTGCCAGCGAGCGTCACCTTCGATGGGCACGCTTTGCAGTCCAAGCTTAAGTTTAGGGTCAGGAAGCTCGCCGGCAGGGATTGCAGCGCTGCGTGCGGCCACCAGGTTGGCGGCTTGCGCATGCAGCGAAGGCGCGTCTTGCTCGGCCACGCTCAGAGCTTGTTCTAAGGTCAAAGCGGACACTAACCCTGGAAACGAGAGCGCGCCCATGATCAAGGCGGCCACGTACGGCGGCGCCCAATAAATACGGGGTTTCATTTGCGAAGGATTCCTGATCTTTCATGCGAGCCAAAGGCGCGCGGTAGCCGGCCCGAATGCTCTCTCGGGCGGTTCCTATAATTGATCGGAACTAGACGCGGGGTGGATGCCAGACGGCGTCTAAAAGGCTAGAGGGGATCAGGCCGTTATAGGGAGTGGTCACGGGTTTAGCAGCAGGCATCAGCTGGGCTTTTACTGAGACAAGCTGAAGGATACTTGCAGTTTTGCATTCTTGGCCCGTCTTGCAGACGGTCGCCGTTCCATGCTCATTCGCTTCACAGCACTCGTGTTCAGCACCGTCATCGGCGCCAACCATCGAAGCGTGGTCGGTCGTCATGGCGCCCACACCTTCCATATCGGACATCACGTGATGCCCGGACGATCCAACCGGCATGAGCATTTCCGCTATCCCATTGATCGGAAGCGCAAGCACTAGCAGCAGGATAAGGAAGGAGCGCATGTAGGACTTCATATTTTCAGCTTACGGGGCAATTCATGAGCAATCAATGAGGCAATCGGTCGCTTCGCAACCGAAGCCTAAGCCGACAGGCTTCAAACTACACGCGCTTGACGGAGCCGGAGGGCGTTGAACACAACCGATGCTGAGCTGAGGCTCATGGCCAGGGCAGCAATCATCGGAGACAGCAACAGTCCAAAGAACGGATAGAGCAGACCTGCAGCAATCGGGATGCTCAGCCCGTTGTACATAAAGGCAAACACACGGTTCTGACGAATATTGCGAACAGTCGCCACCGATAGCGTCCGCGTACGCAGCATCCCCCAGATCTGCCCATCGCTACGCCAACACAGCCCAGGCGAGCGCCGATGCATTGTTATTCCGGTCGCTTGCCCGCTGTCCTCCTTCACCTTCATCCCGCAGAAGGGGTCTGTGGGTGCTGCTGCAGTACCTTTCGTCTGGTCGGGCTGGTGATGGCACTGCGGAGAGTACATACGGGCACCTTATGGATTGGTCAGCAACGAACGTGGCCTACTGCAGGGCGTTGTGGTTTTTTTCCCAATGCTTGCAGCGTGCGACAACCAACATACGCAAAGCGTCCTGACCAAAGGCTGAACTAACCATTACATTTCTGTCAGTTTCTCAGCATGTCAGTACGAATGTTGAAGCGAACAGCTGGAAAAGTAGCTCGCACAAATACTTCTTACTGGCCTAGCCTAGGCCTCCATAGTCCGATGCTCGGCCGTATTCATTGATGAAATACCGAACCGTGCAAAGCATAAGCAGCGCAGGTACTCTGTTTTGATAGAAGCCGTAATTTTCGATGTCTATGGCACGCTCCTGCAAATCGGTGAACGACGGCGGCCATTTCGCAAGCTTTTAGAACAGGCACGTAGCCAAGGTCGTCAACCTAGGACCGATGATGCCAGAACATTGATGACACGAAACGTGGGGCTCGCCGGCGCCGCCAGCCTGTTTGGTACACAGCTAAATAACGATGAGCTTGCCGCTCTGGAGCTTGATCGATCCTCACCGCAAGCGGTCAGCAGATCACCTTGGGCACCGTCGCCCAGGTTAGTCTGACCGAAGGGCCGCCAATGCTGCGCAGCGAGAACGGGCGCCTGTCCGGTTGGGTCTATGTCGATGTCCGTGGGCGCGACCTGGCATCGACCGTGCGCGAGTTGCAGCAACGCGTCGCCGAGCGCGTGCGGCTGGAGGCCGGCATGACCGTTTCTTACTCCGGTCAGTTCGAGTTCCTGGAGCGCGCCAATGCGCGGCTGGCCTGGGTGGTGCCAGCGACCTTGTTGATTATCTTCGTGCTGCTCTACCTGACCTTCAGCCGCTTCGGTGAGGCCCTACTGATCATGGCCACCCTGCCCTTCGCTCTATCGGGAGGCATCTGGCTGCTCTACTGGTTCGGCTTCAACCTCTCGGTGGCCACCGGCGTGGGCTTCATTGCCCTGGCCGGCGTCTCGGCAGAGTTCGGGGTAATCATGCTGCTGTACCTGAAGAATGCCTGGCATGCGCGTATGGATACCGGGCGCAGCGGTGATCCGGCACTACTGGAGGCAATTCGCGAAGGCGCAGTGCTGCGCGTGCGGCCTAAGGTGATGACGGTGGCCGTGATCATCGCCGGCCTGCTGCCCATTCTCTGGGGCGGTGGAGCGGGTTCAGAGGTGATGAAGCGCATTGCCGCCCCCATGGTTGGCGGCATGATCACCGCCCCGCTGATGTCCATGCTGGTCTTGCCGGCAGCCTACTGGCTGATGCGAAGACAGCGCACAGGAATAGTTCGCGCTCCGCAGGCGCTGTAACTCCAGACGCTCAGGTGAGCCGCACACCAAGTGCGGCTCACCTGAGTAGCAGCACAAACAGCATTACGACGATGTAATTTTGACTTCATTTTTGTGACAGGTTACGAGGGTATATTCAAATTACTACTTGGAAGGAGTGATTGAATATGAAAACCCTCAACGCTGTTGCCGCATTTACAATTATGGCTATTTCTTCTGCAGCCATTGCAGAAGGTGGCGCTGATCGTGTTTATGGTCGGATGATTCAAGCCAATGAACAGGCCATGCAAGAGTATGCTGCGACTAACGGGAAGAATCGTCCCGAAGTCGTTCACTACCGCTATGGCATGAAGCTTGACATCGCCAAGGTCGTAGCCAGCACCCCTACGGATGCGAGCTGTGGCGTGATGCCGGCCCAGATGACATACGAGGATTCCAACGGCAATCTGAATATTCTGGAATACCGGGTAGCCGGGACAGGCTGCCGGAACCAGAACTAATAAATGACATCGCGCTGACGGAAATGTAATTTCCAGGTCACCCTGACGTTATTTGGTATGTGGAAATATGACAAAAGCGCGCTCGGCTATGCCGGCGCGCTTGGCGCATATGTCCAACAACACAATGAAACTGCCAATAACATCAGGAGCATTTATGAACAACAAGGCCCTGTTTTGACTTTCTCTGATCTGTCTAAGTATCAGTACCGGGCAAGCTGCAATGGCCGCCGACGAGAAAGGCGAGGGATTGATCGAAAGCAACGGCGTGATAGAACGATTCAAAGTCTAGCTTCATCGAGGGCACCAAAGGCTTCGGTGTCGATGCACATGCATCCACGGATTGTACCCGCAAAAATAACTCGAACTCCCATCCACAAGAAATTGTCCATTCAACTGAGCCACATTCTTGGTCCGTGAGCCAAAAGATTGGCTGATTTTCTTCATTACAAAAAAGGCTTAATGTTATGCATATGTCTTACTTGCGCTTTGCCGCCATGATTTCTACCTCGACAGTAGTGATGTATGGGGCTATGTATCTGAACTCCTACGCACTTGAGCATGTAATGTGGAGCGAGACTCGCGCCTGGATGGCGTTGATAATGGGATCTATCATGACCATAGTAATGCTTCTGTTCATGCTTAAAATGTATACGGTGCGGAGTGTAAATATAGTTATATTATTGTCAAGTGCCGTTCTTTTTGCTGTGGCGCTTTGGGTTGTGCGCAGCCAAGTAACAATAGATGATACCGACTATATGAAAGCCATGATCCCGCACCACTCTATTGCCATCATGACCAGCGAGCGAGCGCAAATAAATGATCCGCGCGTTCGGCAGTTGGCAGATGAAATTATCAAGGCACAGCGACGGGAGATTGCGGAGATGAAACAATTAATTGATGATTTGGAACGAAATTAAGCTAATGGTATTGAGGAGGCGAAAGCTGAACGGATATATGAGTTGATTAAAATTATAGACGTCAGAATGTAGAGTAAGACACTAAAGCCGCCTGGGCACTGGACGTGCGCAAGCGGCTATTTATTTGATAAAGTTTCTACCGAGGAAAATAATCCTCAATTACTTGGTCTGTTCCCGCCTTTGTCAACCCAATAACCTGGTAAGCATGCTGTACGCCACCGACTTCCATGCCGGGGGAGCCCGCCGGCATTCCAGGAACAGCGATACCAACCAGATCATTGCGCTTGCTGAGTTCGAGGACCTGAGCAGCCGGTACATGACCTTCGACGAACTTGCCGTCAATCACCGCCGTGTGGCAAGACGCCAACCGTGGCGCGACGCCCAGGTGTTGCTTCACTGCTGTCATGTTGCTTTCGACATGGTCGACGACTTTGAAGCCATTCGCTTCGAGGTGCGAGATCCACTTCTTGCAACACCCACAATTGGCATCACGATGGACATCAATCGTCAGGGCATCAGCTGCTTGAACCGCAGATGTGGCGGATAGAGCGGCCAGCAGGGCCAGATATTTAGCTTTCATGAACGTGCTCTTTGCCATCGGAGTGGGTGTGGGTCTTGGGTGAGGCATTCGGAGCCTTCTCGGAGTGATGATCGCCTCCGTTTGAGGACGCCTCATCTCCAGCATGGTGGTCATCGCCATTCATATTTGAGTGGTGATCAGCTTCAGACGCGGAGCCACCTTCGTGACCCGTAGCTGCGGCATCGTGATGACCAGGCTCTCCGGCATCACCTGGGCCATGATGGTCTTCGCCACCGCCGCTATTACCATGATGCCCAGGCTTGTTGTCGCCATGCTGCCCTTCATGGTTGTGCATCTGCGTTTCCCCGCCACCATGCTGATGGCCACCGCTGGATGCGACGAGTGTTTGGTACTGCTTGGCATCCATCGTCGGCAGCTGGTTGAGGAAGGCGACCATGCCCCAGATGTACTGATCGCCCATGCTCTTGCCCCACGCAGGCATACCCGTTGCCTTGATGCCGTGCTTGATCACCCAGAAAGTAGCAGCGGGATTGCCATCGACACCGATCTTGGCGAGGTTGGGGGGCGCAGGATAAAGCGATTGGCTCAACTCGGTCTCCGCCACACCTGGCGCCAAGTGGCAGCCAATGCACATCGAGTTGTAGTTACCCGCACCGGCGCGAATAAGAGCTTGATCATCGAGGTTGGGCACCTCGATGTCCCGCGAGCGAACCTCGATAGAGCGGTCACGGGCCATCGATAAGAAGGCGTGCACTGCAGGAAAATGCGGGTCGTCGGCCCCGACGTTGACCACGCCAAAGTAGGCGCCGGCCAGGACAGCTGTGCTACCGACTACGCCAGCCGCCACCAAAGTTTTAATTGTTCTTTTCATGTCAGGTTCTCAAAACCACATCCGGATACCGGCGACAAAACGCGCCTCGTCTACATCACCGCCCTCGTCGCGAACCATGTCTGCCGTGTTGCCATAGGAGCGGCTCCAGGAGACCCCGACATAGGGGGCAAACTGCCTGACAATCTCGTAACGCAGACGCAAGCCGAGCTCGGTATTGGCCAACCCCGATCCGACACCACGCTCAGGATCGTTCTTGCCGTAGAAGTTCATTTCGGCAATTGGCTGGAGTATCAGTCGGTTGGTCAGCAGAATGTCGTACTCGCCCTCCAGTCGGGCAGCGGTCTGGCCATTCTCGCCCACGAAGGCGGTGGCTTCGGCCTCGAAGGCGTAAAGCGCCATGCCCTGAACACCGAAGGCGGCCCAGGTCTGCGGCGACTCGGGTTTGAAGTCCTGACGAACTCCCGCGACGACGTCCCACCAAGGGCCGATCGAGCGGCCGTACAGCAACTGCAACTCCGCATCCTCAGTCACGCCGTTGGTACGCTCGCCTTCGGAGCGGAACCAGACTCGGTTGATGTCACCGCCTACCCAGCCCGACGCATCCCAGGCCAGGGTGCTGCCCTCATCTGCATCCTGGTATTCGAGCTGATCGAGCAAGAAAAAGCTGTTGATGGCGCTGTCGTGCACCTTATGGCCAGGTAGAGGCGGAAAAGCCGCTTGGCGATCAGCATCCGTCAGAACGGGTATCGGCGTACGGCTGGTGGTTCTTGGAGCTTCAGTGGAGCCATGGTTCATCTTTGAATGATCCATGCCGTCCATCTGCCCTTGCATGGCGCCATGGTTCATCTTGCTGTGGTCCATGACTGGAGCCTTATCTTGGCTCTGGCTGTGGCCCATCTGGCTATGATCCATGCTGCCCGAAGCACCCTGCATGGCACCATGGTCCATCTTGCTGTGATCCATGCCCTCCATCGGCGCTTTGGTAGCGCCGTGGTTCATCTGGCTATGGTCCATCGACATGGCGCCGTGCCCCATTGCCGAATGATCCATTTCTTCCGCAGCCAAGGTAACGCCGCCGCTGAACGCACTCAGCGACACAGCCAGCGCCAAGAGAGATGGACGTGAAAACTTAGTGGTCATGGTTCGAACCTGCTTCGGCTTCGGTGCCGCCATGCTTATCCATCATGTTTTCGTGATTCATGCTGTCATGCTTCATGTCTCCGTGATCCATGGCGCCATGATCCATCTGCTGGCCAGCCGCCTTATCCTTCGACTGATCTGCATGCTTGCCACTGGCGGTCTTGGGCGCAGCCGACTCGGCAGCATGTTGTTCGTGCTCACTGTGCCCCTCACCTGCCAACGAAACCGGTGCGTGCAGGGCAGCCAATAAGCTAAACATGACTGCGCTGCCAGTCAGGGCATTTCGCTTCATAAAAGTGCTCATCAGAAATCTCCTTTACTCATCCACACGAACTTCACGGAACATGCCCATTTCCATGTGGAGCAGCAGGTGGCAGTGATAGGCCCATCGCCCCAACGCATCGGCAGTCACTCGATAGCTGCGCTTGGAACCTGGCGGCATGTCGATGGTGTGTTTTCGCACCAAGAAATTGCCGTTCGCATCCTCCAGGTCGCTCCACATGCCATGAAGATGGATCGGATGAGTCATCATGGTGTCGTTGACCAGCGTGATGCGGACACGCTCGCCGTACTTGAGGCGCAGAGGCTCGGCGTCAGAGAACTTGATGCCATCGAAGGACCAGGAGAATTTCTCCATGTGCCCGGTAAGGTGCAGCTCGATGGTGCGACTTGGTTCGCGACCATCCGGGTCGAGGAAGGTGCTGCGCAGGTCAGAGTACGTAAGGACGCGTCGGCCGTTGTCTCGCAAACCAATACCTGGGTCGTCCAACTTGTGCGTCGGTGTCATGGTCTGCATATCGACCAGCGGGTTGTTGGTCTCTGAGGCTGGGTGTGCCTGCATCGCACCTGCCATGCCTGCCATGCCTGCCATGCCCGAATGATCCATTCCAGCCATCTGGCTGTGATCCATGCCGGCCATGCCACCCTGCATGCTCCCATGATCCATGCCCGCCATACTGCCGTGGTCCATTCCGGCCATGTTCCCGTGATCCATGCCGCCCATGCTGCCGTGATCCATACCCATGTCGCCCATGGCAATCAGCGGACGCGGGTCGGGGCTGGGTACCGGTGCACTCAACCCCTCCTGTACAGCAAGGGTGCCGCGCGCATAGCCAGTGCGATCCATGGATTGGGCAAACACGGTATAGGCCTGTTCGCTGTCTGGTTCGACGATCACGTCGTAGGTCTCGGCCACGGCGATACGGAACTCGTCGACGCTGACCGGTTTGACGTGCAGACCATCGGCCGCAACCACAGTCATCTTCAGGCCCGGGATGCGCACATCGAAATAGGTCATCGCCGAGGCGTTGATGAAGCGCAGGCGGATCTTTTCGCCCGGTTTGAATATGCCGGTCCAGTTGCCATCAGGTGCCTGGCCATTCATCAGGTAGGTGTAGGTGTAGCCACTGACGTCAGCGAGATCCGTCGGGCTCATCTTCATCTCGGCCCACATCTTGCGATCGGCTACCGCAGCGGACCACCCCATCTCGCTCACGTCATTGATGAAATCACCAACGGTGCGCTTGTGGTAGTTGTAGTAGTCCGACTGCTTTTTGAGCTTGGCCAGTACCCGCGCTGGATTTTCATCGGTCCAGTCGCTCAGCAGCACGACATAATCACGGTCGTAACTGAAGGGCTCGGGTTCCTTGGCGTCGATGACCAGCGCGCCGTATACGCCGACTTGCTCCTGGAGCCCCGAGTGGCTGTGATACCAGTAGGTGCCGTTCTGGTTGACCTTGAACTTGTACTCATACATGCCGTCGGGGGCGATGCCATGGAAGCTCAGGCCCGGAACGCCATCCATGTTCGCCGGCAGGATAATGCCGTGCCAGTGAATGGACGTGTCCTCCTTGAGGCGGTTGCGTACGCGCAACGTCACGGTCTCGCCCTCCCGCCAGCGCAGGATTGGGCCTGGCAGCGAGCCATTGATCGTCATGGCGGTACGCGCTGCGCCGGTGATGTTTACCGGAGTCTCTCCGATAAACAGGTCGAAATCGTTACCGCTCAGCACGTTCGGCTGACCTGGGCTGGTTACTGCCCAGACCGGCGTGCGCCACATGCCCATGCCGCCGAGAATACCGGCGGCGGCGAGGCCTTTGACGAAAGTACGTCTTGTGGTTTTGCTTTGCATGCCGTTATGTCCAATCCGTCAGATGAGCCGGTGATATGCATCCGGTCTCGGGTTCATTGACTGCTCCAGTGTCGGGAGATTTGATCTTCAAGCCTTGCGTGCTGCGCAAGTTCCCCCTGACACCAAGCAGTATGAAACTGCCATATCTCAACCATCCGGGTGATTACATTTCTGTAAGGTTGAGGGGGCTCAGCAGCTGGCGTGTTCCGCCTGTTTGGCTTGGCTGCCGGCGACAGGAGCTTCATCGTTCTGCTGCTTGGCCAACTGATAGGCTTCCAGCGAGACCTGGCGGGCTTGTTCCATGCGTGCAAACGTGCGATCAGCACCGCCTTCGGCCATTGCCAGAGTGGAAGCACTCAGGGCAGCAACTACAAACAGGGTTTTGATCGATTTCATTTCGTGAATCCTCGTAAGTTTAGAAGCCCCCGTAACTAGTGGGGACGAGCCTTAAGCTCGCTCTTACGTTAACCACGAAGCCCTGTCAGCAACCTGATCTGAACATTACAGTTCCGTCAGGTTGCTATTTCTTTCTTGTAGGCCCTCCTGAAGGCTCGGTACTGTCCTCTTGCCCGAGAAGCCTTGCGGATTCCATGGGCCTGCTCGGTAGCAATGCCTGAGCTAACTCGCTCATTCGCACCGACGGATCGCGACCATCAAACAATCAAGAGAGATAGCCACTATGTCGAACAAATCCAACGTAGCTACCGGTGCCACCCTGGCTCTGGTAGCCGCCAGCCTGTTCTCCACCCTGCCCGTCCAGGCTGCCCAGGACACCAAAGCAGCAGAAGTGAAATGCTTCGGGGTCAATGGTTGCAAAGGGCAGAACGACTGCATGACCGCGAAAAACGACTGCAAAGGCCAAGGCGAATGCAAAGGCCAGGGGTTCAAGTTGATGACCCAGGCCAAATGTGACGAAGCCGGTGGCAAAACCAGCGAATAAGGCGGTTCAGGGGAGTGCATGCCACTCCTCTGCTGGAGTCTCAAATGAGTAACCGCAAAACTCTGGGTTTCGGTCTTGGCCTTCGTAACGAGTATTACCGGCAGATCCTGGAGGAACGGCCTGCGGTCGACTGGTTCGAGGTTATTTCCGAGAATTACCTGGTGGAGGGCGGCAAGGCTCTCTACTTCCTCGATGCGATCGGCGAGCACTACCCCCTGGTGATGCACGGGGTATCTCTTTCGATTGGCGGCTCACATGCCTTAGACATCGACTACCTACGACAGCTCAAGCAACTGGCAGACCGGGTGCAGCCTCAGTGGGTGTCTGATCACCTGTGCTGGAGTCGAGGCAACGCCCATCAACTTCACGATCTGCTGCCGCTGCCGTTTACCAAGGAGAGCCTGCTGCATGTCGCGGCCCGGGTGCGCCTGGTGCAGGATGTTTTGGAGCGTCCCATCGTGCTGGAGAACGTTTCCTCCTACGTGCAGTGGACAACATCCAGCATGAGCGAGTCTCAGTTCCTCTCGGAGCTTAGTTACCTGACCGGGTGCGAGCTGCTTCTCGACGTGAACAATGTCTACGTCAGTTCGCGAAACCAGGGTTTCGACCCTTGGCAGTTCATCACGGAGCTGCCGCAGGAGCGGATTCGGCAAATTCACCTGGCCGGGCACAGCGATTACGGGCAATACCTCATCGACACCCATGATCAGCCCATCGCTGATCCGGTTTGGTCTCTCTACAGCAAGACTTTGAGCTACTTGGGCCCGACATCGACCTTGATCGAGCGGGATGACCAGTTTCCGCCGCTGGAAGAGCTGTTGTCCGAATTAGCACATGCCCGTGCTATCGCCAAATCTGTGATATCGGGGGCCACCCCTTGAGCCTGATCGCCGTACAGACTGCATTTGAAACTTACCTGACAGGTGACAGTGCCCTGCCCTCCAACGAGCTTTTGGAGCAGATCCGAGGTAGCACAGCGCTGAGTGCTCTCGAAGGCCTGCAGATCTACCACAATGCTTACCGTTCGCGCCTGCTTGCGGTATTGCGAGAAGACTTCCCTGCCCTGCTTCACTGGATCGGCAACGAATCATTCGAGCAGCTCGCACTGGCCTACTTGGCCGCCTGGCCACCACGACATTTCAGCATTCGCTGGCTGGGCGAGAAGCTGCCCGAGTTCATTAGCAGCTACGTCGAAAAACCCCAACTATCGCCGATGCGCGAACTCGCGGAACTGGAATGGGCCTTTACACTGGCCTTCGACGCTCAGGATGTCGAAGCGCTTTCGCTGGAGACCATGAGTGATTTTTCGGCTGAAGACTGGATTTCACTCAGGGTTTCCCTGACTGCATCTGCCCGGTGGTTGCAGCTGCAGTACAACACGCTGGAGTTGTGGAAAGCCGCCAAGTCCGGCAGCTTGCTGCCTGATATTACCCGCCTGCCAACGAACCTAGCCTGTCTTGTTTGGCGTCATGAACTCGTCTGCCAGTACCGGAGCCTGGAGCCAGCGGAGGCTTCGGCATTGCAGTTTCTCATCGAGGGCGGATCGTTCGCTGAACTCTGCGAGTCGTTGAGCGCCACGCATGGCGAGCAAGCTCCCTTGCAAGCCGCGACCTGGTTGAAGTTGTGGGTCAACGACGGTTTGCTAACGCGCGGCCAGCTATTATGAGTATTCGCATTGGTTCCGACACTAATTCGCATGCCTAACCAACACTGATTCGCACGCAAAACCGACACAACGCGGTTTTTCAAAATCGACAGCCTTTCGCACACGTCGACACCTATTCGCATCCTCCGACAGCCATTCGCACGCCCCGACACCGATTCGCATCCCTCCGGCGGCCATTCGCACGCCCCGACACCGATTCGCATCCCTCCGGCGGCCATTCGCACGCCACCGACACCGATTCGCATCCCTCCGACAGTCATTCGCACCACACCGACAGTTCGCTTTGCCGGTACCTGGAGATAAGCAGTCACTGACGCTGCAGAGCCCATATCGCAGTTCCAAACAGAGCAATCGCAGAGTAATGTAGAGATCGAACATATTTGGTGAGATAACTACATTGATTAATTGGCTATGTCTCGTGATGGCACTGCCTACGGCAAATGCCGCCGAGCGAATGCGCGCTTGGCGCACGTTGAAAAGCGCTGGCGCTGCGGTACTACGCGATGGGGTTTATCTCCTGCCAGATGGCTCGGCTAGTCGTGAGGTACTGGAGTCCGTCGAGCGTGACGTACTGGATAGCGGTGGCTCGGCGTCGCTCCTGCCGGTCACTGATCCCCAGGGTGAGCGCTTCATACCTCTCTTCGATCGCAGCGATGATTACACCAGGTTGCGCTCGGAGGTTGAGCCCCAACTGGCCCAGTTGACTCCTGAGAATGCACTGGCGACTGCTCGCCAGGCCCGCAAGCTGCGCAAGTCGTTCGCTCAGATCCAGTCGATCGACTTCTTTCCGGGCGAACCTTTGCAACAGACAGACGCGCTGCTGCGTGATCTCGAAGTGGCCATCAACCGGGCGCTTTCCAAGGACGAGCCCACCAGCCATGAGCAAGCCATTGAGCAGCTCGATCCGCGGGACTACGAAGGGCGAACCTGGGCGACTCGCCAGCGCCCCTGGGTAGACCGCCTGGCCAGCGCTTGGCTGATCCGCCGCTTCATCGATCCAGGTGCCAGCATCCTCTGGCTTCCCTCTCCTGATGCATGTCCTGCGGAAGCACTTGGGTTCGATTTCGATGGTGCCCGGTTCAGCCACGTCGGCAACAAGGTCACCTTCGAAACCCTGCAGGCTAGCTTCGGGCTGGAGGCTCCAGGACTGCAGCGCGTAGGGGCACTGGTTCATTACCTGGACGTGGGGGGCGCGCAACCCACAGAAGCGACGGGTGTAGAGCGCGTACTGGCTGGACTGCGAGCCAGCATCCAGGACGACGATCAGTTATTGGCCGCAGCCTGCGCCATCTTCGATGGGCTGTTGGCCGCATTCGGCAAGGAAGGACAACGTGATGAGTGAGACGGCCATGCAAGCGACGGAGCAAGACCAGGAAAAGGTAGAAAAAGTCGGCCTACTCGAGGCATTCCTGTTCTGGCTGAAACTGGGATTCATCAGCTTCGGTGGACCTGCCGGGCAGATCTCGATCATGCACCAGGAGCTGGTGGAGCGGCGGCGCTGGATCTCGGAACGCCGTTTCCTGCATGCATTGAACTACTGCATGCTCCTGCCAGGCCCGGAGGCTCAGCAACTGGCCACCTACATCGGCTGGCTCATGCATCGCACCTGGGGTGGGGTGATCGCCGGCGCACTGTTCGTGCTGCCCTCACTGTTCATCCTGATTGCCCTGTCCTGGGTCTACATCGCCTTCGGCGAAGTGCCCGTGGTGGCGGGATTGTTCTACGGTATCAAACCCGCCGTCACCGCCATCGTCGTTCAGGCTGCTCACCGTATCGGTTCACGCGCACTGAAGAACAACTGGTTGTGGGCGATCGCTGCCGCCTCCTTCGTGGCGATCTTCGCGCTCAACCTCCCGTTCCCGCTGATCGTCCTGGGAGCAGCCATGATCGGCTACCTGGGCGGACGCTATGCTCCCGACAAGTTCAGCATCGGTGGCGGGCATGGCGCGTCCAAGCAGTCCTATGGGCCAGCATTGATCGACGACGACACGCCACCACCGGCCCATGCGTGCTTCCGCTGGTCGCGCTTGGCTCTGCTGGCCGCAGTAGGAGTCGTGCTGTGGGCTTTGCCGATGGGGCTGTTGACTGCCCTCTATGGTTGGGACGGCACCCTGACCCAGATGGGCTGGTTCTTCACCAAGGCCGCTCTACTCACCTTCGGCGGTGCCTATGCGGTACTGCCGTATGTCTATCAGGGCGCGGTAGGCCATTACGGTTGGCTGACCCCTACCCAGATGATTGATGGCCTGGCATTGGGCGAAACCACCCCCGGGCCACTGATCATGGTCGTGGCCTTCGTGGGCTTCGTTGGCGCGTATGTGCATCAGGTCTTTGGGCCGGAACAGGCATTCCTTGCCGGCGCTGTGGCAGCCAGCCTCGTAACTTGGTTTACCTTCTTGCCCTCGTTTCTGTTCATCCTCGTCGGCGGGCCGCTGGTGGAGTCTACCCACAACGAATTGAAGTTTACGGCACCACTGACCGGCATCACTGCCGCGGTGGTTGGCGTCATCCTCAACCTAGCGCTGTTCTTCGGTTATCACGTGCTGTGGCCTGAGGGCTTTGCTGGCAGCTTCGATTGGCCCTCCGCGCTGATCACTGTCGGTGCCGCAGTGGCGCTGTTCCGCTTCAAGCGTGGAGTCATCCAGGTGTTGCTGGGCTGCGCGCTGGTGGGCTTGGCTATCCACCTGCTGCGTTAGGGAGGGGTTATGGGGCGCATATCGATTCACGAGTTCGCCGAGTGGCAGGCTGCTGGTCGCAGCTTCGAGCTGCTCGATGTGCGCCGAGCCATCGTGCGCAACGCCGACGGGGCACAGATCGCCAACGCGAAATGGCAGGACCCCGAACTGCTTTTTTCCTGGAAGGATCAGGTGCCACGGGATCGCCCCGTGATTCTTTACTGCGCGCATGGGCATGAAATCAGCCAAGGGTGTGCCGCTACTCTCTGGGCGATGGGACTGGATGCGCGGTATCTCGTCGACGGCTTTGCAGGGTGGCGTGAAGCCAAGCAGCCGGTGTGCGATTTGGTCTAGCCATCTGGTTCTGGCCGCCTCGCGAGAGGCGACCAGCGCTGCCTTAATCAATGGCAGTGGTACGCCCCTGTGGAGTGGTTGGTATGGCAGCCCTTCGAGTCGGTACCGCCGCTATGGGCAATGGCAGCGGCGGAGGACAGGGCAATCACGGTGGCGATCAGGGCGGCATAAAGCTTCTTCATGTTCAAACTCCGTTTCGATTGGCTCTTATATGTGATCTAGGTCACGCTCCGGATTATGGCAAAAGGCCTGCATTGAGCAAGGGAATTTTGATCGATCGGTCAGAGAGCCACACGAAGCAACGCCAGCACCGCTAGATGGCCGGGGTAGAAGTAGTAACCCCAGCGCCCCACTGGCCATATGTGTTGGGTGATTTTCTGCCGCAATAGCCACAGGCCAACCAGCGGAGCCGCAAAGGTCGTGGCCATGGCCCACCAGGTGCCAAAGGGACCAGCTCCGATCCAGCCGTCACGGCTATTGGCCAACACGCTGAAGACTGCAGGTATGAGCCAGGTAATCCAGGGGCGCTGCACTGCCAGCACCATGGTCGCCGGCAGCAGGACGCCAAACGCGCCGTACATCAGCCGATCATGCAGCACTATCGAAACGGTCAGCGTGAATAGCCCCAGCACCAAGCCTGTACGATCGCTGTGATGGACGCTCCAAGCAACTATGAGCCCCAACATCAGTGTCGGCATCACATTCAGCGTATTGCTCATCTCGGACAGCGCCCGATACGGCATCTCGGATATGAGGCTGAAGGCCAGAATCCAACTCAAGTAGCGAAAGTTATTTTCGCTGTACAGATCTCCTGGGTGGGAACGCGACACATTGGCGGCGATGCCAAGGCAGAACAGCGGAAAGGCGAAGCGTCCAACCACGAAAAGCCATGCTGTTGCTTCGGGCCAGAGATAGCGCAGGTGGTCTATGACCATTGTCAGCATGGCGAGCCATTTGACGAGATCCAGGCTGGTCGAGCGCATTACCCCATGATCCCGAGGGTCGCCACGGTGAGCACCAGGTATCGAGCCGCCTTGGCCAGCAGCACGATCAAAAAGAAGCTCCAGAAGGGTTCGCGCATGACACCGGCAATCAGGGTCAGCGGGTCGCCAATGATCGGTACCCAGCTCAGCAGCAGTGACCAACGGCCGTAGCGGTGGTAGGCCCGCTGCGCGCGGGCCAGCTTGTCGTCACTGACCGGGAACCAGCGTCTGTGCCGATAGCGCTCAATGTAGAGACCGAGCAGCCAGTTGAGCGCGGAACCCAGAACGTTTCCTGCCGTAGCCACCACCAACAGCATGACCACCGAGTAGTTGCCACTTATCAGCAGGCCGGTGAGCACTGCCTCGGACTGTGCAGGGATCAAAGTCGCGGCACTGAAGGCCGCGAGGAGTAGGCCCAGGTAGCCTGATAGCTCCCACATTTAGGCGGTCAGACCGATCCAGCCATGAACACCGACGTAGATACCGACCCCAATAATGAGCATGCTCGAGAGGTAGGGCGCGCGACGCGCGACCGCTCCCAGCCATGGCCACCGGTTGGAGGCCTGGCGAGCGCCCACCGCAGCAGCTACGCCGACGGATACCAGCGTCAACGCCAGGCCGACACTAAAGCACAGCACCAGAACAGCCCCGAGTGCGACTTCCTTCACCTGCAGGCATAGCAACAGCACCGTAATCGCGGCAGGACAGGGGATCAGTCCTCCGGTAAGGCCGAACAGGATGATCTGGCCTGTAGTGACGTTGCGGTTATTGAAGCGGTTGCGGATGTCGTTGGCGTGGGCTCGCTCATGGGCATCCTGGTATCCCTCCAGCGACAGCTCCAGGCCCTGCAGATCGGAATGGTCGTGGCCGTGGTCGTGCTCATGGAAATCGAGGTCATAGTCGTGCGAATGGCCCGCGTGGCCAAGGCTCAGACGCGCGGTGAACTGATGAGGCTCTGGAATTTCCGCGACCGATTCCAGGTATTCGCCGCGATGCACAAAGCGGAACAGCTGAGCTGTCCCATCAGGACGCGTCGTCGACAGATTCACGTCTTCTGCTGGCCAAGAGTGACCAGTCAGAGTGCGCAGACGCCAGCGCGGGGGAACCCCTTCCTCGAAGATCGAGAGTTCGATTCGCCCGTGTCCGGTATCGATTCGGCGAAGCTCGCCATGGTGGTGATCATGCGCATGATCACCTTCTTCGAAACGCCACATCTGTTCGCCACGCCAGGTTCGCCACAGCATCCAGAGCGCGATGGTGATGATGATCGCGGCGGACGCGAGCTGGAAATAGGGTTCGGTCGTTTCAGCATTCAGGTTCTGGCCCAGATACATGCCGCCCATGGCCACCAGCCAGACCACCGCGGTGTGCGAAATGGTTGCCGCCAGCCCCAGCAATACCGCCTGCTTCACGGTGCCGCGGATGGCTACGATGAAGGCCGCCATCATGGTCTTCGAGTGGCCTGGCTCCAGGCCATGCAATGCCCCTAGGAGGATGGCGCTGGGGAAGTACAGCCAGGCGTGAGACGCATCCTGCTGCAGCAATTCGGCAAAGCTCGACATGGTGATACCTACAGGTACTTCGTGATCTGCTTGAAGTCTTCAAGGGAGGTGCGCTCGCCAGTAGCGAGGGCGTCCATCGTGTGCTCCAGGCAGTGATCGATGTGATCTTGAATCAGAGTGCGCTTGGCCTGGCATACGGCCTTCTCCACGGCATGCAGCTGCTGCGCGATATCCACGCACTCACGGCCATCTTCGATCATGGTGATGATGCTGCGCAGATGGCCCTCGGCGCGTTTCAGGCGCTTCATGACATCGCTGTGGCTTTGGTGTCGGTGGCCATGGCTGTGTTCGTGATCGCTCATGCCTTGAGTCCTATGCCTCGATGATTTACGCTCGCATCCTATCCCCCTGGGGGGGATACGGTCAAACGACCCTGTTGGTCCTTTGCAAGCTGCAAGACATAGGAAAATGGCTCGCCGTAGTGCCTCGAAGAAACCCGTTATCGCATTGATACTGGCCTTGCTATTGGCCTGGGTAGGGCATTCGCTGGCCGCCATCAAAGCACCGCTGATACCGGGGGATTACTCTGGCGCTGTGTCCCATGGTCATTCCCATGACGTGGACGCGCCGGCATTCCCGAGCCACAAACATGCAGCTGACCATAGCCATGAGATCCCCTATCTCGGGTCGGCGTTGACACTACTGTCACGCCCCGAGCGGGAAACCCCTCCCAGCTCGTTGCGGGCAATTGTCCCTGAAGTGCCGATCTACCTGATCGAACGGCCACCACGCTCTAGGTTCGTGCTCTGAAACCGGCCGCCTCGCGGCCCCAGACCACTACAGCCTAGGAAATCGTTATGAATTCGCTTCCCCTAAGCAGGGCAACGGCGCTGATCGCACGCCTGCGTCGATCACTCTTTCTGCCCTTGCTTACCCTCGCTCTACTGATGGCAGTCATGCCTGAGGCGCTGGCCCACGGAGTTCCCGAAGGAGACAAGGGCTTCATCCAGGAAAGTACCGGCGTGATGTTGGTGCCCTTCATCTACATGGGTGCCAAACACATGATCACCGGCTACGACCATCTGCTGTTCCTGTTCGGCGTGATCTTCTTTCTCTACCGTCTGAAGGACGTAGGGCTGTACGTCACGCTGTTCGCAGTTGGCCATTCGATCACTCTGCTCTTTGGAGTGCTTAGCAACATCAGCATCAGCTCGTATGTGATCGACGCGATCATCGGCTTTTCGGTCGTGTACAAGGCCCTGGATAACCTCGGCGCCTTCCAGCGCTGGTTTGGGTACCAGCCCGATACCCGCGCAGCAACGCTGATCTTCGGCCTGCTTCATGGTTTCGGTCTGGCCACCAAGATCCAGGAGTTCGAGATTTCTCCTGATGGCCTGATCGCCAACCTGATTGCCTTCAACGTAGGTGTCGAGATCGGCCAGCTACTGGCCCTTGGCGGCATTCTCATTCTGATGGGCTACTGGCGACGTACTGCCAGCTTCTGGCGCCATGCCTACACCGCCAACGTTGCCATGATGAGCGCCGGCTTCTTGCTCATGGGCTACCAGATCACCGGCCTGATCGTCTCTCAGTAAGGAATTCTTTTTATGTTCAATACCAAGCTTCCGACCCTCAACGAACTCCCCTCGACAGCACAGCTACTGCGCTCCACGATCATCGCGGCAATCATTGCCTGCGTGCTTCTGGTTACCGTGGTGATGCCTTCGGAGTATGCGATCGATCCCACTGGCGTGGGCCGAGCACTGGGTCTCACACAGATGGGTGAGGTGAAGATCCAGCTGGCTGAAGAGGCCCGCGCCGATGAGGCCGCAGCTCAGACGCCAACTCCGCTGCCAGCTGAAAATATCGCCGCAGCACCTGCAGCCCCTCCCACTACCACGGCCACTCCTGCCGAGGTCATTCCCGCTCCGGAGCAACCGGCTGCGCCTGAGCAGGCTGCCCTGCAGCATGAAATGAGCATCACCTTGAGCCCGAACCAGGGCGCCGAAGTGAAGCTGGAAATGAAGCAAGGTGCCAAGGTGAACTATAGCTGGACTGCCAATGGCGGCGTCGTTAACTACGACACCCACGGCGATCCTTACAACGCGCCGCGCGACTTCTACCACGGCTATGGGAAAGGACGTTCAACCCCGGAAGACTCGGGTGTTTTGGAGGCCGCATTCGATGGCAAGCACGGTTGGTTCTGGCGTAATCGCACTAGCAAACCGGTGACCGTCACCCTGCGCACTCAGGGCGACTACATCAGCATCAAACGCGTGATCTGACGCCTCGTCAGGCAGCCCTACCCGGGGCTGCCACTCACTGTCCGCTGCTGGCCTATTCCGTTGAAAAACTCACTCGGCGACTTTCTTCGCCGGAAGTGCATGGCTGAGGCTGAAATCTGAATCGTTGCGATGGTCGAGCTGCTCTAGATTTCGCGTAGAAGCGCTCGATTTGTACGTTTTTCAGGCCACGAGCAAGCAGCTCTGTCGCACACCGAGTTTTTCAACAGAATCGGCCGAAGCAGACATCACGTGAATAAGTTAAACGTCAAGCCGTCACCTTGGGCTGGCTCACCAGCCCCAACGCCAATGCCTTTGCTCCATCCAAGTCCAACTGCATCGTGGCGTATGACTGCATGAGTAACGCTGACGGAAGCACCCAATCCCATTTCTCTTGTGCCATGTTCTGTACATCCGCCAGAACAGCGGACTCATCAATACCGTCCCACTCGGCGATCTCGCGCAGCTTGCTTTCAAGCGACGTCCGATCTCCCTCAACCTCGATGACCAACCCGCTGTTCTCACTGGCTAGTCCGGTGTGCGTTAACAAGATGGCTAGGGCATCGTTCGTCCAATCGCCTTGCCAGGTGAAAAGGTAAGTCTTACCTCCGCTTTCGGTCATGCTCGAATGTGCCAGTCCAAGGTCCGAAAAAGCGATACGTGCCTGAGCCAGTAGCTCCTGTGCCGTAGTATCGAGATAGGGGTAGACGTCCGTCTCCAACAAGACGGTCTTCATCTCTTGCCGAACCCGATCATGTACACGGGCTCCAAGTCCGTCGAAGGATGGGGGAGCACCACCAGGATCGGATCTCACGACGATGACCTTGGCTTCAGTGTCCAGGCTCGTGACCCGCCAGCGGCGCCCAGCAAAGATGATTCGCTGATCGACGGTCAGTGGCCTGGAGACGGGCAATGCGCCAAGTGGTTTGCCATCGCATACCAGGCGGAACTCTTCATTGCTGACAAATGCACTGTAGAAGTCGTAGTGGTTGATCATGCGTTCCCCCACCACGCCGGGCAGCAGGAGCCCCGATGTTTCCTGGGTTATCAAATCGCGCTCACCGAGGGCACGAAGCAAACTGAGGAAGCTGCCCTGCTCCACTCCAGTGAACGGGCCACTGCGTATCAAGGTGCTCCACAGTTCTGCAGCTGTAGCTCCACCCCGCTGGGCTATCACCGAGAGGCACTGCTGTACCAGTGTCGATAAATGAAGGCCATGAACACGAGGTGGCTCGAACCAGCCCTGCATCAACAACCGAATCATTGCGATGCTTTGCAGTAAACCCTGGCGAAGTCGATCCGACAGTGGCGAGCCATCGTCCAGCTGACGCTCCTTGCAGTAACTTCGGAGAATGGCTGCTTCTCCCGGACGGCGCCCGGATCGACCCAAGCGCTGACGCAAGCTTGCTACCGATGGCGGCGCCCCGATCTGCACCACCGTCTTGATGCTGCCGATATCGACCCCAAGCTCCAACGTGGTAGTACAAACTGCGGTGGCAGACCGGTCACCGGCTTTCAGCGCTTTCTCGGTTTCCTCTCGAATGTCCTTCGCCAAGCTGCCGTGATGCGGCCAGAACTCGTTCGGTACACCATCCTGCTCGCAACGGCGCCGCAGATTGTCAGCGAACCACTCCACCTGAGTTCGACTGTTGGGGAAGATCAGGTTGTTGCTGCCCCGTAATACCTGAAAGAGGTGCTCTGCGATGGCATGGTCCGGCGAAAAAACCTCATCATCTTCAGGCTGTATCGGGAGCGCCTGCTTGGACTCCACGTACCCTCTGATCTGAACCTTAAGTATCTGGCCACTCCCCTTGGACTCAATCACCGACACATGATGAGGGGCATTGGGACGCAAAAAGGCAGCGGCCAGCATCATGTCGCCCAGCGTGGCAGAGAGACCGACCCTGGGCAGGGGGCGATCAAGGATTGTTTCCACTCGATGCATGAGTGACTGCAGCTGCTTGCCTCGCTCACTACCGATAAAGGCGTGGAGCTCGTCCACCACCAGGTACCGTAGGTTGGCAAACAATCCCGCTAGACTGGTCCCCCTGTTGACGAAAAGAGCCTCGAGCGACTCCGGCGTGATCAGCAGAATGCCTTCCGGGGACTTGAGGAAGCGATGTTTGCGGCTCGCTGAGATATCCCCATGCCAAGCAATGACTGGAAGTTCAAGCTCATCGCAAAGTCTCGCCAAACGATCCCACTGATCATTGATAAGAGCCTTCAACGGGCTGATGTATAGCACCGCCCCTGGCGTTTCTGTGTCCTGCAGAAGGTTGGTAAGGATGGGCAGGAACGCGGCTTCGGTTTTCCCTGCAGCTGTAGCCGCCGCGATGATGACATCCTGATCCGCGCCCAAAAGCGCAGGGATAGCGCGCTCCTGGGCATCGCGTAGGGAGGTCCAGCCTTCGGACCATATCCAGCGCTGGATTCGTGGCTCAAGGAGTTCGAACCCAGCCGATTCAGAGCTGGAAGGTGGCAAGCTCATCGTCCGTATCTACCTGGGTATCGGCCTCACCACCTCGATCCGGTGCAATCTCTACGGCCCCCAGTAGGGTGCGCCAATCAGCGTCCGGATTCTGCTCCAGCACCGCTAGCAGGTTGATGAATGCGGTGATGGTCGTCCGCGGGGTCCGGAAGTAGGCCTCGCCCATCCGCTGGTTACAGTGGGCCATAAACAGCGGCAATGCTTCGTCGGGCAGCAAATATCGCTCGCTCATTCCTGCCGCGTATACATGACGCAGTTTCTGCAGCAGCACGTAGAAATCCTCAGGCGTCAGACTGGTGAGGCGTATGACAGGACCGGACAGATCTACCAGCCCGGACTTTGCGAAGTTGTTTTCCGCCAAACGCGACTGCAGAGCCGGATAGCTATAGAGGCCGCGGCGAGTATCCATGAGAAACTCGGGGGTACCACCCAACACAAAACCAAGCCCCTCAGCGGAGCCCTGCAGGGAGTCATTGAGGATACGCAGAATCTGCTCGTAGTTAGCGTTGCGAGCTTGGGTATTGGATAGCTTGTACAGGTTCACCAGCTCATCGAGACATACCATCAACCCGCTAAAGCCGGCCAACCGAACAAATCGCGCAAGCAGCTTGAGCTGATCGTAGACCGACGCATCGTCGACGATGGTTCGAACACCCAGTGCAGTGCGGGCGTCCGTCTTAGTAGTGAACTCGCCACGCAACCAGCGGATAGCATCAGCCTTGAGCTGCTCGTTGCCCTCTTCGAAGCCTTTGCAATAGGCCGCGATTACATCAGCAAAGTCATAGCCGTTGACCATCTCTGTCAGTTGGTCGAGATGCTCACGAATCACAGCCTCACTGTCTTTGCCGGACGCTTTAGCTTCCGTTTTGGCCTGTGCAATGAACTTCTCGACGATTCCTTGTAGAGCGCCGCCATCAGGCTTAGTCCGGGTGGACATATTCTTGGCCAATTCAGCATAAAGCGAGCGAGCCTGGCCGCCAGTAGCATGTAGCCGACGATCAGGGTTCAGATCAGCATGCATGGTAACGAGCTTGCGCTCCATCGCAATAGAGCGAACCAGGTTGAGGAAAAACGTCTTGCCTGCACCATATTCACCGATCACTACGCGGAACGCGGAACCACTTTCCGCGAGGCGCTCCACATCACGAATGAGCGCCTCCAGCTCACCGACACGCCCCACCTGAATCAAGTGCTGGCCTGCACGGGGAACGACGCCGGCGCGCAGGGACTGGATGACCGCATCGCGGTCCTTGGCTCTGATGCTGCTCATAGCGGTAGTTTGTCCATGACTTCAGGGTTGATTTCGAAGGGGTCTTCCCCCTCGGTGACTGGAATATCGAAATGCTCGAAGGCCATGTCATTGATCTGCTCCAATGCTCCGTCGAGCATGAGCTCCATATCGCTTGCAACCGCCTCCAACTCGTCGCGAGCCCACTCGGTACGGGATACGAGTACACGCAGGAAGGCTGAGTGATCGGCGTCCAACCCACAGATGGAGGAAGTATTCTCGACGGTCTCTTCGACAGCGTCCTCATCCGGCTCGGCAGACTTGTCCTCAACGAAAACCTGAGCCAGCAGCGCAGATACCTGCTCCGTTTCACGCTGCAACTGAGCGATGCGCTCTTGGTCCAGAGCAAATCCGCCAATGGGCTTGGACGGAGTTGATCCGGGTATGGAAGGCGCTCTCTGCGATGAGCCAACGGGGCTGCCACTGGCGGCCGCATGAAGGTCGCTGTATAGCGATTGCGGATCCAGCTGCAGGGTCTTGTAGACGCGCTCCAGTAACTTCACCTCTGCGGGGCTAACCTCGCCGTCGACCTGCGCCAAGTGAGCGAGAAAAGCCGCCACAACCCTCTTCGCCGGCTCGGCCAGGGGCTCCAGTTTCTTCTTCAGGCTTTGCAGGGTTGGTGGCTGGTTAAGTTGCAGACGCAGGTGGGCCTTCAGGCGCTTCCGATGAGCACCGCTCAAGTGACTCCAAGAGTCGATATGCTGGGATAGCAGCATAATTTCCTGCGGCGACGTGTCACCATCGGCAGCCGCCACAGCACAGGCGAGATCCAACGTCACAGAGGCGGCGTTATACGCCGGCGAAGATCGCAGATCACCATCTTCAGCCTGGGTCGCAAAGAGCGCCACATTGTCCTCTGCCTTGGGGGTTCGGCTGCCTGCCAGCACATCTGGCTCGATACCGATGTGCAATGACTCCAGCGCCCGCGCGAGCGTCAGGACCTTGTCTCGCGACAGACTACCTGCACTCTGCAGTCGCCCTGCCAGCTCACCGAAGCTCATGACCACCATGCCGTCGCCGATGCGTTGCTTGAGCTCGTCGAGCGCTGTTCGAGCAGTTGGCGGCCACAGGTTCACGGGCAGCTGTAGCAGCCCTTCTAGTGCATCAGGAGTGCCGGGGTTGCGGCCGAGATAACGACTGTAGGGCTCCAACTGCACCGTGCATTCGTCAACCAACTGCTGCAGCTTCTTCCGAGCTGCGCTGGTCGCAGTGACATCAGGAATACCGGATAGGCCATCCAGCTCTTGGGGTGGTAGTCCCGCAGAAGCGGTGTTGTATTGGAGTCTCAAGCGGGTCTTGTTCTGGGGGAGCACCATACCGACGCCATAACGTTCCTCGTATCGCATGCAGAACAACTGGGCGAACGCTTCTTTACAGCGGGTTACAGGTGTTCGCTTCACGATGTTGTGATCAGACAGCACCCAGGCCAACGCCCAGTCAGCCGGCATTGGTTGCTTGTCAGCAGCCGACTGGCCCAGGCCAATACGTAGCTCTATGGGCATTTCATAGCCGTAAGACAACGGTGCCGGCGGCGCCTTTTGATAGCGTCGATCAAGCACTTGGCCTTGACGGAGGAAGTCTACGAAGCGACTGGCGTAGGTATTAAACGAATGATTCTCGTCGTAGATCGAGAGCAGTCTTTCGACCTCGGCAATGATGCTAGGTATCTCTGCGGCGGCAGCCTGATTCGTCTTCGCATCGACGAATGCCCTGCGCTCCAGTCCATAGAAGAACAGGAACACGTAGCCAATGTTGGCATGCGGAGCCTTCCGACCACTGGATAGCCATTGCAGGTATGCGCGCCGAGCCTCAGGGGTGATGTTGTCGTAACTGGGCCAGTAGGAAGTGAGACGCTCAGCAATATCGACGATGCCCCGTGCGACCTTCAGCTTCGGGTTGATCAGTGAGGGTTCCGAAGATCCATAGCGGCTGTTTCGATCTTCACCGACATAGATCAGGCCGCCAGAGATCTTCTCGCCAGCAACCTCAATGGCTTCGCCAGCGGAAAGCCAGCGCACCTTGGCACTAGCCAGGTCGGCAGGCGCACTCGGAATTCGGTGGGAAGGCCGCTCAGCGGCCTCCAGTGTTACGGTAAAGAAACCAGAGCTGTCCCGCTTTGCCGAAACCTGCTGGGACGAGGCCGGGACTTGAGCCGATGCAGACGGCTCACCTAGGGGAAAAACCTCGTCCAAAGAGAACGTCAGCCCCGTGCTCGTGGGGGCATCAGAGGAGCTTGATCGAGCGACCTCTCGACGGAGCGGCTGCTTAGTCGGTGGCGAAGATACGGTTGGTGATTTGTTGAAAGCCTTGATGATCAGCCACCCACCCAAACCAATAATGGCTACTCCCCCCAGGACAACCCACACACCCTTGGGAATGGAAGCAAGCAGCCCGATCACTATGGCGCCCAGAACCATCACTCCAGATACGCCGGACTTGCTGCTGCGCCTACGCTTCCTTGCCATCGCCTCGACTCCCTCTAAAGCCATACTGGCCGTTTGGCAGTATCGGTAATTCGAATGCATCAGCCAATACCTAGGCGATAGATGCTTGTTACCAGCGTCCGCTTCTGGCCGATTCTGTTGAAAAGTCGGTTTCTGAGAGCGCCTCTTCACGGCCACTTAAAAATCACTCGATTTCGGCGTTGCTACGTAAAAGCCAGGACAGCTCCGTCTTCTGACCGAGCCAGACTTCAACGTCGATCACGTTCTTTCACCGGCAAATAACGCGACGGGACTTTTTCAACAGAATCGGCCGGAAGCGGTCTTATGTATGAGGCTTCTACCGACCAGAACAGACATTGCCCTGCACTAATTTGCTGGATAGCTTGAAGCCTAACCCCTTCGTCGGCGGATATCCTGGAATAAGGTGTTGACGTCCTCGATATCTTGCAGGAGTTCGGCTGGTTGCGTTACAGGTCGCTGCTGGCCGGCTGCATGTGAATGCGCGCGCACGTTGCGGCAGCACTTGTCATGTAACCGCTGCACTTCGCGGTAATCAGCCTGCTGCACAATCATCACGCCATCTAACCGCCCGACCGAGATGCTGTCGCGGAACCGCACCACGGTTTCATTGAGGATCGTGTCCTCTATGCCTACTTCGATCGTGACGCGAAGATCGTCGTAAGCATTGCGCATCGCAAGCCGCTCGTTATCTCCAGGCGGGTTATTAAAGTTCGCTGCAATGCGCTGCTGGTCAGCACGGTGGTGTGTAATGCGCTCACGGTGTCTGCGCATGTCATAAGGCAAACCGGCATCGATGTACCCAGGCCCTTCAGCCCGGTAGGTGATCGACCTCACCTCGGGAACCATCTGGGCATCTTGGCAAAAAGTGACCAGCTCTCCGAAGAACACTGCATCGTGAGTAAACACAATGACCTGCCGTAGGGTGGACTCCTGAACAATCCGCCGCGCGACGGCGGTTCGGTGGTTGTGATCAAGGCTAGAAACCGGATCGTCGAACACGATCCCAGACGAAGAGCCAGACTGTTGGAGTTCTGCGAAGAAGTATGCGAGCGCACACATGCGCTGCTCCGCCTCGCTTAGGACCAAATGGGGATCAAGCTGGCACTCCTGGAGTTGGATACCGAGCCGTACCGCTCCCGCATCGCCGCTTGAGCTGACACCGGCACGAATGTGGTACAGATCCAGCCTGTTGAGTTCATCGTTCATCGTACCGGCCAACGTCTCGCTGACATATGTCCTGGCCAGTTGTCCCGCGAGCGTGCTGATAGCCCGAGTGTTACCGATATCCTCCTGGCAGCGTTGAAGCTTTGCCTTCTGAGCGAGGTTTTCAGCCACTCTCGCGATGGCTTCGATATGCTCGGAAAGTATCCGTCGTGCCTCCAGCTCCTTCAGACGCAGCCTCTTAGCCGCTAAGGCCGCAGCATCAAGGTTGGCGCGCAATCGAGCTGCTTCGGCACGGAGGGCATCGGCGATTTGGTGGAGTGAAGCCGTTGGGTTTGCACCACGATACGCTGGGCGATCCTGCCATTCACCGCTGAGAGCGGCAGCTCTGAGCCACTGAAGTCGAGTGGTTAGGTCTTCCTGGAAGAATCGGATCTCGTCCGGCAGCGTTGCTACACGCGCGCCTAAGCTCTCCAACATGTTCGGAGGAGCAGCAAAGGCAACGCTCGCCTGGCCGACACTGCGTACGATCTGCTGCCAAGCATTACGCGCAACCTGGGCGGCTTCTGCCGCCTTGTCCCGAATATAGCGATCAAACCGCTCCAGGCGATCCTTCGCTTCCGGCGTCAGATCCTGCTGGCAAAGCACGCAGACAGATCCTTCACCGGTAACCGGAAAGGTCTGCCCAGGATATGCCGTGCTGGTCGAATACTCGCGAGCGGCGTTGAACAGTGACGCCCAAGGGCCTTGCCCAGTTCCGGCGAGCAACTGCGTGGCATCTTCTGCCTGCAGCAATTCAGAGGCTGCGCGCTCCGCAGCTTCTGCTTCTACCAGATTTCGATACGCCGACTGCCGAGCATCCAGCGCTTCATCAGACACGATGTCGGCTGCCGCGGTGATGTTGTTGGCTAGCTCATCAACCCTCGTTGCAGCGTTGTCGAGGTTTGCTGCCTTGGCAGTGGGGTCTGCCTCGCTAATCTCCTGCGGTAGTCGCGCGAGCTCTGCTTGCTCATCCTGGGAGAGCATGGCTAACGCACGGGCTCGCGTGAGATCGGTAGTTGGACCAATCGGGTGCACTGCCCGGCCGGCCTCGGTATCGGCGGGGATGACATTGAACGGCGTAACGTCTGTAGCGAGACCTGCGATCTCTGCCTGAAGCCGTGGACGCAGGGCCTGATTGAGCCCATTGGCCAGTTGCTGGAGATAGGTCAGAGCGGACGGCTGAAAGGTTGCGGTCTCTCTCGACTGGAGGTAGTGGCGTGCGCAGTCGCCATCGAAGACGGAGATGCCTCTGAGTTCGGACCGCGAAACATGGCCGCGTTGACCACTCCAGATTGTCTGCTCTGGGGCACCGTTCAGCTCGAAGTCGATAGTGGCGCTAGGTGTGAGCTGCTTATAGTCCTCGGCATAGGCATTGGCATAGACGGTTCCCGGGCTCCTGGCTCTGCATGCCTGCTTCAACACTCGCGCATAGCCGGACTTTCCGGTGCCATTGCCCCCGTACACGATGGTGAGACCCCGGGCCTGAAACTCCAGAGCTTGGTCGCTCGGGATTTTCCCCACATTGGTCAGTGTGTGCAGAGACCTGAGAATAACGGCCTGGTCTTGGTTAGCTTCTGCGGGAAAGTGTTCTGCCGCGAATCTGATTGGCTGTGGAGCAGGTGCGAATGCACTGGCAATTCCATGATGCTGCTTGGCGAGGTCAAGAATTTCTCCTAGATCCTCTTCGCTCCAACCGCCCTGAACGCATAAGCGACGCAGGGCATCGTGGCGCCACGGCGGCAGCCTATCCGCCCACGCCAATACTTCCTCGTAAATGGCCATATCCATGCTCCGTGTCCCCAAAGGGGATTAGCACAGGAACTATCACCGCGCCATCAGTTGGCCGCTGCAGGTGATGGACTAGATCTCTGAGGTAAGTGCCCGGAGCGAATGCTCGACAAATAAAAAGCCCGCCATAGCAAGGCGGGCTTTCGGATGTCTCCAAGGGGAGGCTAAACGCCAACAACTTCTCGGAGCGAGCAGGCTGAGAATACACGGCGCTCTGCACCCTCGGCTACTGGACGGAGTGCGGCTGGCTAGAAAGCGATCAATTATCTATGTCGAGATAATTGCAGATAATCTCGCGATTCGTAACCGTCTTGAGGACAGAAAACTTGCCCAAAGGCTTGAGTCAGAGCCCCTGCGGACAGCGGAGTCGAAGCATCATTTCCGCATCAGCCCCTTCACAACACAGCAACGACCTGAGGGGCTGGTCGACGGCTCAGCGCTGAATGCTTCCCCTGAAATGACAAAGGCGGCCTCAACGAGACCGCCTCAAACCAAGTTTCATCACCGGTATTCACACCCGGGAGAGGAAGCTCTTGGGCACGGACCAAGAATAGCACCGGTCAAAGCGTCACTGCGAAGACAATGCCGCCACGCCGAGCCTCCTTCAGGTAGAGCGTAGATCCGCAATCTCAGCGTGGATACCGCTGAGAATCTGATCTGCCTCTCCCTCCGGCGCCTGTTTTAGATAGGCCAGGATGAGTAAGGAGGCTGGGTGAACCGAAAGAACTGCTGCGACTTGCTCGATCTTCTCCAGCGAAGGCTTCCACTTGCCGCGCTCAATCGCACTGATGTAGCTCTGGCTGGGGCCCAGTGCTTATGTTGGGCCCGATGTTCGAAGACCGTGCTATCGCAGAGCAGATCTTTAAAATTTACGTCTCTAGGGTGTTCAGCCTGGTAGTGCTTCCAGGGAAGCGTATTGCACTGGAAAACTACGACTACCTGACAAGGTTTCGCCTACTGAGTCTGCTGGCTGATGAAGTACGCGCTCAGTCCGAACCACAAACAGCTCGTCGATTGCCGACCTTCTATGCACTGCAGGTATTGGATGGTAAACGCCAGCAACGAGCCCGGTTGCTCTTCACTCTGCCAGTGGTAGAGGTGGCTTGAGCCGCTCTAGAAGGGCTTTATAGGTCTTTATAGTCGATTATAGAGCGATTATAGAATCCGCTCTGAGCGCCTAATTGGCGCTGTCCGCTCATTGGGTAGAGCACGGAAGAGGCCAAAGGACCCAAGACCCTAGTGGCGGACTATGCGAAAGCCTGTCGGTTTTGCGTGCGGCTGAATGGCGGCGGCCGATGCGAACGCCTGACGGTTTTCATGCGAATACTCATATTACACGAATGACCCGGAACCTTTAGGCTAGCGCTCTCTCTTTGGCCACTCCGAGCGCTTCTATGACTCACCGCATCATTCATTTCAAACAGCAAGCCTTGCTTGACCCGGAGACCTATCAGGCAATGCTGGCCGACGGCGTTGGTCACTGGGAGCGGCTTGCAGGAGAAGTCGTCGGCATAGAAGACGAAAAAAGCCACGAGTTCGCTGCATTGAAAAGCCTGTTCAAGCGCAAGCGGTACTCCTATGACACGCTGGAAATGCGCGAGCCAGGCGATCACTCAAACTGGCTTCGCGGCCGAGATGGTTCAGAAGGTATGACCAACGAGGTCACCAGTATTCCAGGGCTAAAAGAGCTCTCAGAACTGGAGATTTAGTGGGATAGCAGGTCAGCGCTCAAGCGCTGACCTGGGCCGAATAGCCAAGCTCCTGGATGAGTTCGCGGATCGATTCGGCACTTTCTGTGCTCTCAACGGTGACCTTGCCGGCCGCTCGATCCACTTCTACTCGTGCATCCTGATCCAGAGCTTGAATGGCCTTCGTGATTTTGCTCACGCAACTGCCACAGCCCATCCCCGCAACACTCAGACTAAACATGTCTTTCACCTAATTTCGTCCGCGGCTCAAGTTACCGCACGGACAGCATCGACCTTGACACGATGGCAAGGTCAAGCCCGTAAGCGCTACAAAAGGATCAGCCGTTTACCACGGGCGTAAGGATGGGGGTTGGTGAACACACCACGACATGCCTTGCGCCCCTCGTCAGTGCGACGTATAGATTCTGGGGGGTCATAAGCTCAGGATGCAGGACAACCGAGACATCCGCCTCCAGCCCCTTGAGAAGTAATGTGCTGCCTACAGAGCGTCTTGCGATCGGTCGGGCAAGGTGTCTATTGCGCTCTCGCGCTTGAATGGCTGCACTCAGAAAGTCGGCAGCACCTCCCACCACCGCTTGCATTGCAGACCGGCAGCAGTACAGAACCTCCGGTCGGTATACACGTGCCCCGTGCTGCTCAGCGAGCGTATCGATCACACGGAGCGCTTGCCCCAATGTTGGCGCTGCTATGAAATCGATCGCCGCAGCCTCGGCCGCGGTCGGAGGCGTTCGGGCCCTTCCTGCACGCAGCGACTCCACGCGCGTTCGCAGGTTTGCTGCACCTACCCCCGTCATTACGCTGGAAGCAAACTCCACAAGTTGTGCCAGAGCATTGGCACCCTGCAAGTCAAAGTTCCTGGCGAAGTTGACGAGATCTCTCAGGTCGACGGCTTCTACGGCCATGGCACCGGGTGTCTGGCTCGTGAGCTGATGGCGACCTTGCACGTTGATGGAGTCCCCGATGATGAGGACGCTACCCTGAGCGTTGGGAGCTTCGGTTCTCGCGGCCACCAGTCGCTGCTGAACTTCGGTTCCGGCGTTTAGCTGCACCCAACGCACTTCTGCTGGAGCCGTGCGCAGATCCACCGGCTGACCAGCTTGAAGTTGTTGCCTTATGGCGAGCAGCCACTGCCCGAGGTTCTCAGCTCCAGCCAGCCGCCAGCGCCACGGTATCCTCAACTCTCCCGCTGCGGGAAACAGGGGTTGCACCTCATTCGCCCAATGCACCAGTCGATTGCCACGGAAGCTGAATATGGCTTGCATCGGGTCACCGAGCACGCAGGTCGGAAGCACCTGGGCCAAACCAGACACGATGGCGTGCTGGACGACGTTGCAGTCTTGGTACTCGTCGACAAGCAACCGTGCATAGGTGGCGCGAAGGGGCTGAGCGAGGTGACCGGCCTGCAACAACTGCATGGCGGCCTCCCGAATTGCCGGGTAGTCAGTATTGGGTTGATGCAGCTGTAGGATCTGCGGGTTATGGCCGCTTCGCGCTGGGAACTTAGCGATCAGGCGCATCGAGAATCCGTCAATGGTGGAGACTCGATATGCGGAGTTAGGAACACCGGCTCGTCTCAGGCGCGCCCGTAAGGCCGCAACGCCGGCGTTCGTATGTGTCAAGACGAGGATGGGTTTGCTCTGCGTATGCGCGATGAGCGTCTCGGCAATCAATTGCGTTTTTCCACAACCTGCGGGGGCCGTTATGGAGCCACGCTCGATAGCGAAAAGATCAATCTCAGGGGGCACTTGTAAACGTCCAGAGCTGATTCGTGACTGCCATGAAGCCCGGTTCGGCGTTCTGTAAAGACGGACCGACGATGTCCCTTGCAACCTCCTGATAAGTTGTCAGCGACTTGAACCAGCCGCTGTTGCGGATACGGGATGCGGTTCCCAGCAGCTCTCGTCTCTCAGGTGAGTACCCATCCACGAGTCGCTCGGCGAGGATATCGTTCAGCGTCACGCGGCCTTGGGACTTCGTCTGAATGTGTGCGTTCATCAGCTCTGCACCCACTATTGTTTCGGCTTTCGCCAGAAGTGCATCGAGTGCTTGCTCACTGAGATGGCGGAAGATCTCGTCCTCCAACGTGAGGCCTGGTCGCCATGTAAGAATTTGCCCGCCGGCGGCCAAGAATGCTTCAGCGAGCCCCGCGGTCGAAGGCTTGTCGGCATCTACAAAAACCATCACGCGGTAACCCAAGTTCAGAAGTGCTGTTCCCCGGATAAGACTGTTATCGGGGCTTCCCCCGCCGGCGTCCACATACGCGCCGCCATGGGCCAGGAATGAGGTAGCGCCAAGACTGACCCACCATTGGTCAAGGCCACGCGCGAAGCCAACCTCGCTGGCCCCCTCGCAAACGATGATGGATTTGGCGAGGAATGCTTCGGGGTCCTTCCGAAGGGTACTTTGTACCTCGTTGGCTTCCCCAGCTGGCATAACACTGTGGCGCTGAGGTGCTGACCGAACAACGAATAACTGGCTGCCGGACAGCTCGCGCAGCGCGACCGGCGAGTGCGTCGTCATGAACACTTGCAACGGAGCGGCAGCGTCCTTTGCACCCAGCGAGTCCAGGAATCGCATGAGCCGATGAGGTTCAAGCCCGTATTCCACCTCATCAACCAGGGCAATTGGCGCGGCGCTGGCCGCAGCCCTTTGAAGCCCTGCCACTAGCAAGCGTGACGAGCCCGTGCCGAGGGAGCGCAGCGGAATACCTGTTTCACTGTGCAGCGCGATCGCCCCCTCGCCAATCGACACAGAATGTGCGTCAAGGAGCGCCTGAGGCATAGCCCCGACCGAAACGCCAAGATGCTGTGCTGTGCGTTGCACGACCTCAAGCGTCTGGGTCAGATGTTCGGCTGCTTGATTGCCAAAGTTCGCTCTTGCTTGCCTAGCGGCGCGCGCCAGTTCAGCACCAAGCTCGGCGCGCTCATCGGTAAGTCGATTGAGCACTGAGCCACGACTCCACGACAGGTTCGAGCTCGCAAAGCTGCCGATACGGGCGGGCGCTAGTGCCGCTCGTTCTTTCCAGGGAAGAGTGCGTTCAAGTTGCTGCTGCTCCGCGCGCTCGGAGAAAAGTGTCCAAACAGGCTCCAAATCGGCACCAACTTGCAGACGCAAGGTGATGACGGTCTCCAGCCCCGCTCGCGGTTCGTCTTCGACTTCCCCCGTACCGGGATGGAATCCACGCAAGAACTCGCCGTAGACATCGATATCCATTAGCGATAACGGCAGATCGCCAAGCGCCACGCTGATGGTGATGGGTACATCGACGTTTAATGCGAAGAAGTCCATGTCGCCGAACGTGCCGCCTCGGCGGGCGCCGACGCAAAGGTCAATCGCGTCCAGGATGCTGGACTTCCCACTGTCACCCGGACCAATGAGGCAGTTAATTCCGGGGGCCGGCACCCAGTCGAGCGCCTGGATAGACCGGAAGTTGCTAATTTGCAGTCGGCGAATGCGGGCCACGGAGAATCCTCATGGGGTAACGACTGTCAGTCTCCTACTCGCAGCGGGAACGATCCATAGAACGTCCCCTCGTCATCAGGTGATGCGACTGATAGGTCAAGTTGCAAGCTACCGTACGGTATTTTCCGGTCAGATGCGCATTTAAAAAATCGCCCTGCAGGTAGGCACATCGTCTTGTCTAGCAGACTAGCCAACGTCCGTTGCTTTCAACCTAAGCGCATTGAAAACCACCGAGGCTGAACTGACGCTCATTGCCAGAGCAGCGATCAAGGGCGACAGAAGATGTCCTGTCAGCGGATACAGCAGCCCGGCCGCTAGCGGGATTCCCATCGCGTTGTAGAGGAATGCAAAGGCAAGGTTCTGCCTCATGTTCTTCACCGTGGCCACCGACAAGGTGCGCGCCCGCAGGATGCCCATCAGGTCTCCCTTGACCAGGGTCACTTGGGCGCTGTTCATCGCCACGTCGGTGCCCGTGCCCATAGCGATGCCTACGTCGGCCCTGGCCAAGGCCGGCGCATCGTTGATGCCGTCGCCCGCCATGGCAACACGCCGGCCATAGCTCTGCAGTTCGGCGACTAATTTCTCCTTGTCCTGCGGTTTCACCTCGCCATGCACCTCCTCGATGCCTAACTGCTTCGCCACGGCTCTTGCTGTGGTGAGGCCATCGCCAGTGGCCATGATGACCTTCACGTCAGCGTTCTGGAGTTGAGCAACAGCCTGTTGGGAGGTCGGTTTGATTGGATCGGAAACGGCCAGGAGACCCGCCAGGCGACCATCGACGGCCAGATAGATGATGCTGATGCCCTCCAGGCGCAGTTGCTCTGCACGGTTACGCAGCGGAGTAATATCGACGCCCGCCTCCTCCATCAACGCTGTGTTCCCAAGCTGCAGTTGATGGCCATCGACCTGTCCGCGTACACCAATACCTGAGCCAGATTCGAAGGTCTCCGGTTTCACCAGGGCAAGACCCTGTTCACGCGCATGATCGACAATGGCATGCGCCAGCGGATGCTCGCTGCCCTGGTCGAGGCTTGCGGCCAAGCGCAGAACCTCGACCGAGTCGAACGGCCCGGTTCCCTCTGCACTATGAAAGGCCGGCCGCCCCTGCGTCAGTGTCCCGGTCTTGTCGACGATCAAGGTGTCGATTTTGCAGAGGTTCTCGATAGCGCTGGCATCGCGGAACAACACACCGCTGCTGGCGGCCTTGCCGGTCGCGACCATGACCGACATCGGCGTTGCCAAGCCCAGGGCGCATGGGCAGGCAATGATCAGTACGGCCACAGCGTTGATCAGGCCAAATACCCAACCTGATTCCGGCCCGAACACCCCCCAGCCAAAAAATGTCAGGATCGCGATCAGGATCACCCCCACCACGAAATACCCTGCCACGGCATCGGCCATACGCTGCATGGGCGCCTTGGAACGCTGGGCCTTAGCCACCATCTGGACGATCTGCGACAACATGGTTTCGGCGCCCACCTTCTGCGCTTCCATCACCAGGCTGCCGTGGGTGTTCAGGGTGGCACCGATGAGGGTATCCCCTGCCCGCTTGGTGACGGGCACCGGCTCGCCGGTGAGCATCGACTCGTCGACAGCGCTCTCGCCCTCCAGCACGGTGCCATCCACCGGGACTTTTTCGCCCGGCCGGACACGCAAGTGGTCACCCTGATGGACGTGGGTCAGCGGAATATCTTCTTCCTGGCCGTCAGGCCTGATGCGCCGGGCAGTCTTGGGGGCCAATCCCAGCAGTGACTTAATGGCGGCAGAGGTCTGCGAGCGGGCTTTGAGTTCGAGCATCTGGCCCAACAGCGTGAGCGAGATGATCACCGCGGCGGCCTCGAAGTAGACGCCGATGCGTCCATCCTGAACGAAGGCCGCCGGGAACCACTGCGGCACCAGGGTGGCTGCCACGCTGTAGAGGTAGGCGGCTGCAGTTCCTAATCCGATCAGGGTCCACATATTAGGGCTGCGTTGCCGGATGGAGTCTATTCCGCGAGTGAAAAATACCCAGCCACCCCAAAGCGTCACGGGCGTTGCCAGAACCAGCTCAACCCAGTTCTGGGATGTTCCATGGAACAGCTGCAAGGAATGACCAGCCATCGCCAGCACGGTCACGATGACGGTCAATGGCAGGGTCCACCAGAACCGTCGCGAAAAGTCTTTCAGCTCCGGATTTTCTTCGTCCTCCAGCTCTGGAATGACGGGTTCGAGCGTCATCCCACAGATCGGGCAGTTGCCAGGGCTCGGTTGGCGAATCTCGGGATGCATCGGGCAGGTGTATTCAGCCCCCAGTCCTGCCTGAGTTGAGTACTCTGGCGGAGCGGCATGCTGGTGGTGCCCGGCATGCGATTGATGGCTCATGTACTGATGAGGGGCTGCCTGGAACTTCTCCTGGCATTTTGTACTGCAGAACCGATAGGCCCTTCCCTCAAAGTTCTCCTGGTAAGGACTATCAGATTTGACCTCCATGCCACACACCGGATCGCGTGGGCTCTCTGGATGGCCGTGCGAGTGATGTGCATGGCCCTGGTCATGATGGCAGGAGGTCTTTTGCATTCGAGTTACTTCCTATCCTCGTCCTTGGAAACTGCGGCTCCGCTGGAGTGGGAGTGCCCGCCATGATTGTGGCCAAACAGATGCATCAGCGGGCATAGCAGCAGGATGAGGTATGGCAAAGCCTGCGAAAGATGACCGTAATGCTCGCGCGCGACATAGAAGATGCCGATTACGGCCAACATGATCAGTGCGATGCCAATCTTGCTCTTCCAAAAAGGTGGTTCCGTAGTGCCAGTGTGGTGCGTGTGATCCATGACAATAGCCTCGGTTCAATGACCATAGAATCAGCATAGGTTGCTCTGGCCAGGCAGAGTTGACGCGTATCAATGGAGTTCAGCGTACGGTCACCTTACCGACCATTCCCGACTGATAATGTCCAGGAACATTGCAGGCGAACTCCAGATCAGTAGCGTCGGAGAAGGTCCAGATCAGCTCTTCGCGTGCACCTGGCTCGACCAGAACGCTGTTGGGATCGTCGTGCTCCATGCCGACCATCTTCATGCCGCCCATGGCGTGGTCCATTTTGCTCATGTCATGCGCTGCAGTCGGGGACAGCGTGCCGTTCTGAAACATCGCGGCCATCTCTTTCTGATGCGCAGCATGGGATGCCGCTTTGCCAAGGTTGAACTCGTGCAGCAGGGCTCCCTCGTTCAGCAGTACGAAGCGAACCGTCTCGCCCGCCTTGATTTCCATTGCCTTGGGTTCAAAGAAGATGTCCCCCATCCGTACCTCGATGGTGCGATCTACTGCCTGACTATCTCCCGACTGGCCGATGCTGTCTTTGTTGTGGCCCGGGCTGGCCATCGCGTTGGCTGCGCTGAGCAGCAAACCCACGGTGGTGATCAAAGAAAGGGATTTGAGGGGTAGGCGTTTCATGGTTAGACCTCGCTGGGATGCTGGAAATCTCATGCTATTACTCGCTTGCTGCCAGGCCGCTGCCCCCAAATCTACAACTGCGTCAGCTGGGAAAAAGCACGGCGCCATAGAGGCGCCGCTAGGCCAAAGGAGCAATCACGGAAGGCCTGGAAGATGGGAAAATCCTTATCGATGGCACTCTTTGTCGGCCATCATCAGCTTGTGCTCGCGGATCATTTGAGCCAGCACGTCGTCTACCAGCTCGTCATGCTTTTCCATCCAGGCCATATGCTCTTCGGTCGACATACCCGGAGCAGGATGTTCGTCGTGCAGCTGACTCATAATGTTTTCGAGCATTCGTGCTCCTGCATGTGCACATGTCGCTCGCTGGCTGGGGCCTTCTCCGCCTGGATCAGCAAAGTTTCTGCTTTGTCGCGCATCTGCTGGGTGCGTTCGAATACACGGTCGCTGCCCTCTTCGGCCCAAGCCATAGAAGACAGCAGTAGCGAACCAACCAGAAGCAAAGGTTTCAGCGATTTCATGGGCAGTCTCAAGCAGTGCAAACTATGGCCGGCATCTCTGCTTTCTCTATCGAGGGCCGAGAGCACAACCTAGTGCTCATGCTTGCACCCTAGACAAGCCACCCTGTCAGCGACCTGAAACCAGGATTACATTTTCGTAAGCTTCTGGTTGGCGCCGCTGTTTGCCTGCAAACTCTGGCCACCCGTTTTTTGGAGTCTGCTCGCATGAAACTTCTGGTAGCTGAAGATGAACCCAAAACCGGTGCATATCTGCAGCAAGGCCTCACCGAAGCGGGATTCAATGTCGACCGGGTTATGACCGGTACAGATGCTCTACAGCACGCGCTGAGTGAGCCCTATGACCTGCTGATCCTGGATGTGATGATGCCGGGGCTGGATGGCTGGGAAGTGCTGCGCATGGTGCGCGCCGCCGGAAAAGACGTCCCAGTGCTGTTCCTGACCGCACGCGATGGTGTGGAGGATCGCGTTAAAGGGTTGGAACTGGGCGCGGATGACTACCTGATCAAGCCCTTTGCTTTCTCAGAGCTTCTGGCCAGGGTCAGAACGCTGCTGCGCCGAGGCAATGGCTCACCCACGCAAACCACCATGAAAATTGCCGATCTGGAAGTCGATCTGATGAAACGGCGCGCTGTCCGGGGTGGGAAGAGAATTGACCTGACGGCGAAGGAGTTTTCACTGCTGGAACTGCTACTGCGCCGGCGCGGCGAAGTGCTCCCGAAATCGCTGATTGCTTCGCAGGTGTGGGACATGAACTTCGACAGCGACACCAACGTCATTGAGGTCGCTGTACGTCGGCTGCGCGCCAAGATCGATGACGATTTCGATCTCAAGCTGATACATACCGCCCGCGGCATGGGGTACATGATGGATGCGCCGGAGTGAATATGAAGCACCTCTCGCTGACCGCTCGGATGAGCTTGATGTTCATGTCCGCGGTGATTGCCGTCCTGACAGTAGCGGGGCTGAGCTTCAACATGCTCAGCCAGCACCACTTTAAGATGCTGGACCGGCAGGCCCTGGTGGAAAAACTCGAATCAGCCAAACACATTCTCAACAACGCTCGCAGCGGAGCTAACCTCTCCGAGGAGTTACCGCAGTTGCGAGCTTTACTGGGGGCGCATCAGGATCTGGCCGCAACCATCCTGGCCAGCGACGGCGCAGTGCTCTTTTCCGACCCCAGAGCAGTCGAAGTGCCGGGACGCTTCAGGCGTGCCGATGAGCAGAGCATGTGGGAGTGGCAGAAAGACGAGCACATGTACCGGGGCATGACGGCTCAAATCTCTGTGACTGACCAACCCGAACCGCTTACAGCTCTGCTGATTCTCGATGTCACCAATCACACGCACTTTTTCGACACGCTGCAGCGATGGTTCTGGATTGGATTGGTCATCAGTGCCTTGGTCAGTGCGGCGCTTGGCTGGGTGGTTGCTCGCAGTGGTCTTAGGCCCCTGCGGCAAGTCACTGATGTAGCCTCCGGGATGTCCGCTCGCTCGTTACAGGAACGAATCCCTCTAGAACCAGTGCCGCGGGAACTTCAGCAACTGGTTCTATCCTTCAATGCGATGTTGGCTCGGCTAGAGGATGCCTTCGTTAGGCTCTCCAATTTTTCGGCCGACATTGCCCACGAGCTACGCACGCCCGTTAGCAACCTGATGACCCACACCGAGGTCGTGCTGAGCAAGAAACGCGATATCAATGCCTATGAAGAGAATCTGTACTCGAACCTGGAGGACTTGAAGCGCATGTCTCGCATGATCGATGACATGCTGTTCTTGGCCAAGGCTGATAATGGCCTGATCATCCCAGAGCAGGCCAGGATCGAACTGGCAGACGTAGTCTTCAAACTGTTCGACTACTACCACCTCCTGGCAGAAGAGCGCGGCATTGAACTATCGCTCACAGGGAAAGGCCAAGTGCTAGGAGATCGGCTGATGCTTGATCGAGCGCTGTCCAACTTGCTGTCCAATGCGCTGCGTTACACGCCGGCGGGAAAGACAATTTCGGTTCTGATCCGCCAGACAGCGGACTCAACTATCTTCAGCATCGAGAACCCAGGTAACACAATCAGCTCGGAGCATCTAGAGAAGCTCTTCGACCGCTTTTACCGGGTCGACCCTGCTCGACGCGAAGGTAGCCCAAGCAACGCCGGGCTCGGACTTGCCATCACCCGATCCATAATCGAGGCTCACAAAGGCCGCATTTGGTGCACTTCAGCGGCTGGCCTCACGGGCTTTCACATTGAATTCCCCCATCCCAGCTGATATCGGTCTGCCGGTAAGTAGTCTACAGCCGACGGCGAGCCCAACTTGACAGAGCGAGCTCAGGTGCAATTCGACCGAGCGCAGATGGCTTTTTCGCCATCCAGGCAGGCAATGAGCGGTGAGCTGACACTAGAGCCCGCCATTCGCTCTCGGGTAGTAGTTTATGAAGCTTTGAAACGGCATCACCTACGCTTGCCTTGCCTTGCCTTGCCCAGCCAATGCTCGAATGGCATCCCCCGCTCCAGTAGCGCCAAGAGCCATCAGCCATCTAGGTGCATGCCGAAAGCTCATCGCTCACCATTTCACCCCTTTATTTAGTCCAATCCATTCGGACAGTATGCGGTGAGCTGCATAAGCCGAACACCCACCCCCATGGAGACGTCAGCGTCATGGACAACGCTCGTGATCGTATTACCCAGGAAATTGTTGAGGCCGAGGACCTTAAACTGCTGGCGGCAGTGGATACCTATGGCTACCAATGCCCTGGTTGCAAAACTCAGGCCTTCCCGCGTTCCTATCGCCCGGAGAACTTGGTTCGGGCTCACTTTCAACTGCGCGACCCTCACGTCTCAGGTTGTGAGGTGGAAGGCGAAACCAAGGTAATAGCGCAGGGCAAGCGCGGCAGTGTTCAGCAGGAGTTGGAGACCTCGCCAGGTTTATCGCCCGCCCGGCTGCAGCTGATTGAGGACCGTACCATCGTCGATCCTGCGCTACCTCACACCGAGCGTCAGACACAGAGCGTCAGGCGGTCGGATGGAGCTACTGGCCTGGTGCGCCGAGAGGGGCGACGCGCAGCGAACAGCATTCGCCCTATCTGCCGTGCTTTTTTGCGCTTCCCCTTCGATAGGCATCTTTCTTTAGCCATCCCGGGTATTGCCCCAACGACCTATCAAACCGCCTTCAAGAAACTCCGGTCGAAAGGGTTGGAGCCATGTCCCAATGCGCGTGTTTTCTATGGAGAACTGGCCTGGACGCCAGCCGCTGAATCGCCCGAACACTTGACCATTTCACTCAACGCGGGCGAATGGGAAGAAAAAAAACTAACGCCTTACCAGGTGGTCGTCCTTTGGAACGAGTGGTCAGCAGCTGCCCGCGGGCGACTGAAAAATGAGCTGGAAATAGCCCGCCAAGAGAACATAAAAGCCAAAAAAGACAAGCAGGCATCCCGCAGTTACCTCTTCTTTGTGGGTGCCCAGGATGCCAAGAACCCCGCAATTTTCCATGTGCTGGACCATCGACTCATTTGCACCGCACATGACGAGCTGGTGTTCCCAGTGCGCAGCTAGGTGCGGATTGGGGTAGCGGAAGGCGGTCTTATGGCAGTCCCTCGGGCCAGTTTGAGATGTGTTGTAGCGCACTCAGCTGCCCAGGGAACACTCCTGTGCTCTCCACATAGCGCAATGCGGATTGGCCATCGCTCCAGCCTACGTACTGCATCAGCGCTTTGAGATCCCAGCCGCTGCGGGTGGCCCAGGTGGCAAACCCGCGGCGTAGCGAGTGGCTACTGTACAGCTCCGAAGGCAGCCCTGCCGCCTGCAGTACGGCGCGCATGAGTGGGACAATGCTATTTGGGTGCAAACCCTGCTCACCTAAATGCCCCCAGCGATCAATTCCACGGAATACCGGCCCACGCGCGATGCCCGCCACGCTGATCCAGTCGACGTAGGCTTGTACTGGACATAACCTGGCCAACGCCGGCGCGCTGAAGGTCTGGCCTTGGTTGTCGCGGTCACCTTTGCTCCAGGGCAGAAACAGCTGCATGCCCTCCCCGGGCCGTACCTGGATGTGCTCGACCTGCAGACGGCACAGCTCATCGCTGCGGAACGCCCGCCAGAAGCCAATCAGCATCATCGCACGGTCGCGGCAACAGCGCAGCAACCGCGGCCAGTCGTCCTCCGCTCGTGCTCTCCCCTCGGCCTGTTCCAACCACAGCACGCACTGTTCGAGTTGGCGCAATTGCAACGGCTCGGCCTGCTTCTCCTGGCGCGGGTGCAGAGTACGTATTCCCTTGAGGATCTGGCGAACCAGTGGGGTCTTGGTCGGATCGGGGAAGCCTTGGCTGACGTGCCACTGCGCCAGTGCCGCCAGGCGCAGCTTGAGGGTGTTACTGGACAGCATGGCGGCGTGATCGACCAGGTAGCGCACGATGGCATCACTGGTTGCCGGCAGAAAGCCGCCCCAGGTCACTTCGAAGTGCTCGAGCGCCTGTTGGTAGCTGCGCCGCGTGCTAGCGCGGGTGCCGGCCTGCAGGTACCGCTCAATCTCTTGGCCCATCGGCGCACATCCCCCTGGTGTACCGGTGAGCGACCGCCAAACGACCCAAAAGCCGCCTCACCTTGGATAATTCGTGATTATTAAATTTTAATTCAGCTTCCTTCTAGTGCAAACTTTCGCTGGAACATAGAATGTAAATACAGGGTATGTAATACAGTACGTAATTGTAGGAGGCCAACATGGCGCGTGGCGGTATCAACAAGGCGGTGGTACAGAAGGCTCGCACCGCCCTCCTCGCCCGCGGCGAGCACCCGAGCATCGATGCGATACGGGTTGAACTGGGCAATACCGGTTCGAAGACCACCATTCACCGCTACCTGAAAGAGCTGGAACCCGCCGACCGCAGCCGCGGGGCGGTACCGCTTTCGCTGAGCGAGCAATTAGCCAACCTGGTGAGCCAACTGGCCGACCAGTTGCAGGAGGAGGCGCAAGCCGCCGTCGCCGGCGAGCGGGAACAGTTGGGCCGCGAACGGATCGACTACCAGCAGCGGATTCGACAGGCCGAAAGCCGCATCCAACAGCTGGAAGGTCAGGCTGCCCTCGACGCCGAACGACTTCAGGCGACTCATCACGAGCTGCAGCAAGCACGCGAGCAGCGGCAGCAGACCGAGGTCGAGAACGCCCGCCTGCAGCAGGCCAATCGCGATCTGGAGGAGCGGCTACAGGATCGCGACGCACAGATCCATTCGCTAGAGCAAAAGCACCAACATGCACGCGACACCCTGGAGCACTACCGGCAGGCCAGCAAGGAACAGCGCGAACAGGAACAGCGTCGACACGAGTCGCAGGTGCAGCAGTTGCAACTGGAAACGCGTCAGCTGCAGCAGACGTTAATCGTCAAGCAGGACGAACTGACCCAGCTGAATCGCGACAACGCGCGCCTTATCACCGAAGCAAGGCAGCTGCACAAGGATCAGCAGGCCCAGCAACGTCTGCTGGATCAGAAAGCTCTGGCCCTTGAAGCTCTGCAGAGCCAACTCAGCGCGATAGAAGCAATCAAGCTGGTCCTGGAGCAGCGCAATCAGGATCTACAGGGCGAACTGGACCGCTTGAGCAAGTCCAAGGCCAGGCAAGGCACCCGCCGACAGCCACGGAATGCCGAGCGCGCAACCGTGGCAGTAGATAAATCGGCTCCGCCAGCAAAAAGCAAAGCTGGCCGAGACGACTAGATCGGCAAACCAATACTCGAGGACGTGGATCACTTGCCCCGCCGCGCGGCGGTCAGCTGCGACTTTCAACCCAGGATCATTCAGGTTGGTTTCAGTTCGGACAGTTTAGGTAGCAGATAGGCCGGGTCACAGGCGAGCTGGCGTGCAATTCGATACAGCTTCTCTACGGTGATGCTTACTTCACCCCGCTCAATCCGCCCCATATAGCTGCGGTCGATGCTGCAGGCCAGCGCCAGGGCATCCTGAGAAATCCGGCAGGCCTTTCTCTGCGCTCGGATGCGTTCGCCCAACGCTTTCGCCAACTTATCCATGACCGTCTCAATTCCGCTGAGACGGCAATATCATGCGTTTACGGACGCACAGGCCACGGACTATAATCCGTATTTTTCGCGCTATCCTCTCTGGTGCCGCAATGAAATCAGCCTCGTTCACCTTCGACAGGCGGCTGTATGAGCTGCTTCAGGAGGAAGGCCGCACACGATTCACGATTCGTGAACTGCGCGATGCCTACGCCAAGCGCCTCGAAGGCATGACCTATCGCATCGGCGATGTGCGCCGCTATGTGTATGAACAGATACGCCGAATGTTACGCATAGGTTGGCTCGTGCATGACGAAGAGCGCCGCGTACGGGGACAGGTCTACCACCTCCTATCCATCCCGACACATCTGCAGCTAGAGTTGATTGACAACGGGTTCGAGAACAGCCGTAAGACTGCTGGTGAGCCAGACCGGGCACCATCAACTTCCGATAATGCAGCAGTGTCGCCTGAACCCTCACCCGGTATGGATCAGCATCTGGAGACGCTTCTCAAAGAGGTCCGATTGGACTTCCTGGCATCGATGGGCGAGGCGGAGCGATATAAGCTGCTTCTTGAGGATATGCCGCATCTCCGCGACAAGGTCGAAAGCGAGTATCTGGAGGCCAGAGACCGAAGCTCACGCCTGCTGGGCCATCTCCGCGCCATCGAAAAGACGCTCAAGACACTTGCCTCCGCACGATGACCACACAACTGCGAAACTGGCAGCGCCGCTGCATCGACAAAGCGCTTGAACAATTTAAATCCACACCCCACTTCTTCTGCCAAGCGACGCCAGGCGCCGGCAAGACGCGCATGGCGGCTGAACTGGCCAGCAGGCTACTTGGTCAGGGCAAAATCGATCTGGTGCTCTGCTTCGCGCCATCTTGCCAGGTGGTCGAGGGCTTTCGCGCATCCTTTGCTGCCGTTCTCGGTAGACGCTTTGACGGCCAACTCGGCGCAGCAGGCGCAGCGTTCACCTATCAGGCCATGGAGTACCGAGATGAGGCGTTCTGGCAACTCCTCACTGACTATCGAGTGTTTGCGGTGTTTGACGAGATTCACCACTGCGCCGGCCACGATCTATCACTAAGCAACTCTTGGGGCCAGCAAATTCTTCAGCGAATACAAGACAGGGCCACTTTCACCTTGGCGCTATCTGGTACGCCTTGGCGTTCAGACGACCGGCCCATTGCTCTGGCTCGCTATTCGAGCCCCGAAGGGCATCTGATCTGCGACTACCGCTACGGACTGAAAGAAGCCATCACTGATCAGGTATGCCGCGCTCCCCGCATTGTCCTGCTCGACAATCAAAAGGTGAAACTTACCGAAGAGCTGGACACAGAGTGCACTGTCAGGATGTTTCCGAGCATCGCCAAACTATTGGGCGAATCCCCTGTCACCTACGAAGAGCTGCTGCGCCATGACGAAGTGATCGATCAGTTGCTCAGTCGTGGGTGCAGCAAGCTGGATGAGCTTCGCCTGATCAAGCTTGATGCAGCAGGTTTGGTGGTTGCCACCGATATCGAACACGCCCAGCAAATTGCCCGGGCCCTGGAAGCCCGGGGTGACGATTGCCGCATCGTGACCAACATAACTCCCGCCGCACAACAAGTGATCAATGAGTTCAGACACAGCAACTGCCGCTGGATTATCGCTGTGGGAATGATCAGTGAAGGTACGGACATCCCACGCCTTCAGGTATGTTGCTACCTGAGCCGCATCCGCACCGAGCTGCATTACCGACAAGTACTAGGGCGAGTGCTTCGACGCACAGGCGAGCCCGATGATCAAGCGTGGCTATTCATGTTGGCGGAGCCGGCATTGAAGTGCATGGCGGAAAGAATTGCAGATGATCTGCCGGATGACCTGGCGGTGCTTAACGAGGTCCAGATGCCAACCTATACCTCAAGCTCCATTTCCGGCTTGATTGGGTCTGCCGACAATGTCGACAGAGTGGATGGCAGTACTGAAAATAGCAACGCACAGGTATTTGGAGCCGTCGCTACGTCCCGCATCTCTCTGGAAGACTCTGCCCCCGAACCAAGCTACCAGGTCAGCTTTTCCAAGCACTATCGTCAGCAGTTGCTGGCTTGCTTTTGATTTCTTATGTAGATATCAGAGCTCAGACGTCGGCTTTTGTGTTTGGCTGAATCAGGAGGCAACGCATTGACCCTTCCCCACGAGAGAACCCGCAGCGTCATCAAGACCGAAGAGTTCCTACGAGAACTCTCTCGCAACACCGAGCTGCCCCAGGACATCCGCAGCTATGCAAAAAGCCTGCTCAGGCATTACCCGTCAGCTAACCAAATTTTCTCGTTAGGGCGCCTCGAAGAGTGCCTGGTGATTGATGCGCAAGATGATGAATATCGACGAAGGGTAATTGCTTTACATCAGTCGCTCTTCAGTTCGTCATTAAACTACACGCTATAGCCATAGGGTAAGTAATGATCCGCGCTGATAGAGTCCTTTCGGTAACTGCCCGCGTTGCTCAACGAGTCAAGCTGACTCCCAAAGGACAGCCATTCAGTATCCGGCGATTCGCGGAATTTGGAACGAGAAGCGCCGTATCCAAAGCAATAAATCGACTGGTCAACCGAGGTGAACTTGAGCGGGTGTATCGAGGAATCTACATGCGACCGAAATCCGGTCAATACACAGCATGGGTTCGCCCAAACGTATGGCAAGTGACAAATTTGATTGCCAGCCAGAACCACCAGGTTCTGCAGCTTCATGGCGCAGATGCGGTCAGATTGTTTGGACTGAGCACCCAAATGCCGCTTATTCCGATCTATTACACAAGCGGCCCCAGTCGATCAATTTTTATAGGGAAAGCTGAAATCCGTTTGGTTCATGCTCCGCCAATGGTCATGCAGCACTGCGGAACCGAGGTAGGCACCGCCATCAGCGCATTATTTTACCTCGGTAAAGACAACTCTACCCCGGAGTGTATTGTCACAATTAAAAAGGCGCTTAGACCTGAAGACCTAGCGAAACTAATGACATCCAAAATGCCAAAATGGATGCGCGTTGCGTTGGAGGCATAACCTGCCCTAATGAAAAAACGCCCTGGTACAGCGCCCCTTGATGCCCAATGCGATCGGTATCGACCGATCATTGAAGGATTTTGAGTTGACAAGTAAGGATAGGAATTACTTGCTTCAGCTTGTCAATTTTCCGCAGTACCAAAATACCTTTTCATAGGCAGAAACAAGATTCACGATTTGTCATATTTATGCACGAACAGAGTTGCGTAGACTAACAACCGCTAGTCAAGAACTGTTCCGAACAAATGCAGGCCGAGCACACCCTCACGAGCATATCTGACCTCTTGGAGTTGAAGGTGGCGATCCAATAACGGAAAGTCCTTCCTGGGAAAACCACCCAAATAACGATGCAGTGCTCTATACCCGGCCCCATCGACATAAGGAAAGGCTGCAGCCCGATGTAAGTCCCTAGGTATTAGTAGACCAATCTTTGCATCCTCACACGCTTCAATGAACATCAAAAATCTTGAATAAGGAATAATATCTAGCAATGAAGCAGCAAATATCATGCTTCCAAATCTACTTGGCGGGTCCGCGATGGAAGCCCCCTTGAATATGCTTTTCTCAAAGGAGGTCGGATCAGAAAACCGCATACCTCTCTCTGTCTGAAAATGGATTCTCGCAGATCCACCTCGACCACCATGAAAAGGAGCTTGAAGAAAAATACAGAATAACTTATTGAATAAATCAACCACGATATATCTCCGACTAGCTCTGCTACCAGTAAGAAAGTGCTCAATCTTCATAAGAGTGGTAGAGCGGAAACGTGAAAACCATGGGTCTTCCGCCACATTACTTCTTGAGACCGAATTACATTCTTGGACAAAAGCATCCCACGCTTTCGAGTAACGAGACGCATCAGATAGCGCGACCAATTCCTTTTTATGCATACTGCAAATACATGAATGGGAATAGCACCAACTTTTTCGCCATATAGGTAAATGACCATTGGCTACGTCATTTCGCAAACAGTCCGGACAAAAGAAACGGCGATAACTCCATTCAACTGCAGTTCCATTACGTAAACCGAAATAAACACTCAACCATTCTGGATTAATGTCCTCACGCCCTTCCCCCAGGCGTTGAGACGCTGAAAAAAAATCAACATCTGGATCAGCGGACCTGAACTCTAGCCCTTCCCACCAATGCAACGGGCGTTCGGCCAATTCCAGGCGCGTAAATTTTATTATATGCCGATTAAGGCTGCACCGAAAAAGCCATGACGATAGCGTCTCGTCAAAATTCGGCGTTAGTAGCGCACTTAATCTCACATCTAGTAGCCCCAGAGATTTTTGTTTGCACGCTGCAGCATATTCAGATCAATTTTCTCAACGCCTAGCTTTACTGCATAACATGCAGCACTTCTAATCAACTCGAGAGTCTTGTCCATTCGGCCATAGGTAATAGATAAAATCGACCTTACCATCTCCTCAGAATAGAGCTGCGATGGCATTCGCAATGGCAATGATTCCTCGACTTCTAGCAAGAACGATCTAAAACCCTCATCTTCACACCAATCCGTAAGCGTAACCTCATGAAATCGCCTTTTAAATTCATCATTGGACTGCAGGGCATTCCGCGCGCTAACGGTGCCAAAGCAAAATAACTTCAATCCATACTCAACCCCAAGTAATTTCTTGAGGATTGACATATTAACTCGCTGCTCTTGCTTAGGACGCAAAAGTGCATCATGAAATTCATCGATAACCAAGCCCCAAACTCTTCTAAGCCTGATAACCTCTCTAATTTCATTTGGGATAATATCCGAGCCGCTTTTAGGTCTCACCCCAGAGGCTAGAGGCAAACCGAGAGCCAAGGCGAGTTCGGCTTTAAGGCTTTTCTTGACGCTTATCTCAGGCGACTCGGCCATGGATATAACAACCAACCCTTCACTATTCTTAATTCGCTTCGGGATTTGTGATATTATGGCCGTTTTCCCCGAACCACCAGGGCCGATCACGAGCAGCGCGGGGGCATTAATGCGATCTGGGACTTCCGCAATATTATTCATCATTCTAAAAACAGCTTCGCTGGAATTATTATCAACCCAAAGCTCATTATGAATTGCGGCTATTCGAGTATCCACATCGGCGGATAAATACTTCTGTATGTCAGATCGAACGTGTTCGCTACTCATTTGCTCCCCCCAGATCTGAATCTTTCCGGAAGAGCTGAATAGTCAGGCTTGACTTTTTCGGGCTTAACTGCCGGATTGTCGCCAATAGGACCAGGGTAGGCATCAAGATAGGCTTTTTCCGCAGCTTTTCGGCGTCTTTGCTTACGCGTTAAGACGATGCTCTCTTTCTCGATGCCCTGCTTTTCCCTGTAGGCTTTAAGCCCTCCAGCACTATCAATTGCCCCGACTCGAACTGGCCGCCTATTTAACCTGCTTGCACGATATTCTTCATAATTTGGTGCTTGGATCGTTAAGTCGGATAGACGAATTGAGCAGAACTGTCCATTTAACTTAACCCACACCTCATTCAAATTAAACGGATCAAATTTAACAACCGCCTTATTAGTCCCAACAAAGGGCACTAAAATAGGATCCCAATACGTCTGGCCGTGTAACTTTATACCTTCGGGGTTAATTTTTCGTACTTCTTGAGGCATAAACCAAAGCTTCAGCTGCTCCGGTTCTGAAATTTTCGGTGGATACGGAAGCCCACCGGAGGGAGCAAAATAGTCATACCAAGCTTGCCGCGGACTAACTTTCAACGCACTATGAATGGTCGAGTGATAAACAACCACTTCGCGTGCAAACCAACGAGAAAAGTCGAAGAATGTCATTGTGGCATTCTTTTCGCTGTCGAGATCTCTTCGTGCAACTGAGTTCGACATTGTTGTTCCTTTTAAGAGGTGGACTTTTGTCGTCATGAAAGTACCAATCAATCGTTCAACATGACCACCAAAGTGCTTTTCACCAACTGGTCGATATTCGGGATGTATTCCAAATGACTCGCATCCAGCTTTAAATTTGGGGCTGGTGAACTCCGCAGCATTATCCATGTGCAAAACGTCTGGCTTACCATAATAGGGATAGTCTACGGGATCTATGCCCATGCTTTTGGCAAAACCTATTTTAGGAAGCACACTTTGACTAAGTGCACACGCCACAGAAACTGACGACGGAACGTGAAGGCTGAGGTAATAGCCGACAATCACTCTTGTATATATATCAATTATCACCGTCAACCAAGGGCGGCCAATCACATTGATACGATCATCCGCTAAAAGGATAATGTCGACCAACGTGTGATCCATTTGCACCCATTGCAACGGCCTTTCGACTTTTTTCTTTCCCGGTCGCGCCGAGAACTGTTGTGCTGCGGCATCGGCCCCGGCTTTGATTTTGACTCTTTTTTTCTCTGAGAGAATTAACTCTACACGTCGTAAAACTGTAGCTTTACAAGGGGATGGTAACCCCTGCTCTTTACATGCGACATCTACCTCGAGCCACACTTTGCTATAGCTAGCACCTTTCGAATTGTAAACTTTATGAGTCGCATCAAAAATAATTACCTCTACAGCTTCATCTAATCTAGTAACTCCTTTCTTAACCCCACGCCGCTGAAGAACCAATGACAGAGGACCAATTTCCTCATCACACATCTTAGCCAAACGAAAAAAATAGCTCCGCGACAAATTCAGCTTCACACAAGCTTGAGCGGTTGTTACTTCCTTCACCCTCCACTGGCTAATAACGTTGTACCGCTCTACAGCTAGCGATAGCTCGTCTTCTCCATAATCATTCACATTCAAATTTATTACATTACCCCCAGCCACCCCTCCTGTGAGACCAACAATCCTCTCAATATCGCGCTGAGAAACCATCAAAGCTTCGCCAGTTGCCTTAACGACTACCCTAATGCTCTTTACGCTAAGAATCTGTTGAATTGTGGCAAGCTTTCCCTTTGCGACTACTAGCTCCCCAACACTTAGTTGATCTGTCATATATAGTTTCGCTGCAAAATTTGGAGAGAAACATCTTTCGGCAACATATCGCCAAGGGTGATATTGCCTGTCACAACGCAGACGGCATTTAAAAAATAGACTATGAGATGTTATTTCGCCAATTTTGTCTTTTTTTTAAACTGAAACGAAACTATGTCACTGATTTATATATGAAAAATCTAGTCTCTTTTTTGAGCAGGCATCACACCGTCGATCGACAGCCCCCGCCTTCGCCGAATGAATTGATGAAGGAGAATCCCATGAAACGTTTTCTGCTAGCCAGCGCGCTGAGCTTCTGCGCCTTTGCCGCCAGTGCCGATGATCTCGGTGTTACCGCTCAGGCCGTCTATAACCGCGTTCAACAGAACGAATCGAAGCTGCTGTTTGTCGACGTGCGCGATCCGGTGGAGATCATGTTCGTCGGCTTCACCGATGCGGTGCATGTGAACGTCCCTTACCTGCTGGTGGACCGCAACACCTGGGACGAACAACGCGGGACCTACAAGGTTTCGCAGAACCCCAATTTCCTTTCTGAAATCCGCACGGAACTGAAGAAACGCGGCCTCGACGAGAACGCCGAGATCATCACCATGTGCCGCTCCGGCAGTGAACGCGGCAAGCCCAGCGCCGACTACCTGCGCGACAACGGCTTTCCCAACGCCCGCTACGTGATCGACGGTTTCCAGGGCCCAGCGATCAAGGAAGGCCCACAGGCCGGGTTCCGCCTGCTGAGCGGTTGGCAGAATTCGAACCTGCCATGGTCGCCAAAGATGAACGCCGAAAAGATGTACCGCCCGTAACGCCGGCCCATCCGGGGTCACCAGAGGAATCAAATCATGCAAAAGAACATTGGCGGTATCGACAAGGTCGCTCGCATCGTGATTGGCGTTGCGCTGCTCGTATGGGCCGCGCTCGGCGGTCCGGTATGGGCCTGGATTGGTGTACTGCCGCTGGCAACCGGACTGCTCGGCTGGTGCCCAGCCTATTCGTTGCTCGGCATCAAGGCCTGTCCGCTGAAAAAGTAGCGCGCTGCATCCGCCGGGTCACATCTGCCAACGATTGGCCCGGCCTATCCAGCCGATAGAGAAAACCCCCGAGTCTTCAACCGATGGATGTGTCAGGCTGACCTCAATCCGATACCCCCAGGGGTATTAAGAACAGGAGGAGCTTTGCTATGACCCCCAATGTCGAAGCCTTTTTCGATCCTGCGAGCTATACCTATAGCTACGTAGTCAGCGACCCTGCCACGCAACGCTGTGCGTTGGTGGACTCGGTACTTGACTACGATCCTGCCTCGGGCCGCACGTCCTATCACAGCGCCGATCGCCTGATCGAGCACGTCCGCTCACGTGGACTGGTTGTGCAGTGGATACTCGAGACCCACGTTCATGCCGATCACATGAGCGCAGCGCCCTACCTGCGTCAGCAACTGGGCGGCGAGATCGGCATCGGCGAGCAGATCACCGTCGTGCAAAGCACATTCGGCAAGCTGTTCAACGCCGGGCCTGACTTCCCCACTGACGGCAGCCAGTTCGACCGCTTGTTCCGCGATGGCGAGGCGTTTCGGGTTGGCGATCTTCCGGCCCGCGCCATTCACACCCCCGGGCACACCCCGGCCTGCATGACCTACCTCATCGGCGATGCTGCCTTCGTCGGCGACACGCTGTTCATGCCCGACTATGGAACGGCTCGTTGCGACTTCCCTGGCGGCGACGCCCACACTCTGTATCGCTCGATCCACGACAAGCTGTTCCAGCTGCCCGATGAGACCCGCGTGTTCCTTTGCCACGACTACAAGGCGCCAGGGCGGGACGAATTCCAGCACCAGACGACAATTGGCGCCGAGCGTACCGGCAACGTGCACATCAATGCCGAGGTGAACGAGGAGCAGTTCGTCGCCATGCGCCAGAGCCGCGACGCCACGCTCGGCATGCCAACGCTGATCCTGCCATCGGTGCAGATCAACATGCGCGCCGGCGACATGCCGCCAGCAGAAGGCAATGGCTCCCGCTATCTGAAGATTCCGCTCGACGTGCTCTAGCGCAACGCCGGGATGCTCCACCAGCGACACACCTCAGTACCAACCAAACGAAGCAGAGGTCAGGAAAAATGGATAACGCACCGCAAATCAGTTTCCCTCGTCTCAACGAGCCGGCACCGGCCTTCAGCGCACGTACCACCTCCGGCGATCGCTCGCTGGAAGACTACCGCGGTAAATGGCTGATCCTGTTCTCCCATCCGGCGGACTTCACACCGGTCTGCACCACCGAGTTCATCGGTTTCGCCCAGGCTGCACCGAAGTTCGCCGCGATGAACTGCGAACTGCTCGGTCTGTCGATCGACAGCCTGTTTTTCCATTTGGCCTGGATGCGCAACATCAAGGAGAAGTTCGGGGTTGAAATCCCCTTCCCCATCATCGAAGACATATCGATGAAGGTCGCCAGCGCTTACGGCATGGTTCACCCCGGCGCCGCCGATACCCAGGCCGTGCGCGCGACCTTTCTGATCGACCCCAACGGCATCCTGCGCGCCATGGTCTATTACCCGATGAGCAACGGCCGCAGCATCGATGAGTTCGTGCGTCTGCTGGAGGCCCTGCAGACATCCGACACCCATGGTGTGGCAACGCCGGAGAACTGGTGCCCAGGCAAGCCGGTGATCGTGCCGCCGCCCAAGACCGCCGATGATGCCGAAAAACGCAGCAAGGAAGGCTACGACACCGTCGATTGGTACTACTCGACCAAGACGCTCTGAAGCAATCAGCTCGCCTCCGCGTATATCCAGGCTCAGCGCGGGGGCGGCTGGCGGTGTCAGCGGACCCGCTGCAAATGTCTTTCGGCCTGGAAGCCGAGGCTTGTTATGGATACCACGATCGATACCCGCATCGATGCTCAGCACCGACTCGCTCATTTTCCTGTCGCGCTGTTCGCCAGCGTGATGGGTGTCGCTGGCCTGGCGATCGCCTGGCTCAAGGCCGCCCAGACAGGGTTGGTGCCCGAGGCTATCGGCGGTGGCCTACGCTGGGCTGCCACTGGCCTGTTCGCATTCCTGCTCTTCGTCTATGTGCTCAAGCTCTCGCGGCACCCCACAGCGGTAATGGCCGAACGCGCACATCCGCTCAAGCAGAACTTCTTTCCTGCGATTTCCATCGGCGTTCTTCTGCTCGCCATCGCCTGGGCCCATGCCGCACCAGGCGTGGCGCAATGGCTGTGGAACTTAGGTGCCGCATCGCACCTGGTCTTTACCCTGCTGGCAATGAGCGGCTGGATCCATCACGCCCATTTCGAGATCAAGCACGTCAATCCGGCCTGGTTCATCCCTGTGGTGGGCAACATTCTGGTGCCGGTCGTTGGCGCGAGCTTTGCTCATAGCGACATCAGCTGGTTCTTTTTCAGCATCGGCCTGGTTTTCTGGCTGGTGCTGCTGACCATCGTGCTGTACCGGCTGTTCTTTCACGAACCGATGCCCGTGCGCCTGACACCAACCCTGTTCATTCTTCTCGCGCCGCCCTCGGTCGGCTTTCTCGCCTATCTGGCACTGACCGACAGCCTGGATGCCTTTGCTCGCACTCTGTACTTCACGGCGCTGTTCCTCGGCCTGCTGCTGGCCAGTAACGCTGCGCGCTTTTACCGCGTGCCGTTCTTCATCTCCGCTTGGGCATACTCGTTCCCGATGGCAGCGCTGACCCTGGCAACCTTCGAAATGGCTGCTCGCACCGGTCTGCCTTTCTACGGTTGGCTGGGCTGGGCCTTGCTGGCGTTGCTGAGCGGCGTAGTGGCAATACTTGCCGGGAAGACGCTGACCGCCGCCCTCAAGGGCAGGATCTGCGTACCCGAGTAAGCGACCAGCAGAGGAGCTGCGACATGTTTCGGCGCAATCAGGACATCCCTTATCACCCCAGCTACTGGTTGGCCGCTCTCGGAGCAGGCGGGCTGGCGATTTCGTTCTACATGTACCTGATGTGGATGGTGCCGCACCGGGATCATCCAATGCCCACCTGGGAGCACCTGCTAGCGGCCTGGCACAACGGCGCCGCCGGCCCGGTGCCGTTGTCCGCAATCGTGCTGATCGCTGGTGGCGGCGTCGCGGCCATGGCCGTCCTGCACTTTCTGCTGCTGGGCTGGAACATCCGCGAGTTCCGCGCCGCCAGCAGTCAGAATTCGCTGGTGAGCTTGCGTAGCTCACCGGCAGAAGTGCAGCTGATGACGGTGCCGCTGACCCTGGCCATGACGGTCAATGTCTGTTTCGTGCTGGGCGCCTTGTTCGTTCCGGGACTATGGTCGGTGGTCGAGTACCTGTTTCCGCTCGCCCTCCTCGCCTTTGCTGCCATAGCCTGGAGTGCGCTGCGCATCTACGGCCGTTACCTCAGCCGCATGCTGGTGAGCGGTGGCTATCGCAGCGAGGAGCACAATCATCTGTCCGCCCTGCTGGCCGTATTCACCTTCGCCATGCTCTCGGTGGGTTTCGCCGCGCCCGCCGCGATGTCTCACGTGAAGCTGGTGTCGACTTTGGCGGCGACGCTGTCGATTCTGTTCCTCGTACTGTCGCTGGTGGTCGGCATCATCGTGCTGGTAACGGGCATCAGCGCGATGATGACGCATGGCCTGCAATCCCAGGCGACGCCCAGCATCTGGATGCTGGTACCGATTCTCACCCTGCTCGGCATCGAATGGCTGCGCCTGCAGCATGGCCTCAGCCACCATTTTTCCGGCGGTGCGAGCAGCGCCACGACGTTCGTCACCTTGACCGCGATCTTCATGCTGCAACTGGGTGTGATGCTGATCGGCTACCGGGTCATGCAGCTCAACGGTTACCTGCGTGCGCACCTTTCGGGGCAAGCACGCAGCCCAGTGAGCTTCGGCCTGATCTGTCCGGGCGTTGCGCTCTTCGTGATGGGCATGTTCTGGTGGCACCTGGTATGGGTGAACAGCGGCCTGATCGCGCCATTCGGCGCCGCCTACTGGGTGGCCATCCTGGTGCTCGTGCTGATCCAGGTAGCCACCGTCGCGGCCCTGTTGCGCCTGACCTGGAACCTGTTGCTGCATCGAGACGTACGTATCGCCGGCGTCGATGGCTGACGCACCTCAATGCCCGGATCTGGGAAGCCGCGTAGCCTGATGCCAACACCATACTGGCCACGCGATGAACTATCGTTTCAGCAGAGGCTGTGCATTTTCGCCCCATGGAGACGGGAACGATGAATGTATTTCGCCGAGATCTGGCCTGGCTCGCATGCCTGGCCCTTCTGCTGCCTGTTTCGTTGCTGGCTGCCACGGCCGACCATAGCCGCTTCAGGCAGTTGCAGGGACCATTCACCAGCGGCGAAGAAGTCACCCGAGCCTGCCTCGGTTGTCATACCGAAGCTGCCTCTCAGGTGATGGCCACGCGTCACTGGACGTGGGACTACACCAACCCGGACACCGGCCAGCGTCTGGGCAAGAAGACCATGCTCAATGGCTTCTGCATCGGTGACCGCTCCAACGAAGCCTTCTGCCAGTCCTGTCACGTCGGCTATGGCTGGAAGGATGCAAACTTCGACTTCTCGGACGAAACCAAGGTCGACTGCCTGGCCTGTCACAACACGGGCAGCTACCTGAAACTTGCCGGATTGGCCGGCCACCCTCCCCTGGTACGCACCGAAACCTCACCCGGCTCGGGCAAGTTCGTCGAACCGGTTAACCTGGCCGCGGTCGCCCGCAATGTCGGCGCAACCTCGCGCCGCACCTGCGGCGCCTGTCACTACTACGGCGGTGGCGGCGACGGGGTAAAGCACGGCGATCTCGACTCTTCTCTGAACGATCCGCCGCGCACCCTCGACGTGCATATGTCCAGCCAGGGGCCGGATTTCAGCTGCTCGACCTGTCACGTCGCCGATGAGCACCGAATCGCCGGGAGCCGCATCAGTGTCACCGCCTCCGATCCTCACGCGGCGATCCTGCGCGGTGAGCGCAGCGCACGCAATCCCTCGACCTGCCAATCGTGCCACGGCGAGCGTCCGCATCAGGGCGACCTGCTACACGCCAGCCGGCTCAACGATCACAGCCGCGTCCTGGCCTGCCAAAGCTGCCATATCCCGGCCTTCGCTCGAGGCGGCGTGCCAACGAAGATGGGCTGGGACTGGTCGACAGCCGGCAAGATGAACGCCGAAGGCAAGCCTTTCCTGACCCGAGATGCCGACGGCCACGTGATCTACGACAGCCGCAAGGGCGACTTCCTCCTCGCCGAGAACGTGGTGCCGGACTATGTCTGGTTCGATGGCACCGTCACTTACGTGCAGCCCGATACCCGGATCGATCCGGACAGCCTGGTGCCGATCAATACGTTCCACGGCACGCCGGGCGCCGCGGATGCGCGGATCTGGCCGGTTAAGACTTTCCATAGTCGCCAGCCGTATGACCTGGTGCATCACACCTTGCTGGTCCCACATACCGCCTTGCCCGATGACACGGCGTTCTGGTTCAACTTCGATTGGGCCAAGGCGCTGCAGGCCGGTGCCGACGCCACCGGCGCGCCCTACAGTGGTCAGTTCGGCTTTGTCGATACGCAGATGCTCTGGCCGATCACCCACATGGTCGCGCCCAAGGAGCAAGCGCTCGACTGCGCCCAGTGCCACGCGGCTAAAGGGCGGCTGGCGGCAGTGCCCGGCATCTGGCTGCCCGGCAAGGATCGCAATCCGCTGCTCGACCGTCTCGGCTTCGGCCTGGCCGGGCTGGCCCTGCTCGGCGTTCTGCTTCACGCCATGCTTCGCGGCATCGCGCATGCGCGCCGAAGGAGACACTGAAATGGCCGACCGCCTCTATCTGTTCACCCGCTTCGAGCGCTTCTGGCACTGGTCGCAAGCTGCGTTGATCATCACGCTGCTATTCAGTGGCTTCGCCATTCATGGGAGTCACGCCCTGCTCGATTTCCGCACTGCGGTCGAGGTTCATGAAGTCGCCGCCTGGCTGCTCATCGCGTTATGGATTTTCGCCATCTTCTGGCACTTCACGACCGGCCAATGGAGGCAGTACATACCGACGCTGACCAATATCCAACGCGTGGCGCTCTATTACGCCCGTGGCATCTTCATCGGCGCGCCGCACCCTTACAAGGTCACCGCCGAGCGCAAGCACAATCCGCTTCAGCGCATCGCTTACCTGGGCATACTTGTGCTGATCAACCCGCTGATCTGGATCAGCGGGCTGCTCTATCTGTTCTGGGGCCGCCTGGAGCCTTTGCTGCCTGACTGGCTGGCCCTTGAGGCGGTAGCCCTGGCACATACCGGTGGCGCGTTTCTGATGCTGATCTTCCTGATCGTACATGCGTACCTGACCACAACCGGACAGACACCATTGGCTCATATCAGGGCGATGATCACAGGCTGGGAAGAGCGGCATTGAGACGTTGCTCGACGCCATCACGTAGAGGCACCGAAGTGCCCCGATTCGATCGCTGCGAAAGGGATGCCTCTAGCCCGCTACAGCAGGTTCCGCCTCAAGCGGGTATTTCAGCCGTCGGCTTGCGCGCCACCAGATCGATCAGTGCGGACATTCCGCGGTGGCGGCTGCCCTCCTCTATGTAGGCATCGTATTCGGCCAGATGCAGGATCTGCAGGCCGGCGAAAGCCTCGCGCAGCGCTGCAGCGGTGTAGAGATTGGCCGGCTCCTTCGGGCCGCCGGTGGCGTAGCTCAACTGTTCGAGACGATAGCCTTCCAGCAGCAGAAGCCCGCCGGGCTTCAAGGCGCGCTGCATGTCGGCGAACATCTGCGCACGCAGCTCCGGGCCGACGAACTGGATGAATATCGCGACAATCGCGTCGAAGCGCTCGCTGCCCCAATCCCAGGTCAGCAGATCGGCGCATTCGTGAGCGAGGTTGACGCCCCGCTCGGCCGCCAGCTGGCGGGCCTTGTCGATCGCCCGCGGCGCTGCCTCCACGGCCAGTACATCCAGCCCCAGCTGAGCCAGCCAGACGCCATTGCGGCCTTCGCCGTCGGCAACAGACAGGACCTTCATGCCTGGCGTGAAACGCTCTCGCTGGCTGGCCAGAAAGGCGTTTGGCTCTTTACCAAACAGGTACTCCGCGTCGCTGTAGCGTTCGTTCCATTCTGCGATCTTTGGGTCCATGCGCCCTCCGGTTGAGCGTGAATGCGGCGTCGCCGACGCCTCTGGAAGCTGCCCGCAATATACCCCTTGCCGTATCCATCAGGGCAAGCCGCACGGCCACCGGTCAGCCGCCTGGTAGTTGCTCTGCTGGCAGTCAGTTGCGCGGCTGCTCCTGCAGGCGATCGTGCAGATAGGCGACAACGGCATCAATGCTCGTCAGCAACTGGTAATCGGCTTCCGGAATGTTCACCCCCAGTTGCTGGTGCAGCGCAGCGATGTAGCGCAGCCAGTCCATCGAATCGAGGTCCACCTCGTCGCGTAGCAGGCGGTCGGGGCGCAGGGTCTCCATGTCGATTTCCGGCGCGATGTGTTGCAACGCATCGAGTGCAATGTGGCGAATCTGCGCTTGGTCCATCTCGCTCTCCTGTCACAGGCTGTCTGGGCTCTGCAGCAGACGGTGCACTTCGGCGAGGAATCGCGCGCCGTAATGGCCATCGCTGACGCGGTGATCCGCCGCCAGGCTTAGCGTCACGGTCGGCATCACGCAAAGTGCACCAGCCTGCACCCATGGGCGCTCGGCAATGCGCCCGACCCCGACCAGCGCCACCTGAGGCGGATAGATGACCCCGAACACGCTATCCACGCCCTGCTCGCCCAGTTGGGTAACGGTGAGAGTCGCATCGCTCATTTCCGAGCTGCGCAACGATCCGGCACGCGCACGCTGAACAAGATCGCTGAGCGCCTGCATCAGGTCCGGCAGCGAGCGATCGGCGACATCGCGAAGCGCAGGCGCGACCAGTCCGCCTCGTCGCAGTGTGATCGCGACCCCCAGGTGGATGCCTTCCGCAGGCTGGAAGGCGTTATCTCGCCAATAGCCGTTGAGCTGCGGATAGTCACGCAGCGCCAACGCCACCGCCTTGAGCAGTACCACGCTGGCCAACAACCGCTGCTCGGGTGGGCGCTCGGCGTTGTAGTCCTGCAACCACTTGGCGGCCGATCCGAACGCCATGGTTTCGCTCAGGTAATAGTGGGGAATCTCGCGCTTGGAGCGGCTCATGGCCGCTGCTATGGCTTGGCGCATCGCCGTGTGTCGATCCACGGTTAACGTGCGGGCGGCGGCCGCGTCTATGTCCCGCAGCGTGATCGACCCCTGTGGGCCGCTGCCGGTAAGGCTTGCCGGGTCGATGCCAAGCTCGGCTGCGCGTTTGCGCGCCGCGGGCGAGATGCGCAGACGCGCCGCCTCGCCCCCCGATTGGGCCGGCGACGCCGCGCGCATTTCAGGCGCGATCGGTGCCTGGCTTGCCACCTCCGGAATCGTCTCCGCGCGCTGTGCCATGGCCGCTTCACGGGTTTCGCCGGGTTCCAGCAGCATCGCCATGGCTGTACCGACCGGGATCTTGCTACCCGGTTCGACCAGCAGTTCGAGCACCTCGCCGCTGTGCCAGCACTCCACATCGACCGCCGCCTTGGCCGTGTCGACCACGGCGATCACCTCGCCCCGCTCGATATGCTCGCCGGGCTCGACCTTCCATTGCAGCAGCGTGCCCTCATCCATGTCCGCACCCAGCGAAGGTAACTTGAAGACGATCATGCACACCTCATGGCTGTGGTAGAGGCTACTGGAGCAGCCGTCTGGCCGCTTCGACGATACCTGGCACCTGCGGCAGAGCCGCATCTTCGAGGTGTTTGGCGTAGGGAATCGGTATTTCGGCACTGCATACCCGTGCCGGTGGGGCGTCGAGCTCGAAAAAGCCCTGCTCGATGATGCGCGTGATGATCTCCGCCGACAGGCTGCCGCTGCGCCATCCCTCGTCCACCACCAACACACGATGCGTCTTGCGCACCGATTCGAGAATCGTCGCGTCATCCAGCGGACGCAGCACGCGCAGATCGATGACTTCCGCCGAAATGCCCTCGCCAGCCAGCTGCTCGGCCGCCTGAAGCGCCTTGTGCAGGGTGCCACCGTAGGTGATCAGGGTCAGGTGATCGCCCTGCCGGCGCACTCGCGCCGAGTGAATGTCGACGGTCGCTGTGCCGTCCAGATCGGCTTCCTGGTTGTACAACTGCGCATGCTCGAAGATCAGCACGGGGTTCGGGTCCAATAGCGCCGGCCAGAGCATGCCGCGTGCGTCCTCGACGGTCGCCGGAGCCAGAATCTTCAACCCGGGCACATGCGCGAACCAGCCCTCCAGGCTGTGCGAGTGCTGCGCCGCCAGCTGCCGTCCGGCCCCGGTGGCCATGCGCAGCACCAGCGGCACGGAAAATTGCCCGCCGGACATATGCCTGAGCGTTGCCGCGGTGTTGATCAGCGGGTCGAGGGCCAGTAGGGCGAAGTTGACCGTCATCACCTCGATGATGGGCCGCATGCCGCCGAGCGACGCACCGATCCCGGCCCCCACGAACGCCAGCTCGGACAAGGGCGTGTCGCGGATGCGCGCCTCGCCGAACTCGTCGAGCAGCGCCTTGGAGACGGCATAGGTGCCGCCGTAGCGACCAACATCCTCACCCATCAGGAAAACGCGTTCGTCACGCTGCAGGGCGTCGCGCAACGCTTCCCGCAGGGCTTCGCGGTAGCTGATCCGGCTGCTCATGGCTGCACCTGCGGGGCGTAGACGTCGCTATACAGCTGCTCGATGGGCTCGAGCGCGCCGGCTTCGGCGTAGGCCACGGCCTGCTCCACCTCCTGCCGCACTCCAGCTTCGATGGCGAGAAAGCCCGGCTCGTCGAGGACGCCCTGCGCCCTGAGCCGCGCGCTGTAGGTTTGAATCGGGTCGCGCTGCTTCCACTGCTCCACTTCCGTCTTGTCGCGATACAGCTCCGGATCGAACATGGAATGAGCCCGGAAGCGGTAGGTCTGCAGCTCCAGGAAGTACGGCCCCTGCCCGCTGCGCACATGCGCCACCGCGTCACGGGTGGCGTCGTGCACGGCGACCACGTCCATGCCGTCGACCGCGCTGGCGGCCACCCGATAGGCCGCGGCCTTGGCACACAGGTCGGTCTGCGACTGCGAACGGGCCAGGGCAGTGCCCATCGCGTACAGGTTGTTCTCGCAGCAGAACAGCACTGGCAGCTGCCACAGGGCCGCCAGGTTCATCGATTCATGGAACGCGCCCTCGGCCATCGCGCCCTCGCCGAAGAAGCAGGCGCTGATGCGCGAGCCCTTCTGCATCTGCTCGGCCAGCGCCAACCCGACCGCCAATGGAAGGCCGCCAGCGACGATGGCGTTGCCGCCGAAGAAGCGGGTCCGCGCATCGAACAGGTGCATGGAGCCGCCGCGACCATGCGAGCAGCCCTCCTGCCGTCCGAACATCTCGGCCATGATCGAATTCATCGACACTCCCTGAATCAGCGCGTGGCCATGCTCGCGATAGGTGGCGACGATCGCATCATCGGCGGCCAGCGCATGCAGTGCCCCTACCGCCACCGCCTCTTCGCCTATGTAGAGGTGCAGGAAACCGCGGATCTTGCCCTCGCCGTACAGCTCGGCGGCGCGCTCCTCCATGAGGCGGATACGCAGCATGTCGCGCAGCAGGGTCAGCGCCAGGTCCGGTGGATAGCTCACGGCAGCCGGCGTGTTCATCAGGGGTTCTCCAGTGTCGAGGTATCGCCTTCCGGCAGCCCCAGCTCCCGGGCCTTGAGCAGCCGGCGCATCAGCTTGCCGCTGCGGGTGCGCGGCAGGCTGGCGAGAAACTCCAGTTCCTTCGGCGCGACGGCCGCCCCCAGGCGCTTGCGCGCATGGCCGATCAGCTCGTCGTGCAGCGCCTCGCTGGCCTCGCGGCCGCGCTTCAGTGAGACGAACGCCTTGACCGTTTCGCCCAGCAGAGGATCGGGCTTGCCGATCACCGCCGCTTCGGCCACCGCGGAATGCTCCATCAGCGCGCTTTCCACCTCGAACGGGCCGATCAGATGGCCGGCGGACTTGATCACGTCATCGCTACGGCCGATGAACCAGTAATAGCCATCGGCATCGCGCCGGGCCAGGTCGCCGCTCAGGTACCAATCGCCGGCGAAGCAGCGCCGATAGCGCTCCTCCTGACCAAGGTAGGTGCGGAACATGCCCGGCCACGGCTGTTTCAGGGCCAGCTCGCCGATCTCCTCGTCGCCAAGGAGGATCAGGCTGCCGTCTTCGCCGTGGCGGACGATCGCCGCCTCGACGCCCGGCAGGGGCTTGCCCATGGAGCCCGGCTTGATCGGCATGGCTGGCAGGTTGGCGATCATGATTCCGCCGGTCTCGGTCTGCCACCAGTTGTCGTGGATCGGCAGGCCGAGCACTTCCTTGCCCCACCAGACCGCCTCGGGGTTGAGCGGCTCGCCGACGCTGGCGACGAAGCGCAACTGCGGATGGAAATGCCGACGCGCCAGCTCCGGTCCGGCCTTCATCAGCATGCGAATGGCGGTCGGCGCGGTGTACCAGACGCTGATGCGCTCCTTCTCGAGGATGCCGTACCAGCGCTCGGCATCGAACTCGCCGCAGTCGACCACGCTGGTTACGCCCAGCAGCAGTGGCGCGAGGATGCCGTAGGACGTGCCGGTGACCCAGCCCGGATCGGCGCTGCACCAGTAGATGTCTTCCGGGTGCAGGTCGAGCGCGTACTTGCCGGTGACATAGTGAGTCAGTGCGGCGCCATGTACGTGTAGCGCGCCCTTCGGCGTGCCGGTGGTGCCGCTGGTGAAATGCAGCAGCGAGGGGCTGTCGGCCGTGGTCGGCACGATCTCGAAATCCTCGCTGGCGCTGGACAGCAGCTGGTGCAGGTCCAGTGTGCCGTCGATGCCGGTGTGACCGCCGCTCTCGTCATAGATCAGCACATGCTTGAGCAACGGCAGCCGCCCGCGCAGCCCGGCGACCTTCTTGCGATACAGCGTCTCGCTGGTCAGCAGAACGCTGCACTCCCCCAGACGCATGCGAGTTTCCAGCGGCTCGGGACCGAATGCGGCGAACAGCGGCGAGACCACGCAGCCGTTCTTCAATCCGCCCAGCACACCGAGGTAGAGCTCGACGCCACGATTGCACAGCACGAACAGCCGTTCGCCCGGAGCGACGCCGAGTTGGACGAGCATGTTGGCGAAGCGATTGGTCTGGCGCTTGAGCTGCAGGTAGCTCAGCTCGCGACGGCTGCCGTTGCGTTCAAGGAAACGCAGGGCCGGATGGCCCGCCCGCGTGCCAGCAGCGTGGCGATCGACCGCTTCATGAGCCAGATTCAATCCTCCCCCTGGCAGGCCGGTGAGCGCGCCGGCAGCGGCCTGCCAGCTGAACCGACTGACGTCGAAGGCCGCGTCGGGCCAGTTGGGTTTTACCGCCAGGTCCCGAGATGTTTTTTCAATGGTCGCTGAACGCATGAGGCGGTCCCCTGAGCAGGTCGTGCCGCGGTGCGACACCCAGGCAGATTGGCATGAGGCAGCACAGCCGCTATTCAGAGGCTAGAACTGAAATCGAAAAAGGGTTTGATCCCGATCAACGCCCGGCGACGGCCGTCCGGCAGTCGGGCACGCCGAGACGGGGCGACTAGACTCGCTGGCAGCAGTGCTTGATCCAGTCCCCGACCACCAGCTGGTGGCATCGCCATGCGCAGAGCCGACCGTGAGGAACAGATGAGCGATCAGCAAGAGGTCATCGACTTTCTTTCCCGCGCCGAAAGTTACGGGCAGGCTGGCGACAGCGTCGAGCGCATCGACACCCATGGCTCGTTGATCTTTTTGTGCGGTGAACGCGCCTACAAGCTCAAGCGCGAGATTGCCTATGCCTCGCTGGACTTCCGGACGTTGCACAAACGCGAGCGCGCCTGCCATGCCGAGCTGCGCCTCAACCGACGGACCGCGCCGGCCATCTACCTCGAGGTGCGTGCAGTTACTCGCGGCCGTGACGGTCGGCTCGCCTTTGGCGGAGACGGCGAAGTGCTCGACTGGGTCGTGGTCATGCGCCGATTCCCTCAATCGGCGCTGTTCGAGCGCATGGCGCTGGCTGGCCGGCTGACGCCCCCGTTGATGCAAGCGTTAGGCAAGGAAGTCGCCCGCTTCCATGCCGCAGCGGAACGCACGCCGGCATTCGGCGGCAGCGCCGGGATTCGTCAGGCGATCGAAAGCAATCACGTCGAACTGGCTCGCTACCGGCAACTGCTCGACGCATCCAGCGTAAATGCGTTGTATCGCGACCAGCTGGATCTGCTCCGACAGCAGGCTGCCGAACTCGAGCGGCGGCGCCTGGCTGGCCAGGTACGACGCTGCCATGGCGACATGCGTCTGGCCAATATCTGCCTGTTCGCCGGCCACCCGACACTGTTCGATGGCATCGAGTTCAGCGACGAGATCGCCTGCATAGACGTGCTGCACGACCTCGCTTTCGTATTGATGGACCTGCAGCACCACGGACTTGGTGAGCTCGCGCCGGTGGTGCTGCGGGCCTATCTGGACGAAAGCGGTGAGGCGGATGATTGCCTGCCGCTGCCGCTGTTTCTCTCGGTTCGTGCAGCGACCCGCTGCTTCACCCTGGCCGGCAGCTCCCTGCGCCAGTCCTCTTCCGAGGCGGCGCAGGCGAAGGCCAGCCAAGCCCGCGCGCTCTTGCAGCAGGCACAGCTTTATCTGCTGGATCACCAGGCCCTGGGCCTGGGTTATCCGCAGCTGGCACCCGACCCATCTCGTTCCACCAGGAGCCGCTCATGAACGCACACTCCCCTCTCCTGTTCGCCCTACATGGCAGCCGTGATTACGCGACGCGGGTCGCGCGGCACCTGGGGCTCGTGCTGGCCGACCTGGAAGAACGGGCCTTCGAAGATGGCGAGCACAAGAGCCGGGCGCTGACGCCGGTGGAGAATCGCAACGTTGTCGTCTTCCACGGCTTGTATGGTGACGACGAGCGCAGCGTGAACGACAAGCTCTGCCGCCTGCTGTTCTTCTGCGGCGCACTCAAGGATGCCGGCGCGCGGCACGTCCAGGTGGTCGCACCATACCTTTGCTACGCCCGCAAGGAGCGTCGCACGCAGTATCAGGACCCTATCATCACCCGCTACGTGGCTGCGCTGTTCGAAGCCTGTCGGGTCGACCGGCTGACCACGCTGGAGGTCCACAACGTCGCCGCGTTCGACAACGCGTTCCGCATCCCGACCCGGCACATCGAGAGCGCCGAACTGTTCGCTGGTCACTTCGCCGGCCTGCCCGGCGACACCGAGCTGGTAGCCGTTTCGCCCGATGCAGGAGGCGCCAAGCGCGCCGAGTCGTTTCGCCGCGCGCTGGAGCGACATACCGGGCGTGCAGTCGGCAGCGCCTACATGGAGAAGTATCGCAGCAACGACATCGTCACCGGCGCCATGCTGGTCGGCGAGGTGCACGACCGGATCGCGGTGATCGTCGATGACTTGATCAGCACCGGCGGCACGCTGCTGCGCGCTGGGCAGGCGTGCCGGGATGCCGGCGCGCGGCAGGTACACGCCGCCGCCACGCACGGCCTGTTCACCGGTGGTTCCGAAGTAGTGGAAAGCCCGGTATTCGACGGATTGGTCGTTGCCGATACCGTGCCCCCGTTCCGGCTTGACCCAGCGCTCGTCGCACGCCGTCTGACCATTCTGGATAGCAGCGCATCGGTCGCCGCGGCGCTCGCCGCCGAGTACCGCTGACGTCATGGTTGTGGTGTCCACGCTGCTCGCCGACGAATTCTTGGCTAAAGTCATGCAAGGAGCCAGGAACCGCCACGCACGTCCGGGGGACCGTCATGGATGCCACGTTCAAGGCCTGCAAGACGCTGAGATGCCGCGAGTGTTCGCTGCGCCGAATATGCCTGCCGGCGACACTGGAGGATGCCGAACTTCAGTGCCTGGAAGCGATCATTCGGCACAACCGGCGTGTCGCCAGGCAGCAGCACCTGTACCGAGTGAATGAACCGGCCACTCACGTTTATGCATTGCGCAGTGGTTCGCTCAAGACCTATCTGACCGGTAGCGACGGCAAGGAGCTGGTAACCGGCTTCGTTTTCCCCGGCGAACTGGTCGGCCTGGATGCGTTCGCCGGCGATCGCTGCGTCAACCATGCCATGGCGCTGGAGCCTTCACTGGTGTGTGCCATTCCGGTCTCGGCGCTCGAAGAATTGCTGACCAACAGCGCACGGCTGCGCAGCCGCGTGCTCAAGTCGATCAGCCACGAACTGCTCGTCGAACAGGCACACCTCAGGCATCACCGCGAGAGCGCCGCACAGCGCTTCGTTGCCTTCTTCCTCGAGATTTCCGCACGCTTCGCCCGGCGTGGGCTGTCGGCAACGAGGTTCACGCTGCCGATGACCAGAGCGGAGATCGGCAGCTACCTGGGCCTGACCACGGAAACGGTCAGTCGCCTGTTCACCCGCTACCGCCAACTGGGGCTGATCGAAAGCAACGGGCGTGACATCCGCCTACTGGATATACGCTCCCTGTGGAATGCCTGCGAAACGGCACCACTGCGGCTGTCGTGCGTGGCCGAGTAAGACGTGGCAGGCGGTTGACCCCCATCAAGGCTCCGTCCTGCCGCGACGCAATAATCGGAACCCTACCCTCCTTCGTCATGCGCCCTGCCTGTGACGAAGCTACAGCCTGCCGCAGCGGAGGTTTGCCTTGCAGTCCTACGAACTACCAGCAGAACGCCTTTATCACGCCTGCGATGACGGGCAGCTGGACTTCTCGACCACCGAGGAGCTGGCCGAACTCGACGAGACCCTGGGCCAGCAACGCGCCCTCGGCGCGCTCCACCTTGGCATCGGTATGCGTCACGAGGGTTACAACCTCTACGTGATGGGCGCACCGGGGCTGGGTAAGCACGCGATCGTACGCAAGCTGTTGCAGCAGCGTTCGGCCGAGGCACCGCAGGCGCAGGACTGGTGCTACATCAACAACTTCCGAGCACCGCACAAGCCGCTGGTGCTCTGTGTTCCGGCCGGAACCGGCAACACGCTGCAAGCCGACATGCGCCGACTCATCCGCACCCTGCTCGGTGCTCTGCCCGCAGCATTCGACAGCGACGACTATCGCAATGCGGTGCAGGCCATCAAGGATGAGTTCAAGGCGCGCGAGGAAACCCTGTTCGGCTCGGTCAGCGAGCAAGCCCGCCAGGCGGGCATCATGCTGATGAGCACACCCAGCGGCTATACCCTGGCACCGCTGCTCAAGAGCGGCGAAGTGATGGGGCCGGCGGAGTACGAGCAGCTCTCTGCCGAAGAGAAGCAGCGCATCGAGCAGAGCAGCGAAACGCTGCGGCAGACGCTGCGCCAAGGGCTGCAGCTGATTGCTGGATGGCATCGGGAGCACGACAAGCGTATCGAGCAACTCAATCAGGAGACCATCAGCGCCACGGTGGACATCCATATGGCGGAACTCGAATCGCGCTATCGAACGCTTCCGGGCGTGATGACCTTTCTCGCCGAGGTCAAGCTGGACATCATCGAACGAGGCGAAGACCACTTTGCCAACGTCGAGCCCGACAAGGTGCTCGGCAGCCACCGGCTGACGCCATTCAACCGTTACTTCGTCAACGTGTTGGTCGATAACTCCGGCAGTAGCGGCGCGCCTCTGGTCTACGAGGATCATCCGAGCTACCAGAACCTGCTGGGTCGCATCGAGCATCTGGCGCAGATGGGCACCCTGCTTACCGACTTCACGCTGATCAAGAGCGGCGCCCTGCATCGCGCCAATGGCGGCTATCTGGTACTCGATGCGCGAAAACTGTTGAGCCAGCCGTTCGCCTGGGAGGCGCTGAAACGTGCGCTGCAGGCGCGCGAGTTGCGGCTGCAGTCACTCGAGCAGGTGCTCAGCATGGCCAGCACCATTTCCCTCGAGCCGGACCCGATTCCGCTGAACGTCAAGGTCGTGCTGGTCGGCGAGCGGCGCCTGTATTACCTGCTGAACCAGTACGATCCCGAGTTCCCTCTGCTGTTCAAGGTCGAAGCGGATTTCGCCGAGGATTTCGAGCGCACCCCGCAGAACATCCTGCTGTACGCGCGACTGCTGGCGACACTGCAGCGAAGGGAGAAGCTCAAGCCGCTGGAACGCGGTGCCGTTGCGCGGTTGATCGAGCATGCCTCACGCCACGTCGACGACGCCGAGCGCTTGTCCCTGCACCTGGCTAACATGCTCGATGTGCTGCGCGAGTCGGATTTCTGGGCGAACGAGCACGGTAGCGAGCTGATCCGCCGCGAGGACGTCGAACGCGCCCTGGCTGAATCCATCCACCGCGCCGATCAGATCCGCGAGCGCATGCACGATGCGGTACTGCGCGACCTGCGACTGATCGAAACCAGCGGCCGTGCCGTGGGCCAGATCAACGGGCTGGCAGTGGTGCAGCTGGGCAACCATGCCTTCGGCCATCCGGTCAGGATCACGGCGACCGCGCGGCTCGGCGATGGCAAGGTCATCGACATCGAGCGAGAGGTCGAGCTGGGCGGGGCACTGCATTCCAAGGGCGTGATGATCCTGTCCGCCTATCTGGCCAGTCGTTATTCGCCTGAAGCGCCGCTGTCGCTGGCCGCCAGTCTGGTCTTCGAACAATCCTACGGCCCGGTCGAGGGCGACAGTGCCTCGGTGGCCGAACTCTGCGTGCTGCAGTCCGCTCTGGCCGGGCTGCCGCTGCGTCAGGATCTGGCAATTACCGGATCGGTGAACCAGCACGGCAACGTCCAGGTGATCGGCGGCGTCAACGAGAAGATCGAAGGCTTCTTCGACATTTGCCGTGCTCGTGGGCTGAGCGGCACCCAGGGGGTGATCGTGCCGGCAGGTAACGTCAAACATCTGATGTTGCGTCAGGATCTGCTCGTCGCCGTTCGCCAGCAGCAGTTCCACATCTACGCGGTCAGCGATGTCGACCAGGCGATGGAGTTGCTCACCGGACTGCCCGCCGGCACCGCCGACAATACCGGGCGCTATCCGCCCGACACGCTGAACGCCGCCGTCCAGCACCGCCTGGATGAGCTCAGCGAGCTGCGTCGGCGCTACATCCAGGGCGCAGGTAACGGCCGTGATCGGCGCGACGCGTGATCCAACGGCTCCACGCCGGGTGCTGCTGGCGCTGGAACCGGCGGGCATCAACCCGGGCTCGTTGCAGATCGCCGTGCAGCTGTCACGCACCCTGCGTGCCGAGCTGACCAGTCTGCTGCTGGAGGATGTGGCCCTGCTGCGCGCCGCCGCCCTGCCCTTTGCCAGGGAAATCAGCCACAGCGGCACCGAGCGCATGCTGGACCCGGCAACGCTCGAGCGCAGCCTTCGGGTGCGCGCGGACCGCTTGCGCGAAGAACTGGCCCGGCAGATCGGTCCCAGCGGGATCGCCTGGTCCCTGCGCAGTCTGCGCGGTCCAGGCCTCGAGACGCTGTTGAACGAGATCAGACAAAGCGACGTGACGGTATTCGGCCGCGCTCAACGGACGCCCTGGCGTACACAGCCGCCAGATCGGCATGGCGTGGTGCTCTACCGCCAACCGTCAGCCCTGCAGAACGCCGCTATCGCAATGCAATCGCTGGATCGGAATGGGCGCCTCCCTGGGCTGGCCTGGGAGGCGATGCGCTGGGCTAGCACGGAACAGTCGCTGCCGTTGCTCCGTTGCCGCCAGCCAACCCTGGTGCTGTTGGCCGGTGCCGCTGGCGATTGGTCCGCGGCGGAACTGCGACAGCTGACCGAGCATCTGGATTGCCCGATCCTGCTGATTCCGCCGTTCTGACCGGCCCACGCTGCCGCTGATCGATCACGTCGGCAGCGGCGGTTCATGGTCCTGCTTGTCCGGCACCTCGATCATCGTGGCTTCGGTCAGCAACAGCACGCTGGCAATCGAGACGGCGTTCTCCAGCGCCACCCGCACGACCTTGGTGGGATCGATGATGCCCGCTTCGTACATGTCGACATAACGGTTCGCAGCCGCATCGAAGCCGATATCGCCAGGTTCAGCCAGCAGACGAGCGACCACCACGCCATCATCCACGGCGGAATTGTCGGCGATCGTGCGTACCGGGGCCTCCAGGGCCCGCCGCAATATCTGCAGCCCGGTTCGCTCATCACCCTCGGCCTTGGCTTCCTCTGCGCTGAGCGCCGGGACGCCGCGTAGCAGCGCGAGCCCGCCACCCGGCACGATGCCCTCGGACATGGCCGCCTTGGTCGCGGAAATGGCGTCATCGAGGGCATCCTTGCGGGCCTTCATTTCCGACTCGGTCGGTGCACCGACGCGGATTACCGCAACCCCGCCGGACAGCTTCGCCAGGCGCTCCTGCAGCTTGTCGCGATCGTAGTCGCTGGTGGTCTTTTCAATCTGCGTGCGGATCTGCTGCATGCGCGCATCGATTGCCGAGCGGTCGCCCGCGCCGCCAATCAGCGTCGTATGCTCGCGATCGACCACCACGCGCTGGACGTGACCGAGCTGCTCGATCGCGACCTGTTCCAGGGCAATACCGAGATCAGCCGACACCACTTGCGCATCAGTGAGCACCGCGATGTCCTGGATCATGTCCTTGCGTCGGTCACCGAAGCCGGGCGCCTTCACGGCCACCACCCGCAACACCCCGCGGATATGGTTGACGATCAGCGTCGCCAGCGCCTCACCTTCGATGTCCTCGGCGATCAGCAGCAACGGCCGACCGCTTTTGGCGATGGTTTCCAGCAGGGGTATGAGGTCCTTGAGCAGTCCGACCTTCTGCTCGCAGAGAAGCACGAACGCGTCTTCCAGCACGGCCTCCATCTTCTCGCTGTCGGTGATGAAGTACGGCGAAACGTAGCCGCGATCGAACTGCATACCTTCGACCACGTCGAGTACGGTCTCGGTGGTCTTGGATTCCTCGACGGTGATGACGCCCTCGTTCCCGACCCGTTCCATGGCATCGGCCACCAGCTCGCCGGTCTCCGGGTCGTTGTGTGCGGAGATGGCAGCGATCTGCGCCTTTTCCTTGCGTGTCCTGATTTCACGAGACTGCCGATGGAGCGATTCGACCGTCACGCGCAGCCCCCTGTCGAGCCCGCGCTTGATGTCGATGGCACTGGCGCCCGCCACGACGTTGCGAATGCCCTCGGTGAGGATGGCATGAGCCAGAACCGTCGCCGTGCTGGTGCCATCGCCCACGGCATCGCCTGTCCGCTCGGCTGCCTGACGCAGCATTTGTGCACCCAGGTTTTCCTCGGGGTCTTCGAGCTTGACCAGTTTGGCGATCGTGACACCGTCGTTGCACACTCTCGGCGCACCATAGACGCTCTGGATCAGAACCGATTTCGATTTTGGGCCGAGGGTGATGCGGATCGCCTCGGCGAGTTGGTTGGCGCCGTGCAGCACTTTTTCGCGAGCGGCGCTACGAAACAGAAGCTTGGTATGGCTCATCGAACGCATCCTCCTGGGCATTGCCAGCAGCATTGTTCAGAGTAGGTGCGCCGTGTTTGATCGGAATCAACGTCCGGTCAGTACGGGAGAACTGCCGGGTCGCACCAAGCGGCGTAATATGGCGCTTCTCTCAACCGGAACTGGAGTATTCACATGCTGCTTCGCTTACTGGCCGCAGGCGCCTTGACCGTGCTCTGCCAGCCTGCCTTCGCGCAGGATCACCACCACGATCACGCCCCGACGCAAGCAGCCCCCAGCGAGCTGGTGGTCAGCCAGGCCTGGTCGCGGGCGATGCCCCCCAGCGCACCCACGGGCGCGGTGTACTTCGTGCTGGAGAATCGTGGCGAACGAGCGCACAAGCTGGTCGGCGCGCAGACTCCGCGGGCCGGGAAAACCGAGCTGCATACCCATGTCCATCAGGGCGACATGATGAAGATGCAGCAGATTCCGTCGGTCGAGGTGCCGGCCGCGGGCAAGGTGGAATTCAAGCCCGGTGGCAACCATGTGATGCTGTTCGGACTCAAGCAACCGCTGGTGGCCGGCGAGAGCTTCCCGATCACGCTGCAGTTCGAAAACGGCAGCGAGCTCACCGCCGAGGTCAGCATCGAGGAAGACGCCCCGGTCAGTGGCGGCTCGGCATCAGGCCATCACCACTGACCGTCGGCCAAGGGCATGCGACTGACCATGCCCTTGGCCCGCTTCAGACAGCGGCAGGCGTACGCATGGTGACGAATTCTTCCGCTGCGGTCGGGTGGATGCCCATGGTGTCATCGAACACCTGCTTGGTGGCGCCAGCCTTCAGCGCCACGGCCAACCCCTGCATGATCTCCCCAGCCTCCGGCCCGGCCATGTGGCAGCCAAGCACGCGGTCGGTTTCGGCGTCCACCACCAGCTTCATCAGGCTTCTTTCCAGGCTGTCTGTCATGGTCAGCTTCATCGGTCTGAAGCGGCTCTCGAAGATGGTGGCCTTGTAGCCCTGCTCACGGGCTTCTTCCTCGGTCAGCCCCACGGTTGCCATGTTCGGCAGGCTGAACACGGCTGTCGGGATGGTGGAGTAATCGACCTTGCGGTACTGCTCGGGCTTGAACAGTCGACGGGCGACCGCCATGCCTTCGGCAAGCGCAACCGGGGTCAGCTGTACGCGACCGATCACGTCGCCGATCGCCAGGATCGAAGACACCGAGGTGCGGTACTCGTCATCCACTGCGATGAAGCCGCGCGCATCCAGCGCCACGCCGGCTGTTTCGAGGCCCAGGCCTTCGATCATCGGGCGGCGGCCGGTGGCGTAGAAGATGCAGTCCGCTTCCAGGGTACGGCCGTCTTCCAGGGTGGCAAGCAGGCTGCCGTCGGCCAGCTTGTCGATATGGACGATGTCGGCGTTGAACTGCAGGTCCACGCCCTTCTTGATCATCTCGTCTTTCAGATGGTCGCGTAGCGAGCCATCGAAGCCGCGCAGGAACAGCTCCCCACGGTAGAGCAGCTTGGTGTCGGCGCCACAGCCGTGGAAGATCGAGGCGAACTCGACCGCGATATAGCCGCCGCCCACCACCAATACCCGACGCGGCAAGGCATCCAGATAGAAGGCTTCGTTGGAGGTGATGGCGTGCTCACGACCCGGAATCTCCGGTACGTGCGGCCAGCCGCCGGTGGCGATCAGAATGTGCTCGGCGCTGTAGCGCTTGCCGTCGACTTCGACGGTATGCGCATCGACCAGCCGCGCATGTGCCTGCAGCAGGGTCACGCCGCTGTCCACCAGGATGCTGCGATAGATGCCGTTCAGGCGCTGAATCTCGCGATCCTTGTTGGCGATCAGGGTCTTCCAGTCGAAGGTTGCGCCGTCGATGGTCCAGCCATAGCCCTGAGCCTGGCCGAAGTCCTCGGCATAATGCGCGCCGTAGACCAGCAGTTTCTTTGGCACGCAGCCGACGTTGACACAGGTACCGCCCAGGTAACGGCTTTCGGCGACCGCTACTCTTGCACCGAAACCAGCCGCGAAGCGCGCCGCCCGAACGCCACCGGAACCTGCGCCGATGACGAATAGATCGAAGTCGTAAGCCATGTAGAGTTGTCTCCTTGTCTAGCGAACAGCATAACCCAGGCTTCTGACCCGAATCACCGAAGGAGTGCCGCATGCGCCCTACCCTGACTCACCTGGCTCTGCATGTGCCCGATCTGGACGCTTGCATTGCGTTCTACGCACGCTTTTGTGGCATGCGGGTGTTCCACGAGCGGCCCGGCAAAGGGTCGCGCATCGTCTGGATGGCGGAGCCCGGCAAGGAGCGCGAGTTCATCTTCGTGATCATGCCTGGCGGCGCGGATCGCGCGTTGGCTGCGAACGACTACAGCCATTTCGGCTTCGCGATGGCCAGTCGAGAGGAGGTCGATGCGGTCGCCGAGCTGGCGCGCGAGGACGGTTGCCTGATCTGGGAACCGCGCGACGAGCCGTACCCGGTGGGTTACTACTGCGGCGTGCGCGACCCCGCGGGCAACTATGTCGAATTCAGCTATGGGCAGCCGCTTGGACCGGGTGCCGAGGATATGCCGGAGCCTTGAAGCAGGCCCGGAAGTGACTGGGCCACCCTGAGGTGGCCCAATTGCTTCAGAACGCCTTACCGGTAAGGTAGAAGTGTTCATAACAGAAGTTGGTCGCCGCGATGTAGCCCTCGGCGCTACCGCAGTCGAAGCGCTGGCCCTTGAACTTGTACGCCAGCACGCAACCGTCCTGAGCCTGGCGCATCAGCGCGTCGGTGATCTGGATCTCGCCGCCCTTGCCCGGCTCGGTCTGTTCGATCAGATCGAAGATGTCCGGGGTCAGGATGTAGCGGCCGATGATCGCCATGTTGGAAGGCGCATCTTCAGGCTTGGGCTTCTCGACCATGTGGCTGACGCGGTAGATGTCGTCGCGGATCATCTCGCCGGCGATCACACCGTACTTGCTGGTCTCTTCCGGCGGCACTTCCTGGATGGCAACGATCGAGCAGCGGAACTGGTTGTAGAGCTTGACCATCTGCGCCAGGACCGGATCGCCATCGAGATTGATGCACAGGTCGTCGGCCAGGACCACGGCGAACGGCTCGTCACCGATCAGCGGACGGCCGCTGAGAATTGCATGCCCCAGCCCTTTCATCTCCACCTGGCGGGTATAGGAGAAGCTGCATTCGTCGATCAGGCGGCGAATACCGACCAGGTACTTTTCCTTGTCGGTGTTGCGAATCTGATGCTCTAGCTCGTAGCTGATATCGAAATGATCTTCCAACGAGCGCTTGCCGCGCCCGGTGACGATCGCGATCTGGTTCAGCCCCGCCGCCAGTGCCTCTTCAACCCCGTACTGAATCAGGGGTTTGTTCACCACCGGCAGCATTTCCTTGGGCATGGCTTTGGTTGCAGGAAGAAAACGTGTGCCATATCCGGCAGCGGGAAAAAGGCATTTCTTGATCATGTGAGTCCTTGAAATAAAGGTTCCAGTCGATGCACTGCCATCGAGAACAGCAGCTGCCTTGCGGTGTTGCCCGGCCATGCCGGCGTAGAGCCTACGACCATCGTTTTCCATGGGGGTTCGCAGCGAACACGTCTGCTAATGCAGATAGTGTGCCTGCGCTACGCGGGGTCACTTCGCCGTCTCGGCGGCGGCCACGCTAATGGCGGTCTGACATTCTGTAAAGTCACCGGATAGTGTTTTTTTCACGCCTCCTTTCGCGCCCGTCGTCGCGGTCATACAACTCCTATATGCATAGCTGTCGCTCATTACACTTTTGTAGCAGTCATCAGCGTAACCAGGCAGTTCGACTCATGACCTGAGTCAGGGAAATGTGCAATTGCACCGTTGTCGGTCGGCCGTTTCGCTCGCTCGTGCCGGAAAAAGCAATACCATAGTCGCGCCCTGTAATGGCGCATAGCTATTACCCACCTCGGATCTTCAAGAATCCCGGTAAGTCGCCGATACGAGCTTCAGATTGCTCAGTTCGTTGCTGCGTCGTCGTGGGAAATCAATAAAACAATAGTGCAGTGGCAGCTACCTTCCGCGTGGCAGTAGTACTAAGGAAAACCATGAACAACTCCGCCCCTCGACAAATGTCCGTGCAGACAAAGATCAACCTGGCGCTGGTGCTGGTGCTGGTGGCAATCATGTCTGCCTCGCTGTTCTTCTCTGCCAGTACCGAAAAGCGCCTGGTGCTCCAGGTTGTCGAGCAGCAGACCAAGGATGCCGCCGACTCCTATTTCGATAGCATCAACACCATGATGCTCACCGGCACCATGGCGCAGCGTGAAGTGCTGCGGAACAAGATCCTCGCGCGTCCTGGCGTCATCGATGCCCGCATCATCCGCGGCGATGAGGTCACCAAGGTATTCGGGCCGGGATATGACCACCAGGCGCCTGTCGATGCCCTGGACCGCCGCGCCTTGGGCGGCGAGGAGATCATCGAGGTCAACGAGCAGAACGGCGGCCGTGTGCTGACGGTGATCAACCCGATCCTGGCGCATGCCGACTACCGGGGCACCAACTGCCTGACCTGCCACCAGGTCGGCGAGAACACGGTAATGGGCGCAGTGCGCATCAGCTACGACCTCAAGGCACTCGACCAGGAAGTGGATCGCAACATCATGATCAGCGGCGGGATTCAGCTGCTCCTGCTGTTCATTGGCGTGGTGGTGATGTGCCTGACCGTGCGCCACGTAATCATTCGCCGCATCACTGCCATGCGCCACACCATGAATACCATGGCCGAGGATGAAGACCTCAGCCGCAGCGTCGAAGTGGGTGCGAAGGACGAAATCGGCGCGATGGGCGATGCCTTCAACCGCATGATCGGCAAGTTCCGCCATAGCCTTGAGGCTGTCGCGGGCGTTACCCACCAGCTCAGTGATGTCTCCGGGCGGGTCTCCCATGTGGCAGAGAAAACCCTGGCCGCCGTCAACGAGCAGCGCAACGAAACCGACATGGTCGCCTCGGCGATGAATGAAATGAGCGCAACGGTTCAGGAGGTCGCGCGCAACGCCAGTCAGACCGCAAGCGCGTCCACCGGAGCGGATACCGAGTCCAAGGCCGGCGTGAAGGTGGCGACCGAAGCGCTCGACGGTATCGAAGTGCTGATCGCCGAGATCGAGAAGGCTGCTCAGGTAATCCAGCGCGTCGAGAGCGACAGCGCCAGTATCGACATGGTGCTCGGCGTGATCAACGGCATCGCCGAGCAGACCAACCTGCTGGCGCTGAACGCCGCGATCGAAGCTGCCCGCGCCGGCGAGCAGGGCCGTGGCTTCGCGGTGGTGGCTGACGAGGTGCGCACCCTCGCCTCGCGCACGCAGAAGTCCACCGAGGAAATCCAGGCGATGATCGAACAGCTGCAAGGCGGCGTGCGCAATGCCGTACAGGCAATGAAGGAAGCGCAGCTGCGCGCGCGCTCCGGCTCGGAATGCGTCGAGAAGGCTGCACAGAGCCTGGGCGTGATCGCCGACGAAGTGGGTACCATCAACGAGATGAACACCCAGATCGCCACAGCCGCCGAACAACAGAGCGCTGTCGCCGAAGAGATCAATCGCAACATCACCACCATCAGCCGCATCGCCGACACCACGTCGGCCGACGCGACGCAGACCTCGGAGATCAGCGAAGAGCTGGTGCGCCTGGCCACCGAACTGAATCGTCTGGTCGGCCAGTTCAAGCTCTGAACACGAGCGCGAGGCTGGCCATGGCCTCGCTCCATTGGCGCCTGTTATTCCGGACCCGCCGAACGGCGAGGTCCGGGACGCTATTCTTGATCTGAGACAGTCGGCGCGCAGGCGCGAATCGTCCATAATCCGCGCCCATGATCTGCCTGAGCCGGACACACCCGAGGGTGACACCGCGTTCCGCACCGACTCCGAATTCAACCCTTAGGTGAAACGAACAATGGACCAACTGCCGAGCTTCAACCGGGCCCTGGTCGAGAAATACGACCGTCCCGGTCCGCGCTACACGTCCTACCCCACTGCCCCGCAGTTCCATCAGGCCTTCGCCGAGGACGACTACCGCGCTGCCGCCGCGCGTAGCAACCAGGCGCAGCCGCCCAAGCCGCTGTCGGTGTACATCCACATCCCGTTCTGCAAGAGCCTGTGCTACTACTGCGCCTGCAACAAGATCATCACCCACAAGACCGAGCGCGCCGTCGAGTACCTCGAGTACCTCAAGCGCGAGATCGCCATGCAGGGTGCGCTGTTCGACCGCTCGCGCAAGCTGACCCAGCTGCACCTGGGCGGTGGCACACCGACCTATTTCACCAGCGAACAGCTGGCCGACCTGATGGCGAGCCTGCATCAGGCGTTCAACATGGATGACAGCGACAGCCACGAGTTCTCCCTTGAGGTGGACCCGCGCACCGTCACCCCGGAGCAGATCCACGGCCTGCGCAAGCTCGGCTTCAACCGCCTGAGCTTCGGTGTGCAGGACTTCGACGAGCAGGTGCAGATCGCAGTCAACCGCATCCAGACCGAAGAGCAGACCCGCGAACTGGTCCAGGCCGCCCGTGATGCCCGCTTCAAGTCGGTCAGCGTCGACCTGATCTACGGCCTGCCCCTGCAGACCGTCGCCAGCTTCGATGCCACGCTGAGCAAGATCATCGACATCCGCCCGGACCGCATCGCCGCGTACAGCTACGCGCACCTGCCGGATCTGGTGCGCGCGCAGAAGCTGATTCGCCCCGAGGACATGCCGCCGCCCGAGCGCAAACTGGAACTGCTGGAGCTGACCATTCAGCGCCTGACCGCGGCTGGCTACGTCTACATCGGCATGGACCACTTCTCGCTACCCGAGGACGAGCTGACCCTGGCCCGCGCCAACGGCACCCTGCAGCGCAACTTCCAGGGCTACTCCACCCATGCCGACTGCGACCTGATCGGGCTGGGCATTTCCTCCATCGGCAAGGTCGCCGACAGCTACAGCCAGAACGTCAAGGAGCTCTCGCAGTACTACGCGCGACTGAACGACGGCATGCTGCCGGTGCACCGTGGTTACAAGCTGAGCGACGACGATCGGCTGCGCCGCGACGTGATCGTCTCGTTGATGTGCCATGGGCGTATCGATTACCGGCAGATCGAGCAGAAGCACGGCGTCGACTTCCGCAGCTATTTCGCCGACTCGCTGGCCAAACTGGCCGAGCCGGTCGCCGATGGTCTGGTGGAGCTGCGCGACGATGCGCTGATTCTGCTGCCGCAGGGCCAGCTGATGATGCGCAACGTCGCCATGGCCTTCGATGCCTATCTCGGTGGCGAGCAACGCGGACGCTTCTCGCGCACGGTCTGATTCGCGTCCGGGGCGGCACCCACGCCGCCCCTTCCGCTGATCACCGGCCATTGCCAAATACCGCTCGAACTGTATAAATAGCCAGCTTTCGAGCGGGCCGCCCGCGCCCCAGTTTTACCGGATGTGCGATGCGTCAGGCCCTGGAAAACCCCTTCTACTATCTCGACAACTTTCAGCAGGTTATGGCCTGGGTGGACCAGCATCATGGCGACCTGCTGGACGACGCCGAACGCGCCTTCATCAGGCGTTTCGCTCTGTTGCCGCAGGCGTCTCAGGCATTGCTGGTGCGCATGGTGATGCGCAAGGGCGCGCTGTTCCGGGCCAGCAAACTGCACTACGGGGAGATCGGCTGTCCACGTCGGGCGGCAGCGCCATTGATCGAGCAGGGCTGGATCGATGCCGAGCGTGAGCTGACGCTGGAACAGCTGTTCGGCCTGCTGACCAAGGGCGAACTGCTGCAGCTGTTCGGCATCACGAACTCGGCCGGCCTGCGCAAGGCCGAGCTGTTCGAAAGGCTGCGCGCCGACCATGACCTGGCCAAGCCCTTCGGGCAATGGTGGTCGGGCTCCGAGGACGCGGTTTACAGCCTGTGCATCGACGAACTCTGCGAGCGGCTGCGCCTGCTGTTCTTCGGCAATATCCATCAGGACTGGTCGGAGTTCGTGCTGGCTGATCTGGGCGTTTATCGCTACGAGCAGGTGTCCTTTTCCCCCGCCTCACGAGCGTTCAGTTCGCGTGCCGAGCTGGACGCCTACCTGCATCTGCATCGCTGTCGCGAGCGCTTCGATGCCGGCGAGCCGCTGGCGGAGATCCTGGCGGCTGTACCGGCCGCGCCGTTCGGCAATGCCTGGCTGGAAAGCCGCCGCGGCAAACTGCTGCTGCGCATCGGCCAGCAGTTCGAACGGCTCGGCGAGCTCGACGAGGCCTTGCGCGTGCACGCGTCCAACGGCTATCCCGGTGCGCGTGAGCGGGCTATTCGTGTATTGGAGCGCGGCGGCCAGCCAGCGGCCGCGCTGGATCTGTTGCTTCAGGCCCGGGCCGCGCCGGAAAGCGAACATGAAGTGCAGCAGCTGCAGCGCATCCTGCCACGTCTGCAACGCAGCCTGGGCATCCCGACCGAACGTGCTCGCAGCCGCAAGCCGGAACAGCTCGATCTGGTCCTGCCGAGGCCTACCTGCAGCGTCGAGCAGGCGGTGCGCGAGCATCTGACGAGGCCGGATGCGCCGGTGTATTACGTGGAGAACGCCCTGGTCGGCTCGCTGTTCGGCCTGCTCTGCTGGGACGCGATCTTCGCGCCGTTGCCGGGCGCGTTCTTTCACCCGTTCCACTGGGCGCCGGCCGACCTGAACCGCGCGGACTTCCACCAGCGCCGCGCCGATCTGTTCGCCGCCTGCCTGGCCTGCCTCGACAGCGATGACTACCGTGACTGCATCTGGCGCACCTTCCAGGCGAAACTCGGCATCCATAACGCGTTCGTCGCCTGGGGCCTGCTCGACGAACAACTGTTGGCGCAGGCACTGGACTGCATTCCCGCCGCGCACCTGAAGCTGCTGTTCCAGCGCATCCTGGTGGACATCACTGGCAATCGCACCGGCCTGCCGGACCTGATCCAGCTGTGGCCGGAAGCGCGCCGCTATCGCATGATCGAAGTGAAGGGCCCGGGCGATCGCCTGCAGGACAACCAGAAGCGCTGGATCGACTACGCCCATCAGCACGGTTTGCCCATTGCGGTTTGCCATGTCCAGTGGGCCGAGGCCATGGCGTGAGCTATCGGGTCGCAGTGCGCGCGCTCTGCGAATTCACCGCCAAGGTCGGCGATCTGGATCTGCGCTTCACGCCCTCGCCCACCGCGCTGGAAGGCATCGCCGGGCACGCCCAGGTCACCGCTAGGCGTGGCGACGGCTACGAGCGCGAGGTCGCCCTGGAGGGGCAATACGGGCAACTGAGCGTGCGCGGCCGTGCCGATGGCTACGACCCGGCGCGCAATCGCCTGGAAGAGATCAAGACCTTTCGCGGCGACCTGGAACGCCAGCCCGCCAATCATCGCCAGTTGCACTGGGCGCAGGCGAAGATCTATGGCTGGCTGCTGTGTCAGACACGCGGGCTCGATGAACTCGAACTGGCACTGGTCTATTTCGACGTCACCAGCCACAAGGAAACGCTGTTCGTCGAGCGTCACACCGCAGCACAGCTGCGCGTGTTCTTCGAGACCCAGTGTCAGGCGTTCATCGACTGGGCCGCACAGGAAATGGCCCACCGCGCTGCGCGCGACCAGGCACTTTCCGCCCTGCGCTTTCCCCACGACGACTTTCGCACCGGCCAGCGGCAACTGGCCGAGGCGGTGTACAAGGCTGCCTGCACGAGCACCACGCTTATGGCGCAGGCGCCTACCGGAATCGGCAAGACGCTTGGCACCCTGTTCCCGCAGCTCAAGGCATTTCCGGGGCAGCGGCTGGACAAGCTGTTCTTTCTCGCCGCCAAGACGTCCGGTCGACGCCTGGCGCTGGATGCGCTGCAGACGCTGCAACGCAACGCCAACCATGGACTGCGGGTACTGGAGCTGGTGGCGCGCGAAAAGACCTGCGAACACCCGGACAAGGCCTGTCATGGCGAATCCTGCCCGCTCGCCCGCGGCTTCTACGACCGCCTGCCCGCGGCGCGGGCCGCCGCGCTGGGGCAGGTCCAGCTCGACCAAGCCGCCCTGCGCGAAGTGGCGCTTGCCCATCAGGTCTGTCCCTATTACCTCAGCCAGGAGCTGGCACGCTGGGCGGACGTGGTGGTCGGTGACTACAACTACTACTTCGATAGCAGCGCCCTCCTCCACGGGCTGGCGCTGGCCAACGACTGGCGCATCTGCCTGCTGGTGGACGAGGCGCACAACCTGATCGACCGGGCACGTGGCATGTATAGCGCCGAGCTCGATCAGCGTGCCTTCGCCGGCCTCGCCAGCCAGGCGCCAGCACCCTTGAAACGGCCGCTGGGGCGCGTGCAGCGCTGCTGGAACGACCTGCATCGCGAGCAGCTGGCGGACTACCAGGTGCAACCGGAGTTGCCGCTCAAGCTGCTGGGCGCGCTGCAACAGGCGGTCAGCGCCATCACCGACTATCTGGGCGAGCAACCCGCAGGGCTGGATGCGGAACTGCAACGGGCCTATTTCGACGCCATGCATTTCTGCCGTGTCGCCGAGCTGTTCGGTGAACACTCGCTGTTCGACATCAGCCTGTTGCCGGCGACTGCTCGCAACAAGGCCCGTCGTTCGATCCTTTGCCTGCGCAATGTGGTTCCCGCCCCCTTTCTGGCTCCCCGCCTGGCGCAGGCGCGTTCCAGCGTGCTGTTCTCCGCCACGTTGAGCCCGCGCAGATTCCATGCCGACATGCTGGGCCTGCCCGCCGCCAGCGCCTGGATCGATGTCGAGTCGCCGTTCCAGAGCCGGCAGCTGCGGGTCTGCCTGGCTGAACATGTCTCGACCCGCTACCAGCATCGGCAGGCCTCGCTGGGCGCCGTGGTCGAACTGATCGCAAGTCAGTACCGCGAGCGTCCCGGCAACTACCTGGCCTTCTTCAGCAGCTTCGATTACCTGCAACAGGTCGCCGCGCTGCTGCGCGAGCAATGCCCGGACGTACCCTTCTGGGAGCAGACCCGCGGCATGCAGGAAGCGGCGCGCAATGCCTTTCTCGATCGCTTTACCGAACACAGCGAAGGAATCGGTTTCGCTGTGCTTGGCGGCGCATTCGCCGAAGGTATCGACCTGCCTGGCCGCCGCCTGATCGGTGCATTCGTCGCGACCCTTGGCCTGCCGCAGGTCAACCCGGTCAACGAACAATTCAAGATACGGCTCGACGAGCTGTTCGGGCGCGGCCACGGGTACGACTACACCTATCTCTACCCTGGTTTGCAAAAGGTCGTGCAGGCCGCCGGCCGAGTGATCCGCACACAGCAGGACGAGGGCGTCGTGCATCTGATCGACGACCGTTTTGGCCGTCCGCAGGTGCGTCGCCTGTTGCCCGGGTGGTGGGCCTTGTCTGGCAGTTCTGGTGGCTGAACGCCGGTCGTTCGGGTTGCGTGGGCGTCGGAGGCTGGTTATAGTCCTGCGCCGCCGATTCCCCATCGGCGCGCTGCGACGCAGCCTCCGCCCGGATGGCGAAATTGGTATACGCAAGAGACTTAAAATCTCTCATCCGAAAGGGTATGCGGGTTCGACCCCCGCTCCGGGCACCAAACTTCCGTTGGTTCCAGCAACTGGCGCCGGCGCAGCCCATTCGAATATCCCTCCTATATATCCCATCAGCCGCTCAAAGATCGGATGCGCTCGATTGTGCGTACTTCAAGCCCTTCACGTTTGTTGGGCGTTAAGTTGCGGACAATATCGGCGCCTCTATAAATCTGTAGAATGAATTTGTGCTAATCTGTATCTACAGAAACAAACTGTCGGAACCATTGCCATGTCAGCCACCCTTCAAGTAGCCGCTTTTTCCAAGGATCAATGCACAACTGGATTGCGCGCTGCGGTGAATATTCTGGACAAATGGCAGGCCACGACTGAACAGGCCTGCCGAATTCTGCGTATCTCCCGCAGCACTCATGCGCGCGCCAAGTTGCGTAATGCCGACTGGTCGGTGAGCCTGGATCCGGATCAGATGCAGCGCATCAGTTTCATCCTCAATATCCACGCCGCGCTGCGACTGATCTTCGATAATCCGAAGAACACCTACGGTTTCCCTGGAATGCCCAATCACAACGAGTTCTTCAACGGCCGTTCACCGCTGGCGATCATGGCGCAGGGCGACATGATTTCGCTGTACGAGACATTTCGGCGGATCGACAGCCTGCGGGGCGCGCAGTGGTAGTGCCGAAGCGGCTGCCGGTTCGGCCGCCGGCGAAGCTGCAGGCGTATCGATTGGTGAACTCGAAGTTTCCGCCCATCGAGCTGTTCGATGACGTGGCCGACGCCGATGAGTTCGACATGCTTTATCAGCTCCAGGCTCTGACGAACCCGCGCCTGCACAACGAGACTGGCCGACTCGAGCTGATTCCCCGCGGCGAGATCCCGTTCGGCATTCCCGGCTGCTCCTATGCCACCGCTCCGTTCACCCATGTGAATCCCTCAGGCTCGCGTTTCAGCGATGGCAGTTACGGCGTGCTCTACCTGGCCGACAGCATGGAAACGGCCCTGGCCGAAGTGCGCCATCACCAACAACTGTACTGGTCCGGCGTGGTGGGTCTGAACTTCGAGCGTTTCGTCTTTCGCGGATTGTCGTGCCAGTTCGACGAGGCAGGCCTGCTGGATGCCACGACCGTCGCGCTGACCGACCCGATCTATGATCCGAACGATTATTCCGCGGCGCGCCAGTTCGGTCGTCAGCTCCGGCAGGACGGCTTTGCAGGTCTGCGCTACCGCTCGGTGCGCAAGCCTGGCCAGCATTGCTGGGCGCTCATGACGCCGCGCAATGTGCTCTCCATTGTCCAGACCGCCCATTACGAGATGATCTGGAACGCCGGCATTACCAGTGTGAGCGCCATCGGCGAGGTTTCGCCGTAGGCCCACCCCGGCGCCGCTCGTCCGCACGCCCGTCACTGCCAACCAGCTGTAACAAACTCCGCGCATCCTTTGCTCAAGGACTCCCCATGGCGCACGGACGCTCCCCCGAACAGACGATGTGAGGACGCGACGATGAGCAAGCGATCACTCGAAGAACTGGTAACCCGTTCGGATATCAGCGCACTGCAGCCGATGGCGCATTGGCGTCGTGGTCGTCGCAGCGGGCAGGAAAAAGCAGGGCCGAACGATGCAGCGCTGATGCAGAGAGCCTCGGCAGACATTGGCATGCTAAGGACAGCCCCGTCTCACTGATCCGTTCAGGCAACGCCAATGGCGAGCGGAGCGAATCCTGCCGGTCTAGCGGGCAGGGCCGACCTCGCGAGCGCCCTGCTCTTCACCCGTGGTGCCGCGGTAACCACAGTGAGATCAGCGCAGCGAGCAGCACGAACAGCGACGACACCCACAGACACGCCTGCAGGCCGTAGGCCTGGAACACCCAGCCCGACAGCAGCGTGCCGACCAATCGACCCAGCGCGTTGGACATGTAGTAGAAGCCCACATCCAGCGAGACGCCGTCTTCCTTGGCGTAGCTGACGATCAAATAGCTGTGCAGCGACGAATTCACCGCGAATAGCACACCAAATAGCAGCAGCCCGCCGATCAGCACCCACTGCGGCGACGCAGCGCCCGCCAGCCCGACCGCAATGGCCGCAGGCAACGCGGCCAGCGACGCCGCCCACAGGAAAGCCGCGCGCCCATCCGGTACCTTGCCACTGCGTTTGCCGGTGATCGCCGGGGCGAACGACTGGACGATGCCATAACCGATGATCCAGCACGCGAGGAAGCCGCCGACCATCCAGAAGTTCCAGCCGAAAGCCGTGCTCAGGTAGACCGGCAAGGCCACCACGAACCACACGTCTCGCGCGCCAAACAGGAACAGGCGCGCCGCCGAGAGCACGTTGATCGCGCGACTCTTGGACAGAATGTCGCGGAACTTCGGCTTGGCCTTGGCCTTGCCGAGATCCTTCTTCAGCAGCACCAGGCTGGCCAGCCAGACCAGCGCCAGCACGGCAGCCATCGCCAGCACCGCGCCGGCGAATCCCAGCAGACTGAGCAGCGCGCCGCCGAGAAAGAACCCCACGCCCTTGAGCGCGTTCTTCGAGCCAGTGAGGATGGCGACCCACTTGTAGAGCGTGCCCTGCTGGCTGTCCGGCACTAGAAGCTTGATCGAGCTCTTGGCCGACATCTTGTTCAGGTCCTTGGCGATGCCGGACAGCGCCTGCGCGCCCATTACCCAGGGTACCGTCAGCCAGGCGGCCGGTACCGTGAGCATCAGCAGGGCCACGACCTGCAACGCCAAGCCGAGGTTCATCGTCCGGTTCAGGCCAAGCCGCGCGCCGAGGTAGCCGCCGACCAGATTGGTGACGACGCCGAATATTTCGTAGAACAGGAACAGGGCGGCGATCTGCAAGGGCGAGTAGCCCTGCGCATGGAAGTGCAGCACCACCAGCATGCGCAGCGCGCCGTCGGTGAGGGTGAAGGCCCAGTAGTTACCGGTTACCACCAGGTACTGGCGGACTTCCGGTGCGAGACGTTGCAGAGCATGCATGGCGGCGGCTCATAAATATGTACGGATCACTGATAAAGGCGCGAACCCGCTCGGCCCACCTCAGACGCCGGGCTGAATGGTGGGCTGAAGCCCACCCTACGGGATGTACGCCCTAGCAAATGTCAGCTAGCCCAACCTTGCGCGCCAGTTCCACGGTGCGGTTGGCGTAGCCCCACTCGTTGTCGTACCAGGCGTAGATCTTCACCTGCGTGCCGTTGACCACCATGGTCGACAGTGCATCGATGATCGAGGAGCGCGGGTCGGTGCGGTAGTCGATGGAAACCAGTGGTCGCTCCTCATAGCCGAGAATGCCCTTGAGCTCGCCCTCCGCTGCGGCCTGCAGCAACCGGTTCACCTCTGCGGCATCGGTGCTGCGCTCCACTTCGAACACGCAGTCGGTGAGCGAGGCATTGGCCAGCGGCACGCGCACGGCATGGCCGTTCAGCTTGCCGCGCAGCTCGGGGAATATCTCGGCGATCGCCGTGGCCGAGCCGGTGGTGGTTGGGATCAGGCTCATGCCCGAGGCGCGGGCGCGGCGCAGATCCTTGTGCGGCTGATCAAGAATGCTCTGCGTATTGGTCAGGTCATGGATGGTGGTGATCGAACCGTGGCGAATGCCGAGCTGCTCATGGATCACCTTGACCACCGGTGCCAGGCAGTTGGTGGTGCAGGACGCCGCGGTGACGATGCGGTGCTGCGCCGGATCGTACAGGCCGTCATTGACGCCCATGACGATGTTCAGCGCGCCCGCTTCCTTCACTGGCGCGCTGACCACCACGCGCTTGACCCCCTGCTCCAGATACTGCCGCAGCACCGCAACGCTCTTCATCTTGCCGCTCGCCTCGATGACAAGATCGCAGCCCGACCAATCGGTGTCGGCGATCGCCTTGTTGGCGCTGACCTTCACCCGCTGGCCGTTGATGACCAGGCAGTCGCCGTCGGCGCTCGCCTCGTGCTGCCAGCGGCCATGCACAGAGTCGAAATTGAGCAGATGCGCATGGGCGGCCGCATCGCCGGCCGGATCGTTGATCTGCACGAAATCCAGCTCCGGCCAATCCCAGGCCGCACGCAGGGCCAGGCGACCGATGCGGCCGAAACCGTTGATGCCTACTTTTATGCTCATGGATGACTCGCTCCTGAAAAGATGGATCAGAGATTGCGCGGCGCGAACATGATGATCGCCATGCCCAGCAACGCCACGGCGCAGCCGAGCAGGTCCCATCCGGTCGGGCGAACACCGTCGACCAGCCACAGCCAGACCAGTGCGACAGCGACGTAAACGCCACCGTAGGCGGCGTAGACTCGTCCGGCGGCGGTGGGGTGCAGTGACAGCAGCCAGGCGAACAGCGCCAGGGAAAGCGCCGCCGGAACCAGCAACCAGATACTCTTGCCTTGTTTCAGCCAGAGGTACGGCAGATAACAGCCGACGATCTCCGCTATCGCGGTAATGACGAACAAGCCGAGCGTATTCAGCATGAGAGGCCCGTCATGCGCCGAAGCGTTCGATCCAGCCGACATGCGCCGGATGCTGGATAGCCTTGGGGCGAAGCGCCTGGACGCAGGCGATGGCGGTCGCGCGCGGCACTTCGCGGTCGATCAGGATGCGTGCTGCGATCAGTCCGGTACGACCTGAACCACCCTTGCAGTGAATGGCGACGCGCTTGCCGGCATCCAGCAACTCATGGATCCGAGCTCCCGCCCCTTCCCAGGCCCGATCGAAGTCCGCCAGCGGCACCTGTTCGTCGGCCACCGGCAGGTGAAACCACTCGAGGTCGCGTTCGGCACAGAGTTGCGGCAGCTGGCTCGCGTCGTTACGGGCCAGCTCTTCGGCGGGCATCAAGGTGATCACTGCTTCGGCACCAGCCGCTTGTAGCGTGGTCAGCGCCTCGTCGAGGCTGCTGCCCTTGCTACCGGGACACGGCGTGAAGATCAGCTGACCGGCACAGCCGGGTACATCGAGGATGTCGTAGGGATGGGACACGCGGGCGATTCCTGGAAGTCAGATTGAGCGTTGATTGACGCGACGGGACAGCGCTTCGGCCGACTCCTTGCGTTCCGAATAACGGTCGACCAGGTAATCGGCGCGACCGCGTACCAGCAGGGTGAACTTGATCAACTCCTCCATCACATCCACCACGCGGTCGTAATAAGCCGAGGGCTTCATCCGCCCTGCCTCGTCGAACTCGAGATAGGCCTTGGCCACTGAGGACTGGTTGGGGATGGTGAGCATGCGCATCCAGCGACCCAGCACGCGCATCTGATTGAGCGCATTGAATGACTGCGAACCGCCGCTGACTTGCATGATCGCCAGCGTCTTGCCCTGAGTCGGGCGCAGCGCGCCCATGGCCAGCGGCACCCAGTCGATTTGCGCCTTGAACACCGCGCTCATCGAGCCATGCCGCTCCGGCGAGCACCACACCTGCCCCTCCGACCACTGCATCAGCTCGCGCAGTTCCTGCACCTTCGGATGGCTGTCAGGTGCATCGTCCGGCAGTGGTAGTCCTGCCGGATGAAAGATGCGCGTCTCGGCACCGAAACGCTCCAGCAGCCGCGCCGCTTCCTGTACCAGCAAGCGACTGTAGGAGCGCTCCCGGTTGGAGCCATAGAGCAGCAGAATGCGCGGCTTGTGCGCAGGCCCGTCTGGGAGGCCCAGCTTGGCGAGATCCGGCAGATCGAGCAGCGCTGGATCGATGTTGGGTAGGTCGTCGTGCATGGGGTAATCCTGAAAGTTGTCGCGAGTGAACGATGCGATTCAGCCACACACCGTCGCCCGCTCGGGACGATTGCGCATGCGCTCCAGACGCTGCACGTTGTCGCTCAGCCAGTTCTTGTTGGCAGCCAGAATCGGTTGCAGCATGTCCGTGACCCAGTCAGGCAGATGCGGATGGAGACGGTAATACACCCACTGGCCCTGACGGCGATCTTCCAGCATGCCGCAGCTGCGCAGCATCGCCAGGTGACGGGAAATTTTCGGCTGGCTTTCATCCAGCGCGCAGGTCAGCTCGCACACGCACAACTCGCCTTCGCGGGCGATGAGCAAGGCGATGCGCACGCGAGTCTCGTCCGCCAGGCATTTGAATACGGTGGTAGGTGTCAGGTGCTCGATCACGAAAATACCCTTCTGACGCTTGCCGATCGGTTGATGATCGCGAAACGTATGCGTCGGCGAATATATTGCTTAACGCATATGCGAGTAAAGCGCAGGTTACTCGCTCAGGTACTGAAGGCAGCCCCTGGCGTGGCGAATTTGCTCGGCGTAATGCAATCCGCGTATATTCCCAAGATCGTATATAAGGCGAACCGAATGTCTTGGATGAGAGTCTGCTGATGTCAGCCCCCCATGTGCTCGATGTGATCATCATCGGCGCCGGGCAGTCGGCCCTGGCGACCGCGTACTTCATGCGGCGTACGGCGCTTTCCTACCTGCTGCTGGACGATCAACCCGCCCCGGGTGGCGCCTGGCTCCACGCCTGGAATTCGTTGAGGCTGTTCTCACCGGCGGCCTGGAGTTCGATCGCCGGCTGGCCGATGCCCACCCCCGTCGAACCGGGCAATCCGTCGCGCGACGATGTGATCGACTACCTGCAACGCTACGAGACCCGCTACAGCTTTCCCATTCAGCGCCCGGTTCATGTCGATGCGATCAGGCGCGTAGACGATCTATGGCAGGTTCAGGCCGGCGATCGGCGCTGGCTGGCCCGGGCAGTAATCAGTGCGACCGGCACCTGGAGCAAGCCTTTCATTCCGGACTATCCGGGGCGCGAGGCGTTCCAAGGGCTGCAATTGCATTCAGCGTACTACCGGGACCCTGCGCCCTTCTCCGGCAAGCGCGTGATGGTGGTCGGCGGCGGCAATTCAGCCGCGCAGATCCTGGCGGAACTCTCGAAGGTCGGCGAAACCATATGGGTCACGCAGGACCCGCCGGCATTCCTTCCCGATGAGGTCGATGGTCGCGTGCTGTTCGAGCGTGCGACCGCGCGCTGGAAGGCCCAGCAGGAGGGCCGCAGCATCGATGACCTGCCCGGAGGCTTCGGCGATATCGTCATGGTGCCCTCGGTGCTCGACGCGCGGGAACGTGGCGTGCTGGTAGCGCAACCGCCGTTTGTGCGCTTGCACGAAACTGCCGTCGAATGGGCGGACGGCCGTCAGACTCGCCTCGATGCAGTGGTCTGGTGCACCGGCTTTCGCCCGGCGCTCGATCATCTTCACCCGTGCGGGCTGGTGGAGGCCGACGGCAAGGTGCAGGTCGCAGGGACCCGAGCCTTGAAACAGCCCAATCTCTGGCTGGTCGGCTACGGAGAGTGGACCGGCACGGCATCTGCCACGCTGATCGGCGTCACGCGCAGCGCCCGAAGTACGGTCGACGAAGTGGCCGAAGCGCTGTCCGCACAATCCCGCTAGCGCGCCGACATAACCCACCACCTACAGAAAGAAAAGGTACGGTTCCAGATGTCCACTCAATGCGAAGTGACCAGCAAGCAGACCGGGGCGCCACTGGGCTTCTTCGAGCGTTACCTCACCCTCTGGGTATTCCTCTGCATCATTGCCGGCACGCTGCTCGGGCTTGGCATGCCCGCGGCGGCACAGGCCGTGGGCGCCCTGGAAGTGGCCCACGTGAACATCCCGGTCGGCCTGCTGATCTGGGTGATGATCATCCCCATGCTGATGAAGATCGACTTCTCTGCCCTGCGGGAGGTCTACGCGCAGCGGGCGAGCATGGGCATCACGCTTTTCGTCAACTGGGCCATCAAGCCGTTCACCATGGCGCTGCTGGGCTGGCTGTTCATCAAACAGGTCTTCGCGCCCTGGCTGCCGGTCGCCGAACTGGACAGTTACATGGCCGGCTTGATCCTGCTGGGCGCGGCGCCCTGCACCGCAATGGTCTTCGTATGGAGCAACCTCTGTAACGGCAACGCCAACTTCACCCTGACCCAGGTCGCACTGAACGACGTGGTGATGGTGTTCGCCTTCGCCCCGATCGTCGCGCTGCTGCTCGGTGTGTCTTCGATTCCAGTGCCCTGGGACACGCTGCTGCTCTCGGTAGTGATGTACATCGTCATCCCGCTGGCGATCGCCCAGATAATTCGCGCACGCCTGCTCAAGCGCGGCGAAGAGGAATTCCAGGCCGCCCTGGCAAGAGTGCAGCCATTCTCCATCGTTGCGCTGCTGGCCACCCTGGTGCTGTTGTTCTCCTTCCAGGGCGAGGCCATCGTCGACCAGCCGCTGATCATCGCCATGCTGGCCGTGCCCATCCTGCTGCAAACCCTGCTGATCGCCGGGCTGGGCTATTGGCTCAATCGCCGCTTCCAGGTGCGCCACGATGTGGCAGGGCCGTCGGCCATGATCGGTGCCTCGAATTTCTTCGAGCTGGCGGTGGCCGTCGCCATCGTGCTCTACGGCTTCAATTCCGGTGCCGCACTGGCCACGGTGGTCGGCGTGCTGATCGAGGTGCCGGTGATGCTCTGGCTGGTGCGCAGCGTCAATCGCAGCCGCGACTGGTACAACCGCGCGCTGACGGCTAACCGAACATAGCCCTGCACTTGACGCGGATCAGCCTCGCCGCACGCCAGCCAACTACCATGGTCGTGACTACCCAGCAGGACCATGATCATGGACAGCTCCGCGCCCGAGCGATCGGCTCCTTCGGCTAACGCCTCCCCTTCACTGTGGAAACACCTGGCGCGTTTCTGGCGCGACCGCCCTGGCGAGGCCAAGGTGCTGCTTGGCATGTCTGCCGCATTTCTACTGATCTTCTTTCTGCCGCTGGGGCAGCCTCGCTTCGAGAATGCCGTACTCGAAGGCCTTCGCCTGACCCAGTGGTACGCCCGCGAGCATGTCATCCTTTGCCTGCTGCCGGCCTTCGTCATCGCTGGTGCGATGGCCGTCTATATCAGCCAGGGCGCGGTTATGAAGCACCTCGGCCCGGCCTCGCCCAAGCCGATCGCCTTCGGCGTGGCCTCGGTCGCCGGCACGCTGCTGGCGGTGTGTTCCTGTACCGTACTGCCGCTATTCGGCGGCATCTACAAGCGCGGGGCTGGGCTCGGCGCAGCCATCGCCTTTCTCTACTCGGGGCCGGCGATCAACGTCATGGCCATCGTGGTGACGGCCAAGGTGCTTGGCGCCGAGATGGGTATCGCCCGAGCTGTCGGTGCCATCCTCTTTGCCCTGGTCATCGGCGCGATCATGCACCTGCTCTACCGTCACGAAGAAGCTGCCCGCGCCGCCAAGGGCGCCCGCGGTTTCACCGCCGACGACAGCAGCCATCCGCTCGGCGACATCGTCGCCCTGTTCAGCCTGATGATCGGCATCCTGGTGTTCGCCAACTGGGCCAGGGCGGAAAGCCCGGCATGGATGCTCGTTTACGCCTGGAAGTGGCCGATCACCGCAGCGCTCGCCATCCTGCTGGCGGCGCTGTTGGTACGCCGTTGGCGCTGGTCGCTAAAACCGCTGCTGGTCGTCGCCGGATTGGTCGCTGCAAGCGTCCTGCTCCGGCCCGAATGGCCGGAACTGGCGATGGTCATCGGTATCGGCGGGCTGATGCTGCAGGCCAGCCGTGAGAACGCTGCCGGACAGGAGTGGGTCGGGCAGAGCTGGGACTTCACCAAACAGATCATGCCGCTGCTGCTGGGTGGTGTGATGGTCGCCGGCATGCTGCTCGGCCGTCCCGGTCATGAAGGGTTGATCCCCAGTCAATGGGTGGTCTGGGCAGTGGGTGACAACAGCTTCGCCTCTACGCTCGTCGCTTCACTGCTGGGCGCTTTCATGTACTTTTCCACGCTGACGGAAGTGCCTATCGTCGAAGGCCTTCTTGGCGCTGGCATGGGCAAGGGCCCGGCGTTGGCGATACTGCTCGCCGGCCCTGCGCTGTCCCTGCCGAACATGCTGGTGATTCGTACGGTGCTGGGCACCCAAAAGACGCTGGTGTACTGCACGCTGGTCGTGGTCATGGCCACGCTTAGCGGTTATCTCTATGGCCAACTGATGTGAGGACGATGATGAAACTGACCGTCTACGGTTCCGGCTGCGCCAAGTGCCAGCAACTCACCGCCAATGCCGAAGCGGCGGCACGTCGTCTCGGTCTGGAATATCAGCTCGAGAAAGTCACCGACGTCAACGCGATCATCGATGCCGGGGTCATGCGCACGCCGGCGTTGGCGGTCGATGACGATGTTCTCGTCGAGGGCAAGGTGCCCAGCAGCGACGAACTCCAGCAGCTGCTGGGCTGAACGTAGGAACCGGGCCGGGTTCATCGCTTTTGATGCCCTTAACGGTACGGAACCCTCCTGCGCGGTTCGCGGCCTCATAACCTGAGCCGTCAGGAGAAATGTGAAGTGTCCGATTCAATGACTTACCTGGCCATCGCAGCCGCGGTGGCGCTCATCGCGCTGAACTTGCTGGCGATCATCAGCGTATTCAAAAGCGAGCGAAGCGTGGGCGCAAAGGCACTCTGGGCGATCGGTATCGCCCTCTTCCCAGTGCTGGGCCTGCTGTTCTGGCTGCTGGTTGGCGTTCGCCGCGTCCGCTGATCAGGGCTTCTGACCTAGCAGGTGCAGGGCTCGTCCCAGTACCCGTACCGAATCGGCGTGCTTGCCGGCCTGATGCAGCTGCTCACCTTCGGCACGCAGTTCGCGCACCTGCTGCAGGGTGGTCGCGTCCTTCGGTGGATTGGTCTTGAGCAGTTCGTCGATCTTGGCCATGTCCATGGGGCAATGCATCGCCAGCAGTGGCGAGCTGAACAGAATCGCGAAGGCAAAGGCTGAGAGGCGTCGCATGGCTATTCTCCTGAGCGAGAGGCGCCCATGGAGTATAGATAGCAGCGGCGGAATCGCTTGCCGCCACTCACTGGCAGTATCGGTGGCCGCGAACTCTGGGACGCAAAAGAAAAAGCCCCAAGCAACGAATTGCTTGGAGCTCTTCAATATGGAGGCCGATGTCGGAATCGAACCGGCGTACACGGATTTGCAATCCGCTGCATAACCACTCTGCCAACCGGCCTCAAAACGAAGGCGCCGCATGATTTCTGCGGCGCGATCTTACAAACTGGAGCGGGAAACGAGACTCGAACTCGCGACCCCGACCTTGGCAAGGTCGTGCTCTACCAACTGAGCTATTCCCGCGTTGTCTTGGTGACGGGCGCCATTCTATACGATCGAAGGCTGCCGTCAACCCTTTGATTAAAAAAGTTTTTATTTCTTTTCCGTAGTGCTCAGGTGCGGCCAGGCAGCCATCAGGTAATTGATCATCGACCACAGCGTCAGCCCTGCCGCGACGATTAGCAATGCGTACCCCACACCGACCCATATTGTCGGCTGCGGCGGATTGGCCAGCAGGATCACCAGCGCCACCATCTGCGCCGCGGTCTTCCATTTGCCGAGATTCGACACCGCGACCTGCGCACGGGCACCGAGCTCGGCCATCCACTCGCGCAATGCCGAGACGACGATCTCGCGGCCGATGATGATCGCAGCCGGCAGCGTCAGCCAGAGATTGGCGTGCTCCTCAACCAGCAGCACCAGCGCGACCGCCACCATCAGCTTGTCGGCTACCGGATCGAGAAAGGCGCCGAATGGCGTGCTCTGTTCCAGCCGGCGCGCCAAATAGCCATCGAGCCAGTCGGTCAGCGCCGCGATGGTGAACACGGCACTGGCGGCCAGGTAGCTCCAGTAGAACGGCAGATAGAACAGCAGAATGAAGATGGGTATCAGCAGCACGCGCAGAACGGTGAGCAGGTTCGGGATATTCATCGGTACCACTGATCGGCGGAATTCGGGGACAGTTTACTCACTGTGCAGAGCGGCATAAATCGACTCGGCAAGCTTTTTACTGATACCAGGCGCCTTGGCGATCTCGTCGAGGCTGGCCCTGCACAGTTCCTGAAGACCGCCAAAATGCGTGAGCAGTTCGCGACGACGTTTAGGCCCGATGCCCGGAACGTCCTCCAGCGTCGAAGTGCGCCGAGCCTTCCCACGCCGTGCGCGGTGGCCGGTGATAGCGAAGCGATGCGCTTCGTCACGCACCTGCTGGATCAAGTGCAGCGCAGGCGAGTCGGCCGGCAGTGTGAACTCGTGGGCGGCGTCATTCAGATAGAGGGTTTCCAGGCCCGGCTTACGGGTGACGCCCTTGGCCACGCCGAGCAGGATGAGCTCCGGCACGGCCAGCTCCTCCAGTACCTCGCGCGCCATGTTGAGCTGGCCCTTGCCACCGTCGACGAGCAGGATGTCCGGCAGCTTGCCCTCGCCCTCCGCCGCCTTGCGAAAACGCCGCGACAGTGCCTGATGCATTGCCGCATAGTCGTCTCCGGCGGTGACGCCCTCGATGTTGTAGCGGCGATAGTCGGACTTCAGCGGACCCTCCGGCCCGAAGACCACGCAGGACGCCACCGTCGCCTCGCCGCTGGAGTGGCTGATGTCGAAGCACTCCAGGCGCATCGGTGGCTCGTCGAGCTCCAGCGCTTCGGCCAGTGCGTCGAAACGTGCCGACAGATGCTGACGATTGGCCAGGCGCGCGCCCAACGCTTGTTCGGCGTTGGTCAGCGCCAGTTGCTGCCAGCGTGCCCGCGTCGCGCGTACCCGATGGGTGATGGTCAGCTCGACGCCACGCAGCTCGGAGATGGCGTCGATCAGCGTGGCGAAATCCTCGTGCACCGCATTGACGATCAGCTCGCTGGGCAGGTCGCGTTCCGTAGCCCCCAGGTAGTACTGCTCCAGAAAGGCCTGCAGCACCTCGCTGACGCTTTCCTCAATGGCGACCTGCGGAAAGAAGTTCTTGCTGCCCAGCACTCGCCCACCACGCACGGTGATCAAATGCACGCAAGCGCCGCCTGGGCTGACCGCCGCGGCGACGATGTCGACATTGCCCGAACCCCCTTCCATGCTCTGCTGGTCCTGCACGCGGCGCAGGATGCCGATCTGGTCACGGATCTCGGCGGCGCGCTCGAAATCCAGATTCGTCGCCGCCTTTTCCATGTTGCGCGACAGCTCCTCCGCCAGTGCGTTGCTGCGACCTTCGAGGAACATCACCGAGTGACGCACATCTTCGGCGTACTCTTCGGGGTCGACCAGCTTCACGCAAGGCGCCTTGCAGCGCTTGATCTGGTACTGCAGGCAGGGTCGGGTGCGGTTGCGGAAATAGCTGTCCTCGCATTGCCGCACGAAGAAGGCCTTCTGCAGCAGGCTCAGGCTTTCGCGGATCGCGCCGGCGCTCGGATAGGGACCGAAGTAGCGTCCGGGCTCCTTCTTGGCGCCACGATGAATACTCAGTCTTGGAAATTCACCGGCCGAGAGGAACACATAGGGATAGGACTTATCGTCCCGTAGCAGGATGTTGTACGGCGGCCGCCATTGTTTGATGAGCGTCTGCTCGAGCAGCAGCGCCTCGGTTTCGTTGGCGGTGATGGTGGTTTCGACCTGCGCGATCTTGGCCACCAGCGCTGCGGTCTTCGGCGCCTGCCCGGTCTTGCGGAAGTAGCTTGCCAGGCGCTTCTTCAGGTTCTTCGCTTTGCCCACATAGAGCAGCTTGGCCTGCGCATCGAACATGCGATAGACGCCCGGCCGGCCGCTGCAGGCGGCCAGGAACGCCGAGGAATCGAAGGCTTCTGTCATCAGTTGACGGTATCGACCATCCCGTGGCGAACCGCCAGCAGGGCCAGCTCGACATCACTGGTGATCGACAGTTTTTCGAAGATGCGATAGCGGTAGGTGTTCACCGTTTTCGGCGACAGGCAGAGCTTGTCGGAAATGTGCTGTACCTTCTGACAGTTGGCAATCATCAGCGCGATCTGTATTTCTCGCTCGGAAAGCAGGTCGAACGGTGACTCACTGAGCTGCGGCTGGAAGGATTTGAGCGCCAGCTGCTGCGCGATCTGCGGGCTGATGTAGCGCTGGCCGCCGAACACCATGCGGATGGCCTGCACCATTTCCTCCAGCGCCGCGCCCTTCGTCAGATAGCCCGCCGCCCCGGCCTGCAGCAGGCGAGTCGGAAAGGGATCTTCTTCACAGATGGTCACGGCAATGACCTTCAGGTCCGGATAGCTGCGCAGCAGCTTGCGGGTCGCCTCCAGACCACCGATGCCCGGCATCTTGACATCCATCAGCACCACATCGGGCTTCAGCTCTCGAGCCTTGCGGATAGCATCCTCGCCGGAATCCGCCTGACCGATCACCTGCAGCCCAGAGATGTCCGCCAGCATGCGACTGATGCCTGTGCGAACCAGATCGTGGTCATCGACCACCAGCACCCTAATCAAGCAGACACCTCATTGACCGAATTGAAAGCTGGCTGGCTGCTCGCTTTTTCAGGAGCGCACTCTATCAAAAAAATCATCGACCTGGCCGATCACGACGCAGGTAACTGATCGAGATCATAAGTCCGGGGCGCCAACCGACGAACTGCATGCTGAACGCCGATGGACGGCCAAAGTCACAAAGCTGATGGCCTTTTCCGCGGATATCTCATGCTCACCCTGATCGCCGCACTGGTGCTGACAGCCACCCATATGCTGGCCGGAAGGCTGAGCAAACTACATCAGTTGCCGCGCAGCCGCTGGCTGTCCGCAGCCGGTGGCGTCGCCGTCGCCTATGTCTTCGTGCACCTGCTCCCCGAACTGGCCGACGGGCAGAGGGTGATGGAGGATAGCGGGTTTCACCCGTTGCGCTACCTTGAGCACCACGCCTACCTGCTGGCGCTGGTCGGCCTGGTCTGCTTCTACGGACTCGAGCGGCTGATCAAGCGGCACCGCGACGAGCGGCCTGAAGGCGCACCTTCCCACGCGGGCGTGTTCTGGCTGCACATAGGTGCCTTCGCCGGCTACAACGCACTGATCGGGAATATCCTCGCCAACCGTGATCCTGGCCAGATGCTGGAACTGGTCTGGTACACCGTGGCCATGGCGCTGCACTTCATGGTCAATGATGTGGCCCTTCAGCATGACCACCAGGATCTGTTCGCTCGACGCGGCCGCTGGATCCTGGCGGGGTCAACGCTGATCGGCTGGGCGTTCGGCTCGATCATCGACCTCTCCGAGCTGGGGGTATCGGCGGTAACCGCCTTCATTGCCGGCGCGATCATCCTTAACGTCCTGAAGGAGGAACTGCCAACAGAAAGGAACAGCCGATTCGGTGCTTTTCTGCTCGGGTCGCTCGGCTACTCCTTCCTTCTGTTGCTGATGCAGCCGAGTCAGTAAGTCATCACCTCGCTCTGCGCATCAAACGATAGGCGGCCGGGATCACGAACAGCGACAGCAGCGGCGCACTCAGCATGCCGCCGACCATCGGCGCTGCGATGCGGCTCATGATTTCGCTGCCGGTGCCCGCCCCCAGCAGGATCGGCAACAGGCCGGCGACAATCACCGCCACGGTCATCGCCTTCGGGCGTACCCGCTGCACCGCGCCTTCGCGGATTGCATCGCACAGCGCGGCCTCGCCGCTCAGCCCGTCGCGCTGCTGTTCGGCCCAGGCGTTTTTCAGATACAGCAGCATGATCACACCGAACTCCGCAGCGACCCCCGCCAGCGCGATGAAACCGACACCGGTGGCCACCGACAGGTTGTAGCCCATCAGATAGAGGAACCAGACGCCGCCAGTCAGCGCGAACGGCAGGGTCAGCATGATCAGCACGGCCTCGTCCAGCCGGCCGAACGTCAGGTAGAGGAGGAAGAAAATGATCAGCAACGTCGCGGGCACCACCAGCTTGAGGCGCTCGTTGGCGCGCTCGAGAAACTCGAACTGGCCCGAGTAAGCCAGGCTCATGCCGGGCAGCAGGCTGACTTCGGTGCTGACCGCATCGCGCAGATCGGCAACGACCGAAGCGATATCCCGGCCGCGCACGTCGACGTATACCCATCCCGCCAGCCGCGCATTCTCGCTGCGCAGCATCGGCGGGCCGTCGCTTATGCGCACTCGCGCCACGCTGCCGAGGGTGATCTGGCTGCCCTGCGGCGTGAGGATCGGCAGCTGCTCCACCCGCTGGGGAGTATCGCGCCATTCGCGGGGATAGCGAACGCTGATCGGGTAGCGCGCCAGGCCCTCGATGGTCTCACCTACGGTTTCGCCCCCGATGGCGCTGGAGACGATTGACTGCACGTCGGCGATGTTCAGCCCGTAGCGGGCGGCGTCCCGACGATCGATATCGATATCGACGTAGCGCCCGCCGACCAGGCGCTCGGCCAGCGCCGAACTGACACCCGGCACCTTTCTGGCAACGGCCTCCACTTGCTGGCTGACACGGTCGATCTCCTCCAGGTTGGCGCCGGCGATCTTCACCCCGATCGGGCTCTTGATGCCGGTGGCGAGCATGTCGATGCGATTGCGTATCGGCGGAATCCAGATATTGGTCAGGCCTGGCACCTGCACTGCCCGGTCCAGCTCGTCGATCAGCTTCTCAGGGGTCATGCCGGCGCGCCACTGCTCTCGCGGCTTGAAACGGATGGTGGTCTCGAACATCTCCAGCGGTGCCGGATCGGTCGCTGACTCAGCGCGGCCAGCTTTGCCGAACACGGTTTCGACTTCCGGAACCGTGCGGATCATGCGATCGGTCTGTTGCAACAGCTGCGCGGCTTTCTGTGCTGACAGCCCCGGCAGCGCCGAAGGCATGTAGAGCAGATCACCCTCGTCCATCGGCGGCAGGAACTCCCCGCCCAGTCGCGACATCGGCCACAGCGTCGTAGCCAGGATCAGCACGGCTACGGCGATGGTCGTTTTCGGGTGATCCAGCACTGCATTCAGCGCCGGGCGATAGACCCGTATCAGCCCGCGGTTGAGCGGATTGCGCGCCTCGTCCGGCAGTTTGCCGCGAATCCAGTAGCCCATCAGCACCGGCACCAGGGTCACCGAAAGCCCAGCCGCTGCGGCCATGGCATAGGTCTTGGTAAAGGCCAGCGGACCGAACAGGCGGCCTTCCTGCGCTTCGAGGGTGAACACCGGAATGAACGACAGGGTGATGATCAACAGACAGAAGAACAGCGCCGGCCCGACTTCCTGCGCCGCGCTTGTCATCACCCGCCAGTGCTCTTCACCCTCCAGTGACTTGCCGGGATTGGCGTGGCGCCAGGCCTCGGCCTTCTTGTGGGCGTTTTCGATCATCACCACCGCCGCATCGACCATCGCACCGATGGCGATGGCGATACCGCCGAGCGACATGATGTTGGCGTTGATGCCCTGGTAACGCATCACAACGAAGGCAATCAGTATGCCGATGGGCAGCGAGACGATCGCCACCAGCGAAGAGCGCAGGTGCCAGAGAAAGACTCCGCACACCAGCGCGACGACGACAAACTCCTCCAGCAGCTTGAAGCTGAGATTCTCCACCGCGCGGTCGATCAGCTCGCTGCGATCGTAGGTGGTGACGATCTCGACACCCTCGGGCAGGCTGCTTTTCAGCTCCTTGAGCTTGGCTTGAACAGCGGCCAGGGTTTTCCGCGCGTTCTTGCCGCTGCGCAGGATGACCACCCCGCCGACCGTTTCCCCCTCCCCGTCGAGTTCAGCAATACCTCGACGCATTTCCGGGCCGAGCTGAATATTCGCCACATCGCCCAGTGTGACCGGCACGCCCCTGGCGCTCAACTGCAGTGGAATCTGGCGAAAATCCTCGAGCGTCTGCAGGTAGCCAGAGGCGCGGACCATGTATTCGGTTTCGGCCAGTTCGAGTACGGCGCCGCCGGTCTCCTGATTGGCCTTGCCGATGGCCTCGATGACCTGCGCCTGAGTGACGGCAAGGCTGGCCATCTTCAGTGGGTCGAGCACGATCTGGTACTGCTTGACCATGCCACCGATGGTCGCCACCTCGGCGACGTTCGGCAGCGTGATCAGTTCGTACTTCAGGAACCAGTCCTGCAGGCTGCGCAGTTGCGCGAGGTCGTGCGTGCCGCTGCGGTCGACCAGCGCGTACTGATAGATCCAGCCGACGCCGGTGGCGTCCGGCCCAAGAGATGGCTTGGCGCCTGCGGGCAGCCGGCTCTGCACCTGGCTCAGGTACTCAAGCACCCGTGAGCGCGCCCAGTACAGATCGGTGCCGTCCTCGAACAGGACATAGACGAAGCTATCGCCGAAGAACGAATAGCCGCGCACCGTTTTCGCCCCGGGCACCGAGAGCATGGTGGTGGTCAGTGGATAGGTCACCTGATTTTCGACGATCTGTGGCGCCTGCCCCGGATAGGGCGTGCGGATGATCACCTGCACGTCGGACAGGTCAGGCAGCGCGTCGATCGGCGTGGTACGCACCGCCCAGATGCCCACGGCAGTCATCAGCAACGTCGCCATCAGCACCAGGAACCGATTGAGGACGGACCAGCGAATCAGCGCGGCAATCATGGCTGCTTCTCCAGCGACTGAATCTGCTCGATCAGCAGGCCTTCATCGGTTTCCCGGACAGCGAAACGCACCCGGTCCTCGACCTCGATGTCCTGCAGCAATGCCGCATCGGCGACCGCGAATGCCATGGTCATGCCGGGCATGCCAAGCGTATGGAACGGACCGTGTGCGATCTTCACGCGGGCATCAGCGAGCGCCATGACACGACCCTCGGATTCATGCAGCGCCGGTGCCGGCTGAGCATGGCCATGATCATGATCGTGCTGCGTATCACTGGCCGCGGGCGGCGCGACGATGCCGCGCAAGCTGGCTTCGGAGTCCAGCAGGAACTGGCCGGATGCGACCACCTGCTGGCCCTCCTCCAGCCCGTGGAGGATGACGGTCTGGCTGCCGTTCTCCCGCCCGGTCTCGACTTCCACCGGGCGATAGCGGCCGCCGGCCTCGGCCAGCATCACCAGGCTGCGGCGCCCGGAGCGAATGACAGCCTCGCCCGGAATCAGCAGAACCGAGGCATCGTCGCCACTGGCCAGGCTGGCCTGAGCCGTCAGCCCGGGCCGCAGCAGTCCGTCTGGATTGGGCAGCTGTATCCGCACACGTAGGGTGCGGCTTGCAGCATTGGCCTCCGGCAGCACCGCGCTGATCTCACCCTCGATGAGCTGGCCCGGCAGCGCCGGCAGCCGCGCGGTGGCGCGCTGGCCGACGCGGATTCCCTGGCTCTGCGCCTCTGGTACTGCCACTTCCAGCCAGACGCTGTCCAGACCATTGATCCGCGCGAGCGGCGCACCGGCCGCAAGCGTCATGCCTTCGCGAACGTCCAGTTCCTGCAGTACGCCGGCGATCGGGGTGGAAATGGTAATGGACGCGTTGACCTTGCCACTGCGCTCGAGTTGGCTGATGGTCGATTCCGGCATGCCGGCCAGACGCAGGCGCTGCCGTGCGGCCGCCAGCAGCGCCGGTTCGCCGATTCGCCGCAAAGCCAGGTATTCCTCCTGAGCAGCCGTCCACTCGGGAATCAGCAGGTCGGCCAGCGCTGCGCCCTTGTCCAGCACATCGCCTGGCGCATGTCGATAGACACGTTCGACGAACCCGCCGGCTCGCGCCTGAACCCGCGCGACATCACGCGCGTTGTATTCGAGCACACCGACCGCGTCGACCACATTCGCCAGCTGTCCGCGGCTGACGGTCGCCAGGCGAATACCAAGGTTCTGCGTGACGCCGGCATCGATACTGATGGCCGCAACGTCGCCATTCTCATTGGCGTAGCGTGGCACCAGGTCCATATCCATGAACGGCGACTTGCCGGGCTTTTCGAAACGGTGCTGCGGCACCATCGGGTCGTACCAGTACAGCACTTCGGCATCACGCTCGACGGCGGGTGCGAGCGGTTCGGATGCCTGGTCATCAGCGCTGGCCAGCCAGTAGCCGCCAGCCGCGCCGATCAGAGCCGTCACCCCAGCCAGGGTGACGCTTGCGAGAATGTTCCGGCTCATTTGGCTTCTCCGTAAGCGAGGTGCAAGCGCGCAGCCGCGATGGCTACCAGACCTTGCAGGTCGATGTGTTCAAGGCGGGTCTCGATCAGTTCGTTGCGCGCTGTCAGCACCGCTTCCAGTTCGCTGGTCCCGGCGCGATAGCCGGCCATCGCCAGCTCCACCTTTTCCTCTCCCAGCGGCAGCAGCACCTCCGCGTTGCGTTCAAGTGCGCGCTGCAAGCGATCCAGCTCGGCCAGCTCGACGTCCAGTTGCTCCACAAACTCGCGCGTCATGGCTTCGCGTTCGGCTTCCAGTTGTTCAAGCTCGGCGTAGCGGGCGGCGATCCGCGGGATCTGCCGCGAGCGCTGAAACACCGGCAGGTCGAAACTGAATTGCAGATTGACCATGTCGCCATACTCGCGGCCGCGCTTGAGGTAGCTAACCTCCCAACTCCAGTCGACCTGTTTCTCGGCGGTCGCCTCACGGATGCGTGCCTGCGCCACCTGGGTAAGCGGCGCATAGGCGGTCAGTTGCGGGTGCTGGCCGACCCGCTGCGCCAGTTGTTCAGGGGCAATGGCCCAGCGCGGCGGTTCGCCGAGCAGCGGTTGATTGCCATCGCTGCCGACCCAACGCACCAGCGCCGCGCGTGCCTGGCGGCGCTGCTGCTCCAGTTCGTCCTGGCGATCAGCCAATAGCGCTGCCTGTTGCTTCGCCGCGACGCTGTCGGTCAACTGCCCTCGCCCGCCGGCGATACGCGCCCGAATCGCTTCGGCGAGCAGGCGGTTCTCCTCGAACAACTGGTCGAACAGCCGGATCTTGCGTTCTACCGCGTGGGTGGCGATCCACGCCTGGGCAGTCGCCAGACGCACCCTGAGGGTTTCCACCTCGCGCGAGGCAGCGGCGCGCTCGACAGACGCCTGCGCCACATCGCTACGCGCCTTGCGCTTGTCGCGGTTCGGTACTTCCTGCATCAGGCCGACCATGCGCATGGTCATGCCGTCCTCATCGAGGCTCCAGCGCTCGGCGCCCTCAATGGGCAGATTCTGCAGCCCCAGCAGCAGCTTCGGGTCCGGCAGTTCGCCCGCGGCGACGGCTTCGCTACGCGCGGCTTGCAGCCTCGACGCCTCAGCACGCAGCGATGGCGCCTGCTGTTGCGCAAGGCTCAGGGCATCATCGAATGTCAGCCCGGCGGCTGCGCCGGGCAGGCCGAACGCGGCGACAACCACCACACCCGCGAACGGCCGGTACTTCCCTATCAATCGGGAGATCATGGATTGGATTCCTCGGTTTCCTGCATGCCGCAAGGCATGCCTATAGCGCCTCAGCGCATGAACGCGGGGCGAGTCAGGTCAGCGATGGAATCAGTAACGCGGAGGGCGCCAGACGTCGGCGTTGGAACGGGCGGGAAAGAACTCAGAATAATGTACTGCGAGTTGCGGCAGCGAGGCAGTCAGATGCGGCTGCGCGACGCCCGTCTGCAACATGCTGCCGGTTTTGCACTGGTGGCCGCTTTTACACAGTGGATTGCCATCGTGCGAGTGCGTGTCCTCGCCCTGAGCTTCAGCCTGGTGTACGAGATGTCCGGCGGCATCCATGTCGCTTTGCATCTGGCAAAGCTCTGTCTTCAGCTCGAGCGCAGCCATGCTACTCACGGGGAGCGCGAGGCTGATCAACAGGACGAGTAGCAGACGCAGATGGGCTTTCATGACAGGGAGTCTAGCCGAGCCGGCGCGCGCTAAAACTTGATCCAGATCGTGTCAGCCCGAATCCTGTCCACCATTGCCGTTGGCGGCGGCGAGCAGATGGCTGAGCACCGAACGCATCTTGCCGGGCTTGACCGGCTTGTTCAGCACAGGCACGCCGCAGCCCTGCAGTTGCTGGCGGCATTGGTCGCTGCGATCGGCGGTGATCATCACCACCGGCAGCGCCTGGTTGAAGCGTCCTCGCACCGCGAGCACGACATCCCAGCCGGTCAGCCCGTGATCCAGATGGTAATCGGCGAGGATCGCATCCGGCGCGACGCCATCCAGCGCCGCCATTGCGCTTTGCTCGTCGGTGGCTGTCAGCACCGTACAGCCCCATTGTTCAAGCAAGGCAGCCATGCTTGACAGGATGCTCTCTTCGTTGTCGATCACCAGCAGCCGGCGCCCTGGCAGCGGGTCGCCCAGCTGCGGCACGATCGCCGGGGCCGCAACCCGTTCGCGGGGCATCGCTTCGGCCAGCGGCACATCGATACTGAACACCGAGCCACGCCCCGGCATCGAGCGCACCAGCACCTGGTAGCCGAGCATGCTGGCGATACGGTCGACGATGGCCAATCCCAGCCCTACGCCACTGCGTTTCGCGGATCGACCAATCCCGAGCTGATTGAATTCGAGAAAAATTGCCTGCAGCTCCTCCTCCGGAATGCCCCGTCCGGTATCCCAGACCTCGATACGCAGCGCCCCGGCGCGCATGCGTGCGCCAACCAGTACCGCGCCCTGATCGGTATAGCGGCAGGCATTGCTGAGGAAATTCCGCAGGATCCGCGTCAGCAGGCGGAAATCGGTCTTGATGGCGACCCGTGGGATGTAGTGTTTCAACTGCAAGCCCGCCGCAGCAGCGACCGACTGGAATTCCGACACCAACGGCAGCAGCACCTCGTCCAGCGAGTAAATATCGATGTCCGGTTTGATCGCGGCCTGATCGAGCTTGGAAATATCGAGCAGGTCGGTCAGCAGGTCTTCGGCGCCTTCCAGGGCCTGGTGGGCCCGCTCGACCAGATGCAGCTCGTTCTGCGGCAGTTGGCGTTCACGCAGGGTCGAGATCAGCAGCCGTGCGGCGTTGAGCGGCTGTAGCAGGTCGTGGCTGGCCGCGGCGAGATACTTGTCCTTGCTCAGATTGGCGGCTTCCGCTGCATCGCGGGCCTCACGCAATTCACAGGTGCGCTCGGCGACGCGCTGCTCGAGCTCTTCGTTGAGCTGCAGCAGCCGCAATTGCGCCAGCTTGCGCTCGGTCACGTCGGCGACGAAGCCTTCCACCAGACCGTCTTCGTCCGGCTTGAGCAGCAGGTTCATGATCACGTAGATGGCGCTGCCGTCCTTGCGGCGCAGGCGCGTCTCGTAGCCAAACAGGCCATGTTGCTGGCTCAGGGTGTGGCGGATCTGCCGCAGCTCCTCCTCACCACCGATGAACAGGTGATGGGACAGATCGGTCAGCGCCCACAGCGCCTCTTCCGGGGTTTCGTAATTGAGCATGCGCGCCAAGGCAGGATTGGCGGCGCGAATGCCTTCATGGAGGCTGGCCTGAAAGATGCCATGCACGGCGTGCTCGAACAGCCATTTGTAGCGATTGCGCTCGCCCTCCAGCTCTTCCAGGCGTGCCACCAGTTCCGGGTAGTGACTCTTGCGTGCGGAATGGCTGCCGAACCCGAGCAGTTGCGCCAGGGCCTGATGCTGCTGATCATCAGAGGGCTTCGGCATAGACGACCTCGACGTCCCGCTGCGTCGACGAGCGTGGATTAGTCAGGATGCAGGGATCCTGCATCGCATGTTGCGAGAGGAACGGGATATCGGAAAGGTTAACGCCGTGCAGGCTCAGCGTTTCACGAAAGCCGATCTGCTGCTTGAGATCGATCAGGTGCTGCACCAGCCGCTCACGAACCTGGCGGTGGTTCAGCCCGCGCGAATCGATGCCCAGGGTTTCGGCGACCTTGCGGTAGCGGTCCGGCGAGGCGTCGTAATTGAATGCGACGACATGTTCGACCAGCACGGCATTGCAGACGCCATGGGGCAGATCGAGATAGCCACCGAGGCTGTGGGACATGGCATGCACCGCACCGAGAATCGCATTGGAGAACGCCAGCCCGGCCTGCATGCTGCCGAGCATGATCTGCTCGCGCAGCGCGATATCCGCCGGATTGGCGATCATCTGCGCAAGATTGCCGTTGATCAGTCGCATGGCTTCCAGCGCGTGCGGGTCGGTCAGCGGCCCATGGCCAGTCGACACGAACGCCTCGATGGCGTGCACCAGCGCGTCAATGCCGGTACAGGCGGAAAGGAACGGGTCCATGCTCAGCGTGGTTTCCGGGTCGATCAGCGAAACATCCGGCACGGCTGCTTTGCTGACGATGGAGAACTTCATCCGCTCCTGTTGGTTGGAGATGATCACGAACTGCGACACGTCAGCCGATGTGCCGGCGGTGGTCGGGATCAGGATCAGTGGTGGACTGGGCACACGCAGCGTATCCACCCCTTCGAACTCGTTGATATGGCGCCCGTGCGCCGCAACGATACCAATGCCCTTGGCACAGTCCATCGGACTGCCCCCGCCTACCGCGACGATCACGTTGCAGCCTTCGCTGCTATACAGCTCGGCGCCGAGCATCACCTCTTCGCAACGGGGATTAGGCGAAACATCAGTGAACAGGCAGTGTTCGATGTTCTGCCGGTCGAGGCTCGCCAGCACGTCAGCCACCCAGCCCGCCTTGACCACGCCGGGGTCGGAGACAACCAGCACCTTTCGCGCTCCGAAGTTGCCGGCGCAGGTCCCGACGCTGTGGCGACATCCCGCGCCGAAGATAATTTCTGGGGAAACGAACTTGCGCTGAAGGCTGATATTCGGGCTCATGACTGCGGCCTTTTTTATTTTTGTAACAACGAGCGCAAGCCTACTGCATTGCTCAAGTAAAGCAATGCACCTAATGGCTGCCTGCCATCCGTCCGGCGGAAAACTCTACAGCAGCCCACGATAGAAGCGCAGTTCACGCTCCAGCGCATCAGCCAGATTATTGGCCTGGCGAAAGCCATGTCGCTCGTTCGGGTAGAGCCGGTACTCCACCTCGATACCTCGCCCGCGCAGCGCCGCCACCATGGTTTCGGTCTGCTCGGGTAGTACCACCGCATCCTGCGCGCCCTGCAGGAAGAGTATCGGTGCAGCGATGAGCTCGGCGTTATACAGCGGCGCGCGTTCGCGAAAGCGCTCCGGCACCCGCCGCGGATCACCTATTAGCCAGTCCAGATAATCGCCTTCGAACTTGTGCGTCACCCGACGCAGCGCCAATGGATCGCTGACGCCGTACAGGCTGGCGCCGCCGCGAAACAGATTGGTGGCTACCAGCGCGCTGAGGGCGGTGTAGCCACCCGCACTGGAGCCGCGAATGAACACCCGCCGCGGATCGACCGCACCTTGTTCTACCAGCGCTCGTACTGCCTGACAGGCGTCCTCCACATCCACCACGCCCCATTGCCCGTGCAGGCATTGCCGGTAGGCGCGACCGAAACCACTGCTGCCGCGGTAGTTGACGTCCACCACGGCAAAACCGCGCTGCGTCCAGAACTGGATGCGCGGATCGAAGACGGGGTAGCACGCCGACGTCGGACCGCCATGGATGAACACCACCAGAGGTGGCGACGTTCCGGGTTCGCCCCGGCAGTTCACATTGCGCGGCGCGTAGAAAAACGCATGGGCGGTTTCGCCGTTGCCGGTTGGAAAGCGCATGGGCTGCGGATAGGAGACCTGTGCCCCGGCCAACGGCGTCGCACCGCCGGCGAGGATCTGCACCATGCCGCTGGCCCGCTCGATGGCCAGCACCGCAGGCGTGCGCTGCGCTGCGCCAGCGATACAGAACACATGGGTGGCGTCGGCGGCCAACTGGCGGCAGCGGCTGAACGCACCGGCCAGCTGTCGCTGCCGGCCTTCGGCGACGTGTTCGAACAGCAACCCGTAACCATCGACCATATGGGTCAACAGCACGCCGCCGTCGGTCAGCGGCAGATAGCTGCTGGTACCCAGCTGCCAGGGCGCGGGCGCGCAGTCGAAATCCCGTGCAGACTCCGGTTTCGTCTCGATCAGCGGATGCAAGGCCCAACCGCCCTCGCGCTCGGCCCAGGGTTGCCAGTAGCCCAGCCGATCACTGAGGCACATCAGCCGACCGTCTTCGGCGAAACGCGGTTGCTGCAGCGATTCGCCACCCGCCTCGCCGGCCAGGCATCGCACCGCCCCCCACCCCCCGTCCGGCTGGCGCTCGGCGTTGCACAGGCGCGTTGAGGTCCAGGGTTGCTCAGGGCGATCCCACTCGATCCAGGCGAGGCGGCGACCATCAGGACCAAGCGTGGGTGACGCGTAGAAGCCAGCCCCTTCGACGAGGAGTCGACGTGTGCCATCGGCGATGGCGATGCTCACCAGCCGATGCACCACCCCATCGCCTTCGCGCGATTCTTCCAGGGCGACGATAGCGTTCTCGTGGCGGTCGTACTGCAGATCGCCATAGCGGCAGTCGGGACGCGCAGTCAGCGCCGACGGCAAAGGCTGACCTTCGCTCAGCGTTTGCAGGTAGATCTGCTGGTCCGCTTCGTTGACGAAAGCAAGGCCCTGCCCGGTCAGGCAGAACGCGCCGCCGCCGTATTCATAGACGCGGCTGCGGACCGAATACCCTGCCGGCGTCAGGCAGCGCGCATGGCCGGCCCGCCAGAACCACAGGCTGCAGCGCCCTTCGGCGGGGTCGTACTCGATCCAGAACAACCCACCCTGCCCGGCCCGCAGCTCGGCGAAATCCCGGCTGGCGGCCGCGGCGGCCTCGGCGCTCCAGTCGCTGGGCCAGAAACCATACGGCAGGCGCGCGGCTGCCGTACCTTGCGGGGCAGCTCCGGGTGCCGTCATGCCTTGATGATCAAGCGGGAGGCCTTTTCGTTGCGATGCTGCAGCTGGTGGAGGCCGAGGGCGCCATGCTCGGCCTGCTCCCGAGCAGCGAGAATGGTGCCGTGATGCGCCGACTTGCTACACACCGGGTCGGCGTTCGCGGCATCGCCCGTGAGCATGAATGCCTGACAGCGGCAGCCACCGAAGTCGCGCTCCTTCTCGTCGCAGCTGCGGCAGGGTTCGGGCATCCAGTCGTAACCGCGAAACTTGTTGAAGCCGAACGAGTGTCGCCAGATGTGCTCGATGCTGTGCTCGCGCACATTGGGAAATTCCACCGGCAATTGCCGTGCACTGTGACAGGGCAGCGCCGTACCGTCCGGGGTGATGTCGAGGAACAGGTTGCCCCAGCCGTTCATGCAGGCCTTCGGCCGTTCTTCGTAGTAATCGGGCGTCACGAAGATCAGCTTGCACGGATGGTTTTCCGCGGCGAGCTTGTCGCGCCACTCGTTGGTGATGCGCTCGGCACGTACCAGCTGTTCCTTGCTCGGCAGCAGCCCGGCACGGTTCAGCTCGGCCCAGCCATAGAACTGGCAGGTGGCAAGCTCAACGAAATCCGCTTCGAGTTCAATGCACAGACGAATGATCTGGTCGATGTTGTCGATGTTGTGCCGATGGGTGACGAAGTTGAGCACCATCGGATAGCCATGCTTCTTCACCGCACGGGCCATTTCCAGCTTGTGGGCGAAAGCCTTCTGCGAACCGGCGAGCAGGTTGTTCACCTCCTCGTCCGCGGCCTGGAAGCTGATCTGGATATGGTCGAGGCCGGCCTCGGCGAAGCTGGCGATCTTCTCTTCAGTGAGACCGATGCCGGAGGTGATCAGGTTGGTGTAGTAGCCGAGCCCACGCGCAGCGGCGATCAGCTCGGCGAGATCCTGACGGACCAGCGGCTCACCTCCGGAAAAGCCCAGCTGGGCGGCGCCCATCTCCCGCGCCTGGCGGAATACCTCGATCCACTCGGCGGTGGTCAGCTCATCGTGGCTGCGAGCGAAGTCCAGCGGATTGGAGCAGTACGGGCACTGCAGCGGGCAACGATAGGTCAGCTCCGCCAACAGCCAGAGCGGCGGGCCGGGCTCGTAGCCGGGTTTAGCGAAGCTCGATCCAGAACCGTTCAACGGCAACCTCCAGGAACGCGACGATATCCTCTTGAATGCCCTCGGCCTCAGGGTAGCGGGCCTGCAGATCGGCAACGATGGCGCCAACGGTCCGCGTGCCGTCCACCTCGGTCAGCACCGCCGCAGCGCTCTCGTTGAGCTTGATCATGCCTTCCGGATAGAGCAGTACGTGGCAGTTCTGTGCCGGCTCCCACTGGAAGCGAAAGCCTCGGCGAAAGGTCGGAACCTGGGTCAGTTGGATATCGCTCATGTCTTCTCTCATCAATGGGCGTGCAGGCGTCGATCTGGCCCCCGGCGGTGATGGGCCGCAGCCCACCCTACCAGGCGCTTAGATGCTGATGCCCTTGTGCCAGACGCGCTCGCAGGTGACGGTATGATACGGCGGGCGATCCAGCTCATAGGCCATGCTCATGGCGTCGAGCATGCTCCACAGCACATCGAGTTTGAACTGCAGAATGTTCAGCATGCGCTCCTGGGCCTCGCGGGTGCGATAGTGATCCAGGGTGATGCGCAGGCCGTGCTCGACATCGCGGCGTGCTTCCTTCAGGCGCTTGCGAAAGTAGTCGTAGCCCGAGGCGTCGATCCAGGGATAGTGCTGCGGCCAGCTGTCCAGGCGCGACTGGTGAATGGTTGGGGCAAAGAGTTCGGTCAGCGAGCTACTGGCGGCCTCCTGCCAGCTTGCGCGGCGGGCGAAGTTGACGTAGGCGTCGACGGCGAAGCGTACACCAGGCAGCACCAGTTCCTGCGACAGCACCTGCTCGCGATCGAGCCCGACAGCTTCGGCCAGTCGCAGCCAGGCTTCGATGCCACCCTCCTCGCCCGGCGCGCCATCGTGGTCGATGATGCGCTGAATCCACTCGCGGCGGGTGTCGCGGTCCGGACAGTTGGCCATGATCGCCGCATCCTTCACCGGAATGCAGACTTGGTAGTAGAAACGGTTGGCGACCCAGCCCTGAATCTGCTCGCGTGTCGCCTGCCCGGCATACATGGCCCGGTGAAACGGGTGATGAATATGGTAGTACTCGCCCTTGGCGCGCAGCGCCTGTTCGAATTCCGCGGGGCTCATGGCTGGCAGGTTCATGGCAGTGTCTTTCCTTTTCTTATCGTTCCGCTGTTCGGGTTTTGCTGCAGCGCGCGACTGAAGCCGCGATGAGCTGCTATAGCTCGATGTTCATGCCATCGAAGGACACTTCGATTCCATGCTCGCCGAGGATTTCGCGTTCGACGGAGTCTTCATCGAGGATCGGATTGGTGTTGTTGATGTGGATGAGGATCTTGCGCACCGCGGGCATGCCATCGAGCACTTCGATCATGCCGCCGGGGCCACTCTGCTGCAGGTGCCCCATTTCGCTGCCGAGCTTGGTGCCGACCTCACGCACAAGCATTTCGTCATCGCGCCACAGGGTGCCGTCGACCAGCAGGCAGTCGGCCTGGCGCATGGTTTCCAGCAGTTCGTCGCTGACCTTGCCCAGGCCCGGCGCATAGAACAGCGTGCCACCGGTTTTACGATCCTCGATCAGCAGGCCGATGTTGTCGCCGGGATGCGGGTCATTGCGGTGCGGCGAATATGGCGGCGCGGAACTGCGCAGCGGAATCGGCGTGATGTGCAGGCTGGGGCAACAGGGAATCGTGAAACTGCCGGTCAGGGCGATGGGATTCCATTTCAAGCCGCCGTTCCAGTGTTCGAGCATGTTGAACAGCGGGAACCCGGTGGTCAGATCCTGATGCACCATCTCGGTGCACCAGACCTCGTGCGGGCAACCTTCACGCAGGGTCAGCAGGCCGGTGGTGTGATCGATCTGGCTGTCCAGCAGAACGATCGCACCGATGGCGGTATCGCGTGGCGCACGGGCCGGCTGCAGCGTCGGGAATGACTCCAGCTGAGCGCGGATGTCCGGCGATGCATTGCACAGAATCCAGTCGACACCGTTATCGCTGATGGCGATAGACGACTGGGTACGCGCCTTGGCGTTGAGTGTGCCGGCGCGCAGGCCCGCACAGTTGGCGCAGTTGCAGTTCCACTGCGGAAAACCTCCACCCGCGGCGGAACCGAGAATTCGGATGAACATGGACAGCCCCCAAAAGCAAAGCCCCGGCCGGAGCCGGGGCTGATCGATCAACGATTTGCGAAGTACATGGTGACTTCGAAACCAATACGCATGTCGGTGAAGGCGGGTTTAGTCCACATAGGTCGGTCCTCTTTTTATGGTGCCGGAAGATTCCGACAGCCCAATTAAGCCCCCTGTTCTGCGTTCAGCAGAATGGTACTTTGGAAGGAGACAGCGCCGTGCCTTGGTAGTGCCCGACGGACGGCACAGATCTGTTACCAGGTTTCAGTCCAGCTGACGCCTCATTGGCCGGCATGTCAACTCGTACGCAGCGCTGGCCGATCATGGGCATTGCGCCATGCCAGCTCGTTGGTGATGGTGGCCATCGGCACGAACATCGAGCCGTCGAAATCGCTCAGCTCGATGCCTTGCTGAATGCGTAGCGGCCAATCGTTGTTGGCCAGCGCGGCCTTGCCAACCGCCACCAGATCCATCTCGCCGCGACCGAGCAAGGCCTCGGCCTGCTCGCCGGTGACGATGCCACCGTTGCCGATCACCGGGATCGCGACGCTGCCCTTGGCGATGGCAGCAAGGCTCGGGCCTTCGACAAAGGCCGGGGCGGCGGCGTCGGGTTCAGTGATATGCAGATAATCGAGTCCCGCGTCAGCAAGGGTGCTGAAGCGCTCTCGGGCCAGCTGCTCACCGCCCTCCCATTTCAGTCGGCCGTCACAGACCATGCTCTGCGACAACCGCATCCCTACCACGAACTCGTCGCCCACCGCGGCTCGCACGGCCGCGATCACCGCCAGTGGCATGCGCAGGCGTTCGAGAAAATCACCGCCCCACTGATCGCTGCGCTGGTTGAACTCGGCACTCATGAATTCGTGCAGCAGATAGCCGTTGGCACCGTGCAGTTCGATGCCGTCGAAGCCTGCGTCCCGAGCATGCCGGGCAGCCAGCGCGAAACCGGCGATGGCATGCTGGATGTCGTCCTCGCTCATCTCGGCCGGCGTGGCGTAGGGACCTTCGCCGCCGTAGAACGTCAGCTGCGCTCCGCTCGGCTGTATCGGCGACGGCGCCACATGGCGGGCGTGATGGATGTTGCCCTGGGTCTGGGCACCGCCATGCATGAGCTGCGCGATGAACGTCGCGCCGGCTTCGTGAACCGCTTGCACGACAGGTTTCCAGCTGTCCCGGTGCACCTCGGTGGCAAGCCCAGGCTGGTTGAAATAGCCCTGGCTATAAGCGGTATCGGTGTAGATCCCCTCGCTGACGAGCATGCCGAAGCCGCCTTTGGCGAAGGACGCGTAGTAGTCGCGCATCAGTTCGTTGGCAGCTCCCTCGGGCTCGGCGCTGACCCGCGTCATGGGTGCGACGACGGCTCTATTGCGTAAGCGCAGGTGCTTCAGCGAGCAGGGCTCGAGCAGTTGCGGCATGGGTGACCTCCTCTACTTCCGATATTGGCCTATGCAGATGTGAGGCGCTTCGGCTAGGGGGAGTTCGATAGTCGCGATGGCTGGTCGAATCCGGAGCATAAAAAAACGCGGCCGAAGCCGCGTTTGCGATAGGAACCTTGCGTTCGATCCGAGGGGGTAACTACAGAATCGGCGCGGATCCCTGCACATGACGTGCGTAGCAAAGTAAACCGGCGCGCTGGAGCATACGCGCCGGGGCCCTCATCAGAAGAATCCGAGCGGATTGATGTCGTAGCTGACCAGCAGGTTCTTGGTCTGCTGGTAGTGGTCGAGCATCATCTTGTGGGTTTCGCGGCCGACGCCGGACTTCTTGTAGCCACCGAACGCGGCATGCGCCGGGTACAGGTGGTAGCAGTTGGTCCAGACGCGACCGGCCTTGATGCCACGACCCATGCGGTAGGCGCGGTTGATGTCGCGGGTCCAGACGCCGGCACCCAGGCCGAACTCGGTGTCGTTGGCGATTGCCAGGGCTTCGGCTTCGTCCTTGAAGGTCGCCACGCCAACCACCGGCCCGAAGATCTCTTCCTGGAACACACGCATCTTGTTGTGACCCTTGATCAGGGTCGGCTGCACGTAATAACCGGAGGCCAGGCCACCTTCGAGCTTCTCGGCAGCACCGCCGGTGAGGATCTGCGCGCCTTCCTGCTGAGCGATCTCCATGTAGGAGAGGATCTTGTCGAACTGTTGCTCGGAAGCCTGGGCGCCGACCATGGTGTCGGTATCCAGCGGGTTGCCACGCTTGATCGCCTTGATCTTCTTCATCACCACTTCCATGAAGGGCTCGAAGATCGATTCCTGAATCAGTGCGCGCGACGGGCAGGTGCAGACCTCACCCTGGTTGAAGAAGGCCAACACCAGGCCTTCGGCAGCCTTTTCGATGAATGCAGGCTCAGCATTCATGATGTCTTCGAAGAAGATGTTCGGGCTCTTACCACCCAGCTCCACGGTGCTCGGAATGATGTTCTCGGCGGCGCAGCGCATGATGTGCGAACCAACCGGGGTCGAGCCGGTGAAGGCGATCTTGGCGATGCGGGTGCTGGTAGCCAGTGCCTGGCCTGCCTCCTTGCCGAAGCCCTGAACGATGTTCAGCACGCCCGGTGGCAGCAGGTCGCCGATCACTTCGATGAATACCATGATCGAGAGCGGGGTCTGCTCGGCCGGCTTGAGCACGATGCAGTTGCCAGCGGCCAGGGCCGGAGCCAGCTTCCAAGCGGCCATCAGCAGCGGGAAGTTCCACGGAATGATCTGACCAACCACGCCCAGCGGCTCATGGAAATGGTAGGCCGCGGTGGTGTCGTTGATCTCTGCAGCGCTGCCTTCCTGAGCGCGGATGCAGCCCGCGAAGTAACGGAAGTGATCTGCAGCCAGCGGTACGTCGGCGTTCAGGGTTTCACGAACGGCTTTGCCGTTGTCCCAGGTTTCGGCGACTGCGAGCTTTTCCAGATTCGCCTCGATGCGGTCGGCGATCTTCAGCAGGATGTTGGCGCGATCCTGGACAGAGGTGCGTCCCCAGGCATCGGCAGCGGCGTGAGCAGCATCGAGAGCCCTCTCGATATCCTCGGCACCCGAACGCGGGAATTCGGCGATCACTTCACCATTGACCGGCGAGGTGTTGACGAAGTATTCGCCTTTGACCGGCGGCACGAATTCACCACCAATGTAATTGCCGTAGCGCGGCTTGAAGGAAACTACGGCGCCAGGGGTACCGGGCTGGGCATAGATCATGATGGGCCTCTCTTTGTTCTGCTTGTCGGAGCCTGCGCCGGAAGGTGCACAGGACATGGACCGATCTTAGGCAGTGGGGTCTTCGCTCCGGTATGCCCCCATGGCAGCGGAGGGCTCCTCATTTGGTAGTAGATGGCAAGGCGCAGAGGCGGAGCTGATGGCGGTATGCGATTGAATCGAGCAAGCCTGAACGGGAGAAAAAGCCGAGCAGAATAGGCCCGGAATCGCACCCTAAAAATGACCCTGAACAAGGGCGCCGAGCTAAAGCGCAAATTCTCCTGCAACGCAAGAAAAGCACGACCAAAAGGCGGCAAAACCAACCCCAAAGTCTTATTAGCCGACCCGCCAAAGCGCCTTAGCTTCGAGGTGCGACATCGCTTTTCCTGACCACAACGATGAGGAGATACGCCATGCAGTGGATCAATCCGGACTTCTGCGACCTGCGCCTGGGCTTCGAAGTCACCGCGTACGTCTACGTGCGCTGAAGTCACGACCGGCGTGATGGCTCAAGCCATTGCGCCGGTCGAGCGAGGAGATCGACATGACAACAACCATATCGTCGGCCAGCTGCTACACGATCCGCCCGCCTTTCCTCTTTCGCTGGGAGGAGTCGCAGCAGGCCCATGTGCTGCTCTATCCCGAAGGCATCGTCAAGCTCAATGCAACGGGTGGGGAGATCCTGAAACGTTGCGACGGCAAGACCAGCGTCAGCGAACTGATCGAGCAGCTGCGTACGGCCTACGACGCATCCGATATCGACACTATCCGCAACGGCGTCCTGAATTTCCTGGAGGTGTCCCATGCCAAAGGCTGGATCAGAGCTAAGGCTTGACGGCAGCGGCAACCCGGTCTGGCTACTACTGGAGCTGACCTATCAATGCCCGCTGCAGTGCGTGTTCTGCAGCAACCCGCGCAACTTCGCCGACTACCGCCAGGACGAGCTGAGCACGGCGGAATGGATCGACGTGATGGCCCAGGCGCGCGCCATGGGTGCCATGCAGATCGGCTTCTCCGGCGGCGAACCGACCTTGCGCAAGGACCTCGAGACGCTGGTCGCCGAGGCCGACCGAATGGGCTACTACACCAACCTGATCACCTCCGGGATAGGGCTGACCGAGGCGCGCCTGCGCGCCCTGAAGGATGCCGGGCTGCGCCACATCCAGCTCGGTTTTCAGTCCACCGACCGTGACGTGGCGCGTCAGCTGGCCGGCGTCGATGCCTGGGAGCGCAAGCTCGGCATGGCGCGACTGATCAAGTCGATGGACTTTCCCATGGTCCTCAACGTACCGATCACCCGGCAGAACATCGGCCAGGTACCGGAAATCATCGACTTCGCGGTCGATCTGGGCATCGAATACCTGGAGTTGGCCAACGTCCAGTACTACAACTGGGCCCTGCTCAACCGCGACGCGTTGATGCCGACCCGTGAGGAGCTGCTTCGCGCCGAAGCACAGGTAAGAAGTGCAAGAGAATCCTACGGCGATCAGCTGACCATATTCTTCGTCATCCCTGACTACTTCGAGGGACGTCCAAAAGCGTGCATGAATGGCTGGGGCGCGATACATGTCACCATCGCACCCAACGGCAACGTGCTGCCGTGCTCTCAGGCCAGCAACTTCAAGGACCTGACCTTCCCCAATGTGCGCGAACACCGGCTGGAGCAGATCTGGCACAACTCACCAGTATTCAACCTCTACCGTGGCGACGCCTGGATGCCGGAACCCTGTCGCAGCTGTGACGAGAAGGAAAAGGACTTTGGCGGCTGCCGCTGCCAGGCATTGCTGCTGACCGGCAACGGCGCCAACACCGATCCGGCCTGCAATAAATCCCCGCATCATCATCTGATTCGACAGGCCGTAGACCTCGCGCAAGACGCCGCGCGCCCGCAAGGCACGCTGATCGCCCGACAGGCCAGCCAGGGAGTCGATTATGAAGCTGCCTCATGATTCCTTTGCCGGGACCATAAGCGCCGGGCTTTCACTGACCCTCGGTTGCTATTTGCTGCTGCGTTACTGGCTGGTGGGCTGAGCCATGCAACTGCCTGTTATCGACGTGCTGGCACGCTATGCCCACCTGCTGTTCGCCCTGGTCTGGATTGGTCATAACTACGCCAACTTCATCCAGAACCCCCGCTTCGTACCGCTGCAGAACGGCATCGACACCGCCACGCTGAATCGCGATCTGGAAGTGCGAATGAAGCGAGAGCACGGCATTTTCCGCTATGCGTCTGTGGTGGTGTGGCTGTCCGGGATGGCCATGCTCTGGCAACGCGGCTGGCTTGCCGATGCATTGCTGCTGCAAGGGCCGCTTGCCGTGATCGGTCTTGGCGCCTGGATCGGCACGTTGATGCTGCTCAACCTCTGGCTGGTGCTGTGGCCGCATCAGAAGAAGCTGCTGGGCTTCGTTCCGGCAACGCTCGAGGAGCGCGTGCGCTGCTCACGTATCACCTTTCTCTCGTCACGCAGCAATACCATCCTGTCTTTCCCGTTGCTGTTCCTGATGGCGGCTGGTGGCCATGGCCTGCATCTCTTCTGAGCGACTGGAGCGCTACAACTTCGCCGCAGGGCCGGCGATGCTTCCGGCCGAGGTGTTGACGCAGATCCGCGAGGAGCTGCCGAGTTGGGGCGACACCGGCTTTTCGATACTCGAGCAGCCCTTTACCGGGTCGCTCTTCAAGCGACTCATGGCAGAAGTGGAGGATGATCTGCGTGGGCTGCTGCGGATTCCCAACGGTTATCACGTACTGTTTCTGCAGGGCGGAGCCAGTGCGCAGTTCGGCCTGCTGCCGCTCAACCTGTTGCAGCCTGGGCAGCACGCCGCCTACGTGGAGAGCGGGCACTGGGCCGGCAAGGCAATCCGTGAAGCCCGTCGCCACGCCGAGGTGAGCGTCATCGCCAGCGGTGCGGATCAGGCCTTTACCGCCATCCCGGCGTTTGATCAATGGAGGCTCGACGCTGGAGCCGGGTACTGCCACATCACCAGTAACGAGACCGGCAACGGACTGCAGATGCAGGAGTTCCCCCGCCTAGCCGTGCCACTGGTGGCCGATATGACCTCCGATTTCCTGACCCGCCCGATTCCAGTCGAACGCTTCGGGCTGATCTATGCCAGCGCACAAAAGAATCTGGGCGTGTCCGGCTTATGCGTCGTCATCGTGCGCGACGATCTGCTGCGCGTGCCGCCCCCGGGGCTTCCCAGCGTTTTCAGCTACGCCATGCAGACAGAGCATCTGAGTCGCCTGAACACACCTCCGACGTTCGCCCTTTATGTGACCGGCTTGATGCTGCGCTGGATCAGGCATAACGGCGGGCTTGAGGCGATGGCGGCAGCGGCACGAGTCCGAAGCCGGTTGCTGTATGAATACATAGATGGCAGCCGCCTCTTCAAATGCTTGCAGCGTCGCCAGGATCGCTCGGCGATCAACGTCTGTTTCCAGCTTGCTGATACGGCGCTTGTCGATACCTTCCTGCAGGACGCAGCGCAGAACGGTCTCGCCAATCTGGCTGGACATCCCGCCGTCGGCGGTGTACGGGCTAGCCTTTATAACGCCATGCCAGTGGCAGGGGTCCGGCGGCTGGTTTCGTTCATGACAGCATTCGAGCGGCAGCATGGATAGCGACATGCGCTGGGCAATGCTCGGCCGCAGGGCACTGCAGCGTCTTGCGCTAGGCATCACCAGCGCTGCCTGCAGCGTTACCCGGGGCGACCTCACACAGCCAGTCGCGGCAATGGGACTGAGCTTCCGCTCTCCTCTTGGGATCGCTGCCGGTTTTGATCGAAACGGACGTCTGGCAGGGCGCGTCGCCACCCTGGGTTTCGGCTTCACCGAGATCGGCAGCCTGACGGCAGCGCAAACCAATGACCTCGGCGACATTCCGCAAGGCCCTGCGCTACTAGGGATCAACCTGACACTGGATGCGAGAAACTCATCGGCCGAATGCCGTGGCCAGCTGCGGAATGCGTGGCGGCAGGCCGACTACCTGATGCTCAATCTGATTGGCCCAGCAAGCGCACCGCTGCTGCATCAACCCGCACGGCTGCGGGGGCTGCTCGTTGCGCTGCGCGAGGAACAGCAAGTGCTGAATCATTCAGCCGGCCGCCACGTACCACTGGCGGTGAAACTGCGTTGTCTGCCCGGACAGATTCCATTCTCTTTGACGGGCTTGCTGTTGGAGCTGAGCTATGACGGCGTACTGGCGGCTCATGATCCGGGGCCGCCAGCCACACGACAGCGCTACGACGCCTGGCGCAATGAGCATCAACAGGCGCTTGCCTGCGAACAGATCGAACAGCTGCATCGATTCTGCGGCAACGACATAACGCTGATGTCGGTTGGTGGAATCCAGTCCGCAGAGCACCTGGCGGCGCGCCTGCAGGCGGGTGCCCGTCTTGTTCAGATTCACGCTGCGCTTTTGCGTCAGGGCCCCTGGGTAGCGCGGCGCCTTCTGCGTTGAGGTCAGAAAAGAAAACGCCCCGAATGGTTCGGGGCGTTGTCGTATCGGCTCAAGCTGTCAGAAACGTTCGATTTCCGCTTGGGCCTGTAGCTTCTGGCGGAACGCAGCGAAATCCTGCTGTCCCATCCGGGAGGCGAGGAAACGCCGGAAATTCAGCTTCTCCTCGTCGGACAACGAGGCTTCAGGCTCGTTGACGCCATTGAGCCGCACCACGGCATAGTCGCCATTGCTCAAGGCGACACCTGCGTAACTCGGTTTGCCCTGCTCTGCCGGGCGAGGCATGCGGAACACCTGCTGCAGCAGTGCCGGTGCAACGCCCTCCTGGTTCCGGCCAGCCGCCTCGATCGTCTGCCATTGGCCATCAGTCTGCTTGCCATCGCGCAGATCGGCCAGCAGCCGCTCGCCCTTCTCGCGGGCGCGCTCGGCAGCCAGACTCTGCTGCAGCTGCCCGACGATATCGTCACGTACATCGGCAAGCGGAATGGCTGCAGGCTGCAGATGTTTTTTCACACGCAGAGCGATGGATGTATCAGGGTCAAGTTCGATGACGCTACTGTTGGCCCCATCGACCAGCACTTCGTCGCTGAATGCAGCCTGGACAACCTGGCGATTGGCAGCGATGCCTTGTCCACCGTCACGCCCGAACGGCTCGGTGGTCTGCACCATCAAACCGAGTTCCTGCGCAGGCTGAGCAAGATCGGATGCTTCGAACGCAGAGTCTTCCAGTTGCTTGCTGACTTCGACGAAACGTTGTTCGACCTGCTGCGCCTTGAGCTCGCGAACCAGCTCGGGCCGCATGCTCTCGAGGGAAGGCACTTCCGGCGACTGAACACCGAGCAGCTTGATAATGTGCCAGCCGAATTCGGACCGGACCGGCGCCGACACTTCCCCTTCCTTCAGCGCGTAAAGCGCTTCTTCGAACGCTGGGTCGTATACGCCAGGTCCTGCAAACCCCAAATCGCCACCTTCTTTGGCGGAACCTGGGTCCTGCGAAACCTCCTTGGCGACGGCGGCGAAATCTTCCCCACCCTTCACACGCGCAGCAATCTCGTCGATCTTGGCCTTGGCCTCGTCATCGCCCGACTCTGCACCGGTTTCGATGAGGATATGCGCGGCGCGGCGCTGCTCCGCCAGGTTGGCGATCTGCTTCTGGTAGAGCGCCTGCAGCTCCTCATCAGACACCTCGACCTGGTCGAAGAACGACTCCTTCTTCAACTCGACGTATTCGACGATGACCTGCTCGGGGGTACGGAACCGATCGGCGTTGGCCTCGTAGTACTCGCTGATCTGCTCGTCGCTGACCTCTATCGTGTCACTGCGAGCCGGGACGGTGAGCGTGTCGAAATCCCGCGTCTGCATCTCCAACCGCGCGAAGTTCTCGACCTGTTGATCGGTTACAAAACCGGTGCCGGAGATGCCGGCACGCAGCTGACCGATGAGCATTTCCTGCTCAAGAAGCTGACGGAACTGAACACGGGAATAACCCATTTGCTGCAGGACCTGGTCGAAACGCGCAGCGTTGAAGACCCCGTCCACCTGAAACTCGGGTGTCTGCAGGATCAATTGGTCGAGCGCCTCACGGGAAAAAGCGAAGTCGGCGCTCTTGGCGCTCTGCAAGAGCAGCATCCGGTCAATCAACGAGCCGAGCGCTGCGTTGCGCAGCAGGCGCTCGTCGAGCATGGAGGGGTCGAAGTCGCTACCCAGCTGCTGAGCCAGCTGGCGCCGCTGCATATTCATCGCCTGATCTAGGTCGTAGCGGGAGATTTCTTCGCCATTGACTTCGGCTGCAGTCTGGCTGTTGCTCGCGGCATTGAAGATGGCGTCGAAACCAGTGAGCGCCAGCAGCACCACGATGATGCCGATGATGGTCTTGGCTATCCAGCCTTGAGAATTGTCCCTGATGTTCTGAAGCATGCGACCCCCAGGAGTCTGCGGCGCGATGGGTGCGCAACGCGGGTGGAAACCGGATAAAAGAAAGGCGCATCCAGGGATGCGCCTTCTCGGAGCTTATGGAGCGGTTGGGCTTATTCCCCCAAGCCGGATCGGGCAGCCCCTGCCCGCCCTGCAACCGCCCCAAGCCAGAGCAGCGCATGCTGACTGGCTGGGTGAAAAACGCTTAGTTGACGGCGTCTTTCAGAGCTTTGCCAGCCTTGAAGCCAGGGATCTTGGCAGCGGCGATGTTGATCGGCTTACCGGTCTGCGGATTGCGACCAGTGCGAGCAGCGCGCTCCTTGACAGCGAAAGTACCGAAACCAACCAGTACCACGGAGTCACCTGCCTTCAGGGCGCCGGTGACGGATTCGATCACTGCATCCAGCGCGCGGCCAGCAACAGCTTTTGGGATATCAGCAGATGCAGCGATGGCATCGATCAGTTCCGACTTGTTCACTCTAAGTCCCCTTATTTCTGTTGAGTCGTATCTTTAATTTTCGGGTGTAAGCAAAGCGGTGCTAGATGGCAATGACACAAGAGGCCGATTAAACAAGGGCACCTGAAATGTGTCAACGTGGCCATCCAGACTAATGCGTGCTGATTCGCTCCTTGGAATCAGGCTCGCGCTTGTCATCCTTTGCAACAATCTCGGGAGCCGCATCGGACAAGGGCTCCGGCGCGTATTGCAGCGCAATTTGCAGGACCTCGTCAATCCACTTCACCGGTTTAATCTGCAGGTCCTGCTTAATATTTTCAGGAATCTCTTTCAGATCACGCTGATTCTCTTCCGGGATGATGACTGTCTTGATCCCGCCGCGATGCGCTGCGAGAAGTTTCTCCTTGAGCCCACCAATGGCGAGTACCTGTCCACGCAATGTAATCTCACCGGTCATTGCGACATCTGCGCGCACCGGGATTTGCGTAAGAGCCGATACGAGCGCTGTGCACATACCAATACCGGCACTGGGGCCATCCTTGGGAGTTGCACCTTCCGGGACGTGAATGTGGATATCCTGCTTCTCGTGGAAATCTGCTGCGATACCCAGACTGGCCGAGCGACTGCGAACGACCGTCAACGCAGCTGTGATCGACTCGCCCATCACTTCGCCGAGCGAGCCTGTCTTGGTCAACCGCCCCTTGCCCGGAACCACAGCGGCCTCGATCGTCAGGAGCTCACCGCCAACTTGCGTCCAGGCCAGGCCTGTCACCTGGCCGATCTGATCCTGCTGCTCAGCCAGACCGTAGCGGAACTTGCGCACACCCAGGAAATGCTCGAGAGAATCGGCGTCCACGACCACATGGAAGCGTTTCTCGGCCGCATGCTCCTTAACCACCTTGCGGCACACCTTGGCCAGCTGGCGCTCAAGACTGCGGACACCGGCCTCGCGGGTGTAGTAGCGGATGATGTCCCTGATAGCGCCTTCCTGGAACTCCAGCTCACCCTTCTTCAGACCATTGGCCTCGATCTGTTTGGGTGCCAGATAACGTGTGGCGATGTTGACCTTCTCGTCCTCGGTATAGCCCGGCAGGCGGATGACTTCCATGCGATCGAGCAACGGTGCCGGTATGTTCATCGAGTTAGCGGTGCAGAGGAACATAACGTCCGAGAGGTCATAGTCGACCTCCAGATAATGATCGTTGAAGTTATGGTTCTGCTCCGGATCCAGCACCTCGAGCAGCGCCGAAGCCGGATCACCGCGCATGTCGCTGCCCATCTTGTCGATTTCGTCGAGTAGGAACAGCGGGTTACGTACGCCAACCTTGGTCATCTTCTGGATCAGGCGCCCAGGCATGGAACCGATGTAAGTACGACGGTGACCACGGATTTCCGCTTCGTCCCGCACGCCGCCCAATGCCATGCGCACGAACTTGCGATTGGTCGAACGCGCGATCGACTCAGCCAGGGAGGTCTTACCGACCCCGGGAGGGCCAACCAGGCAGAGCACAGGCCCCTTTAATTTCTTGACGCGCTTCTGCACGGCGAGATATTCGAGGATGCGGTCCTTGACCTCTTCCAAGCCATAATGATCGGCGTCGAGCACTTCCTCAGCCTTGGCAAGATCCAGCCGCACCTTGCTCGCGGCCTTCCACGGCACATTCACCAGCCAGTCGATATAGGTACGAACCACCGTCGCCTCTGCAGACATCGGCGACATCTGCTTGAGCTTGTTGAGTTCGGCCAGGGCCTTGGTATAGGCGTCCTTGCTAAGGCCAGCGTTCTCGATGCGCTTCTTCAGATCATCGACTTCGTTATGGCCCTCATCGATGTCACCGAGTTCTTTCTGAATGGCCTTCATTTGCTCGTTCAGGTAGTACTCGCGCTGGCTGCGCTCCATCTGCTTCTTGACGCGACCACGAATGCGCTTCTCCACCTGCAGCAGATCAATTTCCGCATCCAGCAGCGCCAGCACATGCTCGACCCGCGCCGGCAGGTCGGTAATCTCGAGAATTTGCTGCTTCTGTTCGATCTTCAGCGCCATGTGCGCCGCCATGGTATCCACCAAGCGGGCAGGCTCGTCGATGCTGCTCAATGAGGACAGAACTTCTGCCGGAACCTTCTTGCCAAGCTGGACGTATTGCTCGAACTGGCTGAGCAGGCTACGGGTGAAGACCTCGGATTCGCGGGCCTCGACTTCGGCCTCTTCGATCAGCGAGACCTCCGCGCGGCAATGATTGTCCACGTCGGCGAAGCGCTCGATGGCGCCGCGCTGCTCCCCCTCGACCAGTACCTTGACGGTCCCGTCCGGCAGCTTCAGCAGTTGCAATACGGTGGCGACCGTACCAACGCGATACAACGCGTCCTCGGCCGGATCGTCGTCCGCCGGATTCTTCTGCGCAACCAGCAGGATCTGCTTGTCGCCGGACATGGCGGACTCGAGGGCTTCGATGGATTTCTCACGGCCAACGAATAGCGGGATCACCATGTGCGGATAGACCACCACGTCTCGCAGCGGCAAAAGGGGCAATTCGATGGTTGTCTTCATAAATTCAGCTCTACGACGGCCATACGGCGGTAAACGGACGGGCTGTGCCCTTTAACCAAAGATGAGGGCGCGCCCCGCAAAAAACAAGGCAGCAAGCAAACACAAAGGGGCCCGCAGGCCCCTTTGTTCGATCACGCCTCAGGCGCAGCCTTGGCTGGTGGCTCCGTATTCTCGTAAATCAACAGCGGCTGGGAGGTACCTTCGATCACGCTTTCGTCGATCACTACCTTGCTGACATCCTTCTGCGAAGGGATCTCGTACATGGTATCCAGCAACACGCCTTCCAGAATCGAACGCAAACCGCGCGCGCCAGTCTTGCGCTCCAGCGCGCGATGGGCCACGGCCTTCAGTGCGTCGGCACGAAACTCCAGATCAACGCCTTCAAGCTCGAACAGTTTGGCGTACTGCTTGGTCAGCGCATTCTTGGGCTCGGTAAGAATCTGGATCAGTGCCGCCTCGTCGAGTTCGTCGAGTGTAGCGATTACCGGCAGACGACCCACAAATTCGGGAATCAGGCCGAACTTGACTAGATCATCCGGCTCTACCGCCCGCAGCGATTCGCCAATCTTCTTACCCGGATCCTTGCTGCGCACCTCGGCATTGAAGCCAATGCCGCCCTGAGTCGAGCGCCCTTGAATCACCTTTTCCAGGCCGGCGAAAGCCCCGCCACAAATGAACAGGATGTTACGGGTGTCGACCTGCAGAAACTCCTGCTGCGGGTGCTTGCGACCACCCTGCGGCGGCACGGACGCAACCGTACCCTCGATCAGTTTCAGCAGCGCTTGCTGGACACCTTCACCGGAAACGTCACGGGTGATCGAAGGGTTGTCGGACTTACGCGAGATCTTGTCGATCTCGTCGATGTAGACGATACCCATCTGGGCCTTTTCTACGTCGTAGTCGCATTTTTGCAGCAGCTTCTGAATGATGTTCTCGACATCCTCGCCCACGTAACCGGCTTCGGTGAGGGTCGTCGCATCAGCGATAGTGAACGGAACATTCAGCAGGCGCGCCAATGTCTCAGCGAGCAGTGTCTTGCCCGAACCGGTCGGACCGATCAACAGAATGTTGCTCTTGCCCAGCTCGACTTCTTCTTTCTTGTCGCGCTGGTTCAGCCGCTTGTAATGGTTGTAAACGGCCACCGCCAGGATCTTCTTCGCACGCTCCTGACCAATGACGTACTGGTCGAGAATGGCGCTGATCTCCTTGGGCGCGGGCAGTTTATGCGCGTTGCTCTCAGCCTGCGCTTCCTGCACCTCCTCACGGATGATGTCATTGCACAGGTCGACGCACTCGTCGCAGATGAAAACGGAGGGCCCGGCGATCAACTTGCGTACTTCATGCTGGCTTTTGCCGCAGAAAGAGCAATAGAGCAGTTTGCCGGAGTCCTCGCCGTTGCGGGTGTCAGTCATTCGGTCGATCCAATCGGGAAGGCTTGAAACACAAGATGAAGGCAATCGTGGGCTTTTTCAAGCCCACGGAGTGGCCGCATATCGCAGGCTGCGAGCGATCAAAGGGCCAGCTGGCGCTGAGTCAGTACCTGATCGATCAAGCCGTACTTGACGGCTTCTTCGCCGCTCATGAAATTGTCGCGGTCGGTATCTCGGGCAATCACATCCATCGGCTGACCGGTGTGGTGTGCCAGGACTTTGTTCAGGCGCTCACGGATCGTGAGGATCTCGCGGGCATGAATCTCGATGTCCGACGCCTGCCCCTGGAAACCGCCCAGCGGCTGGTGAATCATCATGCGCGAGTGCGGCAGACAGTAACGCTTGCCAGCCGTACCGCCGGTCAGCAGCAAGGCTCCCATGGAACAGGCCTGGCCGATGCAGATCGTCGACACGTTCGGCTTGATGAACTGCATGGTGTCGTAGATCGACATACCGGCAGTGACCGAGCCGCCCGGGGAGTTGATGTAAAGATGGATGTCCTTCTCAGGGTTTTCCGCCTCGAGAAAGAGCATTTGCGCAACGATCAGATTGGCCATGTAGTCTTCGACCTGGCCGACCATGAAGATCACCCGCTCCTTCAGGAGGCGGGAATAGATGTCGTAAGCGCGCTCACCGCGTGCGGACTGCTCGATCACCATCGGGACCAGGCCACCGGCGGCCTGAATGTCCGGAGCTTGCATAAAAGGATTGCGGGACATGTTCCAACGATACTCCCTATGTCATGCCTCAAAAGACATAAGCCAGCACGAGGCTGGCTTATGTTGGTGCACTCGGAAAGATGAAGAAATCAGGCGGCTTGCGGAGCTTCCGCAGGCTTGACAGCTTCTTCGTAGGAGACCGTTTTGTCGGTCACCTTGGCTTGCTGCAGAACAGTATCTACAACTTGCTCTTCGAGCACAACCGAGCGAACTTCGTTCAACTGATCGGCATTCTTGTAGTACCAGGCCACCACCTGCTCCGGCTCCTGGTAAGCAGACGCCATCTCCTCGATCAGCTCGCGAACACGTGCTTCGTCAGGCTTGAGCTCTTTCTGCTTGACCACCTCAGCGACGATCAGACCCAGCACGACGCGGCGCTTGGCCTGCTCCTGGAACAGCTCGGCCGGCAGCTGGTCAGGCTTGATGTTGCCGCCGAACTGCTGCACAGCCTGGGTACGCAGACGGTTCACCTCGTTGTCGATCAGCGCCTTCGGCACCTCGATCGGGTTGCCAGCGACCAGACCTTCCATGACCTGATTCTTCACCTTGGTCTTGATGGCCTGACGCAGTTCGCGCTCCATGTTCTTCTTCACCTCGGCGCGGAAACCTTCCACACCGCCTTCCTGAACGCCGAACTGGGCGAAGAACTCATCATTGAGTTCCGGCAGCTGCGGAGCGGCGACGTTGTTCACCGTGACGGTGAACTCAGCAGTCTTGCCGGCCAGGTCGAGGTTTTGATAATCCTCAGGGAAGGTCGGGTTGATCACGCGCTCTTCACCGGCCTTGGCACCCACCAGGGCGTCTTCGAAGCCTGGGATCATGCGACCTGAGCCCAGCACCAGCTGAGTGCCCTTGGCCGAGCCGCCGGCGAAGGCTTCGCCGTCGATCTTGCCGACGAAGTCGATGGTCAGCTGGTCACCGTTCTCGGCGGCACGCTCGACATTCTCGAAGCGAGTGTTCTGCTTGCGCAGGATTTCCAGCATGTTATCGACGTCGGCGTCGGTCACTTCAGCCTGCAGGCGCTCGATCTCGATGGCCTCGAAACCAGCCACCTCGAACTCGGGGAATACTTCGAAGGTGGCGACGTACTCGAGGTCCTTGCCCTTCTCGAACACTTTCGGTTCGACGGACGGAGCGCCGGCCGGATTCAGTTTCTCGGCAACGATGGCTTCGTAGAAAGTCGACTGGATCAGGTCGCCCAGTGCTTCCTGACGAGCGGCCTCTTCATAGCGCTGGCGAATCACGCTCATCGGCACCTTGCCGGGACGGAAACCAGGAATCTTGGCACGGCTGGCGGTCTGTTGCAGACGCTTGTTGACTTCGGTCTCGATGCGCTCGACCGGCACGCCGATGGTCATGCGGCGCTCAAGAGCGGAGGTGCTTTCAACAGAAACTTGCATGGATTTTCCTCGTTGCACAGACATAAGCCGGGCGTTCCGGCCCCAGAATGGGCAAGCATTCTAGTGGCTCGGTTGGCATAAGTCACCCTGCCCTTCATGGCCGCCGAATGACCAGTACGGTTGCCAGGTCGCCGCCGTTCGCTTCGCCATATGGCTGAACCTTGCGACTGCCGCAGCGGCTAGCTCTGCACCAGGCGTCTCATCCAGTCAAGCAGCACCGTTGGCAAGAGGCCAGGCCGAGGAAGCAGCGCATAGCGGCTCGTGCCGAACATCCGCGGCAAGTAGGCTCCAGCCTGCCGATCGACAGTGAGACAGAACGGCGATATCCCCTGCCGCACCGCCTCAAGCACGGCCTGGCGAGAATCCTCGACGCCGTGACGACCTTCGTAGTCGTCGCTGTCGCTTGGCTTGCCGTCGGACAGCACCAGCAACAATCGACGTGTAGCGGGCTGACGCATAAGAGAGGCACTGGCATGACGTATGGCCGCACCACAACGCGTGTAGTGTTCCGGCTCCAGGGCGGCGATGCGTAATGCGATGTCCTGCCCGAAAGCCTCGTCGAACGATTTGATGTCGCGTACTACGACCGCAGTCCGCCCCTGCCCGGAAAACGCCTGTATCGCGTACGGCGCCCCCAGGCTTTGCAACGCGATGCTTACCAGCAACAGGGCCTCCCGCTCGACATCGATAACGCGCCGCCCCTGCGATATCCAGCTATCGGTCGAGCCACTCACATCAATCAGCAACATGATCGCCAGATCACGTTGTATCGACCGCTGACTTCGGTACAGGCGGTCGTCCAGACCCGCTCCGGCTCGCAGGTTCGCCACGGCAGCGACATAGGCGTCCAGATCCAGCTCTTCACCGTCGACGCGCCCCTGCACCCAGGCGCGATGCGGGCGCAGCATCTCGAAACGGCGACGAATCCCGTCGAGCATGCCGCGATGGGATTCGAGCGTGTCTCGTACCCAGGCAGAACTGCCTGGCAGCGCGGCATGCACCTGCACGAACGCGCCCTGGTCCCGATAACGACCTATCCGGTAATCCCACTCCGGATAAAGGATGCCAGCCTGCGAAACGTTGCCGGCAAGTGCGGACGCTGGCGAGCCGTCCGGTGGCTCGTCACTGAGCAGTACCTCCTTCGGCTGTCCGGAAGAAGCGACCAGGCGCGCCTGGGGCAAGTCGCCAACCATTTCGCCGAACAGCTCGGTATCGCCTGCGTCGTCCCGATCGATCGGGCGCTGCAAGCCCAGCGGATCTTCCGCATGGGGATGCGGCTCATCGAGCTGGATCATCAATGGTCCGCTCTGCGACGACTCGTCCTCGTCCGGCTGCGCCTGACGGACATCGGGTCGCCGCCACATCCGTACGCTGCGCGGCGGAGACTGCGCTGGGTCCCGGTCGGCCTCCGCACAACCAGCGGCGCGATGATCCGTCGTTGGCGCAAGCAAGGCGCCCGACCAGTAGTCGGCGAACAGCGGGTCGAGGCCGATCCGGCCGCCTGCGGCTGGCTGCAGTTGCCAGCGATCCAGCAGGCGTGAGGCCCAGCCGCAAGAATCTTCGGCTGATGAAGGAAGCGGCAACTCGTCGAGCGCGCCGCCGAGCCATGCTCGCACGCGAATCTCCAGTGGCCGACGCGCCGCCCCAAATGCACTCAACGGCGGGCGGAATGCCAACGCGTGGGCTCGCAGCGTTCGCACCGCCTCCGCCAGCCCCGGCATTTCCCGCAACAGCTCCTGCTCGGCCGCGTGAGCTTCGAGCAGTCGATAAAGCGCACCGGTCATGGGCGCGAGGCTGCGCCAATCGATCAGGGCGCTACCCCGGCGGATCCGCATCGCTTGCTGCAGGGCCATGACCTTGTATAGCGACGTTGCCAGCGTACGGTCTGGAATATGCACCGCCCGTGGCAACCAGATGCTCGCACCGTCGGTCGCCGGCACCGCCGCCAGGCGGTGCGGTCGAGGGCTGCGGCCGAACATCTCCGCCAGCAATGTGGGGTGTGGCGGCGGTTGCGCGATGCGTAGTCGATAGCTATGACTGGTTACCGCCGCCAGCAGCAGTTCCAACCGCTCGGCCACCTCGCTGAGCGGAACACTTTTCGGCTCCGGCGAGTCTGGACCGAAGCGCCGCCACAAACGCTGGGCGAACACGGTGGCGTGTCGTGCCGCATCGGTCAGGACTTCCTCTGCTTCGGCCATGTCCTAGACGAACATTCCAGAGACCAGGTCCTGCATCGCCTCGGCCAGCGCTTCGTCGTCCGACAGAGGTGCCACGATCGCCGCCAGACAGGCCTCACGTACCGGTATGCCATCGGCACACAGCGCACCCGCGGCGATCAGCAGACGAGTGCTGGGCACCTCGGTAAGGCCTCGGTCGCGCAAGGCTCGCAGCCGATGCGCCAGCGCGACCAGCGCCCTTGAGGTGGGCGCGTCCGCCCCGCTCTCCCGCTGCACGATCCTCGCTTCCTGTTCTTCGCCCGGAAAATCGAGATTCATCGCCACGAAGCGCTGACGCGTGCTGGGCTTAAGATCCTTGAGCATCCGCTGATAGCCTGGGTTGTAGGAAATCACCAGCTGAAAACCCGGTGAGGCGACCAGTAACTCACCGGTCTTGTCGATGGGCAGCAGTCGCCGGTGATCGGTCAGCGCGTGCAGAACCACCACGGTGTCCTGCCGCGCCTCGACGACCTCGTCCAGATAGCAAATGGCTCCCTGGCGTACCGCTCGGGTGAGCGGGCCGTCCTGCCACACGGTGCCGTCATGGCGGATCAGGAAGCGGCCGATCAGGTCGCTGGCGGACAAGTCGTCGTGGCAGGCCACGGTGATCAATGGCCGCTCCAACTTCCAGGCCATGTGTTCGACGAAACGCGTTTTGCCGCAACCGGTCGGACCTTTGAGCATGACGGCCAGACCACGCGCGTGGCAGCGCTCGAACACCGCCACTTCGTTGCCACCGGGTAAATAGAACGGCTCGCCCGCACAGGCCTGGGACAGTGGAGAGCGCTCTGGCAACGTCATGTCGGGCGCGCCTCTGCCAAGACCGGATCGGCCCCATCCGTGCTGAAGCGCGGCGCATGGCGAAAAAAGTCGTAGATGAACAAGGCAACGCCCACGGTAAACAGCGAAGCGGTAGCGATCAGCATGACGAAGTGAATCTGGATCTTCAGCTGCGCATCCAGGTAGCCCATGCCCATGATCCGTTCGAGGTAGACCTGAGCGATACCTGCCGTGGCAAATGACAACGTCATGCCGAACATGCCGGTGATCTGCAGCCAGAACGCCCAGTAGCCCAGCGTGCTGCCCTGCTCCCTTCGGCCGGCGGTCATCGATGGCAAAGCGTAAGTGATCATCGCCAGCACGATCATGGCGTAGGCCCCATAGAAGGCGGCATGACCATGCATCGCGGTGATCAGCGTGCCGTGGGTCCATTTGTTAACGCTGGGCCAGGTATGAGCCAAGCCGAGCAGCCCGGCGCCGAACAGCGCAAACACCGCGCTGCCGATCGTCCAGTGCAGCGCCAGCGTATTCGGATGCGCCAGGCCTGAGCGGCGCATGGCTCCATAGGCGTAAGCGGCCATGCCGACCAGCGCAAGCGGCTCGAGCGCGCTGAAGAATCCGCCAATGGGCAGCCAGTAAGTGGGCACACCGACCCAATAATAGTGATGCGCCGTACCGAGGATGCCGGCAAGAAACACCAGGCCGACGATCACGTACAGCCATTTCTCCATGACCTCTCGGTCCGCGCCGGACAAGCGGATAAGCAGGTACGCCAGAAAGCCACCCATGATCATCATCCAGACACCCTCGACCCATAGGTGGATGGTCCACCAGCGATAGAAGATCGAAACGGTGTAGTTCTCGTAGTGCAGCAATGCAGGCAGATACAACAGCGCGGCACTGACGAAGCCGATCATCAGCACCGCTTCGGTGGTCGTGAAGCGCCCGGATTTACGGATCGTCATGCCGACGTTGTAGAGAAAGATCAGCATGCAGATGACGATCACGATCTTGTGCGGCAGCGGTTGCTCCAGCAGCTTGTTGCCCGTCCCGTAGCGGAACAGGTAACCGATGATTGCGGTGACACCCATCAGCGTCCAGAGCACTAGCTGCACATAGGCCAGCCTGGTGCTATGCAACTCGGTACGCGACTCCTCAGGAATCATCCAATAGGTCGCGCCCATGAATCCTGTCAGCACCCAGACGATCAGCAGGTTGGTATGAATAACCTTGGTCACGTCGAATGGCAGGATGTACAGCAATGGGTCCGGTCCGATGTACTTGGTCGCAGACAACAGGCCGAAAACCAGCTGAAGGCCGAACAGGACCATCGCCACGGCGAAATACCAGTAAGCGACCGATTGGGACTGATAGCGCATCTTAGTTTCCCCTTGCAGCGAGCATGGAACAGGCCGGGCCTGTGCCGTGCGCGTGTCACTTGAGCGTTTCGAGATAGGCTGTCAGCTGATCGATCTGTTCGTCCGTCAGGCTCTCGCCGTAGCCGGTCGGCATGAACGAGGTGCCGTCAGCCGAGTACATCGCGCCTGCAACGATGTGCGCGCTGGGGGTGACGATCGATTCGCGGATGTAGCCGCGTGCGTCCTGGGCCTGCCCCTGGTAGTCGGGCGAAGCGATCACTTGCGCGGCGCGAGTCGCGATGCCGGATAAGGTCGGCCCTGCCATGTCGGCACCCGGCGCGGTGGAGTGGCAGGCGTTGCAAGCCGGTACCGCTGCGCGGAACACCTGCTCTCCCAGTGCGCGCTCGTCGTCCTCTGCGTCCACTGGCCGCGCCCCAGGAGGCAAGTCGCTACGTTGCGTGCCACCAGTCTTCAGCGTATCGGCGCCCGGAACGAAACTGCCGGTGACCAGGATCGGTCGCGGCGGCCAACCTTGGTTGTCGACCTTGCTGACCCAATCGAGGAATGCGATCAGGTCATCGATCTCGCTCTCCGCCAGGTCCTGCTTGGGCATCAGGCGGCGGTGGACCTGCTCGTCGTAGAACTTGGACGGATCGCGCATGTACGCTTTCAGGTATGGCTCGCCGCGATGCTGGGTGATCTTGGTCAGGTCCGGTGCGTAGTACGCCCCTTCTCCGAATAAGGTGTGGCAGTTGATGCAGTTGTACTTGTGCCATACATCCATGCCGTGGCTGACCTGCGGCGTGATGTTCTCAGCGTTGGTCAGCTCGGGAAACTGCCGATGACTGTCGACGGTCAGTCCGAGAAATACGAGCGCGGCCACTCCGGTTGCGGCTACCGCGAAAAGCCTGGCTTGGCGGTTGTTCATTTCACCCCCTCAGACATTGATGCCGGTCCAGTGAATGAGGGTGATCGAGAACGCGTAAAGCATTGCGCCGAGCATCAGAAGCAGCACGACGAAGCTCAACAATTTCACCGGACCGTAGAGCTTTTTGGCTTGCATGCGGTTCTCCTTTGACGGCAATCGCTACCCACCGTCGGGCTGTCAGAGTTCGGTACAACAGCGCTCAAGCCTCTCCGGGCCAATGAGTTCAGCACCGCGCGGCGCCTATGCCTCTGCGCCGCTCCGAGAAGGGGATGAACTTTTATCGCTCCGCTACCCGCGATTGCCCGGTTAAAGACTGATTTGACGAAGCACTGCTGTCCGATGATTACTTCATCGTTATTGCAGGCCGCTTGCCGGCGAAACTCGAAGTTACTTCTATTCAGCCGTTTACACATGAGTCGCGGGCTTAATAACCCATATTCCAAGAGGCTCGCCTTCATTCGACTCATGCTCGAATACCGAACAGCTGCAAGGTCCATTCTAGACGGCCAAGACCTGTCCGCCAGCAGTCCGATGCACGCCCAGGCTGCACATATCAGATTTAATGATCCGAATATCAAAAATCATTGATGCAGTATTAATCCGCTCTGCTTGATGAAATTGACGCTGATCAAATCGAGCAACTCCGGCGCAAACCGCGGGATTAATTACGCCCTTCGAACTTATATATTCAACTGGCCGACAGATGGTTATGGCAGTGCGCAAAACGGGGGCTCGTCCATGAGTCGCATGTAATGGCCGGTGAGGAATATCCGGTACGGGAAAGAATGAACAGTGCACAATAAGGATCGTTGCAAGGCGCCCAGCCAGCGGCGGATGCGTTGCTCCACGCGCTCAGGAACGCTAACGTAGCGGCCACCGCATCCGATCACACTTCCCATGACCAAGCCCCCTTCATGCCCGGCCTTGCAACTGGACAACCAGCTCTGCTTCGCCCTGCATTCGACCTCGCTGCTGATGACCAAGGTCTACAAGCCGATGCTCCAGCGCATCGGCCTGACCTACCCGCAATACCTGGCGATGCTCGTGCTGTGGGAAGCCGATGGCATCACCGTCGGCGATGCCAGCTCCCGCCTGATGACGGACCCGGGATCACTGACACCCTTGCTCAAGCGGCTGGAAACGGAAGGATTGATCACCCGCACTCGCCGTAGCGACGACGAGCGTGTTGTCGAGCTGCGTCTCACCGATAAAGGACGCGCGCTGCAGGAACAAGCCGAGTGCATTCCCGCGAGCATCCTCGGTGCCAGCGGTCAGTCTACCGAAGCCGTTGCAACGCTGAAGGACCAGGTAGTTGCCTTGCGTAGCGCTCTGCTGAAGCTGCTCTGAGCCATTGCGGCTCGTCTCGCAACGATAGCCCGGGTTCGAAACGAAATATTATCTTGCGCAAAAGAAATTGCCGGCTAGCTTTCCCCGACATTATTTAGCGCGCAATTATTTTGCGTATAACGTGAGGAGAGTACCATGCAGACCATCCAAGCCCTGTATACCGCCACCGTTACCGCCACCGGCGGACGCGACGGTCGCGCCATATCGACGGACGGCAACCTTGACGTCAGGCTGGCCACACCAAGGGAGCTTGGCGGTCAGGGCGGTAACGCGACCAACCCGGAGCAGCTCTTTGCGGCAGGCTACTCGGCCTGCTTCATCGGTGCCTTGAAATTCGTCGCTGGCCAACAGCAGCAGGCGCTTCCGGCAGAAACGTCCATCACCGCCAACGTCGGGATCGGCCAGATTCCGGGTGGTTTCGGCCTGGAAGTCGCGCTGCAGGTCAGCCTGCCGGCACTGGACCGAGAACTGGCCCAGCGGCTGGTCGAAGCCGCCCATCAGGTATGCCCCTACTCCAACGCAACCCGCGGAAATATCCAGGTTAGCTTGTCGCTGGTCTGACGCCACGGTCCCAGGCAAGCCCGGAGACATGGCACCTCCGGGCTCAGCAGGCAACCTTCAGATCCGCAGTGCTACACCGAGGCGCAGCTCGCGGCCCGGCTCGTAGCTACCACGCACGCCTTCGTACCCGGGAATGTGCTCGAGATCCTCGTTACTAGCGTGATCCAGGTACTGCTTGTCGAAGATATTCTTCAGCGTCAGGTTCACTACCAGCCGATCATCGCGCAGCGCTGACCATTGGGCATAGAGGTCGTGCACACCATAGCCAGGCTTGTCCAGCGTGCCGACACCGGTACGCAGCGAATCGAGGCCGCTCACGAAGCGCCCCGCCAACCGAAGGACAATGCATCGCTGGCGCGATAGTCGGCAAAACCGGTCCAGGTATCGCCGACCGTCGTGCCGAGACCGTTGTGCTCATAGACATTCAGCTCGTCGCCGTCGAACTCGACGTCGTTGTGGTGATAGCTCAGGCCGACTCTCAGCTGCTGCCAATGATAGGCGCCTTGCAATAGCACACCCTGGCTTTCCAACGTTCCGCCGTTCACGTAGAGATTGGGCCTTCCGCTTGGATCGTAGATCGCATTGCGAATGCGCGTATCGTAGATCCCCGATAGCTCCGCCCCGCCGCGACGGAACTCGAAACCCAGCTCGTTGGTACGGGCCTTTTCTGCGTCGAGGCAGGGATCGTTACCAGCGGCACAGCAGGAGCGATCGTTCTACAAGCCAACTGCCGCATCGCAGATGCCCTGGCTCGCTCGCGACACATCACCTAGCGACGAAAGCGAAACACCGTCGTCTCGAGATGCTCAACTGCGGAAGAACAGCACCGTCATGACCGAACCCGTGACGATCACGACAGCCCGCACGAATGCCGGCGGCAACTTTCGGCCCACGCGCGCCATGAAGTACCCCCCGACACTGGCAGCCAGCATCATGACCAGCGCCTCTTTCCACAGGATGGCCCCGCCAAAGGCGTAGACCGACACCGCGATGGCCGTCAGTACCGACGAAACCAGATTCTTTAGCCCTTGCATGGAGTTGATGCTGCTATGGCCGAGCAGGCTGAACGCGGCCAGCAAGACGATACCCAATCCGCCGTTGAAGTAGCCTCCGTAGATACTCACCATTGCCAGTGTGCAACCTTGCAGCCAGGCGCCGGCTTCGCCTTCACGGGCATTGCCGCTGAACATGCGCAACAGCCATGGGCCGAATGCGAACAGCAACGTAGCGAACAGCAGGAGCCAGGGCACGATGGCGCGGAACATTTCGTCAGGAGTCGTCAACAGCAAAGCCGCGCCAACGGCGCCGCCGCCCAGGCTGATGGCAATGACTGCGCCCATCGTCAGCGTGGCCGGCGGTTTGAGGTCCTCGCGATATCCCCAGGTGCTGGCGAAGTAGCCGGGCAAGAGCGCAAGGGTTCCGGATGCATTGGCCGCGACGGCGGGCACCCCCGCATAGACCAGGGCCGGGAAGGTGAAAAAGCTCCCGCCACCGGCGATAGCGTTCAAGCCGCCGCCGAGAAATGCCGCCACAAGCAGAATTAGCCAGGTGGTGAGTGAATGGTCCATGCGCTACTTACTCCTGTTCCTTCAATGGGTGCGTGGCGTGATCGAGCGTTCTGGCAAGGGCTACCAGTGCGGGTGTCAGGAGCTCGCTGGCCGCTATGGCGGCTTGCTCGGGACAGCCGCTGCGGATGGCCTCGTAGAGTGCGGCATGGGCCTGATAGGTCGGCTCGGGGAGTTGATGCTCCGCTTCGGTTCTGACGATGGTGTTCTGCAGGCCAGCCCAGAAGAACTGGTACATCTCCAGCAACGTAGCGTTATGGCTGGCCCGGACAATATTCAGGTGAAACTGCGCGTCTCGCTGAGCGAAGTCCGCCAACGAGGCTTCATCGCTCCAGCTTCCTCTCGCCCCAAGCGCGTCGTGGATGGCCTGCAGATCTTCTTCGCTACGGCGAGACGCAGCGAGGCGCGCCGCCTCCACCTCCAGTGCACGACGAACCTCCAACTGGTCGTGCAGGGCCGCGCGCTCCAAGTGCTGGAGCAGGCCAGCAGGGTCGCGGACAGAGCGCACGAATGTTCCGGCGCCCTGGCGAACCTCCAGGACGCCGGTATGCACCAGCGCCCTTACCGCTTCGCGAACCGTGTTGCGTCCTACGCCCAACGACTCGCTGAGCTGACTTTCCGTGGGGATCCGCGCACCGCATGGCCACTGCCCCGCTGTGATCTGCGAACGCAGTTGTCCAATCACCTGTTCAACCAATGACGAACGCGCCGTTTGCTGCAGAGCCATATCGACCACTCCCTACAAAATTGAGCCGATCATAGGATGAATTATCAGCAGCGACAACGAGAGAACCGATTTCGAGGCCTAGACTTCTGTAGAACGTGGCTCCAGCAGACTAACCACCGCTGGTCGGCAACCGACAAAGGCACGGCCAGGTCTGCAACACTGAAGAGGCATCGATAGCCTTGCCAGCGAGATGCCTATGCACACCACCTACAACATTGCTCTGGTCAGCCTGTCCATCCTGATCGCCATCGCCGGCTCGTTCACGGCTCTGGACCTTGCCAGTCGAAGCAAGGTCGCCACAGGCTGGGCCCGCCACGCCTGGCTGGCCGCCGCAGCCGCCTGCATGGGCGGCAGCATCTGGTCGATGCATTTCATCGGCATGCTCGCGTTCGGCATGCCGGGCATGGAGATCCGCTACGACCTGCGTCTGACGCTCTGGTCCTTCATCGTGCCGATGGTGGTGACGGCCCTCAGTTTCTTTGCGGTAGGTATCCGCGGCTCGAAGCGCTCCACGTTTGGCATCGGCGGGCTGTTCATGGGGCTCGGCATAGGTGCAATGCACTATATGGGCATGGCAGCCATGACCATGAACGCCGAGCTCAGCTACGACGGCTTGTGGGTGGCAATTTCCTTCGCCATCGCCATTGGCGCCTCGACCGTGGCCCTGTGGCTGGCGGCCAAGGGGACCCGCCCCCTTCTCCAGGCTGTGTCAGCGATAGCGATGGGTTTCGCAATCGCCGGCATGCACTACTCCGCCATGGTCGGCGCGCACTTCAGCACCCTGGACGCCGCTCAACCTGTCCTGCCGGGTGACGGCCTGGATCTTGTGTCCCTCGCATCGGCCGTCTCGGGTTCGACCTTCGTGGTTCTGTTCTTCGGCCTTGCCGCCTCCCTGCATGATCGACGCCGCGCGATGGTCAGCGAGCAGGAGGCGGCCGCGCTGCGGCGTAGCGAGGAACGCTTCAAGGAGCTCTACAGCAAGACGCCGCTGCCGCTGCACTCGTTGGATACGGATGGACACCTGCGGTCGGTGAGTGACGCCTGGCTCGCGCTGGTCGGTTACCGTCGTCAGGACGTCATCGGGCGCAAGCTGATCAGTTTCATGACCCCAGAATCGGCTCGCCAGCTGGTCGAGCACGACTGGCCGCGGCTAGTCGCCACGGGTGAATGCCTGAACGCCGAATATCGCCTCGTTGCCCGGGCCGGCCTGTTCGTCGACGTGCTGGCGTCCACCCGGATCGAAGCCGCTGCTGAGGGCGCGTTGATCCTTGGTGGCCTGGTGGACGTCACCGAGCGCAGGCAGGCCGAAGCGGCATTGCGCCAGGCGCAGAAAATGGAGGCCATCGGCAAGCTGACCGGCGGAATTGCCCACGACTTCAATAACCTGCTGGCGGTGGTCGGCGGTAACCTCGAACTGCTACGCAAGCGCCTTCCGGATGGCGAGTCGCGCATCGACAGCCTAATCGAGAACGCCTTGCAAGCCGCCCAGCGCGGAGCGGGTCTGGTGCAACGCTTGCTCACGTTTGCCCGCAAGCAGGAGCTACGCCCAAGCTCGGTGCTGCTTCCCGATCTGGTGATGGGCATGCGGGAGCTGCTACAGCGTTCTGTCGAGGCCAACATCACCGTCGACATGCGCTTTCCGTTGAATCTGCCGCCAGCCTTCGTGGACGCCAACCAGCTGGAGATGGTGCTGATCAATCTGGTCGTCAACGCACGCGACGCGATGCCGGGCGGCGGCACGATCTGCATCGAGGGCCAATACCACCCCGCCGCCAACAACAACGCACCGCCTGGAAACGAGCACGTCGTGCTACTGGTACGGGACGATGGTTGCGGTATGCCCCAGGAGATTCTGTCCCGTGCCACAGAACCCTTCTTCACCACGAAGGGACCCGGCAAGGGCACCGGTCTCGGGCTGTCGATGGCACACGGTCTGGCTGAGCAATCGGGCGGGCGTCTTGAGATCCGCAGCACTCCGGGCGAAGGCACGGCGATCGAGCTTTGGCTTCCAGTGGCCAAGCCGCAAGAACGCGCCGAAGACAAGAGCACCTCGGCGGCTGCAAGCCCATGGTTACGCACGGCAGCCAAGGCTTCTCTTACCGTGCTCGTCGTCGACGACGATCCACTGGTTCTGGAAAACACGTCGGCGCTGCTCGAGGATCTCGGCTATAGGGTGACCGCCGTTGACAATGGTGAGGCCGCCCTCTGCCTGCTCCGACGGCAGGACGACTTCGACATTCTGGTCACCGATCACATGATGCCCGGCATGACCGGCGCTCAATTGGCCGAGACCATACGCACCGAGCGACCGGGCCTTCCCGTTCTGCTGGTCAGTGGCTACGCCGATCTGGCCGAAGGCAACCGCCGCCTGCATACACTGGCCAAGCCCTTCAATCAGGCATCGCTGGTGCATGCGATGAATCAGGCGATGAATCGGCCGGAATCTGGCGTAGTCGTGGAGCTTTACCCATCACACTGAAAGCTCACCTCGATGCGCTCAAGATGAATCCATCCCGAGCTCGTTGCCGAGGCGTTCGCGACAGAGCAACAGAAACATCAGCGCACGCCGCGGTCTTCGGCTGCGTCCAGCCATACGGGCTCCGCCTCGAAAGCGGCTCGCAGCACATTCATGAAGGCCGGCGCTTCCGGAACGGCGATAGGACCGAAAGCCGTGACCGTTAGCCCCGGCCACCAGGAATTCATCACGGCCGCGCCGTGAATCCGAGTAACGAACTCCTTCACCATGTCGTTGGGCAAGCATTGCCAGGACTGACGACCAGATCCTCGACCGCAGGCCTTCACGCGTGCAGCCGGGTAAACTCCCCTACGGAGGTCGTCATCGAATCATTTTCATACTGACCTGAAAGGCCGTGAAAACATCGAGTGGTGCGATGCCGGAGAGAATCGAATGGACCGCCTAATCTGCTGAAGTTGCAGGTAAATATTTTTACGCTCCGGCTCATTGGGACCAATTTCGGAACACATATCTAGGCGCCCCTCTGCGCATCATTTGCCTTCCACCCTTCGCCAGCTGCTTGGCCAAAGCGCGCATATCATCTGCATGACTGAAGGTTGGTTGGAGTTCGCGGAACGGATGCTTTATCGATGGCGCGACGACGGGAATTTGAGCAAAAGGCGGCCTAGACAAAGCCTTGCTCAAACATAGGCCCGCTACTTGGCGTACCTCCCAGCGGAAGCTTGGTAAGCTGGCCGCGTTCCACGGTCATTGGGGGTTCCGTGTTTTCACTCAAGCGAAAAGGTGATTTCCGCCTGCAGCTGACACGCACGCTGAAGCAGCCTGGACGGCACAAGATCGAGCTGTATCTGTTTACTCCGCACGAAAGCAACCTGTCGGCATGGACCCTGTCGGAAGAGCAGTTTTTCTTTACTACCGTGACGCACAGTTACGGACTGCTGGGAATGCCGTCGAAGGACCGCATCAGCAAGGCCGACCAATCCTTCGTACTGCTCTCTCCGCACTACGAAATCATGTATGGCTCCTGGTTCTTCCAGTACCAGGCTTCAATGGAGCGGCTGCGCCAGCAGATGCTCACGTCTGAGGCTGTGGCAGAGCCCGTAGCGCGCGCCCTGCGGCTCAGCCAGAACTTCGCGCAACGTTTGCGCAGGTCCAGCCCGAAGCAGAGCAACCAGCAGCGCTATTTTCGTCAGATGGACGTCTATTTCTCGTGGCATGCCGAGCAGTTCCTGCTGGAAAGCATGACCCTCGAGGGCTACGCGGCGCTCGACGAAGAACTCAAGCAATCGGTGGCGGAATTCCTGTGCCAAGAACGTAGATACCGCAAGGAGCGCGAGTACCTGAGCGACTTTCACGGAACCCCTACGCGGATATGGAACCGCATGGCACTGTATCACCGGCTACTGGAGTATCCGGTGATGTTGCGCTCGAAGGTCACAGAGCTGGGCGCCGGCACCCACAAGCTGGTCAAAGCGATGTCGACGATGCTGATCATGTCGCTCTTCACTTACTTCCTGTTCAACGCGCGCGACGCCAGCGAGAAGCTCTCGCTCACTCTGCTGCTGGTGATCGCGCTGGTCTATGCCGTTCGCGACCTGCTGCGCGACGACATGATCACAGCCATCACCCGCAGACTGCGCAAAGGCAAGCCGCGCTGGAAGATTCGCCTGCTGATGCCTTACACCCGCAAGGTGCTCGCACAGCAACGGGTCTGGCTCGACTATCGCAAGCTGCCCGATCTGCCGGTACTGGTTCGAGAACACTCCGGGAAGTGGGCGACTAACGAGGAGCGGCAGGTCATCTGCTATCGCGTTCTGCTGACGCTGGACAAGACGGCGCTGGAGCACGACGAGATTCGCGAGCGGCTCACGCTAGATTGCGAACAGCTTTGCGCAATGATCCAGGCGAGCCACAACAAGCTGTTTGTCCATGCCGAAGGTGATGATCTCGCTAGCGAGGGCGACAAAGGTTCAGTCCAGGCCCACCCCATCGAGAAGCAGCACGACTACAACTTGCTGCTGTTGCACACCGATCCGGGCGAGCACTTTCCATCGGCCCAGCGCTGGCGCCTGAGGCTTGGCACCAACGGCATCGTGCAATGCGAAAGCAAGAAGGCCCACTGGCCTGAACCACCAGAGCTACAACGGTCCGCCTGGCATCGAGTGAGCCGCCTGTGGCGATGGGGATGAACCCATTGCCGCCCTGCTGACGCTGCCAGTGAGCACGCAAACGGCGGCGGGATAGATCCTTAGTCTCCGCATCAGAGCAACAGACACCGTTCTTTTACAACTGGATCCCGGTGAGCTCCGCAGTCTTCTTGCGGATGAAGCCTCTTGGCCAGGTCACCAATCAGCTCAACACTCCAGCCACCGGCGGCTAGCGCCCCCATTTCTGGTCTTCTGCCAGACATTCTCGTTTCTGACAGCATCCTCGCAGTCGTGGCCTTCCCAAGTCAGGCACCGAAAGGCGAAGCGATCCTGGGCGCTGTTCCCCGGCTGCTCAACGAATGCTGCTTCCAGGGTCAGCTTGCAGTGATACGCCACCTGGTCGCCTGAGAAACCGTCTATCGCCAGCTCCTTGTCGAACTGCAGCAGCGCGATCGCAGATGGGCGCAGCGGCAGAGCCTCTAGAAGGCTTTCCGGCAAACGAGATTACCAGAATTACTCGTTTTCGAAGGGTCAAGATAAAACGCGGTGATCGCCGGCCGGCGTGTTTTTGGTCCGCCGCCTCTCTTCCTTTGGGACCAAACACACACTAATTTGCCGTCCCCCAGAAACGCGAAAGCCCCGGAATCCGGGGCTTTCAGCTTTTCACATGGTGCGGACGGAGAGACTCGAACTCTCACACCTTGCGGCGCCAGAACCTAAATCTGGTGTGTCTACCAATTTCACCACGTCCGCCAAGCGGGCTAAACGAAAACGCCAGGCAGCGCCTGGCGTCTCGAGAATATGGGGTGGACGAAGGGGATCGAACCCTCGACACCAGGAGCCACAATCCTGTGCTCTACCAACTGAGCTACGCCCACCATATTGCATTTGCTTGTGCCAGAGCCCGAAATGGCGCACCCGGCAGGACTCGAACCTGCGACCATCCGCTTAGAAGGCGGATGCTCTATCCAGCTGAGCTACGGGCGCTTTTATCTGCATTCTGTTCGGAGCGCAGACTTGAAGCTCCGGCTATTGAAAGAAGTCGCCTTCTTCGTAAGCCATCTTACCCAGCAGCAGGCTGTGCTCGACAAGCGGGGCGAATGTTATAGAGGCCCCAAACAGTCGTCAACAGCAAATTGAAAAAAATTTCAGTTAGATAAAGGGGTTACAGGTGACGAACGCTGCTTCGCCTTTGCCGTATCGCTACGACATGCGAGAATACGCGCCCTTTCCAAGTCCTCTCCAATGGTTAACCAAGCGTCATGACCGCAAAACTGATCGACGGTAAAACGATTGCTGCCAACATTCGCCAACAGATCTCCGGTCGTGTTGCCGAACGTCGCGCCCAAGGGCTCCGCGCACCCGGCCTCGCCGTGATTCTGGTCGGCAGCGATCCAGCCTCCCAGGTGTATGTGGCGCACAAGCGCAAAGATTGCGAGGAGGTGGGCTTCAACTCTGTCGCCCATGATCTGCCAAGCGATACCCGCCAGGAAGACCTGTTGGCCCTGATCGATCAGCTCAATGACGACTCTTCGATCGACGGCATTCTCGTCCAGCTGCCTCTGCCCAAGCATCTGGATGCATCCCAGCTGCTGGAGCGCATCCGCCCGGACAAGGACGTGGACGGTTTCCACCCCTATAACGTCGGCCGCCTCGCGCAGCGTATGCCATTGCTGCGCCCATGCACGCCGAAAGGCATCATGACGCTGCTTGAAAGCACCGGAGTCGACCTGCATGGGCTGGATGCGGTCGTGGTCGGCGCCTCGAACATCGTTGGGCGTCCTATGGCGCTGGAGCTGCTGTTGGCGGGCTGCACCACTACCGTAACCCACCGCTTTACCCGCAATCTCGAAGAGCACGTACGGCGGGCCGACCTGGTCGTGGTCGCAACCGGCATCACTGGCCTGGTCAAGGGTGAATGGATCAAGCCCGGCGCGATCGTCATCGACGTCGGAATCAACCGCCAGGCTGATGGCCGTCTGCTCGGCGACGTGGAATTCGAACCAGCCAGCGAGCGCGCCGCATGGATCACCCCGGTGCCGGGCGGCGTCGGCCCGATGACCCGCGCCTGCCTGCTGGAAAATACCCTGCACGCCGCAGAACATCTGCACGACTGATCGTGAACGACGCAAACAAGAACGGCGCCCTTCGGCGCCGTTTTTTGTTTGCATTGGACTATTCAGCCAGACGCCAGGTCGTCCCGCCCTTGCCGTCCTCCAGCACCACGCCCATGGCGCTGAGCTGATCGCGGATACGGTCGGACTCGGCCCAGTTCTTTTCCGCTCTCGCCGCCAAACGCGCGGCGATCAGCGCCTCGACCTCGGCAGCGTCAACCTTGCCAGCAGCTCCCGCCTGCAGGAAGGCATCGGGCTCCAACTGCAGTACGCCGAGCACACCGGCAAGCACCTTGAGCTGAGCAGCCAGCGCGGCAGCAGCAGCAAGATCGGTCTCACGCAGGCGGTTGACCTCACGCACCATATCGAACAGCACCGCGCACGCTTCTGGCGAGTTGAAATCGTCGTCCATCGCCGCGCCGAAGCGCGCCACGAACGCCTCGCCACCGGCAGGCGCCGCGTCAGGCAGGCCTTTCAAGCCGTTGTAGAAGCGCTCCAGCGCGCCTTTGGCTTCGCGCAGGCTGTCCTCGGAGTAGTTGATCGGGCTGCGGTAGTGGCTGGATACCAGCAGGTAGCGCACCACCTCCGGGTGGTACTTCTCCAGCACTTCGCGGATGGTGAAGAAATTGCCCAGGCTCTTAGACATTTTCTCGCCATCGACCCGCACCGCGCCCGCGTGCATCCAGACATTGGCGTACTGCTTGCCGGTCGCGGCCTCGCTCTGCGCGATCTCGTTCTCATGGTGCGGAAACACCAAATCCGGGCCGCCTCCATGGATGTCGAACGTCTCGCCCAGGCAGCAGGTGGACATTACCGAACACTCGATATGCCAACCGGGACGCCCAGGGCCCCACGGCGAAACCCAGCTCGGCTCACCCGGCTTGGCGCCCTTCCACAATACGAAGTCCAGCGGATCTTCCTTGGCTTCGTCCACTTCGATACGAGCACCGATCTTCAGGTCTTCGATCTTGCGACGCGACAATTTGCCATAACCGACGAACTTGCCGACCCGGTAGTAGACATCACCGTTGCCCGGCGCATAAGCGAAGCCCTTGTCGATCAGGGTCTGGATCATCGTATGCATGCCGGCGATATGGTCGGTGGCGCGAGGTTCGAGATCCGGACGCAACACGTTGAGGCGCGTCTCGTCTTCATGCATCGCCGCAATCATGCGCTCGACCAGCGCCTGGAACGGCTCGCCGTTGTCAGTGGCACGGCGGATGATCTTGTCATCGATGTCGGTGATGTTACGCACGTAGGTCACATCGTAGCCGCGCTGGCGCAGCCAGCGGGTGACCACGTCGAACGCCACCATCACCCGAGCATGACCGATGTGGCAGAAGTCGTAGACCGTCATGCCACAGACGTACATGCGCACCTTGTTGCCTTCCAGCGGGCGGAACGCTTCCTTGGTCTTGGTCAGGGTGTTGTAGATCGCCAGCGCCATCATTGACCCCAGGAGTCACGCAGCGTGACGGTGCGATTGAACACGGGAGCGCCGGGCTTGCTGTCCTTCATGTCGGCACAGAAATACCCTTCGCGCTCGAACTGGAAGCGCTCTTCAGGAGCCGCATTGGCCAGCGACGGCTCGGCGCGGCACCCCTTGAGCACGACGAGCGACTCGGGATTGATATTGTCCAGGAAGCTGCCGCCCTCCTCGTCCTTCTCCGGGTTGGCGGAACGGAACAGGCGATCGTACAGACGCACCTCGCACTCGACGCTTTCGGCAGCCGGCACCCAGTGGATCACACCCTTGACCTTGCGGCCTTCGGGGTTCTTGCCCAAGGTATTTTCGTCGTAGCTGCAGCGCAGCTCGACGACATTTCCAGCCTCATCCTTGATAGCTTCATCGGCACGGATCACGTAGCTGCCACGCAGTCGCACTTCGCCGCCAGGAACCAGTCGCTTGAAGCCCGCCGGCGGGACTTCTTCGAAGTCGCCCGCATCGATGTAGATCTCGCGGCTGAACGGCAGCACCCGCACCCCCATGTCCTGCTTCGGATGGCGCGGCAGCTCGAGGTTTTCGCTCTTCCCTTCCGGATAGTTGGTAATCACCACCTTGAGCGGCTTGAGCACGCACATGGCACGCGCAGCGTTGGCGTCCAGGTCTTCGCGAATCGCGAATTCCAGCATGCCGATGTCGACAACGCCGCCTGCGCGATTCACACCGATCATGTCGCAAAAGTTGCGGATCGAGGCCGGGGTGTAGCCGCGGCGCCGGAAGCCGGAGAGCGTCGACATGCGCGGGTCGTCCCAACCGCTCACATGCCTCTCATCCACCAGCTGCTTGAGCTTGCGCTTGCTGGTGATGGTGTAGTTCAGGTTGAGACGGGCGAACTCGTACTGGCGCGGCTGGGCCGGCACCGGCAGGTTGGCCAGGAACCACTCGTACAATGGGCGATGATCCTCGAATTCGAGGGTGCAGATGGAATGCGTGATGCCCTCGATGGCGTCCGACTGCCCGTGAGTGAAGTCGTAGCTCGGATAGATGCACCACTTGTCGCCGGTCTGGTGATGGTGCGCATGGCGAATGCGATAGAGGATCGGGTCGCGCAGATTCATGTTCGGTGACGCCATATCGATCTTCGCCCGTAGCGCACGGGCGCCGTCCGGGAACTCGCCGGCCTTCATACGGGCGAACAGGTCGAGGTTCTCCTCCACCGAACGCTCGCGGAACGGGCTGTCCTTGCCAGGCTCGGTCAGGCTGCCACGGTACTCACGGGCCTGCTCGGGTGTCAGGTCGCAGACATACGCCTTGCCCGCCTTGATCAGCTCTACCGCCCAGTCATGCAGCTGATCGAAGTAATTGGAGGCGTAGCGTTCCTCGCCGGCCCACTGGAAGCCCAGCCACTGCACGTCGCTCTTGATCGCGTCGATGTACTCCTGGTCTTCCTTGGCCGGGTTGGTGTCATCGAAGCGCAGGTTGCACTCGCCACCGAACTCCTTCGCCAGACCGAAGTTCAGGCAAATCGACTTGGCATGCCCGATGTGCAGGTAGCCATTGGGCTCCGGCGGGAAGCGAGTGACGATCTTGGCGTGCTTGCCGGAGTCCAGATCAGCCTGGACGATCGGACGGAGAAAATTGCTAGCGGCGGGAGTCTCGGGCTTGCTCATGATGTCCTTAACGTCAGCGAGTGTGCGGCTTAAGAGAGGCTTACAAATATAACGAGCGATGGCCAGGCAGTGAGATCAGCGCAAAAGGCGGAATGTACAAAGTCGTACATAAGCATTTTGAGACCATTTCAACGTCGCAGGGCCGAGTGCAGTAGCTTGTAAATACCCTCTCAGGGTAGGCCGACCAAATCAAAGCGCCTATCATAGCGGACCCGTCAACCCCCTGACAGAGCAATGCGCTCAGGGGATACCGCCATCAGTGACTGGCGGCACTCGGTAACGACGACCCTTGCAGCGGCGCGCCCGCACCAACGAAACGGAACCCTTCCCGATGATCAAACTGCACACCAACTACGGCGTCATCACTGTCAATCTGTTCGAAGACAAGGCGCCGGAAACCACTGCCAACTTCAAGGAATATGTGAAGAGCGGCCACTACGACGGCACCATCTTCCATCGCGTGATCAGCAATTTCATGATCCAGGGCGGCGGTTTCGAGCCAGGCATGAAGCAGAAGTCCACTCGCGCGCCGATCAAGAACGAGGCCAACAATGGCCTGTCTAACAAAACCGGCACTCTGGCCATGGCGCGCACCATGGAACCGCATTCGGCGTCCGCGCAGTTCTTCATCAACGTGAAGGACAACGACTTCCTCGATCACAGTGCGCCTACCGTACAGGGTTGGGGCTATGCCGTGTTCGGCGAGGTGACCGAGGGCATGGATGTGGTCGAGAAGATCAAGGGTGTGGCAACGACCATGAAGTCCGGCCACCAGGACGTCCCGGTCGAGGACGTGGTGATCGAGAAGGCCGAGATCGTCGAGTAATCGCGAGTGATCCTGCTGATCTCAGATCTGCATCTGGAAGAGGAACGCCCGGACATCACCCGGGCGTTTCTGCATTTTCTCGCGACGCGCGCTACCCAGGCCGAAGCCCTATACATTCTCGGTGACTTCTTCGAGGTCTGGATCGGCGACGACGCCATGACGCCGTTCCAGGAATCGATTGCCCGCGCCCTGCGTGCGTTGAGCGAGCGCGACGTCAGAATCTATCTGATGCACGGCAACCGCGACTTCATGCTCGGCCAGACCTTCTGCCGCAAGGCCGGCTGCAAGCTGCTGGCTGACCCGAGTGTGGTCCAGCTCTGCGGCGAGCCGGTACTGCTGATGCACGGCGACAGTCTGTGTACCCGCGATGAAGGCTACATGCGGCTACGCCGGCTGCTGCGCAACCCCGTCAGCCTGTTCGTTCTGCGCAACCTGCCGCTCGCGACTCGCCGGAAACTCGCCCGCAAGCTGCGCAACGAAAGCCGCAGCCAGACCCGAATGAAAGCCAGCGACATCATCGACGTCACCCCGGAACTGATACCCGGCGTGCTGGCCGAGCATCGCGTACGTACGCTGATCCACGGCCATACCCATCGACCGGCGACACATGACTTCGAGGTAGATGGCCAACCCGCCAAACGGATCGTGCTGGGCGACTGGGATCGGCAGGGGTGGGCATTGCAGGTGGATGAAAACGGCTACCACCAGGCGCCATTCGCCCTGAGCTAGGCTGCCAGCGGCACGCCGCTGTGAAACCGGAACTCGCTGTCCGGGCTTTCGATCAATTCCCGTTCCCGCTCGCGCACCCGAACGATGGTGGCATCCACATCGGCAGCGTCGCCGTACTGATAGGCCAGCTTCAGGTAATCCTGGAAGTGCCGCGCTTCCGACTTGAGCAGCCCGTGATAGAACTTGCCCAGCTCTTCATCCAGGTGCGGGACCAACATGGCGAAGCGCTCGCAAGAGCGCGCCTCGATAAAGGCACCGATCACCAGCGTGTCGGTTAGTCGATAGGGCTCATGATTGCGTACGAGCTCGCGCAAACCGGCGGCATAACGAGACGAGCCAACATTGCGCAACTCGATCTCGCGGCGACGGATGATCGCCAGCACCTGCTCGAAATGACACAGCTCCTCCCGCGCCAGACGCGACATCTTGTTCTGCAGGTCGGGTTTGTCGACATAGCGGAACATCAACTGGAACGCCGACCCCGCCGCCTTTTTTTCGCAGTTGCCGTGGTCGATCAGCATCACGTCCTGATTCTGCAAGGCAGCGTCTACCCAGGCAGCGGGAGTGACGCAGGCGAGAAACTCATTCAGATCAGGAAGCATGTCGAACCTTGCATATTCAGGAACAAAATAGTGGGTCATCGCGTGGTGCCGGCCGACACCGCGCGGGCATTATACGAATGCCGCGCGGAGCAGCCAGTCTTGCTTGATATACATCACAACTGGCGTCGCAGGCTTGTCTATAGTTGACCAACCCGCATCAGGAAATGGAGCCGATCATGCAAGCCATTCGCTGCATCCTCGTGGTAATTGACCCGAACCAGCCACAAGAGCTGGCCCTCAAGCGCGCGCGCCTGATCTCGACTGTCAGCCAATCTCACCTGCATCTGCTGATCTGCGACACCAGACACGACCACAGTGCACACCTGAGCGCATTGCGAGAGCAGCTCGAATCCGAAGGCCATCAGACGACCACGCAACAGGCGTGGCACGAGAGCGTCCACCAGACCATTATCAGCGTGCAACAAGCAGAAGGCTGCGGCCTGGTGGTCAAGCAGCACGTGCCGGACAATCCACTGAAGCGCGCCCTGCTGACTCCGGAGGACTGGAAGCTGCTGCGCTACTGCCCCTGCCCGGTATTGATGGTTAAAACCGACAAGCCATGGACCGGCGGCAACATCCTAGCCGCCGTGGACGTTGGCAACGCCGACCTCGAACACCGCACGCTGCACACGACCATCGTCAATCACGGATTCGAGATCGCCAACCTCGCCGATGGCAATCTCCACGTCATCAGCGCTCATCCGTCGGCGATGTTGTCTGCCGCAGATCCGGCCTTTCAGCTGAAAGAGACCATCGAGGCGAGATATCGCGACGCCTGCAAGCAGTTTCAGGAAGATTTCGCTATCCCGAACGAACGTCTGCATGTTGTCGAAGGGCCGGCCGATGCATTGATTCCCCGCGTTTGCCATCAGCTCAATGCGGTCGTAACCATCATCGGAACCGTGGCACGAACCGGATTCTCGGGCGCCCTCATGGGCAATACTGCAGAAGTGGTACTCGATACGCTGGAAAGCGACGTCCTGGTACTCAAGCCAGATGACATCATCGATCACCTGGAAGACCTTGTGCGCCATTGATCCAACGCGCGGAAGCCTCGCTAGAGGCTTTCGCCTTCACACCCTCAGATCCATACCCTGGCGTATGAATTGCGGAGCGATATAGCGATCGTAGTGGGCCTCGGAAAGCAGAAAAAACTCTCGGTCAATGGCATCTCGCAGCTCAGGCAGCGCCCAGTCGCGAAACTCGGGCAACAGACTGATTCCGTATGCGTCCAGCTGTTGGATAAGCCGGGCGCCGCGCGCGATCAGCTGATAAGCCCAGCAGTAGGGAGACTGCTCGGCCACGAAGCGAATCTGCCTTGCTTCCAACTGCTGGCGCAGCAGCACGGCATCGAAGATCTCGAGTTTCGCCATCATCACCTGAGCGAGAAGAATCTCGAGGCGCCGCCAGACGGCCAACTTTTCCTGTTCAGCGTATGCGTTCCAGTTGACCACCTCGTGGTGAAAGCGCTTGCAGCCGCGACAGACGACATCGCCGTACACGGTCGAACAGAGGCCTACGCAAGGAGTTTTGATGCGCTGAGTGGACATGAGCAGAAAAGCGGCATGGAGTACGGGCTGAGCATCTTAGACTTTTGTCCTACCAGGGTCACTCGCGCTGACATCCGGATGGCGGCAAATCACGCTGAAGCCCAGGCCAGACGGTACTCAGCGCATTCGAGGCGAGCCGACAGGCGTTGGCGCAACCCCCACAGCAGGCGGTCCTCGACTTAACTTCGCGAGCCATTTCCAGTAGACTCAGCCCGCCGTTTTTGGCGCCACATTCCATACGAAGCTGTTTTCAAAGCGTCACGAGCACAGTTGAACCGGCTGCGTGCCGGATGCGCAGAATTGCCTTTCTCCTGCCCATCCGGCGTCGCCCGCCCGGCGTAAAACTTTGAAAACAGCTTCCGGATGCGCGTCCCGAAACACCCAAGGGACCAATGATGAGGGTAAAAACTGTGCTTGAAGCCTATCGCAAACACGTAGAAGAGCGTGCCGCCCAGGGCGTCGTGCCCCAGCCGCTGAACGCCGAGCAAACCGCAGGCCTGGTCGAGCTGCTGAAGAACCCGCCGGCCGGCGAAGAAGAATTCCTCGTTGACCTGATCACCAACCGCGTCCCTGCTGGCGTCGACGAAGCCGCCTACGTCAAGGCCGGTTTCCTGTCCGCCCTGGCCAAAGGTGAAACCTCCTCGCCGCTGCTGAGCAAGCAGCGCGCCGTCGAGCTGCTGGGCACCATGCAGGGCGGCTATAACATCGCCACCCTGGTCGAGCTGCTGGATAACGCCGAGCTGGGCGCTGTCGCCGCCGAGCAGCTGAAGCACACCCTGCTGATGTTCGACGCCTTCCACGATGTGGCCGAGAAAGCCAAAGCCGGCAACGAGCACGCCAAGGCCGTCATGCAGTCCTGGGCCGAAGGCGAGTGGTTCACCAACCGCCCGGCAGTTGCCGAAAAAGTCACCCTGTCCGTGTTCAAGGTCACTGGCGAAACCAACACCGACGACCTGTCGCCTGCTCCGGACGCCTGGTCGCGCCCTGACATCCCACTGCACGCCCTGGCCATGCTGAAAATGGCCCGTGATGGCATCAACCCGGACGTGCCGGGCTCGGTTGGCCCGATCAAGCAGATGGAAGAACTAAAAGCCAAGGGCTTCCCGGTTGCATACGTCGGCGATGTGGTCGGTACCGGTTCTTCGCGCAAGTCGGCCACCAACTCCGTGCTGTGGTTCTTCGGTGATGACATTCCGAACGTACCGAACAAGCGCGCCGGTGGCTTCTGCTTCGGCACCAAGATCGCTCCGATCTTCTACAACACCATGGAAGATGCCGGCGCCCTGCCGATCGAGTTCGATTGCAGCAACCTCGCCATGGGCGACGTGATCGACGTCTATCCGTACGCTGGCAAGGTTTGCAAGCACGGCACCGATGAAGTCATCACCACTTTCGAGCTGAAAACCGACGTACTGCTGGACGAAGTCCGTGCTGGCGGTCGTATCCCGCTGATCATCGGTCGCGGCCTGACCGAGAAGGCCCGCGCCGAGCTGGGTCTGGCTCCGTCCACCCTGTTCAAGAAGCCGGAAGCGCCGGCTGACAGCGGCAAAGGCTTCACCCTCGCACAGAAGATGGTCGGTCGCGCCTGTGGCCTGCCGGAAGGCAAGGGCGTACGTCCGGGCACCTACTGTGAGCCGAAGATGACCACCGTCGGTTCCCAGGACACCACCGGCCCGATGACCCGCGACGAGCTGAAGGACCTGGCTTGCCTGGGCTTCTCCGCCGACCTGGTCATGCAGTCATTCTGCCATACCGCTGCGTATCCGAAGCCGATCGACGTCAACACCCATCACACCCTGCCGGACTTCATCATGAACCGCAGCGGCGTGTCGCTGCGTCCGGGCGACGGCATCATTCACAGCTGGCTGAACCGCATGCTGCTGCCGGATACCGTTGGTACCGGTGGTGACTCGCACACCCGTTTCCCGATCGGTATCTCCTTCCCGGCCGGTTCCGGCCTGGTCGCCTTCGCTGCCGCCACTGGCGTCATGCCGCTGGACATGCCGGAATCCGTACTGGTGCGCTTCAAGGGTCAGATGCAGCCTGGCATCACCCTGCGTGACCTGGTCCATGCCATCCCCTACTACGCCATCCAGCAGGGCCTGCTGACTGTCGAGAAGAAGGGCAAGAAGAACATATTCTCCGGCCGCATCCTCGAGATCGAAGGCCTGAACCAGCTGACCGTCGAGCAAGCGTTCGAACTGTCCGACGCCTCCGCAGAGCGTTCGGCTGCCGGTTGCACCATCAAGCTGCCGGAAGAGTCGATCGCCGAGTACCTAAAGTCGAACATCACCATGCTGCGCTGGATGATCAGCGAAGGCTATGGCGATGCCCGCACCCTCGAGCGCCGTGCCCAGGCGATGGAAGCCTGGCTGGCCGATCCGAAGCTGCTGGAAGCCGACAAGGACGCCGAATACGCAGCTGTGATCGAGATCGACCTGTCCGAAGTGAAAGAGCCCGTGCTCTGCGCACCGAACGACCCGGACGATGCCCGCCTGCTGTCCACCGTTGCTGGCGAGAAGATCGATGAAGTCTTCATCGGCTCCTGCATGACCAACATCGGCCACTTCCGCGCTGCCGGCAAGCTGCTCGACAAGGTCAAGGGTGGTATTCCGACCCGTCTGTGGCTGGCTCCGCCGACCAAAATGGACGCTCACCAGCTGACCGAAGAAGGCTACTACGGCATCTACGGCAAGGCTGGCGCGCGTATGGAAATGCCGGGCTGCTCCCTGTGCATGGGTAACCAGGCTCGCGTTCAGACCGGTTCGACCGTCGTCTCCACTTCGACCCGTAACTTCCCGAACCGCCTCGGCGACGCCACCAATGTATACCTGGCCTCGGCCGAACTGGCAGCGGTAGCCTCCATCATCGGCAAGCTGCCGACTGTTGCGGAGTACATGGAGTACGCGAAGAACATCGACAGCATGGCTGCCGACATCTATCGCTACCTTTCCTTCGACCAGATCGCCGAGTTCCGTGAGGCTGCGGAAAAGGCCAAGATCAAGGTCGTCGAAGTCTGATGACGCTGTAATGCAATAAAAAACCCCGCTTCGGCGGGGTTTTTTATGCCCACGGATTTCTTCGCCCGGCTGATGTTTATCCGGTCAGCCATTTGTATACGGCAGCATCGCAACCGCCAGCCGCGGCCCGAAGCGCAGCGCAGCGACGGCACTTTTGCTACAGACAAAGAAAAGCCCGGACTATGCCGGGCTTTTCGAGCTTGAAGGCTTCAGCCCAGCATTACTGAACCTGAGCTTCTACCTCGGCCTCAACACGACGGTTGATCTGACGACCTTCCTCGGTGGAGTTATCAGCAACTGGACGGGATTCGCCATAACCGACGGAGTTCACACGACCGCCTTCAACGCCATACTCGTTGACCAGAACGTTGCGTACTGCTTCAGCACGACGCTCGGACAAGCGCTGGTTGTACTGGTCGGTGCCAACGGAGTCGGTGTGACCTTCGACCACGGTGGTGGTTTGCGGGTACTGCTGCATGAAATCAGCGAGGTTCTTGATGTCGCTGTAGCTTTCTTCGCGGACGCGCGACTTGTCGAAGTCGAACTTGACGTCCAGCTCGACGCGTACGACTTCCGGAGCCGGTTCCGGCTCGGTGTCAACGATCGGAGCCGGGGCCGGTTCCGGAGTCGGCTCAACGGCAGCAACCTGACGGGCACCGCCACCGAAGTTCAGACCGACACCAACGCCAGCCATCCACTCGGCTTCATCAGCATCGATGTTGTACATGCCATCAACGCTGGCCTTGGCAAAGAAGTTCTCGGTGAAGTAGTACTTCAGGCCGGTGCCCACGTTGGCAAAGGTGCTGTGGTCACGACCACTGCGGGCGGCCTGGCCAATGCTCTGATGAGCAACGCCAGCGGAGACGTACGGACGCAGACCAACGCCCGGAGCGCCAAAATGATAGGCAGCATCGAGGGAAGTCAGGCTGCCCTTGATGTTCTTGTGACTACCATCGGCGCCCGGCTCCTTAGAGGTCAGGTCATGGTATTCGCCGTAGGAGAGACCCAACGAAACATCGTCGGTAAGAAAATAGCTGACGCCAGCGCCATACAATTCGCCATCACGCTGAACGTCGCGCGAGCTGTCAGTGAAATAGTGCTTACCGAACGCCTCCACCTCTACGGCACCCTGTCCTTGAGCCAGCGCGCCGAGAGAAGTCGCGGCGACTATCGAACCGATAACGACGCCTAAGGTGTTTTTAAGTTTCATCCGTAAATCCCCATCTGGTGGTTAGTATCAGAACAATCTAAGGAACCCGGTTGCATGTATGCCCAAGCTGTTCGCTACGGGTAAGACAAGTTTTAGGGGCTAAGTTTCACTTTGATCAGAAAATTTTTCCCGCAGCTTGTCCAGTGCGCGCTTGTAACGCATCTTCGTCGCGCTAAGCCCCATGTGCATGATATCGGCGATTTCCTGAAACTCGAGTTCAGCAACAAAACGCAACACCAATATCTCCCGATCGATCGGGTTTACATGCACCAACCAACGATCCAGACCCGCCTTCTCTTCGAGTTTAGGCGCCTTCTCATCGGATGCTTCTTCCAGCGGATCGAGGCTAAGCGCATCGAGCAGGCGCCGTTTGCGGCGCTCTTTACGATATTGCGTAATGCATTCGTTGTAAGTGATGCTATAGAGCCATGTTTTGAACTTCGACTTACCTTCGAAGTTCTTCAACCCATATAACACCTTGAGCATAACTTCCTGGCACACGTCATCGGCATCCCGCTCGTTCCCCAAGTAACGCGCACAAACATTGAACAACGTGCGCTGATAGCGACGCATCAACTCTTCATACGCTCGGGTTATATGAAACAGTTCGACGTGAGCATGCCGCACCAGCTCTTCATCGCTGAGCTGGCGTGGATCGTAGCGCGAAATGGACGTTGGGGTTTTAGTCAAGACGCTTCGAGCCGGCAGTCAAAATCTCGGCCGCCAATCATGGAAACCGGAAAAAAGGCGACGTACTTTACCAGATACTCAGGGCTAGCGGCTGCCGACTCGCTGTTCGAGTAGCACTTTGTTCGCCACGGACATCAGCTCGCCGTCATCGGTAAGCAATAAGGTTTTCACCGTACCGATTTCCTCGATCTGGCCTTCCATGTCAGGCAGCCGTACCTTTTGGCCCACTTCGTAGAGTTCACGCACATAGATTCCAGCCAGGATCTGACTTACCAGCTCACGACTACCGAGACCAAGGGCCAGCGCAACCGCGAGGCCGACCGTGATCAGTACGATGGCAATCACATAATTGAGCAGCTCGGTCTTGACCTCGAGCTGCCCAATCGCCACGGAAATGCTGATGATTATCACCAGGCCCTGCGCCATTCGCGCCAAACCGTTCGCGTAATCAAGGCCGACACCCTCGGCGGCGCCTCGAACCAGACCGCTCAACAGCTGCGCCAGCAGGACACCAGCGAGCAGAACCAACGCAGCGCCGAAGACCTTCGGCACATAGAGCGCAAGCATGTCGAGGGTTGCCGAAACGCGCTCCAGCCCCAGCGATTCGGCGGCCGAGACCAGGAAGATCAGCAGCACGAACCAATACACCACCTTACCGATCAACGCCGAGACCGGAATGCGTATGCCCGCTCGGCCCAACAGTTTGGTAAGCCCGGTTCCGGCCATCAGCCGATCCAATCCGACCTTGGCCAGCACTTTGGATAACAAGGTATCGAGCAGCTTGGCTACCACGAAGCCGAGCAATACGACGACCACGGCGCCGAACAGACGGGGAATAAAGGCCGCTACAGATGCCCAAAGCGAGCTCATCGCCGACAGCAGACTTTGGGTCCAGGGATCGAATTCCATGATCAATCAGCCTTATCGAAAGAACGGTTGGAAGCAGCCCGGCGGGAAACCGGTGCGAGATGTCGCGAGCCGCTATTGACGGCCATCAGCAATGCTTCGAGCCAGTGCCCTACCAGAGCAAACAGGTCGCCAGCACCCACCTGCCGGTTGGCCGTTTTCAGCACTCGCCCCAGGCAGGCGTCGTCATCGTGCACGGAGGGCTTGTTGAGCAGATCTCGCAGGGATTCTTCAAAGGGATCGCGCATGCAAACCTCGCTAAAGTATGTGGCCTAGACGGTCTATGGCCGGTCGGGAGTCACATTCAGAGCCAGCGGAGGCGCCGTAGCATCCACCATTGCAGCAAGGCGATACTGCCTATCAGCGCGCAGGCTACGGCGAACCCGTACGGGAAGTCGGCACCAGGTATGCCCCCGACGTTGATTCCGAGCAGTCCGGTGAGAAAACTGAGCGGCAGAAAAAAGCCCGTAATGATAGCAAGCAGATACATGGTTCGGTTCATCCGCTCGCTCAGCCTGCGGTGTTCCGATTCCAGCACCAGATTGATCCGCTCCCGGACCATTTCGAGCTCTTCGAGGTAACGGGTCAAGCGGTTGCTGAGCTCGTTCCAATACTCGGTATCGTCCTCGACGAACCAGCTCAGTCCGTTGCGCGTCAGCTGTCCGTAGAGCTCCCGCTGGGGCAGCAGGAACCGGCGCAGGCCGGCCGCCTGCCGACGCAAGGAGAGCATCGAATCGTGCTCGGGGGTGTAGCGCTCGTTCGCCTCAAGCGCTTCTTCTTCCTTATCGATCCGCTCGGAGAGCTGCATGACGAGATCATCGACGCGATCGGTCATCGCCTCAGCGAGATAGATCAGCAGTTCAGACGCGGTTTTCGGCCCTTTTCCCTCCGACAGCAGCTGTATGACCACCTCCGTAGAACGCAATGGTCGCAGCCGAAGAGAAATGACCCGTTGCCGGTCGGCGAACACGCGCACCGACACCATGTCTTCCGGCTCTGCATCGGGGTTCAGATTGACGCCACGCAGGAAGAGCAGCAGCCCCTCCTGTGGCAAGGCCAGCATGCGAGGCCGCGTATTTTCTTCCAGCAGAACATCGCAGGCAAACGCACTGAGTCCGCTCTGCCTGCGCAACCACTGCTGCGCCTGGGGCTGGCTGCGATCCCAGTGCAACCAGAGGCTTTCATGCCCCTTCAGTTGCAAGGTAGGCAGGTCCTGATAGCCGATCTGTCGGGCACCGCCGCTGCCATCCAGAACAAACGCGTGGATCAGGCCGTTTTGCTCACTGTGAAATTCCCGCATCGATGTATCGTCGTCACTCATGAAAAGCCCGGCGTCGCCGGGCTCGGAACAAATGGCGGGTATGTCCCGCCAGTGCAGCGGATTACTCCGGCATGGACAGCGGCTCCGGCGACACAATGATGCCGTTATTGTCGGCATAAACGTATTCGCCCGGGCGGAATGTCACGCCGCAGAAAGTCACTGGAACGTTGAGATCGCCGATACCACGCTTGTCAGTCTTCATCGGGTGGCTGGCCAGCGCCTGCACGCCCAGTTCAGTCTGCGCGAGAACATCGACGTCGCGCACACAGCCGTAGATGATCAGGCCTTCCCAGCCGTTGCGTGCCGCTTTCTCGGCAAGCATGTCACCCAGCAGGGCGCGACGCAGTGAGCCGCCGCCGTCGACAACCATCACCTTGCCAGTACCATCGACATCAACCTGATCCTTGACCAGTGAGTTGTCCTCGAAGCACTTGACGGTCACGATCTCTCCGCCGAAGGAGTCGCGGCCACCGAAATTGCTGAACAGCGGTTCGACGACCTGCACCAGGTCAGGATAGGCGTCGCACAGATCAGGCGTGACGTATTGCATGGAAAGCTCCTTCTGCTAGGGATAACGACCTTTGAACCATCTGGCGCGACATATTAGCCGCAAGCGGCCAGTGGCGGAACGGACAGGGATTTTCGGCGCAAATGAAAACGGGGCTGACGCCCCGTTTTCGATCTACCGCAACGGTCAGATCTGGCGATCAGCCAGGAAGAACCAGGTATCCAGCACGGAATCCGGATTCAACGACACGCTTTCGATGCCCTGCTCCATCAGCCACTTGGCCAGATCCGGATGATCCGACGGGCCCTGACCGCAGATACCGATGTACTTGCCGGCCTTGTTGCACGCCTGGATGGCGTTGGCGAGCAGCTTCTTCACCGCCGGATTACGCTCGTCGAACAAATGGGCGATGATGCCGGAGTCGCGATCCAGGCCCAGGGTCAGCTGGGTCATGTCGTTGGAGCCGATTGAGAAGCCATCGAAGAATTCGAGGAACTCATCGGCCAGCAAGGCGTTGGAGGGCAGTTCGCACATCATGATGACCCGCAGGCCGTTCTCGCCACGCTTGAGGCCGTATTTAGCCAACAGATCGACCACCTGCGAGGCTTCGCCCAGGGTGCGCACGAACGGCACCATCAGCTCGACGTTGGTCAGGCCCATGACGTCGCGGACCTTCTTCATCGCACGGCATTCGAGTTCGAAGCAGTCACGGAACGAGTCGCTGATATAGCGCGAGGCTCCGCGGAAGCCGAGCATCGGGTTCTCTTCTTCCGGCTCGTACAGCTTGCCGCCGATGAGGTTGGCGTACTCGTTCGACTTGAAGTCCGACAGACGCACGATGACCTTCTTCGGCCAGAACGCAGCGGCCAGGGTGCTGACGCCCTCGACCAGTTTCTCGACATAGAAGTTGACCGGATCGTCGTAGCCGGCGATGCGCTTCTCCACGCTGCTCTTCACATCTGCAGGCAGACCGTCGAAGTTCAGCAGCGCCTTGGGATGCACGCCGATCATGCGGTTGATGATGAACTCGAGACGCGCCAGGCCAACGCCTTCATTCGGCAGGTGGGCGAAGTCGAAGGCGCGGTCCGGGTTGCCGACGTTCATCATGATCTTGAACGGCAGTTCCGGCATGGCATCGATGGAGTTCTGGCGGATGTCGAAACCCAGCTCGCCATCGAAGATCAGGCCGGTATCGCCTTCGGCGCAGGAAACCGTGACGCGCTGGCCGTCCTTGAGAACTTCGGTGGCATTGCCGCAGCCGACGACGGCGGGAATACCCAGCTCACGGGCGATGATCGCAGCATGGCAGGTGCGCCCGCCGCGGTTGGTAACGATCGCGCTGGCGCGCTTCATCACCGGCTCCCAGTCCGGGTCGGTCATGTCGGAGACCAGCACGTCGCCAGGCTGGACCTTGTCCATTTCGGTCACGTCGTGGATGACCTTGACCGGCCCCGCACCGATGCGCTGGCCAATGGCACGGCCTTCCACCAGCACGGTGCCCTTTTCCTTCAGCAGGTAGCGCTCCATCACGTTGGCACTGCTGCGGCTCTTCACGGTTTCCGGACGGGCCTGGACGATGTACAGCTTGCCATCGTCACCGTCCTTGGCCCATTCGATGTCCATCGGGCGGCCGTAGTGCTTCTCGATGATCATCGCCTGCTTGGCGAGGTTGGTGACTTCCTCGTCGGTCAGGCAGAAGCGCGCGCGGTCGGCGGCATCGACGTCGACAGTCTTGACCGACTTACCGGCCTTGGCTTCGTCGCCATAGACCATCTTGATCGCCTTGCTGCCCAGGTTGCGGCGCAGGATAGCCGGGCGACCCGCTTCCAGCGTCTGCTTGTGGACGTAGAACTCGTCCGGGTTGACCGCGCCCTGCACGACGGTTTCGCCGAGGCCGTAGGCGCCGGTGATGAACACCACATCACGGAAGCCGGACTCGGTGTCGAGGGTAAACATCACGCCGGCGGTGCCGGTTTCCGAGCGGACCATGCGCTGCACACCGGCAGACAGGGCGACCAGCTTGTGATCGAAACCCTGGTGCACGCGGTAGGCGATGGCACGGTCGTTAAACAGCGAGGCGAACACTTCCTTGGCAGCGCGGATCACGTTGTCCACGCCGCGGATGTTGAGGAAGGTTTCCTGCTGGCCGGCGAAGGAGGCATCCGGCAGGTCTTCAGCAGTAGCCGAGGAGCGGACCGCAACGGCCATGTTGTCGTTGCCGCCGGACATTTCGGCGAAGGCCTTGCGAATGTCGGCGTCGAGCTGCGGCGGGAACTCGGCGTCCATGACCCACTGGCGGATCTGCGCGCCGGCCTTGGCCAGGGCGTTGACGTCATCCACATCGAGGGCATCGAGCAGTGCGTGGATCTGATCGTTCAGACCGCTGAGCTCGAGGAAGTCGCGATAGGCCTGGGCCGTCGTGGCGAAACCGCCCGGTACGGAAACGCCGGCACCGGCGAGGTTGCTGATCATCTCGCCCAGGGAGGCGTTCTTGCCCCCTACACGCTCAACGTCATGATTGCCGAGCTTATCGAGGGAAACTACGTACTCTACCAAGGTGATCTCTCCACATTAGTGTTGGAAACTCAACCGGAGCCGGGCCGCACGACTGTGGCCCGACCCTGCAAAATAAGTAACAATGCCCGCCAACCGGGCTCGGCGAAGGGCCTACTATAGCTGGGAACCGTTCTCGACTTAAGGCCCAAGGCACATGAAACGAACTGCTTTCTTCATTTCGGACGGCACAGGCATCACCGCGGAAACCCTGGGCCAGAGTCTTCTGGCGCAGTTCGAGAACATCACTTTCACCAAACTGACGCGCCCGTATATCGACACCGCGGAAAAAGCGCGGGTCATGGTACAGCAAATCAATAATGCCGCGGAAAAGGACGGTGGCCGGCCGATCATCTTCGACACGCTGGTTAACCAGGAAATCCGTGACATTCTCGCCGAATCCAATGGCTTCATGATCGATATCTTCTCTTCGTTCCTTGCTCCGCTGGAACATGAACTGATGTCACGTTCCTCCTATTCCGTGGGCAAATCCCACTCGATCAGCCACAACACCAACTACATGGAGCGTATCGAGGCGGTCAACTTCGCCCTCGACAACGACGACGGTGCGCGCACCCGCTACTACGACAAGGCGGACCTGATCCTGGTTGGCGTGTCGCGCTGCGGCAAGACGCCAACCTGCCTGTACATGGCGATGCAGTACGGCATCCGCGCTGCCAACTACCCCTTGACCGAGGACGACATGGAGCGCCTACAGTTGCCGAGCGCCCTCAAGGACTACAAGGACAAACTGTTCGGCTTGACCATCGACCCGGATCGTCTGGCCGCCATTCGCCACGAGCGCAAGCCCAACAGCCGTTATGCCAGCTTCGCTCAGTGCGAATTCGAAGTCCGCGAGGTGGAAAGTCTGTTCCGCCGCGAGAACATCAACTACATCAACTCGACCCATTTCTCCGTCGAGGAAATCTCGGCAAAGATCCTTGTGGAGAAAGGCGTCGAGCGTCGACTCAAATAAGCGCCGCTTCGCTAGACAACAAAAAGTCCGCTTGGTGCGGACTTTTTGCGTTTTTCAACCGGAAGAATTTGCTTTCCGGCGGCTGAAGCGCATCAGAAAGCGTCGCCTGGCACACGTACCCAGCCTTCCATCAGCACGCGCGCGCTGCGGCTCATGATGGCTTTGGTCACGGTCCACTGGCCGTCTATCTGCTTCGCCTCGGCACCGACGCGCAACGTGCCGGACGGATGCCCGAAGCGCACGGCCTGACGCTCACCACCACCCGCGGCGAGATTGACCAGCGTACCGGGCACTGCCGCTGCGGTGCCGATGGCCACCGCACAGGTGCCCATCATGGCGTGGTGCAGCTTGCCCATGGACAGTGCGCGGACGAGCAGATCGACCTCGCCCGCCTCAATGTTCTTGCCGGACGACGCGCGATAGCTTTTAGGCCGGGAAACGAACGCAACCTTCGGCGTGTGCTGGCGGGTCAACGCCTCCTCCGCGGTCTTGATCAAACCCATCCGCAGCGCACCGGCCACACGAATCGACTCCAGACGAGCCAAAGCATCCGGATTGCCGTTGATGTCCTCGCGCAGCTCGGTGCCCTGATAGCCGATATCCTCGGCATTGACGAATACTGTCGGGATGCCCGCACTGATCATGGTCGCCTTGAGCGTGCCGATACCGGGCACCTCCAGGTCGTCGACCAGGTTGCCGGTAGGAAACATCGAGCCGCCCTCCTCGCCATCATCGGACGGATCGAGGAATTCCAGCACGATTTCCGCAGCCGGAAAGGTCACACCGTCCAGCTCGAAGTCGCCGGTTTCCTGCACCTGGCCGTCGGTGACCGGTACGTGGGCGATGATGGTCTTGCCGATATTGGCCTGCCAGATCCGCACCACACAGGTTCCGTTCTGCGGAATGCGCTCGGCATCCACCAGGCCGGCATGTAGGGCAAAGGCGCCGGCGCCAGTGGAAAGGTTGCCGCAGTTGCCGCTCCAGTCGACGAAGGGCTTGTCGATCGACACCTGACCATAGAGGTAGTCGACGTCGTGATCCGGCCGACTGCTCTTTGAAAGGATGACGCATTTGCTGGTACTGGATGTGGCGCCACCCATGCCGTCGATATGCGCCGAATACGGGTCAGGGCTGCCGATCACGCGCATGAACAGCTTGTCGCGCGCAGCGCCCGGCACCTGGCAGCTCTCCGGCAGGTCCTGTAGGCGGAAGAACACGCCTTTGCTGGTGCCGCCACGCATGTAGGTCGCGGGAATCTTGATCTGAGGCTGACGAGCCATGAGTGACTCCTGGCTAAAAAATGAATGGGCCGTAGGGTGGATCGCGCTTCACCGATCCACCGCCAGATTTGGTGCGGTGGATGGAAATACGCCATCCACCCTACGTGGTCGAACGGTCACGCCTGTCCGAGGAAGTCCTTGGCGAAACGCTGCAGCACGCCACCGGCCTGGTAGACGCTGACCTCGGCCGCGGTATCGAGACGGCAGGTGACCGGCACACGGGTTTCCTCACCGTTCTTACGATGCACGACCAGGGTCAGATCGCAACGCGGCGACAGCTCGCCCTCGATGTCGTAGGTCTCAGTGCCGTCGAGGCCGAGGGTCAGGCGTGTGGTGCCCGGCTTGAACTCGACAGGCAGCACGCCCATGCCCACCAGGTTGGTGCGGTGGATACGCTCGAAGCCTTCGGCGACGATCACTTCCACGCCGGCCAGACGCACACCCTTGGCCGCCCAGTCACGCGAGCTGCCCTGGCCGTAGTCGGCACCGGCGACGATGATCAGGTTCTGCTTGCGGTTCATGTAGGTTTCGATGGCTTCCCACATGCGCATCACCTTGCCTTCCGGCTCGACGCGCGCGAGCGAACCCTTCTGCACCTTGCCGTCCACGACCGCCATCTCGTTGACCAGCTGCGGGTTGGCGAACGTCGCCCGTTGCGCGGTCAGGTGGTCGCCGCGGTGGGTGGCGTAGGAATTGAAGTCCTCCTCCGGCAGGCCCATCTTCGCCAGGTACTCGCCGGCGGCCGAATCCAGCAGGATCGCGTTGGATGGCGACAGGTGATCGGTCGTGATGTTGTCCGGTAGGATCGCCAGCGGACGCATGCCCTTGAGCGTGCGCTCGCCAGCCAACGCGCCTTCCCAGTACGGCGGACGACGGATGTAGGTGGACATCGGACGCCAGTCGTACAGCGGACTCTTGGCTTCCTCGATGCTGCCCAGGTCGAACATCGGGATGTAGACCTGCTTGAACTGCTCCGGCTTGACCGAGGCGGCGACGATGGCGTCGATCTCCTCGTCGGATGGCCACAGGTCCTTCAGGGTAACCGGGTTGCCGTTCTTGTCGGTGCCCAGCACGTCCTGCTCGATATCGAAGCGCACGGTACCAGCGATGGCGTAAGCCACCACCAGCGGCGGCGAGGCCAGGAAGGCCTGCTTGGCGTACGGGTGGATGCGGCCGTCGAAGTTGCGGTTGCCGGACAGTACCGCGGTGGCGTACAGGTCACGGTCGATGATCTCTTGCTGGATCTTCGGATCCAGTGCGCCGGACATGCCGTTACAGGTGGTGCAGGCATAGGCGACGATGCCGAAGCCGAGCTTCTCCAGTTCCGGCAGCAGGCCCGCCTCTTCCAGGTACAGCTTGGCCACCTTTGAACCCGGCGCGAAGGATGTCTTCACCCAGGGCTTGCGCACCAGGCCAAGCTCGTTGGCCTTCTTCGCCAGCAGGCCGGCGGCGACCACGTTGCGCGGATTGGAGGTGTTGGTGCAGCTGGTGATGGCGGCGATGATCACAGCGCCATCCGGCAACCGGCCTTCGGCTTCCTCGGCGCGGGCCGCGGCCAGCTTGGCCTCGTCGGCGATGCCGCGCTCGTGCAGGGCCGAAGTCGGCAGGCGCTTGTGCGGGTTGCTCGGACCGGCCATGTTGCGCACCACGCTGGACAGGTCGAACTCGAGCACGCGCTCGTACTCGGCGCCTTCCAGGGCAGTCGCCCACAGACCGGTTTCCTTGGCGTATTGCTCGACCAGCGCAACCTGCTCCGGCTCGCGACCGGTCAGCTTGAGGTAATCGATGGTCTGTTGGTCGATGTAGAACATCGAAGCGGTGGCGCCATACTCCGGGCACATGTTGGAGATGGTCGCGCGATCGCCGATGGTCAGACTGTCGGCGCCTTCGCCGAAGAACTCGACCCAGGCTCCGACCACCCGTTCCTTGCGCAGGAACTCGGTCAGCGCGAGGACGATATCGGTCGCGGTGATACCCGGTTGGCGCTTGCCAGTCAGGCGCACACCGACGATGTCGGGCAGACGCATCATCGAGGGCAGGCCGAGCATCACGGTTTCGGCTTCCAGGCCGCCAACACCGATGGCGATCACGCCCAGCGCATCGACGTGCGGCGTATGCGAGTCGGTGCCTACGCAGGTGTCCGGGAAGGCCACGCCGCCACGGGCCTGGATCACCGGGGACATTTTCTCCAGGTTGATCTGGTGCATGATGCCGTTGCCGGCCGGGATCACGTCGACGTTCTTGAACGCGGTCTTGGTCCACTCGATAAAGTGGAAGCGATCCTCGTTGCGACGTTCCTCGACGGCGCGGTTCTTCTCGAAGGCATCCGGATCGAAACCGGCATATTCCACCGCCAGCGAGTGGTCGACGATCAGCTGCGTCGGCACCACCGGGTTGACCTTGGCCGGATCCCCGCCCTGCTCCGCGATCGCATCACGCAGGCCGGCGAGATCGACCAGCGCAGTCTGGCCAAGGATGTCGTGGCAGACGACGCGAGCCGGATACCAGGGAAAGTCGAGGTCGCGCTTGCGCTCGATGATCTGCTTCAGCGAATCGGTCAGCGCTTCGGGCTCACAACGGCGCACCAGCTGTTCGGCCAGCACGCGGGAGGTATAGGGCAGTTTGTCGTAGGCGCCCGGCTGAATCGCTTCGATCGCCTCGCGGGTGTCGAAGTAGTCAAGCCCGGTGCCTGGCAAAGGTTTGCGGTGTTCTGTATTCATGCCGGAAGAACTCAATTCAATAATGTTCCGAGGGGCCAGGCCTGAGGAGCCCGCACAGCGGGCTCCCCGTTCCGATCAGCGCTGAGCGATCGGTACGACCTTGCGCTGTTCCGGACCGATGTATTCGGCGCTCGGCCGAATGATCCGGTTGTTGCTGCGTTGTTCGAACACATGGGACGCCCAGCCGGTTACGCGCGAGCAGACGAAGATCGGCGTGAACAGCTTGGTGGGAATGCCCATGAAGTGATAGGCGGAGGCATGGTAGAAGTCGGCGTTGGGGAAGAGCTTCTTCTGCTCCCACATGGTTTCGTCGACCGCGACCGATACCGGGTAGAGCACGGTGTCGCCCACTTCGTCGGCGAGCTTCTTGGCCCAGACCTTGATGACTTCGTTGCGCGGGTCGGAGACGCTGTAGATCGCGTGGCCGAAGCCCATGATCTTGTCCTTGCGCTCGAGCATGCCGAGGATGGCTTCACGCGCCTCTTCCGGGCTCTTCCACTGCTCGATCATGTCCATCGCCGCTTCGTTGGCGCCACCATGCAGCGGGCCGCGCAGCGAACCGATGGCACCGGTCACGCAGGAATAGAGGTCGGAAAGAGTCGATGCGCAAACCCGCGCGGTGAAGGTCGAGGCGTTGAATTCGTGCTCGGCATAGAGGATCAGCGAGACGTTCATCACCTTGACGTGCAGATCGCTCGGCTTCTTGTCGTGCAGCAGCGCGAGGAAATGACCGCCCAGGGTGTCTTCGTCGCTGGTGCAGTTGATGCGCACGCCGTCGTGGGTGAAGCGGTACCAGTAGCACATGATGGCCGGGAAGGCCGCCATCAGGCGCTCGGCCACGTCGCGCTGCTGGTCGAAGCTGAGTTCCGGTTCAAGTGTACCGAGCACCGACGAGCCGGTGCGCATCACATCCATCGGATGCGCGCTGGCCGGAATGCGCTCGAGCACTTCCTTCAGTGCCTGCGGCAGGTCACGCATGGTCTTCAGGCGATTCTTGTAATCAGCCAGCTGCTGAGCGTTCGGCAGCTCACCGTAGAACAGCAGGTAGGCGACTTCCTCGAAATCGCATTCGGCGGCCAGGTCGCGGACGTCATAGCCACGATAGGTAAGCCCGGCGCCGGTCTTGCCGACGGTGCACAGGGCAGTCTGTCCGGCGATCTGTCCGCGCAGACCCGCACCGCTCAATACTTTTGCTTCAGCCATTGCTATCTCCTTATTGGATTTGTTCTGGATACCGCAAATCACGTTGAAAAATGGATCGCAAAGCGCCCGCTGGCAAATCGGTCGGGCGCTACTCGTCAGCTCTTCTTCTGGGCGAACAGCGCGTCAAGGTGTTGTTCGAACGCGTGATAGTTGATGCGATCGTAGAGCTCCATGCGGGTCTGCATGGTGTCGATCACGTTCGCCTGAGTACCATCACGGCGCAGCGCGGTGTAAACGTTCTCGGCAGCCTTGTTCATGGCGCGGAACGCCGACAACGGATATAGCACCAGCGACACGTCGACGCTGGCCAGCTGCTCGGTGGTGTACAGCGGCGTGGCACCGAACTCGGTGATGTTGGCCAGGATCGGCGCCTTCACCCGCTCGGCAAAGACCTTGTACATGTCCAGCTCGGTGATCGCCTCGGGGAAGATCATGTCGGCGCCGGCCTCGATGCAGGCGGCAGCACGATCCAGCGCCGAGTTCAGCCCTTCCACCGCCAGCGCATCGGTACGCGCCATGATCACGAAGCTGTCGTCGGTGCGCGCGTCCACCGCCGCCTTGATGCGGTCGACCATCTCCTGCTGCGAGACGATCTCCTTGTTCGGACGATGGCCGCAGCGCTTGGCGCCGACCTGATCCTCGATGTGGATCGCCGCCGCGCCGAACTTGATCATCGACTTGACGGTGCGGGCCACGTTGAAGGCCGAGGAGCCGAAGCCGGTGTCGACATCCACCAGCAGCGGCAGGTCGCAGACGTCGGTGATCCGGCGTACGTCGGTCAGCACATCGTCGAGTCCGGTAATGCCAAGGTCAGGCAGCCCCAGCGAGCCGGCCGCGACGCCGCCGCCGGACAGATAGATCGCCTTGAAGCCGGCACGCTTGGCCAGCAACGCATGGTTGGCGTTGATCGCACCGACCACCTGCAGGGGATGTTCGCTGGCGACCGCATCGCGGAATCGCTGACCGGGGGTTGGGAGTGTCATGCCTCACCTCTTGGTTGTGGTGTTTGCTCAAGAGCGCCCTTGAAGTGGCGCTCGACATTGCGCTTGGAAGCGGCGATATGGCGGCGCATCAGCAGTTCCGCCAACTCACCATCGCGCTCGGCGATGGCGTCGAGAATCCGGTGGTGTTCGGCGAAGGCCTGATGCGGCCGGTTCGGCGTCGTTGAGAACTGGATGCGGTACATGCGCACGAGCTGGTAGAGCTCGTCGCACAGCAGTTTGGCCAGCGTGCGGTTGCCGCTGCCCTGGATGATCCGGTAGTGGAAATCGAAGTCGCCTTCCTGCTGGTAGTAGCCGACACCAGCTTGAAATGCTTCGTCGCGCTCGTGGGTGCGCAGTACCCGGCGCAGATCGTCGATCTCCGCCTCGCTCATGCGCTCGGCGGCGAGGCGGCAGGCCATGCCCTCGAGTGACTCGCGAATTTCATAGAGTTCGATCAGCTCGGCGTGGCTCAGCGAAACCACCCGTGCGCCCACATGCGGCACACGAATCAACAGCTTCTGCCCTTCAAGCCGATGAATCGCTTCGCGCAGCGGTCCGCGGCTGATGCCGTAGGTGCGCGCCAGTTCCGGCTCGGAAATCTTGCTTCCCGGAGCGATCTCACCCTTGACGATGGCAGCCTGAATCAGGCGAAACACGTGCTCGGCAAGCGTGCCACTGTCTATCTGTTGCGCTGCCGGGGCGACTTCAACGGTATCCAACATGATTGTCGACAATCTCCAACTCGGTCCGGCGAAATTACGCCTGACGAAACCCACAGTCAACAAGCAAGCCCGATAGATTGTCGACACCTTTACTAAAGTCGTAACCATGAAGGCGTCGCTTCGAGTCCTCGCTCACCGTTGTCCTGTGTTGAAAGCGCCATGCTAGAATGCCAGCCTTTCGCGCCCAGCCCGCTCGCTCGCCACCGCTACCAGACGCGCCAGGCCGTACGTCATTTCCGTTTCGTCCCTTCCCTTAGATATCAGGTCCATGAGAGTAAAAGTTTTATTTCTGCTGCTCTGCATCTCGATCCTGCCCACAGCCACCCAGGCTGCCGACAACACCATCTATGGCCTCAACGAATACGTGGGCCTGCCCGACTTCGGCCTCGAGGTGGAAGCCAAACTCGATACCGGCGCCCAGACCGCCTCGCTCAGCGCCCGGGATATCGAGCGGTTCAAGCGCAACGGCAAATCCTGGGTACGTTTCTACCTGGCTCTAGACGACGCCCACGCGCACCCGATCGAGCGGCCGCTGGCACGAATCAGCAAGATCAAGCGTCGGGCTGGCGACTACGATCCTGAAGAGGAAAAAACCTATACGGCGCGCCCCGTTATCGAGCTCGATCTGTGCATGGGCAAGGCCAAACGCACGATCGAAGTGAACCTCACGGACCGTACCGCTTTCCAATACCCACTTTTGATCGGTTCCGACGCGCTCACCCGCTTCGGCGCCCTGGTCGACCCGAGTCGCACCTTTATTGCCGGCAAACCCGGTTGCCTCAACGAATCTGACGCTGACGAGTAATACCCATGCGCGCTCTCACTCTGCATCTGAAAGTCCTGATCTTCCTGCTCGTCGCACTGGGAGTTTCGATCACCGCCTACCAGATCTTCGTACTGGGCATCCCGGTTACCGAAGATGAAACCGACGACCTGTGGAACATCGACGCGAAGATCGAATTCCAGGCCAGCCCCCGCGAGCCGGTGAAGCTGCAGATGTTCGTGCCGCCGCTGAATCAGGAGTTCGTCAGCCTCAACGAAAGCTTCATCTCCAACAACTACGGCGTCAGCATCAACCGGGCCGACGGCAACCGCCGCGTCACCTGGTCCGCGCGCCGTGCCAGCGGCAACCAGACGCTCTACTACCGTCTTGTGCTCACCAAGCGCTACAGCGGCGAGCAGACCAAGGCGACCGGCCCGATCTTCCGCGACAGCATCCCTGTAGAGGGTCCGGAAAAGATTGCTGCCGAAGCTCTGCTCTCACCGATCCGCCAGCACTCGGCGGACGTCGAGACGTTCATCAGCGAAGCCATCAAGCGTGTCAACAATCCCAACGATGACAACGTCAAGCTGCTGCTCGGCGGCGATGCCTCGATCGCCAACAAGGCCAGCGTCATCGAGTTGCTGCTGTCGATCGCCCATGTCCCGATGGAGCGCGTCCATACCGTCCGACTGAACGCCGACCAGCCGCAGACGCCCGAGCTCTGGCTGCGCAGCTTCAACGGTGACAAGTGGCTGTACTTCAATCCGGGGACCGGCGAGCAGGGCCTGCCGGCAGACCGCCTGGTCTGGTGGACCGGTGACGAGCCGCTGATCAATCTGGAAGGCGGACGCAACCCACAGGTGACCTTCACGCTCAACAACAGCGAAATGAACGCCATCCGCCTGGCCAAGCTGACCGACGAGAATACCGACGCCGACTTCCTCGAGTACTCGCTGTACGGCCTGCCGCTGCAAACCCAGCAGACCTACCAGATCATGATCATGATCCCGATCGGCGTACTCGTGATCCTGATCCTGCGCAACCTCGGCGGCCTGCAGACCCTCGGCACCTTCACCCCGGTGCTGATCGCCCTGGCCTTCCGCGAAACCCAGATCGGCTTCGGCATCATCCTCTTCACCCTGATCACCGCACTGGGCCTGTCGCTGCGTTCGTATCTGGAGCACCTCAAGCTGCAGATGCTGCCGCGCCTGTCGGTGGTGTTGACCTTCGTCGTGGTGCTGATCGCGGTAATCAGCCTCCTGAGCCACAAGCTCGGCCTCGAACGCGGGCTATCGGTATCGCTGTTCCCGATGGTGATCCTGACCATGACCATCGAACGCCTGTCCATCACCTGGGAAGAGCGCGGCGGCGGCCACGCCTTCAAAGTGGCGGTCGGCACGCTGATCGCCGCGAGCCTGGCGTTCATGCTGATGAACATCCAGGCGCTGACCTATTTCATCTTCACCTTCCCGGCGGTGCTGTTGATCATGGTGGGCTTCATGCTGGCGATGGGTCGCTACCGCGGCTACCGCCTGACCGAGCTGTTCCGCTTCAAAGCCTTTCTGAAGGATTGAGCCATGTTCGGTCTGATCAAGACGTGGAAGGCCCTGGAAGCCAAGGGCATCATGGGCATCAACCGCCGCAATGCGGACTACGTGCTCAAGTACAACAAGCGCAGCCTGTACCCGATCGTCGATGACAAGATCATCACCAAGCAGCGCGCCATCGAGGCCGGCATTCATGTGCCGGAGATGTACGGCATCATCGAGACCGAAAAGGACATCGACAAGCTCAAGGACATCGTCAAGGACCACACCGATTTCGTCGTCAAGCCGGCCCAGGGCGCTGGCGGCGATGGCATCCTGGTGATCGCCGACCGCTTCGAGGGCCGCTACAAGACCGTCTCGGGCAAGATCATGACCCATGAGGAGATCGAGCATCAGATCTCCAACATTCTCACCGGACTCTATTCGTTGGGCGGTCATCGTGACCGTGCACTGATCGAATACCGCGTCACACCGGACCCGATCTTCAAGAGCATCAGCTACGAGGGTGTGCCGGACATCCGCATCATCGTGCTGATGGGTTACCCGGTAATGGCCATGCTGCGCCTGCCGACTCGTCAATCTGGTGGGAAGGCCAACCTCCACCAGGGCGCGATCGGCGTCGGCGTCGACCTCGCTACCGGCATCACCCTGCGTGGCACCTGGCTGAACAACAAGATCACCAAGCACCCGGATACCACCAATGCGGTGGATGGCGTGCAGCTGCCCAACTGGGATGGCTTCATGAAGCTGGCTGCCGGCTGCTACGAGCTCTGCGGCCTGGGCTACATCGGTGTCGACATGGTGCTCGACCAGGACAAGGGTCCGCTGATCCTCGAGCTGAACGCGCGTCCGGGGCTGAACATCCAGATCGCCAACGACTGCGGCCTGACCCACCGCGCCCATGCGGTGGAAAATCGCCTGGAAGAGCTCAAGGCGAAAGGCATTCAGGAAACCGTCGAGGAGCGGGTGAAGTTCTCCCAGGAGCTCTTCGGCCACGTTCCGCCGCACGACTGACCCATCGGCCGGCCCGTGCATCTCGCGGGCCGGCCCATATCGATTCGACCATGCCGACCTGCACGCTGCACGCCCTGCCCTATCTGGCTGACCCCGCCCCATGGTTCGAACGCATCCGCCATGCTTACGGTGCCGTCCTGCTGGATTCCGGCCGACCGACAGCCGTGCGCGGGCGCTTCGACATCCTCAGCGCCTGGCCGGCGGCACTCTTCGAGCCTGCCCGAAACGAATCGGGGCGCGACTTCTTCCAGCGTTTGCGCCAGGCATTGCACGACCTGGGGCCGGCAGAGCTGCCCAACAACTGCGAACTGCCATTCACGGGCGGGCTGATCGGCCTGCTGAGCTATGACTTCGGCGCGCGCCTGGAAACGCTTCCACAGCACGCTCGCGACGACAACAGCCTGCCGCTTGCGCGTCTGGGGCTCTATGAATGGGCGCTGATCACTGATCACCAGCGTCAGACCAGTCAGCTGCTGTTTCACCCTGCCTGCGCCCCGGTCGACCGCGAGCGCCTGATCCGTCTGTTCGAAGCGACCACGCCCGCCGCAGCCCCGCCGTTCAGGCTGCACGGCCGATTCACTGCAGACATCTCCCGGGACGCCTATCGCCGCGGCATCGAGCGCATCCAGGCGTATATCCAGGCAGGCGACTGCTACCAGGTGAACTACACCCAGCGTTTTCGCGCCACCTGTTCGGGTGATGCCTGGAGTGCCTACAAGGCGCTGCGCAAGGTGTGCCCGACGCCATTCGCCGGCTTCGTTGCCCTCGACGACGGCGCCATCGTCAGCCTGTCGCCGGAGCGTTTTTTGCGCCTAGAGCGTGGCCTTGTGGAGACGCGACCGATCAAGGGCACGCGGCCCCGCGGCCACGACGAGCAGAGCGATGCCTCACAGGCGCAGGCGCTACTGGCCAGCGACAAGGACCGCGCCGAGAACCTGATGATCGTCGACCTGCTGCGTAACGATCTCGGCCGCAGCTGTCGCATCGGCAGCGTGCGCGTGCCGCAGCTGTTTGCGTTGGAAAGCTACCCCAATGTTCATCATCTGGTGAGCTGCGTCACCGGCGAACTGGCCGCTGACCACGATGCCTTCGACCTCCTCGCCGGCAGCTTCCCCGGCGGCTCCATCACCGGGGCGCCGAAGATCCGCGCCATGCAGATCATCGACGAACTGGAACCTACCCGCCGCTCGATCTATTGCGGGTCGTTGCTCTACATCGATGTCAGAGGAGAGATGGACAGCTCCATCGCCATCCGCACCCTGCTCGTGCGTGATGAACAGGTCAGTTGCTGGGGCGGTGGTGGCATCGTCGCCGACTCGGACTGGCAGTCGGAGTACCAGGAGTCGATCGACAAGGTGAGCGTTCTGATGAGAACGCTGGAAGGGCTGTAAGCTGCGAGCAGATCAGTTTCAGGGACGGGTAACCATCAACTCTCTGAAACCTGCCCCTCGTTGGTACTGCCAACGTGCGGCAGGGCCTGTAGCTGGTGGGCTAAAGCCCACCCTACACAGCGCATCCAGACCCCTTTCTTGCCGCTTATGCCCTGCAGCTCGTGGCTGCGTCAGAGGGCGAGCTTGCGATTCGACGCCTTGAGAAATTCCTGCTTGAGCGCATCGAAGGTGTGCACCGCCGGGAACTGCGGGAACTCGGCGATGACGTTATCCGGCGCGTGGAACAGGATGCCGGCGTGCGCCTCACTGAGCATGGTCGTGTCGTTGTACGAGTCGCCTGCGGCGATGACGCGGTAGTACAGGCTCTTCAGTGCGATGACCGACTGACGCTTGGGATCCTTCTGGCGCAGCTGATAATCAACCACGCGATCGGTCTCGTCGGTGATCAGGCGATGGCAGAGCAGCGTCGGGAAGCCCAGCTGGCGCATCAGCGGTTGGGAGAACTCGTAGAAGGTGTCGGAAAGGATCACCACCTGGAAGCGCTCGCGCAGCCAGTCGACGAATTCCCGAGCCCCGTCCAGCGGCTTGAGGGTGGCAATGACCTCCTGGATATCGGCGAGCTTCAGGCCATGCTCGTCGAGAATACGCAGGCGCTGCTTCATCAGCACGTCATAGTCGGGGATGTCCCGTGTGGTCGCCCGGAGCGATTCGATTCCGGTGGCCTCGGCAAAGGCGATCCAGATTTCCGGAACCAGCACACCTTCCAGGTCGAGACAGGCTATTTCCACGGGCCACTCCTCAATGCAGAAAATTGAAGGCGGCACTCTAACGGCAGCTCGCAGCCGAAGCAACGCAGGGCTTATACCTGAAAAGGCTGAAAGGCGTACCTAAACGTTATTTAGCGGCATAAACGGCGTTTGCTACCATCCCCGACCTCAGAGCGCCAAAGCGCCATTGTCATCTATAAGGAAGCCGCCTGATGAGCCCATCCATCGACGTCGCAGCGTTGGCCGCCGCCTACGCCGATAAATCGCCACAAGACGTTCTTAAGCTCGCCTTCGATCTGTTCGGCGATGACCTGTGGATCTCCTTCAGTGGTGCCGAAGACGTGGTGCTGCTGGACATGGCCTGGAAGCTGAACAAGAGCGTCAAGGTATTCACCCTCGATACCGGGCGCCTGCACAGCGAGACCTACCGCTTCATCGAGCAGGTCCGTGATCACTACGGCATCGCCATCGAGATCATGACACCGGACCCGGCGTTGCTGCAGCCGCTGGTCAACGAAAAGGGCCTGTTCAGTTTCTACCGCGATGGTCATGGCGAATGCTGCGGTATCCGCAAGATCGAGCCGCTGCGCCGCAAGCTGTCGATCGTCCGTGCCTGGGCCACCGGCCAGCGGCGCGACCAGAGCCCGGGCACGCGCAGCCAGGTTGCGGTGCTGGAGCTGGATAGCGCGTTCTCGACGCCGGACCACACTCTGTACAAGTTCAACCCGCTGGCGCAGATGACCAGCGAGGAAGTCTGGGGTTACATCCGCATGCTGGAAATCCCCTACAACAGCCTGCACGAGCGGGGTTTCATCAGCATTGGCTGCGAGCCCTGCACCCGTCCGGTTCTACCGAACCAGCACGAGCGCGAAGGACGCTGGTGGTGGGAGGAAGCGACGCATAAGGAATGCGGGCTGCACGCCGGCAATCTGATCGCCAAAAGCTGACCGCACACCGCGGCGGTAAAAACCTGTGACGGGTTGGACGACAAACTCTCAACCCGTTTCAGCCGATTAGTATGTCGGCAGCTGCATTCCGTCGAACAACTCGTCCAGTTCCGCCTTGTTGCGGCACTGGATGGCCTTCTCCAGCATGTCCCGATTCAGATGTGGGGCGAACTGCTGGATGAAGTCGCACATGAAGCCACGCAGGAAAGTGCCGCGGCGGAAACCGATCTTGGTCACGCTGGACTCGAACAGCTCACTGGCATCGAGCACCACCAGATCCGAATCCAGGTTCGGGTCCACCGCCATGCGCGCCACGATCCCCACTCCCAGCCCGAGCCGGACGTAGGTCTTGATCACGTCCGCGTCGGCCGCAGTGAAGACCACCTTCGGCACGAGACCGCGATGGCCGAAGGCTTCGTCGAGCTTGGAGCGCCCGGTGAAACCGAACACGTAGGTCACGATCGGGTGCTCTGCCAGCGCTTCCAGAGTGAGCTTGTCCAGCTTCGCCAGCGGATGACCGCGAGGCACGATCACGCAGCGGTTCCAGCGATAGCAGGGCATCATCACCAAGTCGCCGAACAGCTCCAGCCCCTCGGTGGCGATGGCGAAATCAACCGTGCCATCGGCGGCCATTTCGGCGATCTGCATCGGCGTGCCCTGATGCATGTGCAGCGAAACGTCCGGGTACTGCTTGATGAAGCTGCTGATCACCTGGGGCAGCGCATAACGTGCCTGGGTGTGGGTAGTGGCGATGCTCAGGGTGCCCTTCTTTTCGTTGGAGAACTCCTGGGCGATCTGCTTGATGCTTTCGCACTTGCGCAAGATTTCGCCGGCCGTGGTGATGATCCGCTCCCCCGCCGGTGTCACCCGCGTCAGATGCTTGCCGCTGCGGGCGAAGACCTCGACGCCGAGTTCGTCCTCCAGCAGGCGAATCTGTTTGCTGATACCCGGTTGCGAGGTGAACAGGCTCTGGGCGGTTGCCGAAACGTTGAGGTCATGGTGCGCCACTTCCCAGATGTAACGCAGTTGTTGAAGCTTCATAGAAATCCCTCAAGGCAAAGGCACCACTGCGCCTGCCGCAACACTTATAACCTTATGAACGGTGCGCCAACGGATGATAGATGTTCCGTCCGGCTTTTGCTGTGCGACCTTTGGTCTGACTCGCCGCGACTGCCGTTGAGCTTAGCAGCGCGGTGAAAACCGGACCCGGCGTTTGCGTGAGGCGCCGTTACGCTGCTCCAGAAAACGCAACAGGCGATAGAGCATTTCGGTGCAGGGCATGGAGACACCCTGCTGCGCCGCCGCGGCAAGTGGCGCTGCATAGATCGCCTCGAGCTCCATCGGCCGATTCTGGAAACGGTCGTGGTACATGCTGGGCAGATAGTCGGGCATCCGCGCGGTCCCCATCAGCAGCTTCTCGGGGAAATCTTCCGGCAACGAACAACCCAGCGCCTGCGCCGCAGTGCAGACCTCCTGCATGATGGTCTTGATCTGCGCCCGCGTATCGTCACTGGCCAACAGCGACTCGGTACCAGCGTCAAGCAGAGCCGAGAGGCCGTTGAACGGGACGTTCCACACCAGCTTCATCCAGCGCGCTTGCGCCAGGCTGGGCATCGGCGAGGAATCTACTCCGGCCTGCCGCAGCATCTCGGCCATTTCGCCCAATAGTGCCTGTTGCGCCTGCGGATCCAGGGTGGCAGGCCCCGAATGGTAGCCAAGGTTCACCCCACCCAGCGCCTGGTGTTCGACGACGCCCGGTGCAGAGCGATGTGCACAGATCGCGCAAAGCCCACCCAGCAGGTGCACGTTCTCTGGCAGGAACGGCCTGAGCACATCCTCCACGCCCAGCCCGTTCTGCAGCACCACGACTTTGCAGCCAGGCGCAGCGACCTGGGCGATGACTGGCGCCAGTTCCTGATTACTGGTGCTCTTCGCCCCGACCAGCAGCCAGTCGCATTGCGGCATCAGGGCGGCATCGCGGTAGATCTGCGGCTGCTCCAGCAGCAGCGGCCCGTGCACCGCACTATTGACCTGCAGACCCCGGGCAAGCACGGCATCGTATTCGCTGCGCAGCAGGAAATGCACATCGAAGCCCGCGCGCGCCAGCATCAGGCCGTAGAAACCTCCGATGGCGCCGGTGCCGATGATGCCTATACGTGGATTGGCTGCAGACATAAGCACTCCAGATCAGGCGGCTGGCCGCGTCCATCGCGCCAACCGGTTGAAAAACCGAACGATAGCAGCCCGGCGATGCGCATCACAGCGTCCCGCTCGGCGTTGCGAAGTTCGACAGGCGGATCGCCTCAATACGCTATCAATCTCGTTGTCGATTCAGCCCTTTAGCGCTAAGGTTCCGTTTCCCCGCTGCGCCCTCAAGCTCTGTTCCGCCGCACCGGGATCGCTGGCGGACGGCTCCGTGATTCCTGACGAGTGACAAATGGCTGATTTACCAATCGACGACCTCAACGTTGCGTCCAACGTGACCCTGATCACGCCGGAGCAATTGAAGCGTGAAATCCCGCTGACCGCCTCGGCATTGCAGACCGTCTCCCACGGGCGTCAGGTCGTACGCGACATTCTCGACGGCAAGGATCACCGCCTGTTCCTGGTGATCGGCCCCTGCTCCATCCATGACCTGAAAGCCGCCCATGAGTACGCCGAGCGCCTAAAGGTACTGGCGGAAAAGGTCTCCGACAGCCTTTTCCTCGTCATGCGCGTGTATTTCGAGAAGCCTCGCACCACGGTCGGCTGGAAAGGCCTGATCAACGATCCCTACATGGATGATTCATTCAAGATCCAGGATGGCCTGCACATCGGTCGCAAGCTGCTGCTCGATCTGGCGGAAATGGGCCTGCCCACCGCCACCGAGGCGCTCGACCCGATCTCTCCACAGTACCTGCAGGACCTGATCAGCTGGTCGGCCATCGGCGCACGCACCACCGAATCACAGACGCACCGCGAGATGGCGTCCGGGCTGTCCTCTGCGGTCGGCTTCAAGAACGGCACCGACGGCAGCCTGACTGTCGCCATCAACGCGCTGCAGTCGGTTTCCAGCCCCCATCGTTTCCTTGGCATCAACCAGTCCGGCGGTGTCTCCATCGTCACCACCAAGGGCAACAACTACGGCCACGTGGTGCTGCGCGGCGGCAATGGCAAGCCCAACTACGACTCGGTCAGTGTTGCGCTGTGCGAACAGGAGCTGAACAAGGCCGGCATTCGGCCGAACATCATGATCGACTGCAGCCATGCGAACTCCAACAAGGATCCCGCGCTGCAGCCGCTGGTCATGGAGAACGTTGCCAACCAGATTCTGGAAGGCAACAGCTCGATCGTTGGCCTGATGGTCGAAAGCCACTTGAACTGGGGCAATCAGGCGATCCCGAAGGACCTGTGCGACCTCAAGTACGGCGTCTCCATTACCGACGCCTGCATCGACTGGGATACAACCGAGAAGGCAGTCATGAGCATGCACAACAAGCTCAAGGACGTGCTACCCAAACGGCAGCGCAGCTGAAACGAAAAAACGCCGGTCTCCGGCGTTTTTTCATTCAACTCAGCGACCACCCACGTTCGGGCGATGGCGCTCGATATAACGTTCGACATAAGAGCACGACGGGATCACCTGATAGCCCTCGCGCTCGGCATACTCGAGCGCATGCTGCACCAGAATCGCCGCGATGCCCTTGCCGCGCAGGGCGTCGGGCACGTAGGTGCGATACATGTCTAATGTCTGCTTGCCTAGATCGACATATGCCAGGTAAGCACAGTCACCATCGATCTCAGCCTCGAAGCGATGGCCAGCCTGGTCGTGGCGAACGCGCACCGTATCGCTCATCTCGTCTCCTCAGCAGGTTGCCCTGTCTTCTTGTTCTCCGATTAGCTGGGGCGCACGTCACTGCATCCGCCTACAACTTGCATAGGCTGTCTTTTCTACCTGTTTCCGTGCAATTCGGCCAGCCTCCGATTGATCATTATTTGTTCGGTGTAATAGCGGAACTTTCTTTCAACGAGCGGATCATGCAACTAGAAGCTCCAAGTGAACGAGCCAGGCGTTGGCTGTTTTTTATCCAACTTGCCTCGCAAAACATCAAAGCAGCGGTCGATTGAAAAAAAACCCTCGGCGCCCCTGTCGGCTCAGTTTACTTAAGCTAAGTTATAGGTAGTATGTGCGCGCAAACTTTCCATAACGGAAGTTGCTTTATGGATTTCCACCTTAAGGGGAACAAGATGAACAACGTTCTGAAATTCTCTGCTCTGGCTCTGGCCGCAGTTCTGGCTACCGGTTGCAGCAACAGCATGACCAAAGAAAGCGAAGCTCGCCTGACCGCGACCGAAGACGCCGCTGCCCGCGCCCAGGCTCGCGCTGACGAAGCGTACAGCAAGGCCGACGAAGCTCTGGCCGCCGCTCAGAAGGCTCAGCAGACTGCTGACGAAGCCAACGAGCGTGCTCTGCGTATGCTGGAACGCGCCAGCCGCAAGTAAGCTTCACGAAATGAAAAAGCCGACCTTTGCAGGTCGGCTTTTTTTTGCCTCCAGATAGAGCCTCAGAACAGCTGATCGTTCTGAGCGGCCACCTCGACCTCGTTGCGCTGCTCGGCGATCTGGATAGGCAGACCGTCTTCGCCTGCGATGATTTCACGCACCATCTCCCAGTCCAGGTGCAGATTGCCGGCCGCTTCGTCACGCTTGAGCAAGGTATTGATGACGATGGCGTGCTTATCCATCAGGGTCAGCGACTTTTCCTCGTTCTCTTCCAGCGGGGCATGCGCTTCAAGATAGACCTTGCCATCGCTGACACCGAACTTGTAAGGCTCGTCGATAATCCGTACCGGCGTGCCGACCTTGACCATCTTTGCCAGCTCAAGCACGTTGTGATTGAGCATGCGGAAGCACCCATGGCTGACGCGCATGCCAATGCCGAACTTCTTGTTCGAGCCGTGGATGAGGTAGCCCGGCAGGGCCAGGCTCATCTTGTAAGGGCCGAGGGGGTTGTCCGGACCTGGCGGCACGACGGTAGGCAGCGGATCGCCATCGGCTGCGTGCTCCTCACGAATCGACTGCGGCGGATACCAGGCCGGATTGCTGGTCATTGCCGAAATGCGCGTATTGCCAACAGGCGACCCCCATCCTTCACGGCCGATACCCAGCGGGAACGTGTGCACCACGTTCTGGCCTTCCGGGTAGTAGTACAGGCGGTACTCGGCGATGTTTATCACGATACCCTGGCGAGGTCCCGGTGGCAGGATGAAGCGGGTCGGGAGAATGATGTCCGTCCCCTCTCCCGGCAACCACGGATCGACCCCCGGGTTGGCCGCGACCAACTCCAGATAGCCAAGATCGTGGGCTTCACCGATGGCAGCGAAGGTATCTTCGTACTTCGCCTTGATGACCTGGATCTGACCGACGACATCGTCACCCTCGGGCGGCAATGGCAGCTCAAGTGCGGCGCACGTGCCTGCCGATAACAGCACAGCGAATGACAGACAGGAGGCGACAGCGGACGCGCGCGAGAGCATTCGGAGAATCCTTGGAAAATGTGGCTTAGGAAAATGACGACGATTGTACTTGAAGCCGCGGAAACAGTGACCTACCAGGCAGCCGTGGCGGACGGAAGGCCTTTGCGTCGCGCCTCCAGCAACTGGCGACAGTTGGGACACAGCTGCCGATCCTTCAGCGTAGCCCGCTCGAGCTCCCTCCAGCGCGGCTGAGCCGGCAGCAAACCGCCACACAGGGTGCGGTCGGCATTGCCGTTCAGTTCCAGCTGCCGCAACGCCAGGTGCAGTCGATTCTCGCGGCAGGCGAACATGTCGTACTGCTCGTCCGGCACGATGAGTCGATAAGCGTAAAGGGTCCTGGCTGAGCGCGACATCTGAGGCTCCAATCGAGGGCGCGACAGTAGCTGCGCCCACGCATCAAAGCAAGGGTTCGAGTGCCGGCCAGACCGTCTCCAGCAGCTGACTCTGCGCCTCGGCCGTCGGGTGAATGCCATCGGCCTGCATCATGCCGCTGACGCCGCCGACGCCATCCAGCAAGAACGGCACGTAAGCAACGCTTTTCTCCGCTGCAAGCGAGTCGAATGCATCCGCAAATGCGCGGGTGTAGCGCTGCCCCAAATTAGGCGGCATGCGCATCCCGAGCAACAGAACCTCGGCACCCGCTTCGCGGCTGCGATCGATCATCTCGGCAAGATTCTGTTTCAATTGCACAGGCGACTGCCCACGCAATCCGTCATTGCCGCCCAGCTCCAGAATGACCACCGCAGGGGTGTGCGCCTCGAGCAGCGGATCGAGCCTGGCAAGCCCGCCAGCCGTGGTATCGCCACTGATAGAGGCGTTCACCACACGCCAGGAATCATCGCCCTCGACGAGGCGTTCCTGCAGCAGATGCACCCAGCCCTGGCTGGTTTCCAGCCCGAAAGCGGCGCTGATACTATCGCCGACCACCAGTACGGTTCCGGCCAGGACTCCCTGAGTCCAGCACAGCAGCGCCAGGGCCCCGCATTTCAGCCATCTTCGCATCGGATTCCCTCATGAGCGGCAACATTCTCGACGCCCGGAACCTTAACAAAGTGGTACCCAGCGCGGAAGGCGAGCTGAGCATCCTGGCCGACCTCTCATTGCAGCTGGCCAAGGGCGACAGCCTGGCCATCGTCGGCACCTCAGGGTCGGGCAAGTCGACACTGCTCGGCCTGCTGGCCGGGCTCGATCTGCCGAGTTCGGGCGAAGTTCATCTGGCCGGCCATGCGCTGGCGGCGCTCGACGAAGACCAGCGGGCGCGGGTGCGTGCCGAACACGTCGGTTTCGTCTTTCAATCGTTCCAGCTGCTCGACAGCCTCAACGCCCTGGAGAATGTCATGCTGCCGCTGGAACTGGACGGGCGCCGCGACGCTCGCGAGCGCGCCACCGAGCTGCTCTCTCGCGTCGGCCTGGGCGAGCGCCTGCAGCATTATCCCCGCCAGCTATCCGGTGGCGAGCAGCAACGCGTCGCACTGGCCCGCGCCTTCGCCGCCGAGCCCGAGGTGCTGTTTGCCGACGAACCCACCGGCAACCTCGACACCCATACTGGCGCGCATATTACCGAACTGTTGTTCGAGCTTAACCGCGAGCGCGGCACGACCTTGGTGCTGGTCACCCACGACGAGCGCCTGGCCAGGCGCTGCCATCGCGTGCTTCGCCTCGAGGGCGGGCGCCAGATCGCCAGCGAGACGAGCGAATGATGGGCCTACCCAAGGCGCGCCTGTTCGCTCTGGCTTACCGGCAGTTGCTGCGCGACGCTCGCGCCGGCGAGTTGCGCGTGCTGTTTTTCGCCCTGTTGATCGCCGTCGCCGCCAGTACCGCCATCGGCTATTTCGGCGCACGCCTGAACGACGCCATGCTGCTGCGGGCCAGCGAGTTCCTTGGCGCCGACCTGGTGCTGGGCGGCAGCGCACCCGCCTCGGCGCAACAGATCGACGCCGGCAAGGCACAGGGGCTGGAACATGCCCAGGTGGTCGAATTCTCCAGCGTCATCGCAACCGACCAGGACTTGCAGCTCGCCAGTGTCAAAGCGGCCAGCAACAGCTATCCCCTGCGCGGCGCCTTGCGCAGTGCGGCGCAGCCCTACGGCGCCGAAGAAGCCGGCGCCGGTCCGGCCCCGGGTGAAGCCTGGGCCGAGGCCAGGCTGTTCGCCGCCCTGGACCTGGCAATCGGTGACGACATCGAAGTCGGCAACAAGCTGCTGCGCCTGACCCGCGTGTTGACCTACGAGCCCGATCGGGTCGGTGATTTCTACAGCCTGACGCCACGCGTGCTGATGCACCTGGACGACCTTGCCGCGACCGGTGTCGTCCAGCCTGGCAGCCGAGTGCGCTACCGGGAGCTCTGGCGCGGCGAAAGCGCCGCACTGGCGGCTTACCAGCAGGCACTGCAGCCCGGTCTGCAAGCCCATCAACGCATCGAAACCGCCGGCGACAGCAACCGGCAGATAGGGGGCGCACTGGGCCGTGCGGAACGCTATCTGAACCTTGCGAGCCTGGCTGCGATTCTGTTGGCGGGCGTTGCCGTCGCGCTGTCGGCTGCCCGCTTCGCCACACGCCGCTTCGATGCCAGTGCGCTGCTCCGCTGTCTGGGCCTTTCCCGCCATGACGCGCTGCTGCTCTATACCTTGCAACTGGGCATGCTTGGCCTGCTGGCCAGCCTTGTCGGCGCCCTGCTCGGCTGGACCGCACAGCACGGGCTGTTCTACCTCCTGCGCGATCTGCTGGCGCAGGAGATTCCCCCCGGCGGCATCTGGCCCGCCGCAGCCGGTGTGGCCACGGGTCTGGTGGCGCTGGCGGGCTTTGCCCTTCCGCCATTGGCAGGACTGGGTCGCGTACCACCATTGCGGGTACTGCGCCGCGACCTGCTGCCGGTGCCACCCAGCGCCTGGCTGGTGTACGGCACGGCGATCCTGGCCCTCGGCCTGATCATGTGGCGGCTGAGCCTGGACCTGAAGATCACCCTGGCTCTGCTGGGCGGCGGCCTGCTTGCCACGTTGGTGCTGGGAGGCCTGCTGCTGCTCGGCCTGAAGGGTATGCGTCGCCTGCTTGCCGGCGCTTCGCTGAGCTGGCGGCTGGGTCTGGGTCAGCTGCTGCGGCATCCGCTTGCAGCCGCCGGCCAGGCACTTGCCTTCGGACTGATCCTGTTGGCCATGGCACTGATCGCCTTGCTGCGCGGCGAGCTGCTCGACACCTGGCAGGACCAGTTGCCGGACAACGCACCCAACCATTTCGTACTCAACGTGTTGCCTGCAGAAAAGGATGCCTTCGCAGAGCGAATCGACGCACTCTCCAGCCATGCCGCGCCGCTGTATCCGGTGGTGCCGGGCCGACTCGTGGCGATCAATGGCGAGCCGGTCCGCCAGCTGGTCAGCAAGGAGTCCCAGGGCGAACGCGCGATTCGTCGCGATCTCAGCCTGACCTGGGCGGCCGACCTGCCCAAGGACAATCATCTGGTGGCTGGCCAATGGTGGCATGAGCGGGCCGAGGCGGAGCTGCCAGGCGTGTCCGTCGAGGCCGAACTGGCCGAAAGCCTGCAGCTGAAGCTGGGCGACCAGCTGAGCTTCACCATAGGCGGGCTGACGCGTGACGCTCGCGTCACCAGCCTGCGCGAGGTCAACTGGGACAGCTTCCAGCCCAACTTCTACATGATCTTCGAGCCCGACACCCTGCAGGGCATGCCGGCCACCTACATGACCAGCTTTCACCTGCCACCAGGCAACGAGCGCGAACTGGTGGAGCTGGCGCGGACGTTCCCGTCGGTGACCCTGCTCCAGGTGGAGGCGCTGCTGGCCCAGCTGCGCAGCATTCTCGCGCAGGTCTCGCTGGCTGTGGAGTACGTACTGCTGTTCGTGCTGGCGGCGGGGCTGGCCGTGCTCTTCGCCGGTCTGCAAGCGACACTGGACGAACGCATCCGCCAGGGTGCGCTACTGCGCGCGCTGGGGGCCGAACGGCGTCTGCTGCTGAGGGCGCGCCGGGCCGAGTTCGGATTGCTCGGCGCTGCCAGCGGCCTGCTCGCCGCGCTTGGCTGCGAACTGGTGAGCGCCCTGCTCTATCACTATGCGTTCGACCTGCGCTGGCAGCCGCATCCCTGGCTGTTGTTATTGCCGCTGATCGGCGCGCTGCTGGTAGGCAGCGCCGGGCTGATCGGCACGCGTCGCGCCCTCAACGCGAGCCCGTTGAGCGTACTGCGCGAGAACTGAAGCGCTACAATCGGCGCTTTTGCAGCGAGGTCGGAATTCAATGAGCCGTTATCGCCCACCCCGCCCGGCCGGCACGCCGCTGATCACACCAGAAGGCGAGGCCCGGCTGCGCGCCGAATTGCACGAACTTTGGCATGTCAGGCGACCACAGGTTACCCAGTCGGTCAGCGAAGCCGCGGCGCAAGGTGACCGTTCGGAAAATGCCGAGTACACCTACGGCAAGAAAATGCTGCGCGAGATCGACAGTCGCGTGCGCTTTCTGACCAAACGCCTGGAAAAGCTGAAGGTCGTCAGCGAACGACCCAGCGACCCCAACAAGGTGTACTTCGGCGCCTGGGTGACGCTCGAGGATGAAGACGGCGAGCAGGCCCGCTACCGCATCGTCGGCCCCGATGAACTGGACCTGCGCCTGGGCATGATCAGCATCGATTCGCCGCTGGCACGCGCGCTGGTTGGCAAGGCGCTGGACGCCGAGGTGCAAGTACAGACGCCAACGGGGACGAAATTCTGGTACGTGGTCGCCATCGACTACCCATGACCAGGCAGTCAGATACAGAACATTTAGTCACGATAATCGTCGATCATGCAGGCTTTAAAAGCTCATGTTCTGCGAAAAAACCAGATCATCACCTAATCACCCACTCTGGCGTTTCGCTTCGTAACAGGCACACCCAACCCGCCTGATAGCGCAACGCTACCCGCATCGCTGCGATCCGCCAGTTAGAGCGGACGCTGCCGAGTGGGTCGGCTCTGGCACGAATGCTGCGCTGGCAAGGGCGCAGTACGCGCCATGCGCGGTGAACGGCAAGGGACTGCCCCATAGCCCGATTCACATTCGAAGAGTGCGTCCATGAACAAGAACAAAACCTTGCTCGCCCTCTGTCTCGGAAGCGCCCTGGCGCTTTCCGGTCAGGCATTCGCTGCCACCGGCAGCGGCTACACCGCCACGAAGTACCCGATCGTGCTCGCCCACGGCATGCTGGGTTTCGACAGTCTGCTGGGCATCGACTATTGGTATGGCATCCCCAGTGCGCTGCGCCGAGACGGCGCGCAGGTCTACGTCACCGAAGTCAGCCAGCTCAACACATCGGAACTGCGTGGCGAGGAACTGCTGGCCCAGGTCGAGGAAATCGTTGCTATCAGCGGCAAGCCGAAGGTCAACCTGATCGGCCACAGCCACGGCGGACCGACCATCCGGTACGTGGCAGGCGTACGGCCGGACCTGATCGCCTCGGTCACTAGTGTCGGCGCGCCACACAAGGGCTCGGACGTGGCGGATCTAATCCGCAAGGTTCCAGAGGGTTCATCCGGTGAGGCCATAATTGCCGGCTTGGTGAACGCCATGGGCGCCTTCATCAACTTCGTCTCCGGCAGTTCCAGCACCGCTCCGCAGAACTCCCTGGGTTCGCTGGAATCGCTCAACAGCGAGGGCGCGGCCCGCTTCAATGCCAAGTTCCCCCAGGGCATACCCACCACCGCATGCGGCGAAGGCGCTTACAAGGTCAACGGCGTGCACTACTACTCCTGGAGCGGCACCAGCCCACTGACCAATCCACTGGACGTGAGCGACGCCATGATGGGCGCCGGCTCGCTGGCCTTCAGCGGCCCTAACGACGGGCTGGTGGGGCGCTGCAGTTCGCATCTGGGGATGGTGATCCGCGACAACTATCGCATGAACCATCTGGACGAGGTTAACCAGTTCATGGGGCTGATCAGCCTGTTCGAGACCGACCCGGTCAGCGTCTACCGCCAGCACGCCAACCGATTGAAGAACGCGGGTCTTTGAACCGTCTCATGAACCAGGCCGGGATCGTCGATCCCGGCCGCCACTGCAAGGCCACTCCATGAGCAGAACCATCCTTCTGTTGCCGCTGGCCGTCGCGCTGGGTCTGGGCATCTTCCTCACCCGGCCCGCATCCACAGAGGCGCCGATGGCCGGAGCGCCCGCCTCGTCCCCTGCAGCCAACCAGACTCCCGCACGCACTGCCCAGCGCGCAGCGACCGGCACGACACCACAGGTCACGGCGAAGCTGCCCGAATCGTTCAAGGGCACCCAGGTCGACGGCCAGTTCCAGCTGGACACTGCCGGCAACCTGATCATCGACCGCGAGCTTCGCCAGCTGTTCGACTACTTTCTCAGCGCCATCGGTGAGGAGCCGCTGAAGCAGAGCATCGAGCGCCTGCGTCGCCAAATCGCCACGCAACTGTCGGAGCCCGCGAAGGCGCAAGCGCTCTCCACGCTCAACCAGTATCTCAACTACAAGCGTCAACTCCTTGATTTCGAAGTCGCTCATCCCCGAGTAACGGATCTCGCTGCGATGCGGCAGCGGTTAAGCGCGATACGGGCACTACGCGCGCGCGTGCTCGATCCGACGGTACACCAGGCGTTCTTCGGCCTGGAGGAAGCCTATGACCATTTCAGCCTGGAGCGGCTGGCCATTCGCTCCGATCCCGCGCTGGACAGCGATGCCAAGGGCCGTGCCATCGATCAGCTGCGCGCCGGGCTGCCCGCTGAATTGCAGGACCTGCTGACCCCTCAACTACAGACCGAGCTGCGTGAGCAGACCAAAGCTCTGCTGGCGAGCGGAGCGGGCCCGCAGCAGCTGCATCAGCTGCGCCAGCAACTGGTCGGCAGCGCCGCGGCGGATCGGCTGGAAGCGCTGGATAGGCAGCGACAGCAATGGCAGCAACGCGTCGCCAGCTATCAGCAGAAGCTCGCCCGTATCGAAGCCGTCCGCGGGCTGGATGAGGTTGAACGCCGCGCCGCCGTCGAGCGACTGGAAGCACAGCACTTCAGTGACAGCGAGCGTCTGCGGCTGCTCGCTGCTCTGCAGCAGAATCAGACTCGCTGAGCGAGATCAGTTGGCGGCGGTCTTGCGGTCCGCCTCCAGCAGATAGCGCTCGCGCTGATAGGCCAGGTAGTACTTGTTGACGCTGTTGACGTAGGCCACCACGCCCATGCCGACCGTTTCCATGGCGATGCGCTCGACCTGGAAGAACCACTGGTCCGGATTCAGACCGCGCCGCCTGGCTTCGGCGCGCATGCTCTGCACCCGCTGCGGCCCGAGATTGTAGGCCGCAAGGATGAACGCCATGCGCTCGCGCTCGTTCAACCGCGGGCTGGCGAAATGGTTGCGGCGGATATTGGCCAGGTACTCGGCGCTGGCCTGCACGTTGTTATCCAGCTGCTGGATGTTGCTCACGCCCATCGCCCGGGCGGTCGCCGGCGTGACCTGCATCAGCCCGGTCGCGCCGCCGGCGCCCTTCGCAGCCGGATTTAGCGTGGACTCCTTGAACGCCAGCGCTGCAAGGTTCAGCCAGTCCAGCTCGATCTGCTCGGCGTAGCGCTGCAGCGTCGGGCGGACCTTTTCCAGACGCTGACGGCCGACTCGATCCAGCGGATACTGCACCTTGTACAGTCGCCGGTAGACCCGTTCGAAGGCGGCATCCTGGTTGTCCGGCAGATCGAAATCCTTGAGAAAGCGATCAGCACTGGCGCGCAGCATGCTGGCGTCCTTGCGCACGAACCAGTGCATGCTGGTCTTCTCGCCGAGGCTCAGGTGCTGCTCGATGCGCAGCTTCGGCATCACCTTGGCCCAGCGTTGCGCGATGGTCTGTTCGACGACCGTGGCCGGATAGACGCCGGCGTGCACCATCTCCAGCACATCCTCCACCGCCAGCGTTGGGTCGACCCACTCGGCGACGATGGGCGCCAGCTTGCGCTCCATCAGCTGCTTGTTCAGCCGCGCCAACGCCGGCCCGGCCGCACTGCCAGGGGCAAGCGCGAGACTGCGACCGGAGAGCTGCTCAAGGCGCTGGTAGCGCGGCCCGCCCTGACGTCCGACCACTACCAGCGCCACATCGCGGACCACCGGCCGGCTGCGACTGATGCCCTTCATGCCGGCCAGCGGCAGTAGTTCCCCGGGCGCCACCAGATCCCCTTCGCCGCGCTGCAGCGCGCCGAGCAGCTGGTCCTTGGCCTTGGGAACGATCTTGAGGGTAATGGCCCGCCCGGGCGCGGCGTTGCGGTTCAGATACTGCTCGAAGGCACGCAAGCGGGCATATTCCACGCCGATCGCTTCGCCCTTGACCTCACCGGAGCTGTTGCGGCTCTGGTTCACCAGCACGCGTAACACACCGCTGCGGCGAATTTCGGCCAGATCACGTACCTTGTCGCTCGACTGCCAGGCCTCCGGTCCGGCCACGCGGGCGCTTGCCGTGAGCGGCAGCGAACTCAGCAACAGGCAGAGCAGAAGTGGCAGCAATCGTGACATCGAAGATGCACCGGTTTGGGACACGAAGGACGCTGTTGCGGTACTCCCTGCCCGCAAAAAGGTGGCAAAGATTCGCACAGCGCGAGCCATTGCGCCAGTTTCGCCTAAAAAGTGGTTTAGATGTATTCTCTATCCTATTGATTTATTTAATTTTTTTAGTACTTAGAGGTTCTCATGCAGCTTGTCGATATCGGTGTCAATCTGACACACCGCTCTTTCGCCTCCGCCCCATCCGCGGTGGTGGAACGCGCCAGAGCGGCAGGCGTGACGCAGATGGTGCTCACTGGCACCAGCCTCGCGGAAAGCGAAGCCGCCCTGGCCTTGTGCCGTGAACTCGACGAATCCCGCCGGCACCTGTTCAGCACCGCCGGCGTGCACCCGCATGACGCCAGCCAGTGGAGCGTCGACAGCGCCAGCCAATTGCGCGCCCTGCTGGCCGAACCCGAGGTGCGTGCCGTCGGCGAGTGCGGGCTGGACTTCAACCGCGACTTCTCGCCCCGACCACAGCAGGAACGCGCCCTGGAGGAGCAGCTGCAGCTGGCGGCAGAGAGCGCAATGCCGGTGTTTCTCCACGAACGGGACGCCAGCGAACGCCTGGTGGCGATCCTGAAACCGTTCCGCGATCGACTCAGTGCGGCGGTCGTACATTGCTTCACCGGCGAGAAGCGCGCGCTGTATGCCTATCTCGACCTCGATCTGCATATCGGCATCACCGGCTGGATATGCGACGAACGCCGCGGTACCCATCTGCATCCATTGGTCAAGGACATCCCTGCGGGCCGCCTGATGCTCGAAAGCGACGCGCCATACCTGCTGCCACGCACCCTGCGACCGAAGCCGAAAAGCGGGCATAACGAGCCGGCCTACCTGCCAGTAGTGCTGCGTGAGGTGGCCTTGCATCGTGGTGAAAGCGAAGCCCAGTTGGCAGATCAAACCACACAAACAGCGCGCCGATTCTTCGGCCTGCCTGACCTCGATTGATTCACAAAAATCCACTCAAGCTCTGCGCCGGACAGCCGTTAATTATTCCGTCGCGCCGAAAGCGCTAATGCGCTCCGGCAACCCTCAATAGAAGAAGAGCAGCCATGGCCGTTTGGATTCGCGATCTGTCGCTCAAGTACAAGTTCTGGGCGCTCAACATGGTGACTTTCGTTATCGCCTTGTTGCTTGTGCTTTATGCCGTGCAGCTGGAGCAAAGCGCTCGCAGCGCCGACGCCCGTAGTGCCGCTCAGGCGCGCGCTGCCCTGCTGGCCACCTGGCCTGATGACGCGACCTTGCCGCAGCCGGCGGACCTGACTGTGTATCCCGCCGGGCAACGTGCCATGGTCGATCGCCAGCCGCTGGCCGATTCTGGCTGGACGGCGCTGCCCCATGATCGCTTGTTCGCCTCCAACCCGCTGATCGGTGTGGAAATGCTCACCCGCCCCGATGGCCGGAAGCTCGCGGTAATGGCACGCACGCCCAGCGTGATCCAGGTGCTGGGGCAGCATTTCTTCAGCTATGCCGCTGCGGTGGCAGTACTGATGCTCGGCCTGCTCGCCGCCTCGCAATTGCTGATCCGCTTCCTGCTCAGCCATCTGAACACGCTGAAGGACGTCATGCTGCATGTCGAGCGCAGCGGCGATCTGCAGGCTCGCGTGCCGCTGGACAGCCGCGACGAAGTCGGTCAGATGGCCGGCGCGTTCAACGCCATGCAGGGCGGCTATCAGCGCGTCGTCAGCACGGTTGCCCAGGCCGCCGCGCGTCTCGACGAGGGCGCCAGCCGCCTTGCACTGAGCATGAATGACGTGCACAACGGCATGCGCGGCCAACAGGGCGAGACCGATCAGGCCGCCACCGCGATCAACGAAATGAGCGCCACGGTGCATCAGATCGCCGAGCATGCGCGCGAAACCCGTGATCAGTCGCAGAATGCCGACCGTCTCGCCGGCGACGGCCATCGGGTGGTCGGGCGGGTGGAGAAGTCCATTTCCAGCCTGTCCCAGGGCGTACAGCAGACCGGCGAGATGATCGAACAGCTCGCCGCCGACAGCCAGAAGATCAACGGTGTGGTCAGCGTGATTCACAGCATCGCCGAGCAGACCAACCTGCTGGCGCTCAACGCTGCGATCGAAGCCGCCCGCGCCGGTGAGCAGGGTCGCGGTTTCGCCGTGGTGGCCGACGAGGTACGCAACCTGGCCAAACGCGTTCAAGACTCCACCGACGAGATCACTCAGATGATCACCGGACTGCAATCGATGACCCGCGATGCCGTGGAATTCATGCAGGAGAGCTCGCTCAAGGCCGACGATTGCGTGCGCGAGGCCCACGAGGCCGCCCAGGCCTTGGAAGCCATCGCCGAAGCCGTGGCGCAGATGCGCGAAAGCAACACGCAGATCGCCGTGGCCGCCGAGCAGCAGAGCCAGGTCGCCGAGGAACTCAACCGCTCGGTTACCGGCATCCGCGACGTCACCGAGCGCACCGTGGAGCAGACCGTAAGCTCGGCCAGCACCAGTGCCGAGCTAGCCGCGCTGTCCACCGATCTGAGCCGTGCCATCGGCCAGCTCAAGCTGTAGGTTCCTGCCTATGCGGCGTTGCGCTCATGCAACGCCCTGCGCGCTCGAAAAGCATGCACCGCCTTGAGCGCAGCCCCAAAACAGGGCATTCCCCTGGCACCGCCTTTCCCCACGATGCCTGTTGCGCGCGATTTCCGTGCATTGGCACCGCTCTTGCTTTGCATGCATAGCGAAGAAAGCTGCTGCACCTGCAAGACAATTTGAAATAGCCGACTAGGGTTCCGACTCGTTGATACGAGTGGCTGGTCCGAGAGTTGGCGACCTCCAGCGAGGTTACACGGCGGGATAAAAGCCCGGGAGACAGCGTGATTGCACGCAGCTCCTGCGCCATTCCCAACACTGGAGGATTTGCCATGTGCCCGCTCGAAACGGCTTCGCCGTTCTCCGCCCCGCCTTGCACCAAGGCCTCTACTGCACCCAATCCTCACAGTACTGCGCCTGTTGACGCGACCTTCGCCTGGGGTATTTGCCCATGCGTCTGATCAACCGCAACCCTGGACGCAGCGGCTGGCTTGCTCTGGCCATACTGCCCTTCGCCCTGTTGCTGGGGCTCTACCTGACCAGCTCTACCCAGCGCCTGGAGATCAATCCCAACGACAAGCTGCTGCCCAGCTTCGGCCAGATGAGCGCGGCTGTCGAACGCCTCGCCTTCACCCCGGACAAGCGCTCGGGCGACTACCTGTTCTGGCAGGACACCGCCTCGAGTCTCAAGCGCCTCGGTAGCGGGCTGGCCATCGCCGCCGTGGCCGGCCTCTGCCTGGGCGTCGCCGCTGGCACCCTGCCGCTGTTCGGTGCGCCGCTGTCGCCCCTGCTGACCGTGCTGTCGATGGTGCCACCGCTGGCGATCCTGCCGATCCTGTTCATCGTGTTCGGGCTGGGCGAGCTGTCCAAGGTGATGCTGATCGTCATCGGCATCACCCCGATCCTCGCCCGCGACCTCGAGCAGCGTGCTCGCGAGATACCCCGCGAACTGCTGATCAAGGCGCAGACACTCGGCGCCAACACCTGGACGCTGATCCTGCGCCTGGTGTTGCCGCAGCTACTGCCACGCCTGCTCATCAGCCTGCGCCTGGTGCTCGGCTCGGCCTGGCTGTTCCTCATCGCCGCCGAAGCCATTGCCTCCACGGACGGGCTCGGCTACCGCATCTTTCTCGTACGCCGCTACATGGCCATGGACGTGATCCTGCCCTACGTCGCCTGGATCACCCTCCTGGCGTGGGCCATGGATTTCTCGCTGCGGCGCCTGACCCAGCTGCTGTTCCCCTGGTATGAAGGAGCCAAGGCATGAGCGACAGAAAGAGCGCAGCCGTTGCGGGCGGATCCATCGCCCACCTGGAGCACGACGCACCTATAAGCCGCAGCGCAGGCGATGCCAGACCGTTCATCCAGGTCAGGAATGTCTGGCAGCAGTATGGCGACCAGGTGGTGCTGGAGCGCCTGAACCTGAATATCGCCGAAGGTGAGTTCTGCACCCTGGTCGGTGCTTCCGGTTGCGGCAAGTCGACCTTCCTGCGGCTGCTGCTCGGCCAGGAAGCGCCCAGCCGTGGCGAGATCCTGCTGGATGGCCAGCCATTGGCAGACGAACCGGACGCCAGCCGCGGCGTGGTTTTTCAGCGCTACTCGGTATTTCCGCACCTGACGGTGCTGGACAACGTCGCCCTCGGCCTGGAACTGCCGCGCGCCCCGCTGCTGGGTCGTCTGCTCGGACGCCGCAAGCGCGATGCTCGTGAGCAGGCTGCGCAGATGCTGCACAAGGTCGGCCTCGGCCATGCGCTGGACAAGTACCCGGCACAGCTCTCCGGCGGCATGCAACAGCGACTGGCCATCGCCCAGGCGCTGGTGATGAAGCCCCGCGTGCTGTTGCTGGACGAGCCCTTCGGCGCCCTCGACCCCGGCATTCGCAAGGACATGCATGAGCTGCTGCTGGAACTGTGGCGGGAAACCCGGCTGACGGTGTTCATGGTCACCCATGACCTCTCGGAAGGCTTCACCCTCGGCAGCCGCATCCTGGTCTTCGACAAGCCGCGCATCGATCCCCACGCCCCGGGTGCCTATGGCGCACGGGTGACCTACGACATTCCGCTGCACGAGGGCCGCCATGCTCCCGGCGCGTCCGCAGGCCTGCCGACCGCCCTCGCCGACTCTTTTCGCACTGCCTATCAAGGAGCCTGACATGAGTGCTTCACTCGCGATCCGCCCCACGCTGTATGAGGAAACCGTTCCTGGCGGCGGCCACACCTCCTTCATCCTCAAGCGTGGCCAACTGCTGCGTCTGACCGATCTCGAAGGCGGCGCCAACGTCAGCCTGATGCTGCTCAACGCCCAGGAAAAGAGCGAGCGGCTGAACCTGCCGGATACCCTCAAGGGCCAGCACACCGCCAAGCTCACCGCCGGGCATTGCCTGTACTCGGACATGGGGCGCGTACTCGCCGCCATCACGGCCGACACCTGCGGCTGGCACGACAGCTTCGGCGGCGTGCTGAACGCCGATGAAGTCGCCGAGAAGTACGGCATCGGCCGCTATCAGGAACTGCGCAACGGCTTCTTCCGCAATGGCACCGACAACCTGCTGGTGGAAATGGGCAAGTGGAACCTGAACCTGCAGGACCTGCTCATGGTGCTCAATCTGTTCAGTCGCGTGGACGTCACTGCCGACGGCGCCTTCGCCTTCCACCAGGGCCACTCCAAGGCCGGCGATTACATAGAACTGTACGCACCGATGGACACCCTGGTGATCCTCACCGCCCTGCAACATCCGCTGGACCCGAACCCGGCGTACGCGCCCAGGCCGGTCAAGCTGTCCTGGCACAAGGTCGAGAGCGATGGCATCAGCGTGCTCTGCCGCACCTCGCGCCCGGAAAACGGCCGTGCCTTTCACAACACCGAACGCCTGTACATCTGAGGAGGTGGCCGCGATGAGCCTTACCGAAAGCAGCCTGCACCCCGAAACCGCCGCCTTCCGCCATGTGATCCCGGCCGGCGAACCGTACCTGTTCGAAGTCAAGGCCGGACAGACCCTGCGCCTGCTCGATCTCGAAGGCAACCAGGCGGTGGACACCCTGTTCTTCAGCGCGAAAAACCCGCGCGAGCGCTACGACCCGCAGCGCACCCTGCGCCGGCAGAACCGCGTCTACCTCACCACCGGCACGGTGCTCTATTCGAACCTCGGCAATCCGCTTCTGACCATCACCGCCGACACCTGCGGCCGCCATGACACCCTCGGCGGGGCCTGCGCCCAGGAGAGCAACGTGGTGCGCTACGCGCTGGACAAGCGCTACATGCACAGCTGCCGTGACAACTTCCTGCGCGCGAGCCTCAACGACGGTCGCCTGACCAAGCGCGACATTGGCGCCAACATCAACTTCTTCATGAACGTGCCGGTGACGCCCGAAGCAGGCCTGACGTTCGCCGACGGCATCTCCGCGCCAGGCAAGTATGTGGAGCTCAAGGCCGAGCAGGACGTGATCGTGCTGATCTCCAACTGCCCGCAGCTGAACAACCCCTGCAACGGCTGGAACCCGACGCCGGCCGAGGTGTTGGTGTGGAACTGATGCCGCTGTTGCGTCGCTACCTGCTGCCGCTGCTGCAGGCACGCGCCGGGCAGCGACCCCAGCGGCCGGCAACGAAGAAACCCTCCCCAACCACGGACGGCCGTGGCACTGATGAATAAAGGCGGGACGGCCCGCCAGCCCTTCGAGGGTTACTGACCATGTTCGACAAACTGCTGATCGCCAACCGCGGCGCCATTGCCTGCCGCATCCTGCGTACGCTGCGCAACCTGAATGTGAACGGCGTGGCCGTCTACTCCGAGGCCGACGCCGCCAGCCTGCATCTGCAGCAGGCCGACGAGGCCCACAGCCTGGGCGAAGGCCCGGCCACACAGACCTATCTGGACGCGCAGAAGATTCTCCGCATCGCCCGTGAAACCGGCGCGAAAGCCATCCACCCCGGCTACGGGTTTCTTTCCGAGAACGCGGCGTTTGCCGAAGCCTGCGAGGCCGCCGGGATCGCCTTCGTCGGCCCGACGCCGGAACAGCTGCGGGTGTTTGGCCTCAAGCACACCGCCCGCGCCTTGGCCAAACAACGCGGCGTACCGATGCTGGAGGGCACCGAGCTGCTCGACAGCCTCGCCGATGCCCTCGGCGCAGCCGAGCAGGTCGGCTACCCGGTGATGCTCAAAAGCACCGCTGGCGGTGGCGGTATCGGCATGCGCGTGTGCCGCTCGGCGGCGGAGCTCACTGATGCCTTCGACGCGGTCAAGCGTCTGGGGCAGAACAACTTCAGCGATTCGGGCGTGTTCATCGAGAAATACATCGAGCGCGCCCGCCACCTGGAGGTGCAGGTGTTCGGCGACGGCGCCGGCGAAGTCATCGCCTTGGGCGTGCGCGACTGCTCGGTACAGCGGCGCAACCAGAAGGTGCTGGAGGAAACCCCGGCGCCGAACCTGCCGACCGGCATGGCCGAGGCCCTGTGCGAGGCGGCGATCACCCTGGCCAAGGCGGTCAGCTATCGCAGCGCCGGCACCGTGGAGTTCGTCTACGACGCCGAAGCCGAGCGTTTCTACTTCCTCGAGGTGAACACCCGCCTGCAGGTGGAGCACGGCGTCACCGAGCAGGTCTGGGGCGTGGATCTGGTGCGCTGGATGATCGAGCTGGCCGCCGGCGACCTGCCGCCTTTGGCCGAGCTGGTGAAGGGTTTCAAGCCCAGCGGCCACGCGATCCAGGCACGCGTCTACGCCGAAGACCCGGGCCGGGATTTCCAGCCGAGCCCGGGTCTCTTGACCGCCGTGGCCTTCCCGGCCGCCGACGGCAAGAGCCTGCGCATCGACACCTGGGTCGAAGCCGGCTGCGAGATCCCGCCGTATTTCGACCCGATGATCGCCAAGGTCATCAGCTGGGCGCCGAGCCGCGAAGAAGCCCGCGTTGCGCTGGACGCCGCCCTCGGCGACACCCTGCTCTACGGCGTGGAAACCAACCGCGAGTACCTGCGCCAGATCCTCGCCTTCGCCCCCTTCGCCGAGAGCAACCCCTGGACCCGCTGCCTGGAAGGCCTGAGCTACCGGGCAACCACCTTCGAGGTGATCACCGCCGGCACCCAGACCACCGTGCAGGATTTCCCCGGCCGCCTCGGCTACTGGGCGGTGGGCGTGCCGCCGTCCGGCCCGATGGACAGCCGCGCGCTGCGCCTGGGCAACGCCCTGCTGGGCAACCCCGAGGACGCCGCCGGGCTGGAAATCACCATGAGCGGGCCGATCCTGCGCTTCAACACCGATGCGGTGGTGGCGCTGACTGGCGCCGAGATCCCCGTGAAGCTCGATGACGTCGCGCAGCCGATGTGCACCGCCCTTCTGGTCAAGGCTGGTAGCACCCTGACCATCGGCACCATCGCCGGCGCCGGTGCCCGCTCCTACCTGGCCGTGCGCGGCGGCGTGCAGGTGCCGGAGTACCTGGGCAGCAAGAGCACCTTCACCCTCGGCCAGTTCGGCGGCCACGCCGGGCGCGCCCTGCGCGCCGGCGACGTGCTGCACCTGGCACCGCTGAGCGACTCGTCGGCCGGCGCCAGGCTCGCCGCCGAGCTGTGCAGCGCCCTGCCGGCGGTGCGCGAGCTGCGGGTGATCTACGGTCCGCACGGCGCGCCGGAATACTTCACCGAAGGCTATATCGACAAGTTCTTCGCCACCGACTGGGAAGTGCACTTCAACTCCAGCCGCACCGGGGTGCGCCTGATCGGCCCGAAACCCGAGTGGGTGCGCGAGAGCGGCGGCGAGGCCGGCCTGCACCCGTCGAACATCCACGACAACCCCTACGCCATCGGCGCGGTGGACTTCACCGGCGACATGCCGGTGATCCTCGGCCCGGACGGCCCGAGCCTCGGCGGCTTCGTCTGCCCGGTGACCATCATCGAGGCGGATCTGTGGCAGCTCGGCCAGCTCAAGGCCGGCGACAGGGTGCGCTTCGTGCCGGTGGATGTGCTGACCGCACGCCAGCTGGCCAAGGCCGCCGATGCCGAGTGCGCCAGCCTCGCGCCGGCGGCAGTGGTCGCCACGCCGGTGGCGCTGCAGTCGCCCATCGTGCTCGATATCGGTGAAGCGGACAGCCGCCTGGTCGCCCGCCTCTCCGGCGACACCCACCTGTTGCTGGAAATCGGCGCGCCGGAGCTGGACCTGGTACTGCGCTTTCGTGGCCATGCGCTGATGCAGGCCTTGGAAGCCAAGCAGCTCGACGGGGTGATCGATCTAACCCCCGGCATCCGCTCCCTGCAGGTGCACTACCAGCCCGAGACCCTGGCGCTGGAAGATCTGTTGGAGATCGTCGCCGGCCTGTGGGATGCCGTGTGCGCAGCGCAGGATCTGAAGGTGCCCTCGCGCATCGTCCACCTGCCGCTGTCCTGGGACGACCCGGCCTGCCAGTTGGCCATCGAGAAGTACATGACCACAGTGCGCAAGGACGCGCCCTGGTGCCCGAGCAACCTGGAGTTCATCCGCCGCATCAACGACCTGCCGAATCTGCAGGCGGTGTTTCAGACCGTGTTCGACGCCAGCTACCTGGTGATGGGCCTGGGCGACGTCTACCTCGGCGCGCCGGTGGCCACCCCGCTGGACCCGCGCCACCGCCTGGTCACTACCAAGTACAACCCGGCGCGTACCTGGACCGCGGAGAACTCGGTGGGCATCGGCGGCGCCTACATGTGCATCTACGGCATGGAAGGCCCGGGCGGCTACCAGTTCGTCGGCCGCACCCTGCAGATGTGGAACCGCTACCGCGCGGTCGAGGCGTTCGGCGGCCAGCCGTGGCTGTTGCGCTTCTTCGACCAGATCCGCTTCTACCCGGTCTCGGCGGAGGAGCTGGTGAGGATCCGCCGCGATTTCCCGCTGGGCCGCTACCCGCTGAAGATCGAGCACACCGAGCTGCGCCTGTCCGACTACCAGGACTTTCTTGCCGCCGAGGCCGACAGCATCGACGCCTTCCGCCGCCAGCAGCGCGGCGCCTTCGACGCCGAGCGCCAGCGCTGGATCGAATCGGGCCAGGCGCACTTCGAGAGCGAGGAAGTCGCCGCCGACCTCGGCGAGGACGCCCCGCTCGGCGCCGGCCAGCACGGCATCGAAAGCCACATTGCCGGCAACCTCTGGCAGGTGTCGGTGGCGGAGGGCACGCGGGTCGAGGCCGGCGACGTGCTGGTGATCCTCGAGAGCATGAAGATGGAAATTCCGCTCACCGCGCCGGTCGCCGGTGTGGTCAAGGAAGTCCGCGCCCAGCCCGGCTCGCCGGTGCGCGCAGGCCAGCGGGTGGTGGTGATCGAGGAGGCGTGAGGCCCCTCGGCACCCGAAGCAACGTCGGGTGGACAGCGCTTCACCTGTCCACCCACCGGCCCACCGGGCCGACAACGAACATCGCGGTGGAAAAGGCTTTGCCGTTTTCCACCCTACGAGGGACATGAGATGACCACGACTTTTGACCTGCGCCTCGCCACCCTGAGTGCCGCCTACACCGCCGGGGACATCACCCCGCGCCAGCTGATCCTTGGCCTGCGTGACAAGGCCGCCGCGCTCAACGGCGAGTTCAACGCCTTTATCCACCTGCTGAGCGCCGAGGAACTTGAGCCCTACCTGGCCACGCTGGAGAGCAAGACGCCCGCCGAGCTGCCGCTCTACGGCGTGCCCTTCGCCATCAAGGACAACATCGATCTCGCAGGCGTGCCCACCACCGCCGCCTGTCCCGCGTATGCCTGCACACCGGAGACCAGCGCCACCGTCGTCGATCAGCTGCTCGCCCTCGGCGCGGTGCCGCTGGGCAAGACCAACCTCGACCAGTTCGCCACCGGCCTCAACGGCACCCGCTCGCCCTATGGCGAATGCCGCAACTCGGTGCACCCGGACTACCCCTCCGGCGGCTCCAGCGCCGGCTCCTCGCTGGCCGTGGCGCTCGGGCTCTGTTCCTTTGCGCTGGGCACCGACACCGCCGGTTCCGGTCGGGTGCCGGCGGCACTGAACAACCTGGTGGGCCTGAAAGCCAGCAAGGGGCTGATCTCCACCTCCGGCGTTGTCCCGGCCTGCCGTACGCTGGACTGCGTGACCTTCTTCACCGCGACAGCGGCCGAAGCCAGTCAGCTGCTGGCGCTCACCGCCAGGCTCGATCCGCGCGACGAGTACAGCCGCAGCAACCCGCTGTGGAATGACGGCTCGGCCTTCGGCCAGGTGAAGGCCTTCCGCTTCGGCGTGCCGAAAAACCCCGAGTTTCTCGGCTGCCCGGAAAGTCCGGCGCTGTTCGCCGCCACCCTCGAGCACCTCAAGGCCCTCGGCGGCGAGCCGGTGGAGATCGACTTCGCACCGTTCCTTGAAGCTGCACGCCTGCTCTACGAAGGTCCCTGGGTGGCCGAGCGCTACAGCGTAGCCGGCGAGCTCATCGAGCAGCAGCCCGACGCCGTGCTGCCGGTCATCAGGGCGGTACTGGAAAAGGCCCCGGGGACCACGGCGGTCGGGCTGTTCCGCGCGCAATACCGCCTGCAGCAGCTCAAGGCCATCTGCGACCGGATCATGGCTGAAGTCGATTGCGTACTGACCCCGGCCTACCCGCGCCCGGTGACGCTCGCCGAACTTCATGCCGAACCGGTCAAGCGCAATTCGGACCTGGGCTACTACACCAACTTCATGAACATGCTGGACTACGCCGCCGTAGCCGTACCGGCCGCCGTGATGCACAACAGCCTTCCCTGGGGCGTGACGCTGTTCGGGCGCGTGTTCACCGACCAATACCTGCTGAGTCTGGCCGATGCGCTGCAACGCCAGACCGATCTCACCTTGGTCGGCGGCAACGCGATCACCGGACCCGTGCCGCGGAATCCGGCACGCAACGACCGAGCGAACGTGGTGGTCTGCGGTGCGCACCTCGATGGTCTACCGCTGAACTGGCAGCTGCGCCAGCGCGGCGGTCGGCTGCTCGAAGCCACTCAAAGCTCGCCGGATTACAGGCTCTACGCCCTGGCCGGCGGCCCGCTGTTGCGTCCGGGGATGGTGCGCGTCGCCGAGGATGGCGCGGCGATTGCCGTGGAGGTCTGGGACATTCCCAGCAGCGAGCTGGGCTCCTTCCTGACTGGCATTCCCGCGCCGCTGGGCCTGGGCAAGGTGCAGCTGGCGGATGGGCGCTGGGAAACCGGGTTCATCTGCGATGCCTACGGCCTCGACGGCGCCGAAGACATCACCCGCTTTGGCGGCTGGAAAGCCTGGCTGGCCAGCCGCGACTGAAGCACTGCCGCGCAGCTTTCTCCTCTGGTGATCACGACTGTTCAGGCGGCTCGTCCAGCAGCCTTACGGTACTCGCGCCCGGATCCGGCAGGTCCACGCCGGCGTCGCGCAGGGCACGGATGACGCGGATGCGCACCCGCGAGGCAGTCTGCATGAAGTCGGACCGCCTCGAGTCGCACCAGAAGTTGAGCTGGAACGTCAGCCCATCAGCCCGCAGTTCCAGTAACACGACGAGGGGTGGCGGCGTATCGATCACCCCTTCGGTTTCCAGGGCTGCTGCGTTCAACAGCGCCATCACCTGCGCAACCTCGACCCCATACCCCAGATGACACAAAACCTTGGCCCGGCGCACCGGAGCGGCGGTGTTGTTGGTCACCCGCGAGGTGAAGGTTTCGGCATTGGGTACCAGTACGCGGCGACCATCGTAGGTACGGATCTGGGTGGCGCGCAGTTCGATACGTTCGACGGTGCCCTCGGTATCGCCGATGACGATCTGGTCGCCAAGTTTGAACGGCCGCAGCGTGAGGATCAGAAGGCCGCTGACGAAGTTTGAGAGGATGTCCTTGAGCGCAAAGCCGAGCGCCAGACTGGTCAGGCCGAGGCCAGTTGCCAACGTGCTGGGCTCCAGTCCGAAAGCGGTGGCCGCGACGATCAGGCCCAGCAACCAGACGGTGTAGTAGCTGACCTGCTTGATCAGGTTCTCGACCGTACGATCGCGCACCAACCGCTCGGAAATGATCCGGGTCAGCCCCCGCACGCCGGCCGCCAGGGCCCAGAATACGCCGATGACCAGCAGCGAAGCGAGTGCCCGAGGCACGATGCTGACAGCCGCCTCCACCAGCCGTGCGAAGGCGGTATCGACGCTGGCGCGCACATCGGTGACGAAGCGCGCACGCTCCGAGGTGCGACGTGTACTGGCCTGTACCAGTGCGGTCTCCAGCACCGAGGCCCACTCCCGGGCCTGGGCATCCAGCGTCTGACCGTTGGCCTGTGCGTCGTCTTCGAATACCTGCATCAAGGTGCGGCCGGCGACGCTTATCTGCCGTGCATCACCGTTTTCCCCCGCCGGGGCAATGCGCGCCTTGGCAATGCCTTCGGGAACCTCCAGCACGGCCAGCAACTGCCGCTCGATAAGACGGGCCCGCTGGCGCGCCTCCAGCTCGCCGATAGCCCCGATGCGAAAGAGTGCGCGCCCATCCAGGCGCACCGTAGCCAGACCGTCATCGACCTGAGCGCTGACCGGCGGCGGAGACAGCAACGCCAACAATGCAAGCAGCAATGCAAGGGCAGGCGACGAAAAAGCGGTCATGGATGAAAGCGCGAACGGTGGTCTGGATGGATGCGCAACCCCGAGTCGGCCGAAGGACGGCCGCTCAGGGCTCGAGGAGTGGTCAGAAGATCAGCGCGAACAGGCCGAATACGACGATCAGGCCGATGAGAAAGATGATGCCGACGGTGCTTCCGAGAAATTTCAGCATTGCGGTGCTCCCGTTTTTGCGTGGGTTCACTTGTTCCGACTGAGCCTTATCCCCATCGTTCAGGATTTTCCATCAGGTATTGCGCGTCGCCACTCGTCTGCGCGGCACCATTGCAGCGCGCGGAGCCTTTCCGCTGACCTGCATTCGCGCACGCGGCTTGCCTCGCTTGGAAGCGCAAAGCGGGGGCAAGCAGCGCCAGACGTGGCCTAGCGACCATTTCACGGTATCTGGCACGCAACCTGCTCTATCACCCTTGCACGGGATGAGTCGCCTCCGGCACTCATGACGCTTGGCACAATCAGGAGCAACTTCAAGGAGAACTAGGGTTCCGGCTCACAGGGAGTGGGCGCTGGTCCGAGAGTTCTCCGGTCCCAGGGACGGGACTACACGGAGGGATAAAAGCCCGGGAGACGCGATGTCATCCCGTGCCTGTCATTCCAATGTGTAGGGAAATCACGCCATGTCCACACTGCGCTCGCTGAACAAGACCCTCCTCGCCGCCGGCCTGGCCGTCGCGACGTTGTTTTCACCGCTGGCCAGCCAGGCCGCCGAGAAGCTGAAGATCGGCACCGTGGTCTGGGCCGGCTATGGCCCCTTCTATGTCGCCGACAAGCTCGACCTGTTCAAGCCCCACGGCCTGGACGTGGACCTGCAGTTCTTCAACGACCCGGCGCTGATTCCCACCGCCATGGTGAGCCGCGCGCTGGACGGTGGCATGCTCACCTACGATCAGGTAGTGGCCTCGGTCGCCAAGGGCTTGAAGCACCGGGTGGTGATGCCCATCGACTTCTCCAACGGCGGTGACGCCATCGTCGCCGACGCCTCGGTCCAGTCGGTCGCCGACTTCAAGGGCAAGAAGGTCGGCTTCAACCCGCTGTCACCCTCCGACTTCCTGCTGGCCTACGCGCTGCAGCAGAACGGCATGAGCGACAAGGACATCGACGCCGTCAACATGACTCCGGAAGGCATCCCCGGCGCCATGGCATCGGGCAACCTGCCGGTCGGCGTGACCTACGAGCCCAACGTCTCGCAGATCCTCTCCATGGGCGGCGGCGACAAATTCAAGGTGGTCTATTCGTCCAAGGACGCACCAGGGCTGATCACCGACGTGCTGGTCTTCGACGAGGCGGTGATCGCCAAGAAGCCCGCCGCCATCAAGGCGATGATCCAGGGCTATCTCGACGGCCTGGCCTACATGCAGGCGCATCCCGAGGAGTCGGCGAAGATCATCGGCGAGGTGCTCGGCGTCAGCGCCGAAGAAGCCGTCGAGCAGATGGCCGGCGCCTACAACATCCCCCTTGCGGAGATGGGCAAGAGCTTCACCCCAGGCGACGACACCCACTCCTTCCATGGCAGCGGCGCGATCATCGCCAAGCTGCTCAAGGACAACGGGCAGATCCCGACCATCCCGGATTTCAGCCAGACCTACGACGCCCAGTTCACCGAAGCGCTCGCCCAGTAAGCCGACGCCAGGAGGGCCGCGGCCCGCCTGTGCTGGAGAAAAACCATGACTGCCAAACCTCTGTACCGTTACGCCGATGGCCGCCTGCCCAACACGCTGGCGATCCTCTATACCGCGCTCGCCTACGGCGGCGGCCTGGCTCTGCTGTTCGCCGGTAACGGCTGGCTGAACGCACTGGGCACGTTGCTGCTGGCCCACGGCATGATCATCGCCGCCTACCTGATCCACGAATTCGCCCACGGCGCCATCTTCAGCGTGCCCAAGCACAACGAATGGGCCGGCAATGTCTGCAGCTGGCTGTGCGGCAGCTGCTACGCCGAGTTCCAGGACCTGCGCAAGAAGCACATGCGCCACCACGTCGACCGCGCCGACGTGATCACCTTCGACAGCAAGGCCTTCCTCAAGGCACGCCCGCTGTGGTTCCAGAAGCTGGTGCTGGCGCTGGAATGGGCCTATGTGCCGGCGGTGGAACTGATCATGCATTTCTACGTGATCGCCCTTCCCTTCATCACCGACAACGACAAGCACCGCGCCCGGCGCGGCAAGGTCGCCGCGGTGCTGGCCATTCGCACACTGCTCTTTGCCGGGCTCGCGGTGCTCTCGCTGAAGGCCGTGCTGCTCTACGCCGTGGCCTGGATGATCATGCTCAGCGTGCTGCGTTTCGCCGATGCCTATCAGCACACCTACGAGGCCTTCGCCGTGCTGGAGGACGGTGGCAAGCTGCCGGAGGACAAGCGCCGCGACCGCAGCTACGAGCAGCAGAACACCTACAGCAACGTGGTTTCCGAGCGCTGGCCGGCGCTGAACCTGCTGTTGCTCAACTTCTCTTTCCACAACGCCCACCACGAGAAGCCGGTGGCGCCCTGGTACCGCCTGCCCAAGCTGCACGCCGAGCTGTACGGCAGCACCTACAACCAGGTCATTCCGATGCGCAAGCTGCTCGGCAGCTTCCACCGCTACCGCGTACGCCGCGTGCTGGACGATGACTACGGGGTGGTCAGCGAAGGGCCGAACAAGGCCGACAACTTCTACGGCGCCGTGGGCGTCTCGTTCCTGACGGCGGTGTGACATGCACAAGGCATTGGATTACCGAGGCCGTTGCGTGGTTATCACCGGCGCCGCCGGGGGCATCGGCCAGGGCCTGGCGCAGAGCTTCGCCGCTGCCGGCGCGACCCTGGAGCTGCTGGACCGTGACGCCAACGCCCTCGCCCGGCTCGCCGACGAACTCGCTGGCGAGACGCCGCTGCACTGCACCGCACTGGACCTGGGTGATCGCCAGGCGGTGCAGCAGTACGCCGATGACCTCGCCTGCCGCGGCCTCAACGCCGATGTGCTGATCAACAACGCCGGCGTCGAGTACGCCACGCCGCTGGGCGAGTGCAGCTTCGAGGCCGATCAGCGCTGGTCAGCCCTGCTGGAGAACAACGTCGGTTCCATGCAGCGCCTGACCCGCGCATTGCTGCCACGCCTGCGCGCCGGCGCCAGCGTGATCAACCAGGCCTCCATCTGGGGTCTGAAAGGCGTGCCGGGCTTTTCCGCCTATGTCGCCAGCAAGCACGCGGTGGTCGGCCTGACCCGTTCGCTGGCCTGGGAGCTGGGCCCGCGGCGCATCCGGGTGAACGCGGTGTGCCCTGGCTGGATCGGCACCGATGCGGCCATGCGCTCGCTGAAGGTGATGGCGGACGCCAACGGCCGCAGCGACAGCGCCGAGCTCGCGGCGATACTCGCCAACCAGGCCATTCCGGAGCTGCTGACACCGGCCGATCTGGGCGGCACCTTCCTGTTCCTCGGCTCACCGCTGGCCGCCGCCCTGACCGGCCAGGCGCTGTCGGTCAGCCACGGCGAGGTGATGCACTGATGGCTGCCATCTTTACCGGGCAGACCGCTCTGGTCACCGGCGCAGCGACCGGTATCGGCCGCGCCACCGCACTCGCGCTGGCCGCCGAAGGCGCGCGGGTCTGGATCAACCATCGCGATCAACACGACCTGGCGGAACGAGTGCTCGAGCAGATCATCGCCAGCGGCGGCTGCGCCTGGGCCATCGAGGCCGATGTCAGCGATCCGGTTGCGGTGGCGGCGATGTTCGAGACCATCGAGGCACAGGGACCGCTGGATCTGCTGGTCAACAACGCCGGGGTGATCCTGGAAAAGCCCTTTCTCGAAACCAGCGAGGCCGACTGGGCAAGGGTGCTCGGCGTCGACCTTGCCGGCGTCTACCGCTGCTGCCGCCATGCACTGGCACAGATGCAGCCGCGGCGCAGCGGCGCCATCGTCAATGTCGCCTCGGACCTCGGATTTCTCGGCCGCGAACAGTACGCCGCCTACTGCACGGCCAAGGCCGGGGTGATCGGCCTGACCCGCTCACTGGCCCGCGAGTTCGCTGCAGACGGCATCCGCATCAATGGCGTCGCACCCGGCCCCATCGCCACGGCGATGGTCAGCCCGGAGCACATGAGCGACGAGTGGATGGCCAAGGAGCTGGCGATCCCCATGGCGCGCCTGGGCACGCCGGAGGAAGTCGCGGCGGCCATCGTCTTCCTGCTTTCGCCGCAGGCGAGCTATTTCACCGGACAGCTGCTCGGGCCCAACGGCGGCTCCTGGATGGGCGCATGAACAGCCTGATGCCACAGGGCATGCTGATCGGCGGCGCCATCATGTGGGGGCTGGGCTGGCTGCCGCTGCAGTTCTTCGCGGCCCGCGGCCTGGCCGGCATGCCGCTGGTGCTGCTGACCTATTCGCTGCTCAGCCTGTTGGCGTTGCCGGTGCTCTGGCAGCAGCGCCGCCAGTGGGCGAGCCAGTATCGCCAGGTGCTCACCATGGGCCTGTGCGGTGGCTGGGCCACCGCCGCCCTGGTTACCGCCCTGGCGGAGGGCAACGTGGTGCGGGTGATGCTGCTGTTCTACCTGGCGCCAGTGTGGGCGATGGTCGGCGGCTGGCTGCTGCTGGGCGAACGCCTCAGCGGCACGCGGCTGTTCGCCCTGGGGCTGGCGATGCTCGGCATCGGCCTGACCCTCGGCGTCACGGGCGAAGCGCTGGACGCGCCGGGTGCGAACGACTGGCTGGCGCTTTCCGCCGGCCTAGCCTTCAGCCTCAACAACCTCGCCACTCGCGCCGCCGACCGGGTGCCGCTGGCGAGCAAGGCGCTGGTCAGTTTCGTCGGCAGCGCGCTGCTCGGTGGGCTGTTCTGCCTGCTGCTGCGCCAGCCACTTCCGCCCCTGGATCTGACCCTGAGCTGGCAGATCGCTCTGCTCGCCCTCGGCTGGCTGGTCAGCATGGCCGCCGTGCAGTACGGCCTGACTCATCTGGAAGCCGGCCGCGCCGCGGTGCTGGTGGTGTTCGAGTTGATCGCCGCGGTGCTGTCGTCCGCCTGGTTCGGCAGCCACGCCATCGGCCCGAACGAATGGCTCGGCGCCGCCCTGATCACCACCGCCGCGCTGATCGCCGGCTGGCCGGAACGTCCCCTTTCGATCGCGACAAGGAGCACCTGCGCATGACCGTGCACATGGATCAACTGAGCTGGGTCGACTACGAACGCCGCGTGCGCGAAGGCGCCGTGGTCTTTCTGCCCTGCGGCGCCACCGAGCAGCATGGCCCGCACCTGCCGCTGGGCACCGACGCGCTGCTGGCCAGTGCCATCAGCGCGGACGTCGCGGCACGAGTCGGCGGGCTGGTGGCGCCGGCGCTGTCATACGGCTACAAGTCGCAACCAAAATGCGGCGGCGGCCAGCACTTCTGCGGCACCACCAGCCTGGATGGCGCGACCTTGAGCGCCCTGGTGCGCGACGCCGTGCGTGAGTTCCATCGCCACGGTGTGCGCCGCCTGGTGCTGGTGCTCGGCCATTACGAGAACCAGTGGTTCGTCGCCGAGGGCATCCAGCTGGCGCTGCGCGACCTCGGGCCGGACGCCGGGCTGGAGGTGATGCGCCTGGAGCACTGGGATTTCTGCCACGAGCAGACCCTGACCGACATCTTCCCGGAAGGCTTTCCCGGTTTCGCGCTGGAGCATGCCGCGGTGATCGAGACCTCGCTGATGCTGCATTTCCATCCGCAACTGGTCGCGCTGGAGAAGATTCCCGACGACGCCCCGGCCGACTTTCCGCCCTACGACATGTACCCCACCCGTACCGAATGGGTGCCGCCCTCCGGGGTGCTGTCCTCGGCCAGAGGCTCCAGCGCGGCGAAAGGCCAGCGGCTGGCCCACGACATCGTCGAAGGCATCGCCGCCGCGGTGTGCAAGGAGTTTGCGCTGTGAGCCTGACGACGAACCCGCTGTTCCTCGAGCATACGGCGTTGCTGGTGATCGACATGCAGCGCGACTTCTGCGCGCTGGGCGGATACGCCGACCAGGCCGGCATGGACGTCAGCCGCCTGCGCGCGCCGATCCCGGCGATCCAGGCACTGCTGGATCGCGCGCGCGGCGTGGGCATGCTGGTGGTGCACACCCGTGAAGGCCATCGACCGGATCTTTCCGACCTGCCCGAGCCCAAACGCCGCCGCGCCCAGGCCACCGGCGCTGCCATCGGCAGCCCAGGCCCCCTCGGCCGCCTGCTGGTGCGCGGCGAATTCGGTCATGACCTGATCGACGAGCTGCAACCGCGCGCCGACGAGCCGGTGATCGACAAGCCGGGCTACAGCGCTTTCGCCCATACCGATCTCGAACTGATCCTGCGCCGTCGCGGTATCGAACGGCTGATCCTGACCGGCGTGACCACCGAGGTCTGCGTGGCCTCGACGCTGCGCCAGGCCATCGACCTTGGCTTCGACTGCCTGACCGTCCGCGATGCCTGCGCCTCGTCCGACCCGCAACTGCATGCGGCTGCACTGGCGATGATCGAGGTGGAAGGCGGCCTGTTCGGCAGCGTGATCGACAGCCATCGGCTGCTGAGCCAGCTGGATGTATCGCCATGACTTCTCAGCCTGATCGCGTCCGAAGCACGCTATTTGCGGAGCATTACCCATGAAAACCGTTCCCGATGCCTATCTCGGCGTCTGGCGCCGCCGCCTGCTGACCACCACGGCCGGCCTGCGCGACGAAACCAGCGAAGTCTACTGGCTGCAGACCGCCCGTCTGCACGCCGATATCCGCCTGCCGCGACCACAGACACTGCCGCCAGCCGCCTCGCTTGAAACCTGCAGCCATGCCCAGCAGCTGGCGCTGAGCGAACAGGCCGGCTTTGCCGGCATCACCGAGGTCAACGGCGATATCTGCCAGTGGCATCGCCTGATCGACTTCCAGCCGCCGGGCGGGCCTGCGGACATCGGCCTGATGCGCTTCGAGAACCCGGAACGGCTACTGGAAGACGGGCTGGACGGCAGCTATCACGAGATCTGGCAGCGCCTGCCGGAATCGCAGGGGCGCAACTGGGGGATCTGGCTGCGCGCGGCGGAGCAGCCAGCCCGCCAGGCCTGCCTGCTGGTAGCGGGCGACTACTTCCTGTTCGCCGCCGAGCGGCCGATTCTGCTGCCGGCCAGCTCGGGGCATCTGCGTGACCAGCTGGCCGCCGTCGGCCCCGCGCTGCGGCCGCAGCTGCTGGCCTGCGAGCTGTCCTTCGGCCGCCACCGCAACGGCGCCACACCCTGGCAGATCACCCATTCGACGCTGCCCGGCCGCGTCGGCGACGCTCTGCTGTCGAGCTACTGGAACTTCGCCGACCCCGCCAGTCTGCCCGCCGCGGACCTCGCCGCGCTGGGCCGTTATCCGGCGGCCGGCGGCTGGCAACGCGTCGAACTGGATGTGCCTACCGCTACAGAGGAGGTTCCCGCATGACCGCACAGATCAGCATTCTCTCCGCTGCCCCCGCCGCTCAACAACGACACACCACAGCACCCGCCGTACAGGCCGAACCGGTGGTGAGCAAAGGCAATTTCTGGCGCATTCGCGGCGAACTCTCGCGGCGCAGCGCCTGGCTGCTCACCGGCGCCGGGCTGAGCCTGCCCTTCGTCGTCTGGTGGCTGTGGACCGCCCTTGGTCTGGCCGACCCGATGTTCATGCCCAGCCCCGGCGCAGTGCTCGAGCGCATCGGCCGCTGGTGGACCAGCGAGGGGCTGCTGGGAGACATCGGCATCAGCGTCTGGCGGGTCATGGCCGGCTTCGGCGCCTCGGCACTGATCGCCCTGCCGCTGGGGCTGTACATCGGCACGTACCGGCCGGTGCAGGCCTTTCTCGAACCGCTCACCGACTTCATCCGCTATATGCCGGCCGTGGCCTTCATTCCGCTGGTGATGCTCTGGGTCGGCATCGACGAAGGCTCCAAGGTGCTGATCATCTTCATCGGCACCTTTTTCCAGATGGTGCTGATGGTCGCCGAAGACGTGCGCCGCGTACCCATGGCGCAGATCGAGGCGGCGCAGACCATGGGCGCCAACCGCAGCGAGATCGTCAAGCTGGTGATCCTGCCGTCGGCCAAGCCGGCGCTGCTCGACACCCTGCGCATCACCTGCGGCTGGGCCTGGACCTACCTGGTGGTGGCCGAACTGGTCGCGGCCAACTCCGGCCTCGGCTACGCCATTCTCAAGGCGCAGCGCTACATGCACACCGACAAGATCTTCGCCGGCATCCTGCTGATCGGTCTGATCGGCCTGCTCACCGATCAGGCCTTCCGCTGGTTGCACCGCCGCGCCTTTCCCTGGATGAGGAAATGACCATGTCCGATGCCAAGATTCGTATACGCCAGGTCGGCAAGACCTTTGTCAGCGAGCGCCGTGAGGTGCAGGCGCTGCAGTCGATCGATCTGGATATCCAGCCCAACGAGTTCGTCACCTTCGTCGGCGCCTCGGGCTGCGGAAAATCCACGCTGCTGCGCATCATCGCCGGGCTGGAAACGCTGAGCCACGGCGAGATCCTGCTCGACGGCAAGCCCATCGACGGCCCTGGCGTCGACCGCGCCATGGTCTTCCAGCACTACAGCCTCTACCCCTGGCTGACGGTGATGCAGAACATCAAGTTCTGCCGCCAGCTCAAGGTGATCGGCGACACCGTGCGCCACGATGGAGACGTGGAGTCCGCCGCCGGCCGCGCCGATGCCCTGCTCAACCTGATGGGTCTGACGCGCTTCGCCGATGCCTACCCCAGCCAGCTCTCCGGCGGCATGCAGCAACGCGTTGCCATTGCCCGCGCCCTGCTGCCCAAACCCGCGACACTGCTGATGGACGAGCCGTTCGGCGCGCTGGATGCGCAAACCCGCGAAGTCATGCACGACCTGATCCGTCACGTGCACCGGCTGGAGAAGAGCACCATCCTGTTCGTCACCCACGATGTCGAAGAAGCCATCTATCTGGGCAGCCGCATCGTGCTGATGGCGCCCCGCCCCGGGCGCATCGATTCCATCTACGAGGTGCCGCTGCCGGCCCAGCGCCACCAGGATATGAAGCTCGCGCCGGAATTCACCGAGCTCAAGCGCGAGATCCTCGCCCGCATCCGCGAAACCTCCGGCATGCAGACCGACCTCGAGCAGCTGGCCAAACTCAGCGCCGTGGCCGGCTGAAGGCTAGCGGCCAAGCAGTTCGGCCATTGCCGCGAACACCTGGCGCATGGCCGCCGCGCTGCGGCCCGGCCCACCGGCACAATGGCCCCAGTCCGATTCGAGCACCCGCAGCTCGGCACCCGGAATCAGCGCGGCCTCGTGGCGGGCATCCTCGACGGTGAAATACAGATCGCTGCTGCCGGGCATAAGGATGGACCGAGCACGGATGCGCCCCAGCGCTTCGGCCAGCGAGCCGGCAGCGAAGCTGCGGGCCGGGTCGGCCGATTGCCAGGTATGCAGCACGCAGAGCAGGTCGTTGGCGTCCTGCTCCAGATGATCCTGTTCCCAGTAGTCGAGCAGCGCCTCAAGGCTATCGAAGCCCAGCTCGCGCCACAGCTCATGACGATAGAACGCCTGCGAATAGGCCCAGCCGGCATAGGCACGGCCGAAAGCCCGCAGCCCGCGTTCCGGCGGCACGCTGTAGCGCCCTCCCAGCCAGGCGGCGTCGGCGCACAGCGCCGCCTTCACCCCTTCGAGAAACACCCGATTGTGCGGCCAGCAGCGTGCCGTACAGCAGAACGGCAGGATGGCACGCATCCGCTCCGGATAGGCCATTGCCCAGAACAGTGTCTGCATGCCGCCCATGGACCAGCCGCTGACCAGGGCGAGCTGCCAGTCGTCGCCATACAACCGATCGAGCAACGCCTTCTGCGCCCTCACGTTGTCCAGCAGGCCGACCTGCGGGAAGTCCGCTGCGCCCTGACCGGGCGCAGCGTTGCTCGGCGAAGTCGACCAGCCTGCGCCAAACAGGTTGGTCAGCACCACGCAGTAATCGCCGCCTGCCAGCGGGCTATCCGCACCAAGCAGGGGCAGGCTGCCCCAATGTGTGCCGCCGTAGTAGCTCGGAATCAGCACCAGGTTGTCCCGCGCGCGGTTCGGCGTGCCCACTACCTGATAGCAGAGCCGCGCATTGCGCAGGCGTTCGCCGTTTTCGAGGCGCATTTCGCCCAGCGCAAAAAATTTCTTTTCCCTTTTTATTTCAATCATCTGCGTGACTCCTGCAGTGGCGCGGAGGGCGCCAGGCGGCACCAGCGTCGGCCCGTTTCTATACACACTGGCATGTATATTGGATGAAGGAATCGTGCCAGCGGCCCCGGCCGCCATTCATGACTCCAAGGAGCGCAAGCCGATGACCAGCTTTCCCCTCTCCTCCGTCGAGGAGTTGAAACAGCAGTTGCAGGACAAGGGTGTGAAGTACGCGATGGCCAGCTACGTCGACATCCACGGCGTGATCAAGGGCAAGTTCGTCCCCATCGCCCATCTCGGCCAGATGCTCCGCGGCTCCGAGCTCTACACCGGTGCGGCGCTGGACGGCGTCCCGCAGGAGATCAGCGACAACGAGGTGGCCGCGATGCCAGACCCGGCGACCGCCACCCAGTGCAGCTGGAACCGCGATCTCGCCTGGTTCGCCAGCGACCTCTACCTGGACGGCAAGCCCTTCGACGCCTGCTCGCGCGGCATTCTCAAGCGCCAGACCGAAGCCGCTGCGGCGCTGGGCTACACCTTCAACCTCGGCATCGAGACCGAGTTCTTCCTGTTCAAGGACACCCCCGAGGGCGGCTTCGCGCCCATTTCCGAGCGCGACGACATGGCCAAGCCCTGCTACGACCCGCGCCTGCTGATGGACAACCTGCCCATCGTCGACGAACTGGTGCAGGCGATGAACGAGATGGGCTGGGGCGTCTACTCCTTCGACCACGAGGACGCCAACGGCCAGTTCGAAACCGATTTCAAGTACACCGACGCCCTCGGCATGGCCGACCGCTTCGTGTTCTTCCGCATGATGGCGGGCGAGATCGCCCGCAAGCACGGCGCCTTCGCCACCTTCATGCCCAAGCCCTCGGCCAACCGCACCGGCAGCGGCGCGCACTACAACATGTCGCTCGCCGACATCGAGACCGGCAAGAACCTGTTCGAAGTCGATGGCGAAGACCCTTACGGCTGCGGCGTGACCCCGCTGGCCTATCACTTCATCGCCGGGGTGCTGAAACACGCCAAGGCCATCTGCGCGGTCATCGCGCCTACGGTCAACAGCTACAAGCGGCTGATCCGCAAGGGCGCCATGTCCGGCTCGACCTGGGCGCCGGTGTTCTGCTGCTACGGCAACAACAACCGCACCAACATGCTGCGCATTCCATCCCAGGGCGCGCGGGTCGAATGCCGCGCCGCCGACATCGGCTGCAACCCCTACCTCGGTGCCGCGATGATCCTCGCCGCCGGCCTGGAGGGCATCCGCGACAAGCTCGATCCCGGCCAGCCGCACCGCGAGAACATGTATCACTACAGCGAACGGGAGGTCGCGCAGATGGGCATCGAGACCCTGCCGCGCACCCTCAGCGAAGCCATCGACGCCTTCGAGGCCGACCCGCTGTCGCGCCAGGTGTTCGGCGATGCCATGTACCAGGCCTTTGTCGAGTTCAAGCGCGACGAATGGAATGCCTACCACACCCATGTTTCCGACTGGGAAATCCAGCGCTATCTGAAGTTCTTCTGAACCGGGAGTACCGCCATGCACGGCACGATGATGAAAAAGCTGCTCTGCGCCGGGGCCATTGCCCTCGCCGCCCTCTCCCCGCTGGCCCAGGCGGAGGAGAAAAAGACCTTCAACCTGGCCTGGACCATTTACGTCGGCTGGATGCCCTGGAAGTACGCCGACGAGTCGGGAATCATGAAGAAATGGGCCGACAAGTATGGGATCGAGGTGAACATCAGCCAGATCAACGACTACGTTGAGTCCATCAACCAGTACAGCGCCGGCCAGTTCGACGGCGTGGTCGCCACCAGCATGGATGCGCTGTCGATTCCGGCGGCCGGTGGCGTCGACACCACCGCGCTGATCGTCGGCAGCTACTCCAACGGCAACGACGGCCTGGTGATGAAGGGCACCAGCGATCTCAAACAGATCAAGGGCCAACAGGTGCACCTGGTGGAACTGTCGGTGTCGCATTACATCCTGGCCAAGGCGCTGGACAGCGTAGGCCTGTCGGAGAAGGACGTGCAGGTGGTCAACACCTCGGACGCCGACATCGTCGCTGCCTTCAGCACGGCCGATGTACGCAACGTGGCGACCTGGAGTCCGCTGCTGCAGGAAGTCGCCGCCACACCGGATGCACATCAGGTCTTCGACTCGGCCAGCGTGCCGGGCCACGTCAAGGACCTGCTGATCGTCAACAGCGAGACGCTGGCCGACAACCCGGCGTTCGGCAAGGCGGTTACCGGCGCCTGGTACGAGGTGATGGCGATCATGGCCAGCGACACGCCGCAAGGCGCCGAGCTGCGCGCCCAGCTGGGCGCAGCTTCCGGCACCGACCAGGCCGGCTACGAGGCGCAACTCAAGGGCACCCACATGTTCTATCAGCCAGCCGAAGCGGTCGCCTTCATCTCCGGCGAACCGGCCCACGAAGCGATGGACAGCGTGCGCAAGTTCTCCTTCGACCACGGCCTGCTGGGCGACGGTGCCGATTCGGCGGACTTCGTCGGTATCGCCATGCCGGCCGGCGCGCTCGGTGATCAGGGCAATCTCAAGCTGCGCTTCGACACCACCTACATGCAGATGGCCGCCGACGGCGCCCTGTGAGGGCTTGCCACGCAGCGGGCCTTGCCGGCACGCTGCGTGGCCGCCGCGCATTTCGAGGAGCCTCATGCGCCGTACCAAAGAAGACGCCGAACAGACCCGCCTCAAGATCATCGCCGCGGCGCTCGAGCTGTTCAGCCGCAACGGCTATTCGAACACCACCCTGGCGATGATCGCCGAGGCCGCCGGCTTCAGCCGTGGCCCGATCTACTGGCACTTCAAGAGCAAGGACGAGCTGTACGAAGCGGTGCTGGCCTATTCCCAGGAGCCGCTGGAGCAGCTGATCGAGCAGAGTCGCCAGCTGGCCGGCAGCCCGCAGGCTGCGCTGGAGCACTTCGTCGGCGAATGGTTTCGCCTGCTGCTGGACGAGCGCTGGTATCGGCAGTCCTTCGAGATCCTGCTGAACAAGACCGAACTCACCGCGCAGATGGCGAGCACCCTGAAACGCGAACGCAAGCTCACCCGTGCCATGGTGCAGCTGCTGGAAGACCTGATTGCCAAGGCCCACGCGGATGAAGGATCGGCGCGATCACTGGCCTTGCTGCTCTATTCGAGCCTGATGGGCATCACCCATACCTGGCTGCTGTCGCCCAAGCTCTTTTCGCTGAGGGAACAGGCACCGTTTCTCACCAGACGTCTGTTGAGCTCCATGGCGCCGGGCTTGGAGAAGGCAGGCGGGACAAGCGGAACGGGTCGATCAGCCGAGTAGCCGTGGACGCTTGAGCTTGTTCAGCAGAGCGGGCCGAAGCGCGGCGGCATCGGCATCGATGGAGGCGATCAAGCCAGCGATTTCAGCGCGCGACAGCGAGATGCGGCACGGAAGTCCGGTCAGCAGCAGGGATTCGCCAGTGGCCTCATCGAGCAACATCACGCGCACCGTGGTTGGCGAGTCCATCCGTGCGTGGAACACCAGCGGTTCGTAGTGTTGCTGGACCAGAGCGAAGGCCTCCGGCTGTCTGAATCGTTTCATGGCGACAACTCCTTTTGTCGGGGCGCGGATTCTAGCAGCGGTGATCGCCTCGCAGGCGGCCGGATTGCCAACAGCGCCACAAGCTGGATGGAGATATCACTAGAACGTGGTGGGATGGACGCCAACAGAACGCCAGGCTTTGCTTCAGGGGCAGGAAAAGCCAAGTGCTGCAAGAATGGGAGATAGGAGATGGGACCAAGCTGGGGCCGTTTACACCCTCTTTTCCGTACCGCAGAAACGCTGAAGGCCCCGAAATACGGGGCCTTCAGGTTTTCAGATGGCGGAAGCGCAGAGATTCGAACTCTGGGAAGGGTCTCCCCTTCGGCGGTTTTCAAGACCGCTGCCTTCAACCACTCGGCCACACTTCCGGATAAAGCGGGCGCAATAGTACCGGATAGAAATACACTGTCAAACACTGATGCTAGGCAGCTGGACTGCCTCTGTTATGATCCGGGACAAATCGTCCCAGGCTTGATTTCATCCAAGGAGTGTCGCCATGCACGAACACGAATACGCGCTTAGCCACACGCAGGTCGAACAGCGTGAGGTCAGCAAGGTCCTGCGCAACACCTACGGGCTGCTGGCCATGACGCTCGCGTTCAGCGGCCTGGTGGCATACCTGTCCATGCAGGCCAACGCCGCCTACCCGAATATCTTCGTGGTGCTGATCGGCTTCTACGGCCTGTTCTTCCTTACCGCCAAACTGCGCAACTCGGTATGGGGCCTGGTGTCCACCTTCGCCCTGACCGGCTTCATGGGCTATACGCTCGGCCCGATCCTCAACATGTACCTGGGGTTGGCCAACGGTGGTGAGCTGATCAGCTCGGCGCTGTCGATGACCGCACTGGTGTTCTTCGGGCTGTCGGCCTACGTGCTGATCACCCGCAAGGACATGAGCTTTCTCAGCGGCTTCATCACTGCGGGTTTCTTCGTGCTGATCGGTGCGATGCTGGCGGGCTTCTTCTTCCAGATCACCGGGCTGCAGCTGGCGATCAGCGCAGGTTTCGTGCTGTTCTCCTCGGCCTGCATCCTGTTCCAGACCAGCGCGATCATCCATGGTGGCGAGCGCAACTACATCATGGCTACCATCGGCCTGTTCGTGTCGCTGTACAACCTGTTCATCAGCCTCCTGCAGCTGCTGGGCATCTTCGGCGGCGACGACTGATTCAGCGCTGAACCTGCCCGCCTCGGCGAGCAATCCGACACCCTGCGAAGGCAACGCTTTCGCAGGGTGTTTTCGTTTGGGCGGTCAATCCGTCGCGTTTCAGCCGGCGCGCGAGGCCTGAGCCTCGGGCGAGGCATCCTCGAAGCGGTCTACCTGTCGCAGGCTTCTGAAGCCGAGCATCCAGCCGCCGGTCACCGCAAGCGTGCAGAAGCTGCCCAGCAGTGCCGCCGGTACCGCACCGAGCCAGGCGGCACTGGTACCGGCGCGGAACTCACCGAGCTCGTTGGACGAACCGATGAACAGCATGTTCACGGCATTGACGCGTCCACGCATGGCGTCAGGCGTGGAGAACTGGATCAGCGACGAGCGGATGTACATGCTCACCATGTCCGCACCTCCGGCGACGAACAGCGCGGCGAACGACAGCCAGAACAGGCTGGATAGCGCGAAGACCATGTTGGCGAGGCCGAACACCGCCACGGCAATGAACATGGTCATGCCGACATGGCGGTTGAACGGCCGCGTGCTCAGGTAGAAGCCCACCATCACCTCACCCAGCGCCATGGCGCTGCGCAGTGCACCGAGGCCGGTCGGGCCGACGTTCAGCACCTCCTGGGCGTAGATTGGCAACAGCGCGACCACACCGCCGAGCAGCACGGCGAACAGATCCAGCGAGATGGTGCCGAGGATGATCGGCCGCGAGCGAATAAAGCGGATGCCGGCGGTGAAGCGCTGCCATGCGGTAGCCTCCAGCGCCCGCATGGCCTCGCCGTAGCGCACCGGTACCCGTTGCAACAGCACGATTGCCGCGAGGAAGAACAGCAGGCAGGCCGCATAGGTCAGCCCGCCACCGCCGAGTGCGTAAAGGCCACCGCCGAACACCGGCCCGGCGATGGTCGAGCCGCGCACGATCATGCTGTTGGCGGCGATGGCTGCAGCCAGGCGCTCACGCGGCACGATCTGCGGCAACAGGCTGGACAACGCCGGCGCGGTGAAGGCGCGGGCGCAACCGTAGAACACCAGCACGATATAGAAGCTCGGCACCGCCCCGCCGCTGAGCGAGAGCCACAACAGAGCCGCCGCGCAGATCGCCTCGAGCGCCCAGCTCAGGGCGAGGATGCGCTTGCGATCGTAGCGATCGATCAGGTCGCCGGCAGGCATCAGCAGCAGGAACATCGGGACGAACTGCGCCAGGCCGACATAGGCCAGCGACAGCGGATCGCGAGTCATGTCGTACACCTGCCAGGCCACCACGACGGCGAGGATCTGCACGGCGAACATGGCCAGCACGCGACTGATCAGAAATGGCAGAAAGCCAGGCTGACGGTAGACGGAATCAGGCAAAGCGGAAGCGTCGGCAACAGACATGGGATATCCAGACGGCCAGGCCCGGTACCGGGCAGAAAGCCGGCCAATCTACCGGAGGGGCGAAGACCCGAGCAATGCTGGCCCGGCCGGCCGCTCTCGGACCAGCAACGTTGCTCGGCGATCTGGCGTGCCTTTTCCCCCGACGAGCGCCGGAATGGGCGCCGACGGATTCTTCATCCGCTTGGCTGGCGTATCATGTCGGCTGTTTCGCAATGGTGCCCCGATGAAATTCGTAATCGCCCTGTTCGCCCCGCCCCACTCACCGGCCGCGCGTCGCGCGCTGCGCTTCGCCGAAGCCACGCTGGCTGGCGGCCATGAGATCAGTCGCCTGTTCTTCTACCAGGACGGCGTACACAGCGCCTCGGCAAACATCGTCGCGGCGCAGGATGAGCTGGACGTGGCGGCCGAATGGAGTCGTTTCGTCAGCGCTAACCAGCTGGACGGTGTGGTCTGCATCGCCGCGGGTTTGCGGCGCGGCGTGCTCGATGCCAGCGAAGCGCAGCGTTATCAGCGACCCGCGGCAAACCTTGCGGCCGGCTGGGAGCTGTCCGGCCTGGGCCAACTGCATGAAGCGGCGCAGCAAGCCGATCGCCTCGTCTGCTTCGGAGGTCATTGATGACGCGTTCCCTGCTCATCATCAGCCGCCAGGCGCCCTGGTCCGGCCCATCCGCCCGCGAGGCTCTGGACATCGTGCTGGCCGGCGGCGCCTTCGAGCTGCCGCTGGGGATGCTGTTCCTCGACGACGGCGTATTCCAGCTCGCCGCCGCGCAGCAGGCGGCATCCGTCGAGCAGAAGGATTTGACTGCGAATCTGCAGGCACTGCCACTGTTCGGTATCGATGCCCTGTTCGCCGCACGACGCAGCCTCAGCGAGCGCAACCTCGCCGAATCGGCGCTGGCACTGCCGGTCGAGATCCTCGACGATGCCGGCCTGCGCACCCTGATCAACCGCTACGACCATGTGATCACGATCTGATGGCTACTCTGCACCTGCTTTCCCATTCGCCGTTCAGCGACAGCCGCTTCGCCAGCTGCCTGCCGCTGCTGGGCGACGCCGACGCCCTGCTGTTGACCGGTGACGCCACCTATGCGCTACAGCCCGGCAGCCAACCGTGCCAGGCGCTGGAGCAGCTGCCCGAGCAGGTCGCCCTGTTCGCCTTGGAAGAAGACGTGCAGGCCCGCGCGATCGCCGCCCTGCTACCGCGCGTCCAGCTGCTGGACTATCCCGGCTTCGTCGAACTGACCTGTCGCTATCCGCGGGTCAACAGCTGGTTATGAGCCTGATCGTCGAAGGGCGCGAGATCGCGCTGGACCAGGATGGTTTTCTCGTCGATCTGGCGGACTGGAGCGAAGCCGTGGCCGAGGCCCTGGCGGCTCGGGAGGAACTGGCCCTCGAAGCCGAGCACTGGGAGATCATTCATCTGCTGCGCGCCTTCTATGCCGAGTTCCAGCTCTCCCCGGCCACGCGACCGCTGATCAAGTACGCCGCGCTCAAACTCGGCGCGGAAAAAGGCAACAGCCTGCACCTCAACCGTCTGTTCAAGGGCACCCCAGCCAAACTGGCCGCCAAGCTGGCGGGGCTGCCGAAACCGAGCAATTGCCTATGATCCTCGAGACTCCTGCCGAACACCCCTTCGCCGTGTATGTGCGCATCCTCGGCAAGGGCAAACGTGGCGCCCGCGACCTGACGCGTGAAGAAGCCCGCGAAGCCATGGGCATGCTGCTCGACGGCAAGGTCGAGGAGGCCCAGCTCGGCGCCTTCCTCATGCTGTTGCGGCACAAGGAAGAAAGCGCCGAAGAGCTGGCCGGCTTCACCGAAGCGGTACGCGACCGGGTGCAGGCGCCGACGATGGCCGTCGACCTCGACTGGCCAAGCTACGCCGGCAAGAAGCGCCACCTGCCCTGGTACCTGCTGGCGGCCAAGTGCCTGGCAGCCAACGGCGTACGCATCCTCATGCACGGCGGTGGCGCCCACACCGCCGGGCGCATCTATAGCGAACAGCAGCTTGAGCTGCTGGGCATCCGTGGCTGCGACGACTGGTCCGAGGTCGGTGCTGCGCTGGATGAGAACCGCCTTGCCTTCATTCCGCTGGGCGCCTGGATGCCGGTGCTGCAACGCATGATCGACATGCGCAACCTGCTCGGCCTGCGCTCGCCGATTCACTCGCTGGCGCGCCTGCTCAATCCGCTCGGCGCGCGCTGCGGCCTGCAGAGTATCTTCCACCCCGGCTATCAGGACACACACCGCCAGGCCAGCACATTGCTCGGCGACCACGCCATCGTCATCAAGGGCGAAGGCGGTGAGGTCGAGATGAATCCGGACAATATCTCCCATATTTACGGCACCACTGGCGGGCTGCCCTGGGACGAAGAATGGCCGGCATTGTCCGAGCGCCGCCATGTGAAACCGGCGCAGCTGGACGCTCAGCAGCTACTGGCCGTGTGGGAAGGTCGCGAAGAAGATGCCTATGGCGAACTCGCCGTGATCGCCACCATGGCCCTGGCTCTGCGAGGCCTTGGCGCGACACGGGACGCAGCTTTCGAGCAGGCGCGTGGTTACTGGCACAGCCGCCATTCATCGATTTAAGCGATAGGATTAACCCGCCATTCGGTCACATCGATCGAACGATGCTTCCTAGACTGGCCTCCTATTCCGTAACAGGAGGGCACCATGGGACTACTGATCGATGGCCAGTGGCACGACCGCTGGTACGCAAGCCGCGACGGCAAATTCGAACGCGAACAGGCCAAGCGCCGGCACTGGGTCACCCCCGACGGCGCGCCCGGGCCCAACGGCCAGGGTGGCTTCAAGGCCGAGGCGGGTCGCTACCATCTCTATGTTTCACTCGCCTGTCCGTGGGCGCACCGCACGCTGATCTACCGCAGGCTCAAGGGCCTCGAGCCGCTGATCGATATTTCGGTGGTCAGCTGGCTGATGGCCGAGCACGGCTGGACCTTCGACAAGTCCACCGGCTCCAGCGGCGACGCGTTGGACGACCTCGACTACCTGCATCAGCGCTACAGCCGTGACGATCCGAAGTATTCGGGTCGAGTCACCGTTCCCGTTCTGTGGGATCGCGAGCGCCAGTGCATCGTCAACAACGAGTCGGCCGAGATCATCCGCATCTTCAATGACGCGTTCGACGAGCTGACCGGCTCTACGCTGGATTTCTACCCGGAGGCGCTGCATGGCGAAATCGACGCACTGAATGCGCGGATCTATCCGGCGATCAACAACGGTGTCTACCGCGCAGGTTTCGCCACGACGCAGGACGCCTACGAGGAAGCCTTCGACGACCTGTTCCGCGAGTTCGACTGGCTGGAACGACGCCTGGGCAAGCAGCGCTACCTGACCGGGGAGTACCTGACCGAAGCCGACTGGCGCCTGTTCACCACTGTCATCCGCTTCGACGCGGTGTATCACGGCCACTTCAAGTGTAATCTGCGCCGTATCGAGGATTATCCGAACCTGTCGAACTGGCTACGCGAGCTTTACCAGTGGCCGGGGATTGCCGAGACCGTGGATTTCACCCACATCAAGAACCACTACTACGCCAGCCACCGGCAGATCAACGCCAACGGCATCGTCCCGCAAGGGCCACTGCTCGGCCTGGATCGCCCACACGATCGCGAGCGGCTACCGGGACGCGGGATATGGTCGCGCTAAGACCAAGTCCTTTGCCGCTGATCAGGCGCGCAACACTGCGCTGATCATCCCTGTCCCTAGCTTGCCGTACCGTGCTCGAGCATGTGGCACATGGCGGTCTTCAGCTTCATCGGCCGCACCGGCTTGTGCATCAGCATATGGCCGAGCTCGCGGACCTGCTGCTTGAGCTCGTTGCTGTAGTTGGCGGTAATCATCAAGGCCGGGAGCGGGCTGGCGCGTCGCGCATTGACGGTGGCCACCACGTCAATGCCGGTGTGGCCGTTGTCCAGGTGGTAGTCGGCGATCATCAGATCGGCCTCGGCGTGGAAGTTGTCCACCTGCCGCGCCAGGTCCTCCTCGGACAGTGCCGTGATTACCTTGCAGCCCCAGCCTTCCAGCAATGTGCGCATACCCGCACAGATCGCCGTGTCGTTATCCAGCACCCAGACCCGGGCACCCTGCAGCCGCTGCAGCACCAGCTCCGTGGTGCTTGGCTCAGGTCGCGCCTTGGGTGCGCGCTTGGCCAGCGGTACGTCGATGGCGAAGCACGAGCCTCGCCCCGGATGCGAACTGACCCGGATGCGATGGCCGAGCATGCGCGCGATCTTCTCGACGATGGCCAGGCCAAGACCGAGGCCGCGATCCTGATTCGGTCGCACACCCTCGCCGCGCTTGAACTCCTGAAAGATTTCCTCGAGCTTATCCGCTGGGATGCCCACGCCGGTATCCCAGACCTCGATGGACAGGCTCTGCCGGTGCCGGCGACAACCCAGTAGCACGCGTCCGTTGGGCGTGTAGCGAATCGCGTTGGTCAGCAGGTTGCGCAGGATGCGCGCCAACAGCTGGATATCGCTGCGCACCAGCGCCGAACAGGGAATGAAGTCCAACTGCAGCTGTTCGGCCCCGGCGATCTGGCGAAACTCCATGGCCAGGTTCTCGAGCAGCTCACTGACAGCGAACGGGGCGATATCCGGTTTGATCACGCCGGCATCCAGCTTGGAAATATCGACCAGCGTGCCGAGCAGGTTCTCCACGTCCTCCAGTGAATTGCTGATGTTGCGGATCAACCCGCTGCTGGACGTGCCCGGCTGTTCCAGCAGAGCGCTGGTGAACAGCCGGGCGGCGTTGAGCGGCTGCAGCAGGTCATGACTGACCGCGGCAAGGAACTTGGTCTTGGACAGGTTGGCCACTTCCGCCTCGCGCTTGGCTTCGCGCAAACGCGCCTCGACATGGCTGCGCTCGTCGATCTCTCGCAGCAGCTGATCGTTGAGGCTGGTCAGCTCGGCGGTGCGCTCACGCACCCGCTGTTCGAGATTCTGATAGGCCTGGTGCAACGCCTCGGCGGTGCGCCGGCGATCGGTGATGTCCTGAATCAGCACGAAGATGCCGGCCACCTCGCCATTGGCCTGCCGGTTCGGTACATAGGAGCGCAGCATGTAGCGCTGCTGGCCGGCATGGTTGCGCTCGGCCATCTCGAAGCTGACGCTCTCGCCCGACAGTGCGCGATCGATGTAGGGCTCCAGTTGCCGCCAGTGCTCGCCGCTGTGCACCTCGCGCAGCGACTGGCCGAGCATGCCGTCGCTGGGCCAGCGGTACCATTCCTCGTAGACCTTGTTGGTGAACTCGTAGGTGAGATCGGCCGACACATAGGCGATCAACGCCGGCACGTGGTCGGTGATCAGGCGAATCCAGCGCTCGCTCTCGCGCAGCGCCTCGGCATGGCGGTAACGCTCGGTGATGTCGGTGAAGGTATTGACGAAGCCGCCAGTGGGCAGCGCGTGGGTACGAATTTCCAGCACGCGGCCGTCGAACAGGCGCTGTTCCAGCTCGCGAATCGGCCGGCCGCGGGCGTCACGGCTGTTGGGTGTGAGCAGGGTCAGCTCGCTGTCGGCCATGACCTCTTCGAACGGCCTATGTGCCTCGATCGGCGCCAGCCCGCAGAGCTCGAGGAAGCGCCGGTTCCACAGCTCCAGTGCACCCTCGGCGCTGACCATCGCCACGCCCTGGGACAGGTTGTCCACCGCACGCTGCAGCAGACGCGACTTCTGCGCCAGCGCCTGCTCGCGGCGCATGGTTTCGCTGACCTTCACCTCGGTGATGTCGGTGTAGAGAATCACCAGGCCGCCTTCGCGGGTCGGGCGCTCGCTGACCTGCACCCAGCGCCCGTTGTTCAGGCGGTACACCGTGGGCTCATCGCCCTTGCCGCGATGCTCCTCGACGATCAGCCCGGTGCTTTCCGCCAGCCGCCGCACCTCTGCCAGCCGCGTACCGGCGTTGATGCGCGCGCGCGTGCGCGTCCATAGCGACTTGAAGCGGCGGTTGAACAGGACGATGCGCTGGTCGCGGTCGAACAACACGAACGCATCGGAAATGCTCTCGATGGCATCGACCAGGTGCTGGTGCGCGGTTTCCGCGCGCAACCGCGCATCGCTGAGCAGCTGGTTGCTGCCCTTGAGTTCGGCCATCGCCTGATTCAAGGCATCGGTGCGCTCGCGCACCTGCTCGGCCAGTTCCACCGAGTGCTGGAAGGCCGCGTAGGAGGCATCGCGGCCGGCACCGCTGGATTCGACGCGCTCGATCAGCGCAGCGTTGATGCGTTTGAGCTTGAGGTTCTCGCGCTCGAGTTCGGCCTGGCGCGCCAGCAGCTCAGCGACCTGCCCGGCCTCCCGGTCGGCCAATGGCGACGCCGGTGAAGGTCTGGTTGATATGCATGCCATTGAACTGCTCTCCGTAGGTGTTGAAGCCGATCACCTGCTGGCGTCGGAGAAAAGCCGAGGTCTGTTCGCTGGTATCGTTGGCCTCGATTTCCAGGCGGCGAAGGAAGCAATCACAGCCGATCGTGAGCAGCGGTGGGCCGAGGCGCTGTTCCAGTCGCTCAAATAACGCTTCCAGGTTCGGCATCAGCGGCCCCGGCTCCATGGCGGTCAGCACGATGCCGTTCTCCACGGCGCAATAGAAGGTCAGGCTCATGTCCTCGTTGACCTTCTGAATCGAACGCACGTAGTAGTGCTCATTGATTCGCACCGCCAGCGGATGGGCGGCGAACAGCCGATGATCGAGATCGCTGACCGGCACGCCGATCAGCCGTGCGTATTCCTCGGCGGCCGGCTCGGCGTTCAGCTCGTAGACCCGTCGACTGGTACTGTCGGCGCGGGTCACCACCAGCTTGTCTTCGAGCGGCAGGATGTGGTGAGTGGTGAACACCTCGAAATCCAGCCAGGTGTTGATCAGCACCACGATGGCCGCACCGCTGTAGAAGCGGCCGTCGTAATAGACGTAGGTGTCGCTCAGGTGATTGTCGTCGCCGGCCGAACCGCCGAAATGCGGAATGCTGCCGAAGGCCGCGCTGAGCGCGGACAGCACCACCTCCTCGCGGCTTGACAGTCCGTCGAGCAGGGTCAGCGCGAAGCTGTGATCCTTGATCGGCGCCAGCGAGTTGCTGCGGCAGTCGCTACCCAGGCGTTCGACCAGTTGCTGCGCCTCGATCAGGCTGAAGCGATCCATCTCGTCGATCAGTTCGCAGGCGATGGAAAAGCTCCGATGGTCGAAGCCGACCGCAGTCACGCAGCTGCGGCCGTAACCTTGGGAGGTGATCTCGCCCGCAGAGGTGCAACCGACCAGACGCACACCGCCGAAGTACTGGCGCAGCGCATCGCCCAGCGCCGGAAGATCGTATTCCGCCGAACAAAAGAACAGCACGAAGCCCAGATGCGGATGCATCAGCTGGCGCGCCAGGTCCTGGGCCACCGTCTCGGGCAGCCGGGCCTCGGACATCGCGGTGCGGATAACTTCGCCTTGTTGTTCGGTCACGCACGATACCCCGCACCACCTGAATCGGATGACCCCATTCTTGGCCAGGGCATATGGCCCGAAAATGCTACTTGAGTACCGGTAAAGGCCTGCCTAGGTAGCATCGCGACGAAACAACGCGGGCTAGCAACAGTTCCGCTGCCGACAGTGCTCATCTGAGCCCTTTCAGATAGCGAAAAAGGCTGACCCCCTCGCGGGGGCCAGCCTTTCAGGATGCAGCGGTTATCTCTGCATCGGGGGCGTGGGGACGATCAACGTACCTACCACTGCATCGCAACGGATGACGCGACCTACGGTTCGGCTGCCATCCGCGCCCTGTACTCAGCTTAGAAGCTCAGCGCCGCACCCACTGCGAAGGTGCGGGTTTCCTCGTCCAGCACCGGGGTGTCCTTGCCTTCGATCTCGAACTGGTTCAGCTCGGCGACCAGGGTCAGGTTGTCGTTGATGCTGTGGAACAGCGCGATGCCGCGGGTTTCAAAGTCTGCCGCGTTGTTGCCAAGACCATTGCCGTCGTCCTTGGTCTTGCCATAGGACAGCGCCACGCGGTTCTTGCCGAAGCGGTAGGAACCCTGCAGCAGGTAGCCGTCGCTGTCCACTTCACGCAGCAGTGCTTCGCCGGCGTTGTTGGTGAAGAACGGGTTGATGCCTTCCGCCTGGAAGCCCGACGCGGTCAACGACAGGTTGCCCATCTTGGCCTGCACGCCATAGCCCAGGCCTTTGGAGTCAACTTTCTCGACGCTGCTATCGGTATTGTCCGAGCTCTGCTGCATACCGTTGATCCAGGTGTAGAACTGGGTACCGCCCAGCTCGAACTCGTAGGTCACCTCGGTCTCGAAACGCGGTGCGTCCTGGTAAGCCTTGTCCAAATCGCTTCCCGGCACCGTTGGATCATCCGCCACTTCAGTCGTATCGACCGGGTCCATGATGCCGGCAGCGATGCGCAGGCCGTTCATTTTCGGCGAGCGGTAAGTGATCTGCGAGGTCGGGAACGGGTACGGGTAGCCGGTACCGATGTTGCCGAAGGAGACGCCACCGCCATCGACCAGGCCCAGGGTGTCGCTGACCTGACCGTAGCCGCTGAGCATCTCGTCGAGCAGGATATTGGAGCGCCCGAACAGACCGAAGTCCTTACCGAACAGCACTTCACCCCACTGCTCGTTGGCGACAGTGGCGTAGAACTGACGAACGTCGATACCGGTTTCGGTACCGTTGGTATCGCTGTCGTTGATGGTCACCCAGAACGAGGAGCGGCCGCCCAGCTTGAGGTCGCCGACCTGCTTGCCGAAGTTGAAGCCGATCCAGTTGGGCAGGAAGCCCATCTTCACCCGCGACTGCTTGCGATCGAACTGCTCGCCGTCCCGTTCCACGTCGCTGTGGACGTAGAAGGTGTTGAAGTAACCATCGGTGGAGAAGGTAGTGTCGTTCTCGTCATAGAGCACGATCTCAGCCATGGCCGACTGGCTCACGGTCATGGCAACAGCACTGGCCAAGGCCAGTGGCAGCAGGGTTGATACGGCTTTCTTGTTGTTGTGCATGGCGCTCTCCGCTGTATTGACGACTCGCAGTCGTGTCGGGAGCGATTATCGAAAGGCCTCATGGGTGGACATACGCTGCGATAGCGGCGAAAGGCTAGTACTTTCGCCGCGGTCCTGGTCTTGCGCGCAAAGCATGCCCTCCCCCACACCCACCGAACGAACCATGGGTCTTACACCCAAAGCAGTGCCGGACACCGACTGCCATGCAGTGGCGATGAACTGGATAGACGGAAAGAGAGACGAGCTATGTCAGCGCTGTAGCCAGCGCGCATCCGGCGCATCGGTGTTGGCGATGACTCGCCAACCGCCTGCGGCACTGCGCAGCGCCTGCAGCTGTGCGGTGATGTCCCGGAGCTCCTGCGTCTTCATCGCGGCGGCGACAGCAGCCGGATGCTCCGGCCCCAACCCGGTCAGTTGGGCTTGCCAGTTATCCTCGGCGCGGCGACGCAAATTCTGGGTCGAACCGCCTGCCGAGTCACCGCCTGCCGCGAGCGCGTCTGCCTCCGCAGAGCCCAGGGCGTCGTCGAAGGAGCAGAGAAACTCCTCGATGTGCCGCAGAATTTCCGCAGCCGAAGCCGTCGGCGATTGCACGGCGAAGACGATACCGGCGTGCTCACCGAACTGACGGAAGCCGGAGAACACCGCGTAGCCCAGCTGCAATTCGCTACGCAGGCGGCGAAAGAACGCCCCTTCCATCAGCAGGGCCAGCTGCCGCCAGCCGGCCTCGATGGCGATTGAGCGTGTCGGCAACGGACAGAACAGCACCAGCGCGGTTTCCTCGCCAGGGTCGCCGAAGCGAGACCAGAGGTAGCGCGCGGAAGTGTCTCCTAGCGCACCTACGACAGCGACCTCGGGCACGCCTGGCAGCGCTTGCAGAACATCCTGCAGCGGCCCACTCAGCGCTGCGGGCAGCCCCATGACCAAAGCATCCCAGTGCGCATGCCGCCAGGCGCCGGCGAGATCGGCCTCGCCTTCGGCTACCCCTCTTTCGTTTGCAGTCCGCTCCAGCAGTAGTGGCAGACGCCGCATCAGTTGGCGAATCAGGAGCTCGTCGGCGGAAGGCGACCGGGCCTCATCGAACAGGCGTAGACCTTCGCGCACGGCATCCGGCGAAGGCGCCCGCAGTACCGGAAGCAGGTCTTGCAGCACGAGAGGCAGCGCTTCGGCATAGCCGAACAGCGCCAGACACCAGCTGCCGCCAAAGTCTTCGAAGCGCACCTCCACCCCCGCCTGCGTCGCAGCCGCAAGGTAGGGCCGCAACGCCGACCGCACTATGTGCCAAAGACACTCGCCAGGAGCGTGCGGGGCAAAGCGCCAGCGAAGGTAAAGCGCAGCCTGCCCCCCTGAATCAGCGGCAGGTTCCAGCCAGCACAAGCTCGGCGGCAATACCGATGCCACGCGTGGCGTCGGTCGCTCCGTCAGCCAGCGATTGGCCGCGGGGAGGCGCCAGGGCCAGGTGCGCGGCTCCATCTCCGGCAGCGGCTCGTGCCCCAGCGCCAGGGTGAAGCCGCCATGCGCAGCGGAACAGTCAATTTGTTGCCCATCGGCCCCGTCGGTAACTGTCAGCACGATTGGCGGCTGGCTCTGCAACCGTGAGCCCAGGGCCACGAACGCGCGCTGCACGCCAGCGCTCTCGATGGTTGGTCGCCAGGCAGCGGGATCGATCCAGTAGCGCAGGCGCGCCAAGGGCTCCTTGCCCAGCAGGCCTCGTTCGCGGATACGCACGAAGTCATCCCAGAGCCTGCCCCAGTCAGCCTGCTCGGTCATGAAGCACAGCCATTCGCGGACCGCCGCGACGATCTGCGCACGGGCGGCCATGCCTTGGCCGGTCAGCTGCAACTCCAGGCTGATCACGCCCTGATTTTCATGCCAGTAAGGCACGCGCAACGTCGCCGTTTCGCACCAGCCTGTCTCGCGCAGCGTGGCCAGCAGGCTATCGGGCGCCTGTGATGTCAGCCAGGTGCCAAGGAGATCCAGCGCGACGCAGGTTGCATCCGGCATCTGGTCCAGCGAGAACGCCAGAATCAGGCAAGGACGAGCGTTGGTGACCATCAGCCTTAGCGAGGCACCGCAACCGGCGGGCAGTGGAGGGACCGTTCGCCGGACCGGCGGCGCAGCGGGCAGCCGGCATTCGCTGCAGTCGAGATAGGCCTGCAAGACCTCGATGCTGCACGGCGCCGCGACCAGCAGCTCCATCTGCCCCGCATGATAGAAGCGTCGATGGTAGTCGCGCAGTGCCTGCTGGAAAGCCGGCTCTTCCACGGGCAGGGTTTCGCGATTGCCGGCGTGAAAAGCGCTGAACGGGTGCGATTCCAGCGCGGTACCGATTGCGGCATCGCTGAGGGTTTCCCGGTCGCGGCCGCGCGCGAGGAACTCCGCTTGCAGGACTTCCCGCTCACGTAATTGCGCCGCCGGGTCGAGCAGCGGACGGGCCAGCATTTCGAGCAATCGCTTGAGCGCCTCGCCAAACGCATCAGCCGGGACCTGGAAGAAATAATCGGTGTGCCGCTCGCGCGTCGACGCATTCAGCTGCCCGCCACAGCCCTGCACGAAAGGCATCAGGCTCCGATCCGGCGGGTAGGCTTCACTGCCGAGAAACAGCAGGTGCTCGAGAAAGTGCGCCAGTCCCGGGTACTGTACTGGCGCGTCGTGTGCACCCGCGTGCACACGCACCAGCGCGGCGGCCTGGCTGCCGGTTGGCAGCGCGATGAATCCCAGCTGCAACCCGCCGGGTAGCGTCACTCGCTCGGGAGGTGAGGAGGTCGGCAGGCCGCTCGCAGTCATGGTTCGCCTCCGGCGAGCGCGGAACGCGCTCGTATCGATCAGGTATCCAGCTGGCCGGCAAGGAACTGCCGTAGCCGCCGTTGCATCAGCTTGCCGGAGTTGCCCAGGCAGGCTATCGGTGATCCGGTCAGGGCTTCACGGGCCAGCTCCGCCGCCTCGCCAGCCAGCGCCAGCGGGCAATCGATGCCGAGCGACAGCTTGTTGAGCTGACGCAACTGCGCTTCGCGGTGGGGAACGTTGGAAAACAGCACCAGTGCCTGCGGTTTCATCTTGTCGCAGACCAGCGCCAATTCCTCGAGGGGCTGGCCAATGGGCAACACGCTGACAGCCAGGCTGTCGCCACTCAGCATCAACCCGGTGACCAGCAGCTCCAGCTCGCGGCCCTGCCCCGGCATGGCTGCGAGCAGGACGCGCTCGGCAGAGTGAATACGTGAGAGTTGCAAGCGTTGCAGTACGCGGGCCCGCAGGAACGCATCGAGAAACAGCCACTCGCTGGTGCGGCCGAACTCGTCCTGTCGCAAAAGCAGCTCCTGCCAGATAGGCAGCAGCACATCCTGAAACACCACCGTCGGCGGATAGGTGGAGAAAATCTGACCGTAGAGCTGCTCCAGACGAGTCTCATCGAAGCTGCTTACCGCCTCGCGCAGCTGCTCCTGCCACTCGCCCCACTCGTTGTTCGCCGCGACGACCGGCTCGTCGGCGTCACGCCCAGCCGCACTGCGGGCGAGGATGCTACCGACCTTGCTGACCGCCACGCCTCGCTCGGTCCAGGCCAGGATGCTGCGCACCGCCTCCACGTCGGCCATCGAGTAGAGACGATGGCCACTATCGGTGCGGGTAGGCCGGATCAGGCCATAGCGACGTTCCCAAGCACGCAACGTGACCGGATTGACACCGGTCAGCCGCGAAACCTCGCGTATGGGGAACAGGTCCTGCTGATTGAAGGCATTGCCAGCGAGGGTCGAAGCGCCGGAAGAATCGGTCATGAGGGCGGCTCGTTCGAAAAGAGTGCAGCGATTGTAACTCAGCGTTTCCCGACATACCCTCTACAAACATTGTACAAACGTGAGATGCGATGAAATGTCGCCCGATTTGCCGCTGACGCTCTTCGTTGATCGCAGCTGCCCGCTCTGCGCGCGCGAGGTGCGCTGGCTGGAGCGTCAGGCAGACCCCGCGAAGCTCCTGCTGGTGGATATCAGTGCACCGGACTTCAACCCGGACGGCCTCGGGTGCGAGCTGAACCAGCTACAGCGGCGCCTGCATGCACGCAGCGCCAGCGGCCAGTGGCTGACCGGCGTCGACGCGACCTACTGGAGCTGGCGGCTGGCCGGGCATGGCGTCTGGGCCGCCCCGCTCGGTTGGCGGCCACTGCGCCCATTGCTACTGCTGGCCTACTGGCTGTTCAGCCTGGCGAGACCGCACCTGGACTGGCTGCCGCATCCCGACGGTGCCAGCCGCTGCGGCACGCAATGCAATCTTGCCGGCAAACCGCATGAGATGTCGGGGCGAGCCGACAAGCTGGACTAACCTTCTGCACGCAACGGCACCGGCAGACCTGCCTCGGGCTCACTGCAACCGGGGCGACCGATCATCTCGTCATGGCTGACCACCTGACGCCAATAGACTTCACGTACCCCCACGCCGCGCAGAACCCGCTTCAGGCTGCCCTGATCAGGCCAGACGCTACGCTCACCTTCGGCAAACTGTCGTCGCTGGCCCTGTCGATCAATCACCCAGGCGCTGTATCCGCAGCAACGCAAGCCATGCAGCTCGACCCGTGCGACTTTTCCCCTGAGCAGCGCCAAGCGCAACCCGAACCTGGATAGCTCCTTCACCGCCGATTCCTTTACAGATTTCCCGATTTGCACAACGCAGGCCGGTGCAGGCAGCGCTGGGATGCCCGCCCCTAGGCTTATGCTCGTTGAAGCGCAGCGTATTCCTATACATTTAGTTGTACAAGATTATATCTTCGTATAGCTTTATCGGCACCAGCGCTTCGCTTCCAAGCGTGCCCACCAACGCAAGCGCGTTTTTCCACAAAGGAATTCGTCATGAACGATCTATCTGGTCACTACCGCGAAATACTGTCCGGCCTCGGCGAGAACCCGGAGCGTGAAGGCCTGCGCGACACCCCGCTGCGCGCGGCCAAGGCCATGCAATACCTGTGTGGTGGTTACCAGCGCAGCCTTGAGGAAATCGTCAACGGCGCGCTGTTCGCTTCGGACAATGACGAGATGGTGATCGTCAAGGACATCGAGCTCTACTCGCTGTGTGAACACCACATCCTGCCTTTCATCGGTAAGGCACACGTGGCCTACATCCCTACCGGCCGCGTGCTCGGGTTGTCGAAGGTCGCGCGGATCGTCGACATGTTCGCCCGCCGCCTGCAGATCCAGGAAAACCTGACCCGCCAGATCGCCGAGGCCATCCAGGAAGTCACCGGCGCGGCTGGCGTCGCGGTCGTCATCGAGGCCAAGCACATGTGCATGATGATGCGCGGCGTCGAGAAGCAGAACTCGGTGATGAACACCTCGGTGATGCTCGGCGCCTTCCGCAGCTCCTGCAACACACGCATGGAATTCCTCCAGCTGATCGGGCGGGGCCAGTGATGCCGCGCCTGGAACCCGGTATGGCGCGCATTCGCGTAAAGGACCTGCGCCTGCGTACATACATCGGCATCAACGAGGACGAGATCCTCAACCGACAGGATGTGCTGATCAATCTGACGATTCTCTACGGCGCCGTGGAGGCGGTGCGTGAAAACGACATCGAGCAGGCGCTCAACTACCGCACCATCACCAAATCGATCATTCGTCATGTCGAGCAGAACCGTTTCGCCCTGCTTGAGCGCATGACCCAGGAAATCCTCGACCTGGTGATGGCGCACCCAGCGGTGTGCTACGCCGAGGTGGAAGTCGACAAGCCCCATGCGCTGCGCTTCGCCGACTCGGTATCGATAACCCTGGCGGGAAGCCGCTGAGCCCGTGCCATGAGCCGCCGCCCGCTGATCGCCCTGCTCTGCACGCTGTGGCTGCTGCCCGCCGTCGCGTCAGCCAGCTGGCGCGAGGTGCTGCCCGACGCCCGGCTGGTGGGCGAAGGCCAGCTGCGCTTCTTCGGTTTTCGCATCTACGATGCACGACTGTGGAGCCCCACGAGCCCGCTGCGACCGCAGACGCCCTTCGCCCTGGAACTGACCTACCACCGCGCCATCAGCCGTGACGACTTCGTTCGTACCAGTCTGGAAGAAATCCAGAGGCTGGCCGGCGCAACGCTCGACTCCACGCAGCTTCGCCAGTGGCGTGTCGAGATGCAGCAGGCCTTCGTCGACGTCACGCCGGGCGAACGCATCACCGGGGTCTACCTGCCCGGCCAGGGCTGTCGGTTCTACGTCAACGACCGCTTGCACCACGAGGTGAGGGATCCGCTATTCGCCGATGCCTTCTTCGCCATCTGGCTCGATCCACGCAGCCGCGACCAGAAACTGCGGCGCAGCTTGCTGGGTGAGCCGTGAAGAACAGGGCGCTGGCAGCGTACGGCGTACTCGGCCTGCCGCTGGCGATGGCCATGCTGCCAATCTACGTGCTGGTGCCGAATTTCTATGCAGCGGACCTCGGGCTTGGGCTCACGTTGACCGGTGCCGTGCTGTTCCTTGCGCGGCTGCTGGACACCGTGCAGGACCCCTGGCTCGGTCGCTTGATCGATCGCCGCTCGCCGCGCGGCTGGACCGCCCTGCTCGCCGCTGCCGCCGCGCTGCTGAGCCTGGCTATGGCGGCCCTGCTGATTCCACCGGGCGGCCTTGGCACCTTCGCGCTCGCCGCATGGCTGGGTGGTTTGCTGGCACTCACCTACACCTTGCACAGCCTGGTCAACATCACCTATCTGGCCTGGGGCGCGCGGCTATCCGATCACCCCAACACTCGGACCCGGGTCGCCGCCTGGCGCGAAGGCGCCGGGCTTTTCGGCGTGGTGCTGGCCAGCGTGCTGCCGAGCGCGATAGCGAATCGATACGGCATGGCGACCGGGCTCGCTGCGTTCGCGGTGACCTTCGCCGTACTGCTTTACATCGGCACCGGAGCGCTGCTGTTCGCCGCGCCTCGACCGCAGCGAGCCGTACGCGCCGATACTGGCAACTGGCGACAGCCATTGCGCAACCCGGCCTTTCGACGGCTGGCGGGCGTGTATTTCATCAATGCGGTCGCCGTGGCAATTCCCGCCACGCTGGCGCTTTTCTTCATTGCCGATCGCCTGCAACTGGCGCGACTGACCGGGCTGTTCCTGGCGCTGTACTTCATCAGCGGCGCATTGGGTCTGCCGCTCTGGACCCGCCTGGCCGATCGCATCGGCAAACGACGCAGCTGGCGGATCGGCATGCTCACCGCCTGCGCCGCGTTTATCTGGGCGGTGCTGCTGGAACCCGGTTCCGCGTGGGCCTACGGGGCGGTATGCATCCTTTCCGGCCTCGCCCTCGGGGCGGACCTGGCGCTGCCACCGGCACTGCTGGCCGACATCATCCCGGTCGATGAGCGCGACTCGACCGCTGCCTACTTCGGCCTGTGGAGCTTTCTCGCCAAGCTGGCGCTGGCACTCGCCGGTCTCGCTCTGCCATTGCTGGCGCTAAGCGACTACCAACCGGGCACTGCGGCCGGCGGGAACCTTGCGCTGGTCTACGCCGGCCTGCCCTGCCTGCTGAAGCTGCTGGCGGCGCGGCTGCTCACATCCCTGCCCTGCGGAGAAACGCAACCATGAAAAAGCTATTGATCCTGGCTTGCTGCCTGATGTTGCTCAGCTGCACCGCCGTCGACGTCGAACACTACCGCAACGAGGAACCGCAGCTGGATCTGCGCCGGTACTTCGTCGGCACGGTGGATGCCTGGGGCATGTTCCAGAAGCGCTCCGGCGAGGTGGTCAAGCGCTTTCATGTCGAGATCGATGGCAGCCTCGATGGCGACAAGCTGATCCTCGACGAACACTTTCGCTACAGCGACGGCACCACCCAGCAACGCGTCTGGACCCTGACCGAGGAACGCCCCGGACACTGGCGCGGCACGGCTGCAGACGTCGTCGGCGAAGCCGTTGGTGAAGTGGCCGGCAATACCCTGCGCTGGCGCTACGTACTCAGCCTGCCGGTGGATGGCAAGGTTTACGACGTACACCTGGACGACTGGATGTACCTGATCGACGAAAACACGCTGGCCAACCGTTCGTTCATGAGCAAGTTCGGCGTTGAGGTGGGCCAGGTCACGCTGTTCTTCCGCAAGCGCGGTGATTGAACGAGCCGCATGGCAGGGCACTGATTGAGTCAAGTTGTTCTAGAATGCGCCGCATGACCCTTCAGGATGTCGCCACATGATCAACGCCAAACTGCTGCAACTGGTTATCGAAGCCTCCAACGATGGAATCGTGGTCGCCGAGCAGGAGGGTGACGACAACATTCTGATCTACGCCAACCCGGCGTTCGAGCGGCTGACCGGCTACGCGGTGGACGATATCCTCTACCGCGACTGCCGCTTCCTGCAGGGCGACGACCGCGACCAGCCGGGCCTGCAGGCCATCCGCGAGGCGGTGAAGAACAACCAGCCGTGCCGTCAGATCATCCGCAACTACCGCAAGGACGGCACACCGTTCTGGAATGAGCTTTCCATCACGCCAGTGTTCAACGAGGCCGATCAGCTGACGTACTTCATCGGCATCCAGAAGGACGTCACCGCCGAGGTGGACGCACTGCAGCGGGTCGAAGCACTCGAGGCCGAGATCCGCGAACTCAAGGCGCAGCTCGCGCAAGCCTGACCCCACCGCACGCCCCGTCGCGCCGAGCCTCGGCGGCGCGACCTCCTTCTTTAGTAGTGATCGTCCGGTCGCTTGACTGTGGAATAATGGCAGATAGCCATTTCACCAATCCTGATGTGGGTATGCATACCCTAGGATGATGTCTTGACCCTAAATGCCGTTGTACAAAACGCGGTCATGCTGCTCGCTCTCTGCTGGCTGCTCGCGTTCACCACCCGCAGCTGGAACCGGAGCGGTCAGCTCTCTGCACAATTGCTTGCCGGGCTCTGGTTCGGCAGTGCCTGCATCATCGGCATGCTGATGACCAGCGTCAGCGAGACCGGCATCATTCTCGACGCGCGCACCGTGGTGCTGAGCATGGCCGGCCTGTTTGGCGGGCCATTGGTGGCTGCCATCGCCGGCACGCTGGCGGCCGCCTACCGCCTGTGGCTCGGCGGGCCCGGCGTAGTCCCGGGAATCGCCAATATTCTGCTGCCGATCGCGCTCGGGCTGGCGTACTGCTGCGCGTATAGCAAGCGCCTGTTCGGCATCGGCTTCTGGCAGCTGCTCGCCTTCGGCGTGCTGCTGCATCTGGGTGTGCTGGCGCTGGTAGCGTTGATGGCACCCGGCGACCTCGGGCCCGCTGCGGTGCGAGAAATCGCCGTGCCGGTACTGCTGGCTCTGCCCCTCGCGACCGCAATCCTCGGCGTACTGCTCAAGGACCTGCTCGAACGCAGCCAGATCGAACAGGCACTCAGGCTGAGCGAAGCGCGGCTGCGCGCCATCGGCCAGGCAATCCCCGATCCGCTGCTGGTGGTCGACGAGGACGGCCATTGCCTGGAGGTCATCTGCTCCGAACGCAACCTGCTGTATGGCGACGCCATCCGGTTGCGCGGCAAGAACGTGCAAGAAGTGATGCCAGAGGCAGAGCAGCAGCGCTTTCTTGACTTCATCCAGCAGACGCTCGAAAGCGACACGCCTCAACTAATGGAATACAGCCTGCCGACACGGGTCGGTCAGCGCGTGTTCGAAGGTCGCGCGCTGCCTCTGGAGCAACCGCCAGGATACAAGCGCGCAGTCGTCTGGCTGAGCCGCGACATCACCGAGCGGTTCAACACCGAACTGGAGCGGCGGATTGCGGCGATTGCCTTCGAGTCCCAGCAAGGCATGCTCATCACCGACGCGCAGAACCGGATCTTGCGCGTCAACGGCGCTTTCACGCGTATCAGCGGCTTCACGCCCGAAGAAGCCATTGGCAAGACCACCGCCCTGCTCGCTTCCGGCAAGCACGGCCGCGAGTTCTACCGAGCGATGTGGTCCAGCATCGAGACGACCGGCGCCTGGGAAGGCGAGGTCTGGAATCGGCGCAAGAGCGGCGAGATCTATCCCGAGTGGCTGACGATCAGCGCTGTGCGCAATTCTCTTGGCGATGTGACGCACTATGTGGCCGCCTTCACCGACATCACCGATCGCAAGGCGGCCGAAGAGCGCATTCACAACCTCGCCTTCTATGACCCACTCACCGGCCTGCCCAATCGTCGGCTGCTGCTGGATCGGCTGCACCAGGCAATGGCCGCCAGCCGGCGAAACGGCGAACTCGGCGCCCTGATGTTCATCGATCTGGACAACTTCAAGAACATCAATGATCTGCATGGCCATCAGACCGGTGACCAGGTGCTGCGCCTGGCTGCCGAGCGCCTGCACAAAGAGGTCCGCGGCAGCGATACCGTGGCTCGACTGGGCGGCGACGAGTTCGTGGTAATGCTCGAGAATCTCGGCCCCGACCCGTTACAGGCGGCCTCACAGGCCGAACACATCGGCATGAAACTGCTCAGTTCGCTGGATCGACCGTACCGTATCGACAACCTCGGTCTCTACAGCAGCGCAAGCATCGGCGTGGTGCTGTTCGGCACGGAGAGCAGCACCAGCGACGAGCTGATGAAACGCGCCGACATGTCGATGTATGAAGCCAAGATATCCGGCAAGAACGCCTTGCGCTTCTTCGACCCGCGCATGCAACTGGCCGTGCAGGAGCGTCTGCGCCTGGAGGATGAGATCCGCCAGGGCTTGAAGAACGGCGAGTTCATCCTGCACTTGCAACCCCAGCTGGAACAGCGCGCGGGCATCGTCGGCGCCGAGGCACTGGTGCGCTGGCAGCATCCGCAGCGCGGGCTGCTCGCGCCCGGTGCATTCATCGCCCAGGCCGAACACGCCGGGTTGATCCATGCGCTGGACCAACAGGTGCTCGGCAAGGCCTGCGAACAATTGGCACTCTGGGAGAAACAACCGGCGTTCGCCGGGCTTACCCTTTCAGTGAACCTGAGCGCCCATCTGCTCTATCAGGACAGCTTCGTCGCCAACCTGCTCGAACTGTTGCGAAGCAGTGGTGCCAATCCGTCCAGGCTCAAGCTCGAACTGACCGAAACCCTGCTGCTGGACAACATGCCCGAGGCGATCGCCCGCATGACGCAGCTCAAGCAGCACGGCATCCGTTTCGCCATCGATGACTTCGGTACCGGCTATTCGTCGATGAGCTATCTGCAGCAGCTGCCGCTGGATCAGTTGAAGATCGACCAGACCTTCATTCGCGGCCTGCCCGAAGATGCCAGCAGCCTGACCATCGTACGCGCCATCTGCGCCCTGGCAGCCGGGCTTGGGCTGGAAGTCATCGCCGAGGGGGTCGAAAGCGAGGCACAGCGGGCAGTGCTGCTCGGCAACGGTTGTCACCGTTTTCAGGGTTATCTGTTCGGAAGACCGATGGCGATGGACGAGTTCGAGCGAATGTTCATCGATCACGTGGCCTGAGCGGCGCCGCCAGGTAGTAAAAAGGCGCCCGGGCGGGCGCCTTCTGACACGGTCTCAAAGCGCGAGAGGCGCACGGCCAGAGAGATTGACCAGTGCCTGCACCCAGTCTTCATGGGTATTCAGGCAGGGCACCAGCACCAGTTCCTCGCCGCCGGCCTCGATGAACTGCTCACGCCCGCGGTCGCCGATCTCCTCCAGGGTCTCGATGCAGTCGGAAACGAATGCCGGGCACATCACCAGCAGCTTCTTCACGCCCTGCTGCGCCAGCTCGTCGAGACGTGTCTCGGTGTACGGCTCGATCCACTTGGCGCGGCCCAGACGCGACTGGAAGGACACCGACCACTGATCGTCGCGCAGACCGGCGCGAGCGGCGAAGCCCGCCGCGGTACGCATGCACTGTGCGCGGTAACAGCTGGCCAGCACTTCACCTTCGGCGCGCTGACAGCAATCGTCGCCCTTCAGGCAGTGCGCGCCGGTGGGATCGCTCTTGTGCAAGTGCCGCTCCGGCAACCCGTGGAAACTCAGCAGCAGGTGATCGAACGGCTGCTCAAGGTACGAACGGGCGCTGGCCACCAGCGCTTCGAGGTACTCGGGCTCTTCATAGAACGGCTGCAGGATCGACAGCTGCACGCCCAGATCATGTGTGCGGACGACCCGTCGCGCCTCCTGAATGACCGTGGTGGTGGTGCTGTCGGCGAACTGCGGATACAGCGGGGCCAGGGTGACCTGAGTGATGCCCTGGGCCGCCAGGCGCTTCAGTGCGCTTTCGATGGAAGGTTCGCCGTAACGCATCGCCAGCTCCACCGGCCCCTGCGTCCAGTGCGGACGGACCGCCTCCTGCAGGCGTCGGCTGAGCACCACCAGTGGCGACCCCTCCGGCCACCAGATGGAGGCGTAAGCATGCGCCGATTGTTCGGGGCGCTTGATCAGAATGAGTGAAACCAGCAGGCGCCGCAGCGGCCAGGGCAGATCGACCACATAGGGGTCCATCAGGAACTGGTTGAGGTAGCGGCGTACATCGGCGACTTCCGTGGAGGCCGGCGAACCCAGATTGACCAACAACAACGCCTGCTCTGTCATGCAACTTTTCCAACGACTGATGATTAGGATTGACGCCCGGCTCCAAGCGGCAGGCGCGCTATTTTCACACAGGGACCCGCGTTCAGCGATGCGTCAAGAGATCGGCAAGCGCCTGATCCAGCTCGGCGAAGCGAAAGCGGTAGCCTTCGTCCTGCAGCTTTTTCGGCAGCGCGTGCTGGCCACCGAGCAACAAACCCGCCAGCTCCCCGAGGGTCGCCTTCAGCACAACCGCCGGCACCGGCAAGCACGTCGGCCGATGCAGGCACCGCCCAAGGCTGCGGGTGAAGTCGGCGTTGCGCACCGGCGCCGGAGCGCAGGCATTGTAGGGGCCTTCAGCGGTCGGCTGCCGCAGAACAAAATCAATCAGACCGATTTGATCTTCGATATGGATCCAGGGCATCCACTGTCGGCCGCTGCCCAGACGCCCGCCCAACCCCAGCCTGAAAGCCGGTAGCAGCCGTTTCAGGAAGCCACCGTCGCGAGCGAGGACCAGCCCGGTACGCACCAGCGCCACGCGGATGCCCAGCACCGACGCTTCCATCGCCCGCTCCTCCCAGGCGCTGCACAGCTGGCTGGCGAAATCCGCGGTGACCGGCTGATCGGCCTCCGTCAGGCGATGCTCGCCGCCGTCACCGTACCAACCGACTGCAGAGCCGGAGATCAGCACGGCCGGCTTCTGCTCACGCTTGCCCAGCCAGTCGACCAATTGCTCGGTCAACTTCACTCGGCTATCCCAAAGCAGCGCCTTGCGTGACTTGGTCCAGGGCCGATCAGCGATCGGTGCCCCGGCCAGATTGATCACTGCGTCCAGCGGCACCCTGTCGAGCTGTTCAAGACTGCCAACGCCCTGGACCTCGGCGCCGCACAGCCGGGCGACGCGATCCGGCGTACGGCTCCAGACCCACAGTCGATGCCCCTCCGCCAACCAGCGCCGGCAAAGTGCTCGGCCAATCAGTCCGGTACCGCCAGTCAACAAGATATTCATGGTGAGCTCCTGTGCGATGCAGCCGCGCCCAACGGACAGCTACATTCAGCATACACCTATACAGACGAAGGCAAACGTACAGCACTTTAGCCCTCACACCCCTGCCTTTCGCCGCCTCAAGACCCGTCTTCCGATCAAGACCGGCCCTCGCCAAATCGCTCCAGCGAAGACGGGACGGCGGTTCCAGACGTGTTCGATGGTTACTTTGTACAGGAAATACAGGTTACTTGTACATCTGATATTGACTTGTACAACACCTGCAATATGATGACCTCAAGTTGTACATCAATCCTGTTTGTACAAGTGAGGTACGTCATGCACACCACACTCCCCACGCCCAAGATCGGAATCAGCGCCTGCCTGCTGGGCAATCCGGTGCGCTTCAACGGCGGCCACAAGGAATCGCGTCTGTGCAGCGAAACCCTCGCACAGCACTTCGAATTCGTGCCGGTGTGCCCTGAAGTGGCTATTGGGCTCGGTACGCCGCGCGAGCCTATTCGGCTGGTAGGTGACACCGAAACGCCGCGGGCGGTAGGCACCGTTCGACCCGAGCTGGACGTGACCGATGCACTGGCCGCCTATGGCCGGCAGATCGCCGAACAGCTGCACGACATCAGTGGCTACATCCTGATGCAGAAGTCGCCGTCCTGCGGCATGGAGCGAGTGAAGGTCTATGCCGCCAACGGCCATACCCTGCCCGGTGGCGGCACCGGCGTGTTCGTCCAGGCGCTGATGCAAGCGCGGCCGGACCTGCCAATAGAGGAAGACGGCCGGCTGAACGATGCCGTGCTGCGCGAGAACTTCCTGACCCGCGTCTACGCCTACGCCGACTGGCAGCGACTGCTGCACGGTGGACTGACGCGCCGCGCCATCGTCGACTTCCACTCCCGGTACAAGTACCAGCTGATGGCCAGCAATCCGTTGCAGTACAAGGCCCTCGGCCGGCTGGTGGCGAACCTGGCCGAGCACGATCTGGACGAATTCGCCGCGCGCTACTTCAGCCAGATGATGCAGGCGCTGAAGAAGCCTGCCACCCGCGGCACACACTGCAATGTGCTGTTGCATCTGAGCGGCTACCTGAAGGATGCCCTGGGCTCCGAGGATCGCCGCGAGATGCGCCACCTCATCGATCAATACCGCGCCGGGGTGATTCCGCTGGTGGTGCCGCTGACGCTGCTCAAGCACCACTTCCGCCGCCATCCCGATCACTACATCGCGCGCCAGGCCTACCTGCAACCGCACCCGGAAAGCCTCAGCCTGCGCAACGGAATCTGACCATGCCCGAACCACTGGACCAGAGCCAGATGACTGCGGACGGCCTGCTGCCGATCCGCGAAGTCGCCCGCATCACCGGTGTCAACGCCGTGACCCTGCGCGCCTGGGAGCGGCGTTACGGACTGATCGTGCCGTTGCGCACCGCCAAGGGCCATCGGCTGTACGAAGAGGCGCATATTCAGCGCATCCGCGACATCCTCACCTGGCTCAACCGCGGCGTGGCGGTCAGCCAGATCAAGCCGCTGTTGGACACCAGCACGCCCCCGGAACTGCCTCAGGCGAACCAGTGGTCGGAGCTACTGGACGAACTGCTGCAGGCCATCGAACGCCTCAGCGAACGGCAGCTGGACGATGCCTTCAATCGCGCCATGGCGCTGTATCCGCCACGCACGCTATGCCAACACCTGCTGCATCCGTTGCTGGATCGGCTCGACCTGCGCTGGCAGGGGCAGTACGGCGCCGCGCTGGAGCGGGCGATGTTCAGCTCCTGGCTGCGCAGCAAGCTGGGCACGCGCATCTACTTCAACAACCGCCAGCAGGCCGGCCGGCCGCTACTGATCGTCAACCTCGACGAAGAAGCCTTCAGCCCCGATCTCTGGATAGCCGCCTGGCTGGTTTCCAGCACCGACTGCCCGGTGGATGTCGTGGAATGGCCGGTTCCGCTGACCGAATTGTCCCTGGCGCTGGAGCGCATGCGGCCACGCGGCGTGCTCCTGCATGCCAGCAAGGCGCTGCCTGGCGACTGCCTGCAGCGCCAACTGCCACGCCTGCTCGAACATAGTGCCGCGCCGCTGTTGCTGACCGGGCCGGCTGCCCACATCCACGCGCTTGAACTGCGCCGCCACCGCGAGCTGCTACTGGCCGATCACCCGCTCGGCGCACTGCAGCAGTTGCATGAAGCCGGCCTGCTGCCCGGTAGTGAAGGACGTTCATCATGACCCAGCTGCTCTGGCTGCGCAGCGATCTGCGCGTCAGCGACAACACCGCGCTGGCCGCTGCGATGGCAGCCGGCCCGACCGTCGCCCTGTACCTGATCACACCGTGCCAGTGGCTCGCCCACGACGACGCCCCGTGCAAGGTGGATTTCTGGCTGCGCAACCTCGTCGCGCTATCCGAGCAGCTGCACGCACTCAACGTGCCGTTGCTGATTCGTGAAGTGGACGACTGGACGGCGGCTCCCGACGCCCTGCTCAGGGTCTGTCAGCAGCTGGGCGTGCAGGGCGTGCATTGCAACGACGAGTACGGCGTCAACGAGCAGCACCGCGACCAGGCAGTGGCCGAGCGCCTGCAGGGCGCCGGCGTCAGCCTGCGTCGGCATCTGGATCAGCTGCTGTTCGCGCCAGGCACGCTGCGCACTCAGTCCGGCGGCTACTTCAAGGTGTTCAGCCAGTTCCGCAAGGCCTGCCTGGCGCGGCTGAGCGTTTCGCCACCGCTCTGTATCCCGCGACCGGCGGCTCAGCCACCCTTGCCCATCGTCAGCGATCCGCTACCCACGGCAGTGGCCGGCTTCCCGCCGCCGACCGATTATCTGCGCGCGCTCTGGCCGGCCGGCGAGACCTTCGCCCAGCGCCGCCTGGCCTCGTTCGTCGAAGACGACCTGGAGCAATACCACCAGCGCCGCGACTTGCCGGCCGAACCGGGCACCAGCCAGCTTTCGCCCTATCTGGCGGCCGGCGTGATTTCCATCCGCCAGTGTCTGCATGCCGCGCTCTGCTACAACCAGGGCGAACTGGTCAGCGGCGCCAGCGGTGCCACGACCTGGATCAACGAGCTGCTCTGGCGCGAGTTCTACAAACACATCCTGGTGGGCTACCCACGGGTGTCGATGCACCGCGCCTTCCGCCCGGAAACCGAGGCGCTGCCCTGGCGGCGCGCCCCGTACGAGCTGGAAGCCTGGCAGCAGGGCCGCACCGGTTTTCCCATCATCGATGCCGCCATGCGCCAGCTGCGTGAAACCGGCTGGATGCACAATCGTCTGCGCATGATCACCGCCATGTTCCTCAGCAAGAACCTGCTGATCGACTGGCGTGAGGGTGAGCGCTGGTTCATGCGCCACCTGATCGACGGCGACCTGGCCGCCAACAATGGCGGCTGGCAGTGGAGCGCGTCCACCGGCACGGATGCAGTGCCCTACTTCCGCCTGTTCAACCCCACCAGCCAGTCGCAGCGCTTCGATCCGGACGGGCAGTTCCTGCGTCGCTGGCTGCCTGAGCTGCAACACCTGAGCCGCCGGGACATTCACAGCCCGGCCACGCACCACAACCTGTTCGGGGTCATCGAGTACCCCACGCCGATCGTCGATCTGGGGAAAAGCCGCGCGCGCGCCCTGGATGCCTTCCGCAACCTGCCGGAGGGTCGGCCATGAGCGCCTTCCTGCAACGTTTCGCAGAAGAATTCGCCCGCCTGAACGCGGGCAATCTCGAGCGCCTGGCGGACCTGTACAGCGCTGATGTGCATTTCACCGACCCGCTGCACGAGGTATGCGGTCTGGATGAACTGCAGCGCTATTTCAGCGAGCTGTACGCCAACGTCGAGCAGCTGCATTTCGAGTTCATCGGCCATGATCTGGTCGCAGACGGCCAGGGTTATCTGCGCTGGGTCATGAGTTACCGCCATCCGCGGCTCAATCGGGGCCGGCTGATCAGCCTGGAAGGCTGCTCGCTGTTGCGCTGGAACGCCGAAGGCAAGGTCGAGCGGCACCGCGACTACTTCGATGCCGGTGCGCTCATCTATCAGCATGTGCCGCTGCTCGGCAGCGCCATACGCTGGCTGCAGCGGAGACTCGCATGAACCTGTCACGCCGTATCTGGCTGACCGGTGCCAGCAGTGGCATCGGCCAGGAACTTGCGCGCCAGCTGTTGGCCGCTGGTCATTGCCTGGCCCTGTCGGCGCGTCGCGCGGAACCACTCGAGGCCTTCGCCCGGCGCTATCCGGGGCAGGTCCTGGCGCTCCCCGGCGACCTCACCGATCTCGAGCAGGTACGTGCCATCGGCGCGGCCATCGATTCGCATTGGGGCGCATTGGACAGCGTGATCCTCAATGCCGGCACCTGCGAGTACATCGAGGTACAGCATTTCGAAGCAGCTCTGCTCGAGCGCGTGATTCAGACCAACCTGATCTCGGCCGGGTACTGCATCGAAGCCGCGCTGCCCCTGTTGCGCCGGGGCGTGCGGCCACAACTGGTCGGCATCGGCAGTTCGGTCACCTGGCTACCGTTGCCGCGGGCTGGCGCCTATGGCGCCTCGAAAGCCGCGCTGCGTTATCTGCTCGAATCCCTGCGCCTGGACCTCGCCGGCGAAGGGATCGATGTCACCCTGGTCAGCCCGGGCTTCGTCGACACCCCGCTGACCCGCCGCAACGATTTCCCGATGCCCCTGCGCTGGCCGGTCGAAAAGGCCGCGCGGCATATCGCCAGGCGCCTGGAGCGTCGCCCGCTGAACATCAGCTTCCCCGCTGTATTCATCGGCGGCCTGCGCCTGCTCTCACTGCTGCCCGCGCGCCTGCAACTCGCCCTGGGCCGGCGAATGGCCCGCTCGCAGCTCAAGGAAGGATAAGCATGAAGATCGCCATCATCGGCAGCGGCATTGCCGGCCTCACCTGTGCACACCTGTTGCGCCGCCAGCATCAGGTCACCGTGTTCGAATCGGCCAGCTGGATCGGCGGGCATACCCATACCGTCGACGTCCGCGTGCACGGGCAGGACTATGCCGTGGACACCGGATTCATCGTCTTCAACGACTGGACCTACCCTAATTTCATCAAGCTGCTGAGCCAGCTGGGCGTGAGCTACAAACCGACCGAGATGAGCTTCTCGGTAAGCGACCCGATCAGTGGCCTGGAATACAACGGGCACGACCTGAACACGCTGTTTGCCCAGCGCAGCAACCTGTTTTCACCGGCGTTCTGGAGCATGATCCGCGACATCCTGCGCTTCAATCGCGAAGCTCTGGATGACTATCGCAACGGTCGCATCGCCCCGCACCTGACGCTGGGCGCCTACCTGCAACTGGGCCGTTACGGTCAGCGTTTCATCGACCACTACATCGTGCCGATGGGCGCGGCAATCTGGTCGATGTCGCTGGCAGACATGCTCGCGTTTCCGCTGGAGTTCTTCATCCGCTTCTTCAAGAACCACGGGCTGCTATCGGTCAGCGCGCGGCCACAGTGGTACGTGATCGAGGGCGGTTCGAGGGCCTATGTATCACCACTGACCAAGGGCTTCAGCGAGCATATCCGCCTCAACTGCCCGGTCTTCGAAGTGCTGCGCGATGCCCATGGCGTGACGCTGCACAGCCCCGCGGGTGCCGAGCGCTTCGACAAGGTGGTCTTCGCCTGCCACAGCGATCAGGCGCTGCGCCTGCTGGCCGAGCCGAGCCGCGCCGAACGGGAGATCCTCGGCGCGCTCGAGTACGCCAGTAACGACGTGGCGCTGCATACCGACACCCGCCTGCTGCCCGAACGCCGCCGCGCCTGGGCGAGCTGGAACTATCGACTCGGCGGGCCGAGCGAGCAGCCCGCCGCTGTGACCTACAACATGAACATCCTGCAGGGTATCGAGGCGCCGGAAACCTTCTGCGTCAGCCTCAACCAGACCCAGGCCATCGATCCCGAGCTGATCCTCGCGCGCTTTACCTACGATCACCCGCAGTTCAGCCTGGCTGGCGTCGCAGCGCAGGCCCGCGCCGATGAGCTGCTCGGGGCCAACCACAGCTATTTCTGCGGCGCCTACTGGGGCAATGGATTCCACGAGGATGGCGTGGTCAGCGCCCTGCATGTGGCCGGCGCCTTCGGAGAAATGCTGTGAGCGGCGTCATCGAACACAGCGCGCTGTACCGCGGCTGGGTGCAGCATCGCCGCTTCGCGCCCCGTGTGCATGCGTTCAGCTACCGCATGGGATTGCTGTACCTGGACCTCGCCGAGCAGGACGCCGTGCTCGGTCTGTCCGCCCTGACCGGCCGCGGTCGGTTCGCGCCGTTGTCCTTCCGCGAGCAGGACTATCTGCCCGAATACACCCGCCAGGGCATCGCCCTGGCCGATGCCGTGCGCCAACGTGTCAGCGAGGCGCTGGGTCGACCTGTCAGCGGTGCCGTGCGCCTGCTGACCCAGCCGCGCAGCTGGGGACTGTGCTTCAACCCAGTGAGCTTCTTCTACTGCTTCGACGAGCAGGAGCAGCTGACTGCCGTGCTCTGCGAAGTCAGCAATACGCCCTGGCGTGAACGTTATCACTACGTGCTGCCGGCCAGCGGCAATCGCAACCTGCGTTGCTCGGTAGCCAAGACCTTTCATGTGTCGCCGTTCCTGCCCGGCGACCTGGAATACCGCATGCGCTTCAACCCGCCCGGCCAGCGCATCGGCGTGCACATGGAGGACTGGCAGGGCGACCGCAAGCTGTTCGACGCCACCCTTGGCCTGCAGCGCGAGGCGCTGACCCGCGGCGCCGTATACCGCTACCTGCTGGGCTTCCCCTGGATGACCGGCAAGACGTTGCTGGCCATCTATTGGCAGGCCCTGCGCCTGTTGCTCAAGCGCACGCCGATCTTCACCCACCAGCCCGCCGCGACTTCTTACGGGCTGGCCGTCACGCAACCCTCCGGAGACCATCATGAAAAGCCCTAGCCTGACCGTCAAAGCCCGCCCGCTGGCCGGCGTGGGCCTGGCCAGCAGCCTGCTGCGCCGTACCGTGCTGAATCAGCTCGAGCACCTGCGTCACGGGTTGCTGCGCGTGCAAGATGGCGATGTCTGCCAGTTGTTCGGTGATCTGGCGAGCCCGCTCAAGGCGGACATCCATGTGACCGACAGTGCCGCCTGGGGCCTGATCGCCGCGCGCGGTTCGATCGGCGCCGGCGAAGCCTACATCCATGGCTACTGGCACAGCCCGGACCTCACCGCGGTGATCCGCCTGTTCGTCGCCAACCTGGATGTGCTCGACAACATCGAGCGCGGCAGCCTGGCACTGTTCGGCCAGCCGGTGATCAAGGCCCTGCACTGGCTCAACCGCAACACCCGCAGCGGCTCGCAACGCAACATCGCCGCTCACTACGACCTCGGCAACGAGCTGTTCGAGCAGTTTCTCGACCCGACCATGATGTACTCTGCGGCGATGTTCACCAGCCCCGAGCAGGATCTGGAGCAGGCACAGCTGCACAAGCTCGAGCGCATCTGCGAGAAGCTCGACCTGCAGCCCGACGACCACCTGCTGGAGATCGGCACCGGCTGGGGCAGCATGGCGCTGTACGCTGCGACCCACTACGGCTGTCGCGTGACCACTACCACCCTGTCGCGCGAGCAGTTCGCCTACACCCAGCGACGCATCGAAGAACAGGGCCTGCAGGACCGCATCACCCTGCTGCTGAAGGACTATCGCGATCTCGACGGCCAGTTCGACAAGCTGGTGTCCATCGAGATGATCGAGGCCGTCGGCCACGACTTCCTGCCGACCTACTTCCGCCAGTGCGCGCGGCTGCTCAAGGACGACGGCCTGATGCTGTTGCAGGCCATCACCATCCGTGACCAGCGCTATGAGCAGGCACGGCGCAACGTCGACTTCATCCAGCGCTACATCTTCCCCGGCGGCGCCCTGCCCTCGCTGCAGCGCATGCTCAACGTGGTGTCGCAGGACACCGACATGAACCTGCTGCACATGGAGGACTTCGGCGAGCACTACGCACGCACCCTGCGCCTCTGGCACGAAAACTTCCGCCGCGCCCGCGGCGAGCTGGAGCGCCACGGCTACGACGACTACTTCTACCGGCTGTGGGAGTTCTACCTGTGCTACTGCGAAGGCGGCTTCCTCGAGCGCGCCATCGGTACTGCGCAGCTGCTGCTGGCCAAACCGGGCGCTCGTCGGAAACCGCTCTATGTAGCGTCAAGCAGCAGCGCCGAGACCCGATAACACCTGCGCCTACCTACCGGAGTCTTTCATGAGCAGCGAGAGCGTCACGTTGCAAGCGTATTACCTCAAGGCCGACCGCATCATGCTCGGCGTCATCTGGTTTCTGGTGGCGTACGGCCTGGCGATCGCGGTGTTCTATGAAAACTGGGCCCAGGCCCTGGTGATCGGAGGCCTTACCGGGATCGCGCTCACCGCGCTGTACCTGCTCATTCCCGGCACACGCCTGCTGCGCTGCCTGATCGGCGCCGCGTTCATGGTGCTCGCCGCGCTGCACATCAACCAAGCCCACGGCATGCTGGAAATGCACTTCGGCATCTTCGCCCTGCTGGCGTTCCTGGTGTACTACCGCGACTGGCTGCCGATCGTGGTCGCGGCAGCGACCATTGCCGTGCATCACCTCGGCTTCTTCGCCCTGCAGCAACAAGGTGCCGGCGTGTACCTGATGCCCGAAGGCAGCTGGCCTGCGGTATTCCTGCATGCCTTCTATGTCGTGCTGGAGAGCGCGATCCTGATCTACCTGGCCATTCGTGCCAACGCCGAAGCCCGTGAGGGCGATGCCCTGCTGAGCACGGCCGGAGCCATCAGCGCAAACCCGGAGCACATCGACCTGCGTCACCGCAGCGAAGTCAGCGGGCCGGTAGCGCGCCGTTTCAACCTGCTGCTCGACCAGCTCGGTGCCCTGGTGGGTGCGGTGGTACGCGACACCGGCGGCCTCGGCGGCACCGCCACCAGCCTGAGCCAGGCGACACGCCAGCTTCGCGACGGTGCCAGCCGACAGCTCGACGAAACCGCCTACATCGTCGAAGCCATGCGGCAGATGGCGGTAGCCATCGATGATGTCGCCGCCCATGCCGACCGCGCCGCACAGGCCGCGCAGGGCGCCAGCCAGCAGGCCGGCCAGGGGCGCAGTGCAGTGAGCGGCGTGCGCAGCGAGATCGGCACACTCGCCGAACACATCGAAGGCACCGAGCTCGTGGTGCAGGAGCTGGCCACGCAATCGGCACAGATCGACCGGGTGCTGGAAGTGATCCGTACGATTGCCGAACAGACCAACCTGCTGGCGCTCAACGCGGCCATCGAAGCCGCACGGGCCGGCGACCAGGGTCGCGGCTTCGCCGTGGTCGCCGACGAAGTGCGCAACCTGGCGCAGAAGACCGCTGCCTCCACCACCGAGATCCAGGAAATCATCAGCCGCCTGCAGCACGGCAGTCGCAAGGCCACCGAGGCCATGCAGAACAGCCGCGCAAGCGTCGCCCGCTGTGTCAGCAGCAGCCAGCAGACAACCGCGCTACTGGATGCTATCGCCAGCGAGGTCGAAGCGATCAGTCGGATGAACGAGATGATCGCCGCGGCCACCCACCAACAGACTGCAGTATCGGCCGATGTCGGTCGGCACCTGCATAGCGTGCAGCAGGTCGCCGAGCGCAATGCTGACGGTGCCAGTCAGCTGGACAACGATGGCCGTCAGCTGCATGTACTGGCAGCCCGTCTCGGAAGCCTGGGCGCCCGCTTCATCGTGCAGTGAGGCCGCTCTCAGCGGTGCCAGCCGCGCCCGGCCGAGCTGCCGATGGCTTCGGCGTCGAACTGTTCGAAGGCCGCACATACCGCGGCCACCAGCAGGCGCGCATGGGACGGTATGCGCAGCCCGTAGTCGTTCAGCTCGATCACGCCATCGGCATGCAGTCGCCGCAGCGCGGGCCAGTGCCGCGCGTAGCGCTGGCGGACATCGACGCCGTGCTGTGCGGCGAGCGCCGCGAAATCCAGTTCGAAGGTGCAGACCAGGCGCTCGAACAGCGCGCGGTGCAGACGGTCCAGATGAAGCGGGTGCAGCCCACTGGCGCTGGGCAGCTGGCCCTGCTCGATGGCTCGTTGATAGGCGGGAAGCGTATCGGCGTTCTGGCAGTACAGCTCGCCGATGCGGCTGATGGCACTGATGCCAATGCCGAGATGATCGCAGTCGCCGTGCAGCGTGTAGCCGGCGACGTCGTGGTGCAGCACGCCGATTTCCTGCCCCATGGCCAGGTCATCATGCGGCAGAACGAACTTGCCCAGGCCGATGTAGCGATAGCCGGCCGCGCTGAGCTGCTCGACACCATGCCGGTACATCGCCAGGGTATCGGCAATCGAGGCCAACCCCAGACGGCTGCCGCCCACCGGCGCGGCATCACGGTAATCGAACATCGTCACCTGATCGGGCGCGAGTTCGATGATCGAGGCCAGCTTGCGGGCGAAGCTCGCCGGTGTCTGCCAGGACCGGCCGTAGCCAAGATCCAGGTTCACCGAGCGATAGTGCAGCGCGTGCGCCGCCTCGATCACCGCACGAATACGCGCGGAGCTGCGGAAGTAGGCCACCGTGCCACCGTCGTCGGCGCGCAGGTCCGGAACGCTGACGCTGAGTTGGTTGAAGCCCAGCTCATGCAGCGCACCGATCAATGGCCAGTCGGCGTGCGCCAACTCGATTTCGGCAGTGAAACTGGCCGCGCCACTCTCGGCCAGCTGGAAGCGGGCCTTGAGCACGCCGACCAGCCGGCGCAGCGCAGCGATACCCAGCGTGCCGACAGACAGGCGCAACTGCTCGACCTGCTGGGACGGCCCGACATGGCAGGCAAGCTGTTCGATCTCATGCTGCAGGCTCAGCTGATACGCAGCCGCATCGTCGGCCGGCAGGGCTGACCCGACGGGCTGCCGGACCGACAGCGACAACGGCCGACCGGCGCGCCGACTTTCTCGCAGCGCGCGTAGCAGGTCCAGCGGCGCGATGCGGTCGGTGAAATCGAACACGGCCGGATAGCCGCATTGCAGCTGACCGATCTGACCGTAACGTTGCACCAGGCCGTCGTCCCAGTTCACTGAGCCAAGCATAAGAGCCTCCCGGCATCGAATAGCGCTTTTGCAGCCGTTGAAGTTTCATCGCCAGCCGCATTGCCACAGCTGGTGACTACGCCGGTGGTGGCGTTTCAGGCCGGCGCAACAACGCTCACGGCCGCCTTGGACGCATCATCCGTGAGCCGCTACGGGCGGCGTTGACCCCCGTCAAGTAGGTGACAAATGGCGCCAACCATCAGCCGGACGGTCAGAAAGCCGGCGACACCCCACGCATTCGGCGCTGGCCGGCGGGCTTTGGGAAACGCGCGGCAGGTGGTATTGGTAGCCCTACTCTGCTGACAGGAGCCGAACATGCAAGCAACCGAGCTGCCCGCGGCGCTGGCTGCGGCGACCCGTGTCGTCGTCTTTACCGGGGCCGGCGTCTCTGCCGAAAGTGGCATCCCGACCTTTCGCGACGCGCTCAGTGGGCTGTGGGAGCGCTTCGACCCCGCCGCGCTGGCCACAGCGGAAGCCTTCCGTCGCGACCCCGCGCTGGTCTGGGGCTGGTACGAATGGCGGCGCATGCAAGTGGCCAAGGCACAACCAAACCCGGCGCATCAGGCTATTGCCGAGCTGGCCCGCCATGTGCCGCAGCTCACGCTGATCACGCAGAACGTCGACGACCTGCACGAGCGCGCCGGCAGCCGCGAGGTGATCCACCTGCACGGCAGCCTGCACCGGCCGCGCTGCTTCGACTGCGCTCGCGAGCCGGCCGAGCCGCTGCCCGTGCCCGACGAGCCGGAAGGCGGGCGTCGTCTCGAGCCGCCACGCTGCACTCATTGCAGCGGATCGCTGCGGCCGGGCGTGGTCTGGTTCGGTGAGAGCCTGCCGGATGATGCTTTGCGCGCCGCCTTCGCCGCAGCACAAGACTGCGACCTGTTGCTCTCGGTCGGCACCTCCGGAATGGTCTACCCCGCCGCCGAGGTGCCACATCGGGCACGCGACGCCGGCGCCACGGTGGTGCATATCAACCCGCAGGGTGACGCGCCGCAGGGCCGCCGCGAACACCTGCTCGCACTGCCCGCCGGGCAGGCATTACCGCAGCTGCTCCGCGAGGCCTTCGGTAGCTAAGGCAGCATGTAGATCGCCCCAAAGCAGTGAGCGTATAGCGCCTGTCGCACCGAAGTGGTTCAGCCGCCTCGTGCGGCAGGCTGCGAATCAACCCCCAGACAAACCCGCGCGGGCCCGCCAACTGTGGCCTGCAGCGGTGCACCAACGCAGCTGGCACGCAACCTGCAAAATCCCTTGCAACAGCTGCCACCACGGCAGCACGTCCCAGGCGGTCACCGACGACCGCCTGCCAGCAGGCACGGGACCGGGTGACGCAGGCAACGACGCCAGGCCAATCGCCCCCACACATATTTGAAACCAGGCAAAGGCGCCTGGAGCTGACCCCAAGCTCCAGGCGCCTTTTTGCGTTTTGCCGGCCGCGTGCCGCAGCCGCTCGAGAGGAAAGGCTATGAGTTCAACCGTCACCCCGCTCAAGCACGAGACATTGGTCATTGTCGGCAACGGCATGGTCGGGCATCACTGCATCGAACAGCTGATCGAACAGGACGCCCTCGCCCGCTACGACGTGCACGTCTTCGGCGAGGAACACCAGCGCGCTTACGACCGCGTGCACCTGTCCGAGTACTTCGGCGGCCGCGATGCCGAATCGTTGGCGATGTGCAATGCCGATTACTACAGCAGCCACGGCGTAAAGGTCCACCTGGGCGAGCAAGTGCTGGAGATCGACCGCGAGCGCAAGGAAGTGGTCACCGGCAGCGGTCGCCAGCCCTACGACAAGCTGATCCTCGCCACCGGCTCCTACCCCTTCGTACCTCCGATTCCAGGTGCCGAGGGCAACTCGCGACTGGTCTACCGCACCCTCGAGGATCTCGATGGCATTCGCGCTGCCGCCAGCGGCGCACGCCGCGGGGTGGTGGTCGGCGGCGGCTTGCTCGGCCTGGAGGCGGCCAACGCGCTGAAGTCGCTCGGCCTGGAAGCCCACGTGGTCGAGTTCGCCCCGCGCCTGATGCCGGTGCAGCTGGACGATGCCGGCGGCGCGGCGCTGAAGGCGCGCATCGAGGCGCTGGGCGTCGGTGTGCACCTGTCGCGCGCCACCCAGGAAATCGTCGCCGGCGAGCAACACGCCTACCGCATGGTTTTCCAGGATGGTGAGTTTCTCGAAACCGACCTGATCGTGTTCTCCGCCGGCATCCGCCCGCAGGATGCCCTCGGCCGAGTCGCGGACCTAGAGATCGCCGCGCGCGGCGGCATCGTCATTGACAGCGAATGCCGCACCTCGGACCCGGCGATCTTCGCCATCGGCGAATGCGCCAGCTGGAACGGCAGCGTATTCGGCCTCGTCGCGCCGGGCTACAGCATGGCGCGCAGTGTCGCCGCGCAGCTGGCCGAGAAACCGCACGAGCCGTTCTACGGCGCCGACATGTCGACCAAGCTCAAGCTGCTCGGCGTCGATGTAGGCTCCATCGGCGATGCCCATGGCGCGACCCCGGGCTCGCGCAGCTACCGCTTCATCGACGAGGCGACCGCCAGCTATCGCCGTCTGGTGGTATCCGCCGATGGCAAGACCGTGCTCGGCGCGGTGCTGGTCGGCGACAACAGCTACTACGACACCCTGCTGCAGTACGCGCAGAACGGCATCAAGCTGCCGGCCGATCCGTCCGCGCTGATCCTGCCGCAGACCGAGGGCGCTCCGACCCTTGGCCCGGACGCCCTGCCGGCCAGCGCGACCATCTGTTCCTGCCACAACGTCAGCAAGGGCGCGGTGTGCTGCCAGGTCGACGCTGGCGTCACCGACCTCGGCGAGCTCAAGGCCGCGACCAAGGCGGCCACCGGCTGCGGCGGCTGCAATGCCCTGCTCAAGCTGGTGTTCGACGCCGAACTGGCAGCGCGCGGCGTGGCGGTGGACAAGAGCCTGTGCGAGCACTTCGCCTACACCCGCCAGGAGCTGTACGGCATCGTCCGAGTCGAGGGCATCCAGAGCTTCGCCGAACTGCTGGCCAAGCATGGTCGCGGGCATGTCGGTTGCGACATCTGCAAGCCGACGGTGGGTTCGATCCTCGCCTCCTGCTGGAACCAGCCGATCACCGATCCGGCGCTGATTCCGCTGCAGGACACCAACGACACCTTCATGGCCAACATGCAGAAGAACGGCACCTACTCGGTGGTGCCGCGCATCCCGGGTGGTGAGATCACGCCCGAGGGGCTGATTGCCATCGGCCAGGTGGCGAAGAAATACGACCTCTACACCAAGATCACCGGCGGCCAGCGCATCGACCTATTCGGCGCTCAGCTGCACGAACTGCCGGACATCTGGGGCGAGCTGATCGCCGCCGGCTTCGAGACCGGCCACGCCTACGGCAAGAGCCTGCGCACGGTGAAATCCTGCGTGGGCAGCACCTGGTGCCGCTACGGCGTGCAGGACAGCGTCGGCATGGCGCTGCGCCTGGAGGACCGCTACAAGGGCCTGCGTGCGCCACACAAGATCAAGTTCGCCGTATCCGGTTGTACCCGCGAATGCGCCGAGGCGCAGAGCAAGGACATCGGCGTGATCGCCACCGACAAAGGCTGGAACCTCTACATCTGCGGCAACGGCGGCATGCGCCCGCGGCACGCCGAGCTGTTCGCCACCGACCTCGATGACGAGGCGCTGATCCGCATCATCGACCGCGTACTGATGTTCTACGTGCGTACCGCGGACAAGCTGCAGCGCACGTCGGTCTGGCGCGAGAGCCTGGAAGGCGGCCTCGATTACCTCAAGGCCGTGATCCTCGACGACAGCCTGAATCTCGCCGCCGAGCTGGAAAGCCAGATGCAGCACGTGGTCGACAGCTACCAGTGCGAGTGGGCCAACGCCATCAGCGACCCGGAAAAGCTCAAGCGCTTCCGCACCTTCGTCAACGACGGCCGCGGCGACCCCGACATCCATTTCGTCAAGGAGCGCGGCCAGCGTCGGCCGGTACGCGCCAGCGAACTTCACCTGATCCCACTTACCCAGGAGGTGCTCTGATGAGCCAGTCCAACGTCGTTCGTCTCGACTCCCGTTCCGCAGCCCCGGCGGCCTGGCAGGCACTGTGCAGCCGTGCCGATCTGGTCGCCAATTCCGGTGTAGTGGCCTGGCACGAAGGCGCCCAGGTGGCGCTGTTCCACCTGCCTGACAACGCCGAAGGCGAACAGTTGTTCGCCATCGACAACCGCGACCCCAAGTCCGGCGCCAACGTCATCGGCCGCGGCATCGTCGGCAGCCTCAAGGGCGAGCTGGTGATCGCCTCGCCGCTGTACAAGCAGCACTTCCGCCTGGCCGATGGCAGCTGCCTGGAATACCCCGAACAAAGCCTGCGGGTATGGCCGGTGCGCCTCAATGGCGATGCCGTGGAAATCGCCGTCGCCTGAATCCGCCGCCGGCGACGCGGCACAACCCACAACTTGCAAGTTTCTGCCCACTACTCGAGAGCATCCGCCATGTCCTACATAATCCCTTCGGAGTTCGCCACCAAGATGGTGGACGCCGGTGAATCGAAGATATTCATGTCCACCCGCGACACCCTGATCCGCGCCTTCATGGCCGGGGCGATCCTCGCCCTCGCCGCGGTGTTCGCCGTCACCATCACCGTGCAGACCGGTTCACCGCTGATCGGCGCCATGCTCTTTCCCGTCGGCTTCGTCATGCTTTACCTGATGGGGTTCGACCTGCTGACCGGGGTGTTCATGCTCACCCCGCTGGCATTGCTCGACCGTCGCCCCGGGGTAACCGTCGGCGGTGTACTGCGCAACTGGGGCTGGGTATTTCTGGGCAACTTCGGCGGTGCGCTGGCCGTGGCCTTCATGATGGCCTTCGTCTTCACCATGGGCTTTTCCACGGAGCCGGGGCCGATCGGCGAGAAGATCTCGCACATCGGCGAGGCGCGCACACTGGGCTACGCCGAGTTCGGCGCAGCGGGCTGGGCGACCATCTTCCTGCGCGGCATGCTGTGCAACTGGATGGTCTCGATGGGCGTGGTCGGCGCGATGATCTCCACCTCGGTCAGCGGCAAGGTCATCGCCATGTGGATGCCGATCATGCTGTTCTTCTTCATGGGCTTCGAGCATTCGGTGGTGAACATGTTTCTGTTCCCCTCGGCGATGATCATGGGCGGCGACTTCTCGGTGATGGACTACATGCTGTGGAACGAAATCCCCACCGCACTGGGCAACCTGGTCGGCGGCCTGGCCTTCACCGGCCTGACGCTCTACACCACCCATGTGCGCACCGCACCCAAGCGCACCGTCTACTGACCCTGGAGTGAACGAAGGCCCCGGCTCGCATGCGCGCCGGGGCTTTTGCGCAGATGAAGATGCCCAGCCAACTCGCCATTTCCCTCGGCCAGCATTCGGACCGCGGACGCAAACCGGCCAACCAGGACTTTCACGGCGCCTGCGTGCCCGCTGACGCCCAGCTCGCCAGCAAGGGCATCGCCGTTGCACTGGCCGATGGCATCAGCAGCAGCGAGGTCAGCCATATCGCCAGCGAAACCGCGGTGGCGAGCTTTCTTTCCGACTACTTCTGCACCTCCGACGCCTGGTCGGTGAAGCAGTCGGCGCAGCGGGTGCTGGTGGCGATCAATTCCTGGCTGCATGCGCAGACCCGCCACAGCCCGCACCGCTATGACCGCGACCGCGGCTATGTCTGCACCTTCAGCGCGCTGGTGCTCAAGTCCGCCAGCGCGCACCTGTTCCACATCGGCGATGCGCGCATCTATCGAATGCGCGACGGCGGCCTCGAACAGCTGACCGAAGATCACCGCGTGCGCGTGTCGGCCGATACCAGCTACCTCGGCCGCGCGCTGGGCATCGACCGGCACCTGGAGATCGACTACCGCACCCTGCCGCTGGCGGTCGGCGATCTGTTCCTGCTCGCCACCGATGGCGTCTACGAGCACATCGGCGCGCGGGATGCGGCGCAGCTCGTCGCCGAGCATGACGACGACCTCGACCTGGCGGCGCGCCGGATCGTCGAGCGGGCATTGGCCAACGGCAGCGACGACAACCTCACCGCACAGCTGGTACGCATCGACAGCCTGCCGGAGCAGACCGTCGACGACGTGCAGCGGCAACTCGGCGAACTGGCGCTGCCGCCACTGCTGGAGCCGCGCATGCAGTTCGACGGCTATCGCATCGTTCGCGAGCTGCACATCAGCAGCCGCAGCCATGTGCACCTGGCCGTCGACGAAGCCAGCGGCGCCAAAGTGGTGCTGAAGACGCCGTCGATGGATCTGCGGGGCGACGCGGCCTATCTGGAGCGCTTCCTGCTGGAGGAGTGGATCGCCCGCCGCCTGGACAATCCTCATGTGGTCAAGGCCTGCCCGCCACCGCGGCAGCGCCGCTACCTGTACACGGTGAGCGAATTTATCGATGGCCAGACGCTGGCGCAGTGGATGCTCGACCATCCACAGCCGGACCTGGAAACCGTGCGCGGCATCGTCGAGCAGATCGCCCGCGGCCTGCGCGCCTTCCACCGCCTGGAAATGCTGCACCAGGACCTGCGCCCGCAGAACCTGATGATCGACGCCACCGGCACCCTGAAGATCATCGATTTCGGCTCGACCCGCGTCGCCGGGCTCGCCGAGCGCAATGCGCCGGGCACGCAGGACAACCTGCTCGGCACCGCCGCCTATACCGCGCCGGAATACTTCCTCGGCGAGGCCGGCACGCCGCGTTCGGATCAGTATTCGCTGGCGGTGATTGCCTATCAGCTGCTCAGCGGTCGCTTGCCCTACGGCGCCGACGTTGCCAGGGCACGCACCACTGCAGCGCAGAAACGCCTGTGCTATCAGCCGCTGCGCCATGCGCAGCGCGATATCCCCGCGTGGATCGATGAAGTGCTGGGCAAGGCGCTGCATCCCGACCCGGCGCGGCGCTATGCCGAACTGTCGGAGTTCGTCTTCGAGCTGCGCCAGCCCAACCCGGCGTTTCTCAACCGGGCCCGCCTGCCGCTGCTGGAACGCAATCCGCTGCTGTTCTGGAAGGGCCTGTCGCTGCTGCTGGCCGGTACAGTCGTCGCGCTGCTGTTGCGCTAGCCGCGCTGGCGCAACAGTGCCGTGGCACCCTGAGGCTTGCGGGTGTACCAGAACACCCGGCTGACGCCGCGGGTGATCGCCACGTACCCCAGGCGCAGGCTTTCATCGGCCATGGCCTGGTCATAGCTGTTGCGGAAGAAACCCGAGTAGGCATACAGCGCATTGCGCAGCGGGTGCGGCTGCACCGGGGCGCAGTCGTCGACGATGATCGCTACCTCGGCCTGCAATCCCTTGGCGCGGTGGATGGTGTAGGCCTTGACCGGCAGCTTGCGGTCCAGCTGCGCCTGAATGGTCCGCAGCGGCTCGTTGCGCCGGCTGAGCAGCAGCACGGCAGTGCGTTCGCGGCTTTGCCGTTCGGCCACATGGGCGCACTGCGCAGTGATCGCCTCGATCAGCTTCGGCAGGCCCTTGTTCAGCTCGAAACCGGTGACCAGCTTTACCCCGTGGTCGCCGGGCTGCGTCGGCTTGCATGGCCGGCTGGTCTTGATCTGCTTGAACTGCACGCCGGCCAGCACCGCCTCGCCATCGCGAATCACCGGCTCGATGGAGCGGTAGTTGGTCTCCAGCAGCAGCGTCTCGCTGCCCTTGGCGCCACGCCGCGGGAAGTACTTGTCGAAGTCCATGAACAACTCCGGCGAACTGCCGCGCCAGCCGTAGATCGACTGCCAGTCGTCACCAATGGCCATCAGACTCGGGCCGACCTTCTGTCGCGCCAGCTGGCGATGCAGCGCTTGCAGCCACTGGACGATCTGCGGGGAAATGTCCTGAAATTCGTCGATCAGCAGGTGCTCGAACGGGGCAAGGCTGGCCTTTGGCATATCGGAGCCTGAGCCCAGGCGCTCGGTGAGCTGTTGAAAGGCCTCGTTGAAGGTCAGCAGCCCCTGCTCTCGCAACGCCGCTCTGAAGTAGCCATGGAAGCTCACCAGCGCCTCGATGAAATCCTTTTCACGCGACGCGCACTGCAATCTGGCCGCTTGCAACTGGTCGATGCGAATGCCGATGCTCTCGATAAACCCAGCCTGGGCGTAGAAGGCCTCGTACAGCGGCAGTGGCGTGAACTCGCCGGCCAGGGTGAAGGCATCCCCTGGCGCTTTCGGGGCAGCGCGCTTGCCCTGCTCGCTCTCGGTTGGCGGCGCAGGCAAGTCGAGCAGCCGATGCACCCGTTCGCGGAATGTCGCCTGCTCGGCGTAGCACTGCTGATAGGCCTGCTTGAGCAGGCGAACTTGCGCCGGACGCAGGCGTGCGGTGGCCAGCGGGTTGTCCGGCTCGTCCGCCGCGGCGGCCTTGTCGTCCAGCTGCTCGAACCACACCGGCCGGGCCAGCACCTCACGCGCCAGCTGCGCCATGGCCGAATGGAAGGTGCGCACGCACTGGCGCGCCTGCTGCGCATCGAACGGCACCTGCCAGAAGCCGAGCACCCGCACCAGCTGTTCGCGCAGCTGCGCGCAGGAGGCATTGGTAAAGGAAATGACTGTCAGCCGCCCAGGCTCGACGCCCATATGGCAGAGCATGAACACCACCCGCAGCAGCAAGGTGGTGGATTTGCCGGAGCCGGCGCCGGCGAAGATTCGCGTCACCGGGCTGCGGCTGAGGATCATCGCCCATTGCTCCTGCGACGGTGCGCTGATGATCCCGGCAGCCACCGCCTGCTCGACGCGGACGCGCATCGCCTGGACCTGCGCATCCTCAACCTTCAGTTGCGCAGCCGCATAGATGCCCTGAACGGCCGCCTTGCGCGGCTTGGCGGCGGCACGCGGCGGTCCTTCCGAGGTGCTCTTTGACTTGGCTGCAGGTTTGCCCTTGCGTTTGCTGGCCGCGGCCTTGTTCGCCTTGCCGGGCGCACCGCCCCAGCGACGAAACAACAGCTCGTCCTCATCACGCAGATGGGCCGAGGTACGTGGAAAACAGCGCTGCAGCACCCCGACGACCAGAGCCCTGTAACGCTTGACGGCAGAAAACATCGGAAATCACCGTGGGCATTGCATATCGTTGATATGGTACGGGTTTTTCCCTGTACGCTTGCCGCTGCAAGGACGAACAGCAGCGAATGGTGCCAGCAATCGCCTGCCTCGCCGGCACGACTTCTCGGGCAATCGGCTGTCCGAGCTGAACCAGCTCTCACCTGGACAGCCCTGCCCTGTCTTCATACCGGATACGGATCGCTACTGATGGACCCAGCAGCAAACCTCCACTACGTCTGACGGCCCGCTCCGCTGCCCAGGCACTCAAGCAGCTGCGTGGCGGCTCCTGAACAGATGATGGCGGCGTGATCGTCAGCTGCCGATCACGCCGCCGTCATCCTTGGTGATCAGCACCGTGGACGAGCGCGGGCGTGACTGGCCGTCGCTGGCCGGAAAGCTCAGCCCCGGGTGCTGCACGTTGATCCACATGGCGCGGTAGTCCGGGCTCCAGGTGATGCCGGTGATCTCGCAACCCCGCGGGCCGACCAGGAAACGCCGCACCTCGCGCGTTTTCGGATCGGCGCAGAGCAGCTGATTGGTGCCCATGGCCTGCATCACCGCTTCGTCATCGTCGAAATCGGTTTCGATCCACAAGCGCCCGTCACGATCGAAGGCCAGCCCGTCCGGCGAGGAAAAGCAGTCGCCGTCGATGGTGCCGATCAGGTTGGCGGCAACCGGCCGGCCCTGGGCATCGCGCGAACCGCGGCGCTCGCCGGCGAGCAGAAAGACTTCCCACTGGAAGCGCGTGGCGGTCGGGTCGCGGCCCTCTTCCTGCCAGCGCAGGATCTGCCCGTGCAGGTTGTACGGTCGCGGATTGGCCTTGTCCAGCGGCTGCTTGCTGCCGCGCGCGTCATTGTTGGTCAGGGTGACGTAGACCTCGCGGGTATCGGGATGCACCGCGACCCACTCCGGCCGGTCCATCGGCGTCGCGCCGGCGCGGTCGGCGGCGGCGCGGGCATTGAGCAGCACCTCGGCCTGGCTGGGGAAGCCGTTTTCCGCGGTCAGGCCATGCTCGCCGTGCAGCAGCGCCAGCCACTGGCCACTGCCGTCGGCATCGAAACGCGCGACATACAAGGTGCCCTCATCCAGCAAGCGGCGGTTGGCCGCGTCCGCACCGGGCACGTAGCGGCCGCTGGGAACGAACTTGTAGACGTACTCGCCCTTGGTGTCGTCGCCTGAGTAGAACGCCATGCGCCCGTCCTCGCCCAGCGACAGCACCGAACACTCGCGGCAGTATCGGCCAAAGGCGGTGCGTTTGACCGGTGTGCTCTGCGGATCGAACGGATCGACCTCCACCACCCAGCCGAACCGGTGCGGCTCGTTGACGAAGCCGCCATGGGGTTGGCCTGCCTTCGGCGTGGCATCGAAACGCGGATCGACCGTGCCCCAGCCGTAGAGCTTGCTCATGCCGCTGCCAGCGATGCCGTAGCGGTTGTGCGAGACGCGCGCGGCAAGGTCGTCGGCGTCGTGGTTGACGAAGTAGTTGTGCCAGTTCTCCTCGCAGACCAGATAGGTGCCCCAGGGCGTGAACCCGCTGGAGCAGTTGTTAAGCGTACCGAGCACCGTCCTTCCTTCCGGGTCGTCCATGGTCTGCATCGCCTCATGGCCGGCCAGCGGCCCGGCGATGGCCATCGGCGTCATGCCGGAAATGCGGCGGTTGTAGGGTGAATCCATTACTCGCTGCCATTGGCCCTGCGCATCCTTGCGCACCTCGATGACGCTCAACCCGTGGGCCGCCTGCTCCTTGCGCACCTGCTCCAGCGGGCGCTGGCCGTCGACCACGGTGATGCCGTCGGGATGCAGCGTCGGGTTGACGTATTCATGGTTGATGGCCAAGAGACCACGGCTGTCGGGCGCGTCGGGGAACGGGAAGAAATGCATGCCGTCGTGGTTGTCGCCGGCCTGCTTGACCTGGGCGTGCCAATCGTCGCTAGCATCCGGCTGCCACTCGGGTGCGTCGGCATGCACCGGATCGCCCCAGGAGAAGAACACCCGGGCGCTGTAGCCCGGCGCCACCTCGACCCGGTCGAAGTGCGGGTCGAGCTGGGTCGGAATGCCTTCGAAGCCGAGCAGCGAATCGCTCCGGGTTGCAGCTCGCGCGCCGGCCATCCCGCCGCCTAGAAAGGCGATGCCGGCAAGGCCGAGGCCACCCTTGAGCAGCCCGCGCCGGCGTTGATCGATCGCCTGCTGCAACGGCACGTTGCCGCTCGGATTGACCGGTTGGTCGTCATGAGCGCCCACGCTCGCGTGAAAATCGGTGAAATCCTGTTTCATCGAAAACGGTTCCTGAGTCGTAACGGCATCATTCGATGCGGTAATGGAAGGTGTTCTTTACGTCGGGCACGGCAACCGCGCGGCCGTCGACGATGCGCGGCTGGTAGCGAAAGCTCTTGGCGGCGGTGAGTGATGGGCGGATGAACAGCGGATGGCAGTCGCCGACCACTTCGGGCGAGCGCACGCGCCCGTCGACGCCCACCGTGTAGCTGACCGTGCAGGAACCCTGCAGCCCGGCGTCCAGCGCCCGTTGCGGGTAGACCGGCGGCTTCTTGGCGATCGGCAGGTACTGCCGGCTGGCAGCCTCGGCCGCTGCAGCCTGTCGTGCGCGCTCAGCCGCTTCGGCGCGTGCCGATGCCTCAGCCTGGCGGCGCTGCGCGTCCAGTCGCGCCTGCTCAGCCTGACGTTCGCGCTCCTGCTGTTGCTCTTGCCGGCGACGCTGCTGCTCTTCCCGGCGACGCTGCTCCTCGCGCCGACGTTCCAGCTGCTGCTGGCGCTGCTGCTCGGCCTCGCGCTCCCGTTCGGCGCGTTTGAAGGCCAGGTCGGCCTGCTGCACCTGTGGGGGTGCTTCGACCTCGACGGGGGGCGGCGGCGCTACGACCGGCTCTGCGACCGGCGGTTCGGGCAGCACCGGCGCTGGCGGTGGCAGGCTGATCAGCTGGGTCTGCATCACCTGGGTGGCGACCGGCATTTGCAGCGCTGGCGACCAACTGCCGAGCAACAGCGCGAACAGTCCGGCATGCATCCCGAGGGTCAGCAATGCAGCCCCAGCCGGCCCCATCCACTGGCGCGGGACAACTTCGCTGCCATGCGCGGCGTGCGTGCTGAAGGTCATCATCACGGCTGCTCGACTCCGGCCGGCGCCTCGGTGATCAGGCCCAGGTTGACCACCCCGCCGCGCTGCAGCTCGGCGATACCGGCGACCACACGACCGTAGTCCGCCGCCTCATCGGCACGGATATAAACCTGGGTGTCGCCGCGCTCGGCGATGATCGCGCCGACCTTGGCCTGCAGCTCGGCCAGGTCGACGGCGCTGTCGGTCTGGTTGTCGATGTCCAGCTCGCTGCCCAGGTTCCAGTAGAAGCCGCCATCGGCCTTTACCGAGAGCGTGAGGATCTGCCGCTCGTTCTCCACTGGCAGCGCTTCGGCTGCGACCTTGGGCAGCTCGATCTTGACGCCCTGCACCAGCATCGGCGCGGTGACCATGAAGATCACCAGCAGCACCAGCATCACGTCGATGTAGGGCACCACGTTCATTTCCGCCTTGGGCCCGTGTTTGTGCTGTGGCCTGACTAGCATGGCTGTCCTCCTCAGGCGGCTGCGGCGACGTTGGGCGAAGCGGCATGCAGGCGCCGATGCAGGCGCGCCTGTAGCTCGTTGCCGAAGGCGTAGTAACGGCCGACCAGCGTCTGTCCACGGGCAGCGAAGCGGTTGTAGGCCATCACCGCGGGAATCGCCGCGAACAGGCCGATGGCCGTGGCGATCAGCGCTTCGGCGATGCCCGGCGCGACGGTCGAGAGCGTCGCCTGCTGCACCTGCGACAGGCCGAGGAAGGAGTTCATGATTCCCCACACGGTACCGAACAGGCCGATATAGGGGCTCACCGAACCCACGGTCGCGAGGAACTGCAGGCCCTTTTCCAGACGCTCCTCCTGCTCGGCGACGGCCACGTAGAGGCTGCGCTCGACACCCTGCGCCACCACATCCGGCGCGATCTCCGGCTGGCGTTGCAGCTGGGCGAATTCGCCGTAACCGGCGAGGAAGATGCGCTGCAGCGCGGCCTCATCCGGCAACGACTGCGCCTGGCCTTCGCGATAGAGCTGGGCGAGATCGCCGCCCTGCCGAAAGCGCTGCAGGAAGCCGCGCTGCAGCCGTTCGGCGCTGCGCAACGCCACACTGCGACGGATGATCAGGTACCAGCTCGAAACCGAGGCCAGCACCAGAATCATCATCACCGCCTGCACCACCAGGCTGGCTTCGCTGATCAGGCCCCAGATGGACATGTGCTCGAGAGTCGTTTGCATGAATCGTTTCCTCCTGCCCCGACTGGGGCAGCTGCTATTGGATGGCGGGTCGGTTACCGGGCGATGACGTCAATCCAGCCCCAGCGCATCGGCGACCGCCGACCAGGGCAGGTACTTGTAGTTCTGCGTGCCTTCGGGCATGCGCTTGCGGCCGTCCTGCACCACCAGCATGCCGCGGTTCCAGATGCCGCCGAGGTCAGCCGAGGTGACTTCCAGCCCATCGGTCTCGGACGCGCCGTCGATGCCGCGTTCGGCGTTCAGGCCGATGCGGAAGGCGCCGCGTACGGCATAGGGCGCCTGGGCATCGAGCACCACGTAGCTGTCGTTGCCCTGGCTGGAAATCACCAGGTAGTCGCCGCGCTCGCCGTGGTAGATGGCCAGACCTTCGATGTCGTCGTAGACCGGCCCGCCGACACCGATGACCTGCTCCGACACCGCCGGCACTTCGGCGCGGGCATCGACCACCCAGACCGCGACGTCCTCTTCACCGACGAACAGCCGCTCGCTGCGGTCGTCGGCCACGCAGCCTTCCGGCTGACTGTCCAGCTTGAAGCGCCGCACCAGTTCACCGTGCGGCTGGCCGGACAGGCCATCGAGGCGGTACTGCAGGAAGGTGCCGTCCTTGTCGTTGGCGATGGCGTAGGTGGTGCCCTGGCGATCCTGGAACATGCACAGGCCATAGATTTCGCTCAGCGGCGTGGCGACCTCGCCGACATCGCGGAGCACCCCGCTCGCCCGGTCGATGGCGAACAGGTGCAGGCTGTTGTGATCGCGATTGCTGGCCACGGCCAGGTCTACGCGCTTGCTGCCAAGACGGAAGCCGCTGCGCACATCGACGTTGTTCAGCCGGCCGACACGCAGGTCCTGCACCTGACGGCCGTCGAGGTCGTACACCACCAGGCCGCCCTTCTTGTCGGTGCCGAGCACGCGGCTCCCAGCCGGATCGCGCGGATGGACCCAGATCGCCGGATCATCGGCGGCATCACCCAGACTGGGCACCGGGCCGGTCTCCACCGCTGCCGCCAGACTGACGATGGGTTCGGCATGCGGCAGTGCCTGTGGCTGCCACGCCAGCTGGGCGCGATGCAGGCCCTGCTCGTCCGCCAGCAGCAGTTCGACTCCTTCGGAGGTGCGACGCGCGCTGATGCGTTCCGGCTCATCGAGGCCGTCCAGCGGCAGCACGCCGTCCGCCTGCCAACCCGATTCGCTCTGGCGATAGAGGTGCAGCGCCGGCGCTTCGGCATCCAGGGCCAACAGACCACCCGGCACCAACGCCATGCCAGCCGCCACCTTTGTCAGCGCGCCGAACGGCTTGACCAGATCGACCGGCTCACGCTGCAGCGGCGCCTCGGCATCCGCCGGGTAGCGCCAGAAGCCGACGTTCTCCTCGTTGACGTAGAGCTGCCCGGCCATGTCATCGGTCTGGCAGAAGGTGCTCTGCGGCGGCAGGCTGAGCCCGCGCACGCGCCGTGCTTCACCGAGCAGGCGGCCCTGGCTGCCCACCAGCCATTGCTCGCCGACACCTTCCTCGCCGAGCAGGAATACGAAGTCGTTGCGCGCGCTGTCGCGATACAGGCACAGCCCCTCGATGGCGAACGTAGTGCGCGGCAGATACAGCGGCTGGCTCCAGGTCCGGTTGTCATCCAGGCCGATCAGCATCGCCTGCTGGCGCTTGCGCTCCACGGTGGCCAGCAGCAGGCCCCGACGCTCGAGGCGATGGTCGAGGCCTTCGAAGCGCCCGGCGTGCTGGGCCAGCGTATTGCCGGCCTTGTCCAGCAGCTGCAGGCCCTGGTCATCGACCTGCACACGGTCGGCGCCGGCCCAGGGGGCGTCGCCGTCTAGCAGCTGGGCGTACTCGAGGCCGGCCAGCAGCGGTTCGCTGATGTTCAGCCGGGCCGACTTCGCCGGCGTATCTGGTTGCGTGGACTGGCAGGCCGCCAATGCGATGCACAGGCCGAGCAACAGGGTTTTGGGTAATGCGTTCATGGTGTATCCATTCAGGCTGCCGCGGGCCGGCGCCCGGCCGTAAAGGGGAACGGCGGGCACCGGAGCGGCATAGGGGTCAGAAGTGGGTCAGGGTCAGGCCGAGCTTGTAGGTCGGGCCGTACTCTTCGTACTGGGCGTTGTAGGCGTGGCGGCCGCTGTAGACGTAGTAGGTCTCGTCCGTCAGGTTCAGCGCCTCGAAGGTCAGCTGCAGGCTCGGCGTGATGAAGTAGCCGGCCTTGAAGTCAACGAACAGCTGGTCGTCGACGTAGAGGTCGTGCGCCTCGTCGTCGATACCGGCTACCTCGTACAGGTAGTCCGACTTGTAGTTCGCAGCCAGGCGCAGGTTGAGCCGGTCGTTTTCCCAGCCGAGCATCAGGTTGCCGACCGTGTCGGAGTGGTTCGGCAGGTCGATGCTGCGCTGCATGCCCTGCCCCTCGATGTCCGCGTCGGACTGGCTGAAGGTGGCGTTGGCGCCCAGCAACAGGCCGTTCCACGGCGCCGGCAGCCAGTCGAGCTTCTGCGAGTAGGCCAGCTCCAGGCCGTAGAGTTTTGCGCTGCTGCCGTTCTGGAAGCTGAGCGCTTCGTCGAACGCGGCCCACTGGCCGGTGCCGGCCAGATCGGTGTTGTAGATGAAGTTGTCGATGTCCTTGTAGAACAGGTACGCCGACACCACGCCGGCGCGGCCCATGTAGTGCTCGATGCCAAGGTCGTAGTTGATCGACTCCAGCGGCTTGAGATCGGGGTTGCCGAACTCGGCGTCGTCACCATCGATGACGAAACCGGGCGCCAGCTGGCCGAAGGTCGGGCGCACCACGCTGTTGGTCCAGGCGGCGCGGATCATGGTGTCGTCGGTCAGCTGGTAGCGCAGGTGCAGGCCGGGCAACCAGTGGTGGTAGTCATTGCTGCTGGAGATGGACTCGAACTGGCCGTCGCGCAGGCCGGTGCCCTTGGCGCTGAAGCGCGTGCCTTCGTAGCGCAGGCCAGCGATGACGCGCCAGCGGTCGATATCCACGGTGTTCATCAGGTAGGCGGCGTTGATGTCCTCGTGCATGTCGAAGTCATTGATGCGCGACTCCTCCTCGTCGTAGAACTCGCTGGCATCCAGACCGCCAATCGCGCCCTCGATGGCCGAGGCGCTGATGCCTGGGCCGAAGCGGCCGAGCGCGTAGTCGACGTTGCCACCCTGGAAATCGGCCAGAGTCAGGTCGTCGAAGTCGTCATAGACCCAGACCTCGCTGTCGTTGTCCTTGTGCCGGCGGCTGAGCTTGCCGCCGAACTTGGCCTGCGCCGCGTAGCCCTGGATGTCGTAGTCGCGGGCCAGATCCAGGCGGATGTTCTTCTCCCGGTCGCGGGTATCGCTCTTCTCCCACTCCACTTCATCCAGCTCGAAGGAAGCCGGATCGTAGAAGGCAGAATCCACTGTCAGGCGCGGCTTGCGGCTGCTGGAGAAACCGGCGTCGGCGAAGTCGCCTTCGAAGGTCGCGCCGGAGATGCCACCCGGATTGCGCTCGCGGGACTGGCTGTAGCCGACCTGTCCGCTCAGGATCCAGAGGCCCATCATGCGTTCGCCGCCGAACACGTAGGACTGGATGGTCTGGGTTTCCTCGCGCGATTTCAGCTCGCGCCAGCCTTCGGCATCGCCGGTTTCGCCAGGCAGCTGGGCGTCCTCGAACTCCACGCCGGCGGCGTTGCGCGTTTCGGTGTCCTTGAAGCGGCTGTACAGCGTACGCAGGTAATAGCTGCTGACGTCATCCGGCTTGTAGTCGAAGTTCAGCCCGAAACCGGTGCGCTCGCGGGTGATCTCGTAGTCGCGCTGCTCGAGTTCCTCCAGCCGCGCGCCGTCGTCGGCGAAGTCCCACTTGCCGCCGGTCTCGACGTTGTCCGAGCCGAAGTCGCGCTCCTGCCAGCTGACGGCCGCGGCGACGCCGAAATTGTCGACGCCATCGCCGAGGCTGAAGCGATCGCTGATGGCGCCGGAGAATTTCGGGCTGGTCTTGTCGACGTTGTCGTCATAACTGCCCTCGCCGCTGAGGCTGTAGAACAACCCGTCATGATCGAAGGCCGACAGGCTCTGTACCTCGATGGTGCCGCCCAGGGAGTTGGCATCCATGTCCGGCGTCAGCGTCTTGACCACCGACAGCGACTGCACCAGCTCCGAGGGCAGCACGTCGAGCGCCACGGCACGGCGATCGCTCTCCGGCGATGGGACCAGGGTGCCGTTGATGGTGACGCTGTTCAGATCCGGCGCGATGGCACGCACGCTGACGAAGCGCCCTTCACCCTGGTCGCGCTCCACCGAGATCCCCGGAATGCGCTGCAGCGCTTCGGCGGCGTTGTCATCCGGCAGCTGGCCGATGCCGTCTGCATGCACCACGCTCTTGACGCTGTCGGAACTGCGCTGGTCCTTCAGTGCCTCGTCGATGCTGACGGCCTGGCCGATGACCTCGACGTGCTCCATGACCAGCGGCTCCTCGGCCCAGGCCGAACCGGCGCTGACGGCCAGAGCCAGCAGGCTGATGCGGAATCCTGCATGGCGGATGCCGCTGCGGTATGTGTTCATGAACGATTCCCCCGAATGGTGTTTGCCGGGTCCATCCCGGAACTGCAGCGGACGGTAGGTGGGGGATATGGCGGTTCTGTGACAGGGGGTTTGGGGAGGGGTTGGAAAGATGGGGTTTGGGGGATTTTGGAGGTGGGGTTGAGCTGATATGACCTGTTTTTAGCGGTATGGATACGAGTTGCCTATCTCAGACACGCTGGGATCAAGTTGTGGGGACCAACCCATTTTTCGGGAGGTCCGATCCATCTGTTTCGCGCTGCTGCGCGAGTTCCTTTTGGCAGTCGCCCGGATGGCCGGCCCCGCCAAAAGGAACCAAAAAGTCTTGCCCCTGCCATCCGGGTCTCGCTGCGCTCGACTTCCCTCACTCCATCGCCGCTCCGGGGGCCGGCGTACAAGGGCCTTCCATGGCCCTTTACGCCTCTCGCGGCATCCATGCCGCTCGCTCCCCTACGCAACGATTCCATTCGGCCTCCTGAAAGGGGCATTCGGTATTGCCTGGTGGTCTGTGCAAGTACATGCAGAGCTACCCCCTTTGGGGTGGACAGCGCCTAGAAATGCTTCACCTACGTAACGCAGAGCTCCAAAGCACGGCTCTTATGCTCGTAGAAACCACGAGTGATCCTTTAATAGGACCGCTCATTGTTCTGCTTGCACTGCCTCCCAGGCGACATCCAATCGCCCCTTCAGAAGGGTGAACGGAGCCGTCGTGCAGAGGGGCGAGCGGCATGGATGCCGCGAGAGCCGTAAAGGGCCATGGAAGGCCCTTGTACGGCGACCCTCGGAGCGGCGGCGTAGAGAACGAACCCCGGCGCAGCCGGGGCCGGATGCAGGGGCAAGCGTTTTTGCCTACTTTTTCCGCGACTGGAAAAAGTAGGTCGCCCAGCAGGGCGAAACCCAGCTATCAAGCAACTCCCTAATTCGTCTGACGCCCCAAAAGATTAAAAACCCCCTGAGCCAATTCAACCCCCACCCCATTCATCCAACCGTCACATCCATCTGTTTCCGTGCCCTCACGCACTGGCGCGAACCCGCCACGGAGACCCGATGAAATCCCTCCTCAAACTCCACACCCTCACCCTCCTCGGCCTCGCCCTGGCTGCCAACGTCGGCCTGCAGCTGCTGCTCGCCGTCGGCACGGTCAAATCCTGGGGCGAGATCGACTGGATGGACGTCGTCGGCGAAGGAGGTTGCGCCGCCCTCGCCCTCGCCTGGCTGGTCATGTTGCTGCACAGCCGCCCGGCCGGCCGGGTGACGCGGTTGCTCGCACTGGGCCTGGCCTGCATCTGCTTTTCCTGGTGGATGGACCTGCTTGACGAGTTCATCCAGATCCCCGCCAGCATCGCCTGGGATAACTGGCTGGAAACCGCGCCAATGCCTGTGGGTCTGTTGCTGCTGACCTTCGGCATCTACCACCTGAACCAGGAACAACGCGCCATCAACGCGCAGATGCACAAGCGCGAGCGGCTGTTCCGCGAACATCGGCTGTTCGACAACCTCACCCCGCTGAGCACCGCCGAATACCTGCGGCGGCAGCTCGATCAGACCCTGCGCCAGGCCGACGAGGAGCAGCGCCCGCTGTCTCTGCTGGCGATCGACCTGGACGACTTCAGCCGGGTCAATCAGCGCTACGGCCAGGCCGAGGGCGATCTGGTGCTGCAGGCCGTGGCGCAGCTGCTGGTGCTCAACCTTCGTCATCAGGACCTGCTCTGCCGCCTGGCCGGCGATCGCTTCGTCGTGCTCCTGCCGGATACTGCCGAACAGCAGGCGCGGCAGCTTGCCGAGGAGTTGCAGACCGCCGTGGCCAGCCTCGCCCACAAGACGCGCCAGCATGGCGAACGCCTGCATCTGAGCGCCAGTACCGCGGTGGTGATGGCCTTCGACGACGATGCCGAGCAGCTGCTCCAGCGCCTCAACCTCGCGCTGGCCAAGGCCAAGCAGTCACTGCCGCGCTGCGCCTGAGACGACCATGAGCAGCTCCTTACGCTGGTACGAGTGGGATAGCCGCTTCATCGCCGCGCATCACCAGCCGGCGGTCCTGCTGGACCTGGCGTTGTCGCGCGGCATCGACAGCCACGCGCTGCTGCGCGGCAGCGGGCTGTTCTACGAAGACATCGCCAGTGGCCGTGCACGGGTCAGCCCGGCGCAGTTGCTGACCCTGATCGGCAACGCGGAACGCCTGCTCGGCGCAGCGGACAGCAGTTTCCTCTTCGGCCAGCGCCTGCTGCCCGGCCATTACGGCGAAGTCAGCCTGGCGCTGGCCAATGCCGGCAATCTCGAGCAGGCGCTGGAGCGCCTCTGTCAGTTCCGCGCCCTGCTCTGCCCGTTGCTGGCCCCGAGGCTGCTGCTGGATGAGCACCAGATTCATCTGTACTGGGTCGATGGCGCCGCTACCGGGCGGCTTCAGCGCTTTCTCGTGGAAGCCCACCTGACCGCCATCGTCGCGCTGTGCAAACGCGGCTCCGGTCTGCGGTTGCCCTGGCGCTTCCAGTTCGCCTATGCGCAGCCGCGGCACATCGAGCAGTACTGGGTGCATCTGGGCGATGCGCTGCAGTTCGACCGCCAGCTGACCCTGCTCAGCCTGCCGCGCGAATACCTGCATCAGCCCTGGCCGGAGGCGTCGACCACCGTGGGCCAGGTCGCGGTGCAGGCCAGCCAGCAACAGATCGATGCGCTGGACGGGCCGTGCGCCTTTCTCGATGCGTTCTACCAGTACCTGGAGGCGCACATCCGCGAGCCGCTGAATCTCGAGCGCGTCGCCGTCGCGTTCGCCATGAGCCCGGCGACGCTCAAGCGCAAGCTGGCCAAGCACGGTACGCATTTCCAGGAGCAACTGGACCTGGTTCGCAAGCACGTCGCGCTCTACCTCTACCAGGCCTGTGGCTTGGGTAACGAGGCTGTGGCGCGGCACCTGGGCTTCAACGACACCACCAATTTCCGCCGCGCTTTCAAGCGCTGGACAGGCGTGGTGCCCAGCGGGCTGCAGCCACTGTTCGACGCACCCTGAGGAAATGCTAAGGTTCGGCCCGCACTACCTTCGATGCAAACGGACCGGGCATGGACATCAAGCAGCTGAAGTTTCTCGTGGCGCTCGACGAAACGCGGCATTTCAGCCAGGCGGCGGCGCGCTGTCACGTCACCCAGCCGACGCTGTCGATGCGCCTGCGCACCCTGGAAGACGAGCTCGGTCTGCAGCTGGTGATTCGTGGCCAGCGCTTCGAAGGCTTCACGCCCGAAGGTGAGCGCATCCTGGCCTGGGCGCGTAGCCTGCTGGCCGCTCAGGACGGACTGCTGGCCGAAGCCGCCTCTTGCCGCGGCCAGCTGGTCGGCACGCTGCGCCTGGGCGTAGTGCCGCTGGCCGGGTTCGACCCGATGCAGCTGGTACGGGCGTTCGGCGAACGCCATCCGAGCCTGCGTTTCGAGCTGTTCGCACTCAGCAGCGAGCAGATTCTCGAGCGACTCAGCCGTAATCTGCTGGATCTCGGCCTGTCCTATCTGGAGCGCCTCGACGACGCGCACTTCGCCAGCCTGCCCCTGGGCGAAACGCGCATGGGCCTGCTGCATGACGAGCGCCATTTCCGCTTCGATGCCCCTTCGCTGAGCTGGGAGGCCCTGGCTGGCCTGCCCCTGGGCCTGCTGACCGGCGGCATGCACTTTCGCCAGTCCATCGACCACGCGCTGCGCAGCCGTGGCCTGAGCCTTGCGCCGCGGCTGCAGACCGATGCCGTACATCACCTGCTGCAGGCCGTAGGCGCCGGTCTGTGCTGCGCCATCATGCCGCTCGACAGCGGGCTCGAGGCCCTGGACAGCCGGCTGACGCTGACGCCTATCGACAATGCCAGCACCCTGGCGCCGCTGGGGCTGATCCTGCGGCGCGACTCGCCGCGATCCGCACTGGGCGAGGCCTGTTTCAACGAGGCCCGCGAACTGCTGCAACTGCGATGAAAGGTGCTTGTGATCGACGCCATCGATCACACCATCGGACATAGCGATTGGACGGCCGGCACCGGCGCTCCTAGGCTGCCTGCGTCGACCTGTCGCAGGCAGCCGCTATGCTCTACGCCACTCTGAATTCCGCCGAACCGCACGATGCACGCGCTGCGCTGTTGGCCGAGGAATGCGCGCTGGCCATCAGCTACAACGGTCTGAACCATGCCGTGATGATGATGACGCCGCAGGATCTGGAAGAATTCGTCGTCGGCTTCAGCCTCGCTGGCGGGCTGATCGAGCGACTCGATGACCTGCGTGACCTGCGCCTGCTCGGCGACGGCAGCGCTCGCCGCGCGGACGTACAGGTCAGCCCGCGGGCGTTCTGGACACTCAAGCAGCAGCGTCGCCAGCTTGCCGGCACCAGCGGCTGCGGACTCTGCGGGGTGGATGCGCTGGATCAGGCACTGCCGCGGCTGGTTCCGCTGCAGCCGACAGCACTGCCACCCGAAGGGCATTTCCATGAGCTGCGCCAGCGCATTGCGAGCGCCCAGCTGATGGCTCGCGACAGCGGTGCGCTGCACGCGGCGCTGTATGTCGACGGAAACGGAAAGATCGCCCTCTGCCGTGAGGACATCGGCCGGCATAACGCGCTGGACAAGCTGATCGGCGCGCTGACGCTGCAACGCCGCAAGCCGAGCGAAGGCTTCATCGTGATCACCAGCCGCTGCAGCCTGGAATTGATCCACAAGGCCGTGCGCGCCGGCATCGGCACGCTGGTCAGCCTCTCGGCACCGACTCAGCTCACCGTGCAGTGGGCGCGTCAGCACCACCTCAACCTCATTCATCTGCCCCACCACAGCGCTCCGCGGGTCTACAGCCCTGCGCCTGCGCTGCCCGACCAGAACGGATGTCACCCATGAGCCGCATGTCCCGCTTCCATCCCGCCACCCGCTTCCAGCCCTACGCCGGCCCGGCTGGCGGCTGGGGCGCCCTGCGCAGCGTGGCCAGCGCCTGGCTCGGCAGCGGCAATGCGCTGAAGAACATCCGCGCCATGCTCAAGACCAACCAGAACGGCGGCTTCGACTGCCCCGGTTGCGCCTGGGGCGATTCGCCGGAGGCCGGTGCGGTGAAGTTCTGCGAGAACGGCGCCAAGGCGGTGAACTGGGAAGCCACGCGCCGCCGCGTGGATGCCGCCTTCTTCGCCCGCCACAGCGTCAGCCAGCTGCGTGAGCAGAGCGATTACTGGCTCGAATACCAGGGACGCCTCACCGAACCGGTGCGTTATGACGCGGCCAGCGACCGCTATCAGCCGATCACCTGGGATGATGCGTTCGCGCTGATCGCGCGACACCTGAACGGCCTGGCCAGCCCGCACCAGGCAGCCTTCTACACATCCGGTCGGGCCAGCAACGAAGCGGCCTATCTCTACCAGCTGTTCGGCCGCAGCTTCGGCACCAACAATTTTCCCGACTGCTCGAACATGTGCCACGAGGCCAGCGGCGTCGCCCTCACCGAATCCATCGGTGTCGGCAAGGGCACGGTAACGCTGGAAGATTTCGACCACGCCGATGCGATCTTCGTACTTGGCCAGAACCCCGGCACCAACCACCCGCGCATGCTCGAACCGCTGCGCCAGGCGCTGGAGCGCGGTGCCCAGGTGGTCTGTTTCAATCCACTGCGCGAACGGGGCCTGGAACGATTCCAGCATCCGCAGAAGCCCATCGAGATGCTCGCCAACCAGGACGCGCCAACCCACAGCCTTTACCTGCGCCCCAACCTTGGCGGCGATCTGGCCGTACTGCGCGGCATCGCCAAGTACCTGCTGCAATGGGAACGCGAAGCGCTGGGGAGCGGCGGACCGGCGGTGTTCGATCGCGACTTCATCGCCGAGCACACCCATGCCGTCGATGCCTATCTGGAGGCGATCGATGCCACGCCGTGGGCGCAGATCGAGCAGCAGTCCGGGCTCGAACGCGACGCGATCGGCCAGGCCGCCGCGATCTACCGCGACGCCGGGCGGACCATCGTCTGCTGGGCCATGGGCATCACCCAGCACCATCATTCGGTGGCGACCATCCAGGAGATCGCCAACCTGCTGATGCTGCGCGGCAACCTCGGCAAGCCTGGGGCCGGTGCCTGCCCGGTGCGCGGCCACAGCAACGTGCAGGGTGATCGCACCATGGGCATCAACGAACGCCCGCCGGCCGCACTACTGGATGCGCTGGAGCGCCATTTCGCCCTGCCGATGCCCCGCCAGCCCGGGCACAACACCGTGGAATGCATCCAGGCCATGCTGGCCGGCGAGGTGCAGGTATTCATCGGCCTGGGCGGCAACTTCGCCCAGGCCACGCCGGACAGCCCGCGCACCCGCCAGGCGTTGCGCAACTGCGCGCTGACCGTGCAGATCAGCACCAAGCTCAACCGCAGCCACCTGACCATGGGTCGCGATGCGCTGATCCTGCCCTGCCTCGGCCGCACCGACATCGACCGCCAGGCCTGCGGCCCGCAGGCGGTGACCGTGGAAGATTCGTTCAGCATGATCCACGCCTCCCGGGGCCAGCTGGAGCCGCTGTCGACGCAGATGCGTTCGGAGCCCGCCATCGTCGCCGGTATCGCCGCCGCCACGCTGGGCAAGCGCCCGGTGGACTGGCTATGGCTGGTGGAGGACTACGCACGAATCCGCGAGCTGATCGCGGCGACCATCCCGGGTTTCTCCGGCTTCGACCACCGCCTGCATCGCCCTGGCGGTTTCTATCTGGGCAACGCGGCCGCGCGTCGGGAATGGAGCACCGCCAGCGGCCGCGCCGAGTTCAAGGCACATGCGCTGCCGGCCGACCTTTTGCCAGAGCGGGCGCGCCAGGCGGGCATCGGTGCCGACCTGATCCTGCAGACGCTGCGCTCCCACGACCAGTACAACACCACGCTGTACGGCCTGGACGACCGCTACCGCGGCGTCAGGGGGATGCGCGAGGTGGTGTTCGTCAACCCCGCCGACATCCAGCGCCTGGGCCTTGAAGCCGGCCAGCAGGTCGATCTGGTTTCGCTATGGGACGACGGTATCGAACGGCGCGTTAGCGGCTTCACCCTGCTCGCCTACGACACCCCGCTCGGCCAGGCCGCCGCCTACTACCCGGAGACCAATCCGCTGGTGCCGCTGGAGAGCTTTGGCGAGCGCAGCCACACGCCGACTTCGAAATTCATCGCGATTCGCGTGCTGCCGAACACGCAGAAGACCGGGCAGCCGCTGATCGCCAGTGGGCAATGACGCTCATTCGAAGCGACTGGAGTCGTCGCGGTCGTGCGGGTAGCGCCGGTTGAGCGGAAACGCTGGCAGCCAGGCTTCGCGGCGCACGGTCCAGCATTCGTAGGTCGGCGTCAGCTGGTCGGGCGCATCCAGTGCGCCCAGGTGTACCTCGATCTCATCGGCGAAGCGGGAAAAAACCGACGAGCCACAGCGGGGGCAGAAGTACCGTCCGGCGTATTCGGCCGTCTCGCCCTCAACGGTCACCGCATCCTGCGGGAACACCGCAGCGGCGTAGAACAGCGCGCCGTGGTGCTTACGGCAGTCCAGGCAATGACAGATGCCGACTCGATAGGGCTGCCCCGCCGTCACGATGCGCACGTCGCCGCACAGGCAGCCACCGCTTAATGAATTCACCTTGTGTCTCCTCCGTCAGTGCCGAGAGCTCCGCGCCAGGGGTCGCGGGCGCACGGTCGTGGCTCGACCGCCCGAGAAGCGTAGTCGCCTCTCGGCTGCCGCACTAACGAAGACCAGCTTCAGCTTCCCTTGCGCCCCTGGCCAGCGAAACGCTGGATGTCATGGGTCGGCCCCGAGACGATCAGCAGATCACCTGGCAGTACCTGGGTGCTGGGCGTCGCATGCTGAAAGTCCTCATTGGCGCGCTTGAGGCCGACGACGGTTACGCCGAACTTCTCGCGCACCCCGGCGGCGGCGAGCGTCGCGTTATGAACGCGTTCCGGCGCATGTATCTTGGCGATGGCGAAGCCGTCGTCGAACTCGATGAAGTCCATCATCCGTCCGGAGATCAGATGGGCAACCCGCTCGCCCATGTCCGCCTCGGGATAGACCACATGATGCGCACCGATCCGCGTCGCGATCTGTCCATGCTCGGTGGTCAGCGCCTTGACCCAGATGTCTTTGATGCCCAGTTCGGTCAACGCCATGATGGTCATCAGGCTCGCCGCCATGTCCGAGCCGATACCGACGATGGCGTGGGGGAAATCGGCGACGCCGAGCTGCCGCAGCGCCATGACATTGGTGGAATCGGCCTGCACCGCATGGGTCAGCAGATCGGCCCAGGCATGCACGGGCTCGGCGGCCTGATCGATGCCCATCACGTCGTGCCCCAGGCGCGTCAGTGAGCGCGCCACCGAGCTGCCGAATCGCCCCAACCCGATGACCACCACACTGTCGCCTTTCGAAAAAGAGAACTGCTCAGAAAACAGCAACTTAGCCAACAATTGGGTGTTCCTCCGGATAGCGGTATGGCATGCGGTGCTCGCCCAGCGCGAGTGAAGCCGCAAGGGTGATGGTGCCGACCCGGCCGACATACATGAGCAGAGTCAGCATGAGCTGACTCGCCTCCGGCAGGTCGGCGGTGATACCGGTGGAGAGTCCCACGGTACCGAATGCAGAAATGACCTCGAAGATGACCTGGTCCGTCGGGATGTCGGTGTCTCGAAGAATGAACAGCGTACCCAGCACGACCATGGCACTCCCCAGCACCAGCACGGTGATTGCCTGGCGCTGGGCCGAACTGCCGACCCGGCGGCCGAACGCTTCGGTGTCGGCCCTGCCGCGGATCTCGGCGATCACCAGCAGCGCAAGGATGGCGACGGTTCCGACCTTCACCCCACCGGCAGTACCGGCGCTGCCGCCACCGATGAACATCAGGAAATAGTGCAACGCCCAGCTTTCATGCGTCAGCGCGCCGATATCGAGCGCATTGAAACCGGCCGTACGCGCCGAGACCGAAACGAAGGCAGCCGAAAGAAGCTTGTCGGCCCAGGCCATGGGCCCGAGCGTACCCGGGTTGGACCACTCGAACAGCAGCACCGCCATGAAGCCGCCCACCAGCAGCACCGCCGTCCCGGACAGCGTCAGCTTGGTGTGCAGCGACCAGTGACGCGGGTCCGACCACCTGCGGCGCAGATCGTTGAGAACCGGAAAGCCGATGCCGCCGATGACGATGGCGCACATGATCGGCAGCAGAATGAATTCATCGGTGGCGTAGCGCACAAGGCCATCGCCATGAATGGAGAATCCCGCGTTATTGAACGCCGATACGGCATGGAACAGGCCGCTCCAGGCGGCCTCGCCCCAACCAAGCCCGTACGACAAATGCAGCCGCAGGGTCAGCAGCAGCATGACCGCCAGCTCCATCACCAGCGTGACGACCAGCACCAGTTTCGCCACGCTGCTGATGTCGCCCAGACCCAGTACATGGGACTCGGCCTGCGCGATCAGCTTGGCCCGCAAGCGGAACGAACGGTTGACCAGCAATCCCAGCAAGGTCGCCAGGGTCATCATGCCGAAGCCACCAAGCTGGAACAGCACCATGATCACCACCTGGCCGAAGGTCGACCAATAGGTGCCGGTGTCGACCACCACCAGGCCGGTCACGCAGACCGCCGAGACAGCAGTGAACAATGCAGTAACCCAGGGTACTGGCTCGCTCTGCACGTGAGCGACCGGCAGGGACAGGAGAGCGGTACCACAGAGGATGGCGAACAGGAATACGAGCGCGACAGCCCGACCCGGATGCAACAGTGATTTCATTCGATCCACACCGACGGAACCGAGAGGTTAGAGCCATCGGAATCGGCGGCCCTGGAAAGCAGGGCGAGAGGCTAGGCGCATTGCCGTGGATATTCAACACCGCCGAGTAATCATCCTGGGCCGCCCCGGCCTTAGCTGCTGAGCAGTTCCAGTACACGAGCGGCGAGGATCTCTATCGCGAACGGCTTGGTCAGTACCTGCATGCCCTCCCCAAGCGAGCTGTTGCCCAGGGCTGCGCTTTCCGCATAGCCGGTGATGAACAGCGTCTTGAGACCTGGTCGGACCTGTCTTCCAGCGTCGGCCATCTGCCGCCCGTTCATTCCGCCCGGCAACCCGACATCGGTGATCAACAGATCGATCGCAACATCCGACTGCAGCAGCTTCAGCCCAGCGAGGCTGTCCGCCGCCTCGATCAATGTGTAGCCGAGATCGCCAAGCACATCGGTCAGCAGCAGGCGTACAGTCGGTTCGTCGTCGACGATCAGGATGGTCGCACAGGCTCCGGCCAGGGTCGCGCCGCTGCGGCCCGGGGTAGCGGCAGAGGCGCCTGCCTGACCGTGATAGCGCGGCAGGTAGATGGTCATCGAGGTGCCTTGGCCCACTTCCGAGCTGACACGCACCTGCCCCCCCGACTGTTTGGCGAAACCGTAGATCATCGAAAGCCCGAGCCCTGTGCCTTCACCGATCGGCTTGGTGGTAAAGAACGGATCGAACGCCTTGGCCATCACACCAGGCGTCATTCCCGTGCCGGTATCGCTCACCGACAGCGAGAGGTATTGCCCGGCGGGCAGCTCTTGCGCCTGCGCAGCGTCCGGCCCGAGCCAGCGATTGGCCGTCTCGATGGTGATGCGTCCGCCGTCTGGCATGGCGTCACGCGAGTTGATGCAGAGATTGAGAATGGCGTTCTCCAGCTGGCTGGCATCCACCGACACGGGCCAGAGAAAGGGAGCGCTGATGGTCTCGACGAGGATGCTCGGGCCCACCGTGCGCTGGATCAGCTCGGTCATGCCATCCACCAGGACACTCACGTCAAGCGGCCGCGGATCCAGAGTCTGCCGCCGGGAGAACGCCAGCAGCCGGTGGGTCAGCGCCGCGGCACGCTTGGCCGCGCCCTGGGCCGCCAGCATGTACTTGTCGATATCGCTCAGCCGGCCCTGGGCGATCCGCATGCTCATGAGCTCCAACGCGCCGCTGATGCCCGCCAGCAGGTTGTTGAAGTCATGCGCCAGACCGCCAGTCAGCTGCCCCACCGCCTCCATCTTCTGCGACTGGCGCAGCTTTTCCTCGGCGTGGATCAACTCGGCCGTCCGTTCGGCGACGCGCTGCTCAAGGGTGTCGTTCAGCGCTCGCAGTGCTGCAGTGGCACGGTCACGCTCGGCCTCGATGGAGCGTCGGTCCTCGACATCGATGAGCACGCCCGGAAAGCTCAGCGCAGTGCCGTCCGGGCCATGATCGACACGGCCATTGGCCTCGATCCAGTAGTAACGACCATCGGCGCGACGTACTCGGTATTGGTGTGCGTAGGCCCCACCGCGGGCAATAGCCTCGTCGATTGCGGCGAGCAGCCCCGCTCTGTCTTCCGGATGGACCGTCGTGATGACCTGTTCCAGGCCGAGCCCTTCGCGGCCAAGCCTAGGATCGAGGCCGAAGGCGCGAGCAAAACCGTCATCGACGGTGAACTGGTCCGTCTGCAGGTCCCAGTTCCAGGTGCCAATGATCGCCCCAGCCGCCAACGCCAGCTGGACGCGCTGGACGTTCTCGCGTGCCAGCGCTTCGCTGATGCGCAGACGATTCTCGGCATCCCGCCGCTCGGTAACGTCGTTGAACAGGATGGCGATCCGGCGCTCGCTGGGATCGCCGACCCGGACTGCCCGCACGTCGAACCAGCGCTCGAACGCTCGCGCGTAGCTTTCGAAGTTGGCCGGCTCACCGGTCTTGGCGACATGGCCATAGGCTTCGAACCAGAACTGCTCCAGCTCCGGGGCGAACTCGGTGACCCATTTGCCGCGCAGATCGACGCCTGTCTGGCGTTCGAAAGCCGGGTTGACCTCGACGAAGCGGTAGTCCACGGGGCGGTCATCGGCGTCGAACTTGACCTGAACGATGGCAAAGGCCGCTTCGATGGTCTGCAGTATCGCGCTGAAACGCTCTTCGCTCTGGCGCAACGCCGCTTCGGCGGCACGTACGCGGGTCAGATCGAGCATTGCGCCAATCATGCGCACCGCCCGGCCCTGTGCCGTACGAATCACATGGCCGCGATCGAGGATCTCCGCGTATGTCCCATCCAGGCGCTGAAAACGATACTCGTCGGTCCAGGTCGTGCCACCGCCGTCGATGATCGCGTGGATCGATCGCCTGATCCGCTCACGATCCGCCGGGTGGATCTGCTCCAGCCACCATTGGCCGGACGTGTCGACAAACGCCAGCGGATACCCATAGGCCTGTTCCAGCGCCTCATTCCAGAGCACATGATCCGACTCGAGATCCCAATCCCAGACGGCATCACGGGTGGCCTTGGCTGCCAGGCGATAGCGCATTTCGGAATCATCGGTGGTGCTGTCATTCAGCTTGGCGCGCAAGCGCACCACCTCAGCTACGAGCTCCTCGCGGGTAAGATTTTCCAGAAGTGTTCCCCTCGTCGATATCCATGATCAAGGGCGAACCGCTACCCATAATGTGGCGGCAATCAAAGCAAAAAAGGCCAGGTTTTGCACATCCGATATCGCCGAAAGCCGCTCATCGACTGGCGCAGCGCGCGCGAACTTTTCGCCGCAACGGCTGTCATTCAGCTGATGCGCCATACGGAGCGGCGACTGCGCGCTCGATTTCCGCGCCTTGTGTCTCGGGCTCCCGACTAGGGTCGCCGCCCCGCCGGCTGTGTCCAACGTGCCTGTCGTCCGGTATCGACAGCGCCCCAAAGGGCCAGGTGCAGCCAACCTCAGTGCCCCGCCCCGGGACTTACTCTTATTTCAATATCGCGAATCCTTCATGCCCATATCTCTTCATCCTTCTGCCCTGCTTTCCCGCCTTACCTCCTCCCGGTCGTGCAAGTGGATCGGCGCCGGCCTATTCGGCGCCATGCTGGTCGCCGGGCCGGCCCATTCCCAAGAGCCCACCGACAACACACGCTGGGTCAGCGACAGCCTGAACACCTATGTACGTAGCGGTCCAACCGATGGCTATCGCATCGTCGGTACGCTGACCTCCGGGCAAAAGGTCGAACTGATCAGCACCCAGGGCGACTACAGCCAGGTCCGCTCGGAGTCGGGCTCAACCGTCTGGATTCCCAGCAGCGAGTTGCAGGAAGTCCCGGGCCAGGCCGAACGCCTACCGCAGCTCGAGCAACAAGTGGCTGAGCTGAGCGAAGAGCTCAAGACCATCGATGACAGCTGGCAACTGCGGGTACAGGGCATGCAGGAGACCCTCGATTCGCGCAAGGCGCTGATCGACGAGCTCGAAGCCCGCCGCGCCGCGCTCGAAGCGTCTCTGACCGAAACCCAGTCCGAACTGCGCGCTACCCAGGCCCGTCTCGGTGACGAGAACAAGCAGATGCTCATGCAGTACATGATCTATGGCGGCAGCATCGCCGGTGCCGGGTTGCTGGTTGGACTGATCCTGCCGTCGCTGACCCGCGGTCGCAAACGCAACGATCGCTGGTTCTGAGAGGGTCAGGCCAGGTAAGTGCCAAGCAGGTAGTAGAGGGCAGCCGCGAGCAGCGTGCTGCCTGTTAGCCCAACCCGACCATGCAGGGCGAGCACCGCGACGGCCATCAATGCCGGCCCGCCTGCGATGGGCGAATGGCTGATCTCGCTATACACGACGTACACGGCGAGGTTGACGAACACAGCCATTGGCATCACCTGCCCGACCAGGTGTATCCCTCGTGCGCTCAGCGGGAAGCGGACGAATGCCGGCACGACGCGCACCAGCATGCTGGTGACCGCCAGCGCCGCAAGGGTGACCAGAGCCGCATCGTTCATCCGCGGCTCCTGCCCAGCAGCCAGGTCGCCAGCAGAACGCCCGGCCCCCAGAAATACACCGGCCCCAGCAGCAGGAGCAATCCGCTCGCTCCAGCAGCAGCAAGCCCAACTCGCATGAGCGTCACCCGCCAATCATCTTGCAACGAGCCGATCCGGTTCTTGAGCTGTGACGCGGCCAGATACAGCAGCACAGCACTTGCCGGAAACGCGAGGTTCAGATCGTCGCCGAGCCAGCTGTCGGACAGCACCTCGCCGAGCGCAGCGCCAAGTACACCCGCCAGCACCCAGACAAGAAAAATGACCAGGCGAATGCGCAGCACCACGCCGGGCGAATCGTCATCACGCTCGCTGGCATAGGCCTCGTCGCCGAGCATATGCGCGCAACAGGCGCGTTTGAATGCGCCGTCCGGCAGGCGATCGACGGTGCTGAGTGCCATGGGCAGATAGCGACTATTGATAGAGGCCGTGACGAGCAACAGCGTGAGAAAATCCGCGCCATGCTCGCTAAGCGGCAATGCGGCGAACTGGCCACTGCCAGTGAAACCGAGCAGACCGACCAGCAGTATCTCCAGCATCGACCAATCGGAACGCGCTGCCAGCACGCCGAATAGCATGCTTACCGGCATGACCGACAGCGCGACCGGTAGCGCCCGTCTCAGTGCCGGCAGTCGAGCCGCAGGCCCGCCCTGAGGCCGGTCGAATGCATCCGCTGCTTCTGTCATCCGCAATCCCCACTGTTCAGCACCTGTTTCGCCCAGTCTCGGCGCCGCCACCCGCTGGCGTCTTGCACGATCTTGCAGCCAAGCGGCTCAGGCGCGGCGTATCAGCCGTAGCCAATGCCCAGGCGAAAGGCCGTAGGCCTGCTTGAACTGACGGGTCATATGGCTCTGATCGGAGAACCCGATCAGCGCAGCATCGCTGGGCACACTTCCGCCAAGCAGCAGATGGCGCACGCGGTCGAGTCGCCGCAGCGTCAGATAGCGGTAGGGGCTGGTGCCATACAGCGCGCGGAAATCCCGCGACAGGCTCCAGCGGTCGCGGCCCGACACCCGTTCCAGTTCATCGAGGCTGATGGGCTGGGTCCGGAGTTCGTGGATGTAATCCCGGGCCCGCTCGGCCGCACGGTAATCCACACTGCGGCGCCGCCCCTTTGTCCCGGCGATCGCGGCCATCACCTGAGCGAGGTCGTATAGCGCATCCTCTTCCTCCAACCCCTCGAGTGGCCTGTCGAAGCTCTGCAGCAGGCTGCGGACGGCCCGTTGCATGCGCGGATCGCGGGACACGCCTTCGTCGATGAACGGCAGAGCCTGGCCGCCCAGCGCTCCCTGCAGCAGCGCGGGCTCGATGTAGACGATGCGGTAGCGGAAACCGGCCTCGCTGCCGGCCTCGCCGTCATGCAGTTCATCGGGGTGCAACACGATGGTGTCGCCCGGCAGGCTGTAGCGCGAACAGTTGCGGTAATTGAAGCGATGTACGCCCGCCAGCGTACAGCCGATGGCATAGGTATCGTGCCGGTGAGGAGCGAACCCATAACCGGCGAAATAGGCTTCCAGCCGCTCAAACCGTCCCGGTTCGTGCGGGCGCCTGACCCAGTCCTTGTCGCTCATGTGCATTGCGCCATCGTCCGGTATCCATCGGTCGCATTGTTGACCGCGCTACGGTAGCGAGCGATTGCGGCGGCAGGCAATCGCAGGCTGCCCGGGCGCATTCTTGAGCCGCTCCGTTCGTCAAACCGCCATCGCTTAAGCCCCACGCGCCGACTATGCTTTGCTCAGACACTGCTAGGAAGCCAGGCACACATGGGCGCAGTATGGCGGTCCGACAAGACATCCCAGGATGGGCGTTATCAGCGCGCCCCCTCACCGGCCTCATCCCGTAACTCAGCCAAATCCCGCCGCAAGACAGCACGGCGGCTGGCGCTGGTTGTCGGAGGTTTTCTGCTGGCCGGTGGCGGCTATCTTGGCTGGCAGGAGCTGGAAAGCTCTCGTTGGCAATCCCATTGGCTGAGTCGCTACGCAGCCGATCTGGATTACAGCGTGCGACCTGGGCCCAGCCCCCGTATCCAGTTCCCGACGGATGGCCCCTTCGATCGCCGGCTGGGTTACGTCGACCTGCCGTACTTCATCGAGCGCCTGGTGCAGCGCAATTTCCGCATCGAGGAGCAAGCCCGCTTCTCCCGCGCCCTGCTGGATTACACCAGCCGCGGTTTTTTTCCGCCCTACCCCGAGCAGTCCCAGGCCGGGCTGACGATCAACGACTGCCGTGGCGTACCGCTCTATACCAACAGCTATCCGCGCCAGTACTACGAGCGCTTCGAAGACATTCCGCCGCTGGTGGTGATGAGCCTGCTGTTCATCGAGGACCGCGGTTTGCTGGACGCCAGCCGGCCGAACGCCAACCCGGCGGTGGACTGGCCGCGCTTCACCAAGGCGGCCATCAGCCAGCTGGAAAAACGCCTGGGCCTCGGCGGCCAGGCGGCGGGCGGCAGCACCCTGGCCACTCAGGTGGAAAAGTATCGGCACTCCCCCGAAGGGCGCACCGGTGACCCGCAAGAAAAGATCCGGCAGATGATCTCGGCCAGCATCCGGACCTACCGGGAGGGGCCGCAGACGCTCGCCACCCGCCAGCGCATCGTGCGTGACTACCTCAACAGCGTGCCGCTTTCCGCCGCGCCGGGGCACGGCGAGGTGCACGGCATCGCCGACGGCCTGCGGCTGTGGTTCGGCGCCGACTTCCGCGAGGTCAACCGCCTGCTCGATCCGCGTGCCGTCAGCGTGGTCGATCCGCAGGCCCGCGGCCTCGCCCTGCGCCAGGTGCTCTCGTTGCTGATCGCCCAACGCCGGCCGTCGTATTACCTGGGCGCCGGTCGCGAGGAGATGGCTGATTTGACCGACAGCCACATCCGCCTGCTGGCCAATGGCGGCATCGTCGACCCGGCGCTGCGCGATGCGGCACTTGCCCAGCGGGTGGTGGCCGACAACCCCAGCCGTGAGGTGGCGATTCGTCCCGTCGACGCGACCAAGGGGATCACCGTTGCGCGCATGCGCCTGGCCGGCCTGCTCAGTCTGCCGCTGTACGACCTCGACCGGCTGGACCTCACGGCGAGCACACCGCTGCAGGGCGACCTGCAGCGGCAGATCAGCGAATACCTGGTGCGCCTAGCCGACCCTGCCTTCGCCGAATCGGTCGGCCTGTTTGGCGATCGCATGCTCTCGCCGGAAAAGACCGCTGATGTGCGCTACAGCTTCACCTTGTTCGAGCGCGGCGATGAAGGGTTCCGCGTGCGCGTGCAGACCGACAACACCCACCAGCCGTTCGACATCAACGAAGGCAGCAAGCTGGAGCTGGGCTCGACCGCCAAGCTGCGGGTACTGACTACCTACCTGGAAGTCATCGCCGAGCTGCACCAGCGCTATTCCGAGCTCAGCCCGAGCGAACTGCGCAAGATCGATGCGCGTGCCAATCTCAGTCGCTGGGCCATCGACTACCTGGCAACCAACAGCGATCGCAGCCTGGACCGCATGCTCGATGCCGCGCTGGAGCGCCGCTACTCGGCGAGCCCGGCCGAGCGCTTCTTCACCGGCGCCGGCATGCACCGTTTCGGCAACTTCCGCCGCGAGGACGACGGCCGTATTCCCACGGTGCGCGAATCGCTGCGCGAGTCGATCAATCTGCCGTTCGTGCGCCTGATGCGCGATCTGGTCAGTTACAGCACTTACGAGACCATCAACAGCGCCGAGCTGCTGAAAGACGACAAGGACCCCCGCCGCCAGGAGTACCTGACCCGTTTCGCCGACCGCGAGGGCTCGGTGTTCCTGCAGCGGTTCTGGAAGAAGTACCGCAACAAGAGCACCAACGAGCGGATCGAAACCTTCCTTCAGGGCATGCGCCCGACGCCCGTACGCCTGGCCGCCGTGCATCGCTACCTGATGCCGGACGCCGAGCGCGAAGTATTCGATCACTTCCTCAAGCAGCACCTGCCGGATGCCGATCTCAGCGACAAGAAGCTGGATGAGCTCTACACGCGCTATGGCCCAGGCGCCTACAGCCTGCCCGATCAGGCCTATATCGCCCGCACCCATCCGCTGGACCTGTGGCTGCTCGGCTACCTGATCGCCAACCCGCAGGCGACGCTGTCCGACGTGGTCACCAACAGCCGCGCCGAACGCCAGGAAGTCTACGGCTGGCTGTTCCGCAGCCGGCACAAGAGCGCACGCGATAGCCGCATCCGCATCATGCTGGAAGTGGAAGCCTTCACCGATATCCATCGCCGCTGGCAGCGCCTGGGCTATCCGTTCGACAACCTGGTGCCTTCGCTGGCCACCGCGCTTGGCAGCTCCGGAGACCGGCCGGCAGCGCTGGCCGAGCTGATGGGCATCATCCTCAACGACGGTGTCCGCCTGCCCAGCGTGCGTATCGACAACCTGCACTTCGCGCAGGGCACGCCCTACGAGACACGCCTGGGGTTCGTCGCCGGCAACGGTCAGCGGGTGATGCCGGTGGAAGTGGCGCGCGCGCTGCAGGACGCACTGGCCAATGTGGTCGAAGGCGGAACGGCGAGGCGTCTGCAAGGCACCTTCGTCACCGACGATGGCACACCCCTGCGCATCGGCGGGAAGACCGGCACCGGCGACAACCGCATCCAGAGCGTCGGCGCCGGCGGACGGCTGATCAGCTCGCTGGCGCTGAACCGCACCGCGACCTTCGTGTTCTACCTGGGGCCACGTCACTTCGGCACGCTGACAGCCTACGTGCCGGGGCGCGCCGCCGACAGTTTCCGCTTTACCTCGGCGTTGCCGGTACAGACGCTCAAGGGCATGGCGCCGATCCTGCAGCCGTACCTGCAAGGCGCGAACAGCCTGTGCCAGCCCGAGCATCTGCCGGCGCTGACCAGCGGCATGCTTTCAGCCGAGCACTGACGCACAGGGGAACGCCGGCGACCAGCTCAGCCCTCGGCAGCTCGTAGCGCGCCGATGCACATGCAAACCCGCGCTCGTCCGCACGCTTCGCCTGTCAGCCTGTCGAACGCCATGGCGCTTGCACTCCCACAGGAGTGCAAAGCCGGTTCGCCGAACTGATCGATCACCAAGAGAACGCCATGCTCGAAGGAATCTTGCTGGCCAGTACAGGCCTCCTGGCACTCGTCACGCTGCTGCCGCTCTGTCGGTACCGCGTCTGGTGGATACGGGTCTGGGAGTTTCCACGTCTGCAACTGGGCGCCCTACTGGCGCTGCTGCTGCTCGCGCAGGTGCTGTGGCTGGACTATGGCCAACCCTGGCATGGCCTGATGACGGCCGTGACCGTAGCCTGCCTGATCTACCAGCTGGCCTGGGTCGTACCCTACACACGCCCCTGGCGCAACGAGGTGCGCCGGGCCAAGGCGGACGCCACAGGGCCGCGCATTCGGGTGATGTCATCCAATGTGCTGGGGCCGAACCGGCAGTCTGATCGGCTGCTGGCGCTGGTTCGCGAGTATCGCCCCGACGTGCTGGTGACCCTTGAGTCGGACCAGTGGTGGGAAACGCAGCTGGAGCAGCTGGCCGAGGAGTATCCGCACAGCATCCGCTGTCCGCTGGACAACCTCTACGGCATGCACGTCTTTTCACGTTTACCGCTGGAAGAACCGGAACTGTGCTATCTGGTGGAAGACGACGTCCCCTCCATGCATGCTCGGGTGCGTGTCGGCGACAACCTCGCGGTGCGCATGCATTTCCTGCATCCGGCGCCGCCCAGCCCCACCGAGAACGACGAATCCACCGAGCGCGACGTGGAACTGCTGGTGGTGGCCCGAAGCATCCAGCACAGCGATGATCCGATCATCGTGACCGGCGACCTCAACGATGTGGCCTGGTCGCCGACCACCCGGCTGTTCCGCAAGATCAGCGGGCTGCTGGACCCACGCGTGGGCCGCGGCATGTACAACACCTTCCATGCCCATCACTGGTTCCTGCGCTGGCCGCTGGACCACTTCTTTCACAGTGCGCACTTCCGTTTCGTCCGCCTGCTGCGCCTGCCGGACATCGGCTCCGATCATTTCCCGGTGTTCATGGAGCTGCAGTACGACCCGAAGCACACTGAAGAGCAGCAAGGGCTAGAGGCTGATCGTGATGACCAGCGGCAGGCCGCCGAAACCATAGCCGAAGAACCGGCAACATCGCAGGATGTGCCACAACCCGAGGCCAGGCCACGCCGCTGAGGGTTATCCCCGCTATGCGCAAAGCCTATGCTGGACGAGACAGCGCTCACCGGTTCAGAAGAGAGGTTCCTTTGGCACCTGCATCCGATCGCCCCGCCCTCACACCCGACACCCTGCGCGAACTGGCTTTCGACCAGTCGATTCGCTGGACCAGCCAGAACGATGACCTCTGGCAGCTGATCGACAACGACCTCTGGGCGCTGACCCGCAATCCCAGCCTGATCCTCAGCACAGTGCCGGAGCAGAAGCTGGAGGCGCTGCTGCGCCGCGTCGACTGCCACCGCCTAGTGGACGGCATCGTCAAGGCGCGCCAGGCGCGGCTGGAGCAGCCAACCTGGTTCGCCAGCCAGCAGTACGGCGAACGCCTCGCGCGAGTCGCCTACTTTTCCATGGAATACATGCTCAGCGAAGCCTTGCCGATCTACTCCGGCGGCCTCGGCAACGTCGCCGGGGACCAGCTCAAGGCCGCCAGCGACCTCGGCGTGCCGGTCACCGCGGTCGGCATGCTCTGGCAGCACGGCTATTTCCGCCAGAGCATCGGCCCGGACGGCCGACAGCAGGCGCTGTACCCGGTCAACGACACCCGGCAGATGCCCATCGAGCCGCTGCATGACGCCAGCGGCGCGCCTCTGAGGCTGGCCATACAGCTGCCGGGTCTGCAGATCTGGCTGCGCGGCTGGCAGGCCCGGGTCGGCCTCAATCGCCTGCTGCTGCTCGATACCAATGACCCCGCCAATCCACCCATGGCGCGGCTGATCGCCAGCGAACTCTATGGCGGCGACAACGAAATGCGCCTGCGTCAGGAACTGGTGCTGGGCATCGGCGGCTGGCGCCTGCTGGAAGCCGCCGGCCTGCAGCCCGATGTGCTGCACCTGAACGACGGTCACGCCGCTTTCGCCGTGCTGGAGCGCGCGCGCAGCCATATGGCCCGGGAGCGGGTCTCCTTCGCCGTGGCCCTCAATGCGACGCGCGCCGGCAACCTGTTCACCACCCATACGCCAGTGGAAGCCGGGTTCGATCGCTTCCCGCCGGAACTGGTGAGCCAGTACCTGGAACGCTATGCCGAGTACGAACTGGGCATTTCCATGCAGACGCTGCTGGCCATGGGCCGCAAGCAGCCGCAGGACACGCGCGAGCCGTTCAATATGGCCTACCTGGCGACGCGCGGTGCCGGCGCGGTCAACGCCGTCAGCCAGCTGCACGGCCATACCAGCCGCTACATCTTCCGTGAGCTGTATCCGCGCTGGCCGCTCGAGGCGGTACCGGTCGGGCACGTCACCAATGGCATCCACCTGCCGACCTGGGTATCGCCGGATGCCGAAGCACACTGGTACGAATTGCACGGCGACGAGATTCCCTGGCGCGGCACCGACGCGTCCTCGGTGGACGAACTGCTGGCCCGGGTCGACGACCGCTGGCTGTGGCAGATCCGCCAGCATGCTCGCAACGAACTGCTCGGCTTCGTGCGCAGCCATCTGGCCCGCAGCCTGGCCGTGCACGGCGCTTCACCGGCAGAAATCGAGGTAGCCGGTTCGCGCCTGCATCCGGAGCATCTGACCCTCGGCTTCGCCCGCCGCTTCGCCAGCTACAAGCGCCCCAACCTGTTGCTGCAGGACCCCGAGCGGTTGGCGCGCATCCTCTGCCATCCGACTTATCCGGTGCAGCTGCTGGTGGCCGGCAAGGCGCACCCGGCCGACCGCGCCGGGCAGGCATTGCTCTCCGACTGGCAACGCTTCGCCGCACGACCGGACATCGCCGGTCGTGTGGTCTTTCTCGAGGACTACGACATGCGCATCGCCCGGCACATGGTGCAAGGCGTCGATGTCTGGCTGAACACGCCACGGCGGCCATGGGAAGCAAGCGGCACCAGCGGCATGAAGGTGCTGGCCAACGGCGGCCTGAACCTGTCGCAGCTCGACGGCTGGTGGGCCGAGGCCTACGCCGCCGACCTCGGCTGGGCCGTCGGTGACGGCCTCGAACATCCTGCCGAACACGACGCAGTCGATGCCGAACAGCTCTACGCGCTGCTGGAAACCCAGGTGATCCCCAGCTTCTACGCCCGCGACACGGAAGGCCTGCCCACCGCCTGGGTGCAACGCATGCGGCGCAGCATGAGCGCGCTGGTCGAGCGTTTTTCCGCCGATCGAACCGTGCGCGAATACACCGAACGCTACTACTTGCCCATGGCGACGACCTTTCGCCGTCGCTGCGCCGAAGGTTCGGCGCTGGCCAGCGAGCTGGCCCACCAGCTCACCTGTCTGCGCAGCTACTGGCATGAACTGGCCTTCAGCGAGGTGCAGTGGACCTGTGAGAACGGCCAGCTTCAGGTCGACGTCCGTCTGCATCTCGGCCATCTGGAACCGCGACAGATCGCCGTGCAGCTCTATGCCGAAGGCCGGGGCGAAGCTCCCGCCGAGGTCCATCCGCTCACCCTCATCGAACACGACGGTGCTTTCGCCAGTTACCACGGCCACTTGCCTGCCGACCGCTCGGCGGCGGATTACACTGCGCGGGTCATCCCTGGCAGCCAACTGGGGTTGTCTGTGCCGCTGGAGCTGGGGTTGATTCACTGGCAGCGATGAACGCCCGGAACGCCAGCGCAGCGGCGCAGTCCTCTATTAACCACTTGCCTTTCGAGGATGCCGCAGATGATGAAGCAACTGTTCGACAAATCCGCCCCACAGAACGTCCACGGCTGGGAACGCGCCGCCTCGCTTGCCGGTGGGCTGGTAATGATGGGCAAAGGACTGCGTCGGGGCGGGCTGATCGGCTTGGCGGAGCTGGCCATGGGCGGCATGGCGCTGGCGCGTGGTATCAGCGGACGCTGCGAAGCCAAGCGCATGCTCGCCGAGATGGAAAGCAAGCCGGCGTTGCCGAGCCAGCGCTACAGCCATATGCCCCTGGATTCGGAAGTACATAGCCCTGACTTTCAGAGCGACAGCGTAACGCTCCCGGACAGCTCGCCGATGGGCAACGAAAGCCGCACCACGCCACGCGTCTGATCCACCGGGCGGCGCTTCGATGATGTGCCGCCTGCGCGCAGCCGCCACACGGCTGGCGCGCAATCCCAGCGCTCTCGCGGCACCGCCCTGGTTCTCTGGACAGCTCGGCCAGCAATAACTACTGGCCCAGCAACCGCCCCTGATTCTGCTGCGCCATTTCCTTCAGGTAATCCCAGGTGGTGCGCATGCGCGCCAGGTCCTTGAACTCGATCGGCATCAGCATCCAGAAGGTGCGGGTAAAGCTGACCTCTTCCGGCAGCAACAGTCGCAACCGCGGATCGGCATCGGCGGAAAACGCCGGCAGGATCGCGATCCCCGCCCCCATCGCCACGGCTTCCTGCTGCGCCAGCAGGCTGGTACTGCGCAGGCCGACCGAGCGGGGATCGGCGATGCCATCGAGAAACAGCAGCTCCTTGCTGAACAGCAGGTCATCCACGTAGCTGACGAAGCGGTGCTCTGCCAGATCCTCGCGGCTGCGGATCGGCGGGTGTTCGTCCAGATACGCCGGCGACGCATACAGCCGCAGCACGTAGTCGGTCAGCCGGGTGATGATGAACGGCCCGCGCTCCGGGCGTTCCAGGGTGATGACGATGTCCGCCTCGTGACGCGACAGGCGCACCGCGCGCGGCAGCGCCAGCAGGTCGATGTTCAGGTGCGGATAGCGCCGGCTGAGCCCGGTGAGCTGGCCGGCGAGCATCACCGTGCCGTAACCCTCGGTGGCGCCGATGCGTACCTGCCCGGAAAGGCCATCACCCATGCTCGGCAACGAATGCTCGATGGCCACGCTGGCGCTTTCCATCGCTTCCACTCGCGGCAACAGGTTGCGCCCGGCTTCGGTGAGCTTGTAGCCACCCGGCTCGCGCAGGAACAGCTGTAGGCCGATGCTTTTTTCCAGCGCCTGCAGCCGGCGCGAGACCGTGGTGTGGTCGACCGCGAGCCGACGCGCCGCAGTCGTCAGCCGCCCCGCTCGGGCGACTTCGAGGAAATAGCGCAGATTGTCCCAGTCCATGGTTGCCGCCTCCAGCAGGTTCCTGTGCATTTATGCAGAACGACTCTGCAGTCGGTCGCATTGTAATGTGGTTTTTTGCATTGCTACATTCGGTGCAACTGGTCGCAGCCGTCCGCGAGCCATAACAACAACAGTGCCTTCTCAGGCGGAGAGCCATATGACAACGTCCAGCGCCATTCCTACCGTCAAATTGCTGATCGACGGTGAATTCATCGAATCGACCACTCAGGATTGGCGCGATGTCGTCAACCCGGCCACCCAGGAAGTCTTGGCGCGCGTGCCGTTTGCGACCGCCGAGGAAATCGACCGCGCCGTCGCCAGCGGCCAGAAAGCCTTCAAGACCTGGCGCAAGACGCCGATCGGCGCGCGCGCGCGCATCTTCCTCAAGTACCAGCAGCTAATCCGCGAGAACATGAAGGAGCTGGCGGCGATCCTCACTGCCGAACAGGGCAAGACCCTGGCCGATGCCGAGGGCGACGTGTTCCGCGGCCTGGAAGTGGTCGAGCACGCCGCCGGTATCGGCAACCTGCAGCTCGGCGAGCTGGCGAACAACGTCGCCGCCGGCGTCGATACCTACACCCTGCTGCAGCCGCTGGGCGTCTGCGCCGGCATCACCCCGTTCAACTTCCCTGCGATGATCCCGCTATGGATGTTCCCGATGGCCATCGCCACCGGCAATACCTTCGTCCTCAAGCCGTCCGAACAGGACCCGATGGTCACCATGCGCCTGTGCGAACTGGCGCTGGAAGCCGGCGTGCCGCCGGGCGTGCTCAACGTGGTGCATGGCGGCGCCGATGCGGTGAATGCGATCTGCGACCACCCGGATATCAAGGCGGTGTCCTTCGTAGGTTCGACCAGGGTCGGCACCCACGTCTACAACCGTGCCAGCCAGGCCGGCAAGCGCGTTCAGTGCATGATGGGCGCGAAGAACCACGCCATCGTGCTGCCCGATGCGCACAAGGAACAGACCCTCAACAACCTCGCCGGTGCCGCCTTCGGTGCGGCCGGCCAGCGCTGCATGGCGCTGTCGGTGGTGGTGCTGGTGGGCGAGGCGCAGGCCTGGATTCCCGATCTGGTAGCCAAGGCGCAGACCCTCAAGGTCAACGCCGGTGTCGAGGCTGGCACCGATGTCGGTCCGCTGGTTTCCTGCGCGGCGCTGGATCGCGTCAGCGGACTGATCGAACGCGGCGTACGCGAAGGCGCCAAGCTTGAGCTGGACGGCCGCAACCCGAGCGTCAGCGGCTACGAAAAGGGCAACTTCGTCGGCCCGACGATCTTCTCCGGCGTTACCCGCGAGATGAGCATCTATCAGGAAGAAATCTTCGGCCCGGTCCTCTGCGTCATGGCGGCGGCGACCATGGACGAAGCCATCGAGCTGATCAACGCCAACCCGAATGGCAACGGCACCGCCATCTTTACCCGCTCCGGCGCGGCGGCGCGGCACTTCCAGGAAGAGATCGACGTGGGCCAGGTCGGCATCAACGTACCGATCCCGGTGCCGGTGCCGATGTTCTCCTTCACCGGCTCCCGCGCTTCCAAGCTCGGCGACCTCGGCCCCTACGGCAAGCAGGTGGTGCAGTTCTACACCCAGACCAAGACCATCACCGAGCGCTGGTTCGACGAAAACGAGGTCGGCGGCCCGGTCAACACCACCATCAACCTGAAGTGACATCACCCACCGGGCCGGCGGACGCGCCGGCCCTCAAGGACGCTGAAATGACATTCGAAACCCTGCTCGTCGACATCCAGGATCGCGTTGCGCTGATCACCCTCAACCGGCCGCAGGCGCTGAATGCGCTCAATGCGCAGCTGATCAGCGAGCTGAACCAGGCCTTGGGCCAGCTCGAGGCCGATCCGCAGATCGGCTGCATCGTGCTCACCGGCTCGGCCAAGGCCTTCGCCGCCGGCGCCGACATCAAGGAAATGGCCGAGCTGTCCTACCCGCAGATCTATCTTGATGATTTCTTCGCCGAAGCCGACCGCATTGCCACGCGCCGCAAGCCGCTGATTGCCGCCGTCGCCGGTTACGCCCTGGGCGGCGGCTGCGAGCTGGCGTTGCTCTGCGACATGATCTTCGCCGCCGACAACGCGCGTTTCGGCCAACCGGAAGTCAACCTCGGCGTGCTGCCGGGTATTGGCGGCACCCAGCGTCTGACCCGCGCAGTGGGCAAGGCCAAGGCGATGGACATGTGCCTGACCGGTCGCCAGATGGACGCCGCCGAAGCCGAGCGCGCCGGCCTGGTCGCCCGTGTATTCCCGGCCGAGAGCCTGCTGGAGGAAACCCTCAAGGCTGCTCGGGTGATCGCCGAGAAATCCCTGCCGGCCACCATGATGATCAAAGAAAGCGTCAACCGCGCCTTCGAGACCACGCTGGCCGAAGGCATCCGCTTCGAGCGTCGAGTGTTCCATGCGGTGTTCGCCACCGCCGACCAGAAGGAAGGCATGGCCGCGTTCAGCGAGAAGCGCAAGCCTGAGTTCACCAATCGCTGAGCCGCATCTGGCCATAACAACAAGAGGAAACACGCCATGCATATCGGATTTATCGGCTTGGGCAACATGGGCGCACCCATGGCCCACAACCTGCTCAAGGCAGGCCACCAGCTCAGCGTTTTCGACCTCAACGCCGCGGCTGTCGAAAACCTGGTCGGCGCCGGCGCGCTGCCGGTCGACTCCCCGACCGCCATCGCCCAGGGCAACGCCGAGCTGATCATCACCATGCTGCCGGCCGCCGCCCATGTGAAGAGCGTGTACCTGGGCGAGAACGGCCTGATCGCCCATAGCCGTGCCGGCGTGATGCTGATCGACTGCTCCACCATCGACCCGCACAGCGCCCGCGAAGTGGCCAAGGCTGCCGCCGAGCATGGCAACCCGATGCTCGACGCACCGGTCTCCGGCGGCACCGGCGGTGCAGCAGCCGGAACCCTGACTTTCATGGTGGGTGGCAGCGATGCGGACTTCGATCGTGCACAACCGATTCTCGCGGCCATGGGCAAGAACATCGTGCACTGCGGTGCAGCCGGCAACGGCCAGGTGGCCAAGGTCGCCAACAACATGCTGCTGGGCATCTCCATGATCGGCGTCGCCGAGGCGATGGCGCTGGGCGTCGCGCTGGGCATGGATGCCAAGACCCTGGCCGGCGTGATCAACACTTCCAGCGGCCGCTGCTGGAGCTCGGACACCTACAACCCCTTCCCCGGCGTGCTGGACAACGTACCGGCCTCCCGCGGCTACACCGGCGGCTTCGGCAGCGACCTGATGCTCAAGGACCTGGGCCTGGCCACCGAGGCCGCCAAGCAGGTGCGCCAGCCCGTGGTCCTCGGCGCCCTCGCCCAGCAGCTCTACCAGAGCTTCAGCGCCCAGGGTCATGGCGGCCTGGACTTCTCGGCGATCATCAATCAGTACCGCAAGGACACCTGACCATGAGTGCAACCGAACGCCCCGTGCTGGCCGCCGTACGCAACCACGTCGGCCACCTCACCCTCAACCGCCCGGCCGGGCTGAATGCGGTGACCCTGGAAATGGTCCGCCTGCTGCAACAGCAGCTCAGCGCCTGGGCTGCCGATCCGCAGGTTCATGCCGTGGTACTGCGTGCCAATGGCGAAAAAGCCTTCTGCGCCGGCGGTGACATCCGTTCGCTGTACGACAGCTTCCAGCGCGGCGACACCGAGCACGAAACCTTCTTCGAGGAGGAATACGCCCTCGATCAGTACATCCATGCCTACCCGAAGCCACTGCTGGCGCTGATGGACGGTTTCGTCCTCGGCGGCGGCATGGGCCTGGTCCAGGGCGCGTCGCTGCGGGTGGTTACCGAGCGCGTGCGCATGGGCATGCCGGAAGTCGGCATCGGCTATTTCCCGGATGTCGGCGGCAGCTATTTCCTCTCGCGCCTGCCGGGTGAGCTTGGCACCTACATGGGCGTCACCGGCCTGCAGATCCGCGCCGCCGATGCGCTGCACGTGGGCCTGGCGGACTGGTGCGTCAGCCACGACCAGATTGCCGAGCTGGATCGCTGCCTGGACCGCATGAGCTGGTCGGTCCATCCCCAGGAGGCGCTGCGCACCCTGGTGGCCACACTAGGCACCAACAGGCTGCCCGGTTCCGAACTCAAAGCGCTGCACCAGGCCATCGACGAGCATTTCGCCAAGCAGGACGTGGCATCGATTCGTGCCTCGCTGGCAGCCGAGAACCGTCCCGAATTCACCGACTGGGCCGCCGAAACACTCAAGGTGCTCGACAGCCGCTCACCCCTGGCGATGTGCGTCACCCTGGAGATGCTGCGGCGCGGCCGCAATCTGCCGCTGGCCGACTGCTTCGCCCTGGAGCTGCATCTGGACCGTCAATGGTTCGCCAAGGGCGACATCATGGAAGGCGTGCGCGCGCTGATCATCGACAAGGACAAGTCACCGCGCTGGAATCCTCCGACGCTGGCAGAGGTCACGCCGGAGCGCGTCCAGGCGTTCTTCGACGGCTTCAAGGCCACCACCGGCAAGACACGCCGCAGCGCCACGGCCTGAACCTCTTTTGCAGCACAACAACAAGAAGAGACCGCGCAATGCATGACCTCGAACTCAGCGAAGACCAACGCATGATCCGCGACATGGCGCGCGACTTCGCCCGCCGCGAGATCGCCCCCCATGCACAGGCCTGGGAAAAGGCCGGCTGGATCGACGACGCTCTTGTCGCCCAGATGGGCGAGCTTGGCCTGCTCGGCATGGTCGTCCCGGAAGAATGGGGCGGGAGCTACATCGACTACGTGGCCTACGCGCTGGCCGTGGAAGAAATCTCCGCCGGCGACGGCGCCACCGGCGCGCTGATGAGCATCCACAATTCGGTGGGCTGCGGCCCGGTGTTGAATTACGGCTCGCAGGCGCAGAAGGACGAGTGGCTGGCTGAACTGGCCAGCGGTCGCGCCATCGGCTGCTTCGCCCTCACCGAACCGCAGGCCGGCTCGGAGGCGCACAACCTGCGCACACGCGCCGAACTGGTGGATGGCCAGTGGGTGCTCAACGGCAGCAAGCAGTTCTGCAGCAATGCCAAGCGGGCGAAGTTGGCCATCGTCTTCGCGGTGACTGATCCGGACCTCGGCAAGAAGGGTCTTTCCGCGTTTCTGGTGCCCACCGACACGCCCGGCTTTGCGGTGGAGCGCAGCGAACACAAGATGGGCATCCGTGCCTCCGACACCTGCGCGGTCTCGCTCAGCGACTGCCGAATCCCGCAGGCCAACCTGCTTGGCGAGCGCGGCAAAGGCCTGGCGATTGCGCTGTCGAACCTCGAAGGCGGGCGTATCGGTATCGGCGCGCAGGCCCTGGGTATCGCCCGTGCGGCCTTCGAAGCGGCCCTGCTCTACGCCCGCGAGCGCGTGCAGTTCGGCAAGCCGATCGCCGAACACCAGAGCATCGCCAACATGCTCGCCGACATGCAGACCCAGCTGAATGCGGCGCGTCTCTTGATCCTGCATGCCGCGCGGTTGAAGAGCGCCGGCCTGCCCTGCCTGTCCGAAGCCTCCCAGGCTAAGCTGTTCGCCTCGGAAATGGCGGAGAAGGTCTGCTCGCAGGCGGTGCAGATCCACGGTGGCTACGGCTATCTCGAGGACTACCCGGTGGAGCGCTACTACCGCGATGCGCGTATCACGCAGATTTACGAGGGTTCGAGCGAGATTCAGCGCCTGCTGATCGCGCGAGAGCTGGCGAACTACGCGCTTTAGTAGATACGCCGCGAGGCTGGGGGCGTGAAGCTGCTGGGATCAGGAGCGCTTGCTCCTTGCGGCGATTGTTGGTGGGCTGAAGCCCACCCTACGGTGCATACACCAATGCAACGCCGGACTCCCACCTAAGCGTCTACGGACTTGTAGGGTGGGCTTCAGCCCACCAATCCCGCCTCCGCCACGCCGATAATTCGCAACAACCTTTAACTGCGGCCAATAAAAAGGGGAGCCGTTAGGCTCCCCTTCAGGGCGTGTTGCTTTGTTCTTCTTCTGCTGACGGGCTTGTTGTTTTTGTTGGCAGCCCGATCGGACATCGTCCGCATAGCAGTCCCATTCGGGACACAAAGAACAAACGGATTATTTTGGTCGCTGATGTTGCCACTACCCTCACGGGCTCAACCGGTTCTGGAGCTGCCTCAAGGCAGTTTTGTTGTTCTCGGTCCGGTCGACAGGAAACCTGTCGGGCAATTCCTCTCCAAAAGAATCAGTTTGCTACGTCTCCCACCTGCTTGTTTTTATTGTGTCGGAGTCGCTACGTGTTGTTCTTGTTATGGGGTGTGCTTTCTTGTTTTTGTTGTGCCCATAGGAAAGCATTCCCCGTGCCAGTTTTACGATATGCTTATTTTTCAATAGGTTAGCTGAAATCAGCCAATCGTAGCAGGCTGCCGAAACGCCCTTTCGTTACCGCCCGCCTCAGCGAACCGTTACACCGTACGGAAGGAGTAACACCTTTGGATGGGTTTCCAGTAACAGCTGCGGCAGCTTCGAACGCGCAATGCAGGACACCCCGACAGTGGTCACCGTCAGGGTGTCGATCGCTCGATTGGCATAGGTAGGTTCTTCGGCTGGTTAGCGCCTGGGTCGTATCAGGCGTCTGCTGTCAGAACAGCAGTTTCCTTGGATCTGGCCAGATAATCGCAGAGCGCGATGGCCAGCAGTGGAGCGACACTAATGTTGAAGGCCGCGTGCCAGGTTTCCACCAGCCCCACGAAAAGCATCCCCACGACAACGATCGCGGCGAGACAGTGAGCAAGGAAACGGCACAATTCAAGTGCAACTACTTGTTGTTCGGCATTGTTATTCATACGTTTGACTCCCCGTTTTTGTTGTAATAAGCAGCCTCGGTTTTGATAGTAGTCCGCTGACCCAGCCGTGCAACTTCAACCGACGTGCGGCACGTCTACAACGCCTGTTCCAGCGCCCAGTCGAGACCTTGGTCGTATCCAGTTCATTACTTCCTACTGTGTACCGACATCAACGTTATATATGGGGGAATCGTTTTCTTGACTAACTGTCCAATAAACGCCGACCTCGCATAGAGCATCAGACGAAACGCGGACTGGAAAAAGAACTTGTTCTGTTGGTCCTACACGATGCAGCTGCTTGGCGCTTAGCCGTCGGCAGCGATTCGCCGCTGGCCATCCGGTCAATCCCACCCTGCTTCCGGCTCGCATCTGAGCGTCCGCCGCGCCTTGCCTGGCGTTCGTGAAAACCGCGGCGCCGGCGCCGCCTGCACCATCCCATCGAGCTCCTGATAGACCCCGCGCTGGCGCAGATGGGGATGCTGCGGCGCATCGGCCAGTTCCAGCACGGGCGCGAAACAGGCGTCGCTGCCCTCCAGCAAGGCACACCACTCGGCTTGGGTGCGGGTCGCGAACAGCCGCTCCAGCAACTCGCCCTGCGCAGGCCACTCGGCCTGATCGGCGCAGCCCGCCCACAGCGCTTCTGGTGCGTCCATGCGCTCCAGCAGCTCGCGCCAGAACTGCGGTTCCAGCGGGCCGATAGCGATTTCGCGGCCGTCCGCGCAACGGTAGCAGCGATAGTTCGGCGCCGCTCCAGCCAGCGGATTGCGCTCACGCTGCAGGTCGATCCGTCCACTCGGGAGCAAGCCGGCGAAGAAGGTCATCAGCGACGACACCCCGTCGACGATGGCCGCATCGACCACTTGCCCCTGCCCTGAGCGCTCGCGCTCCCACAATGCGGCGAGAATGCCGACGGCGAGGTAGAGCGAGCCACCACCGAAATCACCGACCAGATTCAGCGGAGGGATGGCCGGCCCGCTGTCGCCACGGATCGCCGCCAGCGCGCCGGTCAGCGCGATGTAGTTGATATCGTGCCCAGCGGCCTTCGCCAACGGGCCGCTCTGCCCCCAGCCGGTCATGCGTCCGTAGACCAGCCGCGGATTGCGCGCCAGCAGCTCGTCCGGCCCCAGCCCCAGCCGCTCCATCACCCCGGGGCGGAAGCCTTCGATCAGCACGTCGGCGTCCATGGCCAGCGCCAGGCTGCGCTCTCGTCCCGCCACACTGCGGATGTCGAGGGTCAGCGTCTTGCGTCCACGATCGACCACCGGGTTCGGCCAGCCATTGCCACCTTCGCGCTCGATACGCAGCACCTCGGCGCCCATGTCGGCCAACAGCATGGCGCAATGCGGGCCGGGGCCGATGCCGGCGAACTCCAGTACGCGCAGCCCGCACAGCGGGCCGCTACGGGTATCGTCATGTTCGTTCATGATCTATCTCCTCGATTCACACGCGCGCGGACGCGCCCCGCGCCGAAGCACGGAGCGCGTCGGGGTAACAGGCGTTACTGGTTGACGACGCTGGGCTGGTTCTCGACCAGATGATTGCGATAACGCTCGCGCAGGACCTTCTTGTCGATCTTGCCGGTGGCGGTGAGCGGCACCGCGTCGAAGATCACCGCGTCAGGCATCCACCACTTGACGATGTTCGGCTCCAGGTGGGCGAGGATTTGCTCCACCGTGATCTCGGCATCGCTGTGCGGCTCGACCACCAGTAGCGGGCGCTCCTCCCATTTCGGGTGGAACACCCCTACCACTGCCGCCACCTTCACGCCCGGGCAGGCCGCGGCCACGTTCTCGATATCGATGGAGCTGACCCACTCGCCACCGGACTTGATCACATCCTTGCTGCGATCGGTGATGCGCATGAAGCCATCGGCATCCAGCGTGGCGATATCCCCGGTGTCGAACCATCCTTCGGCATCCAGCGCGCTTTTCTCGCTGCGGTAGTAACGTTCTACCGTCCATGGGCCACGCACCTTGAGGCTGCCGGAGCTGACGCCGTCGCACGGCAGCTCACGTCCTTCCTCGTCGACGATCTTGAGTTCGATACCGAATTGCAGGCGCCCCTGGCGCGTCCAGATGGTGTCGTTGGTGGCCTGCTGGCCACGTTCGGCCAGCTTGGGCGTCGGCGTCGCCACCACGCCCAGGGGGCTGGTCTCGGTCATGCCCCACAGCTGGCAGACCGCCACGCCGTATTTGGTCTGGAAGGTCTCGGCCATGGCCCGCGGCACCGCGGACCCGCCGATCACCAAACGCGCCAGGCTGCCGGAGTCCTCACCGCTGCGCTCAAGATGGGCGAGGTACATGGTCCAGATGGTCGGCACGCCGCCGGACAGGGTGACGCCCTCGCTCTTGATCAGCTCCTGCAGGCTGGCGCCGTCCATCTTGTCGCACGGCAGGACGAACTTGCAGCCATTGATCGCCGCGGCAAACGGGATGCCCCAGGCAGTGCCGTGATAGAGCGATGAGCACGGCATGATGCAATCGAAGGCGGACAGTCCGAACGCACCGGAAAGCCCCGCCGCCATGGCGTGCAGCACTACCGAGCGGTGGCTGTAGAGCACGCCCTTGGGGTCGCCGGTGGTGCCAGAGGTGTAACACAGCACCGCACCGGCGTTCTCGTCGAACTGCGGCCAGGCGAGCGGCTGTTCGACGGCGATCAGCTGCTCGTAGCCCATCACCCCTTCGAGACCGGACGAAGGTTGCGCGGCCAGTTCGATGAAATGCCGGATATTGCCCAACCGCGGCCGCAGACGGGCGACGCAGGCGGCGAAGCTGCTGTCGAACAACAGCACCTGGCTGCCGGCATGGTTGATGGTGTAGACGATCTGCTCATCCGACAGCCGCGGATTGGCGGTGTGCAGCACCGCGCCGATGCCGGGTACGGCGAAGAACAGTTCGTAATGACGATGGGTGTTCCAGGCCAGCGACGACACGCAGTCGCCGGGGCCGATGCCCAGCGCACGCAGCATACTTGCCGCCTGCGCGGCGCGGTTCGCAAGGCCGGCGTAGTCGTAGCGCCAGAGGGGTTCATCGACCAGCCGCGAGACGATTTCGCGGTCGCCGTGGGCACGGGCGGCGTGGGTGAGGATGCCGCTGATCAGCAGGGGGGCGTTCTGCATCAAACCTGGTTGCATGTTTCCTACCTCTATCTTGTTTTTATTGTCGACGTGCCGGTCGAGGAAACGGCGTTCTACCGGCATGGTTCTTCGTTTGGCCGCCTCAGGCACGCGGGCGGCGCAGCGGTGCTCAGTCAGATCCTCCGAGGTTGCGGGAGATGACCAGGCGCTGGATGTCGCTGGTGCCTTCGTAGATCTGGCAGACCCGTACGTCGCGGTAGATGCGCTCCACCGGGAAGTCGGACAGGTAGCCGTAGCCACCCAGGGTCTGGATCGCTGCCGAGCAAACCTTTTCCGCCATCTCCGAGGCGAACAGCTTGGCCATCGAGGCCTCCACCAATGCCGGCCGACCGGCCTCGCGCAACGCCGCAGCGTGATGGACCATCTGCCGCGCCACGGCGATCTGCGTCGCCATGTCGGCCAGGCGGAAGGCCACCGCCTGGTGCTCGACGATCGGCTTGCCGAAGGTTTCGCGCTCCCTGGCGTAATCGCGCGCCGCTTCGAAGGCAGCGCGGGCCATGCCCACCGCCTGGGCGGCGATGCCGATGCGGCCGCCCTCCAGGTTGGCCAGGGCGATGCGGTAGCCCTCACCCTCCTCGCCCAGCCGGTTGGCCACCGGCACGCGCAGATCCTCGAAGGCGATCTGGCAGGTATCCGAGGCGTGCTGGCCGAGCTTGTCCTCGACCCGTACCACCTGATAGCCCGGGCTGTCGGTCGGCACGATAAAGGCACTGATACCGCGCTTGCCGGCGTCCGGATCGGTGACGGCGAAAACGATCACCGTGCCGGCATGCTTGCCCGACGTGATGAACTGCTTGGCACCATCGAGCACGTAGTGATCACCGTCGCGCCGGGCGCGGGTGCGCAGGCTGCTGGCATCGGAACCGGCCTGAGGTTCGGTGAGGGCAAAGGCGGCGATCTGCTCGCCGCGCGCCAGCGGACCGAGGAAGTCGCGCTTCTGCTGGTCGTTGCCGAAACGCAGGATCGGCACGCAGCCCACCGAGTTGTGCACGCTCATGATGGTCGAGCAGGCGCCGTCACCGGCGGCAATCTCTTCCAATGCCATGGCATAGGCCAGGTAGCCGGTGTCGCTGCCACCCCACTGCTCCGGCACCAGCATGCCGAAGAAGCCGAGCGCAGCCATCTCGCCGATTGCCTCGGCGGGATAGCGATGCTCGCGACTCCACTGTTCGGCGAAAGGCTTCAGCCGTTCCTGAGCGAACTGGCGAGCCATCTCGGCGATCGCGTTTTGATCTTCATTGGGCAGCATGGGCGCCTCCTCAGATCAGTTCGACGGCCATGGCCGTGGCTTCGCCGCCGCCGATGCAGATCGCCGCCACGCCGCGGCGCAGATTCCTCGCTCGCAGCGCGGAAAGCAGCGTCACCAGGATTCGCGCGCCCGAAGCACCGATGGGATGCCCGAGCGCACAGGCGCCACCGTTGACGTTGACCTTGGCGTGATCCAGGCCCAACTCGCGCATGCTGGCCATGGTGACCACGGCGAAGGCTTCGTTGATTTCGAACAGATCGACCTCATCGATGGCCCAACCGGTGCGCTCCATCAGCTTGCGGATCGCCCCGATCGGCGCGGTGGTGAACAGATTCGGCGCATCGGCGTACGCCGCGTGACCGTGGATCACCGCCTGCGGCTGCAGGCCCCAGCGCTCGGCCTCGGAGCGGCGCATCAGCAGCAGCGCAGCGGCGCCGTCGGAGATCGAACTGGAATTGGCCGCGGTCACCGTGCCCCCCTCGCGGAAGGCCGGTTTGAGGCCGGGAATCTTCTCCGGCATCGCCTTGGGCGGCTGCTCGTCGTCACGAATCTGCCGCTGCTGTTTACCCTGGGTGACCTCCAGCGTGACGATCTCCTCGGCGAAACGCCCCTCGGCTATGGCCGACTGGGCGCGGCGCAGCGATTCCAGCGCGTAGCCATCCTGCTCCTCGCGGCTGAAGCCGAAGGCGTCGGCGCATTCCTCGGCGAAAGTGCCCATCAGCCGGCCTTTGTCGAACGAATCTTCCAGGCCATCGAGGAACATGTGGTCGAGCACCCGGCCGTGGCCCATGCGGTAGCCGCCACGGGCGCGATCGAGCAGGTACGGTGCGTTGCTCATGCTTTCCATGCCGCCGGCGACAACGATATCGGCGCTGCCGGCGAGCAGCTGATCGTGGGCCATGATCACAGTCTGCATGCCCGAGCCGCACATCTTGTTCACGGTGGTACAAGTCGTGGCGCGGGTCAGCCCGGCGCTCAGCGCCGCCTGGCGCGCCGGTGCTTGCCCCTGGCCGGCAGGTAGCACACAGCCCATCAGCACGTCCTGCACGTTCTCGGCCGGCAGGCCGCTGCGTTCCACCGCCGCGCGGATGGCGGCAGCACCGAGCTGCCAGGCGGTCATGCCCTGCAGGTCGCCCTGAAAGCCGCCCATGGGCGTGCGTGCGCTGCTGACGATTACGATCGGATCATCTTTCATTTCTGCTTCCTTCATTTAGCGGCCATGCGCAAGGCACCGTCGAGGCGGATCACCTCGCCATTGAGCATGCTGTTCTCGAAGATGTGCCGCACCAGCGCGGCGTATTCGGCCGGATGCCCCAGACGTGGCGGGAATGGCACGCCGGCAGCCAGCGAGTCGCGGATTTCCTGGGTCATGCCGGCCATCATCGGCGTCTCGAATACGCCGGGGGCGATGGTCATCACCCGGATGCCGAAGCGCGCCAGCTCGCGGGCGGCCGGCAATGTCAGGCTGACCACACCGCCCTTGGACGCAGCATAGGCGGTCTGGCCGATCTGGCCGTCGAAGGCGGCGATCGAGGCCGTATTGATGATCGCGCCGCGCTCGCCGCCTTCGTCCGGCGCGTTCTCGGCCATCGCCTCGGCGGCCAGGCGCAGCATGTTGAAGCTGCCGATCAGGTTGATGCCGACGATGCGGCTGAAGCTGTCCAGACTGTGCGGCCCGTTGCGGCCGAGGACCTTTTCGCCGCCGGCGACGCCGGCGCAGTTGACCAGCCCGTGCAGGGCGCCGAAGTGCTCGCGCGCAGCGCTGACGGCGTGGCGGGCGGCCGTCTCGTCGCGGATGTCGGCGACCACACTGAACGCGTTCGCGCCCAGTGCGTGGGCAGTAGCCTGTGCGGCCGTTTCGTCGAGATCGACCAGAACCACCTTGCCGCCCGCCTCGACCAGCGCCTGCGCAGCTGCGGCGCCGAGGCCGGACGCGCCGCCGGTGATAAGGAATACGTTGTCCTGAATCCGCATGGCGTTCTCCCGTGCTTGTTGTTATGGGGTTCGAAGCCGGGATCATCTTTGGACAGCGACGGGCGGGCGGCAATGGTCGATCTATTCAACCTGCCTGACCGTTTTGGCCAATGGCAAAAAGCGAGTACATCGCATCCAGGGGACTGGGCAGAAGAGGTGGTGGGCTGAAGCCCACCCTACAAGCGCGGGGTTCAGCTGCGTATGGTGAGCTGAAGCCTCGTGCAGGCGCGGCGCTCGGGGGCTTGCAGGGTGGGCTTCAGCCCACCAAACGCATGGTCAGCCGCGAGCCGGCGCGAGAATCAGATTGCGGTAGTGCCCCGGATTGATGCCGGTCCACTTGCGAAAGGCCTTGTAGAACGAGCTGACATCGGCAAATCCCAGGCGCTCGGCAATCTCGCCATAGCTGACGCTGGCGTCGGCCAGCCACTCGGTGGCGATTTCCTGACGCAGGCCGTCCTTGATGGCCTGGTAAGGCTGCCCCGCTTCTGCCAGACGGCGCCGCAGCGTCGAGGCCGACATGCACAGTGCCTGCGCCAGTGTCTCGCTGTCCGGCCAACGTTCGGCGGGGAGGCTTCGCAGGTGCTGCTTGATGCGACTGGCCAGGCTGGAATGGTCCCGGTAGCGCACCAGAATGTTGGCCGGCGCCTCGGCAAGGAAACTGCGCAGTTCCGCCTCGCTGCGACGGATCGGCAGATCGAGCACCTCGGCAGCGAAGATGATGCGCGTCGAGGGACGCGCGAAGCGCAGGTTGTCGGAGAACATGACCCGGTAGTCGTCGGTGTAATCCGGCTCGGCGCAGCGCAGCTCCACCGCCAGCAAGGGAATGCGCCGTCCCACGAGCCAGCAGGCCAGCCCGTGCAGCAGCATCCAGTAGGTGAAGTAGCAGAACGCCCGGGCCGGCTCGGCGTTGCGCTCGCGCAACACCACTTCGGCAAGACTCTGGCTACGGATCAGCTTGCCGCGCAGGTTTTCCAGACCCAGGCCGAGAAATTCCAGCGCATGCACCAGAGCCTTCTCCAGCGTCGGCTGCTGCATGCAACTGCGGCTGAGAAAGACGAAGCTGCCCGAGCGCAGGCGTCGCGGGTCCATGCCGAAGAACTCGTCATCGAACCGCCGTGCCAGACGCAGCCAGAGCTGCGAATAGTCGCGCACATCCATGCGCCCATCGGGGTTTCGCAGGCAGCCGGGTTCGAGACCGATCTGTTCCAGCAGCTGCTCGGCGGTCAGCCCCAATTGCAGGAAGCCGCGCAGCGCCTCGACCACCAGCCGCACGCTGATACTGTCGCGGCTAGCGGTGACCGCCTTGTCAGCCTTCAATTGCGCTTCGGTGATCATGCGGCTCGGGTTCCTCCATCGATGCCCGCCATGATCGGCCAAGCCGCTGCGTCTGTCAGCCCTCGCCTCACATCCAGCCGAGCGTGAGCGCCATTACCATCAGATAACGACCGGTCTTGGCCAGGCTGACGATCAGCAGGAAGCTCCACAGCGGCTCGCGCATCACCCCGGCCACCAGGGTCAGCGGATCGCCGATGATCGGCACCCAACTGAGCAGCAGGGTCCAGCGGCCGTAGCGGTGATAGCTGGCTTGCGCCCTCGCCAGCTGACGCTCGTTGACCGGGAACCAGCGCTTGTGACGAAAGTGCTCGACATAACGGCCCAGCAGCCAGTTCACCAGCGAGCCCAGTACGTTGCCCAGACTCGCCAGTGCCACCAGCTCCCATGCGGCATAGCGTTCGGTCAGCAGCAGCCCGGCCAGCACGGCTTCGGACTGCATGGGCAGCAGGGTCGCAGCGCCGAAGGCTGCCAGGAACAGGCCGAGATAGCCGGAAAGCTCGAACATCCACCGTCCCGTGAAGCAGTCTCTGAGTGGTGCGGCAGTATGCTCGAAACAGGTCTGCGCTTACATCTCGTGGATGCGGCTGACCTGGCGCGCCAGGCGCATCGTCTCGTGCTCCTCGAGCTGCAGCAGGTCCTCGGCCAGGTTGCGCGCACCGTCGATCTCGGCCCGACGCGCGAGGGAGCGGTAGAGGTCGATGACCTGGTTGTGGATGGTGAAGATATCCAGCGATATCTCCTCCACGCTCATGGTGTCGTAGGCTTTGCAGGCCTGGTTGCGCAGCACCGGATTGCGCGTCAGGTAGTCGTAGATCCAGGTATGCAGCGCTTTCGGATCGGCATGTTTCTCGATCTTGTCGACCGTTTCAGCCAGTACTCGCTCGTGATCGGCGAGATAGACCAGCAGCCATTTGGCACGGGTCTCTTCGTGCTTGTCGGAACAACGAGCCATGCAGCGGGCGAGCATGGCGTGGGTATCGCGTGTCCAGTCGATCAGGTCTTCGAATCGCTCGATCTTCATCGCCAAGTCTCCCCTGTGTGGCGGCAAACAGCACGGCGCCGATCGGCCTGCTGTCGCTCGAGTCTGTCCACGGCTCAGGCTCTCTGCCATGACCCTGGTTAAGAGATTAGCTCAGCCTGTCTCGGCGCGACCCGCAGCAGCGCCCAACCTTGCTACAGATCATTGCCGAGCGGACCCGCACGACCGACGATCTTGCCTTCATCAGCAGCCCCGCTCGCCACCAGCGGCGGGATTCATGGATGCATGCTCATGTTCCAGATCTTGCTGCGCAGCCTTCTGTTATTCCTGTTGGGCACAGCGGCTCCGACCTATGCCTTGGCCAACCCGCCGGTGCTGGAAGTGTTCGTACGCGACGGCTGTCCGCACTGCAGCGCGGCCAAGGATTTTCTCGTCGAACTGGCCGAAAGGCACCCGCAGCTGGAGATTCGCCTCCGCGAGGTGGACCGTGACCCCTCGGCCCGCGCCGACTTGCTGCGACTATCTCGTGAAGCCGGTAGCTGGCCACCGGCAGTTCCAACCTTCGTGATCGGCGAGCGTCTGCTGGTCGGCTTCGATGATGCCGAGCACAGCGGCGCGCAGCTGATCGCGCTGGTCGAACAGTCGGTGCCGCAACCCACCACATTGGAGAGCAGGCTGTTCGGCAACCTCAGCCTGGAACGTCTGGGCCTGCCGCTTTTCACCCTTGCCCTCGGCCTGCTGGACGGATTCAACCCGTGCGCCATGTGGGTCCTGCTGTTCCTGCTGTCGCTGCTGGTCCGCCTGCGCGATCGCCACCGCATGGCGCTGATCGCCGGTACCTTCGTGCTGGTCAGCGGCGCGGTGTACTACCTGTTCATGGCAGCCTGGCTGAACCTGTTCCTGCTGGTCGGCCTGTCGTCCTGGTTGCTCGCAGGGTTGGCACTGTTGGCGGTGCTTATCGGCCTCATCAATCTGCGTGACGGCCTGCGGCCTGCCGGCGGCTTCGCGCTGTCGATACCGGCCTCCGCCAAACCCGGGCTCTATGCACGGATGCGTCGGATTCTGCAGAGCCAATCGCTATGGCCCGCTCTCGGCGGCGTCGCGGCGCTGGCTTTGGTGGTCAATTTCGTCGAGCTGCTGTGCACCGCCGGGCTGCCAGCGATCTACACCGCCGTACTGGCGCAGCAGCAACTGGGCGCGCTGGCCCATCATGCCTATCTCGGGCTCTACATCCTTGGCTATATCGCCGACGACGCGCTGATGGTGACCGTCGCGGTGCTCGCACTGAGCAGCCGCAAGCTCACGCAACGATCCGGCGCGACGCTGAAGCTGGTCAGCGGCGCGGTAATGCTGGTGCTGGGAGTCGTCATGCTGCTGCGGCCGGAATGGTTGCGCTAGCAGCCTGCGAGTGGGCGGCAAATCTGCTTCATCCAGACACTGCCGCCCGGCGGCGCGGCCTCAGCCGAACACCGTCACCGTCTGCCGGCTCAGGGCGATCAGCTCGCCGGATGGTGACCACAGCGCGGCGGCGCAATGGCCGTAACCGTCGCGGGCATGCTCGATCTCGGCGCGGTACATGCACCATTCATGGCTGTCGAGCACGGGCATCGGCTGGATGAACTCGATGGTCCAGGTCAGCGAGCTGCCCGGCGCGAAGCTCTTGAGGTGCGGCAGCACGGCGGGCGGCCAGGCATCCACCAGCGCCAGCAGGTGCGCCTCGGTCATCGGCTCGCGAGGAACATCGCCACGCTGGCGCACCCAGCCGCCCATCTGGCGGGAAGCGTTGCCGCTGAACGGCAAGCCACCGATGCCCCAGCGCATCGCCAGGTAGCGGGTGAACTCCGGCGTCACGCCCGGTACGTAGGGCAGCTCCTGGCAGGCTTCCACTGGCGGCATGGACGGACCGGGCTCGGCCGGCACATCGATCACCGAGCTACGCGGCGCGCCAAAGCTGCCCTGAACGATGGTGACCACTTGGCCGTCCTGCATCACCCGGCCGAGCATCTGGCTCACCGCCTTGCCCTCACGCAGCACTTCGGCCTCATAGCTTGCGGGCTTGTCCACTGCCAGCGGACCGACGAAGGTGATCGCCAGCGAGCGCAGCGGGCGCCCCTCCGGCACCTTGGCACGCATGCTCTCGAAGACCAGCGCTGCGACCAGGCCGCCGAAACCCGCACGCCCCTGCCCCCAACTGGCCGGCACAACTACGCTCTCGGGATTGTCACGCACCGCTTGCAGCAGCTCGCAAAGCTCCATATCCACCTCGTTATCGTTCGTTATGCCGGCGATGTTAAAGGCGCATGGTGGGCCGCGCGACCCTGTCTGGCAGAAGCAGCCGGATGAAATGCCGAATCATCCATGCCGGCAATGAACGAATGTCAGGAACGCCGCGACGGGGCAGCGAGACGCCAGGGCATGGCACGTCGGACAGTGGTCAGGGCACGCGACAGTTCGTCCCCCGCTCCGGGCTGCTGCGCATAGCGCTGTGCCTCGTACAGCCTGACGAAGGCGCGAATGGCTGGCGCCTGTTCGGGCAGCTCGGCGGCAGCCCGCTCGGCGAAGCTGCGCGCGCCCTCGCCTTTGAGGCGGCGAATGCCCTGGCGTGCCAGCAGGCGTTCGAAGCGATCGAACTGGCGCTGCTGAACATCCTTTTCCCGCCGCCAGGGTTTGAACAGCACGAGCGCCAGTATTCCGGTCAGCAGCCCGAGCACGGCGACCAGGCCCAGACCGAGCGCCTGGCCGTCGAGCTTGCCGAACCAGCGCTGCAGCATCTGCGACTGCTGCTCATCCTGATAATTGAGTACCCAGCGCTGCCAGCCGTAATTGAGGCTGTCCCAGCGCAGGCGCAGGGTGTTCATCCAACCGATGTCACGGTAGCGCAGCAGTGACATCGGTTCGTCGGCGAGAAAGCTCTGCTCGCGGGCCAGGGCCTGCTCCAGCCCCTGCTCGACGCGCTCGGGCGCGACCTGGAAAGTCGGGTCGACACTGACCCAACCGCGCTCGGCGATCCAGTACTCGACCCAGGCGTGGGCGTCGAACTGGTGAACGGAAAGGTAGTTGCCCGCCGGGTTGACCTCACCGCCCTGGTAGCCGGCCACCACGCGCGCCGGAATGCCCGCCGCACGCAGCACGAAGGTCATGGCACCGGCGTAGTGTGCGCAGAATCCGCTGCGGGTCTGGAACAGGAAGTCATCGACGATATCGCTCCCCACCGGCGGCGGCTCCAGGGTGTAGTGATAGGGCTGGCGGTTGAAGTGCTTCAACAGCGCTTCCACCATCGCCTGCGGCTCCTGCGCAGAGTGCCGTAGCTCGGTGGCCCAGGCGCGAGCGCGTGGATTGCCCTGCTCCGGCAGCTGCAATGCGCGCCCGAGGCTCGCCGGTGCGCTGGTCGCTTCGCGACGCGCGTCCAGCCAGGAGGTCGCCTGATACATCAGCGGCTTGTTCACCGGCTGGCGGCGCTGGAGATGAAAATCCGCCATCAGCTGTGCCTCGGCGGACGCCACCTGCGCGACGTCCAGGGCGAACAGCCAGGGCTGGCCGCTGGGCTGCATGACCACGCTGTAGCTGAGCGGGTCGCCCAGCGCCTGCCACTCCGGTGCCTGCGGCACGTTGGATGCGTAGGACTGCGACCAGCGCCGGCCATCGAAACGCTCGAAGGTCACCGCGCGCCAGTAGAGCTGGTCGCGAGGGGGAATCTCGCCGTCGAAGCTGACACGAAACGCCAGTTCCGCCGAGCGCCCCAACCGCGCGATATCGCCAGGCGCCATGTGGTCGGCCAGTCCGGTCGTACCCCTGTCACCGGCCTGCGGCAGCGACCACAGCGGTGGCAGGCGGGGAAAGAACAGGAACAGCACCAGCATCAGTGGCACGGCCTGCAACAGCAGCGCGCCGGCCAGCCGCACGGTCGGCCACGGCCGCGTCACCAGGCTGCTCTGCTGCAGGCCGATCATCGCGGCGAGCAATGAAGTGACCGGAAGGAGGCTGTAGAGCCCGGCGAGCAGGCTGTCCTCGAACAGGTAGCTGGTCACCACCGCGAAGAAGCCGAGAAAGATCAGCACCAGCGCATCGCGGCGGGTACTCATCTCCACCAGCTTGAGGATGAATGCGGCAATCAGCAGCACCACACCGGCCTCGAGCCCAACCAGGCTGCCGCGGGAGAAGTACACCCCGAAGCCCGCCCCGATCATCAACAGTGCCTTGGTCCAGCTGCGCGGGTAACGAGCGCGCATGCGGAAGATCTGGATTCGCCAGCCCGCACAGCCCAGCCACAGGCCGATGATCCACAGCGGCAGATGGGTGAGATGCGGCAGGATCACCAGCACCTGCGCCACCAGCAGCCAGATCAGGCTGTTGCGTGGAATACCCGGCTTCGCACTCATGCATCGTCCCCATCAGCCAGACCGTGCAGCGCCAGCGCACGCAGGCAGGCATCTCGATGCGCCTGGCCGCTGTCCGGGCCGAACAAGCCGGCCGGCAGCCGCAGCGCGAACGGCTGCTGCTTTTCGCTGAGGTCGATTACCCAGTGGCAGAGCACCGACAGCCGTTGCTCGGTATCGCCGGTAAGCGCGTCGAAATCCAGCAGCGGATCGTTACCGAGCAGGCTGGCGAAATCCTTCACCAGCAGGCCCTGGCCGCGCGAATAGGCCTTCCAGTGCAGGCGTCGACGCGGATCGCCCGGCTGCCAGGCCCGCAAGCCCTGATAGTCGTCGACGCCCGAGCCCCGCGTCAGCACGCCTTCATCCTCGGTCTCCGGCGCGCTGCCGCCCTGGGGATGCTCGGCTGCCGACGGCCGCGGGTAGACGAGCGCGGCCAGCTCCAGGTCGATCCAGCTCCAGGCCACCAGCAGCCCCAGCGGGAAACGGCTCTCCACCCGCACCCGGCCCGGTCGCAACCAACCGCGGCGACGGGTCGGCAGGCTCAACTCGACCTCGACGGTGCCGCCAGCCGGAACGTCGACCAGGCGCAATCCGCTCCCCGGCCAGCCCAACGCAACGGCCTGATAGGCACGCCCCTGGCTTTCCAGGCGGACGCGCAGCAAGGCCTGCTCGCCGACGAATGCCGCCGTGGTGCCGCCGGCCTGCAATACCAGCCCGGCAAGGTTGCGCCAGGTGTGCAGGATGGTGACCAGATAGAGGGAGCCGAGCAGGAATGTCAGCCCATAGGCCAGGCTGTTCTGGTAGTTGATCGCGGTGAGCAGCATCAGCAGCAGCGCAGCCATGAACGTCAGCCCCACCGCCGTGGGCATGATGAAGATTCGCCGCTGGTTCAGCCGCACGCTGGAAGCCGGCGGTATGCGCCGCAGCAGCCAGCGGTCGCGAAAGCGCGGTAGCAGCCTCACGCCGGACGCCCGCAGTACGGCGCGGACAGCTGCCTCACAGCGCCGGCACCTCGCGCAGCAGCCATTGCACCAGCGCACCACCGCCGTGACCGGTGGCATCCGCGCGCTCGCGCAGGCGGTGGCCGACCACGGTGGGCAGCACCGCCTGCACATCCTCCGGAATCACGTAGTCGCGCCCGTCGAGGAATGCCCAGGCGCGGGCGGCCGCCAGCAACGCCAGGCTGCCGCGCGGCGACAGCCCCCAGGCGAACTGCGGCTGAGTGCGCGTGGCCTCCACCAGACGCAGCACGTAATCGACAAGGGCATCGCTGACCCGCACATGGCCGACTGCATCCTGGATTGCCCGCAGTTCGTCGTGCTGCAGCAACGGTTCGAGTCGGGTCAGCAGATCGCGCCGGGATTCACCCAGCAACAGGGACTTTTCAGCCGCCTTGGCGGGGTAGCCCAGGGAGACGCGCATAAGAAAGCGGTCCAGTTGCGACTCCGGCAACGCGAAGGTGCCGCCAGAGCTCACCGGGTTCTGCGTGGCGATGACGAAGAACGGCTCGGGCAAGGGGCGTGTCGCCCCTTCGATGGTGACCTGGCCCTCCTCCATGGCTTCGAGCAGGGCGCTCTGGCTTTTCGGCGTGGCGCGATTGATCTCGTCGGCGAGCACCAGCTCGGCGAAGATCGGCCCGGGATGGAAGACGAACTGTCCGCTGTCCTTGTCGAACACCGAGGTGCCGAGAATGTCGCCTGGCAGCAGGTCGGAGGTGAACTGGATGCGCTGGAATTCCAGGCCCAGCACCTTGGCCAGGGCATGACTCAGGGTGGTCTTGCCCATCCCGGGCATGTCCTCCACCAGCAGGTGACCGCGGGCCAGCAGGCAGGCCATGGCCAGCCGGACCTGCGCCTCCTTGCCGAGCAACACTTCATTGACTGCTTGCAGGCAGGCGTCCAATCGGGTGCGCATAGACTCTCCTTGGTTCGTCCTCCAGCGATGCTACTTGCCGCAAGCAGCCAGGCAAAGCGCTGGAAACGCCCGGTGACGACTTTGTGATATGCAGCCGGAAGGTGTGCAGCTGTGTGCTCAGCACTACGGCAAGCGATGCCGAAGGAACGCTGGGGGGTGGGAGAGTCATGCGCAGAGCAGTGGCCACTGCTTCAGCCAGTTGCAGGGCTGGAACGGCCGGGCCTGCTTGCGCAAGCATAGCCGGCCCGAGCGGGCCGGCCCATGTTGGAGCTCAGCGTCCGGCGCGGGATTCGCGCAGATAGAAGCGCGCCTTCTGCGCCTTCTGCGTGCAACCGCGGAAGGCTTCGAACTGCTGCTGGGTCTTGGCGCCGGTCAGCAACGCCATGGCCTTGGAATAGCTCACGGTGCCGGCAAAGCCTTCGGCTTCCGCCAGGCTCTGCTCCTTCCATGCGGCATCCAGCTCCGCGGCGCAGCTGTCACGGTAAGCGGTCTTGCCGGCACAACCGGCCAGCAGCACAACCAGCAAAGGCAAAGTCAGCCAGGTTTTCATCGCATCATCCCTCATGTGCCATTCAGGGTTACGGCGCGTTGCGCGCCTTACGGTTACGCAGATACTCGACCACGGACGGCTGGTCACCGGCGAACTCGATCCGCTCGGCCTTGCTTTCGCGCTGGTAGGCGTACATCGGGTCGTAATATTCGCCCAGCAGCGCCTCGATCCAGGCGCGATGCAGATCGACCGCACCGCTGCGGGCCTGCTCCGCCAACGCCTGATCCATCAGCAGCGCCAGGCGCTGATAACGCTCCCCGCCGAGCCGCTTGTTGATATTGACCAGACTTTGCTGAAGACGCTCAGCGAATGCAGCGAAACCGTTCTCATCCTGTTCGGCGATGAACTCGGCGCACAGGTCGATCACGTAGTCCTTGAGGATGCGCTCGACCCGGCCTTGCAGGCTGTCCTCCAGCCAGATCAACGGAAACTGCTGCATGCCCTGGAACAGCGGCAGCGGGATGGAGCAGCGCCCGACCAGACGCGCCTCGTCCTCGAGCACGAAGCTTTCGATCCCTGCCGCGCGCATCTTCAGCAGGCGGATCGCCAGCGCGTTCTCGAAATCGATCTGCGAGGGCTGCGGCGTGGCGCGCTTGCCGAAGCTGGAGCCACGGTGATTGGCCAGGCCTTCCAGGTCCAGGCTGTTATCCAGCTGCGCCAGCACTTCGGTCTTGCCGGTACCGGTCATGCCGCCCACCAGGACGAAAGCGCACTGCTCGACGGCCTGGTCGATGGTCTCCAGCAGGAAGTGGCGCATCGCCTTGTAGCCGCCGACTACCCGCGGGTAGTCGATGCCCATCTCATCCTTCAGCCATTGCTGAACGATCTTCGAGCGCAAACCGCCACGGAAGCAGTACAGGTAGCCATCCGGATGAGCTCGGGCGAAGTCCGCCCAGGCCTGCAGCCGCTCGGCCTTGGTCTTGCCGGACACCAGCTGATGGCCCAGCTCGATGGCGGCTTTCTGGCCGTGCTGCTTGTAGCAGGTGCCAACCTTCTGCCGCTCCACATCATTCATCAGCGGCAGATTGACCACGCCGGGAAAGGCCCCCTTGCCGAACTCCACCGGCGCACGGGCATCCATCATGGGGACGTCGTTGAGGAACAGCTCGCGATAATTCTCCGTGTCGCCGCGCATCAACGTACCTCGACCGCATGGCTACGCGCGGCGACCAGCTGGCCGATCGGCTCCAGCGCTAGGCCGAGCTGGGCGCAGACCGAGCGGAACTCCGCCTCGCCCTCCGGCGTCACGGCGACCAGCAAGCCACCACTGGTCTGCGGATCGCAAAGCAGTGGTTTATGACGTTCGTCGAGCGCGGCGATGCGCTCCCCATAGCTGTCGAAATTGCGCTGGGTGCCACCCGGTACGCAGCCCTGCTCCAGGTAGTATTCGATGCCAGGCAGGCGCGGTACGCGGGCGTATTCGATCTCCGCGGTCAGGCCGCTGCCATCGGCCATCTCCACCAGATGGCCAAGCAGGCCGAAGCCGGTCACGTCAGTCATGGCACGAACGCCTTCAAGCTTGCCGAAGCGGCTGCCGGCTGTGTTCAGCGTGCACATCCAGTCGCGGGCCAAGCCGACGTCCTCGCTGCGCAGCTTGGCCTTCTTCTCGGCGGTGGTGAGGATGCCGATGCCCAGCGGCTTGGTCAGGTACAGCTTGCAGCCGGCGGTAGCGGTGTCGTTGCGCTTCATCTGGCGCTTGTTCACCAGACCGGTGACGGCGAGGCCAAAGATCGGCTCAGGCGCATCGATCGAGTGCCCGCCAGCCAGGGGAATGCCGGCGGCATCGCAGACGGCACGGCCACCTGCGATCACTTCTCGGGCGACTTCCGGCGGCAACACATTGACCGGCCAACCGAGGATCGCGATGGCCATCAGCGGGTCGCCGCCCATGGCATAGATATCGCTGATCGCATTGGTGGCGGCGATGCGGCCGAAGTCGAAGGGATCGTCAACGATGGGCATGAAGAAGTCGGTGGTCGAGACCACGCCGCGCTCCTCGTCGATGCCGTACACCGCCGCGTCATCGCGCGAGGCATTGCCGACCCACAGGCGCGGATCGAGGTTCTGCGCACCGCTGCCGGCAAGAATCACGTCCAGCACCTTGGGCGATATCTTGCAGCCGCAGCCGGCGCCGTGACTGTACTGGGTGAGGCGGATCGGTTCGCTCATCGGGCTCTCTCGTGGCACATGCACAAACGGGCGGCGATTGTAGCAAAGGCCGCTGTAGATTCGCCGGTTGCCGCCGGATTCGGGCATGCAACGACAGGCTCGAGCGTGGCGAGGCCCCGATCAGCCCTTGCAGGCTTGCCGGCCAGGCACGAAGCTATCGCGAGTGCCACAGGGAGATACGCATGAGTAAGAGAGTTGCACTGGTATTGGGATCAGGTGGCGCACGGGGCTATGCGCATATCGGCGTGATCGAGGAGCTGGAGGCACGAGGCTATGAGATCGCCTGCATTGCAGGCTGTTCAATGGGCGCGGTCGTCGGCGGCATCTATGCAGCCGGCAAGCTCGACGAGTACCGCAGCTGGATCGAAAGCCTCGATTATCTGGATCTGCTGCGCCTGGTCGACCCGAGCTTCAGTCTCGGCGCGATCCGCGGCGAAAAGGTCTTCGGCCGCATCCGCGACATGGTCGGCAAGACCCGCATCGAGGATCTGCCGATTCCCTTCACGGCGGTCGCCACCGACCTGACCAATCAGCAGGAGATCTGGTTTCAGGAAGGCAGCCTGGAACTGGCGATGCGCGCCTCCGCGGCCATCCCGAGCCTGTTCACGCCGGTCATGCAGGGCAACCGCATGCTGGTCGACGGTGGCCTGCTCAATCCCCTGCCGATCGTCCCGGTGGTCTCGGCGCATTGCGACATGATCATCGCGGTCAACCTCAACGCCAACAATCACAAGCAGTACCCGCTGCCGGAGATCGAGCGCCCGGGTCGCTTCGACTCGCTCATGACCTCGATCAGCTCGCACATCCCGTTCTGGCGCAAGGACGAAGCCGAGCTGACCGAGCAGATCGAAGACATCCGTGCCGGCGAACTGACCCGCGGCGATCAGCCGCCGGCGGCGCCAACCAGCCGCGGCGCGCCGCGTTCGGCAGAGGGCTCGACGGTGATCGACGTGACCGGCCCGGCGTCGCTGCTGGAGCTGATCAACCAGAGTTTCGACGTCATGCAGTCATCGCTGGCGCAGTACAAGATCGCCGGCTACCCGCCCAACGTGCTGGTCAACATCCCCAAGCGCGCCTGTCGCTTCTACGAGTTCTACAAGGCGCCCGAGCTGATCGCCCTCGGGCGCATCGTCGCCCATGACGCGCTGGTGCGTTACGAAGAGGAGCAGTGAGCGCTGCCTGACGCTACGGGCCGACCGACTCGCGCTACTCGCCTGGAAGCTGTGTCGACTCGTGGGCCGGCATCTTCGGCACCTCCTTGATCAGCCAGTCGCCGAGCAGACTGTAGGCGACCGCGAGTAGCGTCGGACCGAGGAACAGGCCCATGAAGCCGAAGGCCAGGATGCCGCCGAATACCCCGAGCAGCACCACCACCAGCGGCAGGTTGCCGCCCCGGCTGATGAGATAGGGCTTGAGCACGTTGTCCACGCCGCTAATGACAAACATGCCCCAGACGCCGAGGAACACCGCCATGCCGTAGTCGCCCTGCCAGGCCAGCCAGGCGACCGCCGGCCCCCAGACCAGCGGCGGCACCATGATGAAGCTGCAGGCGAAGGTCAGCAGCCCCAGTACCAGCGCACCAGGGATGCCGGCGATGAGAAAGCCGATGTAGGCCAGAATGGCCTGCGCCGCGGCGGTCCCGATCACCCCGTTGACCACGCGCTGCACCGTTCCGGCCACTAGTTCGAGGTAATGATCCGCGCGATCGCCGATCAGCCGGTGCAACAGACTGTGCACGAAGGCCGACAGACGCGGGCCGTCGCGGTAGAAGAAGAACACCAGCACCAGACTAAGTGCCAGCTCAAGCATGCCGCCACCGATTCGCGCACTGCGCACCAGCAGCCAGTTGGCGACCTGACCGATGTAGGGGCGGATGCTGGCGATCAGAGCCGTACCCTGCTCATCCACAGTGTTCCAGAAGCTCACCAGTGTATCGCCGACGAAGGGCAGCTCACCCAGCCATGTCGGCGCAGGCGGCAGGCCCTCGACCTGCAGATCATGCAGTAACGCGTTTGCATCGCGAACCTGGTCAGCGATGTTGAACCCCAGCCAGACCAGCGGCACGGCCACCAGCACCATCCAGCTGAAGGTGAGCAAGCCAGCGGCAAGCGTGGCGTTGCCGTTCAGCCAGCGGGTCAGCAGGCGCATTAGCGGCCAGCTGGCGAAAGCCAGCACGGCAGCCCAGAACAAGGCGGAAGCAAACGGAGCCAGCACCCACAGGCAAGCCGCAAGCAGGCCGAGGAGCAGAATCTGCACCAACAAGCGATCATTGTTGAGCATGCACTAGGTACTCTATCGAGAGGAGCGGCGCGTGCTGACTATCAGCACGCGCGCAGAGATCGGCTATTGCAGCCGCTCCAGGGCGTCAGCGCAATAGCCTGATGAGCAGACCGGCCTGCTCGGAATCATCCACCTCGAGCCGTCCGGGGCGAATGCGTTCGACGATCAGCGCCTCGCGCCAGGCTACCGCACCGCGTCCGGCGAGGCTGATGCGCATGGTACTGTCCAGGCGCAACATGCTGGCCAGGATGCCGCCCCACTCTGCCGTCGGCTCATCGGCAAGACGAGGCAATTGCAGCTCACCGGTGCTGCGCAATTGCCGCAACAGGGTCGCCGCGGTGGGCAATACCTCCCCCAGCGGTTGTTCCGGCCGAAGCTGCTCCACATGCAGATAGGGCCGGCCATTGCCACGGGTAATACCGTAGAGCGCGACCAGGCGGCCATCGACCTCCGGCAAACGTGCCAACAGGTAGGCCTGCTGGCCCTCGGGCCCGTAAAGCATGGATTTGCCGAAAATGGCGTTGGCCCAGAGGCTGCTGGAACCACATTCGCGCCCTTCGCACCAGAAAAGCAGCTCAGCACCCTGGCGCAAGAGTTCGCCCCGGGCCTGGGTGAACGCTTCGATACCGGCGTGCGTAGCTGGTAGCAGGTAAGTGATGGCCGTAAGTTCGCCAGAAACGGTGACTTGTGCAGCCATACGCAGTTTGCCGCTGATCCGGCGGATCGAATCCTGCGGATAGACGCGTTCCTGCACCTGCCCCTGCCGATAATCGACGATCTGAGCCTGAGCAAATCGGGAAAGCGTATCCAGATCGGCACTGCCGGGGATATCGGCGGCCCCCGCTGCACCAGCGAACAGTACCGATGCCACTATCCATGCACTTCGCATAACACTCCTCAATGGACATGGGCACGAGACTGACATCGATGAATAGCCAGCCTGGAACAATGACGCCGGCCGAGGACCGATCAGCTCACAGCCCGCATGAACGCGCTGGCCAGCCAGCGCCGCTGCCAGCCTCACCACTTGCCAAAAACAAGTCAAGCGAGGCTTTACGAGAGAGTATTGCAGAGGTGTGCAGCTGCTACGCCTGAAAGAACGTGTTGAATAGCGAGGCGACCGCTTCGGCGCCGGCTTCGTCGTCCAGATGCAGATGATGCCCGCCGGGCAGTTCGCGAACGGCGAACGGTAGCCCCTGGACCAGCGAGCGCAGCTCTGGCTGGGTCATCAACCCGCCCTCTGCCAGCACCAGGCTGGCTGGACACGCCACCCGCTCGACGAACGCCAGGGCGTGGGCGCGTGTCAGGCGCATCGCCGAAGGCAACATGAGGCGCGCATCGGTGCGCCAGGTGTAACCTCCCGGCACCGGCATCAACCCGCGCTGAGCCAGCAGCTGCGCAGCCTCGTGACTGACCGCACCAACGCCTTTCATACGCGCAGCAACGGCCTGATCAAAGGTGGCATAGACCGGCTTGCGTTTGTCATCGACCGCCAGCAGCGCCTCGATCGCCGCACCCAGCTTCTGCGGTGCTTCGTCCGCTTCGCCGGTGTACGGAATCACACCATCGATCAACGCCAGCCGCTCAATCCGCTCGGGCAACGCACCGGCCAGGAGGACCGAGACGATCGCCCCCATGGAATGTCCGAGCAGGGAGAAACGCTTCCAGCCGAACTGCTCGGCGACTTGCAGCACGTCGTGGGCATAGTCCCAGATGTTGTAACTGGCCCCGACCGGACGATGGTCGGAATGGCCGTGACCTGGCAAATCGAGCGCAACGATGCGCAGCCCCTGCAAGCGCGGCGCAAGCCGGGTGAAGGTCGCCGCGTTGTCCAGCCAGCCGTGCAAGGCAATCACTGGCTGACCATCTTCAGGCCCGTACAGGTGGGCCGCTACCTCGAGGTGAGGCAGGCTCAGTCGGACCTCTTCGAACAGGACACTCATGCCGCCCCCTTGGATAGCTCCAGCTGCGCACCCCAGCGGCCGAGCAGCTCGCGCAATTTCTCGGCGGTCTGCTGCGGCCGCTCGAACGGGAACATGTGCCCACCGGGTAGCGTATGCGCTTCGCCACGCGCCATCAGCCGCAGCAGGTAGCCGTGATGCGGCAGCACCACGCGGCTTTCGCGGCCACGCACCATGGCCAGTGGAATCCTCAGTGCCGGCGGCCAGCCCGGCGTGAGATGCGGCACGCTGCGGTAAATGCTGATTTCGGTCTGCGGATCGAAGCGCAGACGCATTCCCTGCCCTGTCGGCTCCAACCCATGTTCGATATAGGCTTCCAGACATTCCGGGTCGAAGCTGCTGAACAAAGCCTTGCCGGCGAAGTAGGCACGCGCTTCCTCGGCGCTGGAAAACTGCTCGCGACGTCCAAGCGTACGGCCAGCCGGGGTCAGTCGGTCGATGAAGCCCAGGCGCTTGGCGGCCCAGATGACGGTCTGGTCGAACCAGGTCGGCAACGGTGAATCGAGCATGACCACCCCGTGATAGAGGTCGGGCCGCAACAATGCCGCGCGGTAGTGCAGCATGCCGCCAAAGGAATGTCCCACACCCCAGACCGGCTCGCGCAGACGTTCGAGCTGCTCGAACAGTTCCTCGAGCAGGTTGTTCCAGTTGTCATCCACCGGAAAGCGCGGATCGTGACCGTGACGATCCATGTGCGTGACCTGATATTCCGGCGCGAGCGCCTCGAACAGCTTGCGATAGGTCGCCGAAGGAAAGCCGTTGGCGTGGGCGAAGAAGATGCGTTGCGTCATGAAGAAAGTGTTGCCGGACGGACTGGATCGCCATTGTCCGGCAGGCCCCGGCAGGCAGCAATCGCCATAGTCCTGCCGAATGAAGGGCATTCAGGCCAATCAGCAGGCCGCAATGGCGACCCGCCCCGTGCTCAGTTCCTTTCCAGCGGCACGATTGCGACGGTCAGCCGGGAAATGCAGCTGGGCTTGCCGTCCTCACCACTCAGGCGGATGTCCCAGACGTGAGTGGAGCGCCCCAGATGCACCGGTCGGCACACACCTGTGACGCGACCGCTGCGCAAGCCGCGCAGATGGTTGGCGTTCACCTCGAGCCCGACGCAGTAGAACTTGCTGGTATCGATGCAGTGATAACTGGCCATGGAACCGAGGGTCTCGGCCAGGACGACCGAAGCACCACCATGCAAAAGGCCGTAAGGCTGATGGGTGCGGGCATCGACCGGCATGCTTGCCGTGATCGATGACTCGTCGAACGATTCGAAGCGGATATCCAGCAATTCGCTGATGGTGTTCTTGCGCGTGCTATGCAGTGCTTCCAGGTCGGGCTGACGGTGCCAGATGCTCAAGGGACGTGCTCCTGATGGTTATTGTCGTTAGCTCACCTCACACGGAGCGGCGAGGTGAGCAGCAGCAACCCTAACCAACGTCGTGCAGCGATACCAGTCGCATCAGCCCGCCGGCGATCGCCTCGCCTTCGAGCTCCGCCAGCGATGCAGTTGCCATCGGCAGCGGATCGCCATAGTGGCCGTTGACCAGCCAACCGGCCAGGTTGCCGACGAAGGGCTGGTGGGTGACCAGAAGCAGATCGTGCTCGCCACGCGAATCGAGCGCTCTCAGGGCCTCCTGCAGATCCGACTCGGGCGTGGCCCAGTCCACGGTTTCGCGCTGGCCGCTGAAGCCCAGCGCCGCGCAGACCTCGTCCGCAGTCTGCTGCGCGCGCCGGTACGGGCTCACAAGGATCGTCTGCAGCGGTTTGCCTCGCAGAAAGGTAGCGCTGCGCCGGACATCTCGACGCCCACCCTCCGTCAGATTGCGCTCGGCATCGGTGCGCGCGTTCGGCTCGGCGTGACCATGACGCAACAACCACAGCCTCATGGTGCCGGTCCCTCCTTCGGCTGCTCCGGCGCTGCGGGAGGTGCCGGCGGTGTCAGCTCGACGTCAGCCGGTCTCGGTGCCGGCCAGTCGGACAGCGGCCAGGGCTTTTGCTCGGTATTGAAAGTAGCGAAGCGCCCGATCTGCGCAACGTACTGACTGAGGCTGTCACCGAAGCCCTGCAGACTGGCGTCCGGATGACCCTTGACCAGACGCAGCACCAGCTGCAGGACCACCACGACCAGCAGCACCAGTTCGGCCAGTTGCCAGACGAAGAAGAAGATCAGCATCCAGACGGCTCGTAGAATCAAGGATTCCCGGTCCGTCGCCTGATTGGATTGGTTCATGGAGTCTCCTGGAGCTCGGTTCAGAATCCGTCGGTTGAAATGAAATCCACGTCGGTCTTGGGCTCACCGCGCATCAGCATGGCGATGATCTGATCGAGCGTACGACCCTCGAACAGAATGGCGTGCAACCCCGCGACCAGCGGCATGTAGACCTGCAGTTCCTCGGCCTTGCATTTGAGCACCTTGATGGTGTTCACGCCTTCGGCAACTTCGCCCAGGCGTGAAACCGCCTCGTCCAGGCTTAATCCTTCGCCAAGCGCATAGCCCACCTGGAAGTTGCGGCTCTTGGGTGAAGTACAGGTGACGATCAGGTCGCCGACACCGGCCAGGCCGAGAAAGGTCATGGGGTTGGCCCCCAGCTTCACCGCGAAGCGTGTCATTTCCGCCAGGGCCCGGGTGATCAGCATGCTGCGCGTGTTTTCGCCCATGCCCAGCGCGGCTGCCATGCCGGCCATGATCGCGTAGACGTTCTTCAGCGCCCCGCCCAACTCGACACCGAAGCGATCGGAACTGGCGTAGACGCGGAAGGTACGACCATGCAGGACCTGCTGTACGCTGCGACACAACGCCTCGTCCTGACTCGCCACGACGGTAGCGGTCAGGGCATGGTCGGCCACTTCACGAGCCAGGTTCGGCCCAGACAGCACGCCGATACGAGCCTGCGGCGCAATCTGCTCGAGAATCTGGCTCATCAGCGTGAAACCGTCCGCCTCGATGCCCTTGGTGGTGCTGATCAGCATCTTGCCGCCCAGCTGTGCGGCGAACGGCTGCAACGCCTGGCGCAGGGCGCTGGAGGGCAGCGCGACGAAAACCAGCTCGCAAGCTTCAAGGGTCGACGCCAGATCCGTGGTCGGCTCCACCTGCGGCAGAACCTCGACGCCCTTCAGGTACCGAGGGTTCTGCCGCTGCGTACGTATGCACTCGGCCTGCTGTGCATCGCGCATCCAGAGCAGGACGTGATGCCCGTTCTCGGCCAGCAGATTGGCGATCGCGGTACCGAAACTGCCGCCGCCGAGTACCGCGATGGATTGCTGTTGTGTCATGTGGTTTCCGTTATGAGCCATTCGCAATGGCAGTGACGGGCATTATACGTTTCATGCTGGCGGCCACCAGCGCAAAGCCAAACCCCGACAAATCATCGACTTAGCGCCGTGTCTGCGCCGCTGAGATACGTATTTTCGAGCAATAGGCAACCGTCACTGCAACGATTGTCTATAGAGGACACGCTGTCGCAAGGTCCTCGTTAGTAGCTCAGGAGTGTTAAAGTAGCCGCCCAATTCTGTCTTTGCGCCCTTCGGCCACAGATATGGCATGAGTGGCGTCGCTGTTGCCAGGCTGTGACTTTAGCCACAACACGGCAGTCTATGACTAGTCTTGATGATCAGGCCTTCGAATTCTGGGCCCGGTATGTAAGCAGCAAAGCCCTCTGTACGGGGCCCATTGAGGAATACGCATGACCAAACAACACGCCTTTACTCGGGAAGACCTGCTTCGTTGCAGCCGCGGCGAACTCTTCGGTCCCGGTAATGCGCAACTGCCTGCGCCGAACATGCTGATGGTCGACCGTATCGTTCACATCAGCGAAGTGGGCGGCAAGTATGGCAAGGGCGAGCTGGTCGCCGAACTGGATATCAACCCTGATCTCTGGTTCTTCGCCTGCCACTTCGAAGGCGATCCGGTCATGCCCGGCTGCCTGGGCCTCGATGCCATGTGGCAGCTGGTCGGCTTCTACCTCGGCTGGCAGGGCAACCCTGGCCGCGGCCGCGCCCTCGGCTCGGGCGAAGTGAAGTTCTTCGGTCAGGTGCTGCCGACCGCGAAGAAGGTCACCTACAACATCCACATCAAGCGCACCATCAACCGCTCGCTGATTCTCGGTATCGCCGACGGCACCGTTAGCGTTGATGGCCGCGAGATCTACAGTGCCGAAGGCTTGCGCGTCGGCCTGTTCACCTCTACCGACAGCTTTTGAAGGACATCCGCATGCGTCGCGTCGTGATCACTGGCCTGGGTATCGTTTCCTGCCTGGGCAATGACAAAGAGACCGTCTCCGGCAACCTGCGCGCCGGCCGCCCCGGCATTCGCTTCAACCAGTCCTACGCGGACATGGGGCTGCGCAGTCAGGTTTCCGGCTCCGTCAACCTGAACCTCGAAGAGCTGATCGACCGCAAGGTCCTGCGCTTCATGGGGGACGCTGCCGCCTACGCCTACCTGGCGATGGAGCAGGCGGTGAAGGACGCCGGCTTCAGCCTGGATGACATTTCCAACCCGCGCATCGGCCTGGTGGCCGGCTCGGGTGGCGCCTCCACCATCAATCAGATGGAAGCCATCGACATCCTGCGCGACAAGGGCGTCAAGCGCATCGGCCCATACCGCGTGCCGCGCACCATGAGCAGCACCGTCTCGGCCTGTCTCGCCACCCCGTTCCGCATCAAGGGCATCAACTACTCCATCGCTTCGGCCTGCGCCACCAGCGCGCATTGCATCGGCCATGCCATGGAGCAGATCCAGATGGGCAAGCAGGACGTCGTCTTCGCCGGTGGTGGTGAGGAGGAGCACTGGAGCCAGAGCTGCCTGTTCGACGCCATGGGTGCCCTGTCCAGCCAGTACAACGAAACCCCGGAAAAGGCCTCGCGCGCCTACGACGCCAAGCGTGACGGTTTCGTCATCGCCGGCGGCGGCGGCATGGTGGTGGTCGAAGAGCTGGAGCATGCCCTCAAGCGCGGCGCCAAGATTTACGCCGAGATCGTCGGCTACGGCGCCACTTCCGACGGCTACGACATGGTCGCACCGAGCGGTGAAGGCGCCCTGCGCTGCATGCAGCAGGCGATGTCCACCGTCGAGGGCTCGATCGACTACCTCAACACCCACGGCACCTCCACCCCGGTGGGCGACGTGGCCGAGATCAAGGCCGTGCGTAACATGTTCGGCGACAAGGTCCCGACCATCAGCTCGACCAAGAGCCTGTCCGGCCACTCGCTGGGCGCCGCCGGCGTTCACGAAGCGATCTACTCGATGCTGATGATGGAAGGTAACTTCATCGCCGGCTCGGCCAACATCGACGAGCTGGACCCGGAAGTCGCCGACATGCCGATCCTTCGCGAAACCCGCGAGAACGCTCAGATCGACACGATCATGAGCAACAGCTTCGGCTTCGGCGGCACCAATGCCACGCTGGTACTGCGCCGCTACAAGGCCTGAGCCAGCAGCAAGCGACACATGAGAACGGCGCCCTAGGGCGCCGTTCTTGTTTCCGCGATCAGTTGATTCAGACGCGCCGCTCAGCACCCTCGTCGATATCGCCATGGGCGATACAGGAGGCTGCAGTGAACAGCACGTCAGTCGACGAGTTCAGCGCGGTTTCTGCCGAGTCCTGCACCACGCCGATGATGAAGCCGACCGCCACGACCTGCATCGCCAGGTCATTGGAGATCCCGAACAGGCTGCAGGCCAGCGGAATGAGCAGCAGCGAGCCGCCGGCGACACCCGAGGCCCCGCAGGCGCAGACCGCCGCCAACAGGCTCAGCAGCACCGCCGTGGCGATATCCACCTGAATGCCGAGAGTATTGACCGCAGCCAGCGTAAGCACCGTGATGGTGATTGCCGCCCCACCCATGTTGATGGTCGCACCCAGCGGGATGGACACCGAGTAGGTGTCCTTGTGCAGCCCGAGACGCTGGCACAACTGCATGTTCACCGGAATATTGGCAGCCGAACTGCGCGTGAAGAAGGCCGTGATGCCACTCTCACGAAGGCAGGTGAGTACCAGCGGATAGGGATTGCGGCGAATCTGCCAGAACACGATCAGCGGGTTCATCACCAGCGCCATGAACAGCATGGCGCCCACCAGCACGAGCAGCAGCCGGACATAGCCCAGCAGCACATCGAAGCCCGAATCGGCCAGCGTACCGGCGACCAGGCCGAACACACCGAGCGGCGCGAAGCGGATCACCACCTTGACGATCAGCGTGACGCCATCGGACAGGTCGCCAATCAGCCGCCGCGTGCTGTCCTGTGCATGGCGAAAGGCGAAGCCGAGACCGATTGCCCACGCCAGGATGCCGATGAAGTTGCCATTGAGCAGCGCACGCACCGGGTTGTCGACGATATTGAACAGCAGCGTATTGAGGACCGCTCCTACCCCGGACGGCGGTATCACGTCAGTTGCTTCGCTTACCAGCGTCAGCGAGGTCGGAAACAGGAAGCTCGCCAGCACCGCAACCGCCGCCGCACTCAGCGTACCCAGCGCGTAAAGCACGATGATGGGCCGTATGTGGGTGGGCTGACCGCGCTTGTGGTTGGCCAGTGACGAAGTCACCAACACGAATACCAGAACCGGCGCTACGGCCTTGAGCGCCTGAACGAACAGGTCGCCCAGCAGCGCGGCCGATTTGGCGGCAGCCGGCAGGAAGAGCGCCAGTAACGCTCCGACGACCAATCCGATGACGATCTGGAGTACCAGACTGGTGCGACTGATGAAGCGGACGATTCGAGGCATATCGGACATAGGCGCATCTCGCAGCTGGGAAAGAACGACCCCGAACGGACCGTTCCTGCCATGGAAAAACGCGGGATGGTACGCCGCTGGACCGCCCATGCCCAGCATTGAGCTGTCACGGGTGGGCGAAGTAGTCGGCTCGAAGCGCTTGAAGAACAAAGGGCGCCCTGGCGAGCGCCCTCGGGATCAGACCTGGAAGCGTGCCACGAGATTGTTCAGGTCGATCGCCAGGCGTGCCAGCTCCTGACTGGCTGCACTGGTCTGGTTTGCACCCGCTGAAGATTGCAGCGACAGATCGCGAATGTTCACCAGATTGCGATCAACCTCTCGGGCGACCTGAGCCTGCTCCTCCGACGCACTGGCGATCACCAGGTTGCGCTCGCTGATCTGGCTGATCGCGCTGGCGATGCCATCGAGCGCCTCACCGGCTGCCCGCGCCAGCTCCAGCGTGGTCCTGGCGCGCTCATTGCTCGCCTGCATGGCATGCACCGCCTTGTCGGTGCCCTGATGTACATCGCCGATCATCTGCTCGATTTCCGCGGTCGACTGCTGTGTGCGGTGCGCCAGAGCCCTCACCTCATCGGCAACCACGGCGAACCCCCGTCCAGCATCACCGGCGCGCGCCGCTTCGATAGCCGCGTTGAGGGCCAGCAGGTTGGTCTGCTCCGCGATGGAGCGAATCACGTCCAGCACCTTGCTGATATCGCGTACCTGGCCTGCCAACCGCTCCACCTCGGCGGCCGTCTGGGTTACGTCGCCCGCCAGCAGGTCGATCGACTCGACCGTGCGGATGACCTGCTGGCGACCATGCTGCGCCGTCTCGTCGGACTCGCGCGAGGCTTCGGACGTCGCGACGGCATTGCGCGCTACCTCATCCACCGCGGTGGTCATTTCGTTGACTGCGGTGGCGGCCTGCTCGATCTCGTGGTTCTGCTGATGCAAGCCACGGGTAGAGTCTTCGGTCACGACGTTGAGCTCTTCCGCCGCCGAAGCCAACTGGTTGGAGGAGTGGGAAATACCCTGGATGGTCTCGCGAAGACTTTGCTGCATGGCCTGAAGCGCGACGAGCAGGCGCGCGGGTTCATCATTCCCGACGAAGTTGATGCCACGAGTGAGGTCACCACCGGCAATGACTTCCGCCACGCTCACCGCCTCCGCCAGTGGTTGCACGATGCTGCGGGTCAACAACATCGCCAGCACGACGGTGGCAATGAGCGCCAGAACGATCGCAACGACTACGCCCTGGAAGGCATTGTCCGCCACATCGAGGGCATGAGCGCTAGCTGCATTGGCGGCCTTGCGGTTGAGATCGATCAGGTCGGCGACCGCCTGGGAAGTTTTGAGCGCGTGTTCGTTGAGCTCGCCTCGGGTGAGGCTGATCGCCTCATCCACGCGGCCCTCCAAGGTTAGCTCTACCATCTTGCGCTGAAAGCCCTCGTAGCGCGCCAGCGATTGATCGAACGCCGCAAGCAAAGCCTTCCCCTCCACGCTGGCGATCAGCCGATCCAGCTCCTGGCGCTCTTCGGCCAGCGTCTTGCGCACCGCATCGAGCCCAGCCGCCCCTGCGTTCCGCTCACCCGGTTCAACGATCAGCAATCGCAACGTTCCTGCACGAATCATCAGAAACCGCTGATTGATCTGACCGAGCAACTGAATGGTCGGCAGGAGTTGCTGGTCAACGTGTTCAGCTTCGTCTTCCATTACTGTTATTCGGGACAACGCAAACGCACCCAACAGAAAGACAAACAGTGCGACGACGCCAAATCCCAAGCCTGCCCTCGTGGCAATTCTCATTTGTCTGAACATGACGCGACCCTCGTGATTACGGTAGATAAACCGTATATCGGTTCGATTGACGCATCACTTGACGCCAGGCAAAGAAATATGTTTATCGAACGATAACCGATCTCAACCGAAACCAGCGGGGACGTTCACTAGGTGAACGAGCGAATGGACACGGGGCTACATGCTCCATGAAATGAGGCAGCGTCACGCGCGTGGCCTGCTGCATCATCGAAAGGCAAAGCCGCTCACCCGAATCCTGCCGCCAATGAACGCCCCGAGGGTCCTAATCGACTAACGGTCCGACTGCGATTAGCCACTACTGCTCGCGTACCGTGAAGTGTTGCTCGGCCAGCTTGCGATCTCCCTGGAACACCATCATCCGCCACTCGCCAGGCACTACTTCGTGGGGCTCGGTGAATTCGAATGCCATGACATCCTGCTCCACGTCAGGGACCAGCGCCTGGACCACTTCGAACTTGTCGTGCCGTTTGCCGTCGGGCGTCTGCACACCTGGCGTCAGATAGAGCAACGTCAACGGCATATCAGCAGCCTGCTTGCCCACCAGGCGGTAACGCAGGCCGAACTTGCTGCCGAGTTTCGCGGGAATCTCGGTGGTCTGGCGGATCGACTGATCGCGTCGTGTCAGAACGCGCTCCCCGGGCTGGAAATCCTCTTTCGTTGTTTCGAACAGACCATATTCCACTGGTCCCATCACCTGCACGTCGGCTTGTGCAAGCGGCGCACTCATTCCCAGCACGGCCACGGCCAACGCCAAACGGACTAACGACATGTACCTGCTCCTTGATGGATTACGGAGCCGGCAGGTTATGACGCAACGATGACAGCAGCGTGACGATCAGCGCAGTTGCTGCTGCCGCTTGCGCGGCAACAGGGCAAGGAAGTTGTCTCGAGCGACGCCCTGCGCCACCGACTCAGGGAGTGCATCGAGGAACGGCTCGAATGCCTGCATACCCGGGGCCAAGCTGTCGAAACGTCCCACCACGTCCGAACCGATCACGAAGCGATCCGGATATTGCTCGACCAGCGCCACCCATTTGGGGTCCGGATTGCCCTGCTCGTCCAGCAGGTAAGGACGCAGCATCGTCCAGGATAGGTCGATGTAAAGATTGGAATAGTCGCCGAGCAATCGGCTGACCGTATCGTACAGAAACTCCAGCTTCTCCTGATGCCGATGAAGCTCCATGCTGGTGCCAGCATGGGCCCAGATGAAGCGGGTATGCGGGTGATTGCGCAGCGGCTCCTCCAGCTCGGTGAGATAGAGCGGATTGCGCTCGCGCTTGGAGGTGATGTTCGAATGCAGCAGCACCGGCAGATCGAACTCGGCCGCCAGATGGTAGACCCTCGTCAGCGCCTCGTTGTTGGCCCGCGGTGTGTCGCCCTCGGTCAGGGCAGTTACGTCATCGTGACGCGTAAACACCTCCCCCAGCCCTTGCCAGAGTCCCGGATGCAGCTCGAGCATGCGCCGGATATGGGCGTCAGCGTTCTTGTCATTGGGGTTGAAGCCAGACAGGAAAGGATGGAAGCGCTTGCGCTGCTCCTCATCCAGCTCCTCAAGGGCTGCGGCGACCAGCACATCGGTGGCACTGTACCAGTACACCGGCGCATCATCCCCAGCGTAGTAACGCGGACGCTTGGGCTCGTTCTCGTGCCACTTCTTCGCTACCGGAATACCGCTGATCATGACGTGATCGATGCCGCCGGCGTCCATCGCCTTGAGCAGCTTTTGCATGCCGTCGGTCTCCTGGAAGAAATCCACGTAATGCAGGTGTGCGTCGCTGTAGCGGTAATCTCGCGCTTGAGCACAAGCCAGCGGCAAACAAAGAAAGAGAGCGAGCAACAGGGCGGGTCGTTTTTTTGGCAAAGCGTGGTCCTCCGGACAGGCAGCGAATAGACCGCCGCCAGGCTCGACCGTTCATCCGTGACACAGCGCCAATACTCCCCACCGTATTTGACAAACATCAAGGCCGGCCAGGGCAAAGCGCCCTAGCATGCCTGGAACAGAAACGCGGGCCACTCTGCCGCGTTTGATTGATCACCTAACTGAGCGAGGCACGTTTTCATGGCTCTGAAGACCATCAGCGCACGCGGACAATTGAATGCAGGTATGGCAATCGAGGTCGAGTGCGGCAACCACCGCCTGATCATGGATCAGCCGAAGAACGCGGCTGGTCAGGACCTCGGCCCCACTCCACTGGAAGCCATCATGGCCGCAGTGGCGGGTTGTTTCGGCACCATCGGCCGGTTCATCGCTCATCAGCAGAAGATCGAACTACGCGGCATGCGCTTCGAGATCGAAGCGGACTACGACCCCGCCGGCCTGCTCGGCCGCGACCCGGACGTCCGCCCTGGCTTCCAGGAGCTGCGCGTCAAGGTCGAGATCGACGCCGATCTGGACCGGGAGGGCAAACAGGCGCTGCTGGAGCAGATCGAAAAACGTTGTCCGGTCGCCGACAACCTCACCCATGGCACTCGCTTGGTCAGCGTATTGGTCTGAACGGAAGGAAATGAAAACGGCCCGTCGTTGACGGGCCGTTTTCATCTCGCAGCAGCGGCTCAGGCCGAAAGTTCGACCAGCAGCTTGTTCAGACGCTGCACATAGGCAGCCGGGTCCTTGAGGCTGTCTCCCGCCGCGAGTGCGGCCTGATCGAAGAGGATGTGTGAAAGATCGGCGAAGCGATCTTCGTCCGGCTCGGCGTCCAGCTTCTCGATCAACGGATGCTGCGGGTTGATCTCGAAGATCGGCTTGGACTCCGGCACCTTCTGCCCGCTCGCCTCAAGGATCTGACGCATCTGCAAGCCGAGATCCTGCTCACCGATGGCAAGAATGGCTGGCGAGTCGGTCAGGCGATGCGAGACTCGCACCTCGGCGACCTCGTCGCCCAGCGCGCCCTTGAGACGCTCGATCAGCCCTTCCTTGGCCTTGGCAATCTCTTCCTGGGCCTTCTTGTCCTCTTCCGAGTCCAGCTTGCCCAGATCCAGATCGCCTCGCGCCACGTCAACGAACTGCTTGCCATCGAATTCGGTGAGATAGCTCATCAGCCACTCATCGATGCGGTCGGTGAGCAGCAGGACTTCGATGCCCTTCTTGCGGAAGACCTCCAGGTGCGGGCTGTTCTTGACCTGTGCATGGCTCTCGCCGGTCAGGTAGTAGATCTTGTCCTGGCCTTCCTTCACCCGACCCAGATAATCGGCCAGCGATACCGACTGCTCGCCGGACGCATCGCTGGTGGAGGCGAAGCGCAGCAGGCCGGCGATCTTCTCCTTGTTGGCGAAATCTTCCGCAGGGCCTTCCTTGAGCACCTGGCCGAACTGCGACCAGAACTTCTTGTAGTCCTCCGGCTTGTCCTTCGCCAGCTTTTCCAGCATGTCCAGCACGCGCTTGGTCAGCGCCGACTTCATCGAGTCGATTACCGGATCCTTTTGCAGGATCTCGCGCGAAACGTTGAGCGACAGGTCATTGGAGTCCACCACACCCTTGATGAAACGCAGGTACAGCGGCAGGAACTCGTCGGCCTGATCCATGATGAACACGCGCTGAACGTAGAGCTTGAGGCCCTTGGGCGCTTCGCGATGGTACAGATCGAACGGCGCGCGACCCGGCACGTAGAGCAGCGAGGTGTACTCCAGCTTGCCCTCGACCTTGTTGTGGCTCCAGGACAGCGGGTTGTCGAAGTCGTGAGCGACGTGCTTGTAGAACTCCTGATATTCCTCGTCCTTCACTTCGCTGCGCGGACGGGTCCAGAGGGCACTGGCACGGTTGACCGTTTCCCATTCGGTTTCCGCCGGCTTGTCCTTCTCTTCGTCGCTCTCCAGAGAAGAAAGGGGCTCCTTCGGCAACTCGATGGGCAAGGCGATATGGTCGGAATACTTCTTGACGATATTGCGCAGGCGCCAGCCATCGGCGAACTCTTCTTCACCCTTCTTCAGGTGAAGGACGATGCGGGTGCCGCGCTCGGGCTTATCGACGGTGGCGACTTCGAACTCGCCCTCGCCCTTCGAAGACCAGTGCACACCTTCGCTCGCCGGAGTACCGGCGCGGCGGCTGTAAACGTCGACCTTGTCGGCGACGATGAATGCCGAATAGAAGCCCACACCGAACTGGCCGATCAGGTGCGAGTCCTTCTTCTGGTCGCCGGAGAGATTCTTCAGAAAATCCGCAGTGCCGGATTTGGCGATGGTGCCCAGATGCGCGATCACGTCCTCGCGGCTCATGCCAATGCCGTTGTCTTCGAGGGTGACGGTCTTGGCCTCCTTATCGAAGGAAAGCCGGATCTTCAGCTCGGCGCCACCTTCGAGCAGCTCCGGCTTGGCCAGTGCTTCGAAGCGCAGCTTGTCAGCAGCGTCGGAAGCATTGGAAATCAGTTCGCGAAGGAAGATTTCCTTGTTCGAGTACAGCGAATGGATCATCAGATGAAGCAGCTGCTTCACTTCGGTCTGGAAGCCCAGGGTTTCTTTTTGAGTCTCCACACTCATCGTCTACGAACTCCACATCATCTCAATGGCTCGGACCGCGGCTGCGGCGATGTCAGGCAGATGGGGGCACGACGATGGATTTCAAGGGCGGGCGGCGCGTGTCTTGCACCGCCCCTGGGTCATGGCTCGACCAGTTCGAGTAGTACGATCTCACCCGGTGCCAGGTTGTAGCTGGCCTCGCCGGGCCCGCGGATGACCCGCCGAATGATCAGCTTGCCTTCGCTGTCCAGCCCCAGGAAGCGACCCTCGGCAACCCCGCCACGTTCGGTATGCGCGCGGACCAGCATCTGTTGGTAGCGAGCCGGATCGCGCAACAACCGTTCCAGCGAAAACCCCGGATGACGATCCTTGGCGGTGACAGGGATGGCCTTCACGGCGGCGGGGCTTTCATCGCGGGCAGCGGCCGGCGCGATCACGTCGGCAGTCAGGGCAGGATAATCGTCGCCCCTGACCTGCCAGCCCTGCGCATCCTTGACCAGATGTAGAGTAAAGCCCTGCGCCTCGCCCTTGACCGTAGCCTGAACACTTACCTCAAGCTCATCGGCAGGCAGCGCCAACGTCGGCAGCGGTTGTATCGAGACATCGCGACTGGCGTGGCGACGCTGCAGGTAATCCTCGATGACAAAGGCCAGCGTATCCTGTGAATCGTGCCGACGATCGACCTCGCCGTTGCGGTAGCGCAGCCGATTGGTAAACAGTTCGACGTTGCCGTTGAGGCTGGTCTGATAATGCGGGGGCAGGACCAGGTGAAAATCGCCACTCAGCTTGTTCGGTGCGACGGGTTCCAGATCGAGATGCAGGGTATAGCCACGGTCGAGACGGCGACTTTCGGGCAATTCCCGGTCGCGGCTGAGCCAGGCTATCTCGACTTCGGGTAATGGTCCGGCGTCGTCGGGCAGCACATCGACGCGCAGGGCGCCGTCAACCGGCTCGCGCAGCCGTACGATGACTTCCTGCCGGGCGAAAAAGCCCCGCCCTTCGCGCAGTGTCAGCACACCATTGATGAATTCGCCCTGTTGCGGCGCAAATGCCCGACCATTGAGTTGTCCTTTGATGTTCATGCTCAGCTCGGGCTGAACCTGCGTCGGCAGCCAGCGCAGGCTGAAGATCGCTGCCAGGCGGTCAGCATCGCGACTGGCCAGCAACGACAACCCGACCACCAACGGGATCACCCCGAGACAGGAAAGCACCACGGCCCTACGTGCAGCACGCCAATGACTGAACACGAACGCCAGCGTCAGTGGCGGCAGCAAGCTGCCAATCCCCCACAACAGGCTCGTCGCGAATGCCTGGCTGATCAGCCAGACGAAACCGGCGAACACCAGCAATAGGCCGCCGAGAATCAACAGTGCTTCCATTCGAGTTCCTTCACGCAATCGCACAAGGTGACGCCGCGCACCGCAACGCCGCCACCCTGACGAATGCGTCAGGGCTCGTCGATCTTGAAATGGCAGCGGGCGGTGGCGATGGGCTCGGCCTGACGGGTCTGCCAGGCGGTGATCGCGACATTGGCGACCCTGCGGCCTTGGCGCCAGACCTGGCAGGCGGCGAAGGTGTCACGATAGTGACCGGCACGCAGATAATCTATCGAGAAGTCGATGATTTTGGGCAAATGTGGCGCCCCCATGAACATCAGCAGGTGCAGCATCGCTGCATGCTCCATGAAGCCTGCGATGACACCGCCATGAATGGCCGGTAGCGGGTTGCCGATGTTGCTCTCGTTCTGCGGCAGTCGGAAAACCATCTCGTCGCCCAGACGCAGGCACTCGATGCCGATCAGGCGAGCATAGGGCACCAACTGGATCAGCGAGTTGTAGTCATTGGTCGCGTGCGCTTTCTGAACCAGCTCGCTGAGGTTGAAATCGCTCATGCCTTTCCCTCCGAGCCAAACACACCCTGGGCGCCCTTGCCCATACGCATGAAGGTTCCCACCGCGTGGGCAATGGGCTCATTGATATCGCGCTGGTAGGCGATGCCCCGGGTGAAGATTACCGTCGGCGTAACGCGGTAGCATTCGGCGAAACCGAAGATGTCGTGCCCCGGCTCAGCCGGATGCATGTAGTCGATGCGCAAATCGAGCGTCGGGCAGACCTCGAGTTCCGGCAGTGCGCAGGCTGTGGAAATCCCGCAGGTGGTGTCCATCAGCGTAGTGATCGCGCCGCCATGAACGACTCCGGTCTCCGGGTTGCCGATGATCTTTTCGCTGTAAGGCAGGCGCAAGGTGAGTCCGCGGCTGTCGGCATGCTCGACACGCAGGCCCAGAACCTGGCAGTGCCGCAGGACTGACAGAAAGCGCTGGGTGCGCTCGAGTATCTGGCTATCGCTCATTCGAATTCTCGACGGTTGGATCAGCCGCGAATGATACCGCCTCACCCGTCCCGTGCCCTATTCCCTGGGCGCTTCGGCTGGCGAAGTTGGCGTGAACACCATGACTTCGAGCACGTCGGAGTGGAATTCCCGGCGATAGAGAATGAGCACCACGCCGGCCGTGACGAGCATGAAGAACCAGGGATGAACGAACCAGGCAAGCGTCGCCATGCCGAAGTAGTAGGCACGCAAGCCGAAGTTGAACTGGTTGGCGGCCATGGAAATGACCTGTGCCGCCCGATCGGCGAAAGCTCTTCGCTCCTGATCACTGACGTTGCGCTCCCCCACCATCGGCGCGGAGGCAACCAGCACGGCGGCGAAGTTGTACTGGCGCATGCACCAGCTGAACGTGAAGAACGCGTAGACGAAGACCACTGCAAGACACAGCAGCTTGATCTCGGACAGCCCGCGGCTGACCGGTTGCGCAAACGGCAGATCGGCGAGCAGCGAGACCGCGCGATCCGACGCACCCAATGCAGTCAGAATGCCAGCGAGAATGATCAGCGTACTGGACGCAAAGAAGGAGGCGTTGCGCTCGAGATTGCCGATGACATTGGCATCGGCAATGCGGTTGTCACGCATCAGCAGCCGCTGCATCCAGTCCTCCCGGTACAGATGCAGCACGCTTGCCAGACAGGCTGTGTCCCGCGCCCGCCAGCTGGCATAACGGGTATAACCGACCCAGCACAGGATGAACCACAGCACAGCGATCAGATGAGGCAGGTTTGGATCGGACAAGCTCATGGCACACCCTCGGAAACGTTGCGTGATTATAGCCAGCAGCGCTCCCGACGATAGCGCTGCAGCGCCGCCTGATCGCCAGCGGCGTTGCAGCGCAACGCTTACTTCATGCCCGACTGCACACGCTCGGCACGACCCAGCAGCCGGTCGGTAACAACTGCCAGCACCAGCATCAGCAAGACCGGAACCAACCAGCCCATGCTCTGATCGGCCAACGGCAACTGGCTGAACAGAGGCGGGACCCAGCCGCCCAGCCCGGCCGCGGCGAGGCCATCGACCACACCGAAGACCAGCGTTACTGCCATCACCGGCACGAAGACCCGCGGTGCCGACAGCCAGAAGCGATCAAGCAGACTCAACGCCACCAGCACGATGGCGAGCGGATAAAGTCCAACCAGCACCGGGACCGACACACTAATCAACTGAGTCAGGCCTTGGTTGGCCACCAACAGGCTGAAGAGTGCGAAGACGATCACCACGGCGCGATAGGACACCGGCAGCAAGGCACTGAAGAACTCGCCACAGGCCGTGGTCAGGCCTACCGCAGTTGTCAGACAGGCCAGAGTGATGACGACCGCAAGCAGCAGACTGCCTGGAGTGCCGAAGGTGTGTTGCACGTAGGTGGTGAGAATCTGTACGCCGTTTTCGGCGCCGGCGGCGATCCCCTGGCTCGTCGCGCCAAGGTAGAACAGAGCCAGATACACCAGCGAAAGGCCGATGGCTGCAATCACGCCGGCGATCATCGAATAACGGGTCACGAGGGCCGGCTCGGTCACGCCACGGTCTCGGATGGCGGTGGCGATCACGATGCCGAACACCAGCGCACCGAGCGTATCCATGGTCAGATAACCCTCGAGGAACCCTTTGATCAGCGGTGACGCCCGATACCCCTCGGTCGCGGCGCCCACCTCACCCGCTGGAGCGAAGATCGCAGCACCGCCTAGTACCAGCAATGCCGACAGCAATACGGGGGTGATGAATTTGCCGATGCGATTGACCAGCTGCCCCGGGTTCAGCACCAGGAACAGCATCGCCGCGAAGAAGACCAGCGTATAGAGAAACAGCGGCATGCCCGAGTTACCGCTGAACGGCGCGATACCCATCTCGAACGAAACGACAGCCGTACGCGGTGTGGCGAACAGCGGTCCGATTGCCAAATAGACCGCCACTGCGAGAACGGTGCCTGCGACATTGCCGAGCGGAGCGGTCAGGCGGTCCATGCCACCGCCGACGCGGGCCAGCGCGACAACCGTCAATAGCGGCAGGCCGACCCCGGTCAGCAGGAAGCCAAGCGCCGCCTGCCAGATGAATGCACCTGCAGCCATGCCGGCGCTGGGGGGGAAGATGATATTGCCGGCGCCCAGGAACAGCGCAAACGTCATAAAGCCAAGTGCCAGCAGGTCAAAACCTTTCAAACGATTCATGCGGGAAAAACTACCAGAAGATGACGGCAACCAATGAACGCGGCGCAGCTCACGAGCGCGACGGAACGACGATTCATATCGGCCTGAATGATGGAGTGCGGGTTTCCTTCAGGGATAAGGGGAAACATCATCCAGCCGTTTGGGCCGGATTCTTCTTGCACGCTGTCGCTCTTGTGAAACGAACAAACGTATGAATGAGCGGCAATGATGCCACGATGCGCCGATGAATGCTGACCGGAACGTCAGCATCGGCCGCGAAAAATTGTCGCTCGGCCTGCGCGAAGGAAAGCCAATCGCGCGAACAGATGGAACTCGTTGCGCCGCGGCGGCACAACGAGGTACGTCTCGAATCCAAGCGCCCGGCGATTGCCCGGGCGCTTGGAGTCCGGTCAGGCTTTCATCGCCCAACCGGTCACTTCTGCCAGTGCTTTGCCAATGTCGGCCAGAGAGCGTACGGTCTTCACGCCTGCGTCCTGCAGGGCAGCGAACTTCTCTTCCGCAGTACCCTTGCCGCCAGAGATGATCGCCCCCGCATGTCCCATGCGCTTACCAGCCGGAGCGGTGACACCGGCAATGTAGGACACCACCGGCTTGGTCACGTTGGCCTTGATGAAGGCGGCAGCCTCCTCTTCGGCCGAACCGCCGATCTCGCCGATCATGACGATGGCCTCGGTCTGCGGATCGTCTTGGAACAGCTTGAGGATATCGATGAAGGTCGACCCCGGGATCGGGTCACCGCCGATGCCGACGCAGGTCGACTGGCCGAAACCGGCATCGGTGGTCTGCTTCACGGCTTCGTAGGTCAGCGTGCCGGAACGCGAGACGATACCGACCTTGCCGGGCATATGGATGTGCCCCGGCTGGATGCCGATCTTGCACTCACCGGGCGTGATCACGCCCGGGCAGTTCGGCCCGATCAGCCGCACGCCAAGCTCGTCGCACTTGATCTTCACTTCGAGCATGTCCAGCGTCGGAATGCCTTCGGTGATGCAGACGATCAGCTTGATGCCACCAAAGGCCGCTTCGAGGATGGAGTCCTTGCAGAACGGTGCCGGTACGTAGATGACCGACGCATCGGCGCCCGTCGCCTCGACCGCTTCGCGCACGGTGTTGAACACCGGCAGCCCGAGGTGCATCGTGCCACCCTTGCCAGGCGTTACACCACCGACCATCTTGGTGCCGTAGGCAATCGCCTGCTCGGAATGGAACGTGCCCTGCGAGCCGGTGAAGCCCTGGCAGATGACCTTGGTGTCCTTGTTGATCAGTACGCTCATTACTTGCCCTCCGCGGCTTTGACAACCTGAATGGCCGCATCGGTCAGGCTGCTCGCGCCGATGATGTTCAGACCGCTCTCGCTCAGCATCTTGGCGCCCAAGTCGGCGTTGTTGCCTTCCAGACGAACCACAACAGGCACCTTGACGCCCACTTCACGCACGGCACCGATGATGCCCTCGGCGATCATGTCGCAACGCACGATGCCGCCAAAGATGTTCACCAGAACGGCAGCGACATTGCTGTCGGAGAGAATGATCTTGAACGCTTCGGTCACCCGTTCCTCGGTGGCGCCACCGCCCACGTCGAGGAAGTTCGCCGGTGCACCGCCATGCAGGTTGACGATGTCCATGGTGCCCATCGCCAGGCCGGCACCGTTGACCATGCAACCGATGTTGCCATCGAGCGCCACGTAGTTCAGTTCCCACTTGGCGGCATGCGCCTCGCGCGGATCGTCCTGCGATGGGTCTGCCATGTCGCGCAGCTTCGGCTGGCGATAGATGGCGTTGCTGTCGATGTTGATCTTGGCGTCCAGGCAGTGCAGGTTGCCGTCTTTCTTGATCACCAGCGGATTCACTTCGAGCAGTGCCAGGTCGTAGTCCTGGAACAGCTGGGCAAGACCGACGAAGATGTGCACGAACTGCTTGACCTGGTCACCCTTGAGGCCCAGCTGGAACGCCAGTTCGCGCGCCTGGAACGGCTGCGCGCCGACCAGCGGGTCGATGGTTGCCTTGAGGATTTTTTCGGGCGTGTCGTGAGCGACTTTCTCGATGTCCACGCCGCCTTCGGTGGAGGCCATGAAGACGATCCGGCGACTGGCACGATCGACCACGGCACCCAGATAGAGCTCCTTGTCGATATCGGTGCACGCCTCGACCAGGATCTTGCTGACCGGCTGACCATTGGCATCGGTCTGGTAGGTCACCAGACGCTTGTCGAGCCACTGCTGGGCGAACGCCCGGGCCTCATCCTTGCTGCGAACCAGCTTTACGCCACCCGCCTTGCCACGTCCACCGGCATGCACTTGGGCCTTGACCACCCATTGTGTGCCGCCGATCTTGTCGCAGGCTTCCGCTGCTTCCTTCGGGCTATCTACCGCATAGCCTTTGGACACGGGCAGACCGTATTCAGCGAACAGTTGTTTACCTTGGTACTCGTGAAGATTCATGCTTTCTACCGTCTGTTTTGGTATTGGCGCATTTACGGCACGACGAACCGCCGTGCCTCCCTCACAAGTCGCTGAAAACTATCTGCGAATTCACGATACCTCTCAGCGACCTGCAATCCTTTCGAACCTGCAGTTTGCAAAAGGCCCGGCGTATCGCTGGATACGTCGGGCCCCGGGTACAGCACTAAACCGATTAGCGCTTCTTGCGATTGGCGATGTGGATGGCGTGGCCATTCACTGCCAGGGCCGCTTCATGCAGCGCTTCGGACATGGTCGGATGCGAGAACACCATCATGCCCAGGTCTTCGGCACTGGTGCCGAACTCCATGCCGATGGCGCCCTGCTGAACCAGCTCGGCGGCGCTTGGGCCCATCACATGCACGCCCAACACGCGGTCGGTCTTGGCATCGGCGATGACCTTGACCAGGCCGGCGGTGTCGTTGGCAGCCATGGCACGGCCACTGGCGGCGAACGGGAAGGTACCGACGTTGACTTCAACGCCTTCGGCCTTCAGTGCCTGCTCGGACTTACCGACCCATGCGATTTCCGGGTGAGTGTAGATGACCGACGGAATCAGGTCATAGTTCATCTGGGTCTTGTGGCCAGCGATACGCTCGGCAACCATCACGCCCTCTTCCGAGGCCTTGTGGGCCAGCATGGCGCCGCGAACCACGTCACCGATGGCGTATACGCCCGGAACGCTGGTAGCGCACTGGTCGTCGACGAAGATGAAGCCACGCTCATCCATGTCGACGCCGGCATCGGCAGCCAGAAGATCGGTGGTGACCGGACGACGGCCGACCGCAACGATCAGCTTGTCGAAGGTCATCTGCTGCTCGCCTTCGGCACTGGTGAAGTTGACAGTCACCTGATCGCCCTTCACTTCCGAGCCAGTCAGGCGCGCGCCCAGCAGAATCTTCAGACCCTGCTTGGACAGGACCTTGAACGCTTCCTTGGAGATCTGCTCGTCAGCGGCCGGCAGGAACTTGTCCATGGCCTCGATGACGGTGACCTCAGCGCCCAGGCGGGCCCAGACCGAACCCAGCTCCAGACCGATCACACCGGCGCCGATGACGCCCAGCTTGCCCGGCACGCTCTGGAAATCCAGTGCGCCGGTGGAGTCGACGATGACCTTCTGATCAACCGGCGCCGGCGGGATGTTCACCGGGGTGGAACCCGAAGCCAGGATGACGTTCTCGGCAGCGAGAGTCTGTACGTTGCCGTCCAGGCCGGTAACTTCGACCTGCTTGCCGGCCAGCAGCTTGCCATGACCTTCGAAAACGGTCACGCCGTTGGCTTTCAGCAGGGCCGATACACCACCGGTGAGGTTCTTAACGATCTGGTCCTTGCGCGCGACCATGGTCGGAACGTCCATGGCCACTTCGCCAGTGCTGATGCCGTGCACCTTGAAGCTCTCGTGGGCTTCATGGAACTTGTAGGAGCTGTCCAGCAGAGCCTTGGAAGGAATGCAGCCTACGTTCAGGCAGGTACCGCCCAGAGCGGTCTTGCCATCCTTGCCCTGGTACTTTTCGATACACGCGGTCTTCAGACCCAGCTGGGCTGCACGAATGGCGGCCACATAGCCGCCAGGGCCGGCACCGATGACGACGACGTCGAATTTCTGGCTCATTACGAATCCTCTTAAAAGCAGCTAAAAGCCAAAGGCTGCAGGCAGCAGGGACGGCTTTCGCCAGACCCGCCAACTGCAGCCTGGGGCGTTTCTATCAGATATCCAGCAGCAGACGGGCCGGGTCTTCCAGCAGGTCCTTCATGGTAACCAGGAAGGTCACTGCTTCCTTGCCGTCGATCAAGCGGTGGTCATAGGACAGCGCCAGGTACATCATCGGCAGGATGACCACTTGACCATTAACGGCCATCGGACGTTCCTGGATCTTGTGCATGCCAAGGATAGCGGTCTGCGGCGGGTTGACGATCGGGGTCGACAGCAGCGAACCGAACACACCACCGTTGGAGATGGTGAAGGTGCCGCCGGTCATCTCTTCGATGGTCAGTTTGCCGGCCTTGGCCTTCTTGCCGAAGTTGTTGATGCCGCCCTCGATCTCGGCCAGGCTCATGTGCTCGGCGTTGCGCAGCACCGGAACCACCAGACCGCGGTCGCTGGAGACGGCGACGCCGATGTCCTGATAACCGTGGTAGACAATGTCGTTACCGTCGATGGAGGCATTGACGCCCGGCTGGCGCTTGAGTGCTTCGACTGCGGCCTTGACGAAGAAGGACATGAAGCCCAGACGCACGCCGTTGTGGGTCTTCTCGAAGAGGTCCTTGTACTTGGCGCGCAGCTCCATGATCGGCTTCATGTTGACTTCGTTGAACGTCGTCAGCATGGCCATGGACGACTGGGCTTCGACCAGGCGCTCGGCGACCTTGGCCCGCAGGCGGGTCATCGGCACGCGCTTCTCGACACGATCACCCTCGGCGAAGATCGGCGCGGCAGCAGCCGGAGCAGCAGGCTTGGCAGCAGCAGCCGGGGCGGACTTCTTGACCTCGACGGCGGCGACGACGTCTTCCTTGGTCACACGACCGTCCTTGCCAGTGCCGCGGATGCTGTTCGGGTCAATGCCATTCTCTTCGGCCAGCTTACGGGCAGCAGGGGCGAGAATCGGCTCTTCGCCACTGGCGCTGGCGGCAGGGGCCGGAGCGGCAGCCGGAGCGGGGGCGGCAGCCGGGGCAGGTGCAGCGGCCGCAGTGGCGCCCGCCTCCAGCTTGCCGAGCAGCTCGCCGCTGAGCACGGTATCGCCTTCGTTCTTGACGATCTCGGTCAGCACGCCGTCAGCTTCGGCCAGTACTTCCATGACCACCTTGTCGGTTTCGATGTCGACGATCAGCTCATCACGCTTAACCGCGTCGCCCGGCTGCTTGTGCCAGGTGGCAACGGTGCCGTCGGCGACCGATTCCGGGAATGTGGGGGCTTTGATCTCGATAGCCATTATTCAGGGGTCCTATTGATTCGGTTTCTACATCGAGGCCGCGAACGCTCGCGGCCTCTCGCACGAATGGGTTAAACGGTGAAGGCGTCCTGCAGCAGTTTTTCCTGCTGCTCGGCATGCATCGAGGCGTACCCGACCGCAGGCGCCGCAGAAGCATCACGACCCGCGTACTGAAGGAACAGTTCCTTCTTGTGCGCTGTCGCCACACGACGCATATGGTGCTGGCTGCAGTACCAGGCGCCCTGGTTCATCGGCTCTTCCTGACACCAGATGATGTGCTTGAGGTTCTGGTAGGGCGCAAGCGCTTCGGCCAGATCCTCTTCCGGGAACGGGTAGAGCTGTTCGATACGGACGATCGCGATGTCTTCGCGGCCTTCCGCCCGGCGCTTGTCCAGCAGGTCATAGTAGACCTTGCCGCTACACATGATGACGCGCTCGACCTTGGCCGGATCGATTGGATCGATCTCCGGAATCACGGTCTGGAACGAGCCCTGAGTCAGCTCCTCCAGAGTCGATATGGCCTGTTTGTGGCGCAGCAGCGACTTGGGCGTCAGTGCTACCAGCGGCTTGCGCAGCGGGCGAATCGCCTGGCGACGCAGCATGTGGTAGACCTGCGCCGGAGTCGTCGGTACGCAGACCTGGATGTTGTGCTCGGCGCACAACTGCAGGTAGCGCTCCAGACGCGCGGAGGAGTGTTCAGGCCCCTGCCCTTCATAGCCGTGCGGCAGCAGCATGGTCAAACCGCACAGGCGGCCCCACTTGTGCTCCCCGCTGGTGATGAACTGGTCGATCACGACCTGGGCACCGTTGGCGAAATCACCGAACTGCGCTTCCCAGACCACCAGCGCATTCGGCGTAGTGGTGGCGTAGCCGTATTCGAACGCGAGAACCGCTTCCTCGGAAAGGAAGGAGTCGTACAGATCGAAACGTGGCTGGCCTTCGTACAGGTGCTGCAGCGGGATATAGGTGCTGCCATCCTTCTGGTTGTGCAGCGCTGCGTGACGATGCGAGAAGGTACCGCGACCGACGTCCTGACCTGAGATACGCACCGGATGGCCTTCGAACAGCAGCGTCGCGTAAGCCATGGTCTCGGCATAGCCCCAGTTGATGGCCAGCGCGCCGGCGCCCATCTTCTGGCGATCTTCGAGGATCTTCGAAACCTGGCGCTGCACCACGAAGCCTTCAGGCGTTTGCAGCAGCTTGTTGGACAGATCCTGCAGGGTCTTCAGGTCGAAGCTGGTGTCGTGACGCGCAGTCCAGGCATGCCCCAGATACGGGCGCCAGTCGACGAACAGTTCCTTGTTCGGCTCCTTGACCAGGCTCTTGACCACATGCAGACCGTTGTCCAGCGCAGTCCGATATTCGTCGACTTTTGCCTGGACGCGCTCATCATCGAGCACCTTGGTCTGGATCAGCGAATCGGCGTACAGCTCACGGGTGGTGCGCTGCTTGGCGATCTTCTGGTACATCAGCGGCTGGGTACCGCTTGGTTCGTCCGCTTCGTTGTGGCCACGACGACGGTAGCAGATCAGATCGATGACGATGTCACGCTTGAACTGCATGCGATAGTCGACGGCAAGCTGGGTGACGAACAGCACTGCCTCGGGATCGTCTGCGTTCACGTGGAAGATCGGCGCCTGGATCATCTTCGCCACGTCGGTCGCGTACTCGGTGGAACGAGCATCTTCCTGCTTGTTGGTGGTGAAGCCGACCTGGTTGTTGACCACGATGCGGATGGTGCCACCGGTGCGGTAGGCACGGGTCTGCGACATCTGGAAGGTTTCCATCACCACACCCTGACCGGCGACGGCGGCGTCACCGTGGATGGTGACCGGCAGAACCTTGTCGCCAACCGGGTCGTTGCGGCGGTCCTGACGAGCGCGTACCGAACCCTCGACCACCGGAGAGACGATCTCCAGGTGCGACGGGTTGAACGCCATGGCGAGGTGGATCTCACCACCTGGGGTCATCACGTTGGACGAGAAGCCCTGGTGATACTTGACGTCACCGGAGCTCAGGCCTTCGACCTTCTTGCCTTCGAACTCGTCGAACAGGTCGCGCGGATTCTTGCCGAAGGTGTTGACCAGTACGTTCAGACGGCCACGGTGGGCCATGCCGATGACGATTTCCTTGGTGCCGTAGGAGCCGGAGCGCTGAATGATCTCATCGAGCAGCGGGATCAGACTCTCGCCACCTTCCAGACCGAAGCGCTTGGTGCCCGGATATTTGGTACCCAGATACTTTTCCAGACCTTCGGCAGCGGTGAGGCGCTCGAGCAGGTGGCTCTTGATCTCCGGCGAAAACTCCGGACGGCCACGCACGCTTTCCAAGCGCTGGACGAACCAGCTGCGCTGCTCGGAATCGACGATGTGCATGTATTCCGCGCCAATGGTGCGGCAATAGGTTTCTTGCAGAGCCTTGACGATTTCGCGCAGAGTGGCCTGGCCGTTGACCATGGCCAGGTCGCCGGTGCGGAATACGGTATCGAGATCGGCGTCGGTCAGACCGTAGTTGTTGATCGCCAGGTCAGCGGGGGCGGTGCGCTGCTGCAGGCCAAGCGGATCGAGCTGTGCTGCCTGATGGCCGCGCACTCGGTAGGCCTGGATCAGGCGCAGGACTTCGATCTGCTTCTTCTCATGCTCGCTGCTGACAGCACCTGCGGAGACAGGCTGAGCACGGCGCTGGTTCTTTGCCAGCAGAACGAAGTGGTCGCGGATCGTCGAATGCGATACATCGGCTGAAGCGCTGCCACCGGAGGGCAACTTCTGGAAGTAAGTGCGCCACTCTTCGGGCACAGCGTTGGGATCGTGCAGGTAGAGCTCATAAAGCTCTTCCACATAGGCAGCGTTACCACCGGATAGGTGGGCACTGTCCCACATGCGCTGCATTACGCTTTCTTGCATGTCTGGTCACCTTCGATAAGGAGACACCACCAGCGTGGAAACCGCAGCATGACTTCCCAAGTTCTGAAGCAGCGACTCAGGTAAAGCCACTACGGACCGCGCAGATAGTTCCCGGGCACAACCCGGATGCTCCTGCTGGTCATCAAATTTTCAGAGTGAAATCCCGGCTTTGTGAGCTGGGATTCCTACTAAAACTACGGCGCCGAGCTTCGACTTCGGCGCCGCAGGTGTCACGGGTAAAGCAATCCGGCCGTTCCAGGCTAGCGCATAACCTTTCCCGACCGGGGTGTCATCAAGTACCGCTCTGCAGCAGCATGTTGCGTATGTGACCGATTGCCTTGGTAGGGTTCAATCCCTTCGGACAAACGTCGACGCAGTTCATGATACCGCGGCAGCGGAACACACTGAACGGATCGTCCAGACCGGCCAGACGGTTCTCGGTTTCGGTATCGCGGCTGTCGGCCAGGAAACGGTAGGCCTGCAGCGACGCAGCGGGACCGAGGAACTTGTCAGGGTTCCACCAGAACGACGGGCAGCTGGTCGAGCAGCAAGCGCACAGAATGCACTCGTACAGACCGTCCAGCTTCTCGCGATCTTCCGGACTTTGCAGTCGTTCGATAGCCGGCGGCGGCGTATCGTTCATCAGATACGGGCGCACTTTCTCGTACTGCTTGTAGAAGATGCTCATATCGACGACCAAGTCACGAATGACCGGCAGACCTGGCAGCGGACGGATGACCAGCTTGTTGCCCTTGACCACGGAGGACAGCGGGGTGATGCAAGCCAGACCGTTCTTGCCATTGATATTCATCCCGTCGGAACCGCACACGCCTTCGCGGCAGGAGCGACGATAGGAGAAACCCTGGTCCTGCTCCTTGATCAGAGCCAAGACGTCCAGAACCATCAGGTCTTTACCTTCGGTATTGACCTGGAAGTCCTGCATGAACGGCTTTTCGTCCTGATCGGGGTTGTAGCGATAAACACTCACTTGCAACATATCGGCGACCTCAATAAGTCCGAACCTTGGGCTCGAATGCCGGAACGGTCTTCGGAGCGAAGTTCACGGCACGCTTGGCAACGCGCTTGTCACCCGGGAAGTACAGGGTGTGGCACAGCCAATTCTCGTCATCACGCTCTTCGAAATCTTCGCGAGCATGGGCGCCACGGGATTCCTTGCGGTGCTCCGCGGCAATTGCAGTAGCCTCGGCGACTTCCAGAAGGTTCTGCAACTCAAGCGCCTCGATGCGCGCGGTGTTGAACGCCTGGCTCTTGTCCGAGATCTTGACGTTGGCGATACGCTGACGCAGATCTACCAGCTGAGCGATACCCTTCTGCATGTATTCGCCAGTACGGAATACACCGAAGTAGTTCTGCATGCAGCTCTGCAGCTCCTTACGCAGCGGAGCAACGTCTTCGCCAGTGCTGCGCTCGTTGATACCAGCCAGACGCCCAAGCGCAACATCCAGATCGGTTTCGCTGGCACCGCGGTGCTCGATACCTTCCTTCAGCGCCTTCTCCAGGTGCAGACCGGCAGCGCGGCCGAACACGACGAGGTCGAGCAGCGAGTTGCCGCCCAGACGGTTGGCGCCATGCACGGATACGCAGGCCACTTCGCCGACAGCGAACAGACCGTCGATGATCTTGTCGTTGCCGTTGGCGTCCTGAGTAATCGCCTGACCATGGATGTTGGTGGCGATACCACCCATCATGTAGTGGCAGGTCGGAACAACCGGCACCGGTGCGACGACCGGATCGACGTGAGCGAAGGTCTTCGACAGCTCGCAGATACCAGGCAAACGGCTGTGCAGCACTTCTTCGCCCAGGTGATCCAGCTTCAACATCACGTGGTCGCCATCCGGACCACAACCGTTGCCCGCCAGGATTTCCTTGACCATCGAACGTGCAACGACGTCACGACCAGCCAGGTCCTTCGCGTTCGGCGCGTAACGCTCCATGAAGCGCTCGCCATGCTTGTTGATCAGGTAGCCACCTTCACCGCGGCAACCCTCGGTTACCAGTACACCGGCACCAGCGATACCGGTCGGGTGGAACTGCCACATCTCGATGTCCTGCACCGGCACACCAGCGCGCAGCGCCATGCCGACACCGTCACCGGTGTTGATCAGGGCGTTGGTGGTCGATGCGTAGATGCGACCAGCGCCGCCAGTAGCGAGCACGGTAGCCTTGGAGCGGATGTAGACGGTTTCGCCGGTCTCGATGCAGATGGCGATGACACCAACGACTGCGCCGTCCTGGTTCTTCACCAGGTCGACCGCGTACCACTCGTTGAGGAATACGGTGTCGTTCTTCAGATTGCCCTGATAAAGAGTGTGCAGCAGTGCGTGACCGGTACGGTCTGCAGCGGCACAGGTACGAGCGGCCTGACCACCCTTACCGAAGTCCTTGGACTGCCCACCGAACGGACGCTGATAGATGCGACCCTGCTCGGTACGAGAGAACGGCAGCCCCATGTGCTCGAGCTCGAACACCGCTTCAGGGCCTACGGAACACATGTACTCGATAGCGTCCTGGTCACCGATGTAGTCGGAACCCTTGACAGTATCGTACATGTGCCAGCGCCAATCATCGTTCGGGTCGGCCGAAGCGATGGCGCAGGTGATGCCACCCTGCGCGGAAACGGTGTGCGAGCGAGTCGGGAAGACCTTGGTGACCACAGCAGTCTTGTGACCGGACTGGGACAGTTGCAGCGCCGCGCGCATACCGGCGCCACCGCCACCAACGATGATGGCGTCAAAGGAAAGCGTACGAATATTAGCCATGAATCAGATACCCCAAAGAATCTGCACGCCCCAGACGAAGAAGGTGAACATGGCAATGCCACACACCGCCTGGAACAGGAAACGAACGCCGGTAGCCCACTTACCGATCGCCATGTTGGTCAGGTAGTCAGTAGAGATCGTCCACATACCTACCCACGCGTGCACACTCAGGGCGACCAGAGCCAGCAGGCTGAAGATTCGCATCCAGTTGGCCGAGAAAAGCTCGTGCCACTGGGAATACTCCAGCCCTGGGTTCGCAATCAGGTACCCAAGCAGGAACAGAAAATAAGCCGCAAGAACCACTGCAGAAACGCGCTGCGCCATCCAGTCATACAGACCCGAGCGCGAAAAGTTGGTGACGTTGGTTACCATATCCACACTCCCGCCAGAACGATCAGCACCGCCGATACGACGATAACGATTTTCGAGCCCAGCTTGCCGCCTTCCAGCGTCTCACCATGGCCAGAATCCATGATCAGGTGACGAACACCCGCCACCAGGTGGTACAGCAGTGCGGACAGCAACGCCCAGCTCACCAGCTTGGCCAGAGGACTACCCAGGTACGCACGAACCTCCTCGAAGCCTTCTGGCGAAGACAGCGAGGTATCGAGCGCGAGCAGCAACAAGGCGATACCGACGAACAGGATGACACCGGATACACGGTGGAGAATCGACGTGTAAGCAGTGATGGGGAGTTTTATTGTCCTAAGATCTAGGTTTACAGGTCGTTGGCTTTTCACGGCTTTTTTTCACACTTGAGAGCCCCAGAGCGCAGGGCAAAGTTGTTGGGAAGAGTACGCAGCAGTACCCGCTACCCACGAGTGACAACCTACAGAATACTGCCTGTAAGGCCCCTGCCGGTCGGTGTCCGAGTATAAACAGTTAGGTCACTAATGACAATGTGGTGAAGTGCCACTAAAGGCTGATAGCGACCTCTATATAAATGCCGTAAACAGTGCACCCAAGCTGTACGCATCCCCCTGCAGAGCCCTCTACGGCATGGGTTCGCGCAAATTGACTTTGCGGTTTATCACACTATAGTGATGCGGGCCCTGCGTGGGGGGCCATGATGATTCCAAGCACAAAACAGGAGGCCATACATGGCTGACAAGAAAGCGCAGTTGATCATCGAGGGCGCTGCCCCCGTCGAACTGCCCGTTTTAACCGGTACCGTAGGGCCTGATGTAATAGACGTGCGAAGCCTGACCTCCACGGGTCACTTCACCTTCGATCCCGGCTTCATGTCGACCGCCTCTTGCGAGTCCAAGATCACCTACATCGACGGCGACAAGGGCGTCCTGCTGCATCGCGGCTACCCGATCGAGCAGCTGGCGGAAAAATCCGACTACCTGGAAACCTGCTACCTGCTGCTGAACGGCGAACTGCCTACCGCCGAGCAGAAGGCACAGTTCGTCAGCACCGTGAAGAACCACACCATGGTTCACGAGCAGCTGAAGTCCTTCCTCAATGGTTTCCGTCGTGACGCCCACCCCATGGCCATCATGTGTGGCGTTGTCGGCGCCCTTTCGGCGTTCTACCACGACTCCCTGGACATCAACGATCCGCACCACCGCGAAATTTCCGCCGTGCGCCTGGTCGCCAAGATGCCGACCATCGCCGCGATGGTTTACAAGTACTCGATCGGTCAGCCGCTGATGTATCCGCGTAACGACCTGAGCTACTCGGAAAACTTCCTGCACATGATGTTCAACACCCCGTGCGAGATCAAACCGATCAGCCCGGTGTTGGCCAAGGCCATGGATCGCATCTTCATCCTGCATGCCGATCATGAGCAGAACGCTTCGACTTCCACCGTGCGCCTGGCTGGCTCCACCGGTGCCAACCCGTTCGCCTGTATCGCCGCCGGTATCGCCGCCCTTTGGGGACCGGCACACGGTGGCGCGAACGAAGCCGTACTCACCATGCTGGACGAAATCGGCGACGTGTCGAACGTCGAGAAGTTCCTGGCCAAGGCCAAGGACAAGAACGATCCGTTCAAGCTGATGGGCTTCGGCCATCGCGTCTACAAGAACTTCGATCCGCGCGCCAAGGTCATGAAACAGACCTGCGACGAGGTTCTGGGCGAGCTGGGCATCAACGATCCGCAACTGGATCTGGCCATGAAGCTGGAAGAGATCGCTCTCAACGATCCGTACTTCGCCGAGCGCAATCTGTACCCGAACGTGGACTTCTACTCGGGCATCATCCTCAAGGCCATCGGCATCCCGACCAGCATGTTCACCGTCATCTTCGCCCTGGCGCGTACTGTCGGCTGGATCTCCCACTGGAAGGAAATGATCGCCTCCGGCCAGAAGATCGGTCGTCCGCGTCAGCTGTACACCGGCCACACCAAGCGCGACCTGCCGCGTTAAGCGACAATCCCGCGCACGAAAAAGGCTGCCTTTGGGCAGCCTTTTTTGCTTTTCGTATGACCGTTAGCTAGTAGTGCACAGCTTCGAGCCGGAACCGCCAGAACAACGGGACCGCCAGGCAGCAAACCCAAGACTATCGCTACGCCGTCGCCTGCTCCAGCCAGCCAAGCAGACGAATCGCGTCCTCCCTGTTTTCCCCACAACAAACAGGGTCAGCCGAAAAAGCCGAGCACACGGCCGGCCGCCGCGGATCACCGAACAGCAAACAGAGAAAGTCAGCGCTTAATTGAACACAGCACTCCCCAGCGCGTTTACCGTGCGGCATTCCGGGAATAGGTGAGCTGATGGAAGGCGCGATGCAGCAGGCACCACAACCGGGGCGACAATCCATAAAACTGCCACTCAGTGAAAAAACGGGCGCGATAATAATCCGGCTGAAGGTTACGCACCAGATGCATCATTGCAGGCGAAAACGCTTGGAAATACCCTAGCGCGTCATCATTTCGAGCCCACAACCATCATGCCCGTCTGGTTGCAAACCGCCGCCCTGCTCTGCTGCTCCAACCTGTTCATGACCTTCGCCTGGTACGGCCACCTGAAAAGCCTGAACGGTAAACCCTGGCTTATCGCCGCATTGATCAGCTGGGGCATCGCATTCTTCGAATACGTGCTGATGGTGCCAGCAAACCGCATTGGCTATACCGAGCTGTCGATTGGCCAGCTGAAGATCATGCAGGAGGTAATCACCCTGATGGTGTTCGTTCCGTTCAGCGTGCTGTACATGCAGCAGCCATTGAAGCTCGATTATCTATGGGCAGGGCTTTGCCTGATCGGTGCCGTGTACTTCATATTCCGCAGCTAGCACACATGCCAGGTGACGCCAGCCCAGTCGCTTGGGCATACTGGCGCCCCTTTTCCAATCCTGCAAAGGCACCCAAATGTTCAAGGTTAACGAGTACTTCGACGGCACCGTCAAATCCATCGCGTTCGACATGGCTGAAGGCCCCGCCACGATCGGCGTCATGGCGCCAGGTGAATACGAATTCGGTACTGCGCAGCTGGAAGTCATGCATGTAGTTGCTGGCAGCCTGGACGTGAAACTTCCGGGTAGCGATGCCTGGGAAACCTTTGCCAGCGGCAGCCAGTTCACGGTACCGGCGAACAGCAAATTTCAGTTGAAGGTCAAGGTAGACACCGCGTATCTGTGCGAGTACCGCTGAGACGCAGCGAGCACTGCCGGAGACGGTGGGTTCGCGGTGGATGAGCGAAGCGTCATCCACCCTACTCCACGCGCACCCTCACCGCCCAGCTTCGCCGCGCGAAGGATCCAGCGTGACGGGCGCCTAGCCTAACGACCCGTAAGCACGGCTGACCTGCTTGGCCTGATTCAGCTTGGTCAGCTCCGCGGCCAGCCGCTCACGCTCAGCGCGCCCAGCCTGCTGAAGCTCATCATACAGAGCCGCCACTGCGTCGATTTCCGCACGCAGCCCGGCATCAACTGCATCTTCGTCGCACAATGACGCCACCAGCGCGCTGCACTCATGATCCAGCGAGCTGACCGCATCCCACTCCCCTGCGCTCAGTGCGCCGCGGAGCTTTTGCGCCAAAGCGGCAAAGGCTTGCTTCTTCAACGACATCTTTTCCCCGAAAACACGGTAGGCAAACAAGTCAGCTTCAGGTGGATCAGCCCTTGGGCGCGATCTGATCCCAAGCCAGCTTTATCTCACCCAGAAGCCTGCCCACTTCGTTCAGTTTGTCGACATCATTATGTCGGCTCGCTTCGAACAGGCGCATCGTCATATATTCGTACAGGCGATCAAGGTTGGCCGCCAGCTCGCCGCCAACATCCTGATCCAGCGCATCACGCAGCCCACCGATGATATTGATGGCCTTGCCGATCAGCACACCCTTCTCAGCGAAAGCCTCACGCTCCATCGCACCTTTGGCCTGAGCGATACGATCCAAACCGCCTTGCATCAGCATCTGAATCAGGCGATGCGGGTCGGCCTCGGTAACCTGGGCTTTTACGCCAACCTGCTGGTATTGCCGCATTGCTGCCATAGCATTCATTTGGATGAGCCCCTTGCCACATCGATCTCACATGCCTGTTTATCGGTCGTCTGGCGCAGGACTTGAGTTTGTTCTGAAAACAAAAAACCGCCTGGCGGCGGTTTTTCATACTCAACTTGATTCATTTTTTGGAGTTGCTAGCAGCCCAAGGCAAGTTTTCCAGCGAGGCCAACAAACTCGAAGACGTGTTGGACAACTGCCCTACCAACATATCCATGGCGTTGAACTGCTTGTACAAACGCTCCTGCAACGAGGCAATGCGTCGATCGAGATCTTCCTTCTGTTTGTCGATCTTCGATATCGTCTCCGTCATTACCTTGTTGCGTTGCTCGAGTATGCCGCCAGTTTCCGTATAAGGCTTAAGCTTCTCATCGAGCCGAGTAGCAAGGCCTTTCTCCCCGGCGAAGAGGCCGGAAAGCGCTTCAAAACTGCCATCCATCACCGCAGCCAGCTTGTCGTCGTCGACCTTCAGCGTACCGTCTTTCTGCGTAGTGATACCAATATCGGTGAGGGCGCGGATGCTGCCAGAGCCCTGCACGGATACCAATTCGTTGCGAATCGTATTAAGCAACGTACGGGCGGTAGCGTCACCCACCAACGCTCCGGTTACCGGGGCCTTGTCATCTCCCACCGTCGTGACTTTGGTTTGAGAGTTAATCACGCCGATTAACTTGTTGTACGCATCGACGAACGACTGAACCTGCTTCTTGACCCCAGCTTCATCCAGCGTCACGCCCACAGTGAGCGGCTTTCCAGCTTCTGTCTCACCCTTCAACTCCAGCGTCACCCCTTCGATGGCGCTGGTGATCGTGTTGGTCTTGCTGGTAACGCTGAGGCCGTCAACGATTAGCAGGGCACTCTGGGCCGCCGAAATAACGCCCGCCGAACCATCAGCGCCCGGCTTCGCGACACCGCCAGCAAACTCAAGCTTGGATAGATCGCCAGTAGGCGCACCCACCGCGACGGCGATGTCTTCACCCGCCCCGGTAGTTGTACTACTGAGCACCAGGCGGGAACCGGCATCGTCGGTCACGATGGTGGCGGAAACGCCCTTCTCCGCGCCTGCCTTGTTTATCGCATCACGAATGCCGGCCAAGGTGTTGTTGCTGTCGTCCACCGTGATGGCGGGCAGCTCGGTACCGCCTACGCTTACCGTCAGCGTACCGGTTCCGAGCTTGATGGGGTTCTCAGGGTCATCCTGGAATGCCTGAAGCGCCACCTTGCTGCCGGCGGCAAGCTGAGTGACCGCCACCGTATAACTGCCCGCGCCTGCAGTTACCCCGGCTTTGACCGAAAGCAGGTCGGAATTGGAGGAAGAGGCAGCACGGGCCTGGAACAACTCAGGCTTGTTCAGGTTACCCAGCGCCGTCTGAAATTCACTGATTGCGCTTTTGAGTGTGCCGATGGCGGTAATCCGCGTGGTGGTCTTGGACTCAAGCGTCTTGAGTTGTGACTCTTTCGGCGCGCGCTCGGCCGCCACCATGCCAGCCACGATGCTGTCGATGTCGATACCGGAACCAATGCCCGTTACGCCCGCCATAGCCTCACCTCGTCAATTAAATCACGTTCTGTCGCGAAACAAACCTGCCATCAAGAACCATGCCGCTTATGCCTTGGTTTCGAACAACAGGCTACGCATCTCGTCAAGCCGCTCAGCCAAGCGCAGGATTTCTTCCGAAGGAATCTGGCGTACTACCTTGCCCGACTCGCCATCAACGACCTGCACAACCACGTCGCCCGTCGAGTCGTCGACACTAAAACTCAAATCCCGCTGCAGATTCTGAACCTGCGAGCGGAGGCGATCCACCACTTCCCCGATCCCCTCCGCTCCCATTGCACGCCCTTCGTCGGCTGGCGCAGGCTCTTGCCGGCCGGACGACGAAAGCCCAGGCTCCCGAAGAAGACTGGGTGAGGAACCTGAAGCGGCTGAAGAAATGGCCATTCCAGACATTTTTGCGACGTCCATGATTCACCTCGTAAATGAATCGATGGGGAAGCAGCCAAGCCGCTTCCCCATCCTTTGCGCCGTTCCTGTTCCTGCTTTTACTGCAGCAAGCTGAGGACTGCCTGCGGCAGCTGCTTGGCCTGGGCCAGGATCGCAGTACCGGCCTGCTGCAGAATCTGGTTCTTGCTCAGATTTGCAGTTTCGGCAGCGAAGTCAGTGTCCTCGATACGGCCGCGAGCAGCAGATACGTTCTCGGAGATGCTCTGCAGGTTCGCGATGGTGTTGTCGAAGCGGTTCTGCACAGCACCGAGGTCGGCACGCTGAGAGTCGATCATCTTGATTGCATCATCGATAACCAGGACTGCGCTTTGTGCGCCCTTAGAGGTGGTGATGTCAATTTCGCCAACCTCATCCGCTGTGCCAGCGGCCATAGTCCCAGTGGCAAAGCCCAGATCACCGAACTCAGTTGCGGAAGCTGCATCGAACGCGAGAATATCCACATGAGCTTCAAGCGTGCCTGTGCCGTCATCTACGGCCTTCGACACATACTCAATTTCGTCACTGCTGTTTACAAATGCACCGATGCCGATATTTGCGTCGTTTACCGCGGCAGCAACCTTCTCAGCCACTTCTTTTGCAGTTTCAGTCCCAGTAAATTCGACGTCTATACCTTGAGTCGTACCGTCGGAGAACGTCGCCGTTAGTGTTCCGGATTTCACGGCACCAGTCGCCGGAGCTGTCGCTGCCTCGGTAGACGTAGTTTCAAAGTAAGTACCCTTCAGCGAACTCGAACTCATTTTATCGATGCTTACGCTAATGATTTCGTTCGCAGCGGCACCTACTTGGAAGCTAGCTGTACCAAACGTACCATCCAGCAACTGACGACCACCGAAGGTCGTGGTATTGCTGATCCGGTCCAATTCTTTCTTCAGCTGACCAACTTCGGAGTTCAGCGCCTCGCGCTCGGAATCGCTGTTCGAACCGTTAGCCGACTGCAGGGCCAGATCACGCATACGCTGCAGGATGTTGGTGGACTGCTGCAGGGCGCCTTCAGCGGTCTGAGCCAGGGAGATACCGTCGTTGGCGTTGCGAACCGCGACGCCCAGACCGTTGACCTGGCTGGTCAGGCGGTTGGCGATCTGCAGGCCGGCGGCGTCGTCTTTGGCGCTGTTGATGCGGCTACCGGTGGACAGGCGCTGCATCGAAGTGGCCAGCGCGTTGGACGAGCTGTTCAGGTTACGCTGGGTGTTCAGCGAAGGGATGTTGGTATTGACGGTAAGAGCCATGGTGTTTGCCTCCAAAGGCGCTAGTTACTTAGGGTTGCCTGAGCTTGCGACTCCGGGCCGGCTTGTGCCCAGGCACCCATTGAGTTCGCATTCGATTAGCTTATCGGCGCCGTTTGGGTTGGCTTTAGGGCAGATTCGAACTTTTTCGTGAGCCCGGTACCGCTCCAACGCTACGCCAGCACATCCATACTGCGGACTTGCTTGACTAGCTTTTCGGGTGAAGCGGGGAAAACTTTAGGGGATGGCTGAAGCCGTTTCCCTGGCCCGTCGTCAACGGGAGCTCGCTCACTGCTGGTGAGCTTTGCTGGCGCGTCCCGGCCAAGGCCGCCCCCACAGATTCGGTGAAACCATTTGGGGAGCGGGTATGACAGCGAAGCTCGCGGGATGAGGCGTTGCTGACGCGCTACATACTTGCCGAACCAAGCTGAGCGAGGCACTCGAGGAATTGCGCTTCGTCGAGCACCGTCACGCCGAGTTCGTTGGCTTTGGTGAGCTTCGAGCCCGCGCCTGGGCCCGCTACTACGCAGTTGGTTTTGGCGGATACGGACCCGGCGACCTTTGCCCCCAAAGCCTCCAGCCGCGCCTTGCCTTCATCACGACTCATGGTTTCCAGCGTGCCGGTCAGTACCCAGGTCTGCCCGGCCAGCGGCAGGCCTTCCGCAGATTTCCTCTCGCTCTCCCAGTGCATACCGAAATCCCGCAACTGCGCTTCGATAGCGCGGGCGCGTTCGGTGTTCTCGGGTTTGTCGAAGTAGTCGCGCAGTGAGCGTGCGGCCTTTTCGGTGAGGCGCTTTACCTGACGCAGGTCGAGCCAGTCGGCGGCGATGATTGCCTCGAGCGTGCGGAAGCGCTCTGCCAGGCGCTGCGCACCCGTGCGGGCGATATGAGGAATGTTGAGCCGGTCGAGCAGGTCAGCCAGCGTCGCGCAGCCTGCGAATTCAGGATGTACCTCGCCCTCCTCCTGCGGCTCGACACCGCGTTCGCGCAGCAGCGCGATGACCGTGCGGTTGTGTTCGTCCTCGAAGAAGCTATGGATTTCATGAGCGACTTCGAGCCCCACGTCAGGCAGGTAGACGAGCACGTCCGGCAATGCCCGGCTGATTCGCTCCAGGGAACCCAGCGCGCGTGCCAGCAATTTGGCGGTTTCCTCACCGACGTCTGGTATCCCGAGGGCGTAGACGAACCTTGCGAGATTCGGTTTGCGACTAGCATCGATGGCGTTGAGCAGGTTACGCGTGGATATTTCGGCGAAACCTTCCAGATCGATGACCTGCTCATGGGTCAGGCAGTAGAGATCCGCCGGCGATTTGACCAACCCTCTATCGACCAGCTGCTCAACGATCTTGTCGCCCAGGCCGTCGATATCCATCGCTCGGCGCGACACGAAATGGATGATCGCCTGCTTAAGCTGCGCCTGGCAGGCCAGCCGGCCGACGCAGCGGTAGATCGAGCCTTCGCTGACCGATTCACGTCCCTTGCTGCGCTTGATCAGCTGGGTCCGCTCCACGGCAGAACCACACACCGGGCACTGCTCCGGCACATGCACGGCGCGGGCATCGGTCGGGCGACGCTCGGCGATTACGCCGAGAATCTGCGGAATGACATCACCGGCGCGGCGCACGATTACCGTATCGCCGATCATCACGCCCAGACGTGCAACTTCGTCCATGTTGTGCAGGGTTGCGTTGGACACCGTAACGCCCGCCACCTGCACGGGCTTTAGCCGTGCGACCGGGGTGATCGCACCGGTGCGGCCGACCTGGAATTCCACATCGAGCAGTTCGGTGATTTCCTCCCGCGCGGGAAACTTGTGGGCGATGGCCCAGCGCGGCTCGCGCGCCCGAAAGCCCAGCTCACGCTGCTGCGCGACCGCGTTGACCTTGAACACCACACCGTCGATTTCGTAAGGCAGCGCGTCGCGCTTTTCACCGATGGCGTCGTAATAGGCGCGGCATTCGGCGACGCCCTTGGCCAGTTTCAGCTCACGGCTGATGGGCAGACCCCAACCTTTCAAGGCCTGGAGAATACCGATGTGCGTGTCAGGCAGTTCGCCGTCGCTGCGGCCGACGCCGTAGGCACACAGTTCGAGCGGACGGCTGGCAGTGATCTTCGAATCCAACTGACGCAGGCTTCCAGCAGCGGCGTTGCGAGGATTGGCGAAGGGTTTGCCGCCGCTTTCCAGCTGTCGCGCGTTGAGCGCTTCGAAGCCGGCCTTCGGCATGTAGATCTCGCCGCGCACCTCGAGTACCGCAGGCCAGCCACTGCCATGCAGCTTCAATGGAATGTTGCGTACGGTGCGCACGTTGGCGCTGATGTCCTCACCCGTGCTGCCATCGCCCCGGGTGGCGCCGCGCACCAGATGACCGTTCTCATAAAGCAGGCTGACCGCCAGACCATCCAGTTTGGGTTCGCAGCTGTACTCGACCACAGCGTCATCGCCGAACAGGTCGCCCGCCGGCAGATCCAGCCCTTCGCGCACGCGGCGGTCGAAATCGAGCAGATCCTGCTCCTCGAAGGCATTGCCCAGACTCAGCATCGGCACTTCGTGGCGCACCTGACCGAACGCCGCCAGTGCCGCTCCGCCGACCCGCTGGGTCGGCGACTCGGGCGTCACCAGCTCCGGGTGCTCCGCCTCAAGCGACTTGAGTTCGTTGAACAGGCGGTCGTACTCCGCATCGGGAACGCTGGGTTCGTCGAGCACGTAGTAGCGGTAGTTGTGGGCGTCGATTTCGCTGCGTAGTTCGGCAATACGCTCGGCGGCGGTTTGGGCGGAAGGCATAGGGACGGAGCCGTGACTGGGGCTGTGCTGATTCAGACCGCATCAGCGCGCCTTGGTTGATATGGAAGGCGTCGGATTCTAGCCGAATGCGAGTCCGAAGGCAGGTCTGCGGGTTCTGTTGGCTGGGGTCGGGCTGGGCAGGCAGCGTTGCGTGACGATGCGCTGAAGCGAAGTGCCGGTGGGCTGAAGCCCACCCTACGACAGTCTGCAGAGCGAGGAGGCAGGCCAGTGAAAGCGAGCCTGCCCAATCAAACGCAACACCGGGCGCGAGGCCCGGTGCGGTGAGTTATCAGCGTTGCTTGATGGTCATCTGTCGGCGTTCGAACTCGACGATGCGCTGGCGGTAGTGTTCGATGGTCTGGGCGGTCAGCACACTGCGCTGGTCGTCCTTCAGCTCGCCGTTGAGCTCCTGGGACAGCTTGCGCGCCGCGGCGACCATGACATCGAAGGCCTGCTTGGGATGACGCGGCCCCGGCAGACCAAGGAAGAAGCTCACGGCCGGCGTGGTGAAATGATCGATATCGTCCAGATCGAAGGTGCCGGGCTTGACTGCATTGGCCATGGAGAACAGCACCTCACCGTTCCCGGCCATGCTTTCGTGGCGGTGGAAGATGTCCATCTCACCGAAGCGCAGGCCGCTTTCCAGGATGTTCTGCAGCAATGCCGGGCCACGGAAGCCGTGCGGATCGCGGCAGATGACGTTGATGACCAGCACTTCTTCCACCGGTGCCTGCTCTTTCGCCGGCTGCGCCTCGACATCGTCCGCGTCGCCGACGACCGGATCCAGCAGGGTCGGCACCGGCTCGTCAGTGCTCAGTTGCAGATCGCCCTGGTAAGGCTCGCCATGCCGGCGCTTCTTGCCCACGTCGCGACCAGACTGGCGGGCGCTCACCGGCGGCATGTCGGCTTCGTCCAGCGAAGGCTCATGCTCACGATCCACCACGCGAGCCGGCCCTAACAGCTCGGTGGAATCATCGACATCGGGAAGGTTGGAAAGGCTGCGGTCCAGCTTGAATTTCAGCTTGCCCTTGCCACCGCGCATGCGACGCCAGCCGTCGAACAAAATGCCGGCAATGACGATGATGCCGATGACGATCAGCCACTCGCGCAGACCGATATCCATTAATGCATTAACCTCTGAATTCGATGATAAAGACGCAACAAGCGGTCACCTGGGACTGCTCTCAGCGCATCGTAAAAATTGTGCCCTAAGCTAGCACGACGAACGGTAAATTTGCACCGTGCGGTAGTTCTCTTTTTATGGGCTCTTCAGTATCAAAAACGCTCAAATGCGCGGCTTAATCCTCATGCTTCGGCCAGTGCCACAGCCTGTTCGACATCGACTGCCACCAACCGTGAACAACCCGGTTCATGCATCGTCACACCCATGAGCTGATCGGCCATTTCCATGGCGATCTTGTTGTGGGTGATATAGATGAACTGCACTTTCTCCGACATTTCCTTGACCAGTCGCGCATAACGGCCGACGTTGGCGTCGTCCAGTGGCGCATCGACTTCATCCAGCATGCAGAACGGCGCCGGGTTTAGCTGGAAGATCGCAAACACCAGCGCCAGCGCAGTCAATGCCTTTTCGCCGCCGGAAAGCAGGTGAATGGTGCTGTTCTTCTTTCCGGGCGGACGCGCCATGATCGCCACCCCGGTATCGAGTAAATCTTCTCCGGTAAGTTCCAGATAAGCATTGCCGCCGCCGAACACTTTCGGAAAGAGCGCCTGCAGGCCACTGTTGATCTGGTCGAAGGTTTCCTTGAAGCGGTTGCGGGTTTCACGGTCGATCTTGCGGATGACGTTTTCCAGCGTGTCCAGCGCTTCGACGAGGTCGTCGTTCTGCGCATCGAGATAGCGCTTGCGTTCGGACTGCTGCTGATATTCGTCGATCGCCGCCAGGTTGATCGGCCCCAGACGCTGGATACGCTGAGCCAAGCGCTCCAACTCAGCTTCCCAGGCCTGTTCACTGGCGTCGCCGGCTAGCGTGGCGAGCACGCCGTGCAGGTCGTAGCCGTCCTCGTGCAGCTGATCCTGCAGCGCCTTGCGCCGGACGCTCAGTTCTTGCCAACCCAGGCGCTGTTGCTCCAGTTGCCCCCGCAGCAACTGCGCCTGTTGTTCGGCCTGGGTACGGCGTTTCTCGGCATCGCGCAGTTCGCGATCGGCGTCTTCCAGCGCCAGACGCGCATGCTTGAGCTCGTCCTCGACGCCCATGCGCCGCTCCAGCAGCTCTTCGAGCTTCATGCGCAGCTCTTCCAGCGGTGCCTCACCCTCCTCCAGGTTCAGCGTCAGCTGCTCGCGGCGCTCGATGGCGCGTTCGAACTGCTGTTCCAACCGATCCAGAGCCTGGCGCGTCGACTCGTGCTGCGCCCTGAGCGAACCGACCCGCAGCGCCAGCTGGTGGGCATGATCCTTATGCTGCCGCGCCTCCTGGCGAATACGATCGAGCCGCTCACGGATGCCATCGCGGCTGGCCAGCAGCGTCTCGCGCTGCTCGGTATCCTGCGCCATCGCTTCCAGCGCTTCCTGCAGCTGCAGGCGCGCTTCGCCCAGCTGTTCGGTCTCGATCTCGCGCTGTTCCTGCTGCTCGGCCAGCTCCTCGTCCAGCCGACGACGGCGCAGCGCCAGCTGTTCCAGGCGTGCCTGGCCGGCCGACAGCTTGGCCTTGAGGTCGCCATGCTTGCGTGCTTCTTCCTGTTGCTGACGACGCTGCTGTTCGCGCTCGCCTTCCAGACGGGACTGCTCGCCGCCCAGCACGGCGATTCGGTCCTCCATCGTCGCCAGGCTCGCTTCGCGCTCGTCACGCTCGGCCAGCAAGCGCTGCAGCTCCTGACCGCGCGCCAGTACGCCGGACTCTGCCTCGCTCGCGCGACGCACACGCAGAAAATGCCGGCCGACCCAATAGCCATCGCGGCTGACCACACTCTCGCCCTCGACCAGCGACGCGCGCGCGGCCAGTGCCTGCTCCAGCGATTCGACCGGCCGCACGCGGCCCAGCCATGGCGAAAGATCCTGCGCCGACTCGACCCGTTCCAGCAGACTGCCAGGGCAGCGGACACCGCCAAGCGACGCGTTGGCCAGGTTTAGCTCGCCCTGCTGGAAGCCCGCAAGCTCGACCTCGGCGAAATCATCCAGCAGCACCGCCTGCAGATCCGCGCCCAGCACGGTTTCCACCGCCAGTTCCCAGCCTGGCTCGACGCGCAGCCCATCGGCCAGCCGCGGGCGCTGCTCCAGCCCCTGTTCGCGCAACCATTCAGCGACGCCCTTACCCGGCTCCATCGCCGCCTGCTGCAACGCCTCCAGCGACGCGATTCGCCCATTCAGGCGCTGCAGTTCACCTTGCGCCTGCTGCTGGGTTCGGGTCGCCAGCTGCAACTCTTCACGCAACTGCTCAAGACGTTCATTGAGCGCTTCGCCCGCCGCGGCGAATGCTTCGAGCTCGAGCTCACTAGCGGCAAGCTGCTCGTCCAACTCAAGGATCGCGACATCTTCCGGGTCGGCCGCCAGCAACGCTCGCTCGTCATCCAGACGGCGCTGCCGCTCGGCCAGGCGCTCAAGGCTCTGCTCCAGCTGCTGGATGCGCGACTGCTGCACTTCCGCGGCGCGGCGCGGCTCGGCGCTGTGCTGGTTGAAGCGCTCCCACTGCTCCTGCCAGGCCTGCATGGCGGATTCGGCTTCTTCCAGCTGGGCGGCAGACTCCTCGGCAGCAGCGTCGGACAGCTCCTGCTCCGGCTCGAGCATCGCCAGCTCCTCGCCGAGCGTGGCCAGCAGCGTGCGGTCGTGGCCAAGGTGCGACTCGGTCTCAAGGCGCGCCTGTTCTGCCTCACGCAGATCGTCCTGCAACTGACGCAGGCGCTGCTGCCCATGCTGGATGCTTTGCTCGACGCGCGCGATGTCGCCGCCGACCGAATAGAAGCGACCCTGCACCTGATTGAACCGTTCGGACAGCTCATGGTGACCGTCCCGCAGGCGCTCGATGCTCGCATCGGCGCTGCGCTGTTCGGCCACCAGCGCTTCGAAGGCGACCTCCTGATCACCGATGACCTGCTCGCGCTGGCCCACCTGCTCGTTCAAGGCCTGCCAACGAAGTGCCGACAGCTGCGCCTTGAGCTGGCGCTCTTCGGCCTTGTATTCCTGATACTTCTCCGCCGACTGCGCCTGACGGTGCAGGCGTTCGAGCTGGCGTTCCAGCTCTTCGCGCAGGTCGGTCAGGCGCGCCAGATTCTCGTGAGTGCGGCGGATGCGATTCTCGGTTTCGCGCCGGCGCTCCTTGTACTTGGAGATGCCGGCCGCCTCTTCGATGAAGTTGCGCAGATCCTCCGGCTTGGCCTCGATCAGCTTGGAGATCATGCCCTGCTCGATGATCGAATAGCTGCGCGGCCCGAGCCCGGTGCCGAGGAAGATGTCGGTGATGTCGCGGCGCCGACACTTCACCCCGTTGAGAAAGTAGGTGTTCTGCGAATCACGGGTGACGCGACGGCGGATGGAGATTTCGGCAAAGGCGGCGTACTCGCCGGTAAGCGTGCCATCGGAATTGTCGAAGATCAGCTCGATGCTCGCCTGGGTCACCGGCTTGCGCGTGTTGGAGCCATTGAAGATGACGTCGGTCATCGACTCGCCGCGCAGGTTCTTCGCCGAGCTTTCGCCCATGACCCAGCGTACGGCGTCGATGATGTTGGATTTGCCGCAGCCGTTCGGGCCGACCACCGCCGCCATGTTGCTGGGGAAGCTGACCGTGGTGGGATCGACGAAGGACTTGAAGCCGGCGAGTTTGATGCTTTTCAGTCGCATGCGGCCTATCCGTGGCGATCAGCGGGAAAACGAACAAGCGGAGTCGCCATGAGCATCGGGATTCCTGGCATCGATTGGGCTACTGGCAAGAAGCCGCGAAGCTTATCACGGCGCCCCGGCTGTCTCGCAGCGCGTCGGCGCACAGAAACGCAGCCGCGCACCTCGCCATGCTCTATGGCGACAGGAGGAACACAGGAATGAAGCGCCATTCGGTGAATGGACGACGAAACGGTCTCAGCCGCCGGTCATGCTCATGAAACGCACCACCTGGACTTGCTCGTCGGTGCGGAAGTGGTGCTTTTCCGGCTTGAGCTGCAGGGCATCCACCAGCGCATTGCGCAAGCGCTCGCTGTCACCCGGATAGCGGCGCATCAGGCTCTTCAGATCCAGCGCGCCCTCGTGGCCAAGACACAGCACCAACTTGCCCTCGGCTGTGATGCGCACACGGTTGCAGCTGCCGCAGAAGTTGTTGCTGTGCGGGGAGATGAAGCCGACCTGCGTCTCGCTGCCTGCCACCTGCCAGTAGCGCGAAGGGCCACCCGTGGCATGGCTGCTGCGCACAAGCGTATGGCGCGCCTCGATGCGCTCACGCACCTCGTCGCTGGAGCAGAAGGTGATCTGCCGCTGATGACTGGACACGCTGCCCAGTGGCATTTCCTCGATGAAGCTGATATCCAGCCCGCGCTCGATGGCGAATTCCACCAGATCGAGAATCTCGTCGTCGTTGCGGCCCTTCTGCACGACGCTGTTGAGTTTGATGCGCTTGAAGCCGGCGCTGCGCGCAGCCTCGATTCCTTCGAGCACCTGATCGAGCCGGTCACGCCGGGTCAGCTCGGCAAAACGCTCGCGCTTGAGCGAGTCGAGGCTGATGTTGAGCCGCTTGACGCCGGCTTCGTGCAGCGATGCAGCCAGGCTTGGCAACTGCGAGCCGTTGGTGGTGATGGCCAGATCCTCCAGCTCGCTGCGCTCGCCCAGGCGCGCCAGCAAGCTGGTCAGCCCCTTACGCACCAGCGGCTCGCCACCGGTCACGCGAATGCGCTTGACGCCCAGACTGATAAAGGCGTCGGCCACCGCATAGAGTTCTTCCAACGTGAGAATCTGCGCGCGAGGGGCAAAGACCATGTCCTCGCTCATGCAATAGGTGCAGCGAAAATCGCAGCGGTCGGTTACCGACAACCTCAGGTAAGTGATGCGCCGGCCGAATGGATCGACCAACTGGGAATCGGGCATGGAACTCTCCAACTGCTGGATGCGCCTGTAGTCAGACTATGCGCTAAGTACGATTCAGGCAAAGCGACGTTACCAATGGCGCAGCTGCAACGCCACCACGCGACATGCAGTCGCCGCAACGCAATGCTTTAATGGACCGATTTGGCAGGTGACCGCGAAATCTGCCACCCGTGCGAGAGACCACTGCGAATGGACAACGATTCCCTGAAAACGATGAGCTGGCGTGAGCGGCTATACACCATCATCTTTTTCACCAATACCCCGGCCGGCAAGCGTTTTGATACCTGGCTGCTGGTGATCATCTTCGCCAGCCTGATCGTGGTGATGTTCGACAGCATCGCCTCGTTCAACGAACGGCACGGCCAGCTGCTGACCGCCCTGGAGTGGGGTTTCACCGCGATCTTTGCCATTGAGTACGTGCTGCGCATCTACACCCACCCCGAACCACGCAAGTACATCTTCAGCTTTTACGGCGCGGTCGATCTGCTCTCGGTGCTGCCCGCCTTCATTGCGCTGCTGTTGCCCGACGCCCAGTATTTGCTGGTAGTTCGCGTCATACGCATGCTGCGGATCTTCCGCGTGCTCAAGCTCACCCCCTACCTCAGCCAGGCCAACTTTCTGCTCGTGGCGCTGCAGGGCAGCCGGCAGAAGATCATCGTTTTCCTCCTCAGCGTGACCACGCTGATCATCGTCTACGGCACGCTGATGTATGTGATCGAAGGGCCAAGCAATGGCTTCACCAGCATTCCGATAAGCATCTACTGGGCTGTGGTCACCCTGACCACTGTCGGCTTCGGCGATATCGTTCCGCATACCCCGTTGGGCAAGGCGCTGGCGACGATGGTGATGATCACCGGTTATTCGATCATCGCGGTACCGACCGGTATCTTCACCGCCGAGCTGGCCAACGCCATGCGCCAGGACAGCCTGCGCCACAATTGCCCTACCTGCGACAAGCTCACCCACGAACCCAATGCGGCGTTCTGCAGCCGCTGCGGCAGTCAACTGTTCGAGCCGAAGCAGCAGGACACTGCCGACTGAGCGCAGCGACCGCGCGCCCACCCGTACGCGCGGCGGCCACCTCGCTGATTACACCCGAACTGCCCACCAGCAGGGCTGTCACATCCTCAGATTCGCATCAGGCAGGATGGAGACCGGCATGCCCTTGCTCAAACTGCTGCACTTCGCCGCTCTGCTCTGCTGGTGCGGCTCGCTGCTGTATCTGCCGGCTCTGATCGCCGCCGGCACCAAGCGCAGCGACCAGCTCTTCTATCGCGACCATGCCCATCTTACCCGCATGGTCTTTACCCTCATCAGCACCCCCGCCGCACTGCTGGCCATCGGCTCCGGCACGGCGCTGTTCCTGCGCGACGGCACCCTGGCCGGCTGGCTGATCCTGAAACTCACGACGGTAACGGGGATGGCGCTCTGTCACGCACTGTGCGGCGTGCTGGTGCTGCGCATCGAACGCCAGCCGGAGCGTGGCGTCACATACCAATGCATGGCGCTGGGAGTACTGGTGCCGGTTCTGATTGCCCTGACCCTGTGGCTGGTACTGGCCAAACCCTTCTGACTCAAGGAATGACCACCTCGCATGACCGATCGCCCGGCCCGCCTCGACCATTCCCATCCCGCCTGCCCGAGCTGGCCGTCTCCGGCACGTCGTTGCGACGGCTCAGGGCGCCTGCTCGCCATCCAGATCCACACCGACCGCGTGCTCGTAGACCAGCCGCCCGCCAAGGAAAGCGGCCAGGGAAATCAGCACGGCCGTGAGCAGCGAGAGATACAGCCCCCACATCGCGTCGCCGTCTCCACTATCCAAGCCCTGGTAGCGCAGCAGCCAGTTCAACGAGGCCAGCGAGAGCATCATCACCGCGAGGATCGCATGGCACCAGGCGGTGACCTTGCGGCGGATCTGCTGGACCGAAACCAGGTCGATGATGCCGGCAATGCTGGCGATCCAGCCGCCGATCGCGCCGACGCCCGACAGCCACAACCCTGCGCGCCACCAGAACTCGTCGAGTGTCCACAAGTAGGCCAGGTCGGCCGGCACCAGCCCGATCAGCGCGGCGACCGGAAAGTGGATCATCATCGGGTGCAGCGGATGGCCACCAATGGCGGCGTTGCTATTGATGGACTCGCGTTCTATGGCCATCCAGCCCTCCCAGGCATTGAAGTGAAACGAGCCGTACGTGCGACGAGGCGAGACGGCAACCCTTTCAAATGGACCACACTGGCGCTGGCAGTTCCTTTGCTCGCTGCTTGCGACGGACCGCAATCGGCGCTTTCACCGGCCGGGCCGATGGCGCGCGACGTAGCGAACGTCTGGTGGGCTATGTTCGGTTTCTCCGTCGTGGTGCTGCTGACCGTAAGCGTGCTGTGGATCTACGCCATGCTGCGCCGCCCGCAAACCCACAGTGCCGAAGAGGCCAAGCGCATCAATCGGCGCTGGGTCATCGGCGGCGGTATCGTTCTGCCCACCGTCAGCATCATCGCCCTGCTGGCCTTCGGCATTCCCACCGGGCGCAGCATGTTGCCGCTGCCGGTCGAGGGCGAACAGCCGCTGCGGGTTCAGGTGATCGGCCATCAGTGGTGGTGGGAGGTGCGTTATCCGGAAAGCGGCGTGGTGACGGCCAACCAATTCATCCTGCCGGTGGACCGCCCCGTCGACGTCGAGGTCACCAGCGCCGACGTGATCCACTCATTCTGGGTGCCGCGCCTGGGGGGCAAGCTGGACATGGTCCCCGGGCGAACCAACACCTTGCGCCTGCAGGCGGCGCAGACTGGCGTCTTCCGCGGGCAGTGTTCTGAATTCTGCGGCAGCCAGCACGCGCACATGATCCTGCATGTCGAAGCGCTGGAAGCCGATGCGTTCGCCAGCTGGATCGAGGCCCGCACCGGGCGTGAGCACCAGCCGCCGGGCGGCGCCGCCGGCCAGGTGTTCGACGAGCGCTGCGGGCAGTGCCACCGCGTCGCCGGTGTCAGTGACGGCAATCGCGCCCCGGATCTGAGCGACCTGGCGACCCGCCCGACGCTGGGTGCCGGAGTGATTGCCAACGACGCCGAAGGCCTGCGCCGCTGGCTCAGCGATCATCAGAGCATCAAGCACGGCATTGCCATGCCCCGCCACGACGACATTCCCGAAGAAACCCTCGGCCAGCTTGCCGACTGGCTGGAGACGCTCGCTCCATGACCCCGACCCGTAACACTGGCGCGCCCGCCACCGACCCTGACCAGCTGCACGACCAGTTCAACGAGGTCTGGGGCAACCCGCGCGGCTGGCGCGCGCTGACCATCGTCAACCACACCAGCATCGGCCTTCGCTTCCTGGTCACCGGCGCCTTCTTCTTCCTCGTCGGCGGTTTGCTGGCGATGCTGATCCGCACGCAGCTCGCGCTGCCCGGCTACGAGCTGATGGAGCCGGACGTCTACAACCAGGTCTTCACCATGCATGGCACGGTGATGATGTTCCTCTTCGCCGTGCCGATGATGGAGGGGCTGGCGGTCTACCTGATCCCGAAGATGATCGGCGCCCGCGACCTGGTCTTTCCGCGGCTATCGGCGCTGGGCTACTACTGCTACCTGTTCGGCGGGCTGATCCTGCTGTCGAGCATCTTCCTCGACATCGCGCCGAAGGCCGGCTGGTTCATGTACACGCCGCTGTCCAGTTCAGCGCATACGCCGGGGGTGAACTCGGATTTCTGGCTGCTCGGCATCACCTTCGTGGAGATATCCGCGGTGTCGGCGGGGGTCGAGCTGGTGGTGTCGATCCTGCGCACCCGTACCAACGGCATGGCGCTGCACAAGATGCCGCTGTACGCCTGGTACATCCTGGTGATGGCCATGATGATCGTAGTCGGCTTCCCGCCATTGATCCTCGGCTCCATTCTGCTGGAGCTGGAGCGCGCGGCCGGTATGCCATTCTTCGATGTCGCCCGGGGCGGCGACCCGGTGCTCTGGCAGCACCTGTTCTGGCTGTTCGGTCACCCCGAGGTGTACATCATCTTCCTGCCGGGCGCGGGAATCGTCTCGACGCTGATCCCGGTGTTCTGCCAGCGTCCGCTGGTGGGCTACCGCTGGGTGGTGCTGGGCGTGCTGACCACCGGCTTCATCAGTTTCGGGCTGTGGGTGCACCACATGTTCACGGTCGGCATTCCGCAGCTGGCCACAGCGTTCTTCTCGGCGGCGAGCATGCTGGTGGCGATCCCCACCGGGGTGCAGATCTTTGCCTGGCTGGCGACGCTCTGGCTCGGCAAGCCGGTATACAAGGTGCCAATGCTCTGGCTGGTGGGCTTTCTCATCGTCTTCGTCGCCGGCGGGCTGACCGGCGTGATGCTGGCACTGGTGCCGTTCGACTGGCAGGTGCACGACACCCATTTCGTGGTTGCGCACATGCACTACGTGCTGGTGGGCGGCATGGTCTTCCCGCTGATGGCCGGGCTGTATTACTGGCTGCCGCACTTCTCCGGCCGCATGCCCTCGGCCAAGCTCGGCCGCTGGGGCTTCTGGCTGTTCTTCATCGGCTTCAACGTCACCTTCATGATCATGCACTGGACCGGCCTGATCGGCATGCCGAGACGGGTCTATACCTATGACACCGGCCTCGGCTGGGACATGCCCAACCTGGTGTCCTCGGTCGGCAGCTTCATCATGGCGGTGGGCGTGGCAACCATCCTGCTGGATATCGTCCTGCACTTTCGTTTCGGCGTTCCGGCGCCGAAGAACCCGTGGAACGCGGATACCCTGGAGTGGGCCACCAGCCTGCCACCGAGCGCCTACAACTTCGTCAGCCTGCCGGACGTGACCGATCGCCACCCGCTTTGGAAGGACCCGGACCTGCCCGACAGCGTTGCCCGCGGTGAGCACGCACTGACGGTAATCGATCATGGCCGACGGGAAACCTGGGGCAGCGACCCGCTGACCGGCAAGGTGCGTGAGATCATCCACCTGCCGGGCAACAGCTGGCTGCCGTTCATCGCATCGGTGTTCCTCGCGGTGCTCTGCCTGAGCCTGCTGAACAAGTTCTACTGGGTCGCGCTGGGCGCGACCGTGGCGACGCTGGTCGTGCTCTTTCGCTGGTCCTGGGAGAACGGCGCGCATCCAGCGGCCGCGCCGGATGCCCATACCCAGCCCGGCGAACCGCCGCTGCATTCACGCACGTTCGACGGGCCGGGCCTGTGGGGCATGGGCGTAACCCTGCTGGCCAACGGCGCGCTGTATCTGTCGCTGCTGTTCGGCTGGTTCTACCTGTGGACCGTTTCGCCACAATGGCAGGTGCCGGAGAGCCAGCTCAACGGTTGGCTGATGCTGGCCAGCACGCTGCTGCTGAGCGCCGGCACGCTCTGGCTGCACCGCCTGATCAAGCGCCTGCGGGCCGGCCCGCACAGCAGTTTGATGTCGCAGCTGGCATGGCTGGGGCTGCTGGCATTGACGCAGTCGGCGATGCTGCTGTGGCTGATGCTGAGCGCCGGGCTGGCGCCGACCGAAACCGCGCATGATGCGGTGATCTTCGTGATGCTGGCCTATAGCCTGATCCATTGCTCGCTGGCCGCAGTGCTCACCATCCTGCAGGCCTGGCGCGTACAGCTCGGCTATGTCGGCGACAAGGCGCCCTACGAACCGGTGGTGGTCGAGCAGCTCTGGTACTACAACCTCGGCGTGCTGTGGGTCAGTTACGCGGCCATCGTGCTGTTCCCTGCGACCTGGGGAGGTGTCTGATGAAATACGCGCGAACGTCGCCCTACCATCCGATCCAGATCCCGATCGGCCTGATCATCTGGAGCCTGTGGTTCATAGCCATGTATGGTGGCCAGGCGGTGATCTGCAAACTCAGCCCGCCCGACCCGGCCCAGGGCGTGTGGAACTGGCTGAATGCCAGCCTCGGCGTGCTCACTGTGCTGACTCTTGCGCTGCTGCTGTGGATGGCGCGCTATTTCTGGCGCCTGTCGCGCACACCCGAGGCGCTGAACGAGCGGCAGCAGTTCGTTACCAAGATCGCGGCGGGCATTCACTTCATCGCCGCCCTCGCCACGCTGTTCGTCGGTATTCCGCTGCTGCAGATACCGCCATGCCTGTGACCACCCGAACCAAGCGCTGGCTTTTTTCACCCCTACTGGCGATGACCATCAGCCTCGGCTTGCCCATGCCCGCGCTTGCCCACGGCCTGTTCGACGCCCATCTGCTCGACCGCGCACCCCTGCTGCTGACCGCCCTGCTGGTGGCTGCGGCCTGGCTGCTGTACCTGCTCGGTGGGCGCAAGGTGCCGCCGCGGCGCCATGAAGCCCTCTGCTTTCACGCGGCAATGCTGCTGGTGGTGTTCTCAGTGTTCGGCCCCATCGACGACTGGGCGGAAACCAGCACCGCCTGGCACATGACCCAGCACATGCTGTTCATCATCGTGATCGCCCCGCTGTGGGCGCTGGCCCGGCCGTTGCCGCAGTGGCGCGGGGTCACCGGGCGCTTCGCCCAGCCACTGTGGACCGGCATCCTGCGTGCCGGGCGCTACCCCACATTGCTGGCGCTGCTGCATGGCGCGGTGATCTGGATCTGGCACACACCGAAGCTCTATGTGCTGGCGCTGGACGACCTCTGGTGGCACGCCTTCGAGCATGCATGCTTCCTGTTCACCGGCTGGCTGTTCTGGTGGTCGGCGCTGCGCGCGAATCCGAAGCAGGTGCCACAGGCGCTGATGGCGGTGCTGCTGACGCTGATGCACACCGGTCTGCTGGGCGCCCTGCTCACCTTCGGTAGCGTGTCGTTCTACGGTGAAGGCCGCTCAGTGGAAGACCAGCAGCTGGCCGGTTTGATCATGTGGGTGCCGGGCGGGTTGATCTATCTGATCGGCGGCGGCTGGATCGCCTGGCGCTGGCTGACCCGCATGTGGCGGCGGCAGAACACGCGAGCCGCTGCCCCGGATACCTAAGGCTCAGCCAGGCATCACGTCTGCCGACGTCAGTCGACTTTCTTGCGAATCCAGTAGAGATAGGTGCCTGCGTCTTGCTGCTGTTCGACCAGATCATGGCCGAGGAACACGCAGAACTTGGGAATGTCGCGCTGGGTCGAGGGATCGGTGGCGATGACCTTGAGCATCGCCCCGCCAGCCAGGTCGCGCACCTTATTATGTAGCATCATCACTGGCTCGGGGCAGTTCAGGCCGGTGGCGTCGAGCACAGCGTCGACAGTCATTTCAGCTGATTGGCTCATCAGTGGGCTCCGGAAAACAGGCGTGCATTGTGGCGCAAGCGCGCGGACAGGTCATCCGCAGGTGATCGACGATCAGAGGCGGCGCAGGTGACAGGTCACCTCTTCCCGGTCGTGATACAGCTGCTTGCAGCCGATGCTGGCCTTGACGCCACGTTCGGCCAGCCCGTCGGCGATACGTTCGAGCAGGCGCTTGACCTCGGCGTAGCGCTGCTTCATCGGCAGCTTGAGGTTCACCACCGCCTCGCGGCACAGGCCCTCGCCGATCCAGGTTTCCAGCAACGCGGCGTTGCGCGCCGGCTTCTCGACGATGTCGCAGACCATCCAGTCCACCGGCCTTTTCGGGCGGAAGGTGAAGCCATCAGCGCGAAAATGCTCCACCAGCCCGGAATCCATCAGGTCGGCGTTCATCGGCCCGTTGTCCACCGCGCTGACCTTGATATGCCGGTTGACCAGTTGCCAGGTCCAGCCGCCCGGCGCCGCGCCCAGATCGACCCCCGTCATGCCCGCCGCCAGTCGTGTATCCCATTGCTCGCGTGGGATGAAATGGTGCCAGGCCTCTTCCAGCTTGAGCGTCGAGCGGCTGGGCGCCTGGCGCGGAAACTTCAGGCGCGGGATGCCCATCGGCCACAGCGCGCTGTTGTTTGCCTCGGCGATGCCGGCGAACACCTCGCGACCGCTCTTGAACGTAAGCAGCAGGCGCGGCCCCTTGCCCTCTTCGTCGAGGCGACCGGCCTTGATCAGCGCCTTGCGCAGCGGCGCCTCGAACTTGCGACAGAAGTTGGAGAGCTCCTTGCCATCGTTGGTATCCAGCACTTCAAGCCATAGGCTGCTGCATACCGGATAGCTCGCCAGATGCGCCAGCAGCACGCTGATCCGGTCGGTTTCCGGCAGTTGCACGTACTCGCCACGCGCCCACTGCCGCGGAAAGATCAGCTCGGCGAAGCGTAGCCGACGCATCAGCTTCTCGGCACCGCCAGGTTCGCTGCAGATGAACTCGGCGCAGGCGCTGTCGGGCCGCGCCTTGGCATAGCCAGCGACTTCGAGGATGGCGGCGTGCTCACTGATTTCCGCACACACCTCACCCTCGAAACCGGGACGACAATGCAGCAACAATGTGTTCATGTTCGAATCCTGTCAGCGGTATGGCCTAGACCAAAGCGGCGCATCATAGCCGACCGCGGGAACCCTCGCCCGCATCGCCCGGTCCAGTGCAGTAGCGAAACACCTGCCCAAGGGCTAGTTTCAAAGCTCGTTCATCAGCCAGCCCCTCACCGTGTGGGCACAAGGAGATGAGGAATGCCTTCCCTGGATAGCCTGAAATGTCGCCGCAGCCTCGAGGTTGCCGGCAAGACCTACCACTACTACAGCCTCCCCGAAGCGGCCGCCCAGTTGGGCGACATCAGCCGCCTGCCAACCTCGCTGAAAGTGCTGCTGGAAAACCTGCTGCGCTGGGAAGACGGCGAGACGGTACGCGGTGAAGACCTCCAATCGCTGGCGCGATGGCTACAGACGCAGAGCTCCGAGCAGGAGATCCAGTACCGCCCCGCCCGTGTGCTGATGCAGGACTTCACCGGCGTACCGGCCGTGGTCGACCTCGCCGCCATGCGCGATGCCGTGGCCAAGGCTGGGGGAGATCCGCAGAAGATCAACCCGCTGTCGCCGGTGGACCTGGTGATCGACCACTCGGTGATGGTCGACCGCTTCGGCAGCGACCAGGCCTTCGAACAGAACGTCGAGATCGAGATGCAGCGCAACGGCGAACGCTACGAGTTCCTGCGCTGGGGCCAGCAGGCCTTCGACAACTTCAGCGTGGTGCCGCCGGGTACCGGCATCTGCCACCAGGTCAACCTGGAGTACCTCGGCCAGGTGGTCTGGACCCGCGAAGAGAACGGCGAAACCGTCGCCTACCCCGACACCCTGGTCGGCACCGATTCGCACACCACCATGATCAATGGCCTCGGCGTGCTGGGCTGGGGCGTGGGTGGCATCGAGGCCGAAGCGGCGATGCTTGGCCAGCCCGTGTCGATGCTGATTCCCGAAGTGATCGGTTTCCGCCTGAGCGGCAAGCTCAACGAAGGCGTCACCGCCACCGATCTGGTGCTGACCGTGACGCAGATGCTGCGTAAGCACGGCGTGGTCGGGAAGTTCGTCGAATTCTACGGCCCGGGTCTGGATCACCTGCCGCTGGCCGACCGGGCGACCATTGGCAACATGGCACCCGAATACGGTGCCACCTGCGGCTTCTTCCCGGTCGATCAGATCACCATCGATTACCTGCGTCTGACCGGCCGCGACGAAGAGCGTATCGCGCTGGTCGAGGCCTACAGCAAGGCGCAAGGCATGTGGCGTGACAGCGACTCGCCGGACCCGGTGTTCACCGCCACGCTGGAACTCGATCTCAGCCAGGTACGCCCCTCGGTGGCCGGTCCCAAGCGTCCGCAGGATCGGGTCACCCTCGGCGACATCGGCGCCAACTTCGACCTGCTGCTGGAGACCGCCGGGCGCCAGGCTCAGGCGGATAGCGCGGTGCCGGTCGCAGGCGAAAACTTCCAGCTCAAGCATGGTGCAGTGGTGATCGCAGCGATCACCTCGTGCACCAATACCTCTAACCCGAACGTGCTGATGGCCGCCGGCCTGGTCGCCAAGAAGGCAGTGGAGCGCGGCCTCAAACGTCAGCCCTGGGTCAAGTCCTCGCTGGCGCCGGGCTCCAAGGTGGTCACCGACTACCTCGAGCGGGCCGGGCTGACCCGCTATCTGGACCAGCTCGGCTTCAACCTGGTGGGCTACGGCTGCACCACCTGTATCGGCAACTCCGGGCCACTGCCGGACGCCATCGGCCAGGCGATCACCGACAACGATCTGATCGTGTCGTCGGTGCTGTCCGGCAACCGCAACTTCGAAGGCCGCGTGCATCCGCTGGTCAAAGCCAACTGGCTGGCCTCGCCGCCGCTAGTGGTGGCCTTCGCCCTGGCCGGTACCACGCGAATCGACATGGATCGCGAACCGCTAGGCTACGACGGGCAGAACCAGCCGGTGTATTTGAAGGACATCTGGCCAAGCAGCGCCGAAATCGCCGAAGCGGTGGCACGCATCGACGGCGAGATGTTCCGCAGCCGCTATGCCGACGTATTCAGCGGTGACGAGCACTGGCAGAAAATCCCGGTCAGCGCCGGCGACACCTATCAGTGGAACGCCGGCTCCAGCTATGTACAGAACCCGCCGTACTTCAAAGATATCGGCCAGCCCCCGACGCCGCCTGCGGATGTCGAGAACGCGCGAATACTCGCCCTGTTCGGCGACTCCATCACCACCGACCACATTTCGCCCGCAGGCAATATCAAGGCCAGCTCTCCAGCCGGCCTGTATCTGCAATCGCTGGGCGTGGCGCCGGATGACTTCAACTCCTACGGCTCGCGCCGTGGCAACCACGAAGTGATGATGCGCGGCACCTTCGCCAACATCCGCATCAAGAACGAGATGCTCGGCGGCGAGGAAGGCGGCAACACGCTCTACCAGCCGAGCGGTGAAAAGCTCTCGATCTACGACGCTGCCATGCGCTACCAGGCCGAAGGCGTGCCGCTGGTGGTGATCGCCGGCAAGGAATACGGTACCGGTTCCAGCCGTGACTGGGCCGCCAAGGGCACCAACCTGCTCGGCGTCAAGGCGGTCATCGCCGAAAGCTTCGAGCGCATTCACCGCTCCAACCTGATCGGCATGGGCGTGCTGGCATTGCAGTTCGTCGGCGAGCAGACGCGCCAGTCGCTGGGCCTCAATGGCACGGAGAAGTTGTCGATCCGAGGGCTCGGCGCGGACATCAAGCCTCGCCAGCTGCTTACCGTGGACGTCGAGCGAGCTGACGGCTCGCGTGATTCGTTCCAGGTGCTAAGCCGGATCGACACGCTGAATGAGGTCCATTACTTCAAGGCCGGTGGCATCCTGCACTACGTATTGCGCCAACTGATCGGCAGCTGAGCGCAGAAAGAAAAACGCCGGTGCGAAGTCCTTTCGCACCGGCGTCAGCCACTCCCTTGGCATCGAATCTCCAGCCACCTGGGCCTCCATGCACGGGTCCGGCTCCCTGAACTGGTCGCCGCAGCCTTCTCGAGCGCAGCGTCCGGACATGCACCGACATTGCCGGAAAAGCATTGCAGAAAGATTAAGCCCCGACGTCCGCCAGTCGCCTGTATCGACAAAGCTGATTCTTGAATCAGCTTTTTCCCTCAAGATCGCCACGCTACGGCCGACCCATTGGTCAGCCTGAGACCGAATTAAAACTATAAAGGTCAGGTGCGTCATTCCGAGAACACTTCTATGCCAGGCGTGAAAGTCGATGCGTAACAACCAGCCCGTAACCCAGCGTGAGTATGCCTTCCCCGATCAGCAGCGCCTCATCTCGACCACCGACCTGAAAGGCCAGATCACCTACTGCAATGACATCTTCGCCGAAGTCAGCGGTTTCAGCCGCGACGAGCTGATTCGAGCGCCACACAATCTGGTGCGCCATCCCGATGTGCCGCCCGCGGTGTTCGAACACATGTGGGTAACCCTCAAGCAGGGCAAGCCGTGGATGGGTATCGTGAAAAACCGGCGCAAGACCGGTGATCACTACTGGGTCAACGCCTACGTCACGCCGATCCTGGATCAGCAACGCCAGGTAACCGGCTATGAATCGGTGCGGACCAAGCCGAGCCGCGAGCAGGTCCAACGGGCCGAAGCGCTATATGCCCGACTGAACGCCGGCAAGAGCGGTGTGCCCCGCCGCAATAGTTGGCTTCCGGTATTGAAGAAATGGCTGCCGTTCATCCTCGTCAGCCAGGTCGGCTTTTTGGTAGGCGCTTCCTTCGATCACGCGATCGGATTCGTCGCGGCCGCGCTGCTGTCCGTTCCGCTCGGGCTTGCCGGGCTGCATTGGCAACAGCGCGGTCTGCGGCGCCTGATGCAGCTTGCTCAAGAGACCACCAGCGACCCGCTTATCGCCTGCATGTACACCGATAGCCGAGGCGTCGAGGCCCAGCTGGAAATGGCGATGCTCAGCCAGCAGGCGCATCTGAAGACCTGCCTGACCCGCCTGCAGGACACGGCGGTGCAACTGCAGGGCCAGGCCAAACAGGCCGATACCCTGGCGCAGAATTGCGCCAACGGCTTGGCGCAGCAACATCAGGAAACCGAGCAGGTGGCCACGGCGATCAATGAGATGGCCGCAACGACGCAGGAAGTGGCCAGCAACGTCGCGCTGGCAGCCGACGCCACGCGTGAAGCCAGCCGGCTGACCGTTCACGGGCGCGAAGTCACCGCCGACACCCGCAAGGCGATTCAGCAGCTATCGGAATCGGTCAGCAAAGCCGGCGAGTCGGTCAACCAGCTGGCAAGCGACAGCGAGGCCATCGGCAGCGTGGTCGATGTGATCAAGAGCATCGCCGACCAGACCAACCTGTTGGCGCTCAACGCTGCAATCGAGGCCGCACGAGCCGGTGACAGCGGCCGCGGCTTCGCGGTGGTCGCCGATGAGGTGCGTCAGCTGGCGCAACGTACCGCGGCAGCCACCGGCGAAATCCACCAGCTGATCGAGAAGCTGCAATCGCAAGCTCAGCATGCGGTGTCGACGACCGAGCAAGGCCGTGTGCACGCGGCCCGTGGCGTCGAGCAGATGATCCAGGCAGACCAGGCCCTGAGTGGAATCAACGAGGCGATGGGCAACATCATCGACATGACCACCCAGATCGCCTCCGCCACCGAAGAGCAGAGCGCAGTGGCCGAGGAGATCAGCCAGAACGTCAGCACCATCGCCCGCCTGGCCGATCAGACGTCCGGCGACGCGCGCAGCTCGGCATTGCTCAGCGAAGCGCTGACCGCAACGGCCGAGGGCCAGTATTCGCTGGTCGAGCGCTTCAACCGCTGATCGGGTAACCCGCCCGGTCAGCCAGTTGGGCGGCCGACCGGGCCTGAAGCCTAGGCCAAGTCTCGCAGAAACGTCGCCACTGCCGTGACCGCGGCGTTCATGTGCTGATCATGCGTCAGACCGGAACGCTTCAGCGGCTTGAGATCGTGGTCGGCGGCGGCCAGCCAGTGCAAGCTGATGGCAGCTGACAGCGGGTACTGCTCGACTGTCGCGCGGTTACCCAGCGCATCACGCTCGCCCTGTACGATCAGCGTAGGCGTGAGCAATTTCTCCAGATGGACGGTGCGCGTTTTCTCCGGCTTTCCGGCCGGGTGAAACGGATAGCCCAGACACACCAGACCGTCGACACCCAGCTCGTCGGCCAGCAGGCTGGCCATTCGCCCACCCATGGACTTGCCACCGATGGCCAGCAGTCCTGTGGCCTGCTGTCGCACCTCGGCATGGACCTCCCGCCACTGAGCCAGCAGCTGCGCCTGCGGGCTGGGTGGTCTTTTGCTCGCACCCAGGCGCCGCGCGGCCATATAGGCGAATTCGAAGCGGCATACCGCAACCCCGCGTGCGGCAAGGCGTACGGCTACTTCCTCCATGAACGGACTGTCCATCGGTGCCCCGGCGCCATGCGCCAGGATCAGGCTCGCCCAGGCGTCATCCTGCGGCCGGTTCCACCTGACGAGATACCCTTTGTCACTTTGTGTGTATTGACCCGCGTCAATACCGGCAGATTGCCCTTTCCCCATCCTTGCCCCGCTTTCTATTAGAAAGAAAAAACTGCTCATTACCCGTGGATGGAAGCCCATACATGAACACAGCAACCAGTACCGCCTACAGCTACAAGGTGGTCCGCCAATTCGCCATCATGACGGTGGTGTGGGGAATCGTCGGGATGGGGCTCGGCGTTTTCATCGCAGCACAATTGGCCTGGCCTTTCCTGAACTTCGACCTCCCATGGACCAGTTTCGGTCGTCTGCGCCCATTGCACACCAACGCGGTGATCTTCGCCTTCGGTGGCTGTGCATTGTTCGCGACGTCCTATTATTCGGTCCAGCGCACCTGCCAGACCACTCTGTTCGCGCCGAAACTGGCCGCGTTCACCTTCTGGGGCTGGCAGCTGGTCATCCTGCTCGCCGCGATCTCCCTGCCGCTGGGCTTCACCAGCTCCAAGGAGTACGCGGAACTGGAGTGGCCGATCGACATCCTGATCACCATTGTCTGGGTGGCCTATGCGATCGTCTTCTTCGGCACGCTGGCGACGCGCAAGGTCAAGCACATCTACGTCGGCAACTGGTTCTTCGGTGCCTTCATCCTGACCGTGGCGATTCTGCATATCGTCAACAACCTGGAAATGCCGGTCACCGCGATGAAGTCCTACTCGGTATACGCCGGGGCGACCGATGCCATGGTCCAATGGTGGTACGGCCACAACGCCGTGGGCTTCTTCCTCACCGCCGGCTTCCTCGGGATCATGTACTACTTCGTGCCAAAGCAGGCCGAGCGTCCGGTGTATTCCTACCGCCTGTCGATCGTCCACTTCTGGGCACTGATCACCGTCTACATCTGGGCCGGTCCGCACCACCTGCACTACACCGCGCTGCCGGATTGGGCGCAGAGCCTGGGCATGGTGATGTCGCTGATTCTGCTGGCTCCGAGCTGGGGCGGCATGATCAACGGCATGATGACCCTCTCGGGCGCCTGGCACAAACTGCGTAGCGACCCGATCCTGCGCTTCCTGGTGGTCTCGCTGGCGTTCTACGGCATGTCGACCTTCGAAGGTCCGATGATGGCGATCAAGACCGTCAACGCCCTCTCCCACTACACCGACTGGACCATCGGCCACGTACATGCCGGCGCCCTCGGCTGGGTTGCCATGGTCTCCATCGGCGCGCTGTATCACCTGATCCCGAAAGTGTTCGGTCGCGCCCAGATGCACAGCGTCGGCCTGATCAACACCCACTTCTGGTTGGCCACCATCGGCACCGTGCTCTACATCGCTTCGATGTGGGTCAACGGTATCGCCCAGGGCCTGATGTGGCGCGCGATCAACGACGACGGCACGCTGACCTACTCCTTCGTCGAAGCATTGGAAGCCAGTCACCCCGGTTTCGTGGTGCGGATGATCGGTGGTGCGATCTTCTTCGCCGGCATGCTGGTGATGGCCTACAACACCTGGCGCACCGTGCAGGCTGCCAAGCCCGCCGAGTACGACGCTGCCGCGCAGATCGCCTGAGGAGCCTAGGTAAATGAAATCGCACGAGAAACTAGAAAAGAACGTCGGCCTGCTGGCCCTGTTCATGATCCTGGCGGTGAGCATCGGTGGCCTGACCCAGATCGTCCCGCTGTTCTTCCAGGACGCCGTCAACGAGCCGGTCGAAGGCATGAAGCCCTACACCGCGCTGCAGCTGGAAGGCCGTGACATTTACATCAAGGAAGGCTGCGTCGGTTGCCATTCGCAGATGGTGCGCCCGTTCCGCGCCGAGACCGAGCGCTACGGCCACTACTCCGTGGCCGGCGAAAGCGTCTACGACCATCCGTTCCTGTGGGGCTCCAAGCGCACCGGTCCGGACCTGGCCCGCGTTGGCGGCCGCTACTCCGACGACTGGCACCGTGCGCATCTGTACAACCCGCGCAACGTCGTACCCGAGTCGAAGATGCCGTCCTACCCATGGCTGGTCGAGAACACCCTCGACGGCAAGGACACCGCCAAGAAGATGACCGCTCTGCGCACCCTCGGCGTGCCCTACACCGACGAAGACATCGCCGGTGCCCGGGATGCCGTCAAGGGCAAGACCGAGATGGACGCCATGGTCGCCTATCTGCAGGTACTGGGTACGGCTCTGACCAACAAGCGCTAATCACAGCCTAGAAAAATGACGGCTGTCACACCAGCCGTCAGGGACTTCAATCGCGGACAGCCAGAGTTGCTCGGGCTGTCCAGGAGTAGCACATGAGCACTTTCTGGAGTGGATACATCGCCCTGCTGACGCTGGGCACCATCGTCGCTCTGTTCTGGCTGATCTTCGCCACCCGCAAGGGCGAGTCCGCCGGCACCACGGACCAGACGATGGGTCATGCCTTCGACGGCATCGAGGAATACGACAACCCGCTGCCCCGCTGGTGGTTCCTGCTGTTCATCGGCACCCTGGTGTTCGGCATCCTTTACCTCGTGCTCTACCCGGGCCTGGGCAACTGGAAGGGCGTCCTGCCGGGTTACGAAGGTGGCTGGACTCAGGAGAAGCAGTGGGAACGTGAAGTCTCGCAAGCCGACGAGAAGTACGGCCCGATCTTCGCCAAGTACGCTGCCATGTCGGTGGAGCAAGTGGCACAGGACCCGCAGGCCGTGAAAATGGGTGCCCGTCTGTTCGCCAACTACTGCGCCATCTGCCATGGCTCCGACGCCAAGGGCTCCCTGGGCTTCCCGAACCTGGCCGACGACCACTGGCGCTGGGGCGGTGATGCGGCTTCGATCAAGACCACCATCCTGAACGGCCGTATCGCCGCGATGCCGGCCTGGGGCCAGGCCATTGGCGAAGAAGGCGTGAAGAACGTCGCCGCCTTCGTGCGCAAGGAGCTCGCCGGCCTGCCGCTGCCCGAGGGCACCGACGCCGATCTGGGCAAAGGCAAAGAGGTCTATGCACAGACTTGCGCCGTTTGCCACGGCCAAGGTGGTGAAGGCATGGCGGCGCTGGGCGCGCCGAATCTGCAGCATGCTTCCGGCTGGATCTATGGCTCAAGCCTGACCCAGCTGCAGCAGACCATCCGCCATGGTCGCAATGGCCAGATGCCTGCTCAGCAGCAGTATCTGGGTGACGACAAGGTTCACCTTCTCGCCGCCTACGTTTACAGCCTGTCGCAAAAACCGGAACAACTCGCCAAGCAGTGAGTCATTAAAGGGCGGTACACTCGTACCGCCCTTCCCACCTTGTTCCCAAGCAAGTTCCCGAGCGCTGCGACCATCTGTCGCATCGCGAGCTGACCAGCGCCCTTTCCCCTCTTCGCTTGCCCTCCTAAGCTTTGCTTTCGACTCGCCGCCCTGCCTAGAACCATAAGGCGAAGTCACCATTCCTGCGCGCCGGCCTGGCGCGTAAAAGCCCCTTGGCAGAGCATGGAAAACGCTTGAAATCAGGGGTTTGGAGAGCAAAAGGAGCCTTGGCGTCGTTTGCATTGCCCCCCTGCTTTCTCCATACTTGCCGCCGTTTTTGCCTTCGAAAATGCCATTAGCGTGGAAGCCTTGCATGAGCACAGCAATAAGTGAGACTGCTTATAACTATAAGGTGGTTCGCCAATTCGCCATCATGACGGTGGTATGGGGAATCATTGGGATGGGTCTGGGTGTCTTCATCGCCGCGCAGCTGGTGTGGCCCGCACTCAACTTCGACCTACCATGGACCAGCTTCGGCCGCCTGCGACCGTTGCACACCAACGCGGTGATTTTCGCTTTTGGTGGTAGCGCGCTGTTCGCCACGTCCTACTATGTCGTCCAGCGCACCTGCCAGGCGCGACTGTTCTCCGACAGCCTCGCCGCTTTCACCTTCTGGGGATGGCAAGCCGTGATCGTGCTGGCGGTCATCACCCTGCCGCTGGGCTACACCAGCTCCAAGGAATACGCGGAACTGGAGTGGCCGATCGACATTCTGCTGGCGATCGTCTGGGTCAGCTATGCGCTGGTGTTCTTCGGCACCATCATGAAGCGCAAGGCCAAGCACATCTATGTGGGTAACTGGTTCTTCGGCGCCTTCATTCTGGTCACGGCGATGCTGCACATCGTCAACAACCTGGAAATGCCGGTAAGCCTGTTCAAGTCCTACTCGATCTATTCCGGTGCGACCGACGCCATGGTCCAGTGGTGGTACGGCCACAACGCCGTGGGCTTCTTCCTGACCACCGGCTTCCTGGGCATGATGTACTACTTCGTGCCGAAGCAGGCCGAGCGTCCGGTGTACTCCTATCGCCTGTCGATCGTCCACTTCTGGGCGCTGATCACCCTTTATATCTGGGCCGGCCCGCACCACCTGCACTACACCGCGCTGCCGGATTGGGCGCAGAGCCTGGGCATGGTGATGTCGATCATCCTGCTGGCTCCGAGCTGGGGCGGCATGATCAACGGCATGATGACCCTCTCGGGCGCCTGGCATAAGCTGCGCACCGACCCGATCCTGCGCTTCCTGGTGGTCTCGCTGGCGTTCTACGGCATGTCGACCTTCGAAGGTCCGATGATGGCGATCAAGACCGTCAACGCCCTCTCCCACTACACCGACTGGACCATCGGCCACGTACACGCCGGCGCCCTCGGCTGGGTAGCGATGATCACCATCGGTTCCATGTATCACCTGATCCCGAAAGTATTCGGTCGCGAGCAGATGCACAGCATCGGCCTGATCAATGCGCACTTCTGGCTCGCCACCATCGGCACCGTGCTCTACATCGCCTCGATGTGGGTCAACGGCATTACCCAGGGCCTGATGTGGCGCGCAATCAACGAAGACGGCACGCTGACCTACTCCTTCGTCGAAGCGCTGGAAGCCAGCCACCCAGGCTTCATCGTCCGCGCCGTGGGCGGTGCCTTCTTCCTCACCGGCATGCTGCTGATGGCCTACAACACCTGGCGCACCGTGCGTGTCGCCAAGCCAGCCCAGTACGACGCTGCCGCGCAGATCGCTTGAGGAAACGGATAGATGAAGAACCACGAAATACTTGAAAAGAACATCGGTCTGCTGACCCTGTTCATGATCCTGGCGGTGAGCATCGGTGGTCTGACCCAGATCGTTCCGCTGTTCTTCCAGGACGCCGTCAACGAGCCGGTCGAGGGCATGAAGCCCTACACCGCGCTGCAACTGGAAGGCCGTGACCTGTACATCCGTGAAGGCTGCGTCGGCTGCCATTCGCAGATGGTGCGCCCGTTCCGCGCCGAGACCGAGCGCTACGGCCACTACTCCGTGGCCGGCGAAAGCGTCTACGACCATCCGTTCCTGTGGGGCTCCAAGCGCACCGGTCCGGACCTGGCCCGCGTTGGTGGCCGCTACTCCGATGATTGGCACCGTGCGCACCTGTACAACCCGCGCAACGTCGTGCCCGAGTCGAAGATGCCGTCCTACCCGTGGCTGGTCGAGAACACCCTCGACGGCAAGGACACTGCCAAGAAGATGACCGCTCTGCGCACCCTCGGCGTGCCCTACACCGACGAAGACATCGCCGGTGCCCGGGATGCCGTCAAGGGCAAGACCGAGATGGACGCCATGGTCGCCTATCTGCAGGTACTCGGCACTGCACTCACCAACAAACGGTAACGCATGATGGAAATCGGGACTCTTCGCGGCCTGGGCACAATTCTGGTATTCGTCGCCTTCATCGGCGTGGTGCTCTGGGCTTACAGCAGCAAACGCAAGAACAGCTTCGACGAAGCCGCCAACCTGCCCTTCGCGGACGACGAGACCGACGCCAAGAAGCGTGATGAAGAAGCTTCCAGGAGTAAGAAATAAATGACCTCGTTTTGGAGTTGGTACGTCACCCTGCTGAGCCTCGGCACCATTGCCGCGCTGGTCTGGCTGCTACTGGCAACTCGTAAGGGGCAGCGCCCCGACAGCACCGAAGAAACCGTCGGCCATTCCTATGACGGCATCGAGGAATACGACAATCCGCTGCCGCGCTGGTGGTTCATGCTGTTCGTCGGCACAGTCATCTTCGCGCTCGGCTATCTCGCCCTGTATCCCGGCCTGGGCAACTGGAAAGGCGTCCTGCCTGGTTATGAGGGCGGCTGGACGCAGGTCAAGGAGTGGCAGCGCGAAATGGACAAGGCCGAGGAGCAGTACGGCCCGCTGTATGCCAAGTACGCCGCCATGCCGGTAGAAGAAGTGGCCACCGATCCCCAGGCGTTGAAGATGGGTGGCCGCCTGTTCGCCTCGAACTGTTCGGTCTGCCACGGCTCCGACGCCAAGGGTGCCTATGGCTTCCCCAATCTGACCGACAACGACTGGCTGTGGGGCGGTGAGCCGGAAACCATCAAGACCACCATCCTGCACGGCCGTCAGGCCGCAATGCCGGCGTGGAAGGACGTGATCGGCGAAGAAGGCATTCGCAACGTGGCTGGCTATGTTCGCAGCCTCTCCGGCCGTGATACCCCAGAGGGTATCAGCGTCGACATTGAGCAGGGTCAAAAAATCTTCGCCACCAACTGTGTAGTCTGCCATGGACCGGAAGCCAAGGGCGTTGCAGCCATGGGCGCGCCGAATCTGACCGACAATGTCTGGTTGTATGGTTCCAGCTTCGCCCAGATCCAGCAGACCCTGCGCTACGGTCGCAATGGCCGCATGCCGGCTCAGGAAGCAATCCTTGGCAACGACAAGGTGCACTTGCTGGCAGCCTACGTCTACAGCCTGTCGCAGCAACCGGAGCAGTGATCCACAAGGGTCGGGGGTGACGACCTGTCGCACCTGACCCCAACGCTCCGGGCGTACCATTCGCAGCTGGACAGAAAAATGATCCTGGTCGGCACGTATCGGCCAGGACACCCACCTTCCGCCGTGGTACGCACTCGATGACTGAGCAGATCCCCGTTCGTGATGTAACCCCCCCGTCCAAGGCTGAAGCGTCAGCCGACCTTTATGCCGCGCGTGAAAAGATCTATACCCGAGCCTTCAGCGGTGTATTCCGCAACCTGCGACGCGTAGGCGGCGCCGTACTGTTCGTCCTCTTTTTTGGAACCGTGTGGCTCAACTGGAACGGCCGTCAGGCTGTCTGGTGGGACCTGCCGGACCGCAAATTCCATATCTTCGGGGCGACGTTCTGGCCCCAGGATTTCATGCTGTTGTCGTGGCTGCTGATCATCTGCGCCTTCGGCCTGTTCTTCATCACCGTGTTCGCCGGCCGCGTCTGGTGCGGCTACACCTGCCCACAAAGCGTGTTCACCTGGGTGTTCATGTGGGCCGAAAAGGTCACCGAGGGTGATCGTAACCAGCGAATGAAGCTAGACAAGGCGCCGATGAGCGCCAACAAGTTCTTCCGCAAGCTGGCCAAGCATGCGATCTGGCTGGGTGTCGGCATCCTGGTCGCCATAACCTTCGTCGGCTATTTCACGCCGATCCGTCAGCTGGTGCCCGATCTGCTCACCCTCAACGTCAATGGCTGGGCGGCGTTCTGGATCGGCTTTTTCACCCTTGCCACTTACGGCAGCGCCGGCTACCTGCGCGAGCAGGTGTGTATCTACATGTGTCCCTATGCTCGCTTCCAGAGCGTGATGTTCGACAAGGACACGCTGATCGTTTCCTACGATCCGCGCCGCGGTGAAAAACGCGGCCCGCGCAAGAAGGACGCCGACTACAAGGCGATGGGTCTTGGCGACTGCATCGATTGCACCATGTGTGTGCAGGTCTGCCCGACGGGCATCGATATCCGCGATGGCTTGCAGATCGAGTGCATCGGCTGCGCGGCCTGCATCGATGCTTGTGATGCCATCATGGACAAGATGAACTACCCTCGCGGGCTGATCAGCTACACCACCGAACACAACCTCTCCGGACAGAAGACCCACTTGCTGCGTCCGCGCCTGATCGGCTACGCGGTCGCGCTGCTGGCGATGATGAGCCTGTTCACCTATGCCGTGTATGATCGGCCGCTGGTGAAGCTGGATGTTCTGAAGGACCGCGTCCTCTACCGTGAGAACGAGCTGGGCAACATCGAAAACGTCTACACCCTGAAGGTGATGAACAAGGCTCAGCGCGAGCAGACCTTCGTCATCGAAGCGTCCGGCCTCGACGGCCTGGTCTATGAGGGGCGCAGCGAAGTGCGCGCCGAGGCAGGCGAACTGGTCACGATCCCGGTCGAGCTGTCCATCGCGCCCGAGAAGCTGCCCTCGAGCACCAACGAGATCGTCTTCCATATCCGCTCGGCGGACGACGAATCGATTAACGACGATGCCGATAGCCGCTTCATCGGCCCGAGCATCCGCTAAGCAAGGTAATACATGCGCTCTGACAACGAACAAACGCGTTGGTATACCCAGTTCTGGGCCTGGTTCGTCATCGCGATCCTGCTGATCGCCGTCGTGCTCGGCCTTTCGCTGCTGACCATCGCGATCCGCAACGCCGATACCCTTGTCGCTGACAATTACTACGATGCCGGCAAGGGCATCAACCAGTCGCTGGAACGCGAGAAACTGGCCGAGCGACTGGACATGCACGCCCGCCTCGTCCTCAACGACGAGCGCGGGCTGGCAGAAGTGCAGCTCAGCGGCGCGAGTCGCCCCCAACAGCTTATTCTCAACCTGCTCTCGCCAACCCAACCCGAGCGCGATCGCCGCATCATCCTGCAGCCGCAGGGTGACGGCTTTTATCAGGGGCAGATGCAGGAATCGGTAACCGGGCGACGCTTCATCGAACTGCTTGGTCGCGAAGGTGATCAGGACTGGCGTCTATACGAGGAAAAAACCATCGAAACCGGCCGCGCGCTCGAACTGAAGCCCTGAGCCACAGATGGCAACGCCTACTCCCTGCTACCACTGTGGTCTGCCGGTTCCGGCCGGCAGCCACTTCCAGGCCCGCCTGCTGGGCGAGACGCGGGCCTTATGCTGCCCGGGTTGCCAGGCAGTCGCTGAGGCCATCGTCAAAGGCGGACTGGAAAGCTACTACCAGCACCGCAGCGGTACGGCGATCAATCCCCAGGCACTTCCGCAGGAGCTCGGCGAAGAACTGGCGCTGTACGATCGCCAGGACGTCCAACAACCATTTGTCCAGCACCAGGGCGACCTGGCCAGCACGTTTCTGATGATCGAGGGCATCAGCTGCGCTGCCTGTGGCTGGCTGATCGAGCGCCATCTGCGCAACGTCAGGGGCGTTGCCGAGGCTAGCCTCAACCTGTCCAACCACCGACTGAACGTGCGCTGGAGCGACTCGGAGCTGCCGCTCAGCGAGCTGCTGGCCGAGCTTCGTCGCATTGGCTACGCCGCTCATCCCTACCGCGCCGATGAGGCCGCTGAACGCCTGGCTAACGAGAATCGCCGCTCGCTGCGCCAGCTCGGTGTCGCCGGTCTGCTGTGGATGCAGGTGATGATGGCCACCATGGCGACGTGGCCCGAGTTCAATCTCGACCTGTCGGAGAGCTTCTTCGTCACCCTGCGCTGGACCGCCCTGCTGCTGACGACCCCTATAGTCTTCTACTGCTGCACGGACTTCTTCAAGGGGGCGCTGCGCGACATACGCACCCGTCATCTGACCATGGACGTTTCCGTGTCGCTGGCCATCGGCGGTGCCTACGTCGCAGGCATCTGGTCGACGATCACCGGCCAGGGGGAACTCTATTTCGATGCGGTCGGCATGTTCGCCCTCTTTCTGCTGGCTGGACGCTATCTTGAGCGAAGGGCCCGCGAGCGGACCGCAGCCGCCACCGCGCAGCTGGTCAACCTGCTGCCGGCTTCGTGCCTGAGGCTTGATGCGCAGGGCCATAGCAGCCGTATTCTGCTCAGCGAACTGCAACTGGGCGATCAGGTGCTGGTGCAACCTGGCGGACTGATTCCAGCGGATGGCACGATCGTCAGCGGTCAATCCAGCGTCGATGAATCACTGCTCACTGGCGAGTATCTGCCGCTGCCACGAGGTGCAGGCGATGCCGTCACTGCCGGCACCCTGAATGTGGAAGGTCCGTTGACCATCGAAGTCCAGGCGCTGGGAGACGACACCCGCCTGTCCGCCATCGTCCGGCTGCTGGAGCGGGCACAAGCGGACAAACCGAAACTGGCAGAGCTGGCCGATCGGGTTGCACAGTGGTTCCTGCTGGTGGTCCTGGTCGTGGCTACCGTTGTCGGTCTGGTCTGGTGGCAGATCGACCCGCAACGGGCGTTCTGGATCGTTCTCGCGCTGCTGGTGGCGACCTGCCCATGCGCGCTGTCGCTGGCGACCCCTACCGCCCTCACCACGGCAACCGGAACCCTTCACAAGCTCGGCCTGCTGTTGACTCGCGGGCACGTCCTGGAGGGGCTCAATCAGATCGACACAGTGGTGTTCGACAAGACCGGCACCCTGACCGAGGGGCGCCTCACGCTCAGCGCCATACACCCCCTCGGTGCCCTCGATGCCGATGCATGCCTGGCGCTGGCCGCCGCCCTCGAGAACCGCTCCGAGCATCCGATCGCCCGCGCCTTCGGACGTGCGCCGTTGCCAGCGGAGTCGGTCGAAACCGTGCCAGGCCTCGGCCTTGTGGGCAGCGTCGACGGACGCGTGCTGCGTATTGGCCAGCCGAGCTTCGTGGCAGAAGGCTACGGTAATCCACCCCCATCGATTCCCGGAGAAATGGGGCAATGGCTGTTGCTCGGCGATGACCACGGGCCACTCGCCTGGCTGGTGCTGGACGACCGGCTGCGTGACGACGCACCAGCGCTGCTCGATGCCTGCCGGGGTCGTGGCTGGAAGACGCTCCTGCTTTCCGGCGACAGCTCACCGATGGTTGGCCAGATCGCTGCCGAGCTGGGCATCGACCAGGCCGAGGGCGGCCTGACCCCCGCGGCAAAGCTTGCCAGACTGCAAGCACTGCAGGCACAAGGACATCGGGTGCTGATGCTCGGTGATGGCGTCAACGACGTGCCAGTTCTGGCCGCTGCCGATATCAGTGTTGCCATGGGCTCGGCTACCGATCTGGCGAAGACCAGCGCTGACGCGGTGCTGCTTTCGAACCGTCTTGGCAGCCTGGCGCAGTCGTTCGAGGTTGCACGCCGCAGCCGGCGCATCATCATCGAAAACCTCGTCTGGGCGAGTCTGTACAATGGCCTGATCCTGCCGTTCGCCGCGATAGGCTGGGTCACTCCGCTTTGGGCGGCACTGGGCATGTCGGCAAGCTCGCTGCTGGTGGTATTGAACGCACTTCGGCTGACCCGCCTACCCAAGGCGCTCGGCTGACACATGCGGCTCAGACACCTCGATGCACGCGAGGTACTGGCCACGCATTTTTTCCGCGCTGAAGGCTTTCGCTTCAGCGCATGGAGGTCCCGATGGCGGCTTTGTATATCCTGATCCCTGTCGCAGTGGTCTTGGTGGCTCTGGCAATCTGGGTGTTCTTCTGGGCGGTGGACAGCGGCCAGTTCGACGATCTGGACGGACCGGCACACAGCATCCTGTTCGATGATGAAGAGCCGCAACGGCCGTCCAGCGGAGGCCCTCAGGAAACCGACGAGCAGCAGCAGGAGCAACGCAAAGGTGAATGAGCTGGCGCCCTTGCTGCTATCCGCCTGGGTGCTTGGGTTGCTCGGCGGTGGTCACTGTCTCGGCATGTGCGGCGGCCTCATGGGTGCCCTGACCATGGCCATCCCGCCGGAGCAGCGCGCCCGGCGTCTGCGTCTGCTGATCGCGTATAACTTGGGCCGCGTATTGAGCTATGCGCTTGCCGGCTTCCTCATCGGCCTGGCCGGCTGGGCCGTGGCAAAGAGCCCCGCGGCAATGACGCTGCGGGTCATCGCTGCCCTTTTGCTGATCAGCATGGGGTTGTACTTGGCTGGCTGGTGGAGCGGGCTGACTCGCGTCGAGGCCCTCGGCCGCGGCCTCTGGCGGCACATCCAGCCCGTTGCCAGTCGCCTGATGCCTGTGACCAGCGTTTCCAGAGCCCTGATTCTGGGCGCGCTTTGGGGCTGGCTGCCGTGCGGGCTGGTCTATAGCACATTGTTGTGGTCGGCCAGCCAGGGTGATGCGCTGGGCAGTGCCATGCTGATGCTGGCGTTCGGCATCGGCACCTGGCCGGTACTGCTTGCCACCGGCCTCGCCGCAGAACGCTTGACGACGCTGCTGCGCAAGCGCGGAGTACGTGTCGCCGGGGGCATCATGGTCATTCTGTTCGGCATCTGGACCATGCCCGGCCCGCATCAGCAGTGGCTGATGGGGCATGGCTCGGCTGCGTCGAATGGCAGCCACTCGCATTAGTCAATCGCCAGTGTGCCTCAAGGCTCCTTGGGTAGCTGGCGCTTGTGCGCCGTCTTGTCGTAGGTCTGGACGATGATGCGCGCCGCTTCCTCTGGCACTGGCTTGCCCTGCAGAAAGTCGTCGATATGGCGATAGGTCACGCCGTGTGCCGCTTCGTCGGGCTTGCCTGGGGACAGCTCCTCGAGATCAGCGGTGGGCACCTTGTGAACCAGCTGCTCCGGCGCACCTAGAGCCCCGGCCAGCTGGCGCACCTGATCCTTCACCAACCCCGCCAACGGCGTCAGATCACAAGCGCCATCGCCAAACTTGGTGAAGAAGCCCATCACCGCCTCCGCAGCATGATCGGTCCCGATGACCAGCCCTTGCCGGGCATTGGCAATGGTGTACTGCGCGACCATACGCATGCGCGCCTTGGTGTTGCCCAGCACGAAGTCGCGCTGCTCGGGACTCAGCGGTTCGAGGGCCTCGGTCGCTGCAGCCAGACCAAGCACAGCTGTACCGATGTTGACGGTGTGGCATTCGTCCGGCTTGATCGTGTCCACGGCGAGCTGCGCCTCATGCTCATCATGCTGGACCTGGTAAGGCAGACGAACCGCAATGAATCGGTAATCTCCTTCGCCAGCCGCCCGCATGCCCTCGACCGCGCGCTGGGCCAGCAACCCGGCAGTCGTGGAGTCGACCCCGCCACTGATGCCCAGCACCAGCGTCTTCATTCCAGACTCACGCAAACAGCGCTGGATGAAGGCCACGCGTCGGTCGATTTCGGTCTGAATCGCCTCGGGCCCGCTAAACGGTGCGCAGACGTTGAGCGCAGCTGCAATTTCTTGCTGGCGGCTGTGCATGAAACTCTCCTTGGCCTTGTGAGGCTCTGCTGATCAATACGATTCGATGTAATGTCCGACCACGGCTGCGGCGGAATCTTCGCGCCCGGAGGCATCGATTTGGTACCGCTGGCTAGGGTCAGACCAAGTTTGATACAGGTCAAGTCCGGTGCCAGGCGCTCCCCCTAGAATCCAGCGACCGCTGTCATGACCGGAAACACCACATGCTCGACTCCATTCGCTGGGATGCCGACCTGATCCGTCGTTACGATCAGATTGGCCCGCGTTATACGTCGTATCCGACAGCGGCCCAGTTCAACGACAAGATCGGATCCTTCGACCTCCTTCACGCGCTGCGCAGCAGCCGCCTGGCCGTGCATCCGCTGTCGCTGTACGTGCATCTGCCATTCTGTGCCAACGCCTGCTACTACTGCGGTCGCAACAAGGTCATCACCAAGGACCGGGGCCGTGCTCTCCCCTACCTGGAGCGTCTCGAAAAGGAGATCGAGCTGATCGCCTGCCACCTGAGCGCGGAGCAGGTCGTCGAGCAGCTGCACGTCGGAGGCGGTACCCCCACGTTTCTCAGTCATGACGAACTGCGAAGGCTGATGCGCCACCTGCGCCAGCATTTCCATCTGCAGGACGATGATCACGGGGATTTCAGCATCGAAATCGATCCCCGCGAAGCGGACTGGCCAACCATCGGTCTGCTCAGAGAACTTGGCTTCAATCGCCTCAGTATCGGCGTCCAGGATCTGGACCCTGACGTGCAGCGCGCGATTAACCGCATGCAGACCCTCGAACAGACCCGCACCATCATCGATGCGGCCCGCACGTTACAGTACCGCTCACTGAACATCGATCTGATCTACGGTCTGCCATTGCAGACCCCGGACCGCTTTGCCAGAACGGTCGAGGCCGTAATCGAGCTGCAGCCGGATCGCCTGTCCCTGTTCAACTACGTGCACCAGCCCGAGCGATTCACCCCACAGCGACGTATCGACCAGGCCGACCTGCCGTCCGTGGCCGATAAACTGACCATGCTCGAGCGCAGCATCGAGCAGCTCACCGATGCGGGATACCGCTACATCGGAGCGGATCACTTCGCACTGCCTGACGACGAGCTGGCAATGGCACAGGAAGACGGCAGCCTGCAGCGCAACTTCCAGGGCTACACCACCCATGGCCACTGCGATCTGATTGGTCTCGGCGTATCGGCAATCAGCCAGATCGGCGACCTGTACTGCCAGAACAGCGCGGATATCGCCGACTATCAGCATCAACTGGATCTCGGTCAATTAGCGACAGCCAGAGGTTTACGCTGCAGCCAGGACGACCGCATCCGCCGTGCCGTCATTCAGTCACTGATCTGCGACTTCGAACTGTCCTTCACCGCTGTCGAACATGCCTATGGCATTGACTTCAGGACGTACTTCGCCGAAGCCTGGCCAATTCTCGAGCAAATGGCGGCGGACGGGCTGCTCGAACTGACGCACAGCCACCTGATCATCCAGCCTGCCGGGCGCCTGCTGGTTCGCTCCATCTGCATGCTGTTCGATCACTACTTGCCCGAAGACGCCGTCCGTGGCCAATCGCACTTGATCTAGCCTTCCCAGAACCACCTGTCTCGAAGCCCCTGCGACCCTCGCGCCGATTGGCTATGGTCGACAAGCTGAGTTAACCTTGCGCGCTATAACCCGGTTTTCCAGGAAGCCCTCTATGTCCGAGTCGATCAAGGTCCGTGCGCAGCGGCAAGCTCACTGCAAGGATTGCAGCCTTTCCGGGCTCTGCCTGCCCCTGTCCCTGAACATGCAGGACATGGACGCGTTGGACGACATCGTCAAGCGCGGACGCCCGTTGAAGAAAGGCGAGACACTGTTCCGCCAGGGCGACGTGTTCAGCTCGGTGTTCGCGGTGCGCTCCGGGGCGCTGCGTACCTTCAGCGTGACCGATGGCGGCGAGGAGCAGATCACCGGCTTCCACCTGCCCAGCGAGCTGGTCGGCCTGTCGGGCATGGACACGGAAAGCTACCCGGTCACGGCCCAGGCGCTGGAAACCACATCGGTATGCGAAATTCCTTTCGAGCGACTCGATGAACTGAGCGTGCTGCTGCCGCAACTGCGCCGCCAGCTGATGCGTATCATGAGCCGCGAGATCCGCGACGATCAGCAGATGATGCTCTTGCTGTCGAAGAAGACCGCCGATGAGCGCATCGCCACCTTCCTGATCAACCTCTCGGCGCGCTTCAGTGCGCGGGGCTTCTCGGCCAACCAGTTCCGCCTGCCCATGTCGCGCAACGAGATCGGCAATTATCTGGGCCTCGCGGTCGAAACCGTATCCCGCGTATTCACCCGCTTCCAGCAGAACGGCCTGCTCGAAGCCGAGGGCAAGGAGGTGCGCATTCTGGATTCCATCGGACTGTGCGCCCTCGCCGGCGGTGCCATGGACGTCTGAGTCACCGAGTCTTTGGAGTAGTAACCCGATGATCTTCGACGAATTCAGCATCAAGACCCTGATCCGCCCGGTGCCGGATTTTCCGCAGCCGGGCGTAATCTTTCGCGATATCACCCCTCTTTTCCAGTCGCCGAAAGCGCTGCGCATGGTGGCTGACAGCCTAATCCAGCGCTACGTGGAAGCCGACTTCACCCATATCGGCGCACTCGACGCCCGCGGTTTTCTGATCGGTTCGATCCTCGCATATGAGCTGAACAAGCCACTGGTGCTGTTCCGCAAGCAGGGCAAACTGCCCGCAGACGTGCTGTCGCAGGCCTATTGCACCGAATACGGCGAAGCGCACCTGGAGATCCATGCCGACAGCCTGTGCGAAGGCGATTCGGTACTGCTGTTCGATGACTTGATCGCCACCGGCGGCACCCTCCTCGCCGCTGCCCAGCTGGTGCGACGCATGCGAGCCAGCATCCATGAAGCCGCTGCGATCATCGACCTGCCCGAGCTCGGCGGATCGCAGAAGTTGCAGGACATTGGCATTCCGACCTTTACCCTGACCGCTTTCGCGCTGAGCGACCGCTGATCAGTTACGGCCTCGACGAGGAGCCGCTGTGCCAATGACTCTCTGGCGCTGCCTGCTGATTCTTGCGCTTGCCTGGACCACACCAGCACTGGCACTGGACCGTGACGCCCTGCTGGATGAGGCGAATGTTCTGCTGCTGCCGCGTGAGCGTGTGATACCTCCGCTAACGCTGATCGACCAGGATGGCCAGCAGTTCGACACCCGGTCATTGCAGGGACGCTGGCATATTCTTTTCTTCGGATTCACCGCCTGCCCGGACATCTGTCCGACAACGCTGAGCGACATGCGCCGACTGTTCGGCCAGCTACCGAGCGATACCCGCGAGCGGTTGCAGCTGGTATTGATCACTGCCGATCCTGCGCGCGATACACCGCAGCAGCTGAAGACCTATCTCGATTACTACCGCGCGGGCTTCAGCGGCCTCACCGGCGAAATGGAGCAACTACAGCAGCTGTCCAGGGCGCTCGGCCTGCCGTTCGTGCCGGCGAACGAGACTCAGGGCGACTACAGCGTCAGCCACAGCGGCAATCTGGCGCTGGTGGGCCCCGACGGCGCCCTGCGTGGGCACATTCGCGCCCCACTCATGCTCGATGGACTGCAGCGAGCGCTACCGCGGATCGTCGATACCGAGCACTGAACAAGCCGCTGATGTTGACTGCGAGGCGATCAGTGGCAATCCAGAGTGTCGGCCAGCACATAGGCCTGAAAGGCGACCTCATCGATCCACTGCCGTGTCAGTTCCGCCAGGCTGCCGTCCGCGGACCAGCGAGCGATGAGCGCGTCGAGCTCCTGCTGTAGCTTGGTGTCGTCGGCAACCAGGCGAAGCTGCCGCTCGGCGTTGCCCAGCGCAGGCAGCAGTCGCTTGTAGCGACGCCATTCCGGCAAGGTGGCCAGCTCCGTCAGTAAGCCTTCATCCTCGACCACCGCCACGCATTCGCCGAGCTTTAGGCCGATAAGTGCGTGCGCTGTGCTGGGATACTGCCGCGGAGATGCCGCAAAGCGTTGGCGCAGCAGTGGCGCATAGGGGCTTGCATTGCTGACGCAGACCGGCTGACCGTGAAGATCGGCCCAGCCGGCGGGCCCCGCCTCGGTCGCGACGAGCGCGGCAGGCACGGCGCGATAGTAGGCACTCGCGCCACGCGGCAGGCTGGCATCCATGCGCACGGCGGCCTCTCCTTCCGACACCACGAGCTGCACCGGACGCCCGAGCTCGGCGCCGAGCTGCTCGGCCAGCGCCGACTCGAAACTCTCCGTCTCGCTACTCGAGAGTACACGGTGTTCGGGCAGCGCTATCGGCAGCGGCTCGGCCAAGGACGCAGCTGGCACCAGCAAGGCGAGCCACAGAACGATGCGTGACGAAGCAGGCACGGGCCAATCCTAGACGTACTGGTAGCGCAGCATTCGCTGCTTGAACTTCTCCAGCACCACCTGATCGATCAGGGTCGCGAGAATGGCGATCACCAGGATGTTCATCATGACCCCCACCATATCGGCGATCTCCCCGGAGTAAGCCAACGAGCGACCCAGGCCCTGACCGAAACCGATCAGCATCTCGGCGGAGATGAGTGCACGCCAGGCATTACCGAAGGCCAGCTGGGCACCAGTGATCAGCTCTGGCATCACCGCCGGCAGGTAGACGCGGCGCAGCAGCTGCCAACGCGAAGCACCCATCACCCGTGCGGCCGAGACATGCACTGGCTGCACGCTCTCGGTGGCATTCATCACCGAAAGCGCCATCGGGAAGAACGCCGCCAGCGCCACCACGACGATGATCGGCAGGTTGCCGAAGCCCATCACGATGAGGAACAGCGGCACCCAGGCGATCGACGGAATCGACTGCAGGATGACAATGGCCGAGCGCAGGATCTCGCGGAAGAAGAACAGTACGCCCCCAACCAGACCGAAACCGATGCCGAACAGCAAGGCGAAACCATAACCACTGCCCAGGCGGCTCATGCTGCCGTACAGGCCTTCGCGGAACTCCGCTTGCTGGATCGTGGTGATCAGACGCTCGACGACGGTCGGGATACCCGGCATGAGGAACGCAGGCAGGCTCCAGGCCGCCACCTGCCAGATCAGCAGAATGAACAGGATGGCCAGAACGACGGCGAGGTATTTCTTCGGGCCGGTTAGACGACGAGCCTGACTCATGGGTGCGCTACCTCCGTCTTGATGCCCAGCAGGCTGAGGATTTCCTTACGCTCGGCAGCGAAGTCCGACAGGTCGTGGCTTTTTTCGCAATGGGTGAAATTGAACGTCTTGAGCACCCGAGTCGGCCGCGCACTGAACACCAGCACATGATCGGCCAGATACAGGGCTTCATCGACGTCATGGGTAACCAGCAGCACGGTCGGCTGATGCTCCTCGATCAGCTCGCGCAGCACATCCTGCAGCGCCATGCGAGTCAGTGCATCGAGGGCGCCGAACGGCTCGTCCAGCAACAGCACCTCGGGCTTGGCAATAAAAGCCCGGGCCAGGGCGGTACGCTGGCGCATGCCACCGGAAACCTGGTGCGGATAGTAGTGCTCGAAGCCATTGAGCCCGACACGCTCGAGCCAGACGCGCGCCTGCTCAAAGGCCTCGCCCTTGGCCACGCCCTGCAGCTCGAGCGCCATGGCCACATTGCCCTGCAGGCTGAGCCAGGGATACAGCGCATGCTCCTGGAACACCAACGTTCGCCGCGGGCTCGGCTCGGTGATCGGCTTGCCATCGGCAAGCACGCGGCCAGCGCTGGGCTTCTCCAGCCCCGCAACCAGATGCAACAGGGTCGACTTGCCACAGCCTGAAGGCCCGACCAATGCAACCAGCTCGCCCTGGGCGAACTCGCCGCTGAACCCCTTGATGACTTCGAGCTGCCCGAAGCGCTTGTCTACTTCTTCAAACCTGAGTTGCATAAAAATCCGCAAATCCAGAAACGAAATTGCCCGGCAATGCGGGCGATGCAAACGGCCCGGCGCAAGGCCGGGTCCGTGTGATACCAAACAGAGGGAGCGATCAGAGCTGGCGAGCTTCCTGCCAGGACAGATCGACGATGGCACTGGTGTCGAACGGCTTGCCATCGCGGGTCTTCAGCGAACCGAGCTCCTGCAGAATGTCCGCCAGCTCCTGAATGCGCGCCAGATCGTCCTGGCCAAGCTTGGCGCTGAAGGTCTGGGTGCCGATCGCCTCCTCGATCACCACCTCGCGAGCGAGCTCACCACGCTTGAGCGTTTTCAGCGTCGGTTCGGCGATGAAGTAGTCGGCGATCAGCTTGGCTGCCTCGGCTGGCTGCTTGTCGAGCATCTCGATGGCATCGCGCTGAGCATCCAGCGACTTCCAGACGGCGTCCTTGCGCTTGGCCAGGGTGTCGCCGGAGGTGATCACAACCATGCACGGGAACGGCCACACTTCACCGATCTCGTAGACCTGCTGAACCGGTGCAACCAGCTGCGCGATGCGATCGTATGGCTCGAACAGGAAGGCGGCATCGACACGTCCGGAGACCAGCGACTGCACCGCAACGGCCGGGCTGACACCCATGATGTTGACGTCGCTCGGCTTGAGCTCTGCGCTTTTCAATGTCACGCCGCGCAGCACCGCATCGGCCGTGCTTCCTTCTTTCTGGGAGGCAAGGATCTTGCCCTTCAGGTCCGCAACCTTCTCGATGCCCGAACCCTCAAGCGCCACGATGGAGTGGTAGCCCTGCTGAGCACCGCCCACGACCTTGAGATCTGCGCCTTTGGAAGCCCAGGCTACCGCATTGGTGAAGCCGAGCACGCCGGTATCCAACTGCCCGCCAACGATCGCCTTGATCAGATCGGTACCGGAGCTGAACTCGATCAGCTCGACATCAAGGCCGTGCTTCTTATACAAGCCAGCCTCATGTGCAACCATGGCCTGGGCATCGTCCATCACGCGGATGTAGCCAACCTTGAACTTCTCCTGCGCCTGAGCAAACGCGCTCAGCAACAGCAGAGCCGGAACCAGCCAATGCTTTGCTTTCATTTCGACCTCGATTCGAATAGCCAGTACATATAACCAGAACGAAGGACTATATTCGTTTTAGTTATCTAACGTTAATGGCTTAGAACTGTACCTGAATCACACGGGAAACGGCACTACCGAGGTGGCATATCATCAATGCTGCAGGTTATAGGCTGATCGTCTTGCGGCCGGCCAAGGCATGGGCGAGGGTTCCGCCGTCGACCAGATCCAGTTCGCCGCCCAGCGGAACGCCGTGGGCGATTCGGCTGATGGTCAGCCCCTTGGGAATCAGCATCTGCGCGATGTAATGCGCCGTCGCCTCCCCTTCCACCGTGGGGTTCGTCGCGAGGATGACTTCAGTGAACGCGCCGTCCGCAACACGCGCCAGAAGCTCGGGGATGCCAATGGCTTCCGGACCCAAGCCATCGAGTGGAGACAGATGCCCCTTGAGCACGAAGTAACGTCCACGAAAGCCGGTCTGCTCGACCGCGAACACATCCACCGGGCTCTGCACCACGCAAAGCAGCGAATCGTCGCGCCGCGGATCAGCGCACTGTGGGCAGAGGTCGTCTTCGGTCAGCGTGCGGCACTGCCGGCAGTAGCCGACCCCTTCCATCGCCGCCGTCAACGCCTGCGCCAGGCGCAGGCCACCGCTGCGGTCGCGCTCGAGCAACTGCAACGCCATGCGTTGTGCGGTCTTTTGCCCGACGCCAGGAAGAATGCGCAGGGCATCGATGAGTTGCCGAATCAGCGGGCTGAAGCTCATGAGCGTCTCGGTTTGAATCACTGGAAAAGCGGGCCGCTACCTGGCAAGCGGAACGGCCCGGGTGGGACCTGCCTGATGGATCAGAACGGCATCTTGAAGCCCGGCGGCAGCTGCATGCCAGCGGTCATGCCGGCCATCTTTTCCTGGCTGTTCTGCTCGATCTTGCGTACCGCATCGTTGACGGCCGCAGCGATCAGGTCTTCGAGGATTTCCTTGTCTTCCTGCATCAGGCTGTCATCGAGGCTGACGCGCTTGACGTCATGGCGGCCGTTCATCACCACGCTGACCAGGCCGGCACCGGATTGGCCAGTGACTTCGGCGTTCGCCAGCTCTTCCTGCATCTTCTGCATCTTTTCCTGCATCTGCTGCGCCTGCTTCATCAGGCCGGCCATGCCACCTTTCATCATGGGTATCACCTCAATTCGATCAGGGTTCTGAGTGTTCTACGGGTTCGATGGTGCCTTCGCGGATCACCGCGGCGAACTGCTGCATCAACTGCTGGACCAGCGGGTCCGCATGAATCGATTGTTCAGCGGCGCGCTGTCGCTCGGCGCGACGACGCTGTGCGGCCTGCGCCGGCGTTTCCTGCTCGGGCTTCTGCAGCACGATATCGAGCTGCAACGTACGCCCGTGGTACTGATTCAACGCATCGTTCAACCGGCGCTGCTGCGTCGGGTTGAACAGGGCACTCTGGGCCGGGTCGAGGTGCATCAGCCAGCGATCGCCCTCCACCGAAATCAACGTGCAGTTGGCTGCGATGCTGCCGGTCAGGCCGGACAGACCGAGCTTGAGATAGAGCTCCAGCCATTCGGCAGCCAGCCCGGTGGCAGGCTCCACCGCGGGCAGAGGCTCGGCCTCCTGCTGCTCGGTCTCGTCCTGCTGCAATTCTTCGAGGTACGCCTCGGCCTGGTTCTCCACCTCGAAATAGTCTTCATCAGTCAGCGGCGGCTCGTCATCGTCAGGCTCTTCGACCTGGACCACGGCGGCCACATGATCAGGCGGACCGTCCAGCGCTGGCTCCGGCTGAACGGCATCGGACTCGACGGCCACCGGCGCCACCTCGGGCGGCTCGTTCCAGGGCACATCGACCACTGGCACCGGCAGATCTTCAATCGCTGACGGTGCCGGTGGCTCTGCCGCGGCGGGCTGCTCAGGAGCGACTGCGGCCGGCGGCTCGACAGGGCTGGTGGCCGCCACCACAGCAGCAGACACCGGCATCTCTGAGGCGACAGGAGCCTCTGGAGCGGAACTAGGAACAGGCGACACGCCGGGAGCAGCGGTATCGGCCACCGCTGCAGGCTTGGAATCAGCTGTGGCCGGGCTGATTCCCAAATTCTTTAGCGATGTTCGCGGCGCGTCATCCGTATCCGCCGGACGGAACGCCAGCATACGCAGCAGAACCATTTCGAAGCCACTGCGCGGATCGGGTGCCAGCGGTAAATCGCGGCGGCCGATCAGCCCCATCTGGTAATAAAACTGCACATCTTCGGCTGGCAGCGCCTGGGCCAGTGCCAGCACCCGATCGCGATCGCCCTGGCCATTATCCACCGCATCCGGTAGCGCCTGGGCGATGGCAACGCGATGCAGCACATTGAGCATTTCCGCCAGTACACCGGCCCAATCCGGGCCCTGTTCGGCAAGATGGCGAACGGCTTCGAGCAGCGCCCGGGCGTCGCCCTCGAGCAACGCCTGCAGCACGCCGTAGACCTGCCCGTGATCGAGCGTGCCAAGCATCGCCCGCACATCGGCGGCCAGCACCTTGCCCTCACCGAATGCGATCGCCTGGTCGGTCAGGCTCATGGCGTCGCGCATCGAGCCGTCCGCGGCGCGCCCGAGCAGCCACAGCGCATCTTCCTCGAAAGGCACGTTCTCGACGCCAAGCACATGGGTCAGATGCTCCACGACTCGCTCCGGCGGCATGTTCTTCAGCGAGAACTGCAGGCAGCGCGACAGGATGGTCACCGGCAGCTTCTGCGGATCGGTGGTCGCAAGCAGGAACTTGACGTGGGGTGGCGGCTCTTCGAGGGTCTTTAGCAGCGCGTTGAAAGAGTGCGACGAGAGCATGTGCACTTCGTCGATCAGGTAGACCTTGTAGCGTCCGCGGCTCGGCGCGTACTGCACGTTGTCCAGCAGTTCGCGCGTGTCCTCGACCTTGGTGCGGCTCGCGGCGTCCACCTCGATCAGGTCGACGAAGCGCCCCTCATCGATCTCCCGGCAGACTGAACACTGGCCGCAGGGTGTTGAGCTGACGCCGGTCTCGCAGTTCAGGCACTTGGCGATGATCCGCGCAATCGTCGTCTTGCCGACGCCGCGGGTACCGGTGAACAGATAGGCATGGTGCAGACGCTGGTTGTCCAGCGCGTTGATCAGGGCCTTGAGCACATGCGTCTGGCCGACCATTTCGCGGAACGAGCGCGGACGCCATTTACGTGCAAGAACCTGATAACTCATAACACCATCGCGGGGAACTAGGCAGAGGACGGGTAATGCTAGCGGAGCAGGATGGAAATTGCATCCGAGCTACGCCCGATCTGCAAGCTAGTGCAGCAAGCGGGCACCGAGCGCGCTGACAACCGTTTCCAGCGCTCGGTTGTTCCCCTCTATCCGCACGGCGAGCCCGTCGATCTCGCGGCGCGTCGGGTAGCCTTTGCGCAGCAGATCGAACGCTGTCCGGCGCTGCGCGTCGTCGCCGACGAGGCTGCGGCGGAAGTCGGCATCGTCGCGGCGCGGGTCGTAGACTGCCCGGCACAGCGTTGCCAGCATCTCGGCCGGCTCTGCCGATGCGGCGAAGGTCAGCTCGGTCAGCGCAGCACCCGGCATCAGCTGCGCCAGCTGGACGGTCGGCTCAAGGCCGCGTGTAGCGCAATAGGCCGCATGGATCTGCGCCGTGCCGCGCAATTTGCCGTCCAGACTGTAACCGGCAATATGCGGCGTGGCGATGCGACACAGATCAGCCAGTTCGACGTCCACCTGCGGCTCGCCTTCCCAGACATCCAGTACCGCCTCGAGGTCCGGGCGCTGCAGTAGCAGATCACGCAAGGCCGCGTTATCCACCACCGCCCCCCTGCTGGCGTTGATCAGCCAGGCGCCCGGTCGCAGCTTGCTCAGCCGCTGCCGGTCGAACAAATGAAAGGTCGGGCAGTCGCCGTTCATGCTCAACGGGGTGTGCAGACTGATGACATCGCACTCGGCGATCACTTCGTCCAGCGACACGAAACCGCCCGCTTCGCGCGCCTGGCGCGGCGGGTCGCAGACGCGCACGTCCCAGCCGAGGCCCCGCAGCACCTCGACCAAGCGCCCGCCTACCTCGCCGGCGCCCACCACGCCGAAACGACGTTGCGCCAGCGCTTCGCCGCTGACCTCGGCCAACGCCAACAGGCCGCCCAGCACATAATCGACCACCCCCCGCGCATTGCAGCCTGGCGCGCTGGCCCAATCGATGCCAGCCTGCTCGAAATAGTCGATGTCCAGATGGTCGGTGCCGATGGTGCAGGTGCCGACGAAGCGCACCGCCGTGCCTTGCAGCAATTCGCGGTCGACCCGCGTCACCGAGCGCACCAGCAGCACATCCACGCCTTCCAGCGCCGCCCGGTTGATACTGCGGCCGGGCATGCGACGAATCGCTCCGAGACCGGCAAAGAACTCATCGACCAGCGGAATATTTTCGTCGGCAAGGATGTGCATGGCATGGCTCCGGTTGGGGGAAGCATATTCTAGACGGCCCGCCACTGCTTTGCCGCCTTCCTGAGTACGACGACCCGGCGTAGACTAGCGCGTTTCTTGTATACAACCGGAACGCCTCGCAATGCCCACTGAGCTGCGTCTCAGACGGGTCCGCCTTGAACTGCGCACCCTCTTCGCCCTCGCCCTACCCATGATGATTGCCCAGCTGGCCAGCACCGCCATGGGTTTCGTCGATACCGTGATGGCGGGCCGTGTCAGCCCGCATGATCTCGCTGCCGTCGCGCTGGGCAACTCGATCTGGGTGCCGGTCTACCTGCTGGTCAGCGGCATCACCCTGGCCACCACACCCAACGTTGCCCAGCGCTTCGGCGCCGGTCAGCATGCCGAAATCGGCCCGCTGGTGCGCCAGGCCCTGTGGATGGGCGTGGGTATCGGCATCATCAGTGCGCTGCTGATGTGGAACGCCAAGCCGGTGCTGCACTTGATGCGTGTCGAACCCGCGCTGATCGACCCGACCATGGCCTACCTGCGCGCCGTCGCCTGCGGTTTCCCAGCCGTGGCGCTCTATCAGGTGCTGCGTTGCTTCAGCGATGGCCTGGGTCACCCACGGCCGAGCATGGTCATCGGCATCCTCGGCCTGCTGCTGAACATCCCGCTGAATTACATCTTCATCTACGGCAAGCTCGGCGTGCCGGCACTGGGCGGCGTCGGCTGTGGCGTCTCCACGGCGCTGGTGATGCTATTCATGCTGACGGCGATGAGCCTCTGGGTGAAGCGCGCGCCGGCCTACCAGGCGAGCCAGCTGTTCGCCCACTTCGAAGGGCCGCGCTGGCCGATGCTCAGTCGGCTGCTGTCGGTCGGCGTCCCCATCGGCATCGCCGTGTTCGCCGAGGCGAGCATCTTCTCGGTGATCGCGCTGTTGATCGGCGCGCTCGGTGCGACGGTGGTTGCCGGGCACCAGATCGCACTGAATTTCACCTCGCTGATCTTCATGATCCCGCTGTCGCTGGGTATGGCGGTAACCGTGCGCATCGGGCAGGAGCTGGGTCGCAGCGCCCCGCGGGACGCCCGTTTCGTCGCTGGTGTAGGGATCGCCGCGGCGCTGGTCTATGCCTGCTTCTCGGCCAGCGCCATGCTGCTGTTCAGCGAGCAGATCGCACGAATCTATACTCCGGACCCGGCGGTGATCGCAGTCGCCGCCAGCCTGTTCTTCTATGCAGCACTGTTCCAGTTCTCGGATGTGGTGCAAGTCACCGCGGCTGGCGCATTGCGCGGCTATCAGGACACCCGCATGACCATGGTCTACACGCTGTTCGCCTATTGGGGCATCGGATTGCCGGTCGGATATCTGCTGGGGCTGACCGATCACCTTGGCCCGGCGAGCGGGCCGAGCGGTCTATGGCAGGGTCTGATCGCCGGCTTGAGCTGCGCCGCACTGCTGCTCAGCGTGCGACTGGCGCGCAGCGCTCGCCGGGAGATTCGTCGCCATACGGCGCTGCGCCGAGGCGCAGCCTGACGGATCAGAGGCTGCGCTCGATGCGACCATCGGATCGCGCCAGGTAACCGGTACCGCACTCCCAGAGCAGCGCATCGCGATCTTCGGCATCGAGCGCATCGAGCCCACCACGCAATGCGTAGGCGGTAAAGCCAAGCTGGGTCAGCAGAAACACGGCGTTGGCGCTGCGCTTGCCGCTTTCGCAATAGCACAGGTAGGTGCGTCGCGGGTCGAGAAGACGGGTCTTCAGACGTAGCAGATGCAAGGGCATATGCAGCGCCTGCATGGCATGCCCCCGCTCGTAGTCATCCAGCGGTCGCACGTCCAGCCATTGGGCGCCGCAACCTAGCAGATCGGCCACCTGCTCCAGCTCGACCTCAGCCACGACCGGCGCCTTGAGCAACTCGATGAAGTCGGACCGGTCGAGGCGCAACACGCAGCCGTCCTCGATCATCACGACACTGGCATTGCGTGCCCGCTCCTCCAGCAGCGCCTCCTCGCCGAAGCAGGCGCCGGGCTCCAGCTCGGCGAGCAGCTGCTGGCCACTGTCGATGTTCTTCAGTACCTGGGCATGACCGCTCTTGAGGAAATAGCAGCAGTCGCCGACATCACCTTCGTTCAGCAGGGTCTGGCCCGCCGCGACGTCAATGCTCACCAGTCGACTCAGCATGCTGCGGATGTTCGCTGGCGGGACCTGAGCGAACAACGGGTTGTCCAGCAGCCGCTCGAGCCAGTCGCCCACCTCGTCATCCGAAGACAGCTCCAACAGCACATCCTGCAGGGCCTGACGCCAGGACAGCAGACGATCCAATTCATGGCTATCGATCGACAGCATCAGACAGTCATCCACCGCGCGCACCTCGCGCAGCAGGTTTGGCGAAAGGCTATGCGACGCCTCCGCGCTGCCTTCGAGCAGGAGCGACTCCAGACCATCGCAATCGACCAGCAGCAGCCGCCCCGTCAGCAGGTAATCGCGTGTCGAGCCCTGCCCTCGCTCGAATACCTGCCCTGCGGACAGGACCGCAGGCTGCAGACGGGCACGCAGGTCCCATAGCTGACGGGTGGACAACTCATTCAGCGGAACCAGATTACGCAGCTGATCGGGGTGTAGCGGTTTGTTCATCCTGACAAATCCAAAGCTCTATCCATCCAACAGCCGTTCCAGCTGCGCCTGGGCAGCGCGGCAGCCCTGCAACCCGCCGGTGTGAACGAACACCAGGCGTGTGCCCGATGGAAAATACCCGCGCTCGACATAAAGGCGCAATGCCATCATCGCCTTTGCAGTGTAGACGGGATCCAGAGGGATACCCGATTCACGCTCGGTCAGCTGAATGAAACCGGCGAGCTCCCTGTCGAACCGAGCGAAACCGCCGCGGCTCGCATCCAGAAGGTGATAGTCGGCCTCTGTTGCGCCGGCCTCTGTCAGCAACGTGGCTACACGGCTATCGACCGCATGTGAGGGCGGACCGGCCAGCGCGCCGAATACCCGGTGCCGTCCCGCCTCGCCGATGGCGATCCCGGCCAGCGTCGTGCCGGTGCCGGCGGCGAGCCAGACCGCGTCGTAATCGTGCCAACCCACTTGGTCCAGTGCCGAACGCAACCGGCCGACCAGATCCACGCAGCCCAGCGCACCGAGCAAGCCGCCACCACCTTCGGGAATGCAGTAGTAACCGGGATAGTGCTCCTGCCAGTGGTGCCAGAAGTCGGGGAGATTGCGCGCCCGATAACCGCCATAGCCCAGCCAGTGCAGACGCATGCCGAACGTCTGCAGATCGATGACGGTAGGCGTGTCCTGTGCATGTCCGCGCAGCAACCCGACCGTCTCGAGGCCGAAGCGGCGACCGGCAGCCGCCAGCGCATGAAGATGGTTGGAATGAGCTCCGCCAAGGCTGATCAGGCCGCCCGCTCCACTGCGTTGAGCAGCCTCCAGATGCTTGACGAGCTTGAACCACTTGTTACCCGACAGCTCGGCATCCACCAGATCGAGCCGCAGCACCACGGCCTCCACGCCGGCGGCCTGCAGCCAGTCCAACGACAGCGGCTGCAAACGCAGCGGTGCATCCAGCTCGGGTGAAATCGGACCAGACAAGTGGCTCAGCTACCGGTGCGCTGCCGGTCTTCCTTCCGGTGACGGGCACAGCAGTTGGATTCACCGATCACGAAGCGGCTCGGCGAATCGATCTTGTCCAGCGGCATGGCACAGCGCTCACCGCTCGCAAGCGTCGCTACACAGGCCGGCTTCTGATAATGATCCAGCCACTGGCGGTACTGTTCTTCGGAAACGAAGCACTTGGCTGCGGCATAAGCCATGGGGTTAGCGCGGTATCGAGCCAAGTCCTGCAAGGCGATAGTCAGGTGGCCCGCTCCAGGGTGATAGGCCATGAATACCACGCCCTGACGCGACAGCTCCTCCAGTACGCGATCGCCGCTTAGCCGCAGCTCCTCACATTCACCTTTGAGCCGCTGAATCTCGTCTTCGAGCTGCGCGTCCAGCTCGTTGCGGTAAGCCAGTTCGACATCGCGGATCGCGACCTGCTCCTTGTACTCGGCGATAGCCGCGGCGATGCGCGCCTGGGCCTCATGCTCGAACTGCTCGCGAGCGGCACTGACCTCGACGCGCCCGTTCGCCTCCAGCGTGCGAAGTTGCTTGCTCATCTCCTCACGCGCTTTCTGGAAACTTTCGCCTTGTGCAGTCAGTTGAGCATGCAGGTTGGCATTGATATCGGTCTGCTGCTGAAGTTGCTGCTGCAACGAGCGGATTTCATCCTGCAGCAGCTTGCGCTCCTTCTCCGCCGCAGCGCTCGCCTTGAGCGTTTCCTCTTCGCGCAAACGTTCCAGATTGGCGATACGCTGACGCTGCTGCTTGATCAGCAGCGCGGCCTTCTGCCGCTGCTCCCGCTCATGAGCTTCGGAGCGCCGGGTCGCCGCTTCCTTTGCCGCCTCGGCGGCATACCAGGTGTCCTCGGCGACCATCTGCAAACGCTCAGCAGGCACTGCCTGGGGCGCATCATCATCAACCAGGAGGCCAAGCTGGTTGCGCTTGATGGTCTCGCGCAACACGGCGAGGTCATTGCGCTCGGCGGTTACCTTGGGGTCCCACATGTGCATCTGGTGCCAGGACACCGGGCACTGGCTGCGGCAGGCCAGGCGAATCGGCCCCGCCCCCATGTCCGGCCCCCTGCCGGTACGCTCGGCGAGCTGCCGCAATGGAATGTTCCAGCCAGAGTCCGCGGAACCATCGTCATTGAAGTCGAGGCAGAAGAACACCGCGGCACGAACCTGCAACCGCGGGTTGATCATGACGTAGACCGCGCGCATCTGGCGATCGGCGAACTCGGGGAGCGCGACCACTCCGTCCAGCACTGCCTCGAATTCGGGATACAGCATTTCCTTGCAGATGGCGCCTTCATTGAAGAACAGCACGGCTTCGACCATCTGCGGTTTGTTCTGCATGCTCGGCTTCCTTTATCGCTCGCAACGGCGAGCCGGCGATTGGCGGAACGCGCGGCGATCCGTCGCCGTGGTTCCGTAGGTTTCGCCAGTTTAGGGGAAATGCACGCGCAGGCAATGTGACTGGGTTGGCAGCCATTCTGCGCATCGGGCGCCGTAGAGCGCGACGCCCGCGGATTTGCGATGGGCTTAGCTAAATCACCCGACGCGGTAGGCCGCAAGACGGCGTTTCATTTCCTCGCCCAGCGCTTGCAGGCCGCTCATCGGCCTGATCATGACCTCGAACTCGACAATTTTGCCCGCCTCGTCGAAGCGGATCATGTCGATTCCCTTGAGCTCACGATCCCCTACCCTGGCACTGAACTCGAGCACGACGTCGCTGCCTTCGGCGCTGACCAGTTCACGGTGATAGCGAAAGTCCTCGAATACCTGCAGCACGGTGTTGAGAATCAGATTGACCGCCGCCGCGCCCTCGTAGGGCTTGTACGCCATCGGCGAGCGAAACACCGCCTGCGGGTGCAGCAGTTCCGGCAACCGGCTCAGATCGCGCTGGGCGATCATCGCGTGCCAGGCCTGCAGGCATTCGGCAGCCTGTGGCTGCAGCATCATCTTGCTTTCCATATGCGTGCTCCCGTGGAGTGGTCAGGTCAGGATGAGCTCAGAGCGCGGCAGCCAGACGGCAACCCTGGTTGATCGCGCGCTTGGCATCCAGTTCGGCTGCCACGTCGGCGCCACCGATCAGGTGCACCCGGGCGCCAGCCGCTTCCAACCCTTGCTGAAGCTCGCGTAGCGGCTCCTGACCGGCGCAGAGAATGACCGTATCCACCGCCAGCACCTGCGGTTCGCCCTCGCCAACCCGGATGTGCAACCCGGCATTGTCGATCTGCAGATACTCGACCGAATTCAGCATCTGCACGTGCTTGTTCTTCAGGCCGGTACGGTGAATCCAGCCGGTGGTCTTGCCCAGGCCGTTACCAACCTTGGATTTCTTGCGCTGCAGCAAGTAGACCTGCCGCTTGGGTGCATGCGGAGCTGGCTGGATGCCGGCGATGCCGCCACGTGCCGATAGGCCGAGATCGATGCCCCACTCCTTCCAGAACGCTTCGCGATCCAGACTGGTGGATTGACCGTCGTGGGTGATGTACTCCGACACATCGAAGCCGATGCCACCGGCACCGATCACCGCCACGCGCTGACCGACCGGCTTGCGTTCGAGGATCGCATCGAGATAGCCAATCACCTTCGGATGGTCGATTCCGGGAATCTCCGGCGTGCGCGGCACGATACCGGTGGCCAGGATGATCTCGTCGAAACCGCCCGCCAGCAGTGTCTCGGCCGTTGCGCGAGTGTTCAAGCGCACCTCGACCCCAGTTTCCTCCAGGCGGTTCTGGAAATAGCGCAGGGTCTCGTAGAACTCTTCCTTGCCCGGCACGCGCTTGGCGACGTTGAACTGGCCACCGATTTCACCGGCAGCGTCAAAGAGCGTCACCTGATGTCCGCGCTCCGCTGCAACGGTCGCTGCGGCGAGGCCCGCCGGACCGGCGCCGACCACCGCGACCTTTTTCACCGTCGTGGTGGGGATGTAGTTGAGCTCGGTTTCATAGCAGGCACGCGGGTTTACCAGGCAGGTGGTCAGCTTGCCACTGAAGGTATGGTCCAGGCAGGCCTGGTTGCAGCCAATGCAGGTATTGATCCGCTCGCTGTGGCCCGCAGCGGCCTTGTTGACGAACTCAGGGTCGGCAAGGAACGGTCGCGCCATGGAGACCATGTCGGCGTCGCCCTCGGCCAGCACCTGCTCGGCCACTTCCGGCGTATTGATGCGGTTGGTGGTGACCAGCGGAACGCCAACCTCGCCGCGCAGCTTGGCAGTGACCTTGGTGAAGGCGGCACGTGGGACCTTGGTGGCGATGGTCGGAATGCGCGCTTCGTGCCAGCCGATGCCGGTGTTGATCAGTGTGGCGCCGGCCTGCTCGATGGCCTTGGCCAGCTGCACCACTTCTTCCCAGACACTGCCACCCTCGATCAGATCGAGCATCGACAGGCGATAGATGATGATGAAGTTCGGCCCGACCGCCTCGCGCACTCGACGCACGATCTCCACTGGCAGGCGCATGCGGTTCTCGTAGCTGCCGCCCCAGCGGTCGGTACGGTGATTGGTGTGCGCGACCAGGAACTGGTTGATGAAGTAGCCTTCCGATCCCATGATCTCGACGCCGTCATAGCCGGCACTTTGGGCGAGACTCGCGCAATTGACGAAATCGCGGATCTGCTTCTCGATGCCCTCCTCGTCCAGCTCGCGCGGGGTGAACGGGTTGATCGGCGCCTGAATCGCACTCGGCGCCACCAACTGCGGGCTGTAGGCATAGCGACCGGCATGCAGGATCTGCATACAGATCTTGCCGCCAGCCTCGTGCACGGCCTGGGTGACGATCTTGTGCTCTTCGGCCTCTTCCGGTGTCGACAGCTTGGCCGCACCGGCGCGCACCGAACCTTCCTCGTTGGGACCTACGCCACCGGTGACGATGAGGCCGACGCCGCCACGGGCGCGCTCGGCGAAGAACGCCGCCATGCGTTCGAAACCGTTGGGCATCTCCTCCAGGCCGGTGTGCATGGAGCCCATCAGGGTGCGATTGCGCAGCGTGGTGAAGCCCAGATCGAGCGGAGCCAGCAGATGCGGGAAGGCGGTCATCGGTGTGTCCTCATCATTGTCGGTGCCGAGCCTCTTGGGGCTGCGGTCGGATATGCAGCGACGATAAACAGCCCATACGCCACGCTCAATGATCATAAGTGACAACTTTCTGATCATTCAGCGCAAAACGCTTGGCAACCGCAGCACCTTTATCTAGGCTGACGCCGTCCATCCCTGCTCATCGCCTGCTCATGCGTCTCTCGCTCAAACTAGCCCTGCTGCTGATCCTCGTCGGCGTCTCGCTCGCGGTCTACCTCGACTGGACCCATGACCGACGCAGCGGCCCGCTGCTCTCCGATCTGCGCACCCTGCCCATCGAAAGCCAGGGTCAAGCGGGTACCGGGGGCAACCTGCTGGGCATCGAAACGCGCCTGCAACCGGCCGACTATCAGAGCCGCGACCGGCTGCAGCTGAAGTTCAGGACGTATCTCCGCCAGGCTGCCGAAGCCGGAATGCTGAGCGAACGAACCATCGTCGTGCTGCCGGAGCATGTCGGCACCGGCTTGTTCGCTCTGGGAGAGAAGCCGGAAGTGCAGCAAGCCCGCACGCTGCGCGATGCGATGCAGTGGATGGCACTGAGCAATCCGGGCAGCTATCTGCGCGCACTGACCGGCAATCAGGGTGACGACCGCCGTACCGGCGCCGTACTGCGTTTGAAGGCGCGGCAGATGGCCGAGGATTACCAGGCAATCTTCGGTGGCCTTGCCCGGGAATTCGGCATCACCCTGGTGGCGGGCTCGATCGTGCTGCCAGAACCGTACCTGGAAAATGATCGCCTCAGAATCGGTGATGGCCCGCTACGCCAGGTCAGCCTGACATTCGACGGCCGCGGCAAGCCCCTGGGAACGCTGCAGTACAAACATGCACTCAGTCGCTACGAACGCCGCTACAGCGTCGCCCCGATACCCGAACCCAGGCGCCCGATCGCCACGCCAGCAGGTCCGATGGCGGTAATGCTCGGGTGCGATGCCTACCTGCACCGCCCACCTGCCGAAGCGAGGCTGCTCGCGTTACCCGGCGCCCTGGCGGATCCGCACTCCGCTTGCCAGGGTGCGCTCGAAAACGGCTTCGATGACCGGCCGCGCATGGCCGTGCATACACTCGCCGTGCCCTGGAACCTGCTCGGCTCGCCGCGTCGCCCGGCGCCGCCGGGGCATGGCGTGCCGGTGCGGGTCAAGAACCTCTGGCTCGACAGCGGCCGATGACAGTGCAGCGCATACGCCTGGGCGACCTGTCGGTCGGCTTCCTGCACAGCCTGAGCGAAGCATTGCAGCTGCATGGCCACGACCCGCAACCCCTGCTGCTCGCCTATGGGCTAGACGCCGAGCGCCTGGCCGAACCCCATGCACGACTGTCGATTCCGCGCTATATGCGCCTGGGTCATGCCGCCATTCAGTTGGCGGGCGACCCCGCGCTAGGTTTGGAGATGGGCCGTCTGCGCAAGCCCAGCCACCTCGGGCTTGCCGGCCTGACCGCCGCGCAAGCGCCAACCGTACGTGAAGCGGCGCGCGCGTTGATCCGCTACGAACCGCTGTACGCATCCAACTATCGTGGCAGCTCGAGCTTCCACGAGGACGCCACCGGCGCCTGGCTGCGCTTCTATTCGATCAGCCCGTACAACGCCTACAACCGGTTCGTCGTCGATACCGTGCTCGCCAGCTGGGTCACCCAGCTGCAGCGGCTATGCGGCCAACCGCTGCTGCCGACGGCGATCCATATCGAATTCGATGCGCCGGATTACGCCTCCCGCTACGAAGCGCTATTCGGCCGCCCGGTGACATTCGGCGCCGAGGCCAACCAGCTGCAGCTGGATCAGCGCACGCTGGCCCTGCGCAACCCAGAACACTGTCCCGGCACCTGGCGGCATCTGCTGGAACTGTGCGAGATCGAGCTGGAGCGGCGTACCCGCACCCGCAGCCTGCGCGAGCGCGTCACGCAGATTCTCGGGCCCATGCTCAAGGGTCAGGAGCCGGACCTGCAGCAGATCGCGGCACGCCTGCAGATGCCGGCCTGGACGCTGCGTCGCAAGCTGGCCGATGAAGGCAGCAGCTACCGCGCCATTCTCAACGACACCCGGCGCGACCTGGCGATGGCATACATACGCGATACCGAATCGGCCTTCGGCGAGATCGCCTGGCTGCTCGGTTTCTCGTCCGCGGAGGCGTTTCAACGCGCCTTCAAGCGCTGGAGCGGACAGACACCCGGTGACTATCGTCGCACCCAGCGTCGGGGCGGCTGACCGGCACACACGCGTCTCGGGCGAGCCATCAGAGCTCGACGGCATCCTCGGCAGAATCGGGATGGTCCTGTTCGGCCGCATGCCATTCCAGTAGCTCGTCCTGATAATCGTCCATCGGTAGACTCCTGATCGTCTGCATTGTCTGGGCGGTTGGCGGATGAACCATCAAGGTTCATGCCAGCCACGCTACAGCCAGCCGATGAAGTAGAGATGACAGCCATCTAAGCGCATCCACTGCCGTCATGCTGCCAAGTCGCGCCCTATAGCGCGCCATGCGCGGCGGGAGCTGCCCCAGCGTGGCGCAGCTCAGGGTGTCGCCAGCCCCGCTGCACTCATCGCCAGCCGCAGCAACCACGCGACCACCCCAAGCGCCAGCACACTGGCGCTCCAGATCGCCACCAGCCAGGCCATGCGCTGCCACAGCGGCTTCTGCTCGCCGGCGCGCGGCGACTCCTCCGAGCGACGGACCATCAGTGATACCCGTCCTCGGCGCTGACCTTGCCGCGAAACACGTAGTAGCTCCAGGCCGTGTACATCAGGATCAACGGCAGGATCAGCAGCGCGCCAACCAGCGTGAAGCCCTGGCTTTCGGCAGGCGCGGCGGCCTCCCAGATACTCACCGAAGGCGGGATGATGTTCGGCCACAGGCTGATGCCCAGCCCGCTGTACCCAAGGAAGATCAAGGCCAGCGTGAGCAGGAACGGCGTGTAGTTGGCATAGCGCTGGATTGAACGCAACAGCCCGAATGCGCACAGGAGCACCAGAATCGGCACCGGCATGAAGATCAGCAGATTGGGCATGCTGAACCAGCGCTCGGCGATGTCGGGATGGGTCAGCGGCGTCCACAGGCTGACAATACCGGTCACAGCCAGCACCGCCCAAACGAGTGGAATACCGATGTCATGCATGCGCCGCTGCAGATCACCAGCCGTGCGCATCATCAGCCAGGTGCAGCCAAGCAGCGCATAGGCGACGATCAGCGCCAGACCGCAGAACAGCGAGAACGGCGTCAGCCAGTCCAGCGCGCCACCGGCATAGGCGCGTCCTTCCACCGGCAGGCCGCTGATGAACGCACCCAGCACGACGCCCTGAAAGAATGTCGCCGCCAGTGACCCACCGATGAATGCCCGGTCCCAGATGTGCTGGCGTTCGCGCGTGACCTTGAAGCGGAACTCGAAGGCCACGCCGCGGAAGATCAGCCCCATCAGCATGAAGATGATCGGCAGGTAGAGCGCTGACAGCACCACCGAATAGGCCAGTGGAAAGGCGGCGAACAGCCCTGCGCCGCCGAGCACCAGCCAGGTCTCGTTGCCGTCCCAGATCGGCGCAACAGTGTTCATCATCACGTCACGCTCGGAGCTGTCCCGCACGAACGGAAAGAGGATGCCGACGCCGAGATCGAAACCATCCATCACCACGTACATCATGATTCCGAAGATGATGATCACCGCCCAGATCAATGAAAGATCGATGCCCATGGCTCAGTTCCTCTCGCCCAGTTGATCGCCTTGCTCGTGAGCGATGGCCTCGTCCGCGGCGGACAGCGGGCGCATCGGCGTGCGCGCCTCCCCCGGACCGCCCGCTCCTTTCTCGCGCCCTTCGCTGATCACCGGGCCTTTTGTCACCAGCCGCAGGACGTACACCATGCCCACACCGAACACCGCGAAATAAACGACTACGAACATCGCCAGAGTAAGCCCCAGCTGCCCGGCGCCATGGTTGGAAACGGCGTCCGCGGTGCGCATCACGCCGTAGATCACCCAGGGCTGGCGGCCGATCTCGGTGGTGTACCAGCCGGCGAGAATGGCGATCAGCCCGGACGGCCCCATCAACAGCGCCATCCGCAGGAACGCTCGCGAGCGGTAGAGCCGGTCACCACGACGCAGCAACAGGCTCCAGATGCCGGTGACGATCATCAGCAGCCCCAGCGCGACCATGACGCGGAACGTCCAGAACACGATGGTCGAGTTCGGTCGATCCTCGGGCGCGAAGTCCTTCAGCGCCGGGATCGGCTCGCTCAGGCTGTGATTGAGGATCAGGCTGGCGAGATAGGGAATCTCGATCTTGTAGCGGGTTGCTTCGGCCTCCATGTCCGGCCAGCCGAACAGCAGCAGCGGCGTCGGTCCGCCTTCGGAATTGTCCCAATGCCCTTCCATCGCGGCGATCTTCGCCGGCTGGTATTCGAGGGTATTCAAGCCATGGAAGTCGCCGATCACCGCCTGCACCGGGGCCACCAGCAATGCCATCCACATCGCCATCGAGAGCATCTTGCGGATTGCCGGGTTGTCATTGCCGCGCAGCAGGTGCCAGGCCGCCGAAGCGCCGACGATGAACGCCGTGGCGAGAAAGGCGGCAACGGCCATGTGCGCGAGACGATACGGGAACGACGGGTTGAAGATGATGGCCAGCCAGTCCACCGGCACCACCACGCCATCGATGATTTCGTGCCCCTGCGGGGTATGCATCCAGCTGTTGGAGGCAAGGATCCAGAAGGTCGAAATCAAAGTGCCGACCGCGACCATGACGGTGGAGAAGAAGTGCAGCAGCGGGCCGACGCGGTTCCAGCCGAACAGCATCACGCCCAGGAAGCCTGCTTCGAGGAAGAACGCCGTCAGCACCTCATAGGTCAGCAGCGGCCCGGTCACGCTGCCGGCGAACTCCGAGTAAGCGCTCCAGTTGGTGCCGAACTGGTAGGCCATGACGATGCCGGAAACCACGCCCATGCCGAAGTTAACGGCGAAGATCTTCAGCCAGAAGTGGTAAAGGTCGCGGTAGACCTCCTGCTTGGTCTTCAGCCAGAGGCCCTCGAGCACCGCGAGATAGCTGGCAAGCCCGATGGTGATCGCGGGAAAGATGATGTGAAAGGTGATGGTGAAAGCGAACTGAACACGCGCCAGCTCGAGCGCTTCCAATCCGAACATGGGCAACTCCTCGTCAGATGACCGCCCGCGTCGTCTGTGACGGCGATTACGGGATCCAGCACAAGTGACAGCAGATCGCGCCAAGGGTGCAGCCTGATCGCCGCGGCATGTCGCTACGACCGCGTGATCGACGGTCGAGCCAGGCGCACAGGCCGAAGCTATGCTGTGCTTAGCCGCGTCAGCCAGGAGTTCCGCCGGTGCAGATCCGCTCGTTCATTCCGCCCTACATCCTCGATCGCATCATCGAGCACGGTTCGCCCTATCTGCGCGGCTGTGCCCGCGAAACGCTCGGTCATGTGCTGAGCCTGCTGCCCAACCCCGGGCCGCCTCGTCCCACCGCCATCGCCGAGCTGGGCGAGCTACGCACGCCCGGCCATCCGCAACGACGCATCCACGATGCCGAGCAGCAGATGCAGCTCCCCGGCACACTGCGGCGTCGTGAAGGCCAGCCGGCGACCGGCGACCCCGCCGTGGACGAGGCCTATGCGGCGCTTGGCCAGACCTATGCATTCTTCTGGCAGGTGTACCAGCGTGACTCGATCGATGACCTGGGCATGCCGCTGATCGGCAGCGTGCATTACGGCCAGGGCTATGAGAACGCCTTCTGGAACGGCGAGCAGATGGTCTTCGGCGATGGCGATGGCGAGCTGTTCCAGCGTTTCACCCGTTCGCTGGACGTGGTCGCTCACGAGCTGGCCCACGGTCTGATCGAGAGCGAAGCGGCGCTGGTCTACTTCAACCAGTCGGGGGCGCTCAACGAATCGGTGTCGGATGTGTTCGGCGTACTGACCAAACAGCATGCGCTTGGCCAGACGGCCGCCGAAGCCGACTGGCTGGTCGGCGCCGAACTCTTGACCGACAAGGTCAACGGCGTGGCGCTGCGCTCGATGGCCAATCCCGGCACCGCCTATGACGACCCGCTGCTCGGCCGCGATCCGCAGCCGGCACATATGCGCGACTACATTGAAACCCGCCAGGACAATGGTGGCGTGCATCTGAACTCGGGCATTCCCAACCGTGCCTTCTACCTGGCCGCCACTGCGCTTGGCGGATACGCCTGGGAACAGGCCGGACGCATCTGGTACGACACCATCTGCGACAAGCAATTGCCGAACGATGCCGACTTCGTGACGTTCGCCAATGCAACGCTGCGCCACGCCGCCCGCTCGTTCGGCCGGCAATCCAGGCAGGTCGACGCGCTGCAGCAGGCCTGGCTCGAAGTCGGTGTGCTGCAACGGTGAGGGGACGAGATGAAGATGCCGCCGCTGGGACCCGATACCTCACTGCGCTTGACCCGCGAAGGAGGCCTTGTCGCTGCCCCAGGGCTTGCCCGGCCGCGCCAGATCGCCTTTACCGGCTGTGATGCCGCACAGCGCCAGGCCCTCTGTGCGGTACTGGAGCGATGCCTGCCGATAGCCAGCAAGACGGTTGGCGCTGGTGATCAGCGCTTCTTTCGGGTCGAACTGCACTACCGCCGCGAAGATGCCGACGCCGAGCTTGTTCTGCAGATCCCCGAGGATCGCGCGCCGCAGGAACTGGTGCAGCTATGGCGCGATGGTGCCATTCCCGGCGAGTCGGACTGACAGCCGCACGCTCACAGCTCGATGGTTCCGCCGCCCTCGAGCAGGGCGGTCAGCTGCTCGGCCGGCAGCGGGCGCGACAGCAGATAGCCCTGGAACTCGTCGCAGCCGTAACGACGCAGGTAGTCGAACTGCGGCAGGTTCTCCACACCCTCTGCCACCACCGTCTTGTGCAGGCTCTTGCCCAGCGAAATGGCAGCACGGGCGATCATTGCCACTTCCTCCTCCTGCTCAAGCCCGGTGACCAGCGAGCGATCGATCTTGATGATGTCCAGCGGAAAACGCCGCAGGTAGCTGAGCGACGAATAGCCGGTGCCGAAATCGTCCATGGCCAAGCGAAAGCCGAGCGCCTTGAACTCGGCGAGTATCGAGACCGCGCGCGTGCCGTCGCCGAGAAAGACGGTCTCGGTGATCTCCAGCTCGACCTGGCTCGCCGGTAGCCCCGCGTCGTCGAGCACCGCGGCAACCCGCTCGACCACGTCGTCACCGAGAAACAGCAGCGGCGACAGGTTCACCGCGATCAGCAAGGGTACTGCGCGCCCCTCGTTCCAGGCCCGCGCGGCATTGAAGGCCTGGCGCAGTATGGCCAGGGTCAGCGGCATGATCAGCCCGCTCTCCTCGGCCACGGCGATGAAGCGATCAGGGCCGATCACGCCCAGCTCGTGATGGGTCCAGCGTGCCAGCGCCTCGACGCCAACGATGCGGCACGAGGCATCCACCTTCGGCTGGTAGTGCACGGAGAATTCGTCTCGCTCCAGTGCGATGCGCATCGCCGCTTCCAGATTCAAGCGCTCATCCGCGACCCGATTAAGGTCGTGAATGAAGAACTGGAACGTGTTACGGCCACGCTTCTTCGCCGCATACATGGCGATATCGGCGTGCTTGAGCAGCGTTTGCGCATCCTCGCCGTCATCCGGGAACATCGCCACGCCCAGGCTGGCACCGATCTGGAACTCGCGACCGGCAAGCGTGACCGGGCGACGAATCTCGCTCAGCACGCGTTCGAGCAGAGAAATCACCGTGCTGACGCGATAGTGGTCGCTGAGCACCAGGACGAACTCGTCACCGCCAACGCGCGCCACCGTATCTGAACTTCGCAGGCACCCGGACAGACGCCTGGCAATGCTCTTGAGCAACTCGTCCCCGGCGACGTGGCCAAGACCGTCGTTGATGAACTTAAAATTGTCCAGGTCGATGAATACCAGCGTCAGGTAGTAGCCCAGTCGCGCCGCACGGGCCAGCCCCTGATCGATGCGGTCATTGAGCAGGATGCGGTTGGGCAGCCCCGTCAGCAGGTCATGGTTGGCCTGGCGCTCCAGCTGCTGCTGGTAATGCTTGCGCTCGGAAATGTCCTGCACCGTCCCTTCATAACAGATGAATTCGCCGTTGGCGCCGCGCACCACGTGGGCGTTCTCCGATATCCAGATCCGCACGCCATCACGCCGATAGACCTCGGATTCGAAATTCAGCACCTCACCGTGCTGCTCCATCAGCTGGCAGAACACCTCGCGGCGCCCACCCTGGACATACAGACGACGCTCGATGTCAGCCAGGTCGGCGACCAGCTCGGTGGCACTTTCATAGCCGTAGATGCGCGCCAGCGCCGGATTGGCGGCCAGGTAACGGCCATCGCGCGTCGACTGGAAAATACCTTCGGAGGCGTTCTCGAAAATGCTTCGGTAGCGCAGCTCCGCCTGCTCCAGCGCCTCGAGCACCGCGCGCTGAGCGCTGATGTCCTCGATGAACCCCTCAATGACTATCTCGCCCTGCTCGTTCGGCACGGCCACTCCGCGTTCGAGGACCCACTTCAGGTTGCCCGCGGCGGTGCGTATCCGGTACTGCGTCGAAAAACGCCCCTGGCGGATGATCGCCGCATCGACAGCCCGCCGCACCCGTGCGCGGTCGTCCGGGTGGGTGATCTGCTCCCAGCTGATGCAGGCCTCGTCGACCAAATCGGCTGCACGGTAGCCACACAGTCCCAACGCGCCCTGGCTGACGAAGATCATGGTCCAGGCCGCATCGTTGCGACAGCGATAGGCCATGCCTTCGAGGTTGTTGACCAGCGTGTCGAGAACACGAGGGCGATCGAGCACCTCGCAACTGAGCAGGCTGCCTGGACGATTGGTTGCGGCTGAAGATTCTTGGGTCATTGCGTGTCTTGACGAAGGTCCTGCCGCCAGGTCTCAGCGCGCACGCGAGAGGCTCGCAGAGCCGGTCGGCAGGAAAAGGCAGAAAGCCCACGCACAGCAAGAAACGCTCCACCACAGGGCACTTGGCCATCACCCGCAATCCGAGCCCGCCGTTTGCCTGGCCCTGTGCACCAGCAAGATGCATCACAGCAGGCAACCGCACCGATTTCAGGCACAAGACAGACAGCCACAACCTGTGCCACTCGCCGCTTCGGAAACCCGAGTGGCTGCGGGCTGTGTCATGCCTAGGGCCACCAGACTGACGAGCAGTGACACCAGCCGCGGCTCAGATGCGATCGCAGGGGCCTTGGCGATATGCGGCGTGGGCGGTCAGCAGCTGCTGCCAGTCCTGTTCGGCCATGGCTGCGCAATGACGCCGGAGCTGGCGCAGGTCATGCCGGGCCGCAGCATGGCGACGCAGCCGACGCCGGCTCTTTTCCAGATCGAGCAAGGCCACCTCCACCCGCGCCACATCGCCTTCACCATGGACCTTCAGGAAGATGTGCTTGGGATAGCAGCACCCATGCTGCCAGTGCGCCTGATGGATGCGCGCGAGGGTCATCCCTACGGCCACGAGCATGCGCGCCTGGACCGCCGGACCGAAGCGTTGTCCCAGATTCTGTAGATACCAATCCTCCAGGCTGACGAAACCCTGCAGCTCTGCCGTCACCAGCAGCGCCTGCCACTGGCCGACCTGCTGTCGCGTGCCGCAGTAGACCAGCTCCGGTACCCGCACGCCGAGGCGGCCGAAGGCCAGCAGCGCCTGCAGTTCGCGCAGCACCGTGGGCCGGCCGAACGGATGCAGCAGCGAGCGATACAAGTGGCCGATCTGGCGCTTGCAGTAGAGCAGCGGCTGCTCTGGATCACGCAGTCGTATCCGCTGCACGCCGCTTTCGCCGTCGCGGCGCTGGTTGGGTTCCTCGACCCATTCGCCCTGGGTGCTCCACCAGCGCTGGAAGTTGCTGGTACGCGCCTCGCGCGCCGGCAGTACAAGTGGTCGGCTCATGCTCAACCCCGCTTGCGCAGCACGTAGACGCGCCACATGGCATAGCCTGGGAGGAAGTCATTGCGGTCAAGGATGTCGAAACCGGCCTCGGCGAACTCCGCCTCGATCACCGAGCGCGCGACGACGAAACGGTTCTGGTTGTCCTTCGCCGGCCGGCGGCGCTCCAGGCGCTTGCGCTTCCAGGCCTTGTAGTTGCCATCGACCCACAGTGAGACGATCAGTGTGTCACGGGTGACCCGATGGAATTCGTGCAGCATCGCCAGGCGATGCGCCGGGTCGGCGATGTGGTGCAGCAGGCGCATGCAGAAGATGCTGTCCACCGCGTTGTCGCCCATATCGATGGCGAAGGCCGAGGTCTGGAAGGTCTCGACCCGCTGAACCACCTCCAGCGGCTGCGCGGCTTCGGCGATGGCCAGCATGTCTGCGGAATTGTCCGCAGCGAAGATCATCCGGCTCGGGTGCTCGGCCAAAAGCGGCCAGAAGCGCCCGGCACCACAGGGCAGATCGAGGACCAGATCAGGCTCGCCGGCGATTTTCAGCGCGCGCCGCGCCATCTGCTCGTCACGCCAGTGCGACAAGCGCCGGGCCAGACCGTCCTGATGCTTGTGAAGGTATTCGTAGGCGTGCTGGCGGTCGTACTTGCGGGAAAACTCAAGTTCGATGGGACTCGATGTCGGCATGGCGGGCGCTCCGATGGAAGACGGAGCGCCAAACTAACCGGCCAGACATCAAGGGGCCGTCAAAGGGATGTGAAAAAAGCGTCAAGGCTCCAGGCGGACGCTGAAACAGCTGCCGCGGGGTTCGCGACCCTGCACCTCGACCGTCCAGCCCTGGTGCGCGCAGATTCGCCGCACCAGCGACAGGCCCAGGCCGAGGCCCTCGCCCCGCCCTTCGGCGCCCCTGACGAAGGGCTGAAACATGCGCTCCTGCTGATCCGGAGGGATGCCCATCCCACTGTCCTCGACGCGAAAGCCGCCGCGCTCGAGTACCAGCCGCACCTGGCCGTGATCGGTGTAGTGCAGGGCGTTGCGCAGCAGGTTGGACATCACCGTGCCGAGCAGCGTGTGGTTGTAGGTGTGCTCGTCCTCCCCCTCGTACACCACTTCGAAGGCCAATCCCTTCTCCCGTATCGGCGGCGCCCAGCGCTCGCTCTGCTCGAGGGCAACCGAAGCCAGGTCGGCGCTGCCGCCGAATACCTCGTGCTGATCGGGACGGGCCCGCGCGAGCAACAGGAAGGTATCGACCAGCGCCTGCATTTCCTCGGCGGCGCGCTGGATGCGCTCGGCCTGACGCCGCGAACGCTCGGGCAGGTTGCCGGCAATCAGCAGTTCACAGGCCCCCAGCACCACCATCAGCGGTGTGCGCAGTTCATGGCTGACGTCGGCGGTGAACAGCCGCTCGCGCTCCAGGGTCTGGCGCAGCTGGCCGAGGGTGCTGTCGAAAGCGGAGGCCAGATGCCCCACCTCGTCATCGACGTACTGCAGCGCCAGCGGCGGCGCCAGCGGGTGCAACTGGTCGCGATGGCGCACCTGCAAGGCCAGCCGGCTGACCGGCGCCATCACCCTGTCCGCCATCAGCCGGCCGAGTAGCCAGGCGCCAAATACGCTGAGCACGAAGCCGGCGAGCACGGTGTTGAACAGGGCGTTCTCGCGCTCTTCGAACTCGTTCTGGTTTTCCATCAGCACGTAGCGCTCGCCATCCAGATCGCGCACATAGACGTAGTACGCCTCTTTACCGCGCACGACTTCGGTAAAGCCTTCCGCCAGCGCCGCGAAACCCTCGGGCAACGGATGCTCCGGCAGCGCGGTGCTGAAGAAGCGTGTCTGGGCATCGAGTCGCGGCGGGCGCCCGCTGGGCAGGTCCTCGTACAGGACGATGTCCATCTCGCGGCTCAGCTCCTCGGTCACCAACTGCGACTCGACGAAGTAGACCACCGCAACGATGCCCAGCGAGAACACGCCGCTGACCAGCAAGGTCATCAGCGTGAAGGCGATGACGATACGCCGGGCGAACGGCAATCTAGCGAGCATCGCCGTCCTCCGCCAGGCGGAAGCCCACGCCATGAACGGTATGCAGCAGCGGCCGCGCGAACGGCTTGTCCAGCGCCTGGCGCAATTGATGGATATGGCTGCGCAGAGCATCGCTGTCCGGGGCATGATCGCCCCAGAGCGCCTCTTCCAGCGCGTCGCGGCGCACCACCGCCGGGCTGCGCTGCATCAGCAGGGCCAGCAGTTTGTGACCCACCGGGTTGAGCCGGATCGGCTGGCCGGCGCGGCTGACTTCCAGGGTATCCAGGTCGTAGCAGAGATCGGCCACCTGCAGCTGACGCCGGCGCGATCCCTGGCAGCGCCGCAGGATCGCCTCGATCCGCGCGACCAGCTCGGACAGTGCAAAGGGCTTGACCAGGTAGTCGTCGGCGCCGGCCTCCAGCCCCTTGATGCGATCCGGCAGCGCATCGCGCGCGGTGAGCATGATGATCGGCGTGTCGCGCCGGGCGTCTTCGCGCAGGCGCTTGCACACCTGCAGACCGTCGATCCCGGGCAGCATCAGGTCCAGCACGATCAGGTCGTAGTCCTGGGTGGCGGCCAGGTGCAGGCCGCTGAGGCCGTCCTGCGCGCAGTCGACCACGTAGCCCTTGAGCTCGAGGTAGTCGAGCACGTTGGCGAGAATGTCACGGTTGTCTTCGATGACCAGGATACGCATATGGGTTTCGCTGCTATGACGTTTTTTTCACGGCTTCTTGACGAAGGCCTCACGGACGCGCTCGCAGACTGCGCCGCGTTCGTCCTCAGCCCTGGATCATACGATGCCTTTCCCCCGATATGCTCAGCTTCGTTACCTCCTCCTGTTCCTTGGCCTCTGGCTCGGAGTGTTCCTGCTGACCCGCTCGGTGTTGCTCGCGGCACACTGGCAGGAAGCGACCGCCGGCCCTCTGGACCTGCTGCGAATCTACCTGGAAGGTTCCGTCTACGACCTCGCCTTCCTCGCCTTCGCCGCCGCGCCCCTGGCGCTCTATGTACTGCTCTGCCCCCGCCGCCTGTGGGCCAACCGTTTCCATCGCTTCGGTCTGCGCCTGCTGGTTGGGCTGAGCCTGTACGTCATGCTTTTCACCGCGCTGGCCGAGTGGTTGTTCTGGGACGAGTTCGGCGTGCGCTTCAACTTCATCGCGGTGGATTACCTGGTCTATTCCGACGAGGTGATCCACAACATCATGGAGTCCTACCCGGTCTATTCCCTGCTGAGCCTGATCGCCGTGCTGGCCTTGCTGATCGATCTTGCCCTGCAGCGGCCGATCAGCCGCGCGCTGAACGCGCCGAGCCTGTCCTGGCGCGGCAGTGCCGCGGCACTGGCGGGCTTGGCAGGCGTTGCCCTGGCCAGCGCCTTGGTCGTCGGCCAGGACTTTCCGCGCGGCAGCGGCGGCAATGCCTACCAGCGCGAACTGGCGAGCAACGGCCCGTTCCAGTTCTTTGCCGCCTTTCGCAACAATGAACTGGACTACCCGCAGTTCTACGCCACGCTGCCCGACAACGAGATCGGCAACCGCCTGCGCCAGGAAGTCGCCGAGCCGAATGCTCGCTTCCTCGGTCAAGACCCGCTGGACATCCGCCGGGCGATCGACAACCCCGGCCAGCCACGCCATCTGAACGTCGTGCTGGTGACCATCGAGAGCCTCAGCGCCAGGTACCTGGGTAGCTTCGGCGGCGCGCGCGGGCTAACCCCCAACCTTGACGAGCTGCGCAAGCAGAGCCTGACCTTCACCAATTTCTACGCCACCGGCACGCGCACCGACCGAGGCCTGGAAGCGATCACCCTGTCCGTGCCGCCGACCCCGGGTCGCTCGATCGTCAAGCGCATCGGTCGCGAGAGCGGTTTCGCCAGCCTCGGCCAGCAGCTCGGCGCGCAGGGCTACGACAGCGTGTTCCTCTACGGCGGGCGCGGCTACTTCGACAACATGAGCGCCTTCTTCGGCGGCAACGGCTACCGTGTGGTCGACCAGAGCAGCGCCGACGAGGCGGACATTCACTTCAAGAATGCCTGGGGCATGGCCGACGAGGACCTCTATGCGCTGGCCATGCGCGAGGCCGATGCTGACCATTCAGCCGGCAAGCCGTTCCTGCTGCAGCTGATGACCACCTCCAATCACCGTCCCTACACCTACCCGGACGGACGCATCGACATCCCCTCCGGCGAGGGCCGCGAAGGTGCGGTGAAGTACACCGACTACGCCATCGGCCAGTTCCTCGCGCAGGCCCGGCGCAAGCCCTGGTTCAAGGACACCCTGTTCGTCTTTGTCGCCGACCACACCGCCGGCAGCGCCGGTTCGCAGGACCTGCCGGTGGCCAACTACCACATTCCGCTGTTCGTCTACGCGCCTGGCCTGATCGAACCGCGCGAGTTCTCCGGCGTGGCCAGCCAGATCGACCTGGCGCCGACCCTGCTCGGCCTGCTGAACATGGATTACGTGTCGACGTTCTTCGGCCGCAACCTGTTGCGCGAGGACGCCGCTCCGGGCCGCGCGCTGATCGGCAACTACCAGCACCTGGGCCTGTTCGACGGCCGCGACCTGGCAATCCTCAGCCCCCGTCTGCAGGTGCGTCGCCATGACGAGGCATTGCGTTCGAGCCGCGAATCCCAGGCACCACTGACCGACCCGCTGGTGCAGCGCGACATCGCCTACTACCAGGGCGCCAGCCATGACTACAGCCAGGGCCTGCTCAGCTGGCAGACACCCGCGCCGCACGGCAATCAGCTCAGCCAACGCTAACCCGACCGGCGCCCTGCACGGGCGCATCTGGAGATCCGATGCCCGCTCTACCCGACCGTTCCGGCCAAAGCCGCCCTTTCAACTTCGCCCTCGCTTTCGCCGTGCCGGCCATAGTGATGCTGGCGCTGCTGATCGGCGATCCGACTCAGCTTGATTTTGCCGTTTCCCGACTGTTCTATGAACCTGGGGTCGGCTTCGTCGGCCGGCACAGCTGGCTGCTCGAAGACTTTCTGCATGACCGTGTCAAGCAAGCGGTGATCGCCATCGGCGTGCTGGCCATCGCCGGCTTCCTGCTCAGCCTGCTGCCGACGCGCCTGGCGCGCTGGCGTCGCCCTCTAGGCTATCTGGTATTGGCGCTGGGCATCTCCACCAGCATCGTCACTCCGCTGAAGACGCTCACTGGCGTGCATTGCCCCTGGAGCCTGACCGACTTCGGCGGTAGCGAGACCTTTACTTCACTGCTGGCCGAACGCGTGCCGACGCTCAAGCCCGGGCGCTGCTGGCCAGGTGGCCATGCCTCGGCGGGCTTCTCGCTGCTGGCGCTGTTCTTCGTTTTGCGTGACGGTCGCCCGCGGCTGGCGCGCTACGCTCTTTGGCTGGCCCTGGGCCTGGGTCTGATTCTTTCACTCGGGCGGGTCATGCAGGGGGCACACTTTCTCTCGCACAACCTCTGGACGCTGCTGTTCGACTGGACCATCTGCCTGACCTGCTATCGGCTGCTGCTCTACCGCCCGGCGGCGCAGCCGATCACCCTGGCCGAACCGGCGATTTAACGAACAGGCCCTGCACAGGCGTGGGAGCAGTCTCGACCGCGAACCGACATGCAGCAGCTCAGTGACGCAATGCCTGGGCTTTGGCCTGGTCGATATGGCGCCGCCATTCGCGGTCGCGCTCGCGCTCCAGCGCGCTGCTGCGCCAGCTATCCAGCCCACCACTGCTGGCCTGCATCGCCTGGCATTGCCGGTAGCCGTCGTCCCAGCCCTCGGCATACAGCGGCTGGGTCATGTAGCGCGGTACATCCTTACGAAACTGCGCCAGCGCACCGGCAGCCTGACGCCCGCTGGTACAGCCCGCGCGAAAGCCTTCTGCGTACTCCGGCGGATAGCCGTCACCCGCCAGAGGGCCAGGGGCGCTCTGGCAACCATTGAGGGAGAACGCGGCGAGCAGCGCGGCGAGCAACGCACCGCGCCGGCGTGAGGACACGCGGCGCCGGCTGGCGCGAGGAGACGAACGAGAGGACATTGGGGCACCTGACGCATAAAGGAGAGAATCACCGGCGCGACGGCGCCGCCAGGGTGACGATTGCAGTCTGCGTCGACAGTCGTCAGGGATTCGTCAAACCCACGTGAAGGGTTCGTGAAGACGCGTAGGCAGTCTCCCCGCCCGTCGCTCCGACACCTTTGCGGCCTAGCCCTCTTCGCGGCGGAAGCTGTAGAAGAGATTCGGCTCACTGACCACATACAGCGTGCCGTCGTTGTCCAGGGTCACGCCCTCGGGCTGCGGCGCGGAGCGTTTCAGATCACTGAACAGGCCGTTGAGACTGCGGTAGCTGAGCATGCGGCCGTCGGCACCGAGCTCCATCACCAGCCGCGACTCGTCGCTGAGCAGAATCAGGTGACCGGTCTCGGCATCGAAATGGATGTCGGAGAGATCGGTAGCGAACACCTGACTGGCGATCCAGTCACTGCGATCGTGAACGGCCAGCTGCAACTGGCCGTCGAGGCTGGCGGCGACGCCCCGGACCTCGTAGAGCTGGCGCGGGTCGCGTTCCTTGACGATGAACAGGCGGTCGCCCACGGCATCGTAGGTCACCCCCTCGAAGCCCTTGTTGCCGTTGAGGTTGATGCCCAGGGAAAAGAACTTCGCCTCGGAAACGTCGATGCTGCGCGGCAGTGTCGGCAGCTGGAAGACGCTGATCTGCTGGGCGCGCTCGTCGGACACCGCGACCCGCCCATCGCCCATGTAGGTCAGCCCCTCGATATCGCCGAAGCCCTCCAGCGGGTAGCGTTCGAGCAGCTCACCGCGCTTGCTCAGTGCCACGATCTCGGTCGGCCCGCCATTGACCACGCCGAGCAGGCGATCGAGGTCGCGGTCATAGGTGATTGCCGAGAGGTTGCGGCTGATGCCCTCGATAGGCCTGGCATCGATGGCCACCCGGTAGCCCGGCAGCCAGCGCAGCGCCGGGTCAAACGCGCGGACGTTCAACTGGTGAGTCAGGTGGAAGTACAGCCGCTCGTTCCAGTGCAACGCGATGCTCACGCCCAGGCCGATCAACAGCAATGCGAGCAGGCCGAACAGCCGGTAATGGCGGCCCGAGCCTGTGGCCGGACGTGGCGCGGAGTATGGATGAATCTGCATCTGCTGGCCTTCCTCTTCGCGGCTCGCTCTGCTTGCGATAGCTGCTTCGGTGGTCGGCCGGCCAGCGTTCGATGGGCCTCTGGCGCAGCTGGAGCACCGGTGGCTCGATCCCGAGCGCCGCGACCATAGCCCAGCGAATGTGAAGAAAATGTCAGCGTTCTGACGGCTTCGGCGACTTAAGACTGCCTTAAGTTTGCCCACCAACAATCGGCCCAGGCTTCTAACCGAGGTTCCCCGATGGAACTGCCCTGGGTTGATCACACTGACATACTGGCCCGCATCGGCCGCGAGCCATCGCTCTGCCTGCAACTGACGCAGGCCGGCGAGGACCCGCGACGGCTGGCCCTGGAAGACTTCATTCGCCAGCGTTTCGCCGAGCACTACGGGGCGCGGGTGCGCCACTTCATGCCTTGCCTGCTCGGCCTGCATGGCGACGGCGGCCAGGTGCAGGGCGCGGTCGGCCTGCGCAGCGCGCAACGCCGACCGCTGTTTCTCGAACGCTATCTGGACGAACCGATCGAGCAGGCCGTTGCCCGCCGCAGCGGCCGCCCGGTGCCGCGCGAGGAGATTGTCGAGGTCGGCAACCTGGCGGCCTTTGGCAATGCCTCGGCGCGGCTGCTGATCGTCGCGCTGACCGACCTGCTGGTCGCTCAGGGCTTTCGCTGGGTGGTGTTCACCGGCACGCCAGCGCTGCTCAACAGCTTCCAGCGCCTGGCGCTGGAGCCGCTGCCACTGGGGCCGGCCGACCCGACGCGAATGGGCGACGAGCTGGCCGACTGGGGCAGCTACTACGCCAGCCGCCCGCAGCTGATGGCCGGTGAGATCCTGCCCGGCCACCAGCGCCTGATGCAGCTGGGCATCTACGCCCGGCTCGGCTACCAGCCGTTGTTCGATGCCTCGGAGGTGCCGCATGCAGCCTGCAGCTGAACGCTTCTGGACAACCCTGGAACGGCACAGCGGCATCGCCCTGGGCGAAGGTCCGCGCCAACTGAGCTACGCCGAATTGCGCCACGAGGTGGCCGCACGCGCCAGTCAGCTGCAACAGCTCGGCGTGCAGTGCGTCGCCCTGGCGCTTGACAACGGCCTGGAGTGGGCGCTGTGGGATCTGGCCTTGCTGCGCGCCGGGCTGATCTGCGTGCCGCTGCCGGGGTTCTTTTCCCCGGCGCAGCAGGAGCATGTGCTGAACCACGCCGGCATCGACTGCCTGATCGGCGCCAGCAGCCCGCTCAGCGAGCGCTGCGGCTTCCAGCCGGGTGAAGCCGGCTTGCACCTGCGCCAGCTGGACACCGTCACGCCGGTGCCCGACGGCACGCTGAAGATCACCTACACCTCCGGCACCACCGGGCAGCCCAAGGGCGTCTGCCTGGATGCCGAGGCGCAGCTGGCGGTGGCCGAAAGCCTGTGGCAGGCCAGCCTGCCGTGTGAAGTGCGGCAACACCTGTGCGTGCTGCCGCTGGCGACACTGCTGGAAAACATCGCCGGGCTCTACGCGCCGCTGCTGGCCGGTGCCCGGGTCGAGCTGCGCCCAATGGCCGAGATCGGCTTCAGCGGTGCAGCCGGCTTCGACCTTCCGCGCCTGCTCGCCACGTTGAACCAGACCCAGCCGCATAGCCTGATCCTGCTGCCGCAGCTGTTGCTGGCGCTGGTCAGTGCGGCCGAACAGGGCGTGCCATTGCCGACTTCGCTGCGTTTCATCGCCGTCGGTGGCGGCCGCGTCGCGCCGCAACTCCTGGAACGCGCCGGGCACCTCGGGCTGCCGGTGTACGAAGGCTACGGGCTGTCCGAATGCGCCTCGGTGGTCTGCCTGAACACGCCGGAGGCACGGCGCATCGGCACGGTCGGCCGGCCCTTGCCGCACGTCGAGCTGCGCCTGGCCGACGACGGCGAGGTGCTGGTCCGGGGCCCGCACATGCTCGGCTACCTCGGCGAGCCGCGACAGGCCGGCGAGTGGCTGGCGACCGGCGACCTCGGCCATTTCGAGGACGGTTTCCTGACGCTGCACGGACGCAAGAAGCACCAGTTCGTCACCGCCTACGGGCGCAACGTCAACCCGGAATGGGTGGAGGCCGAACTGGTTCAGCAGGCGCCGATCGCCCAGGCCTGGCTGCACGGCGAGGCGCTGGCGCAGAACGTCGCCGTGCTGGTGCCGCGCGATCCCGGGCTCGGCGACGCCGAGCTGCAGGCGGCGGTCGAGCGGGTCAATGCCGGCCTGCCGGATTACGCCCGCGTGCATCGCTGGCTGCGTGCCGATGCGCCATTCAGCGTCAGCAACGGCCTGGCCACCGCCAACGGCCGCCTGCGCCGCAATGCCCTCTTCAACCATTACCAATCGGCGATCAACGCCCTTCAGTCCTGACTTTCGAGGTTCACCATGAATTTCTTCGACCAGTTGCAACACCAGACCAGCGCCGAACGCGAATACCTGCTGGCCGCGCCGATCATCCACTCGGCGCTCGACGGCAGCGCCACCCTTGAGCAGTACATCGCTTTCCTCACCCAGGCCTACCATCACGTCAAGCACACCGTACCGCTGTTGATGGCCTGTGGCGCGCGCCTGCCAGAGCGACTGGAATGGCTGCGCGAGGCCATCGCCGAATACATCGAGGAAGAGATCGGCCACCAGGAGTGGATCCTCAACGACATTCGCGCTTGCGGCGGCGATGCCGAGGCGGTGCGCCACGGTCAGCCGGCGCTGCCTACCGAGTTGATGGTCGCCTATGTCTACGACCGCATCGCCCGGCACAACCCGGCGAGCTTCTTCGGCATGGTCAACGTGCTGGAAGGCACCAGCATCGCCCTCGCCACCCAGGCCGCCGGCGTGCTGCAGGACAAACTCCAGCTGCCGGCCAAGGCATTCAGCTACCTGACCTCCCACGGCAGCCTGGACCTGGAGCACATCGAGTTCTTCAAGAAGCTGATGAACCGCCTCGACAACGAGGACGACAAGGCCGCGGTGGTGCACACCGCCCGCGTGGTCTATCGCCTCTACGGCGACATCTTCCGCAGCCTGACCACAGCGGAGCACGACCATGCAACTGCGTGACGCGCGCATCCTGCTGACCGGTGCCAGCGGCGGTATCGGCCAGCTGCTGGTCGAGCGGCTCTGTGCCCAGGGTGCGCAATTGCTGCTGGTGGGGCGCGGCAGCATTGCCCTGGAAACCCTGGCCCGCCGTTATCCCGCGCAGATCAGCCTGGTCACGGCCGACCTCAGCCAGCGCAACGGACGACAGCTGGTGCTGGACGCCGCGCGGCGCTTCGGCGGGCTCAACTGCCTGGTCAATGCCGCCGGGATCAACCAGTTCAGCCTGCTGGAGAGCCAGAGCGAGGATGCCATCGCCCGGCTGATCGAACTCAACGTCACCGCCACCCTACAGCTGACCCACCTGCTGCTGCCGCTGCTGCGCCAGCAACCACAGGCGCTGCTGGTCAACCTCGGTTCGACCTTTGGTTCGATCGGCTTTCCCGGCTTCGCCGCCTACTGCGCGAGCAAGTTCGCCCTGCGCGGTTTCTCCGAGGCGTTGCGCCGCGAGTTGGCCGACAGCCAGATCAAGGTGCTCTACATCGCTCCGCGCGCCACCCGCACGGCCATGAACAGCGCCCAGGTGGTGGCGATGAACGACGAGCTGAAGGTGGAAATGGACGACCCCCGCGAGGTCGCCGAGCAGATCCTGCGCGCCATCGTCAGCGAGCGCGAAGAGCTCTACCTCGGCTGGCCGGAAAAACTCTTCGTGCGCCTCAACGGCCTGCTGCCGCGCCTGGTCGACCTGGCGCTGCGCAAGCAGCTGCCGGTGGTCAAGCGCTTCGCCCGCGCGGAACAACCGCTGCCACCGGCATCACAACCCACCTCCACCGGAGAACACCCATGAAGCCTCTGCTCGGCCTCTGCGCCCTGATGCTGGCCCTCGCCAGCCAACTCTCCTTCGCCCTCAGTGCGGCCGGTGAATCGTCACTGCGCCAGATCCAGACGCACTGGGCGCAGATCAACTACCAGACGCCAGAGGCAAAGCGCGAAGCCGCCTTCGCCAAACTCGCCGACGAGGCGAAGCAGGTCGTGGCCGCCGAGCCGAACGCCGCCGAGTTGCATATCTGGCACGGCATCGTGCTCAGTACCTGGGCCGGCGCCAAGGGCGGGCTCGGCGCGCTGGCACTGGTCAAACAGGCCAAGGCCGAATTCGAAAAGGCCATCGAGCTCGACGCCACCGCGCTGGATGGTTCGGCCTACACCAGCCTGGCCAGCCTCTACTATCAGGTGCCCGGCTGGCCGATCGGCTTCGGCGACGAGGACAAGGCCGAGGCGCTGTTCCAGCAGGCACTGGCGCTGAACCCGAACGGCATTGACCCGAACTATTTCCATGGCGATTTCCTGCTGCGCCAGAAGCGCTACGGCGAAGCGCGCACGGCGCTGGAAAAAGCGCTCGCCGCGCCAGCACGCCCCGGTCGTGAAGTCGCCGATGCCGGGCGCCGCGACGAAGCTCGCGCGCTGCTCGCGCAGGTCAAGGAAAATCTGGAATAACCGGCGGCGGCGGCGTTGAATGCACAGCAATGCCGCGAACCCTTCAAGACGACAGGAACGACATGCGCATTCTGCTGGTGGAAGACGATCGCGCCCTTGGCGAGGGCATCCGCACCGCGCTCAGGCCCGAGGGCTACACGGTCGACTGGCTGCAGGACGGGGCCAGCGCATTGCATGCACTGAGCCACGAGAGCTTTGAGCTGGCCATCCTCGACCTCGGTCTGCCGCGGCTGGACGGGCTTGAGCTACTCAAGCGCCTGCGCGCCGCCGGCAATCCGCTGCCGGTGCTGGTGCTCACCGCCCGCGATGCCACGGACGACCGCATCGCCGGGCTGGATGCCGGCGCCGATGATTACCTGGTCAAACCCTTCGATGTCGCCGAACTCAAGGCACGCCTGCGCGCCCTGCTCCGGCGCAGCTTCAACCGGCCGGAGCCGGTGCTGGAATACCGCGGGATTCGCCTCGATCCGGTCAATCAGCAGGTCAGCTACCAGGGCACGCCGATCAACCTGCCGCGCAAGGAGTTCGTCCTGTTGCACGAGCTGATCGCCCAGCCCGGTCGCGTGCTGACCCGTGATCGCCTGCAGCAGGTGCTCTACGGCTGGGACGAGGAAGTCGAGAGCAACGCGCTGGAGGTGCACATCCATCATCTGCGCAAAAAGTTCTTTCCCGAGCTGATCCGCACCGTACGCGGCGTCGGCTATCTGGTGGACAAATGCTGAAGCGCTCGATCCGCCAGCGCACCCTGGCCCTGCTGCTCGGCACTCTGCTGATCTCGCTGAGCCTGATTTCCTGGCGCAGCTACCGCGACGCCCGTCATGAGATAGAGGAGCTGTTCGACGCCCAGCTGGCGCAGAGCGCGCGGCTGGTGCAGGGGCTGGTCGGCCGCGAGATGGACCCGCAGGCCCGCGGTGCGCTGCAGGCGGCGCTCAATGCCGCGGTGAACGCACGCCGCGACCAGGGCGTACCCGGCCACGACTACGAGACCAAGCTGGGCTTTCAGGTGTATGCCGCCGACGGCAGCCCCCTGTTGCAGTCGGCCGGCGCCCCGGATGGCGCACTGCAGCAGCTGCTCGCCGGGCTCGGCGATGCGCCGAACTTCGCACGACTGCCCGCCGGCTACCACGACGTGCTGCTGGACGGTCACGCCTGGCGCCTGTTCCTGCTGGAGGACCGCGAGGATGGGTTGTGGATTCTGCTCAGCGAACGCGGCGATGTGCGCGGCGAACTGGTCGGCAAGATCGCCCGCCGCAGCCTGCTGCCCGACCTGATCGGCCTGCCGCTGCTGGCGCTGCTGATCTGGCTGGCGGTGGGCTGGGGCCTGCGCCCACTGGCACGCATGGCGCAGCTGCTCAAGAGCCGCGCCCCACACAACCTCGCGCCCTTGCTGCTGGCGCCGCTGCCACAGGAACTGGAGCCGGTGGCAGCCTCATTGAACCGCCTGTTGCAGCAGGTCAACCAGTTGCTGGAACGCGAGAAACGCTTCATCGCCGACGCCGCCCACGAATTGCGCACGCCGCTGGCGGTGCTACGCATCCATGCACAGAATGCCCAACAGGCTGCCAGCGAGGGCGAACGCGAGCAGGCCCTCGAACAGCTGATCGCCGGCGTCGACCGCACCACCCGGGTGGTCACCCAACTGCTGACCCTGGCGCGCCTGGAGCCAAGCGCCCAGCGCCTGAGCCTGGCAGACATCGATCTGCTGCCGCTGTGTCGTGAAACCCTGGCCGAGCTGACGCCTTTAGCGCTGGCACGCGGCCAGGAACTGACGCTGGAGGCCGGCGAGCAGGCCGACTCCCACCTCAGCGGCGATGCGGCGAGCCTGGCCACGCTGCTGCAGAACCTGGTCGGCAACGCCCTGCAGTACACGCCGGAGGGCGGCCAGATCCAGGTAGGCCTCCAGGCCAACGCGACCACTGTCACGCTGCGGGTGGATGACTCCGGCCCAGGCGTGCCAGTGACACAACGGGACAAGCTGTTCGAGCGCTTCTACCGCCAGAGCGACGGTGAGGGCGCGGGGCTGGGTCTGGCCATCGTCGCGCGTATCGCCGAGCTGCACGGTGCCAGCATCGAACTGGCCGACTCGCCCCTGGGCGGCCTGCAGGTCAGCGTGCACCTGCCCCGCCAGCCGCAGCCAGTGGCGGAATAGGTGCCGCGCGGCGGTGCTGGAGTCGCGAGCCCGCTGCATCAGAAACCGTCCGTAGGGTGGATGGCCGAAGCCATCCACGTCCTGCCCACAGCTCCGCAGATACCGTGACAGCCTGCCGCAGCTGACGCGGCAGCTCGCTAAGGTTCGCTTAAGCCAGGCGCCCTAGACTGCCGCCATATCCCCACACGGAGTGCGTGAAAATGGCTGCTTCCATCCCACTGGCGCGCTACGGCCGACTGAGCATCGCCCTGCACTGGCTAATGCTACTGTTGATTGCCGCGGTCTACGCCACCATCGAACTCAAGGGCAACTTCGCCAAGGGCAGCGAACCGCGCGAACTGCTCAAGCACTGGCACTTCATGCTCGGCATGACGGTATTCGTGCTGGTCTGGCTGCGGCTGATTGGCCGCTGGCTGCATCCGGCACCCAGGGCGCTTGCCGGCGCGGTTTGGGAACACGTCCTGGCCAGACTGATGCACCTGGGGCTTTACGCGCTGATGATCGGCCTGCCGCTGCTGGGCTGGCTGACACTGAGCGCGGCGGGCAAGCCGATTCCCTTCTTCGGCCTCGAGCTGCCGGCACTGATCGGTGCGGACAAGAATCTGGCCGGCGATTTCAAGGAACTGCATGAAGCGTTGGCGGTAGCCGGCTATTGGCTGATCGGGCTGCATGCCGCGGCCGCGCTGTTCCATCAGTACGTACGCCGCGACGGGACGTTACAGCGGATGCTGCCGTCTTCGCCGCGATCCTGACCTGCCCATCAGAACGCCCAAAAACTGTAGCTGCCTGGGCGTTCTCATCCGGTCACAAATCAACGAGCAAACAGGAAACCGCCTTCGCCCCCCTGACCGACAGGCTTGGGTCGCGTCGCTTATAGCCCGTTTTCCAGCAACCAAAGGTTTATTTTCTTCCCCGCAAAATCCCGATTCCTGATTGACCGAAATCAAAGTGTTTCGGGGATTACGGCCTATTTTCTGAGTTAGGCAAACATCGGATAGAAGGCGCACACAGCGTGCCGGATCGCCCGAAAGCCGTTTGTTTTCTAGGTAGGTAAGGATGTCCTATGGGCCGAAAACTTGTCCTGACGCTGGCAGCACTCAGCTCGGGTTCTGTGATGCACGCAAGCGCCGCACCTGAGCCATCATCAACTCCTGCACCTACCGCTGCATCGGTGAAAAAGACCGATACGCGCGAGTTTCCCGGCCTGCCCATCGGCACGTTCGTCGCACTGCCTCAGGTCGTGCTCTCGGCAACCCGCGACGACAACATCTACGCCCAGCGCACCGACGAGGCCGAAGACACCATCTTCACCCTGTCACCGTCGCTGCTACTGCAATCGGACTGGGAGCGGCACGAGCTGAGCGTCGATCTTGGCGCTGACCTCGACCGCTATCAGGACGCCAGTTCCGAAGATGTCGAGGACTTCTGGCTGGGTCTTGACGGCACCCGCGAGCTGAGCGAGCACACTCGGGTATTTGGCGGCGTACGTCACACCCGCGACCACGAGGACCGCTTCGTTCCTGGCGCTGCCGGACCAGAGTTGCAACGCGAGCCGACCCGTTACGAGCACGATGAAGCCTACCTGGGCGTCGCCAGCGAAATCGGCCGTCTGCGCCTGCGCGGCGGCGGCACCTACGACCGCTACGACTACTTCAGCGCACGAACACTCGCCGGCGCGCGCATCGACAACGACGACCGCAAGCATGACCTCAGTTCCCTGGGCGTGCGCGCCGGCTATGCGTTGACGGCCAACCACGAGCCGTTCGTCCAGTACGCCACCGATCATCGGCGCTACGACAAATCCATCAACGGAACGACGTTCAACCGTGATTCGGATGGCTACCGGGCCGCGGTTGGCCTGCGCGTGACCTATCCGCAGCAGCGCTTCACTGGGGAAGTATTCGCCGGCATGCTGAAGCAGCGCTTCGACCATTCCGGCTTCTCCGACATCCACAAGCCCTACTTCGGCGCACTGGCCAGTTGGCGGCCGACGCCCACCACCCGCGTCACCGGCTTCATCGATCGCTCGCTGGAGGAGACCACCGTCAGTGACGATGGCGTGTACGCGGCGGCGTCGCTGGATACCGCCTATGGTTTGGAGGTCGAGCGGGCACTGACCAGTCGCCTGTCGGCGGTGGGCCACGCGACCTACACCGACAGTGAGTATCAGAGCTACGAGCGGCGGGACAAGATCATCGATGCTGGCGCCGGGCTGCGTTACTACGTCTCGACCACCGTCTATGTTGGCGGCGACGTGCGCGTCATCGACCGCAACTCGGACGATCTGGACGGTGAGTACAGTCGCAGCCAGGTGACCTTCAGCGTCGGCTATACGCCGGGACGCTCGAAGACCTATCAGTTGCCCGCCCAGGCGCTGCAACGCTCCGCTGGGGACCTGCTGCTGGCCGCGTTGCCGCTCGAAGGGCTGTTCAGCGGCCCCTACGCTGGCGCCGCACTGAGCCACGGCCCGCTGGCCAGTACTACGTCAGGCCCCCGCGGGGATGGCGGCAGCGATGTCAGCCAGTTCGGTGCCTCCGGGCTCGGCGAGGCGCTGTTCCTTGGCTATGGCTGGCAGTTCGAGCGCTGGTATGCCGGCATCGAAGCCGAGCTCGAGCAGAGCCGTGCGCGCTGGTCGTTCAGCAAGGACAAGGCAGACGCGCGCACCACTTCTCTCGACCGGGATGACAGCTACGGCTTGAGCCTGCGTGGCGGTTACGTGGTGAACAACGGCTCGCTGCTGTACCTGCGCGTCGGCCGGGTGCGCACCCGCTTCGACTCCTACTACACGATCAACGAGCAGGCCACAGCGGCCCGTGCGCAGGATGACCGGCAGGACGGCACGCGGCTCGGCGTCGGCGCCGATCTGCCGGCCGGCGAACGCTTGTTCCTGCGCATGGAGTACGCCTATACCGATTACGACGCCTACGACGTGGCCTACGTCAACGACGACGGCCGCACCGCAGAACGCTTCGCCAATGAGGAAGGCCAGTTCCGACTCGGCGTCGGCTGGCGCTTTGCCGCGGCAGCCTCGCCGGTCCCGCTGCAGCCGGCCGTGCAAGGCTTCTATGTCGGTGCGCATGCCGGGCACGGCAGTCTGGATTCGCGGCTCGAGGGCTATCACTCTGAAAGCGGGGCCGCACCGCTGTCGCAGGCTTACAACGGCGACTTCAGCGGCATGGGCGGCATCTATGGCTTCTTCGCCGGTTATGGCCGCAGCTTTGGCCGCTGGTATGCCGGCATCGAGGCGGAGGTCGATACCGGCCGGACCGAGTGGTCGCACAACCGCGAAACCAGCGGTGAAGGTGGCCGTGACTTCTCCGCCGAGAAGAAGAGCGATTACGGCCTGGCGCTGCGCCTGGGCTACAGCCTGCCCAACGGCACCCTGCTCTATGGGCGCGTCGGCCCGATGCGTGCGCGCTTCAATACCACCTGGGCCAAGGGCGATAACGCGGACGCCAATATCGACCGCAGCTATCAGGTCAACGGCATGCGGTATGGCATCGGGGCGGAGATCCCGCTGACCCAGCAGACCTTCGCCCGCCTGGATTACACCCGTACCGACTACGACAGCTATGGCTTCAGGACCGGGCATGGCAACCCGGACGAGATGGAGTTCGACAACCGCGAGAGCCTGTTCCGCATGGGACTCGGCTTCCGCTTCTGAGCACATCGCCGACGGCGGAAACGTGATCAGCCGTCAGGATGCAACCGCAGCACCGGTGCCTTCGTTGCGCACTCGCCCTGGAGCACCGGCCCCGCAAGAAAAGGAGCAATGTCATGTCAAACAGTCAGTTCAAACGCAACAGGTTCGGACTCGCCAGCGGGGCGCTCGTGGTCGCACTCGCGGCTCCGCTGGTGGTTGCAAGCGCACTGTCGCTGAGCTTCGTCTCGTCGAGCGTGGCCGCCGAACACAGTGGTTCCGGCAAGGGTGGCAGCGATAGTCACGGCAGCCGTGGCGGTCAGGCCGGCAAGGGTGGCGGCGGCGAAAAAGGCCAGGGCGGCTCGCGCATGGGTGGCGGGCATGGTGCAGTCGACAAGATATTCCGTGTCGACCCAGCCGCCGAAGAAGATAGCGACCGCCCCGAATGGGCCGGTGTGAAAGGCGGCAAGGCTGGCGGCGGTGGCAAACCGTTCGGCGCCGGCACGAAGAAAGGCGACCTGTACGGCGACATGTACATCCTGCTGCGCGACGTGAATGGCGTTCCGCTGGAAGATGCGAATGGTGATGAGCTGGTCGTGGCGTTCTATTACGACAGCACCGGCGCGCTGGTTCCCGTGACGGACGCCGATGGCAAGCTGGTCGCCATCCCGCGCAACGAGGAAGGCGATCTGCTGACCTCGGTGACAGTTGGCGACACCACCTACGACGTTGTCCCTGGCGAAGTCGAACTGGGCCGCCTGAGCGTCGGCCGTTCGCCAAGCAAGGTGCTCGACCACGCGTTGAACGAAGCGCTGAGCAAGCTGACCGCCGATGGCGCGGTGATCGCCATCGACTCAACCGGCCGGCTGACGGTCAACGGTACCACCATCGACTCGCCGCTGGAGAACCTGGCGCTGTACGACAAGTACATGACCAGCGGCACGCTACCGGGCGTGACCCTGCCAGCAGGCTTCGACCCGGCGGCCCTGCTCGCGGCGGCAGGGGACAAGACCGGCACCATCAGCGTCGACACGCTGGTCTACATGAACTCGATCCTCGGCATCAATTCCGGCACGACCTACTACGACTTCTCGGACTACCAGTACGACCGCGCCGCGACCTGGTCCGATGCCACCGCCACCGTGCTGGTGCTGGATGCCGGCGACCCGGACGATCCCGCCGACGATGTCTACAAGCCAACTCTGGTGAACCTGTACGACGCGGTATTTGGCGGCACTACCTGGACCGACCCGACCAGCGACGGCGGCGCCGATGATTTCGCCGCGGCGGCCAACGACTACCTGCAGGTCATCGAGTTCGTCCACGACAACGAAGTCAGGTAAGGCATGGACCGGCTGGCCCTGGGGCCAGCCGGCTCCACGCCAGGAGAGCACTATGTGCGTTCGTAACAAAACCGCTGTGCTGGCGGCAGTCATGGCCCTGGCGCTGAGCGGAGTGAGCGGCCCGCTGGTCGCAGCCGACGACCACTCCAGTCACGACAGCAGCCACAGCTCTGGCGGCAAGGGCAAGGGCCCGAAATATGGCGGTGGCCGCGACCATGGCAGCAGCCACAGCGATCAGACCCACGAGGAAGACAGCCACTCCGGACACACCGGCGGTCCAGGCGGCAGCAAGGCGCTGGAGGGCAAGGTGTTCGACAGTGGTCGCGGCAAGGGGCCGAAGTACATGGGTGGCCAACCCCGGGATGAGGAATCGTCCCACCACACCGACGATGAAGAACACTCGCATTGACACGTCGCCGGTCACATCCAAATGAGGAGATAAACATGAAAAGCAGCAAACTCGCGATCGGCCTTTCGCTCGCCCTGGTATCCGGCATAGCCATGGCTCAGTCGGCCGGCGGCCAAGGATCTGGCGCAGACGGAGAGCGCGTATACGGATCGCAGATCATGACTCAGCAGGAGCGCCTCGAATACCGCAACCGCATGCGTGAGGCCAAGACACAGCAAGAGCGCGAGCAGATCCGTGCGCAGCACCACGAGCAGATGCGCGAACGGGCCAAGGAGCGTGGCGTGACCTTGCCGGAAGATCCGCCTGCACGTGGCATGGGCGGAGGCATGGGCGGAGGCATGGGCAGTGGCGCCGGTGGTGGAATGGGCCCTGGCGCGGGCAAGGGACCTAATCGCTGAACCAACCGACAACCGGGCCAAGCAGGCTGCTGGCCCGGCCGTTGGTGCAGGATGAGCACCAGCTCGAGCCCTGCCCACTTCATTCCATCGCGCCCCGACGTGACCGGCGTAAGACACACGGTCGTCGTTTGCGACTAGACAGCAGCACCAGAGCGGGTGAGCAGATCGGACAGCGACAGGGTAAACATCAACACCAGCCAGAAGCCTGCCCCTAGCGCGAAGAAGCGCACCAACGGCGAGTGTGTGCCGAGTTGAGCGAGGCCGAAAAGCACGAGCGCGGCCTGTCCGGCAGCACAGGCCAGCGCGACATATGCCCATTGTGGATACCGGATGGCTATCGTCGCGCCAATGGCCAGCAGCACCAGCAAACCGGCATAGATCAGCACTAGCTTGCCTGTTCTCATATCGCCCTCCCGACCAGATAGAGCGAGGGGTAGAGAAAGATCCAGACCATGTCTACCAGATGCCAGTACAGACCGACCATTTCCAGCGTGATGGCCCGCTGTGGCAGCTTCATGTGAGCGAAATGAATGCGCAACACCATCCCCAGCACGATCAGCACGGCAACGCTCACGTGCACCGCATGCAAAGCCGTGCTGAAGAAGTAGATGTTCATGAACAGCCGCGCAGCCTCTGACCTGAGTGGCGATGCCTCACTCGTCCCTGGCAGCAGCCCTTCGCGATATTCCCAGCCGTACTCGAATGCCTTCACCCCCAGAAAAGTCAGGCCGAAGAACGCCGTCAACAACAGCAATTGCTGTACCCGGCGGTAATGGCCCAACCGCGAAGCCTGCACCATCAGGCTCATGCACAGGCTGCCGGTCAGCAGCAGCATACTGTTGAAACCGGCCAGAACGGCATGTAGGTGCTGCACCGCCTCGCCAACCGCGGCGGGATGTTGCAGCCGGTAGTAGGTGATGACCAGAAACAGCACGCCGAACATCATGATTTCGGTGGCGAGGAACAACCACATGCCGAGGAAGCTCGCCTCCCGCTGCTGGGCAGCGGTCTGGTAGGGCTCGGCCAGGTACTGCTCACGCACGTCCATGAGTCGCCTCGGGCGGATAGTCGTAGGCTTCGAAATCGACGATCGGCGTCTGCAGGAAATTGTGCTTCGGCGGTGGCGAGGAAGTACGCCATTCCAGCCCGGCGGCTTCCCAGGGATCATCCGACGCCTTTGGCCCATAGCGTAGCGACCAAAGCAGATAGAAGAACGGCATGACGTAGCCAACCGCCAGTAGCGCCGCCCCCGTCGAGGACAGCACATGGAGGAACTGGAAGTCCTCGGGATAGCCGTGATAGCGCCGCGGCATGCCGAGATAGCCGAGCAGGAACTGCGGGAAGAAGGTCAGGTTGAAGCCGCAGAAGATCATCACCGCGGCGATCTTGCCCCACAGCTGCGAGTACATCCGCCCGGTCATCTTCGGCCACCAGAAGTGCAGCCCGCCGAAGAAGCCGGCGACCGCCGCGCCGACCATGATGTAGTGGAAATGGGCGACCACGAAGTAGGTGTCGTGCACATGCACGTCCGCTGCCAGCAGTGCGAGAAACAGGCCGGTGATGCCGCCGATGACGAACAGGCCGATGAAGGTCAGCGCATAGAGGAAATGCGCATCGATGGTCAGGTTGCTCTTGTAGAGCGTGGCAGTCCAGTTGTAGACCTTTATCGCCGAGGGGATCGCGACCAGGAAGCTGAGCAGCGAGAACACCATGCTGGCGTACATCGACTGCCCGGCGACGAACATGTGATGGCCCCAGACCATGAAGCCGATCACCGCGATCGCCAGGCTCGAATAGGCGACGAAGCTGTAGCCGAAGATGCGCTTGTGCGCCGCCGCGGTGATCAGCTCGCTCATCACGCCCATCGCCGGCAGGATCATGATGTACACCGCCGGGTGGCTGTAGAACCAGAACAGGTGCTGAAACAGCAGCGGATCGCCGCCCAGGCGTGGGTCGAACACTCCGATGCCGAACAGGTGTTCACCCGCCACCAGCAGCAGCGTGATCGCCAGCACCGGCGTAGCCAGCACCAGGATCACCGACGTGGCGTACAGCGACCAGCAGAACAGCGGCAGGCGGAACCAGGTCATCCCCGGCGCGCGCAGGGTGTGGATGGTGACGATGATGTTCAAGCCGGTGAGGATCGACGAGAAGCCGACGATGAACACACCGAGGATCACCGCCACCACATGACCGTTGCTGAACATCGTCGACAGCGGGGTGTAGAAGGTCCAGCCGGTATCGACGCCGCCAGCCAGCAGCGCGTACAGGGTGAATATCCCGCCGCCGACCAGCAGGTACCAGCTGAACAGGTTGAGCTTGGGAAAAGCCATGTCCTTTGCGCCGATCATGATCGGGATGAGGAAGTTGCCGAACACCGCCGGGATCGATGGGATCAGGAAGAACCAGACCATCACCACGCCATGCAGGGTGAAGGCGCGGTTGTAACCATCGGCGCTGAGCAGGTCGCCTTCGGGTGTGACCAGCTCGATACGCACCAGGCTGGCGGCGAGACTGCCGAGAAAGAAGAACGCGGTGACGCCGATCAGGTAGAGAATCGCGATGCGTTTGTGGTCGGTGGTCAGCAGCCAGGTACGCAACCCGTGCTCGTCGGCGAGGTAACTGGGCGCGCGGTCGGCGGCAGGGTTCTTCTGGCTCAAGGCTGCATCTCCTCTGAAGTCGGACTGCGTGGGCTGTCGGCATGCGGTTCGCCCTGCCCGCCTTCACCGACCTGCCCGAGCGACTGGATGTATGCGGTCAGGCGCAGTACACCCTCTTCATCGATCACGTTGGCAAAGCTCGGCATGATCGGCTCGTAACCGGCAACGATGTGCTTGTGCGGCAACAGGATGCTGTCGCGGATGTAGGCCTGATCGGCGAGTACCGAGCTGCCGTCGTCCAGCGCTACCCGGCGGCCGTAGAGTCCCTGCAGATTCGGCGCCTTGGCCACCGAGGCCGGACCGTGGCAGCCGCTGCAGCCGAACTGGCGGAACAATACCGCGCCCTGCTCGGCCAACGACTCGCTGACACCGGCCTGCGACAGCCAGCGCTCGTACTCCTGCGGCGGCTGCACAATCAGTGTGGCGAGCATCTTCGAATGGTCGGTACCACAGTACTCGGCGCAGAACGCCTCATAGCGGCCAGCCTCGGTAGCGTTGAACCACAGCTGCGTGTAGCGCCCGGGCAGCAGGTCCTGCTTGATGCGCAGGGCCGGGAAATACAGGCTGTGGATGGCGTCCTGGGAGATCATGTTCAGCCGCACGGGGCGCCCCACTGGCACGTGCAGCGTATTGATCTCGCGCTGCCCGCCGGGGTGCTGGAACTTCCACATCCACTGCTTGGCGACTACCTGGATCTCCATCGCATCGACCGGCGGCGTGCGTACCTCGTAGTACAGCTTGGCCGAGACTAGGTAGATGATCATCGAACCGATGAAGGGCAGCACGATCCAGGTCATCTCCACCTTCATGCTGCCGCGCGGGCGGTGGTCGCGCGGCACCCTGGTGCCTTTGCGATAGCGGATGGCGAACAGGATGGTAAGCACGAACACCGGCACCACGAAGATCGTCATCATTCCGGTGAACGACCAGACCAGCGCGTCGATGCTGTGCGCATGCTCCGAGGCCGTCTGCGGCCACAAGCGCACAAACTCATTCATCGCCGGCCTCCCGCTTGCGCCGTTCGCGCCATAGCGACAACCCGATGAAACCGAGCAACAGCGCCGCCGTGCCGGTACCGGCGACCTGCAGCGCCCCGATTACCCAGTTGTCATAGCCACCGGTGCGAGGGTTGTAGTGGTAGCAGAGCAGCAGGAGCTGATCGCTGAAATTACCCACCTGCCCTTCCCCTGCCTCGGTCAGCGCCAGGCGCAGGTCGTTGGGTTGATAGCCGAGCCCGTAGAGCCACTGCACCAGGACGCCGGCCGGGCTCAGCGCGGCCACCGCCGAGGCATGGGCGTACTCGTCAATCTGCGCGTCCCAGCGGTAACGAAAACCCAGCGCCTCGCTGACGCGGCCGCTCGATGTCTCCGGCCCGGTCAGCAGATGGACCGCATCCGACCCGGCAAGCCGCGGCCAGCGCCTGGCCAGCCTGTCGCGCTCAGCGCGGGCATCAGCCGGCGTCTCGCGCGGGTCGAAGCTGTAAACGATCAGCACATAATCCCCGCCAAGCTCGAAGGGCACCGCACTGAGCAGATTGAACAGGCTAGCCAGCTGCGTGCCACAGACGTTCGGGCAGTTGTAATAGACCGGTACCAGCACCGCGGGCCGACCGTCGAGCAAATCGCCGAGGGTCACCGGGGTGCCGCTGTCGTCGGTGAAACGCGTGTCCAGCGGCACCTGCGCGCCGGGGCGAGCATCGATGCCGGCGGCGGCGAAGGGATCGAAGGGCTCGTCGGCGTGTGCGATCAGACCCAGCGTCAGCAGCCAGGCGGCGAGCAGCAGGCGGGTCGTCATGGCTCGGCCCTCCGCTTGGCCTGTTGCAAACGAATGTCTTCGTCGCCGCGAGCCTCCACCGGCGCCGGCCAGCCGCGCTCGAGCAGCAGCGCACGCGCGCGATCCAGCGGAATGCGCGCAATGCCGGCGTCGCGGTCGGCCCAGGCGTAGTGGCGCAGGCGCTCCTCCGCCTCGCCAATGACCCGCTTGGCGTTGCGGTGCGCGTCGCTTTCCAGGCGCGGCCGAGGCGGGATGATCGTGTCGCGCTCCAGCGCAGTCACCCGTGCCTCGGGTTCTGAGTTGTAGTAGCCAATCAGCATGCCGACACCCAGCAGCCCGGCCACCAGTGTCGCCAGCAGACCAAAACCGATCACCAGCAGCACCTTGACGTTGGCATCCTGATGCTCGAAACCGTCTTCGCGCGAACGTGGATCGACCGGCACGCTCATGCGGACCTCCTCGGCAGGACCTGCAGGGCCATCGCCCCTGCGCCCGCGGCCACCGCGGCGACCATGGCCAGCCCAACCCAGAGCGCGTTCAGCCCGGCCAGACTGGCCAGGCTGAGCCAGGCACCTTCGGCCAGCCCCAGCAGCAGCGTGGCGGCAGCGAGCACGGTCAGCGGTCGGTGCCGTCCGGAAAATGGCCACCAGGTCGCGAAGAAGACCAGGCTCTGCAGCGCCACCAGCCAGGTCAACAGCGGCCATTCGCGCCCACGCGCCTCGTACCAGTGCACCTCCTCCGGCAGGTTGCCGTACCAGACGATCAGGTACTGCATGAAATGCAGGTAGATCCACGCCAGCGTCGCGGCGCAAAGCAGCCCGCGCAGCACGCCCGGGCGCGACGCACCAGCCATCAGACACAGCAGGATGCAGGCGGCGATGCCCGACAGCAGCAGCCGTCCGAGCCAGAGCAGGCCGAAGATGCTCGAGGCGAAATGCGGCGCCATCGACAGCGCCCAATCCATCGCGGCCAAGGACACACTCAACACCACCGCGATCAGCCCCAGCCCGGCGCCGGCGGGGTTACGCAAGGTGGTCGGCAACAGCCAGCGCGCCAGCGCCCACCAGAGCGCAACGTACAGCAGGCCACGCACGACGAAACTCGGCCACCACAACCAGAGCGCGCGAAAGCCGTTGCTGTACTGGTGCATCCATTCGTAGATCAACCCGGCGCCGAGCAGGCCGGGCAGCACCATCAGCACTAGCGCCGGCATGGCCCGGCTCGCCACCAGTGTCCAGGGCCAGAGCTGGTCGCGCGCGCAGCCGCTGACAGGCGCCAGCGCCAGGCCTAGCGCCAACCCGCCGAGCGGAAGGCCGGCAAGCCCGAGCACACTGGCGACGCAGGCCGCCAGGGTGTCGCGCGGAGCCCACAGTAGCCCGACGCCAACGCCCAGCACGCCCAGGGCGAACGCGGACCAGGCCAGCGAGCGCGGATTTCGACCGCTCATGGCTGCGTCTCCAGCGCCTGGCGGTCGGCCAGGGGCAACGCCGCGGCTACAGCGTGCCGGGCCAGCTGCAGGCTGCGGATATGCGCGACGATCGCCCAGCGATCGGCCGGTGCGACCCGCGCGGCATAGCTGTACATCACGCCGTAGCCGTGCTCGATCACCTCGAGGAAATGCCGATCCGGCGCCTGCCGCAAGCGCGCCTCGGCAAAATCCGGCGGCTGCGGGAAGCCGCGGTTGACCACGGTACCGAGGCCATCGCCGGCCAGCCCATGGCAGGGCATGCAGTTGATGCGGTAGCGCTCCTCGCCACGTGCCAGCAGCGCAGCCGTCAGCGGCGGGCGCCTGGTCAGCACCGCCTCCCAGGCCAGCTCGCCGCGGGCGACCGTGCCCAGTGGTGGCGCCTGGTTGACCTTGCCGTCCGGGAAGAACTGGCTCGCCTCCTGCGCATCGGCGCGCGGCTGCCGGGCCATCTGGTCGCAACCGGCGAGCGCGAGGATCGAAGCGGTCAGACACAGGCCGACCCAGTAGCGGACGTCGTGGCGCCAGCGGTACGTGATCATGCGGGCACCTCGCTCACCGACACCGCGCGCTCAGCGAGCCACAGGGCAGTGCCGACCGGGTCGAACAGCGGATCGTCGGCGCGGATGCAGAGCAGGAAGCGATCGTCCGTGGCGCGCTGAAACGCCTCCATCTCGAATAACGGATGGTGCAGCAGCGGCAACCGGCAGAGCACCAGCAACCCCAGCAGCGCACCGATTGCCCCGCCGGTGATCGTTAGCAGGAAGGTGATCACCGCGAAGCCCTGCAGCGCGATCAACGGCCGGCCGCCGATATCGAGCGGGTAGCTCCAGTTGGCGTAGAGCTGCATGGCCAGTCCCAGCCCGCCGCCGACCAGCGCGCCGAGGATGCCGGCCCAGTAGGCGCCGTTGTTGCGCTGGCCGAGTATCGGCTCGAGTTCGGGCAGCTGGAACGGGCTGTACGCCTCCAGCCGGGTGTAGCCGGCTTCGCGGGCCGCGCGGGCGGCCTCCAGCAGCCGCTCGGGATGGGCGTAGTCGGCGAGCAGGCCGTAGCAGCGCTCAGTCATCGCCGTCTCCCCGATAGCGGTGCAGCGCCTCCTTCACCTCGAAGGTCGAGATCATGGGCAACAGGCGCATGAACAGGCAGAACGGCACCAGGAACAGGCCGAAGGTACCGATGAACAGCGACCAGTCCCAGAACGTCGGGCTATAGCTCTGCCAGGACGAGGTCAGGTAGTCGCGGGTCGCCGGCACGACGATCAGCATCCAGCGCTCGCACCACATGCCAATGAGCACGCCGACGGCGATCGCCAGCAAGGCCTTGCCGTTGCGCCGCACCTGCGGCCACCAGAGCGCCTGCAGGCAGATCAGGTTGAAGAAGATCGCCGTCCACCAGCTCCAGGCCATCGGCCCGCTGAGCCGCTCCATCGTCACGGTGATCTCATGCTCCTTCCCCGAATAGAAGGCGATGAAGGTGTCGGCGAAATAGCCGTAGGCGGTCATCCAGCCGCTGGCCAGCAACAGCACGCCGAGCACGTCGAGGTGCTTGCGCGTGATCAGCAGGTGCCAGCCGAAGAAGCGTCGCAGGCCCAGCGCGATCACGATCACCAGAGCGAAGCCGGAGAAGATCGCACCAGCGACGAAATACGGCGGGAACACCGTCGAGTGCCACCCGGTTTCCGGCGCCAGATCGAGCAGGAAGGAGTAGCCGCTGGACACTGCGAACACCAGCGGAATCGCCAGGAGCGCGACGAAACGGTAGGCCCGGCGCCAGTGTGCCCAGTGCGATGAGGCGCCACGCCAGCCGAACGCCAGCAGGCCGTAGAACACCTTGTAGCGGCGCTTGCGGGCGTGGTCGCGAGCCGAAGCGAAATCCGGAATGGCACCGATGTAGATGAATATCAGCGAGACGAACAGGTAACCGAGCACGGCGAACAAGTCCCAGGCCGTCGGGCTCTTGAACTGTGGCCACAGCTCCATGGTGTTCGGGTAGGGAGCGCTCCAGTAGAACAGCCACGGCCGGCCCAGGTGCAGGATCGGGTAGATGCCGGCGCAGACCACCGCCATGATCGTCATCAGCTCGGCCAGGCGGTTGAGGGAATTGCGCCACGGGCGGTTGAGCAGCAGCAGCATCGCCGAAATGAAGGTGCCGGCATGACCAATCCCCAGCCACCACATGTAGTTGAGGATGGGAAAGCCCCAGTTGACCGGGATGTTGTTGCCGAACACGCCGACGCCACGCCAGAGCACCACCACTGCCGAGGCGACGAACAACCCCAGCAGCAGGCAGCTGACGATGAACAGCGCCCACCAGGCGCGGCGATAGCGGGCGAAATCCACCGGAATGGTCAGCACACGGTCAGACACCTCGCCGAGCGGCAGCTGGCGCGGCAGGAAATGCGGCGTGTCAGCACCCGGATAGCGCGGGTCGAGCTCGGCGTGGCTCATGAGTTGTCCTCCACGACCTTCGGCAGCTCGACCAGCCCCAGGTAGGTGGTCTTCGGTCGCGTGCCGACCTCTTCCAGCAAGGCATAGTGACGCTGGGTGTCGCGGCCCTCGCGCACCCGCGCGACGGGGTCCGACAGGTCGCCGAAGACGATCGCCTGAGTCGGGCAGGCCTGCTGGCAGGCGGTCTGTACCTCACCGTCAGCCACAGGCCGGTCTTCGATGCGCGCGGCGATCCCGGCCTCGCTGATGCGCTGCACGCAGTAGGTGCACTTCTCCATGACGCCGCGCGAGCGCACGGTGACGTTGGGGTTGCGCTGATGCTGGATCGACGGCTCGTCGTCGCCGGTCCAGTCGAACCAGTTGAAGCGGCGCACCTTGTATGGGCAGTAGCTCGAACAGGTGCGGGTGCCGATGCAGCGGTTGTAGATCTGCTCGTTCAGCCCGTCCGGGCCGTGCACGGTGGCGTTGACCGGGCAGCCGACCTCGCAGGGCGCTTGCTCGCAGTGCATGCAGGGCACAGGCTGGAAGGCCGAGGACTCCGGCTCGGCCGGGTCGCCCTGGTAGTAGTGGTCGACCCGCAGCCAGTGCATGTTGCGGCCGATGGCGACCTGCTCCTTGCCCACCACCGGGACGTTGTTCTCAGCCTGGCAGGCAACCACGCAGGCGTTGCAACCGATGCACTGGTCCAGATCGATGGTCATGCCCCACACCGGTTCGCTCGGCGGCGTCGACGGGTAGAGCGTCTTGCGCGGCTCGGCCGGGTACGTCGGTTTTGCCGCGACCTTGCGGTAGGCCGCCTCGCGTGGCTCGCTCTTGATGATTTGCTTGCCGTGCGGAACGTGCTGCGGCTGGGTGGTCGCCAGCGGCAGGTACTCACCGGTCCTCTCCAGCGTTGCGCCGCGGCGCAGCCAGGGTTCGTCAGCCGTGCGCAGCGGCGCGATGTCGTAACCCTGGTCATCGCCTACCCGCCCGGCACGGGAGCGGCCGTAGCCGGCGTACAGACTCAGCGTGCGCTCGGCGTGGCCGGGCATGATCCACACAGGGCCGACAATCACCTGCTGGCCCAGCGTGACCCGTACCACGTCGCCGTTGGAAAGCCGCTGCTCCTCGGCGAGCTTTGGCGCAACACCGATGACGTTGTCCCAGGTCAGCTTGGTGATCGGCTTGGGCAGCTCCTGCAGCCAGCCGAGGTTGGCCAGCCGACCGTCCCACACGCAGGGGTCGGGCAGGAAGCGCAGGGACAGGCCTTCGGCCGCGGCGGGCGGCGCGCCCCAAGCCAGCGGACGTGCATCGACCTTCACCGGCGGCAGTTCCGAGTCGGGCAGAAAGCCGCGTTCCAGGGCTTGGCGCCAGGCGCTTTCGTCGAGCGATTGCCAGGTCTTGCGCAGCTCGGCGCGGCCGCTCGGGTCGAGATCGCCCTGCAGCAGCGCGAGGATCTCCGACAGCGTGCGGCTGCTGTAGAAGGTGCGCACCAGCGGCTGGCCGAGGCAGACGCTGCCATCCGCGGCGCGGCCGTCGTGCCAGCCGTCGAGGTCGTGGGTCAACGGCAGGTGCCAGTGGCTGAAGGCAGCGGTCTCGTCGTAATAGAGCCCGGCATGGATGCGCAACGGGACACGGTCGAGCGCCTCGGCGAAGGGGAGGTCGGCCGGCGCCGTGTTTACCGGGTTGCAGTCGAGCATCAGCAGCGTCTCGACCTGGCCGGCATGCATCGCCTCGACCAGCGCCGGCAGCTCGGCCAGACGTTGCCCGCCGGCCTCCAGCCAGAGCACCGGCTCACTGTAATCGAGCGTATGGCCGACATTGCCGAGCCGCGCGTTGAGCCGGTGCACGGCGGCCTGTACGTCCAGCGGGGTCCGCTCGCCAGCGGTGATCAAGCAACGGCCGCGCCGCGCCTCGAGCCCGCGGGCGACGGCCTCGATCCAGCGCTGACGTTCGGCCGGCAATGGCTCGGCGGGACCGCGCCCCTCGCCGAGCGCGGCCGCCAGCGCCTGCAGGTAACGCGGCAGCTCGTCGGGTTCGATGCGCTTGCGCTCGCTGGCCCTGGCGCCGGTCAGCGTCGGCACCGATTCGACGATCAGCAGCCGCGCCTCCCCCTCCCCCTTCGCTGCGGCGCGCTTGCGTTCACCCCAGCGCACGGCGTGCGGCAGCTCGCGCGGCCCCGTGCCGAGCCAATCGTGCTCGAAGCTCAGCACCCACTCGGCCGCATCGAAGCGGTAATGGGTTTCCAGCGGCCGGCCGAAGGCACGCTCGGCGGCACGGTAGCCGTCGCCTTCGAAGGGCTCGAAGCGATACAAACGGGCCTCGGGCCAGCGCTGCAACAGGTCGCCGAGCTGGCGTTGCACGGTCGGTGAACTGCTGGCCCCGAGCAGCAGGTGCAGGCCACGGCCGCGCTGCTGATCGAGGCGCTCGGCGACGCCGCTGGCCTCGTGCTGAAAGCTGTCCCAAGTGGTGTCGACACCCTTGAAGCGTGGCACCTGCGAGCGGTCCGGGTCATACAGCTGAAGAATCATCGCCTGGATGATGGCGGTACTGGCGCCGCCGCTGACCGGGTGCTGCGGGTTGCCCTCGAGCTTGGTCGGACGGCCGACGTGGGTACGCCCGAGCACCGGCTGTGCGTAGCCGGCGAAGGCTACCGAACTGGCATACCACTGCGCCTCGCCGGGGATGAGTTTTTCCGGTTGGCGGACATAGGGCACGCCCTTCTCCGGCTTGCCACAGCCGGCCAGGCCGGCCATTGCCAGCGAGGCGCCCATCACCTGGAGGAAGCGGCGACGGTCCATCTGCGGCGCAACCGAGGGAAACTCGGTCTCGACGAATTCGGCGAACGCCGGCTCGTCGGCCAACTGTTCGAGGCTGCGCCAGTAGCGCGGACCGCGCTCGTTTTCCAGACGCGCACGGATGGCCGTCCAGTCGAGTGGTGTGCGGTGCTGCGAGTTGGCGTCGTCTCGAATGTCCATGGCTTACCGGTGGCAGGTGTAGCAGTGGGTCAGGTCGCCCTCGGCGATGCGTCGCTTGCGCATCAGCGCCTCACCGAGGGCGCGCCGGTTACCGGCGTAGTGCCAGCTCATGTCGGTCACTGCGGCGCGCGGTCGTAGCCGCGGCGCCGGATCCTGATGACAGTCCAAGCACCAGCTCATGCTGAACGGCTCGGCCTTGCGCATCAGCGGCATGCTGTCGACCTGCCCATGGCATTCGGCGCAGCCGACGCCGGCGTTCACGTGCACACCGTGGTGGAAGAACACGTAGTCCGGCAGCTCGTTGACCCGGTTCCAGTGCAGCGGCTCGCCCTGCGCGAGGCTCTGGCGCACCGGCGCGAGCATCTCGGCGCCGGTCCACAACTGCGAATGACAGCTCATGCAGGTGTGCGTTGGTGGCAGGCCGGCCACGGCGCTCGTCTCGACATTGTCGTGGCAGTAGCGGCAATCGATCTGTAGCGCGCCGGCGTGGTGTTCGTGGCTGAAGGGCACAGGCTGATCCACCGTCAGCCCCACGCCGGTGACATAGGACGAATGCGACACTATGACGAACGCGACGAAAACCCCGACCAGCCCCAGGAACAACAGGAGCAGGACCAGGCGCAGCCACATGTCGGCAGAACGCGGGAAGAGCTGGGCCATCAGACGAACGGGATCCGGGTCGTTTGGTTTTTGTATCCGTCTGTTTCTGGCCCGTGCGCACGGCATGAGTTCAACGCCACGGCCAAATCCATACAATCGGCGGGAACGTTTCCAGAGGCCGGTCAGTCAGCTATGGACAACAACTAGCCTCGACCGCCGCACCCACGGCGGAATGAGCGCCGACAGGAAGCGCCGGACCGTGCCGGCAACAGGCCAGGGAACGCCGGCCCGCCCTACCACCGCGACAAGACGGAGGCCTGATGAGCGACTGCACGATCCATTACGACGGCAAAGCCCTGGTCGGTAAGGCCGACACTCCGCTGATCGACTTTCTCGCCAAGCATGGCATCGACCTGCCGCACGTCTGCTACCACAGGGCGCTCGGCTCACCACAAACCTGCGACGTGTGCTGGGTCCAGGTCGACGGCGAACTGGTGCGCGGCTGCACGCTCAAGGCACGCGACGGCCTGCAGGTGACCAGCGAGATCGCCGAGGCGAAGGCCGCACGCGAGGAAGGCATGGACCGGCTGGTGGCCAAGCACGAGCTGTACTGCACGCTGTGCGAGCACAACACCGGCGACTGCACGCTGCACAACACCTACGCGCAGATCAATCCGCCGATCCAGCGCTACGAATTCAAGCGCAAGCCGTACGAGAAGGACCACTCCAACCCCTTCTACACCTACGATCCGGACCAGTGCATTCTCTGCGGGCGCTGCGTCGAGGCCTGCCAGAACGTCGAGGTCAACGAGACCTTGTCGATCGACTTCACCATGGAGCACCCCCGCGTGCTGTGGGACGGCGGCAAGCCGATCGACCAGTCGAGCTGCGTCAGCTGCGGCCACTGCGTCACCGTATGCCCGTGCAACGCGCTGCTGGAAAAGACCATGCAGCCGGACGCCGGCCCCTTCACTGCGCTGCCGCAGGACGTCAAGCGGCCGATGATCGACATGGTCAAGACGCTCGAGGAGACCATCGGCGCGCGGCCGATCACGGCCCTCTCGAAGATGGACATGCACTGGCGCCAGCCGGAAATCAAGCGCACCAAGACCGTGTGCACCTACTGCGGCGTGGGCTGCTCGTTCGAGATGTGGACACGCGACCGGCACATCCTCAAGGTGCAGCCGGTGGTCGACGCCCCGGCCAACGGCATTTCTACCTGCATCAAGGGCAAGTTCGCCTGGGACTTCGTCAACGACCCGAAACGCCTGACCACGCCGCTGATCCGCGAGAACGGCCAGTTCCGCGAAGCGAGCTGGGATGAGGCGCTGGACCTGGTCGCCCATCGCCTGCTGCAGATCCGCGACACCCACGGGCCGGACGCCATCGGCTTCATCGGCTCGAGCAAGGCGAGCAACGAAGAGGCCTATCTGACACAGAAGATCGCCCGCGCGATCATCGGCACCCACAGCGTCGACAACTCATCGCGCTACTGCCAGAACCCGGCGACCAAGGGCCTGTTCCGCACCGTCGGCTATGGCGGCGATTCGGGCACCATCGAGGACATGGAAAAGGCCGACCTGATCGTCATCGTCGGCAGCAATCTGTCCGAGAACCACCCGGTGATCGCCTCCAAACTGAAGGCGCAGAAGAAGCACCGTGGGCAGAAGCTGGTGGTGTTCGACCCACGCCGCCACGAGATGGCCGAGCGTGCCGACCTGCACCTGCGGCCCAACTCGAGCACCGACCTGGTCTGGGCCTCGGCGCTGTCGCGCTACATGTTCGACCACGGCTATGCAGACGAGGAATTTCTGCGCGCGCGGGTCAATCAGGTCGAGGAATACCGGAAGTCGCTCGAGCCCTTCACCATGGAGTTCGCTGCCGAGGTCACCGGCATCGCCAAGGACAAGTTGATCGAGGCCGCCGAGCTGATCGGCCAGGCCGACTCGGTCTGCCTGCTCTGGGCCATGGGCATCACCCAGCACAGCCACGGCTCGGATACCAGCACGGCGCTGTCGAACCTGCTCCTGGTCACCGGCAACTACGGCCGCCCCGGCACCGGCGGCTACCCGATGCGCGGCCACAACAACGTGCAGGGTGCCAGCGACTTCGGCTGCCTGAAGAACATGTACCCCGGCTACGAGAAGGTCACCGAGGAGAAAAACCGCGACAAGTGGGCCGCGGCCTGGGGCGTGCCAAAGGATCACCTGCCGCTGGAGAAAGGCAACGACAACTTCACCATGGTGCAGAAGGCCGACGAAGGCGAGGTGAAGGCGATGTACATCATCGGCGAGGAAACCGCCTTCTCGGACGCCGATAGCAAGAACGTCCACAGTGGCTTCGAACACCTCGAGTTCATGGTGGTGCAGGACATCTTCATGAGCCGCACCGCCGAGTTCGCCGACGTGGTGCTGCCGGCCTGCCCCTCGGTGGAGAAGGACGGCACCTTCACCAACACCGAGCGGCGCATCCAGCGCTTCTACCAGGTGCTGCCGCCGCTGGGGAACAGCCGCCCGGACTGGCAGATCTTTACCGATCTGGCCAAACGCATGGGGCATGACTGGGGCTATAGCCACCCGAGCCAGATCATGGACGAAGCGGCCGGCATCGCGACCATGTTCCAGGGCATCAGCTACGAGCGGCTCGAAGGCTGGCAATCGCTGTTCTGGCCCATGCAGAGCGACGGCAGCACCACACCGCTGCTCTACACCGAGCGCTTCCACACCGACGACGGCAAGGCCGTGCTGTTTCCGCTGGAATGGAAGGAGCCGGCCGAAGCCGCCGACGACGAGTACGACATCATGCTCGACAACGGCCGCATGCTCGAGCAGTTCCAGGCCACCAACCAGACCGGGCGCGGCCCACGCATCTGGTCGCAGGCGCCGAACTGGTTCGTCGAGGTCAGCCCGGAACTGGCCGCCGAGCGCGGCATCGAGGACGGCACCTGGCTGAAGATCAGCTCCCGCCGCGGCTCGGTGGAGGTGCGTGCCACAGTGACCGAGCGAGTCGCCGGCAAGACGCTGTTCATGCCCATCCACCAAGGAAAGCCTGGCCTCAACCTGTTGACCGGCGAGCACCACGATCCCGACGTGAACACGCCGGCCTACAAGGAAACCGCGGTGAAGCTGGAAGTGCTGGCCGAAAAAGGCGAACCGCCATTGCCGTCCAACAGCTTCCGCCACGCCAAGCGCACCCCCAACGAAGGAGTGCCCGTCGAGGTGAAGTGGTACCGCGACGACTACATCGCCCCGCCCGCCCAAGCCCCGCATCCGGAGAGATTCTGATGGCCCAGCGAATCAACTACGACGTCAAGCCGACGCCGATCGGCCCCAGCGCGCGCGAGGAACTCGATACCCTGCTCGAAACCCTGCACCAGCGTGGCGTGCTGCGCTTTGCCAACGACCTGGCGGGCTCGCATGACCGCGTGCTCAAGGTACTGGTCGATGGGATGAGCAAAGAAGGCTCGCTCAATGCCGTGCAGAACCTGTCGATCCTCGGCATGGCGCTGTCGCGCATCGAGCCCGCGCAATTCTGCAAAGTGGTGTTTGCCTTCCAAGAGGCCTTCCATGCCGTCGGGCATTACAAACCCGACGGCAAGCACGACGAGGCGCCAGGCGTTACCGGCGCCTACAAGATGCTCCACGACGATGAACTGTGGGCGGCGCTGATGCCCATCATCGAGGGGCTCAAGAGCTTCGCGGGCGGTCTGGACAAGGACGCGGAAAAACCGATCACCAGGTTCAGTGGCAAGCAGACCGAGCAATGAGGCGAAGCGGCTATGGCCGTTACTGGCCATTACCGCTCGAACACAAGCGAGCAGCCGGTGCTTGGTGAACGCCTGCTGCTCGTTGCAGGTATGGCTGGCTGGCATTGGTACCGATCGCGGGCTGGCATCGGTCAGGGGCTGGTACAGCGATACCAGCCACGATAACCGACGTGCAGGCCCTGCTCCAGCTCGAATAGCATGTCGGCCTCACGCTGTTCGGCCGGCCTTGAATCGCCCCCTTCGCCCGCTGGCTCGATTCTGACCGACATACCGTCACCACTCAGTGTGAAACCACCGACTTCAGCCTCATGCCCCGCAAGCTTTACCAATCGGCCATGGATCTTCACCACCCCTTGGCCGGCGTTATCGCCAGTCACCTGAAAAACAGCCACGGACTTGCTTTCCGCTGTGTAGGCGAAAGCACACCGCGGGCCTACACCCAGCACCTTCTCGATTTCGGCAGCGTCAAGCGTCTGCGGATCGATGGTTGGGATGTCGGGCGTGCCCACCGCTTCACGCGCACCGACCATCTTCGGTGACGGGTCGCTCATCAGCGGCTTTTCAACACCCTCTCCAGGCGCGGGATCGCCACAGGCGGCCAGCGACAGAACCGCGAGAGGTACAAGCAATTTACAAGCGAGCGAACCCTGGCCGCTCCGGTGCAGATGAAGACGCATCAGTCGACCCTCTCAAGTTCGTTGATCAGATACTTCATTTCCGATATTTCACGACGCTGAGCCGCAATGATCTCATCGGCCAGTTTGCGAACCCGCGGGTCAGTAATTTGCGCGCGCTCGCTGGTCATGATTGCAATCGAATGGTGGGGGATCATGGCTTTCATATATTCGGCATCACCAACGGTAGCCTGGCTACGGACCAACCAGAGCGCCAGGGCAAATACAACGACGCTGCCGATATATATAGCGATATTGATCCGCTTTTTCTGATACATGCTCAGCATGAAACTCAGCATGATGACGGCCATGACAGCACCCATCAACAGTGCCATCCAGGCGCGGGTCTCGCTCCAAAATACATGTTCGAATGCGTAAGTATTCAAATACATCAAGCCGAACATGACGACTGTAGAAGTTGCGATCATGGCGGCGAAGCGCCAATAAGACATCTGCATCATCGTTTTCCTTTCAGTTCCCGTGCGTACCTGATTGCTGACCTAGCGCGGCATATTCGCTGGCAGACATGCCAGGCAGCTGTTTCACGAAAGCGGCGATATTCCAGAGCTCTTTATCGTCATGCGTTTCGCCGAAAGCCGGCATCGCCGACATACGCACGCCATGCTTGATCAGCCAGAACACCTCGTTCGGCTGCCAATGTGCGGCCTCCTCGACGAGATGCGGTGGTTGCGGTAAAAGGCCTCGAGCCCACTCGGCTCGTTCCACGCCTGGGCCTGCATGGCAGTGCTGACACATCGCCTTGTAATGCTCTGCACCGGCGGCGATCTGCTGCTCGGAGAGTTCCGGCACGTCCAGGTCCTCCGCTCTGGCTGCCACTGAGTTCTCCATGGTGGTGGTCAATACCCAGCGAACAAAGGGTGAGTGATTCTGAGAAGCGGCCACGTTGTATGCGCCGGTATATGCAACTAGCAATACCAGCGACAAAACAAACAAAGCGGCCAATACAAGCCCAACCACTAAGCCTTTTAGCAACGAGCTCTGAGGTTTATGCATAAGTAATTATGCCTCTAGGTTAATCAGCGGCGCCTGAGGCATAGACAAAACAACACGGCGCATAGTTGCCAACAAATAGTTACCTTACAAAAAAGTAATCTAGGCAGGTGAGGCTAAACGCTATTGGTCAGCTCTAACCGATCTTCTAGTTAGTCGACTATCTATATTCTTGAATTATGTGCAGACTGATCGCTGCAGGGCTGTATTGTCTGATCGAGCGAGACCCGGCGGCGCCATTAGCCGTACGCTATAACCGGTGAGACCGCGATCTTTCAGAGCCAAGACGGACGGACTGGATCATGGGCGTGCTGTTGACGAGAGACGCACCATTCATCGAACTGAGCGCTGCTCAAACCGATTTTGTGGAGTCCGCAGACAGCGGCAGCGGCATCGATAGAGTGCTCGGTAGCTGAGTTGGATCTTTTTGGTTGCCGCGGCCAGCCACTTCGAGCGCAACGATGGTTACACGCTGGCCCTGATGGCCATACGCCGCCGATGCTAGCACTGCCGATAAAAGAGATCTGCCGCAAGAATTACGCAAGGGCCAAACGGCGGACACAAAAAAAGCTGCCCTAGGGCAGCTTTTTTTGTCTCATCACGTCCAAAGGAAGTGAACTGAGTAATATGGCGCAGCGGACGGGACTCGAACCCGCGACCCCCGGCGTGACAGGCCGGTATTCTAACCGACTGAACTACCGCTGCGCGTCGGCCGGACTTTCGTCCGAAATCTCACAAAGGTTGGTGGCTGATGACGGGATCGAACCGCCGACCCCCTGCGTGTGATGCAGGTGCTCTCCCAGCTGAGCTAATCAGCCGATCGCCTTGCGAGGCGCGCAATTTACTCACCCCCCTAAGCTAAGTCAACAGCAGCATTGAATTTTTTTTACCAAAGCGTGGTCAACTGAGACTGCCGCATCGCTTTGTAACTTTGTTCGGGCACCATCCGCTCACCCGGACTGTCTGAAATTTCGGCTGCGGTATCGTCAAAAGTGATCTAGAAATGCTGTAACGCCTGACAACAGCCCCGCGCCCAGGGAACCTACAACAAGAGCGCCACGGAGTATTTCGCTTGCCATTGCCGGGAAAACTGCGCAATTACCGTCAACACGTCCCACTGCTTGCCAGCATCGTGCTCCTTTGTATCTACGCCGTTTACCTGGCCACCCGGCTCGAGCAGTGGCTGGATCTGAGCCGTGCGCCAGCGCCGGCAGATATCTATGAGCAGAACGTCGGCGGCGCGAGCGGACCAGACATGCAGCGGCTGGAGATCCTGTTCGGCTCGGCCGCTCCCTCCGACGCCTATGCGCCTTCGGCAGCCGCCAGCGGTTTCACCCTGCGTGGCAGCTTCGTGCACATCGAGCCAGAGCGATCGAGCGCCATCGTCCAGGTCGATGGGCAGCCACCGAAGCTGTACTGGCAGGGACAGGACCTGCAGGATGGCGTGACCCTGCATAAGGTCTATCCCAACCATGTGGAATTGCTGCGCAACGGTACCGTAGAGGTGCTGCATTTTCCCGAAACTCGATCGCCTGCCTACGTTCCGAATGAGCCAACCTATCAGGAAGAAACAGCCAATGGCGAACTCGCGACGGACGAGTCGCAGCTGATGCAGCAACAGATGGACGCCCTGCGCCAGCAGCTGGAAGAAGCCGTCATCCAGCCTGACGCCGCACCCTCCAACGACCAGCCCATGGAAGACGATTGACCGATGCCGAAGCCTTTCTCGCGCTCACTGCTTGCCCTGCTAGCCACCGGCCTGCTGGCCGCCCCGCTGCCCTTGATCGCAGCCGAACCGGGTATCGAACCGAGTCCGAATCAGCAAGACGGCTGGACCATCAACCTCAAGGACGCCGACATCCGCGCGTTCATTGATCAGATCAGCCAGCTCAGTGGCCAGACGTTCATCGTCGATCCGCGAGTGAAGGGCCAGGTCAGCGTGGTATCCAATGCGACCCTGTCGCTGAGCGAGGTCTATCAGCTGTTCCTTTCGGTAATGGCGACGCATGGATTCAGCGTACTGACTCAAGGTGATGTCGCGCGGGTCATACCGAACGCCGAAGCCAAGGCGGAAGCCGGCGGTGGGCCGACCGGCGGCGACCAGTTGGAGACCCGGGTAATCCAGGTGCAACACACCTCCGCCGCCGAGCTGATTCCCCTGATCCGCCCACTGGTTCCGCAGTACGGCCATCTCGCAGCCGTTTCATCGGCCAACGCGCTGATCATCAGCGATCGCAGCGCCAATATCGCGCGCATACAGGATCTGGTGGACCAGCTCGACCAGGCCGAAAGCAACGACTACAGCGTGCTCAACCTGCGCCATGGCTGGGCGGTCGATATTGCCGAAGTCCTACGTAATGCGATGATCCGTGGCGAAGCGAAAAGTGCACCGGGCGTGCAGATCATTGCCGATTCGCGCACCAATCGACTGATCTTCATCGGCCCACGCGAGGCACGGGGCAAACTCGCCGCACTGGCTCAGTCACTCGACACGCCAGCCACCCGTTCGGCCAATACTCGCGTCATCCGCTTGCGCCACAACGATGCGAAATCCCTTGCCGAAACACTTGGCGACATCTCCGAAGGCCTGCAGAACCCGGACACTGGCGAGGCTGGCGGCGGCACCGGGCGGTCGCAGAACATCCTGATTCGTGCCGACGAAAGCCTGAATGCGCTGGTACTGCTGGCCGATCCCGAGCTGATCGGTACACTGGAAAGCATCGTCAGGCAGCTGGACGTTCCGCGCGCGCAAGTCATGGTCGAGGCGGCCATCGTCGAAGTCTCGGGCGACATCACCGATGCGCTCGGCGTGCAGTGGGCCATTGACGCCCGCGGCAGTACTGGCGGCGCCGGCGGCGTAAGCTTCGGCAACACCGGCATTTCGGTCGGAAGCGTATTGAATGCGATCAATGAGAACGAAATCCCCAGCGAGCTGCCAGACGGCGCGATCATCGGCGTCGGTACGCGCAGTTTTGGTGCCCTGATCACCGCACTGTCCTCCAACAGCAAGAGCAATCTGCTGTCGACACCCAGCCTGCTGACCCTCGACAACCAGGAAGCGGAGATCCTGGTCGGCCAGAACGTGCCATTCCAGACCGGCTCCTACACCACCGACTCGGCTGGAGCGAACAACCCGTTCACCACCATCGAGCGCCAGGACATCGGTGTGACGCTCAAGGTCACACCGCACATCAACGAGGGGGCCACCCTGCGCCTGCAGATCGAGCAGGAAATATCGTCCATCGCCCCGAGTGCTAGTTTGACGGCACAGGCCGTCGATCTGGTGACCAACAAGCGCTCGATCAAGAGCACCATCCTCGCCGAGGATGGCCAGGTTATCGTCCTTGGGGGCCTGATCCAGGACGACGTGACACGCACCAACGCCAAGGTACCGCTGCTCGGTGATATCCCCCTCCTCGGCGCGCTATTCCGCTCCACGCAGGAGACTCACGTCAAACGCAACCTGATGGTCTTCCTGCGGCCGACGGTGATACGCGATCGCGCCGGGCTCGCCGCGCTGTCCGGGAAGAAGTACAGCGATATCCGGGTGATCGAGACCGATTCGGCCAGTCCGACCATCCTTCCGGCCAATCCTACGCAGCTGTTCGATGGCCGAGGCGAGCCCGCACCGGCCATCGATCTACGTCAGTAAACGACGGCACCTGGCGGCGTTGCGTGTTCAGCAGGGGATGAGGCAACCAACCCCACAGCGGCAGTCGAACGGCGCCGCCATGGGATGGTGCGGTGGCTCAGAGTGCAGCCAACCCGCGGGCCAGGTCGGCCTTGAGATCGTCCACGTCCTCCAGCCCCACCGCAACGCGGATCAGGCTGTCACTGATGCCCGCGGTCGCGCGATCCTCGGCCGACAGGCGACCATGGGTGGTCGAGCCGGGATGGGTGATGGTGGTCTTGCTGTCGCCCAGGTTGGCAGTGATCGAGATCAGCCGGGTGGCGTCGATGAATCGCCAGGCGCCCGCCTTGCCTCCGGTCACTTCGAAACTCAGCACCGCGCCGAAGCCCTTCTGCTGGCGCTTGGCCAGCTCGTGCTGTGGATGGCTCGGCAGGCCAGCGTAGAACACCCGCTCGACGCCCGGCTGCTGTTCCAGCCATTCGGCCAGTATCTGAGCGCTGGCACAATGGGCCTGCATGCGCAGGCGTAGGGTTTCCAGGCCCTTGAGAAACACCCAGGCATTGAACGGGCTGAGCGTCGGCCCGGCCGTGCGCAGAAAGCCGACGATTTCCTTCATCTGCTCGCTGCGCCCCGCAACCACACCGCCAAGGCAGCGGCCCTGGCCGTCGATGTACTTGGTCGCCGAGTGGATGACGATATCGGCCCCCAGTTTCAGCGGCTGCTGCAGCACCGGCGTGCAGAAGCAATTATCCACTGCCAACATGGCGCCCTTGTCATGGCAGAGTTCCGCCAACGCAGCGATATCCACCAGCTCAGCCAGCGGATTGGATGGCGATTCTACGAACACCAGCCTGGTGTTTTCCTTGAAGGCGGATTCCCATGCAGCGAAATCGGTGAGCGGCACGTAATCGACCTGTACACCGAAGCGCTTGAAGTACTTCTCGAACAGCGAGACGGTGGCGCCGAACACGCTGCGCGAAACCAGTACATGGTCACTAGCCGAACATAGGCTCATCACGGTGGCGAGGATCGCTGCCATCCCGGAAGCGGTGGCGACGGCCTGCTCGGCGCCCTCCAGCGCGGCGATACGCTCCTCGAATGCCCGTACGGTCGGATTGGTGTAGCGCGAGTAGACGTTGCCCGGCACATCGCCGGCGAAGCGAGCAGCCGCGTCGGCGGCGCTGCGAAACACGTAACTGGAGGTGAAGAACAACGGCTCACCATGCTCGGCCTCCGGCGTGCGGCGCTGGCCAGCGCGCACTGCGAGAGTATCGAGTCCGACCCCTTCGAGATCGCTATCGAGCCGTCCGGCTTCCCATTCAATGGTCATAGTCTTGCCTCAGCCGGCGCAGCTTTGCCGCACCGGCATGGATCAATTGTTGTACAGATCGATGATCGCGCTGACCGCATTGGTCTTGGCCTTGCTCAGATCGTTGCGTGCCTGCTCGATCTTCTGCAGGTAGGCCTCGTCGATATCGCCTGTGATGTAGTTGCCGTCGAACACTGCGCAATCGAAGTTCTCGATCTTGACCTTGCCGCCGCCTACCGCATCGATCAGATCCTCCAGATCCTGGTAGACCAGCCAGTCGGCACCGATCAGTTCGGCCACTTCCTCGGTGGTGCGGTTGTGCGCGATCAGCTCGTGGGCACTGGGCATGTCGATGCCGTAGACGTTGGGGTAGCGCACCGCCGGCGCCGCCGAGCAGAAGTAGACATTCTTCGCCCCGGCTTCGCGGGCCATCTGGATGATCTGCTTGCAGGTGGTCCCACGCACGATGGAATCGTCCACCAGCATGACGTTCTTGCCACGAAACTCCAGATCGATGGCATTAAGCTTCTGGCGCACCGACTTCTTGCGTGCAGCCTGGCCGGGCATGATGAAAGTACGGCCGATGTAGCGGTTCTTGACGAATCCTTCGCGGAATTTCACGCCGAGCCGGTTGGCCAGCTCCAGCGCCGCGGTGCGGCTGGTGTCCGGAATCGGAATGACCACATCGATGTCGTGATCGGGACGCTCGCGCAGGATCTTGTCGGCGAGCTTCTCGCCCATGCGCAGACGCGCCTTGTACACCGAAACGCCGTCCATCAGGGAGTCGGAACGCGCCAGATAGACGTACTCGAAGATGCATGGCGCGAGCTTCGGCGCGTCCGCGCACTGGCGGGTGAACAGCTTGCCGTCAGTGGTGATGTACACCGCCTCACCCGGCGCCAGGTCGCGAATCAGGGTGAAGCCGAGCACATCGAGTGACACGCTTTCCGAAGCGATCATGTACTCGACGCCTTCGTCGGTGTGGCGCTGGCCGAAAACGATTGGGCGAATCGCATTCGGGTCGCGGAAACCGACGATGCCATAACCGGTCACCATCGCCACCACCGCGTAACCACCGCGGCAGCGCTCGTGAACCTTGCTAACGGCGGCGAAGACGTCTTCTTCGGTCGGCTGCAGCTTGCCGCGCACGGCCAGTTCGTGGGCGAACACGTTGAGCAGCACCTCGGAATCTGAGCTGGTGTTCACGTGGCGCAGATCCGACTCGTAGATCTCCTTGGTCAGCTGGTCGACATTGGTGAGGTTGCCGTTGTGCGCCAGGGTGATGCCGTACGGCGAGTTTACATAGAACGGCTGGGCTTCGGCCGAACTGGAGCTGCCGGCTGTGGGGTAACGGATATGGCCGATGCCCATGTTGCCAACCAGGCGCTGCATGTGGCGCTGCTGGAATACATCGCGCACCAGGCCGTTGTCCTTGCGCAGAAACAGGCGACCGTCGTGGCTGGTCACGATACCGGCTGCATCCTGGCCGCGGTGCTGCAGTACGGTAAGCGCGTCATACAGCGCCTGATTGACGTTCGACTTACCGACGATGCCGACAATGCCACACATGCAAGGAACCCCTCAGTTATTACAAGCTGGCCGAATGCGCAGGCAGACCGAGCATCCGGGAAAAATACTCAACCGGCCGGGTTGAGCGAACCGGCGACCCACTGGCCGCTGAACCCGAGAATCAGGTTCTTCGACCAATCGGCGATCAGTAGAAAATGCGGCAGCAATGCCGATTCGCGCCACCAGGCATCCTGCTGGACCGGCGCCAGGCTGAGCAGCCCTGCTAGCACCACCACCAACAGACCACCTCGCGCGGCGCCAAATACCATTCCGAGAAAACGATCGGTCCCTGACAGCCCCGTCACCCTGATCAGCTCGCCGATCAGGAAATTCACCAGCGCGCCCACCAGCAGGGTCGCCACGAACAACAGGGCACACGCTGCGATAACCTGCACCGAGGGCGTGCTGATGAACTCGGCCAGATGGTGAGACAAGGCGCCGCCGAACATCCAGGCGATCACGCCGGCAATGATCCAGGTGACCAGCGATAGCGCTTCCTTGACGAAACCACGCTTGAGACTGATCAGACTGGAAACAGCGATGACGGCAATGATGGTCCAATCGACCCAGGTGAATGCCACGATGTCTTCTACAAAGGGGGAAAGGCCGCGCATTTTAGCAGAGCGCAGGCGCCACGGGTACGCACTGGTTGCGTCAACGCTGGTGTGCTGATCGCGACACCGATCAAACGGCGACAGGCGGCCCTACAGGTCAACCCTCTTCGGGCTTGAAGCGCACCACGAAGCCATCGAGTTTCTGCTGACGCTGCAGCACATCGCGAAGGCGGTTCGCCTCGCTGCGCTCAACCAGCGGCCCGACGAAGACGCGATTCATCCCGTCAGCGGTGCGGATATAGGCGTTGTAGCCTTGCGAACGCAACGTCTGCTGCAGGCTTTCCGCACTCGCGCGATTGGATAGGCTTGCCAGCTGAATCGACCAGCTGACCGGCAGGTTATTGTTGTCCAGCCGCGGCTCCGGCTTCTGCGGCTCCGCTGGTGCCGCTGGCGCAGGAGCCGGAGCAGGATCAGCCGGAGCAAGCGGCTCGACCGGAGCTGGCACCAGGTCTTCAGCCGTGGCGGCAGTCGCGTCGCCCCCCTCCTCGATGATTTCAAAGCCCTCGGGGGCCGATTTCGCCTCTGGCACCTCGACCGGCTGCATTTCGATATCGGCGACAACCGGTGCGGCAGGAATGCTGGGCGCATCGACCGTGACATGGCGAAGGTCGTCCTGCCGATTGAACAGCATCGGCACGAAAATGACCGCTATGGCGATCAGCACCAACGCGCCAACCATGCGTTGCAGCAATCCCTTATCCAGCAATGCCATGCCCACTTTCCCCTGCCTGTTGTTCCAGCCATTCGAGCGCCGCAGCGACACAGAAGAACGATCCGAAGACCAGCACTTCGTCGGCAGAATCAGCCTTACAGCACTGCGCGACGAGAGCCTGTTCGATGCTCTCATACTGACTGACCGAAGCACCACGCTCAACCAGTGCCGCAGCCAGCTGTGCCGCTGGCCGCGAACGGGTGGTAGGCAGCGGCGCGACCGCCCATTGTGCGATCTGCGGACTCAGGGCATCGAGCACGCCAGCCAGATCCTTGTCTGCAAGAAGGCCGAACACAGCCAACCGCTGCCCCGTGATCGGTCGCTGCCCGAGCCGCTGAGCGAGAAAGCCGGCAGCGTGTGGGTTGTGTCCTACGTCCAGCAATAGCGAGATGCGTTGGCTGTTCTGCATGACGTACCGCCGGTCCAAGCGCCCGGTCACATGCGTCCGTTGCAGCGCACCAGCAATGCGCTCGGCATCCCAGGACAGCCCCAGCAAGGCAAACGCCTGTAGCGCAAGCGCCGCGTTCTCCATGGGTAACGACAGCTGCGGCAACCCGTGTAACTCTAGCGGCTTGCCCGCTGCATCCACGCCGCGCCAATGCCAGGTCCGAGCATCGATCGCCAGATCGAAATCACGCCCGCGCAAGAACAACGGCGCCATCAGCGCTTTGGCGCGCTCAAGCAATGGTGTTGGAACCTCAAGATCGCCACACAGCGCTGGTTTACCTTCGCGCAGAATCCCGGCTTTCTCGTACGCCACGCTTTCACGGCTATCGCCCAGCCAGTCGGCATGATCGAGACCAATATTGGTAATCACCGCCAGGTCGGCATCGATGATGTTGACCGCGTCCAGTCGGCCACCAAGGCCGACTTCCAATACCACCGCGTCCAGCCCTGCCCGCCCGAAGAGCCAGAATGCCGCCAGAGTCCCGACTTCGAAGTAGGTCAGCGATATGTCGCCACGGGCGCCATCCACAGCGGCAAAGGCTTCGCAGAGCTGCTCATCGCTCGCATTCACGCCTCCGAGCTGTACGCGCTCGTTGTAGCGCAGCAGATGCGGTGAGCTGTAAACGCCGACTTCGAGACCCTCGCTGCGAAGCAGCGACGCGAGGAAGGCACAAGTGGAGCCCTTGCCATTGGTGCCGGTAACGGTAATTACCAGCGGAGCCGGCCGCGTCAGACCAAGCCGCGCTGCCACCGCACGAACCCTGTCGAGGCCCATGTCGATGGCAGTGGGATGCAGTTGCTCAAGATAGGCGAGCCAGTCGGCCAGGCTCCGGGTGATCATGCAGTAGCCGCTACCTGGGCAGGTTCGCTCGGTGACGGCAGTTTTTGCATCTGCGCCAACAGGCGCGACAGACGAGCACGCAACTCGGAACGCGGAATGATCAGATCGATAGCGCCGTGATCCAGCAGGAACTCGCTACGCTGGAAGCCTTCCGGCAGCTTTTCGCGCACGGTCTGTTCGATTACCCGCGGGCCAGCGAAGCCGATCAGGGCCTTCGGCTCTGCGACGATCACATCACCCAGCATGGCCAGACTGGCAGAAACGCCGCCGTAGACCGGATCAGTCAGGACGGAGATGAAAGGCAGGCCTTCCTCGCGCATACGAGCCAGGACTGCAGAGGTCTTGGCCATCTGCATCAGCGAGATCAGCGCCTCCTGCATCCGGGCGCCGCCGGATGCGGAGAAGCAGATCAGCGGGCAGCGTTTTTCCAGCGCCACGTTGGCGGCACGAACGAAACGCTCGCCGACGATCGCACCCATCGAGCCGCCCATGAAAGAGAACTCGAAGGCGCAGGCAACCACAGGGACATTGACCACTTTGCCACTCATGGCGACCAGGGCGTCCTTTTCACCAGTCTGCTTCTGAGCGGCGGTCAGGCGATCCTTGTACTTCTTGCTGTCACGAAACTTGAGACGGTCGACCGGTTCGAGATCGGCGGCAATCTCTTCACGCCCCTCGGTATCGAGGAAGATGTCCAGACGAGTACGGGCATCAATGCGCATGTGATGCTGGCACTTGGGGCATACATCAAGCGTCTTTTCCAGTTCGGGACGATACAGAACCGCCTCGCAGGATGGGCATTTGTGCCAGAGGCCTTCGGGCACCGAACTCTTCTGCGACTCCGAGCGCATGATCGAAGGGATCAGCTTGTCTACCAGCCAGTTGCTCATGCTCTTGTTCTCCAAAGCTTCATTCCTGCCGCGCACCCGCGCCACAGGTAGATTCATCGTTGCGACCGGAGCATGCAAACGCTCGCCAGACGCGTAAGCGATGCGCATGAGCGCAACCGCCATATTCGATCTCTTCCTGCCGGAAGAGATCACCACCAATCGGTGCGCTGGGCTCACCAGCGACTCGTTACTGGACGGTCACGACCATCCAGGCGTCACATAGTCGACCGCACACGCTCGATAAAGGCTGCAACCTTGGCCGCATCCTTGATGCCCTTGCCCTGCTCCACACCGCCACTGACGTCCACCGCATATGGCCGGACCTGGGCTATTGCCTGCTGGACATTCTCTACGGTCAGCCCTCCAGCAAGAATCAACGGCTTGGGCAATGAAGGGGGGATAAGTGACCAGTCGAAGCGCTCGCCCGTTCCGCCCGGCACGCCAGCCACGAAGGTATCCAGAAGGATGCCGCTAGCATTGCCGTAGCGAGCAATCTGAGCAGCGACATCCTCGCCGTTACCGACTCGCAGCGCCTTGAACCACGGGCGGTGAAAGCCTTCGCATGCGCCCGGTGATTCGTCCCCATGGAACTGCAGCATATCCAGTGGAACCGCATCGAGCGTCTCGTTGATCTCGCAGCGACTGGCATTGACGAACAGCCCGACCGTCGTAACAAAAGGAGGCAAGGCTGCGATGATCTCGCGCGCCCGTTGCAGGCTGACCGCCCGTGGACTCTTGGGATAAAAGACCAGGCCGATGGCATCAGCGCCCGCCGCCGCAGCGGCCAGGGCGTCCTCGATACGGGTGATGCCACATATCTTGCTGCGAACGATTGGCAACGGAACTCTACCTGTCAACGGGAAAAAAGGATGGTAACAAAAGCCATGTCAGCTGCAAGCGAATCGCCACGGGCATTCGTCAGCATCGAACGTCTGGCAGGCCGGAAAGAAAATGGGGCCCGAGATAGCGCTTCGGTAGCTCGAACTCGTCCGGGTAGTCCACTTCGACCAGATAGAGACCATATGGATGTGCCGTTACCCCACCGGTGCGGCGAACTCGCGACTCAAGCACTTGCGACGCCCACTCCACCGGACGCTCACCGGCACCGATGGTCATGAGCACACCGGCAAAATTGCGCACCATGTGATGGAGAAATGCATTGGCCCTGACATCGATGACGATCAGCCGGCCGTATTCGAGCAGCTCCAGATGATGAATTGTCTTGATCGGCGACTTGGCCTGGCACTGCCTCGCGCGGAATGCACTGAAGTCGTGCGTCCCCACCAGGGCAACGGCAGCTGCACGCATCCGCTCGATGTCCAGCGGACGGTGATTCCAAGTAACTTCTTCTGCCAGATGCGCTGGACGGATCTGATCGTTGTAGATCACGTAGCGGTATCGACGCGCCATGGCACTGAAGCGCGCATCGAAATGCAGCGGCATCTCCTTTGCCCAGGTAACGCTTATGTCCGGAGGCAGGTTCATGTTCGCGCCCATGACCCATGCATGCATGGTGCGCGAAACGGGTGTATCGAAATGCACTACCTGACCGCTGGCGTGGACCAGCGCATCCGTACGCCCCGCGCAGCTGAGCGTGACGCGGTGGCCACCCGCGACCTTGGTCAGCGCTGTCTCGAGTGACTCTTGAATGGACGGCACACCGGCACGCTGGCGCTGGAAGCCGCGATATCGGGCCCCCTTGTATTCAACGCCGAGAGCGATTCTGGAAACGCCGACGGCAGCCATTTCGGCTGCCGCTTCGGGTACTGCTTGGTTCATAGGATCAGGCGAGTTTGGCGAGCATGTCGCGCGCCTCCTGCTGCTGAACATCGCTACCCTCGGACATCACCTCATCGAGGATATCGCGGGCACCTTCAGCATCCCCCATGTCAATGTAGGCCCTGGCAAGATCCAGCTTGGTGGTGGTCTCGTCGGTATCGGAGAAGAAGTCGAAATCCTCGTCCAGCTCCGCGGTGGGGTGGACATCGCCCTGCTCGGCTACTGGTACCGGCGTCGGCTCGTCTAGATCCTTCGATAGATCTTCGATGTCCGCCTCAACTTCATCCAGCTGCGCTGCAAAGTTGTCCGATCGAGCGCCTTGCTCCTGCTCTGGCTCCTCCAGGGAAATATCGAAGCCTTCTGGCAGCGTCTCGGTCTCGGCAGCAGCTTCTTCAGTCAGCTCGAAATCAAGCTCATCGCTATCGAATTCAACCGGCGTACCGGCGGGTGTTTCGTCTTCGAGACTCAGCGAAAAACCATCTTCTTCAACCGAGTTGTCCGCAGCGCTTTCAGTGCCGAAGGAGAAGTCGGTCAGTTCCTCCTGCTCGGTCTTCGAAGGCTGCTCGTCCTCTTCCAGCCCCAGGCTGAAGTCGTTGATTGCAGGCTGCTCCGTGGACTTAACCTCCAACTCTTCGTCCAACATCAGATCGTCAAAATTCAACGAATCATCCGCAGGCAAGGAGGCCGGACGCTCGTCATTCAGATCGATATCCAGATCATCCAGGCTAAGATCGAACTCATCATTCAGGTTCTTGCTGGCAGCGGGAACTGCCGGCTCATCAAGCTGGAAATCGTTCAGATCGAGGCTGTTCATGTCCACCTGCGCTGCGGCCATGCCCGCTGCAGCACCGCCCACGGCTGCGGCCATCGACGGATACTTGTGCTTCAGCTGCTCGACTTCCGCATTGGCGCCACCGATCTCACGCAACTCGGCCTCTTCACGGGCGAAACCCTCGCGATTCCCCAGCTCCGCATAGACTTCCATGAGTTTCAGGCGGAGATCGCTGCGATGAGGCTCATCGTTGAGTGCATTCTGCAGAAGCTCTGCAGCCTGGTTGAAGCGACCATAGGCGATGTAGATGTCCGCCTCCGCTAGCGCATCACCAGTTGCGGGGGTCAGTTCGTTGCCAGCAGGCGCCGGCGTGTTGACGGGTTGAAAGACCGTTTCCTGGGGTCGCTCCTGACCAACGTCGACGAACCCGGGCGTGCCAAGCTGCAGATCATCTACCGCGCTCTCCGCCAGAAGGCTTTCCTGCAACTCGGCTTCCCGCATGGCATTTCGACGCGAAAGAGCCATCAGGCCGACCAGCAGCAACAGCAGCGCGCTTCCGCCCAACACACCGAGCAGCAGAGTGTTTGACATCAGATCATCGATCAGCCCCCGCTGCTCCGGCTCGACTGCAGGTGCAGCGAGCTTGGCAGGCTGCGGGGCAGGCTTGGCGGCCTGGGGCTTAACTGGAGATGGAGCCACAGCCGGAGTCGACTCTGCAGCGCTCGCACCGGCATCAGCCTGCGCGTCATCTTGCGGGGCGTTTGCAGCGTTCTGCTCAAGGGGTGCTGTGCCGCCATCGACCGCTGCCGACGGGGTCGCAGCGCCTGTCGGAGCCGCCTCGCTCGTCTCAGCGGCCTGCCCCTCTGCGCCCAACTGCGCCTGGAGCTTGGCCAACTGGTCATCCTTCAGCTGCATCAGACGCTGCAACTTCTCCAACTGCCCCTGCAGATCGTTCAGGCGATCTTTCAGCTCATCGTTTTCACGGCGACTGGAATCCAGGCTTTCCTGAGTTACCGCGAGCTTGTCGCGCAATGCTTTGCCACCATCGCCAGCCCCGGTATCGGACCCTTCGGTCGACTTGCCGGCATCGGCTGCGACGAGGCGCAGGCTATCTCCAGAATCGCTACGCGACGGCGTGGCGCCGGCCTCGGTACGACGCGTTGCATCCAGCTGGCGCGCAGCTGCCACTGCGCCGCTTCGACCCTGACGCCAAGCGGCGTTCTGCTCGGCAACCTGGCTGATCGCCTCCGCCTGCGAGCGGCTGGATATCTGCCCCGCGTCAGGAAGGCGCAGCACCTGCCCGCTTTTCATTCGATTGATGTTGCCGTCGATAAAGGCATTCGGGTTCAGGTCCTGAATGGCCAGCATCGTCTGATGGACCGTGCCCTCACCCCGGCTACGCTCGGCGATATCCCAAAGCGTATCGCGTGCAGAGGTGCGATATTCATTACCCGATTGCGCAGCATTCGCGACGGATACCGGCGCGGAAGGCGCAGCCGCCTGACGAATCGGGGCCGCGCGCAGCGGCTCGGCGGCCCGGGCCGGGGCGGAGGAAATGGGCAGCTGGGGAGCCGCGGCTGCGGCCGTTTCCGGCGAGTAGAGTGGCGGATCGAGAAGCAGGGTGTACTCGCGAAGCAGGCGCCCGTTTGGCCACAACACTTCTACGAGAAAATTCAGGTAAGGCTCACGCACCGGCTTGCTGGAGGAAACCTGAATGACGCTCTTTCCGTTTGGCCTCAGTACCGGGGTGAATTTCAGGTCCGTCAGAAAGTACTGACGATCAATACCCGCTCGATTGAAATCCTCCAGGGACGCAAGCACTGGTATGACTTCGCCGGGAGCCAGGTTCTTGGCATCGAGCAGTTCGATCTCTGCGATCAGCGGTTGATTCAATGACGACTGAAGCGTGACCTCTCCCAGCCCAAGCGCATGGGCCATTTCTGTAGTCAGCGCGGTAGCAGCCGCGATTGCCAGCACCAGATTGCGAACCCGAACCATTATTTAATCCCTTGTTTATCTTTTTCTCGTACTACGAGAGGGTCTTATGTCACTGCCCGCGCCACCTGGCGGTGGCTCCCCATCAGCGATAAGCCGTTCAGCGCACCGGCTAGAATTAATCTTTGAATTACCAGTAAGTATCTTTTACAGATAGTCTTTTATCAACAACTCACCAGACTGCACAGCATTCAGCGCTGCGCCTTTTCGCACGTTATCAGACACAATCCACAAATTGACTTCCCGTGGATCACAGATGCCTCGACGAACTCTTCCGACATAGATCACATCCTGCCCGACCGCGTCACCAACCGCTGTCGGATAATCGTCCGACTCCACCAGCTCAACCCCCTGCGCCGCTTCAAGAGCTGCGGACAGCGCCTGCATATCGGCCTCGACCCGCCCCTGCAACGAGACGACGTGGCTCTCTCCGAAGAACACCGGAGCCTGAACGAACGTAACAGAGACAGCGAGTTCCGGCATATCCAGGAGCTGACGAAGCTCCTCAACCAGACGCCGCTCCTGCAATCCATATCCTTGCGCGTCGACCGCCTCCGCTTGTGCGAGCATATTGAAAGCCACCTGCCGACCGAATATCCGCGGCTCCAAAGGTCGTGCATTGAGCAATTCGGAGGTCTGTCGGGCAAGCTCCCTCACGCCTGCCGATCCATGGCTGGATACGGGTAGACAGGCCGTAACAGTCACGCGATGCAACTCCAGCTGTTGCTGGATCGGTTTCAATACGATGGCCAGGGCGACCGATTCAGGCAGTGGACTTGCAATGGCGCACCGTTCCGGCAACACGTCGAGCAGCACGCCGTTGACCTCTGGCACCACGCATAGCTGCTGCTCGACGGGAATCGAGGCTGACAGATCGACGACTCGGCAGCCGGCCGCTAATGCCTTGACGCGGCACTCGCTCAGCAATGCAGAGGTACCAACCAAAAACACCAGTTGCGCTCGATTGAATTCGAAGCGATCCACCTCGCCTACACGCAGATTTCGGCCTTTGAATGGCACCGTATGCCCGACACTCTCGGTGCCATCCAACAGATGCAGCTCGGCAACCGGAAAAGCCCTTTCCTCGAGCACCTCGACCAGCGCTTCGCCTACCAAGCTAACCGCACCTACGACCGCAACACCGACACCTGTGGGCATCGTCACCTCCACGCATTAAGGATCGGCACTGTAGCGAAATGGCAGACCACTGCAAGCGACACTGCCGAGCGGCACATCGCACAAACGAAAACGCCGCGAGCAAGTCGCGGCGTCTGGCACGTCATCGAGCGCCTATCAGCGCTCCAGCAGGATACGCAGCATGCGCCGCAGTGGCTCGGCGGCCCCCCACAGCAGCTGATCACCGACAGTGAACGCACCCAGGTAATGCGAGCCCATGTTCAGCTTGCGCAGACGTCCGACCGGTACGCTCAGCGTCCCGGTCACAGCCGCCGGGCTCAGCTCCTGCATGCTGGCATCGCGATGATTCGGCACCAGCTTGACCCAGGGATTGTGCTGGCTGATCAGTCCTTCGATATCGGAAATCGGCACATCCTTGTTCAGCTTGATGGTCAGCGCCTGGCTATGGCAACGCATGGCACCGACGCGTACACAGATGCCGTCAACCGGGATCGGGCTCTTGAAGCGACCGAGGATCTTGTTGGTCTCGGCCTGCGCCTTCCATTCTTCACGGCTCTGCCCGTTCGGCAGTTCCTTGTCGATGTACGGGATCAGGCTGCCGGCCAACGGCACGCCGAAATTGTCCACCGGGAAAGCTTCGCTACGCTGGGTTTCGGCCACCTTGCGGTCAATGTCCAGAATAGCGCTGGCGGGATTGAGCAGATCGTCAGCCACAGCCGCATTGATGGCACCCATCTGCTTGATCAGCTCGCGCATGTTCTGCGCGCCGGCGCCGGATGCGGCCTGATAAGTCATGGCGCTCATCCACTCGACCAGACCGGCTTCGAACAGACCGCCAAGGCCCATCAGCGCCAGGCTGACGGTGCAGTTGCCACCGATGTAGTTCTTGGTGCCGGCATCGAGCTGCTGGTCGATCACGCGACGGTTCACTGGATCGAGCACGATCACCGCATCGTCCTGCATGCGCAGCGACGAGGCGGCATCGATCCAATAGCCCTGCCAGCCGGCTTCGCGCAGCTTCGGGAAGACCTCATTGGTGTAGTCGCCACCCTGACAGGTCAGGATCACATCGAGGCCTTTCAGCTCGTCGATGCTGTAGGCGTCCTTCAGCGCAGCGGTTTCCTTGCCAATATCGGGCCCTTGGCCGCCGACATTGGAAGTGGTGAAGAACACAGGCTCGATCAGGTCGAAGTCCCGCTCTTCCAGCATCCGCTGCATGAGCACGGAACCGACCATACCGCGCCAACCGATCAGACCTACACGTTTCATCGCAACTACACCTATAGAAAAAGTGGCCCGCACCATTCAGCGCGGGCCAAAAGATTACAACTTCGCGAGGGCCGCGACTACTGCATCGCCCATCGCCTGAGTACCAACTTTGCTACAACCTTCGGACCAGATGTCGCCGGTGCGCAGGCCCTGGTCGAGCACATCGCTGACCGCTTGCTCGATGGCATCGGCTGCAGCTACCTGATTGAAGCTGTAACGCAGCATCATCGAAACCGAGAGAATGGTCGCCAGCGGGTTGGCGATACCTTTGCCGGCGATGTCCGGCGCCGACCCGTGGCACGGCTCGTACATGCCCTTGTTACCGGCGTCCAGCGACGCCGACGGCAGCATGCCGATCGAGCCGGTGAGCATGGAGGCCTCGTCCGACAGAATGTCGCCGAACATGTTGTCGGTGACGATCACGTCGAACTGCTTCGGCGCGCGCACCAGCTGCATGGCAGCGTTATCGACATACATATGGCTGAGTTCGACTTCCGGGTAGTCCTTGGCGACTTCCTCGACCACCGCCCGCCACAGCTGACTGGACGCCAGCACGTTCGCCTTGTCCACCGAGCAGAGCTTCTTGTTGCGCACCATGGCCATGTCGAAGCCGACCTTGGCGATGCGGCGGATCTCGCTCTCGCTGTACGGCAGCGTGTCGTACGCCATGCGCTCACCGTTTTCCAGCACCTTGCTCTCGCGCGGCTGGCCGAAGTAGATGCCACCGGTCAGCTCGCGAACGATCAGGATATCCAGACCGGCAACGATTTCCGGCTTGAGCGACGAGGCATCGGCCAATTGCGGATAGAGCAGCGCTGGGCGCAGGTTGCCGAACAGGCCCAGCTGGGAGCGGATCTTCAGCAGGCCGCGCTCGGGACGGATGGCCGGATCGATGGTGTCCCACTTAGGCCCGCCGACGGCGCCCAGCAGGATCGCGTCAGCGGCACGAGCACGCTCCAGGGTCTCATCGGCCAGCGGCACGCCGTACTTGTCGACAGCCGCACCACCGAGCTCGTCGTAGCTCAGCTCGAAGCCCAGCTGAAACTTGTCATTGGCCAGCTGCAGCACCTTGACCGCCTCGGCCATGATTTCCGGGCCAATACCATCGCCAGGGAGAACCAGAATCTGTTTGGACATTTTTCGTTCCTGTGAATTGATACGCCGCAGGGTGGGGATGCAGCCCACTCCTATATATAGGTTCAGCTCGCGCGTTACTTGATCGCGCCGAACAACCAGGGCTGGCTTTGCTGGTGACGAGCTTCGAAGGCCTTAATGGCTTCAGCGTCCTGCAGGGTCAGTCCGATGTCGTCCAGGCCGTTGAGCAGGCAGTGCTTGCGGAACGCATCGACCTCAAAGCCGTACTGCTTGCCGTCCGGGCGGGTCACGGTCTGCGCTGCCAGGTCGACGGTCAGTTGGTAGCCTTCGGTCGTCCCGGCCTGCTGGAACAGTTCGTCAACCTCCTCTTCTTTCAGCACGATCGGCAGCAGGCCGTTCTTGAAGCTGTTGTTGTAGAAGATGTCAGCGAAGCTCGGTGCAATGATGGTACGGAAGCCGTATTCGTCCAGTGCCCACGGTGCATGCTCGCGGGACGAACCACAGCCGAAGTTCTCGCGAGCCAGCAGCACGCTGGCTCCTTGATAGCGCGGAAAGTTCAGCACGAAGTCCTTGTTCACTGGACGCTGCGAACAATCCTGGTTCGGCTGACCGACGTCCAGATAGCGCCACTCATCGAACAGGTTGGGGCCGAAGCCGGTGCGCTTGATCGACTTGAGAAACTGCTTGGGAATGATCTGGTCGGTGTCGACGTTGGCACGATCGAGTGGGCAGACCAGGCCGGTGTGTTGGGTAAAGGCTTTCATCAGTTCTCTCCTCAGGCCTGGATCAGTTCGCGTACATCGATGAAGTGACCGGTCACCGCAGCAGCGGCGGCCATCGCCGGGCTAACCAGGTGAGTACGACCACCGGCGCCCTGGCGGCCTTCGAAGTTGCGGTTGGAGGTCGAAGCGCAATGCTCGCCGCTGCCCAGCTTGTCCGGGTTCATCGCCAGGCACATGGAGCACCCCGGCTCACGCCATTCGAAGCCGGCCTCGATGAAGATCTTGTCCAGTCCTTCTGCCTCGGCCTGCTGCTTGACCAGGCCGGAACCCGGCACCACCAGCGCTTGCTTGACGTTGGCGGCAACCTTGCGCCCCTTGGCGACCTCGGCGGCAGCGCGCAGATCTTCGATCCGCGAGTTGGTGCAGGAACCGATAAACACGCGATCCAGCTTGATTTCGGTGATCGGCTGGTTGGCGTTCAGGCCCATGTATTTCAGCGCGCGCACGATGGAATCGCGCTTGACCGGATCGGCCTCGACGGCCGGGTCCGGCACGCTCTGGTCGACAGCCAGCACCATCTCCGGCGAGGTGCCCCAGCTGACCTGCGGCTTGATGTCTTCGGCCTTCAGCTCGACGATGGTGTCGAAAACCGCATCTTCATCGGAGACCAGACCTTTCCAGAGCTCAACCGCCTTGTCCCAGTCACCGCCCTTCGGTGCGTATGGGCGCCCTTCGACATAGGCGATGGTCTTCTCGTCCACAGCGACCATGCCCACGCGGGCACCGGCTTCGATGGACATGTTGCAGATGGTCATGCGCCCTTCCATCGACAGATCGCGAATCGCGCTGCCGGCGAATTCCAGGGCATGGCCATTACCACCAGCGGTGCCGATCTTGCCGATCACCGCCAGCACGATGTCCTTGGCGGTGACGCCGAACGGCAGCTTGCCTTCGACGCGCACCTGCATGTTCTTCATCTTCTTGGCCACCAGGCACTGGGTGGCGAGCACGTGCTCGACTTCGGAGGTACCGATGCCGTGGGCCAGCGCACCGAAGGCGCCGTGGGTGGAAGTATGCGAGTCACCGCAGACCACCGTCATGCCCGGCAGGGTGGCGCCCTGCTCCGGGCCGATGACGTGGACGATGCCCTGACGCACATCGTTCATCTTGAACTCGAGAATGCCGAAGTCATCGCAGTTCTCGTCCAGCGTCTGCACCTGAATGCGCGAAACCTCGTCGGCGATGGCTTCCAGACCGCCCTGACGCTCGCCCTTGGTGGTCGGCACGTTGTGGTCCGGTGTGGCGATATTGGCATCGATGCGCCACGGCTTGCGATTGGCCAGGCGCAGCCCTTCGAAGGCCTGCGGCGAGGTCACTTCGTGGAGGATGTGACGATCGATGTAGATCAGCGACGAACCATCGTCGCGACGTTTCACCTCGTGCATTTCCCAGAGCTTGTCGTAGAGCGTCTTGCCGGCCATCGGACTTTTCCTCATCTGCTTTCTATGCGGGGCGAATAGCCCTTGCGCTTATGGGGACGATGCTAGGGGCTTGCGTTGAATTACTCAAATTCATATTTTTCATCCAATGCATTCCTGTCTGGAATTCACCGCCACCGGAAGACTCTCATGGACCTCGCCAACCTCAACGCCTTTATCGCTGTCGCGGAAACCCATAGCTTCTCGCTGGCTGCCGAACGGCTGCACCTGACCCAACCCGCGGTAAGCAAGCGCATCGCCGCGCTGGAAGCGCAGCTGGACGTGCGGTTGTTCGATCGACTGGGCCGCGAGATCAGCCTCACCGAGGCCGGCCGCGCCCTGCTGCCCCGCGCTTATCAGATTCTGAATGTACTGGACGACACCCGCCGCGCCTTGACCAACCTCAACGGCGATATCGGCGGACGGCTGAGCCTGGCGACCAGTCATCACATCGGCCTGCATCGTCTACCACCGCTGTTGCGCGCCTTTACCCGCGCCCATCCGCAGGTCAGCCTGGATATCCGCTTTCTCGACTCGGAAGTGGCCTATGACGAGGTACTGCACGGCCGTGCCGAGCTGGCAGTAATCACCCTGGCGCCACAGACCGCCGAGCCGGTGCTGGCGGTAAAGGTCTGGGACGATCCACTGGATTTCGTCGTCGCACCGGAACATCCGCTGGCCGCCAAGGCGGATATCACCCTCGCGGATATCGCCGGCCATCCAGCGGTATTCCCCGGCGGCAATACCTTCACCCACCATATCGCCCAGCGTCTGTTCGAGCGCGAGGGGCTGACGCCCAACATCACCATGAGCACCAACTATATGGAAACGATCAAGATGATGGTCTCGATCGGCATCGCCTGGAGCGTGCTGCCACGCCGCATGCTGGATGATCAGGTGGTCAGCCTGCCGTTGCCGGGCATCCAGCTGACACGCCAGCTCGGCTACATCCTGCATCGGGAACGCACCCTGTCCAATGCGGCGAGGGCCTTCATCGCGCTGCTCGATGCCGAACGCGACTGACTGGCTAGAATGAAAAAAGGGCGCCATGCGGCGCCCTTCTCGTGTCTGCGTATCAGCCCTCCAGCGCGGGTCGCTGGTCGGCATTGATCGGGATGCGCTTGGGCTTGGCTTCTTCCGGCACGACACGGACCAGATCGATGTGGAGCAGGCCGCTGTTAAGCGCTGCGCCCTTCACTTCGATGTGATCGGCCAGACGGAACGACAGCTTGAACGCCCGCTGGGCGATGCCCTGGTGCAGGTAGGTGACGTTCTCCGCCTCGTTCTCGCGGCGGCCGCCAGTGATGGTCAGTACGCTACGCTCTACCTGCAGATCGAGGTCAGACTCCTGGAAACCGGCGGCTGCGACCACGATGCGATAGTGATCATCGCCGTGCTTCTCGATGTTGTAGGGCGGGTACGAGCTGCCGGCGTCGTTACGCAGGGCCGACTCGAACAGGTCGTTGAAGCGGTCGAAGCCCACGGATTGCCGGAACAGAGGGGCCATGGGGAATGAACTCATGATAAACCTCCTGAAATCAGCGAGTTGAAACGGGCGGGACCCGACTTCGGCATCCCGCTGAGCCCTACATAGGAACCGCACAACGGATTTCAAGAGGCTGTAAACGAGCCAGGCGACGAGAGGTAGCACATGTCCAGAGTCATGCTGATCACAGGCGCCAGCCGCGGCATCGGCGCCGCCACTGCACGACTGGCGGCGCAACAGGGCTATGCCTTGTGCCTGAATTATCACCAGCGCGCGGATGCCGCGAACGCGGTACTCGAACAGGTCCGTGGCCTGGGTGTAACGGCGATTGCCGTAAAGGCCGACGTCGCTGATGAGGCCCAGATACTGCACATGTTCGACGTCATCGACCGGGAGTTCGGCCGCCTGGACGTGTTGGTCAACAACGCTGGCATGCTCGAGCAGCAGATGCGTTTGGAACAGATGGATGCGGCGCGTTGGAGCCGCGTGCTGGGCGCCAACGTGATCGGCAGCTTCCTGTGCGCACGCGAGGCAATCAAGCGGATGTCGACGCGCCACGGCGGCAAGGGCGGCGCGATCGTGAATCTTTCATCGGTGGCCGCCCGCCTCGGCGCACCGGGTGAGTACATCGACTACGCCGCCGCCAAGGGCGCCATCGACAGCATGACCCTGGGCCTGGCCAAAGAGGTCGCCAGCGAAGGCATCAGGGTCAACGCCGTGCGCCCGGGCGTGATTCATACCGATATCCACGCCGCCGGGGGCGAGCCGGATCGTGTCGAGCGGGTCAAGGCCAGTGTGCCGATGGGGCGCGGCGGGCAAGCCGAGGAAATCGCCGAAGCCATCCTTTGGCTCGCCAGCGAAAAGGCCAGCTATACCAGCGGAGCGCTACTGGATGTAGCCGGCGGGCGCTGATTCAGCTCAGGCCAATGCGGCGGCACGCAATTCGCGCGTATCGACGCCGAGCATCGCATCGATCCGCGCGCAGTCGTTTTCCCGGCGCAGTTCGGCGAACAGCGCCACCGCCTCCGGATAATTGCGCGTCAGCAGGGCCAGCCACTGCTTGAGCCGACCCGGCGCATAACGCGGTGCGATCTTTCCCCGCGCTTGCTGCCAGAAATCCAGCAGCACGGGTCGGAATTCCTCCCAGCTCATCGGCGCGATCTGCTGGCCGGCTTTAGCCGCAGCGATCTGCCGGGCCAGGTCCGGTCGTGAAACCAGCCCGCGCCCCAGCATGATGTTTTCTGCACCGCTCACCTCACGGCATCGACGCCAATCCTCCAGCGACCAGATGTCGCCATTGGCATAAACCGGCACCGCGACCACCTCCTGCACCCGCGCGACCCACTCCCAATGCGCCGGCGGCTTGTAGCCCTCGACCTTTGTTCGGGCGTGCACCACCAGCTGCTCTGCCCCACCGGCCACCAGCGCACGGGCGCAATCGAGCGCGCCGTCCGGGCTGTCGAAGCCGAGGCGCATCTTGGCGGTTACCGGGATGTGCGCCGGCACGGCTCGGCGGACCTCGTAGAGAATCGAATGCAGCAGCTCCGGCTCCTTCAGTAGCACAGCACCGCCGCGGGATTTGTTGACCGTCTTGGCCGGGCAGCCAAAATTGAGGTCGATGGCCGGGGCGCCGAGTGTGCAGGCGAAGGCCGCGTTGTCTGCCAGGCAGATCGGATCGGAGCCCAACAGTTGAACGCGCACCGGCGTCCCGGCACGAGTGAGCGCGCCGGCCTTCAGTTCCGCGGCAAGCTTGTCAAAGCTGCTTTGCGGCAACAGGCGATCGGACACCCGAATGAACTCGGTCACGCACCAGTCGACACCACCCACCCGGGTGAGCACGTCACGAAGGATTTCGTCGACCAACCCCTCCATGGGCGCCAAAGCAATCTGCATACCGGCCACTACATGATGAAAAGGCCGGCATTGTACGGATGCGCGTGGCCTTTATGAATCATGCGCCGTTGCCAGGCCGGCCTATCCGCTCACTCTTCGATAGTCCCGCCTATCGTGTCGGTGCCGGTGGTCGCACCCATTCCGCCGGTAGTGCCGGAGTTGCCCGTGCCCATGGTGCCCAGGGCGGCACCGCCCTCCTGCGAGCGATCTTCCCGCCGGTCGGTTGGACGCTGGTTTTTGTCCGTGGGAACGTTCGGCTGCCGTTCACCCACGACCTCCGCCCGCCGGGCATCGTCGCGCGCCTCGTCCGCTGCTCCAGCGAAGGCCCCGATCGAACTCACCAAGGCCAGCCCCATAACCGATGCAATCAACCGCCTCATGGCCACCTCCTCAACACTTGAACACCACGTCAGTTTTCACGCCTGTCCAGCATCGGACGACGGCGGTGCTCCATGTCGGTTTCGTTGCCGCCATGGCCGGGCTCGGCGTCACGTTCGACGCGCCCGGACCGCGCATCTTGCGCCTCGTTGGTTACCGGCTGCTCTTGCCGGTCCTGCTCGTCGAGATATTGGATGTCCTCGCCAATACCCATCGAGCCGTTGCCGGCCGCGCCACGATCTGGCGCAGCCGTGTTCTGGGCCAGCTGCCGCTCCGCCGCCGGTAGATCCACGCCCTGGGCGCCCGCTGCCGAAACGAGCGCCACCAGCATTACGACTGACTGAATACGCATGTCCGAATCCTCCGCTTGTTGATCTATAGGCAGTGAGCTGTCCAAGGAGTGCGCAGCCGGCGACCGACGGCCAACCGGAACCGCTTGCAGCCAAATGGGTCACAACCACAACGGAAGGAATTGCATCGCACAGGAGGAGCACCCGATGGAAGTTGCGCTGATACTGGCGACCATGATCTGCAGTTGGGCCTCGGCCGCGCTCGCCATGCTGTGGGGTATGCTGCGCATCGCACGCAGATACCAGTCCAGGCAACCTGACACCCGGTGCCATCAGCGTCAGGTCGTCGAGCCCATCGAGTCACCTGCCTCATGCCGTGCCTGACGGAAATAATTGGCGGAACCGAATTTAATCCGTGACAGCACCAGCAAAAGCTGTAGAATGCGCGTCGCGGGATGGAGCAGTCTGGTAGCTCGTCGGGCTCATAACCCGAAGGTCGTCGGTTCAAATCCGGCTCCCGCAACCAATTCGAAAGGCCACTCAATGAGTGGCCTTTTTTGTTTGCCTCGTCGTCAGATAGCACAGGAAGGGCCATACGCAGACCGCGGTTCTTGGCTAAACAATTGAATCGCCATGTGTTTTTTCCGGGAAGGCGTTGACATCCCGCGCTTGGGCTGTAGAATGCGCCCCCACAGACGCGGGATGGAGCAGTCTGGTAGCTCGTCGGGCTCATAACCCGAAGGTCGTCGGTTCAAATCCGGCTCCCGCAACCACCTTAAGAAAGGCCACTCGAATGAGTGGCCTTTTTTCGTTTGCGCTCCTTTTCATTTCGTCCCGCCGCTTGCTACTCCCCGCGCCTGCAGAAGAACTAATCCCTTAAGGATTTAATTCTTTTCCCTCAAATATCACGCCCAGTAATAAATCGAGACTCTATAAGCGCGAAAGCGCACAGTCAGTAATCCTGCCTATCGACTTATTCAGGTAAGGGATAATTAGCGGCGGATTTATAGCCACGCATGATGGCACTGGAAGCCAGCGAGCTAAACCGCCTTTGCTGGTAAATCAATTAGTTAGCTACGCTGCTATGAAGCGCCGTCCATCCAGACCATTTTTTTGGCTCCCTAACTTGACTTCGATCACATAATGACGGATATCTATTCGCGACAGGGAGTAACACGCCGCACAGCAGTTAAAGACCAACCGGACAGGTCAACTTTTGCGACAAAAGATTTAAACCCCCTGCCTGTTTAGTAGCGCTTCTATTCTTTAGGGAGACGCTGAACAATTAGCCAATTCTCACCGTCCCCCTTTTTCAACCCGGTTTTTTCAACCTACCGGCCTTATTCTGCGTTTCTTGGGCCGATTTCTACCCTGATTTTGCTGATTAGCGGGCCAGCCCCGCCTTTCGGACGGACTTATCCCGCCGTCCGTTGCAAATACCGCTTGGCCAGTACCAGATTGGCCAACCCAAACAGACTGAACAACTGCGCCGTATTCTTTTCCAGTCCACGGTAGCGAACCTTACGATGATTGAAGCGCACCTTGATCACCTGGAAGGGATGCTCGACCTTGGCACGCAGCTGCGCCTTGGCGTATTCGACTTTGCGCTTGACTCGGTACAGCACGCTGTCTTTGCCGTGATGTTTGTAACTGCTTGGCCGTGCTGCAATCGACCAGACAACGTCCCGTTCAGCATGCTCCGGTCGCTTGGCCGCACCAGTGTATCCAGCGTCACCCGAAACATAGGTTTCGGCGCCGTGCAGCAACTGATCGACCTGGGTGACATCCGCCACGTTGGCGGCAGTCCCTACCACGCTGTGCACGAGTCCCGATGTGGCGTCGACACCAACGTGGGCCTTCATCCCGAAGTGCCATTGATTGCCTTTCTTGGCCTGATGCATCTCAGGATCACGCTTACCTTCTCGGTTCTTGACCGAGGGCGGCGCGGCGATCAGGGTAGCGTCGACGATAGTGCCTTCCTTGAGCAGCAGACCCCGGCTGGCCAGATGCTGGTTAATCGTTTCAAACAGCACCCGCGTTAGCTGATGGGTTTCCAGCAAGCGGCGAAATCGCAACAAGGTAGTGGCATCCGGTGCCGACTCACGGCCCAGGTCGATGCCGATGAAACCACGAATGGCCTGGCTGTCGTAGACGGCATCTTCGGTACCTTCATCGGAGAGACCGAAACACTGCTGCACGACATACATGCGCAGCATGCGCGACAACCCAATCGCAGGGCGTCCACGCTTGCCTGTGGTGTCGCTATAGAACGGCGCCACTTGCGCCTCCACTTGTGCCCAGGGCACCAGCTGTTCAAGGTCAGCCAGGAAGCGATCTCGGCGAGTCTGCTTTTTCTTGCCGGTATATTCGAGTTCGGAGAAGGTCTTCTGCACGCGCGTAACAAAGCTCATGGAGGGGGCTGGTTGAGGGGGCTCAGTGTGCCAAGGGTGGGGGCGGCTGGCTATTTATGCAGTGTCTCCTTAGAAGTGCGAGGGTTTTTTCTGGCCTTTCGAATTTGTTGTAGTCACTGGGAAGTGTTCCGGTGTGCGGTAGCTTTGCCCGATAGCGCCGAGTACCGCCCCATCCAGGTCGCGGCCAGCCCTGCCACAGGCAGTCGATAAATAATTAAATCGCTGAACGCGGCTATTCATGTCGATGGCGGTAGCTTTGTCTTTCGATTATTTGAAAGTGATTTAAATCAAGTCTGTTATTCGTAAGTACGTCGTTCCGCTACAGCATCTTTGCAGTAACTGCCCAGTACTCGAACCGGTGCCGCATCTGCATTTCACCAGCCTTTCCAGCACCGCCTCACCTAGCCAAATCGCGCAGGGAGAACGACCGTGTCATCCATTCTCTATAACTTTGAAGATCAGGATCAGGCTCACATTGTTTCGCAGATAAACCAGAACGGATTTGCCTGTCTGCACAACTTTCTGGACATGCTCCAGCTGCATCAACTGCGCGAGCAGGTGTATGAGCAGGCCCGCCGTCATCATGGTGAATACTTCGCTCACCACGATAGCGAGCCTGTCGCGGACTCGCTGGTCGCAGAACTGGGCAACGCGCCGGAGTTCCAGAAGTTGCTCGCCGATACCTACCGCGCCGGTGCCGGTCAGGCCGCCTACAGCGATCGCATCTACATGGTGATGCGCTGCGTGCAGGGACGGACCGGGCGCAAGGAGTCGAACTGCTTTCACTTCGATGCCTCGCTGGTGACCGCACTGTTGCCCGTGGAGATTCCGCAGGACGGCGAAGAACGTGGTGATCTGCTGCTGTTTCCCAATCTCCGGGCGATCCGCCGGTCGACGCTGTTCAACGTGGTGGAGAAAGCACTGCTGCAGAACCGCTTGAGTCGCCGGCTCATCACCCGGGCGATCGCCATCGGCCTGCTCAAGCCCCAGCGCCTGCAGCTGGTGCCGGGCAACCTGTATCTGTTCTGGGGCTACCGATCCCTGCACGCCAACGAACCCTGCGACCCGGCGAAGCTGCGTGCTACCGCCATCTTCCACTACGGCGACCCGCATGCGGGGAGCCTGCTGACCCGCATGATCCTCAAGCGAACCCAGCGCCGGGCCGCACGTGCCAGCGTGATCGGCGAACACCAGGCCGCCTGAGCCAGCCCATCCGTCCGCTTGCCGTCCGCCGCCTGCGGTCCCGGCAAGCGAACCACTCGATAAGGAAATCATCATGATCAACGTGACCAAGTCCTACCTGGGCAGCAAGAACAAGTTCAAGGCGTATGTGGACAGGATCTACAACACCGGCTGGCTCACCAACCACGGACCGTTGGTGACAGCGCTCGAGCAGCGGCTCAAGGACTATCTCGGCGTCCGGAACATCATCCTGACCAACAACGGCACCATCGCCCTACAGATCGCCTACCGCGCGCTCGGCATCACCGGCAGCGCAATCACAACGCCGTTCAGCTTCGTCGCCACCACCAGTTCGCTGCAATGGGAAGGTATACGGCCGATCTTCGCCGATATCGATCCGGCGACCTGGAATCTCGACCCGGCGCAGATCGAACGGCATATCCAAGCCGATACGTCGGCCATCGTCGCTACCCATGTCTTCGGCAACCCCTGCGATGTCGAACGTATCGAGCAGATCGCGCGCAGGCACGGCCTCAAGGTGATCTACGATGGCGCCCATGCCTTCGGCGTCCGGCACCAGGGTCGCTCGGTTTACGAATGGGGCGACATCAGCACCCTGAGTTTCCACGCAACCAAGCTGTTCCATACCATCGAGGGTGGCGCCATCGTCACCAACGATGACGACCTGGCCGAGCGCATCCGCCTGCTCTGCAACTTCGGCATCGTCGATACCGACCAGATCGACGGTATCGGCATCAACGCCAAGCTGAACGAATTTTCAGCGGCGATGGGCATGTGCGTACTCGACGATATCGAGCTGATTCTCGAGTGCCGCGCGGAGATCGGCCATCGCTACGAGCGACGCCTTGGCGGCCACTTCGACCTGCAGAAGGCGCAGGCCGACTCCCAATGCAACTACAGCTACTTTCCCGTTGCGCTGGCCAACGAAGGCCAACTGCTGAGCTGCCGGACTCAGTTGAACGAAAACGGCATCAATCCGCGTCGCTACTTCTATCCCTCGCTGGACACGCTCGAGCACTTGCAGCCCCAGGAGCCGCAGCCGAATTCCCGCTCGCTGAGCCGCCGGGTGCTGTGCCTGCCGATCTATCCCGGCTTGCCGCGCAAGGTGCAGGACAAGGTCATACAGACGCTGATCCAGGAGTCGATCCATAGCTCTGAGTCGAGCCGGACGCTATTCCAGCCATTCGTGGATGCCTTCGGGATGCTCGGCACCGAACGCATGCCTGCGCCCGATTACAAGCACATCTCCTGAGTGATGAGGGCGACCACGACTCATGTCAGATCCCAAGCGGCTATCGGTTATCCGCAACACCGGCCTGAATTACCTCGGCCAGGCTTACGCCCTGCTGATCGGCATCCTGATCCTGCCGTTCTACCTGGGCCACCTGGGCGCGGAGGCGTACGGGCTGATCGGCTTCTTCGCGGTGCTGCAGGCCTGGCTGCAGCTGCTCGATGCGGGGATGTCGCCGGCACTGGTGCGGCAGGTGGCGCACTATCGCGGCCAGGGTGATCTGTCCGCGGGTCCCGGGCCGGCCGGGCGCCTGCTGCGCTCGTTCGAGCTGATGCTGCTACCGATTGCAGTGGCGACCTGCGTGGCGATCTATCTGAGCAGCGGCTGGATCGCCGATACCTGGTTGCAGCCACGCGAACTTGGCACCGGGACCATCGGAAACTGCATCAGCCTGATGGGGCTGATGGTCGGCTTGCGTCTGTATGCAACGCTGTACAAGAGCGGCCTGCAAGGGGTCGAGCTGCATGGCTGGCTGAATGCGGCGAACATGCTGATCGCCACGCTGCGCTACTTCGGCGGGCTGGTTCTGGTTGCCTTCGTCTCGCAGGATCCGCTGGACTTCTTCTTGTTTCAGGCTGCCGTTGCGCTGGTGGAGACGCTCGCCTTCGCCAGCAAGGCCTACGTTCAGCTGACTGCTCCGCGGCTGCTGACGGGCATCGATTGGCAGGTCGTCCGGCCGGTGCTGCCGTTCGCCGGCGGCATGTTCTTCACCTCGCTGCTCTGGATCGCTCTGACCCAGCTGGACAAAGTGCTGCTGTCCAAGGTGCTGCTGCTCAAGGAGTACGGCTATTTCTCGCTGGTGGCGCTGATTACCACCGGCATCATGACGCTGACCAACCCGCTGGTGCAGACCCTGCTGCCGCGCATGACCATGCTCGCGGCCGAGGGACGGATCGCCGACATGGAGCGGCTCTACCTGAACGCAAGTCGCTTCGTCTGCAGCGTGCTGTTTCCGCTGGCCGCGGTGATCGCCTGGCACGGGCAGGCGCTGATATTCGCCTGGACCGGCGACCAGGCTGCGGCCCAGTGGAGCGAGCGCATGCTGTTCTGGTATGTGCCGGGCAGCGCGCTGATGGCGGTGGGCGCGTTCCAGTTCTACCTGCAGTACGCCTATGGCCAGCTACGGCTGCACATCTGGTACAGCGTCATTTCGACAGCCATCAGCATGCCGATCGTGGTCTACGCAGCCCTGATGCACGGCGCCTATGGCGCGGCGCTGGCGTGGTTCTTTCTGCGGCTGGCGACCTTCTTGATCTGGCCGCCGGTTGTGCATCGACGCTTCGCACCCAGGCTGCACGGCATCTGGATGGGCGAGATGCTGCGCATCAGCGCCATGACCGCACTCGGTCTGGCCCTGGGCGAGCCCCTGTTCGCAGCGCTCGTCAGCGACAACCGCTTCGACATTCTGCTGGCACTGGCCACAAGCGGGGCAGTCTGCCTGTTGCTGGTCCTCGTCAGCTCGAAGTCCCTGCTACTCAAGCTTCATCTACTCATCACCAAGCGAGCATCCAAAAATGGAATTGAAGAGCGAGCAAGCCTTGATTGAACGCTGGGGCGGCCGGACCGAGCCGCTGCTGAGCATCGTCTGCCTGGCGTACAACCACGCATCCTTTATCAGGAAGACGCTGGAAAGCTTCCTCCAGCAGGAAACGGACTTCCCTTTCGAGGTGATCGTCCATGACGACGCCTCGACCGACACCACGGCCGCGATCATTGCCGACTACGTGGCGCGCTATCCGGCCATCATCAAGCCGATCTACCAGACCCAGAACCAGTTCAGTCTGGGCGTGCCGTTCAGCACCCGTCTGTTCGCTCGCGCAGCCGGCAAGTACATCGCTTACTGCGAAGGCGACGACTACTGGACCGACCCGAGCAAGCTGCAACAGCAGGTGGATTTTCTCGAGCAGCACCGCGACTACGTCATCACCTTTCACGATGCGTTCATGTTCAACAGCAAGGGCATCATCCAGAGCCCGCAGCTCACCGGAAAGCTGCGCCGGGACGCCAGTGCCCTCGAGTTGATGCGGGGCCGCCCGCTCTCGACGTTGACGGTGTGCTTTCGCAACCTGATTCAGGAACTGCCGCCGGAGCTGCTCGGCGTAGAGGTGCTGGATATCTGCTGGTGGTCGCTGCTCGGCGCCTACGGCAAGGGCAAGTTCATGGACGGCATCAGCCCCGCTGCCTATCGCGTGCACGAGGGCGGAATCTTCTCCATGCGGCCAAGCAAGCAGCGCATCCAGATGGCCATGCATGCGCACTACTCCCTGGCGCGCTACTACAACCGCATCGGTAATCGCGAGCTGTACGAGTACTTCCTGATCCAGGTGTTCGGTGAATGTCTAGCGCTGGTCTCGCCGTTCAGCAAGCTCCAGGCGCTCTCGACCATCGCACAGAACATCGGCCTCAATCTGCTGCGCCGATTGAGCCCCCGCCTGGCCAGAAGCTGATCCCCAGCCCCGAAACTCTCGAAACAACGCACCATGAGGAAGGATTCCCAATGACTGCCTTGACCCGATCTTCGCTGGAATACGATGCCGACAACCGCATCGACCTGGCCGGCATCATGCGCACCGCCTACGACCACAAGGCGCTGATCATCGCCATCACCGGGCTGTTCACCGCCCTGGGTATCGTCTACGCCCTCATCGCCACGCCGATCTACCAGGCCACCGCGATGATCCAGATCGAGCCGAAGAAGGCCGCCATCACCGGCGTACCGGAGGTCGTGCCGCGCCCCGACTCGGTTTCCCAGGCGGTCACCGAGATCTCGTTGCTCAAATCTCGCGCCGTGCTGGGCAGAGCGGTCGAGGAACTGAAGCTGTACATCGTCGCCAGGCCCCGCCATTTCCCGCTGATTGGCGCCTTCATGGCGCGCCGGCATGACCCGGCAACCGATGGCGCACTGGCCGCACCGCTGTTCGGCCTGACCGGCTATGCCTGGGGTGGCGAGAAGCTCGACGTATTTCAGCTCGACGTCCCGGAAGATTACCTGGGCATGGAGCTGACACTGGTGGCCGGGACCGCTGGCAACTTCGGCCTGTATGACGACGAGCACCAGCTGATCCTGCGTGGCCAGGTCAACCAGGCCATCGAAGGCCAGGGTTTCAAGGTGCAGATCGCCGAACTGCAGGCCCACCCGGGCACCGAGTTCGTCCTGCTCAGGAATCGCCCGCAGACCACGGCTCTGGAATACCAGGACCGCCTGAAGGTCGGTGAGGCCGGCAAGGACTCCGGCATCATCTACATGTCGCTGGAAGATCCGGACCCGCAGCTGGCCAGCCGGGTGCTGGACGAGATCAGCCGCCTGTACGTCAACCAGAACATCCAGCGCAGCTCCGCCGAGGCAGCCCAGCGACTGGACTTCCTGCGCTCGCAGCTGCCCCAGGTGCGCAAGGAGCTGGAAAAGGCCGAAGCCGCGTTACACGACTATCAGACCAGCTCCAAGTCGGTGGACATCAGCATCGAGACCAAGGGTGTGCTGGACCAGATCGTGCAGCTGGAGACCCAGCTGTCGGAACTGTCGCTCAAGCGCGTGGAGTACGACCGCCTCTACACCCGCGAGCACCCGACCTATCGCACGCTGATGACCCAGATGAACGAGCTGCAGGCGCAGAAGGCGCAGCTGCTGAAGAAGGTCGACGCCTTGCCCATGACGCAGCAGGAGTTGCTGCGCCTCAAACGTGACATGGAAGTCACGACCCAGACCTATACGCTGCTGATGAACCAGGCGCAGGAGCAGGACATTCTCCGCGCCGGAACCATCGGTAACGTACGTATCATCGACAACGCCTACTCGATGATCGAGAAGCCGTCCAAGCCGGTTCGCCCGCTGGTGGTGGCGCTCGCCCTCTTCGTCGGCCTGCTGGTCTCGGCGGCAGTGATCCTGCTGCGCCAGGCGTTCTACCGTGGCGTGGAGAGCCCGGACGTGATCGAGAAGCTCGGCGTACCGGTGTACGCCGGCCTGCCCTACAGCGCCTCGCAGGAACAGCTGAACCGGCGGCGCAAGACACGCGATGGCAAGACCCGCCTGCTCAGCATCAGCGAGCCGACCGACCTGGCCGTCGAATCGCTGCGCAGCCTGCGCACCAGCCTCAAGTTCGCCATGCTCGAGGCACGCAACAAGGTGCTGATGATCACCAGCCCGACGCCCTCGGTGGGCAAGTCGTTCGTCTCCAGCAACCTCGCCGCGGTCATCGCCCAGACCGGCCAGCGCGTGCTGCTGATCGATGGCGACATGCGCCGTGGCTATCTGCACACGCTGTTCGGCATGACGCCGCGCAACGGTCTGTCGGATGCATTGGCAGGCGGCCTCGACCTGGCGGCGATCATCAACCGTACCGAGCTGAAGAACCTGCATTTCATCTCTGCCGGATTCTCCGCGCCGAACCCCTCCGAACTGCTCATGCACGAGAACTTCTCGCGGCTGCTCAAGGAGGCGGAAAAGCTCTACGACTTCATCATCATCGACACGCCGCCGGTGCTGGCCGTCACCGATGCGGTACTGGTGGCGCAGCAGGCAGGCACCAACCTGCTGGTGGCCCGCTTCGGTCTCAGCACCGGCTCGCAGATCGATGCCTCCAAGCGCCGTCTGGCGCAGAACGGCGTGCTGCTCAAGGGCGTGATCCTCAACGCGGTGAAACGCAAGGCCTCCACTTCGCCGTACGACAGCGGCGCCTATGGCTATTACACCTACACCACCCAGAAAGCCTGAATGCAGACACGGAGGTGCGCCATGCTCAGAACCGTCTCGATGATGCAGCCCTACCTTTTTCCCTATCTGGGCTATTTTCAGTTGATCGCCCTCAGCGACGTATTCGTGCTGGGTGACGACCTGCAATACGTGAAGGGCTCATGGATGAACCGCAACCGGATACTGGTCAACGGTCAGCCCAAGCTGATCACCTTCCCGCTACGCAAGGGCCATCAGACCGAGCGCATCAACCAACGCTGGCTGTGCGATGACTTCGACAAGGAAGCCGCGGCCCTGATGAAGACGCTCGAGCGCAGCTATGCCAGGGCGCCGCAGCGCGACACGGTGCTGCCGCTGATCCAGAGCATCCTCGAATGCCCCGAGCGCAACCTGGCGACCTTTGCCGAGCATTCGCTGCGCCGGCTGTGCGCCTATCTGGACATCCGCACGCCGATCTACCGCGGCTCCAGCCTCGATCTGCCGGCGAAGATGGACATGCAGGAGCGCGTCATCCAGATCACCCATCGCATGGATGGCGAGCTCTACCTCAACCCCATCGGCGGCATGGAGCTGTACTGCCCCGCCCGCTTCCGCGCCGAGGGGCTGCTGCTGCGCTTCCTGCGCATGGACGATGACGTCGTCTACCCCCAGCTCAAGCATGCATTCGTGCCGTCGCTGTCGATCATCGACGTGATGATGTTCAACAGCCGCGAACAACTGAAGGGCCTGCTGCTGCGTTTCAGCGTGGTGGAAGGCCATGAGAAACGAGCAACGCTGATGCCGGCATGACCGCCATTGGCCGTAGGAATACGGAACCGTCGACAAGGGAAGGACACCTTCATGACCACCGACACAACCGCACGCTGGTACCTGATCCAGACCAAGCCGCGACAGGAGGCTCGCGCCGAGGAACACCTGCTGCGCCAGCACTTCGAGTGCTATCGGCCGCTCAAGGCGCTCTCGACCAGCCGTGGCTCGACGCCCGGCCGAACCGGCGAGGCGCTGTTTCCGGGTTACCTGTTCATCCGCCTCGATTGCACACATGACAACTGGTACCCGATCCGCTCGACGCGTGGCGTGAGCCGCGTGGTGACCTTCGGCGGCCAGCCGACGCCGGTACGCGACGAGCTGATCGAGCAGTTGCGACAACGCCTGGCCCGGGACGAACGCCCGACGAACCTGACCTTCAAGCCGGGCGAGCGGGTCCAGGTCTGCGGTGGCAGCTTCGCCGATATCGAAGCCATCTTCGTCGCCAGCGATGGCGAGGAGCGCTCGATCATCCTGCTCAACCTGCTGCAGCGAGAACAGAAGGTACGGGTGCCCAACCGCTACCTCCAGTGCCATGCCTGAGATCAGGCGGGTTCTCGCTGAACCCGCACGGCCTGACAGGCCCAGACAGCGAGCCAAACCATGAAGATCCTATTGCTCAACGCGTTCTACCCGCCGCATGTAGGCGGTGGCGCTGAAGTCATGCTGCGCCACCTCGCCGAAGGCTTGCAGCGGCGTGGCTGTGAGGTGGTCGTACTGGCGACCGGCCCGGATGCCGGCCTGCATTCGCAAACCCAGAACCAGGTGCGCGTCTATCGTGCCGGGCTGGCCAATTTCTACTGGCACTACACCCAGCAACGCCCGAGCCGCCTGGCCCGACTCGGCTGGCACTACCGCGACCGCTACAACGGCGAGATGCGCCGCCACGTGCGCGATGTGATCGAGCGCGAGCAGCCGGACATCGTCGTCAGCAACAACCTCACCGGTTGGTCGATTTCCGCCTGGGACGAGATCAGCGCCGCGGGCCTGCCCATCGTCCAGGTGCTGCACGACCTGTATCTGCTCTGCCCCAAGGACACCATGTTCAACCACGGCAGGAGCTGCCAGCGCCAGTGTGGCCTGTGCTCGACGTTCCGCCTCGGCCACGCCCGCGCTTCGACGCAGGTCTCGACCGTGATCGGTGTCAGCCGCTTCATTCTCGAACGCATCACCGCCCAGGGATACTTCAGCCACGCTCGCCAGCATGTAGTGCACAACTGCACACCGGCCGAGACCGGCATGGGCAGCCGACTCAAACCACGCAGCGGTCATCCGCTGCGCTTCGGCTACATCGGCACGCTTTCGGAGAACAAGGGTGTCGGCTGGCTGATCACGCAGTTCCAGCGCCTGGGGATCGATGCACGGCTGGATATCGCCGGGCGCGGCAAGCTGGACTACGAGGCCCGCCTCAAGGCCATGGCCGACCCGGCCAAGGTGAGCTTTCTCGGCTACTGCGACCGCGACGAGTTCATGCAGAGCATCGACGTGCTGGTGGTGCCCTCGCTGTGGGCCGAGCCATTCGGCCTGGTGGCCGTCGAGGGCTGCGCCAATCAGCTGCCGGTGATCGCCAGCGACATGGGCGGGCTGCCCGAGATCATCCGCGACGGACACAACGGTCTGCTCTGCTCGCCCGACGATCCGGATTCGCTCGGCATCGCCATGCTCTGGCTGTACATCGACGGCACCCTACGCCACCGCCTTGCCAGCCAGGCCCGCGCCAGCGTGCTGCCACTGCTGGATATGGAACGCATGCTGGACCGCTATCAGTCGATCCTGCACGAGACGCTTCAGGGAACGAGAATCCACCATGAACCAGAGCCTGCTGATCACCCCGCGACCACGCGACTCGAATCCGTTGGCCTTCGACAAGCCGACCCTGTTGACGCTGGTCGTCGCCTCGCTGCTGCTGACTGAAACCTTCTCCGGCGCCCTGCGCTACTACTTCGACATGGCCGGGATCTCCTGGCTGCTGTACCTGCCCAAGATTGCCTGTCTGGCGGCGCTGAGCCTGGAGCTGCTGCGCTATCGCGGCTGGCCACTGTTCTGGCTGGTGCTGCTCGGCCTGGTGACGTCCAGCCAGCTGGCGCTGATGCATGGGGCGGAGCTGCACAACATCGGCTTCAGCCTGTTCATCTACATCCCGCTGCTGTTCGGCCTGATCTGCGGCCGGCACCTGGAGCTGCGGCTCGGGCTGCTGCGGCGAATCATCGGCTTCTGCCTGATCGCCTCGTTCGTCGGTATCGCCCTGGACCTGCTCACCAGCGTGCCGTGGAAGGGCTACAGCTACATGGTCGGCGAGGTGGAACTGAGCGCCAACCGCTCCTGGGCGTTCGACGACATCGACCGCATCGGCGGTTTCGCCCGCATGTCCACGGCGCTGTCGGTGATGATCGCGATCTACAGCCTGTTCATCGCCGCGTTCACCCGCTCGCGGCTGCTGCGGCTGATGCTGTATGTCGCCGCGCTGATCGGCATCGTGCTGACCACCAACAAGTCCACCGCGGCGGCCTATGTGCTGACCCTGCTGATGCTGATCGTCACCGCATATCGTTTTGCCAGCGCCACGGCTTTTCTCGTTGCAGTGCTGGTCGGCCTGATGCTGCCGATGGCCAGCCTGGTGCTGAGCCTGGACCCCAATGCGGCCAACAATGGCACCTTGCTCGCCTCGTTCGCCGACCGGCTGATCAACAGCTGGCCGAACTTCATCGGCGTCATCACCCGTGAAGGCTGGGGCTGGTGGGGCGCCGGCTTCGGCGCGGTGGGCAGCGCCGGCCAGGTCTATCCGCTACCGGGGCTGGAGCTGCTGAGCATCGCTGACAACACCGCGCTGTATCTGTGGGGGATGCTCGGGATCTTCGGCGTGCTGCTCTACCTGCTGACCTTCCCGCTCATGCTGCGCCTGCACGAGCGCGGATCGCGGTGGCGCAACGCGCTGCTACCGATCGTGTTCTGCCTGTGTCTGGTGGCCTGGGCCACCGATGTGCTGGAGGTGACCACGGCCACGCTGTTCCTCGGCCTGGCGATCTCCCATGTGCTGACCCCGGCCCGGTCGCCGGCCGACGGCCTCGCTGCCCAGCGGCTACCCGAACTGCAACGCCTGATCTGAGCCTCAACCCTCACGGATGATCCACATGACGATGCGCTCTACCCTGCTCAACGCCGTACTGTACGGCGGTCTGCTCGGCTGTTCGTTCCAGATTACGGCGCAAACCGTTGACGAACCCTTCGTCGTCGGTGTCTGTGCCCATGAGCTGCACAAGGGCGACCCCAGCGGTCGCGCCTACACCATGATGCGCGATGCCGGCATCACCTCGGTGCGCACCGATGCCCACTGGGCCTATGTCGAGCGCCAGCCGAACCAGCTGAAGATCGAACCGTCCTGGCAGCGCTATCTGAAGGAAACCGCTCGCCATGGCCTCAGCACCCAGTTCATTCTCGGTTATGGCAACCAGCATCACGGGGATGGCGAGAAGCCCAGAAGCGAGCCGGTGCGGGCCGCGTACAACCGCTACGTCGACTTCGTTACCGAGAACCTCAAGGGCCAGGTGGCCTATTACGAGATCTGGAACGAGTGGGACGTGGAAGACCCCCGCGACCCGGCGTTCACCCAGGACTACGCCCGGCTCATCGCCGACGCGGCAGGGATCATCCGCCAGCGTGACCCGGCTGCCACCGTGCTGGCCGGCGCCGTGACCAGCCAGGGCATCGAGTCTGGTTTCGCTCTGCGCCTGTTGGAGAACGGCCTGATGCAGTCGGTGGACGGCCTCTCGCTGCACCCCTACGTGCATTGCCGCGGTTGGCGGCGCAATACACCGGAAGCCTGGATCGACTGGATGACCGAGGTGGACAAGGAACTGACCCGCGCCGCCGGGCGTCCGGTGCCGCTCTACCTGACCGAGATGGCCTGGCCCTCGCATCAGGGCGCGTGCGGCATCGACGAAACCCTGCAGGCCGCCTACCTGGCGCGGGCATTCTTCCTCGCCCGAACGCTGCCGAACATCAAGGGCATGTGGTGGTACGACTTCCGCAACGACGGCACCGACAAGACCGAGCGCGAGCACAACTTCGGCCTGGTGCGTCAGGATTTCACGCCCAAACCGGCCTACCCGGTGCTCGCCGCGATCAGCGAGATCGTCAGCCAATACGCCTACCTCGGCCGCCTGGAAAACACTGCAAATGATGTGGTGATGCTGCGCTTCGCCCGGGGCGAGGACGAACTGCTGGTGGCCTGGAGCACCGGCAAGCCAAGGACCGTCGAGCTGCGCGGCAACGAGAACAACGAAGGCATCACCGGGCGCGTGGCGATGATCGATACCGCGCAGCCCCGCCACGGACGGGTGACCACTGGCAACGAATGGCGCTGCCCGGCCAGTGACGACGCCTGCAGCACCACGGTGAAGCTCGACGGCTTTCCCAAGATCATCAGCCTGCGCGCCGTCGCCACCGAGGGCTGAGCACACGCGACAGCCCGCGGATCGAGGCGCCCGTGCGAACAACCTGCCGGTGACATCGCCGGTCGCAGGGATGCCCATCGCCCGCGCTGGTTGACCTTTCCAACCGAATACCTGGTACCCCCGCAAGGAGAACCCGGATGATCGTCATCAACGCACGATTCCTCACCCAGGAGACCCGCGGCGTACAACGCTTCGCCGAACAGGTCTGCCTGGAGCTGGGCGCGACGCGCAAGGACCTGACCTTCGTCGCACCGCACGACATTCGCATGCACGACAGCGCCAAGCGTCTGCAGGTGCGCTGCATCGGTCGCCACAGCGGCCATCTATGGGAACAGTTGGATTTGCCGCTGTGGCTGGCGCGCAACGGCTCGCCGCCGCTCGTCTCGCTGTGCAACACCGCGCCGCTGATCTACCGCAACCAGGTCGCCACCCATCACGACATTACCTATGTTCGCCACCCGGAGAGCTACTCACGCGCCTTCCGCGGTTTCTACAAGGGGCTGACGCCATTGCTGCTCAGACGCATCAAGGCGCTGATCACCGTCAGCGACTTTTCCCGCCGGGAAATCGCCGGCTATTACGGTTATCCGAGCGAGAAGATCTGCGTGGTGCCCAACGCAGTCGCGTCGACGTTCCGCCCGCCCGATCCGCAGGCACCCAATGAGCGGGACAAGCCTTACCTGCTGGCGGTTTCCTCGCCCAATGCGCACAAGAACTTCGCCCGCATGGTCGCGGCATTCCTCAGCCTGGAGGGCTTCGACGACGTCGAGCTGCACATCGTCGGCGATTCGCATTCGGTGTTCTCCGGCACCGATGGCAGCGTAAGCGATGACCGCCGGGTGCGCCTGCTCGGGCGCATCGACGATGCGCAGCTGGTGCGTGAGTACCAGGGTGCCAGGGCTTTCGTCTTCCCGTCGCTGTACGAAGGCTTCGGCATCCCACCGCTGGAGGCTCAGGCCTGCGGCTGTCCGGTGATCGCGGCGCGGGCGGCATCGATACCCGAGGTGCTGGGCGAAAGCGTGCTGTACTTCGACCCGCTCGACATCGAGGACATCGCCCGCTGCATGGGCCATGTGCTGCGCGATGCGCAGCTGCGCGACGACCTGCGCACCCTGGGCGAAGGCAATGTGCTGCGCTACTCCTGGAAGCGCTCGGCACAGATCGTCTCGCAACTCATCGACCAGACCCTGACCGGCAAGCGCAGCCCGCCTCCGATGGTTGCCTGGTCATCCGAGCGGCGCCTGCCCTGAGCGCCCTCCCCGGTTCGTTCGTTCAATCATCAAGCGAGGCAGACCATGGAACGGTTGGCACATGTCGATGCGCTGCGCGGCGGCGCAGCACTCCTGCTGCTCATGCACGCGCTGCCGCTAGCAACGGCTGACGGCGCTACGGCGGGCCTGGGCGTAGACCTCTGGCTACTGGCGACGCTCTGGTTCTTGCTCGGCTGCGGCTTCGTGGTGCCGGCCAGTCTGCATGCCAGCAGCGACGGCGGACGCGGCTTCGTGGTGCGCCGTCTGCTGCGCCTGGTGCCGCTTTACCTGCTGGCCGCGCTGCTGACGGCGCTGCTGCTGCCGGAGGCGTCGGCCTGGCTGCCCGGGGTGGCAGCAGCCAAGCAAGCCATCCCGTTCGAGGTCGCCAGCGCCTACGGCGCGATGCCGCCGATCCTGTTGTTCTATCTGCTGTGCCTGTTGATGCATCAGCTCGGCCTGCTGCACAGCGTCAGTCTGCGCGCCGGTGCCGCTCTGCTGCTGTTGGCCTGCTCGCTCCTGCTGGCGCTGGCCCGGCAGCTGCTGGATGGCGCATTGCCGGTCACGCTGCCGTTGCTGGTTTCGCTGATGCTGTTCGCCTCCCTGCGGCACGAGGCGCAGCATGCCGACAGTAGCTACGCCCGCCGCCGCGCCCGGGAATACGCACGCTACACGCGACGAGCCTACGTGCTGGTGCTGCCGGTCATCTTTCTCGCCGGCTGGTCGCAGGGCGACGCGGCCTGGGCACGGCAGCTGCTGACCTACGCCGTGGCGCTGGCCGGCTTCGTGCTGCTCACCGGTCGCCTGACGATAGGCACGCCGCTGCTGGTCTGGCTGGGCCAGCTCGGTTATGGGCTCTATCTGCTGTTGCCAGCGATGCAGCGACTGGCCGCGCTGTTGATGCAAAACCTCGCAATCAGCGGGCCGGGCGCGGTAATGGGCACCGCACTGCTGGGTCTGCTGCTGGCACTGGGCAGCGCCATGCTCTGTCGCTGGCTGCTAGAGCAACCGCTGGCGCACGCCGGCAAGCGCCTCACCGGGCAAAGCGGCCTGCTGCCACTGGCACGCCTGCACACGCGCTGACCATCCCCGTTTCATGCCTGCAAGGCGGCCCTGCCGCCGATCCTCTAGACCAAGGAAGTCAATCCATGAAAGTTGCCATCGTTCACGACTGGCTGGTGACCTACGCCGGCGCCGAGCGCGTGCTCGCCGGGCTGTGCGCCGTGTGGCCGGACGCCGACCTGTTCGCCGTCATCGATTTCCTCTCCGATGAAGACCGCGCCCACCTCGGCGGCAAGCGCGCCACCACGACCTTTATCCAGCAGCTGCCCAAGGCCCGCACGCACTATCAGAAGTATCTGCCGTTGATGCCGCTGGCCATCGAGCAGCTGGACATGTCGGCCTACGACCTGGTCATTTCCAGCAGCCATGCGGTGGCCAAGGGCGTGCTGACCGGCCCCAACCAGCTGCACATCAGCTACGTGCATTCGCCCATTCGCTACGCTTGGGACCTGCAGCACCAGTACCTGCACGAAGCCAGCCTGGAGCGCGGCGTCAAGGCCAAGCTGGCGCGCATGCTGCTGCACTACATGCGCATGTGGGATCAGCGCACCGCCAGTGGCGTCGACGAGTTCATCGCCAATTCGCATTTCATCGGCCGGCGCATCAACAAGAGCTACCGGCGCCAGTCCACGGTGATCTACCCCCCGGTGGATACCCGCCAGTTCACCCTGCACGAGGCCAAGGAAGACTTCTACCTGACCGCATCTCGCATGGTGCCGTACAAGAAGATTCCGCTGATCGTCGAGGCCTTCGCGGCGATGCCGGACAAGCGCCTGATCGTGATCGGCAGCGGCCCGGAGATGGACAAGGCCCGCGAAGTCGCCGGGCCCAATGTGTCCCTGCTCGGTTACCAGAGCTTCGAGGTGCTGCTGCGCCACATGCAGCGCGCCAGGGCGTTCGTCTTCGCCGCAGAAGAGGATTTCGGCATCGCGCCGATCGAGGCCCAGGCCTGCGGCACCCCGGTAATCGCCTACGGTCGCGGCGGTGTGCTGGAAACCGTGCGGGGGCTCGAGCATGCCGAGCCCACCGGGGTGTTCTACCCCGAGCAGACAACCGCTTCGATCATCGCGGCCATCGACGAGTTCGAACACCAGCGCGCGCGTATCAGCGCGGCAAGCTGCCGGCGCAACGCCGAACGTTTCTCGGGTGAGCGATTCGAGCTCGAGATCCGCGCCTTCGTCGAGGCGCGACTGCGCGAAGCCAGGCTCGGCGACGGCCTGGCCCTGGCGCCCAGTTCTCAACCGAGCACGCCGCTCTATCCGGCCGCGGTCGTTCCGATAAAGCACGCCTGACCACACCCTTCCCCATCACATTTACGAGGCTTCAAGGATGAACACAGTAAAGCAATGGCTGCGGGCGACCCGCGCGCTCGGCTTTGCCCTTGTGCTGATGAGCGGATCGAGCGGTGCCATGAGCATGAGCGAACCGCTTTCGACCGCCCCGGCACAGCCGACACCCGGCGCCATCGACGACCACGCATGCGATCCCGCCAACGGCCCCAGCGTCATCGCCTACCGACCCGCCCCGGCCACTGTCGCACCGCACTGCGGCGCATCCGGCGGTGGCCAGAACGCCAGCCCGCTGCCGGGCGCTCGACAGCATCGTTTCGCTGAACCCGCCTCGGACTCGCTTCCTACCCGGCCGGTGGACAACAGACGTTATTCATTCTGATCAGGGCCCGCAGCCCCGCTTCTTCAGGAGCTACAGCATGAGCACAGACGCACCATCCAGGACCTCGCTGGTTCTGGCGGACGGCTACTCCTATACCGAACTCATTCCCGCTCCGGGCGCCAGCGGCGCCCCGGGGGAAACCTTCATTCGGGTATTCCACGCCTTTTTCAGCCCCGACGACGATGACCGGCTAGCCCCCGCGGCGCCCACCGGCGATATCCCAGTCGCCACCTCCGAACAAGGCTGAGGAATGCCCGCCATGTCGAACCTTGCATGCCCCGAAGCCCTGCGTCCGTACGTGAAAGCCGCCGAGCTGCCCGACGAGGCGGCCCTTAAGCAAACCACCATCGTCACGGTGACCTATGGCGAGCGCCTGCCATTCCTCCAGCGCCTGATCGAGCAGGCCTTCCGCTTCGAGCAGATCACACGCGTGCTGGTGGTCAGCAATGCGTCACGCGCGCCGCTGGAGCAGCTCTGCAGCCGCTGGCCCGGCCAGGTACGCATCATTTCGCTGGAACACAACACCGGCTCGGCCAACGGTTACGCGGTCGGGCTGCAGGCGGCGCTCGCCGAGGGCGCGCATTACATCTGGATGATGGATGACGACAATGCACCCACCGCGGCCGCCGTACGCCTGCTGCACGAGGAGCTGGCCCGCCTCGGTCACGAGGTCGGCCTGGATCGCGCCGCGGTACTGGGCTTTCGCGCCAGCCAGCAGGAGGACATCGCCCGCGGCGTACCGGGCCGCTTCGCCATCCAGCCGCGCTCCAGCTACTTCGGATTTCACGTCGCGCAGCTGCCCTACAAGATCTGGCGCCGCCTGCCCTGGGGGCGCCCGCAAGGCATCCCGCCGCGTACGCTGGATCTGCCGTTCGCGCCCTATGGCGGCATGCTCGCCCACCGCAGCCTGTACCAGACCATCGGAGTGCCACTGCGCGACCTGGTGCTCTACGCCGACGACACCGAGTACACCCGCCGCATCACTGCCGGTGGCGGCCGGCTGCGCCTGGTCACCGACGCCGTGATCGACGAGCTGGAGCTGTCGTGGAACATCAAGGCACGCAGCCGCAACATCTATGAAGCCTTCCTGCTCGGCGACTCCGACTTCCGCGCCTACTACACCGCACGCAACCAGGCTTGGTTCGACACCCACATCTGGGCGGCCTCGCCCTGGCTGTACCGCCTGAACCGGCGGATCTTCCTCGCGCTGCTGCGCTACATCGCCCGGCGGCATCAGACTCCGCAGCGGCTGCGATTGATCGAGCAGGCCATCCGTGATGGCGAGAGCCGCACGCTGGGAATGAACCAGACCTTTCCGCTGCGCTGATCACACCCAAGGGGGAACCGATGCACGCGCCAACCACCGCGCCAAGAGACAACAACTTCGATTTTTTGCGGTTCTTCGCCGCCTCGATGGTGGTGTTCGGCCATAGCTACGGGTTGTCCGGGCAGGCTGACCGGGAGCCCCTGCGCCTGTTCAGCGGCAGCTACGACTCGGCGGACATCGCCGTGCACATCTTCTTCGTCATGAGCGGCTTTCTCATCGCTGGCTCATGGCTGAACAGTCGCAGCGTGCTGGATTTCGCCGCCAAGCGGGCCTTGCGCATCCTTCCGGCGTTGCTCGTATCGGTGCTGTTGGCGGTCCTGCTGGTCGGCCCGCTGGCGACGGCGCTGCCGCTGGGCGACTATTTCGCCGCACCCGGCACACTCGCCTACCTGAGCAATGCCGCGCTGATCACCGAGTTCCGCCTGCCCGGGACCTTTGCCACCAATCCGTTTCCACATACGGTCAACGGCTCGCTGTGGACGCTGCCCTACGAGGTACTGATGTACGCCTCAGTGCTCACCCTGGGGTTGCTCAAGTGCTTCGGTCGCAACAGCGCGCTGATCGGCCTGATGCTGCTGGTGGGCGTGCACTTTCATCTGATGCCGCTGCTCGAGCTGCAGAGCGACCTGCTACGCAAGGCCTCGCGGCTGGGGATGTTCTTCTATGCCGGCGTGGTGCTGTACCTGTACCGCTTGCGCATTCACTGGCACTGGACGCTCGCCTTGCTACTGCTCGCGGCCAATCTCGTCAGCGCCCGCGGCGAGCACTGGGAACTGGTGCACCTGCTCACCCTGCCCTACCTGACGCTCTATCTGGCACACCTGCGCGTGCCGCGCCTGTCCGGTTTCGGCAAGGCCGGCGACTTCTCCTACGGCCTGTACATCTTCAGTTTTCCACTTCAGCAACTGCTGATGCACTGGACCGATGGGCAGCTATCCCTGGTTCCCTTCATGCTGCTGAGCTTCGCCGGCAGCCTCCTGCTGGCCGTGCTGTCCTGGCATCTGATCGAGGCGCCGGCCCTGCGCCTCAAGCGCTACCTGCCGCGCGCCGCGCGCAGCGACCAGGCCGCCGCTGCGGCGGCCATCGTCCCGCCAGTCAGGGTACGGCGAATACCCTGACGTCGGCGGCAGTCGAGGCGACCGCATCGGGTTGCACCTGGCCGAGACCGAGCTGGCGCACCTTGCGCAGCTGGCGAACGCGCTCCAGGTTGTCCCAGGCGGTGGCGTAGTGCGACGGCGACTGCTCCATAGCGCTGCGGAAGAACTGCTCGGCCTCATCCAACTTTCCCTCCACCAGGCAGATGTAGCCCACATCGTTGCTCGCCTGCGCGCGCGAGCCGATCTGCTCGAACGCCGACAGCGCCTCCTCGTAACGTTCCGTGCGCGCCATCAGCAGTCCGTAGTTGCGCCACAGCGGCGCATAGGCGGTGTTGCGATCCAGCGCGCGGCGGAACACGCGCTCGGCTTCCTGCCAGTGCCCGGCCATGTAGTAGGAATAGCCGAGGCTGTTCTGCACCAGCACCGAACGCGGCTCGATCTGCAAGGCCAACCGGTAATAGCGCTCGGCCTGGGCAAAGTCGTTGTTCAGGTCGGCGAGCACCCCCAGTGCGTTGTACAGCCGTACCGGCGACTGACGATCGACCTTGAGCGCATCTGCCGCCGCAGCGGCATCACCGCCCGCCTGACGCTGCTGGTCCAGCGACACGGCGCGGTCGAGCAGTTCCCTTGCGCGCTCCTGATCGCGCTTGGCCAGCTGCAGCATGCCCATCTCGGCCAGCGCATCGAGATTGTCCGGCGCCTTGCGCAGTACCTCGTCGAAGGCCAGCTCGGCCAGCTGGATGTTGCCGCGCTCACGATGGATCCGCCCTACCCATACCAGCGCTGAGTACTGCGTGGGCTGCAGCTCCAGCGCGCGCAGGTACTGGAACAGCGCCTGGTCCAGATCGCCCGCCTGATAGGCCATGTCGGCCAGTTGCAGCGCCTGCTCCAGCGAGCCGGCCTGTTGCCGCGCCCGGTACAGTACCGAGTGCTGGCCCGAGTAGATGGAGCGCCCTTCGCCCGGCTCGGGCCCCATGGTCTGACATCCGGCGAGTACGACCGGCAGCGCCAGCAGCAATGCGATTCTTCTCATCTCAGAGTCTCCCGAAGGCTTTGAGTACGCCGATCATGGCGGGACCGATGGCGACCAGGAAAAAGCTCGGCCACAGGCAGAAAATCAGCGGAAACACCAGCTTGGTACCGATCTTGGCAGCCTGTTCCTCGGCCGCCTGGGTACGCCGGTCACGGAATTCGTCGGCATAGATGCGCAGGGTGTCGGCGACACTGGTGCCGAAGCGGATGCTTTGCGCCAGCAGGCTGACCAGCCCGCGGATATCCTCCAGGCCGGTCCGTTCCGCCAGATGCGCCAGCGCGGCCGAACTGGATATGCCGGCGCGAATCTCGGCGTTGACCATCGCCAGTTCCTCGGCGAGCTCGCCGTGACTGACCGCCAGCTCCTCGGCGACCCGCTCGATCGCCTGGGGCAACGCCAGGCCCGACTCGACACAGACCACCATCAGGTCCAGCGCATCGGGAAACGCGGTACGCAAACGGAGCTGCCGGGCGTTCCTGCGTCGTTCCACGAACATCGCCGGCGCCAGCCAACCCAGGCCGACCGCGATCCCGGCGGCCATCAGGCCGGTCGTCAGCGACGGCAACGTCACCAGCGGCAGCGCCAGTACGGTCGCGACCAGCAACAGCAATGGCAACAGAAGGCGGATCGCCCAGTACATCTGCAGCGCCGATGCCGAGCGATAGCCGGCGTGCTGCAGCAGTGCCCGGGTGCCTGACAGGTGCGCGCCGTCCTTGCTGACGAAGCGCTCACCGACCTGCTGCAGCAGCAACTGCACGCCACCAAGTGGTGGCTCGTTGAAGCCGTGCTCGCGCTGGCCGCCGCGCTTGATCAGCGCCAGGCGCCGGCGCATCGGGTCTTGCAGGCCCATCAGCAACACTGCGGTGGTGCCCACCGCGAGCATCACGCTCAGCACGACCGCCGCCAGAAAGATCAGGCGCACCAGCATCTCGTCGGCGACCACGCTTCGAACCAGACCGTACAGATAGTCCATGACTGCGTCCTCGCTCAGACCTGGATACGGATGATCCGGCGGATCCAGAAGATACCCACCAGCATGGCGCCGAACGCTGCCAGGCTGAGCTTCTGTCCGATCGGTTCGTTGATCAGCAGCGGCAGGTACTCCGGCGTGGTCAGCATGATCACCGCGGCCAGAACGAACGGCACGGAGATCAGGACCCAGGCAGACATGCGCCCCTCGGCCGAGAGCGTCTTGACCTTGCGCTGGAAGCGGAAGCGACCGCGAATCAACCGGCTCAGCCGCTCCAGCACCTCGGTCAGATTGCCGCCGGTTTCACGGTGGATGAGGATGCTGGTCACCAGCATCATCACGGTCATGCTGGGCACGCGCTCGAGCAGGCCGAGCATGGCCCGACGGACGTCGTTGCCGTAGTTCAGATCGGCGAAGGTCAGGCCGAACTCGTGCGCCACCGCGCCCTTCTGCTCTTCGGCCACCAACCGCAGCGTCTCCCCGAACGGATGCCCGGCGCGCAGCGCGCGGCACATGGAATCCAGCGCATCGGCCAGCCCCTCTTCGAACTCGGCGAACCGCTTGCTACGGTCACCGCTGATCTTCAGGATCGGCAGCCAGAACGCCAGAAAGCCCAGTAGCGGCGCCAGCCACCATAGGCGCAGCAGCATCCAGGTGGCGACCGCCACCAGCACGGCCAGCACCGCACCCAGCAGGACAACCCGGTAGGCGCGGTAGTCATGACCGCTCTGCTCGATCATCTGCGCCAGCCGGTCCATCAGCGGCAACTGTTCCAGCGCAGCCTCCAGCGGTGACAGCCGGGTCAGATACTTCTGGCGCAACAGGGTCTGCATGTTCGGCAGGTCGTTGGCCTGCTCCAGCAGGTGCAAGCGCATGCGGATGCGCTTGCGCACCCGTCCGGCCTCGCCGAACACCGGCACCGTCAGCCCCTGGCTGAGCAGGAACACCGCGACGAAGACCATGCCGAGGAAGATCAGGATGAACTCGGTGGGAAGCTGGCTCATGGCTGCGTGCCCTCCATCCAGTCCGGCCGGAACAGCTCCAGCGGCAGCTCGATGCCGCGCTTGGCCAGCACATCACGGAAGCTCGGCACCATCCCGGTGGCCCGGTAATCGCCGAGCACCTCGCCATGCTCGCCGATGCCACGACGCTCGAAGGCGAAGATCTCGGTCATGGTGATGATCTCGCCTTCCATGCCGTTGATCTCCTGCACGCTGACCAGCCGACGCTTGCCGTCTTCCTGCCGTTCGAGCTGGATGACCACGTCGATGGCCGAGGCGATCTGCTGGCGCAGGGCCTTGATCGGGAAGGTCGCACCGCTCATCGACACCATGTTCTCGATGCGGCTCAGGGCGTCGCGCGGGCTATTGGCGTGGATGGTGGTGATCGAGCCGTCGTGCCCGGTATTCATGGCTGCCAGCATGTCCAGCGCCTCCGGTCCGCGCACCTCGCCGATGACGATGCGGTCCGGGCGCATGCGCAGGCTGTTGCGCACCAGCTCGCGCTGGTTCACCTCGCCACGCCCCTCGATGTTCGCCGGCCGGGTTTCCAGACGTACCACATGCGGCTGCTGCAGCTGCAGTTCGGCAGAATCCTCGATGGTGACGATGCGCTCGTCGTGCGGAATGAAGCTCGACAGCACGTTGAGCATGGTGGTCTTGCCGGTGCCGGTGCCGCCGGACACCAGCACGTTCATCCGGCCCCGCACGATGGCCTTGAGCACCAGGGCGATGGCCGGCGTCAGCGTGCCCATCTGGATCAGGCTCTCGGCGTTCAGCAAATCGACCGCGAAGCGGCGGATCGACAGGCTCGGCCCGTCGATGGCCAGCGGCGGGATGATCGCGTTGACCCGCGAGCCATCCTTCAGCCGCGCGTCCACCAGCGGCGAGGATTCGTCGATGCGTCGGCCAAGGCTCGAGACGATGCGGTCGATGATGTTCAGCAGATGCCGATCGTCGCGAAAGCGCACATCGGTGCGCTGCAGCTTGCCGTGACGCTCGACATAGACCGAGGCGTGGCCGTTGACCAGGATGTCCGACACCGTGCCGTCGGCCAGCAGGGGTTCCAGCGGACCCAGGCCGAGCACCTCGTCGGTGATCTGCTTGATGATCTGCTGGCGCGCCGCCGCGCTGACCGGTGCGGCGTGCTCGTCGAGCAGGCGCTGGCAGATCTCGCGGATCTGCCACACCGCATCCGCCGGCTCCAGCGAATCGAGCAGCGACAGGTCCATGACCTTGAGCAGCTGCTGGTAGATCTTTTCCCGCCATTCGGCGTCGGTCGCGCTGAGCTGGCTGCGGGTCTCGTAGAGGCTCTCGACTACCGGCGTTTCCCACGCCATGCCGGTTTCCAGCCGTTCCGGGCCGGGGTTTGGAACCGGCTGCTTGGCCGGGGCTCGCTTGCCTGCCTGCAGGCGGGTACGCAGTTCGCTGAGCATGGTCATCCCCCGAATAGGCGTCCAAAGGTGCGCTTGAGCAGGCCCTGCTCGGCGGTGTCGTTACCGAGCAGGTCCTGGGCCATCTGCCGGATGCCCTGGGTCAGCGGCGCCCGCGGCGCGTGCAGGCCCAGCGGTACGCCGGTGTTCTGACTTTCGTTGATCACCGCGTAGTCGTTCGGCAGCCGCTGCGGCACGCCGCAATGCAGCGCTTCGGCGATGTCCTTGAGGCTGACCGGCGCGGTCTTGTCGTAGCGGTTGACCACCAGCTGCAGGCGGTCGCCCCGAATGCCGAGGTCCTCGCGCATGATGCGTACCAGGCGAACGGCATCCTTGAGGTGACTGAGCGACTGTTGCAGCACCACGTAGACCTGATCGGCCTGCTCCAGCGTGATGCCGGTGAGGTGGTCGATCTGCCGCGGCAGATCGACCACCACCCACTCATAGCTCGAGCGCGCCAGCCGCAGCAGCGCCTCGACCTGCTCCAGCTGGATGTCCTGGGTCAGGCACAGTTCACTGGCGCGGCCGCCGAGCACGTCGAGCGTCGGGCTGAAATGACTGCAGAAGCCGTGCAGCGCAACGCTGTCCAGCTCATCGATCCGCTGCAGCACTTCCATGTGGCTGTGGCTCGGACGCACATCCAGGCAATGGGCGACCGTGCCGAACTGCAGGTCGAGGTCAAGCAGCAGGGTGCGGCGGCCATAGGCGCTGAGGCTGTGGGCCAGGTTGCAGGCCAGCATGGTTGCGCCCGAACCGCCCTTGGCATTCATGATCGCGATGACCTTGCCACCGCTCCCGTGCCCGTCACGAGTTTCCAGCGCGATCCGACTGATGGCGGCCAACAGCTCCTGCTCCACCAGCGGCTCCGGCAGGAAGTCGCGGGCACTGGCCTGCATCGCCATACGCATGCAGTCACGGTCGTCCTGAGGGCCGCAGACCAGCAGCGGCGGCCGCTGCTGGAGCGGGTGCTGCTGCAGCGCAGCGAGTTCCTCGCGCCACAGGTGGCTGACGTGTAGCAGGAGCAGATCGGGCATCTGCTCCAGCCCGTACAGCGGGTCGGTGTGTCCATTGCTCACCAGCCGCGTGCTGACCTGCAGGCCGGGCAGTTGCTGCGCCAGCGTCTTCAGCCGGGTCAGGGCACCTGCATCGCGGCTGCTGACGAGCAACCGCAGGCCCGGGCCTCCCACCGTGACGCTACTGGGTTTTTCAAGGGTATTCAGCATGGGGTGATCTCCGGAACGGCATCGGGCTCGGCATGACGCCCAAGGCTTTCGCGCGGCAAGGTCGAGGAGAACGGCGGCAGGGTGATCACACCGCTCAGCCCGGGAATCAGCAGGTCGAAGGTGAAGTTCTCCACGCGCAGCTGGACGTAGCGGATCGCATTGAAGCCGGTGGCGCTGGCTTGCGCCGGGTTGGCGATCGCCGCACCGCTCTCGTCCAGGTAAACCAGGGTCAGGTCTGCGGTCTCGAGGTTGGCGATCAGACTGCTGGCACCGCTGTCCTCGGCGGCGTTGAAGATCGCCCGGCGCAGGATGCGCGGCTCGTGGATCTCGCATACCGCGGCCAGGCGCGCGCCCCGACGCACCGTTTCGTTGAGCGCGTTGACGGTGAAGAACAGCCGCCCCATCTCCAGCACACCGAACAGCAAGATGAACAGCAGCAACCCGACGATGGCGAACTCCACCACGTACACGCCGCGCATGCGTCTGGCGTTCATCACAGCGCCCTCATCACGGTGGTGGCGACCAGCGGAAACCCGAGCGTGGCCCCGCCCGAACCGAAGTTCGGCAGGCCGCTGCCGATCAGTGGCTGAAACGTATAGCTGATGCTGACCTGCACGTGGTTGCTGCCCAAGGCGCTGACGCTTACCTGAGACGTGCTCAGCCCGCTGACCAGCGGCTCGCTGCCCGCCTGCAGAACAGGGGCGCCGTACACCGCCAGGGTGCGCGCCTGATCGATCATTTCGGCGCTCAGCTCGATCTGACCAAGGGTGCGATTCCACGCCTGCCCGGCGACGAAGCGGCTGGCATCGCGGCTGGCCTGCAGCAGGCTGTTGTACTGAAACAGCATCCGGCCGATCTCGCCCAGCGCCAGCAGCAGCAACAGCAGCAGCGGCAAGGCGATGGCCAGTTCCACCATCGCGAGCCCGCGCTGTCTTGCCCTTGCCGATATTGCCTGGCTGCTCATGGCCGCCTCCTACGAGTCGTTGCTCGGCGTGCGGTTGTTGTCGATGTAGGTCTTGTACAGCTGGATGATCTGCGGGCCGCTGTCATTCACCGGGTTGCTGTCGGGCACGTTGTCGCCCTCGCATTCGCTGACGAACTGGCCGAAGACCTGCGCCTTGTTGCCCGAGCCGGTCGGCAGTGGCTGGACCAGAAAGAAGCAGCCGAAGCCCAGCACCGGCACCGAGGTCTGGCCGCCGGAACTGCCGGTGCAGTTACCCAGCACGATGCGCAGGATGCGTCGCTCGGAGACGCCGTCAGCGCGGCAGCCGTTGGGGCAGTTGGCCACGCGCTGGCGCCAGTCGTTGTAGTCGAGCAGCGCGGTGCTGGCAGTCGAGAGATCGCCGCCACTGGCGCTGACCACCTCGCCCTGATATTCGGCCTGACCGGTGCTGTCGTTGTAGCTCATGCGCGGCGAGCTGTAGTCGGTGACAAAATCCGGCGGATACTGGTCCGCGCTGCCGGACAGCGCACCGCTGTACTGGCCGAAGCGGGTATTGAAGCCCTGCGACACCGGGCCGATGGTGTTGCCCGGCTCGGTCTCCACCGACTCGCCGACGCTGTTGCATTGCTCGGTGCCGCCGGCCAGCGCCTGACGTACATCCGCGGCGCCACTGCTGTCGCCGAGGCGAATCAGCTGGAAGTTGCCAGGGCCGATGACCGGGTCGTTTCCGGCTGCGCCCTTGAGCACTTCCAGATCGCCGAAGCGATAACCCCAGACCAGCCCGTTGGCTGGATCATGCTGGTTGGGATCGCCGCAGACCATCAGCGGAGCGATGTCGCACGGGCTGGTTGGGCTCGGACCAGCCGTGGCGATTGCCGCGATTTCCTTCTCCGCGTCGTTGCCCAGGGCCTGCAGCATGCCCCAGAAGAAACCCTGCAACGGCAGCTCGGCAACGGTCACGCGCACGTATCGGGCATCTATCGGCCCCGGAAAGGAGAACGGTCCGTAAACACTGGCCGCCAGATCGACCTGCACGATGGCGCCCGGGTTGTCCCCCAGCGCAGCGGCCAGCTCGTCGTTGCCGGGCGCCTGGCCGTTGAGCTGGAATGTCGCGCGCGCAGCGTCCTGCGTCAGGCTGCCGGCGTTGCCCGAACCCCGCACCTGTTGCAGGGTCTTGGCACCGCTGAGCGCCGCGGCATCCACGGCGTTCTGCAGGCGTGTCTTGTTGAGCAGCATGTGGCCGCCGTCCAGCGCAAGGGTAGCCATGAGCATCATCGCCGCCAGCGCCACTACGACCAGCACCATGGCCGAGCCACGCTGACGTTGCGGGAACGGACGAACCATGCAGGAGGCGTTCATGACGCGAACCTCAGTTGCCCACGTTGATCTGGATCGGCTGCGCGACCTGCTGGGCATCGCCGGTGGCACCCCGGTAGCTCTCCATGACCTGTTCGGTCAACGGGCCATCGGTGCCGGCCGGCGACAGCGCCGTGCCCGGGTTGGCGGCGACGTTCTTGTCGGCGATCTGCTGATACAGGGTCGCGTTGACCGTGCTGCCCAGCGAGCCGACACGACCTTCCTGGTAGGGAACGCAGCCGGCCAGCAGGGTGAACAGGCAGGCGTAGGGCAGAATTTTCATGATGGCGACTCCGCTTACTTGAGGTCGTGGCCGAAGCGGCCTTCGCTAATGCCGAGGCTGGCCGGCACTGCCCGGCCGGGCGCACTGCCCTTGGTCTTGCCCAGCAGGTAGAACTCCGCGTCGCTGGGCTCGACGAAATTCTCGGTCGGCAGGCGCACCGTCCTGGCATCCACCGGTTGTGCCAGGTAAGGCGTCACCAGGATCACCAGTTCGGTCTCGCCGTGGATGAACTGCTGGCTACGGAACAGCTGGCCCAGCACCGGCACGTCACCCAGACCGGGGAAGCGGCTGACGAAGTCGCGGGTGTTCTCGCTGATCAGGCCGGCGATGGCGATCGTCTGGCCGTTGCCGAGCTCGACGGTGGACTGCGCGCTGCGCTTGGTCAGCGACGGGATGACCTGGTTGACGCCGTTGCCGAGGATGCTTTCCAGGCCGGTGTCCAGCACCAGCGAGTTGGCATTGGAGAGCTCACTGACCGAGACATTGAGGTTCAGGTTGATGCGGCCGGAATCGAGCACTACCGGCAGGAACTTGACCCCGACGCCGAATTCCTTGAATTCGATGGTGATGCCATCGTCCTCGGTGATCGGTACCGGAAACTCGCCACCGGAGATGAACTCCGCCTGCTGCCCGGTCAGGGTGGTCAGCGTCGGCTCGGCGAGCACCTTGGCCGAGCCGTTGTCCTTGGCCGCTTCCAGCACCACGTTGAAGAGGAAGTTGTCGGAGAGGAACTGGCCGAAGATGCCTTTGCCATCGCCGAACAGCGTGGTCGGGTTAACGAATCCGTCCTCGTCGAAGCCTAGCCCCTGGCCATTGTTGAACCCGCCACCCGACCAGCGTCCGGACGAACCGAAGTCCAGCGCGTTGAAGCGCACGTTGAGGTTCTTGAACAGGTTGCGCTGCATCTCGGCGACCTTCACCTCGAGCATCACCTGCTGGCTGCCACCAACGCTGAGCAGGTTGATCAGCTGCAATGGCTCCTGCGGCTGTGCAGCGGCACCGGCACCCTGGCGCTTGGCATCGCCGGCGGCCTGCTCGGCGTAACTGCGCGCCAGCTTGACGGCGTTGTCCATCGCCGCGGCGCTGCTGACCTGCCCGCGCAGCACCAGGGCGCCCTGGGCGCTGAAGACCTCGATCGGTTCATTGGGCATGACCTGGTGCAGCTTGCTCTTGAGGCCGCTGAGATCGTGCACCACTTCCAGATCGAGGCTGTCGATCAGGCGATTGCTGCCATCCCAGAGCAGCACGTTGGTGCTGCCCAGCGAACGGCCGAGCAGGTAGAGCTGGGTCGGGCTGGTGATCAGAATGTCGGCAATCTCGGGATTGCCCACCGAGATGCGTTTGACCGCGGTTCGCGTGGTGAGCACGCGCGACTTGTAGATCGGTACCTGGACGTCACTGACGTTCGCCGCCGGGGTGGCAAGGACCACAGGTTTCGTCTCGGCTGCCATCACCAGCCCGGACAGCATCGTGCCCAGCGCCAGCACCAGGGCCCCCACTCTGTGCATGTTGTTCATATCGATCTCCTTGCGTGTCAGCCGTCGTGGCCACGCGCCGTCAGCTGGTCATCGCCTTACAGGCCGACATTGGTCACGTTCACCTGGGTGCCGCGAATGATCGTCACCCCGGGATTGGCCGGTGCGCGGCGCACCACCGGCTTCGGCGCAGCGACTACCGGAGCCACCGGCGGCGGCGCTGCCACGGGCTTTTTCTGGTTATCCAGGGGATTACGCAGCGCCAGTTGCAGACGCCCTTCGGTCATGGCCTTGACCAGCTCCTCGGCTTCCTCGGAACTCATTTCCAGGGTCACGGCGCGCACCACTACCGGCTGGGTCTTGTCGGTACTGGCGGTCTGGTCGACGGCCAGCACGCGCAGGTCTTCGAGAATGGTCTTGGCCTCGGCTTCCTCACCATTGCCCTTGCGCCGGGTGGCCAGTACGTCGACCCGGTTGCCCGGCAGCAGGAAGCCGCCCACGCCCACCACATCGTCGACCCGCACCGACACCGCGCGCTTGTCGGTGGCGATCAGCGACGCCAGCGTGCTGCCACCCAGGTGCTCGGCCAGCCGCGCGCCGCGCAGCACGTCGCCACGCAGCATGCCGAAGGTGGCGATCTTGCCGATCACCTCTTCGGTGCTGGCGAACGAATCGTCCGGCACCGTGCCCTTGGGCATGCGCACCAAGGTCACATGCTGCGCCTCGACCATCTGCCCGAAGGGGATCTCCGTGGTGGCGACCACCACGTTCTGCGACTTGTCGTCCGGCCTGGCATCGAGCCGCGCGCTAAGCCAGCTGTTGGCCATCCAGGCCGCTCCCAGCCCCAGCAGCAGGGACAGCGCGATCAACGTGAAGGTACGTGAGCTCATGTCGGTATCTCCTTATCCAAGGAACTCGAGCTGGACGAAGTAATTGCGCCAGGCCCATTGCAGGTCATCGGGCGTCAACGGACCGCTGCGTTCGGTGTAGCGCTGGCGGTCCAGCGCCATGCCCAGCAGATCTCGCGGATGGCACGGCACCAGCGGCATGCCTTCCGCTTCGTAGAGTTCGCGCAGCACATAGCGCAGCAATTGCGGATCGAAGGCGATGCCCAGGCGCTCGCCTTCCTGTCGCCAGATGCGTTCGTATTCCTGCGGTTTGAGGTAGTTGAAGCGCAGCTTGTAGCCAATCCGACGGAGGAAGGCTTCGTCGGCCAACTCCAGCGGATTCAGGTTGGTGGCGAAGACCAGGACCATGTCGAACGGCAGCACGCACTGCTGCCCGCCGCCGAGATTGAGGAAGTCGCGCTTTTCCTCCATCGGCACGATCCAGCGGTTGAACAGCTCGGCCGGCGGCATGCGCTGCCGACCGAGATCGTCGATGATGTACAGGCCGTTGCTGGCCTTGAGCTGCAGCGGCGCCAGGTAACGGCGGTTGAACGGGTCGTAGCGGACGTCGAGCTGTTCCATGCTCAGCTCGCCGCCCGACACCACCAGCGGGCGCATGCAGCACAGCAGGCGACGGTCGATGCCTTCGCTCAGCAGCAGGCTGTTGTACTGGTCGCGATCGTCCAGGCGCTGATGGATCTGCGGATCGTAGACCTCCACCACCGCATCGTTGATGGCGATGGCGTAAGGCACCCAGATCGCTTCGCCGAACAGGCGGATCAGACGTCCGCTGATGTAGGTCTTACCGGTGCCGGCTGGCCCGTAGATCATGATCGCGCGGCCGGAATTCATCGCCACGCCAAGCTGATCGAGCAGATCATCGGCGAGCACCACACCGCTGAATACCGCACGCATCTTCTCGGCATTCACCCGTGCATGGTGGATCGTCTGTACCTTGACCAATGAACGGTAGGTGCTCACCGGAAACGGCGCCGCACCGATATAACCGCTGCGCTCCAGCGCATCGCGCGCGGCGTTGCGCCCCCGCTCGGTCAGCCCATAGCGCAGGGCCTGGCCGTTGTGCTGGCCGAGCACCTCGATGCGGCCATCCTTGCGCAGCAGGGCGAGCACCTCTTCCAGCACGGCGCCGGGCAATGCCAGCCGCTCGACCAGACGCGCCATGTCCAGCGCACCGCCTTCATGCAGATGCTTGCACAGCAGATCGGCGAGCAGCTGATCGCTCAGCCCGGTCTCGGCGATGGTGCGCGGCTGCGGCGCCAGGCGCTGCACCGCTTCGCGCTCGCTCGGGTAGCCATCGCTATCGCTGACTGCGTACATGGCGGCCTCCCGCGCTAGTCGAAGTGAAACCACAAGCTGCTGGCGAACGTGCCCAACAGGATCGCGATGGCGTAGGGGAACGGCCTGCCGGCGACCTCCCCGGCTGCCGGTGCGAGGTAGCTCTGGCTGCGCAGCATCAGCGCATAGCGTCCGAGCGTCTGCCGCAGCTGGCCGTGCCAGATCATCAAGGCCAGCCCGCAGAGACCGCCGACCATCAGGCTGGCCGCCGCGGCAGCCAGCGCCTGCTGCGGTGTGAGAAAGACGCCAACCATGGCCATCAACTTCACGTCACCGGCGGCCATACCACCTGCCGCATACAGCATCAGGAACAGGCCAAAGCCGATCAGCGCCCCCAACATCCCCTGCCCCAGCCCGCTCAGACCGCCCGCGAAGGCCTGCCCGGCCAATCCCAGTGCCAGCCCGGTCAGGACCAGGAGGTTGGGGATGCGGTGGTGGCGTACATCGCTGACCACCGCGTATCCCAGCAGCGAGAGCAGCAACAGCCCGCTGGCCCAGCCTTGAATGTCCATAGGAACACGGCGCTTACGCTGCGGGCGTCCCGCCGAGCGCTGTGATGATCTGGTTGATCTTGGCGAGAACTGCCGCGCCCAGATTGGTGAAGGCCAGCGCGACGGCTGCGGTAATCAGCCCCCCAGCCACCGCATACTCGACGATGGTCAGCCCGTCTTCGTCCTTCGCGAACTTCAGCACCGCGGTCTTGATCGTTTGAATGGTCATTTCGCTCACCTCACTGAGGAGTGGTTCATCCATCGGTTGGCAGCGCTCCATGCACCGCTGCTGAGGTGAACACTAGTCAGGCAAACGCAGTGGGCGTTAGGACTCTTTTGCGCGTTGCTAGCACTCAATTGCCGTGGTCAGCAAAGCTCTGCAATACGCGGTTACAACGACTTGAGGCTCCTCGCATTGGCAACAAACCTCACCGCATCAGCTCCGTATTAATCCTAATAACGGCAATGTGCTATCAGAGGTGCGCCTTAGCAGAAACTGTTCTTATCCATAATGGCCGTTTGCCAATACTGTTTGTAAGGGAAAGTAAAAGGGCAGAGCTAGTAAAGATGTCTAACTCTCCGCAGGGACCATTACTCCTCTGGGTGGACCTGACCCACGACCGCAGCACCGAAGCGTTGATGCGCCAGTTCACGGCCTTCAGCGAATGCCGTCTGGTGCAGGCCCACAGCTTGGCCGACAGCGGCCAGAGCCGGCGCGTCGACATGATCTGCATGCACTACGACCGCCCCGATGCCCTGGGCCTGAACCAGCTGCATCAGGTCAAACGTGCCGCGCCGTCCATTCCCATCACCATGTTCACCGTCCAGCATTGCGAAGATCTGGCGATATGGGCGATGCGCTCCGGGGTATGGGAATACGTCACGCTGCCGCTGACCGCAGCCGAGCTACGCCGCTACCGTCTGGCCCTGGATCAGCTGCTGAAGCTGCGCCAGAATGCCCATGCCACACGGCAGCGCGTGCTCGGCGAGCATTATCCGGACCTGCCGCCGAGCATCCGCCTCACGGCCGATCATCAGAGACACCAGCTGCTGGCGCCCGCGCTTTACTACATCGACCTGCACTTTCGCGAGAACCTCGACCAAAAGGAACTGGCGCGGCTGTGCGGCCTGACGCCCTCGCGCTTCAGCCGCCTGTTCAAGGAGCTGCATGGCGTCTGCTATCTGGAGTACACGCTGGGCAAGCGTCTGGAGTTCGCCAAGGACCGACTGGGCAACACGCAGATGCCGATCACCACCATCGGCTATGAAGCCGGCTTTCGCGATCCGTCCTATTTCGCGCGAGCGTTCAAGCAGTTCGTTGGCTGTACGCCGAGCGAGTACCGTAACGGCGCCCCTTCCTCCGCATCGATGCTGGCCGAGCAGAACCTGCAGGATGCGACTCGGCCCAGTAGCGACTTGCTGGGCCTGGACATCGGCGCCTGACCGATCATCCCGGACCTGGCGTCGCGCTTCTGCCAGCGATGTTCGTCAACGGACGGACATACGGCCCCTGTCGCAATCTGGCTAAAAAACATCCACATCGGTATACTCGCGCGCCTTTTTAATGCGCGGTTTTCGAGGTTCAAAGTCGATGAGCAAAACGCCAACAGTCGGGTTCGTCAGCCTGGGTTGCCCCAAGGCCACGGTCGACTCTGAACGCATCCTCACCCAGCTGCGCATGGAGGGTTACCAGATCGTGCCGTCCTATGAGGACGCCGACGTGGTGGTAGTCAATACCTGCGGCTTCATCGACAGTGCGAAGGCCGAATCGCTGGACGCCATCGGCGAGGCGATCGCCGAGAACGGCAAGGTGATCGTCACCGGCTGCATGGGCGTGGACGAGAACAACATCCGCGGCGTGCACCCCAGCGTGCTGGCGGTTACCGGCCCGCAGCAGTACGAGCAGGTGGTCAATGCGGTGCACGAAGTGGTGCCGCCGAGCATCGAGCACGATCCCTTCGTCGACCTGGTACCGCCGCAGGGCATCAAGCTCACCCCGCGCCACTATGCCTATCTGAAGATTTCCGAAGGCTGCAACCATACCTGCAGCTTCTGCATCATCCCCTCCATGCGCGGCAAACTGGTCAGCCGCCCGGTGGGCGATGTGCTCAGCGAGGCCGAGCGCCTGGTCAAGGCCGGCGTGAAGGAAGTTCTGGTGATCAGCCAGGACACCAGCGCGTATGGCGTGGACCTCAAGTACAAGCTGGATTTCTGGAACGGCCAGCCGGTCAAGACGCGCATGCTCGAGCTGTGCGAGGAGCTGGGCAAGATGGGCGTCTGGGTGCGCCTGCACTACGTCTACCCCTACCCTAACGTCGACGACGTGATCCCGCTGATGGCCGCCGGCAAGATCCTGCCGTACCTGGACATCCCCTTCCAGCACGCCAGCCCGAAGGTGCTCAAGGCGATGAAGCGTCCGGCCTTCGAGGACAAGACCCTGGCGCGCATCAAGCAGTGGCGCGAGATCTGCCCCGAGCTGACCATCCGCTCGACCTTTATTGTCGGCTTCCCCGGCGAGACCGAGGAAGACTTCCAGTACCTGCTCGACTGGCTCACCGAAGCCCAGCTCGACCGTGTCGGCTGCTTCCAGTACTCGCCGGTGGACGGCGCACCGGCCGAGGCCATGGACCTGGAGCCGGTACCGGACGAGATCAAGCAGGACCGCTGGGACCGCTTCATGGCGCACCAGCAGGCCATCAGCGCCGCGCGCCTGCAGCTGAAGGTCGGCAAGGAACTGGACGTGTTGATCGACGAAGTGGACGAAGACGGTGCCATCGGCCGCTCCTGGGCCGACGCCCCGGAGATCGACGGCATGGTCTACGTCGACAGCGAACAGCCGCTGCAGCCGGGCGACAAGGTGCGCGTGCGCGTCACCAACGCCGACGAGTACGACCTCTGGGCCGAAGTGATCTGAGCTGATCGGTTAAACAAACGCCCCGCTTCTGCGGGGCGTTTTCATTTCTGCGCTACGAGCCCTGGGCCGCGTAGGGTGGAAAACGGCGCAGCCTTTTCCACCGCCGGGCTGCGGGCTCGTCAACGCCGCGGTGGTTGACGCACCGGCGTATTGCCGGCCACGTAGTACTTCGCCGTGCTGCGCGGCAGCGGCTCATGACCACGAATCCGATCGGCGATCTTCTCGGCGATCATGATAGTGGTCGCGTTGAGGTTGCCGGTGATGATCTGCGGCATGATCGAGGCATCCACCACGCGCAACCCTTCCAGCCCATGCACCCGGCCCTGGCCGTCGACCACGGCCATGTCGTCGCTGCCCATCTTGCACGAGCAGGACGGGTGATAGGCCGTCTCGGCGTGCTCGCGGACGAAGGCGTCCAGCTCGGCATCGCTCTGCGCATCGATACCCGGGCTCAGCTCGCGACCGCGGTAAGGGTCGAGCGCCGGCTGGGCGATGATCTCGCGGGTGATGCGGATGGCATCGCGGAATTCGCGCCAGTCCTGCTCGTGGGCCATGTAGTTGAACAGGATGCTCGGGTCCTCGGCCGGGTCGGTCGAGCGGATCTCGATACGCCCGCGGCTGGGCGAGCGCATCGAACCGACGTGGGCCTGAAAACTGTGACCGTCATGGGCGTTGCTGCCGTTATAACTGACTGCCACCGGCAGGAAGTGGAACTGGATGTTCGGCCATTCGAACTCGTTACTGCTGCGGATGAAGCCGCCCGCCTCGAACTGGTTGCTGGCACCGATGCCGCTGCCGAGGAACAGCCATTCGGCGCCGATGGCCGGCTGGTTCCACCATTTCAGCGCCGGATACAGCGAAACCGGCTTCAGGCACTCGAACTGCAGGTACATCTCCAGATGGTCCTGCAGGTTCTGGCCAACGCCGGGCAGCTCGTGGACAAGTTTCACACCGACCCGGCGCAGCAGCTCGCCCGGCCCGACGCCCGAGCGCTGCAGGATCTGCGGCGAGGCGATCGCCCCGCCGCACAGCAGCACCTCGCGACGCGCACGCACGATGTACGGGTCCTTGCGATCGCGCAGGTAGCGCACGCCCACTGCGCGCTTGCCTTCAAACAGGACGCGATCGGTCACCGCGTGCGTTTCGATGGTCAGGTTCGGCCGCTCCCTGGCCTGATCCAGATAGCCGCGCGCCGTGCTGGCGCGCCGGCCCTGGGGCGTCACGGTACGGTCCATCGGGCCGAAGCCTTCCTGTTGATAGCCGTTGAGGTCGTCGGTACGCGGATAGCCGGCCTGCACACCGGCTTCGACCATGGCGTGGAACAGCTCGTTGTTGTCGGCCTTCGGCGTGGTCACGCTGACCGGGCCGACACCGCCGTGGTAATCGTTGGGGCCGATGTCACGCGACTCGGCCTTGCGGAAATACGGCAGGCAGTCGAGGTAGGTCCAGTCTTCCAGCCCCGGTGCCTTGGCCCAATTGTCGTAGTCCAGGGCGTTGCCACGGATGTAGCACATGCCGTTGATCAGCGACGAGCCGCCCAGGCCCTTGCCGCGACCGCAATCCATGCGACGGTTGTTCATGTGCGGCTCGGGATCGGTCTTGTAGGCCCAGTTGTAGCGCGTGCCCTGCAGCGGATAGGCCAGCGCGGCGGGCATCTGGGTGCGGAAATCCAACCGGTAGTCCGGGCCGCCGGCTTCCAGCAGCAGCACGCTGACGTCGGTGTCCTCGGTCAGGCGTGCGGCGAGCACGTTACCCGCCGAGCCGGCGCCGATGATGATGTAGTCGTATTCCATGATCTACCTCCCTCAGAACACCGAGGCGAACTCGCCCAGCTCTACCTGTACCGATTTGACCCGCGTGTAGTGCGCCAGCGAGGCGATGCCGTTTTCGCGACCGATACCGGACTGCTTGTAGCCACCGACCGGCATCTGCGCCGGCGATTCGCCCCAGGTGTTGATCCAGCAGATGCCGGCCTCGAGGCGATGGATGATGCGGTGCGCCCGCGCCAGATCGGTGGTGACCACGCCGGCGGCGAGGCCATATTCGGTGTCGTTGGCGCGGCGGATGACTTCGTCCTCATCCTGATATTCGAGCAGGCTCAGCACCGGGCCGAAGATCTCTTCGCGCACGATGCTCATGTCGTCGCTGCAGTCGCTGAAGACGGTGGGTGCGACGAAGGCGCCCCTGGCGCACTCGCCCTCGGTCACCCGCTCACCGCCACAGAGCAGCCGTGCGCCAGCGGCCTTGCCCTGGGCGATGTAGTCGAGCACCTTGTTCATGTGCGCGAAGCTGACCAGGGGACCGAAGTTGGTCTCATCCTGCTGCGGATCACCCAGGCGAATGCGCTGCACGCGCTCCAGCAGCTTGGCCTCGAAGGCCGCTTTCAGGCCCGCGGGGACGAACACCCGGGTGCCATTGGTGCACACCTGGCCGGAGCTGAAGAAGTTGGCCATGACCGCGATATCGGCCGCGCGATCCAGATCGGCGTCCTCACAGACGATCAGCGGCGACTTGCCGCCCAGTTCCATGGTCACGTCCTTCAGCGAAGAGCCTGCCGCGCTGGCCATGACCTTCTTGCCGGTGGCCACGCCGCCGGTGAAGGACACCTTGGCGATGCGCGGGTGCTCGGTGATCAGCGCACCGACGCCGGCGCCGCTGCCGGTCAGCACGTTGAACACGCCATCGGGCAGCCCGGCCTCGCTGAAGATTTCCGCCAGCTTGAGCGCGCTCAGGGGCGTGACCTCACTGGGCTTGAAGATCATCGCGTTGCCCGCGGCCAGCGCCGGAGCGGCCTTCCACAGGGCGATCTGGATCGGATAGTTCCAGGCACCGATGCCGGCCACCACGCCCAGCGGTTCGCGCCGGGTGTAGACGAAGCTGCTGTCGCGCAGCGGAATCTGCTCGCCCTCGATGGCCGGAGCCAGGCCCGCGTAGTACTCCAGCACGTCGGCACCGGTGACGATGTCAACGCTGCGGGTCTCGCTCAGCGGCTTGCCGGTGTCCAGGGTTTCCAGCAGCGCCAGCTCGTCGTTGCGCTCGCGCAAGAGATCGACCGCGCGCCGCATGATTCGCGCCCGCTCGATACCGGTCAGCGCCGCCCAGATGCGCTGGCCCTGCTCGGCGCTTTCAACCGCGCGTTCCAGATCGGCCGCGCCAGCCTCGGGCACTTCGGCCAGGACTTCGCCGTTGGCCGGGTTGATGCTCTCGAAGGTCTGGTTGCTGCTGGCGTCGACATAACCGCCATGGATATAGAGTTGCTGCCGTGGGAAACGGGCCATGTTCTACCTCGTTCGTACTGTCTGTGGCGGCAGCGGATCGACGCTGCCGCGACATGGATGGAACGCCTCGGGGATCGCCCGAGGCGTGCAGGGTCAGGGTGTCGGCGCCGCGCCCGGATTGGGCATGCCGCTTTCACCACCGCCGTTTTCGCGCTGCAGATGCAGGAAGTGCATGTGGTGCTCGTAGTGGTCGAGGATGTCCTCGATCAGCTGGCGCCGGGAATAGCCCATCAGGTCATAACCCAGGCTGCCCTGGCGCAGGTGCACTTCGAGCCGGTAGTAATCGGCCTTGCTGCTCTGGGTGCGCAGGGCGAAGGACGGCATGGTGCCGCGCACCGGCCAGATCTGGTAGGTGAAGTCCTGCTCGCTGCCCAGGTTGACGTGCAGCGCCAAGTGCTCGTTGCCCGGTTCGCCTTCGACGATCTCCACCGGCACGCCTTTCTCGCCAAGCGCCTTCTGGATCTCCTCCATCGCCGGTTTGCAGACCTCCTTCAGGTAGCGACGGATCTGCGAACGGCTGGGGAAACTCATCGCCCGCGACAGGCGCTGGCTCCAGTTCATCTGCGTGTGTTCCAGCGTGGCGCGCCCGGACAGGTAGCCGGCGAGGCTCTTCTGGTAGCTGTCGGCCATGACGCCTTCGACGTGCAGTGCCTTGAACAACCCGTACATCATGAACAGCAGCACGATGGAGAACGGTAGCCCCATGATCACCACGGTGCCCTGCAGCGCGGTCAGGCCACCGGCGATCAACAGCGCCAGGGTGAGAATCCCGATGATGGCGGCCCAGAGGATGCGCATCCACACCGGTGCATCGCTGTTCACATCCTTGAGAATGGACGTGAAGTTCGACAGCACCAGCGAGCCGGAGTCGCCGGAGGTAACGAAGAACACGATGGCGAGGATGGTTACCACGATAGTCGTGAGGCCAGCCCAGGGCAGGCTCTGCAGGAACAGATAGATCGACGATCCGGGGTTGCTCACCGCCTGCTGGCCGAATTCGAGGGCACCGCCCATGACCATCTCGATGGCGCTGTTACCCATGATCGACATCCAGGCCATCATGAAGGCCAGCGGCAACAGCAGCGTGCCGATGACGAACTCGCGGATGGTGCGACCACGGGAAATGCGTGCCAGGAACAGACCCACGAACGGCCCCCAGGCAATCCACCAGGCCCAGAAGAACACCGTCCAGGCGTTCAACCAGTCGGTCGGCCGGCGGTAGGCGTAGGTGTCCAGCGACAGGCTGATGAAGTTGGAGAAGTAGTCGCCGACGTTCATCACCAGCGCATTGAGCAGGAACACCGTATCGCCGACCACCAGCACGAACAGCAGCAGCAGTACCGCCAGCAGCATGTTGAACTCGGAAAGCCGGCGAATCCCGCGCTCGACCCCGGTCGCCGCCGAGATCGCCGAGAACACCACGATCAGCACCACCAGCACGGCCTGGGTGAAGGTGCCTTCCGGTACGCCGAAGATGTAGTTGAGGCCGAAGTTCAGCTGGATGATGCCGATGCCGAGGCTGGTGGCTATGCCGAACACCGTGCCGAGCACCGCGGCGGTATCGACGGTATGCCCGATGGGGCCGTAGATGCGCTTGCCGAAGATCGGATACAGCGCCGAGCGGATCGACAGCGGCAGGCCCTGGCGGAAGCTGAAATACGCCAGCGACATGCCGACCAGGGTATAGACACCCCAGCCCGAAAGGCCCCAGTGCAGAAAGGTCAGCTCCATGGCGTGGCGTGCGGCCTGGGTGGTGCCGCCCTCGCCTACCGGCGGCTCGAGGAACTGGGTGATGGGTTCGGCGATACAGAAGAACAGCAGGTCGATGCCGATCCCGGCGGAAAACAGCATTGCCGCCCAGGTGACCACATTGAATTCAGGCTTGGAATGATCCGGCCCGAGGCGGATCTTGCCGTAGCGGCTGGTGGCGACGATCACCACGAAGAGCAGGTACACCAGCACGGCGAGAAAGTAGAACCAGCCGAAGCTGTCGGATATCCAGCCAAGCACCGTATTGATGACCGCTTGGGAGCGATCAGTGAAGAACATCGTCCATATGGCAAACGCCACGATGGCGATTGCGGAACCGTAGAACACTACGGGATTGATCCGGTCAGCCGGCGCTTCGGAATCATTGGGCGAGAGCTCAGCCTCGTTCATCAGTTCGATCTCCTGAACTTGTTCTGGCTTTACGACATCGCAGTGCGACGTATTGCGGCAGGCGGCGTGCAAATTTGCCAAGGGTTGCGCGGCCTGATGGCGGGGCGGGTATGCAAGACGTGCTGTGCTGATGACAGCCATACCCATCGGCACGCGGACATGCCGACCAAACAAAAGCGGTGATTTGCTCCGATAAGACAAAATAAGCGGCGCATCCTACACGATAAATCAAAATCCTGCGAACCGAGACCGGCACCCTTCGGCATGACTGACCTCCACCAGCCCTTCGCCGAGCCGATTCGGAGCGCCGCAACGCCACGAAGAAACGAGGAAGAACTGTGCGGTTGCCGCTACGTTTTCAGCGGCCCAGACGCTGGCTTATGATCGCCCCCGCGTAAACAGGCCCCCCTTTTCACCAGCAGAGATGAACCCATGTCGTCCGATCCTCGTTTCACTGCCATGCCCGACGCCAACGGATACTTCGGCCCCTACGGCGGCCAGTTGGTCCCGCCGCACCTCAAGCAGGCCATGGACGACATCAACCTGGCCTACGAGGAAATCCGCCAGCGCGAGGATTTCCAGCAGGAACTGGCCGCACTGTTCGCCGACTACGTGGGCCGGCCGAGCCCGATCTTCCACGCCCGGCGCCTCTCCGAACAGCTCGGCGGCGCGCAGATCCATTTGAAGCGCGAAGACCTGAACCACACCGGCGCGCACAAGATCAATCACTGCCTGGGCGAGGCGCTGCTGGCCAAGTTCATGGGCAAGACGAAGGTGATCGCCGAGACCGGCGCCGGTCAGCATGGTGTCGCTCTGGCCACCGCCTGCGCGCTGGTCGGCATCCCCTGCGAGATCCACATGGGCCAGGTGGACATCGAGAAGGAACACCCCAACGTCACCAAGATGAAGATCCTCGGCTGCAAGCTGGTAGCCGTCACCCGCGGCGCGGCGACGCTCAAGGAAGCAGTGGACAGCGCCTTCGAGGAATACCTGAAGGACCCGCACAACTACATCTACGCCATCGGATCGGTGGTCGGCCCGCACCCGTTTCCGAAGATGGTCCGCGATTTCCAGTCGATCATCGGTAACGAGGCCCGCGAGCAGTTTCTCTCCAGACACGGTCGTCTGCCGGATCATGTGGTCGCCTGCGTCGGCGGCGGCTCCAATGCCATGGGCATGTTCACCGCCTTTCTGGAGGATGCCGCGGTCGAACTAGTCGGTATCGAGCCGGCGGGCGAAAGCCTGGACAAGCCCGGCCGTCACTCGGCCACGCTGTCCAAGGGCAAGCCCGGCGAGTTGCATGGCATGGCCTGCTATGTGTTGGAAGATGCCGAGGGCAATCCGTCCGCGGTGCACTCCATCGCCTCCGGCCTGGATTACCCCGGTGTCGGTCCGCAGCACAGTTATCTCAAGGACATCGGCCGGGTGAACTACCAGACCGCGACCGACCAGGAATGCCTGGACGCCTTTATGACCCTGTCGCGTGTCGAAGGCATCATCCCCGCCCTGGAAAGCGCTCACGCCGTGGCTTGGGCGATTCGCACCGCGCCAACGCTGGGCAAGGACAGCCACATCCTGGTCAACCTCTCCGGCCGCGGCGACAAAGATGCCGACTACGTCGCCAATCTGCTCGGTCTGTAAGATCTTGGCATCGGGCCGCCGCTTCGACGAGCGCGCGGCCCGACGTCGCGCAACGCGGCGCCATAGCGGGTAAGATGCGCAGCCGCCCGCCCGTATCCAGGCCAGCCCCATGCAACACAGCGTCTCGCCTATCGGCTACGTCCGCTCCTGCTTCAAGGAGAAGTTCGCCATCCCCCGCCAGCCCAGCCTGGCGCCGGCCGCACGCGGAGTGGTGGAACTACTGCCGCCGTTCGACAGCGGGGAGGCGGTAGCCGGGCTCGAGCAGGTCAGCCATGTATGGCTGCTGTTTCTTTTCCACCAGGCACTGGAAAGCAAACCCCGCCTCAAGGTCCGCCCGCCTCGCCTCGGCGGCAATCGCATGGTCGGCGTGTTCGCCACCCGCGCGACCCACAGGCCCAACGGTATCGGTCAATCGGTGGTCAGGCTGGATCGGGTCGAAGCGGATCGGCTGTTCATCTCCGGCATCGACCTGCTGGACGGCACCCCGGTGCTGGACATCAAACCCTACGTGCCCTACGCCGATGCGCTGCCGGACGCGCGCAACGACATGGCCGCCGACACGCCAGAGTTGATCGAGGTGCAGTGGTCAGAAACTGGACTATCGCAGGCCCGCCGCGAAGCACTACGCCTCGGCGAACCGCTGGTGGAGCTCATCGAGCAGTGCCTGGCGCAGGACCCGCGCCCGGCCTATCAGAAACCCGAACCGGAGCGGCGCTACGGCGCGCAGTTCTGGGATGTGGACGTGCGCTGGCACTATCCGACGCCAGACGTGATCCGCGTTCTCGAAGTCGCGCCAGCAGCGCCGCAACCGGCCTGATGCCGGCGCGGCGCTCTCCTCACTTGCCGGCTGGCGTCAGCAACAGGCGTTGGTTGCCATAGACCTTGTCGAGATTCTCCGTCTTGAACGGGAAACTCACGTAGTTCGCCTTCATCCATGCGTCGATGCCATCGGCGTAATGCGGGCTGGCCGGATTGCCCGACTGGCCTGAACTGTTGAGGCCGATCATCGGCTCGTCACGGCCAAAGTCGACGATGATGCGCATCGCCGGAATCAGCCAGGTATCGAAATCCGAACCCAGGTGATAGGCCGAGGCGTTCAGCGTGCTGTGGTCGCCGCCCATGGCATAGGGACCGCGGTCAAGGTAGCCGCCGATGGCGTTGATCTTGCTCCGCTGGCCCGCCGGCATATGCGGCGCCAGCTGCGTCGCGCCGGAGGTCCAGCGAGCCGTATGCAGCTTGCCCCATTGCCAGGCGCTGCGCTCGTTGCCCAGGCGGCTTTCGAGCAAGGTCACCGCAGCGGCCAGGCTGCGCGCCAGGATCGCCGGTTTGTCTTCGCTTTGCGCGGTGCGCTGGTCGTTCCAGAACGGGCTGTCTTCGCGGCCGAGCAGATGGTCGGCCTGGGCCGAATAGGAGGTGTTGGCCGTCTGTACCAGCGCACGCCAGGCCGGCGAATCCTCAGGCCCCAGTTCGTCGAGGAAGATGTGCCGCGCGCTTTCGTGCAGGAAAGCGCCATACAGTGCAGCATCCGCCGAATCCGCAGTGAGCTTGCCGTCGAACGCCATCAGCCGATCCAGCGCTTCGCGCGCCTTGTTGCGTTCGGTGGCCGGCAGTGCATCGATTGCCTGGCGCAACGGCTCGGCCATGCCCGGCGCCTCGAACATGGTCCTGAGCTTGGCGGCGAAAGGCGTCACCTGGTCGTACTGCATGGCGATGGTGCTGCGGGTGTCATGCTTGCCACGGCCGGCCAGCTCCGCCAATCGCTCGTAACGCTCCGGGCCATACCAGGAGCTGGAAAGCTGCATTCCGTAACCGCGCGGCACGCTGCGCTGGTTGGCGGTGCCGAGCCAGCCCTGGATCGGATCCTGATCGTAGGGATGCAGCATCGGATCGGTGAAACCATCCCACTCATATCGATTGTCCCAACCGGGCGACGGCACCAGCCCCAGCCCCTCGCGACGGTTGGGAAAACGTCCGGTGACCTGCCAGCCGATGCCCTGCTGGTCAGCAAAGACCAGATTCAGGGCGGTTGCACGAATTTCGCGGGTCGCCTCGAAGGCCTGGTCCACCGACTGCGCGCGGGACAGGTCGAAGAAGGCGTCCAGCGTGCGATCGGCCTCCAGTTGCGTGGTCTTCAGTGCCAGACCGTAGCCGCTGGCGAGCTGCAGCGGCTGCAAGGGATGCTTGCGCTCGCCCAGCGCCGTGTTCAGCAGCGGGCCGTTGCGGGTTTCGTAAATGGTCTCGCGAATCGGTCGCTCGCCTTTGACGAAGTAGGTCTCGTGCCGCTCGCGGGCCGGCAGCCATTTGCCGTCGGCCAGGTACATCAGCCGCGAGCCTTCGCGACGCACCTGCTCGAGATAGAGGTCCTGGTTGTCGCCCATGACCATGGTCATGCCCCAGCCGAGCTTGCCGTTGAAGCCCGCCACCACGGCGGGGACGCCGGCGATGGTGACACCCGCCGCCTGGAACTTCGGTGCGCGAACCTGCATGAAATTCCAGTACGAAGGCATCGACAGCGGCAAGTGCGTGTCGTTGGCCAGGATCGGCTTGCCGCTGCGGGTGTTGCTGCCGGCAATGGCCCAGTTGTTCGACGCCGCCATGCCGGTCGGGGTCAACGCTGCCAAGTGCTGAACGGCCTGCTCGATGGCAGCCAGCCCGGGCACGCTGCCACCCAGCTTCAGCCCCTTGAGCTTGTCCGCCTCGTCGAACGGCAACGCCTCGTCCGGATAGATGGGCAGGAGCCAGGCCAGCTTGTCGCTACCCACCTTCTGCGCCATCAACAACGCGGCGACCTCTTCCTGCAAGTTCTGCGACAGGCCGAAATTGAGCAGGCAGAACACCAGTACCGAGTCCTCCGGCTTCCAGTACTCAGGCTTGTAGCCGGACTCGGCGAGGTCCATCGGCAGCCTGTCCTGATGGCGATAGAGGTAGGCGTTCACGCCACGGGCGTACACCTCGAAGAACTTTTTCATCCTCGGCGAGGATTCGCGATAGAGCAGCTCGGCGCTCTGGCGCAGATTGACCGCACGCATGAAGCGGTCGGTCTCCAGCACCCCGGGGCCGACCATCTCAGCCAAGCGCCCCTGGGCCATCAGCCGCAGGCTGACCATCTGGCTCAGCCGGTCGGTGGCGTGCACGTAACCCATGGCGAACAGCGCATCGTGAAATGACGAGGTCTCGATCAGCGGCATGCCCAGCGAATTGCGCCGGATGCTCGCACTGCCTGCCAGGCCGGTCAGCGGCTGGATGCCCTGCGCTGGCGGCAGACTGGCACTGTAGCGGTTATCGAGATAGGCCTGACAACCGCCGAGGCCGGCCAGGCCGAGCGCGGCCCCCAACGTCAGACGAACCAGGGCGAACGGCAGACGCAGAGACATCGAAGACTCCTGTGCGGGCTTGGCGAGGGATGGGTGCTAATAGATTAGAGGGCGTACGGCGAAGAAGATCGGTCGATCAGGCCGCGTCGCGGGATTTTGGCAGAGCTTCGTCGAGCAGCCAACGGGCCGAACGGCGCGCTTCGGCCTTGTGTTGCAACTCCAGAGCGCTGAACTGCGCCTCGTGGCGCCGACGTTCGCTCTTGTCCAGCGCCTTCCAGGCTGCATGGGTCGGCACCTGCTCTGTGGCGTCGAAGAGCTGCTGGAACACTTGGCAACGGGGATGCTGCCCGAGGGTGACGTCGTAGTTGTCGAGCAGCACCTTGATGCGGATGGCGCCCTCGATCAGCGGCAGCTGCTCGTCCAACAGACAGCTGGCAAGGATTCGCAGATCCTCGGCCAACGCCGTCTGCTGTTGCGCGCGCGCCTCGGCCTGCAAACGCTCGTTGCGCCATACGCGACGCCACAAATACAGCGCATAGCCGGCCAGTGCTGCAACCAGCAGCACGGCGATGACGAGCAGACCGAGGAAAAGACTCATGGAAGCATCAGGCCCCGTGGCACTTCTTGTATTTCTTCTGACTACCGCAGGGGCACGGATCGTTGCGACCGACATCCTTCAGCGGATTGCGCACCGGCTCGTGTCCATGATTGCAGTGCGGCCCGTGGACGTGGTGATGGTCGTGGTCGTGGTTGCAGTCGGGACCATGCACATGGGGTTCGTGACTCATCTGGGTACTACTCCGGAATAAAGTTGCCCGGGATTATCTCGCCATTGTTGGAAATGTGCACGCGTCGCCCAGCCATCAGCCCCGTCTTGAGTTCGCCGGCCAGTCGGTAGTTGATCGGGCGATCCGGTTTTTCCAAGAGCCGCACGATGTACTTCATGTGCCGCCACAGATTGGTGTGCACCGGCACCTCGTAGTACTCGAAGCTGTTGGCAGGAACGGTCAGCCAGCCACTGGACTCGCCGCTGGCCAGTTCCACGTCGTTGAGATGGACCGTGTAGATGAGGCCTCGCACCGGCAGGCTGTGATCGTTGGGGTTATCGATGCGGAAGCGCAGCATGAACTGCTGTTCCAGCAGCCGCGCCTTGATGATATCGACCTTGGTGAGTTCGACTTTCGGGTCCTTGAAATTACCCGAGAACCAGGTCGAACAACCGGCCATACCGCCAAGCAGCGTCAGCAACACGACCGTTCTTAGAATTCTTATTGTGTGTGCCTGGCAAGACATTCCGGTACTCCAAAGGACGGCCAAGTGTAGCAAGCGGCATGTTCACCGCAATGGGGTGGCGCCGCAAAATTACCAGTCTCAGGCCGCAATATGACACTGTCGTTGCAGGCATGCACAGCGGCATTCAGGCCACCGGCCAATGCACGATCAACCGGCCAGCAGGCGAGCCAGGACCAGTCGCGCCTTGCCGATACCAGCGGCGAGCGCCGCCTCGATCTGCGCCATGGTGATCACCCCATCCGCCTTGCCAGCTGCTGGATTGACCACCAATGCGAGGCAGGCGTACGGCAGTTCCAGCTCACGGGCCAGGGCCGCCTCGGGCATGCCGGTCATGCCGACGATGTCGCAACCGTCGCGCTCCATACGGACGATCTCCGCAGCCGTTTCAAGACGCGGCCCTTGAGTGCAGCCGTACACACCATGACCACTGAAGGCGAAACCCTCGGCGGCCAGCGCCCCGATCAGGCGTTCGCGCAATGCTTCGTCGTAGGGGTAGCTGAAATCGATGTGGGTCACGTGGTCGATCTCGCCTTCGAAGAACGTCTGTTCCCGGCCATAGGTGTAATCGATGATCTGATTCGGTACGCAGAAATGACCGGCCCCCATCGCCGAGTGAATGCCGCCCACCGCGTTGACCGCGACCACCGTTTCGGCGCCGGCCTGCTTCAGTGCCCAGAGATTGGCGCGATAGTTCACCTGGTGCGGCGGAACACGATGCGGATGGCCGTGCCGGGCCAGGAACAGCACCTCGCGACCGCCATACTCACCCCGCAGGACTTCGGCGGAGGGCCGCCCATGGGGCGTATCGATCAGCTGCGCACGATGCAGCTTGAAGCCGGTCAACTGGGTCAGACCGGTACCGCCGATGATGGCATGAACAGTCATGGCTATTCCTTGAGATGTGAGCGATCAGTCGATCAGATCGGCAGCTTTCAGCGCGCCAATTGCATCCAGCCAACGAGGGGTCTGCTTGTAGTCCGTCGCATTACCAGCCCGGCTACGCATGCCCGACAGTGCAGCCGACGGCGTGACCTTCAAGCGCTGCAGCGCGGCCAGCGCCAGTTCGGCCGCCGCACGGTCGTTGCAGACCAGTCCCATGTCGCAGCCAGCGCCGAGGGCGGCTTCGATCCGGCCTGCCGCGTCGCCGGCGACGTGCGCTCCGGCCATCGAAAGATCGTCGCTGAAGATCACGCCCTTGAAGCCCAGCTCGCCACGCAGGATGTCCTGCAGCCAGCGCCGGGAAAAACCCGCAGGCTGCTCGTCGATCTGCGGATAGATGACATGCGCCGGCATGATCGCATCGAGCGTGCCGCTCAATGCCTGGAAGGGAATCAGATCACATCGGCGCAACTCGTCGAGGCTGCGCTCATCGACCGGGATCGCAACATGGGAATCGGCTTCGGCCCAGCCATGCCCCGGGAAATGCTTGCCGGTGGCGGCCATGCCGGCGGCGTGCATGCCGCGAATGAAGGCATCGATCAGCGTCACCGCGATCTGCGGGTCACCCTCGAAGGCGCGCGCGCCTACCACCGCGCTTCGCTGATGATCCAGATCGAGCACCGGCGCGAAGCTGAAATCCAGGCCCACGGCGAGCACCTCGCTGGCCATGACCCAGCCGCAGGCTTCGGCCAGCCTGGGAGCGTCGGCGCAACGTGCCAACTCGCGCATCGCCGGAAGCCGCACGAAACCCTGGCGCAGCCGCTGCACGCGGCCGCCCTCCTGATCCACCGCCAGAAGCAGGTCGGGGCGCACGGCGCGAATCGCGCGGCACAGCTCGTCCACCTGGCGCGGGCATTCGATGTTGCGAGCGAACAGGATGAGCCCGCCCACCTCGGGTTGGCGCAGCAGCTGCCGATCCTCGGCAGTCAGCCAGGTGCCGGCGATATCCAGCATCAATGAACCGTGCATACAGACGCAGATCCTTATTCGAGTTCAGCGGCAGCCCAGCCTGGGCAAGGTGCCTCGGTGATGCGCACCGGACAGTGCGGCGGCACCCTGGGAAAAAGTTGCAGCAGATCGGCATTGCGCATACGCACGCAACCGTGGGAAAGCGGCACACCCATCGGTTCGCAATCGGGCGTACCGTGAATGTAGATGTAACGGCGGAAGGTATCGACCTTCCCCATCCGGTTGACGCCCGGCTCGCAACCGCTGAGCCAGAGGATGCGAGTGAGTATCCAGTCGCGCCCGGGGAAACTTGCGTGCAACTCCTGCGACCAGATTTCGCCGGTCCAGCGCCGCCCGCGCAGCACTGCCCCCTCGGGTAGGCCGTCGCCGATGCGCGCACGCACCTGATGCACGCCGCGCGGCGTACAGCCGGAACCATTCTGTTCGCCGACGCCGTTACGCGCGGTAGACACGGGAAAGCGCAGACGCAGCTGCCCATCGGCAAAGCCGTAGAGCTGCTGGTCAGCGATGGAAATATGCAGAAGATCGAGAAAGGCCATGGGCGGCTAGCTTAGCCGATCCCCCGGTAGCCTTGTAGCTCAAGCCTTGGCCGGAATGGCCGCTGCGTTGCGCCGCGCGACGGGTTGCGCCGCCGCCAGGGTACTGTCATCGATGCCGCTGTCGGCCCGCATGCCGGCGGCCAGGAATGGCACCATCATGCGCATCACCTGTTCGATCGAAGTGCGGACGCCGAAGTCGTTCTCGGAGATCGCACGCAGCGCCTTGATACCGGACATGCTGAATGCCGCGGCCCCCAGCATGAAATGCACACGCCAGAACAGCTCGATCGGCGGAATGGCCGGCGCGGCGTCATGAACCTTGAGCATGTAGCGGCGAAACACCTTGCCGTACATGTCTTCAAGGTAGCGCCGCAGGTGCCCCTGGCTCTGACTGAAGGACAAGCCAAGCAGCCGCATGAATATCGACAGGTCGTCGCCGCTGCGCGGCTTGACCGCCAGAGCCTGCTCGACGAGGATTTCCAGCAGCTCCTCCAGCGTGTCCTTCTTGTCGGTGAGCGCCTCGCGGCGATCCAGCTCACGTTCCAGGCTGGCACAGAACGGCCCGAGGAAGCGCGAGAACACTGCCTGGATGAGTGCCTTCTTCGAACCGAAGTGGTAGTTCACCGCCGCCAGGTTGACCCCAGCCTTGCTGGTGATCAGACGAAGCGAGGTTTCGGCGAAGCCTTTTTCCGCGAACAGCTGTTCCGCTGCATCAAGAATGCGCTCAACTGTTTCCGACTGCGCCATGCCCCCTCCGAAAGACAAACAACTGTTTGAAACTTACGTTTCACCGACCGGCAAGTCAACCACGAAACGCCTTGCGGCACTAGCGTCATTGTCGCAGACGCGCTACGCCGCACACCGGCTACGCCACCGAGAAACATTCATTGCCAAGGCCGAAGCACTGTATATAATCCCAGTCACTGTATAAAAGAACAGAGACCGACATGATCAAGCTGACGCCTCGCCAGACGGAAATCCTCGCCTTCATCAAGCGCTGCCTGGAAGACAACGGTTATCCGCCCACTCGCGCGGAGATCGCTCAGGAGCTCGGCTTCAAGTCGCCCAATGCCGCTGAGGAGCATCTCAAGGCGCTTGCCCGCAAAGGCGCTATCGAGATGACGCCTGGCGCATCACGCGGGATACGTATTCCCGACTTCGAACCCACGCCTGCCGAAGCCGGCTTGCCGATCATCGGCCGCGTCGCCGCCGGCGCCCCGATACTGGCTCAGCAACATGTCGAGGAATCCTGCCAGATCAGCCCCGCCTTTTTCCATCCGCGCGCCGATTATCTGCTGCGTGTGCACGGCATGAGCATGAAGGACATCGGCATCTACGACGGCGACCTGCTGGCCGTGCACACCACCCGTGAGGCCCGCAACGGCCAGATAGTGGTGGCGCGGGTCGGCGATGAGGTGACCGTCAAGCGTTTCAAGCGCGACGGCAAGAAGGTCTGGCTGCTAGCCGAGAACCCGGAGTTCGCCCCCATCGAAGTCGACCTTGAACATCAGGAACTGGTTATCGAAGGCTTGAGTGTCGGCGTCATACGCCGCTGAGGAGAAGGTTATGCAGTACCAGACCAGCACTTCCCGGCCCCAGCTATCGCTGTTCGACGGTGTCATCGCGCAAAGCCTGGCCCCCTTCGGCAGCCTCGCACCGCGCAGCAAACCCGAGCAGGAGAAAAAGGATCACCTGAGCGAGTTGAGCCTCAGCGGCAGCAGCCAGCACTGCCATCTGCTGCTCACGCCGATCCTGCGCGAACTTGGCGATGCGACGGACAGCCGCTGGCTGACACTGATCGCGCCGCCCGCCTTCCTTTCACAGAACTTCCTGCGCAAGTGCGGCCTGAATCGCGAGCGCATCATCCTCCTGCAACCGCGCAATGCAGAAGGTGCGCTGGAACTGGCGTGCAAAGCACTGGCGTCCGGCTGCAGCCATACCGTCATCAGCTGGCTCGGCCACCTCGACGACGCGACACGCAGCAAGCTGCGCAACGCCGCCAGTCTGGGCGAAGCGCAGAGCCTGAATATTCGTCTGGGTTGTTGAGTGGCAAGCACAGGGACGTGCTGCCTGGCATGAAGCGATGGTGGAACCGCCGCGGCGACGCAGCTGCGCTCAGTGCAGAACGCGTGGCTCGTCTTCATCGTGATCGAAATCGCCTTCCGTCATCCGACCCGCCATCTGAACACCCACATTGAACATCGCCTTGGCGATCTCCACGTGCTGCCCCTGCAGGAACAGCTTGGCATCGTCAGAAAAGTCCAGAGTGACCAACACCTCTTCGTCCTCGGCACGACGAAGCACGATGCGCCCGTCCGGTAGCTCGACGATTTCAAGAAAAGATGTAGGCATGGATCAGCTCCGCGTGAAAGGCGGCCATTGTAACAGCCGACCGGGATCGGGGCAGCCTTTGGCTTTCCAGAGCCCCTATGAGGGAGCGCTGCGGGACACATGTATCGAGCAATCCGTCTAAGAAAATGACGTGCCCCGGGTGGATCGGCAACGTAGCATGCGCTGAAAAAAGCGCGCGCATCTCTGCGCCGGGACAAGGAATCGTGCATGACCACCCGCACCTTGCTACTCACCGCTCTGGCCATGCTGGCGTTCGCCGGCAACTCGATCCTCTGCCGGATAGCGCTGCGGGACACCGCCATCGATCCGGCCAGCTTCACCGGCCTGCGGATCGCCGCCGGGGCGCTCACCCTCTGGCTGCTGTTGCGCTTCGACAGGACCGACCAACCACTAGGTGGTGACTGGATCAGCGCCGCGGCGCTGTTCATCTACGCGGCCTGTTTTTCCTTTGCCTATATCGACCTGGACGCCGGCGCCGGCGCTCTGCTGCTGTTCGGTGCCGTGCAACTGAGCATGCTTGCCTGGGGCTTGCTGAGAGGCGAGCGCTTCAGCGCCGGGCAGCTTGTCGGCCTGCTGCTGGCGGTCAGTGGATTGGTGATCCTGCTGCTCCCGGGGAGCAGCACCCCGCCCCTGAATGGCGCACTACTGATGCTCCTGTCCGGCGTCGCCTGGGGCGTCTATTCGCTTCGCGGGCGAGGGACCTCCACACCGCTTGCAGCCACGGCGGGCAATTTTCTACGGACGGTCCCGTTGGCGGCCCTGCTCTGCCTGCTCTTGCTGGGCCAGCAGACATGGGACTGGCCCGGCGTGGTCTACGCGCTGCTGTCCGGGGCACTGACGTCCGGGGTCGGTTACGCCATCTGGTACGCCGCCCTGCCCGGCCTCGCAGCAATCCAGGCGGCCAGCGTGCAGCTCAGCGTTCCGCTACTGGCGGCCATTGCCGGTGCCGTGCTGCTGGGTGAAGCGGTGACCACAACGCTACTGCTGGCCGGCACCGCGATTCTGGGTGGCATCGCCCTGGTGCTAAGCATCAGGCATCGCCGCTAGCACGGCGTTACCTGATCACCACTCGGTCAGCGACTCGCGAAAGCGCAGCGCCAGCCCCTTGAGGTTCTGCCGCCAGGCTTCCAGCTCGGCCCGGCTCAGCGGCGGAGTCTCATCCTCGACAGTAACCGCCTCGATCAGCGGCTGACGTGGGTCGGTCTTGACCTTGGCCGGGGCCCGTGGCGGCTGGGATAGCTGACGGTAGGCGACCAGCAACTGCCCAAGCCAGGTACTCGGCTGCTCCGACAGTTCCAGCAGCTCGGCGAGCTCCGGACTCGGCGCCGCCTCTAGAACGCTGCGCGTCAGAAACGCCTCCACCACCGGCGCATCGGCGCCCGGCGAGCGATAGTAACCGGCGATCTCATGGCACAGGCCGAGCAGCGCACCGTACAGGTGAAACAGGCACGCCTCGCGCTCGGCCTGAATCAGCCCCTGGGAGTTCATCGAGGCAGTTTCTTCGGCCTTGCGCCAGCTTTCCAGCGAGAGGCCGGCAAAGAAGATCTTCTGGTTGGTACGGGTGTAGAGCTCGTGAGCCATGGCATGCTCTCCGGAAGAGAATGTGCAGAGAATGGACCTTCGACGAACGCTGCACCAGCGCGAACGACGAACAGACGGCGTGGCCGGGAGGCAATCAATCCGACCGACTCGCCTGGCGAGTCGGTCGAGCCGGAATCAGCGCTTGTCTTCGACCTGCCACTTGCCGCCGTCGTAGAACGCCTTCCAGCCGGTAGGCTTGCCGTCGACTTCGCTCTGCACGTACTGCTCCTTGGTCTTGCGGCTGAAGCGGATAACCGCCGGACGGCCTTCCGGATCCTGCTGGGGCGCCTGGAGCAGGAAGTGATACTTGGGATCGATCTCGTCCTTGTGCGGGATCAGCTCACGCACCAGCGGCGCGCGGGTCTCGCGGTTCTTCGGGAACTGGCTGGCGGCCAGGAACAACCCGGAAGCACCGTCTCGCAGCACGTAGGTGTCATCCACCTTCTCGCACTTGAGTTCCGGCATCTTCACCGCATCCATCTTCGGCGGCGCCGGCTCGCCGTTCTTCAGCAGCTTGCGGGTGTTCTTGCATTCGGCGTTGGTGCAGCCGAAGAACTTGCCGAAACGACCGGTCTTGAGCTGCATCTCGCTGCCGCACTTGTCGCATTCCAGGCTCGGCCCCTCGTACCCCTTGATACGGTACTGACCTTCCTCGATCTCGTAGCCGGAGCAGTCCGGGTTGTTGCCGCAGATATGCAGCTTGTGCGTCTCGTCGAGCAGGTAGGCATCCATCGCGGTGCTGCAGATCGGGCAGCGATGCTTGCCCAGCAGCACGCGGGATTCGGACTCGCCCTCGTCATCGGCGGCGATCTCGTCACCCGGAATGAGGTTCACCGTGGACTTGCAGCGCTCCTTCGGCGGCAGGCTGTAGCCGGAACAACCGAGGAACACCCCGGTGGACGCGGTGCGGATCATCATCGGCCGGCCGCAGACCTTGCACGGGATGTCCGTGAGGGTCGGCTGGTTGGCACGCATGCCATTCTCGCTGGACTCGGCAACCTCGAGCTTCTTGCGGAAATCACCGTAGAACTCGTCCAGTACATGCTTCCAGTCACGCTCGCCCTGGGCGACGTCGTCCAGATGCTCTTCCATGCCGGCGGTGAAGCCGTAGTCCATCAGGTTGTTGAAGCTCTCGGAGAGGCGCTCGGTGACGATGTCGCCCATCTTCTCCGAGTAGAAACGGCGATTGTGCAGCGAGACGTAGCCGCGGTCCTGGATGGTGGAAATGATCGCCGCATAGGTGGACGGCCGGCCGATGCCGCGCTTCTCCATCTCCTTGACCAGGCTGGCTTCGGAATATCGCGCCGGCGGCTTGGTGAAGTGCTGGCTCGGGTCGAGCTTGAGCAGCTTCATGGCGTCGCCCTTGTTCATTTCCGGCAGCACATCGTCCTCGCCAGCCTTGCTCTGCTGCGGCATGACCTTGGTGTAGCCGTCGAACTTCAGAATGCGGCCCTTGGCGCGCAGCTCGAAATCACCGGCAGCCACCGTAACGCTGGTGGACAGGTACTGCGCCGGCGGCATCTGGCAGGCCACGAACTGGCGCCAGATCAGCTCGTACAGACGCTCGGCATCGCGCTCCATGCCGGACAGCTGGTTCGGCCGCAGGTTGACATCGGACGGGCGAATCGCCTCGTGCGCTTCCTGCGCGCCTTCCTTGCTCGAATACAGATTCGGCTTCTCGGGCAGGTACTTGTCGCCGAACTCGCCTTCGATGAAACCGCGCACCATGCTGATGGCATCAGCCGATAGATTGGTCGAGTCGGTACGCATGTAGGTGATGTAACCGGCTTCGTACAAGCGCTGAGCCATCATCATGGTCTTCTTAACGCCGAAGCCGAGGCGATTGCTCGCTGCCTGCTGCAGGGTCGAGGTAATGAAAGGCGCCGAAGGCTTGCTGCTGGTCGGCTTGTCCTCGCGCTTGGCTACGCTGTAGCTGGCGCCCTTGAGCTTCTCCAGCGCAGCATTGGCCTGCGCCTCGTTCAGCGGCTTGAACGCCTCGCCCTTCTCGCGGGCGACCTCGAAGCGCACCTTGGCCTGCTGGGCAGTCGCCAGGTCGGCATGCACTTCCCAGTATTCTTCCGGAACGAACGCGCGGATTTCGCGCTCGCGCTCGACCACCAGCTTCACTGCCACCGACTGCACGCGACCGGCAGAGAGGCCGCGGGCGATCTTCGCCCAGAGCAGCGGCGAAACCATGTAGCCGACCACGCGATCGAGAAAGCGGCGCGCCTGCTGCGCGTTGACGCGATTCAGATCGAGCTCGCCCGGTTGGGAAAAGGCCTCCTGAATCGCCTTCTTGGTGATCTCGTTGAACACCACGCGCTTGTAGCGGCTGTCGTCGCCGCCAATCGACTCACGCAGGTGCCAGGCGATGGCCTCCCCCTCTCTATCCAAGTCGGTCGCGAGATAGATGGTGTCAGCTTCCTTGGCCAGGCGACGAAGTTCCTCGATGACCTTTTCCTTGCCGGGCAGGATCTCGTACTTGGCCTTCCAGCCATGCTCAGGGTCGACCCCCATGCGGGTGATGAGCTGACGCTTGGCCTTCTCCTTGGGCGACAGCGCTGGCGCCTCGGCCGCCGCAGCCTTGCCGCGCTTGACCGGCTCCTTGTTGGCCGAGCCGCTGGTAGGGAGGTCGCGGATGTGGCCGATACTCGACTTCACCACGTACTGGTTGCCCAAATACTTGTTGATTGTCTTGGCCTTGGCCGGTGATTCCACGATGACCAGCGATTTACCCATGGAGAGGAGAGTTCCTGAATCTAGAGGTGAACAGAGGCAATGCCTCCGGCAGTTTGAATACCCGTGCCGGCGGTAGACGGCAAGGCATCAGCGAACATTCGTGCGCGTTTTGCGAACGGGGCGACCTGACAGAACAATCGCCCTGCCCGGCTCCTTCTGGAGCGAATCAGAGCGGCGGTTCGATGCCATCAAGCGGACAGCAAGGTTTTCGCTCTGCCTGAAAAGCACCGCTATATATAGTGGCGATGGAGGTGAGGTCAAGCGTGGACCTGGTGGCCGGTGGCCAGCTCAACCGCCGAAAACACTCGTTTCGGCTTCGATCAATGCGAAACGCGGGACCGTTTCGCCGTTCACTTCGACGCTCTCGGTGAACATTGACAGCGGGCGTACCCAGAGTCCGCGCTCCCCATAAAGTGCCTGATAGAACACCACCGGCTCCTCCGTCTCGGAGTGCCGCGCAACAGCGAATACGCGATATTCCGGCCCCTTGTAATGGCGATAACGCCCCGGCTGCAACTGCATGCCTACCTCCACACAAATACAAAAAAGAAAAACCGGGGCACCAGGCCCCGGCTTCCATGCACCGGCTGACAATTCCTCCCGCCCAGTCGCGAGAATGGCTGTCAGCCTAGCGCAGTCATTTGCATCTGTCTGTTAGACGCGTTCGAAGACCGTGCTGATCCCCTGGCCCAGACCGATACACATGGTAGCGATACCCAGCGTACCGTTGTTCTGCTTCATCACGTTCAGCAGGGTGCCGGAGATACGCGCACCGGAGCAGCCGAACGGGTGACCCAGGGCGATCGCGCCGCCGTGCAGGTTGACCTTCTCTTCCATCTTGTCGAGCAGCTTGAGGTCCTTGAGCACCGGCAGCGCCTGTGCAGCGAAGGCTTCGTTCAGTTCGACGTGGCTGATGTCGTCCATGGTCAGACCGGCGCGCTTGAGCACCTTCTGGGTGGACGGCACCGGGCCGTAGCCCATGATCGCCGGGTCAACGCCAGCCAGCGCCATGGCGCGAACCACCGCCATCGGCTGGATGCCGAGGTCCTTGGCGCGCTGGGCGGACATGACGATCATGCAGGACGCACCGTCGGTGATCTGCGAGGACGTACCGGCGGTCACGGTGCCGCCCTTCGGGTTGAACGCTGGCTTCAGCGCGGCCAGGCTTTCCAGGGTGGTATCCGGACGGATGGTCTCGTCGTAGTCGAAGACCTTGAGGAAGCCGTTCTCGTCGTGACCTTCCATCGGGATGATCTCGTCCTTGAACTTGCCCTCGACGGTAGCCTTGTGCGCCAGGCGGTGCGAGCGCTCACCGAACTGATCCTGGGCTTCACGGCTGATGCCGTGCATCTTGCCGAGCATCTCGGCGGTCAGGCCCATCATGCCCGAGGCCTTGGCCGCATGCAGCGACAGCTGCGGGTTCGGGTCGACGCCGTGCATCATGCTGACGTGGCCCATGTGCTCCACACCACCGATGACGAACACGTCGCCGTTGTTGGTCTGGATGGCCTGCACGGCAGTATGCAGGGCGCTCATGGACGAACCGCACAGGCGGCTCACGGTCTGGCCGGCGCTGGTGTGCGGAATGCGGGTCAGCAGCGAGGCCATGCGGGCAATGTTCCAGCCCTGCTCGAGGGTCTGGTTGACGCAGCCCCAGATCACGTCCTCGACCTCGGCCGGGTCGATCTTCGGATTGCGCGCCAGCAGGCCGTCGATCAGCAGTGCGGACATGGTCTCGGCGCGGGTGTTACGGTGCATGCCGCCCTTGGAGCGCCCCATCGGGGTGCGACCGAAGTCGACGATGACTGCATCTCTTGGATTCAGGCTCATGAATTCTCTCTCCCTCGATTAACCGTAGAAGCGCTGGCCGTTGGCGGCCATCTCACGCAGCTTCGCGGTCGGGTGGTACAGCGGGCCCAGGTCGGCGTACTTGTCGGCCATCGCGACGAACTCGGCGACGCCAATCGAATCGATGTAGCGCAGCGCACCACCGCGGAAGGGTGGGAAGCCAATGCCGTAGATGAGGCCCATGTCGGCTTCGGCAGCGGTCTCGACGATGCCGTCTTCCAGGCAACGCACGGTTTCCAGGCACAGCGGGATCATCATGTAGTTGATGATGTCCTCATCGGACAGCTCGCGCGTCTCGGCAACGACCGGCTTGAGCAGCTCGTAGGCCTCAGGGTCGACCACCTTCTTCGGCTTGCCCTTCTTGTCCATCTCGTAGGCGTAGAAGCCCTTGCCATTCTTCTGGCCGAGGCGATTGGCGTCGTACATGACATCGACGGCGGTACGGGTGTCGTCCTTCATGCGATCCGGGAAGCCTTCGGCCATCACGTCGCGGCCGTGGTGGCCGGTGTCCATGCCGACCACGTCCATCAGGTAGGCCGGGCCCATGGGCCAGCCGAACTTCTCCATCACCTTGTCGGCGCGGGCGAAATCGACACCGTGGGCGATGGCGCGGGCGAAGCCGCCGAAGTACGGGAACAGCACGCGGTTGACCAGGAAGCCCGGGCAATCGTTGACCACGACCGGGCTCTTGCCCATTTTCTTGGCGTAGGCGACGGTGGTGGCGATAGCGGTTTCGCTGGTCTTCTCGCCGCGGATCACCTCAACCAGCGGCATCATGTGCACCGGGTTGAAGAAGTGCATGCCGCAGAAGTTTTCCGGACGCTTGAGCGCCTGGGCCAGGTAGCTGATGGAGATGGTGGAGGTGTTGGAAGCGATGATCGCGTCTTCGCGAACGTGGCCTTCCACCTCGGCCAGCACGGCGTGCTTGACCTTCGGGTTCTCGACCACGGCCTCGACGACGATGTCGACGTTGCCGAAATCGCCATAGGACATGGTCGGGCGGATCGCATTGAGCGCCTGAGCCATCTTGTCAGCGGTCAGACGGCCTTTCTCGACACGCTTGCCGAGCAGCTTGGAGGCCTCGTCCAGGCCCATCTGGATACCCTCTTCGCGGATATCCTTCATCAGGATCGGCGTACCTTTGACAGCCGACTGGTAGGCGATGCCGCCGCCCATGATGCCGGCGCCGAGTACGGCAGCGAGCTTCACGTCGCGCGCCTGCTTGTCGTAGGCCTTGGCCTTCTTCTTCAGCTCCTGGTCGCTGAGGAACAGGCCGACCAGGCTCTGCGCAACCGAGGTCTTGGCCAGCTTGACGAAGCCAGCAGCCTCGACTTCGATGGCTTTGTCGCGGCCGAAGTTGGCGGCTTTCTGAATGGTCTTGATGGCTTCGACCGGGGCCGGATAGTTCGGACCGGCCTGCCCTGCGACGAACGCCTTGGTGGTCTCGAAGGCCATCATCTGCTCGATCGCATTGAGCTTGAGCTTGTCCAGCTTCGGCTGGCGTTTGGCCTTGTAGTCCAGCTCGCCGGAGATGGCGCGCTTGACCAGGTCCAGTGCAGCTTCCTGGAGCTTCTCCGGAGCGACGACGGCGTCGACCGCGTGCACCTTGAGGGCGTCTTCGGCACGGTTTTCCTTGCCGGAGGCAATCCACTCGACGGCGTTGTCCACACCGATCAGGCGCGGCAGACGCACGGTTCCGCCGAAGCCCGGGTAGATGCCCAGCTTGACTTCCGGCAGACCGACCTTGGCGGCTGTGGACATGACGCGATAGTCGGCAGCCATGCACATTTCGAAACCGCCACCCAGGGCGATGCCGTTGATGGCGACCACGGTGGGCACGCCCAGGTCTTCGAAGTCACTGAAGATCTTGTTCGCTTCGAGGTTGCCGGCAACCAGCTCTTCATCGGGCAACTTGAAGTTGTCGACGAACTCGGTGATATCGGCGCCGACGATGAACACGTCCTTGCCGCTGGTGACGATCACGCCCTTGACCGAAGCGTCGGCCTTGATGGCGTCGACAGCCTGGCGCAGATCGTTGAGAGTGAGGCGATTGAATTTATTGACGGACTCACCCTTGAGGTCGAAATTCAATTCGACGATGCCGCTCTCAAGAGCCTTAACCGTGATGGCTTTACCTTCGTAAATCATCAACTGATCTCCAGGTATGGAAGCTGAACGTTACGTGTCTCACGTCTTCGGCCCTGACTCGACCGCGCCTCGCGGCGAACGACACCCACCGACACGATAATCCGGGTGATCGGCATCTGCTCTGGCAAACGCTCGATTCATACGCCCGTTTGATTTGGGTCGGCACACCTTCGGGGAAAAGCGCAGCATTGTCAATCGGCTGCTTTGCCTAACCGAAAGGCACCCGCAAGCGGACATTTCGCGACCGCCCGGTCATCATCGACAACGCCGATCTGCCTGCATTCACCACAGCGATGAACGCGTCACCCATTCGTTTCAAAAGCTGAAACCGGGCCGCACCAACCGGGTCAATCCTAGACGTAGTCGAGCAGGTACACTGCCGCAATTCGTTGCACGCCATGTACGGTCAACGCACCACCGAATCCGGAGTACTGCATGTCCCAAGCCCCCATCGCCCGCGCCGACACCGGCATCGACCCCTACCGCTGGCTGGAGAACCGTGACGCCGAGGATGTGCTCGCTTATCTTAAGGCGGAGAATGCCTATCTTGAGGAGCAGCTCGCCGATCAGGCCGAACTGCGTGAAGCCCTGTTTCAGGAGATCAAAGGGCGCATCCGCGAAACCGATCTATCGCTGCCCGCCCCCTGGGGGCCATGGCTGTACTACCAGCGCACCACCGCGGGCGACGAGTATCCGCGGCACTACCGCTGCCCGCGCCCGCTGGATGGTTCGCTGACCGTCGATGAAAACGCCGAACAGCTGCTGCTCGACCCCAACGAGCTGGCCGGTGGCGGCTTTCTTTCGCTGGGTGCCTTCAGCGTCAGCCAGGACCACAGCAAGCTCGCCTACAGCCTCGACCGCGAAGGCGACGAGATCTACCGGCTGTACGTCAAGGACCTGGCCAGCGGCGTGGTCACCGAGCTGCCCTTCGACAACTGCGACGGCAGCATGACCTGGGCCAACGACAGCCGGACGCTGTTCTATGGCGAGCTGGACGAGACCCACCGACCACACAGGATCTACCGCCATCGCCTGGGCGAAACCGGCAGCCACGCGGTATTCCACGACCCGGACGGGCGCTTCTTCGTGCATTGCTACCGCGCCAGCTCCGACCGCCAGCTGGTCATCCTGTCCCACAGCAAGACCACCAGCGAAGCCTGGGTGTTGTCGGCGGACCAGCCGGAGGGTAGCTGGACCTGTCTGGCACCGCGCCAGGAGGATCACGAGTACTTCCCCGATCATGGCCTGTACGAAGGACAGTGGCGCTGGCTGATCCGCAGCAACCAGGCGGGCATCAACTTCGCCCTCTATCATGCCAGCGAGACCGAGCCGGGCCGCGAGCACTGGCAAGAGCTGGTCCCGCATGACGACGCGGTGATGCTCGAGGACGTCAGCCTGAACGCCGAGGCGATCACCCTGACCCTGCGCGAAAGCGGCCTGCCGGTGATCGAGGTGCGGCCACAGGGCGTCCAGCCCTATCGCCTGCAGTTGCCCGATGCGGCCTACAGCCTGCACGTGCAGAACTCGCTGGAATTCACCAGCACGGTGATCCGCCTGCGCTACGAGGCGCTGAATCGCCCGGCGCAGATCCGCCAGCTGACCCTGGCCGACGGCATGCAGGAAGTGCTCAAGGAGACCCCGGTGGAAGGCCCCTTCGATGCGAACGCCTATGAAAGTCGGCGCATCTGGGCCACCACCCAGGACGGCACGCAGATTCCCATCAGCCTGGTCGGCCGCCGCGACAGCTTTGACAAGCCCGCACCGCTCTACCTCTACGGTTACGGCGCCTACGGCCATAGCCTCGACCCCTGGTTCTCCCACGCGCGGCTGTCGCTGCTCGACCGCGGCTTCATCTTCGCCATCGCCCATGTGCGTGGCGGCGGTGATCTGGGTGAGGCCTGGTACCGCGCCGGCAAGCTGGAGCACAAGCCGAATACCTTCAACGATTTCATCGCCTGTGCCGAACAGCTGTTGGCCGACGGTTACACCACATCGCCACGCCTGGCCATCAGCGGCGGCAGTGCCGGCGGCCTGCTGATCGGTGCCGTGCTCAACCTGCGTCCGGAGCTGTTCGGTGCGGCGATCGCCGAGGTGCCCTTCGTCGACGTGCTCAACACCATGCTCAATGCCGACCTGCCGCTGACCGTGACCGAGTACGACGAATGGGGCGACCCGAATCAGCCCGAGGTGCACGAGCGCATCAAGGCCTATGCGCCCTATGAAAATGTCCGGGCCCAGGCCTATCCGCCGCTGCTTGCCGTCGCCGGCTATAACGACAGCCGTGTGCAGTACTGGGAGGCGGCCAAGTGGGTTGCCAAGCTGCGCGCCACCCGCACCGACGACAACCTGCTGCTGCTCAAGACCGAGTTCGGCGCAGGTCACGGTGGCATGAGCGGTCGCTACCAGGCGCTCAAGGATGTGGCGCTGGAGTACGCCTTTGTGCTCAAGGTGCTCGGCATGGCCGACTGATACGGCCGATCAAGGGTCGTCGGGGCGCACGCGCCACGCCGGCCCTTGGCGGACCTTGAACAGCGCCGCGTTGGCGGTCAAAACGCGCCCACACGCACTTGGGGCCACGGCGAGCACGAGCGATCCTACGCCTCACTTGTTGGCGTCTCTCCGTCTGGTCGGGCCTTGAGCGGTTTGCGGAGCCTCGCGGCAAATGGCCGACCTGCGGTGGCGAACAGGCGGCTCCGGCAAGAGTCATTCATTGAGAATGTCCTCGTCGGAGCCCCCCATGAACAACTCTTCCAAGCACCTCGAACAGAACGTCCACGGCTGGGAGCGCGCCATGTCCCTGGCCGGCGGCCTGTACTTCCTCGCCAAGGGTCTGCGCCGCGGTGGCCTCGGTGGTCTGCTGCAGCTGGGCATCGGCGGGATGGCCGTGGCCCGGGGCGTGACCGGCCACTGCGAGGCCAAGCGCGTGTTCAATGAAGTCAGCGAACAGGCGGGCATGGCCGAAGGGCGCTCGCACCATATGCCGTTCGAGCGTTATGACTCGAACAAGGAGCAACTGCAGGCCAACGCGGCAGCTGCTACCAACGGCACCACGGTCACCGGCAACGACGATCTGAAAAGCCCGCCCGCCGGCGTCTGAACATCGCCCTGCGGGCCTGTGGCTAGCGGACTTGTCCGCGAGCGAAGCTGCAGCAGGCGAGCCGGGCGCTCTGGATTTCAGCGCCGCTTCACCGCCTCATGGGCAGCGATCAACTGGTCGACGACGCCAGGGTCGGCCAGCGTCGAGGTATCGCCCAGGGTGTCGTAGTCGTCCGTGGCGATCTTGCGCAGCAGGCGGCGCATGATCTTGCCAGACCGCGTCTTCGGCAGCCCCGGCGCCCATTGGATGGTATCCGGCACCGCGATCGGACCGATCTCGTGCCGGACCCACTGCTGCAGCTCCTGGCGCAGCGTGTCGCTGGGCTCGGTACCAGCAACCAGAGTCACGTAAACATAGATGGCCTGGCCCTTGAGCGGATGCGGCACGCCAACGGCCGCGGCTTCGGCCACCTTGGCATGCGCCACCAGGGCGCTCTCGATTTCGGCGGTGCCCATGCGGTGTCCGGAGACGTTGAGCACATCGTCGACGCGCCCGGTGATCCAGTAGTAACCGTCCTCGTCGCGGCGGGCGCCGTCGCCGGTGAAGTACATGCCGCGGAAGGTCTTGAAGTAGGTATCGACGAAACGGTCGTGGTCACCGTAGATGGTGCGCATCTGCCCTGGCCAGGAGTCGAGAATCACCAGATTGCCCTCTGCCGGGCCTTCCAGCAGGTTGCCGAGATTGTCCACCAGCCCTGGCACTACGCCGAACAGCGGCCGCGTCGCCGAGCCGGGCTTGAGCGCCGTGGCACCGGGTAACGGGCTGATGAGGATGCCGCCGGTCTCGGTCTGCCACCAGGTATCGACGATCGGGCAGCGCGACCGACCGACCGTCTCGTAGTACCAGTGCCAGGCTTCCGGATTGATCGGTTCGCCCACCGTGCCGAGCAGGCGCAGGCTCGAACCGTCGGCACCCTCCATCGCCGCCGGCCCCTCGGCCATCATCGCGCGGATTGCCGTCGGCGCGGTGTAGAGGATGTTGACCCGGTGCTTGTCGATGATCCTGGCGATGCGGGTGACGTCCGGATAGTTCGGCACGCCTTCGTACATCAGGGTCGTCGCACCGTTGGCCAGTGGGCCGTAGATCAGATAGCTATGACCGGTAATCCAGCCGATGTCGGCGGTGCACCAGTAGATATCGCCGGGGCGGTAGTCGAAGACCCGCTCGTGGGTCAGCGCGGCGTACAGCAGGTAGCCGCCGCAGGTGTGCAGCACGCCCTTGGGTTTCCCGGTGGAGCCCGAGGTGTAGAGAATGAACAGCGGCTCCTCGGCGCCCATTTCCTTCGGAGCGCAGACCTCGCCGGCCACCCGCATCAGGTCGTCGTAGCAGACATCCCGGTGCGGGTGCCAGCGGATGTTCGCTCCGGTGCGGCGCACCACGATGATCTTCTGCACGCAACGGGTCTGCGGGTTCGTCAGCGCCTCGTCGACGTTCTCCTTCAGGGCGATGGTCTTGCCGCCACGTATGCCCTGATCGGCAGTGATCACCACCTTCGAGCTGCCATCGATGATGCGCCCGGCCAATGCCTCCGGCGAGAAGCCGCCGAACACCACCGAGTGGATCGCACCGATGCGCGCGCAGGCCAGCATTGCCACCGCGGCCTCGGGAATCATCGGCATGTAGATGGTCACCACGTCACCGCGGTGCACATCCTGGCCACGCAGGGCGTTGGCGAACTTGCAGACCTCCTGGTAGAGCTCGCGGTAGGTGATCTCGCGGTGCTCCGAGGGGTCGTCCCCCTCCCAGATGATCGCCACCTGATCGCCGCGCTCGGCCAGGTGCCGGTCCAGGCAATTGGCTGACACGTTCAGCGTGCCGTCGGCAAACCACTTGATATCGACGTGATGGTCGTCGAAGGAAGTGCGCTTGACCTCGCTGAAGGGCCGAATCCAGTCCAGCCGTGCCGCCTGCTCACGCCAGAATCCTTCAGGGTTGATCACCGACTGCTGATACATGGCCCGATAAGCGGCCTCGTCGGTCAGGGAGTGCTTTGCAGCCTCAGGGGACACGGGATACACGGACGCAGCACACATGGCAGTCACCTCGGGTTATCTGGTTATTTTCCGGTCGCAGCCTTGTCTCGCAGGCGAACCCTCACCACCCGATCGATCCACGCTTCCCGTGCGGATCGCCAACCACGCGCCTGTCAGACGTCTGCTTCAGCCGATGCCGAATACCGCAGCGGCCGCGACTAGCGGCCACTCTCCAAGCATAGACACTGTTTCGCGGCCATTTGCCGAGGGCTGCTGTCTCAATTCGTAACAGCCATCGACGGGAGCCACCATGTCAGCACCAAGCAATGCCCTGTTTCGTCAGCTGCAGCGGATCCCCCAGAGCATCGTCTTCTACCCCACCGTGATTCCGGCCGGCTACTTCGTGTTGGGCGGTCTCGTCCTGCTCTTCGAAACGACTGACCTGGCTCACGCCTGGCGAAACATGCTGCCGTCCGGCCTGGCAGAGGCGGATAACGCCCGGGAAATCCTCGGCACGCTCATCACCAGCATCATTTCGCTGACCGTGTTCAGCTTTTCCATGGTCATGGTCGTGCTCAACGGGGCCGCCTCGCGACTCTCCCCGCGCGTGCTGCCCGGGCTGATCAGCGATCAGCGCAACCAGCTGATCCTCGGCAACTACCTGGGCTGCATCCTGTTCTTCCTGCTGATGATCGCCTTCATCAACAAGAACGAACCCGATAGCCTGCCTGCGTTCGGCGTGCTGATCGCCGTACTGATGGGCCTGGGCTGTATGGCCCTGTTCGTCGTATTCATCCGTTCCATCTCGCAGTCCATCCAGGTGGACTGGATCGTCGGCCAGCTCTACCGCAGCGCCTGCCATAACCTGGCGCAGCGTTGCGAGCGCCTGGGGTCGATCACCGCGGCGCCGGATGACCGCGACTGGTACTGCATCGAAGCGGTCACGCCCGGCTATCTGCGCGAGGTCAACGAGCAACGCCTGCGGGAGCTCTTGGGGCCGGACGATCTGCAGGCGGTGCTACAGGTGGAGCCCGGCTTCTTTCTGGTCGAAGGACATCCGTTGCTCAAGGTCAGCGCCGAACTGGATGCCCGGCGAACCCGACAGGTACTCGACTGCTTCGATTTCCACGATGAAGAGTTCGCCGGCGCCAACGTTTTCTATGGCATGCGGCAGATGACCGAAATCGCGGTAAAGGCCATCAGCCCGTCGATCAACGACCCGGGCACGGCAATACGCGTGCTCAATCTGCACGGTGTGTTGCTCGGTCGCCTGGGTGGCGTTCCGCCGCTGGACGTGGGCTGCATCGACAATGGCAAGCCCAGGCTGTTCTATCCACAGCTGAGCCCGCAACGACGGCTGACGCTTATCCTCGACCCGATTCGTACCTATGGCAGCAATGACCCGGCGATCGTCATGGCGCTGATGCAGTGCCTGAAGACTGCCTTGTACGGGCAGCCCTCCAGCGACCAGCTGGAGGCCTACGTGGATGAATTGGCGGCACTGCGCGACGCCGCGGATACGGACCTGCAGAACGACCGTGACCGCCGTGCGGTCAACGATCTGCTGGAGCGCATCAACCGCCTGCATGACGAACTGGCGCCGCTGGCATTACTGCCAATTCCGGCGAAAAGCTGAAGGCAAAAAAAAGCGGCCTCAGGGGCCGCTCGGTCAACCATCCGGTTGGAATACACACTTGTCCGATCACGCAGATAGACGCCGCCATTCTGTGCAGCCAGCGCCGTGGCCGAAACTGCACATTGGTCTAACAGACCATTGGCGGGCTTGCCTCAGGGCGCAGAGTTGGCTGCCTGGGCCGCCTCGATGAGCTCCTTGCCGATCTCGCCCTCGAACTTCTTCCAGGCCGGTTGTACCGCCTCGCGCCAGCGGGCACGCTGCTCGTCGGTCAGCACCAGGATCTCGCTCTTGCCCGAGTCGATCACGCCCTGCTTGGCCTTCTCGTTCAGCGCCTCGGCCTGGCGGTTCACCTCCACGGTGACCTCGTCGATGATCGCTTCCAGCTCGCCGCGCACCTCTGCCGGCAAGCCGTTCCAGAACCTGGTGTTGGTGATCAGCAGGTAGTTGCCGATGCCGTGGCCGGACTCGGTGATGTACTTCTGCACCTCGTGGTACTTCTGGCTGTAGATGTTCGACCAGGGATTGTCCTGGGCATTGACCACGCCGGTCTGCAGGCCCTGGTAGATCTCGGCGAAGGCCATCTTGCGCGGCACCGCCCGCAGGGCGGTGTACTGGGCGGCCTGCAGGTCCGAGGGCTGTACGCGGAATTTCAGCCCGCGGGCGTCGGCCGGCTCGCGCAGCGGCTTGTTGGCAGTGAAGTGGCGCATGCCGTTGAGCCAGTAGGCCAGGCCGGTGATACCCTTGTCCTCCATGGATTTGAGCATGGCGCGCCCCTTGTCCGACTGCTGGAAGCGCTGCGCCGCGGCCATGTCGTCGAACAGGAACATCAGGTCGAACAGCTGCAGCTGCTTGGTGTACTGCTCGAGCTTCGACGGTGCCGGCGCCAGCAGCTGCACCTCGTTCATCAGCAGTGCCTCCATCTCCTTGCCGTCGCCGTACAGCGAGGAGTTGGCGAACACCTGCACCTCCACCTGGCCGGGCAGGCGCTCTTCCACGAGCTTCTTGAACATCAGCGCGCCCTGGCCCTTCGGCGTGCTGTCGGCGGTGATATGGGAGAACTTGATCAGGATCGGATCGGCCTGGACGCCGAGGACGCTAAACAGCGCGGAAGCGGCGAGCAGACGGGTGATGCCACGGGTGAGTCGTGCCATGGAGAGCTCCGTTTTGTAGTTGTGTGAGCCATGCAGCTGGTCCGACTCTACCCCGCTGCCCCTTCGGGCTGAATTGCTAATTGGCCAAGCGCGACTTCGCGTTTGGCGAAGGCCGTGACGCGATCGCGCCGCCGAACGGCTTCGTTCAGGCCTGGCCTTCGCGAAGCGTGAGGTGCTCGAGCATCTGCCGGGCAGTCACCGACAGGCTTTCCAGATTGCGCACGCCGAGCTTGAGTTCGCGCCGCGCCCAGACATCGGTCAGCGGCACCATGGCCACGTCCAGCGCCGGCAGGTAGTTGCGCACCACCTGCTCGGGCAGCACGCCGATGCCCATGCCGGTGTGGATCATCCGGCAGATCGCCTCGAAGCTGCGCACCTGGATGCGCAGGCGCAGCGGCGTGCCCATCTGCTGTGCGGACTGCTGCAGCAGGGCATGCAGTGAGGCGTCCTGCTGCAGGCCAATGAAGTCGAAGCCTGCCGCCTCGCGCAGTGCAATGCATCCGCGGCCGGCCAGCGGATGCTCGCGTGGCGTGACCAGCACCAGGCGATCCTCGCGGTAGGGAAACACCTGCAGGTCCTCGGCCGGCATGTGCCCGGCGAAGATGCCGATATCGGTCAGCCCCTCGCGCAGGGCGCGCAGGGTGTCACTGCTGACGCGCTCCTCCAGGTCGATCTTCACTTCCGGATGCTGGCGGGCAAAGGCGCTCAGGTCTTCGGGCAGGAACTCGATCACCGCCGAGGTGTTGGCGTGGATGCGCACATGGCCCTTCACGCCCTGGCTGAACTCGCTGAGGTCAGCGTCCAGCTGCTGCAGGTTGTCCAGCAGGTTGCGCGCGTGGTGCAGCAGCGCGTGGCCGGCCGGCGTCAGCTCGACGCCCTTGGGCTGGCGATAGAGCAGGCTGACGTCGAGCTGCCCTTCCAGATCGCTGACGCGCTTGCTCACCGCAGCCAGCGCCAGATGCTCGCGCTCGGCGGCGCGGGTCAGGCTACGGGTTTCGGCGATGGCGACGAACAGCCGAAGGGTGACGAAATCGATGCGGCGCATGGGCAAGCTTCCGTATTCGCGGGTGACGAAGCATGCACCTATTCCTGCCGCTATTCCACGGCCCCACGTCTCATGGCTTCGTGGAGCGCGAAGCCATGCTTGGCCAACGACCAATTGTCCGCTGCCGATGGGTCGGTCATGCTCGGCACCATGAATCAACCGGCACAGGTGTCGTGATGAGCGAACAGACAGACAAGAACCTGCCGCTGCAGGGACTCAAGGTGATCGAGATGGGCCAACTGATCGCCGGCCCTTTCGCCAGCAAGCTGCTCGGTGAATTCGGCGCCGATGTGATCAAGATCGAGCCGCCCAAGGTCGGCGACCCGTTGCGCAAGTGGCGCAAGCTCAAGGACGGCACCTCGCTCTGGTGGCATGTGCAGTCGCGCAACAAGCGCTCGGTGACGCTCGATCTCAAAGCCGCGGAAGGCCAGCAAATCGTCCGCCAGCTGGTGGCCGAAGCCGACATCCTGGTGGAGAACTTTCGCCCCGGCACGTTGGAAGAATGGGGCCTGGGCTGGGATGAGCTGTCGAAGCTGAACCCGCGGCTGATCATGCTGCGCATTTCCGGTTACGGACAGACCGGCCCCTATCGTGACCTGCCGGGCTTCGGCGTGATCGGCGAAGCCATGGGCGGCCTGCGTCACCTCTCCGGCTATCCCGGCCAGCCGCCGGTGCGGGTTGGCGTCAGCATTGGCGATTCGCTGTCCTCGCTGTATGGCGTGATCGGTGTATTGCTCGCCCTGCAGGAGCGCAACCGTAGCGGCCAGGGCCAGGAGATCGACGTGGCGCTATACGAGTCGGTGTTCGCCATGATGGAAAGCCTCGTGCCCGAATACGACGCCTTCGGCTACGTACGCGAGCCGGCTGGCAGTGCCCTGCCCGGCATTACGCCGTCCAATTCCTATTTGTGCAACGACGGCGCCTACGTGCTGATCGCCGGCAATGGCGACAGCATCTACAAGCGCCTGATGACCCTGATGGGCCGCCAGGACCTTGCCGATGATCCGCGCTTCGCCCACAACGACGGCCGCGCCCAGCACGCCGAGCTGATCGATGCCGCCATTGGCGAATGGACCATCCAGCACAGCCGCGACGAGGTGATCGAAGCACTCAAGGGCGCCCGCGTGCCGGCCGGCTATCCCTACACCGCTGCCGATATCGTCAAGGACCCGCACTACCTGGCGCGGCAGATGATCGAGCAGGTGCAGACCTTCGCCGGCCCGCTCAAGGTACCGGGCGTGCTGCCCAAGCTGTCGCGCACGCCAGGGCGCATCGGCGAAGGCGGCCCGCAACTGGGCGAGCACACCGACGATGTGCTGGCTGGCCTCGGCCTCACCGACGAACAACGCCAGGGCCTGCGCGAACGCGGGATCATCTGAACGCCACGCAGGGTGGACAAGGCGAAGCTTGTCCACCAGCCAGCAAGCCACAACGGTGGATGGGTAGAGCGTCCACCCTACGAAAACCCTAGGACTCCCCATGAGCAAACGCCTGTATATCCAGGAAGTCGCCACCCGCGACGGCTTCCAGATCGAAGCGGACTTCGTGCCGACCGAAGCCAAGATCGCTCTGATCGACCGCCTCTCGCAAACCGGGCTGGCGAAGATCGAGGTCACCTCCTTCACCTCGCCCAAGGCCATCCCCAACCTGCGCGACGCCGAGGACGTGATGCGCGGCATCCGCCGTGCGGAGGGCGTCGAGTACACCGTGCTGGTGCCCAACGTGAAGGGCTGCGAGCGCGCCCTGGCCTGCGAGGTGGACGAGATCAACCTGGTGATGTCGGCCAGCGATACCCACGGCCTGGCCAACCTGCGCATGACGCCCGAACAGTCGCTGGTGCAGTTCCGCGAAATCATCGAAGTCACTCGCGGCAGTGGCGTGTTCATCAACGCCTCGCTATCGACCACCTTCGGCTGCCCCTTCGAGGGCGACTTGCCCGAGCGGCGCATCTATGAGCTGGTGCAACGCCTGCTGGAGATCGGCGTGCAGGGCATCACCCTCTGCGACACCACCGGCATGGCCGACCCGGCGCAGGTAGAGCGTATCTGCCGCGAAGTGCTGAACAGCTGGCCACAGGCAGTATTCACCGCACACTTCCACAACACCCGCGGCATGGGCCTGGCCAACGCGCTGGCAGCGCTGAACGCCGGCATCGACCGCTTCGACGCCTCGCTCGGCGGACTCGGCGGCTGCCCCTACGCACCCGGGGCCAGCGGCAATATCTGCACCGAGGACTTGGTGCATATGTTCCAGCGCATGGGCCTAGACACCGCCGTCGATCTCGACCGCCTACTGCAATGCGCCGCCGACCTACCCCAGCTGGTCGGCCACGACGTGCCGGGCGCGGTACTCAAGGCCGGCAAGGCCGATCGTCGTTATCCGAGACCGAAGTGGATGGAAGAAGCCGGCCTTTGACTGCGTGCGGAGCTCTACGGGATGGTGGCGCCGTGAGCGGCGGTTCAGCGGCGACAGGCACAACGCAAAGCCCGCCTGACGGCGGGGTGAATAATGAGGTGAGTTTCTAGAGGTTGTGGTGAGAAACGAGACTGTCGGAACAGGCGAGTCCTGCAGCGGAACAAAGCCGATAACAATCATGATCTTCGCGATCGCTTGAACGCTTGGCCCCCGCTGCGCGAACTACAGATTGGCTAGGGCAATGCCCAGAGTAGGCCGGATATACGAATGCAACCGCGCTGACGACAGGATCAAAAAAGCTATTCCTCACTGCTTGTGGGGAGAGTCCATATACAGTTGTTAGGTGCATTGCTGCTCAAAACCACGACACCAAAACAACATCGTTTGAATGCTTTTTATAGTTTCTTTATCTTCGATGCCTGGCAGTACGTCGCTTGGAAAATTAACTACAATGTTTGTTCCAAACGCTTTGCACCAGTACCATGGCAGCTCTTCAATACTGTAATCCCAAAATTTTGCTGCCGCATAAATTGAACCCTCCAACTCAAGTGCTGATGCGGGCGCCAGTTCAAATAGCAATGTTCCTGCAACTTGTTGCCTTTGAAATTTGTTTTCCTGCAAGGATGGATCGTAAAAGAAAGAAAATAGTGCGAAAAACACATTGCGCTCAGGAGCTTTCTTGCAATAGGAGATAAATTTTTTAATTTCTTGCGGGTTGGATGGGCCAAATCTATTCAGCAGTGTCTCTGACCATATCCACTTTTTTTGGCAATCCCGCATTTTGAATATGCACCTAACGATTAAGCTAAGGGGCCGGCTTCGCCGGTCCCAGCGAACGGAGTGAGCGCTTTGAGCGCATTGTTAGGTACCATACCCATTGCTTGCCATGAGGCGTGCAAGGATGTAGCAGCCAAAGCTTGCTAGCTCTGCCTCAGGTAATGAATTTAGCTCAGCAAGAGTTTCCGGCGGGTAGTCCTTGAAGGTAAACAGACTTTGGTGCTGCCAGGTGCACAGCTGTTTACCTTTAGCGACATCATCTAGTGTCACGCGCAATGAACCATCAGGCAGCTCAGCTAGACTGCACAGAACTGCCATATTCTTGGTCGGGGCTTTCTGAGAACTTTCCATGGCACCTAACGTTTGGTTAAGGGGCGGGCTTTAGCCCGTCCCAGTGAGCGAAGCGAACGGTTTGAACCATTAGTTAGGTGCTTGTTGCAGCAATTATTTAAATTTCTGGTCATATGAAGCGACGTGTTCAGGAAATAATTTACTGTAGATCGACTCGGGAATGCCAAGAACATTGACTTCGATAAGCTCTGAGTTCGTTTCTACTGAGTAATCCAAAATACTCACCCCTGCGCACGGAACTGTTAAGCCAGTATCGGTACGTACAGAGAGCTTCAATGCAGATTGATCAGCGTGGTTTGTTAGGCATTCATGGCGAATGTTGTCGTACCCATCTAAGGGTTTGAAAGTACCAAATGCAACACCCATTGGGGCATCGCCATTTTCAAGCTCGGAGTTGCCAACCACTGTGTCATTTGAATAAACAGTGAACAGAGCCATGTTGGCACCTAACGTTTGGTTAAGGGGCGGGCTTTAGCCCGTCCCAGCGAGCGGAGCGAGCGATTTGAACCACTTGTTAGATGCATGGCACGAGCCTCAATCGCTTACGCACTTTATCTCAGCTTTGAGTATGTATGCTTTGCTGAAGAAAGGCATGACTCTGTCAAAGGTTCTTGTTAAATAGCTTAGCTCTGTGCCAAGAACCTCCTCTCGCAACGCAATAAGCTCATGAACAATAGTGTTCGATTTTTCTGGTGAAATCTTGGGGGAGTTATAGAGTTCTGCCAAAAGCAGAACGGGCTTGGTGTATAACATTCCGCTCGCCTCTCTCTGCGAGCCTCTAGCTCGAGCTTCTCAGCGACGCCGGGTGTTTATACACCAGCTCTGGGAAGCATGTAATTGATGTGATCAAACCTTGCCTCGCCTGCGACCTCCCGCACACGCTCATCCATTGCCGTGTCGATAAGGCGTCGAGATTCCATGCGGTGTAGAGCCGCAACAAAAACTGGCAAGCACAAGCGGCAGGCCCCTAGAAAAACCAACCACTGCAGGCCAGAGAAACGGTTAGGTCTCGCCGCCTGCAACATGTAGCAACGGCTCAATCCCCCTGACAGAACTGTAGGATCGCCTCGGCTACTGCCTGCGGTGCCTCGCGCTGGGGGAAGTGGCCGACGCCTGGCAGCAACTGACGGTGGTATGGGCCGCTGAACAAGGCCTCACGCCCGGCCGAGGTTTCCGGCGCGTTGCAGGTATCGGCCTCGCCGTGCAGCACCAGCGTCGGCACGGCGAGCACCGGGGCCGGTTGCAGCAGCGCCTCGTCCAATGCATAGGCAGGATCGCCGTCGACGAAGCCCCAGCGGTGGCGGTAGGAGTGCAGTACCACGGCAGCCCAGTCCGGGTTGTCGAACGCCTCCAGCGCCTGGATGAAATCCGCCTCGGCGTACCAGCCGGCCGGTGACCAGGTATCCCACAGCAGCCGCGTGAAGGCCGCGCGATCCTCGATTACCGTCTGCTCGCCGCGCGGGGTGGCCATGTACCAGTGGTACCAGTAGTTGCGCGCCTGACTGAGCGAGATGTGCTGGTTCGGGTCATTGGTGCCGTAGCCCACCGCGAGCATTACCAGCCGTGCTGCGGCGTGATGGCGCAGCCCGCAGGCATTGGCCACCGCCCGCGCGCCCCAGTCATGGCCGACCAGCACCGGCTGGTCGAGGCGCAATGCGTCGATGAAATCCAGCAGGTCACGGCCCAGCGCGGCGAGCTGACCGCTGCGTGGGGTCAGCGCGTCGCGAAAGCGTGTCTGGCCGAAGCCGCGCAGCGTCGGGCAGAGCACGCGGTAGCCCGCTGCGGCCAGGCGCTCGGCCACGGGCTCCCAGCCTTCGGGGCAGTCCGGCCAGCCGTGGACGAGCACGGCCACCTGCTGGCCGCGAGGGTTCCATTCGAGATAAGCGATATCCAGCACGGGTGTGCTGACGGTGGCGTAACGACTCATGCCGGCGTCTCCTTGCGCGCTTTGGTCGGTCAGCATAAGCCTGGTTTCAGGCATAAAAAAACGGGCCGGTCACATCGGACAGACCCGTTCGTTCTCCGCCGCTTGCTGCCTCTGGAGGCTCAGGAGCGGTTGGCCGCCTGCGCCGCTTCGATCAGCTCGGCGCCGATGTCGCTCTCGAACTTCTCCCACACCGGTTTCATCGCCTCGCGCCACTGGGCGCGTTGCTCGGGGGTCAGCTCGATGATCTCGGTCTTGCCGGAGGCGGCGATGGCCTGGCGCGCCTGCTGGTTGAGGTCGTCGGCCTGACGGTTCACCTCGGCGGTGACCTCTTCCATGATTGTTTCCAGTTCGCCGCGCACGTCTTCCGGCAGGCCGCTCCAGAACTTGGTGTTGGTGATGACCATGTAGTCGATCAGACCGTGGTCGGAGGCGGTCATGTAAGGCTGGACCTCGTGCACCTTCTGGCTTTCATAGTTCGACCAGGTGTTCTCGGTGCCATTGACCACGCCGGTCTGCAAGCCCTGGTAGACCTCGGCGAAGCTCATCTTGCGGGGGTTGGCGCGCACCGCCTTGAACTGCTCGTCGAGCACTGCCGAGGCCTGTACGCGGAACTTCAGCCCGCGGGCATCCTTCGGCTCGCGCAGCGGCTTGTTCGCCGAAAGCTGCTTCATTCCGTTGTGCCAGTAGGCCAGGCCGGTGATGTTCTTGTCCTCCATCGCGCGCAGCAGTGCCTTGCCCTGCGGGCCGCTCTGGAAACGATCGGCTGCCGCCAGGTCGTCGAACAGGAACGGCAGGTCATAGATCTGAATGGCCTTGGCGTAATGCTCGAACTTGGCCAGCGACGGCGCCAGCATGTGCACGTCACCGAGCAGCAGGGCCTCCATTTCCTTGCCGTCGCCGAACAGCGAGGAGTTCGGATACACCTCGACCTTCACCTTGCCCGGCAGGCGTTCCTCGGCGAGTTTCTTGAACAGCAGGGCGCCCTGCCCCTTTGGTGTGTTGTCCGCCACCACATGGGCGAACTTTATGGTCACGGGATCGGCATGCACCAGCCCGGCGACGGTGAAAGAAAGCGCGCAGGCGAGTGCCTTGAGCTTGTTACTCAGCATGGAAGTACCCTCTTGTTTTTGTCGGTTGGTACGTTTCGCGGGCAAGCGTTGCGGTCAGGGCACCGCTTGCCCGGCACGTTGCAGCAGGCGACGGGCACGGCCGATGACGGGGGCGTCGACCATCTGTCCGTCCACCACGAAAACCCCATCGCCGGAAGCTCCGGCGGCGAGGATGCGTTGCGCCCAGTCCAGCTCCGCGGCACTGGGCATCAGGGTTTCGTGCACCACGGCCACCTGGCTCGGGTGGATGCACAGCAGGCCGCCAAAGCCCATGTCACGCGCGTCGGCAGCGGCACGGGTGAGGCCATCGAGGTTCTTGATGTCGGGAAAGACGCTGTCCAGCGGTGCTGCCAGCCCGGCCAATCGCGACTGCAGCAGCAGCGCATAGCGTGCCTGGTCAAGCATGCGCTCGGCGCCGGCGGTGCCATTGGCCAGGCCGAGATCGAGGCCCAGGTCCAGCGCGCCGAAGGACAGCCGCTCGACACCCTGGGCGTGGGCAATTTCCGCCAGATTGGCCAGCCCGCGGGCACTTTCGACGATTGGCCAGACCGGCTTGCCGCAGCTGGCCGCCAGCGCAACCTGCACCGCGCTTTCGACCTTCGGCAGCAGCACGCCGGTGACACCGGCATGACGGGCACAGAGCGCCAGGTCCGCGGCCTGCTCGGCATGGGTTGGCGCGTTGATGCGCACCAGCAGGCGCGCCGCCGGGTTGGCAGCCAGGAAGGCATCGAGGTTGCCCCTCGCCTCTGCCTTAAGGTTCTCCGCGACCGCATCCTCGAGGTCGACGATGACCGCGTCGGCGCCGCTCGCCAGCGCCTTGGGAATGCGCTCCGGGCGGGTCGCCGGGACGAACAGCGCGCTACGGATGATCGATGAGTTCATGGGCTGGCTCCTGGGCACGCTCATACCGCGCCCTGCTCGTGCAAGCGCTGAATGTCGCCGGGGGCGTAACCCAGCTCGGCCAGCAGGCTGTCGGTGTGCTGGCCCAAGGCGGGGATCGGGTCCATGCGCGGGGCGAAGGCGCTGTTGCGTCCCGGCGGCAGCAGCGCAGGCAAGCGACCGGCCGGGCTGTCCACCTCGCTCCAGCGCTGGCGGGCCTCCAGCTGCGGATGCGCCCAGACACCGGCCATGTCGTTGACATGCGCGTTGGCGATGGGCGCGGCATCCAGCCGGGCGATCACCTCTTCGGCGCTCAGGTGGCTGAACGCCTCGACGATGAGCGCACGCAATTCAGTGCGATGCTCCGAACGCCGGGCGTTGCTCGAGAAGCGCTCGTCCTGCGCCAGTTCCGGCTGCAGCAGCACCTTGTCGCAGAACGCCAGCCACTCACGCTCGTTCTGCAGGCCGAGCATCACCGTGCCGCCGTCGCCGGTGGGGAACGGGCCGTAGGGGTAGATGGTGGCGTGGGCGGCGCCCGCACGCGGCGGCGGCGTCGCGCCCTTGTAGGCGTAGTACAACGGGTAGCCCATCCACTCCACCAGGCTTTCGAGCATGGAAACGTCGACGCGGCTGCCCTCGCCCGTCTTGTCGCGCAGCATCAGCGCCGAAAGCACGCCGGTGTAGGCGTACATGCCGGCGGCGATATCGGCGATGGAGCAGCCGGCCTTGGCCATCTCGGTTTCGCCCGGCCCGCCGGTGACGGAGAGAAAGCCACCTTCGCTCTGGATCAGCAGGTCGTAGGCCTTTTTCTGTTCATAGGGGCCACCCTCGCCGTAGCCGGAGATGTCGCAGACGATCAGTCGCGGAAAGCGCTCGTGCAGCGTCACGAAGGAGAGCCCCATGCGCGCGGCCGCGCCCGGAGCCAGGTTCTGCACCAGCACGTCAGCCTTGGCCAAGAGCTGGTCGAGCACCTGGGCAGCGGCGTCCTGTTTCACGTCCAGGCTCAGGCTTTCCTTCGAGCGGTTGGTCCAGACGAAATGCGAGGCCAGGCCGTCGACCCGCTCGTCGTAGCCGCGGGCGAAGTCGCCGGCACCGGGCCGCTCGATCTTGATCACCCGTGCGCCGAGGTCGGCCAGCTGGCGCGTGCAGAACGGCGCGGCGATGGCGTGCTCGAGGCTGACCACGGTGATGCCATCGAGTGGGCGGGGTTTGACTTGGGTGTCGTTCATGTTCGGTTCCTGCAAATTCGGCGTAGGGTGGAAATCGGCGAAGCCATTTCCACGCGTTTGTTCAAGCCCCTGGGGACCCTGGCGCCACTTGGTGGATGAGCCTTCGCCGTCATCCACCCTACGATTCAGTTCAGGCCAGCGCGTCCAGCCGCTGCAGCTCGCGCAGGCGCCAGACCGTATCGATCAGCGCGCCCGCCTCGTCATCGCTGCGCGCCGCGGAGAACTGCACCAGGCGGCGGAACTTGTCTTCCAGCTCGGCGCGGCTCAGCGTGTTGCCCGGGTCGCCCTTCGGCTCGTCGATGGCGCCGTGCAGCGTGCGGCCATCAGCGGTGGTCACTTCGACGCGACCGAGCCAGCGTGCCGGGTAGGCGCCGTCCACCTCGGGATCGAGCGTCATCGAGACCTTCTCGCGGAACTCGCCGACGCGTGGGTCGCTGAGCGCATGGCTGTGGAATTCGGTCAGGCCGGCCTTGCCGTACAGGGCGATCAGCCCCAGCACGGTGCCCATGGAGAATTTGGCTTGATGCACCGTCTGCGGCACCGTCACGCGGCCGAGCACGTCGATCGCGCCCTGGTGCACGCGGGTGGTGACCGAGGCGATGTCATCGGCCCCGAGCCCTTCGCGCTGCATCAGCGCCAGCAGCGCATCGGCCGCCGGGTGGGTATGCCGGCAGGAGGCGTGGAACTTGAACGAGGTTTCCGCCAGCGCCCAGCGCGTGCCGAGCCGGTCGGACAGCTTGCTCGGCTCGGCATCGCGGGACATGCCCGCCGCCATGCCCTGCTCGCCTTCGAGGATGTTCTGCGCGCCGGTCAGGCCATCGGCGGTCAGGTAGGCGGCGAGCAGGCCATCGGCAGCCGCCTTGGCGGTGTGCAGCTGCTTGGAGTCCGCCGCGTCACGGAGAAACTCCCACAGCCCCGCCGCTTGCGTACCGGCGCTGCCGAGCAGATGGGTGAACTGCTGCTGGTCGAAATCCATCAGCTTGCCAACGGCCACCGCCGCGGCCAGGGTGCCGACCGTCGCGGTGGTGTGGAAGATGCGGTAATGCGAGCGGCCGAGGAACTCGCCGATGCGGATGCCCGCCTCGTAGCCGGCCACCGAGGCCACCAGCAGCTCGCGGCCGGACTTGCCGAGATCCTGCGCCGCCGCCAGCGCAGCGGGAAACACCACGGTGGCCGGGTGCAACACGGAGCTGTTGTGCAGGTCGTCCTGCTCCACCAGATGCGAGCTGGCAGCATTCACCAGCGCAGCGAAATAGGCCGAGCTGCTCTGGCCGTTGACCAGAATGCGCGCCGGTCCTTCGGCCGGACCCATCTTCTGCGCGTAACGCTCGAACAGCGGAATCGGATGCGAGCCGGCGCTGGCCAGGGCCGAGCCGAGCCAATCGAGAAAGAGGTCTTCGGTGCGGTCGAGCACCGGTTCGGGGATCTGCTCGTAGGCAAGCCCGGCGAGGAATTCGGTCAGGGCACGGGTGTGCTGGCTCATGCGTTGGGCTCCAGCGGATTCTCTAACGGATTGGACAGTTCGATGAGGTTCTGGTCGGGGTCGCGCAGGTACACCGAGCGGATCGGTCCGGTCGCGCCGGTGCGTTGCACCGGACCTTCGACGATGGCGACCTGCTGCGCCTGGAGATGTGCGATCACCTTGGCCAGCGGTGTGGCAACGATGAAGCAGAGGTCCGCCGAACCCGGCGTCGGCCGCTCGGCCTTGGGCTCGAATTCGCGTCCGACCTGGTGCAGGTTGATCTTCTGGTTGCCGAAGGCCAGAGCCTTGCGCCCGTCGCCGAAGGTCACCGCCTGCATGCCGAGCACGCGGGTGTAGAAGTCGATCGTTGCCTCGAGATCGGCAACGGTGAGAACCAAGTGGTCGAGATGGCTGATATTCATGACGCACTTCCCTTTTTCGTAGGGGTGGAAATCGCGGACCATTTCCACCACCCGTGTCGCCTGTTCGATACGCGTGGAAAAGGCTTCGCCGTTTTCCACCCTACGTCTGGCTCCGTTAGAACGAACGCGGCAGCTCGAGCAAGTGCTCGGCCACGTATGACAGGATCAGGTTGGTGGAGATCGGCGCCACCTGGTACAACCGCGTCTCGCGGAACTTGCGCTCGACGTCGTATTCGTTGGCGAAGCCGAAGCCGCCGTGGGTCTGCAGGCAGGCGTTGGCGGCCTCCCAGCTGGCCTTCGCTGCCAGGTACTTGGCCATGTTGGCCGCCGGTCCGGCATTGCGACCGGCGTCGTATTCCTCGCAGGCGCGCCAGCGCATCAGGTCCGCGGCTTCGATCTCGATATGCGCTTCGGCGATCGGAAACTGCACGCCCTGGTTCTGGCCGATGGGCCGGCCGAATACCACGCGATCGCGGGCGTACTGCGCGGACTTCTCGACGAACCAGCGGCCATCGCCGATGCACTCGGCGGCGATCAGCGTGCGCTCGGCATTCAGGCCGTCAAGGATGTAGCGAAAGCCCTTGCCCTCCTCGCCAATCAGGCTATTGGCGGGAATCTCCAGGTTGTCGAAGAACAGCTCGTTGGTCTCGTGGTTGACCATGTTGGCGATCGGCTGCACGGTCAGGCCGTTGCCGATGGCCTCGCGCAGGTCGACGAGGAAGATCGACATGCCCTCGGACTTGCGCTGCACCTCGGCCAGCGGCGTGGTGCGTGCCAGCAGGATCATCAGGTCAGAATGCTGGATGCGCGAGATCCATACCTTCTGCCCGTTGATGACGTACTTGTCGCCCCGGCGCACGGCGGTGGTCTTGATCTTGGTGGTGTCGGTGCCGGTGGTCGGCTCGGTGACACCCATGGACTGCAGGCGCAACTCGCCGCTGGCCAGCTTCGGCAGGTAGTGGCGCTTCTGCTCCTCGCTGCCGTTTCTGAGCAGGGTGAACATGTTGTACATCTGCCCGTGGACGGTGCCGGAATTGCCGCCGCAACGGTTGACCTCCTCGAGGATCACCGAAGCCTCGGCCAGGCCCAGGCCCGAGCCGCCGTATTCTTCCGGGATCATCGCCGACAGCCAGCCGGCTTCGGTCATGGCCGTGACGAAGGCTTCCGGAAAGCCCTTTTCCTCATCGATCCTGCGCCAGTATTCGGCGGGAAATCCGGCACAGAGGGCGCGCACGCCTTCGCGGATGAAGCTCAGTTCTTCGGTCTTGTTCGGGGTCATCTCGGTTTCTCGCTTGTGCGGCACGCGGCCTCAACGGTGGATAAGGCTGCGCCGTTATCCACCCTACGATTCAGTCGAATTCCACTTCGGCTTTCTGCGCCAGGCCGTTGTGGTCGCCGGCCCAGAGTTCGGCCTTGCCCGGCGCGACGATGCGGCCGCCGACCTCGAACGGCTGCGGCGCGATCAGCGGGCGCAGGCCGCGGTAGGCGAAGCGGCGCAGGCGGGCGTCGGGATTGGCGCGGCAGAAGGCGCGCAGGTTGAGCGTGGCGATCAGCGGGCCGTGAACGACCAGGCCGGCATAGCCTTCGGTCTCGGTGACGTAGGGCCAGTCGTAATGGATGCGATGGCCGTTGAAGGTGACCGCCGAATAACGGAACAGCAACGTCGGCGTCGGTGTGACCGCCTCGCGCCAGCCACCGGCGACCATGGGTTCGCCACTGCTGGTCTTCGGCGGGCTCGGCTCGCGGTACACGATGTCCTGCTCCTCGCGGATGGCCAGGCGGCCGTCCTGCAGGTAGTCGTGTTGCACGGTGACGAACAGCAACGCACCGGTGCGGCCATGCTTCTCCTCGATGTGCTTGATGGTCGATACCCGCCGGGCCTCGCCACCCGCTTCCAGCGGGCGGAAGAATTCGACGCGGCCACCGGCCCACATGCGGTTGCGGTTGTCCGCCGGCGGGAGGAAGCCACCGCGCGCCGGGTGGCCGTCCTCGCCCAGCCCGTTTTCGGCAATCGGGTCCTGGAAGAAGCACCATTGCCACAAAGGCGGCAGCGCTTCGCCATGGGCGGGAGTGCTTTCACCGAAGGTCGCGGCAATGCGCATCAGCAGGTTGCGGCTGAGCTGGTCGTGGACTTCTTCGCTGCGGCCAATCCAGGCAGAGGTATCGGTCATCGTCGGGTTCCGCTGTTGTCTTGTTTTGCCGCAGGATGCTACGAAGCCAGCGTTCCGAGAATTTGTATTTACCGACACCGGCGTTCGGCTAAGCTGAACGCCCGACTCAAGCCGAGGCGCCTCATGCATTTCGATCTGGCCGATCTGCGTCTGTTCATCCATATCGCCGAGTCCCCCAGCCTGACCCAGGGCGCGCGCCGCGCGCACCTCTCACCGGCAGCCGCCAGTGCACGCATCAAGGCGCTGGAAGCCCAGTTCGACAGCCGCCTGCTCTACCGCGACAGCCGCGGGGTGGAGCTGACGCCGGCCGGCCACAAGCTGCTGCAGCATGCGCGGCTGATCATGCGCCAGGTGGACTATCTGAAAAGCGAGTTCGCCGAATACGGCACCGACTCAGCCGGTCACATCCGCATCTTCGCCAACACCACGGCCGTAACCGAATTCCTCCCGGAGGTGCTGGCCGGATTTCTCGCCGAGCGCCCCGGCGTCACGGTGGACCTGCAGGAGCGCCTGAGCCGCGACATCGTGCGTGGCGTGCTGGACGGCAGCACCGACATGGGCATCATCGCGGGCCCGGTGCAGGCCGAAGGGCTGCAGGTATTGCACTTCAGCACCGACCGCCTGCTGCTGGCGGTGCCGGTCGGCCATCCGCTGGCCGGGGAAGCACAGGTCACGCTGCGCCAGACCCTGGCCTATCAGCACATCGGCCTGCACGAGGGCAGCACCCTGCTGACATTCCTGCGCGATCAGGTGGAAAAACTCGGCGGCCAGCTCTCCCTGCGCATCCAGGTCTCCAGCTTCGAGGCGGTGTGCCGGATGATTGAGGCCGGTGTGGGCATCGGCATCATCCCCGAGTCGGCAGCGCGCCGACACAGCCGCACCATGCAGCTCGCGCTGGTGACACTGGACGAACCCTGGGCAGTGCGCGAACGCAGCATTCTGGTCCGTGAGCTGGACGCCCTGCCCGGCAGCGTGCGCGCGCTGATCGCGACCCTGGTCTCCACGCAATTCTGAAATCCCCGCCCACCGAACATTTGCCCGTCAGCACTGCCGAAACCGGTACGCACCGCAATCCGGAATCCTGCATGGACACGTCGAGCAACCGGCTGTTTCGCCTCTACCAGCGCATCGTCAGCAGCATCGCCTTCTACCCCGCGCTGATCACACTCGGCCTGGTGCTGCTGTGCATCGTCAGCATCTGGCTGGAGATGACCTACCTGCAGGTCTACAAGGAGGACATCAAACTTGGCCTGGTCAACAACGCCGAAAATGCCCGCCTAATCCTCGGCACCCTGGTCGGCGGCATCGTCTCGCTGATGGTGTTCAGTTTCAGCATGGTGATGGTGGTGCTCAATGCGGCATCCTCGACACTCTCACCGCGCGTCATCCCGAGCCTGATCAGCAGCCGCAACCACCAGTTCATCCTCGGAATCTATCTGGGCACCATCATCGACTCGCTGCTGCTGATCCTGACCATTCAGGAAGGCGACGACATCAACATCCCGAGCCTCGGCATCTTTCTCGCACTAGGGCTGGGGATCGTCAGCCTGTGCCTGTTCATCACTTTCATACGCGGTATCTCGCAATCGATTCAGGTCGATTACATCCTCAATAGCCTGTTCAAGAAGACCCTGAAGGAACTGCAGGTGCAGCAAGGCAAGTTCGAACAGTTCAGCGAACGCCAACAGTGGCCGGATGATCAGAGCTGGCCGGTTACACGCTCGACCCGTGCCGGCTATTTCAAGGCCTTCAACAGTGAGGCGGCCAAGGCGCTGCTGAAGAAGCACGACCTGCGCATGACCATTGAGGTGCACAACGGCTTTTTCGTGATGCCTGGCCACCCACTGTTCAGGCTTAGCCGCCAGGCCGATGAGGAAGTGACCGAGACGCTACTCGATGCCTTCGACTTCTATGTCGAGGAGTACGCGAACCAGCATTATTTCTTTGGTTTCAAGCAGATATCCGAGATCGCCAGCAAGGCACTAAGCCCAGGCATCAATGACCCGGGCACGGCGATCAAGGCAATCGACATGCTTGGCGTGCTTTTCGCCGAGCGCCTGAAGCTGCCGGATTTCGACGTTGCCAGCAAGCCCGACGAACCGCCGCGGCTGTACATTCGCGAGCTGGAGCTGCAACAGATGCTCCTGGCCGTACTGGGGCCGCCACGGCACTATGGCGGCGGCGATACCCAGGTCGTGCTCAGCCTCTTGCAGTGCTTCAAGAACCTCTTGTTCTGCGATCCTGGGCCCGAAACCGAAGCCGTTCTGCTGGGGCATGCGCAGGCAGTGCTCGACAAGGCGCAGGAAAGCATCGCCCTGCGGCCGGACCGCGAGGCAATAGACGCTGCCGTGCAGCAGCTCAACGAGGCCATCAGCCACAACGCTGCGCTGGAAAGTCCGATGCGCGCGGAATCCTGAACGGGAAAAACTGCCCAAGCAACCGACGGCAGAGCCCAGCGGAGCATATCGTCCGCACATACCGTTTCACGGTGGCCCGCGGACAAGCAGGTTGCCATCACCGTATTAGTTGCCTAGGGTTGTTCGACATGAAGTCCTTGATTGCCCCCATCAGTTCGTTGCTGGGCGGAGTAGCTTTGCTGCTGCTCGGCCACGGGCTGCTCAACACACTCCTGACCCTGCGCGGCGTTGCCGAAGGTTACTCGACTGGCGTGATCGGCCTGCTGATGTCCGGCTATTTTGCCGGCTTCCTGATCGGCACCTGGCTGGCGCCCTCGCTGATCCGCCGTATCGGCCATATCCGTACGTTCTCCTTCTACGCCTCGGTGGCCGCCACCGCCGTGCTGCTGCACGTGATGATCGTCAATCCATGGGTATGGCTGGTGCTGCGGGTGGTCTATGGCATCGCGCTGGTCACGCTGTACATGGTCATTGAGAGCTGGCTCAACGCCCAGGTCAGCGGCGAGAAGCGCGGCCAGGTATTTGCCGTATACATGGCGGTCAATCTGGGTGCCCTGGCGGCGGCGCAGCAATTGCTGGGGCTCGACAGCCCGATGGAATTCACCCTGTTCGCCCTGGCGACCATCCTCATCGGCGGCGCGATGATGCCCATTACGCTGACCCGCCAGCCGCAGCCGACCCTGCCCGACATTCCCCCGACCGATCTGCTGCAACTGGCGCGCATCGCCCCGCTGCCGCTGATGGCGGCCGGGATATCCGGCTTCGTCCTCGGCGGGTTCTGGGGCCTGGCGCCGGTGTACGCCAGCGAGATCGGCTTCGATGCGGCCGGCGTGGGCCTGCTGATGAGCATCACCATCCTCGGCGGCGCCGTGCTGCAGTGGCCGATCGGGCTGTTTTCCGACAAACATGAGCGGCGCACCGTGCTGCTCTGGGTGGTAGCGCTGGCTGCCGTTCTCGCGCTCGCCGTGGCACCGCTGATGGCCAGCCCGTTGCTGCTGGGGCTGATGTTCGTCTGGGGCGGGCTGGCCTTTTCCATCTACTCCATCGCCGTCGCGCAGATGGTCGATCAACTCAATCCCGACGAGATCCTGTCCGGCTCCAGCGGCCTGCTATTGGCCAACGGCTTCGGCGCCGCACTGGGCCCGGTGGCGGCCGGCGGCCTGATGCATCTGGCCGGCCCCATCGCCCTGCCGCTGTTCTTCGCGGTAGGCCTCGGCGTGCTGGCTTTCTATGCGTTCTACCGGCCGCGCAAGGTGTTCGACTTGGTCACCGAACCGCACGGACACTTCACGCCGATCCTGCGCACCAGCCCCACGGTCATGGAGTTGATGCCCGACACGCCGGAAGACGCTGCCAGCCACGAACCGGCCAACGAAAGCGAGCTGGACGACATGCCTCCCGCCGAGGCAACAGACGAGGTGCGCACCGGCACCTGAAGGCTTAGTAGTCCACCCGCCCGCGCCCGGCCTTGATCGCACCGCGTTTGCTCTTGCCCTCCAGGCGGCGCTTCTTCGAGCCCAGGGTCGGCTTGGTCGGGCGGCGGGCCTTCTCCACTTTGCCGACGCTGCGAATCAGCTCCGCCAGCCGCTCGAGCGCGTCGAGACGGTTCTGCTCCTGGGTGCGATAGCGCTGCGCCTTGATGATGACCACGCCCTCCGCGGTGATGCGACTGTCGCGCAGCGCCAGTAGACGCTCCTTGTAGAATGCCGGTAGCGAGGATGCCTGGATATCGAAGCGCAGGTGCAAGGCGCTGGACACCTTGTTGACGTTCTGCCCGCCGGCACCCTGGGCGCGTATTGCGGTCAATTCGATCTCGGCATCCGGCAGCTGCACGGTGTTGGAGATTTCCAGCATAGGTGGGCGCCATGGACGATTGAGCCGCGATTGTCCTATGCCATGCCCAGCCACGACATACTTTTTCGAAATTTGCCGATCGGGTGCCGCCAGCGCTTCGGCTAAGGTAACTACCCGCCCCAAGGGACCTGCATATGGACTCGATCACCCAGGCCGTACTCGGCGCCAGCGTGCAGGGCGCGATGCTCGGACGCTGGCAAGGTCGCAAGGCGCTCGCCTACGGCGCCATACTCGGCACCCTGCCCGACCTCGACGTGGTCATCGACTACGGGGATGCGGTCGCCAACATGACCTATCACCGCGGCTTCAGCCATTCGCTGTTCGTCCTCAGCCTGCTCGCCGTATTGCTGACCTGGCTGATCCGGCGATTCCGCCCCGACGAGCGATACTCCGGCACCCGACTGTTCCTCACCATCTGGCTGGTGCTGATCACTCACGTGCTGCTTGACGCCTTCACCAGCTATGGCACACAGCTGCTATGGCCGTTGACCACACCGCCGATCGCCTGGTCCAGCATCTTCATCATCGACCCGCTCTACAGCGTGCCGCTGCTGATCGCGGTGCTGGCCGGCGCGCTGTTCGGCCTGCATGGCCGCACGGCCCGATGGCCCGCTTACGCGCTGGTGCTGACCACTTGCTACCTGGGCTTCACCCTTGCCGGCAAACAGATGGCCGAGCAGCGCGTGCAAGCGAGCATCACCCGCCAGGGCATCGAGGTCGAGCGGATGTTCAGCACACCGACGCCGTTCAACAGCCTGCTCTGGCGGGTGATTCTGGTGGACGGCGAGCACTACTACGAAACGCTGGTCAGCTGGCTGGACGTTGCGCCGCCGAGCCTGGTGCGTCTCCCGCGCAACGCGCACCTTGCCGACGCACTGCAGGAATCGCCGCAGCACCAACGCCTGCGATGGTTTACCGGCGATATGCTGCGCTACGACAAGGATGGCGATCAGTTACTGGTCACCGATCTGCGGCTGGGCATGACCGGGTTCCATCCGTTTCGCTTCCCTCTGGCCGAACGCAGCGCCGAGGGCTGGCAGCTGGTGGAACGCCCCGAACGCCTGCCGGCCAATCGGGGCGATATGCGCCGCCTGGAGAGCATCTGGCAGCGCGTCTGGCGGCAGGAACCCGCGCTGCCCCTGGCCGCCTGGGCGGCCGAGCTGAACGGCAAGGCGATCAGATAACGCGGCTCGAGCGCGAGCCGCGTCTGCCGCGCGCCGTCAGGTACGGAACTGGCGGACCAGCTCCTGCAGCTCCACGCCCAGGCGAGCCAGCTCGGCGCTGGCACCGGCGGTCTGTTCTGTGGCACTGGCGCTCTGATCGCCGATATCACGCACGCGCGTCACGCTTTCGGAAATGTTCTCGGCTACCGCGCTCTGCTGCTCGGCTGCCGCGGCGATCTGCTGGTTCATCTGCTCGATGGTGGACACTGACTCGGTGATCCGCCCCAACGCAACACCCGCTTCGTTAGCCAACTCGACGGTGCGCTGGGTGAGGCTACGGCTGCTCTGCATCTGTTCCACCGCTTGCTGCGCAACGCGCTGCAGATTGCCGATCAGGCCTTCGATCTCTTCGGTGGAGTCGTGGGTGCGCCGCGCCAGGGCGCGCACTTCGTCCGCAACAACAGCGAAGCCGCGGCCCTGCTCGCCAGCGCGAGCCGCCTCGATGGCCGCGTTCAGTGCCAATAGATTGGTCTGCTCGGCGACCGCACGAATTACTTCGAGCACGCTGCCGATCCGCCCGCTTTCGGCGTGCAGCGCTTCGATGGCGTGGGCCGACTGGTCCACCTCGCCGGCCAGACTACCGATCTGCCCGACTGCATCGCGCACCACCCGATCACCCTGGCGAGCCTGCTGGTCAGCCTGCCGCGCCGCGGTCGAAGCCTGTTCAGCATTGCGCGCAACCTCCTGCACCGTCGCCGCCATCTCGTGCATCGCAGTCGCCACCTGCTCGGTCTCGACACGCTGGGTCTGCACACCAGTGCTGGTTTGCGCGGTCACTGCCGAGAGCTGGTCAGCCGCCGCGGCGATCTGGCTGACGCCGCCACCGATGCGCCCGATCAGGTTACGCAGGCTGGTGGTCATGTCGTGCATGGCGTTCTGCAGCTGGCCGACCTCATCGCGACGCGCGCTCGCCTGAGAATGGGTCAGGTCGCCAGCAGCAACGCGCTGAGCTTGCTGGACGGTGCTGCGAAGCGGACCGACGATCATTCGCGAAATCACCGTGGCGGCCACCAGGCCGACGAGAATGGCCAGCGCGCCAATCACGCCGAGCAGCATGTAGCTGCTGCTTTTCTGTTGCTGCATGACGCTGCTGGCATTGGCCAAGGCCTCGTCGGCAGCTGCGATCACCACTTCGGACTGCTGAGCCATCGACTGTTCGAGCGCGAGGCGTTCGCTACGATTCTGACGAAACTCGTCGAACGCCAGTTTGTACTGGTCCAGCTCGGCCAGGGCCTTGTCCATGGAAGCCTTCTGGTCATCGTTCAGCCAGATATTGAGATTGCTACCGATGGTGGTCACGTTCCCGTGCAAGTCGCTCCAACCGGTGGCCGCTTCATCTGAGCTGCTGGCAACGTAGACATTCTCCAGGGTACGCATGTCCAGAATCTGCTTGGTCAGCCCCGATGTCGCCTCGGCTACCGTCAGCGGATCGCTACCCTTGAGCCGATCCCCCTCCAGCCGCAGAACCCGTACCGCGTCGTACATGTCCAGCTCGATGAACTCGAACTCTTCACGACTGACCTGGGCTGCCTCCTGCATCCGCGTGCGCAGCGCCACGCCGCGCTCGATCAACTGCATGTAGCGGTCGAACTTCTGCGCGTATTCGTCCGCTGCCTGGCTAATCCGCGTCAGATGGGCCCGCTCGGCAGCATCGGAGCTGGTCGTTAGGCTCGTCAGCTTCTGATTCAGCTGCTGTAACGAGCCACGCAAGGCCTCCGCAGAGGACGCCTGGCGAGTCAGCGCGTAGTCACGCTCGGCACCACGCGCCGCCAGAATGGAGGCGTTGACGCTGGAAAGCTGCTCGATCTGCTGAGCCCGACCGAGAATCTCATCGACGGCAACGAACCCGGTAGCGGCCACTCCAAGCGTGAGCAGCAGTACCAGACCGAAACCCCCGACGAGCTTTTTGCCGACCGAGAGGTTAGTGAGTGAATTCAGCACTGGTTCCATCAGAGAAGTTCCACAAAAGAGGCACGAACGGGAAGTCGGCAGAGATTACTAATAGTTGAGCGTTGTAGCTGGATATTTTTGGCGCCTTAAGACTGGCGGTACGTGCGAACGGCCTTCCCCCTAGGCCCGGCCGGCGTCAGCTCGTCCTTCTGCGGACGCGGATCAGCTGCGCTTTCAGCCAAGCCTAGTGGCGAACGCGGTGGAATCAGCTGCGGATGAATGACGTGCTTACGACAGCTAGTGCTGCAGGTGCCCATAGAGCCGAGCGTAAAGCCCACCCTCGGCGATGAGCTGCTGGTGGCCGCCGTCTTCGGCGATGCGGCCAGCGTCGAAGACCAGTACGCGATCCGCCTGTTTCACCGCCGACAGGCGATGGGCAATGATCAGGGTCGTACGCCCCTGAAGGAAACGATTGAGGCCTTGATGCAGGGCATACTCCGTCGCCGCATCCAAGGCGGATGTGGCCTCGTCGAGGATCACCACCTTCGGCTCGGCCAGGATCATCCGCGCGACGGCCAGGCGCTGCCGCTGCCCGCCGGACAGACGCACGCCGGAACGGCCGACAATGCTGTCCAGACCGTTCGGCAGCTGGCGAATGGTATCGGCCAGCTGAGCGATCTCCAGCGCCCGCCAGCAGGCGTCGTCATCTCGCTCGCGGCCCATCATCAGGTTGGCTCGCACGCTGTCGTTGAACAGCGCGGGGTGCTGCAGCACCACTGCAACGTTGTCGCGCACAGTCCCCAGCCCGATCTCTTCAAGCGGCACGCCGCCGAACTGGATTTGCCCGGCCTGCGGCTGATAGAGGCCCAGCAGCAGCTGCACCAGGGTGCTCTTGCCGCCGCCGCTGGCTCCAACGATTGCGACCTTCTCTCCCGGCGCTATGCTGAGGTCAAGCCCTTCCAGAACCGGTTCATCCTGATAAGCGAAGCGCAGACCTCGCACATCGATGGCCACCGTCGTCTGGCCGGCGAAAGGATCGCGCCCGCCGGCGTACTGCGGCTCGTCCGCCCTCGCCAGCAGCTGATTGATGCGGCCCAGCGCACCGCCAGCTGCGTAGAAGGCGTACTGCAGGCTCAGCAGTTGCTCCACCGGACCAATCATGAACCAGAGGTAGCTGAACACCGCCAGCATCTGGCCAATCGACAGATCGGAAAACAGCACCGTGAGCATTGCCGCGGCGCGAAATACATCGATGCCGAACTGGAATAGCAGGCCGCTGGCACGGTTGGACGCGTCGGTTTTCCACTGCGATGCAACCGCGTAGTCGCGTACCTCCCGCGCGCGCAAACCCAGGCGACCGAGGAAGAATCCCTGCCGGTTGCCAGCGCGCACTTCCTGGATAGCGTCGAGGGTTTCCGTGAGCGCCTGGGTGAAACGCGACGTGCTGTCGTTCTCCAGCTTCTTCAGGTGCTTCACGCGCTTGCCCAGCTGAACCGTGGCGTAGATCACCAGCGGATTGAACAGAAGGATCAACAACGCCAGCTGCCAGTGCATCCATACCAGAATGGCCGCTGTGCCGAAAATCGACAGCACGGCCACCAGCAGACGGCTGAGCGTATCGCCGATGAACTTGTCGATGGTCTCCAGATCGGTGACCAGGTGCGCCGCCACCGTGCCGCCGCCGAGGCTTTCGTATTCCGCCAGGGCAATGCGTTTGAGCCGCTCGATCAGGCGCACGCGAATGCGGTACACGATGTCCTTCGACAGCCTCGCGAACAGGCGCGCCTGCAACACGTTGAACACCAGCGCAGAAGATCGCAATACCAGGGTCACACCGAGCATGAGCCCGATATAGCCAACTGCGGTTTCCCAGCTGGCAGGCAGAAAGCGATCCATGATCTGCAGCGCCGAATCGCCCGCCCCGAGCAGCACCTCGTCGACCAACAGCGGCAGCAGTAACGGAATCGGCACGCTACAGAGCGTCGCCAGCACGGCAACCAGATTCGCCAGGATCAGCGCCTTGCGATGGTGCAGTGCGAGCCGGCGTATCTCTGCCCAGCTGAGTTGGTCAGCCATGGGCGTTGCGCTCCAGCCAACGTTCCAATAGCGGGCTTAGTGCAGATAGCGGCTGATAGCCATTGGTGACCAGCGCCAGTTGCCCTTCGTGCTCGGCCAGCAGTGTGGGGAAGCCGGCAATACCGAGGTTCTCGACCCAGGCGAAGTCAGCCGCGGTGGCTGCCTTGGTGGCCGGGTCGTCATAACGCTCGGCGAACTGACTGCGCGAAAGACCAGCGGTCTCGGCCAGGTCCACCAGCACCGCTGGCAGGGTCACATCGCACCCGTGCTGGTAGAACGCCTGTTGAATCGCCAATGACAGCGACCAGACGCGAGATTCATCGAGGCTGCGAGCAGCTACAAGCGCACGGCAGGCGGGCTCCGTGTTGTAGATCAACGCTTCAGGCAAGCCCTTATCCAGATTGAACGACTGACCTGTCGTCGAGTGCACGGCCTGCCAGTAGGACAGCGTGCGCTGCCGCCCTGCCTGGTCCATCACGCCCTGCTCGCGACGCAGCCCGCCCACCCTCAGACCGAGCGATACGCCCTGAGCCGCGGCTTGCTCGGCCAACGCCGTCATTACCGGCGCGAATCCCCAGCACCATGAGCACATGGGGTCCATCACATAGATCAGTCGGGCCACTTCGAGACTCCACAACTACCTGGTGGGCCGACGCACGGCCAGTTGGCTTCAGCGATCCAGTTCTCTGGGGTCGCGGCCGATGGGATGCGGCTGGTTGCGCTGACGCGCCAGCTCGATCTGTTTCTGCCGCTCGCGGGCACCGGCGCGCGTCTTTTCGCTCAGCGTGCTCCAGCAATGCGGACAGCTGATACCCGCAGCGTAGTGCTCCGATTGCCGGTCTTCCACGGACAGCGGGGCGCGGCAGGCATGGCACAAGTCGAACTCACCGGCACTGAGGTCGTGGCGAACGGTGACCCGGTTGTCGAACACGAAGCAGTCGCCCTTCCAGCGCGACTGGGTTTCGGGTACCTCTTCCAGGTATTTGAGAATACCGCCCTTGAGGTGATAGACCTCTTCGAAGCCTTCGCCGAGCATGTAGCTCGAGGCCTTTTCACAGCGAATGCCACCGGTGCAGAACATCGCGACCTTCTTGTGCTTCGCCGGGTCGTAATGCGCCTTGATGTAATCGGGGAATTCGCGGAACGACTTGGTCTGCGGATCGATCGCGCCCTCGAAGGTACCGATCGCCACTTCGTAGTCGTTGCGGGTGTCGATCAGCAGAACCTCGGGATCGTCGATCAGCGCGTTCCAATCTCGCGGCTCGACGTAGGTACCGACCCGCTGATTGGGATCGACACCGGGTACGCCCAGCGTGACGATCTCCTTCTTCAGCTTCACCTTGGTGCGATAGAACGGCTGTTCGTCGCAGTAGGATTCCTTGTGGTCGATGTCAGCCAGGCGAGGGTCTCGGCGAAACCAGTCGAGCAGCGCATCGATCGCCTCGCGGGTGCCGGATACCGTGCCGTTGATGCCCTCCTCCGCCAGCAGCAGGGTGCCCTTGATGCCGTTTTCGGTAAGCGTCGTGAAAAGAGGGTCACGCAAGGCGACGTAGTCCGGCAGCGATACGAACTTGTACAGCGCTGCCACAACGATTTTTCGTGTCATGGGTACTTCCACCAGTGGTCACCCGCGTAAAGGGTGGACCGGATACAAACGAAAGCGCCGGCGTGGGCCGGCGCGAGCGCGATTCTAGCAAAGAACATCCGGGATGTTTCCCGTCCGTTGTCGCCTCTATTTATGCCCACCGGCGCAAACCGGTGATGCCGGAGCCACACGCTGCTGGGCCCATTCTTCCGGCGTGTAGGTGTGCAGGGCGAGTGCATGGATCTGCTGCATCAGCGGGCCCATGGCGGCGTAGGCTTTCTGGTGCCGCTTGACCGAGTTCAGACCCGCGAACTGCTCGCTGACGATGACCGCCTTGTAGTGCGTCTCCAGGCCGCGGCTGTGAGTGTGGCTTTCATCGAGCACTTCCAGGTGCTCGGGCTGCAGAACCTGCAGGGCGTTTTGGATCAGATCGAGTTTGCGCATTGCCTGCTCTCTCAAGGCTTCTGTTTTTCGAGTTCGGCCGTCATGTCGGCCAACAGCTTGTTCACTTCCGGCACCGCACTTTCGAGTTTGGCCTGGGTTAGCTGGGCAGACCGTGCGTTGAGCTCCGGCAACTTGGCGAGCATCTTCTTGCCCAGTGGCGACTGATAGAAATCGATCAGCTGATTCAACTCGGTTTCGGAAAACTGACTGGTATACAGGGACACCAGATCGGGCTTCAGCTTGTCCCAGCCTATGGCCTTGTCTAGCGCAGTGTTGGCCTGGGCCTGATAGCGCTCGAGCATCGCCTTCTTGCTCTCGGGCGCCTGAGCCTCGGCGAAACGCTGCGCGAACATCTGCTGTACTTGTGCATAGACAGGCACTGCAAGCCGATCGGCGTTCGCCAGCTTGAGGAAACGTTCCGCGCTGCTGGCGTGGCTGGCGGTGTCGGCCAATGCCGAAGAACTGATGCAGAAAAACAACATTGCACAGCGCAACGCCTGGGTACGTAAGGTTGGCATTGGAAATCCCTTGGGAAGGCAATAGATAGCCCTCAATGGACACATTCTGCGCCGAGAGTTCCAATGCCTCAAGCGACGACCGGCGGGCTATGGAACCGCCGGCACCGCAAGGCGGCCTAAACCAGCAATATCGAGCAGGAGCATGGCATGACGCGTATAGAAACCGACAGCCTGGGGCAGGTCGAAGTACCGGAGCAGGCTTACTGGGGTGCCCAGACGCAACGTTCGCTGAGCAATTTCGCAATCGGTGCCGAGCGCATGCCGATCGAGGTGCTGCATGCGCTGGCGCTGATCAAGAAGGCGGCAGCCAGGGTCAACAACCGCATCGGCGACCTGCCGCCCGACGTCGCGCGACTGATTGAACAGGCCGCCGACGAGATCCTGCATGCCCAGCACGACGACCAGTTTCCGCTGGTGGTCTGGCAGACCGGTAGCGGCACGCAGAGCAACATGAACGTCAACGAGGTCATCGCCGGTCGCGCCAACGAGCTGGCCGGTGGCAAGCGTGGCGGCAAGTCTCCCGTGCATCCCAACGACCACGTCAATCGCGCGCAAAGCTCCAACGACTGCTTCCCCACAGCGATGCACATCGCCGCTGCCAAGGCGGTCCACGGTGAGCTGCTTCCGGCTTTGGCCGAGCTGTCCGGCGGGCTGGCCGAACTGGCCGCGCGGCACAACAAGCTGATCAAGACCGGGCGCACCCATATGATGGACGCCACGCCGATCACCTTCGGCCAGGAAATGTCGGCATTCGTCGCTCAGCTCGACATCGCCGAGCGGACGATTCGCCAGTGCCTTCCGGCTGTTTATGAACTGGCGCAAGGCGGCACCGCAGTAGGTACCGGTTTGAACTCGCCACATGGCTTCGCCGAAGCGATCGCAGCCGAGCTGGCCGCCCTTTCCGGGCTGCCGTTCGTCTCGGCACCGAACAAGTTCGCCGCCTTGGCCGGCCACGAGCCACTGGTCGCGCTGTCCGGCGCGCTGAAGACGCTGGCGGTCGCCTTGATGAAACTGGCCAATGATCTTCGTCTGCTCGGCTCAGGACCTCGCGGAGGCTTCGCCGAAGTGCGATTGCCGGCCAACGAGCCTGGCAGCTCGATCATGCCAGGCAAGGTCAACCCGACCCAGTGCGAAGCGCTCTCAATGCTCGCCTGCCAGGTGATGGGCAACGACATGACCATCAGCTTCGCAGCGAGCCAGGGTCATCTGCAGCTCAACGTGTTCAAGCCGGTGATCATCCACAACCTGCTCCAGTCGATTCGGCTTCTGTCCGACGGCTGTCGCAACTTCAATACCCACTGCATCACCGGCCTCGAACCCGACCCGGCACGCATGGCAGAACATCTTGAGCGCGGTCTCATGCTGGTCACTGCGCTGAATCCGCATATCGGCTATGACCGAGCGGCCGAGATCGCGAAGAAGGCTTATGCCGAAGGCGCCACTTTGAGAGAGGCTGCGCTGGAGCTTGGCTATTTGACTAGTGAAGAGTTCGACGATTGGGTACGTCCGGAGACCATGCTGGGTTCGGGCAACAGCGATTAAAGCAAACGGCGGGCGGCTTGGAGTCGAGGTTTGAGCAGTGAGGTCTCGGTCAGTCCGCTGGCACGTTCCTGCCAGCTGCTGCGATAACAGCTATAAGGCCCTATCCGCCCTGCTATGAACTAGGCATTGACCGAAGCAGTCCAGGTCATGCACTCGCAATCTGATCATGGCGAAGCGTGCAATTTCGTGAATCGCGACGAAGCGCGCAATTTTACGCGCTTTGCCCGCGTGATTCATGCGCCGTTATCGATGCTTGGCAGTGCTTCCATCACCAAGGCGTTTGCTACGGTTAGCTAGAACGCTCTGATTCCGCCCATTTCCCGGGCGCAAAAGCAAACCCCCGGCCCGCATATGCGGGTCGGGGGTTTGGGATAGGCGCTTGACGATGACCTACTCTCACATGGGGAGACCCCACACTACCATCGGCGATGCGTCGTTTCACTTCTGAGTTCGGGATGGGATCAGGTGGTTCCAACGCTCTATAGTCGTCAAGCAATTCGGTTGCTGCCTCGGGGTTGAGCCGCTGCAGCGAATTGGGTATGTGATCGAATCGGTATTGCGTGTTCGTGCAGATTTTCGGTCTGTATTGTCGACTTACCGTCTAACAGCCAAATTGTTTGGGTGTTATATGGTCAAGCCTCACGGGCAATTAGTATTGGTTAGCTCAACGCCTCACAGCGCTTACACACCCAACCTATCAACGTCGTAGTCTTCGACGGCCCTTCAGGGAGCTCAAGGCTCCAGTGAGATCTCATCTTGAGGCAAGTTTCCCGCTTAGATGCTTTCAGCGGTTATCTCTTCCGAACATAGCTACCCGGCAATGCCACTGGCGTGACAACCGGAACACCAGAGGTTCGTCCACTCCGGTCCTCTCGTACTAGGAGCAGCCCCTCTCAAATCTCAAACGTCCACGGCAGATAGGGACCGAACTGTCTCACGACGTTCTAAACCCAGCTCGCGTACCACTTTAAATGGCGAACAGCCATACCCTTGGGACCGGCTTCAGCCCCAGGATGTGATGAGCCGACATCGAGGTGCCAAACACCGCCGTCGATATGAACTCTTGGGCGGTATCAGCCTGTTATCCCCGGAGTACCTTTTATCCGTTGAGCGATGGCCCTTCCATACAGAACCACCGGATCACTAAGACCTACTTTCGTACCTGCTCGACGTGTCTGTCTCGCAGTCAAGCGCGCTTTTGCCTTTATACTCTGCGACCGATTTCCGACCGGTCTGAGCGCACCTTCGTACTCCTCCGTTACTCTTTAGGAGGAGACCGCCCCAGTCAAACTACCCACCATACACTGTCCTCGATCCGGATAACGGACCAGAGTTAGAACCTCAAGGTTGCCAGGGTGGTATTTCAAGGATGGCTCCACGCGAACTGGCGTCCACGCTTCAAAGCCTCCCACCTATCCTACACAAGCAAGCTCAAAGTCCAGTGCAAAGCTATAGTAAAGGTTCACGGGGTCTTTCCGTCTAGCCGCGGATACACTGCATCTTCACAGCGATTTCAATTTCACTGAGTCTCGGGTGGAGACAGCGCCGCCATCGTTACGCCATTCGTGCAGGTCGGAACTTACCCGACAAGGAATTTCGCTACCTTAGGACCGTTATAGTTACGGCCGCCGTTTACCGGGGCTTCGATCAAGAGCTTCGCTTGCGCTAACCCCATCAATTAACCTTCCGGCACCGGGCAGGCGTCACACCCTATACGTCCACTTTCGTGTTTGCAGAGTGCTGTGTTTTTAATAAACAGTCGCAGCGGCCTGGTATCTTCGACCGGCATGAGCTTACTGAGCAAGTCATTCACCCTCACCGGCGCACCTTCTCCCGAAGTTACGGTGCCATTTTGCCTAGTTCCTTCACCCGAGTTCTCTCAAGCGCCTTGGTATTCTCTACCCAACCACCTGTGTCGGTTTGGGGTACGGTTCCTAGTTACCTGAAGCTTAGAGGCTTTTCCTGGAAGCATGGCATCAACCACTTCGCTTTCTAAAAGAAAGCTCGTCATCAGTTCTCGGCATTAAGATCCCGGATTTACCTAAGATCTCTGCCTACCACCTTAAACAAGGACAACCAACGCCTTGCTGGCCTAGCCTTCTCCGTCCCCCCATCGCAGTAACTAGAAGTACGGGAATATTAACCCGTTTCCCATCGACTACGCTCTTCAGCCTCGCCTTAGGGACCGACTCACCCTGCGTCGATTAACGTTGCGCAGGAACCCTTGGTCTTTCGGCGTGCGAGTTTTTCACTCGCATTGTCGTTACTCATGTCAGCATTCGCACTTCTGATACCTCCAGCGAGCTTCTCAACTCACCTTCACAGGCTTACAGAACGCTCCTCTACCGCTCATCTTGCGATGAACCCGTAGCTTCGGTACCTGGTTTGAGCCCCGTTACATCTTCCGCGCAGGCCGACTCGACTAGTGAGCTATTACGCTTTCTTTAAAGGATGGCTGCTTCTAAGCCAACCTCCTAGCTGTCTAAGCCTTCCCACATCGTTTCCCACTTAACCAGGATTTTGGGACCTTAGCTGACGGTCTGGGTTGTTTCCCTTTTCACGACGGACGTTAGCACCCGCCGTGTGTCTCCCGTGCTGACACTTGCTGGTATTCGGAGTTTGCATCGGTTTGGTAAGTCGGGATGACCCCCTAGCCGAAACAGTGCTCTACCCCCAGCAGTGATACACGAGGCGCTACCTAAATAGCTTTCGAGGAGAACCAGCTATCTCCGAGCTTGATTAGCCTTTCACTCCGATCCACAGGTCATCCGCTAACTTTTCAACGGTAGTCGGTTCGGTCCTCCAGTCAGTGTTACCTAACCTTCAACCTGCCCATGGATAGATCGCCCGGTTTCGGGTCTATTCCCAGCGACTAGACGCCCTATTAAGACTCGCTTTCGCTACGCCTCCCCTATTCGGTTAAGCTCGCCACTGAAAATAAGTCGCTGACCCATTATACAAAAGGTACGCAGTCACCTAACAAAGTAGGCTCCCACTGCTTGTACGCATACGGTTTCAGGTTCTATTTCACTCCCCTCTCCGGGGTTCTTTTCGCCTTTCCCTCACGGTACTGGTTCACTATCGGTCAGTCAGTAGTATTTAGCCTTGGAGGATGGTCCCCCCATGTTCAGACAAAGTTTCTCGTGCTCCGTCCTACTCGATTTCACTTCTAAGATCCTTTCGCGTACAGGGCTATCACCCACTATGGCCGCACTTTCCAGAGCGTTCCGCTAAAATCAAAGAAGCTTAAGGGCTAGTCCCCGTTCGCTCGCCACTACTAAGGGAATCTCGGTTGATTTCTTTTCCTCAGGGTACTTAGATGTTTCAGTTCCCCTGGTTCGCCTCACACACCTATGTATTCAGTGTGTGATAACCATCTTATGATGGCTGGGTTCCCCCATTCAGAGATCTCCGGATCAAAGTCTGTTTGCCGACTCCCCGAAGCTTTTCGCAGGCTACCACGTCTTTCATCGCCTCTGACTGCCAAGGCATCCACCGTATGCGCTTCTTCACTTGACCATATAACCCCAAGCAATCTGGTTACTGTCTATAACGTGAAGACGACATTCGCCGAAAATTTGCATAGAGAACACGCAAATTTTACCTTGACGCGACATGCTGCCAGTGAAAGCAACACATCGGTCTACTTCTATCACATACCCAAATTTTTAAAGAACAGTTCTGGCGCAAAGTCCAGAAATCAATGTTCATCCCAGGCGATCAATCATCATCCTGGTAAAACACTCATTTCTGAGCTTTCGGCGACTAGAGTTAATGGTGGAGCCAAGCGGGATCGAACCGCTGACCTCCTGCGTGCAAAGCAGGCGCTCTCCCAGCTGAGCTATGGCCCCTTCGATTGGTGGGTCTGGGCAGATTCGAACTGCCGACCTCACCCTTATCAGGGGTGCGCTCTAACCAACTGAGCTACAGACCCAATCGTTACTCTCGGGTCTAAACCCAATCGCCTTTCGCAAGTGAATCAAGCAATTCGTGTGGGAGCTTATGACGAAGCCGGTGTCTTCGATTAAGGAGGTGATCCAGCCGCAGGTTCCCCTACGGCTACCTTGTTACGACTTCACCCCAGTCATGAATCACTCCGTGGTAACCGTCCCCCCGAAGGTTAGACTAGCTACTTCTGGAGCAACCCACTCCCATGGTGTGACGGGCGGTGTGTACAAGGCCCGGGAACGTATTCACCGTGACATTCTGATTCACGATTACTAGCGATTCCGACTTCACGCAGTCGAGTTGCAGACTGCGATCCGGACTACGATCGGTTTTATGGGATTAGCTCCACCTCGCGGCTTGGCAACCCTTTGTACCGACCATTGTAGCACGTGTGTAGCCCAGGCCGTAAGGGCCATGATGACTTGACGTCATCCCCACCTTCCTCCGGTTTGTCACCGGCAGTCTCCTTAGAGTGCCCACCTTAACGTGCTGGTAACTAAGGACAAGGGTTGCGCTCGTTACGGGACTTAACCCAACATCTCACGACACGAGCTGACGACAGCCATGCAGCACCTGTGTCAGAGTTCCCGAAGGCACCAATCCATCTCTGGAAAGTTCTCTGCATGTCAAGGCCTGGTAAGGTTCTTCGCGTTGCTTCGAATTAAACCACATGCTCCACCGCTTGTGCGGGCCCCCGTCAATTCATTTGAGTTTTAACCTTGCGGCCGTACTCCCCAGGCGGTCGACTTAATGCGTTAGCTGCGCCACTAAGATCTCAAGGATCCCAACGGCTAGTCGACATCGTTTACGGCGTGGACTACCAGGGTATCTAATCCTGTTTGCTCCCCACGCTTTCGCACCTCAGTGTCAGTATTAGCCCAGGTGGTCGCCTTCGCCACTGGTGTTCCTTCCTATATCTACGCATTTCACCGCTACACAGGAAATTCCACCACCCTCTGCCATACTCTAGCTCGCCAGTTTTGGATGCAGTTCCCAGGTTGAGCCCGGGGCTTTCACATCCAACTTAACGAACCACCTACGCGCGCTTTACGCCCAGTAATTCCGATTAACGCTTGCACCCTTCGTATTACCGCGGCTGCTGGCACGAAGTTAGCCGGTGCTTATTCTGTCGGTAACGTCAAAACAGCAAGGTATTAGCTTACTGCCCTTCCTCCCAACTTAAAGTGCTTTACAATCCGAAGACCTTCTTCACACACGCGGCATGGCTGGATCAGGCTTTCGCCCATTGTCCAATATTCCCCACTGCTGCCTCCCGTAGGAGTCTGGACCGTGTCTCAGTTCCAGTGTGACTGATCATCCTCTCAGACCAGTTACGGATCGTCGCCTTGGTGAGCCTTTACCTCACCAACTAGCTAATCCGACCTAGGCTCATCTGATAGCGTGAGGTCCGAAGATCCCCCACTTTCTCCCGTAGGACGTATGCGGTATTAGCGTTCCTTTCGAAACGTTGTCCCCCACTACCAGGCAGATTCCTAGGCATTACTCACCCGTCCGCCGCTGAATCATGGAGCAAGCTCCACTCATCCGCTCGACTTGCATGTGTTAGGCCTGCCGCCAGCGTTCAATCTGAGCCATGATCAAACTCTTCAGTTCAATACTGCTTGGGTTTTGAGAAAACCCTAAACTTGGCTCAGCAATCGCAAATCTCTTACTAGAAAGAGTAACTCTCGAATTAACGAGTGTTGCTTTGTGATGCTGATAATCTTGCGACTACCAGTCTTACATTCACAAGCACCCACACGAATTGCTTGATTCAGTTGTTAAAGAGCGTTTCGATCAAGCCTTTCGTCTCAACCGAGGCCGCGCATTCTACAGCAGCCTTTCTTGCTGTCAAGCTGTTTTTCGAAAATTTCTTTTCTACTCAACCGCTTGCCGCCTCGATCAATCTGCATCTCTCGTCAGCGGGAGGCGAATCATACAGCGATCAGAACCGCTGTCAACCACCTCTTTCAACCGCCTTCGATCAATCCGACCGAAGCCACCAACAGGACTCAACCACCACCCTGTCAGCGCGGCGTATTCTACTCGAATCCGCCACCAGCGCAACCCTTTTATTTAGCTAACCTTTTGATTTACAAGAGGTTTTGCTTGAGGACTGCGCCGGAAGTGGTGCGCATTATAGGCACCTGAAAACGGGCGTCAACCGTTTATTTTGGTTCTCGTTCGTCAAGGGAGTACCGGCCATACATTCTATGGCCCGACGAGCAAGCCATCCTTCATACGTGTGGCTTTCTTCAAACCAGTCCGGCCTGCCATTACACTATCGATCTTATCCATCCCTAGCTACGGCCTCCCATGCCCCATCCAAGTGACACCCCGTTCGACCTGCTTCTATTACCAACGTGGCTCGTTCCGGTAGAACCTGCAGGGGTCGTGCTTAGGGAGCACGGGCTCGGCATTCGAGATGGGCGCATAGTACTTATCGCTCCCCAAGCCGAAGCACTCAAATACGGGGCGAATGAGATCCGACATCTCCAAGGTATGCTGCTCGCCCCCGGCCTCATCAATGCACATGGTCACGCTGCCATGACCTTGTTTCGAGGGCTGGCCGATGATCTATCGCTGCAGCGCTGGCTGCGGGAGCATATTTGGCCGGCTGAGTCACGCTGGGTCGATGAAGACTTCGTGCGATGCGGCACCGAACTTGCGATCGCCGAGCAGCTGAAAAGCGGGGTCACGTGCTTTTCGGATATGTACTTTTACCCCAAGGTCATCAGCGAGCTTGTACACCGGCATGGGGTACGCGCGCAGATAACCATTCCCGTACTGGATTTCCCTGTTCCGGGCGCACGCGATGCAGACCAAGCACTGCGCACCGGTGTAGCTCTATTCGACGATCTCAAGCATCACCCGCGCATTTCGATCGCCTTCGGGCCACATGCCCCTTATTCGATTACGGACGACAAGCTTGAGGCGATCCGGATCCTGGTAGCGGAAATGGACGCCGGTATCCACATGCACATTCATGAAACGGCGCAAGAAGTTCAGGAAGCGTTGCGCAAGCATGGCGAGCGCCCGCTGGCGCGTCTCGCGAGGCTGCAGCTGCTCGGCCCTCGCTTTCAGGCCGTGCACATGACTCAGGTTGATGAGTCCGATATTGCACTGCTCACCGAGCACAACTGCAGTGTCATCCACTGCCCGGAATCCAACCTCAAGCTCGCTAGCGGTTTCTGCCCGATCGAGCGGTTATGGGAGGCGGGAATCAACGTAGCAGTGGGGACCGATGGCGCTGCGAGCAACAATGACCTGGACCTTCTCGGGGAAACCCGCACCGCGGCCTTGCTGGCGAAGGCTGTCGCGGGCTCCGCGACAGCTCTGGATGCCCATCGCGCGCTACGCATGGCTACCCTCAATGGCGCCCGAGCCCTGGGTATAGACGACCAGACCGGCTCTTTGGAGATCGGTAAGTTCGCAGACCTCGTTGCATTTGATCTTTCCGGTCTGAGCCAGCAACCGATATATGATCCAGTATCCCAGCTTATCTATTCCACCGGCAGAGACACGGTCCAACACGTATGGGTCGGAGGCAAGCAGCTGCTCGAGAAAGGACAACTGCTCCGAATGGATGAACAACGGATAATCACCGAGGCGTGTCGCTGGGGAGAACGCATCGCAAGTACGAACAATGGCTAAAGCCCTCGGACGGCCCCAGAGGCCAACCTACGCGACAACCTGACATAAGAATCCAGGCGGCAATTGCACCACCTTTCCAGCCGAAGCTGGCAACATGCGCATTTGCAGTTCGAACTTTTCCACAAGCCTTCTAACGGACCGGACCATGAGCAATGTCGACCACGCTGAAATCGCCAAATTCGAAGCCCTTGCCCATCGCTGGTGGGATCGTGAAAGCGAGTTCAAACCATTGCACGAGATCAATCCGCTTCGCGTGAATTGGATCGACGAACATATCTCGCTGGCAGGTAAAAAGGTCATCGACATCGGATGCGGAGGCGGCATCCTCAGCGAGGCCATGGCGCACCGTGGGGCCGAAGTCACGGGTATCGACATGGGCGAAGCCCCTCTGTCCGTTGCCCGTTTGCATCTTCTTGAGTCCGGACTCGAGATCGATTATCGGCAGATCACCGCCGAAGCCATGGCCGCAGAGGCGCCGGAGCAATTCGACGTGGTCACCTGTCTCGAGATGCTCGAACACGTACCGGACCCGGCCTCAGTCATCCGGGCCTGCGCCACACTGGTCAAACCGGGCGGCCAGGTGTTCTTCTCCACCATCAACCGCAACCCGAAAGCCTACGCGTTCGCCATCATCGGCGCGGAGTATGTGCTGCAGCTGCTTCCGCGCGGCACACATGATTTCAAGAAATTCATCCGCCCTTCCGAGCTCGGCGCCTGGAGCCGTGATGCCGGCTTGGCCGTGAAGGACATCATCGGCCTTACCTACAACCCGCTGACCAAGCACTACAAGCTGTCAGCGGACGTCGACGTAAACTACATGGTCCAGACCGTCAAGGAGTCCTGATGCGCCTGCGCGCTGTTCTGTTCGACATGGACGGTACCCTGCTCGATACCGCTCCCGATTTCATCGCCGTGGCCCAGGCCATGCGGATTGCACGCGGTCTCGAGCCCGTGCCGGATCACCAGATTCGTGACGTGGTGTCCGGTGGTGCCAGAGCCATGGTGCTCGGCGCCTTCGATGTGGACCCCATGTCGGACGAGTTCGAAGGATTGCGCCTGGAGTTTCTTGCGCGCTACCAGGAGCATTGCGCCGTGCATAGCCGCCTCTACGACGGCATGGCGGAACTACTGGACGAAATCGAGCGGTCCAACCTGCGCTGGGGTGTGGTAACCAACAAGCCGCTGCGTTTCGCCGAACCGATCATGCAGCAGCTGGGCCTCGCGTCCCGTTCCGCCGTGCTGATCTGTCCTGACCACGTCGCCAACAGCAAGCCCGACCCCGAGCCGATGCTCCTCGCGTGCAAGCAGCTCGACCTTGACCCGTCTACGGTGCTGTTCGTCGGCGATGACCTGCGCGATATCGAATCGGGCCGCGCGGCCGGCAGCAGGACCGCCGCGGTGCGCTATGGCTATATCCATCCACAAGACAACCCGAGCAACTGGGGCGCGGACGTAGTGGTGGATCACCCGCTGGATCTGCGCCAGGTCCTGGACAGCGCCCTGTGCAGCTGCTGAAGCAGCGATAGCGCCACCAACATAGAGTTATCGCTCGGCAACGGCTGCCGAGCACCCATCAATTTCGATCTACGAGGCAAACGATGTTCGAGTACTCCGCCCGCCCCGACCTCCTCGCAGGGCGCATCATTCTGGTCACCGGCGCTGGCCGTGGCATCGGCGAAGCTGCTGCCAAGGCCTACGCGGCCCACGGAGCAACCGTGCTGCTGTTGGGCAAGAATGAAGACAATCTGAATCGGGTGTACGACGAAATCGAAGCAGCCGGCCATCCGCGCCCCGCTGTCATCCCCTTCAATCTGGAGACAGCCCTGCCGCATCAGTACGACGAGCTGGCAGCCATGATCGAAGGGGAGTTCGGACACCTCGACGGGCTGCTGCACAACGCTGCGATCGTTGGCCCTCGCACGCCGATCGAGCAGTTGTCCGGCGACAACTTCATGCGAGTCATGCAGGTCAATGTGAACGCGATGTTCATGCTGACCAGTACCCTGCTGCCGCTGCTCAAGCTCTCCAAGGACGCCTCAGTGATCTTCACCTCCAGCAGCGTCGGACGTAAAGGACGCGCCTATTGGGGTGCCTACGCCGTATCGAAGTTCGCCACGGAAGGACTGATGCAGGTCTTGGCCGACGAACTGGATAACACCGCACCGGTGCGTGCCAACAGCGTCAATCCGGGCGCTACCCGTACCGATATGCGCGCCAAGGCTTATCCAGGCGAGAACCCACTGGTCAATCCGTTGCCCGAAGAAATTATGCCGGTCTATCTGTACCTGATGGGCCCGGATAGCGCCGGTATCAACGGCCAGGCGCTGGACGCGCAGTGAAGCCGTGCAGCGCAGCCGGTCATCCGCTGCGCTGCAGGCGGGCCGATCAGGGACGCTTGCTACGCTCGCGGCCGAACCCGGGCCGCTGACCCTCTCCGGCCGGCTTCCTCGCCGGGCCAGATGAGGGCCCGCTTCCTTCGCGGCGCTTGCCACCCTTGCGGTTATCCCCCGGACGCTCGGCGACCGGCGTTCCACGAGGCTTGTCGCTGCTCCGCGGCTTGCGCTCGCTCTTGTCGTCTCGAGCCACCCGCGTTTTTTCCGCTACAGGCGCGTCGGCCTCATGGGCCGGACGAAGGACGCGTGGCCGCCGCTCGCCCCGCCCCATTGGCTTGGCTACCTTGCGCTGCATACGGTCGATTTTCTCCTTGGCCTTGGCCTTCATGCTCGGCAGCGCGACCGGCTTGAGGCCGACCTCCTCGCTGAGAATGTCCACCTCGGCTTGCGACATCTCGCGCCAGCGCCCCATGGGCAGGTCTGACGTCATGAAAACTGGCCCGAAACGAACACGCTTCAGCCGACTGACGACCAGCCCCTGAGACTCCCAAAGCCGACGAACCTCACGGTTGCGGCCTTCCATGACCACGCAGTGATACCAATGGTTGAAGCCCTCGCCACCAGGCGCTTCCTGGATATCGGTGAAGCGCGCCGGGCCATCCTCCAGCATCACACCGGTTTTCAAGCGTTCGATCATCTCGTCGTCGACCTCGCCACGCACACGCACTGCATACTCGCGGTCCATTTCGTACGAGGGGTGCATCAGACGATTGGCAAGCTCACCGTCAGTAGTGAACAGCAGCAGCCCCGTCGTGTTGATGTCGAGCCGGCCGATATTGATCCAACGACCCTCTTTGGGACGTGGCAGGCGATCGAACACCGTAGGGCGGCCTTCGGGGTCGTTGCGGGTGCAAATCTCGCCGTCGGGCTTGTTGTAGATCAACACACGCCGCACCACCTGGCTTGCTTCGTCCCGCTTGAGCAGACGGCCATCGACCGCGATGGCGTCGTGGGAATCGACACGCTGGCCGAGTGTGGCAACCGCGCCATTGACCTTGACGCGGCCCTCGACGATCCACTTTTCGACGTCGCGACGCGACGCGATGCCCAGACGGGCAAGGACTTTCTGCAACTTCTCGCCGTGCGTGGCGTGGATCGTGGTTTCTTCGTGCTCGGTCATCTGGGCACCTCCCGGTGTGGCAATCCGATTGAAAGGGCGCGAATCATACGCGGATCGCGCCGGCTGCGCACCTCGCGGCGGCTGGACGGAGGCGCCAATTAGCACTAGGTCAGAGCGGCTAGCGCCTGCGCGGTACGCTGCTGGATGCCCGCCCAGTCCCCGCGCTCCAGCGTTGCGCTGTCGATCATCCAGGTGCCGCCGACGCACATGACGTTCGTCAGCGCCAGGTACTGAGCGGCATTGGCAGCGCTCACCCCGCCAGTCGGGCAGAACCGAACGTCCCCGAACGGTCCGCCGAGGGCCTTGAGCGCGGCGATGCCGCCACACACCTCGGCCGGGAACAGTTTGAAGCGGCGATAACCCAGCGCGTACCCTTCCATGACGTCGGACGCACTGCTCGTGCCCGGTAGCAAGGGTACCGAGCAGCTCACCCCGGCTTCGAGGATGTCGCGGGTAGAGCCCGGCGTGACGATGAACTGGGCGCCGGCCGCCTCCACTTCGTCCATCATGCGCCGGTCCAGGACGGTTCCGGCGCCGATGCAGAGGTCCGGTCGTTCCTGGCGCAACCGCTGAATAGCGGTCAGACCATGACGCGAGCGCAAGGTAATCTCCAGAGTACGCAGGCCACCCGCCGACAAGGCATCGGCGAGCGGCAGGATCTGCTCTTCGCTGTCAATGGTGATGACCGGCAGAATCCGCGCCGCGACGCAGATCCGTTCGATCAGGGCATTCTTCTGGTCCATGGTCATGCAGGAGTCCTCGGGCCTCACGGGCACCAGTAGATTTCGAGCGGAGCGTGCAGGAATGCCCGGATGGGCATCTGCAACGGGTCGGCACTCAGCGCTACACGTAGGGTTTCAAGCTTTTCGCTGCCTTGAATGGCCAGACACTGCATCTTGGCGCAGGCCAGTAGAGGATAGGTCATCGTCAGGCGGGCCTCGGGGGCGACCGGTGCCTGCGTAGCCACACAGCGCTCGGGACAATCCTCCCGCAAGGCATGCGCCAAATTGGCGCTGCCAGGGAACAGCGAAGCGGTGTGCCCGTCGTCGCCCATGCCGAGCACGAGCACATCGATCGGCTGATGCAATTGGTCGAGCGCCGCATTGGCGAAGCCCGCAGCCTGCTCGAGCGAGTCGGCTGGCTGGTAGAGCCCGATCAACCGGGCGGCACTCGCGGCATTCTGCAAAAGGTGGCGCCGCAGCAAGCCTTCGTTGCTCGCCGGATCGGTTGGCGAGACCCAGCGCTCGTCGGCCAGGCTGATCTGGATCTTCGCCCAGTCTAGCTCTCGCCGGGACAGGGACTCGAAGAACGCAACCGGGCTCCGCCCACCGGATACCACCAGACTTGCGACGCCGTGTGTCTGTACCGCATAGCGCAGCGCCTTGGCAACGCTGTCGGCCATCAGCTCGGCCTGCCGCTGCGCGTCGGCCGAGCTATGAGCGACCACTCCGGTGGGTAAATCGAGCTCAGAGATCGCCATACCACGCCCTCCCATCACGTGTAATGAGCGCTATCGAAGCGACCGGCCCCCAGGAGCCGGCTGGATAGAGCTTGAGCTCTGCACCGAGCCGACTCCAGCCTTCGATGAGCTGATCGCACCATTGCCAGGCATATTCGATTTCGTCCCTGCGCACAAACAGATTCTGGTTGCCCTGCATGACTTCGAGCAACAAGCGCTCATAGGCGTCGGGAATGCGCGCGCTCTTATAAGTTTCAGAGAAATTCAACTGCAGCGGGCCACTGCGCAAGTGCATTCCCTTGTCGAGCCCCTGCTCCTTGGTCATCACCTGCAGAGATATACCCTCGTCTGGCTGCAGGCGAATGATCAGGCGATTGCTGATCAACGAGCGCTGTTCGGGCGCAAAGATATAGAAAGGCGGCTCCTTGAAGTGGATGACGATCTGCGAAAGTTTCTGCGCCATTCGCTTGCCGGTACGTAGGTAGAACGGCACGCCAGACCATCGCCAGTTGCAGATGTCTGCTCGCAACGCGACGAAGGTTTCCGTGCTGCTCTGGGCATTGGAATTCTCCTCGTCCAGATAACCCGGCACCCGCTCGCCGCCAACGTTACCGGCTGCGTACTGTCCGCGCACCACTCGCTGATGAATCGCTTCGGCGGTGATGGGCGCGAGCGCCTTGAGCACCTTCACTTTCTCGTCACGGATACTGTCAGCGGTGAGATTGCTCGGCGGGTCCATGGCAATCAGACATAGCAACTGCAGCAGATGATTCTGCACCATGTCGCGCAGCTGACCGGCCTGATCGAAGTATCCCCAGCGGCCCTCAATGCCAACAGTTTCGGCGACAGTGATCTCCACATGGGAAATATGGTGTTGGTCCCACTGCGTTTCGAACAGACTGTTGGCAAATCGCAATGCGATCAGGTTCTGTACGGTCTCCTTGCCAAGATAATGGTCGATTCGATAGATCCGGCTTTCGGGAAAGTGCTCGGCCACCGCGTCGTTGACGGTGCGGGAGGACTCGAGGTCATGCCCGATGGGCTTTTCCAACACGACCCGCGTCTGCTCGGCAAGTCCGGCCGAGGCAAGGAAGCGGCAGATATCGCCATAAACGGCAGCCGGCGTTGCGAAATAGGCAATGAGCGGCTGGCCGGCCGGTACGCTCTCAGCTAGCACCCTGTAGCCCTCGCCCTGGCGAAAGTCCATACCCAGGTAGCGCAAGCGCTGCCCGAAGCGTTCGAATGCTCGCTCATCGACTTCATTGGCTGGAATGCGCGCCCGCAGCGCCTGCTCTATACGCGATTTGTGCGCCGACGGGTCGGCGCTCTCGCGCGATAGCGCCACTATTTGCGTATCGGCGTGCAACAGACCGGCACGATCCAGCTGATACAGCGCCGGAAACAACTTGCGTAGCGCCAGATCTCCCAGGGCGCCGAACAAAGCGAATGTGATGGGCTCGACGGTGATGCCAGGCATGATCCGCTCGCTTGAATGCAGGTGTCCGGTGAGCGCGGATTGCGCACTGCGTTGAGCTGGCGGGCGCGCATGATAAACGCAGACCGCGCCAGAATCAGACGCCATACTGAGCAGACCACTGACACAAGCAAATGCTCAGCGCGAGACGTGTTTTCACCGTCTTATCGGACGTACTGCTCTGCGGGCTCCGCTCCTACGGACAATCAGCTGCGATTCAATCGTGCTCGAAACAGCGCCTGATGCTCGCGGCATTGCTGGGCTGCCAGCAGAAACACGCCATGCCCGCCACGAGCGAATTCCAGCCAGGTGAAATCCACTTCGGGATACAGCGCCTGGACATGAACCTGGCTGTTGCCGACCTCCACGATAAGCACGCCGTCATCGGTCAGGTGGTCGGCGGCCTCAGCGAGCATACGGCGCACTAAATCCAAACCATCCTCCCCACAAGCCAAGCCGAGCGCAGGTTCATGCTGGAACTCAGCTGGCATGTCGGCGAAGTCTTCGGCATCGACATAGGGAGGATTCGAGACAATCAGATCGAAGCGCTGCTTGGGCAGACCGTCGAACCCGTCGCTCTGAACGGTATAAACCCTATCTTCGAGGCCATGCTGCTCAATGTTGCGGTTCGCCACTTCCAGCGCATCAAATGACAGATCGGCCAGAACCACCTCTGCCTCGAGAAATTCATAGGCGCAGGCGATGCCGATGCACCCCGATCCTGTACACAGGTCGAGTATCCGCGCAGGCGTCTTGGGCAACCATGGCTCAAAGCGATGCTCGATGAGTTCGCCAATGGGGGATCGTGGAATCAGCACGCGCTCATCCACGAAGAACGGCAGTCCACAAAACCAGGCCTGTTGCAACAGATAGGCAGTCGGCACGCGCTCATCGATCCGGCGCTGCAGCAACGCGTGCAAGTACAGGCACTCGTCTTCCTCAAGGCGGCAATCCAGATAGCTGTCAGACATTTCCCATGGCAGGTGAAGCGCTCCCAGGACAAGCTGGCGCGCGTCGTCCCAGGCGTTGTCAGTGCCGTGACCGAAGAACAGTTGCTCCGCCTGGAATCGACTGACAGCCCAGCGGATGTAGTCGCGCAGGGTGCGCAAGCGGGAAAGCGAAGCGGTCAAGAGCGAATCTCCTGTAAAAGGACGCGAGTTTAACAGGCAACCGGAAATGCCAACCACGTGTGCGACCGCCTGCGGAGTGGCGATACCCAAACCTGCACATTTGTAAATGCGCGATTCGTTTCATGCGCGCGCGATGCCGGTGCGCATTACTCTGCCTCCCCACGTGAAGATGTACCGCGCCTCGGCAATCGACGCGCATGTATCGTCTCGTTCGGCGCGAGGCCAGCGAAACACGGCGCAGGCGGTTCACAACCGGCGATTCTGGCGCCACAATCACCCCCCTCACAGTACAAGGAGTCGACAATGACCAAGCCACAGACCATGCTCCAGCTCAGTGGCCGCAGCTATAATCCGGCGGCGCTGACAAACGCCACCGTGCTGGTCATCGACGTACAGGAGGAGTACCGCAGCGGCGTGCTCGCCCTGCCAGCCCTGAACCGGGCATTGCCGGAGATTACTCGTCTGCTGGCGGCCGCAAGGGAGGCCGGCGCACCGATCGTCCATGTACATCACCTGGGCATTAGCGGCGGCCTGTTCGATCCGCAGGGCTTTCGTGGGCAGATCATGCCGGAAGCCGCGCCCCAGCCCGGCGAGTCCATCGTGGCCAAACGACTGCCCAATGCGTTCTCCGGCACCGAGCTGCACGAACTGCTGCAGAAGCTCGGCCGGCTCGATCTGATCGTGTGTGGATTCATGACTCACTCAAGCGTGAGTACCACGGTACGGGCGGCAAAGGACTATGGCTATCGCTGCACCTTGGTTGACAGTGCCTGCGCCACGCGTGATCTACCGATGGGCGATGGCAGCATCGATGCCGACCAGGTCCACCGCATCGAAATGACGATCCTTGCGGACAATTTCGCCGTTTGCGTTCCGAATGTCGACGCGCTGAAGCGCTGACTTGCATCGCTCGGTTCGGAGGCTCCATGCAAGACGACGACTTCTCTCTTTTCCAATCGGCGATCCGCGGAGTCAGGCCGATCAAGCACGACCGTGCCGAAACAGGTAAAGCGCGCAGCAATCGCGAGCAAATTGCGACTCGTCGCAGCAATGCCACGGCCAACAATGAAACGAATCGAGTCGACGGCCTTTCCGACCAGTTCGTCATAGACGTTGGCGCAGAGGATAAGCTGTACTGGGCTCGAGATGGCGTTCAGGACAACCAGTTGCGCAAACTGAAGGCGGGCCAGATCCCGTTCGAAGGCAGCCTGGACCTGCATGGCATGAGCGTGGAGAAAGCCCGCGAACAGCTCTGGGATTTCATAGCCGAAGCCACGAAGCTCGAGGTTCGTTGCGTGCGCGTGACGCATGGCAAGGCGGCCAGACTCGACGGCAAACGTCCCCTGCTCAAGAGTCACGTCAACACCTGGCTTCGGCAGCACCCACAAGTGCTGGGCTTCACGTCCTGCCTGCCGCGCCACGGTGGGACTGGAGCACTTTACGTGATGCTCAAGCGCACCATGCTCGAAGGCCGCGACGAATAAAGCGTGCAGATCAGTCACCCGACTACGCGGCACACTTGCCAGCGGGGCGGGCGCACCCTACCCTTCGCCTTCGCTATGTACCCGACAGGTAGCTCAATGTCCCTGGAACAACACTACACCGCGATCCTTGGCCAGCTTGGCGAGGACGTTAACCGCGAAGGCCTGCTCGACACGCCCAAGCGCGCCGCCAAAGCCATGCAGTACCTGTGCAAGGGCTACCAGCAGACGCTGGAGGAAGTGACCAACGGCGCACTGTTCAGCTCCGATAACAGCGAGATGGTGCTGGTCAAGAACATCGAGTTGTATTCACTTTGCGAACATCACATGCTGCCGTTCATCGGCAAGGCGCATGTCGCGTATCTGCCCAATGGCAAAGTGCTCGGCCTGTCGAAGGTCGCGCGGATTGTCGAGATGTACGCTCGCAGGCTGCAGATTCAGGAAAATCTGACCCGCGAAATCGCCGAAGCGATGCAGCAGGTCACCGGAGCCTCCGGCGTTGCCGTGGTCATCGAGGCCCAGCACATGTGCATGATGATGCGCGGCGTCGAGAAGCAGAACTCGTCCATGGTCACCTCGGTGATGCTGGGCCAGTTCCGCGACAATGCCGCTACTCGCAGCGAGTTTCTCGGGCTGGTGAAGTAACGCAGTAAAGAGACAGGGCCTTCACGGCCCTGCTCTGTCTTCAGTCAATCGTACATGCCGACATGCCGTGGATGGCTCGCAACGCGCTGCAGCCACTGGCGAATCGCAGGATATCCGCCCAGATCAAAGCCGCCTTCTTCTGCGACATGGGTGTACGCGTAGAGCGCAACGTCGGCGATCGAATAGTGGTCTCCCACCAGGTAAGGCGTGCGCAGCAGCTGCTGCTCCATCACGTTGAGTGCGTGATAGCCGTCGAGTTGCTTGGCCTCGTATTCCTCGCGTCGCTCCTCCGGCATACCCAGATAGACCTTGATGTACCGCGCCACGGCGATGAACGGCTCGTGGCTGTACTGCTCGAAGAACTGCCACTGCAGCACCTGGGTGCGCAGGCGCGGATCGGTCGGCAGGAACTCGCTCCCCTCGGCCAGGTAATTCAGGATAGCGTTGGATTCCCATAGACAGGAGCCATCCTCAAGCTCCAGCACTGGGATCTTGCCGTTCGGATTCTTCTTGAGGAAATCCTCCGAGCGCGTCTCGCCGCGAAGGATGTTAATCGGAACCCACTCGTACGGCTGGCTCAGCAGATGCAGCATCAGCTTGATCTTGTAGCAATTACCTGACCGGTAATCGCCATAGACTTTCAACATGGTCTCCCCTCCCGATCGACCCGCGGCGCGGGTCAGCAATGACTCCTCACGCAGCTTCCAGCGCACCGGCGTCGCGAATGACCTGCGCCAACCTGCGCAGCCCCTCGCCCATGCGCTCGGCCGCGACATGACTGAAGTTCAGCCGCAGGTAACCGGGATTCACATCCGGGTCGACGAAGAAGGGCTCGCCGGGCATGAACACGACGTCTTCGGCCAGCGCCTGATTGAGCAGCGTCCGCGTGTCCAGCGGCTTCTTGAGGATCAACCAGAAGAACAGACCGCCCTGCGGCAGCTCCCAGGTCGCCAGATCACGGAAGTGCTCGTCCAGTGCCGCCTGCATGGCATCGCGACGGACTCGGTAGAACTCGCGCAACTGTTCGAGATGCGCCAGGTAACGATCGCTGCCCAGCCATTGCAGGGCCTGCCACTGCCCGACCCGATTGCTATGCAGGTCGGCTGACTGCTTCAGGCGCAGCAGATAAGGAAACAGGTCCGCAGATGCGATCAGGTAACCAACCCGCAGGCCGGGCAGCAGTGTCTTGGAAACCGTGCCGGTGTATATCCAGCTGGCCCGCTTGAGGCGCGACACGATGGGCCTGGCGCTACCCTGATCGAACACCAGCTCACGGTACGGCTCGTCCTCCAGCAAGGTCACACCGAACTCGTCCAGCAAACCGGCAACCGCCTCACGTTTGGCTTCGCTGTAACGCACCGCCGAAGGATTCTGGAAAGTCGGAATCAGGTAAGCGAAAGCTGGCGCGCGCTGCTCCAGGGTGGCACGCAGTGCCGCGAGGTCCGGTCCATCAGCCTCTTGTGGAACGGCCAGGCACTGAGCGCCGAACAGCTGGAACGACTGCAGCGCGGCAAGGTAGGTCGGCGCCTCGACCAGAACCTCGGTGCCCGCGTCTATGAACAGCTTCGAGGCGAGATCCAGCGTCTGCTGCGACCCGCTGACGATCAGCACCTGGCTGGCCTCGCAAGGCACGCCCAAGGCCCGGGCCTGGGCGGCGATCGCTTCGCGAAGTGCAGGCTCGCCTTCGCTCATCCCGTACTGCCCCATGCTTGCAGGTAGTTCGGTCCAATCCACTGCAGGCAACATCGCCTCAGCCGGCAACCCACCAGCGAAGGACATCACTTCAGGACGCTGGGCTGCAGCGAGAATTTCACGAATCAGGGAGCTTTTCAGGCGAGTAATGCGTTCGGAGAAGGCCATTTCCATACCAGGTGCGAGGCGTTGCAAAATAAGTCAAACTTCTTGACCGAAATTACGCCTCTCATAATAAATACGTCAATATGCCTGACCTAAAAAAAAGCGCCGTGCAGCGCCAGATAATGGAAAGCTTCTTTCTCGGCTATCAGGCTTTCACGGCAAAGCCTGACGAGATGCTGGCCCGTCGCGGCCTGTCCCGCGTGCACCACCGCATCCTGTTCTTTATCGCCAGCTATCCCGACCTGAGCGTCAAGGAACTGCTGAGCTACCTGGGCGTTACCAAGCAGGCGCTGAACACACCATTGCGCCAACTGATCGAAATGCATCTGGTGGAAAGCCTCACGGCGGAGGACGACAAGCGCAAACGCATGCTGCGCTTCACCGCCGAGGGAGCGAAGCTCGAGCAGGCGCTGCGCCGGGAACAGGTCAGACTGCTGCAACGCGCCTTCGATGATGCAGGGGAACAAGCGGTGGACGGCTGGCTCGCGGTCAACCAGGCGCTCGCTGTGGAAAAGGCCAGGGGCTGACAGCCCTCGCAGTGCCGGAGGCTTCACTACGCCAGGACCACGGGCACAAAAAAGGGCGACCGAAGTCGCCCTTTTTCATGAAGAACCCGAACTTAGTTCTGGTTTTCCATCTGAGCACGGATCAGATCACCAATGGTGGTCGGGCCGGTGCTTTCAACTTCCTGCTTGGTGCGCAGCTCTTTCATCGCGTCCTTCTCGTCTTCGACGTCTTTGGACTTGATGGACAGGCTGATCACGCGGGACTTGCGGTCGATGCTGATGATCTTGGCTTCGACTTCGTCGCCTTCCTTCAGCACGTTGCGCGCATCTTCAACACGGTCACGGCTGATTTCGGACGCCTTCAGGGTCGCTTCGATATCGTTGCCCAGATCGATGATAGCGCCCTTGGCGTCAACTTCTTTCACGGTACCGCGAACGATGCTGCCCTTGTCATTGACGGCGGCGTAGTTGGAGAACGGATCGTCTTCCAGCTGCTTGATGCCCAGGGAGATACGCTCACGCTCCGGATCGACCGACAGGATGACGGTGTCCAGCTCGTCGCCCTTCTTGAAGCGGCGAACGGCTTCTTCACCCGGCTCGTTCCAAGAGATGTCGGACAGGTGAACCAGACCGTCGATGCCGCCATCCAGACCGATGAAGATACCGAAATCGGTGATCGACTTGATGGTGCCGGAGATACGGTCGCCCTTGTTGAACTGGCTGGAGAAATCTTCCCACGGGTTGGATTTGCACTGCTTGATGCCCAGGGAGATACGACGACGCTCTTCGTCGATGTCCAGAACCATGACTTCCACTTCGTCGCCGACCTGAACGACCTTCGACGGGTGGATGTTCTTGTTGGTCCAGTCCATTTCGGATACGTGCACCAGACCTTCGACACCTTCTTCCAGCTCGGCGAAGCAGCCGTAGTCGGTGAGGTTGGTGACGCGAGCCTGAACGCGGGTGCCTTCCGGGTAACGAGCCTTGATGGCAACCCATGGGTCTTCGCCCAGTTGCTTCAGGCCCAGCGATACGCGGTTGCGCTCGCGGTCGAACTTCAGCACCTTGACATCGATCTCGTCGCCAACGTTGACAATCTCGGACGGATGCTTGATGCGCTTCCAGGCCATGTCGGTGATGTGCAGCAGACCATCGACGCCGCCCAGGTCAACGAACGCACCGTAGTCGGTGAGGTTCTTGACGATACCCTTGACCTGCTGGCCTTCCTGCAGGGATTCCAGCAGAGCTTCGCGCTCGGCGCTGTTCTCGGCTTCCAGCACGCTGCGACGGGAAACGACAACGTTGTTGCGCTTCTGATCGAGCTTGATGACCTTGAACTCGAGCTCTTTGCCTTCCAGGTGAGTGGTGTCGCGCACAGGGCGGACATCGACAAGCGAACCCGGCAGGAACGCGCGGATGCCGTTGACGTCGACGGTGAAGCCACCTTTGACCTTGCCGTTGATGACGCCCTTGACCACTTCTTCTGCAGCGAAAGCCGCTTCCAGAACAATCCAGGATTCCGCGCGCTTGGCCTTTTCACGGGACAGCTTGGTTTCGCCAAAGCCATCTTCAACCGCGTCCAGAGCAACGTGGACCTCGTCACCCACCTTGATGGTCAGCTCGCCCTGCTCGTTGTAGAACTGCTCGACCGGGATGACGCCCTCGGACTTGAGGCCAGCATGCACGGTGACCCAGTCACCGTCGATGTCGACCACGATGCCGGTGATGATGGCACCCGGCTGCATGTCGAGGGATTTAAGGCTTTCTTCAAAAAGTTCTGCGAAGCTTTCGCTCATGTTGATTCCTGCTGTTTTCGGGCGAGGATCCGCCCAATCTCCACATTCCAGACAATGTGGGTTCATTCATATAAAAAAAGGCCTGCGGGACTGGATCTGGTCTCCCACATGCCTCCTTGTTAACGGCTCGAGGTGCGCAACCTACTGGCTGCGCTGACATCGAAGTCCGTTTGGCCGCCTTTCGGCGTTCCGATCATCCAGCCAAGTCGCGATCGGCGACTTCGCTCAGAATCCTTTGCAGCACTTCTTCGATAGAGAGTGTAGTGGAATCCAACTGAATGGCATCGTCTGCCGGCTTCAGTGGCGCTACCGCTCGCTGGGTATCGCGCTCGTCGCGCTCCCGGATCTCCTCAAGAAGACTCGCGAGATTAACATCATCACCGCGCGCCTTCAACTGCAAGTAGCGTCTGCGGGCACGCTCTTCAGCGCTGGCGGTAAGGAATATCTTCAGTGGCGCATCGGGGAACACGACGGTTCCCATGTCGCGTCCGTCAGCGACCAGGCCGGGTGCCTCGCGAAAGGCTTTCTGTCGCTGCAACAGCGCGGTCCGAACCACCGGCAATGCCGCGACCTGCGAAGCGCCTGCACCGACGCTCTCGTTGCGAATGGCCTCGGTGACTTCCTCGCCCTCGAGGATGATCATCATGCCGTGCCCATCGCGGGCAGCGCCGAACTGCACATCCAGATGCTCGGCAAGCACCTTCAGGGCTTCCTCGTTGGTCAGGTCGACACCATGATTGCGCGCAGCGAAGGCCAGCAAACGGTACAGGGCGCCGGAATCGAGGAAATTCCAGCCGAGCTTGCCGGCGAGCAACGCGGCGACGGTTCCCTTGCCCGAGCCGCTGGGCCCGTCGATGGTGATGACTGGTACAGGCTTGATCATGAGGCGCCCTCCGCCTGAACCTGCATCCCGGCCCGCTGAGCCAGATCCAGGAAATTGGGGAACGAGGTTGCCACGTTCGCGCAATCGTGGATGCGGACCGGGCCGCTGGCGCGCAGCGCAGCGACGCTGAACGACATGGCGATACGATGATCACCGTGCGCCCAGACTTCACCGGAACCGATCATGCCACCTTCGATAACGATGCCATCAGGTGTCGGTTCCGCCTTGATACCCAGCGTCTGCAGGCCGTCGGCCATGACCTGGATACGATCCGACTCCTTGACGCGCAGCTCCTCAGCACCGCGCAAGGTGGTGCGGCCCTGGGCGCATGCCGCGGCAACGAAGAGCACGGGAAACTCGTCGATGGCCAGCGGCACCAGGTCTTCGGGGATGTCGATACCCTTGAGCTGCGCACCGCGCACGCGGATATCGGCGACAGGCTCGCCGCCCACCTCGCGAAGGTTCTCCAGAGTGATATCGCCGCCCATCAGCTTGAGGATGTCGATCACACCGGTACGGGTCGGGTTGACCCCTACATGCTCGAGCACGATCTCCGAGCCCGGTGCAATGCTAGCCGCGACCATGAAGAAGGCCGCCGAGGAGATATCCGCCGGCACCTCGATATGGGTGCCACGCAGCTTGTGCCCCGGCTCGACGATCGCGGTGCGCCCTTCGACCGTTACCGGGTAGCCGAAACCGCGCAGCATCCGCTCGGTGTGATCACGAGTCGGGGCAGGCTCGGTGACGGAGGTCTGGTCGGCGGCATACAGGCCGGCCAGCAGCAGACAGGATTTGACCTGTGCGCTGGCCATCGGCATGTCGTAGTGCATACCGGACAGGCGCTGGCCGCCACGAATGGTCAGCGGCGGACGACCTTCGGCAGCCGTCTCGATGACCGCGCCCATCTCGCGCAGCGGCTTGGCGACGCGATTCATCGGGCGCTTGGACAGCGAGGCATCGCCGGTAAGGGTGGTATCGAACGGCTGCGCCGCAAGCAAGCCGGACAACAGGCGCATGGAGGTGCCGGAGTTACCCAGATAGATCGGGCCAGGCGGCGGCTTCAGACCGTGCAGGCCAACGCCATGGACGGTCACCCGCCCCTGCTGCGGGCCTTCGATGACCACACCCATGTCACGGAACGCCTGAATCGTGGCGAGGGCGTCTTCACCTTCGAGAAAACCCTCAACTTCAGTGGTCCCTTCCGCCAGGGAACCCAGCATGATGGAACGATGCGAAATGGATTTGTCGCCTGGAACACGCAGATGGCCGGTCAGGCTGCCGCCAGGGTTGGCGAGGAAAACGAGGTCATTGGAATGCATAACGTCCACATAGGCTCGGCGAGCCAGTATTTTGCTGAAATGTTCCCGGGCAGCCCGGGCGCGCGTGAACACGCCCAACAACCTGTGCCCGTCTCCTTCATCGACCGCGGCGCGCAGGGCGTCGAGGTCGGCACGAAAATCATCCAGGGTATGCAGCACCGCCTCGCGATTGGCGAGGAAGATGTCGTGCCACATCACCGGGTCGCTACCGGCAATACGGGTGAAATCACGAAACCCACCCGCCGCGTAACGGAAGATCTCGAGATTCTCATGGCGCTTGGCGAGCGAATCAACCAGACCGAAGGCCAACAGGTGCGGCAGGTGACTAGTGGCGGCCAGCACCTCGTCGTGGTGCGCCACGTCCATGTGCTCGACATCGGCACCGAGCGCTACCCAAAGCCGGGTCACCAGCGCAAGCGCCTGCGGATCGGTGTTCTTCAGCGGCGTCAGTATGACCTTGTGGCGGCGGAACAGCGTGCTCTTGGCCGCCGTGACACCACTGAGCTCCGATCCGGCGATGGGATGGCCGGGAACGAAACGCGACGGCATCTCGCCGAACACGTTACGCGCGCAGCGCACCACATTGCCCTTGGCGCTGCCGACATCGGTGATCACGGCGGAGCCCAGGTCGAGCTTCGCCAGCTCGCCGAGCAGTCGTTCCAGGGCGAGGATGGGTGTGGCGAGCTGAATAACGTCGGCGTCACGGCAGGCTTCGGCCAGCGTGTCGGCACAGCGATCCACCACGCCCAGCTCGACCGCCAGTTCACGCGAGCGGGCGTCCAGATCGAAGCCGACCACCTCGCGGCTAAGGCCGGACTCACGCAGCCCCTTGGCAAACGAACCGCCAATCAACCCGAGCCCGATCACTACCAGGCGATCGATGACAGGTGCGGCTCGTTGTTCCACGGCGGCTGGGCTCACTGCTGCAGTACCTGCGCCAGCACGTCCAGAAAGCGTGCATTCTCACGCTCGGTACCAATGGAAACCCGCAGGAATGTCGGCATTCCGTAACCGGCTACCGGCCGCACGATCACACCCTCGCGCAAGAGTGCCTGATTGATCGGTGCAGCATCGCGGGCAAAATCCACCGCAATGAAATTGCCCCGCGAGGGAATCCACTCCAACCCCAACTGGCGGAAGCCGCGCTCCAGCTGAGCCATCCCGGCGTCGTTCACCCGGCGGCTGGCTGCCAGATAATCGACGTCATCCAGCGCCGCGCAGGCGGCGGCCAGCGCCAGGCTGTTCACATTGAAGGGCTGGCGAACGCGGTTCAACACGTCGGCGATCACCGGCGAGCTGATGGCGTAGCCGACGCGCAGGGCCGCCAGGCCATAGGCCTTGGAGAAGGTGCGCGAAACCAGCAGATTGGGATAGTCGGCGAGGTAGGCCAGCCCATCAGGCAGCTCCTGACCTTCGGCGTACTCGATATAGGCCTCGTCCAGCACCACCAGTACATGGGCTGGCACGCGCGCGAGGAAAGTACCCAACGCAGCGGCATCGAACCAGGTCCCGGTGGGGTTGTTCGGGTTGGCGACAAAGACGACCCGGGTGTTCTCGTCGATGGCAACGGCCATCGCGTCGAGATCGTGCCCCCAGTTCTTCGCCGCGACAGCACGCCCCTCGGCGCCGACGGCCTGGGTCGCGATCGGATAGACGGCGAAGGCGTGTTCGCTGAAGACGGCGTTGAGCCCCGGTGCCAGATAGGCACGGGCGACCAGCTCGAGGATGTCGTTGGAACCATTGCCTAGCGTGACCTGGTGGACACCCACCGAATAACGCTGGGCAAGGCGCTGCTTGAGCACGAAGCCGTTACCGTCGGGGTAGCGGGTCAACTCGGAAAGCTCGGCCTGGATCGCTGCCAGCGCCTTCGGGCTGGGCCCCAGAGGGTTCTCATTGCTGGCCAGCTTGACGATTCCGGCGGGGTCCAGCTTCAACTCGCGCGCCAGCTCATCGACCGGCTTGCCTGGTACGTAAGGCGACAGCTTCTGCACGCCCGGCTGCGCCAGGGCAAGGAAATCACAACTCATTGGTTAGGCCTCAGGCTGCAGGCTCAGGCGGCAGGCACAAGCCTGTCGCCTGCCACCTGCTCCTGAAGCCCGGAGCCGCAATTAAAGTACTGCCTTGGGGTAGGAACCCAGCACCTTCAGCGCCACGGCTTCCTGGCCAATCTTCTCCAGCACGTCCTTGATCAGCGGATCCTGGTGGTGGCCGAGGAAGTCGATGAAGAACACATAGGTCCACTTGCCGCTGCGCGACGGCCGCGTCTCGATCCGGGTAAGGTCGATGCCATTGGTGTGGAACGGCACCAGCAGCTCGTGCAGCGCACCCGGCTTGTTGCGCATCGAGACAATGATCGACGTCTTGTCATCGCCGGTCGGCGGCACTTCCTGGTTACCGATGATGAGGAAGCGGGTGGAGTTGTCCGGGCGGTCTTCGATCTTCTCCGCCAGCTTGGTCAGGCCGTACAGCTGGGCCGCCATGTCGCCGGCAATGGCGGCCGAGTTCCACTCGCTCTTGACCCGCTTGGCCGCATCCGCATTGCTGGAAACCGCCACCCGCTCGACGTTCGGATAATGCGCATCGAGCCACTTGCGACACTGCGCCAGCGATTGGGCATGGGAATAGATGCGCGTAATGCGATCGGTCTTGGTGGTTTCGCCCACCAGCAGATGATGGTGGATGCGCAGCTCCACCTCGCCACAGATAACGATGTCGTGCTCGAGGAAGCTGTCCAGCGTGTGGTTGACCGCGCCTTCGGTGGAGTTCTCCACCGGCACCACGCCGAAGTTCACCGCACCGGCGACCACTTCGCGGAACACCTCATCGATCGCCGCCATCGGGGTGCTGATCACCGCATGGCCGAAATGCTTGAGCGCGGCGGCCTGAGAGAACGTCCCTTCCGGCCCCAGATAGGCCACACGCAGCGGCTGCTCGAGCGCCAGGCAGGAGGACATGATCTCGCGGAACAGGCGGGCCATCTCTTCATTGTCGAGCGGCCCACGATTGAGTTCCATGATGTGTTTGAGCACCCAGGCTTCGCGTTCCGGGCGGTAGAACACCGCCGACTCGCCCTCGGCCAGCGCAGCGGTCTTGACCCGAGCCACTTCCTGGGCACAGCGGGCGCGCTCGCTGATCAGCTCGAGAATACGCTCGTCGAGACTGTCGATTCGAACCCGCAGCGCCTTCAGCTGATCGGCGTCGCTCATCAGCCGTGCTCCTTCTCGAACTCGGCCATGTAGGCCACCAGCGCCTCGACCGCATCCAGGCCGACAGCGTTGTAGATCGAGGCGCGCATGCCGCCCACGGATCGATGACCTTTCAGGTTCAGCAGGCCACGCGCGTCGGCACCAGCCAGGAAGGCCTTGTCCAGGCGCTCATCGGCCAGGCGGAACGGCACGTTCATCCACGAGCGCGCGTTGACGGCGATCGGGTTGGTGTAGAAATCGCTGGCATCGATTGCGCCGTAGAGCATGTCCTTCTTCGCGCGATTGCGCTTTTCCATCGCCTCGACGCCGCCCTGCTCCTTCAGCCACTCGAAAACCAGCCCCGAGAGATACCAGGAGAAGGTCGCCGGGGTGTTGTACATCGAGCCATTGTCGGCGGCGATCTTGTAATCGAGCATGGTCGGGCAGACGGAACGTGCGTGGCCGAGCAGGTCCTCACGGACGATGACCACCACCAGCCCGGACGGGCCGATGTTCTTCTGCGCCCCGGCATAGATCAGGCCGAACTTCGACACGTCGATCGGCCGCGAAAGGATGTCCGACGACATGTCAACGACCAGTGGGGTATCGCCCAGCTCCGGCACCCAATCGAACTGCAGGCCGCCGATGGTCTCGTTGCTGGCGTAGTGCAAATAGGCCGCGCCATCGCTCAGCTGCCAGTCGTTCTGTCCGGGAATCGCGAAGTAGTCGTAAGGCTTGGCAGTCGCCGCGATGTTCACGTGCCCGAAACGACGGGCCTCCTCGATCGCCTTGCGCGACCAGATGCCGGTATCGACATAGTCGGCCACGCCACCCTCGGGCAGCAGGTTCAGCGGAATCTCGGCGAACTGCTGGCTGGCCCCGCCCTGCAGGAACAGCACCTTGTAGTTCGACGGAATCGCCAGCAGATCGCGCAGATCCTGCTCCGCCTTTTCGGCGATGGCAGTGTAATCGTCGCTGCGATGGCTCATTTCCATGACCGACAGGCCCTTGCCATGCCAGTCGAGAAGCTCCGCCTGGGCGCGCTGAAGGACGGCTTCGGGAAGCGCAGCCGGACCGGCACAGAAGTTAAAGGCGCGTTTGCTCACTGCTGTTCTCTCGCTCTTGCTCGATATTGAATCCCGGGCTCGGCGGCCGGTTTCTTTACCGACCGCCTCGCTACCGTCTGCCCGGTGTGCTGCTTTCTATCGGATGGCGTTATCGCCAATCAGTCTTCGTCGTCGGTCGGCACCACGTCCGGCGACACATCGCCGCCACCGCCAAGCAATTCGTCTTCGCTCGGCTCGGTACTGATGACCGGCATTTCCTTCTCGAGGGCATCGTCATCGAGCAGCGCCTCGATGTCTTCCAGCACCTCTTCCTCGGACGGCTCCTGCACCCGCTCCAGACCGACCAGGTGTTCGCCTTTGCTCAGCTTGATCAGCGTGACGCCCTGGGTGTTGCGACCCAGCGAGGAGACTTCGTCGACGCGGGTCCGCACGAGCGTGCCCTGGTCGGAGATCAGCATGATCTCCTCGCCCTCGAGCACCTGTACGGCACCGACCAGCGGACCGTTGCGCTCGTTGGTCACCATGGCGATGACGCCCTGGCCACCACGACCGCGGCGCGGGAACTCTTCCATCGCCGTGCGCTTGCCATAACCGCGCACCGAGGCGGTGAGGATCTGCGCGTCGGGCTCCGGAATCAGCATCGAGATGATCCGCTGCCCTTCCGGCAGACGCATGCCACGCACACCGCGGGCATTGCGGCCCATGATGCGAACCTTGCTTTCCTTGAAGCGGATGACCTTGCCTCCATCGGAGAACATCATCACTTCCTGGGCACCATCGGTCACGGCAGCGGCGATCAGGGTGTCGCCCTCCTCCAGCTTCAGTGCGATGAGACCGGAAGTACGAGGCCGACTGAACTGCACCAGCGGTGTCTTCTTGACCGTCCCCTTGGCCGTCGCCATGAAGATGTAGGCACCGGTGGGTTCGTCCTTCTCATCGCTGTCGTCGTCGCCCTCGACATCGTCGACGTCGTCATGCTCGATCACCAGACCTTCGGCGTCGTCCAGTTCCTCGTCACTCTCGGCAGCCTGCTTGCGCAAGGCCTCGAGATCGACCTGCAGCATGGCGGTGATGCGCTCGCCCTCGTCCAGCGGCAACAGGTTGACCAGCGGACGCCCACGCGAGGTGCGCGAGGCCTCGGGAATCTCGTAGGTCTTCAACCAGTAGACCTTGCCCTTGCTGGAGAACAGCAGCAGCGTGGTATGACTGTTGGCAACCAGCAGATGCTCGACGTAGTCCTCTTCTTTCACCCCGGTCGCGGCCTTGCCACGGCCACCGCGGCGCTGCGCCTGATAGGCGGCCAACGGCTGGGACTTGGCGTAGCCACCATGGGAGATGGTGACGACGCGCTCTTCTTCGGTGATCAGGTCGGCCAGGGTCAGATCCAGACGGGACTCGAGGATCTCGGTGCGCCGCGCATCGCCGAAGTCGCGCTTCACGCCCTCGAGCTCCTCGCGGATGACTTCCATCAGCCGCACCGGATTGGTCAGGATACGGATCAGCTCACCGATCTGGGTGAGGATTTCCTGGTACTCGGCGAGCAGCTTCTCGTGCTCGAGACCGGTCAGGCGGTGCAGACGCAGGTCGAGGATCGCCTGGGCCTGCTCTGGCGAGAGGAAATACTTGCCGTCGCGCAGACCATACTGCGGGTCCAGATTCTCCGGGCGGCAGGCGTCTGCCCCGGCGCGCTCGACCATCGCCTCGACCGCGCTCGACTCCCAGGCAGTGGAGATCAGCGCATCCTTGGCTTCGGCCGGCGTCGGCGAGGCCTTGATCAGGGCAATCACCGGATCGATGTTGGACAGCGCAACTGCCTGGCCTTCAAGGATGTGCCCGCGCTCGCGCGCTTTGCGCAGTTCGTACACGGTACGCCGGGTGACGACTTCGCGGCGGTGACGGACGAAGGCTTCCAGCAGTTCCTTGAGGTTCAGCGTGCGCGGCTGGCCATCGACCAGCGCCACCACGTTGATGCCGAACACGCTCTGCAGCTGGGTCTGGGCATAGAGGTTGTTGAGGATCACCTCCGGCACCTCGCCACGACGCAGCTCGATGACTACACGCATGCCGTCCTTGTCGGACTCGTCACGCAGCTCGGTGATGCCTTCGATCTTCTTCTCTTTCACCAGTTCGGCGATCTTCTCGATCAGCCGCGCCTTGTTCAGCTGATACGGCAGCTCGGTGATGACGATCTGCTGGCGGCCGCCGACCTTGTCGATGTCCTCGATATCGGCCCGCGCACGGATATAAATGCGGCCGCGACCGGTGCGATAGGCCTCGATGATGCCGGCGCGACCGTTGATGATGCCCGCGGTGGGGAAATCGGGGCCGGGAATGAACTGCATCAGCTCATCGATGGTGATATCGGCGTTGTCGATCAGCGCTAGGCAGCCGTCGATGACTTCGCCCAGGTTGTGCGGCGGAATGTTGGTGGCCATGCCGACCGCGATACCGCTGGAACCGTTGACCAGCAGGTTGGGGATCTTGGTCGGCATGACTGCCGGAATCTGCTCGGTGCCATCATAGTTGGGCACCCAGTCGACGGTTTCCTTGTCCAGGTCGGCCAGCAGCTCGTGCGCCAGCTTGGCCATGCGCACTTCGGTGTAACGCATTGCCGCAGCACTGTCGCCATCGACCGAACCGAAGTTGCCCTGACCGTCGACCAGCATGTAGCGCAGCGAGAACGGCTGCGCCATACGCACGATGGTGTCGTACACCGCGGAGTCGCCGTGCGGGTGGTATTTACCGATCACGTCACCGACCACACGGGCGGATTTCTTGTACGGCTTGTTCCAGTCGTTGCCCAGCTCGCTCATGGCGTAGAGCACGCGACGGTGCACCGGTTTCAGGCCATCGCGCGCGTCCGGCAGCGCACGGCCGATGATCACGCTCATGGCGTAATCAAGGTAGGACTGCTTGAGCTCGTCTTCGATATTGACCGGGAGGATTTCTTTGGCCAGTTCGCCCATGGAAGCCTGGTTCCTTATAGTCAGCAGGGTCCTGCGATAAGCGCGGGATGGTAACACAGACGGCGGCTATAAGCTGAGCCTTGCGCACGGCTGCGGCTTGTCTGCATGGCCCGCTCGCGGGCCGATCGATTCAGGTTCAATGCAAGCGTTTGCGGCTCATCAAATCGGCCATCTTCGCCGCGGTCGGGCGCTCGACCACCCCTTTCTCGGTGACGATGACATCAATGAGATCAGCCGGTGTTACATCGAACACTGGATTGAATGCCTCGACATCAGCTGCGAAACGCTGGCCATTGACCTCGAGCAGCTCGCTGCCGGCACGCTCTTCGAGGGGAATCTCATCGCCGCTTTCCAGCGTCATGTCGATAGATGAGCTCGGCGCCACCACCATGAAACGCACGCCGTGGTGCATCGCTAGAACCGCGAGCTGGTAGGTACCGATCTTGTTCGCCACATCGCCATTGGCGGCGATGCGATCCGCCCCGACGATCACCCAGGAAATACCGCGCGACTTCATCAGATGAGCGGCCGCCGAATCGACGTTCAGCGTGGCCGGCACGCCATCGCCCAGCAGCTCCCAGGCGGTCAGGCGAGAACCCTGCAGCCAGGGGCGGGTTTCGTCCACGTAGACGCGCTCCACCAACCCATCGAGATGCGCCGCGCGGATGACACCGAGCGCGGTACCGAAACCACCGGTCGCCAGGGCACCGGTGTTGCAGTGAGTAAGCAGGTTCTGCGGATTGCCCTGATGGCGACGAATGAGGTCGACACCGAACTGCGCCATGGCCAGATTAGCCTCCCGATCGCTCTCATGTATCGAGATGGCCTGGGCCTCCAGCGCCGCGCAAGGATCCTCGCCTGGCTTGAGGCGTTCGAGGCGTTCGCGCATCTGCTTCAGCGCCCAGAACAGATTGACCGCCGTGGGACGCGATGCGGCAAGGAGCGCGACATCTTCCTCCAGCGCCTGCCGCCAATCACCACTGGCCGCCATGCGCGTACGGGCAGCCAGGACAAGCGCATAGGCCGCACTGATGCCGATGGCAGGCGCGCCGCGCACGACCATGTTGCGAATGGCGTCAGCGACCGCAGCGGCAGAATCGCAGCTGTGCCAGACCTCTTCGGTCGGCAGCTTGCGCTGATCGAGCAGGCTCAGGCGATCGCCATGCCACTCGATCGATTTCACCTTTTCCGCGGCCAGCAGGCGCTCGCGCATGGCATTTCCCTCGTTCAGCTTCGTCGAAGCAGGACCCATGATGCGCCCCGCACAGCAAAGAAAAAGCCCGGCTCGCGACCGAACCGGGCTTTCTATCTCGATATGGCCGGGAACAGTGAGGCCTCGCATCCCGGGCGCGAATGCTAATGCACTGATTTTCCAAGTACAAGCGACGGCTATTGATGCCTGGTTCTGGCTGTTTTCCCCAGGCAGCGCCGCTCGACCTGTCAGCAGACCCACCGGATACGCGCGTCCATCCGAGCCAACTTGACCAGGCACGAGCCGCCTAATACTGTATCTATATACAGTTATCTGGATGCCGTACTCATGTCTTCCGTGGTCGCCCTTGACCGCCTGCTGGATGCTCGCCGCATCTGGCGTGGCCAGGCCGTTGCATCTCCTACGGCGGCCCAACCGACCGGACATGCCATGCTGGATGCGCTCTTGCCCGCTGGCGGCTGGCCGGATTCGGCACTCAGCGAAATCCTTTTCGCAGCCCCGGGGATCGGCGAGCTACGCCTGCTGTGGCCGACGCTCGCCAGGCTGACCAGCGCAGGCGAACGTGTCGTGCTGGTCGCCCCGCCCCATCGTCCCTGCCCCCAGGCCTGGCTTGCGGCTGGAGTGGATCTGCGCCATCTGGTCATCGTCCAGGCCAAGGACCGCGATGCCTTGTGGAGCGCCGAACAGTGCCTGCGTTCCGGCAGTTGCGCCGCCGTGCTGTGCTGGCCGCGACAGGCCGACGACCGCGCCCTGCGACGTCTGCAGATAGCCGCCGAAACCGGCCAGACCCTGGCCTTTGCCTATCGTCCGCTGCGCGAAGCGGAAAATCCGTCGCCTGCGGCATTGCGCCTGACCCTCGAAGCACAGCCGGTGCAACTGCGGGTCATCAAGTGCCGCGGCGGCCTGGCTCCAGCCCGGGCGCTACCAGCCAGCGCCTGGCAATAGGTGCGACGATGCTCTGGGCCTGCATTCTACTGCCGCAACTGGCCATGGACGGCATCCTGCGCCACCGCGACGATGCCGCCGCACCACTGGTTCTACTCGCCGGCCCGCCACAGCGCCGCGTGCTGCAGGCTGTCAACACCGCCGCCCGCAAGCTCGGCCTCAAGCCAGGGCAATCGCTGGTCGCAGCCCAGGCATTGACCCACGACTTCGCCACTGCCGATTACGACCCGCTGATGATCGAACGCTGGCAGCAGTTTCTGGCGGCCTGGGGTTACGGCTACAGCGCCCAGGTCAGCTTGCACTACCCGCGCTGTCTGCTGCTGGAGGTGCATTCCAGCCTCGGCCTGTTCGGCCCCTGGCCACGATTCGAGAAGCGTCTGCGCGAGGAACTCACGGCCCTGGGATTCCGCCACCGCATCACCCTGGCACCCAACCCGGCGGCCGCGCGCATCCTCGCCAATGCCCATGACGGGCTGGCCGTGACCGATACGGCCGCGCTGCATCAGGCGCTCGGGGTACTGCCGATCGAGCGCCTCGGCCTGCCCCGCGAAGTCAGCACATCACTGGTACGCATGGGCCTGCGCCATCTTCATCAACTGCTCGCCCTGCCGCGCGACAGCCTGGCCAGACGCTTTCCGGCCGAAGTGCTGGCCCAGCTCGACACCCTGCTCGGGCATCGGCCGCTACCTCTGGAGTTCTACCGCCCGCCGGATGTCTTCGACACCCGCATCGAACTGAATTTCGAGGTGGAGTCCCACCAGGCCCTGCTGTTTCCATTGCGCAGGCTGACCGCCGACCTGGCCGCCTTTCTCGCCGGGCGGGACAGCGGCGTCCAGCATTTCAGTCTGTACCTGGAACATCGCACCCTGCCCGACAGCGAGGTGCCGGTCGGCCTGCTCAGTACCGAACGCGAGCCCGCCATGCTGTTCGAACTGACCCGTGGCCGCCTCGAGCATCTGCAACTGCCTGCCCCCGTCCTGGCCGTGCGTCTGCTGGCTCGTGATCTGCCAGCCTTCACGCCGGCTCATCAGGCCTTGTTCGACGAGCGCCCGCAGCAGAATGTGCCCTGGGAGCAACTGCGCGAACGCCTCCGCGCCCGACTGGGTGACGACGCTGTAGTCTCGCTGAGCGCACGAGCGGACCACCGCCCGGAATGCGCCTGGCGGGAAAGCAGCCTCGCCCACACCGAACCCTTGCCCCAAGTAGGTTTGCGCCCCGGCTGGCTGCTGAACACCCCGCAGCCCTTGCGCGAAGAGGGTCTGCTCACCCTGGCTGGTCCCGAGCGCATCGAGTCCGGCTGGTGGGATGGTGCTGACGCGCGACGCGACTACTATCGGGTGCAAACCACTTCCGGCCAACAGGGTTGGGCGTTTCGCGCCCTTACCGGAGGGCCGCTGCTGCTGCACGGCTGGTTCGCATGAACGCCGAATATGCCGAGCTGCACTGCCTGTCCAACTTCAGCTTCCAGCGGGGAGCATCCAGCGCGCGCGAACTCTTCGAGCGCGCCAAGCGCCAGGGCTATGACGCTCTGGCGATCACCGACGAATGCAGCCTGGCCGGTATCGTGCGCGCCTGGCAGGCCTCGAAGGACACCGGTCTGCCGCTGATCATTGGCAGCGAGGTGCAGATCGAGGGCGGGCCCAAACTGGTCTTGCTGGTGGAAAACCTGACCGGATACCAGGCCCTCTGCCAGTTGATCACCCGTGCCCGCCGGCGGGCCGAAAAAGGTCGCTACCAGGCGCTGCGCGAAGACCTGAGCGAGTGGCCGCTAGATGGACTGCTGGCGATCTGGCTGCCCGGTCACGCTGGCGCCGACACCGAAGGTCGTTGGCTGCTCGAGCGTTTTCGCGAGCGGCTGTGGCTCGGCATCGAACTGCATCGTGGACCGGACGACGCGCTGCAGCTGCGGCAATCCCTGACCCAGGCTTCACGCCTGGGCATACCCGCCGTGGCCTGTGGCGACGTGCACATGCATGCCCGCGGTCGACGGGCATTGCAGGACTGCATGACCGCCATCCGCCACCATCTGCCGGTCGCCGAGGCCGGATGCCACCTCTTTCCCAATGGCGAACGCCACCTGCGGTCGCGCGAGGAGCTGACCCAGCTCTATCCAGCCGAACTGCTTGCCGAAACCCTTCGCATCAGCCAGCGCTGCCATTTCCAGCTCGACCAGCTGAAATATCACTACCCCCACGAACTGGTCCCGCCTGGACATGACACCACCTCATGGTTGCGCAAGCTGGTCGAGGATGGCGCACGCTGGCGCTGGCCGGACGGCATCCCGGAAAAGGCCCGCGCGCAGCTCGAACATGAACTGGAGCTGATCGCCGACCTGCATTACGAAAGCTATTTCCTGACCGTGCATGACATCGTTCGCTTCGCCCGCGAGCGGGGCATTCTCTGCCAGGGTCGCGGCTCGGCGGCCAATTCGAGCGTCTGCTTCGTACTGGGCATCACCGAACTCGACCCGGTACGCAGCAAACTGTTGTTCGAGCGTTTCCTCTCCCGCGAGCGCAACGAGCCACCCGATATCGACGTGGATTTCGAGCACGACCGCCGCGAGGAGGTCATCCAGTACGTCTTTCAACGCTACGGGCGTAATCGCGCCGCCCTCACCGCCGTCGCCAGCAGCTACCGCGCCACCGGCGCCCTGCGGGATGTCGCCAAGGCGCTGGGCCTGCCGCCGGACCAGATCAACGCCCTGGCCGGCTGCTGTGGACGCTGGAGTGAGCACATACCCGACGACTTGCGACTGCGCGAGGCCGGCTTCGATCCGGACAATCCGGTTCTGCGCCGCGTCCTGGTGCTGACCAATGCGCTTATCGGCTTTCCCCGTCACCTGTCCCAGCACCCTGGCGGCTTCGTGATCTCCGAACAGCCGCTCGACACCCTGGTGCCGATCGAGAATGCCAGCATGGCCGACCGCACGGTGATCCAGTGGGACAAGGACGACCTCGATGCGGTCGGTCTGCTCAAGGTCGACGTGCTGGCACTGGGCATGCTCAGCGCGATACGTCGCTGTTTCGACCTGATCGAACACTATCGCGGCACGCGCTGGACCCTCGCCACGCTGCCCGCGGAGGACAAGCCCACCTACGAGATGATCAGTCGGGCCGATACGATCGGCGTGTTCCAGATCGAATCACGCGCACAGATGGCCATGCTGCCACGCCTGCGCCCGAAGACCTTCTACGACCTGGTCATACAGGTCGCCATCGTCCGCCCCGGACCGATCCAGGGCGACATGGTGCATCCCTACCTGCGTCGACGTAATAAGGAAGAAGAGGTGGATTACCCGTCCGAAGAACTGAAACCGGTGTTCGAGCGCACCCTTGGCGTGCCCCTTTTTCAGGAACAGGTGATGGAACTGGCGATCGTGGCGGCCGAATACACTCCAGACGAGGCCGACAAGCTGCGCCGTGCCATGGCCGCCTGGAAGCGTCACGGCAGCCTGGAGCCTCACCGCGTGCGACTGACCGAGCGAATGCTCGCCAAAGGCTACCAGCCCGACTTCATTGCGCGGATCTTCGAGCAGATCAAAGGGTTCGGCAGCTACGGTTTTCCCGAATCACACGCGGCGAGTTTTGCCCAGCTCACCTATGCCAGCTGCTGGCTGAAACGCCACGAACCGGCTGCATTTGCCTGCGCCCTGATCAACAGCTGGCCGATGGGTTTCTACAATCCTGACCAGATTCTCCAGGACGCCCGTCGCCACCGGCTGGAAATACGCCCGGTGGACGCTCGCCACAGCGGCTGGGATTGCAGCCTCGAGCCGAGTCGCCAGGAGCAACCGGCCATCCGCCTGGGGCTACGGATGGTGCGCGGCTTTCGGGAAGCCGATGCCCAGCGCATCGAAGCCGCACGCCAACGCCAGCCATTCACAGATATCCATGACCTGTGCCTTCGCGCCGAGCTCGAACCGCGTACGCGCGAGCAGCTCGCCGATGCCGGCGCCCTCCGCGGCCTGGCCGGCCATCGCCATCGAGCGCGCTGGGCCGTCGCCGGAATCGAACCACAGCTACCGCTGTTCGCCAGCCTGCCCGCACCGGAGGAAACTTCCATCAACCTGCCATTGCCTTCGGTGGGTGAAGACCTTTTCAACGACTACGCGACCCTTGGCACGACGCTGGGGCCACATCCTTTGCTCCTGCTACGAGATGAGCTCAAGGCCCGGCGCTGCCGCAGTTCACGGGAACTGGGCACGATCGAGCATGGCCGCCCGGTCAGCGTTGCCGGCCTGGTGATCGGCCGACAACGCCCACAGACCGCCAGCGGTGTCATCTTCGTCACCCTGGAGGACGAGTTCGGCATGGTCAACGTGGTGGTCTGGCGCGACCTGGCCGAGCGCCAGAGGCGGCCCTTGATCCAGTCGCAACTGCTTCGCGTGGATGGCCATCTGGAGTCAGCCAGCGGCGTACAACATCTCATCGCCGGCCGCTTGAGCGACCTCACGCCCCTGCTCACCGGGCTCGATGTGCGCAGCCGGGATTTTCAATAGTCCTGTCTTCGCCCTGAAGTCCGTGGCACCAGCCTGCTGTATCCAGAGCTAATCACGCACATTGCTACGGCGGCCCCGTACTGGCCAGCCAACATGCGCAACCAAAAGGATGGCAACGCCACTCCGATGCAGCGCATGAACGACTCGGCGTGGCGCAAGGCAAGGAAACGGGCGGCCGCGATGTACGAGCAGCGCTTCAAGCGAACGGCACCGGCGGGTTTTGCGTCGATCCGCGTGCATGACCTGAAGCACACGTTCGGTCGCAGGCTTCGCGCCGCCGGCGTGACGGAGGAAGACAGGAAGGTCCTGTTGGGTCACAAGAACGGGAGCATCACCAGCCATTACTCGGCGGCCGAACTGGGCAAGCTGATCGATGAGGCCAACAAGATATCGGCGACCGATTCGAGGGGACCGGCGCTGACGATACTGAGGAGGAAGGCAGGATGAAAAAGTCCCGCAAAAGTCCCGCAACGAAAAAGGCCGGTGCTTTCGCAACCGGCCTAAGTCGTTGATCTATTTGGTCGGGACGGAGTGATTCGAACACTCGACCCCTTGCACCCCATGCAAGTGCGCTACCAGGCTGCGCTACGCCCCGACTAATGCTATCAGCACTGCTGAAAGCGGGAAGAACTATACATTAAGCATCTGAAAATGTGAAAGTTTTTTCGATGCCCCTTGCTACTTTCGGAGTACCTGAAGGACTTCTTCCAACTCCGAGATCATCTGACGGATCAGTTGCTTGTACTGCGTCGTGTCTTCCCGGGCTTCCTCGCCTGACATACGCTGGCGGGCTCCTCCGATCGTGAATCCCTGCTCGTAGAGAAGCGAACGAATCTGACGAATCATCAGGACGTCCTGACGCTGGTAGTAACGTCGGTTACCACGGCGCTTCACTGGGTTGAGCTGGGGGAATTCCTGCTCCCAATAACGCAAAACGTGAGGCTTCACCGCGCAGAGCTCGCTGACCTCTCCGATAGTGAAGTAACGTTTGCCCGGTATCGTCGGGAGTTCGTCGTTATGACTTGGTTCCAGCATATGCTTCGACCCTGGCTTTGAGCTTCTGCCCTGGACGGAACGTTACAACACGACGTGCCGTGATAGGAATTTCCTCTCCAGTTTTAGGATTACGTCCTGGGCGCTGCCGCTTGTCGCGCAGGTCGAAATTGCCGAAACCGGATAGCTTGACCTGTTCATTGTGCTCGAGCGCCTGACGAATCTCCTCGAAAAACAGCTCGACCAGTTCCTTGGCCTCGCGCTTATTCAAGCCCAGCTCTTCATATAGACGTTCCGCCATTTCAGCTTTCGTCAGAGCCCCCATACGCTATTTCCTTAACGTGGCATTGAACCTTTCTTCCAAGGAGGTGAGGATCTTCTGCATCGTTTCGTTCACCTCATCGTCGTTTAGAGTGCGCGAAGGGTGCTGCCAGGTCAAGCCGACTGCCACACTTTTGCTAAGAGGATCAATACCTTTTCCCTGATAGACGTCAAATAGCTTGAGGTCGGTCAGATTCGCGCCCGCGACGACGCGAATGCAGTCCAGCATGTCCTGAGCCATCACCTCGCGCCCGACCAGAACCGCAAGGTCCCGACGGACTTCCGGGAAGCGCGAAAGCTCGGCGAAGGATGGCATGCGCCCCTCGGCTATCTCGGCAAGCTTGAGCTCAAATAGATAGACAGGCTGATCGATACCCAACGCGCTCGCCAGTTCCGGGTGCAAACTGCCAACGAATCCGACCAACTGCCCATCACGCTCGACCCGAGCGGTTTGCCCTGGGTGCAATGCTGGATGCTCACCTGGCACGAAACGATAGACGCCAGCGTTGCCGGCAAACGCGAGCAATGCTTCGACATCTGCCTTGACGTCGAAAAAGTCCACCGTTTCGCTGGTATTCGCCCATCCCTCGGGCTCACGACTGCCCGTCACCACACCTGCCAACATGGCGTCCTGCTCGAGCCCGGGCAGCTGACCAACAAATCGCAGCCCCGCCTCGAACAGGCGAACGCGCGACTGCTGTCGATTGAGGTTGTATTGCAATGCCTTGACCAACCCTGGCCAGAGCGATGCGCGCATTGCAGCCATATCTGCCGAAATCGGATTGGCCAGCTCCAATGGTTTCACGCCAGGGCTGAACAGCTCGAACAGCTTGGGATCGATGAAGCTGTAGGTGATCGCTTCTTGATAACCACGCGCCACCAACAAACGTCGCAGCAATGGCAGTTCCGCACGCGCTTCGGGCTTCGCAACGGGCGCGAGACGGGCCTGCGGGTAACGTACGGGTAGACGGTCATAGCCGTACAGGCGTCCCAGCTCCTCGATCAGATCGATCTCCAGGCTGATGTCGAATCGATGACTCGGAACGGAAACCTGCCAACGCCCCTCAGCCTCGCGTGCAACGGTGAGTCCCAGCGAGGTCAGCAAGCGCACTACTTCGCCATGGTCCAGCTCCAACCCCAACATCTGGTTGATGCGCTCGGCACGTAGGGTTACTGGGGCAATGTTTGGCAGATCACCTTCGCTGACCGCCTCGACGATCGGGCCCGCCTCTCCACCAACGATTTCGAGGAGCAAATTGGTTGCCCGCTCCATTGCACGACGTGGAAGCTGCGAGTCGACGCCACGCTCGAAGCGATGCGAGGCATCCGTATGCAGGCCGTATGAGCGCGCCTTGCCGGCCAACGCGATGGTGTCGAAGAACGCACTTTCGAGAAAGATGCTGCGAGTGGAGGCGCTCACACCGCTGTGTTCCCCCCCCATTACCCCGGCGATAGCAAGCGGTCGCTCATGGTCGGCAATAACCAACGTATCGCTGCGCAAGACGATCTCCTGGCCGTCCAGCAGAACCAGCTTTTCGCCTTCGTCTGCCATACGGACCCGAATGCCGCCCTTGATCTCATCGAGATCGAATGCGTGCAACGGCTGACCCAGCTCAAGCATCACGTAGTTAGTGACATCGACAACCGCATCGATGCTGCGAATATCGGAGCGACGCAGGCGCTCTACCATCCAGAGGGGCGCCGGGCGCGACAGGTCGACATTGCGGATTACCCGTCCGAGATAGCGTGGGCATGCCTTCGGGGCTAGAACCTCGACCGGACGTACGTCTTGGTGCACAACCTTAGCCGCAGCAAAATCCACAGAACGCACTTCAGCTCCGTAGATCGCTCCGACCTCTCGAGCCAAACCGGCGAGCGACAGGCAATCGCCGCGGTTCGGCGTCAGACCAATTTCGATGCTTACATCGTCTAGATCAAGGTATTCGCGCAGATCGGCGCCAACCGGCGCACCAGCTGCCAGCTCCATCAGACCGCTGTCGTCGCTGCCTATCTGCAGCTCGGTTTCAGAACACAGCATGCCGTTGGATTCAACGCCACGCAGCTTGGCCTTTTTGATCTTGAAGTCACCCGGCAACTGGGCCCCGATCATGGCGAAAGGAATCTTCAGTCCAGGGCGCACGTTTGGCGCACCGCACACCACCTGGAAAGTCTCCTTGCCGTTGCTGACCTGGCAAACTCTGAGCTTGTCGGCATCAGGGTGCTGCGCTGTTTCCAGCACCTCGCCGACGACCACGCCACTGAAGCTGCCGGCAACCGGCGTCACGGCATCGACTTCAAGCCCAACCATGGACAGGCGGGCAACCAACTCTTCACGCGAAACCTGCGGATTGACCCAGCTCCGCAGCCACTGTTCACTGAATTTCATCCTGTTCTCCTAAATATGCGTTGACGGGCGGCGGCACTAGCGAAATTGCGCAAGGAACCGCAGGTCATTGTCGAAGAACAGGCGCAAATCATTGACGCCGTAACGCAGCATGGCGAGGCGCTCGACGCCCATGCCAAAGGCGAAACCGGAATAGCGCTCCGGATCGATTCCCGACATCCGCAATACGTTTGGATGCACCATGCCGCAACCCATGACCTCGAGCCAGCCGGTCTGCTTGCAGACACGACAACCCTTGCCGCTACACATCACGCACTGCATGTCGACTTCCGCAGACGGCTCGGTAAAAGGGAAGAACGATGGACGGAAGCGCACGCCAAGTGGCTTCTCAAAGAACACGCGGAGGAACTCCTCAATAGTTCCCTTGAGGTCCGCGAAGCTGACACCTTCGTCGACCAGCAGACCTTCGACCTGATGAAACATCGGCGAGTGGGTGATATCCGAGTCGCAGCGATAGACGCGGCCTGGGCATACGATTCGAATTGGTGGCTGGCGAGATTCCATGGTGCGCACCTGCACGGGCGAAGTGTGTGTGCGCAGCAACATGTTGGCATTGAAGTAGAATGTGTCGTGCATCGCCCGCGCGGGATGATGCCCCGGAATATTCAGCGCTTCGAAGTTGTGATAGTCGTCTTCAACCTCTGGGCCCTCCGCAACGCTGTAGCCGATATGACTGAAGAACTGTTCGACCCGCTCCAGCGTACGGGTCACCGGATGCAGCCCGCCGGACGCCTCACCGCGGCCCGGCAAGGTTACATCGATTCGCTCAGCAGCCAGCTTGGCTTCTAGCTCAGCCTGTTCCAGATCGGCCTTGCGAGCATTGAGCACATCCTGCACCTGATTCTTGGCAGCGTTGATCAACGCGCCGGCCTGCGGACGCTCTTCGGCAGACAGCTTACCCAGCGTTTGCATCAGCTGAGTCAGCTCGCCCTTCTTGCCAAGGTACTGAACACGGACCTGCTCAAGGGCACCGATGTCTTCGCTTCGTTGCACGGCCTCTAGCGCTTGCGAGACCAGTGCATCCAGATTTTCCATGTACATAACCTCCAGAGGTTCTTGCAGAACCGCACTGGCTAGACGCCTCATGCAGGCTGTCGCCAAGCGCACTTTTGCAAAAGCCCCTTCCAGATACGAAATAGGGGAAGAGCACAAGGCTCTTCCCCTATCGATGACTTACAACGAATCCGAAGATCCGTGATTGCCGGGGCTTAAGCCAGAGAAGCTTTGGCTTTCTCGACAATCGCAGCAAAGGCTGCTTTTTCGTTCACTGCCAGATCGGCCAGAACCTTGCGATCGATCTCGATGGCCGCCTTCTTCAGACCGGCGATCAGACGGCTGTAGGACAGACCGTTGACACGAGCACCGGCGTTGATACGGGCGATCCACAGAGCGCGGAACTGACGCTTGCGCTGACGGCGGTCACGGTAGGCGTACTGGCCTGCCTTGATTACCGCCTGCTTGGCAACGCGGAATACGCGAGAACGCGCACCGTAGTAGCCTTTGGCGAGTTTCAGAATTTTCTTGTGACGGCGACGGGCAACGACGCCACGCTTAACACGAGCCATGAGTTATTCCTCTGAGTCTTGACCGGATCAACGAACGCGCAGCATGCGCTCCACTTTTGCGACGTCAGACGGATGCACTTGCGAGCAACCGCGCAGCTGACGCTTACGCTTGGTGGTCATCTTGGTCAGGATGTGGCTCTTGAAAGCGTGCTTGTGCTTGAAGCCGTTAGCAGTCTTCTTGAAGCGCTTCGCAGCACCACTTTTGGTTTTCATCTTTGGCATGTTCGGTACTCCACATTGTGGGTGATTACAAATAACCGCAAGGCCTGCCAGTGCCCTGGAGGTTACTTTTTCTTCTTGGGAGCGATGACCATGATCAGCTGGCGTCCTTCCATCTTCGGATGCTGCTCGACCGAACCGTATTCAGCGAGATCTGTCTCGACCCGCTTCAACAGTTCCATCCCCAGCTCCTGATGAGCCATCTCACGACCGCGGAATCGCAAGGATACCTTGGCCCTGTCCCCGTCACTCAGGAAACGCACCAGGTTACGTAGCTTGACCTGGTAGTCCCCCTCCTCCGTCCCTGGACGAAACTTTACTTCTTTGACCTGAACCTGCTTCTGGTTCTTCTTCGCCGCAGCGACCTGCTTCTTCTTCTCGAAAAGGTGCTTGCCGTAATCCATGATCCGGCACACCGGAGGATTCGCATCGGCAGAGATCTCAACCAGATCCAGTTTGGCCTCTTCTGCAACCTGCAGCGCTTCATCAATCGAGACGATGCCAATCTGCTCGCCATCAGCGCCAATCAAACGGACCTCACGAGCCGAGATATTCTCGTTGATCGGGGCCTTGGGTGCAGTTCGTTTATCCTGTCTCATTTCACGCTTAATAGTCATTACTCCAATTCTTGGCGACCACGCCGGGAAACCGCCTGTGCCAACAGCTGCGCGAATTGATCGAGGGGCATGGAGCCCAAATCGACGCCTTCACGGGTGCGCACAGCAACGGATCGAGTCTCAACCTCCCGATCCCCGATAACCAAGAGATAAGGAGTCTTGAGCAAAGTATGCTCGCGGATTTTAAAGCCGATCTTTTCGTTTCTCAAGTCACACTTGGCACGGAATCCGCTTTGGACAAGGCTTTTCTCGACTTCCATGGCAAATGCAGCCTGCTTGTCGGTGATATTCATGATCACCGCCTGAGTCGGAGCGAGCCAAGCAGGGAATGCGCCAGCGTAGTGCTCGATGAGCATACCGATGAAACGCTCGAACGAACCGAGAATGGCACGGTGCAGCATCACCGGCCGCTGGCGGCTATTATCTTCAGCGACGAAGCTGGCATCCAGGCGCTCAGGCAGGTTCGGATCGTACTGCAGGGTGCCGCATTGCCAATTACGCCCCAGGCAATCACGCAAGGTGAACTCGATCTTCGGTCCGTAGAATGCTCCTTCGCCCGGCTGATATTCCCATGCCAGCCCGGACTCGTTGAGCGCCTCGGCCAGCGCACCCTCGGCACGATCCCACAACTCATCGGAGCCGACACGCTTGGCTGGACGAGTGGAGAGCTTCATGGCGATGTCGCTGAAACCGAAATCGGCATAGACCTTGAGCGTCAACTTGATGAAGTCGGCAGCCTCCTTCTTCACCTGCTCTTCGGTGCAAAAAATGTGCGCATCATCCTGAGTGAAGCCGCGCACACGCATGATGCCGTGCAGCGCGCCGGAAGGCTCGTTACGGTGGCAGGCGCCGAACTCAGCCATGCGCAGCGGTAAGTCACGATAGGACTTCAGGCCTTGGTTGAAGATCTGCACATGACACGGGCAGTTCATCGGCTTCACCGCATAATCGCGATTCTCCGACGAGGTGGTGAACATGTTCTCGGCGTAGTTGGACCAATGCCCAGACTTTTCCCACAGGATACGATCGACCACCTGCGGCGTCCGCACCTCCTGATAGCCGTTCTCGCGCTGCACCTGACGCATGTACTGCTCGAGGTTCTGATACAGGGTCCAGCCGGCCGGATGCCAGAAGACCATACCCGGCGCTTCCTCTTGAGTATGAAAGAGGTCGAGCTGCTTGCCGATGCGACGATGATCGCGCTTCTCGGCCTCCTCTATGCGCTGGACGTAAGCGGCCAGCTGCTTTTTGTCGGCCCAGGCGGTGCCATAGATGCGCTGCAGCTGTTCGTTCTTTGAGTCACCACGCCAGTAGGCCCCGGAAATGCGGGTCAGCTTGAACGCCTTGAGGAAACGGGTATTCGGCACATGCGGGCCTCGGCACATGTCGACATATTCTTCGTGGTAGTACAAACCCATCGCCTGCTCGTCGGGCATATCCTCGATCAGACGCAGCTTGTAATCCTCGCCTCGGGACTTGAAGACCTCGACGACTTCGGCGCGCGGAGTCATCTTCTTGACGACGTCGTAATCACGCTCGATCAGCTCACGCATCCGCTGCTCGATGGCCGCGACATCATCAGGCGTAAAGGGCCGCTCATAGGCGATATCGTAATAAAAGCCTTCTTCGATGACCGGCCCAATAACCATGCGCGCAGTCGGATACAGCTGTTTCACTGCATGACCGATCAGGTGCGCGCAGGAGTGGCGAATGATATCCAGCCCCTCCTCATCCTTCGGCGTAATGATCTGCAACGAAGCATCCGCATCGATCAGATCACAGGCATCGACCAATCTACCGTCGACCTTACCGGCGAGCGTCGCCTTGGCCAGGCCAGCGCCAATGGACTGAGCCACCTCAGCCACGGTAACCGGGTGATCGAACGAACGCTGACTGCCATCGGGAAGAGTAATGGTGGGCATGGCGCCTCCTCTCCTAGTGGTGACCCGTACCAAAGGCCACATGGGTTGGGATGAGCCAGGAAAGCGACCCGGCGAGCATTCCCACCGCACAGTGGCAGGAGCCTGAAGGCTTACTCTCGACCGGACCGAAGTCACTGGGAAAACACGACTGGCGATACTTTCAGAATGCCGAGATCCTGACAAGCGAGCCAAAAAAAAGGGTCGCTTGCGCGACCCTTTTATTCGAATTGGTAGGCACAATTGGATTCGAACCAACGACCCCCACCATGTCAAGGTGGTGCTCTAACCAACTGAGCTATGTGCCTTCGATGGGGGCGCATTCTAAAGACTCGAAAAAAAAGGTCAAGCGGTTTTTTTCAGCTAACTCACTGATATTTGGAAAATTTGAAAAAGCCCCTATCAGCGCTCAGTCACTGGCGAGTCGTGCGGCTAAGCGCTAGCATGCGTAAAAGATTCAGAACAGAGATTCCAATATGCCGAACACTCCCTACCCGGCCTCCTATTACGCCGCCACCGCAAACATGACCAAGGAACGCCCGACACTGCAAGAAGCGAAGCAAACGGATGTATGTGTCATCGGCGCCGGGTATACCGGGCTTTCTACCGCGCTCTTCCTGCTCGAAAAGGGCTTCAGCGTAACTGTGTTGGAAGCGGCGAAGGTCGGTTTTGGCGCCTCTGGCCGCAACGGAGGGCAAATCGTCAACAGCTACAGCCGCGACCTCGACAGCATCGAACGAAGCGTCGATAGCTCGGCCGCCAAATTGATCGGTCAAATGGCCTTCGAGGGCGGCAGGATCATCCGCGAGCGGGTCGCACGCTACAACATCCAGTGCGATCTGAAGGACGGCGGCGTGTTTGCGGCGTTAAGTCAGAAACAGATGCATCACCTCGAAGCACAGAAGGCACTGTGGGAACGATATGGCTACCACCAGCTGGAGCTGCTCGATGAGCAGGGCATCAAGCGGGTCGTAGCCAGTGATCGGTACATCGGCGGTATGCTCGACAAGCAAGGCGGCCATATCCATCCGCTTAATCTGGCGCTTGGCGAAGCCGCTGCCGTCGAATCGTTAGGCGGCGTCGTATACGAAAACTCCCCCGCCGTACGAATTGAGCGAGGCGAACAGCCTTTGATACATACCCCCACAGGCGATGTCCGTGCAAAATTCGTGGTGGTCGCCGGCAACGCTTATCTGGGCGATCTGATACCGGAGCTAGCCGCCAAGTCCATGCCCTGCGGAACCCAGGTGATTGCCACTGAGCCACTCGATGAGGAACTGGCGCGCAGCCTCCTCCCTCAGGACTACTGCGTGGAAGACTGCAACTACCTGCTCGATTACTACCGCCTCTCGGCCGACAAGCGCCTAATCTATGGCGGGGGGGTCGTCTACGGAGCTCGAGACCCTGCTGACATCGAATCGATTATCCACCCCAAAATGCTCAAGACGTTCCCGCAGCTGGCCAAGGTGAGAATCGACTATGCGTGGACCGGCAACTTCCTGCTCACGCTCTCCCGACTGCCTCAGGTGGGCCGCCTGGGCAACAATATCTATTATTCGCAGGGTTGCAGCGGGCATGGTGTCACTTACACCCATGTTGCCGGGAAGGTCATCGCCGAAGCATTGAGCGGCCAGGCCGAACGATTCGATGCATTCGCCAGCCTCCCCCACTATCCATTTCCTGGCGGGCAACGCTTCCAGGCCCCACTCAGCGCACTTGGAGCCCTTTATTACAGCCTGCGCGACAGACTGGGCTTCTGATGATACCTAGCGAGCACCGCACGGCGGCGCAGGCTGGCACGATGCTGCCGACTCCCGCGTGACTGCCGGCAGCGGCGCATCGAAACGAGGGTCGTCTGGCGCCAGACGCTTAGCGCAGGACCGCGCCTGCTGCGCACCGACATGGCATCCGCGCTCGGCCAGCACATGCGAAAGATTGAACCAGCCAATGGCGAAGCCTGGGTCCGTAGCGATGCTATCCCGCAACGACCGTTCCGCCATCTCCTTCTGCCCGGCCGCGTACTGACTGTTGGCCAGCGCAAATAACCCGAGCGAAGATTTCCAACGAGCAACCGCCGCCTCATAGGCGACTCTCGCCGGGCGTACTTGCCCAACCTCCTCGAGATCACTTGCACTACGCAACCAGACGGTTTCTCGTGCCGTCGCCGGAAGCTGATCCGGGTTAAGCGTCACGACCGACCACCGCTCGGCCTTGGACCAGGTGCGTTCGAAGTCGCGAAAGGAGGCGATCCAACGCTCGGTGGTACCAGAGCGCAACACGAGCCGTTGTTCGACAAGGTCGTAACCCACCACAACGGCGAAATGCCATTGCGGCCAATGATCGAACGCCAGATTCTGCAGAACCAGAACTGGATTGCCGGCCGCCACTTCCGCCAGCACGTCCTCCAGGCGCGAGCGCAGCGGATAGACCAGAAGCCCCGCCGCCCGCGCTGCGGCGACCATTTCCACCTGAAGGCTGCCCCTTCGCCCCGGGATGTACACCTGATCCACGAGCACATCCGGATCAGCAGGAACGCCCCGCTGCGCCAGCATGGTAGCAAGCGCAGCCGGCCCGCACTGATAGGCTTCCTGCGGGTAGAACGGCACTTCGGTCAGCTCAGCCGCAGACGGAAGACCTGCATCGTCGAGGGATATTCTCGACGATGCACAGCCTCCAACCAGTCCGGCCAACAGCAGTATCAGCAGCAGCCGACTCAACGGTTGATGCAATTGACGAAATTGAAGATGTTGGTCGCGCAGAGCATGTCAGTGATGATGAAGATGACTAGGAACAGAACGATCACGCCGACGACGCCGGCACCAGCAGGCGCCTGATCAAGCTGCTGATTGAATTGCGCCAGTTCGGCCGCAGTCAGGCTACTGATGCGCTTCTCGACCTGGTCACGCTCAACGCCCATCGATTCGAGCTTTTTCTGCACTTCTTGATCGTCCAGCATGGTCAGCAGTTGCTGCCGATCCACCTGCTGCTGTTGTTCCGTAACGACTTCCGGCGTACCGATCATGGCCGCTTGCGCCAATGGGATCTGAGCCACTAATAGCAGATGCAGGGCAGCGAGCATCGCCGCGATACGCTTGAGCAGTGGGGAATTGAACATCGTGGTCACTCCTTGTTTTCGTTGACTGCTGGATTGCACAACGCCATCAGACGCAATAACAGCGCTTCGGTTCCCGTCTGGCCGTACCGGCAGAACACCCGCAGGCCCGCATACTTCAGGTCACGTCCGTATCGGCACTATTCATAATAGTCGCGTTCCCAAACCCCAGAAGTGAAAGGAGATGTCATGTTCCGACCCAATCGCAATGCGCTGATCATCGCCACCGCTGTGCTGCTATTGGCCGCGTGCAAGAGCGTCACGCAACCATCGGGCGTTGATACGCCGACTCAGAGGCAGGGGCACTGCAATTCCGATGCGGCACAGCACTTTGTGGGTAGAACGGCGACCCCTGAAGCCCTTGAGCAAGCGAGGCAACTTTCCAATGCGGAAAGAGCACGGATCCTGCGCCCCGACGATATCGTTACCCTGGAATACGATCCACGAAGGCTCAACATCAATACCGACGCAAACATGAAGATCGAACGCGTCAGCTGCGGTTGACTAAGCCAAGACTGCCATGGACCGCTCGGCGATGATGCCGAGCGGCCCGGAGTTCTATTACGCAAGGGCTTTGCGCATACGGAAGTGCGATGCCGAAATTCGCTTCGGCGGAGCAAGCAGGAAGTGCAGTCGGTACCGATTAATGATCAGCTGCGCCACCAACGGGGCGGCGGTACCGATCAGCGTACCGATCAACAAATGGACCGTAATCGAATCGATCCCCATGAACTTACTGAGTATCACGCGTACACCACTGCCCGCCAGGATATGCATCAGGTAGATGGTCATCGACGAAGCGCCGATGAACAGCAACCAGTCGACCCGGTACTGCCCAAGCCACATCGACAGCGCGACCATGAAGAAAATGGAGACAGTGGCCAAGGCCAAGACCGGCAAACCACCATCGGTGTAATTCATGCCAAACGTCACGTGAAACAGATACTGCCCAGCTATGAACATGGCTCCGAAGACTAGCGTGAGCGAAGAATATCGCGCCAGAAAGAAAGCCTTGACTTCGTTGAACCAGACACCCAATGCAAAAAACACTGTATTGCCCAGGATGAAGCGCGTCATGTTGTTGATGGTCAGGTCCTGCTGGAAAACGAACAACACACCAAACAGCACTACAAACGGCAGGAAGAACCGGCGATCTGCCTTCGCATAAAGAAAGGTGCAAACCACGAACACCAGGAACAGCGCATACAAAAACCAGAACTGCGCCCGAGGCATCCACAGCAGCGAGAAAACCTCGACCAAAGTCACCTGGCCATTGGTGTAGTTCGAGAGCGCGACTTCGAACAAACCCTGCAGCAGGGACCAGACGATAAACGGATACGCGATCGTATCGATCTTGTTGATGATCAACCCGCCCCTGCCCCGCTTCTGCAGCGAGTCAAAGAAGAACAACCCGGACAGAAAGAAGAACAGCGGCATGTGGAAGCTGTAGATGATGCTATCCACCAGCACGAACTCTGCCTCATCCATCGGCAGCCCCGCGTTGAATACCCCTCGCGCGACATGCCCGTACACAACGAGGATGATCCCTATCGCCTTGGCATAGTCAACCCAAACGTTTCTCTCCTGCATGGTGTTGTTCTCCTTGTATGTCAGCCAAATAAGCAGGCGGCATCCGCTACTCAGGAACAAGCGGATGGTGGAAATAGACAACAGTTTTTTCGGTTGGTTTAGCGCCCGGGCTTGCGGACTGTTATCGAGCATGCTCAACTCGCCCCAGATGCCCCTACAGCCGGCGCAGCTCACTCGGCGAGCGGCTTGTCATGCCGGATCAGCCCTCAACCTACTCGGATCCGAAGCGTGCCCGACTTGAGACTGCCATCCTGTTCGATTCTGCTGCTCGCCGGCGGTCGCGGGCAGCGCATGGGTGGACGGGACAAAGGCCTGATCGAATGGCGCGGGCGTCCGCTGATCGCCTGGCTACACGATCTGGTACGCCCCCTGACGGAAGACCTGCTTGTTTCCTGCAACCGCAACCGATCGCGTTATGCGATCTACGCGGATCGACTGGTGCATGACGCCAGCGAAGATTACCCCGGCCCCCTTGCAGGTATACGAGCCGGTCTAGCAGCTGCGCGCGGCCAATGGCTGCTGCTGCTACCCTGCGATACGCCGTTGATCGACCAACAGTTGCTTCGATCACTTTGCTCCGCCGCAATCGCAGCACCAGGCAAACCGGTCATGCTGCGCCGCGGACAACAGTGGGAGCCGTTATTCAGCATCATCCCGACCTCGTTGACACCAGAGGTCGAAGCTCATTGGCTGGCCGGCGAGCGCAGCCCGCAGCGGCTTCTACTGAAGCTCGGAGCGCATGCCGTTCGGGTCGCCGAAGACGACATTCGCCTTGCCAATCTAAACACCCCAGAACTGCTTGCGGCCGCCGAGCTTGCGCTGGGAACTTCATATGGGAGCGTTCCGTCCGATGTGTTAACCATACTTCAGAAGGAATAGCCTCATGCGCCAACGCTACTTCGTGACTCTGGTTCTTGCGCTGGGCTTCGGCATGCTCGCCGGCTGCGCCAACCCAAGCGTGATCACGCTAAACGACGGCCGAGAAATACAGACCGTCGATCGGCCCGACTTCGACGATGAGTCCGGCTTCTACGAGTATGAACAGCTCGACGGCAAGCCTGGAAAAGTAAACAAGGACCAAGTGCGCACCGTACGAGAGTTATGACTTCACTCCCTGAGCCACCTCTAACGAGGCGGCCCAGGGACTCATGACATTCGTCCAGGACAGGCTCCCCGATCAAAAAAATCCTGCATAACGTCTTGTGCAGCAAAACTTTTTCTGTAGAATGCGCGCCATCTTCGGAGCGTAGCGCAGCTTGGTAGCGCGTCTCGTTCGGGACGAGAAGGTCGCTGGTTCGAATCCAGTCGCTCCGACCAAATCCCGCGTTCAGCACTAGTTGAACACATAAAAAAACCGGCCTAAGCGCCGGTTTTTTTATGCTCGCCATTCACTCCCGTTGTGGTGCACCGAGAAAACTTACAACCTGATTGGCCTCGAACGGCCAATCGAGCTCGGCGCCTGTATCCACACGCCGCAACACCGGGATGCGCAGCCCGTAATAATCGACCCACTCCGGGCTGTCCGCGATATCCATCAACTCGACCAGCAACCCGTGCTCGACAAGAGGCATAAGCACCTCTTCCGCCTGCTCGCACAGATGGCAGCCCAGCGTTCCGAAAAGTTGACATTCAGGCAGCATCTGTTGGTCTCGATCTGTTCGCAGCGCAAATTCTAGCAATTGTTCCGCAGCCCGCCATGACTGTCCGCCCCGCGGGTACGTAGCGATCATTCAAAAACTGTGAAATCGCCCCCACCGATCAGGCGATCTTGAGCGAGCTGTTCGACTCAGCCCGAGTAAAACGCTAGGATGCGGCGACCCGAGGCAACGCAGATTGCCCGGCGACACCCCGTTAGTCTTTAACCGCCAGGCTCATGCAATGCGCGAAATCGGCCGACATTCGAATTGCCAGCAAGCTGATGGCACGAGTGCGACGCTCTAGCACGTTGACTCGCGAGACTTGACGACTAAAGTCTAAAGGTTGAAAACCCTCTGTAATGTTTTATTGCATGGCGCCGTAAAGAGCGACTTCAGAGCATCATCCAACGAGGAGAAATAAGAAATGCTCAAGACCCCCATCGCCCGGGGCGTGGCCCTCGCCACTCTGGGAGCAACACTGGCTATCCCAACCATGGCCCAAGCCGCCTTCATCGAAGACACCAAGGCTGGCCTGGAACTGCGTAACTTCTATTTCAATCGTGACATTCGAGAAGATTCGGGCCAGAGCAAATTGGAAGAGTGGGGCCAAGGCTTCCTGCTCCGCGTGGAATCAGGCTACACCGAAGGGACCGTTGGTTTCGGTGTTGACGCATTGGGGCTACAGGGCGTGAAGCTCTACTCCAGCGAAGATACCGCTGGTACTGGCTTGATGCCTAGCGCGTACAACAATGAGGCTCCCGATGATTGGTCCTCCTTGGGCCTGACTGCAAAAGCCAAAGTGTCCAAGTCCATTCTGAAAGTTGGCACGCTCCAACCGAAGAACATGGCCATTTCCTCGAGCGACTCCCGCCTCTTGCCGCAAACGTTCCAAGGCGCACAAATCGTTTCTAATGAGATCGATGGCCTCACATTGGATGCCGGTTATCTCAATCGAGCCAATCATCGCAACTCGACCAACAACGAACCTCTCGCTTACGGTGGTAAAGCCGCAGCTGCAGGCGAAGCAGCCATCGACGCTACTGACGTAGACGATTTTGTCTTTGCTGGTGGTAGCTATAAGCTCACCAACGACCTGACTGCTGCTTACTACTACAGCAATTTGGAAGAGGTCTATAAGCAGCATTCGACCAACCTGGTTCATGTTCTCCCTTTGGGTGACAAACAGTCCCTCAAGACCGACCTGCGCTACTCCCGTTCTTCTGAAGACGGCTCGTCCAATGTAGATAACCGCGCGCTAGGGGCGATGGTTACCTATTCGCTGAGCGGTCACAGCTTCGGACTCGGCTACCAGAAAATGAGCGGTGATACTGGGTTTGCATATGTCGGCGAGTTCACCGATCCGTTCTTGGTCAACTATGTACAGATCAACGACTTCGCAATGGCTGACATGAAGTCCTGGCAGGCACGCTACGACTTCAACTTTGCTGCTGTTGGCATTCCCGGCTTGACCTTCATGACTCGCTACGTCACAGGCGACAACGTCGATCGCGGCGCGGGCCTGTCGGAAGGAAAGATCTGGGAGCGCGACATGGATATCGGCTACACCTTCCAAGAAGGGACGCTGAAGAATCTGAACGTCAAGTGGCGCAACGCAACCTCGCGCGGCAATCTTGCCCGCACTAACGATCTTGACGAAAACCGTCTAATCGTCAGCTACACCATTCCGCTGATGTAAGAAGCGGCTACGGCACTCGTTGCTGTAGACAAAGAAACCCGCTTCGGCGGGTTTCTTTTTTATGCATCGCCGAAACAGGCAGAACCAACCGCAATTGCCCTCTACCTCCACGCGACACAACGAAGCGGGGAACCTTTGCCAAGACGCAACGCTCGAAACTTGAGGCAACGGGGCCTTCCGCCCCTAGATTCAAGAGGAGCTGCGCATGTCTACCGAGTCCACTTTCGGCACCAGCGATAACACCCCGATTCCTGAAGGTCCCGCTGGGAGCACCCGCCCCCTCATCGATACATCCGCCCATCGTCGTAACCTGCAGGCCGCCCAGAATGCGCTAATCGAGGAATTTCATACACTCATCGGTGATACCGAACGCCTCCTTAAACACACGCAGGAATCTGCAGGCGGGCAGACCGAAGAGCTGCGCAACAAGATCAACGCAAACATCGCCAAGGCGCGTGAGATGCTCAAAGAGCGCGAGGGCTCCATGCGCGAGCAGGGCCAGGCTGCAATCCAGTGCACCGAGGAATATGTTCACACCCATCCCTGGCAATCGATCGGCATCGCTGCGGGCGTCGGATTTCTGCTCGGTCTGATCACACGTCGCTGATGGGAGTGCCGCCAATGGATGCGAAGCCTGGCACCGAAGCTCCCAAGCCATCGCTCAAGAAGCTGGGCGGCGCGTTTGTCGGCCTGTTGCAAGGTCATCTGGAGCTGATCGGCATCGAGGTCCAGGAGGAGAAAGCTCGCACGTTCCGGTTGTTTCTTCTCGCGGGAATCAGTCTGATTTTCGGCCTTCTGATTCTTGTCGGGCTCTCCGCGGCAATCGTAATCGCGTTCTGGGAAACCCATCGAATGGCAGCGATTCTCACGCTGTGTGCGGTTTATGCACTGGCGATGATTATCTGTATCAGCCGCGCGGTTTCGCTCGCTAAGCAATGTGCAGCGCCGTTCCAGGCGACACTTGAAGAGCTGGAACGCAATCGGGAGCGTTTACTGCCATGAGCCAGCCACTGAGCACTTCTAACGATCTGAGCATGCGCAAGGATCTGGTACGCCTGCGCATGGAGATGCATCGCCAGCAGCTGCTTTATCATGCACAACCCCTGTCCCACCCTCTGCAGCAGGTGAGAAGCTTCATGACGTCTCGCCACTCCGATGCCGAGACGTCATCTGGCAAGGGGCCGGTGATGATTGCGGCTACGGTTGCACTCGCGTTATTCGGCCGCCGTCTCGGAAAGGTCGGAAAACTGGCTCGTATCGCACTGACCCTCTACCCGTTGATCAAGGGCCAGCAGAAACTGCGCCAGAAACTGCATTGAGCGGCTTTCGCCCGCTCAATGCAGAACTCCCACAATCGCTACTCTGTAGCCTTACCCAGGGCCGGCCAGCCTGCGCTCCTGCGGCACCTTTCATGCGATAGTAGCGATCGGTCAATGGACGGTTATGGTAGTTTTGCACCAGCCCGCTGATGGCAATATGGAGATAGTCCTTGGACTGGCACACACTGCTTACCCGTGAACGACTCGGCAAGTCCGCCCATAGCGGCGACGAGCTGGGACGCAGCCCGTTTCACAAGGATCACGACCGCATCATTTTCTCGGGGGCGTTCCGCCGCCTCGGGCGCAAGACCCAGGTACACCCCGTTTCAAGCAACGACCATATCCATACACGCCTGACCCACTCGCTGGAGGTAAGCTGCGTCGGGCGGTCTCTCGGCATGCGTGTCGGCGAGGTGTTGCGCGATGAGCTGCCAGAATGGTGCAGCCCCGCCGATCTCGGGATGATCGTTCAATCCGCCTGCCTGGCCCACGACATAGGCAACCCACCGTTCGGTCACTCCGGTGAAGACGCCATTCGCTGCTGGTTCCAGCAGGCTGCCGGACGCGGCTGGCTTGACGAGATGACGGATTCGCAGCGAGCCGACTTCCTCAATTTCGAGGGCAACGCACAGGGCTTTCGCGTACTCACCCAGTTGGAATATCACCAGTTCGACGGTGGCACCCGCCTGACTTACGCCACCCTGGGCACCTACCTGAAGTACCCATGGACATCACGTCACGCCGAGGCGCTCGGCTACAAGAAGCACAAGTTCGGTTGCTATCAGAACGAGTTGTCACTGCTGGAACAGATCGCGCAGAAGCTAGACCTGCCCAAGGTTGCCGATCAACGCTGGGCTCGCCATCCCCTTGTTTATCTAATGGAGGCAGCCGACGACATCTGTTATGGGCTGATCGACCTGGAAGACGGCCTGGAGATGGAGCTGCTCGACTATGCCGAGGTGGAAGCGCTGCTGCTTGGGCTGGTGGGCGATGACATTCCGGAAACCTATCGCCAGCTGGGGCCACGCGATTCGCGACGGCGCAAGTTGGCGATTCTGCGCGGCAAGGCGATCGAGCACCTCACCAACGCCGCCGCCACCGCGTTCGTCGAGCAGCAGCACAACCTGCTGCGAGGCGAGCTTCATGGTGATCTGGTCGAGCACATGCACGGCCCGGCCAAGGCCTGCGTCGTGCAGGCAAAAGCAATGGCCCGTCAGAAGATATTCCAGGACAAGCGCAAGACGTTGCACGAGATCGGCGCCTACACAACGCTGGAAATCCTCCTCAACGCCTTCTGCGGTGCAGCACTGGAACAGCACCGCGGAGGCAATCCCTCTTTCAAGAATCAGCGCATTCTCGATCTGCTTGGACGCAGCGCACCCGCGCCCGGCCTACCGCTGTATCAGTCATTCCTGCGCATGATCGATTTCATCGCCGGGATGACCGATAGTTACGCCACCGAAATGGCCGGCGAAATGACCGGCCGCTCCAGCCCGGTCTGACCTCCATGAAACGCCTGCTGCGACAGAGCATCCGTTGGCACCCCGGGCGCCCTGCCTGGGGCGCTGCGATGGTGGCCGGTTTCGGTTGCGCCTTACCGCTGCTACTAGGCTTGTTCAGCGGCCACCCCGGATTCCTCTGGGCGACAGTCGGGGCTTTCCAGGCGGCCAAGGCGAACCCCCTGCACCGCTTCGGCATGCTGCGCATGCTCCTGCTCATCGCGCTGGGGGCCGGTAGCGCCGGCCTGGGCTACTGGTCCGCCACCCACCCGCTGATAAGCCTTGGACTGTTCGCCTTCTACGGGCTGCTCCTGGCCTGGCTTCAGCGCTTCGGCAGCGAGGCGGGCAAGCTGGGAATAGGCCTGGCGATCTGTCTGTGCCTTGGCCAGGGACAGCATGGCATCGCCGACTTCAACAACCCCTACGCAATTGCCTTTCTGTTCGCGCTTGGAGGGCTCTGGGTGACACTGCTGGCATTCGGCTTGCGCGGCATGCATGGTCTGCGCATGTGGCCGTACATGCCGCGACTGCTGAGCATTCTGCGGGTGCTGCGCCGGCACGCTCGGCGGACGCCGATCCGGCAGTGGCGAGTGCACGCACTGACCTACATGCTGGCCGGCGCGCTGGGCGGTGTGATTGTGAATATGGCGCAGCTGCCGAGAGGCTACTGGCTGACGCTGGCGGTGTTCACCACGTTGCAGATGGACCTGGAACGCAGCCTGATCCGTGCCCTGCAGGCCAGCCTCGGAATCCTGGCCGCCGCAGCCATCCTCATCTACATCGGTCATGGCCTGGCCGACCCACCGCTGATGGTGATGATCCTGCTGCCGCTGGTGGTACTCGGCAGGGCCTTCCAGGCGAATCACTACGGGCTGTTCGTACTGCAGACCACCCTGCTCTTCCTGCTGCTGGCGGAAACTCTAGCGCAGGACTGGAATCTGCCGCAGATACGCCTGGTCAATGCCAGCATCGGCGTAGGCGTAGCATTGTTCATCGCAGCGCTTATGCATCTGTTGCATCTGCTGCTGGCCAGGCGCTCACGAAGGAAAGCCCGGCTGGCAGCAGCGCAACGAACCGACGAGCAGACTACTTCTCGGTCCTGATCGGGTTTTCCGGATACCACACATCCATCAGCGGGCTGACGCTGTACTCAGCAAGCTCGCTGCGGCCTTTCAGCCAGGCATCCACCTTGGCGCGCTGCTCCTCGGTAACCGAGCCACGGCGCGCCAGGCAGACGAAACCGTAGTCTTCACCACCGATATAGCCAAGGTCGTTGGCTTCCATCGCCTCGCTGATGAACGCTTCCAGGAAGTCATCCACGGCCTTGCTTTCGATACCTTCGCGATAGGTGAGATTGATCTCGAAGCCCAGCTCCTGGAACTCATCGACACAGAGTTTCTTGCGCAGGCGACGCGAACGATTGGTAGCCATTGGATCGATCCTTTTTTCTACGTGATGACGGCGCGCACTCTAACAGCAACCCGATGCCAAGGCGATGACCGAGAACCGGCTTCGCAACGGCTCGCCATCTTGTTTTGCAGTTATCCGTGTGACGCAGCTACGCTTATCGGATAGAGGCACAGCGCCTCTACGGGCCGGGCATAATGGCTCGCAATCGTTCCCTTGGTGCAGTGGGAAATCGCATGCCGAATCGAATCACCAGCAGCCCCCTGTGTGCGCTCAGAGGCGCTCGCAAATGAACAGAATCCTTCGTGGTATCTCCTTGGCCGTTCTGGCCTTGCCCATTGCGCTACCGATTCATGCGGCCGGCGTGAACCAGACGCTGCCTGCCCGTGTAGAGCAGGCATTGAAGGCCAACAAGATCAACAGCGATGCGCTGTCCGTGGTCATGCTGCCGCTCACCGGCGACGCCGCGCCGACGTACGTCAATGCGGACGTCTCGGTCAATCCGGCTTCGACCATGAAGCTGGTCACGACCTATGCTGCGCTCGAACTGCTCGGCCCCAACCACCAATGGAAAACCGAGTTCTATTCCGATGGTCCGCTAGTGGACGGCGTGCTTAACGGCAATCTTTATCTGAAAGGTGGCGGCGACCCAAAGCTGAACATGGAGAAGCTCTGGCTGCTGCTGCGCGATCTGCGCGCCAACGGCGTGAGCAAAGTCACTGGCGATCTGGTGCTGGATCGCAGCCACTTCGTCCAACCTGACCTGCCGGTATTCGACGATGACGGCGGTGACCAGAACAAGCCGTTTCTGGTCGGGCCGGATTCATTGCTGGTCAACCTCAAGGCCCTGCGCTTCATCGTCCGCAACGATGGCGGCAAGGTGAACGTGGCGGTCGAGCCGCCCATCGCCAGCGTACGCGTCGACAACCGCGTTAAGGCGCTGCCGGCAGCCAAGTGTCCAGGCTGGCCGGACGTGCTGTACAACCCGGTCACCAACGGCGACGGCGTCACCGTGGTGGTCACCGGCAAACTCGCCGCTGGCTGCAGCGCGCAGACCTATCTGTCCCTGTTGGATCACGAACGCTATGCCGCTGGCGCGGTACGCGCCATCTGGGGCGAACTGGGCGGCAGCATCCTCGGCACTGACCGTGTCGCTCAGGTACCAAGCAGTGCCCGCCTGCTGGCCAGGGCCTACTCGCCGGACCTCACCGAGATTATTCGTGACGTCAACAAGTACAGCAACAACACCATGGCCAAACAGCTGTTCCTGAGCCTTGGTGCGGCATTCCGCAACGAAGCGGATGCCGATGATGCGAAGGCGGCCCAGCGAGTAATCCGCCAGTGGCTGGCAAAGAAGGGACTGATCTCCCCGCATCTGGTGATCGAGAACGGCTCCGGCCTTTCCCGTGCCGAGCGGGTCAGCGCGCGCGAGCTGGCGAGCCTGCTGCAGGCTGCCTGGCGCAGCCCCTACTCGGCCGAGTTCATCTCATCGATGCCCCTGGCAGCAGTCGACGGCACCATGCGCAAGCGCTTGCGCAACACACCGGTCGCCGGCAAGGCACATGTGAAGACGGGCACACTGAACACGGTGCGCGCGATCGCGGGCTACAGCCGAGACGGCAACGGCAATGTCTGGGCGGTAGTGGCAATCCTCAACCACCCGCGTCCATGGGGTGCCTCATCGATCCTCGATCAGGTACTGGTCAGCCTGTACAACCAGCGCGGCGAAAGCACCGCTCAGCGCTGATCGCGCCAGGCAGTCCTGATCATCACCGTGCCTGGAGTTTCCAGGCACGGTGGATTCGCGGATTACGGCGGAAGTCCTCATCCAGCGTTGAAGCCGTGATTTCTTCTACTGCGTAACGATCCATCAGGCTCGCGTCCAGCACGAACTTGCGGAAGTTGTTGGAGAAATACAGCGTCCCGCCGGTAGCCAGCCGCGCCATGGCCAGGTCGAGCAAGGCGACGTGGTCACGCTGCACGTCGAACACACCTTCCATGCGTTTGGAGTTCGAGAAGGTTGGGGGGTCGATGAAGATCAGGTCATATTCGCCGCGATCCGCTTCCAGCCAGGCCATCACGTCTCCCTGCTCCAGCCGCTGGCGGTCCGAGAAGCCGTTGAGCGAAAGGTTGCGCCGCGCCCAGTCCAGATAGGTCCTGGACAGGTCGACACTGGTAGTGCTGCGCGCTCCGCCCTTGGCCGCGTGCACGGTCGCCGTAGCGGTGTAGCAGAACAGGTTGAGAAAGCGCTTGCCGGCCGCTTCGCGTTGGATGCGCAGGCGCAGCGGGCGATGATCGAGGAACAGGCCGGTATCCAGGTAGTCGGTCAGGTTGACCAGCAGCTTGACGCCACCCTCGCTGACCTCGAGGAATTGACCCTGAGCGGCCTGGCGCTCGTACTGACGCGTGCCGGTCTGCCGCTCACGACGTTTGACCACGACCTTCTCACGCGCAATGCCCAGCGCCGACGGAATGGCCGCCAGAGCATCCAGCAGGCGAGCTTGGGCCTTGTCCGGATCGATGGAGCGCGGCGGTGCATATTCCTGCACATGCACCCAATCGCGGTACAGGTCGACCGCGAGAGCGTATTCCGGCATATCGGCATCGTACAGCCGATAACATTCGATGCCCTCGCGACGCGCCCATTTGCCGAGCTGACGCAGGTTCTTCTGCAAGCGGTTGGCAAACATCTGCCCGCCTTCGCTCAGTCGCGCCTGCTCCACCGGAGCCTGCTGAGGCTGTGACTCGGTGGAGGCAGCGCGTTGACCGGTAACGAACTGGTCCAGCTCGACCTTGATCAGCAGCAGCTTGCACGGCAGCGCGCCGTTCCAGAAAGCGTACTGCTTGTGGCTGCGGATGCCCATGCGCTTGCCAAGGTCCGGGGCGGCAGTGAACACCGCGGCCTCCCAGCCGAGGCAAGCCTGGCGCAAGCGCTCGCCGAGGTTCTGATAGAGATAAAGAAGGCTCGCCTCGTCACCCAGACGCTCGCCGTAGGGCGGGTTGCAGATGACAAGCCCCTTCTGGTTCTGGTCCGGGCGCGGCTCGAAAGTCCCGACGTCGCCCTGGTAGATGCGGATCCAGTTCGACAGCCCGGCGCGCTCGATATTGTTGCGCCCAGGCTGGATCAGGCGTGGATCGGCTTCGTAGCCACGAATCCACAGCGGCGTTCTGGCCAGACCGGATTGTGCACGCGAGCGCGCCTCATCATGCAAGCGGTTCCATAGCGCCGGCACATGGCCAAGCCAGGCGCTGAATCCCCAGCGCTCGCGCTTGAGGTTCGGCGCGATATCGGCCGCCATCATCGCGCCCTCGACGAGAAAGGTACCCACGCCGCACATGGGATCGGTCAGCGCACCACCCGCAGCGGCGATACGCGGCCAGCCGGCACGGATGAGGATCGCCGCTGCCAGGTTTTCCTTCAGCGGGGCCGCGCCCTGCTGCAACCTGTAGCCACGCTGATGCAGGCTGTGCCCTGATAGATCCAGCGACAGGACCGCCTGCCCCTTGTCGAGCCGCAGGTGTACCCGCAGGTCCGGATCGAGCTTATCGATCCTTGGGCGCTCGCCCGAGGCAGTACGCAGCCGATCGACGATCGCGTCCTTGACCTTCAGCGCACCGAAATGCGTGTTGTCGATGCCCGAGCCACGCCCACTGAACTCCACTGCGAGGCTGCCGGACGGCAACATGTGCTCCGCCCAATCGACTGCATGCACCCCCTGGTAGAGCGTTTCGGCATCCGTCGTCGAGAAGCGGCTCAGTACCAGCAGCACACGGTTTGCCAGACGCGACCACAGGCATAGGCGGTACGCCACGTCCAGCGCTCCGTAGCCGCGGACCGCTGCCGTCTGCTCGCGGGGTTCTTCCAGGCCGAGCAGGGTGGCTTCCTCAAGTAGCAGGCCTTCGAGCCCCTTCGGGCAGGTCAGTATCAGTTCATGGCGATCGGTCATGGTGGTTCCAGAAAAAGTGCTTCGGACCGCCACGACCCTTTCGTCGGAACAAGCCCAGCAGGAATGAATTACAGATGATTCGAAAAATTGCCGGTGCGCATTGCGACCGCGCTCAGTACTGCAGGTTACGCACAACGGTCGGCCGGCTTATGGGTAGATCCACAGATTCGTTACCTACTTATGACAAAACGATCGTTCCAGCGTACCAAGCATTGGGTTAGAACTCGTCCTAGGCCGACATCGCAACGATGCCGGCGAGGCGCGCCACGCCGGCAGCGCGCTTCAATTGGCAGTCTATCTGCCCGGTCTCGCCATGAGGCCACAGGAACACCAGTCAACCACTGAGGGCAATACCCAATGAGAAGACTCAAGCGTGATCCGATGGAACGAGCATTTCTGCGCGGTTATCAACATGGCATACATGGCAAATCTCGCGACCTCTGTCCTTTCTCCCATCCCCAAGTTCGCCAAGCCTGGATCAACGGCTGGCGGGAGGGTCGCGGCGACAACTGGGATGGTCTGACCGGCACGGCCGGTCTGCATAGACTCAACGAACTTCACGCGGTCGGCTGATTCACCGATCCACCCGACTTGATACGGCACGCCCTACCCGGGCGGCGGGCTAGAAGCCCAGGGGCTCCGACAGGAGCCCCTTCCCGGCAAATCAACGTGCCTGCGAGCGCAGGGCCGCAATGGCATCCACCGCCTCGCCGATCAGCGCCGGTCCCTTGTAGATGAACCCCGAGTAGAGCTGGACCAGACTGGCACCCGCCTCGATCTTCTCCGCCGCATGCCTGCCCTCGGTGATGCCACCCACGGCGATGATCGGCAAGCGCCCGCCGAGCGTCTGCGCCAGAACCCGGACGGTATGCGTGCTCTTGTCACGCACCGGCGCACCGGACAGCCCACCGGCCTCGTCCGCATGAGCCAAACCGGCAACCCCCTCCCGCCCCAGCGTTGTGTTGGTTGCGATGATCGCATCCATACCGGCCTGGAACACCGCCTCACCTACCAGCGCGATTTCCTCGTCGGTCATGTCAGGGGCGATCTTGATCGCCAGCGGTACGCGCTTGCCATGCATGAGCTCAAGGTCTTCGCGGCGCAGACGCAGCGCTTCGAGCAACTGCTTGAGCGAATCACCGAACTGCAGGCTGCGAAGGCCCGGTGTATTGGGCGAGCTGACATTGACCGTGACGTAGCTGGCGTGGTGATAGACCTTCTCCAGGCACAGCAGGTAATCGTCCTCGGCACGCTCGACCGGGGTATCGAAATTCTTGCCGATGTTGATTCCCAGAACGCCCTTGAACCTGGCTGCCTCGACTCGTGCCAGCAAGGCATCGACCCCGTGGTTGTTGAATCCCATACGGTTGATGATCGCTTCGGCTTCCGGCAAGCGGAAAATCCGCGGTTTCGGGTTGCCAGGCTGCGGGCGCGGCGTCACGGTCCCGACTTCGATGAAACCGAACCCCAACTGCGACAAACCACGAATCGCTTCGCCGTTCTTGTCCAGTCCGGCCGCCAGCCCCACAGGATTCGGAAAATCCAGCCCCATGACTCGTACCGGCAGATTCGCCGGCGCTTTACTCAGCATTGCGTTGAGCCCCAGACGCCCACCAGCGCCGATCAGCTCGAGAGAAAGCTCATGGGACGTTTCCGGGGATAACTTGAACAACAGCCGGCGGGCCAGGTTATACATACGCAGCCTAAGGTCTCGGGAAATGTGGTGGCGGAGTATAGCAGCACGAGGACCGTCCAGCCGCTGCCGATAGCATCCGGATGCGCCGCAGCAAACCGAGACCTGCGAGCTATTTCAGACGCCTCAGGCCGAGCAGCTGCCCTTGTTCGGCGAACTCCAGCTCGAATGAACCAAATACGCCTTCATGGGTCAGAAACGGGCGCAGGTGATGCGCAGGCAAGCTGACTCGCGTGCCGTCGCGGCTTCGAATCAGGACTCGATTCGCATGGCCCTGATACACCGCCTTCATTCGCTCGGCGGACAGCGCGATATCCAGCACCAGGTTCGGCATGGAGGCTCCTTGATGTTCAATTCAGCGATAGTGCCACAACGCCCTTCCCTCTTTGGTCAGGTCCGTATGCAGCTCCACCGCCGCGGATCGAGCAAAGCCCGTGCGCAAATCGCACAGGTCTGCCACACTTCGGCCGTAGCCCTGAGAGCTCAAGCATCATGATGAGCCTGCCCGAGCCAATGCCTTCACTGACAACTCAAATTGCACGACTTGCGCAACGCCTCGGGCTGCGCTCCAAGGCTGCGCATTCGGTATTGCAGCGCGCCAGCAACCTGCAGCTGCCGTTCAGCCGCCTCCCGGAACCCGAGCCCAGCATTTTCTGGACTGACGGCCCTTGCCTGCAACGTCTGCTGGAACTGCCGCGCGGCGCGCTCTCCGGTCCGGTGCAGGAAGACAAAGCCCGCGCCCATGCGGCACTGACCCGTCTGATCAGCAAGGACTGTATCCGGCTGCAGCTCGATCTCCGTCAGATCGACGGCTTTGGCGGCCCGCAGAGCGGCGGTGCTAGCTACGCGACATTCGAAGCCTTCGCCGCTACACCTGCCTGCCGACAGATTCGAATCATCAGCTACAAGGACTTCGTTCGCACCCTGGGGGCAGCGCTGCCCGGTTTCGACACCGGTGCCCCAATCGAAGTGCGCCAGGCCAGCTGGCTGGGCGAACGGCTGTACTGGGCTGGCGAGCACCACCTGGAAGCCTTCGCCTGCGCCGTGGCCTATGCGCGCCTGCGCGGCCTGGAAGTGATGCTGCCGGCGGACGTCACCGACTATCGCCTGGACCGCTCAGGCGTTCACGCGCTGGATGCGGACTACCACGCCGTGACCATGCCCGCCCAGGCCTGGAGCGATCGCGAGTTCATGGCCCTGCTTCTCGACAGCCAGGTGCCCTATGCGCGTCTGACTCTGCTACGCGATACCAGCAATTCGGAACTGCTTCTGCTGGAGAAGCGTGACCCCACGGCCAACGCCATCGGTGAAGGGCTCAAGCTGGCCGGAGCACCGGACCTGATTCGCTACCTGCGAGACCTGCCGCAAATCACCCGCTTCAAGGTCGGTTTGCCCGCCCAGAACTGAACGCCGCGCCAGCACCGGCGACCCTCATACCGAACCAACCGCAAAATACGGCACAGCGTCGCGGTCGGCCGGTGCGCCGTATGCGCTCAAGCCTGGCTGGCCGTCTGCGGGCTGACACCCGCAGACGGCCAGCAGGCCTTCAACCATGCGCAACCGACTGGGCTAGCGCCTGCAACTCCCGGCTGGCCACCGCGTATATCGCATAGTCATTGCCGCTGGCGCCTCGTAGCTCGGCCAACATCGAACGCCAGCGTTCCAGTTGCACCGGCCTTTGTGCCAGCCACGCATCGACCCGTTCACTGATCGGTTCCGGACCATTCTCCATCTGCAGCACGGACACCGTGATACCGCGCTGCTGCGAGTCGAGGTCGTCGCGGAAGCCTTCGCGGGCCAGCGCTTGCCAGTTATTGGCCACCGGCATATTGGTCAGCTGGTGCAGATACCACGGCAGCTCCAGCGCTCCGCCGACGGCGAAGTAGGCAGCGGCAACCTGCGCCGGCACCTGTCCTGTTTCGTCGGCCGCCTCGAGGATCGGCAGCAAGGTGTACAGATGACTGGTGCCGGCGACCATCCGCGCCAGCAGCTCGGGCACGCCCGCTTCGGTGTAGCGCCGATAACGCTCCTGCCAATGGTCGCGGGTCGAGCCTTGCAGCAGCTCGTCCAGCTTCAGCCCGAGGGCTGCGACCCGAGGTCCGAAGTGCGCGACATCCCGCGCGGCATCGAGCTCGCTGCGACGGTTGCGCAGGAACCAGCGCGTCGCACGTCGGCCAAGCCGCATCAACTCGTCCATCAGCTTCAGCTGCAGGTCCGCGGGCACCTTGTAATCCAGCGCCTCGATCTGCCGGAACCAGTGCGGCAGATGGAAGATGTCGCGCACGATGACATAAGCGCCTGCGACGTTCGCCGCACTCATACCGGTCGCCTCGTTCAACCGCTGGACGAAGGTGATGCCCATGTTGTTGACCAGATCGTTGGCGATCTGCGTCGCGACGATTTCGCGCTTGAGGCGGTGCTGCAGCATCGCGGCGCGAAAACGTTCAGCCAACTGCTGTGGAAAGGCAGTGTCCATTTCCCGCGCAAGGTAATCGTCGTCGGGCACCCGTGAATCCAGCAGCGCTTTCTTGAGTTCGATCTTGCTGTAGGAGATAAGCACGGACAGCTCTGGCCGGGTCAGCCCCTTGCCGAGGTTTGCACGCTCAGTCAGCGCGTCATCGGACGGCAGGAACTCCAGCGATCGATCGAGCTGCCCCGTCGTCTCCAGCGCGCTGATCAGCCGGACATACTCACCGGCTCGTTCACGCGAACGATGCTGTGCCTGGGATAACGCCTGGGTCTGCTTGTAATTGTTCTGCAGCACCAATTCGGCCACCGCGTCAGTCATCTCGAACAGCAGCTGGTTGCGTTGCTTGGCCGTCATGTCGCCGGCGCTGACCACTTCGTTCAACAGAATCTTGATATTGACCTCGTGGTCGGAGCAGTCGACCCCCCCAGCGTTGTCGATGAAGTCCGTATTGCTCGCGCCACCATGTAGCGCGTACTCGACCCGCCCCAACTGCGTCATGCCGAGGTTGCCGCCCTCACCCACCACCTTGGCCTGCAACTCGTTGCCGTTGACCCGCACCGCATCGTTGGCCTTGTCCCCTACCTCGGCGTGGCTCTCGCTGCTGCTTTTCACATAGGTTCCGATTCCGCCGTTCCAGAGCAGGTCGACCGGTGCCTTGAGCAGCGCGTTGATCAGTTCGGCCGGAGTCAGCTGATCCGCCTCGATGGCGAAGCGCTCCTTCATCTGCGCAGTGATCGTCACCCGCTTCGCCGAGCGGGGGAACACACCACCGCCTTCGGATATCAGCGAGGCGTCGTAATCCGTCCAGGCCGAGCGCGGCAGCGCGAACAGGCGCTTGCGCTCGGCAAAGCTGCGCGCAGGGTCGGGGTTCGGATCGATGAAGACATGCAGGTGGTTGAAGGCCGCCACCAGCTGCAGGGTTTCGGACATCAGCAGGCCGTTGCCGAACACGTCACCGGCCATGTCGCCGATGCCGATCACGCTGATGACGTCGGTCTGCACGTTGATGCCGCGTTCACGGAAATGGCGCTGCACCGACACCCAGGCGCCGCGCGCGGTAATGCCCATCTTCTTGTGGTCGTAGCCGGCCGAGCCGCCCGAAGCGAAGGCATCGCCGAGCCAGAAGTCGTACTCGGTGGCAATGCCGTTGGCAATGTCGGAAAAACTCGCCGTGCCCTTGTCGGCCGCCACCACTAGATAGGGATCATCGCCGTCGTAGCGCAGCACGTTGGCCGGCGGTACCACCTGGCCTTCGCGCAGGTTGTCGGTGATATCCAGCAGACCGCTGATGAAGATGCGATAGCAGGCGATGGCTTCGGCCTGGATATCGTCGCGTGTCCCGCTGCTCGGCAGGCGGCGTGGGACGAAGCCACCCTTGGCGCCGCCAGGCACGATCACGGCGTTCTTCACCTGTTGCGCCTTGACCAGGCCGAGCACCTCGGTGCGGTAGTCCTCTTCGCGATCCGACCAGCGCAACCCGCCACGGGCCACCTTGCCACCGCGCAGGTGTACGCCCTCGACCCGCGGCGAATAGACGAAGATCTCGTACATCGGTGCCGGCCGTGGCATCTCCGGGATGGCACGCGGATCGAGCTTGAAGCTGAAATACGGCTTGGGTTTGCCGCTGGCGTCGGGCTGGTAGAAGTTGGTGCGCAAAGTGGCCTGGATCAGCGCCAGGTAGCGCCGCAGGATGCGGTCCTCGTTGAGCACCGCCACGTCATCCAGGGCGCTGAGGATCGCCTGCTCCAGGCGTTGCTGTTTGTCCGCCAGGTCGTCGTCGCCGAGCTTGCGCGCCAGATAGAAGCGCATCTTGAACAGCCGCACCAACTCGCGGGCAATGTCGGTGTGATTGAGCAGCGCGCTGGCGATGTAACCCAGGTCGAAGCCCATGCGAATCTGTTTGAGGTAGCGCGCATACGCGCGCAGCAGCGCGACCTCGCGCCAGGTCAGCCCAGCGGTCAACACCAGCCGGTTGAACGCGTCGTTCTCGGCCAGACCACCATAGATGTGTATGAAGGCGTCCTGCAGGGTCTCGTTGATCTCAAGCAGATCGATTTCCAGCCCATCGGCGTAGGTGAAGGCGAAATCATGGATCCAGTAGTCACGGCCGTTTCTGTCGCGCAGGCGAAACGGGAATTCGCCGAGCACCCGCAGACCGAGGTTCTCCATGATCGGCAGAATGTCCGACAGCGGCAGCGGCGTGTCCATGTGGTAGAGCTTGCAATGCAGACGGTTCTCGCCCGCCGTGATCGGCTGGTAGAAGCTCATCACCAGCGGGCGTTCATCATTCAGGTCGAGCAGATGCTGCATGTCGACCGTGGCCGATTGAGCCGAGAAGCGCTCGCGGTAGCCGGCCGGAAAGCCCTTGGGAAACTCGCTGAGCAGACGCGTACCCTTCGCTTCACCGAAGCGTTCGACGACCAGCCCCTGATAGTCATCCTGCCAGGTGCGGCAGGCCTGCAGCACCTCCTGTTCGAGGCGCGCCGGGTCGACCTGCACCGGCTTGTTCGGATCGAGGCGCAGGATGAACTGCACACGCGTCAGCACCGACTCGGAGAAATAGGTGGAGAATTCGCAATCGCTGGCCTCGAGTCGCTCCTGCAGGACCTGCTGAATCTTCAATCGCGTCTCGGTCGAATAACTGTCGCGCGGCACATAGACCAGGCAGTAGCAGAAGCGCCGGTACGGGTCGAAGCGCAGGAACAGACGCAAGCGGTTGCGCTCCTGGATCTGCACGATAGCGATGGCGTTTTCGAACAACTCGTCGATGGGCGCCTGAAACAGTTCGTCTCGCGGCAGCACTTCAAGCACCTGCACCAGCTCCTTCGCCAGGTGCGCCGAGCTGCCGAAGTTGGCACGCTGCACGACGGTTTCCACCTTGCGGCGGATGAACGGGATGCGACGTACGCTCTGGGTGTATACCGACGAGGTGAACAGCCCGAGAAAACGGCATTCGCGCACGACGCGGCCCTGCTCGTCGAACTCGCGCAACGAGACGAAATCCGGGTAGGCCGGCCGATGCACGCGGCTGGGCATCGCTGCCTTGGCGAACGAGAGAAGAAGCGGCTCGCGCAGGTAGCTGACCGACTGGCTGGTAAGCGACTGTTCCTCGTCCGACAGCCCGGTGCGCATGCTGCGCGATAGGCCCAGCAGCGAGCCTTCGTCATAGGCGATGCGTCCGCCGTCGCCCTGCTCCACTACGGAAAATTCCTCGTAGCCGAGGAAGGTGAAATGGTCATCGGCCAGCCAACGCATGAAATCACGGATCTCATCCAGCTCGTCGGCGTCGATGCGCAGGTTGACCTGATCCAGCCGCGCCTGCAGGTCGCCGACCTTGCCTTTCATGGCAGCGAAATCACCGACCACCTGGCGCACATCGGCCAGCACGCCAAGCAGCGACTGCTCCAGCTCACGCAACGCGGCTGCACTGGCGCAGCGGTCGATCTCGACGAAAATCAGCGACTCGGCGTGACTGTCCGGCGCCCGCTGATCCTTGGGCAGCAATTCCAGCAGGGCACCATCGGCGGAACGTCTTACCTGCAGCACGCTGGTCTGCAGCGTATGAATGCTGTAACCGCGGCGGGTGAGTTCCATGCGCACCGAGTCGACCAGGAATGGCATGTCCGGATGCAGTACCTCGACCACGCTATGGGTCGACTGCCAGCCATGTTTCTCGTAGTCAGGGTTGAACACCTGCACTTCCGGCATGGCTGGATCGAAGCGCTCCAGCAGCCGCCAGCTGGCCAGCGTCGAACCGACCAGGTCGCCCATGCGCCGCTCGGTGAGCTCGGTCAGCGCGACGATACCGAAGAACTGCTCGGCGAAGACGCTCAGCTGCGGCAGGATTTGGGGATCTACGTGTTGTGCCAGTGCGGTCTGCAGTTGCTGCTGAAAGTCGGCCTTGCTGGCCGCTGAAAAGAACGCCATGTACGGCTCCGATTGGCTTGCTGGGAAGACGTGTCGCTAGTGACTGACGCCACAGGTCGAAGGTTCAAGGTTAGTCTAGTCGAGGCGTAATGCAGTAAAGTGGCACGCCCCTGCCGCCTCCTGCGACAGACTGTTGCAGCCGGTGGCCCTGCCAGCCGGGCCGACCGAAACTGCCCCACCTGGAAGAATCGAGACGATGGATCACCGTGAATCGATAATCGCGTTGCGACAGTTCCTTTCCACCCAGATCCTGGGCCAGGAGCGCTTGATCGAACGACTGTTGATCGCCCTGCTCGCCGACGGCCACATGCTCGTCGAAGGCGCGCCGGGGCTGGCCAAGACGCGCGCGATCAAGGAACTCGCCGAAGGCCTGGAGGCCGAGTTCCACCGTATCCAGTTCACCCCCGACCTGCTGCCCGCCGACATTACCGGCACAGAGATCTATCGCCCGGAGACCGGCAGCTTCGTCTTCCAGCAAGGACCGATCTTCCACAATCTGGTGCTGGCGGACGAGATCAACCGCGCGCCGGCCAAAGTGCAATCGGCGCTGCTCGAAGCCATGGCCGAGCGCCAGGTCAGTGTCGGTCGCAGCACCTACGACCTGCCGCCCCTCTTTCTGGTCATGGCCACGCAGAATCCCATCGAGCAGGAAGGCACCTACCCGCTGCCCGAGGCGCAGCTGGATCGTTTCCTGCTGCACGTGAAGATCGGCTTTCCCGATGCCTCGGTGGAACGCCGCATCCTGCAGCAGGCCCGAGGCGAGGCTATCAATGGCGAGGCGGTACCCGAGCACAGGGTCAGCCAGCAGGCGATCTTCGCCGCACGCAAGGAAATTCTCGGCCTGTACATGGCCGATGCGGTGGAGGAATACCTGGTGCAGCTGGTCATGGCCACCCGCACGCCCGGCAAGTTCGATACCGAGCTGGCGGAATGGATCGCCTACGGCTCCAGCCCCCGCGGCTCGATCGCCCTGGATCGCTGCGCACGCGCCCACGCCTGGCTGGCCGGGCGCGACTTCGTCAGCCCCGAGGACATCCAGGCGATGCTCTTCGACGTGCTGCGCCATCGCATCATTCTCTCCTTCGAAGCAGAAGCCGCCGGCATCGACCAGGACCGCGTCATCCAACGCATTCTCGACGTGGTGGCGGTGGCCTGATGCAACCGCAGGCTTCCGAGGGCGGACGGCCGAGCGAGCCGGACCACGGCACACGCGTGACCCTGGCCGAACTCATCGACATCCGTCATCGCGTGCGGGAAGTGCCGTTGTTCTCGACGCCCAACCGGCGCAGCCCGCTGGTGGGCCTGCACCACTCCAAGCTGCGCGGCCGCGGCGTGGATTTCGATCAGGTGCGCATCTACCAGGCCGGAGACGATGTGCGCACCATCGACTGGCGCGTTACCGCGCGCACCCAGGAGCCGCACACCAAACTCTTTCATGAGGAGCGCGAACGGCCAATCTACATCGTCGTCGAGCAGAGCCCGCGCCTGTTCTTCGGCAGCGGCCAATTGTTCAAGTCGGTATTGGCGGCACAGGCTGCCAGCCTGATTGGCTGGGCCGCACTTAGCCACAACGACCGGGTCGGCGGGCTGGTGTTCGGAGCCGAGCAGCAGGAGATCAAGCCACGGCGCAGCAAGCAGAGTCTATTGCAGCTGCTCGACCGTCTGACCCGTGCCAATCGCCAGTTGCAACCGGACAGCGCGCTCGATCCCGAGGCGTTCAGCCTGGCGCTGCGGCGTGTACGTGAAGTGCTGCGGCCCGGTAGCCTGTCGGTGGTTCTCTGCGACGAACGGACCCTGACCGACGCTGCCGAGCAGCAGCTCGGCCTGCTGGCGCGGCATGTCGATCTGTTGCTGCTGCCGATACACGACCCGCTCGACCACGCGTTACCGGCGGCCGGGCTGCTGCGTTTCAGCCAGGGCAATGCGGGCCTGGAACTGGACACCCACGACGTCGGGCTGCGTCAGCGCTATCGTGAGCTCGGCGAGGCCCGCGCCATGCGTTGGCGACGTCTGGCCGATCGCTTGCGGGTACCGTTGATGCCACTCGATACCCAGCGCGACCTGGTCGATCAGCTGCGCGAGCATCTGAGCGTCCAGCGACCGGGCAACCAACCATGAATCCCCTCGATCAACTCGAGCCGCTGATCACCCCGGAGCCGATCGCCTGGTGGCCACCGGCACCAGGCTGGTGGCTGCTCGGGCTGTTGCTGCTGGCCAGCCTTGGCTTGTTCTGGCGACTTCGCCATCGACTGACCAGGCGCAAACCCCGCGTACGGCCCGAGCCGGAACTGGATCCCCAGCGCCAGGAGGCGCTGGCCGAGTTGGCGCGCCTGCACAAACCCTACGGCGGACAGCCGGCCAGCCAGTGGCTGCAACAGCTCAACGCACTGCTCAAGCGACTCTGCCGGATCCGCTATCCGGCCAACCATCCGCATACCCTCAGCGGGCGCGCCTGGCTGGCATTTCTCGACAGTCGCTGCCCAGCCGCCGGACTGACGCGCTGGATGGTCCTGGTCGAGGGCGCCTATCGCGCCGAGTGCCGCCTGGACGACAAGGCCATCGACGGGCTCGAACAGGCCGTGGAAATCTGGATTCGCAAGCATGTTTGAACTGGCCTGGCCGTGGATATTCCTGCTGACCCCGCTGCCCTGGCTGTTGCGGGCGCTGCTGCCGGCGGCCGACAGTGGTGAGGCCGCATTGAAGGTCAGCTTTCTCGATGAGCTGCAGCACCTTTCCGGACGCCGCGCCCGGGTATCCTTGCCCTCGTGGCGGCAGCAGCTGCCCTACCTGACCATCTGGCTGCTGTTGCTGTTCGCGGCAGCGCGCCCGCAATGGCTGGGCGAGCCACTGCCCCTGCCGACCAGCGGCCGCGACTTGCTGCTGGCGGTGGATGTGTCCGGCTCTATGGACTACCCGGACATGCAATGGCAGGGCGAGGAGCTGACGCGCCTCGAGCTGGTCAAGGTGCTGCTCGGTGATTTCATCGAGCAGCGCCACGGCGACCGCGTCGGCCTGATCCTGTTCGGCAGCAAGGCCTATCTGCAGTCGCCACTGACCTTCGATCGGCGGACCGTGCGCGTCTGGCTGGACGAAGCGAGCGTGGGCATCGCCGGCAGCAATACCGCCATTGGCGATGCCATTGGTCTCGCGCTCAAGCGTCTGCGCGAACGCCCGGCGAACAGCCGGGTGCTGGTGCTCGTCACCGACGGCGCCAACAATGGCGGTGAGATCGAACCGTTGCTGGCGGCCACGCTCGCCGCGGAAGAAAACGTGCGCATTCACACCATCGGCATCGGCGCGGTACCAGAGGAAGGGGGCGTGCTCAGCCGCTTCGGCTTCAACCCAGGATTGGATCTGGACGAACCCACCTTGCGCGCCATCGCCGAGCAAACCGGCGGCGAGTATTTTCGCGCGGCCTCCAGCGAACAGCTGCAAGCCATCGGCGAAGCCCTCGACCGTCTCGAGCCGGCAGTCCAGCAGCCGACCCAGGCACGCGTAGCCGAGGCCCTGTATGTCTGGCCGCTGTGCGCCGCATTGCTGATCAGCCTGATGATGGTCGCCGCCAGCCTGTGGAGCGCACAGCTGCAGCGCCTGGCGTGGCGGCGGGAGCAGCGTCGATGAGCGAATGGCTGCCACAGCTGCTGCGGCCCTACTGGCTGCTGATTCTGCCGCTGCTGATCTGGTTGCTCTGGCGATTGTGGCATCGGCAGTTGCAGGTCGGACGCTGGCAGCGCCTGCTGCCGGAAACCTTCCACGCGGCATTGCTGACCCGTGGGCGGTTGCGCCAAAGCCGTCTGCCCTGGATCGTGCTCGGGCTGGCCTGGCTGCTGGCAGTCGGTGCCCTGCTCGGCCCGAGTTGGCAGCGCTACGAGCAGCCCAGCATCAAGCGCAGCGATCCGCTGGTGGTTTTGCTGGAGCTGACGCCTTCGATGCTCGCCAGCGACGCGGCACCGACTCGCCTGGCCCAGGCCAAGCGCGAGCTGCTCGACCTGCTGGAGCGCCGCCAGGACGTACAAACGGCCGTCGTGGTCTATGCCGGCAGCGCCCACACCCTGGTACCGCTTTCGGATGATCTGGCCACCACGCGCAATCTGCTCGACGTTCTCCACCCGGCATTGATGCCCGAGCCGGGACAGCGTGCCGACCTTGCCGTCGAGAAGGGACTCGCCCTCATCGAACAGGCTGGCCTCGGTCGCGGCCGCCTGTTGCTGATCGGCAGCAGCCTGGACGAGCAGGAACGCGACGCCATCCGCGCCTTGCTGAGCGACCAGGACGGGCGGCTGCTGATCCTCGGGATCGGCACCGAACAGGGCGCACCGATCGCCGCTGAAAACGGCAGCTTCCTCAAGGACGCACAAGGCGCCATCCTGATTCCGCGACTGGACAGCGCCGGCCTGCAGCGCTTCGCCGGCTCGCTCGGCGGTCGCTACCAGCAGGCACGCATCGGCGACAGCGACCTGACTGCGCTCGGCCTGCTCGACGCCAGCGGTGCACTGCAAGAGGAGAACGAGATGACGCGGCTGGAAGCCTGGCTGGATCAGGGCCACTGGCTGCTGATTCCACTGCTCCTGCTCACCGCGCTGGCTGGTCGCCGCGGCTGGCTGTTCTGCCTGCCGCTATTGTTGCTGCAAGCACCACCAGCCAGCGCCATGGAATTCGAGGACCTGTGGCTGCGCCGCGACCAGCAGGGCCAGCGTCTGCTGGAAGCGCAACAGCCGGCCGAGGCGGCCGAGCGTTTTACCGACCGCCGCTGGCAGGCCGTGGCCCGCTATCGTGCCGGCGACTACGCTGGCGCGGCCGAGCTGTTTGCCGAGGGCGACAGTGCCGCCGATCACTTCAACCGCGGCAACGCGCTGGCCCGCAGCGAAGCCTTCGAGGCGGCCATCGAAGCCTATGACCAGGCGCTCGAACGGCAACCCGACCTGCAGGCAGCACTTCGCAATCGGACGCTGGTCGAGGAACTGCTGCGCCGCCGCGAGCAACAACCTGAGCCCGAGCAGGCTGAGCAACAGGAGCAGGCTGAGCCGGAACAATCGCAGCCGCAGCAGCGACCGCCGGAATCCGGCTCGGCCAGTGCTCCGACACCGGATGACGCCCAGGGCCAACAGGCCAGCGAAGCCAGCGGTGCAGCGCAGGCCTCGGCAAACGAGAAGACCAGCGAAACCGACCCACTCCAGGCCAAGGCACAGCACGATGGCCTGCCCGATCTGGAAAGGGAGCAGGCGATGGAACAGTGGCTACGCCAGGTTCCCGACGAGCCCGGCGAGTTGCTGCGGCGCAAATTCCTTTACGAACAACGCAAGCGTCAGGAAGTGAACCGATGATGATGCGCCTGATGGCTATTCTTCTGCTCGGCCTTTTGGCCGTTCAGGCCAGCGCCGCTGGGTTGTTTGCGCGGGTGGATCGAACTCAGCTGAGCATCGATGAAACCCTCGAACTGACGCTGGAGACCCAGGGCGGTGCTGCCTTCGGCAAACCCGATCTGGAGCCTCTGGAGCAGCTGTTCGAGATCTTCGATACGCGCCAGGTCAACCGCCTGTCCAGCAGCAACGGCGAAGCCATGGCGAGCACCCGCTGGCTGATCACCCTGCGCCCGCGCCAGACCGGTTACTTGGTGATTCCACCGTTGCAGGTGGCGGACTGGCGCAGCGAGCCGATCACGGTGCTGGTGCAGGAGTCGTTGAAGGACACCGAAATCGATCAGCTGGCGCCTATCTTCATCGACGCCAGCGTCGACCAGGAAAGCGTCTACGTACAGGCGCAGGTGATCCTCACGCTGCGCATCTACCATTCGGTCTCGCTATACGACGACAGTACCCTCTCCCCGCTGCAGATGCCCGAGGCGCTGGTGGAGCGCCTCGGCGAGCCGCGCATGTACGAGAAGACCATCAACGGTATCCGCCATGGCGTCATCGAGGTGCGCTATGCGCTGTTCCCGCAGAAATCCGGTGAACTGACCATACCCGCCCAGCTGTTCAGCGCCACCACCGTCACCAATGGCAGCAACTCGGTGTTCGGCTCGCGCGGCGGTCGTTCCACCCAGGTTCGCTCGCCGAGCATCCCGCTGACGGTCAAGGCCAAACCGGCCGACTATCCAGCCGGCGCGCCCTGGCTACCGGCTCGCAGCCTGACGCTGGTCGAAGCCTGGAGCCCGGAGCCACAGCAGGCCCAGGTCGGCGAATCGCTGACCCGCAGCCTGCTGCTCAAGGCCGAGGGGCTGACCAGCACGCAGCTGCCGGCGATCGGCTCCCCGCAAAACGCCGAACTGCGCCGTTATCCCGATCAGCCCAGCCTGGCCAACGAGGTCAGCGCAGCCGGCCTGGTCGGCAGTCGGGAACAGCGCGAAGCCTTGATCCCCACCCGCAGCGGGCCATTGCAGCTGCCCTCGCTCGAAGTCGTCTGGTGGAACACGATCGAAGATCGCCTGGAGCGCACCACGCTTGAGGCACGCACGCTGGATGTCGCGGACAATCCGAATCTCGCCCCGCCAGCGACCGAGCCGACGGTGCCGTCGGTATCGACGGCGGAGCAGGCCGTTGTCTGGCCTTGGCAGCTGAGCACAGCTCTGCTGGCGCTCACGACGCTGATCGGTTTCGGGCTGTGGCTGCATGCGCGCAGGCAGCCTGCGGTGCAGCGTGCGTTGCAACCCGGCCCTACCCCACGCAGCCTGCTCGACGATCTGCGCCGCGCCTGCCAGGCCAACGACTCGCAGGCCACCCGCCAGGCACTGGACGCCTGGGCGCGGCAGCAACCGGAAACGCTGGCGGACATGGCGGCGCGTTTCGTGCCGCTGTCCGACGCGCTGGATGGCCTGAATGGAGCGCTGTACAGCGAAGCCGGCCAACGCTGGCAGGGCGATGCGCTGTGGCAGGCGATCCAGACCCTACCGCCGGCCAGCAGTCCGAATCTCGATCAGGAACAGGGCGCATTGCCGCCGCTCTATCCGCGCTGACGGCCGTCTGTTGGCGGCCCTGGTGAACCTTGGGGCTGCTCGCGGCGGCATGCACCAATTTCTCGCTGGCATATGGCTTGCTTCAGGGTTGGCATAACCAATCTTGCGCACCGCGCCATCGGAAAAAGGCCATCAAGCATGACGGACCCCCTCTCGCCGCACCGACACGACGCACTGGCCTGGGTCGCCGGCAGCGATGCACCGGAAAAGAGCTCGGTCAACCTGGGCTTTCTGCCGCTCACCGATGCCGCCTCGTTGATCGTCGCCGCCACCCAGGGCTTCGCCCAGCCATTCGGGCTGACGCTCAACCTGCAGCGGCAAAACTCCTGGTCGGCTCTGCGCGACAAGCTGATCGGCGGCGAGCTGGACGCGGCCCACGGTCTGTACGGCCTGATCTATGCGGTGCATCTGGGCATCGGCGGCAGCCCGGCGGTGGACATGGCCGTGCTCATGGGCCTGGCGCAGAACGGCCAGAGCATCAACCTCTCCGCCCCGCTGAAGGTCGCAGGCGTGACCGATGCCGAGGCACTGCGCGCCAGCGTGCGCCAAAGCGGTGCACGCCTGACCCTGGCGCACACCTTCCCCACCGGCACCCACGCGCTCTGGCTCTATTACTGGCTGGCCGCCCATGGCATCGATCCGCTGCGGGACGTGAAGACGCTCGTGCTGCCGCCTTCGCAGATGGTGGCGCACCTGCGCGCCGGTCGCATCGATGGCTTCTGCGCCGGCGAACCCTGGGGAGCACAGGCCATTACCGAAGGCGTCGGCTTCACCCTGGCGACCAGCCAGTCGATCTGGCCTGACCACCCGGAAAAGGTGCTCGGCTGCACCCTCGCGTTCGTCGAGGAGTACCCCAACACCGCCCGAGCACTGGTCATGGCCGTGCTGGAGGCGAGCCGCTTCATCGACCAGAGCCAGGAGAATCGCCGCAGCACCGCACAGCTGATCGCCGGGTGCGACTACGTCGATGCACCGCTGGCGGCCATCGAGTCACGCTTTCTCGGCCTCTACCAGGATGGCCTCGGCAATGCCTGGCAGGACGAGCATCCGCTGCGCTTCTTCGGCGAGGGGGCGGCGAATCTGCCCTATCTCTCCGACGGCCTCTGGTTCATGACCCAGCTACGCCGCTGGGGCCTGCTGCGCGAAGACCCGGACTACCTGCAGGTGGCCAACCAGGTGCAGCAGATCGAACTGTATCGCCAGGCCGCCGGCGCGCTGGGCATCGCCCTGCCTGACTCAGCCATGCGCAGCGCCACGCTGATGGACGGCAAACACTGGGACGGCAGCGATCCGGCCACCTATGCCCGCAGTTTCGCGCTGCATGCCATGGCAAGCCCTGCCATGGCTGCGCTTTGAGAAGGACTCCGGCATGCTGCGTATCCTCCTGATCGACGACACCCCGCGGAAGATCGGCCGTCTGAAGAGTGCGCTGATCGAGGCCGGCTTCGAGGTCATCGACGAATCCGGCCTGACCATCGACCTGCCCGAGCGGGTCGAGGCGATCCGTCCCGACGTGGTGCTGATCGACACCGACTCACCCGGCCGCGATGTGCTCGAGCAGGTGGTGCTGGTCAGCCGCGATCAGCCACGCCCCATCGTCATGTTCACCGACGACAGCGACCCGGACGCCATGCGTCAGGCCATTCGCGCCGGGGTCAGTGCCTATATCGTCGAAGGCATCCAGGCCCAGCGCCTCAAGCCGATCCTCGACGTGGCAATGGCCCGCTTCGAAAGCGACCAGGCAATACGTGCGCAACTGCAGGCCCGGGAGCAGCAGCTGGTCGAACGCAAGCGCATCGAGCTGGCCAAGGGCATGCTGATGAAGATGCGAAACTGCAAGGAAGAAGAGGCCTACACCCTGATGCGCCGCCAGGCGATGAGCCGGCAGCAGAAGCTGATCCAGGTCGCAGAGCAGATCATCGCGATGAACGAGTTGCTCGGCGAATGACCGCGCCCGGTCACGGTGCGCCAGGCAGGCTACTGCACCAGCGGCGGGCAGGCGTTACAGCGAATCATCGTGCGGCACCGCTGCCGAGAAACGCCGCTGCGCCCCAACCTACTGGCATCGCCCTGGCCGGCGAGCGTCAAGCGCGGAACTGGCAAGCCGCTTGCTTGGCTGGATAGGCCGAACCAACGAAGGTGTCGGCACAGACAAAGGCGTCCTCGACTGCATGTGCGCATGCGGTTCGGACGCCTTTTTTGTTGCGCGCTTCGCGCCCAAGGCTGGGGAGTTTCAAGATGACCATAACCGCGACCGTGGCGATCGCCTGCGCGCTGCTGCTGCTCGGCCGTTACCTGAACCGCATGGCCACTGCCAGCCACGCCCAGCGCGTGCGCGATCTGCGCGTACGGGCACTGCTGGAAGACCTTGAAATTCTGCGCCTGCTGCAACAACACCGCGGCCTCGGCGCGCAGCACGAGTCCGCCGCCGTTGCACTGCGCGATGCCGTGGCCGCCAGTCTGACCCAGCGGCTGCAACAGCGCAGCGCTATGCCCGATCCACACGCGGTCGCCAGTGACTGGGCGCAACTGCGCGACACGCCGGCCGATTTCGACGGCCATAGCCGCCTGATCGATAGCCTGATCGCCGCCATCGACGAGCGTGAGCCGCTGGGTCAGGCCTGCCGTACGCTGGAGGATGTGGCTCGGCTGCGAGGGTTGTGCGTGCTTGCCTCGAACCAGGGCGGTTGCACACCGGGCCTGCAAGCCCGCCTCATGTCTCTGTGCCGACGCCTCGGCAGTGACCCGGACGTGGAGCTGAAACGCCTGATCGGCAAACTGGAGCGCGGCGTGATCCACGCCCAACAGCCGAGGCTCAGCCCGCCGCAGTGCTTCGCGCTGATCACGCCGTTGATCGACGCGCGCCTGCGCTCGATCCAGCAAGGTCTGCAGCATGACAGCCTGAAGGGGCTGCCAGCCGCGCATAAGCAGGGGTGATCGAATCATGACCACGCTCGTGGCGGTGGCCGTGGAACCGGCCCAGGCCATGAGCGGTGGTCTTCTGTAAAACGGCCTTGTCCATGAAGTACCGCCTTTAGCTGGTCCATTCGCAGTCAATACCGTTCCCGCGCCTGCCCCGGGCAAGTGACACAGCGCTAGAATGCCCGCCTTCATTCGACGACCGAGCACCTCATGGCGCGCCTCAACCTTCAGTTTCCGGAAGACCAGTACTGCTTTTCCACCCAACTCACGGTGCGGATCACCGATATCAACGCAGCCAACCATCTGGCCAACGACTCGATGATTTCGATGATCTCCGAAGCGCGGGCGCGCTTTCTGTTCGCCTACGGGGTGCCGGAGACGCGCCAGGACGGCAGCGGCATCATCGTCACCGACCTTGCCACCACCTACAAGGCCGAAGCCCACGCCCGCGATGCGCTGCTGTTCGAGGTCGGCGTGATGGATTTCAACAAGTACGGCGGGGACATCATTTTCCGCATCACCCGGCCGGCCGACGGCGTGCTGATCGCCATGGCCAAGTCCGGCTTCGTGTTCTACGACTATGGGCAGGCGCGGGTGGTAGCGATGCCCGAGGCATTCGCCGCCAAGTTTCCACGGGTCAACCGGATCGACTAGGCGCGCTCCAGCGCCTCGAGCAAGCGCTGCACATCCTCGCGATGGCACAGCTCGGTGCCCGGCCGCATCACCGTCGCGGCACCGGCCGCGATGCCCTGGCGCACCGCCGCGTCTACCGAACGCCCATCGGCCAGTGCCTGCACGATGGCACCCAACATGCTGTCGCCCGCCCCCACTGCGCTGACCACCGGAACCTGCGGCGAGCGCAGGCGCTCCAGCCGTTCGCCATAGGCATACAGCGCACCCTCGGCCCCCAGAGACAGTACGACGATCTCGGCGCAGCCCCGGGCGATCAGGCTGCGCAGGGCCTCTTGCTGCTCGGCCTCGCTGGTCAGGGCGCCGCCCATCAGGGTGGAAAGCTCCTCGAGACTGGGCTTCATCAGGTACACACCGCCATGCCGGGCCGCATGGCATAGCGGCTCACCGGAGAGGTCGACCACCAGCCGGACACCGAGCCGCAGGGTCAGGGCGCGCAGGTCATCGAAGAAGGCCAGGTCCGTGCCGGGCGGAAAGCTGCCGCTCAGCACGACGTACGCTGGCGCCGGACGCAGCGCCGCCAGCGTCTGCAGGCAGCGCTCCAGCTCCTGCGCCGACAGCACCGGACCAGGTAGCACGAAGCGGTACTGCAGGCCCGATTGCAGCTCATCGACGGTGAAACTCTCCCGCGTATCGCCGGCGATGGGCACGGGACGATGCACCAGTCCGAGTTCGTCGAGCGAGCGCCGCAGCAGATCGCCGAACGGCCCCCCGGCCGGGTAGACGGCGACCGCCTTGCCACCGAGGGTCTTCACCACCCGCGCCACGTTGATGCCGCCACCGCCAGGGTCATGGCGAGGCGCCGAACAGCGCAGCTTCTGGGTATCGGTGACCCGGGCGGTGCTGACCGAAAGGTCCATCGCCGGGTTGAGGGTCAGGGTCGCAATCAGGGGCATCGCTCGCTCCTTGGCAAGTGCTGCCCAAGCCTACCAGCAACCGCGGCGACTGCACCGCCCTGCCCCGATTTGGCCCACCACTGCGCGCTCGTTGTGCAGCTACCGCACCGCCACTTGCGACTTATCCGCCGGGAGCCCACGCGCGACGGGCCTTCGCGATGCTGGCACGCTAGATGCTTTGTTCTGGACACGCAGGCCAACGGCGGTCTGCCCATACGACAAAGGCGTCGCAACATTCCTGCTCCGGCAGGCGTGCTGCGGCGCCTTTTTGTTTTCCGCCTCGTCGATGGGGCGGATCGAGCAGCCCTGGCGGCCAACGCCGCGCCACGTACGCCCTGGAGTCGATCCAATGAGCACAAGTTTCTGGAAAGCCGGCCACGCGCCGACCCTGTTTGCCTCCTTTCTCTATTTCGACCTGAGCTTCATGGTCTGGTACGTGCTCGGCCCGCTCGGCGTGCAGATCGCTGCCGACCTGGGCCTGACCACCCAGCAACGCGCCTTCATGGTCGCCACACCGATCCTCGCCGGTGCAGTGTTGCGCCTGGTGCTGGGCGTCCTCGCCGACCGCACCTCACCGAAGACCGCCGGGCTGTTCGGCCAGAGCGTGGTCATCGTTGCCCTGCTGGTGGCCTGGTTGCACGGCATCAACAGCTATGAGCAGGCGCTGCTGCTCGGCCTGTTCCTCGGCATGGCTGGCGCCTCCTTCGCCGTGGCGCTGCCGCTGGCCTCGCAGTGGTATCCGGCGGAACATCAGGGCAAGGCCATGGGCATCGCCGGCGCGGGCAACTCCGGCACCGTGCTGGCGGCGCTGTTCGCCCCGGTACTGGCGGCGATCTTCGGCTGGAACAATGTGTTCGGCCTGGCCCTGATCCCGCTGGTACTCACCCTCATCATCTTCGCCAGCGTGGCGAAGAACGCGCCCAACCGCCCGGCGCCCAAGTCGTTGGCGGACTACATGAAGGCACTCGGCGACCGCGACAGCTGGTGGTTCATGTTCTTCTACAGCGTGACCTTTGGCGGCTTCCTCGGCCTGGCCAGCACCCTGCCCGGCTATTTCCACGACCAGTACGCCTTCGACCCGGTCAAGGCCGGCTATTACACCGCCGCCTGCGTGTTCGCTGGCAGCCTGCTGCGCCCACTCGGCGGTGCCCTGGCCGACCGCATCGGCGGCATTCGCGCGCTGCTGGTGATGTACACGGTCGCGGCCATCTGTATCGCCGCGGTCGGCTTCAACCTGCCCAGTTCCACGGCCGCCCTGGCGCTGTTCGTGGTCGCCATGCTCAGCCTCGGTGCCGGCAATGGAGCGGTGTTCCAGCTGGTGCCGCAGCGTTTCAACAAGGAAATCGGCGTGATGACCGGGTTGGTCGGCATGGCTGGCGGTATCGGTGGCTTCCTGCTCACCGCCGGGCTGGGCGCGGTCAAGCAGTCCACCGGCGATTACCAGCTCGGCCTCTGGCTGTTCGCCAGCCTCGGTGTGCTCGCCTGGTTCGGCCTGCATGGCGTCAAGCGTCGCTGGCGCACCACCTGGGGTTCGGCCACCGTCACCGCCGCGCGGGTCTGATGCCGATGCCGCAGGGCGCGATTATTGCTGCGCCGCCGTACCGAGCCTTTCGAGAACGATCATGCCCCTGCGATTGAGTTACGGCGAGGCCAGCGCCGCCGGCCCGCGGCCGGAAAACCAGGATGCGCTGCGCGTCGTCACGCCGGCCCCGGCGCTGACCACCGGCAAGGGCTATCTGTTCGCGCTGGCCGATGGCGTCAGCCAGTGCGCCGATGGCGGCCTCGCCGCGCGTGCGACGCTCCAGGCGCTGGCCTTCGACTACTACGCGACGCCGGAAACCTGGGCCGTCGCACAGTCGCTGGACCGTGTGCTGGTGGCGCACAACCGCTGGCTGCAGGCCAACGGCGGCAACCAGCCGCTGCTGACCACGCTCACGGCGCTGGTACTGCGCGGCCGACGCTTCACCCTGGCGCATGTTGGCGACTGCCGCGCCTATCGCTGGAACGGCGCCGAACTGGAGCGACTCAGCGAAGACCACGTCTGGGAACAGTCGGGCATGCAGCATGTCCTCAAGCGTGCCCTGGGGCTGGATCAACACCTGGTGATGGACTACCTCGACGGCGAGCTGCAGGAAGGCGAAAGCTACCTGCTGCTGAGCGACGGGGTCTGGTCGTGCGTCCCCGAGCGCGACATCGCGCATATCCTGCACGATCAACCCGACCTCGGTGCCGCCGCCCGGGCGCTGGTCAACCTGGCGCACCAGAGCGGCAGCCAGGACAACGCAAGCGCCCTGCTGCTACGGGTGGACGCGCTGCCCGAGGCGGTGCTCGCCGATACCCTGGCGCAGCTCGATCACTGGCCGCTGCCACCGAAGCTGCGCGCCGGGCAGACCTTCGAGGGCTGGCAGGTAACCGCGCTGCTGCATGAGTCGCGGCAATCGCTGATCTACCGCGTACTGGATGGTCAGGGTCAACCGTGGCTGTTGAAGACGCTGCCGCCCAGCCGGCAGGACGAGTTGGACGCCGGCCCCGCCCTGCTGCAGGAAGAGTGGTTCATGCGCCGCGTCGCCGGGCGGCACTTCGCCGAGCTGCATCCCCTGCCACAGCGCCAGCATCTCTATTACGTGCAGCGCGAGTACCCCGGTTGCACCCTGGCGCAACGCTTCGCAGAAGAAGGTCCGTTGCCACTTGCCGATCTATTGCAGATCGCCCCACGGCTGATCCGCGCGGTGGGTATGCTGCATCGACGCAACATCCTGCACCGCGACATCAAGCCGGAAAACCTGCTGCTGGGCGAAGACGGGGAACTGCGTCTGCTGGATTTCGGCCTGGCGTTCTGTCCCGGATTATCCCGCGACCTGCCCAACCACCTGCCGGGCACGCCCAGCTTCATAGCCCCGGAGGCTTTCGCCGGTGCCGAGCCAAGCCCCGCGCAAGACCTCTATGCGACTGGCGTGACGCTCTATTACCTGCTGACCGGGCACTACCCCTACGGCGAGATCGAGGCGTTTCAGCGTCCACGATTCGGCCAGCCGACGGCAGCCAGCCGCTATCGCCCCGACCTGCCGAGCTGGCTGGAGGAAAGCCTGAGCCGCGCGGTGGCGGTCGATCCACGCCAGCGCTTCGAAACCGCCGAGCAGTGGTTGCTGGAACTGGAACAGGGCGAACAGCGCAGCGCCAGTCTGCAACCCCGCCCGCTGCTCGAACGCGAGCCGCTGAAGGTCTGGCGCGGCATGGCGCTGCTGTCGCTGCTGCTCAACCTGTTGCTGGTCGTACTGCTGATGAAGAGCGCCTGATTCAGCGCCGGGTGATCAGGCCCTGCCGCGCGACGCGGGTCAGCTCACGCACGCATTCTTCCAGGCGCTCTGCTGTCGGCGCCTGGATCACGGCCAGGTCGAAGCTGTCGGTGGCAAAACGCGCCAGCGACTCGTCGGCCGAGGCGAACTGGATAAGCAGGGCGCGGGATTTGCGATGGCGTCGCGGCCAGCCTTCCAGGTAGCGCAACAAGGAGGGCTGGTGAGAACCGCCCAGGAGGATCTTGGGATTGCTGGGAGTGAGGCCGCTGGTGATGGGGGCCAGGCGCAGCTGAGCGTGCTTTGCATTCATTGATTCGACTTCCGCCTCGAGGATTCCGCTGGGCAGCGGTGGGAGGCGACACCGGAACCAGCGCTTTAGCGGTATTTCGAAGCCATCGGCTCCAGGCGCCCCGCAAGTAGCTGACTAAATCGGCGCATGGGCAAGACTTTAGAAAAGCCGGCCACCCCCTGTCAACGCTCCGTCCTCGGAACGAGCCAGGGCTTCCCGCACCATGACAGCGCAAGCTGCCGCATATCGGTGCAGCATTCGCCCGCCGAGGGGAGCCATCAGTTCGCGCAAAGCGTTGAAAAGCGGCGTATTTCAGAATTGGCACAGGCTCTGCAAAGCAAACGTCGAAGATGACATACGACCTGACCCTCAACGTGGAGCGGCAGGTTTCCCGACTGAGCGGGACACGGACAAAGGCGTCCTCACCGGAGAACCGGTGGGACGCCTTTTTTGTTGCTGAAAAGAATTCGAGCAGGCCAGACGGCGAACCGGATGGCACGGAGAACGGGCATGAAGAAACTCAAACTGGTGATGATCGGCAACGGCATGGCCGGCGTGCGAACCCTCGAAGAGCTGCTCAAGCTGACCGACGAGCTCTACGACATCACGGTGTTCGGCGCCGAGCCGCATCCCAACTACAACCGCATCCTGCTCTCCCCCGTGCTGGCCGGCGAGCAGCAGTTCGAAGAGATCGTGCTCAACGACCTGGACTGGTACGCCGAGAACGGCATTCGCCTGATGCTCAAGCGCAAGGTGGTGAAGATCGATCGCGCCCGTCGCCGGGTCATCGCCGACGACGGCAGCGAGGCCGAATATGACCGCCTCCTTATCGCCACCGGCTCCAATCCGTTCATCCTGCCCATTCCCGGTAACGACCTTCAGGGAGTGATTGGTTACCGCGACATCGCCGATACCCAGGTGATGATGGAAACCGCCAAGACCCACAGGCACGCGGTGGTCATCGGCGGCGGCCTGCTCGGCCTGGAGGCGGCCAATGGCCTCAAGCTGCGCGGGATGGATGTGACCGTGGTGCACATCGGTGACTGGCTGATGGAGCGCCAGCTGGACAAGACCGCTGGCACCCTGCTGCAGAGCGCCCTGGAGAGCCGCGGCCTGAAGTTCCTGCTGCCAAAGCAGACAGCCGAGCTGATCGGCAACGACGAAGGCCGCGTCAAGGCCGTACGCTTCGCCGATGGCGAGGTGATTCCCGCTGACCTGGTGGTGATGGCCGCCGGCATCCGCCCCAACAGCGAGCTGGCCGAGCAGGCAGGCCTGCCTTGCAACCGCGGCATCCTGGTCAACGACACCCTGCAGACCTACGATCCGCGCATCTACGCCGTCGGCGAATGTGCCAATCATCGCGGCACCGCCTATGGCCTGGTCGCCCCGCTGTTCGAACAGGCCAAGGTCTGCGCCAACCACCTGGCCATGCTCGGCTTTTCCCGCTATCTCGGCTCGGTGACTTCGACCAAGCTCAAGGTTACCGGCATCGATCTGTTCTCGGCCGGCGATTTCATCGGCGGCGAAGGCACAGAGACCATCACCCTCTCCGACCCCATCGGCGGCGTATACAAGAAACTGGTGATCAAGGATGACGTGCTGGTCGGTGCCTGCCTCTACGGCGACACCGCCGACGGCGGCTGGTACTTCCGCCAGGTGCGCGAGGGCCAGAACGTCGCGCAGATCCGCGACCACCTGATGTTTGGCGAGGGCGCCATCGGCGATGCCGGCCATCAGGGCCAGAGCAAGGCCATGTCCATGCCGGACGACATGGAAGTCTGCGGCTGCAACGGGGTGTGCAAGGGCACCATCGTCAAGGCGATCCAGGAGCACGGGCTGTTCTCGGTGGACGAGGTGAAAAAGCACACCAAGGCCGCCAGTTCCTGTGGTTCCTGCACCGGGCTGGTCGAACAGATTCTGATCAACACCGTGGGCGGCGCGGCCGACGTCAAGCCGAAGAGCGAGAAGGCCATCTGCGGCTGCAGCGACCTCAACCATGGCCAGGTGCGCAAGGCCATTCGCGAGCACCACCTGGTCAGCATCCCGGCGGCCATGGCCTTCATGGAATGGCGCACGCCGAACGGCTGCGCCACCTGCCGTCCGGCGCTGAACTACTACCTGATCTCCACCTGGCCGGGCGAGGCCAAGGACGATCCGCAGTCACGTTTCATCAACGAGCGCGCCCACGCCAACATCCAGAAGGACGGCACCTACTCCGTGGTGCCGCGGATGTGGGGTGGCGTCACCAATGCCGCCGAGCTGCGACGCATCGCCGACGTGGCGGACAAGTACCAGGTGCCGATGGTCAAGGTCACCGGCGGCCAGCGCATCGACCTGCTGGGTATCCGCAAGGAAGACCTGCCGGGCGTCTGGAAAGACCTGGACATGCCTTCCGGCCACGCCTACGGCAAATCCATCCGCACCGTGAAGACCTGCGTCGGCAGCGAGTTCTGCCGCTTCGGCACGCAGAACTCGACGCAGATGGGCATCGACCTGGAACACGCGCTGTTCAACATGTGGTCGCCGCACAAGGTCAAGCTGGCCGTCTCCGGCTGCCCGCGCAATTGCGCCGAATCCGGCATCAAGGACGTCGGCATCATCGGTGTGGACTCCGGCTGGGAGCTGTACATCGGCGGCAACGGCGGCATCAAGACCGAGGCCGGCGAGTTCTTCGTCAAGGTGAAGAGCGCCGAGGAGGTCATGGAATACAGCCTGGCGTTCCTCCAGCTCTACCGCGAGGAAGCCTTCTACCTCGAACGCACCGTGCACTACCTGCAGCGCGTCGGCATGGATCACATCAAACAGGCCGTGCTGAACGATGCTGAGCGGCGCGAGGCGCTGCACCAGCGGCTGCTGTTCTCGCTTTCCTTCGAGCAGGACCCTTGGCAGGAGCAGCTTTCCAAGCCGCAGCTGAAGAAGGAATTCGACCGCATCGCCGTCAAGCAGCTGGAAAACGCCTGAGTACCGACCTGGAGGGACACCGCATGAACTGGCTCGATATCTGCGCACTGGATGAGATCAACCCGCTCGGCTCGCGCATCGTCGCCAGCCCCAAGGGTGACATTGCGATATTCCGCACCGCGGACGATCAGGTCTTCGCCCTCGACGATCGCTGCCCGCACAAGGGCGGGCCGCTGTCGCAGGGGATCGTCTACGGCAAGCAGGTCGCCTGCCCGCTGCACAACTGGCAGATCGATCTGGCCAGCGGCGAGGCCTTGGCCCCGGACGTCGGCTGCGCCCATCGTCACGCGGCGCGCGTCGAGAACGGGCGCGTGCAGCTTTCGCTGAACCCGCGCAAGGAATGCGCGGCCTGAACACACCGCAATTGACCAGCACCTTTTTCCAGGAGACGACGCCATGCGTATGACAACCGCCTCGACCTGCTGCTATTGCGGAGTCGGCTGTGGCGTGCTGATCGAGCACGACGGCGAGCGCATCCTCGACGTGGCTGGCGACCCCAGCCATCCGGCCAACCTTGGCAAGCTGTGCAGCAAGGGCTCGACCCTGCACCTGACCGGCGACCTGGGGGCCCGCGCGCTCTACCCTGAGCTGCGTCTGGGCAAGGGCCTGGCCCGCAGCCGCACCGACTGGGACAGCGCGCTGGAGCACGCGGCCAACGTTTTCGCCGAGACCATCCGCGAACACGGGCCGGACAGCGTCGCCTTCTATGTCTCCGGCCAGCTGCTGACCGAGGACTACTACGCCTTCAACAAACTGGCCCGCGCCCTGGTCGGTACCAACAACCTGGATTCCAACTCGCGGCTGTGCATGTCCTCGGCGGTGGTCGGCTACAAGCGCAGCCTGGGCGCAGACGCCCCACCCTGCTCCTACGAAGATATCGAGCAGGCCGACTGCCTGCTGATCGCCGGCAGCAACATGGCCTACGCGCATCCGGTGCTGTTCCGCCGGCTGGAGGAAGCCAAGGCGAAGCGGCCGGAGATGACCATCATCGTCGTCGACCCGCGGCGCACCGACACCAGCGAACTGGCCGATCTGCACCTACCGATCCTGCCCGGCACCGATGTCGCACTGTTCCACGGGCTGCTGCATATCCTCATGTGGGAAGGCTGGATCGACCGCCGCTTCATTGACGCCCATACCGAAGGCTTCGATGCGCTGAAAAGCCTGGTGCGCGATTACACCCCGGCGATGGTCGCCGACCTCTGCGGCATCAGCGTCGACGACCTGCAGAGCTGCGCACGGCTGATTGGAAAACCCAGGGCGCGCAGGAGCGTCGCGAGCGAAGGGGCGGCAAGGCAAAAAACGGCGAGGGAGCGGAGTTTACATGCAGTAAATGAGCATCCCGAGCCGGTTTTTAACGCGGCTGCACCGAGTGCAGCAGCTCCTGCGCGTCATGGGGCGCCGAGCTTTCTAAGCCTGTGGTGCATGGGTCTGAATCAGTCTACCGCCGGCAGCGCGAAGAACAGCGCGCTGATCAACCTGCACCTGGCCACCGGACAAATCGGCAAGCCGGGCGCCGGGCCCTTCTCGCTCACCGGTCAACCGAACGCCATGGGCGGCCGCGAAACCGGCAGCCTGTCCAACCTGTTGCCCGGCCACCGCGACGCGGCCAATGCCGAACACCGTGCAGAAGTGGCGGCCTACTGGGGTGTCGAGCAGCTGCCCGAACAGCCTGGATTGCCCGCCATTGGGCTGTTAGAGGCGGTGCGTGCAGGCAAGATCAAGGCGCTGTGGATCGCCTGTACCAACCCGGCGCAGTCGCTGCCGGACCAACAGAACGTCCATGAGGCCCTGGCCACCTGCCCCTTCGTCGTGGTGCAGGAAGCCTTCTTCACCACCGAGACCTGCCGCCACGCCGACCTTCTGCTGCCGGCCGCGAGCTGGGGCGAGAAGGAAGGCACGGTGACCAACTCCGAGCGCCGCATCAGCCATGTACGTCGCGCCGTGCCGGCGCCCGGCGAAGCCCGCGCGGACTGGGCGATCACCTGCGATTTCGCCCGACGGCTGGAACGTCACCTGCGCCCCGGCGCGCCGAGCCTGTTCGCGTTCGAGAATGCCGAGGCGCTGTTCGAGGAGTACAAGCCGCTCACCGCCGCCCGCGATCTGGACTACAGCGGCCTGAGCTATGAGCTGATCGACACCCTCGGTCCGCAGCAGTGGCCATTTCCACCGGGCAGCCAACAGGGCACCGCGCGGCTATATGGCGACGGTGTGTTTCCCACTGCCAATGATCGTGCGCGCTTTATCGCCGAGCACTACCAGGCGCCAAAGGAAAAGCGCGAGGCGCGCTACCCGCTGACGCTCAATACCGGCCGGCTGCGAGACCAGTGGCACGGCATGAGCCGCACCGGCACTGCGGCGCGGCTGTTCGGCCATGTCGAGGAAGCACTGCTTGGCATGAACGCCGAGGACATGCGTCGCCGGCGACTGCTGGACGGCCAGCTGGTGAAGGTGAAGAGCCGGCGCGGCAGCCTGATCCTGCCGGTGCAGAAGGATGACAGCCTGCGCGCCGGCCAGGCGTTCCTGCCGATGCACTGGGGCGATCGCTTTCTCAAGGGGCTGGGCAGCAACGTTCTGACCCTGGCCAGTGTCGACCCTTTGTCGAAGCAGCCGGAACTCAAGCACGCTGGCATCGAAGTCGAACAGGTCGAACTGCCGTGGCAGTTCTTCGCGCTAGTCGAAGGTGATGTGCAGCGACGCTTCGAGGCGCTGCGGCCATTGTTCGAAACGTTCGACTACGCCAGCTTCAGCCTCGGCGGTCGCGAGCGTTCGGCGCTGCTGATCCGCGGCGCCCGAGATGCGGCGCCAACGGCCGTCGAGCTGGATGCCATCGACCACCTGCTCGGCCTCGATGAAGGTCCGGTGCTGGCCTATGACGATCCCCGCCGTGCTGTCGGCAAGCGCGTACGCATCGAGGACGGCCGTATCGTCGCCCTGCGCCTGGCCGGCGAAACCGCCGCCCGGCAGTGGCTGCGCGGGCTCTGGGAAAGCGGCAGTGCGGACGCCGAACTGCGCCGCTGGCTGCTGGCGCCGCTCAGTGCGCCGCCTGGCGGCGCGACGATCAATACCGACCGCACCCTGTGCAATTGCATGAACGTCAGCCAGAGCAGGGTCCGTGCAGGCATCGAGCGCGGTCTCGATCTGACTGGCCTCAAGCAGGAACTCGGTTGCGGCACCAGCTGTGGCTCCTGCGTTCCCGAAATCAAGCGTCTGCTGGCCAGCCAGCCGGAACGCGCACTTCTCTGATACCACCCAAGACGAGGATTTCCCTATGAGCGCAAAAGTCTGGCTGGTAGGCGCCGGCCCCGGCGACCCGGAACTGCTGACCCTCAAGGCCGTGCGCGCGCTGGGCGAGGCACAGGTGGTGATGATCGATGACCTGGTCAATCCCGCCGTGCTCGAACACTGCCCGAACGCTCGCATCATCCCCGTGGGCAAGCGCGGCGGCTGCCGTTCCACGCCGCAGGCCTTCATCCACCGGCTGATGCTGCGCTACGCCCGCCAGGGCAAGTGCGTGGTGCGCCTCAAGGGTGGCGATCCGTGCATCTTCGGTCGCGGTGGCGAAGAGGCCGAATGGCTGTCGGCACGCGGCATCGAGGTCGAACTGGTCAACGGCATCACCGCCGGCCTGGCCGGCGCCACGCAATGCGGCATCTCGCTGACCCAGCGCGGCGTGGCCCGCGGCGTCACCCTGGTCACGGCGCACACGCTCGACGACAGCAGCCCGGAATGGCAGGCGTTGGCCAAAAGCGGCACCACGCTGGTGGTGTACATGGGGGTCAGCAAGCTGGAGCAGGTACAGGTCGGGCTGCTGGAAGGCGGCCTTGCCGCTTCAACGCCAGTGGCGATGATCGAGAACGCTTCGCTGCCGCAGCAACGCGAATGCCATTCGAGCCTCGCGGACATGTGCCGAGATGCCCTGACCTTCAAGCTGAAGAGCCCGGCGATCCTGGTGATTGGCGAAGTCGCCGCGCAGGCTGCGTTCCAGGCGATAAGCCAGAGCGCCTGAGCGTAGCTGTCATGCGTAAGAAACCCATAAAAAAACCGCGGCCCCAGGGCCGCGGTTTTCGTTACGGCGTGATCATCACGCCTTCTGACGCAGCTTCTCCGGTTTGATCAGGAAGCGAGCCAGAGCCGGCAGCAGCCAGATCGCGCCGACCATGTTCCAGAGGAACATGAAGGTCAGCATAAGGCCCATGTCGGCTTGGAACTTGATCGCCGAGAACACCCAGGTCACCACACCGATCGCCAGGCAGATGCCGGTGAAGATCACCGCCTTGCCGGTGGATTTCAGCGTCTGGTAGTAGGCTTCCTGCAGGGTCATCCCCTGACGCAGGAAGGTCTCCAGGCGGCTGTAGATGTAGATCCCGTAGTCCACACCGATGCCCACACCCAGCGCGATCACCGGTAGCGTGGCGACCTTCACCCCGATGCCCATGAAGGCCATCAGCGCGTTGCCGAGGATCGAAGTCAACACCAGCGGCAGGATCACGCAAAGCGTGGCCGCCAGCGAGCGGAAGGTCAGCAGGCACATGATGCTCACCGCAAGGTAGACGGCAATCAGCATGGTGGTTTCCGACGCGGCGATGACCTCGTTGGTAGCCGCCTCGATACCGGCGTTGCCCGCTGCAAGCACGAACTCCAGGCCCTCGCGGTTGTTTTCCTCGGCAAAATCCTTGGCCGCGGCGACCACATGTTCCAGCGTCTCGGCCTTGTGGTCGTTGAGGAACACCAGTACCGGCGCCAGCGAGCAGTCGCTGTTGTACATGCCTTCGGCGCGGGCGATGGAGTTGTTCAGCACGTGCTGGTTACGCGACAGCGTTTCCCATTTCAGGCTGCCCTCGTTCATGCCCTTGATGCCCTGGCGCGCCACCGACACCATCGACACCGCCGACTGCACGCCCTCGGTGTTCTGCATCTTCCACATCAGCTCGTCCATGGCGGCGAGCGTGTCGTAGTGGGAGCAGCCTTCTGGCGCGGTCTTGACCATCACCACCAACACGTCGGAGCTGGTCGAGTAGTTGCGGATGACGAAGTCGTTGTCCAGGTTGTAGCGCGAGTCCGGATGCAGCTCCGGTGCGCCCTGATCGAGGTCGCCGATCTTCAGGTTCTGTCCGTACCAGAGACCACCAACCAGGGCGACCACGGCAATGGTGATGGAAATCGGCGCCACTTTCGGGCTGGCGAAGTTCGACAGCGCGCGCCAGAAAGGATGATCGCGCGAGGCCTCTTCGCGGGCCTGCTTGATCGCCTTCTGGCTGATCCCCATGTAGGAGATCGCCACTGGCAGCAGGATCAGGTTGGTCAGGATGATCACCGCCACACCCAGCGAAGCGCCGATGGCCAGCTCGCGGATCACACCGATGTCGATCAGCAGAAGGGTGACGAAACCCACCGCATCGGACAGCAACGCCACCATTCCCGGAATGAAAAGCTGGCGGAACGCCATGCGTGCTGCCGTCACCGGATCTTCGGTATAGCCCGAAGCCATGGCTATCCCGTTGATCTTCTGCACGCCGTGGGAAATACCGATGGCGAATACCAGGAACGGCACCAGCATCGAATAGGGGTCTAGCCCGAAGCCGAGGGTATGCAGCAGGCCGAGCTGCCAGACCACCGCGATCAGCGTCGTGATCAGCACCGCGATGGTGCTCTTCAGGCAACGGGTGAACCACAGCAGCAGCACGAAGGTGATACCGATGGCGACGATGAAGAACAGCGCCACACCGACCAGCCCGTCAATCAGGTCACCGACCTTCTTGGCGAAGCCGATGATGTGCACCTTCACGTTCGGATTCTGCGCCTGGTACTTCTCGCGAATCTTTTCTTCCAGCTCGTGGGAGAACTTCTGGTAATCCAGCTTGATCTGCCGGCTCTGGTCTTCCGGGTCCGGGTAGGACTCCAGCAGCGGCACATCGATGATGCTCGACTTGAAGTTGTTCGCCACCAGACGGCCGATTTGGCCGGACTTGAGGATGTTGTCGCGAAGGTCATCCAGGCTTTCGGGCGAGCCGTCGTAGGTCTGCGGGATCACTTCGCCGCCAGCGAAGCCCTCCTCGGTAACCTCGGTCCAGCGCACGCTCGGGCTCCACAACGACTTCATGTTCGAGCGGTCGACGCCGTGGATGTAGAACACCTCGTCATGGATCTGCCGCAGCGTCTCCATGTACTCCTTGGAGAAGATGTCGCCCTCCACCGCTTCCACCGAAATCCGCACGGTGTTGCCGAGGTTGGCCAGGTCGTTCTGGTGCTCGAGCATCTTCTGGATGTACGGATGCCCCAGCGGAATCATCTTCTCGAAGCTGGTCTGCGGCCGAACCTGGGCCGCCTGATAAAACAGGAACGCGCTGATCAGCAGGCAGAGTACGACGACTGCCGGCCGGTTATTGAATATCAGGCGTTCGAGAAACGACGCCGGCTTCTGTTGGTGCTTGGTCATGCAGACTCTCCCGGCTTTATTGTTTTGGGGCCAGATCCGCGCCCGATGGCGAGGCGATGCGAACACCACCCTGCCCTACCAGGATCAGGTTGCCTTGGGAATCGGAGGTGACGCCCGACAGCGAACGGCGGTCGGGACGATTGAACAGTTTGAAGCTACGGCCCTGATCGTCGCTGGTGAGCACGGCGCCGCCATGGCCGACCACCACGATGCGCCCGTCGCGCAGCAGATTGCCGTCGGCCAGCCCGGACTCCAGCACATTGCCATTACCGTTGCTGAGCTCGATGCCTTCCCAGTTGTCACCGAAATCGACGGAACGGAACAGGTGGCCGCGCAGACCGAAGGCAACCACAACCCCCGGCTCCGAACCACTGACCACCCCGAAGAACGAACCCTGATACGGCGATTCGACGCGCTCCCAGGTTTCGCCGAGATCGGAGGAACGGAACATGCCGCCCAGTTCGCCAACCACGAACAGGCCCGAGCCCTGGATATGGGCGATGGCGTTCAGGTGGTAACCGTCCTCGTTGTCGAGGCGCTCGCTGATGTCCTCCCAGCTCTGCCCGCCATCGATGGTTTCGAGCAGCGCGCCGTAGGCGCCTACCGCGATGCCGTGCTGGGTGTCTTCGAACCAGACGTCCAGCAAGGGGGCTTCGCGTTCGCGATCCTCGTACTGCACCGTCCAGCTCTCACCGCCGTCGGCGGTAGCCAGGATCAGCGCGTCGTGGCCCACCGCCCAGCCGTGCTTGTCGTCGACGAAGTCGATAGCGGTCAACAGCTGACGCGTCGGCACCTTGGCCTGCGTCCAGCTGGCGCCGTCGTCATCGGAATAGAGAATGTGGCCCCGATCGCCCGCGGCAACGAGGCGTTCACCAGCCTGGGCGATGTCGAGCAGAAGATTGGATACGGCTTTCGCCGACTCGATGGAGTAGCGGGTCTGGCCATCGGTAGCGGCCTGGACTGGTGCCGCTGCTGCCAGCAACAGGAGCGAAACGGCGCCGCACAGTGAAAGCATGCCGGCAACCGATGAGTGAAGACGCGACGCCCTCGCCTGGCTTGGAACCTCGGCGCGGCCGGATAGTGTGCGCCGCTGAACGGGCTCACTCATACATACCCCCTTTATTCTTATTAGGTAAGGCCTGAGATACAGGCGCAGCCATCCTAGCCAGCTTCCGCGGGCAGGCACAATTGGCCGGACGTTATGAATTGTTAACTCTCACGCAATGATTGACGCATGATCAGCCAGGCTGATTGGGCCAGTGGCCAGTATGACCAGCCGCCTCGTTCGCACGTGCAGTGACGATCCGACGCAAGGCGCCAGTGGATGGTCACGATACGCAGGAAGGCTTGTTCTTCTGGATAGCGCCTGGAACAGGCTCTCGTGAAAGAAAGGCCGATCGCATTGCACGATCGGCCTTGTCGAATCAGGCGAGGCTCTTGCTCACCACTTCGTAGACATCGCTGGACAGCTCTCCGGATGCAAGGATGCGCTCCAGCTCGCCCTTCATCAGCGCCTGGCGGGCGCTGTCGTATTTGCGCCAGCGGGTCAGCGGTGCCAGCAGGCGCGAGGCGATCTGCGGGTTCAGCGCGTTGAGGGTGATGACCTGGTCGGCGAGGAAGCGGTAGCCGGCGCCATCGGCGCGGTGGAAATTGACCAGGTTCTGGTTGGCGAAGGCGCCGATCAATGCACGCACCTTGTTCGGGTTCTTCAGGGTGAACGCCGGGTGCTGCATCAGCTGCTGCACCCGCTCCAGCCCACCGGGCATCGGGTTGCCGGCCTGCACGCTGAACCACTGATCCATGACCAGCGGGTTGTCCTTGAAGTGCTCGGCGAACGTCTGCAGCGCCTTGTCGCGCTCGGCCTCGAACGGCGAGTTGACCAGCACGGCCAGTGCGGTCAGCCGCTCGGTCATGTTGTCAGCATGCTCGAACTGCTCCAGGCAGGCTTCGAGCACCTCGGTCTTCTCGCTCAGCATCAGGTAGGACAGCGCGATGTTCTGCAGGGCGCGGCGCGCGAAATGTTCGGCGGAGGCGACATAGGCCGTGTTGCGGGAGGTCTCGCGGTTGGCCTGGTAGCGCTGCCACAGCGGCTCGAACAGCGCGTCGGCGATGCGCTTGCGGGCGAACTCACGGGCGGCATGGATGGCGTCCACGTCCGCCACTTCGCTGATCTCGGTGAGGTAGGCTTCGCCCGGCAGCGAGAGCATCTCGGCAACCATCGCCGCATCCAGCTCATCGTTCTGCAGCACGGTACGCAGCGCGGAAATCAGACGCTCGTCCATCTTCAGCGCTTCACCGCGCTGATGCTGACCGATCAGCTCCTGCAGCACCTGCACCGACAACTGCTGACCCGCTTCCCAGCGATTGAAGCCGTCGGAGTCGTGCTGCATGAGGAACATCAGCTGGTCACGGTTGTACGGATAGTCCAGCTTCACCGGTGCGGAGAAGCCACGCAGCAGCGATGGCTGCGGACGCTCGGCGACGTTGACGAAGGTGAAGGTCTGCTCGGCTTCGGTCACCGCCAGCACGCGGCTGGTCCCAACGGCGGTGACTTCACCGTCCAGACGCAGCGGCATGTCCGAACCATCGGCGGCAAGCAGGCCCAGCGCCACCGGGATCACGAACGGCTCCTTGGTCGGCTGGCCCGGTGTCGGCGGACAACTCTGGCGGAAGGTCAGGCGGTAGGTCTTCGCCGCCTCGTCGTATTGCTCGCTGACGGCCAGGCGCGGCGTGCCGGACTGGCTGTACCAGCGCTTGAACTGGGTCAGATTGGCACCGTTGGCGTCTTCCATGGCTTTGACGAAATCGTCGACCGTCACCGCCTGGCCGTCATGGCGTTCGAAATAGAGGTCGCTGCCCTTGCGGAAGCCTTCTTCACCCAGCAGCGTCTGGATCATTCGTACCACTTCGGCACCCTTCTCGTAGACGGTCAGAGTGTAGAAGTTGGAAATCTCGATAAAGGATTCCGGGCGCACCGAGTGCGCCATGGGGCCGGCATCCTCGGCGAACTGGTGAGTCCGCAGGTAGGCGACATCCTCGATGCGCTTGACCGTCGCCGAGTTCATGTCGGCGCTGAACTGCGAATCGCGGAAGACGGTGAAGCCTTCCTTGAGCGACAGCTGGAACCAGTCGCGACAGGTCACGCGATTGCCCGACCAGTTGTGGAAGTATTCGTGGGCGACGATGGCCTCGACGCGCTGGTGTGCGGCATCGGTCGCGGTTTCGGCGCGGGCCAGCACGGCGCTGGAGTTGAAGATATTGAGGCCCTTGTTCTCCATGGCGCCCATGTTGAAATCGTTGACCGCGACGATCATGAAGATGTCCAGGTCGTACTCGCGACCATAGGCCTCTTCGTCCCACTTCATCGACTTCTTCAGGCTGTCCATGGCGTGCTGGCACTTGTCGATATTTTCCGGCTCGACGTAGATGCGCAGCGCCACGTTGCGCCCGCTCATGGTGGTGAAGCTGTCTTCGACGCACCAGAGGTCACCGGCCACCAGGGCGAACAGATAGGCCGGCTTCTTGAACGGGTCTTCCCAGGTCGCCCAGTGGCGGCCGTTTTCCTCGCTGCCGCTGGCGATCGGGTTGCCGTTGGAGAGCAGCACCGGGTAGGCCTTCTGCTCGGCACTGACGGTTGTGGTGAATTTGCTCATCACGTCCGGGCGGTCGAGGTAGTAGGTGATCTTGCGGAAGCCCTCGGCCTCGCACTGGGTGCAGAACATGCTGCCGGACTTGTACAGCCCTTCCAGCGCGGTGTTGCTTTCCGGATGGATCACCACCGAGCTGTCGATGACGAAGCTGTCGCTGTCCGGCTGCAGGGTCAGGCAGTCTTCGCTGATCTGGTAGTCGCCCAGGCCAAGCTCGCGGTCGTTCAGCGCAATGGACAGCAGCTCGAGCTCCTGGCCGTGCAGCTCCAGCGGCGGCAGCTTGCCGGCCGGACGCTCGGGATTGCGGCGCATCACCAGCTGGGCGTGCACCAGGGTGCGATCCTCGTACAGCTCGAAGGTCAGGTGGGTTTCATCGATCAGGTACTCGGGGGCCTGGTAATCCTTCAGATGAATGACTTTCGGTTGTTCTGTACGCATGGAAACCTCGTCGGCTGAGCTTCAAGCAACTAGCTTCAAGCGAAATGTGCGATGGATTGCAGCCCCTACGGGCTGCGGATGAGTTCGAGCTTAGCGCCTGTCGCTGCGGACTTGTAGGGTGGAAAACGGCGCAGCCTTTTCCACGCGATTGCCCCGGCGGCTCATCCTTGAGCCGGCAACCCTTAGCTCCGTAGAGTGGTGTCGCTTCTTACATCCACCGTATGCACTCACTGTGTCCTGCCCTGCGGTGGACAAGGCTGCGCCGTTGTCCACCCTACGCAGCGGCGCTGGCGGCGACCTGATAGGCGGTGAACTTGCGGATGTTGATCACGCCGGTATCGAGGATCAGGTATTGACCCTTGATGCCCAGCAGCGTGCCCTCGACCACCGGCGTCTTGTCCAGATCGAGACTGACGACCTTGGTCGGGTAGGCCTTCACGGGATAACGGATCTCCACCACCTCGGCATCGGCGACCGGCTGGATCGCCTGCAGGCCGTAGCGCTGCTGCAGACCCTGCAGCCCGGCGGCGCAGGCATCGAAGATCCGCTCGCGCATCTCGATCAGGTCGATGGGCTCGGCGTCGCCCTTGAGCAGCGCGCGCCAGTTGGTGCGATCGGCGACCTGGCTGCGTAGCAGGTCTTCGACCATGCCCGATTGCTGACGGGTGGCGACCCGCATGATCGGCAGCGCCTGGCTCGCACCCTGGTCGAGCCAGCGGGTCGGCAGCTGGGTGGCGCGGGTGATGCCGACCTTGATGCCCGACGAGTTGGCCAGGTAGACCACATGGTCGGTCATGCAGAAGTCCATGCCCCATTGCGGATCACGGCAGGTGCCGAAGTCGTGGTGGCATTTTTCCGGGCTCATGATGCAGACGTCGCATTGCGGCAGCTTCTTGAAGCAGGGATAGCAGTAGCCCTGGCTGAAGCTCTTGTTGGTCTTGCGCCCGCAGTGGATGCAGTGGATGGCACCCAGGTATTCCAGCCGAACCTGCCGACCGATCAGCGGGTTGACCGGCACCAGCCCTTCGCCGAGGCGAAAGGCGTACTGCACAGGCACGCCCGATTCGAGCTGAACCGACATCTTCTCCAGCGCGCCACGTCCGAGCTCCAGCATCAGTGGCGGGTTCCGGAAGCCGGTGCGAACAGGCTGGTGTCGATGGAGGCCTCGGCCTTCTTGCTCTTGGAGCCGCATTCCTGGCCACCCATGTAGCCGGTGCGCTCTTCCTCGGGAAGATTCTTCATCTCCCAGGCGATCACCGCCTGCATGCAGGTTTCCTTCTGCTCGGGGGTCAGCTTGCGGCCGTCAGCCCATTTGCCCAGTTCGAGGGCCTGCTTGAGGCTCGCGTAGATTTCGGGGGTGATGTTTTCGGCAGTTTGGATAAAGGTCGACATGGCCAGCTCCGGGGGAAACGAGCGGCCATTCTACCGGGCTGTCGCGCTTTAGGGAAAAGCGCGACAGCCCGCTATCGGCGCCGCGCCAGCGTGCCGCCAATCACACCGGTCAGGCAGCCGGCGACCAGCCCGCCGACGTGCGCCGCGTTGGCGATCGCCAGCGCGCCGAAGCTGAGCACCTCGATGACGCCGGTCAGGCAGATCACCAGCCATACCAACATCAGCACCACGACGCCGGGCGGCAGCCGGTAGGCCTCGTTCGGTGCGAGCTTCTGATACAGCCAGCAATGACCGAGCAGACCGTAGAGCACACCGGACAGACCACCGAAGATGCCCGGCCCACCGAACAGATACTGGGCGAAGTTGGATACCAGACCGAACAGCACGGTCAGTGCCAGCAGCATCCAAGCACGCTGACGTGCTTCGATACGCCGCCCCAGCTCCCAGTACCACATGCTGTTCATGGCCAGATGAAGAATGCCGAAGTGCACGAAGATCGGCGTGATCAGTCGCCACCACTGGCCGGCCGCGAGACTCTGCTCCAGCGTGGCGAAGTAGGCATACTCGCCGTCGATGCGAAAGTCGACGAAGTTCAACCAGCGGATCGTGGCAAAGTTCTCGCCGAGCAGGGTGATCCCGGCAACCACGAGAGTGATCAGCAGCATCGCCGCGGTAAGCGGGCTGGCGCGCAAGGCGGCGACGAAACCGCCGCGCCGCCGGGGCTGCTCGGCCACCACGCTGTCGTCTCCATGCGGGTATCGCGAATACAGGTCGCGCACCTGCTCGACCACCTCGCTCGGTACCCGCAGCACCTGCTGATCGCCCTCTTCCGAAACCCGGCAAGGCACGCGCAGGCGGCGCAGCAGCGCGATGAACCCGCTGAGGTCTTCCGACAGCGGCAGGCGCAGCGCTTCGCTCACCGCGACACTCATGGACGGAACACCGCGCAGACCTCGACCCAGGCGAACTTCGCCGGGTCCAGGCGCGTTTCCTGGTCCAGCCGATAGGCCACCAGCTTGCCGTTCTTCACCGCACTGTAGTCCAGGCAGGCCAGGTTGCCGCGCAGCGGCCCCGGCTGGCCGCGGCGCCAGTAATGGCCGACGAACAGCAGCGGCTCGTCCGGCCCGTAAAGGAACAGCCGATTCTTCTGTTGCGGCGACAGCGGCAGGCGCGCCGCATGCTCCGGCAGGCCATCGGGCTGGAATACCACGTCACCGTAGGTCTGCGGGTTCTCTTCCCAGAACTTGGTGCGGAAGAAGGTGCGCACGAAGCCTTCCTCACTGGTCAGCGTCATGCCCTCGGGCAGCGGCATGTCGGTGCCGCGCAGCAGCCGATCCAGCGCCTGGCAGATGAAGGTACCCGGCAGCCCGGCCTCGCGCAGGAGCGCCGGGTTGATCCGGCCATCGTCGAGCAGCGGGCGCAGGCGCGCGATCACGCTGCTGTCCCAGCAGGCATGCACCACTCGGAAACGTTCGGTTTCCAGGAACAGCGGCAACTCGTAGAACCAGTCGCGGAAGGCCTGCCACTCGTCCGGATAGTGTTCGAACTGCTCGAACGTCTCCTGCAGCAGGCGTGCGAAACGCGGCGAGTGCGCACGCACGAATTCCCGGCCACTTCCCGGCGGCGCGGGCATGTACCAGCCCAGCGCGTTGAACTCGTGGTTGCCCATGATGCAGTGCGCCTGGCCGTGCTCGACCATCCCATGAACCAGATGCAGCGCCTCGCGAATATGCGGACCGCGGTCGATGATGTCGCCGAGGAAGATCACCTGCCGGCGTGAATGTCGCCAGACTCCGCCCTGCTGACGGTAGCCCAGCTGATCCAGCAGCCGCGCCAGTGCATGGCCACAGCCGTGGATGTCGCCGATCAGGTCGTAGCCACGCTCGGGATCAAGCTGCATCAATCGCCTCCGCCGAGGCGACTGCCCCAGCCCAGCTTGGTCCGGCACACTTCGTAGTAGTTGTGATCCAGCGGATGGATCAGGTGCAGCTTCTGCGGCTTCTTGCGTACGGTCACGGTGTCACCGGGCGCACAGGTGAAATGGTTCTGGCCGTCGCAGGACACCTGCGGATAGATCTGCATGTTCGGCGACACCACGATCTTCAGCTCGCTGTTGCCGTCGACCACGATCGGCCGGCTGGACAGCGTGTGCGGGTACATCGGCACGATGACGATGGCGTCCAGGCGCGGGTGCATGATCGGCCCGCCGGCGGAAAGCGAATAGGCGGTGGAGCCCGTCGGGGTCGCCACGATCAGGCCGTCGGCCTTCTGGCTGCAGACGAACTGGCCGTCGATGTACAGCTCGAACTCGATCATGCGCGTGGATTTTCCCGGATGCAGCACCACGTCGTTGAGCGCGTCGCCCTCGCCGATCGGCTCATCGAAGCGGCGCGCCTGGGCTTCCAGCAAAAAGCGGTTTTCCAGGGTGTACTGGCCGTTGAGCACCTCGGCGACCTTCTCTTCCAGCTCGTCCGGGCGGATGTCGGTGAGAAAGCCGAGGCTGCCGCGGTTGATACCCAGCACCGGCACCCGATGCTTGGCCATTGCCCGCGCAGCGCCGAGCAGGCTGCCGTCACCGCCGACCACGATCACCAGATCACAGGATTCACCCAGCCGCTGCCGTGACGAGGTCTGCATGCCATGCCCAGGCAGGACCTCGGCGATGTTCTCCTCCAGGATCACATGCAGATGGCGCTCGACGAGAAATCGCTTCAGCCGGCGGATGGTATCCAGCACCTGGGAGCTACCCAGGCGGCCGATGATGCCGATATTGCGGAATTGCTCCATTGACGCTCCCTGGTGTGGCTGGGCGGATGGTTGCGGGTGTCGCAACGCCCGAAAGTTAACATGCGACGCGCCGGCGAGGCAGCCGGCCTGGGCGTGACGTGCCAGCAGATGCGCTCGAAGGTTCGCTGACAGCCGTTAGAGCTGTGGAGCGGCGCCTGTGTTCAGCGGCAGCGGATTATCGGCGAAACGTCGAACCGGCGGCAAACCGACGGCTATGCTGCTGACATGAACCCGATCAGTCTTGCCGAGCTGTCCAGCCTGCTTCGCCATCCACAGGTGCGCGATCTCGCCTGGACGCTGCTGTCGCCAGCATTGCTGAGCGAAGCGCCGCTGCGCCAGCGCCATCCTCTAACTGCGAGCCGCTGGCATCGCGAACCCGAGCTGCTGGCCGCCTGGCTGCTGAGCCAGGATGCCGAACCATCGATGCTCGAGGCCTGGCTGTCGCAGCGCAGCAATCGCCGCCTGGGTCTGTACTACGAGCGTCTCTGGCAGTACGCGCTTTGCCAGGCACCCGATATCCAGCTGCTTGCGGCCAACCTGCCGATCCGCCAGAACGGCAGCACCCTCGGCGAGCTGGACCTGCTGTTCTGCGATGATCAGGGCGTGCACCATCTGGAGCTGGCGATAAAGCTCTATCTGGGCTTCGGCCCCGGCGACGGCAGCCAGCACGCCCACTGGCTCGGTCCGGGCAATCATGACCGCCTGGATCTCAAGCTCGCCCATCTGTGCCAGCACCAGCTGCCCCTGTGCAACCAGCCGGCGACACAGGCCGTGCTCGCCGAACTCACCGGGCGCGAGGTACAGAGCAGCTTCTGGCTCAGCGGTTACCTGTTCCAGCCCTGGCCACAGGGTTACGCCCTGCCTCATGGAGCCAATCCTCGACATCTGCGCGGTCGCTGGCTGCGTCAGTCCGACTGGCCTGGCTATCAGGCTGCGATGCCCGACACCGTCTGGCAACCGCTGCCCCGCGCGGCCTGGCTGGCCGCAGCACGCATCGCGCACAGCGAGCTGTGGAGCGTCAGCCGCCTTGCCGAATGGCTGGCGGGCCATCCGGCCCGAACGCGGGCGCAGCTGATGGTGCGTCTCGAACCTGACGCATCCGGCGACTGGCTGGAGCAGGAACGGCTGTTCCTCGTGGCGGACGACTGGCCACACAATGGCGAAGCGACACGCGCGTCATCGGCCTGACACAATCGCCGGCTAGAATTTTCGCCCGACTCAACCCTTGCAGATCAGCCCATCCCCACATGTCCTTCGACGCCCAACGCCCCGCCGCCGATCCCCTGAAAACCTGGACCATCTTCCTGATCTTCCTGCGTCTGGGGCTGACCTCCTTTGGCGGCCCGGTGGCGCATCTGGGCTACTTTCGCGACGAATTCGTCGCGCGCCGCCGCTGGTTGGACGAGCGCGGCTATGCCGATCTGGTTGCGCTCTGCCAGTTCCTTCCCGGCCCTGCCAGCAGCCAGGTCGGCCTGGCGATCGGCCTGCTGCGCGGCGGTTATCGTGGCTCGCTGGCGGCCTGGGCCGGCTTCACGCTGCCCTCGGCCGTCGCGCTGACGCTGTTCGCTCTGGGCATCGCCCGCTGGGGCGACGCCCTGCCCGGCGGGTTCATCCAGGGCCTGAAGGTCGTGGCGGTGGCGGTCGTCGCGCAGGCCGTGTGGGGCATGGCACGCTCGCTGTGCAGCGACGGGCCGCGTGTTGCGATCATGCTCGGCGCAGCAAGCGCCGTGTTGCTGCTGCCCTTCGTCTGGAGCCAGGTGGCAATCATCATCGTCGCGGGGCTGATCGGATTGCTGGCGTTCCGCCCGACGCCAGGCGAGGCAACCCCCAATTTGCCCGTGCGCATCAAAACGCGCACCGCGCTATCTGCCCTGTTTGCGTTCTTTGCGCTGCTGGTGCTGCTGCCCGTGCTGGCCGGCGTCAGCGGCAGCCAGGCGCTGGCGCAGATCGATGCGTTCTATCGCACCGGTGCGCTGGTGTTCGGTGGCGGCCACGTGGTGCTGCCGCTGCTGCAGGCCGAAGTGGTGCCGTCCGGCTGGGTCGACAACGACGCCTTCCTCGCCGGTTATGGCGCGGCTCAGGCCGTACCCGGTCCGCTGTTCACCTTCGCCGCGTTTCTCGGCGCGTCGATGAACACCGGCCCCAGCGGCTGGCTCGGCGCAGCCATCTGCCTGGTCGCCGTGTTCGCACCCTCCTTCCTGCTGGTATTCGGCGCCTTGCCATTCTGGGAACGGCTGCGCGGCAACCGCCGCAGCCAGGCGGCGCTGGCGGGCATCAATGCCGCCGTGGTCGGGCTGCTGCTGGCGGCGCTGTACGACCCGGTCTGGACCAGCGCGATCAAGGCCGCGGAACACTTCATCCTTGCCGTGCTGGCCTTCGCCGCACTGAGCTACTGGAAGCTGCCGCCGTGGCTGGTGGTAATCACCGGTGCGCTCGGCGGCGCCCTACTCGGCCTGACGGGCTGAAACTGCTCAGCTTTCCAGCGCCAGCAGCACCGCACTGGTCACCAGGAAACCGCTGAACAGCAGGCGCAGCAGATGCTCCGGCAGCGCATGGGCGAGGCGCACGCCCAGGCTGATGCTGAGCAGGCCGCCAACGGCTAGCGGCAAGCCCAGCAGCCAGTTGACCTGGTGATGCAGTGCGTAGGTCACCAGGGTAACGCCGGTGCTCGGCGCCGCCAGTGCCAGTGACAGCCCCTGGGCAACCACCTGCGAAGTGCCGAATACGCTGGTCAGAATCGGTGTGGCGATCACCGCACCGCCCACGCCGAACAGCCCGCCCGCCGCCCCCGCCCCTGCGCCGAGGACGCTGAGCCATGGCCAGGAATGACGCAGCTGACCGTTACCGGGCGCTGGCCGCAGAAACACACGCAGCAGGTTGTAGGCCGCCAGGGCCAAGAGAAAGCCAACGAACGCCAGGCGCATGCGGCCGGCGTCCAGCGAGACCGCCACGCCCGCGCCGAGAATGGCGAAGACAAAACTGGCTCCGGCCAGCGCTGCGGCGTGGCGCCAGTCGATGCGGTTGCGCTGATGGTAGCGCCAGATGGCGAGCAGCACGTTGGGCACCACCATCACCAGCGCCGTACCCTGGGCCAGTTGCTGATCCAATCCGAAGAGCACGCCCAGCACCGGAATCGCGATCAGCCCGCCGCCAATGCCGAACAGTCCGCCAAGCGTGCCCAACGCCAGTCCCAGCAGAATGTTCAGCCCGATGTCCAGCAGCATATGCGCGTTCCATTGTCAGAGAGAACGCGAATGCTACGCCGCTACGGCTGGCGTCGATACGCACAGCCGCGCACAATGGCTTTGCACTTTACGCACAAGCAGAGTCGCCAATGCTGCCAGACGCCCTTTCCGCTCAACTCGAACTCTTCCTCGACGTGCTGGAATGCGGCAGCTTCTCCGCTGCTGCGCGCCGGCATGGCCTCACGCCCTCTGCCGTGGCACGGCGTATCGATGCACTGGAGCAGGCCCTCGGCGGTCAGCTGTTCAGCCGCAGCACCCATGCCGTGCGGGCGATGCCTGCGGCACTGGCCTTTGCCGAGCGCGCCCGGCGCATCGTGCAGGAACTGCATCTGGCGCGTGCCGAAGCGACGTCGTTGGACAGCGCACCGGAAGGTCGGATCCGCATCGACGCCCCTGCGCCATTCGGGCGTCGGCACCTGGCGCCGGCGCTGGCTGAGTTCCTGCAGGCCTATCCAGGTGTAGATATCCAGCTGCGGCTGATCGACAGCTTCGTCGATCTGCAAGGTGAACATCTGGGGGAAGTGGATCTGGTGTTGCGCATCGGTCCGCTGGCCGACACGCGGCTGGTCGCCACGCCGCTGGCACCGATGGTGCGGATCGTCTGCGCCAGCCCGGCCTACCTGGAACGTCGTGGCCTGCCGTTGCAGCCGGAGGAGCTTCCCGAGCATGACGGGCTCGACTGGGACGCGCTGGCTCCGCCGCATGCCTGGCGCTTCGAGCGCGACGGCAAGCCGCGCCTGCTGCGTCCCGGACGCTTGCGGATGGTGGCGAACAATGCCGAGGCGCTACTGGCCGGAGCGCTGGCCGGGCTCGGCATCGCTCACCTGCCGACCTGGCTGATCAGCGATCAGTTGCTGCGCGGCGAACTGCTTCCGCTGTTCTGCGAAAGCGGACTGCCGCAACCGGAAGCCAGCGGCATCTATGCCCTGCGCCTGACACGCGAGGCCGACTCGCGGACCCGACTGCTGCTGGAGTTTCTCAAATCCCGCTTCGGCCCGGTCCCGCCATGGGACCAGGCGCTCAATAGCGATTTGAAAAGGGAGTGACGATCAGAGGCTCTGGCTTTCGATTTCCTGGGTGACGCCCCAGCCATCGAGCACCCCACCGAGGGGTTCGACCAGATCCTCCAGATCCTGCTCGAAGTCGCCGATGCCGTCGAACGTCGCGTACATCACCTTGCTGACCTGCAGATTCCAGCTTCCGTCCTCGCGCGGAAAGACCTGGGTGTTGATGGTTTCACCACGGAAGTTCTCGGCGGCGATCTGGGCACGGTCCCGTTCCGGGAATACCGCGTAGAACTCGATGGGATGCACACGGGCGAAATCGAAACCGCCCTCTTTCATCCGGCGCAGAACGGTGCTGCTGACATCCTCATGGAAGGTGGTGCTCATGATTCAACCTCCTCTCATACCTGGATGAAGTTGCCACGAGCTCAGCGGGAGATCGGCTCCGTCGTCGAGACATCGGGCAAACGGGAGTCGCAACAGCTAGTCGAAGAGACGTGGACGATGTCCACAGTGACAAGCTAGCAGGCCAGGGACCTGACTGCACGGGCTCGATGGCTCGACGCCACCGCGCGCCAGGGTCGCGGGCTTCATCAGTAGAACCCGCGAGACATGTGGCAGTTCAACCGGACCGCGGAACACAAAACGGCCCGCACCGTTGCCGGGCGGGCCGCTCGAGGGGCGATGCGCCGTGCGCGATCAGTCGTTGCTGGGCTTGGCGATCGCATGTAGCACGTACTGCGGCAGCGCGAAGGCGGCGATGTGCACGTGCGGGTTGTAATAACGGGTCACGATGCCGCTGCCGCTATAGCGCTGCATCAGGGTTTCCAGCGGCAGCTTGCGGCTCTCGGCATTGCTGGCGCCCCAGGCGAAGGTCATCGCACCGCCAATGTAGGTCGGCACCGCAGCCTGATAGAAATGCCAGTCGGCGAACAGACCTTGCATGCGCTTGGCGGTGGTCTGCACCGCGCCCAGTTGCAGGAACGGCGTGCCGTTCTGGGCGACCAGGATACCGCCCTCGTTCAGGCAGCGCCGGCACGCCTGGTAGAAGTTCTCGGAGAATAGCGCCTCACCCGGGCCGACGGGATCGGTGGCATCGCAAATGATGACGTCGAACTTCTCCTCGGTTTCCGCCAGGAAGTGCATGCCGTCATCGATCACCAGCTTCAGCCGCGGATCATCGAAGGTCCCGGCCGAATGGTTCGGCAGGAATTCCCTGCATATCTCCACCACTGCGCCGTCTACCTCGACCAGGGTGATGCTCTCGATGTCGCGATGGCGCGCCACTTCGCGCAGGATGCCGCCGTCGCCACCACCGATGATCAGCACCCGGCGCGCCAGGCCGTGGGCCAGGATCGGCACATGGGCGAGCATCTCGTGGTAGACGAATTCGTCGGCCTCGGTGGTCTGGATCACCCCATCGAGAGCCATGACGCGGCCCATGCGCGGGTTCTCGAAGATCACCAGATGCTGGTGCTCGGTGTGCACCTCGTGCAGCAGCTTGTCGATATGGAATCGCTGCCCGTATCCCTCGTAGAGAGTTTCCTGAAAGTCGCTCATGGCTGTCTCCCTTGGCAGGCATCGCGCAACGCCGCGACGTCTGCAAGCTGGCTGGGGACGGGCGATGAATCGCCCACCGAAAAGAGGCGCATTCTACGGTGGCCTAGATGACAGGAGGAACCATGGGGGTTCGAAAGCACACTTAGGGACGACAAAGCGACGCGCAGACGCTAGGGTCTGGAAATGAGCGAAACCATTCACCTGCCCTACCTCGAGCCCTGGGACTGGCAACAATTCCACCGCCACTTCGCCCTGCGTCTTCTGCCAGGTGTGGAGCGCCTGGAGCCACGCGGCTATGCCCGTACGCTGCGCCTCGGTGAGGCCTGCGGCTGGCTCAGCGTCAATGCTGCCGACGACCGCCCCGTGCTCGAACTCACCCTCAGCGACTCGCTGCTGCACGCCACCCAGCCACTGGTAGCCCAGGTGCGCAAGATGTTCGACCTGGACGCCGACCCGCAGGCGATCGCCACGCATTTCGCCAGCGACCCGGCGCTCGGCCCACTGGTCGCAGCTCAACCCGGCCTGCGCCTGCCAGCGGCCTACGATCCATTCGAGCAGGCCGTGCGCGCGATCGTCGGTCAGCAGGTCACCGTCAAGGCGGCCGTGACCATTACGCGCCGTATCGTCGAGCGCCTCGGCGAGCCGTTGCCACAGGCGCCAGCCGGACTGGAGATGCTATTTCCCACCGCGCAGGCGATCGCCGACGACCCGCTGGAGGCCATTGGCATGCCCGCCAAGCGCGCCCAGGCGCTGCGCCGGCTGGCCGCCGCCGTGGCCGAGGGCGCGTTGCACCTGCACGTAGGGGATGGCGCCGACACGCTGGTCCGGCGCCTGTGCGAGCTGCCGGGCATTGGCCCCTGGACCGCCGAATACATCGCGCTGCGCGGCTTCGGCGTGGCGGATGCCTTTCCCAGTGCCGATCTCGGTTTGCTCAAGGCGCCGCTCTGGGGAGCGGATGGGCTGACCGCCAAGGCACTGGCCGCACGCGCCGAAGCCTGGCGCCCATGGCGTGCCTACGCGGCGATCCACATCTGGGACAACTACGCCAAGGGCGGCTGACGGTAAGGCTAAGGCGGCGGGACGCGCGCCAGGATCTGCGGAGGTACGGCCAGCGGCAGAGCCAGGATCAGCCCCTCGCCCGACTGCGGAAAGATGCCGGTCAGCGCAGTGATGTTGACCTGATGGCTGACCAATATCGCCACCTCACCGGCCTCCAGCCCGGCCAAGACTTCGCGCAGCTCAACGGTCTGCCGTCCCTCGCTGGCCGGCGAGGCGAAGAAGGAATCCAGCGCAGGCAGCGGCTCGACCGGGCCGAGCGCCATCTGCTCGGCCGTCTCCAGGGCGCGGCACCAGCGGCTGCTCAAAAGCCGTACCTCGGCCAGGCCTCTATCGCGCAACAGCGCGCCCCAGCGTTGGGCCTGGGCTCGGCCGCGCTCATCGAGATTACGCTGGGTGCTGCAGTCGGAGAGTCTGAAGCCGGGCGGATCGCCCAGCCCTGGCGCATTGGCGTGGCGCAGTATCAACAGCGCACGGCCTTCGCGTAATGCCTGCCAGGCTTCGTCATCGTCCGCCTCTCCCGGGACAGAGACGAGCAGCAGCACAGCGAACAGCAAGCCACTGCCACGCATGCTTCACAGCCGCGCTTTGCCGAACGGCCCGGCCGCCACCGCCCACATGATCAGGCCGACCACCGGCAGCAATACGATGACCAGCGACCATATGACCTTGCGGCCAGTCTCGATGGGGCTGCGCCAGACATGCGCGATGGCGAGCACATCCAGCACCAGCACCGCGATGGCCAGCGGAGCGCTCAGGCTTTCCATTAGCGCTTACCGATATGGTCCGCGTGCATCGGGGCGATTGCCGCGCGGGCCCATGATTCCCCAGATGATCAGGCCGAGCACCGGCAGGATGATGATCAGCAGAACCCAGAGCACTTTCTTGCCAGTGGTGCTGTCGCTGCGAACGATGCTGATGATTGCCCAGATATCCAGTATCAGGATGAGCAGGCCGAAAATACCGCCGAATGCATCTCCCATGGGTACGCTCCTGTTTGGGTGGGTACCTAATTTAGGATGCCAGCGCGGCGGCAGGGTTCAGTTAGCGTGCCAGAGCGCCTCAGCAGCGCGTCGGATCGACCGGGCAAAGCTGCTGACGGTCATGTCTGCGCCTGCACCGGTGTCGATGGCCATGGTCGACGTATCAGTCATCCAGTCGAGGGAACTGGTCGGCGATGCGTTCGCCAGTGAACTCGGCAACCCAGCCGTCCGGATTGCCGAACAGGCGAATGGCGACGAAGTGCGGCTCTTCGCCCATGTCGAACCAGTGACGCGTGCCGCCGGGTACGGTGATCAGGTCGTTCTTCTCGCACAGCACGGCGTAGACCATGTCGTCGATATGCAGACTGAACAGTGCGCGCCCGGCGACGAAGAAGCGCACCTCGTCCTCGGCATGGCGATGCTCATCGAGGAACTTCGCGCGCAGTTCTTCCTTCTGCGGATGGTCGCGGGTCACGCTGATGACATCGACTGTGAGGTAGCCGCGTTCGGACATCAGCCGGTCGATCTGGGGCCGGTAGGCGGCGATCACCTCTTCCTGGCTGGCGCCAGCAGCAACCGGCGCGCCGGCTTCCCAGCGCTCCAGCTGTACGCCAATCTGGGCCAGCGTCGGGGCGATGTCTTCGAGGTGGGTCAGCACCTTGAGCGGCTGGTCGGGGCGGGACTCGTGATAGACGCTGAGGACACTCATGTTCGGCTCTCCGAAAGGGTCGTCTGACCGGTTACCCGGACAGCTGGAATTCATCTGTTGTGCAGAGCGCGCATTTTCAGTTGGCAGTCGAAAAATTCGAATGCGACAGTCATGCCCGGTCCTCCTGCAAACGCCAAGCAATGATAACGGCTGCGGCCAGCGCCGCCAGGCTGGCGATGGCGAACGACCAGCCCGGCCCGAGGCCAGACCAGGCGTAGCCTGCGTAGAGCGCACCCAGCGCTCCACCGATGCCGGACAGGCTGGCATACAGCGCCTGACCCTGGCCCTGCTGGCGATGACCGAAACTGCGCTGGACGAAGTGAATGGCGGCGGCGTGGAAACTGCCGAAGGTCGCCGCGTGCATCAGCTGCGCGATCAGCAGCACGGCCAGGTGCTCGGCGAACTGCCCGAGCAATACCCAGCGCAGGGCGGCGATCAGGAAGCTGGCCAGCAGCACCTGGCGCAGCGAGAAGCGCTCGAGCAGACGCGCCATGACCAGGAACAGCAGGATTTCCGCGACCACGCCCAGCGCCCACATCAGGCCGATAAAGCTGCGGCTGTAGCCCAGTGCTTCCAGGTGGATGCTGAAAAAGGTGTAGTACGGCCCATGGGCCAGCTGCATCAACGCCACGCAGCCGTAGAAGGCCAGTACCCCGGGACGGCGCAGTTGAGCGAGAAACCCGCCCTGCCCGTCCGACTCGGCGCGCTGGCGCGGTTGCGCGTTCGGGACCCAGACACTGCTCAGCACGATGCCCAGCATCACCGCAGCGACAGCGGTCGGATACAGGTCCAGACTCAACCGCTGGAACAGCAGCCCAAGCCCCACCACCGCCAGGATGAAGCCGATGCTGCCCCACAACCGTACCTGGCTGTAGCGCTCGGGCTGCTCGTGCAGATGCGCCAGGGTGATGACCTCGAATTGCGGCAGCACGGCATGCCAGAAGAAGGCGTGCAGGGCCATCACCAGCGCCAGCCAGGCGAAGCTCTTGTCGAAGAAGATCAGGCCGAAGGACAGCAGCGTGCACAGTGCGCCAAGGCGGACGATCTCCAGCCGGCGGCCGCTGACGTCGCCCAACCAGCCCCAGAGGTTCGGCGCCACGCAGCGCATCAGCATGGGAATGGCGATCAGCTCGCCGATGCGCTCCGGCGAGAAGCCCAGATGGGCGAAATACAGGCCGAGAAACGGCGCCGTCGAACCGAGCAGCGCGAAGTAGGAGAAATAGAACCCGGAGAGGCGCCAGTAAGGGAGCGAAGCGGTCATGGCAACAGGCGTTCAGTTTGCAGCGCGCGGCGTCAACGCCGGCGCGCCGCGCTCCGAATGGCCGCTCAAAGCTGACCCAGCACCGGCGTCGTCACCTGCACATCGGCATTCTGTGCGCGGTGGCGCAGCAGGTGATCCAGCAGCACGATGGCCATCATGGCCTCGGCGATCGGCGTGGCACGGATGCCGACGCAGGGGTCGTGGCGACCCTTGGTGATCACGTCCACCGCCTCGCCGTTCACGTCGATGGAGCGACCGGGCGTGGTGATGCTGGACGTCGGCTTGAGCGCCAGATGGGCGACGATCGGCTGACCCGAGGAAATGCCCCCGAGGATGCCGCCGGCATTGTTGGACAGAAAGCCCTGCGGGGTCAGCTCGTCGCGATGCTCGGTGCCACGCTGGGCCACCGAGGCGAAACCGGCGCCGATTTCCACGCCCTTGACCGCGTTGATGCTCATCAGCGCGTGGGCTAGTTCCGCATCCAGGCGGTCGAAGATCGGCTCGCCGAGGCCCGGCGGCACGCCCTCGGCGACCACGGTGATCTTCGCGCCCACCGAATCCTGATCGCGACGCAGCTGGTCCATGTAGGCCTCCAGCTCCGGCACCTTGTCCGGGTCGGGGCTGAAGAAGGCGTTCTGCTCGACGCTGTCCCAGGTCTTGAACGGGATTTCGATCGGCCCGAGCTGGCTCATGTAGCCACGCACCTGAATGCCCAGCGTCGCCAGGTACTTCTTGGCGATGGCACCGGCGGCGACACGCATGGCGGTCTCGCGCGCCGAGGAGCGGCCACCGCCGCGGTAGTCGCGCAGGCCGTACTTGTGGTGATAGGTGTAATCGGCATGGGCCGGGCGGAACTGGTCCTTGATCGCCGAGTAGTCCTTGGACTTCTGGTCGGTGTTGCGGATCAGCAGGCCGATCGGGCAACCCGTGGTCCTGCCTTCGAACACACCGGAAAGGATTTCCACCTCGTCGGCCTCCTGGCGCTGCGTGGTGTGCCGGCTGGTACCCGGCTTGCGGCGGTCGAGGTCGCGCTGCAGATCGTCCAGCGACAGCTCCAGCCCGGGCGGGCAACCGTCGACGATGGCCACCAGCGCAGGACCATGGCTTTCGCCGGCAGTGGTGACGGTGAACAGCTTGCCGTAGGTATTGCCGGACATGCAGGACGCTCCGCGATCGACCGAAAAACAGGGGCCGGAAGTATACCTGAGGCTGCTAAGGTGTCATCGCTCCTGTTGCCGGCGCATACTGACCTTCGCGTCGATTGCCGCGTCCAACCTGCTCTGTGGCCAACGAAATCCTTCCATGCGTGCCCTGCTGATACTGCTGCTACTGACCATGTCCCCTTCTTTCCTGCAGGCGCAGACCCTGCTCAACCAGACCCTGAACCTGGATACCGGCAGCGGCGTGCTGCAGGGCAGTCTGTTGCTGCCCAAGAGCGACCAGCCAGTACCGGTAGCGCTGCTGATCGCAGGCTCCGGTCCGACCGACCGCGACGGCAACAACCCGGCCGGGCGCAACGACAGCCTCAAACGCCTGGCCCAGGGCCTGGCCAAACTGGGCGTGGCCAGCCTGCGCTACGACAAGCGCGGCGTCGGCGCCAGCCTGGCGGCCGCACCGGACGAGCGCCACCTCAGTGTGGAGGGCTATGTCAGCGATGCGCTGGCCTGGAGCGCGAAGCTCAAGGGCGATCCCCGTTTCGGCCAGCTGATCCTCGTTGGTCACAGCGAAGGCGCGCTGATCGCCAGTCTCGCCGCGCCGAAGTCGGGCGCCGCGGCGCTGATCAGCATCGCCGGCAGCGGCCGGCCGATTGACGAGGTGCTGCGCGAGCAACTGCAGGGCCGCCTACCACCAGCACTGCTCGCCACCAGTCATTTCCTGATCGACGAGCTCAAGGCCGGCCGAACCCACGCCGAAGTGCCGGAGCCGTTGCAGGTGCTGTTCCGTCCCAGCGTGCAGCCGTACCTGATTTCGCTGTTCGCCTACGACCCGGCCGAGGTCTTCGCGGCCGTCGAGACACCCGCGCTGATCATCCAGGGCCGCCACGACATCCAGGTCGGCATCGAGGACGCCGAAGCCCTGCAGCGTGCCAAGCCCGACGCCGAACTGGCGCTGGTCGATGGCATGAACCATGTGCTGCGCATCGTGCCGGCGGATGCGCAACAGCTGGCCTCCTATGACGCCCCCGATCTGCCGCTCGCCTGGGGCTTGCAGGAACGTATCCGGCGCTTCCTCCAGGCCAATGGCATCCTGCCAGCCTCCAGTTAGGCGCCGCGCTGCCGATAGCCCGCATGACGAGGGCCCGATTGGCTCCTGAACGAGCCGCCGCGCAGGCCCAGGAACGCGCAGATGACCGACAGCGAAACCATCCAGAGCACTGAAAAAGACCAGCCGGCAGCGCCGAAGCATCCGTGGGCGGAGCTCAAGCCCGACCGCTTCCGCCTGCTACGCCTGGCGCCACTGCCCACCGAACGCGACGGCGGCGCACGCCCGCTGCGCTTCGTCGAGCTGGCGCAGCTGGAACGCCACACGCCCGAGCAGAGCCTGCTGCGGATGTTCATCAACATTCCGGGGCAGGTGCGCTCGCGCAAAAGCAACGTGCTGGAGGTATGGGCCGATCACCGCAGCAAGGAACTGCGCTTCGGTCCGGACAGCGGGTTGCAACTGGAGCCGGTGAATCGTGGCCTCGGCCGTTTCCTGCTGGCCCAGGGCGCGGCCTGGGCGCAGAAGCGCTGGGGTCACTACCTGGTCGAGGGCGGCTCGCTGCCCAAGGATGTGACGAGCGATGATCAGCGGCTGCGCCGCGACCACTGCCTGCGCACCCAGGGCTTCGATGTCGACTACCCGAAGGATCAGGCGGGCAAGGCGAGCTACGGCGCGCCGCGGGTCAGCAGCCTGCGAGCAGACTGGAACGGCGAGAAGGTCCAGGTCGTCGAGCTGCAGGAGGCAGCCGCCATGCTGGAGCAGGCCGACCGCAACCTGCAGGCGCAGGAAAACCAGATCCGCGATCTGCAGGAGCGAATCGCCCGCTTCCGTCGTGAGGACGGTGCGCTGCGATTCACTATCGTTTGCCTGATTGCGCTGGCGCTGTTCCAGGCCGGCCTGCTGATCTGGATGGCGACCCGCTAACCAGTTACCACCAGTGCTCCACTTGCACGCCGAAGTTCGAACCGTGGCGAGCGTTGCCGAACGCACCGGTATCCGACAGCGCCGAGCCTTCAGCCATCACGCTGGCCGCCCGTTGTGCCGCGTCGTTCCAGCTGGCGTAGGTGTAGTACAGGCGGAACTCCGGCCGTGCCCAGAAGCCAGGACCGGCGGGTGACCAGGTCGGCGCAATGGTGAACTTGCTCAGCTTGCGCGTGCCGTCGGTGGCGTCGATCTGGTCATGGCCAACCTCGGCAACGAGCTTGAACTGCTCGCTGAAGGCATAGACCGGACGTGCGCCCACCGACCACCAGTCCTGGTCACCACCGTCATCGCGCTTGTCCTTCTGATAGACCACCTGAAATTGGCCGCCGAATCGCGGCGTCACCTGCCAGTCGAAGTACTCAACCACCCGCCAGCTCTTGGCGCTGTCGTCCAGGGTGACGTCGCCGGTGTAGCCGAGGCCGGTGCCCGGGCCCTCGCCGTACTGCAGCGCCAGGGTGTTCTTGCCACCGAGAAAGTCGGCCTGCACGTGCTGCACCGTCACCGCCCAACCGCTGTTGGCATCATCACGGCTGGGCTTGTCGAGGTAGCTCAGGCCGAACTCCAGCTCGCCGCCGGGGTTGCTGTCGAAGCCGCCGACGTTGAAATCGTGGCGAGAGACGTACTCCTTCTGGAACACGCTGTCCTTGCGCGAGAAGGCATAGCTGTACTTCAGTCCGCCGATTTCCATGTCCTCGACACCGGCACCGGTGGCGCTCTGGTTCCAGTAGTAGAAGTCGGAGATGTGGATGTCGTTACGCTTGTAGAAACGACGGCCCGCCCATAGCGAGCCGTTGTACAACGCCGGCACCTTGCTCCACTCGGCGTAGGCCTGGACCATCCGTGCCCAGCCGTGGTCGCCGGTGAACTCCGGGGTGTGGTTGTACTGGTTGTAGAGCGCTGCCATGCCTTCCAGGCTCAGCACCGAGCCGTCGGCGAAGGTGTAGAGGTCCTGGCGCAGATCGAGCTCGGCGTATTGCTCGCACTCATTACCCAGGCGGTACTTGCTCGGCGCACCGGGCAACTGGAAGCAGGACTGCGAATCGCTGTTGACCGATTCGCCGACCCCGCTGCGCATGTAACCGGTGAACTCCAGAGCATGGGCGCCGAGAGGCAGGCTCAGACCCGCAATGGCGCTGGCAACGCCCAGGGCTGTCAGTGTTTTTTTCATCATCCACTCCGCTTTTGTTGTTATTGATCGCTGGATCGAGCCAGTCGGCTCTGTTCATTCCTGTAACCGTCCACTTTCATCGACCGCCTGCTGGCAAGGCAGGCGGAAGTTCACTGCGCTGTGCCCGCTCCGTTGGAAACCAGCCGGGTGACCTTGCTCTCGCGCACCGGCTCCGGCTGCACAACGCCAAGCCGCTCGCCGGTCTGGGCATCGAAGAGCAGCGCCTTGCGCGGATCGAACTGCAGATTGAGCGTCTCCCCCACTCGCGGAGCCTGGTCCGGCATCAACCGGCAACAGGCCTTGACCTGATTCAGCGTGAACACCACCAGGGTGTCTGGCCCGGTGGGTTCGACCACTTCGATGTCGACCGCCAGCGAAAAATCAGCTGTTCCGACTCCGGCGAGGCCGATCTGTTCAGGGCGAATGCCGAGGATGAGTTCGCGATCACGCAGACCTTCGTCACTGGTGATCGGCAGCGGCAGCTCGCAACTGCCCTGCTCGCTGTTGAGCACGCCCACCCAGCGGCCGTCACGCTGACGAATGCGCAGCGGCACGAAGTTCATCGGCGGCGAGCCGATGAAGCTCGCGACGAACAGGTTGGCCGGGTTGTTGTAGATCTCGTGGGGGGTACCGAACTGCTGGATCACACCGTCCTTCATCACCGCGACCTTGTCGCCGAGGGTCATTGCCTCGATCTGGTCATGGGTGACATACACCGTGGTGGTTTTCAGCCGCTGGTGCATCAGCTTGATCTCTGTGCGCATCTCCACCCGCAGCTTGGCGTCGAGGTTCGACAACGGCTCGTCGAACAGATAGATCTTCGGCCGCCGTGCCAGCGCCCGGCCCATGGCCACGCGCTGCTGCTGGCCGCCGGACAGTTGCGACGGCTTGCGTTCCAGCAGCGGCTCGATCTGCAGCAGCTTGGCGACCCGCGCCACCTCCTCCTCGATCTTCGCCGCCGGCACCTTGCGCATCTTCAGGCCGAAGGCGATGTTGTCGCGCACGCTCATGGTCGGATAGAGCGCGTAGGACTGGAACACCATGGCGATGTCGCGATCCTTCGGGCTGGCCTGGCTGATGTCCTCGCCATCGACGAGGATCTCGCCGCCGGTGATGTTCTCCAGCCCGGCGATGCAGTTCATCAGGGTGGATTTGCCGCAGCCGGAGGGGCCGACGAGAATCAGGAACTCACCGGCGTCGATCTTCAGCGCGATGTCCTTGAGCGTTGCGATCTGGCTGTTGCCATAACTCTTTTGAACGTTGCGCAGTTCCAGGGAAGCCATCGTTGTTCTCCTCAACCCTTGACGGCGCCGGCAGTCAGCCCGCGCAGGAAGTACTTGCCGGCGATCACGTAGACCACCAGCGTGGGCAGGCCGGCGATCATCGCGGCGGCCATGTCTACGTTGTATTGCTTGGCGCCGGTGCTGGTGTTCACCAGGTTGTTCAGCGCCACGGTGACCGGCTGGGTATCGCCGCTGGCGAACACCACGCCGAAGAGGAAGTCGTTCCAGATCTGGGTGAACTGCCAGATCAGGCAGACCATGATGATCGGTACCGACATCGGCAGCAGGATGCGCCCGAAGATGGTAAAGAAACCGGCGCCATCCAGCCGTGCCGCCCGCACCAGCGCTTCCGGCACGCTGACGTAGAAGTTGCGGAAGAACAGTGTGGTGAACGCCAGGCCGTATACCACGTGCACCAGCACCAGACCGGTGGTGGTATTGGCCAGGCCCAGCTTGCCGAGCGTGAAGGACGCCGGCAGCAGGATCACCTGGAACGGCAGGAAGCAGCCGAACAGCAGCAGACCGAAAAACAGCTGCGAGCCGCGGAAGCGCCACATCGACAGCACGTAGCCGTTGATGGCGCCCAGCGCGGTGGAGATCAGCACCGCCGGGATGACGATCTTCACCGAGTTCCAGAAGTAGCCACCGACGGCATCCCAGGCGGTCAGCCAGCCCATGGCCGTGAACGCCTCCGGCCAGCTCAGCAGGTTGCCGGTACGGATGTCTTCCGGTGTCTTGAAGCTGGTCAGCAACATCACGATCAGCGGCACCAGGTAGACGGCGCAAGCCAGCAGCAGCGTAGCGTGGATGGTCAGGCGCCCGAGCGTCAGGCGCGGTTGCGCGAAATCAGACATGGCGCTTGCTCCTCAGCTCGGAGTACAGGTAGGGCACGATGATCGCCATCACCGCGCCGAGCATCAGCATGGCGCTCGCCGCACCCAGGCCCATCTGGCCGCGGGTGAAGGTGTGGGCGTACATGAACATCGCCGGCAGATCGCTGGAATAACCCGGGCCACCGGCGGTCATCGCCGCCACCAGGTCGAAGCTCTTGATGGCGATATGGGCCAGGATCATCAACGCACTGAAGAACACCGGACGCAGGCTCGGCAGCACGATGCGCAGGTAGATGGTCGGCAGGCTCGCACCGTCCACCTGAGCGGCGCGGATGATCGACTGATCGACGCTGCGCAGACCCGCGAGGAACAGCGCCATGACAAAGCCCGAAGCCTGCCAAACGGCGGCGATCACCAGGCAATAGATGACCCGATCCGGGTCCACCAGCCAGTCGAAGCGAAAGCCCTCCCAGCCCCAATCGCGCAGCAGCTTGTCCAGCCCCAGGCCAGGGTTGAGCAGCCACTGCCAGGCGGTGCCAGTGACGATCATCGACAGCGCCATGGGGTACAGGTAGATGGTGCGAATCAGCCCTTCGCGGCGGATGCGCTGGTCCAGCAGTACGGCGAGCACCACGCCAATGAACAGGCTGATGGCGATGAACAGGCCGCCGAATACCAGCAGGTTCTGGCTCGCGACCCACCAGCGATCGTTGTCCCACAGGCGCTCGTACTGTTGCAGACCGGCCCATTTGTAGCTGGGCATGAAGCGTGAGTTGGTGAACGAGAGCAGGAAGGTCCAGCCGATGTAGGCATAGAAGCCGACCAGCACGATCAGCATGCTCGGCGCCAGCACCAGCTTCGGCAGCCAGCGCTGCAGGGCGTCGAGCGGCGAGACCTTGGCGGGCCTGGCTTGAAGCGCGATGGAGCTCATGGGTGTGATCCCTCATGGAAATCCGGGATGTCGTCGCCCGCGGCACATGCCGAAGCAGGTACCGGGACGCACGTTTCGGGAACCGGGCGGACGTGGTCCGCCCGTGGCGTTACTGCACGGCCTGGATTGCCGCCGCCAGTTGCTTGGCCGCCTTTTGCGGGTCGGCCTTGGGGTCGTTGAAGAAGTTGGTCACGACATCGAACACCGCGCCCTGCACGTAGCTCGAAGCGGCCATGCCGTGGGTCAGGCTGGGTTGCAGGCCGCTGCCCTGGGCCGCCGCCTTGAAATCCTTCATCGACTGCTGGGCGCAGGCGTCGAACTCGCTCATGTCCTGGTCCTGACGAACCGGGATGGAGCCCTTGTTCTGGTTGAAGAAGGTCTGGAACTCCGGCTGCAGCACGGCGCGCGCCAGGTCTTCCTGGGCCTTGCGGTTGTCATCGTCGCTCAGCTTGAACATCGCCAAGGAGTCGATGTTGTAGGTGAAGCTGCCCTGGGTGCCGGGAAACGGCAGGCACTGGTAGTCCTTGCCCGCGACCTTGTTGGCGGCGGTAAACTCGCTCTTGGCCCAGTCGCCCATGATCTGCATGCCGGCCTTGCCGTCGATGACCATGCCGGTGGCGCGGTTCCACTCGCGACCGGCGGCATCGGCGTCTATGTAGTCACGCAGTTTCTTCAGCGCCGTGAACGCCTGGACCATCTTGTCGCCGGTCAGGGTGTCCTCGTCCAGCTCGACGAATGCCTTGTGGTAATCCTCCGGTCCGAGAATGCTGAGCACGAAGCCCTCGAACACGGTGCCGTCCTGCCACGGCTGGCCGCCGTGGGCGACCGGCACGAAACCGGCGGCCTTGAGCTTCTCGGCAGCGGCGAAGAACTCGTCGAGGGTCTTCGGCGTCGTGGCGCCGGCCTTCTCGAACACCTCGGGGTTGATCCACAGCCAGTTGACCCGGTGCACGTTGACCGGCACGGCCACATAGGAACCGTCGTACTGCATGATCTTGCTGACCTGCTTGGGCAGCAGCTCGTCCCAGCGCTCGGCCTTGGCGGTGTCGTCGAGGTTGGCGAGCAGACCGAGTTCACCCCACTCCTGGATGTCGGGGCCCTTGATCTGCGCGGCAGATGGCGGATTGCCGGAAACGGCGCGGGTTTTCAGTACGGTCATGGCGGCCTCGCCACCGCCACCGGCGACGGCGAAATCCTTCCAGGTATGGCCTTTCTGCTCGACCATCTTCTGCAGGGTGTCGGCGGCGCGCTTCTCGCCGCCGGAGGTCCACCAGTGCAGGACTTCGACCTCGCCGGCGTGGGCGAGCAATGGCAGGGCAAGGGAAACGGAAAGAGCGAGACGATGGATCGCATTCATGGAGGGGCACCTTCTTGTTTTTATCCGGCAAGTCATGGTCGCTTGCGATGGATCGAGTCTATGCGCAGAAAAATGGACACTGGGTAACGAAGGGATGGCCGATGGTCACCAACCGGTTACAAAGGCACGCCACAGGTAACAGGCACGCCCGGCGGGCTTCAGCGCGGTAGTGTGAGGGTCACCCTCAGCCCTCCCTGCTGCAGGTTGCGCATGCTCAGCTCGCCGCCGTGAGCGTGAGCGATGTTGCGCGCGATACCCAGCCCCAGGCCGTAGCCCTGCTGCTGGCCGGAGAGCCGTACATGGGGTTCGAAAACGTGCTCCAGGCGCTGCTCCGGAACACCCGGCCCCTCGTCGTCGACGTGCAGCACCAGCGCTTCCTTGCCATCCTCGACGTGCAGGTGGGCGCGCTCGCCGTACTTCAGGGCGTTGTCCAGCAGGTTGCCGATGCAGCGCTTGAGTGCCAGCGGTTTGCCGGGGTAAGTCGCCAGCGCGCGTCCATCCAGGGTCACGCGGGTCTGGTCGCAGGCCTGGTACGGCTCGACGATGTGTTCGAGCAACAGATTGAGGTCTACGGCCTCGATGTTCTCGTGGATATCGGTGTCCTTCACGCACTGCAGGGCGCCCTTGACCAGCAGCTCCAGTTCGTCGAGATCGCGGTTGAACTTGACTTGCTGGGCCTCGTCCTCCAGCAGTTCGACCCGCAGCCGCAGCCGCGTGATGGGCGTGCGCAGGTCATGGGAAATCGCGCTGAACAACTGGCCGCGCTCGGTCAGATAGCGGCTGATGCGCTCGCGCATGTTGTTGAAGGCGCGGCTGACCTCGACGATCTCGCTGGCACCGATCTCGGCCAGCGGACGCACTTCGCCTCCCACCGACAGCTCTCGCGCCGCCTTGGCCAGGCGCTTCAATGGCCGGCTCTGCCAGCGCACCAGCAGGCCGATGAACAGCAGCAGGAAGGCGCTGGTCAGCACGATGAACCACAGCTGCTGCACCGGCAGCCCCTCGTCTTCCAGGCTGACGTAGGGTGCCGGCATCAGCGAGGCGAGATAGAGCCACTCCTGCGGCGCGATCTGTATCTGCGTCACCAGCACCGGTGGCGCCAGCGGTTCGAAGCCCAGCGCGTAGTGGGCCCAGGAGCGCGGCAGCTCCTCGAGCTTGATGCCGCTGTTGAAGATGCGCAGATCGTCCGGGCTGACGAACTCGATGGTCAGGTCCACCGCGCCACCCAGACGCTGGCGCAGCACCTGCTCCACCTCGTGCAGCACCGCACGCTTGCGTGGCGTCTCCGGCAGGATCTTCATCTCCAGCGGCTTGTCGTTGAGCGAGACGAAGAAGCGCGTGCCGCCCATGCTGCGCAGCTGGTCGAGCACCAGCGGGCGGTAGCCGAGCGGCAGCGATCGGAAGTAGCTGACGCTCGCCCCCATCGACTGCGCCAGGCTGCGAGCGCTGGCCAGCAGCCCCTCCATCTGGCTGGCGCGCAGCTGCGATAGCCAGATCAGGCTCGACAGCCCTTGCGCCAGCAGCACCGCGAGCAGGGTCAGCAACAGCATGCGTCCGAGCAGCGAGCGCGGCACCAGCCGCAGGCGCCGCCGCTCAGTGCGCAGATTCATGGTGCGGCGTCACCTGGGTAGCCAACAAGTAACCGCTGCCACGTACCGTGCGGATCAGCCGCGGCGACTTGCCGGTGTCGCGCAGGCGCTGGCGCAGGCGACTGACCGCCATGTCGACGATGCGCTCCAGCGGCATCACCTCGCGCCCGCGGGTGGCGTTGGCAATGGTGTCGCGGTCGAGGATTTGCTGCGGATGATCGAGAAACAGCTTGAGCAACGCAAAATCGGCACCGGACAGAAAGACTTCCTCGCCATCGGCGTGGAACAGCCGGTGGCTGATCATGTCCAGCCGCCATTCATCGAAGGCCAGCACATCGCTGCCGCGCTCCTGGGCGAAGCTGACCCGTCGCAGCAGGGCTTTGATCCGCGCCAGCAGCTCGCGTGGGCTGAACGGCTTGCCGAGGTAATCGTCGGCGCCCAGCTCTAGACCGACCACCCGGTCGGCCTCGTCGGAACTGGCGGTGAGCATGATGATTGGCATCGAGGCCAGCCGCTCGTGCTGGCGAATCCAGCGGCACAGACTGAAGCCGTCCTCGTCGGGCAGCATCACGTCGAGTATCACCAGATCGGCCGGTTCGGCGCACAGCGCGCTGCGAAACTGCGCGCCGTCCGGCACGCCGCGGACCTGAAAGCCCGAGCGGCTGAGATAGGTCTGCAGCAGTTCGCGGATTTCCTGATCGTCGTCGACCAGAAGGATGTTCTTACCTGCTTGGCTCACGTCACGTCCCTTTTCTTGTTGTTATCCGATCGCCCGTCGCCCTTCCCTGCCAGCCGCCTAGACGCCCTCCAGCAGCGATTGCAACGCCACGCCGGCGCCCTCCAGGCCCGGATAAGGCGCGGTCACCAGCCATACCGGCAGGCGATCGAAATAGCCACTCATTTGGCCCTTCTCGCACAGGGCATCGCAAAAGCCGCTGTGCATGAAGAACTCGGCGAAGCGCGGTACCACGCCGCCGACGATATATACCCCGCCGCGTGCACCGAGCGTCAGCACGTTGTCGCCGACGATGCGTCCAAGCCAGCGGCAGAACTGCTCCAGCACGGCCACGGCGTACGGTTCGCCAGCCAGCGCAGCCTTGGTGATCTCGGCCGGAGAGTCGTGTTCGGCCGCTCGGCCATCCAGCGCGCAACAGGCACGATAGAGCGTCAGCAATCCCGGCCCGCTGAGCACGGCTTCGGCATTCACGTGGCCCTGTGCGCGGTGCAGCTGCGCCCAGATCGCCGCCTCGCGCTCGCTGCCGATCGGCAGACAGATATGCCCACCCTCGCCCGGCAAGGCGCGCCAGCCGCCGCCCACCAGCGGCAGCAGCCCGGCAACCCCCAACCCGGTGCCGGGGCCTATGACCAGACGCGGCCGGCCCGGTTCAGGCTCGCCCTCGCGGACCGTGACGCGCTCGTCATCGCGCAGCCGGGTCATACCGAGGGCCATGGCGGTGAAGTCGTTGATCAGCAGCAGATCCTTCAGACCCAGTTCGCGGCAGAACGCCTGTCGGCTCAGCTGCCAGTGGTTGTTGGTGAAGCGGAAGTGATCGCCGCTCACCGGCCCGGCACAGGCCAGGCATACTGCTTCCAGCGCATCCAGCGGCTGGCCCACTTCGTCGAGGTAGGCGCGGATTGCCAGCTCCGGACGCGCATGGTCTGCCGTGGGCAGCACGCGAATCTGCTCGATCCGCTGATCGCGCCACAGCGCGAAGCGTGCATTGGTACCACCGATGTCGCCAACCAGCGCTGTCTTCACTTGAGCGCCTCCAGACTCTCGGTGAATGCGCTGGCGCCCTGCTCCGCCGTGCTGAACGAGGCGCGCATGAAGGCGAACAACTCGCGACCACAGCCGATGCCCATGTCTTCAGGGCGAATCGCCGGTTCCCGCGCGTCCCACTCGTCCGGATCGACCAGCGCCCGCAGCTCGCCGGTCACGCCATCGACGCGGATGATGTCGCCGTCACGGACCAGCGCCAGCGGCCCACCGTCCAGCGCCTCCGGGCAGACGTGGATGGCCGCCGGCACCTTGCCGGAGGCGCCGGACATGCGCCCGTCGGTAACCAGCGCCACCTTGTAGCCGCGGTCCTGCAGCACGCCAAGGAAGGGCGTGAGCTTGTGCAACTCCGGCATGCCATTGGCCTTCGGCCCCTGGAAACGCACCACGGCGATGAAATCGCGCTCCAGCTCGCCGGCCTTGAAAGCGGCTGCCAGCTCGCTCTGGTCGATGAACACCCGTGCCGGCGCCTCGACCACACGATGCTCCGGCGCCACGGCCGAGATCTTGGTCACGCCGCGCCCCAGGTTGCCTTCCAGCACGCGCAGGCCGCCCTCCGGGGAGAAGGGCCGCTCTGCCGGACGCAGGATGGTTTCGTCCAGGCTCTGAGCGGGCCCATCGCGCCAGACCAGCTTGTCACCGTCGAGGAACGGCTCCTGGATATAGCGGCGCAAGCCCTTGCCGACCACCGTGTGCACATCCTCATGCAGCAAGCCGGCGTCGAGCAGCGTGCGCACCATGAAGGGCACGCCGCCGCAGGCATGGAAATGGTTCACGTCGGCCTGGCCGTTGGGATAGACCTTGGCCAGCGTCGGCACCACCTCGGAAAGATCGGCCATGTCTTGCCAGGTCAGCTGGATGCCAGCGGCACGAGCGAATGCCGGAATATGCAGGGTGTGGTTGGTCGAACCGCCGGTGGCGTTGAGCGCGACCACCGAGTTGACGATGGATTTCTCGTCGACCACCTGGCACAGCGGCGTGTAATTGCCAGCCTGATGGGTCAGGCGCGTGACCTGCTGCGCGGCTTCGCGGGTCAGCGCATCGCGCAGCGGCGTGTAAGGGTTTACGAACGAGGAGCCCGGCAGGTGCAGGCCCATGATCTCCATCACCACCTGATTGGTGTTGGCGGTGCCGTAGAAGGTGCAGGTGCCCGGGCTGTGGTAGGACTTCATTTCCGATTCCAGCAGCTCCTCGCGGCTCGCCTTGCCTTCGGCGTAGCGCTGGCGCACCGCGGCCTTTTCCTTGTTGGGGATGCCCGATGGCATGGGCCCACCCGGTACGAAGATCGTCGGCAGATGACCGAAGCGCAGCGCGCCGATCATCAGGCCCGGGACGATCTTGTCGCAGATGCCGAGCATCAGCGCGGCGTCGAACATGTTGTGCGACAGCGCGACCGCCGTGCTCATGGCGATCACTTCGCGACTGGCCAGGCTCATCTCCATGCCCGCCTCGCCCTGGGTCACGCCGTCGCACATTGCCGGCACGCCGCCGGCGTGCTGGCCGACCGAGCCGATCTCGCGCAGCGCCTGGCGAATCATTTCCGGGAAGTGCTCGTAGGGCTGATGCGCCGAGAGCATGTCGTTGTACGCCGAGACGATAGCCACGTTCGCCGCGTTCATCAGGCGCAGGCTCTGCTTGTCCTCGCCGGAATTACAGCCGGCGACGCCGTGGGCGAAGTTGGCGCACTGCAGCTTGCCCCGCTGCGGCCCCTCGCTGGCGGCGGCGGCCATCATCGCCAGGTAACGCTCACGCGTCTTGCGGCTGCGCTCGACCAGGCGCTCGGTGACTTCCAGAACTCGCGGGTGCATGCCTCTCTCCTGCTGCGAAATTTTGTTCTTCGACAACCATAAACCATCCGGAGTCGGTTGGCGTTCGGACAGGACGCAAGGCCAATGGTTGCGCACGACATGCAGCTGCAGAGCTATGCCCCCAGCGGCCGGCTGCAGCGAGGCCGCCGGCGCCCCGGCGACAGGCCTGGGCTCAGGGGGTCGATTGCTCCTCGTCGGAGTCGATATCCGCCGCTTGCGCTTCGAGCAAGTCATCGAAGTCGGTCTTGAGCCCCTGCTCCATGCCATCGAGTTCCGCCAGCAGGCTGCGGAAGCTGGTCTGCTCGCGCACAGGCGCCTGCGGCTCGTCCAGGGCCTCGTCGGCGCGGGCCTGCAGCGCGACTGGCACCGCGGCATCCTCGTCGTCCAGCACCGGACGCAGCTCCGGTTCCATCTCGCGCAATACGGCGAGTGGCGGAAGTTCATCGAGGTTCTTCAGGTTGAAGTGGTCGAGAAACTGGCGGGTGGTGGCGAACATTGCCGGCCGACCCGGCACGTCACGATGACCGACCACGCGAATCCACTCGCGCTCCAGCAACGTCTTGACGATCTGGCTGTTGACCGCAACGCCGCGAATGTCCTCGATCTCGCCGCGGGTGATGGGCTGGCGGTAGGCGATCAGCGCCAGGGTTTCCAGCAATGCACGGGAGTAGCGCTGCGGCCGCTCTTCCCAAAGCCGGCCGACCCATGACGAGAAACGCTGGCGCACCTGCAGACGATAACCACTGGCCACCTCCTTGAGTTCGAAGGCGTGCCCCTTGCAGGACTTGTCCAGGACTTCGAGGGCCTTCTTCAGCTGCGCCGACGAGGGTCGTTCATGCTCCTCGAACAGCTCGCCGAGGCGCTCCAGGGAGAGCGGCTTGCCGGACGCGAGCAGAAAGGCTTCGAGCAGCGAAGCGAGATCCTTGGGATCGGACAGGTCCACGGTTGACTCCTGCAAATATCTATTCGGTTCGACTGCGCACATGGATAGGCGCGAAGGGCTCGTTCTGCACCAGCTCGACCAGCGATTCCTTGATCAGCTCGAGTACGGCCATGAAGGTCACCACCACGCCAAGGCGCCCTTCTTCCACATGGAACAGCGCCACGAACGGGACGAAACCGCCCCCCTTCAGACGCTCGAGCACCTCGCTCATCCGCTCGCGGGTCGACAGCGCCTCGCGGGTCACCTGGTGGCTCTCGAACATGTCGGCACGGCGCAGCACCTCGGCCATGGATACCAGCAGTTCCTCCAGGCTGACATCCGGCAGCAGCTTGCGCGCCCTGGCATCCGGGGCGTCGAGGCGTGGCACCTGCAGGTCGCGACCGACCCGCGGCAGCTCGTCCAGATCCTCGGCGGCGGCCTTGAAGCGCTCGTACTCCTGCAGCCGGCGGATCAGCTCGGCGCGCGGGTCGTCTTCCTCTTCGGCGGCTTCGGCCGAGCGCGGCAACAGCATGCGCGACTTGATCTCGGCGAGCATGGCGGCCATCACCAGGTACTCGGCGGCCAGTTCCAGACGCACCGACTTCATCAGCTCGACGTAGCCCATGTACTGGCGGGTGATTTCCGCCACCGGGATGTCGAGGATGTCGATGTTCTGCTTGCGGATCAGATAGAGCAGCAGGTCAAGTGGGCCTTCGAACGCTTCGAGAAAGACTTCCAGCGCATCCGGCGGTATGTACAGGTCCAGCGGCAGCTCGGTCACCGCCTCGCCATAGACCAGCGCCAGGCGCAGCTGCTCGCCGGGCTGAGTCGATTCGGGGCTCTGGAGTTCGGTCTGCATGGTCTTCCTCGAAGCTGCGCGGGCGCGTCAGCGGTAATTCAGGCCCATCGCCTGACGCACGTCGATCAGCGTCTCGCGGGCTTCGTCGCGTGCGTGCTCCGCCCCCTCGGCGAGGATGCTGCGCACCAGATCCGGATTCTGCTCGTAATCCAACGCGCGTTCCTGCAGCGGCGCCAGGTCCGCCTTGATCGAATCGATCAGCGGCGCCTTGCATTCCAGGCAGCCGATGCCGGCGCTGCGACAGCCCTGCTCGGCCCACTGGCACACCGCCTCCTCGGAATGCGCCTGATGCATCTGCCACACCGGGCAGCGCGTCGGCTCGCCGGGGTCGCTACGGTGTACGCGCGCCGGGTCGGTGGGCATGCGGCGGATTTTCTCCTCGATCTCGTTCGGCGTGTCGCGCAGATAGATCGCATTGCTGTTGGATTTGGCCATCTTGCCGCCGTCGAGCCCGGACAGCTTCGGTGACTCGCCAAGCAGTGCCTGCGGCTCCGGCAACAGCAGCTTGCCGCAGCCTTCCAGGTAGCCGAACAACCGCTCCTGGTCGCCGATGGTGATGGTCTGTTGCTCCTTGATCAGCGCACGGGCAGTGTTCAGTGCCTCGACGTCGCCCTGCTCCTGATAGCTCTTGCGCAGGCTGACGTAGAGCTTGGAGGTCTTCTTGCCGAGCTTGCGGATTGCCGCTTCGGCCTTGTCCTCGAAATCCGCTTCGCGGCCATAGAGGTGATTGAAGCGCCGCGCCACGTCGCGGGCGAACTCGATATGCGGCAGCTGGTCCGCTCCCACCGGCACCAGCCCGGCACGGTAGAGCAGGATGTCGGCCGCCTGCAGCAGCGGGTAGCCGAGAAAGCCATAGGTGTCGAGGTTCTTGTCCTGCAGGCTCTGTTGCAGCTCCTTGTAGGACGGCACCCGCTCCAGCCAACCCAGCGGGCAGATCATCGACAGCAAGAGATGCAGCTCGGCGTGCTCGGGAACCTGGGACTGGATGAACAGCGTCGCCGAACTCGGACTGACCCCGGCCGCCAACCAATCCACCGCCATGTCCATCACGTTCTGCGAGATTTCGCCGGAGCATTCGTAGTCGGTGGTCAGCGCGTGCCAGTCAACGATACAGAAGAAGCACTCGTACTCGTGCTGCAGCCTGACCCAGTTCTTCAATACACCGTGGTAGTGACCGAGGTGAAGTCGGCCCGTGGGACGCATGCCGGAAACCACGCGCCGCTGTGAATCCATGGAGCTCAAAAGGGTGTCCTTGGTTAATTGGCTTGCTTGGTAAGTTCAGTTGGTCAACGTTGGCATCCGAACTTGGCTCAACCCTCTCACCGCACAGGCCGGATGTTGTACGGGCTCACTCGCCATCCAGGCTCAGGCCATGAAGGGTTCGGGATCGCCGCAGCCGACCCGCACCACCTCGGGCTGGTCATCGACCAGGCTGATTACGGTCGAGGCCTCCAGACCACCGTACCCGCCATCGATGATCAGGTCTACCTGGTGCTCCAGCGCGTCGCGCATCTCGTACGGATCGCTCATTGGCAGCTCTTCGCCCGGCAGGATCAGGCTAACGCTCATCAGCGGCTCACCGAGTTCCTCCAGCAGCGCCTGGGCGATCGGCTGCGCGGGCACACGCAGGCCGATGGTGCGGCGCTTGGGATGCAGCAACATGCGCGGCACTTCGCGGGTGGCCGACAGGATGATCGTGTAGGGCCCAGGCAGATGCGCCTTGAGCAGGCGGAAGGCAGCGGTATCGACCTTGGCGAACAGGCCCAGCTGCGACAGGTCGCGGCAAGCCAGGGTGAAGTTGTGCTTGTCGTCGAGCTGGCGCAGCCGGCGGATGCGCTCGATGCCGGCCTTGTTGCCCATCGAACAACCGATGGCGTAACTGGAATCGGTGGGATACACCACCACCCCGCCCTTGCGAATGATCTCCACGGCCTGCTTGATCAGGCGTGGCTGCGGGTTGTCCGGATGGATCTGAAAGAACTGGCTCATGGGAACTCCCTGTTCAGCTGGCAGCAGGTAGGCGGCGCTCATGGTCGAAATGTCTCCAGAGTGGTGACAGATCCTCCGGCAGGTTGCGGTACAGCCCCAACTCGGACCAGTCGCCCGGCGCGTGGAAGTCGCTGCCCACGGTGGCCATCAGGCCGAACTCGCGCGCCAGGATCGACAGACCGCCAACCTGCTCCAGCGGCTGCATGCCATTGACCACCTCCAGCGCATGACCGCCGGCCTGGGCGAAATCGATCACCAACCGACGCCGCTTGCTGCGGGTGAAGTCGTATTGCCACGGGTGCGCCAGGCTGATCCAGGCGCCCGCCTCGCGCAAGGTCCGAACCGTCTGCTCGAGGCTCGGCCAATGCTGCTTGACGTCGCCGAGCTTGCCCGAGCCGAGCCACTTGCGAAACGCTTCGGCACGGTCGCGCACATGGCCGGCACGCACCAGGAACTCCGCAAAATGTGGGCGGGCCGGCGCGTTGCCGCTGTCACCCAGCTCCTGCTGGATCGCCCGAGCGCCTTCCAAAGCGCCTGGCATGCCCTTCGCTTCGAGCCGTTGGGCAATCTGCTCAGCCCGGCGCCAGCGCCCTTCGTGCAGCTGCGCGATCGCCTGCTGCAGTGCCGGCGCATCGGTGGTAAACCCATAGCCCAATACATGAATGGTAGCCCCGTTCCACAGGCACGAGAGCTCGATGCCATTGACCAGCTGCATACCCAGCGCCTGCGCGGCAGTCCGCGCCTCGGCGAGGCCGTCGACGGTGTCGTGGTCGGTAAGCGCCAGCAGCTGGACACCGCGCCCGTGGGCGCGCTCCACCAGCTTGGCGGGCGCCAGCACGCCATCGGAGGCGGTGCTGTGGCAATGCAGATCGACGATCATCAGGTAACGCACTCCAGTGAGGTGCTGGCACCTCGAAAAAACTGTCCGAAAACCCAGCTCGAGCAAGACAGAGCGGGCGAACGGCTGGCTAGTCTAACGCCGCGCCGGGGCTTTGGCTCGCGCCAACGGTGCCCGCCGCGGCAAACCTTCTGCTTCGACAGCCGATGGCGCTTGCCGTGCGATGCGTCGTCGGTCTCGGCAGTTTCCCGCCAGGCGCCGTTTGCTATGATGCCGCGCTGCCGGCCTGCGGACGTCAACGCCGGGCCCGGCACACGCCCGCGCTGCCCGGCGTGGATGCAAATTTCCCTTTACCGCCGCAACCCACGCGAACGAGGAACGACCATGCTGTACGCCGTTATCGCCACCGACGCACCGAACTCCCTGCAGGAGCGCCTTGCCACCCGCCCGGCCCACTTGGCGCGTCTGGAACAGCTGAAGAACGAGGGCCGCCTGGTGCTCGCCGGCCCGCACCCTGCGATCGACAGCAACGACCCGGGCGAAGCCGGTTTCAGCGGCAGCCTGGTGGTCGCCGAGTTCGATTCGCTGGAAGCCGCGCAGCAGTGGGCGGACGCCGATCCATACAAGGCCGCCGGCGTTTACGTGAATGTGGTGGTCAAGCCCTTCAAGAAAGTGCTGCCCTGAGCCGACACAGCGGGGATAGCGAATCCGCCCGGCCGTTGGGCTTCCACGGCCTCGTAAGGAAATAGGAGTTCCGATGCGTCAACGACCGCTTTCCCTGCTGCTTGCCCTGATCCTGCTGGCGCCAGCGCTGCAGGCTGAAGAAGTGCCAACCGAGCCGGCCCTTCCGGCTTTGGAAACCACCGAACCCGAAGAATCCGCGCCGGCCGAGGCGCAGCAAACCGACCCCGCCCCCCAGGCGGCACGCCTGGCCAGCGATACCACCGAGGCACTGCTGCTGCGCCTGCGCGAGGAAAACCGCCGACTGCGCATGCAGCTGCAGGCCGAGCAGTCGAAGGTTCTGCCGGCGCTGCTGAACGAGCAGCAGCAATGGTTCGCGGTAGGTGGAGCCGTCGGTGTCAGCAGTTTCGTTCTGGGTCTGCTGGTGACGCGCAGCCGACGTCGGCGCCAGTGGCTCAACTGAGTACAGGCAAACATGAGCGAATTACTGCTTATCGATGATGACCAGGAACTGTGCGAGCTGCTGATCAGCTGGCTCGCACAGGAGGGCTTCGTCGCCCGTGCCTGCCATGACGGGCAGAGCGCGAAGCAGGCGTTGGCGCAGCACCAGCCCGCCGCGGTGGTGCTGGACGTGATGCTGCCGGATGGCAGCGGTCTCGAATTGCTCAAGCAGCTGCGTAGCGAACATCCGGAACTGCCTGTGCTGATGCTGTCGGGCCGGGGCGAACCGCTGGACCGCATCCTCGGACTCGAGCTCGGTGCCGACGACTATCTGGCCAAGCCCTGCGACCCGCGTGAACTGACCGCGCGCCTGCGCGCCGTGCTGCGCCGCAGCCAACCGGCGGCGCAGCCCAGCCAGCTCGAGCTTGGCGACCTCAGCTACAGCCCAGCCCGCGGCGTTGCCAATGTCGGAGGGCATGAGATCAGTCTGACACTGTCCGAAGGCCGCATCCTTGAGGCGCTGCTGGCCCAGGCCGGCGAGCCGATCGACAAGCAGGCCCTTGCCCAGCATGCACTGGGTCGCAAGCTCACACTCTACGATCGCAGCCTGGACATGCATGTCAGCAACCTGCGGCGCAAGCTGGGCCCACACGCCGACGGTCGCCCGCGGATCGTTGCCCTGCGCAGCCGTGGCTATCTTTACTCGGCCTGATCGGCATCGGCTGATCGTCTTTACCGAGGCTTTACCCAGGGCTGACCGCCCTTGACCTTGCGCTACGTAGACTGAACTCATCCGGTCACCGAACAGCCACCAGCCTCTTCAATGCTGCGGCACGACCGGTTTCCATACATAGGAGAGCTTCTTCATGCGCAAGTCACTCATAGCCCTGTTCATTGCTACCGCCCTGCCCGCCCTCGCCTTCGCCATGCCCGGCGGTATGCACGACGACCCCCATGGCGGCAAAAGAGCCCCGCACATGTTTCAGGACCTGGACCTGACCAGGGAACAGCAGCGCGAAATGCGCAAGCTGATGGGCGAACAGATGAAGCAGCGCCAGGCGATCACCCAGCGCTACCTCGACAAGTTGCCGGAAGCCGAGCGTCAGGCCATGCAGAAGGATCTGGACGCCAGCCGCGAAAAGACCCACCAGAGCATGCGCGCGCTGCTCAAACCGGAACAGCAGAAAGCCTTCGATGAAGGCCTGAAGAAAATGGAAGACAAGCGCGCCGAACGCGCCGAGTTCCTCAAATGGAAGGCCGAGCGCGATCAGAAGAACTGATCCGCGGTCCATTGAAGCCCGCCCGGCAGTTTCTGCCCATCAAATCAAATGTGATGGGCTGAAACTGCCGGGCTTTCGCCGTGGAGAGACCCGGTGCGATCACTGTTCTGGCGCATATTCGCAACCTTCTGGCTGGCCATTGCCCTGGTCGCCGGCCTGGCGATGCTGCTCGGCCACGCGTTGAACCAGGATGCCTGGATTCTGAGCCGCCACCCGGGCTTGCAGGGCCTGGCCGAGACCTGGACCGAAGTCTACGAACGACAGGGCCCGCAGGCCGCACAGCGGCTGCTCGAGCAGCACCGCCATCGCGCGCGGGTCGATGTGCAGGTGTTGGCGGAGAATGGCCAGCCGATCATCCGTGGCACCTTTCCGGCCCGAGCTGCGGCCTTCGAAGCCCGTCATCAGAACCGTGACCGACAACTGCCCTGGCGGCGCCTGACGGCCGACTATACGAGCCCAACCAGCGGCGAAACCTACCTGTTCATCTACCGCATCCCGCATCCGGAATTGCAGGCCTGGCATCGTGGCAGCCTGGCCTGGCCGCTCAGCGCACTGGGCATCGCACTGGTGGTACTGACAGGTTTCAGTCTGCTGCTGACGCTCTCCATCACCCGTCCGCTGGATCGCCTGCGCCGGGCAGTACACGACCTTGGCCAGACAACCTATCAGCAGCAATCCCTGGCTCGACTGGCCAAACGCCGCGACGAACTCGGCGTGCTGGCCAGCGATTTCAACCGCATGGGTGCGCGCCTGCAGGCGCTGATCGGCAGCCAGCGCCAGCTGCTGCGCGACGTGTCCCACGAGCTTCGCTCGCCACTGGCGCGGCTGCGCATTGCCCTGGGCCTGGCCGAACGCGCCACCCCCAGCGAACGCGAGGTGATCTGGCCACGTCTGGCCAAGGAATGTGACCGGCTGGAAGCATTGATCAGCGAAATTCTCGAACTCTCACGCCTGGATGCCGAGCCGGGTGCAGCAAACACCATCGACCTGTCCGAAATGTTCGAGCAATTGAAGGACAACGCCCGAATCATTGCCCCGGCGCAACGCATCGACAGTCGTGTCGAGCCCGACGTCTCGTACACCGGCTGGCCGGATATGCTCGAGCGTGCGCTGGACAATCTGCTGCGCAATGCCCTGCGCTTCAATCCCGAGGGCGAACCGGTAGAGCTTTGCGCGCAGCGCGACGGTATGAATCTGGTGATCAGCATTCGCGACCATGGCGCCGGCGTCGCCAACGAGCATCTGTCTCAGCTCAGCGAACCCTTCTTTCGCGCTCCGGGGCAGACCGCAGCCGGGCATGGCCTTGGACTGGCCATCGCCAGGCGCGCTGCCGAGCGCCACGGCGGCCGCCTGCAACTGGCCAATCACCCCGACGGCGGCTTCGTCGCCAGCCTGCATCTACCGCTGACTGGCGTGGCGAGCAGGACTTCAGACGATCTGGCGTCTCACTGACCGGTCCAACGCTGGACGAACTCTTCGGGTGCGAGAACCGGCGCGCTGCGCACGCGCCCCTCCGGTGTACCCAGATAGAGGAAGCCCAGCAGGCGCTCCTGCTCGGTCAACCCGAGCCCCTCGAGCACCCGCGGATCGTAGGAAAACTCCCCGGTGCGCCACACCGCTCCGATGCCCTGGGCATGCGCGGCGAGCAGCAGACCATGCGCCGCGCAGCCGGCAGCGAGTACCTGCTCGCCTTCAGGCACCTTTGGATGCGGCTTCACGCTGGCGATCACCAGCACCAGCATCGGTGCTCGCAACGGCATGTTGCGCGCTTTCTGCAGCGCCTCCTCGGCAGCATCGGCATTGCGCACACGCAGGGCCTCGGCGAACAGCTCGCCGAGCTTGTGGCGGGCATCACCTTCGATGATCAGGAAGCGCCACGGGTGTAGTTGACCATGGTCCGGAGCGCGCAGTCCGGCACGGAACATCAGGTCGAGCTGATCGGCGGTGGGGGCCGGTTCGCACAGGCGGGTGACCGAAACGCGGTTGAGCAGCAGATCCAGAGCGTCCATCCATTACCTCCTAAGGCGGTCGGACATTCTAGAGGCAGTTGCCGCCTTGCCGCGAGTGATGGCTGGCCGACAGTTCAGCCGATGTCCCGATTCAGGCCACCCGATCCGGCGACAGATGCGGCTGCAGCGGCGGCACCAGCGGTGGCAGGCCATGGGCAGCACGGGCGGCATCGCAGTGCGGATTGTGCTCGCCGTTCTCCCAGGAGGCCTCGAACTCGCGACATGTACTCGAACGCTGCTCGTACATGCTGCAACGGACCCCACAACCGACGTCACCGAGCAGGCCGACGCAGCGCGCGGGTTTGCTGTCGGTGCCGAGCATGGCGGCATGGAACGGCGATACCTGGACGGTCAGATGGTCGGGCACCGCGCCGCCCGCCGACACGCATTCACCAAAATAGAAGGACACACGAAAGTACGCGCAGCAGGCGCCGCACGTGAGGCAGGGATTGTCGATGGACATGAGAGGTGAACACCCAGAGACCGGAATGGGCCGGCGCCCGGGCGGCTATTCTATTCATGCCAATGCGCTTGGGAAGAGCCCTCGAGCGCGCCGCGAAAACATTTTTCGCGCAACCGCCGAGCGGTTTACTGCGGCAACGACGCGGGTAGAATGTCCGCCCCCTTCCCCACCGTGCCGAGCACCCCTACATGGCTTTGCCGACCCTGCGCATCATCGGTTTCATACTCGGCATTTTCCTGATCACGCTGGCCGTGAGCATGATCATTCCCATGCTGACCTTGCTCGTATTCGAACGCACCGATGATCTGCAGGCGTTCATCTGGGGTAGCCTGATCACCTTTTCCTGTGGTTTCGCGCTGGTCGCCCCGGGCAGGCCGGCCAATACCCAGCTGCGACCGCGCGACATGTACTTCCTGACCACCATCAGCTGGGTGGTGGTGTGCTGCTTCGCCGCACTACCGCTGATGCTGATCCAGCATGTCAGCTACTCCGACGCGTTCTTCGAAACCATGTCCGGCATCACCACCACCGGTGCCACGGTCATTTCCGGGCTGGACAACGCTTCGCCCGGCCTGCTCATGTGGCGGTCGCTGCTGCACTGGTTGGGCGGCATCGGCTTCATCGGTATGGCCATCGCGATCCTGCCGTTGCTGCGGGTTGGTGGCATGAGGCTGTTTCAGACCGAATCCTCCGACTGGTCGGAAAAGGTCATGCCGCGTTCGCATATTGCTGGCCAGTACCTGCTGATGATCTACGTGGCCTTCACGCTTGCGGCTTTCATCGCCTTCCTGCTGACCGGGATGAGCGCCTTCGATGCCATCAACCATGCGATGTCCACTGTGGCCACCGGCGGTTTCTCCACCTCGGACGCCTCGATGGGCAAGTTCGGCCCCTCCGCCCACTGGGTCGCGGTCTTCTTCATGATCCTCGGCAGCCTGCCGTTCACGCTGTACGTCATGACCTTGCGCGGCCATCGCACTGCGCTGCTCAAGGACCAACAGGTGCGCGGGTTCGTGCTCATGCTGGCCATCACGAGCCTGCTGTTCAGCGGCTGGTACTGGCTGAACAACGATGTGCCGGCACTGGATGCACTGCGCATCGTCACCTTCAGCGTGGTATCGGTGGTCACCACCACCGGCTTCGCCGTGGATGACTACACCCAGTGGGGCGGTTTCGCGGTGATGGCGTTCTTCTACCTGACCTTTATCGGCGGCTGCTCGGGCTCGACCTCGGGCGGCTTGAAGATGTTCCGCTTCCAGGTGGCCTACTCGCTGCTCCGCGCCAACTTCAAGCAACTGATCCACCCCCGCGCGGTCATCCGTCAGCAATACAACGGGCACAACCTGGACGAGGAAATCGTTCGCTCGATCCTCACATTCTCCTTTTTCATCACCATGACCATTGGCGTGCTGGCGCTGTGCCTGGCGCTGCTCGGGCTCGACCCCATCACGGCGCTGACCGGCGCAGCAACCGCCGTCTGCAACGTCGGTCCGGGCCTGGGCGAGATCATCGGCCCGGCCGGCAACTTCTCGACGCTGCCGGACACCGCGAAATGGCTACTGTCGATTGGCATGCTGCTCGGACGGCTGGAAATCATCACCGTCCTGGTGCTGCTGACGCCCGCGTTCTGGCGGCACTGATCAGCTGCTGCGCCTGAACAGCCGCCCGCCGAGGCTTACCAGCGCAAGCACCACACCGCCGGCCAGAATGCCGAACGCCGCATCGAGCAGCGTCGGCAGCAGTCCGCCGAGCACCACGCCGACATAGGGCAGCCCGAGCGCATCATGGGCGCTGCTTTCGATGAAATGATGAACAGCGCCGATGCCGTGGGTGAGAATGCCCCCGCCGACCATGAACATCGCGGCCGTGCCAACCACTGACAAGGCCTTCATCAACCAGGGCGCGACGACGAGGATGCCGCGCCCGAAGGCGCTCGCCGCGCCGCTGGATTTCCTGCTCAGTGCGAGCCCGAGATCGTCCAGCTTGACGATCGCGGCCACTAATCCGTAAACCCCTACGGTCATGACGATGGCGATGCCCACCAGCACCAGCACCTGCTGCGTGAAAGTCGCAGCCGCGACCGTTCCGAGGGTGATCGCAATGATCTCGGCCGAGAGGATGAAATCAGTACGCACAGCGCCACTGATCTTGCGTTTTTCGAACGCGACGATATCCACCGAGGGGTCCGCAAGAGCCTTTACCGTTTCGGCATGCTCGCTGGCGTCATCGTGATGCAGGAAACGATGCGCAAGCTTCTCGAAGCCCTCATAGCAGAGGAACGCGCCGCCCAGCATCAACAGTGGCGTGATCGCCCAGGGGATGAACGCGCTGATCAGTAGCGCCGCAGGCACCAGAATCGCCTTGTTGCGAAACGAACCCTTGGCCACTGCCCAGACCACCGGCAACTCGCGATCGGCCTTGACGCCAGTGACTTGCTGGGCGTTGAGCGCAAGGTCATCGCCCAGTACCCCCGCGGTTTTTTTCGCCGCGACCTTGGTCATTACCGACACATCGTCGAGCACGGTCGCGATATCGTCGATCAGTGCGAGCAGGCTGCTGGCCAATTGTATGTCTCCATCGGTTGAAATGTTTCGCAGCCGTAGCGGCCCGCCATAGATAAGGCTATGTACGCCAGAACAGGTTCCTAGGCATGCCCTCGCAGGGCCTGACGGTATTCCCCAGGCGTCACCCCGAACCAGCGCTTGAAGGCCCGATAGAAGTTGCTCGGATCGGCGAAGCCGAGCAGATAGGCGATCGCCAGAGGCGCCAGATCCGGTTGGCAAAGGTACTGTACCGCCAGATCGCGGCGCGTATCGTCGAGCAACTTCTGGAAGCTGCTGCCTTCCTCCTGCAAGCGGCGCTGCAGGGTCCTCTCGGACAGGCACAGCGCCTGCGCCACTGTCTCGCGCCGGGGTTCTCCTTGCGGCAGCATCCGGCACAGCATCTGCCGAGCCTGGTGCATCACCCTCGTATCGACGAAACGCGAGAGGTATTCGCCGGCAAAGCGGTCATGCAGTTGCGCCAAGGCTTCGTTGGCCGTCGGCAGCGGGGCTTCGACATCCGCCTGGCGAAACAGCAACGCGTAGCGTGCCGCGCCGAAACGAAGCGGGGCCTGGAACAGCTGCCGATAGGGCTCCAGATCATCCGGTGCCGGGCCCTGGAAGCTGACTTCCAGCGGCCGCAAAGCCGTACCGGTCAACCAGCGGCAAAACGTCAGGCAGCCGGCCAGCGAGCCCTCGGCGCTTTGCCGGGCAGGCGGCAGGCGATCGCCGTGGATGGTCAGACTGAGGCGGTAGCCCTGGGCGCAGGGCTGGAAGTCCAGATCAGCCCCCTCGGCGATGATTCGCTGATAGCGCACCAGACGGGCGAAGCCGTCCTGCAGATTGCGACTGGACATCAGGGCGTAGCCCACCACGTTCAACGCAGCCGGGCGGGCCTGGCGGGCCATGTCCAGGCCGATCGCCGGGTTGCCGGAAACCTCCACGGCGCGCTGCCACAGGCGAGTCATGTCGTCCTGGGCGAAACGGGCGTCGGCATCGTTGAGGGCCGCGTAGTCCAGGCCTAGCTCTGTGAACAGCTGCCGGCAGTCTACGCCTGCCGACTCCAGCGCCTGGACGATGCCCTGCGCCCAACTGGATGAAGTGGTGCGTTCGCTCATGAGGCTTCTTGTTCTTCGAATGATCGGGCTACGAAGCCCAAGGCTACTAAACTGGCCCTGATTGTCACTGACCGGCCGGACAAGGCAAGGCTAAGCTGGCCGACGACAATAACAGGAGGTACGCCATGAAAACGCAAACCGCCGAACGCTTCACCCGCTTTGCCGATTTCTACCCGTTCTACCTGGCCGAGCACAGCAACCCGACCTGCCGCCGGCTGCACTTCGTCGGCAGCCTGCTGGTACTGACGATCCTCGGCTACGCCCTATTCACCGGACAATGGGCATGGCTGCTGGCGATGCCGCTGGCCGGCTATGGCTTCGCCTGGGTCGGCCACTTCATATTCGAGAAGAACCGCCCGGCCACCTTCCAGTACCCGCTGTACAGTTTTCTCGGCGACTGGGTCATGTTCAGGGACATGCTGACCGGCCGAATCCGCTTCTGAGTGCGACGGTGGCAGCATATCCGACCGATGCCACCATTCTTTTCAACCTCTGGTTTGGCGATGCAGCGCCGCTTGGTTATGATCACCCGGCTATCGCGCAGCCGCTGACCGCCGAGCGGGCTGCGCAATGGCAAGGCTGAGCGCAGCTCGACAAACCGTCTCACAGCAGATCGTGCGTGCGACGACCCCCGCCTCAGCCTGCAAGGCGCATAGAAAAAGGCGTCGAATCATTACCAGGGATCGTAAGCACACATGACTTCCAGCACGGTTGAGCGCCGCAATGGCCTCGCTACTCGCCCGTTACGCGAGTACTACTCTCGTGTGCTCGCCTACCTGGCCTGCGCCGCCACGCTTGCTGCCGGAACCTACACCCAATACTTCTCGATAGACCTGCTGTGGATGGTGCCGTACGCACTGCTCTACCCACACCTGGCCTATCACCTGAGCTACCGCTTCAAGCGCGACCATCCCGAGCGGACCTCGCAGGCATTGCTTTGCCTGGATGCGCTGAACGCCGGCGCCGGCATTTACCTGCTCGGTTTCTCGATCGTACCCAGTCTGATGTTCCTGCTCACCCTCAGCTTCAGCGCGCTGGTCATCGGCAGCCTGCGCAACCTGACGCTGGCACTGGTGTGCGTCGTGATCGGACTCGGGGCCGGTTTCCTGCTGCTGCCCTTGACCTACCAGGGCACCACACCGCCACTGGTCTCGCTGGTCAGCATCCTCTTCACCACCTTCTACGTCTGCGCCACGGCCTACTTCGTTCATCAACAGGGCCAACGCCTGGCCCAGGCACGCAAGGAGATCGAGACGGAACAGGCCAAGGCCGCCCGCCTCGCCCGCAACCTCGCCAAGTACCTCTCGCCGCAGGTATGGGAATCGATTTTTACCGGCAAGCGCAGCGTGCGCCTCGAGACCCAACGCAAACGCCTCACCGTGTTCTTCTCCGACATCAAGGGCTTCACCGAACTGTCCGAAGAGCTGGAAGCCGAAGCCCTCACCGACCTGCTCAACAACTACCTCAACGAGATGTCGAAGATCGCCCTCAAGTACGGCGGCACCATCGACAAATTCGTCGGTGACTGCGTCATGGTTTTCTTCGGCGACCCAACCAGCCAGGGCGCGAAGAAGGATGCAGTGGCCGCGGTATCCATGGCCATCGCCATGCGCAAGCACATGAAGGTGCTGCGTCAGCAATGGCGCGCGCAGGGCATCACCCGCCCGATGGAGATCCGCATGGGCATCAATACCGGTTACTGCACGGTGGGCAACTTCGGCGCCGATACGCGCATGGACTACACCATCATTGGCCGCGAAGTGAACCTCGCCAGCCGTCTGGAAAGCGCTGCCGAGGCCAGCGAGATTCTGGTCTCGCACGAGACCTATTCGCTGATCAAGGACGTGATCATGTGCCGCGACAAGGGCCAGATCGCGGTCAAGGGCTTCTCCCGCCCGGTACAGATCTATCAGGTGGTCGACTTCCGCCGCGATCTGGGCGCCACCTGCAGTTTCGTCGAACACGAACTGCCGGGCTTTTCCATGTATCTCGACACCAATGGCGTGCAGAACTTCGACAAGGAGCGAGTCATCCAGGCCCTGCAGCAGGCTGCCGAGAAACTTCGCGACAAGGTCATCCTCTGATTACCTAAGACAAGCTTCTGGCCGTTTTCCGCAGGCTCCGCATTCTGCGGTGCCTGCCCCCACGAGAACCAGCTTCATGCTTTCGCTGCGCAACTATCGCCATGATCTCATCGCGCATTCCCATGACCATCCGCAACTGGTGTTCGGCCTGGATGGCTTGCTGGAATTCGAGATTGCCGGGCGCGGTAGCTGCGTCGGCGAACAGCGCCTGGCGGTGATCCCCTCAGCAGTGCATCACGCCTGCTCGAGCTCCAAGGGCAGTCGCTGCCTGGTGCTGGACGTTCCATCCGAGCGCTGGGTGAGTGAACACCTGGGCCGCCACACCGAGCACAGCCTGCGCCTGCTGGACCGACCGAACACCCTGCAGTTGACACCCGCTCAGTGCAACCTCATTACCTGGCTGGCCAACGGCCCGATCAACGATCCACTGGTGGCCGAACAGGGTGGCGTCCTCTTGCTGGCCAGTCTGGCCGGGGAGCCAGTGCAGCCACGTGGTGGCCGAACGCTCGGGCTGGCGGCGATCGATGCCTTTATCGACCGACATCTGGCGCATCCGCTGCAAGTCACTGACCTTGCGCGGGTCGCTGGCCTTTCGGCTGCACGCCTGCATGCACGGCTGCTCGAGGAAACCGGGCGCACACCGATCGACTACGTACGTCAACGCCGCCTGCACCACGCCGAGAAGCTGTTGCACGAGACCCACCTGCCGATCGGCGAGATCGCCGCGCGGGTGGGCTATAGCTCGCAAAGCGCCTTCACCGCCGCGCTGGTCCGAGAACGGGGGTGTACACCACGAGCGTTGCGACGCGAGTTTCGCGATAAAAACCGGTAGTAACGCGACAGACTGGCACACCGTCGCGGTCTAGCATGGGGCCTTCAACTGCAATTGCAGGCAACGACAACCCCATGAACATTTCGCGTTCGATCCATCCACAATCTGGCCGGTGCGCAGCGCCCGGACGCTCGTGCCGGTCATGACACCACGCAACGCCCTGCTGGCGATCCATCTCGGCGCACTGATGTTCGGCCTCTCCGGCGTGCTCGGAAAACTGGCCGACAGTCCGGCGCTGATCATCACCTTCGGCCGCGCGCTGTTCGCCGTACTGGCCCTGCTGCTCGTCGCCCAATTACTCAAGCCCAACGGTGCGCTGCCGGATTGGCGACAGCGCGGCAGACTGGCGCTCGGTGGCCTGCTGCTCGGCGCACACTGGCTGACGTTCTTCATCGCGGTAAAGATCGCCGGGGTCGGCATCGCCACGCTCGGTTTCGCCAGCTTCCCAGCCTTCACCGTGCTGCTCGAAGGCGTTCTGTTTCGCGAACGCACCCGTGCCGTCGAATTCACCATGGTCGGCCTTGTATGCGCGGGCCTGCTACTGGTAGCACCTACGTTCGACCTCGACAGCGCCCCGACTGCGGGCCTCCTCTACGGCGTGCTCTCGGGACTGCTGTTCGCGCTGCTGTCGCTGCTCAACCGAGCGGTCACCCTCGGTCTGGATCCGGTGCACTCGGCGCTCTGGCAGAATCTCGCGGTCTTCGCCTGCCTGCTGCCGTGGAGCTGGCGAGGCCTTCCCGCCGTGCCAGCACCGGACTGGCTCTGGCTGGCTCTGCTCGGGATACTCTGCACGGGACTGGCCCATAGCCTGTTCGTCGCCAGCTTGCGCGTCCTGAAGGCACGCACCACGTCGGTGATCTTTGCTCTGGAGCCGGTCTACGGTATCGCCTTTGCCTGGTGGCTGTTCAACGAGCAGCCGACTCTGCGCATGCTGCTGGGCGGAGCGATGATCATCGTCGCCAGCATCATCACCAGCCGGCTGAAGAGCCCGCCTGGCGCCGTAGCGAAGCTGGCGAGCTGACCTCAGCGATCGTTGTGGCCTAACGAGCGCTGCGGGTCGATGCGGTCACGTACCCGCTGCTTCAGTTCCTTGGCCTCGGGAAAGCCACCATCGCGCTTGCGCTCCCAGATCTGCTCGCCGTCGCAGGTGATGTGAAAGGTGCCGCCGGTAGCCGGGACCAGGCACACACGACCGAGATCGTCGGCGAAGGTCGAAAGCAGCTCCTGGGCCAGCCAGGCCGCGCGCAGCAACCATTGGCATTGCGTGCAGTAGGTAATGGCGATCTCGGGCTTGGCATGGGTCATGGTGGCGTCTCCGATCGGTGTATGGCGGCCTATAATAGCCGCCCCGCCAAGCTCGCCCCGGTCCCAAGCCATGTTCCGCCTGCTCTCTGCCCTGCTATTGCTCGTCGCCCTGCCACTTGCCGCAGCCGAGCCGGTCCAGCCGAAGGTCGGCCTGGTCCTGTCCGGCGGCGCGGCGCGCGGCCTCGCCCATGTCGGCGTACTCAAGGCGCTGGAGGAGCAAGGCGTGCGCGTCGATGCGATCGCCGGCACCAGCATGGGCGCTGTAGTCGGTGGGCTGTATGCGGCCGGCTACAGCGTGGCCGAGCTGGAGCGCCTGGCCCTGACCCTCGACTGGCAACAGGTGCTGTCCGACGATCCGCCACGCCAGGACATCCCTTACCGCCGCAAGCAGGATGATCGGGACTTCCTGATCAAACAGAAACTCAGCTTTCGCGACGACGGTAGCCTCGGCCTGCCGCTGGGCGTGATCCAGGGCCAGAATCTCGCCCTGCTGCTCGAGCGCCTGCTGGTTCATGCCAGCGATACCCGCAACTTCGACCAGCTGCCGATCCCGTTCCGCGCCGTGGCCACCGACATTGCCAACGATGAGAAGGTGGTCTTCCGCAGCGGCCACCTGCCGCAGGTCATTCGCGCCAGCATGTCGATCCCGGCGGTGTTCGCACCGGTGGAAATCGAAGACCGACTGCTGGTCGACGGCGGCATGGTAGACAACATCCCAATGGACGTGGCGCGCGACATGGGCGTCGATCGGCTCATCGTGGTCGACATCGGTACGCCGCTCAAGCCGCGCAAGGAACTGCTGACCGTGGTCGATGTACTGAACCAGACCACGACGATGATGACGCGGCGCAACTCCGAGGCACAGCTGGCGACGCTGCAGCCTCAGGACCTGCTGATCCAACCCCCGCTGGCGGCTTATGGCTCGACCGACTTCGACCGCGCCGAGCAGCTGGTCGATGCCGGTTACCGCGCCACGCTCGCCCTCGAGGGGCGCCTGGCCGAGCTGCGTACTACAACCGGCGGCAACCCCGCGCTCAGCCTGGCACGCTCAAGCGACCCGCGCACACCCGTGATCACCGCGATCCGGGTGGACAACGATTCCAAGGTGGGCGACGCAGTTATTCGCCGGCACATCCGCCAGCGGCTGGGCGAGCCGCTCGATCTGGAAGACCTGCAGAAGGATATGGGCACGCTCTACGGACTGGATTACTTCGAGCGGGTCGAATACCGCGTCCAGCGCGGCAAGCTGGGCAATACGCTGGTCATCAGTGCGCGCGAGAAGCGCAGCGGCACCGATTACTTGCGCCTGGGACTCAGCCTGTCCGATGACTTCCAGGGCGACAGCGTATTCAACCTGGGCGCCAGCTACCGGAAGAACGGCATCAACCAACTGGGTGCCGAATGGCTCACGCGCTTGCAGCTGGGCGACCGTCAGGAGCTCTACAGCGAGTTCTACCAGCCGTTGGACGCAGGCTCACGCTGGTTCGTCGCGCCGAATCTGTTCATCGAAGCGCAGAACATCGAGGCCATTCTCGACAACGATCCGATCGCCGAATATCGCCTGCAGCGCTACGGCTACGGTATGAATCTGGGTCGCCAGATTGCCAACAATGGCGAGATCCGCTTCGGTATCGGCCAGGCCTGGGGCGAGGCAGACGTTCGGATCGGTGAGCGCGACCTGCCGGACTTCAGCTTCACCGAAGGCTACTACGAGCTGCAGTACTCGTTCGACACGCTGGACGATGTCGATTTTCCGCGCGAAGGCGAAGACATTCGCCTGACCCTTCGCCAGTACGACCCCAGCCTGAGCTCGGATCAGCGCTACCGGCAATGGCAGCTCAAGCTGGACAAGGCGCTTAGCCAGGATGCCAATACCTGGGTGCTCGGCGGGCGCTACGGTCGCACACTGGACGATGCCGAAGTCGTGACGTCGAGTTTTCTCCTCGGCGGAGCGCGGCAGTTATCAGGCTTCCGTCAGGACGCGCTGGCCGGGCAGAACATCAGCCTGGGGCGGGTGGTTTACTACCGTCGCATGACGCAACGCAGCTTTCTGCCGCTGGACTTCCCGGTGTATCTGGGAGCATCACTGGAGCGCGGGCGTGCCTGGAACAACGGCAACGACTTCGACAGTGGCTACATCAACGCCGCCAGCGTATTCCTTGGCTACGACACGCCGCTGGGCCCGTTGAATTTCGGCTACGGCGTCAATGACGAGGACGAGCAGGCGCTCTACATGAACCTGGGACGCAGCTTCTAGCGCTTGTCCAGGTTGGCGAGAATTCGCGCATGCACCTGCTGGCACTTGCGCAGATCCTCCTCGTCGATGCCGGCAAAGGCCTCCTGGCGAACCTGGGTGGAAATCGCCTCGATTTTCTCGATCAACGGCAGTGCCGGTGCGCCCAGCGATATTCGTTTGGCACGCCGATCTTCCGCCGAAGCCTTGCGGTGCACGAGCCCCTGCGCTTCGAGGCTATCGAGCAGACGCGCCAGCGTGGGGCCTTCCACCGCCACGCTCTGCGCCAGCTCGCGCTGAGTAGGTTCGTGATCGAAACGAGCAAGGTGCAGCAGCACCAGCCAACGTGCCTGTGACAGCCCCAGATCAGCCAGGCGGCGGTCCAGTTCTGCGCGCCAGCCACGCGAGAGTTGTGCCAGTTGCATGGCGAAGCGATGTTGCTCGGCGTACATGTACGACTTTTCCTGCAAAAACTAATTATTAGTGAGCTAATCACAGCTCTGAAATGCAGGCAAGACGACCTTTGGCCGTTGATAGCCCGACAGAAGTCGAAATGATGGCACTACGCGCCCAGATGTAGCCGTGCAATGCCCTCAGCGCTGCGCCTTGCGGCGTCGAATGCGATGCACCCGGTTACAATTCGAACTCGACCTGCAGTGCGGCGCGCACGCAGTAGAGCACCTGCTCCGGCACACGATCGGCGAACTGGGCGGCCACGGCGCTGACCGGCGGCAGCTCGCCCTCGCCATCAAGGAAGGCTTCCTGGATCTCGCCGAGTAGTTCTTCGGGCAGGTCGAGTGCCTGCTCAAGACTCAACTGCTGCTGCCCGATCGCCTCGGCCAGCATGGCGTAGACGTTCTTCTCGCTGCAGTCCAGCTGACGCGCGATTTGCATGGGCGTCATGCCGGCCCGCGCCAGGCTGATCAACTCATGCCGCAGGTCGGCTGGCGACCTCGCCGCCTGCGCAGTTCCTTGCAGCACTTCGAGGAACGCCTGGCCGTAGCGCTCCAGCTTGCGAGCACCGACACCACTGATACGCGACATGTCCGCCAGCGATGCCGGCTGGCTGCGCAGCATCTCCAGCAGGGTGGCGTCCGGAAAGATCACGTAGGGTGGCACGCTGTGCTCTTCGGCCAGCTTGCGGCGCAGTGCGCGCAGCGCCTCCCAGGTCTCCCGCTCTTCGCCGCGCACCAACTGGCTGGCAGCACTGGCAGCCGGTTTCGGCGCCTTGCTGGATAGATCCCGGCGCAGCTCGAGGGTGACTTCACCACGCAGCAGCGGGCGGCAGCTATCGCTCAACCGCAGGCCGCCGAAGCCTTCGAGATCGACATCGGCCAAACCGCGGGCGACCAGCTGGCGGAACAGGGAGCGCCATTCACCCTCGGACAACGCCTTGCCGACGCCGAACACTGACAGATGCTGATGGCCGAGGCCGCGCACCTTGTCGTTGTCGCGTCCTAGCAAGACATCCACCAGATGCCCGACGCCATAGCGCTGACCACTGCGATAGATGGCTGAAAGCGCTTGGCGAGCGGGCTCGGTGGCGTCCCAGGTCTGCACCCCGTCGACGCAGTTGTCGCAATGGCCGCAAGGCCTGGGCAGCTCTTCGTCGAAGTACGCCAGCAACGCCTGGCGTCGGCAACGGGTTTCCTCGCAGAGCGCCAGCATTGCATCGAGCTTGTGCTGCTCGACCCGCTTGTGCCGCTCATCACCCTCGGAATTGTTGAGCATCTGCTTGAGGAAGATTACATCTTGCAGGCCATAGGCCATCCAGGCGTCGGCCGGTAGCCCGTCACGCCCTGCCCGACCGGTTTCCTGATAGTAGGCCTCCAGCGACTTGGGCAGGTCGAGGTGGGCGACGAAGCGTACGTTGGGCTTGTCGATGCCCATGCCGAAGGCAATGGTCGCGACCATTATCAGGCCTTCCTCGTTGAGGAAGCGCTTCTGGTGATAGGCGCGCAGATCGCTCGACAACCCGGCATGGTAAGGCAGCGCCGGAAAGCCCTGCTCGGTCAGGAATGCGGCGAGATCATCGACCTTCTTGCGCGACATGCAGTAGACGATGCCGGCATCGCCACGGCGCTCGGCGAGAAAAGCGAGCAGCTGCTTGCGTGGCTGCTCCTTCGGCACGATGCGATAGAAGATGTTCGGGCGGTCGAAGCTGGAGAGAAAGCGCTCGGCGTTCTCCAGGTGCAGGCGCTGAACGATCTCTTCCCGGGTACGCTTGTCTGCCGTGGCGGTCAGGGCAATGCGCGGCACCTCGGGAAACAACTCGGCAAGCTGCCCGAGCTGCATGTATTCGGGACGGAAGTCGTGCCCCCACTGGGAGACGCAGTGGGCCTCGTCGATGGCGAATAGCGCAATGTCCAGCCGCTGCAGAAACGCCAGCATGCGCGGCTGGACCAGCCGCTCGGGCGCGAGGTAGAGCATCTTGATCTCGCCGCGCCGGATGCGCTCGGCGATGTCGCGCTGCTCCTCGGCGCCAAGCGTGGAGTTGAGCGCAACAGCCGCGACACCCAATTCCTCAAGCGTGGCGACCTGATCATCCATCAAGGCGATCAATGGCGACACCACCACTGCCAGGCCTTCGCGCAACAGCGCCGGGACCTGATAGCACAGCGACTTGCCGCCGCCGGTCGGCATCAGCACCAGCGCATCGCCGCCACCGCCGACCCGCTCGATGATCGCGCCCTGGTTGCCACGAAAGGCGTCATAGCCGAATACGTCTTTGAGGATGCGCTGTGCCTGGTCGAGCATGCCGGTCTCCGAAACAAGGCGCGCAGTATACGCCAGCGGGACCGCGAGTTCAGGACCGCGGCCCGCTAACGGACGAGTCGCCCTTGCCCAGGCGGTGCTCCGCAGGCTTGAGTAGCCTGCGCCCCGCGCCTCGTCTAGAATCCGGGTTGTCTTCCCACCCCAAGGTAGTTCCCGATGTCATTCGCCGAGCAACTCGCCCGCCTGCAAGTCTTCCTGGATGCAGATGACCTGCACGAGGAAGCACTGGATTACATCGCCGCCCATGGCTACCTGACGGCTCTGTGCATCTGTTCCGAACAGGTGCCCGAGCGCGAATGGATCGATGCGCTGTTCTCCGAGCCCCCGAGGTACAAGGATGACACCGAGCGCGAGGCCATCGAAGCCACGCTTGTCCAGCTCAAGGCCCATATCGCTCGTCAGCTGGCCAGCGACGAGGACATGGAACTGCCCTGCGAGCTTGACCTGGGTGAGGAGCCCGACGAATCCGACTTGCGAGGCTGGTGCATCGGCTTCATGGAAGGCGTATTCATGCGCGAGGCGGTCTGGTTCGAAGACGCCGAAGAAGAAGTCAGCGAGCTGCTGCTACCGATCATGGTGGGTTCGGGCCTGTTCGATGAACAGCCGGAGTTCGCCGATATCGCCGACAACCCCGATCTGGTCGACGAAATGGTCGCGCAGATTCCGGAACTGCTGACGGCGCTGTACCTCATCTGCCATGCGCCTGAGGAAAAACCGGCCCTGCTCAAGCCGCGTCGCCACTGACCCCGACGACCTCAACAAAGCGCAGATCGAGTTCAGCCGGCGCGGTGCCACCGCGCTCGGCACCGGCCCGCGGCAGCGGGCTCACCAGAGGAGGCTCGTTCAGCATGTCCGTGCATTCTGATTGCCCGCCACGGCATGGCAGAAACCGATCGAGCAACGGCTGCCATATCCAGAGACTTCACAGCGGACCGGCAAACGGCGAGAGGTAGCCCGGCATGAGCCACCGCGACGTTCGCCAGCATCGCAACCCCCTGGTCCGCTCGCTTCTGCTGGCGGCGGGCTGGCTCGCCGTCGCCCTTGGGGTCATCGGCATCTTCCTGCCGGTGCTTCCCACCACCCCGTTCCTGTTGCTGGCCGCTGCCTGCTTCGTGCGCAGCTCGCAACGTTTCTACAACTGGCTGGTTGGTCACCCGCGCCTGGGCCCATGGTTTCGCGACTACCTGGAAGGACACGGCATACCGCTCAAAGGCAAGGTCTACACCATAGCGACCATGTGGTTCAGCATTGGCGTGTCCTGCTGGCTGGTCCCGTTGTTCTGGGCCCGCGTGGGCATGTTGCTCAGCGCCACCCTGGTGACCCTCTACATCCTCCGGCAGAAGACCCTGTCGATCGCCAAGCAACCTGAAGCCAGATAGCACCAGCTTCCGCAGCTTGGTCGAATAGGACCAGGTCGCTATCGACTGCCGTGGTTGCGCTGGAAGACCTCCGGGCCCATCGCGCTGATCTGACCTTCGATCAATGCCTCGAACGGGCGCAACAGCTCGTCGTAACGTCGCGGGCTTTCGAGAATATCGAGCGCCGCTACGATCGCCTCGATGGTCGACAACGCGCCGGGCATCGGCGCTTTGCGCAATCGATAGCGCGACGTCAGCCCAGCTGGTAGCTCAACCCGCGGCAGCGCCGCGAGCCACGGATTGACGTGCAGCAGCTTGCGCGCCTTTCGCCAGGTGCCATCCGGCACGATCAGCCGTAGCGAGCTCCCTGCATCGGCGAGGCTGCTCACCGGCAAGGCGCCCTCCCCGGGAAACAGCAGGTAACTCGGCCGATCGGCATCGACATCCTCTTCGAAGCGCTCGGCGATCTTCAGTTGCGCATTGCGAAGCCCGAGCGCCGCCAGCCGCGCAGTATTCAGCGCATGCCCCGCCTCGCTGGGGTGCTGCAGGATGAGCAACCGGGTGCGGCTGTCCAATGCCGGGATCAATTCGCACAGGCAATGGGCTAACGGGCGCTGACAGCGCGAACAACATGGACGGGACATGATTCACCTCGGCCGCGGAGTCTGCCATACCGAGCAGCGCCCTGCAGAGCGGCTATGCTTGGGCCGAGCCACCAAGAGGAGCCGGCATGATCACCGTCCATCACTTGAACCACTCACGCTCGCATCGCGTGCTCTGGCTGCTGGAAGAACTGGAACTGCTCTACGAACTCAAGCGCTACCCACGTGACCCGAAGACGATGCTCGCGCCTGCTGAACTGAGAGCGATTCATCCGCTTGGAAAATCCCCGGTCATCACCGATGACGACCTAACGCTGGCCGAGTCGGGGGCCATCCTGGAGTATCTGCTGGAGCGCTACGGCAACGGACATCTGAGGCCGCACGACGCTGCAGACCATCGTCGGTTTCGCTACTGGATGCATTACGCGGAAGGTTCGGCGATGCCGCCTTTGTTGCTGAAACTGGTTTTCGACCGGGTCGCCGACGGCCCTATGCCTTTCTTCATCAGGCCGGTAGCGCGGGCCATTGCCAAGGGCGCCCAGCGCGCCTTCATCGGGCCGCAGCTGAAGACTCATCTCGATTACATGGAGTCGGAACTCGCCCGCTCGGCCTGGTTCGCTGGCGAGAGCTTCAGCGCAGCGGATATTCAGATGAGCTTTCCGATCGAGGCCGCGCGCGCCAGAGGCGGCCTGGACGATAGCCGCCCACGCCTGATGGACTTCCTGCATCGCATAAAGCAGCGGCCCGCTTATCAACGAGCCGTGGAGCGCGGAGGTCCCGCGCTGCCGAACGCCTAGAGCCCGGCCTCAACGAGACTGGCGACGCTCCTGCTCGCGACGGGCGCGTACCGGAATAGGCTGCATGCGCGGCGGCTGGATCAGCCCAAGCGTGACCGCCAACTTCCAGAACGTTTCATAGAGCCTTGCTTTCATGGTCACACCCTCCTGCGAGATAACGGGTTACATCGGAGCCATGCAGGCTTCGTCACCAGCATAATTCAACTTCCGCACAAGCGCTCGTGCATGTCGCCAGCGGCAGCCCCGGAGCCGTCAGCGCTTTGTTACGGCGCTTTACAACTGCGACCCAACCCGGCAGGAGGCGTTCAGGATTCGCCGACGGTCGGGACGGCCGCGCAGCCGATCAGTTGCGGTCCGCCTTGCGCCGATAGGGAAACACGTCGATGACCTTCCCATCACGGATCGCATCCTGCAGACCTTTCCAGTAATCCGCGTCGTAGAGTTCACCGTGCAGGCTGGCGAAGAGCCGTCGCTGCCCATGATCGGCGAACAAAAAGCGCGGAAACTCCTCCGGGAAGACATCGTTCGGCCCTACCGAGTACCAGGGCTCGGACGCCATCTCGTCTTCGGGGTAACGCGGCGGCGGGATGTGGCGGAAATTCACCTCAGTAAGAAAGCTGATCTCATCGTAGTCGTAGAACACCACCCGGCCATGGCGCGTGACGCCGAAGTTCTTCAGCAGCATGTCCCCGGGAAAGATATTGGCCGCCGCCAGTTGCTTGATGGCCAGGCCGTAATCTTCCAGCACCTCGCGCACCTGCTGCTCGCTGGCGTGCTCCAGATAGATGTTCAAGGGCGTCATGCGCCGCTCGGTCCAGCAATGGCGCACCAGCACCGTATCGCCCTGCACCTCGACCGTCGACGGCGCGACCTCCAGTAGTTCGGCCAGGCATTCGGGCTCGAACTTCGACTTGGGAAAGCGGAAGTCGGCGAACTCCTGGGTATCGGCCATGCGCCCTACCCGATCGACGCTCTTGACCAGGCGATACTTCTCGATGACGTTGGCTCGATTGACGCTCTTGACCGGTGAGAAGCGATCCTTGATCAACTTGAACACCGTGTTGAAGCCCGGCAGGGTGAACACCGTCATCACCATGCCACGCACACCGGGCGCCATGACGAAGCGGTCATCGGTGTTGGCCAGATGGTCGATCAGCGCGCGGTAGAACTCGGACTTGCCGTGCTTGTAGAAGCCGATCGAGGTATAGAGTTCGGCGATGTGCTTGCCCGGCAGGATGCGTTTGAGAAAACCAACGAACTCGGCGGGAATCGGCACTTCGACCATGAAATAGGAGCGAGTGAAGGAGAAGATGATCGACACCTCCGCCTCGTCGGTTATCAGGGCGTCGGCGACGATTCCATCGTCCTCGCGGTGCAGCAGCGGTATCACCAGCGGCCATTGTTCGTCGCGCGTGAAGATCCGTCCGAGCAGGTATGCGCCCTTGTTGCGATAGAGGACCGAGACGAACAGCTCGACCATCAACTCGGGATCCTTGCACACCCAGTCGGGAAGGGTTTCCTGCAACTGCGTCTGCAGCCGCCGCAGATCGCCCGACAGATCGCAGTAAGGTACCGAAAAGGCATAATCGCGCAGGATCTGCTCCAGCATGCCCGCCAGATCACCATTGGGTTGGTAGGTGCGGGTTTGTGCCATGCGCTCATGGGCACGCACCGCCGGCCGGGTGGTCTGGATGAACATGGTGCGGTCGCTGATGCAGTCGTGGCTGAACAAGCCGCAGAAGATCGAGTTGTACCAGGTCTCCGACAGCTCATCGTCGAAGCGCGGATTGATCAGATCGATGTAGGCGCTCTTGATCTGCGGCCAGGCCTCGACCTCTAGCAAATCGGCATGATCGAAACTGTCCAGCAAGCGGCGCCGGGTTTCGCCGACCTTTTCTTCGTAGAGATTGATCCGCGCCGCCGAAGCGCGCTGCGCCTCCTGCCACTGAGCCTGCTCGAAGCGTGCCCGCGCACCCTCGGTAATCAGACGGAACTGCTCACGGTAGTCGTCGAAGCCGAGAAGGATCTGCCGCGCTATATCCACGGCCAGTTCATGCTGCACCATGCTGCCCTCGCTGCAGGGTCTGGAAGTCCGCCGAGCTTAGCAGCCCGCGGTTTGAAAGTCGGTTTCGGATTGCCAGTTGCGCCAAGGACGACAACACTTGCCGCTCCATCGATGGAGCCCCGTCATGCGCCCGCTCGATCTGCTTCGACTGCTCGCCCTTGCTGCCATCTGGGGCGCGAGCTTCCTCTTCCTGCGCATCATCGCGCCGGTGCTTGGCACCTTTCCCACGGCGTTTTTCCGTGTGTTGCTGGGCACCGCCGGCCTGCTGGTGATTCTTGTGTTGATGCGCACCCGCTGGGACTTCCGAGGTAAGTTCGGCCTATGCCTGGTGCTTGGCATGATCAACTCGGGACTGCCGTTCGCCCTGTATTCGGTAGCGGCGCAACTGGTGCCGGCGGGCTATTCGGCCATCTTCAATGCGACGACGCCGATGATGGGGGTCCTGATCGGCGCGCTGTTCTTCGCCGAGGAGCTGACTCTGGCGAAGATCGTCGGAGTGCTCAGCGGGCTCGGCGGCGTCGCGCTGTTGATGCGCATTGGTCCGGTGCCACTGGATGCCGATCTGCTGCTCGGCGCGCTGGCCTGCCTGGGTGCTACGGCCTGTTATGGCCTGGGTGGATTTCTTACCCGCCGCTGGATCAATCAGCAGGGCGATGGATTGAACAGCGAGATGGTGGCCTTTGCCAGCCAGGCCGGCGCCATGCTGTGTCTGCTGCCCCTGTTCGGCCTCTCGCTGCTGCAGGCATCGCCGCGCAGCTGGGGCGATCAGACCGTATGGCTCAGCCTGCTGGGGCTCGGGCTGGTCTGCACGGCCTTCGCCTACATCCTGTATTTCCGCCTGCTGGCGGACATCGGCCCGGTGAGAACCCTGACCGTGACCTTCCTGATCCCGCCATTCGGCGTGCTGTGGGGCGTGCTGTTGCTCGATGAGCCGCTGTCCTGGGCCTATGTCCAGGGCGGTGCGCTGATCGCGCTGGCCTTGTGGCTGATTCTGCGTCCGGGAACGCCGCTCCAGCCACGAACCGATCTGCGCCGCGGCTGATCCGGCAGCCGCGACGCAAACGCGTTACTGCACCAGCTCCTGTTCGCTGAACATGTCACTGAACAGCATGCTGGACAGGTAGCGTTCGCCCGAGTCGGGCAGGATCACCACGATGTTCTTGCCTTGCATTTCCGGACGCTCGGCCAGCCGCACCGCCGCGGCCATCGCCGCACCACAGGAAATACCGCAGAGGATGCCCTCCTCGCGCATCAGGCGAAGCGCCATCTGCTTGGCCTCTTCGTCATCGACCAGTTCAACGCGATCGACCATCGACAGGTCGAGGTTCTTCGGCACAAAGCCGGCGCCGATGCCCTGGATCTTGTGCGGACTGGGCTTGACCTCGTCGCCGGCCAGGGTCTGGCTGATCACCGGGGAACTGCTCGGTTCCACGGCAACGCTGAGGATCTGCTTGCCCTTGGTGTTCTTGATGTAGCGCGACACCCCGGTAATGGTGCCACCGGTACCGACACCGGCGACCAGCACGTCGATGCCGCCATCGGTGTCATTCCAGATTTCCGGCCCGGTGGTCTTTTCGTGAATTGCCGGGTTGGACGGATTCTCGAACTGCTGCGGCATGTAGTACTGCTCCGGGTTCGAGGCGGCGATCTCGGTGGCTTTCTCGATAGCGCCCTTCATGCCCTTGGCAGGCTCGGTGAGCACCAGCTCGGCGCCGAGCGCCTTGAGCACCTTGCGCCGTTCCAGGCTCATCGAGGCCGGCATGGTCAGCATCAGCTTGTAACCGCGTGCCGCGGCGACGAACGCCAGGCCGATCCCGGTGTTTCCGGAGGTGGGCTCGACCAGCGTCATGCCGGGCTTGATCCGGCCGCTGTCTTCGGCGTCCCAGATCATGCCGGCGCCGATCCGGCACTTCACCGAATACGCCGGATTGCGCCCTTCGATCTTGGCCATGATGCTGACGCCCTTCGGGCCGAGGCGGTTGATCATGACCAACGGGGTGTTGCCGATGGAGCGTGCGTTGTCTGCGTATATGCGACTCATGGGAATGCCCTGTCCGAGGTGTACCAGACCGATCAGACTATGCGCAGTCCAGGCGACAGTCCAGCCGAACTCAAGGGCGCCGCGCGAGGTCCATCGTCAACATTCAGCCATCCTCCGGAATGCCATGACTCGTCGCCTGCTTCCTCTGTGGATCCTGCTCGCGCTTGGCCTGCTGCTGCTCTTGCTGCACCTTGCCCTGCCGCATCTGGTACGCAACTACCTGAACGACAAGATCGCTGACATGGGGGATTACCAGGGCCATGTCGAAGATGTCGATCTGGCCTGGTGGCGCGGGGCCTATCGTATCGAAGGGCTGCTGATCGAGAAGAAGGACAAGCGCGTGCAGGCACCGCTGTTCAAGGCACCGGGTATCGATATCGCCATCAGCTGGAACGCCATCCTGGACCACCAGGAGATCGTCGGCGAAGTGGCCTTCGAGCAACCGCACCTGAACTTCGTCGACGGTGGCGACAGTGGCGACTCGCAGAGCGGCGAAGGCGTCGATTGGCGCGATCAGCTCGAGGCCCTGATACCGATCACGCTGAACGAAATCCGCGTCGTCGATGGCCAACTGTCGTTCCGCAACTTTTCCTCCGACCCGCAAGTGCATGTCTATGCGAGCGATATCCAGGCGACCCTGTACAACCTGACCAACACCGACGATGCCGACGGCACCCGTACCGCGACCTTCGAAGGCACCGGCAAGCTGTTCGATCAGGCACCGATCGAAGCCAGCGCCCGCTTCGATCCTTTCACCGAGTGGGAAGATTTCGAGGTCGATCTTCGGGTGACGGACGTTCCACTCAAGCAGCTGAACGACTTCAGCCGTGCCTATGGCAACTTCGATTTCGCCGGCGGCACCGGCGACCTGGTGCTCGAAGTGGCAGCCAAAGACAGCCAGCTCGACGGCTACATCAAGCCGCTGCTGCGCGACGTCGACGTCTTCGATTACGAACAGGATGTCGAAAATGATGACAAGGGCTTCCTGCGCGGACTGTGGGAGGCTGTCGTCGGCGGCAGCCAGGAAGTGCTGCAGAATCAGCGTAAGGACCAATTCGCTACCCGCGTCGAGCTGTCGGGTACCACCAAGGACACCGAAGTCAGCCCGTTCCAGGCGTTCATCGCCATATTGCGCAACGGATTCGTCGAGGCCTTCACGGCCCGCTTCGAACGCGCCATGGGCGACGATGAGTGAATGGCAGCGTCACCAGAAACTCCAAGCCAGCCATTCAGTGACTGAATGATGCGCTCGCGTTCACAGTCGCCTGACCTTCCCTTATAGTCGACCCCCTGACTACAACGAGCGCCTGCGTGCCAGGCCCCGCCGAAGGAATCCGCAATGAAATTCGAAGGCACCCAGTCCTACGTCGCCACCGACGACCTGAAACTCGCGGTCAATGCCGCCATCACCCTGCAGCGTCCGCTGCTGGTGAAGGGCGAACCGGGCACCGGCAAGACCATGCTGGCCGAGCAGCTGGCCGAATCCTTCGGCGCCAAGCTCATCACCTGGCATATCAAGTCCACCACCAAGGCGCACCAGGGCCTCTACGAATACGACGCAGTGAGCCGCCTGCGTGATTCGCAGCTGGGCGTGGACAAGGTCCACGATGTGAAGAACTACATCAAGAAAGGCAAGCTGTGGGAGGCCTTCGAGAGCGAGCAGCGGGTCATCCTGCTGATCGACGAGATCGACAAGGCCGACATCGAGTTCCCCAACGACCTGCTGCAGGAACTCGACAAGATGGAGTTCTACGTCTACGAGACCAACGAAACCATCAAGGCAACGCAGCGGCCGATCATCATCATCACCTCGAACAACGAGAAGGAACTGCCGGACGCCTTCCTGCGTCGCTGCTTCTTCCACTACATCGCCTTCCCGGATCGCGAGACGCTGCAGAAGATCGTCGATGTGCACTACCCCGGTATCAAGCAGTCGCTGGTCAGCGAGGCGCTGGACGTCTTCTTCGACGTGCGCAAGGTGCCGGGTCTGAAGAAGAAACCCTCGACCTCCGAGCTGGTCGACTGGCTGAAGCTGCTGATGGCCGACAACATCGGCGAAGCCGTGCTGCGCGAGCGCGACCCGACTCGTGCCATCCCGCCGCTGGCCGGCGCGCTGGTGAAGAACGAGCAGGACGTGATGCTGCTCGAGCGTCTAGCCTTCATGAGTCGGCGCGCCAACAGCCGCTGATCGGCACCGGGTTCCCGGTGGAGCCGGCCGTGCACTCACTGGAGGAACGAAACATGCAAACGCATACCGGTAGTTGCCTGTGCGGCGTCGTGCGCTATCGCATCGACGCCCCAATCGATGCGCTGACCCATTGCCACTGCAAGATGTGCCGCAAGGCTCACGGCGCCGCATTCGCCACTTACGCGAGCGTGCCGCTGGATGCCTTCCACTTCATGTCCGGCAAGGATCAGCTCGGCGTCTACCACTCCTCTGAGCACGTGACCCGCACGTTCTGCATCCGCTGCGGCGCCAATCTGCTGTTCGTCGACAATCGCGAGCACGAGGTCGGCGTTGCCGCCGGCACCCTGGATTCGCTGCTGCCGGTGCCACCGCAATCGCATATCTACGTCGGATCCAAGGCTGACTGGTACGAGATCCGCGACGGACTGCCCCAACACAACGGCGACAGCCCCCGCTGAGCGCCACGTACAGCGCGCCACTCCGGCGCCAGAGGTTTTGCCATGCTGCTTGGCCTGTTCAACGAGATGCGCGCCGCCAAGGTTCCGGTTTCGGTGCGCGAACTGCTGGATCTGATCGACGCGCTCAAACATCGTGTCGTGTTCGCCGACATGGACGAGTTCTATTTCCTTGCCCGTACGGTGATGGTCAAGGACGAGCGCCACTTCGACAAGTTCGACCGGGCCTTCGGCGCCTACTTCAAAGGCCTGGAAAACCTCGACCAGCATCTCGAGGCTCTGATCCCCGAAGACTGGCTGCGCAAGGAGTTCGAACGCAGCCTCACCGATGAGGAGCGCGCACAGATCCAATCTCTCGGCGGGCTCGACAAGCTGATCGAGGAATTCAAGAAGCGCCTCGAGGAGCAGAAGGAACGCCATGCCGGCGGCAACAAGTGGATCGGCACCGGCGGCACCAGCCCCTTCGGCTCGGGCGGTTACAACCCCGAGGGCATCCGCATCGGCGATGCCGGCAAGCGTCAGGGCAAGGCGGTGAAGGTCTGGGACCAGCGCGAGTACAAGAATCTCGACGACCAGGTCGAACTCGGTACGCGCAACATCAAGATCGCCCTGCGCCGCCTGCGCAAGTTCGCCCGTCAGGGCGCGGCGGACGAACTGGATATCGACGGCACCATCGACCATACCGCGCGGGATGCCGGCCTGCTCAACATCCAGATGCGACCGGAGCGGCGCAACGCGGTGAAGCTGCTGATCCTGTTCGATATCGGCGGCTCGATGGACGCCCACGTTAAGGTCTGCGAGGAGCTGTTCTCTGCCTGCAAGACCGAGTTCAAGCACCTCGAGTACTTCTACTTCCACAACTTCATCTACGAGTCGGTGTGGAAAAACAACTTCCGCCGCACCTCGGAGCGCACCTCCACCCTCGACGTGCTGCACAAGTACGGCGCGGACTACAAGGTGGTGTTCGTCGGCGATGCCGCGATGGCGCCCTACGAGATCACCCAGCCGGGCGGCAGCGTCGAGCACTGGAACGAGGAAGCCGGCTACGTGTGGATGCAGCGCTTCATGGAGAAGTACAAGAAGCTCATCTGGATCAACCCCTACCCCAAGGACACCTGGGGCTATACCACCTCCACCGGCATCGTTCGCGAACTGGTGGAGGATCGCATGTATCCGTTGACGCTCAGCGGGCTCGAAGAAGGGATGAAGTTTCTCGCCAAGTGATCGGACCGGCACAGGGACGCGCCGACACCAGGTCCGCGAACACCAATACCGCTGCGGTACTCAGCGAGACGAGCGGTAGCGCCGTACGCGGGAACGAAAGGGAAAGCTCGCCGCCAGCAGCAGGCTTTCCACCAGCCAGGCCAGCAGAACCGCGCAGCTCAGCCCCCAGGCGATGGCTTCGGGCGCCAGCAGTACCTGGAAGCGGTAGCTGTCCCAGACCTGCTGCCGCAGGCTGCGCTCCGCTCCGAACAGGACGTGCACGGCGCGCGCATACCAGGGCCGCTGCATGGCTTGCCACTCACGTTCCAGCATACGGGCACGGCTCACCAGCTGTTCGACGCTCTGCGCATCGCTCTGGAAAACCGGGTCGGTGCTATCGCGGTAGTGCCGCACGAGCGCATCCAGATCGCCATCGAAGAAGCGTCGCGCGGTCTCCTGAAAGCCCCGCAAGCCCTGCTCCGCCTCCAGCCGTCGGGCCTCGACATGCTGCGCATAAGCTTCGATGAAGCCCGGTACCTGGATGCCGACCAGCAGACCGAAGGTGAACAGCGTGAGCCGCAGGTAACTTCTCAGCATCAAGCCATCCTGCCCGTCGCCATACACTCGCCCAGTCGCCACAGGCTCCATTGCCCGGGTTCGTGCAGCGTCCACTGCTCGTTGTCGGTCAAGGGCTCGGTCGCCAGTACGGTGACCACGTCGTCCGGCGTGGTCTCGGCGTGGAAGTTCACCATCAACTCGGCGTCCTTGAGCTGGGCCGGACCGAACGGGGCGCGCCGGGTGATCTCGGCCAGCTTGGTGCTGCAGAAGCTGAACAGCCATTCACCGTTGCTCAGCAAGCAATTGAATACGCCCTTGCGACGGTACTCCTGGCAGGCGCCCAGCAGAACCGGCAGCAGATCCTCGGCGGCGCAACGATCTGGGAAGTCCAGACGAATGCGGTTCAACAGGTCGCAGAATGCGCGCTCGCTGTCGGTATCACCGACCGGGCGATAGATACCCCGAGGCGGCTCGAAATCGGACAGCTGGCCGTTGTGCGCAAAGCACCAGTGCTGGCCCCACAGCTCGCGAACGAAGGGGTGAGTATTGACCAGGGCGACCTTGCCGACATTGGCGTGGCGGATATGGCCGATCACCACCTCGCTCTTGATCAGGTAGCGCTGCACCATCTTCGCCACTTCGGATTCACAGCTGGCGACCGGGTCCTGGAACAGGCGCAGGCCTCGCCCCTCGTAGAAGGCAATGCCCCAGCCGTCCTTGTGCGGTCCGGTCTTGCCACCCCGCTGCATGAGCCCGGTAAAGCTGAACACGATATCGGTGGGCACGTTGGCGCTCATGCCAAGCAGCTCGCACATGCGTCATCTCCCGATGATTGACTTGAAGCTTCGAGGCCCTAGATACGGGGCTCGGTACGGACACGCCCGCGCGCTGGCGCATAGTCCGGCTCGTAGTGGTCGTCGTCATCCTGCTCGAGGCGCTCACGCAGCGTGCGCGGATCCTCGACGTCATCCGCCGCCTCGCCACGGCGGCCAAAACGCCGTTCGAGCGGCCAGCGGATCGCCACGAGCACCAGATAGAGCGCAAAGGCGATCAAGCCGTACAGGGCTAGATCGGCCACCGCCCGCCAGGCGTTGTTGCCGACCTGGAACAAGATATCCATGGCTGTAATGGCCACAGCCGGGGCAAACAGTTCCTTGGCAGGATCGACGATCGTCGGCGTGAACAACAGCACAGCGGCAGCCAGACGCAGCGATTCGCGCAGCCAGCGCCACATCCAACGTGTCACGCGGAACCAGAACAGCAGGCAGCCCAGCGCAGCGATGCCGTACAGGGCCCAGGCGAGCGAATAGTCGGAGTCGAACATCAGCATGGTGTTTTCTCGATCACAAGCCGTTCACGGAAGCCGCGCGGCAACAGGTCCGGCGTCACATGATCGTGCAACGGCTCGACGAGCCGGGACAGTGACGCGGCGCAAGGGCCGCCATCATAACAGCCCGTACCCTGTCGACGTCATCGCTAGTGACAACAAGCCACTGGCACAGCTCGAAGCAAGGTCGTATAAACCCGTTAAACAAAAGGGTACTTACCCATATGAAGCCGGAAAGCCAGCCACAGCCGACCGGTACGCAAGGAGAAAAAGCCATGCCCTATCAGCACATTCTGGTCGCCGTCGATCTGACGGAAGAGTGCCACCCGGTCGTCGCGCGTGCCCAGGCACTGGCCAGCACCAGCGGCGCCAAGCTCAGCCTGGTGCACATCATCGAACCCATGGCCATGGCCTTCGGCGGCGACGTTCCGATGGACCTGTCCATGCTGCAGCAGCAACAGTTCGACCAGGCGCGCGAGCGCATGAACGGTTTCGCCGACAGCTACCCGAGCCTAGCGCCCGAACAGCGCCACCTCGCCTACGGTCAGCCGCGCCAGGAAGTGCACCGCCTGGCCAAGGAACAACACTGCGATCTCATCGTGGTCGGCAGCCACGGCCGTCATGGCCTGGCATTGTTGCTGGGCTCAACGGCCAACGACATCCTGCACGGTGCCCCGTGCGACGTGCTGGCCGTACGCCTCAAGAAAGCCGAGTAAGGACAGCGGCAGGCTTGCGCGGATGCCGGCCGCGCAAGCCGTCGCTCAGACGGCTTCGACCCCTTCGCCGGCACACATGACCAGCGGCCGGATCTTCTGCAGCTGGGTCTCCAGCGAGTAAGTGAGGCTCGACGCCATCGAAAAGAAGGTCAGGAAGGCCTTGAGGTTGGAGTCGGCGTGACAGGTATCGTGGATGCGCTGCCAGAACGCCTGATTGACCAGCTGCAGCTGCTGGAAGGAACGCACCAGCCCGCGCAGCTCCCAGTCGGCATGGCGACCTTCGCGCAAGTTGAAGTACTGCCGCGCCAGGTAGAGCGACACCGCGCGCAGAACGAACTCATGATTGCTGGCGAACGGCAGATGTTGCTGGGCCATGGGCTTGAGCCGGCCGAGCACCGGACAGGCACTGGTCGCCATGATCACCCCGAGCAACGCACGCAGACCTTCGTCCAGTCCCACCAGCTTGGTGTACTCGCGTTCCGGCGTACGCACCCAGACGAGGGCCTTCTTCACCGCCGGCAGACCCTGAAAGTCCTCGATCACCCGATGCAGATCCACCGCGGCCGGGCAATGGCTGAACTGATCCTTGCTGAGCGGGCAATTCGAGCAACGTTGATGTTCTAGGCGAGTCCATTTCGGCGCCTGTGCGGCGACCTCCCGGTCATAGTCACGATCCAGTTCGATCCGGTAACTGAAATCGTGTTCATCATCCAGGGTGATGCGGTATTCGATTGCCATTGACGCTCCATCATGACTGCATGATCCAATGCGACTACTTAACTACGCGTCAGCGCGCATGGCATTGATCCATCTCATAAGCCGTGACCGCAGCCTGCCCTGCTCGCTCGAATCGCCTGCGAACGTACCGCCTTACTCCTCCAGCTCGGCCCAGCGCTCCAGCAACCCGTCCAGCTCCTGTTGCAGCGCTTCGAGACGAGCCAGCGCGGCGGCAGTCACGTCAGCCGGCTGCTGGTAGAAGGCCGGCTCGGACACTTCGGCCTGCAGTACCTCGATCCGCTTTTCCAGCTCATCGATCTGCCCTGGCAGCGCTTCCAGCTCGCGCTGCAGCTTGTAGCTGAGCTTCTTCTTCGCTGGCGCGGCCTCGGTCGCGACCGGTGCGACCGGAGCCGGCTGAGGCTTGCTTGCCTCTTTCGTCTCGCCGCCGGATTCGGCAACGCCGAGCAGGCGCGGCGATCCCCCCTGGCGCAACCAGTCCTGATAGCCACCGACGTACTCGCGCACCTCACCCCCGCCCTGAAACACCAGGGTGCTGGTGACCACGTTATCGAGGAAGGCACGATCGTGGCTGACCATCAGCACCGTGCCCTGGAAGCCGAGCAGCACTTCCTCGAGCAGCTCGAGGGTCTCCACATCGAGATCGTTGGTCGGTTCGTCCAGCACCAGCAGGTTGGCCGGCTTACTGAACAGCTTGGCGAGCAAGAGCCGTGCCCGCTCCCCACCAGACAGCGCCTTGACTGGCGTGCGCGCCCGTTGCGGGCTGAACAGGAAGTCGCCGAGATAGCTCAGCACATGGCGATTCTGGCCATCGATGCTGATGAACTCGCGCCCTTCGGCGAGGTTGTCCACCACGGTCTTCTCCAGCTCCAGCTGGTGACGCAATTGGTCGAAATACGCCACTTCCAGCTTGGTGCCGAACTCGATCACGCCGCTGCTGGGTTGCAGCTCGCCCAGCAGCAGCTTGAGCAGGGTGGTCTTGCCGGTGCCGTTGGCACCGAGCAGCCCGATGCGGTCGCCGCGCTGAATAACGATGGAGAAGTCGCGAATCAGCGGCTCGCCACCTGGATGGGCGAAGCTGATGTGCTCGGCGACAACCACCTGCTTGCCCGATTTTTCCGCGACTTCCACTTGGAAGCTCGCCTTGCCCTGCCGATCACGCCGCTCGCCGCGCTCGGCACGCAGCGCCTTGAGCGCACGCACCCGGCCTTCGTTACGGGTGCGTCGAGCCTTGATGCCCTGGCGAATCCAGACCTCTTCCTGAGCGAGCTTCTTGTCGAACAGCGCGTTGGCGGTTTCCTCGGCGGCGAGCTGCTGTTCCTTGTGCACCAGGAAGCTGGCGTAATCGCCGTTCCAGTCGATCAGGTGGCCGCGGTCCAGCTCCAGAATGCGGGTGGCGAGGTTCTGCAGGAAAGCACGATCGTGGGTGATGAACAGCACGGCACCGTTGAAGCCGGTCAGCGCCTCTTCCAACCAGGCGATGGCACCGATGTCCAGATGGTTGGTGGGCTCGTCGAGCAGCAACAGGTCGGGCTCGGACACCAGCGCCTGTGCCAGCAGCACGCGGCGGCGCCAGCCACCGGACAGCTCGGCCAGAGTCCGGTCGGCCGGCAGCTGCAGGCGGCTCAGCGTGCTTTCCACCAGCTGCTGCAGGCGCCAGCCGTCCTTGGCTTCCAGTGCCTGCTGCACATGCATGAGCTTGTCCAGGTCGTCCTGATCCTGAATGTTCATGCTCAGATGATGGTACTCGGCGAGCAGCTCACCCACGCCCGCCAGCCCCTCGGCGACCACGTCGAAAACCGTGCGGTCGTCGGCGCGCGGGAGTTCCTGCGGTAGCTCGCCGATCTTCAGCCCCGGCGCACGCCAGATCTCGCCGTCATCTGCCGAGCGGTCGCCCTTGACCAGACGCAGCATGCTGGATTTGCCCGTCCCGTTGCGGCCGATGATGCAGACCCGCTCGCCCCGCGCGATCTGCCAGGACACGCCATCGAGCAGCGGCGTGGTGCCGTACGCGAGAGATACATCGGTGAACTTGAGCAGGGTCATGACTACCTCCGGAAAACAGGGCGCGCATTCTAGCAGATGCCGCTCGCTGGGCCCCGATCACATTGGCTGCTCCCCCCTTCGACGACGCGTGTGCGCCCTTCAGCGAAACGGCGATTTCGATGCTTGGAGGCTACGCTCGTCGGAAGTCCGCCATTGTTTGTTTCCAGAGCTTAAACCGCGTTTAACTGGCCGATCCGGCACGCTAAGCTAGTTGCTGCAGCAGGCCGTTCCTGAGCCCCCCCGGCACAGCACGCCGCCTGTTATCCAAAGCCCCCGTTTTACGGATGTACCATGCGCGGCCGACTCTCCAGTTTGTGTTTCTGCCTGTTCGTTGCAACTCTTGGCCTGGACGCGTCCGCCGCCACCCTCAGCCAGCAGCGCCAGTATTACGATGAGGCCAAGCAGGCCCTTGCCAAAGGCGACAGTGGACCCTATCGCCGCCATCTCAATGCCCTGCGCGACTATCCCCTGACGCCGTACCTCGCTTACGACGAGCTGACCAACCGCCTCAAAAGCGCCAGCAATCAGGAAGTCGAGAAATTCCTTGCCGAGCACGGCGACCTGCCGCAGATCAGCTGGATGAAGCTGCGCTGGCTGCGGCTGCTGGCCGCCCGCGGCGACTGGCAGACCTACGTCCGCCACTACGACCCAAAGATGAACTTCACGGAACTGGACTGCCTGTTCGCCGGATACCAGCTGCGCAACGACCTGCCGGGCGCTGACGCTGCCGTGGAGCGTCTCTGGCTGGTCGGCAAGTCCCAGCACAATTCCTGCGACCCGGTGTTCGAGCTCTGGCAGGCCAAGGGATTGCTGACCGAGGAACGGCGCTGGAAGCGCACCAAGCTCGCGGTCGAGAGTGGCAACTACGGCGTCGCCAGCTATCTGGTCAAGCGGCTGCCGACGTTGCAGGCGCAAGGCCAGCTGATGATCGATGTCGCGCAGAAACCGCAAATGCTTCGCCAGCCGGAACGTTTCGCCTCGACCAGCGCGGCCATGGCCGATGTCGTCTCGATCGGACTGCGTCGGCTGGCGCGACAGGACCCGGAACAGGCGCTGACCCTGCTCGACAGCTATGCACGTCGCTTCGCCTTCTCGAGCGACGAGAAGGTCGTGATCGCCCGGCAGGTCGGGCTGACGCTCGCCAAGCGCTTCGATAGCCGCGCCCTGAAGGTCATGGCCGAGTACGATCCCGAGCTTCGCGACAATACCGTCAGCGAATGGCGTGCACGCCTGCTCCTGCGCCTGGGCCAGTGGGACGAAGCCTACCGGCTGACTCAACGCTTCCCCGACGAACTGGCCAACACCAATCGCTGGCGTTACTGGCAGGCGCGTAGCCTGCAACTCGCCAAGCCGGAGAGCAAGCAGACTGCCCTGCTCTACAAACCAGTGGCACAGGAGCGCGACTTCTACGGTTTTCTCTCGGCCGATCGCATCCAGGCGCCTTACAAACTCAACCACCAGCCGCTGGCACTCGACGCTAAAGTCGTGCAGAAGGTACGCAACACCGCAGGCATCCGCCGCGCGCTGGAGTTTCACGATCGCGGCCAGATCGTCGATGGCCGTCGCGAGTGGTATCACGTCAGCCGATTGTTCAGTCGCGACGAACTGGTGGCCCAGGCGCGGCTTGCCTATGAAAAGGAATGGTATTTCCCGGCCATCCGCACCATCAGCCAGGCCCAGTACTGGGACGACCTGGACATCCGCTTCCCCATGGCTCATCGCAGCGCGCTGGTGCAGGCCGCCCGGACCCGTCAGATTCATCCGAGCTGGGCGTTCGCCATCACCCGCCAGGAAAGCGCATTCATGTCCGATGCGCGCTCGCACGTCGGCGCCACCGGCCTGATGCAACTGATGCCCGCCACAGCCAAGGAGACCGCCAGGCGTTTCGGCATCCCGCTGGCCTCAACGAAGCAGGTGCTCAATCCGCACACCAACATCCAGCTGGGCACCGCCTACCTGAGTCAGATCTACGGCCAGTTCAACGGCAACCGCGTCCTGGCGTCGGCGGCATACAACGCCGGGCCAGGGCGTGTCCGGCAATGGCTGCGTAACGCCGAACATCTGTCGTTCGATGTCTGGGTGGAAAACATCCCGTTCGACGAAACCCGCCAATACGTGCAGAACGTGCTGACCTACTCGGTGATCTACGGACAGAAGCTGAACTCACCACAGCCACTGGTGGAATGGCACGAACGCTTCTTCGAGTCGCAATGAGCGCGCAGGCCTGCGCTGCAACGCAGGTCAGGCGTGCTACTCCAGCACCTCCAGTGGCATGCCGACCGCCAGCTCGCCACAGCCCTCGGCGATCAGGTTCTGCCCGAAGAAGACGCCACCCGGCCCCTTGCGATAGCTCAACAGCGTGGTCAGCGGTTCCCGATCGGCCGCCCGCTCGGCGGTCAGCGGGTCGAGGGTGGGAATGACGCATCGCGAGCAGGGCTTGACCACGCGAAACGTGAGAGCACCGATGCGAATGCGCTTCCAGCGGTCCTCGGCATAGGGCTCGGCACCGCTGACCACCAGGTTCGGCCGAAAACGCAGCATTTCCAGCGATCGGCCGACGCGGCGGCTCAGATCGTCGAGTGACGCCTGTCCGATCAGCAAAAACGGAAAACCATCACTGAACGCCGTGCGCTCGCCCAGCCGGGCGTAATCCAGATCGACCTGAATGCCATCGTCGATAGGCAGATGCACCAGCCGACAGGCCTGGCCAAGCGCTTCTGACAACCAGGCCGCGGCGGCCTCGCCGGCATCGGGGACCACCGGGTTGGAGTTCCAGATCTGTACACAGCGCAGCGTCGTATCATCCGGCACCGGCACGAGCAACTCCGGCATCCCCGGCGCGCCCAGACGCAGGGTCATTTCGTCCTGCCAGTGCGCTTGCAGCAGTGCCATGCGTGGCACCGCGCGCTGCGTCAGGAACCGACCAGTCCCGGCCGCGACGACCATCCAGCGGCGATCACCGAGCAGACCCAGAGCATCGCTCGGGCACTGCTGCAACGCTTCGCCAGCGGCAGACTTCAGAGGAAAGCGATAAAGCGAGGAGAGATGCATGCTGCGCCTCCTGGGCCAAAGCACAGCAGCATACAGCGCAGCCCGGCGGATTTCAGCCGCCGGGCCGGTGTCGATCGGTCAGGCGTCTTTGCCCTGCTGCAAGCGATCCTGAATGACGTCGACGAGCTTTTCCGGCTGGAACTTGGAAAGGAAGTTGTCACAACCAACCTTCTGCACCATCGCCAGGTTGAAGCTGCCGGACAGCGAGGTATGCAGCACTACGTAGAGATCGCGCAGGCGCGGATCGTGGCGGATCTCGGTGGTCAGCCGGTAGCCGTCCATCTCCGGCATCTCGGCATCGGTGAAGACCATCAGCAGCTTGTCGGTCAGCACCTCACCGGCGTCGGCCCAAGCCTTGAGCATGTTCAGGCCCTTCAGACCGTCACTGGCGGTGTGAACCTTCAGGCCGAGCTGGCTCAGGGTCTCGCGCAACTGCGCCAGGGCGACGGTAGAGTCGTCCACACAGAGCACTTCGCGGCCGCGGGCTCGTTCGAGAATAGGGTCGGCCAGGCGCTCGGCGGAGATACTGGTGTCGTACGGCACGATCTCGGCCAGCACCTTCTCCACATCGATCACTTCCACCAGCTCGTCGTCGACCTTGGTGATGGAGGTCAGGTAATGCTGGCGGCCGGCGGTGCTCGGCGGCGGCATCACCTCATCCCAGTTCAGGTTGACGATGCGGTCCACACCGCCGACCAGGAATGCCTGCACGGTGCGGTTGTATTCGGTGACGATGATGGTACTGCGCTCATCAGGCACCAGCGGTCGCAGGCCTATGGCACGGGACAGGTCGATGACCGGCAGCGTCTGGCCGCGCAGATTGACCACGCCACAGACCGAGCCGTGTCGATGCGGCATGAGAGTCATCTTCGGTAGCTGGACTACTTCCTGCACCTTGAACACATTGATGGCGAACTTCTGCCGCCCACCGAGCCGGAACATGAGAATTTCCAGGCGATTCTGCCCCACCAGTCGGGTGCGCTGATCGACTGAATCGAGTATGCCGGCCATATCCAGGCTCCTTGGGAAAACATCGTAAAACACATATCGGCCGCATCCGGCCTGGCTTTAAGCGCCGAGCACAATAATTCAGCCAGCCAACCGGAGCCCTCATGCCGGGCCGGCATCGGGGCGCACCAGCAGCGGCGAATCTGCCGGCAGGTGCATGCGCAACGCACCGGCGCGCACGCCGAAACGCAGAGTGGCGCCGGAAAACGGTTCGCCGTCGAGGTTGATGTCGATTGCCTTCGGCGCCTCGACGTTCAGCCAAGGGACGCGCGCACTGACCGACACCGCATCGACGCCCAGCAGTCCCCCGCTGAGCAGGGTCCCCAGGGTGCCGACGGTATCCGCCGGGGCAGGCACGATGCACAGATCGAGCAGACCGTCATTGATGGTCGCCTGCGGACAGAGCAGCTGACCGCCGCCAGCCTGCCGACCATTGCCGATACCAAGGGCGAGGAAATCGCCTTCCCAGTCGAAACCCGGACCGCTGAAGCGACCTCGCGCCGAATGGATTTCCGAAAAGCGGGTGAGGCCGGTCAGCAGATAGGCGCCGCCACCGAGGAAGCGCTTGAGCTCCTCGGACGTGCTGGCCGTGACCTGCGAACCGAAGCCGCCGGTGGCCATGTTGACGAATGGGTGGCCATCCATCTCGCCAACATCGACCGCCTGCGGCGGCTCATCCAGCAATGCCAGCGCCTCGAACGGATCGAGGGAAATGCCTGCAGCCCTGGCGAAGTCGTTGGCACTGCCGAGCGGCATCAGCGCCAGGCTGGCATCGGTGTTCGCCTCGAGCATCGCCTCGGTGACCTCGCGCAACGTGCCGTCACCGCCTCCCGCGATCACGATCGGGTATCCGGCGGCTAGCGCCTCACGGACCAGCCGCTGTGCATCGCCCGCCTCCCATGTCACGCGTACCGCCAGCTCCCAGCCGAGCTCACGCTGCTGCCGTACAGCCTCACGCACTTCATCATTGAGCGCCTGTTTCCCATGCAATATCAGCAGCGCCTTGGCGTCGCTCATGACAGTAGTTCCCTTCGCAGATACACCGCTGCTTCAGACACGGCACACGGGCCGAAGTTGTATGTGCCAAGCGCAGCGGTATTAATCCAAATGTTCGATCAATCGTGCCGCCGGTCAGCGGCCCAGCATCGCCACGCCAGCCCTGGCCCGCCTCCCGCCTTCGATAAAACCTTTGCAAAACAGCTGTTTGCGCCGCTCGAGTGAAAAGCGTCCTTTTTCTGGCAGCCGGCCGGCTAGTACTGAACTCATTCTGAGAGGCACGGTCGGAGCAGGAGTCCCGATCACGGTTGCGATGGCGGCCTGCTATCAACCCCCCGCGTACCGCGGCGATTAATTCGAGATTTGAGCCAGCTTTGAGCTGAGGATGGAGCCTTGTATGCGCGTACAGTCTGTTGGAACCCTTGAATATGCTCACCCGAGTTTCGTCGATTACTTCCTGGCCAGTGTCCGCCTGATCCATGGCCTGACAGCCATTCTGCCCGGCCTGTTGCTGCTGGCGTTTCTGGAGCTTCCCGCGACCGGTCCGTTCAGTGCCTTTCTCGGGTTCTTCGCGGTACTCAGCATCATCATCTTCCAGACGGTAGGCATCTATAGCGAAGAGGTGTTCAGCACACTGCTGCGCTTCCGCGTGATGTTCGTCGCCTGGTCGGCGGCCTTCAGCTTCCTCATCTTCATGCACCAGGGCATGGGACTGTTCAGCTACCTGAACGCCCAGCACCTGGCGTTCTGGTTCTTCACCAGCGCCGTCCTGTTCGGCGCCGAGCGCCTGGCCATGCTCGCGCTGTTCCGCCGGCTGATGGCCCGCGGCATGTTCCTGCAGAACGCGGTGATCCTCGGCGGTACGGAGAACGGCATGCGCGTTGCGGAATACCTGCAGCACAACCGCGACATCCGCACCGGTGTGCTCGGTTTCATCGATGATCGCCTGGAGCGCCTGCCGAACCAGCTCGCCAATCTGCCACTGCTGGGCAACACCCGCGACCTCGAACAAATGATTCGTGAAGAGAAGGTCACTCAGGTGCTGGTCGCCCTTCCCTGGTTTGCCGACAGCCGCATCGGCCAGCTGATCGCCGAGCTTCGCAAGCTGCCGGTCAACGTCCTGCTGGTGCCGGACATGGTCGCCTTCCGTCACGCCGACAAGCGCATCACCGAGGTCGGCGGCCTGCCGACGCTGATCGCCTCCGATCTGCCGCTGCGTGGCTGGTCGCCGTTCTTCAAGCGTCTGGAAGACATCGTCATCTCCAGCATTGCGCTGCTCGCCGCAGCCCCGGTCATGCTGCTGATCGCTCTGGCCATCAAGCTCGATTCGCCCGGTCCGGTGCTGTTCAAGCAGAAACGCTACGGCTACAACAACCGCCTCATCGAGGTTTTCAAGTTCCGCTCGATGTACCACGAAAAATCCGATGCCAACGCCGACCGCCAGACCACGCGCGGCGACGACCGCATCACCCGCGTCGGCCGCTTCATCCGCAAGACCAGCCTGGACGAACTGCCGCAACTGCTGAACGTCTTTCTCGGCAGCATGTCCATGGTCGGCCCACGCCCCCATGCGACCGCGACCAAGGCCGCCGGCGTGCTGTTCGAGGACGCCGTGGCCGAATACTCGGCACGCCACCGGGTCAAGCCGGGCATCACTGGCTGGGCCCAGATCAACGGCTATCGCGGCGAAACCGACACCCTGGAGAAAATCGAGAAGCGGGTCGAGTTCGACCTCGACTATATCGAGCGCTGGTCGGTCTGGTTCGACCTCTACATCCTCGTGCGCACCCCGCCAGCCCTGCTGCTCAACAAGGACGTGTACTGATCGGCGAGCGCACCCGCGCAGCGCTGAAAAGACTGGAACAAGTCACGTTCAAGGCGCGTGACAGGACGGAACTAATAATGCTCCCAAAAATCTCATTTTCGTTCACCCCGGGGGTTTTCCCGAAGGCTGCGAATACGCGGCCGCGAGGGTGAACACCATGTTCAAGAACATCTTGATCGTCTGTGTCGGAAACATCTGCCGAAGCCCCACGGCCGAGGCGTTGTTCCTGCACAGACTCGGCGACCAGGGCCTGACGATCAGCTCGGCAGGCATTGGTGCACTAGTAGGTAACCCCATGGACAAGACCGCTCATGAAGTATTGCAGGACCACGGACTGGATTTTCCGACCCACTGCGCGCGCCAGGTCGACAGCCACATGCTGCACCAGGCGGACCTGATCCTGGCAATGGAGCATAGCCATGTACAGCACCTTCGCCAGATAGCACCCGAGGTGCATGGCAAAACGTTTCTCATCGGCAAATGGCAAGACGATCTGGAAATTCCGGACCCCTACCGTCAATCCAAACCCGCTTTTGAACATGTCCACAATCTCCTGACGCAATCCGTCGAGAGCTGGCTTCCTTACCTGAAATGAAGAAGGAACTTCGATGACAACCATGCCCCGCCCAATCTATGAAACCAAAGAGGACAAGGACATCGATCTGGCCCACCTCTTTGACACCTTCATCAACAACCGCGTGCTCATCCTGGGGATCACCGGCTTCTTCGCCGCGCTCGGGATTGCCTATGCGCTGCTCGCGACGCCGGTCTACCTGGCCAGCGCGATGATCCAGATCGAGCCCAAGAACGGACTGCCGAGCCTGACCGACGTGGTCAACACCAACCCACCGGTTTCGCCTGCACAGACGGAAATCGCGCTGCTCAAGTCGCGCTCGGTGGTGGGTGGTGCGGTGAGCAACCTGAACCTCGACATCATCATCAAGCCGCATCATTTCCCGATCATCGGCGGTTTCATGGCGCGCCGATTCGAGCCGAGCGAGGAAGGCGAGCTGGGCTGGTATCCGGCCGGACTAGGCGGTTACGCCTGGGGTGGCGAGACACTGAAGGTCACTCAGCTGGAAGTGCCTGACAAGATGCACGGCAAGGAACTGACGCTGGAAGCGGCCGAGAACAACGGATTCATCCTGCGTGATGAGGATGACGAAGTGCTCATCCAGGGCATCGTTGGCGAGCCGGTCGAGAACGAAGACTATCGGGCTACCGTGGCCGAGCTGAACGCACGTCCCGGCACCACCTTTACCGTGATCAAGAACCGCACCTACAACACTACCGAGAGCTACCAGCAGCGCCTGTCCGCCGCCGAGCGCGGCAAGCAGTCGGGCATCGTCAACGTGACGCTCGAGGATCAGGACCCTGCCCATGCCATTCGTGTGCTGGAGGAAGTCGCCAACCTCTATGTCGACCAGAACGTTGCACGCAATGCTGCCGAAGCCACGCAGAGCCTGGAATTCCTCAACGAGCAGGTTCCGGCGGTACGCAGGAAGCTGGAAGCCGCACAGACCGCACTGAACAAGTACCAGACCGGCTCGCGCTCGGTGGACATCACCGCCGAGACCCAGTCGGTGCTCGACCGCATCGTCGATCTGGAAAAGCAGATCTCCGAGCAGAACCTCAAGCGCACCGAGATGGAGCGTCGCTTCACCCGCCAGCACCCGAACTTCCAGGCGTTGATGAATCAGATCAACCAGCTGCAGATGCAGAAGGAAGAGCTGGAGAAGCAGATCGGCACCCTGCCCTCGACCCAGCAGGAACTGCTGCGCCTGAACCGTGATGTGGAGGTCTCCTCGGAAACCTACTCCATGCTGCTGAACAAGACCCAGGAGCTGGACATCATCCGCGCCGGCACCGTGGGCAATGTGCGCATCATCGACCATGCAGCGGCCGACCTGGAGAACCCGGTCAAGCCGAACAAGCCGCTGGTGGTAATCGTTGCGACCCTGCTCGGCGCCCTGCTCGCCACGGCCTTCGTCTACGTGCGTGAAGCCCTGAAGCGCGGCGTGGAGAATCCGGAAGACATCGAGCGTACCGGCACTCCGGTGTATGCCTCGATTCCATTCACCGACAAGCAGGCCGCGCTGGAAAAACGCCTTGCCAACTTCAAGCGGGACAAGAGCACCGCCTCCTACCTGCTGACCATCAACGAGCCCGCCGACCTGGCCACCGAAGCGATGCGCAGCCTGCGTACCAGCCTGCACTTCGCCATGATCGAGGCCAAGAACAACGTGCTGATGATCACCGGCCCGAGCCCGGCGGTGGGCAAGTCGTTCGTAACCACCAACCTGGCAGCCGTGGTCGCGCAGTCCGGCAAGCGCGTGCTGCTGATCGACGCCGACATGCGCAAGGGCTACCTGCACAAGGTCATGCGTTGCGATGGAGACAAGGGTCTGTCGGACATCCTCTCCGGCCGCATCACCCTGTTCGATGCCATCCAGAAGACCCAGCTCAACAACCTGCATGTGATCACCCATGGCCAGCTGCCGCCGAACCCGTCGGAACTGCTGATGCACGAGAACTTCTCGCGCTTCGTCAAGGAGATCAGCCACATGTACGACCTGGTGATCTTCGATACCCCGCCGATCCTGGCCGTCACCGACGCCGCTCTGGTCGGTAGCCAGGCCGGCACCACGCTGATGGTCACCCGCTATGGCCTCAACGGTCTGAAGGAAATCGAAGCGGCCAAGCGTCGTCTCGAGCAGAACGGCCTGCTGGTCAAGGGCGTGATATTCAACGCTGTGGTACGCAAGGCCTCCACCTATGGCGAGTACGGCTACTACCAGTACGAATACGCCAGCACCAAATAACAGGTGAGCCGCATGGCGACGGTTATCCCGTCGCCTTGCCGAACCCACCGGTTCACATTCTTCCTGCTGCCTTTGCAACTGACCAAGCGCGTCAGTAGACGTTTTTTTGCCTGAAGATAGGTGTTAGCTAATGACCAGCCACCCCAACCGGCCCGCCAGACGCTCGACGCGACTGGCCCTGGCATTGATGGCCGCGCTGTCGGCCATGGGCGTCTGCGCCGCCGATTGGCCGAAGGGCGATGACGGCCTCGCGTTATTGGGGGTCAATCTGTCCGGTGCCGGCTTCGCGCCCCATATCACCCCCGGAAAGAACGGTACCCATTACTTCTATCCGGAAAAGAAGCACTTCAAGTACTACGCCGATCAGGGGATCAAACTGATCCGTTTCCCCTTCATCTGGGAGCGGGTTCAACATTCCCTGGACGATGGATTGAACTTCGACCAGATCCGGTTGTTGAAGAAGACCCTGGATCTGGCCGCGATGAATGGCCAGAAGGTCATTCTCGATATGCACAACTACGGTCGTTACCACGGCGAGCTGATCGGCTCGAGCAAGGTGCCCTACGAAGCCTATGCCTCGGTCTGGCGACAGCTGGCCGAACGCTTCAAAGGCCATCGCGGCCTGCTCGGCTACGACATCATGAACGAGCCGCACGGCACCGTCGGGCTCTGGCCAGGCGCGGCGCAGGCGGCGGTCGATGCGATTCGCGAAGTCGATGATCAGACGCTGATCTTCGTCGAGGGCGAGCGCTGGTCGAGTGCCTATCACTGGCCGCTGGTGAACGCCAACTTCCTGATCAACGACCCGGCCGACCGCATCGTCTACGAAGCGCACCTGTATTTCGACCAGGACTTCTCCGGCAAATACATGGCGCAGACCAGCCGCGACATCGACCCGATGATCGGCGTCGAGCGCGCTCGCCCCTTTATCGAGTGGCTGAAGAAACACGGCCAGCAAGGCTTCCTCGGCGAATACGGCATTCCCGACGACCTGCCCGAAGCGGCGGTCGCCATGGACAACCTGCTCGCCTACCTCAATGACAACTGCGTACCCAGCGCCTACTGGGCCGGTGGCCCCGGCTGGGGCACCTACAAGCTTGCAATCGAGCCGCGCAAGGGCGAGGACCGTCCTCAGATGGAGCTCATGCGCAAACACCTGGCGAACGACTGCACTGCCATTGGCCCTACCCCTGCGCACACCGCTGACTGATTCTGGAGTGACTCGAACATGAAATTCGGACTGCTATGGCACTCGTTCTCTTCCGGCAACCTCGGGGTTGGCGCCCTGAGCATTTCCAACATGCTGCTGATCGACGAGGCCGCGCGCAAATGCGGGATCACCCCGGAGTTCCTGATCATCGGTTCGTCCGGCCCCTGCGACTACCCGCCGTCCACCGAGCGTTTCAAATACGAATTCATCGAGTTCAACGAGAAGGCCCTGCTGAAGAATCCCCACGGCCTGTACCAGGCAATCAGCTCCTGTGACGCGGTGTTCGATATCGGCGAAGGCGACAGCTTCTCCGACATCTACGGTGCCAAGCGCCTGATCAAGCTGCTGGTCAGCAAAGGCATGGCCCTGGGCGGTCGCGTTCCGCTGATCCTCTCGCCGCAGACCATCGGCCCGTTCAAGTCGGACTGGGGCACCAAGGCTTCGGCCTGGGCAATGAAGAAGAGCACCATGGTCTTCGCCCGCGACCACCAGTCGTTCGACGTGCTCAAGCAGCTGAACATCCCCAATCGCGACGAAGTCATCGACGTCGCCTTCGCCCTCCCCTTCGAGCGCCAGAGCGAACAGCGCGATCCGAGCAAGCTGGCTGTCGGCCTCAGCGTCTCGGCGCTGCTGCATCACGGCGGCTATGAAGGCACGGCCAACCAGTTCGGCCTGCGTGCCGACTACAAGGCGCTGACCGACCGGCTGATCCGCACGCTGCTCGAGCGCGGCCATGAAGTACATCTGGTACCCCACGTGATCCCGATCGGCTTCCCGGCCGAGGACGACTACACCGTGTCCCAGCAACTGCAGCAGCAGCATCCCGAGCTGAAGCTGGCGCCACGCTTCAAGGGACCAATTGAGGCCAAGTCCTACATCAGCGGCATGGACTTCTTCGTCGGCGCACGCATGCACGCGACCATCGGCGCGTTCTCCGCCGGCGTACCGGTCGTGCCGCTTGCCTACAGCCGCAAGTTCGCCGGGCTCTATCAGTCGCTCGACTACCACCGCGTGGTGGACCTCAAGACCGAGGACACCGAGAGCGCACTGGAACTGGTTCTGTCGCACCTGGACAACCGCGAACAGCTCAAGACTGAAGTCGCCGCCAGCGGTGCGATCATCCGCCGCAAGCTGGACGCCTACAGCGTGGCGCTGGAACAGATCCTCGCCACCCTGCACCAGCCCCAGGCCGCGTATCAGAGATAATCATGCGCGATCACGCCCTGATGGGGGTTACCACGGCGGCTCGCACCGCCGTGCAGCTCGGGACATTGCTGATCCTCGCGCGAACGCTGGGGCCGAGCGATTTCGGTTTCATTTCGATCGTGATCACCTGGTCGACCATCGTCGCCCTGGTGACCGACTACGGCTTCGGCATGCGCGCCTTGCGCGACATCGGCGCCGAGCGTCATCGCGCGGGCGAGATCATGTCTGCCAGCCTGGCGGCGAAGTCCGTACTGGTACTGCCGGCCTGCATCGTGCTGCTGCCGATCATCCTGTTCGTCCTCGATCTGCATACTACCGAGCGCTTTGCCGCGGTGCTGTTCCTGCTCGGCACCCTGGCCTCGTCCTACGGCGACCTCGGCCTGACGGTGTTTCGCAGCATTGGCCAGTTCCATCGCGAAACGAAGATCGTGGCGGCGACGGCACTGGTGCATTTCGTCCTGATCGGCGCGGCGATCCTGCTGCGCAACGATGTGCTGGCCATCGGCGTCGCCTTCCTGGCGTCACGTTTGATCTACGCCACCTTCGCTCTGCGCGCGCTGTCGAAGATGCTCGAACTGGGCGGCATCCTGCGCAACTCCTGGAAGGTGCTGGCCGAGCGCTTCAAGTCTTCCACCAGCTTCGCGGTGGACAGCGGCGCCACCAACATCTTTGCCCAGTTGGACGTCATTCTGGTCAACCACCTCGCCGGGCGCGAAGCGGCGGGCATCTATTTCGCCGGCTCGCGGCTGATCCAGGGCGCGGTGCCGTTCAGCGTGCTGCTGGCCAGCGTGCATATCCCGCGTTTCGCCTACCAGCTGCACAACAAGACCGCCGGGCTGGCCCGCTATGGCCTGCGCATCCTCGGCGAGTATGCGGGCATGGGACTGGTGTTCGCGCTGGCGTTCTTCTTCATCGGCCCGCTGTTCACCGACTACTTCCTCGGCGCCGAGTACGCCGAGCTGAACACCCTCTGGCTGGCCTTCGCCTGCTTCACCGCGGCGCGCTTCATCGCCGCCGGCCTGGGTGTGCAGCTGATGGCCATGGGCACGGGCTTCTTGCGCACCTTCGGGATCATCGCCTCGGGCGTGATCACGGTGCTCTGTTACTGGATTTTCATTCCGACGCACGGAATACAGGCGGCCCCCTGGGTGTCCACTCTGGGCATGGTCGTCCTGACAGCTATCTACGGTTATGCGGTGCTCGCCATCTACCGCAAGCGGCACCAGCCCGCATGACCGGACTCGTCAAATATTGCCGGTCGCGCCATGTGTCCGACCGACCGCTCAAGGGAAGGCAGCTATGAAAGCTCTATTGAACCGCGTGCTGAACAACGACCTGTGCAGTGGCTGCGGCATGTGCAGCTCGGTCGCCGAGGACGATGCCATCAAGATTCGCCTGACCGGTGATGGCTATCACCGCCCGGTGCTCAACAGCCAGTACCAGGACAAGCCGGTGGCCAGCGAGCAGACCAGCGCGGCGTTCGCCAAGTCCTGCCCGGCACTGAACCTGGACATCCGCCCGTACAAGTCGGCGAACTACCACCCTATCTGGGGTGAGATTCTCGACACGCTCAAGGGCTACGCCGCTGATGACGAGATCCGCCAGGCCGGCTCGTCCGGCGGCGTGATCTCTGCCCTGGCGCAGTACTGTCTGGAACACAAGCTGGTCGACGGCGTCATCCAGATCCAGGCCTCGCAGACCGATCCGCTGGAGAACGTCGCCACCATCAGCCGCTCGCGGCAGAACGTCATCGCCTCTTCAGGCTCGCGCTACGCGCCGGCCAGCCCTGGCGAGGCACTGAAGTGGGTGGCCATGTCCACCGAGAAGTACCTGTTCATCGGCAAGCCCTGCGACGTCGCCGCAGTGCGCCAGATGCAGCAGCACAACCCGCGGCTGAAGGAAAACATCCCTTACATCGTCTCCTTCATGTGCGCCGGTACGCCAAGCCTGCAAGGCACCGAGCAGGTGCTGGACAAACTGGAAGTCGAGCGCGAGGACGTCACCGCCTTCCGTTACCGCGGCGACGGCTGGCCGGGGCTGACCAAGGCCACGCTGAAGAACGGCGACGAGCGCACCATGACCTACAACGACTCCTGGGGAAAGGTGCTCAATCGGCATCTGCAGACCCGCTGCAAGATCTGCCCGGACGGCATCGGCGAGTTCGCCGACATCGTCTGCGCCGATGGCTGGGAAGGCGACGAGAAGGGCTACCCGTCGTTCGAGGAGCGCGAGGGCAACTCACTGATTCTGGTACGCACTGCAAAAGGCCGCGAACTTTTTCGCAACGCCGAGGCAGCTGGCGTTGTCAAAGCCGAGGCTTTCGATACGGGCAGCATCTTTGCCATCCAGCCGTTTCAGTATTACCGCCGCACCACGATCCTGCCGCGGCTGCTGGCCATGAAACTGCTGATGCTCAAAACCCCTTCGTACAAAGGCTTCGAGCTGGGCAAAGGGGCCAAGGAGATCGGCTTCTACCAGAGCTTCAAGGCGTTCACCGGCCTGCTGGTGCGGCGCAAGAAGATCAAGAAGCGAGCGCTGGAGACGGCATGAAAGGCCGTAGCGCTCAGGGAACCAATACCTAAGGACTCAGGTTGATGACGAATTTCACCTCACGCTTCTTCTTTTTTCCGCTGCTGATCCTGGCGATCGTGCTGCATTTTTCCGTGTTCGGTGACAGCCCGCACAACCCCTACGGCATCAAGGGGTTGAACGAGGCGTATCTCGCGGTCTGCGTCATATTCGCCATCCTGCTGTTGCTGGCCTCGGCGGAAGAAGCTCCGCGTGAATTTCGCATTCTGATGTACTACTGCCTGTACAGCACAGTGGTTTTCCTGCTGATGCCGGCGGTATTCGCGCACTACACCTATGGCCAACCAATCGTCTTCGGACTCATCGAAGAACGACGGGTACTGTTCTGCCTAGGCTTCGCTCCCCTGTTGTTCCTCGGCAAGCGCGTCAGCACCCTGCAGTTCGAGCGCGCGTTTCTCTATGCCGCACTGATCGCAGCGTTCTTCTCCTGGTGCTTCAAGTTCGGTGTGATTCCGGACATGCGCCCGGAGGTGCGCTCTGACGACCGCCCGGACCGCTCCTCGATCGGCCCGTTCCTGATCTGCCTGGCCTACTTCTACTGCATCCAGATCTGGTCGAAGGGCGCCTCGCCAATCAGCGGCGCCGCGCGCAGCAAGACCTTCTATCTGGTGATCGCCGCGCTGCTGCTGCTGACCCTGGTGTTCGCCACCCAGACGCGCCAGCTGATCGTCCTGTGCCTGGCCTTCACCCTGTTCTGCCTGCGTGCCAAGGCCATCATCTGGGCGGCTTCGCTGTCGATTCTGCTATCGCCGTTCTATTTCTATCCGAGCCTGCTGGAAATTCTCGGACTCAATGTCGAGTTCTACGACAGCACGTTGGAAGGCGTGGAAGACGGCGCGCGTTCGGTCACCATCGCCCTGATCTTCGATCATCTGAAGCAGGTCAACTGGCTGCCCAGCGGCTCACTGTCGCTGATGTGGCAAGACGGCTTCATTCCCTACTTCGGCGAGCACTTCTTCCTGTCCGATGTCGGAATCATCGGCACATTGTTCCGCTTCGGCTTCCTGACTTTCCTCATCGTTCCGATGACGCTGTTCGTCTATCACCGTATCGCCAAGAACATCGCCAGCGACATGACCTTCATCTACGCGACGATGCTGGCGTTCTTCGTCATCTGGCCGCTTAACGGCTTCTTCGAATACGGCCAGTCGGTCATCGCCATGTTGTTCGTCATTCATGCCCTTCGGGCCCGTTACCTCCGCAGCCAGGAACCTATCCATGAACGTCGCGCTTATCCTCAACTACAAGGCAGCCACTGAAACCATCAGTTGTGTTGAGAGCCTGCTCGCTCATTGCCCGGCTCTCGACCATGTGGTGGTCATCGACAACGACTCCCAGGACGGCTCCGTCGTGACGTTCAACCAGTGGCTGGAGGCACAGCCACGACACAACGTCACCGTGCTCGCCAACCCGGAGAACAACGGCTACGCCGGTGGCAACAACTACGGGCTGCGCTGGGCGCTGGACAACTTGCCGGTGGCCAACTTCTGGATCGTAAACAACGACACCTACGTCGACAGCGACGCGCTCTCCCCGCTGCTGGCAGCCTTGGCGGAGAACGATCGCCAGTTCGTCGGCTCGGTCATCCTCAGCGCCGATAGCGGCCGCCTGGAGTGCTACGGCGGCGGCAAGCTCTATCCGCTGCTGGGCAAGGCCAAGCTGCTGGGCAAGGACCAGACCCTCGAAGCCATGGCAAACAACAGTGAGCAGCCCGACTACCTGATGGGCTGCAGCCTGGCGTTCTCTGCCAAGCTGATCGAGCGCATCGGCCTGATGGACGAGGCGTACTTCATGTACTCCGAGGAAGTCGACTGGCAATTCCAGGCGAAGAAGAAAGGCGTGTCGATCCGCGTCGTGCCCGAGAGTCGCCTGTTCCATTACGGCTCGCTCAGCTCGGGCGGCCGTTCGGCCTTCTATCACTACTACCGCAATCGCGCGGCGACCCGTTTCAACAAGCGCTTTTACGGCCAGGGTTTCGCACTGGCGTCGGCCTGTTTCCTGTCGGCGATCACCGTCATCAAGGAGTACAACCACCCCAGCCTCGCCTGGTCCGGCATCAAGGGCGCATTCAAGGGAGTAACGATGAGTGTCTAAGGATGGTCTGAAGTAGTCACGTATTTCTGGCTGACTTCAGCCCTGCCAATTTTAAAAGCGGCGATTCGTCTAAAAAACGATCGAATCATCCATTTTTTCTGGATTTTTAGCCGCCGCGAGCACCTCGCGCCGGCCATTTCCCACATTACAGGCGCACCTCTCCTGTATTCGCCAGTAAATGTCGGCGCGCCATCCACAGGTTCGACAGGGCGAACAGCGTCACTAACTGCGCCGTGTTCTTCACCAGCCCTCGAAAGCGAACTTTGGTGTAACCAAACTGGCGCTTGATCACCCGAAACGGGTGCTCGACCTTCGCCCGCACCTGCGCCTTGGCCTTCTCGACCTTGCGCTTGGCTTTGTAGAGCGGGCTGCTCTTGCCAAGCTTCTTGTAAGTGCTGCGGCGTGCCGCGACCTGCCAGATCACCGCCCGGCCTTCATGTTCGGAGCGCTTTTCGACGCCCGTGTAGCCGGCATCGGCGCAAACGACGTTTTCGTCGCCGTGCAGTAACTTGTCGACCTGAGTGACATCCGCCACGTTGGCTGGCGTACCGACTACGCTGTGTACCAGACCCGACTCATCATCCACTCCGATGTGGGCCTTCATGCCGAAGTAATATTGGTTACCCTTCTTGGTCTGGTGCATCTCCGGGTCGCGTTTGCCGTCCTTGTTCTTGGTCGAACTCGGCGCATTGATCAGCGTGGCATCGACGATGGTGCCTTGGCGCAGCGACAGGCCGCGATCTCCCAGGTAGCCATTGATCACGCCAAGGATACCGGCCGCCAACTCACGCTTCTCCAGCAGCCGGCGGAAATTGAGGATGGTGGTCTCGTCCGGAATGCGCTCCAGTCTCAACCCGGCGAACTGACGCAGGATGGTGGTCTCGTACAGCGCTTCCTCCATCGCCGGATCGCTGTAGCCGAACCAGTTTTGCATCAGATGTACGCGCAGCATCGCCATCAGCGGATAGGCGGGTCGGCCGCCTTCGCCCTTGGGGTAATACGGCTCGATCAAGGCAATCAAACCCTTCCATGGCACAACCCGATCCATCTCGATCAGGAACAATTCCTTGCGGGTCTGCTTGCGCTTACCGGCGTACTCGGCGTCGGCGAAGGTCATCTGCTTCATCGGAAACTCGGGCGGGTGGAGAGTCTGGGCATTTTGCCAAATCAGGAAGTCTTCTTCAGAGTTTCCCTAACCAGACTAACCACGCGTTCGGTGTGAACTTCTATACCGGCAGCAAGGCAGCCCTACTGGACTGCATTCGCGAAGGGGTCAGGCAGCCCTACTCGTTCGTGGTGACACCCAACGTCGATCACCTGGCTCAGCTGCAGGACAACCCTGCCCTGCGCGAGGCCTACGCCAAGGCTCGCCTGCGCCTGTGCGACAGCCGGATCCTGCAGCCTTTGCTACAGCGGCTCGGCGTGCAGATCGAGGAAGTCATTCCCGGCAGCGACCTGACCATGGACCTGCTCGACTGGGCCAACCGCGAGCATCTGCGCATCGTACTGATCGGCGCCACCGAACAGGAATGCAGCAAATTGCGCGCGCTCTATCCTGGCATCACGGTGTACCACCATAACCCGCCCATGGGTTTCATCAACAAACCGGAAGAAGTGCAGCGAGCCCTGCAGTTCGTTCGCGAACACCCATCCGAACTGGTGTTCTATGCGGTCGGCGCACCGCGGCAGGAAATACTCGCCAGTTCCATCGAAGGTCACGAACGAACCGGCATGGGCTTCTGTATCGGCGCATCCATCTCGTTTGCCACCGGCAGTATTAAGCGTGCGCCTGTATGGATGCAGAACTGCAAACTCGAGTGGCTGCACAGGATGCTTTCCGAGCCCAAGCGATTGGTAAAACGTTACGCCCATGATGCGCTGTTCATAGTTCCGGCATTCATGCGGGAGAAGAGCTACCGGATGGACAAGGCCAAACCGGCCAAGCAGGACAGTTGAGTCATTCATCGAAAAAATGGCTGCAATTGCACTGAAACACGATGAACCCCGCCAGACCGGGACGGTCTATCCCTACTGTGAAAAGTGCGACGCGATGGCAATTCAACATCGAACTAACCACGCGCGTCGCGCATCCCAGGCAGAAGGCAGCGGGGCTTACTCTCAACCGAATAAAGGATTAAACCCTGCCGAATTAAACCGCAGTCTTACTGCCAGGAGGAAAAGCAATAACGCTTCCGCGTAGCTGAAATAAAAAAGCTGCAGGAGATGAACATTCAGGAAGGAGAGAAACTTTGGCTACCGATCCGATTTGGTCGCTGAGGAGTGTGGAGTAATGACTCCGATCCTCTTGGAAAGGCGAAACAACAACTCGAATGCCTCAGGCAGAACAGTGAATCCAGCCGTCTCACTCTTTGAACAACAACCACTCCGTCAAGGATGAACAACCCATGAAACCATTTATTGCTCTTGCTTTTACTTCCGCACTGGCGCTGCAGGGTTGCGCCTTCGCCCCTGGCCAGTATCTCGATCCCGATGAATTCAAGGATGGCGCCGAAGCCGAGCACGGCACGGTCCAGCTGATCCGCATCACGCCGGAGATGCTCAAGGGCGACCTGGCCTCCGACATGGGTACCTCCAGCAAGCAGGAACTGCTGAACTACAAGCCCAGCGCCTATCGCATCGGCGCCAATGACCTGCTCTACATCACTGTATGGGATCACCCGGAACTGACTGCACCCTCCGGCCCACAGCAGCAGCTGGACGCCAACGGTCGTCTGGTGCGCCCTGACGGCACCCTCTTCTATCCGTACATCGGCAACGTCGAGGCCGCTGGCAAGACCATCGAAGAACTGCGCGCCACCATCGCGCGTCGCCTGACCAACTACATCGACAGCCCGCAGGTCGACGTCTCGATCCTGCGCTTTGGCAGCCAGCGTGTGGTGGTCTCCGGTGCGTTCGATACCGCTGGTGAAGTACCGATCACCACCGCGCCGATGACCATCACCCAGGCCATCGGCCAGGCCGGCGTGGACACCGAAACGGCCGATCTCACTGGCCTGACCCTCAAGCGTGACGGCCGCGAGTACATGCTCGACGTCGACTCGCTGAACCGTCCGGACTCCTGGCTGCACCAGGTCTACCTGAAGGACGGCGACCAGTTGCACCTGCCGTACAACGACCAGCGCAAGATCTACGTGTTGGGCGAGGTAAACCTGCCGCAGGCTCTGTCCTTCAAGGCCACCACCATGAACCTGATGGATGCAGTGGGCACCGCTGGCGGCATTCGTCAGGAGACCGCCGATGGTGAGGCGCTGTACGTGATTCGTGGCGCGGAAGACATGATGACCGAGCCGGCCAAGGTCTTTCAGCTGAACGCCAAGTCGCCGACCGCCTTTGCCCTGGCCAAGCACTTCCCGCTGCAGCCGCAGGACGTCGTGTTCGTCGGGCCGGCCAACATCACCCGCTGGAACCGTTTCATCAGCCAGCTGCTGCCGTCGGCCAACGTCATCGGTATCGGTGCCGCGGCGGACTACAACCTGGGCCGCTAAGCTGCATCGCTTGATCGCCTGACGATCAGGTAACAAAGAAGCCGCAGAGTCATCACCGATGCTCTGCGGCTTCTTCGTATGTCAGCGGTAGCCATCTCAACAAGCTGCCTGCAAGGCGATGCATCCAATGACAACCGGATGCAAAGCGGCCATCGGCGGCGGCACTCGCGCCACCACCCGCCAGTCAGCAGCGGTTGAGCAAGCACACTGGACTCACCCCGAACGAAAAACGGGCCTGCTACAGCTCGGTAGCAGGCCCGTTTCGCTAACGGTTTCGATGGCGTTAACGCACCGCCTCGAACAACCCGGCAGCGCCCATGCCACCGCCCACGCACATGGTCACTACGCCGTAACGCAGATTGCGCCGCTGCAGTTCGCGCACGATGTGTCCCGCCGTACGCGAGCCGGTCATGCCGAACGGATGACCGATGGAGATCGAGCCGCCGTTGACGTTGTACTTCTCGTTGTCGATGCCCAGCGCGTCGCGGCAGTACAGGCACTGCGAGGCAAAGGCCTCGTTGAGCTCCCACAGGTCGATGTCAGCGATCTGCAGCCCCTTGGCCTTGAGCAGACGCGGCACGGCGTACACAGGGCCTATGCCCATCTCTTCCGGTTCGCAACCGGCCACGGTGAAGCCACGGAAGAACGCACGCGGTTTGAGGCCAAGCTCGATGGCCTTGTCCAGGCTCATCACCAGCGTCATCGAGGCGCCGTCCGAGAGTTGCGACGCGTTACCGGCGGTGACCGAGCCATCCTCCGCGAAGGCCGGCTTGAGCCCGGCCAGGCTTTCCAGCGTGGTGTCCGGACGGTTGCAGTCGTCACGGTCGACCACGCCCTGGTGCAGCGTACGTTCGCCGGTGTTCTTGTCCTCGGTGAAGTACTGCACGTTCATCGGCACGATCTCGTCGCCGAACAGCCCATCGGCCTGAGCGCGCGCGGTGCGCTGCTGGCTCTGCAGGGCATAGAGGTCCTGCTGCTCGCGGGTGACGTTGTAGCGCCGTGCCACCAGCTCGGCCGTCTGCCCCATGGTGTGGTAGATGCCTGGCACACGCTCCTGGATGATCGGGTTGAACAGGTGATCGGTGTTGCGGCTCTTCAGCGTCAGGGTGATGGACTCGACCCCGCCGGCGACGATGATGTCGCTGCAGCCCGAGGCGATCTGGTTGGCCGCGACCGCGATGGCCTGCAGGCCTGACGAGCAGTAACGGTTCAGCGTCATCCCCGAGCAGGCGATACCCAGGCGTGACAGCACGGCGACATTGCGGCCGATGTTGTAGCCCTGCGCACCTTCATTGGAGCCGGCACCGACGATGCAATCCTCGACCAGCGCCGGATCGAGGTCGTTGCGCGACAGCAGCGCATCGACGCAATGCGCCGCCATGTCGTCGGGACGGGTCATGTTGAACTTGCCGCGAAAGGACTTGGCCAGGCCGGTCCGCACGCTATCGACGATCACTACTTCACGCATGGGATACCTCAGTTATCGAGGCGGTCGCGGGGATGTTATGACGGCGCCGGGCGCACGGATTGTTCCACGACCGCTGGGTGGACGGTGATCCGAGCATAGTTCCGGCGTCGCGAGCATGGCGACGACCATTCAGCAAGCATATGCACGGCCATCGCCTCGCTGGCCGGCAACCCTTTTGGGCAGGCTTGCCGGCAACCCCTAGGTAAGCGCAAAGCGCCTGACCAGCGGCCTCGCTGATTCGCGGGCAAGTCCGCTTCCACAGAGGCGTGGTGCGCCGGATCAGGGATCGTTCCTAACGCTTAACAGGGCACCGGAATCACCCTTGCCCACAGAAACGACACGAACGACAGGCACAGGCCAGGTGTGGGAGCGGACCGCGACCCATCCGGCAGCTCCGCGGTCACAGGGTCGCGGTCAACGCCCCTTCTCGATCGCCGCCTCCAGCGCCTCGTTCAGCGTTCGCAGTACCTTCACCCTGGCGAAGCGCTTGTCGTTCGCCTCCACCAGCGTCCAGGGCGCGATCTCGGTACTGGTGCGGTCGACCATGTCCGCCACAGCGTGGCCGTACTCATCCCAGCGCTCGCGGTTGCGCCAGTCTTCATCGGTGATCTTGAAGCGCTTGAAGGCGGTCTCTTCCCGCTCCTTGAAGCGCTTGAGCTGGGTCTTCTTGTCGATGCTCAACCAGAACTTCACCAGCACCACATCCCCATCCACCAGCTGCTCCTCGAAATCATTGATTTCCGAATAGGCACGCAACCACTCGTCCGGCGTGCAGAAGCCTTCGACCCGCTCGACCAGCACACGCCCGTACCAGGAGCGGTCGAAAATGGTGAACTTGCCGCGCTCCGGGACGTTGCGCCAGAAGCGCCAGAGCCAGGGCTGTGCCAGTTCCTCGTCGGTGGGCGCGGCGATCTGCACGGTGCGGTAAAGCCGTGGATCCAGCGCCCCGGTGACTCGCCGGATCGCACTGCCCTTGCCCGCCGCATCGTGTCCTTCGAACAGTGCGAGCACCCCGCGTTTGCGCAAGCGGCGGTCGCGCAGCAGCTGCGACAGGCGCGCCTGCTCCGTCACCAGCTGCTGCTGGTAATCGTCCTTGCTCAGCTTCTGTGACAGGTCGAGGCTGTCGAGCAGGCTCAGATGATCCAGATCGACCTGAAGCGGCGCCGAATGCGGCTGGGACATCGGTGCGGTAGGTTGCTCCGCGACCTCCAGTGCCGCCTGCAAACCCTCAAGAATCACCCGTCCAACGGTCAGGCTGCGATAACGCTCATCGGCTCCCTCGACCACGTACCAGGGGGCGAAATCCCGGCTGCTCAACCGCAGGATCTTCTCCCCGTGGCGCACGAACTTGTCGTAGGTCTTGGACTGCTGCCAGTCCAGCGGGCTGATGCGCCAGCTGTGCAAGGGGTCGTTCTTCAACGAATCGAGTCTGGCGTTCATCCGGTCCTTGGACAGGTGCAGCCAGAACTTGAAGATCAGCGTGCCTTCGTCGCACAGCATCCGCTCCAGACGTTGCGCCCGTGCGACGGCGAGTTTGAGCTCGGCGCTGTCGATACGGCCATGCACCCGGTCCTCGAGCATCTTGCTGTACCAGTTGCCGAAGAAGATGCCGGTATGCCCCTTCGGCGGCAGCCGCCGCCAGAAACGCCAGGCCAGCGGACGGGCCAGTTCTTCGTCGCTCGGCACATCGAAACTGTCGACCCGAATCAGCCTCGGGTCCATCCATTCGTTCAGCAGCTTGATGGTCTCGCCCTTGCCCGCCCCCTCGATGCCGTTGATCAGGATGAGCACCGGAAAACGCGCCTGCGCCTTGAGCCGATACTGCGCTTGCAGCAACGCCTCACGCAGCTCTGGCACCGCGGCGTCGTAGGTTTCCTTGTCGATGGCGTGACCGATTTCGGCTGATTCGAACATTACTGGCTCCGTCCCGGGTGATGCACTCAACCCTAGCAGGCAGACCGCGAAGATAGCGAGCCAGAAGCAGAGCTAGATCGATCTCCATTGATCCAGGTCGGCGCTCGTCGCCTCACGCCCACGAGCGTTTTCACAAGGGATTACGGCACAATGGCGACCATGACCATGAACGACCTCCCCCCGATCCCGCGCTGCTGCACGCCACCACTCGACCACTGGCCGCTGCCCCGGCCGTTGCCCGGCGTACAGCTGCTGAGTACGCGTTTCGACCCGACATTGCTCGAACGCGACGATTTCCTGCGCTGGAACATTCCCGAACCCAAAGGCGTGAGCAAACGGCAGACCGAGTTTCTCGCCGGCCGCCTGTGCGCCCGCGAAGCACTGCATCGCCTGACTGGCTCGGCGTACGTGCCCACGGTCGGAGAGGACCGGGCGCCGCAATGGCCGGCCGGTACCATCGGCTCCATCACCCACGGTGCAGGCTGGGCCGGCGTAGTGGTGGCGCGCCAGGAACAATGGTGCGGCTTGGGCCTGGATGTCGAGCGCCTGCTCACATGCGAACGGGCCGACCGCCTGGCCGGTGAGATTCTCACCGGCGGCGAGCTGGAGCTCTACGCGTGCCTGAACGACAACGAGCGCGCACTATTGGTCACCCGCACCTTCTCGCTCAAGGAGAGCCTGTTTAAAGCGCTGTACCCGCTAGTCAAACAGCGCTTCTATTTTCAGGATGCCGAAGTGCTGGACGTTAACGCAGACGGTATCGCTCGCCTGCGCCTGTTAACTGATCTATCAGAAGGCTGGCGCAACGGCGCAGAACTCGACGGCCAGTTCGCGATCTTCGATGACTACCTGCTCAGCCTGATCGCCATCCCGGCAGAGCGCCCGGCCGGCTGATTGTCCTTGCCACACATACCTGGCGAGCGCCGGCCCGCCCTGGTAGTGCTGGTGCCAGAGCCTTGCGACCGAACCCTCGGCGCCACAGCCGGTCAACCAGACAGCCCAATTCACCGGCGCGCACGCCTATAATCGCGCCCTCAGAAATCGACACAGGTGCACCATGGCCAATCCATACCACGATCACAACCTGGCTCTGCTGGCCCATCTGCGCGGCATCCTGCTTGCCATGGGCGAAGCCGAACAGGTCTCGGAGGAAAGCCACGCGCTGTTCCTCGAGCGCTTCGACGAGCTGATCATGAACCTGCAGAACGTACCGGAAGAGCGCCACATGGGTCAGGACCTGATCTGCCAGGTCTTCCACCGCTACCCACAGATCGCCCACCTGGTTCCGCGCGACCTACTCTGGTTCTTCGGCGGCGACTGCCTGCACTTCATGCCCGACGAGGAAATCGCCGTCTTCCAGCAACTCGAGGAACGCCGCTATGAAGCCGAGCAGAACGACGAGCCCTTCGACTGGAATCTGGAAAAGCAGCTGCTGAGCATGCCGGACGAGGGCGCGCGGCACTGACGAGTCGGGCGTTGGCGGTAAATCTGTAAGCGCTCAGCAAACCGAGCGTCGACGTTTCCGGAGACAGTGAGCCCAAGCCCGCCTAAGGTCTCGATGGCGGGCCGGTCACCGCAAAAACAGCGCTCCGATCAGGCGTTGGCCCTCTCCGGAGTTACCCGACTGGACGACCAGCAGAGCGCTATCCGGCGGCAGGCGCGTTATTCCAGCTCCACTCGCCGCTGCTGATAGATCCAGTCGACGATCTCCCCCTCCGGCACATAACCACTCACCACTTCGCGAAGCAGCTGCCGCACCTGGGGATAGTCGTCGTTATCTACCGCTTTCAGCAGCTTTGCCAGCCGGTCCTTGAGTACATCCCAATCGAGATGCTCCTCATTGGCGCGCATGATCATCGGGTGCTCGGTGGCACTGACGTTGTCACCAATCAGCAGCTCCTCGTAAAGCTTTTCACCGGGTCGCAGGCCGGTGTACTCGATGGCGATGTCCCCGTGCGGACACTTCTCGGAACGCACACTGAGACCGGATAGATGAATCAACTTCTCGGCCAACTCAGCGATCTTCACCGGCTGGCCCATATCCAGCACGAACACGTCACCACCCTGCCCCATCGAGCCCGCCTGGATCACCAGCTGAGCCGCTTCGGGAATGGTCATGAAGTAACGGGTTATCTTCGGATGCGTCACCGTCACCGGCCCGCCCGCACGAATCTGCGCATAGAAGCGCGGTATCACCGAGCCTGACGAGCCGAGCACATTGCCGAATCGCACCATGGTGAAGCGGGTCTTGTTGACGTGATGAACACCGCCAGCGGTGCCAAACAAGCCCGGTGCAGGTTCACGGCTGAGCGCCTGCAAAATCAGCTCAGCCACACGCTTGGTACTGCCCATCACATTGGTCGGGCGAACTGCCTTATCGGTAGAGATAAGTACGAAGCTGTCGACGCCGGCCTGCACCGCAGCCTGCGCCGTGTTCAGCGTGCCAATCACATTGTTCAGCACGCCTTCGGCCACGTTGTGCTCAACCATCGGCACATGCTTGTAAGCCGCAGCGTGGTAGATGGTTTCTACTTCCCAAGTCCGCATTACATCCAGCAAACGGTCTTCGTTACGGATCGATCCCAGAATGGGCACAAGCCTCGTCGACAGGGATGACCGTTCGATCAATCGCTCAAGCTCAAGGTGGATGCTGTACAGATTGAATTCACTGTGCTCGAACAGCAGGAGCGCCTTGGGCTTGCTCGACAGTATCTGCCGACACAACTCCGAACCGATGGAGCCACCCGCACCGGTCACCATCACCACCTTGCCGCGGATACACTTCTCGAACAGTGCCTGCTGCGGCGGCACAGCATCGCGCCCTAACAGGTCGGCGATGTCCACTTCCTGGATATCTTCGACCTGCACCTTGCCGCTCGCCAAATCCATAAAGCCCGGCACACTGCGTACATGCAGCGGAAAACGCTCGAGCATTTCTAGAATTTCGCGCCGACGGCCGCGCGAAGCGGAAGGAATCGCCAGCAGGATCTCACCCGCCCCCGTATCCTCGACCAGCTGCGCAATATGCTTTGCCGAATACACACGCAGCCCGGCAATGACTCGGTTATGCAGGTTCGGGTCGTCGTCAATGAAAGCCACCGGCCGCATGGCACGCCCCATGCGCAACGCTGCCACCAGCTGATTGCCCGCAGCGCCAGCGCCATATACGGCAACTTTCGGCAAACCCGCTTCCTTGCCTTTGAACTTGGTAAGTGTGTTCGGAGAGAACCAATCCCCCATGAAGTATTGGCGCATCACCAACCGCAAACCGCCTATCAATACCAAGCTCAACCACCAATAGTTGAATACCATCGAGCGCGGGATCAGCTTGGGTGCATCGGTGTACCAATACACGGCCAATGAAAGCAAAAGGGCCGAAAGCGTAACCGCCTTGGCAATGGCCATAAGCGCATCGTTGCCAAAGTAGCGCATCACGGCGCGATACATGCCGAGGCGGATGAAGAACGGAATAGCTATTACTGGGGCAATTGCGAATAGCCAGGCGTGGCCACCCAGCGGGTCTACGAAGCTTGCGTTGCCAAGCCGGATGTAAAAGGACAACCACAGCGCCAGCCAGACCAGCAATACGTCTGTGGCGACCTGAATCAGGCGTTTTTGCTGCCGAGGCAAACGAACCAGCATCGACCTCAATCTTTCAGCTAACCTCAACAAATCAAGCCCCTTCCTTAGCACAAACCACAAAAGAATCTCACCAGGTGAAAGCCAGGTTAGAGCAACGGCGATAAAGCAAAGCAAAAGCTCAAACGATACGGATCGACCGACTCGGAAATCCGACCTGCGGTACATCCTTTCCGAGAAACGCAGTGGCACCTCTATCGAACGACCCGATCTCCAGAACCCTTTCCTGTCACAGTCATAAAGATGTACTTGAAATAATTCTTTAGTGTGAGGCTTTGGATCATTTGCTGATCCGTTTCCGCCAACAGCGTCGGCGTCGACATATCTATCTCACTAACTTGCGCCAATCCTGTGATACCAGGTCGCACATCGTAGACACCACGCTTCGCCCGTTCCGCCGTCAGCTCCTCCTGATTGAACAACCCTGGGCGCGGCCCCACCAAGCTCATCTCGCCCTTGAGCACATTCCAGAGCTGAGGTAGTTCATCGAGCTTGGTCCTACGAAGAAAACTACCGAACTGCGTAACAGACGCACTGCTAGCCAGATGAGTGGCAACGGATGCGGTATCAACCTTCATCGTCCGAAATTTGACCAACGTAAAAGGCTTCTGATTACGCCCGACCCGCACCTGGCGAAAGATCGGTGAGCCCGTATCGAACAGCCCAATGATTGCCAACACTACCAATAAGGGAAAGCCAAAAAGCAAACCCAGAAACGAAAAAACAAAATCGAAAACACGAATCACGAGGTCACCTGTTGAAGGTCAATTGGAGGGCTCGACGCAACGACGCAGACCCTCTTCTACTGTGTAGGGCGGCTTCCAATCCAACACTTCGCACGTCTTGCTGATGTCTACTTGAAGCGAGCCTAGCAACCGCTGAGCCATGTCCTTCTTGCCCACCAAAGTAGCGCCAACCCGAAGCACCCCAGCGGGAACCGGGATTAACTTGGCACGCTTGCCCATCGCCTTGGCGACACCACGCAGCAGTTCAGTAGTGGACAAATCTTCGCCATCACCCGCGAGAAATACTTGGTTAGTAGCGGCAGGATGGTCGATACAACAGGCAATCAGATCGACTAAATTATCAATGCCAACGAGAGAGCGCTTGTTATGAATAGCGCCAAGTGGAAGCGGGATACCCTTATCAATCCAACGTAGCAGGGTACCGAAGTTGCCTGGAGCATCAGGGCCATAGACCAAGGGTGGACGAATGATGACTAGCTCTAGTCCACTTTCCGTGGCTACCGTTCTCAAGGCGATCTCGGCCTCATACTTAGAACGAGCATAGTCTGAATGAGGCGCTGGAACGCTACCCTCAGTGAAAGGCGTACCACAAGTGACCGCGCCATTGACTCCAATCGAACTAATGAAGATGAAACGTCGCACACCCGCTGCCGCCGCCTGGCGAGCCAAGGCTGCAGACACGTCACAGTTGGCCGCCATGAAACTCCGTAATGGATCACGGCTCGTGTCACGCAACTGATGAGCACGCCCGGCAAGATGTACAACGCAGTCGACCGCTTCGAGCGCTTCTTGTAATACAACTGGATCATCAATCGCGCCTTCGAAGAACGGTATTGGCTCTTTAGGAGCCCTGCGGCCTATAGCGCGCACAGTTCGCCCTTGCTGCAGTAACTTTTCGGCCAAAGCACCACCGACGAACCCTGAAGCGCCCGTCAACAGAATGGCTGGCATCAGCGAACAACCCCCCGGCCAATAGCGTGATACAGCAAACCTGCAGCCGCCATTTCAGCTGGATCAAACAGATTGCGGCCATCTACTACGACGGGATAACGGAGGTGCGCTTTGAGCAACGATGGGTCGACCGTACGAAACACCTTCCATTCTGTGCAGATCACCAGCGCATCAGCCCCCTGCAAAGCCTCTTCACGAGAAGCACAGAGCGCTAAGTCAGAACGTTGACCGTAAATACGGTCACACTCTCGCATCGCCTCGGGGTCGAATGCCTGAACGTGAGCGCCGGCGTCCCAGAGAGCCTCCATCAATACTCGGCTCGGTGCATCCCGCATGTCGTCGGTGTTTGGCTTGAATGCCAGCCCCCAGAGCGCCACGGTTTTGCCAGCCAGTTGGCCACCGAAAACGCCGCTCAACTTGTCGAACAGCACCAACTTCTGACGCTGATTCACGCGCTCCACAGCCATCAACAGGTCCGGCTCGACGCCGACCTCAAACGCTGTACGCGCTAATGCCTGAACGTCTTTGGGAAAACATGAGCCGCCATAGCCACAACCGGGATAGATAAAGTGATAGCCAATACGAGGGTCTGAACCTATGCCTAAGCGTACCTGCTCGATGTCGGCGCCCAAACGCTCCGCCAATGCCGCCATCTCGTTCATGAAGCTGATCTTCGTCGCCAACATTGCGTTGGCTGCGTACTTAGTCAACTCCGCCGAACGTATGTCCATGAACATCAATTTGTCGTGATTACGGTTATACGGTGCATAGCAGTGACGCATGGCATCACGTACCTCAGCCGAACCCGTCCCAACGACAATGCGTGCTCCCTTAGTAAAGTCCTCGATGGCCGCCCCCTCTTTCAAGAACTCCGGATTCGAACACACCTCAAAGTCGACCGTAATATCGCGCTCAGCCAATATCGACTCGATGCGCTCGCGCACCTTATCTGCCGTTCCGACAGGTACGGTTGACTTATCGATAACCACTTTGTTATCGGCCATATAACGGCCGATAGTGGCCGCCACCTCCAGCACGTATCTGAGATCGGCCTTGCCGTCTTCATCGGGCGGCGTACCGACAGCGATGAATTGCAGATAGCCGTGCTCAACCCCGGCCGCAGCATCTGTCGAAAAGCTCAGACGTCCAGCTTTGCAATTCTTGAGAATCAGCTCTTCTAGGCCCGGTTCGTAAATCGGAATCACGCCCCGGTTCAAACCATCGATCTTCTGCCGGTCGACATCAATGCACATGACAGAATGGCCTACATCCGCCAAGCAAGCACCGGTCACCAATCCCACATACCCACTGCCAAAAACCGTAATTTTCATGACTGAACTCAAGCCTGCGGCTCCTCTTTGAGCAAGGCATCGAAATAGCTGATTGTTTTCTCCAGGCCCTGATCAAGCGCAACAGTGGGCTGCCAATTCAGAACAGCTTTCGCTTGAGAAATATCGGGTTGCCGCTGCTGGGGATCGTCTTGAGGAAGGGGGCGGAACACCAATTTGGATGAAGAACCAGTAAGAGCCAATACACGTTCTGCCAGTTGCAGCATCGTGAACTCTCCAGGATTGCCAAGATTGATCGGCCCTTTCACCTCGTCAGGCGACCCCATGAGTCGTACGAAACCTTCGATCAGGTCATCGACATAGCAGAAACTGCGGGTTTGTTGACCTTCACCGTAGATAGTGATGTCTTCGCCGCGTAAGGCCTGAACGATAAAGTTGCTCACGACGCGCCCGTCATTGGGATGCATCCGTGGACCATAGGTATTGAAGATACGAGCAATCTTGATCTGAACGCCGTGCTGTCTGTGATAATCAGTGAACAGCGTTTCGGCGCAACGCTTACCCTCGTCATAGCAGGAGCGAATACCTATAGGATTTACCTTTCCCCAATAACTCTCAGTTTGAGGGTGGACCTCAGGATCGCCATAAACTTCACTCGTGGAAGCTTGGAAAATTTTCGCCTTGGTACGCTTGGCTAGTCCAAGCATATTGATGGCGCCATGCACGCTAGTCTTGAGCGTCTGCACTGGATCGAACTGGTAGTGAACGGGAGACGCGGGACAAGCGAGATTATAGATCTCATCCGCCTCGACATATAAAGGAAACGTTACATCATGGCGAATAAGCTCGAAGTAAGGGTTCGCCATTAAGTGCGCAATATTGCGCTTACTCCCTGTAAAAAAATTGTCGACACATAGTACTTCGTTACCTTCTCGTAACAAACGTTCACAAAGGTGGGAGCCGAGAAAGCCAGCCCCACCTGTCACCATGATCCGTTTCATAGCCCCTTCCTTAAGATACGATAATAAAAAGCACCCAGTACATGAGTTAAGGTAAAAAAAATCGCCTGCAGCGCATTGGTGCCAGGAAACTCATTATGCAACATACGCATACGCCCCAGCATATACAGCTTGGAACCGGAAATTTGGCCGTCTATGCGCCGATAATTAAGCAGTGGATATTTAACCTTCCAATGGACGATACCACTGCGCAGAATACGCAACCAACAGTCATAATCCTCTACCGCCCTGTAGCGAATATCTTCATTGAAAGGAAACTTCAACATCAACTCACGAGTAACCAAAACCCCGGATGTAGGAATTCGTCCTTTCAGGCGCTGCTGCGAAAAAGTGACCATGCCTACTGGCGCCTCTGAAACCGGAGGAAAGCTCAGCGATGAATCATCCCTGAAATCCTTCATCTGTGAACTGAGGAAACACCCGGAATTCGCTTCCGCTGCGCGCAGCTGAAGCGACAGCTTTTCCGGATGCCAGATGTCGTCGGCATCCAAAAAAGCAACCCACCGCGCCTTGGCCTCCCTTACTGCTATATTGCGGGGTGCAGCAGGAGCACCGCAGTTCTTCTCTAGCGCAATCAGGCGAATTCTAGTATCTTTCGCGGCATATGCAGCAACGATTTCGCGCGTTGCATCCTTGGAGCAATCGTCAACTATCAGCAACTCCCAGTTTTGCCACGTCTGATCGAGAACAGACTGTATAGTGCGACCGATCAGCTTCTCAGCATTATATGATGGGGTCACCACCGTTACCGTTGGCATTTCGAACTCATTCAACCCCTGTCTCCTCTGGGTAGCTTTGCCCTCACATGGTCGACCCAACGCAAAGCTGGACGCCGCTTTACATCCATCGCCGGCAGCACGGCATCCTGAATCTCATAATTCGCAAGTTCCGCCCAGTTTTTATCTATCAGCAGTTGCAAGACAATAACTTCCTCACTATCACCAACGGCCCAATTGGGGTCATCGGCCGTCAGTACACCCGTACGAAATATATCCACTATCCGCCCAGCATCCGCGCCCGAAAAATAGCGATAACGAGTGGTTTCGATCGGTCGAACGTAATCAACGAACTGGGGATGACGATGAGAGCGCACATACAGAAAACGCAGTGTCTTGCGCCGCACCAATTCTGGATCTAGATCCGTGCGGGCGCCAAGCGCATACATACTGGCCTTATCAGAAAATGCTCTCACGAAGCCAGCTCGCGCGTAAGTCGAAGGCCCCAAACAAATTACTTGTTTTCCACAGGCACCCGCTTCTACAGCTGAACTACCACCATTGAGCACAACGATATCAGCCTGTTGGATCAGATCATAAGTATTAGCTTTCTGCTCGCTAGAGATACAGTAAATAGAGCGTTTATTTGCCCATTTTTTATAAAGCCTCAATGAGCGATCACCGCCTACCTTACCGATCTTTTCGGCCCAATTTGGGTGGCATCGCACCACGACCTGCTCAGGCGCGATGGAGAAGGCTGCGAAGAAATCATCGAGCGCATGCGTATTATCAACCCAAGGTGACTTCCACTCAGCGTGGCCAGCAAACTCGTTCTTACTGCTCGGCAGCACCAATACACGAACACCCTCGGTTTTAAGCGGCCATGGTGCCGGCTCTGGATTCTTATTGTAGAGACGCCACTCCAGAGAGTTCCGCTGCAAGAAACGCTCACCGATATGCTTACCTGCGATTCTAGCCTGCTTCAGTGTCAACGGCCGATCATCGAACTCAGCAACCATGTCACCCACGGCCTTGAGCGAGAGACAGTTGGCATTGGGCGTCAAATGCAAACCTTGACTAAACCAAGGCCGCTCATGGGTGATAAAAGGAACTCCAAGCTGCTCGCATGCGTAGGTTACTGCGCGGGTTAAGTCCATGCGCCCGTTGAAACAGATGACGCCGTCGAGGGCATTTTCCTCTATCCATCGTTTGGCACTGGAATAGGTGCTTGAGATAGGCACATACAAGGACTTACGAACCTGAACAACCTCCGGCTCCAGCCACTCCTCCTCGGATTCTGTCCGTGTCAGAGTACAGGAACTGGACAGCGCAAGGTTATCGAGAACGTCATCCGGCAAATCGAGATTCTCTCTATTACGGATAGTCGTTACTGCCTCATTAGTGTAACTACGCACCCCCCCTAATATACATTTCGCACACTCTTTTGCCTTGCCACTTCCTTTGAGCGCGCGAGGATAACAGTTATCTACGGCCGCATCACAAGTTAAAAAACAAACGTGATGCCCTGCTTCTCTCAGCACCGAGGCCAAATAGTAGAGCTGCTCGACATGCGGCCGAAATGAAAAGACATTTACGAACCCAACATTCATACGCACAAATACCTTATAGAATTCCGCCAAACAAAAAGGACCAAATAAAGAATAAAAACCAAATAAATACAAATAAAGAAAATTAAAAAACCTGGAATGTTAGCTGGACTAATCAAAAGGGAAAGCACACAAACAGTAAAAAACACCACAAAAGAATATCGCCCCAAAAACAACCGGCCAGATCGTAAAAAAAATACAGACATAACCAAGAAACAACCGGTAGTAAAGAAGATAAGCATTACCCCCAAAACACCTAAGTCATGATAAACAGCCGCCACTGCTGGAACAAAGAATCCTGCATACTCGTGGCTCGGTATCTCCACACCGAATCTGCTCAAAAACAAATGTGAGAACCCAGCCAACAGTATGGATGAAGATGATTCTGAATAATAAGCAAAATCACCCACCCATAGAACATGAAAGCCATACAGAAGCACCGCAGACAAATAGTTCAACAGACTACCAACCCCCTCACTAGCGAAAGCTATGTCACAACTCCACGAATAACCCCCAGATGCAACCATGAAACTAGTCAGATGATGACAAAGATTTTCCACGTACCGACCAGAGTCACCGTCTAGAAAAGCCTCAGCGCGAAGATAAAAAACGAACGCAAAGAAATAAATAACACCAAAAATCAACAAGCACACTTTCCAAGCACTAATAGATCTGGGTATCGCCCTCAGCCCTAGAACTCTCCTCCCAACCAGACAAGAGATAACAACCGCAAGGACCATCAAAACTACCGTCCTCCCCCCCATCAAATAACTCAACATAAGCGCTAAAACAGAAGAAACCACTAAAGTAACCCAACGATCTCGCGCACGCTCATCCCAATCAAACAACACATTGATTAGCGGAAAAAAAAGAAAATAGGGTAGCAAATTACCCAATAAACTAAATATCGTGCCACTGCGCTCGCCTTCATTAATTAGAGCTCGAGCCTCTGCCATCCCTAGCGAAAAATAATCTATTCCCCTCATAAAATAACGATCATAGAACAAAAAAAATACACCTAGAAAAGCAATAGCCAGAAACATCGAATCATGAAGAACAGGCGCTTTGATCTGCACAAAAGTGGCTTGAAAAGGGGCGTAGAGCACCAGCAATGAAAAATAGCCAACGACTAAAGAAACGAACCCAATGCAATATAGAAAAACAGCGCCAAACAACTGCATCCCTAAGAAACAACCAACATAAAGCGCACCAAAAAAAACAAACAGGGAATAAATTAAAAGCAACGCGGATAAGGGCGACATAAAGCGGCCATTCACAGAAGCACTAAGCATCACAATTACGCCTTCGCGGACCAACTAAGCACAGTGACAGGTGTGTTCACCTCAACATCAAAACTCACACGCTTACCAACGATATCATTCAAGAACCTCGGCGCAACGCCAAAGCCAGGCCTTACACTTCGAACCGCATCACAGGTGACAATATCTCCAGCCTTTAAGGATTTGACGAAATATAGCGACCGTCGAAATTTCACATTTCCTTGCTCACTTGACTTGCGGCCGTAGTCAACCTTTCCTAACGACGACCAAGCCGTCTTACTATCACGACACAGGGCCGCGAGTTCTGCCGGCTCCAGCGAGAAGCTATCGTCTGGGCCACCACCATTGCGGTCGAGGGTAAAGTGCTTTTCGATGACGGAGGCACCGAGCACCACGCTGGCAATAGCCGTAGTGTTATCCAGTGTATGGTCGGACAGGCCTGTAACCAGGCCGAAACGCCGCATCATGTCGGGGATGGTGCGCAAGTTGTAATCCTCTGCCGGGGCCGGGTAGCCGCTAACACAGTGGAGGATGGCAAGTTCCTTGCAGCCGCCTTCGCGGGCCGCGTCGATCGCTTCTTGTATTTCTTCGGCATCAGCCATGCCGGTTGAGATGATCATCGGCTTGCCGGTGCTGGCAACGTACTTGATCAGCGGCAGGTCTACAGCTTCGAAAGAGGCAATCTTGTAGGCCGGAGCGTTTAGATCCTCCAGCAGGTCGACGGCCGTGTTGTCAAATGGCGAGCTGAAGATGGTGATGTCGTGCGTGCGGGCATGCTCGAACAACGGCTTATGCCAGTCCCAGGGCATGTGGGCTTCTTGATAGAGCTGATACAGGGTTCTACCGTCCCACAGGCCGCCATGGATCTGGAACTCTTCTGAGTCGCAGTTCAAGGTGATGGTATCGGCGGTGTAGGTCTGCAGTTTGATCGCATCGGCGCCGGCCTTTTTGGCTTCTTCGATGATCCTCAGCGCAGTTTCCAGCCTACCGTTATGGTTGGCGGAAAGTTCGGCAATGATGTAAGGCGGTTCGTCAGCCGCGATACGGCGTCCGGCGATGCTAATGCTAGGAACATTCGACATGATCGGTTCTCTCATAGGTTCGCTTGCCATTCGCTAGCAAGCAGGCCAAAGCACACTACATCGTGGTAATTCTGGCCATCAAAATGTTGGTCACGGAGGATGCCTTCCTGCTGGAAGCCCAGATTCAGGTGGAAGCTGACGGAGCGTTCGTTAAAGTGGAGGGCCTGGGCGCAGAGCTTGTGTACGCCCACCACCGAGAACGCGTACTGCAGGGCAGCCTGCCCCAGCTGTTTCCCGGTCCCCTTTGGGGCATCTGGCGCCGCGTAGAAACCCCAGTCTGCTATTCCGCCTGCAGCTATTTGGTGAAGATTGATGAAGCCCTTTGGGGTGGCTTCGTTTTCAAATATCAACAGGTGGCGGCTTGGGTCCAGCGAAGCGTGCTCGAACCAGCGCCTATGTTCGTCAAGCGAAATTTCATGCTGGGTGTACATATAACAGCGCACATCTGGGTGGTTGCGCCAAGCAAGGATGGTCGCGAGATCGGTAGCAGCCATCGGCCGTACCCGTGGTTGCAAAGTCAACGTCACGGCAGTGACTCCATTAGATGGACAACAGTGGTTACGCCCTTTCCGTCGACAATTCGTGTAGCCGATTGGCTCATCAGCTGCAGGGCCGCCGGGTGCTCGGTAACGTGCCGTAGTAATTTGGGAAGGCACGAGCCGATATCTTGCAACTTCTCGATAATCCGGGCCGCCTGACTCTGTTCTAGACCTTGCGCGACCTGCCGTTGATTGTCGGCTAGCACTAGCAGGATTGTTGGCAGCCCCAGGCAACAACGCTCCCACGAAGTCGCGCCTGCCGCGCCGATCGCCAGGTCGCTATCAGCCATTAGGCGTGCCATATCGCTGACTCCAACCAGAACTTCGGTAGGCCAGGGCATGCTGAGTGCCTGGTGCTTGACTTCGTTCAGCCAAGGAGCCTTCGAGCCCATGACCACGGTGATTCGGCAATCGTCTGGCAGCGGACTCTCGCGAAGCGCATCCAGCACCCGGCCGGTAGCGTTGTCCTTATCGATGCCACCCATGGTGATCAATAGCTGACGCAACTGCGGCTTCACGCGGCGCTGCAGGCTGTAAGAACGCAGGGCAGCGAACTCCGGACGCAAAAGGGCATATCCCGAGCCGCACAGCACCTGACAGTCGCCAGGCACCCACACACGGTAGTCCTCGCTCTGGCGACCGAACGTCTGGTCAAGAAGCAGGTCGCACGCATGCGGCCGATCGGCCAGGTCATCGACGACCATCAGCCTGCGATAGTACGGCTTGAGGGCCTGCTCCCAGCGAGCGTCTAGCGCGTAATGATCGACAATCAACCAATCGGGTTGCAGCTTGGCAAGGATCGGCGTGCAAGCTGCGGCGTCTTCGGACTGGCTGGCACCGAGCCAATGGCCATGCGCGGGAGACTGCTCGCTACTCTCCGTGTCGCACCTGAATATGCCTGCACTCGGCAGATCCGGGCTGACAGCCAGCTCATGGACGGTGTAGCCCTTGCTGCGAATCAGACCGAGCAGGTTGCCGGGATGCGTCCGGCAGATGAACCCACAGCTGGCCCCGCCCGCCGTGAGCGCATCAGCCAGCGTCAGGCAACGCATCACATGGCCCGTACCCATCTGCAGGGAAGCATCCGCGCGAAAGACGACTTTCATCAGTACCTCAGCCCTCCCGCGTCATGGCTTTGAACAGCCATTCGGCACGCGCCCAGTCTTCTGGGGTATCGATGTCCTGCACACGATGACGGGGCAGCAGTACGGGCAATGCGTCGGGGCTGAAGATCTGCTTGCCCTGCAGCCAGGCATCGGCACGCCCCCAATAGAACTGCCCGGCATCGTGGAAGGCCTCTTCCAGATCCTGTGAGCGAGTGTTGAAGTGTTCGGGGTTGAACATTTCCACACGGCCTTGGCCATTGATACGAATGGCGCGCTGGATGGGAAAGGCGTAGCTCGTCATCGAGAAGGCATAGTCGCAGTCGTCGCCTTGCAATACTTGCATGCCCCGATTCAGATCCTGGGCAGTAACAAAAGGCGCCGTGGCATACAGGCAACAAACCTGCTCGACCGTGCGCCCTTGTTGAGTGAACCATTCAATGGCGTGACGGATCACCGGAACGGTGCCTGTATAGTCATCGGACAGCTCGGCCGGCCGCGTGAACGGCACATCAGCACCATGCTGACGGGCCACCTCGGCAATCTCCGCATCGTCGGTGGAGACAACGACCTGATCGAAGCATCCGCTCTGCAGCGCGGCCTCGATGGACCAGGCGATCATCGGCTTGCCACAGAACAGCTTGATGTTCTTGCGCGGTATGCGCTTGCTGCCGCCACGAGCGGGAATGACCGCCAGCCTCATGCCGAGAGCGCCTTGCGTAGCGCAGCGATGACTTCGTCCTGCTGGGCCTGCGTCATGGTCTGGAACATCGGCAGGCTGATTGCTTCGGCGTAATAGCGCTCTGCCTCGGGGAAATCGCCTGATCCGAAGCCCATTCGCTGGTAGTGGGGCTGGATATGTATCGGGATGTAGTGCAGGTTCACGCCGATACCCAGCTCGCGCAGGGCCTCGAATACTTGGCGGTGGGTGTTGCCTATCTTGTCCAATTGCAGGCGGATCACGTACAGGTGCAGGCCAGAGTAGTTGTCGGGATGCTGCCAAGGCGTGGTGACCGGCAAGCCGGCAAGCAGATCGTCATAGCGCCGCGCCAGTTGGTGGCGCCGCGCGACGTACTGGTCCAGACGCTCCATCTGGGTAACGCCCAGCGCAGCTTGCAGTTCGGTCATGCGGTAGTTGAAGCCGAGATCGATCTGCTGGTAATACCAGGGGCCATCACTTTCATGAGTCATCTGCGCCGGATCACGGGTGATGCCGTGGCTGCGCAGCAGTTCCATCCTGGCGGCCAACTCGGCATCATTGGTCAGCGCCATGCCTCCCTCACCCGTCGTGATGATCTTCACGGGGTGGAAGCTGAATACCGTAATGTCGCTGTAGCGGCAGTTGCCGATAAATTCGCCCTGGTATTTTCCCCCGATGGCGTGGGAGGCATCTTCGATAATCTTGAAGCCGTAGCGCTGAGCGAGGGCATGGATAGCGCGCATGTCGCAGGGCTGGCCGCAAAGGTGCACTGTCACCAGGACCTTAGGCAGCTTTCCGTCCCGCTCGGCCTGCTCCAACTTGCGCGCCAGCACCTGCGGGCAGAGGTTGTAGGTTTGGGGATCGATGTCGACGAAATCGACCTGCGCGCCACAATACAAACCGCAGTTGGCCGAAGCAACGAACGTGATAGGCGTTGTCCATAGCCAGTCGCCATTACCAAGCCCCAGCGCCAGACAGGCAACATGCAGCGCCGAGGTAGCACTATTCATTGCCAGAGCGTGGCTGGCGCCGACATGCTGCGCCACGGACTGCTCGAAGCGCGGCACCATCGGCCCCTGCGTCAGGAAGTCGGATTGCAACACACTCACGACAGCGTCGATATCAGCCTGGGTAATGTCCTGGCGACCGTAGGGAATCATCGTCAGATGCTCCCGATCTTTTCGCGGTTCGTGTCAATCCATGCCTGGAGTTGGCTATCGCTCATCCACTCGCTGTTGTTATCACTGGCGTAAACAAAGCCTTCTGGGACTTTTTTGCCGTCCTTGATGCGCTTCGGGCATGTGGACCAGCTGTGAATGGTCGGCAGGATCTTGAAATGCTCGGGATATTCGTAGGTGTAGTAAGCGTCCTCGGCACTAATCATCTGCTCGTGCAGCTTTTCACCAGGGCGAATGCCGATGATTTCCTGGCGAGCTTCGGGAGCGACGATGCGAGCCAGATCGGTAACCTTCATTGACGGAATCTTTTTCACGTAGATTTCACCGCCTTCCATGTCCTCAAAGGCATGCCAGACCAGCTCGACGCCTTCTTCCAACGAGATCATGAAGCGCGTCATGCGCTCGTCAGTAATCGGCAGCACGCCTTTGTCCTTGATGGACATGAAAAACGGGATCACCGAGCCGCGCGAGCCCATCACGTTGCCGTAGCGCACCACGGAGAAACGGGTGCCGTGTTCACCGGAGTATGAGTTGCCGGCGACGAACAGCTTGTCGGAAGCAAGCTTGGTGGCGCCGTACAAATTGATTGGGCTGCTGGCTTTGTCGGTGGACAAGGCAACCACGCCTTTCACTCCCTTGTCGATGCAGGCATCGATCAGGTTCATGGCTCCGTCGACGTTCGTCTTAACGCATTCGAAGGGGTTGTATTCAGCGGTCGGGACGATCTTGGTGGCAGCGGCATGCACCACGTAATCGACGCCATCCAGCGCGCGGTACAGGCGATCCTTATCGCGCACATCGCCGATGAAGAAGCGAACGCGCTTGTCGCCCTCGAACTTCTTGGCCATATCCCACTGTTTCATTTCGTCGCGGGAGAAAATGATGATCTTCTTCGGGTTGTATTTGGCCAGTGTCATCGGCACGAAGGTATTGCCGAAGGAGCCGGTACCGCCGGTAACGAGGATGGTCTTGTCGCTAAACATTAATGCATTCCTTTTCTTCAGACCGTGGCCTGATTGACGCGAGTGGAACGATAGTGCGCCGGCGTCAGCTGGAAAAAGAACCAGGACTTCCAGAGCAGCACCAGAGTAAACGCTGCAGACAGGCCGAGCGGTACGGCTAGCAGCGATGAATAGAATGAAAACAGCCAGGTCGCCGGAATGAAGGCCAAAAAGCTTGCAACGTGACTTTGTATGATCGGGCGGTCATGACCCTGAGCGTACAACGCATAATGCGGAACCATGCTAATGGCATAAAGAACAGTAGTTAGAAGTATCCATGGGAACAGATTTTTTTGGGCCATATAAAGCGGCCTGTCTAGCCATTGCAGCAAGGGCCCGATCAGCAGGAGTGCGATCACGGCAAAAGCAGCAGTGAGCAGCAAGGTTTGCCCTAGCAGCCTCCGCAAGCCTTGGCGGAAGGCAGAAGCATCCTGCTTGCTGTGCGCGGCGATGAGCCCCGGGTAACTGAAGGCAAATACTCCGGCATCCAGAAAAGACATCAGTGCGTTACTAACCCCCATGAACAAAACATAAGCGCCCAATATTTCCAACCCAGCCAGCGCTTCGAACCAGTAACGATCAAGCGTGAAAACCCCACGTATCGCCAAGGTAGCGATGAGCAGAGGAATCGCAATCTTCAGTCCTTTGCGAATCCATCGCCAGTCCACGCTTGTGTGCCACCCCCCCATTTTCAACTGGGTAACCTTGTAGATACCAAGTAGCAGTGCCGACAACCCCCCAAGCGTCCAAGCTCCTAGAACGAAATCAAGTGTCCGTGACTCCGGCTCGATGAACATCAGACCTGCCACGGCAACCGCCCAGACGCCTGAACGCAGAAATAGCACCAAGCTCGCCATTAGTTGCTCGGAAATGGCGATAAGTAGGCGGCTCAATTCTTGGGTTAGGTGCTCGAGCATCAACAGGGCGAAGAACCAGCCAGCCAGGCTCCAAGGCAGTAGCTGCCGAACAAAGATCAGGCAAAACAACGGTAGAAAGACACAATAAAGCACTGCCGTAAGCGCACCCTGCCCCTTCAACAGCCCCCCCCATTGGCTGCGCTCGCGCTTGATCAGCTCGCGGGTTGTGAAAGCGTAAAAATCGAACCCCAGCAGGTAGAGCGCATAGCCGACGGTCGCAGCGATTAGCCCATAAAGCCCCAGCTCCGCCGGCTCGAGAAAACGCGCCAGGAAGAAAATCAGCAGAAACTTGCTGGCCAGAGTGATGCCACGCAGCGCTATATTCAACAAACGCTGAAGATTGTGCGTAGGCATCAGCATTTAAATCCCGGCGTCATACTCTTGCATACGAAAAACTCTGAAGCGATGCACAGACACTGTTGCGCGTTCTGTATTGCCTGCGGGCACATCATTGTCATGGCTTCACCACGAGCGCGTTACTAGCAGTGTCATAGTGCCGCTGTAGAGCCTCCATCAGCGCCTGCCTAGCCCTGTCCTCCCCATGCACCACCCGTACCTCCTCCGGCCACTCCCGCATCCCCGTCACGAACTCCACCAATCCCTTCTGATCAGCATGCGCCGAGTACCCCCCAATGCTGGTCACTTTCGCCCGGATTTCGAAACGCTCGCCGTCCAAATAGACATAGCCTCCTTTGGGGCCGTGCTGCTGAATGGCGTACCCGGGAGTTCCCTGCGCCTGGTAGCCGACGAACAGCACGTCGTGCCTGGGATCGTGCAGCATGGCCTTGAGGTAATTGACGATGCGCCCGCCGGAGCACATGCCGTTGCCCGCAATGACGATTACCGGGCGTGCAGTTTGGGTCAGGTGGTTGAGCACGGCTATGTGGTCGGTGTGGCTGTCGATCTTGATCAGGTTATCGAATGCCAACGGATTGCGACCGGCCTCGACGCGTTCGCGTGCCTCGTGATTCCAGAAGGGCTTCAGGCTGCGGTAAGCCTCAGTAAAGCGGGTAGCCAGGGGCGAATCCAGGATGATCGGAAGCTTGGGCCAGTCGGTAGGTACTAGCGTGCCGCCAGCGCGGTCTCCGTTAGCTGCCGAGGCCTTTACGTCAGAAATCTCCCCATGGTGATGAATGATTTCTTCCAGTTCGTAAAGCAGCTCCTGAGTGCGGCCGATGCTGAACGCTGGGATCAAAACGGTGCCCTGATCCTTGAGAGCGTGTTCGATAACGGCTTCCAGGCGTTGCCGGCGGCTGGCGCGGTCTTCATGCAGGCGGTCGCCGTAGGTGCTTTCCAGCACCAGGATGTCTGCCCGTTCGGGCGACTTGGGAGGCATGAGCAGTGGCGCATGTGGCGCGCCGAGGTCACCGGAGAAAACGACGCGTATGTTCTCACCGGTGGCGGGATAGGTAAGGTCTATTTCGACATAGGCGGAGCCGAGCACATGGCCTGCGCGCTGTAACCGTATACGCGCCACGAGCTGGCTGGTCTCTTGCAATGTGAGCCATTGCTGGTAAGGCAAAGGACGCAAACGCTGTCCGACCAGCTTGAGGTAACGCTCAATATCGTTCTGGTCACGGCTGAAGCCCAGCTTGAAAGCATCTTCAAGGACGATAGGCAGCAATTTGGCCGAAGGCTCGCTGCAGTAAATCGGGCCCTTGAAGCCGGCAGCGAGGAGGTAGGGAATCCGCCCCACATGGTCGATATGCACATGCGTGATGACGAGCGCCTGGATGGTGGCGAGGGAGAACTCGATAGCCGGTTGCCCTGCCCCGGCGCGCCCGCTCGCAGAGGCTTCGTTGCCTTGAAACAGGCCGCAATCGATCAGCAGGCTGCTCTCGGCATCCATATGCAGCTGATGGCAGGAACCGGTAACACCGTCGTGGGCGCCGTGGTGTTCGATAGTTGGAGACCGCATTGGTTAGATCCTTTAACGCGAACGCAGCATAGCGCTCCAACGAATCGGGAACGCCAGTAACCCGAAATCGTATGCTGACAGCGTCGACGCAGTTGCCCGCCCCTTAGTGTGTCGAGGAGCTGGTATAAAAAACATGGCAGGCTACCACTGTGGAAGCCAAGTTCATTGGTCCACAGCAATCCATCCACAAGAAACAGTTCACCGGTTCGACGTTATATTTGCGCCATGCAGGCGTTGGGCCATACCCTTGAAAATAACGGCAAGCATGCCCGTCATTAGTCCAAGAACAATTCCCAGGACAATCAGCAACATCCGTTTTGGACGTGCGGGCTTCGGGTTTGCCTGGACCGGCTCATCCAACCGATACAGGGCACCGGGTTCAAGCCTTTGCGCAAGTCCAAGCCCAGCAAGGTAATTATTGAGCTCAGCTGAGGCCTGTTGGGCAGCGAAGGGAAGATATGCCTCGAGAAATTCTCTGGCCTGCTCAGGGCTAGCGGCTGTAGCCATTAGCGTGACCGGATCAGTCCCGCCCCGGCTGCGCTTGACCGCGAACGCAATAGCACCAAAAGCGGAATCCGAAGCGTTGAACTCGTTGCGTAGCGAGCGCGACTCCAACGTAAGCAAAAGCACATTGAACGAATCACTCGCCAGCCGCATTCCCTCTTCGATTGCCGCAGCGACGGGCTCTTTCGATCGGGCTTGCAGTCCTTGGGCTAGCACCCCGAAGTTTGCCAGACTCCCAGGCGAGATAGATGCTCGCGCAGTGTAAGACGGTGTAGCCAGCAAAGCGTAAGTCGTCGCAACAGCGGCAAAGCATGCTGTGACCAGCATGATTACGAGCCGCCCTTTCCACAACTGGCGAAAAAGCTCGATCAAATCAATCTCTTCATCGCCCCGTACAGCGTACCCCTGTTGCATCACAGCTCCTTGCCCACATAAAAGCGGCGGGCATTTTGCCATATCGCTCAGGAAGCAAGAAGACGAACTAGACCATTAGCTGACTAATTAGTCGACGCAGCAATTGGCGGCTTTGGTCTGTGGTTACCCAAAAGGGTCCGAACCAGTGCGGCGAAAACCCCAAGCATGCCGCCAAGTACCAACCCTAGCATGACGATCAACAATCGCTTTGGCTTGACCGGTCTCAACGGTTCCATTGCCGGCTGATCGAGTCGCACCAAGCGCAGCGTGCTCATATTTAGATCGATCCCCCGCAGACGCGCTGCCTCTTCTCGCCACTTCGCCATATCGGCCAAGAAAAGGTCGTCGGAATCGCGCTGTCGCATCAGATCAACTCGAGGGTTGCGCTCGAGGATCAGAAGTTCTTTTTCGATTTCTGCAATACGAGGTTCGGCAAAATCGTCGCTCGCTCTTTCAAGCAAAGCCTCTCGCTCGGCTTCAAGCGCCTCGGTGCCGAGAAAATACAGCGGCGCCTCCACGTTGCCGGAACTGTTGGCAACTACCGCACCACGATCCAGAGACGCCGTGGCTATGCCCAATAATGGAGTTGGCTTACGTATGCCTAACGACTCAGCAATACCGATCGCCTCCTCCAGCTGCTTGATACGATTCTCCCGCATGGTTTTGAGCTGCGCGCGCAGTGCATCGCGCTCAGCTTTCAATCTAGCCTTCTCAATCGCATCAGCTTCTAGAAGCTCTGCAATTTCGGAGGCTTTTGTGGACTCGTAGGCCGCCCGGCCGGCCTGAATTTTGGCTTCCAGTCCATCGAGCCTATTGGCGGCAAGATGGGCGACCTCTTGATTGATGGCTTCTCGCTCGTGCTCCAGCACAAACGCGACGAAGCCATTAACTATATCCACACCTTTCAGCTGCTGCGGATAGGTCAGGGCAAGCCCGACATAAGCGTTGCGATCTTCCGCACGCTTCGGATCGGGCCGTAGTACTTCAAACGCTTTTTCGTTCAACCGATTGAATGCCGCCGTAACAGACCCGCCCTCACGCTTGATTGGCTCAAGATACTCTGGGTTCTGCTCAAAAAAATCGCGGCGCAGCCCGTACGAGGATAACCCGGCGGCGACCCGCCCAAGCGCCTCTTCAGGGCTCAGCTTGTAGATGCCTGTCTCGTTGAGCTGATCCAGACTGCTATGATCGATAGGCCGCAGGAAGCTGACCGTCTTGTAATAAGGCGTAGCAAGTAGTGCATAGCCTGCCGCGATGATCGTGCAAACCGCCATGACGCCCACGATAAGCAGCTTTTGACGCCAAAGCGCTTGGAAAAGCTCTACTAAATCGATTTCATCGTTCGATACGCTTGTCGGCTGCATAGCAATGCCCACGGTGGGGTCCCTCTCCGATTGAACATCCTGAAAACAGGCATCGGAGGTCCGACAGGAGCTTTGCTCAAAGGTTCACTGGCATTGCTGGGAGCGCATCATTCTTCCTCGTTCACCCGATCCCGCAGTTCCTTTCCAGGCTTGAAGTGCGGAACGAATTTGCCGTCGAGGCTGACGGACTGGCCGGTTTTGGGATTACGGCCGATGCGCGGGGCGCGGTAGTGCAGGGAGAAACTGCCGAAGCCGCGGATCTCGATCCTCTCGCCGGTGGCCAGGGCCTGAGCCATTTGCTCGAGCATGGTCTTGATGGCCAGCTCGACATCCTTGGATGAAAGCAGCCCCTGCTGGGTGACGATTCGCTCGATCAACTCCGACTTGGTCATGGTTTTCCCTTCGTTTTCAAGCGGCTAGATCATTCGGGTTGCGTTCGTTTGTAGCATGTTGTTCAGAGTTTGAACAGCCCGAACGGGATTGACGACGAATGAGTGCTTGGTTTAGGAAACCGTGACACAGATCGGAAATTTGGCTCGCCCGCCCGCTCATGGGCGGCGCCGGTCGAAGGCAGGATTGTTGCCAGACCTTTTTTAAGGGAATAAAAAAGGCGGGCTCTAGAGCCCGCCTTTCGTTCTGCCTACTGCAAATCAGTCTTCGCGATAACGGCGCAGCTTGAGCTGCTTGCCGCCGACGCGGGTGTCCTTGAGCTTGCCGAGCAGGCGGTCGAGGCCATCTTCCGGCAGTTCGACCAGGCTGAAGCTGTCACGCACCTGGATGCGACCGATGGCTTCGCGCGCAAGGCCGCCCTCGTTGAGGATGGCACCGAGCAGGTTGCGGGCAGCGATACCGTCGCGTGCGCCCAGCGGCGTGCGGCAGCGGGCGCGGCCTTCGGCCAGGGGCACGGGTGCGCGACGCTCACGATCGCCACTGCGCTCCGGACGATCGGAACGCTCGCGCGGACCACTGGTGGGGACCAGCGGCTGCTCTTTCTCTACTTCGGCCAGGGTCAGCGCCTGACCATTGGTGGCCTTGCGCAGCAACGCAGCGGCCAGGGCACGCGGGCTGCAGCCGATGTCGGCAACCAGCTTGTCGAGCAACTCGCCATGAGTGGCTTCGGCATCGGCGACCAGCGGCGCGAGGCTGCTGGTCAGCTTCTTGATACGGGCATCCAGCACTTGCTGGGCATTGGGCAGACGGGCTTCGGCGACCTTCTGGTTGGTCACGCGCTCGATGACCTGCAGCATGCGACGCTCACGCGGAGTGACCAGCAGCAGCGCGCGGCCTTCGCGACCGGCGCGGCCGGTACGGCCGATGCGGTGCACGTAGGACTCTGGATCGTACGGCATGTCCACGTTGAACACGTGGGTGATGCGCGGTACGTCGATACCACGGGCGGCGACGTCGGTGGCGACGACAATGTCCAGACGGCCATCCTTGAGCGATTCGATGACGCGCTCACGCTGGTTCTGGGCGATGTCGCCGTTCAGCGCAGCGGCCTTGTAGCCCTTGGCTTCCAGCGCGGCGGCCAGGTCGAGGGTGGCCTGTTTGGTGCGCACGAAGGCGATCAGTGCGTCGAAATCCTCGACTTCGAGCAAGCGCAGCACGGCTTGGATCTTCTGATCGGCATGGACCATGAGGTGCGCCTGCTCGATCCGCGCGACGGTCTGGGTCTTGGCAGCGATCTTGATGTGCTGCGGCTCGCGCAGGTGCTTCTCGGCGATAGCACGGATGGAGTGCGGCAGCGTGGCGGAGAACAGCACGCTCTGGCGGCTTTCCGGCATGGCTTCGAAGATCACTTCCAAGTCGTCCATGAAGCCGAGCTTGAGCATCTCGTCGGCTTCGTCGAGGACCAGGAAGCGGATGGTCGACAGCAGCTCGCCGTTACGGCTCAGGTGGTCAACCAGGCGGCCCGGAGTGGCGACGATAACCTGCGCGCCCTGACGGATGGCCTTGAGCTGCGGGCCCATCGGGGCACCACCATAGATGGCGACGACGCTGACACCCGGCATCTGCTTGGAATAGGTCTCGAACGCGGTGGCGACCTGCAGCGCCAGTTCGCGGGTCGGCGCGAGGATCAGCGCCTGCGGCTCACGCTTGGCCGGATCGATCTTGGACAGGATCGGCAGCGCGAAGGCGGCGGTCTTGCCGGTACCGGTCTGGGCCTGGCCGATCATGTCGTGACCACCGAGGATCACCGGGATCGCCTGGGCCTGGATGGGGGATGGTTCTTCGTAGCCGACTGCGCTGATGGCAGCCAGAACAGCGGAGTGAATACCGAGTGCGGCAAAGCCGCCGATTTCCTGGGTCATGGGTCTTGTCTCTGATGCTCCGCAAGACCCATTGTTCCGAAGCTGCGCATGCCGTGCAAAACCCGAAGGTCACCCTGGCAGCCTGGTCGGCGGGGTTGCGAAAACGTATGGATGATGAATCGTCAAGATAGTCCGCTCGAAGCGGACAGCAGCCGAAGCGGCGCTTCGTGTGTTGCAGTACCTGAACGCAGGCTGGGTTTCAGCCGGCGCGTACTATACCGGATTAACGTGAAGCTGTGCGGATATTTTACGGCGCAGCGGATAGCGCGATGCCTCGGGACTACCCGCGCCTGCGCCTCCCACCGGAGCTGGTGGGAGGCACTGCTTGGAGTCAGGCCGCTTCGCTGTTGGCGGCGCTGACACGGAAACGACCGACCAGCTGATGCAGTTTGCCGGCGGTGTGGCGCACGCGCTCGGCGCTGTCCTGCAGCACGCCCAACGTCTGCCCCATTTCACTGGAGGCCTGGTCGACGCCACGAATGGTCTGACCGTAATGCAGACTGCGCTCGTTCAGCCCCTTGATGATCTCGAACATGCGCTCCACGGTTTCGTGCAGATGGACGTTTTCCGATGTCGCCTCCTCGGTCAGTCGCAGGCTGCTGTCGACATCCTGCACGCCGCCCTGCATGAACGACACCGCCTGGCGCGTCTCGGACTGCAGGCTTTCCACCTTGCCGCGAATATCCTCCGCCGCCTTGGCCGTGCGCAGCGCGAGCGAACGTACCTCCCCTGCCACCACCGCAAAACCGCGTCCGTGATCACCGGCGCGAGCGGCTTCGATCGCGGCATTGAGCGCGAGCAGGTTGGTCTGGTTGGTGATATCGCTGATCAGGCGGACGATCTCGTCGATCTCGCCCATGCGACTGTCGAGTAGCTGCACGCTCTGCGCCGAGCGCTGCACCACGTCGCGGATGGACTCGGTACCCTCACGTACGGTCGCGAAGCGCGCGCGGGCACGACTCATCACCTCGTCCATCGCCGCCTTCATCTCCTCGGCGGTCATCGAGGCCTGCTGGATCTCGCCCAGCTGCTCTTCCACCAGCAACAGCAGCTGATGTATGGATTCGGCGACGCCGCTGGTGGTCTGCCCGGCTTCGCTGCTGCGAGCAAGCATCAGCTCATTGTCCTGGCGCACATGCTTGGATACCTGGATCACCTGGCCGACCACGCCATCCAGGCTGTCGATGAAGCTGTTGATCCAGCGCGCCATGTCGCCGCTCTCGTCGCGCTGCATGGTGCTGCTGTCGAGCCGCTGACGAAGGTTTCCCTCACCCTCGGCGAGGGTGCGTATCACTTCGGTCATCTCCTGCATGCGCGCTGCCAGCCGACGCGGGCCGAAGGTGGCGAATGCCCAGGCACCGAGCACGAGCAACACGCCGTTCAGCAGGTAGAGCGCCGCCTCGGACAGCCCACTGAACGCCTGCAACAGGCTGCCGGTAGCGAACAAGGTGGTCACGGTGAGCAGATAGGTCTTCATCAGCCCGACGCTCAGCGAGCGCCGGCGATAGACCTCCTCCAGGTCAGCCTCGCACATCATGCCCCAGCGATCCGGCGAACCGCGCAACTGGAAGGTCACGCCTTTGCCGATCACCGGAATGTGGCGGTAATCGGAATAGCCGGGATAGGTGACGAACAGGTTGGAGCCCCTGGCGATGGTTTCCCGCACGCCGGGGTGAAGCTGGCCGGTGGCCGGATCGGTAAAGCGCAGCTCCAACTCGGTATGCCGCTGCACACGTACCGTACCCCAGCGGGTGTGCACCCCGCTCTTGAGGTTTTCGCCGTGGCTGAAGGTGCCGTCCTCGAAGCGTGAGCGCGACAAGGCCGTGCCGGGCTGAATGCGACTGTCGAAGCGCGAGTCGACCATGAACAGGTAGTTGTCGCCGGATTCCGGATAGACGTGCCCGGCTTCGCGTTGGATCAGATCCCCCAGCACATCGTTCGGCACACGCGCACAGAGGCAGCCGAGGCGTTTACCTCCCACCTGCACTGGTTGGTAGAACATCAGCGTCACCGCATCATGAAAACGCGAGGTGGTCGCCCCCAGGCGCTCGGTCAGCGGATCACGGTAAGGCCCATGCAGGAACGGCTCGCTCAGCCCCTGCGCCACGGCACGGGCATCGAGATCCTGCTGACCGACATGCGCGGCACAGGTCGAGGTCAGCACCCGCCCCTGCGGGCCGATGACGAACAGCTCGGACAGATCCGGCAACTGAGCGCGCTTCTTCTCCAGAGTCTGGACATCGACATGCGCCAGATCCTCGCCCAGGCTCGCGGCCAGGTCAGCCAGATGCTCCCAGTGGGTGTTCACCCAATTCTGCAGAATGCGCACCCTCGATTGCGCTACACCCTCGAACACCTGCTCTATGGCCGCGTAGACGCCGCGGTTCAACCAGCAGGACCAGCGCATCGACAGCTTGCCAGTGCGCCCCAACCAGGGCAGCCAGTGACGTTCGCTAGGGGAAAGTTGCATCTGCAGGCTTTGAAGCTGGGGCACCGGGTGTTCCTTATTGCCGAGAAGACATACTGGCAAACTGCAATTAGCAGACCAGCATGCAGCTGCACGACGGTACCGTCGCGCAGACTTGGGCTTTAGGCCACCACTGATGCTCGGCTACCAGTGGTCTGAAGCCCACCCCTGCGGGCTGCTTACGCACCAGGAACGCTCATGCTCGCCTCGGAAGCCAATGCAAGTAACGCTTGGGACAGCGCAGCGCTCTGCGCAGGGGGTGTGGCGAAACGCCGCGGGCTGATATACCGGGGCGAGTGCGCTGCAAGCGCACCAATTCGGGTCCCGCAAACCATCACGGTGCACCGCCGCGCACCGCTTTGTCGCACTGCTCAGCTGGCTGGGCGCAGTGCCTCGATCAGCGAATCCAACGAATAGCCTAGACGCGGTGCGAGTGCCTCGGCGCGCTGGCGCAGATCGGCAACGTCCAGCATTTGCTCGAGGTCGGCCGGCACCAGCACGACCACATTGCCCTCCTTCACCGGACACTCCCAGTAATGCCGGTGGTACAGCCCGCGAAACAGCGCCGCACCGAGCGGACGATCATCATCGGTGCCCCACTGGTTGATCACTAGCCAGCCTCCCGGATTGAGCTTTTCCTGACAGCGCTTGAGGAACGTCCAGGCCAGGTGCGCGGCATCCGGGCCGGCATCGTTGTAGAGGTCGACAAAGATCAGATCGGCCGTTTCGGCGGTTTCCAGCAGCTCGGTTGCATCCCCGATGCGGATATACAAGCGCGGGTCGTCCTGCAGTCCGAGGTAACGCATGGCCAGTTCGGGCACCGCCGGGCGCAGCTCGATGACTTCGACATCCTCCAGCGGCAGGAACTTGAGGCACGCCTGGGTGAGATTGCCTGCACCCAGCCCAAGAAACAGCGCGGTCTCCGGCTGCGGATGACAGAGCGCCCCGAGCAGCATGGCGCGGGTGTAGTCGTACTCCAGCCAGGCCGGATCGGCAGTGAACACGCAGCTCTGCTCGACTGCGGCGCCGAATTCAAGAAAGCGGTAATCGCCCACCTCGAGCACCCGAATGAGGCCGAACGCGTCACGCACCTCTGCGAGCAAACGCTCCTCTTTTTCCATCGCTGCACTCCGCAAGGTCCGGCCCGCCGGCTGGCAATCGGCGCATATTACGCAGCCCGATAGGCCATCGCTATCTCCAGCGGCGAAGCGCTTCGGGTAACATCGGCGGACTTTCTGCGATAACTGGAACGATCATGAGCCAAGCCTGGAGCCCTTCGAGCTGGAGAGACAAGCCGATACAGCAACAGCCGGTGTATCCGGACGCCGAGCACCTCAAGCAGGTGGAAACGACGCTCGCCGGGTTGCCGCCGCTGGTCTTCGCCGGCGAAGCACGCGAGTTGCGTCGACAGTTCGCGGAGGTGACCCAGGGCCGGGCGTTCCTGCTGCAGGGTGGCGATTGTGCCGAAAGCTTCGCCGAATTCTCGGCGACCAAGATTCGCGACACATTCAAGGTGCTGCTGCAGATGGCCATCGTCATGACCTTTGCCGCCGGTTGCCCGGTGGTGAAGGTCGGACGCATGGCCGGTCAGTTCGCCAAGCCGCGCTCGGCAGGCGACGAAACCATCGACGGCGTGACGCTGCCGGCCTACCGCGGCGACATCGTCAATGGCATCGACTTCAACGCCAAGAGCCGCGTCCCTGATCCGGAGCGCCTGCTGCAGGCCTACCATCAGTCCACCGCCAGCCTGAACCTGCTACGCGCCTTCGCCCAGGGCGGTTTCGCCGACCTGCATCAGGTGCATCAGTGGAACCTGGATTTCATCGCCAACTCGCTGCTGGCCGAGAAATACCACCAGCTCGGCGCGCGCATCGATGAAACACTGAAATTCATGCGGGCCTGCGGCCTGGACGGCGCGCCGCAGTTGCGCGAGACCAGCTTCTTCACCGCCCATGAGGCGCTGTTGCTCAACTACGAGCAGGCCTTCGTGCGCCAGGACAGCCTCAGCGGCGGCTGGTACGACTGTTCCGCACATATGCTGTGGATCGGCGACCGTACCCGTCAGCTGGACGGCGCGCACGTGGAGTTTCTGCGCGGCGTCGGCAACCCCATCGGGGTGAAGGTCGGCCCCAGCATGGACACGGATGAGCTGATCCGGCTGATCGACATCCTCAATCCGCAGAACGACCCCGGCCGCCTGAACCTGATCGTGCGCATGGGCGCCGACAAGGTCGAAGCCGGCCTGCCACGTCTGGTTCGCGCGGTGCAAAACGAGGGTCGCCAGGTGCTGTGGAGCTCCGACCCGATGCACGGCAATACCATGAAAGCATCCAGCGGCTACAAGACGCGCGACTTCGAGCGCGTACTCGCGGAGGTCCGCCAGTTCTTCGACGTGCACCGCGCCGAAGGCAGCTACCCGGGCGGCATCCATATCGAGATGACCGGGCAGAACGTCACCGAATGCATCGGCGGCTCGCGCCCGATCACCGAGGCCGGCCTCTGCGATCGCTACCACACCCATTGCGACCCGCGCCTGAACGCCGACCAGTCATTGGAAATGGCTTTCATGATCGCCGAGACGCTGAAGCAACTGCGCCCAAGCTGAGGTCCAATCTAGCTGCGATACGGCGGCCCGCCGTCGCCGTAGTCGAACAGGTTGGCAAAACATGACGAGCTATCGACCGTCGCAGGGTGGCCGTTGGTCTCGAACGGCCCAGACTGGCTCGGCATCCGGATACGTATGCCTCATGCAGTTAATAGCACACTAATAATTAGCAACACCGTTTATTCGGCAGCTAACTATTGGCTGCTAGAATCCGCGACGTTTTGACCCAGGCCGGCGCCCTGGCAGCCGGGTCAGCTGATTGAAGGAAAACTGCATGACCGATTCATCCCAGAACAAGGGGGCCGTTATCGCGGCCTCCATCGGCCTGTTCCTCGGGCCTCTGCTCTTGCTGCTGTGCATTCTCACCGAGCCACCGGCCGGCCTTTCGGAAACCGCCTGGCTCACCGTCGGCATGGCGGCGCTGATGGCGGTGTGGTGGTCCACTGAAGCCATCCCGATTCCCGCCACCTCGCTGCTGCCGATCCTGCTGATTCCGGTGCTGGACATCGACACACTGGCCAAGGCCACTGCGCCTTACGCCAACCCCACCATCTTCCTGTTCCTGGGCGGCTTCCTGCTGGGTCTGGCGATGCAGCGCTGGAACCTGCACAAGCGCATCGCGCTGGCCACTCTGCTGGCGGTCGGCAACGCGCCGAGTCGGCAGATCGCGGGCTTCATGATCGCCACAGCGTTCATCAGCATGTGGGTCAGCAACACGGCCACCAGCATCATGATGCTGCCGATCGGCCTGTCGGTGATCGGTTTGCTGGTTGCCGGCAGCGACAAGCGCGATGGCGAGCGCTTCGCCGTGGCCTTGCTACTCGGCATCGCCTATGCCGCCAGTGTCGGCGGCATCGCCACGCTGATCGGCACGCCGCCCAATGCCTTGCTCGCCGCCTTTCTGCGCGAGAACTATGACGTGCACATCGGTTTCGGCCAGTGGATGCTACTGGGGCTGCCGGTGAGCCTCGGCATGCTGCTGTTCATCTGGTGGTGGCTGACCCGCGGCGGCTTCAAGCTGTCCGGTGGCGACAGCCGCGCCATGCTGGAACAGGAGATGGCTGCACTGGGACCGATGAGCAGGGCCGAGAAGCTGGTCGCCGTGGTGTTCACCCTGGCGGCACTGGCCTGGATCTTCCAGCCGCTGCTGGCCGAGTACGTCGATGGCGTGAACGACACCAGCATCGCCATGGCCGCCGCGCTTTCGCTGTTCCTGATTCCTGTGAATCTGCACCAGCGCGTATTCCTGATGGACTGGGAGCAGGCCAACAAGGCGCCCTGGGGCGTGCTGCTGCTGTTCGGTGGCGGCCTGTCGCTGGCCGGAGTGATCGGTGCGTCCGGGCTGGCGCAATGGATTGCGCAGAGCCTCGGCGGCTTCGGCACCCTGCCGCTGATTCTGATGATCGGCCTGGTGGCGCTGGTCATCACCTTTCTGACCGAGATCACTTCCAACACCGCCACGGCCGCTGCCTTCCTGCCGCTGCTGGGCGCCCTGGCGGTGGCTCAGGGGCTGCCGCCAGAGATGCTGGCAATTCCGGCCGCGATCGCCGCCAGTTGCGCCTTCATGATGCCGGTAGCCACGCCACCCAATGCCATCGTGTTCGGTACGGGGCAGATGCACATCCAGTCGATGATCAAGGCCGGCTTTGCCATCAACCTGTTCGGCGTGATGCTGGTCACCCTGCTCTGCTACGGCCTGGTCGGCTGGATCTGGGCAAGCTGACACACGCACAGAAACGAAAAAGCCCAGCATCGAGCTGGGCTTTTTTCTGTCCGCCGCAGGCCGAGGATCAGGCCTTGACGCGCGACTTGTACTCGCCGGTGCGGGTGTCGATCTCGATCGAGTCACCGATTTCGCAGAAGGCGGAAACCTGCAGCTCGGCACCGTTCTTCAGGCGGGCGGTCTTCATGACCTTGCCGGAGGTGTCGCCACGTACGGACGGCTCGGTGTAGGCGATTTCACGAACGATGGTGGTCGGCAGTTCGACGGAGATCACCTTGTCGTTGTAGAAAACGGCTTCGCAGACGTCGGTCATGCCGTCTTCGATGAAGGTCATCACGCCTTCCAGGTCGTCTTTTTCGATTTCGTACTGGTTGAACTCGTTGTCCATGAAGACGTACAGCGGGTCGGCGAAGTAGGAGTAGGTCACTTCCTTGCGCTCGAGGATGACCGGCTCCAGCTTGTCGTCAGCCTTGTACACGGTCTCGGTAGCCGAACCGTTGAGCAGGTTCTTCAGCTTCATCTTGACCACGGCACTGTTACGACCGGACTTGTTGAACTCGGCTTTCTGGATGACCCAGGGTGCGCCGTTGATGATGGCCACCTGGCCGGCACGGAACTCTTGTGCGGTTTTCATAGAAATATCCGAAGGAATTAGAGACAAAAAACAGGCCGCGTATCATAGGGTCTGTTCCCATATCGTCGCAAGCCGCGTGACGGCGCGCGGCCCTGCGTCAACCGTGAACAGCCTCCAGCCAGTCGGTGAAGAAGAACATCAGCTTGCCGGCCAGATCGCCGTTGGCGACCTGTGCATGCGTCCAGGCCTCGGCATGCTCGAGCAGCGTCGGGTACTCCCGCAGCAGATCAGCCCAGGCTTGCGCGGCGCCCTCCCCGGCGTTCCAGGCGTGCCAGAACGCGCGCAACGCCTTGCCAGCCGCCGGCGCAAGGCCGTTCGCATAGAGGTCGAGAAACGCGTTGAGCTTGTCCCAGTGCGCGTCGTCTTCCTGCGGGTAGATGTGCCACACCAGCGGGCGCCCGGCCCACTGCGCACGAATGAAGGACTCCTCGCCACGCACGGCATTGAAATCACAGCTCCACAACAGCAGGTCGTACTCGTCCTGCGTCATGAACGGCACGATGCAGATCTGCAGGCTGCCGCGCTGATGACGCTCCCCCGCTTTCAGCCCGGACACGCCGAGCCAGGCCGCGACATCACCCAGCACCCGCCCTTCCGGCACCAGCAGCTGATTGGTCCGCACGTCAGCCGCCAGCGCGTCCAGCCAGCCCGCAACTGCCGGGTTTTCGTAGGCGAACAACGACAGCAAACGCGCATCCGCTTGCCGCACCACGCCAAGCGTGGCGAGAAAGCCGGCCTGCTGCTGCCGATCCCGCTGGAAGCTGGCCCGACGCAGCATCAGATCGGCTTCGCGAATCAGGCCGCCAGTGGCAGCCTCGAATCCTGGAAAGAAGAAGTACTTTTGCACACCGTTGGGCTGCAGCGACGGCAGCGCATGACAGCCGACGATCCAGTCCTCGGCGCTCAGGTACTCCAGATTCAGCCAGAGAATCCGCCGCCCGCTGCCGGCCATGGCATTTATATATTGCTGCGGCAGGTTGCAGGCGAACGCCTCGATGACCACATCGGCCGGCTCGACTCCCGGCCACTGGCTGGACCAGCGCCTGACATCCACGCCCTCATGGAGCTGCTGGTCGGCATCGGCACTGGCGGCCGGACAGAGCCGCGCAAAGGTTTCCAGATCGTCGACCCACAGCCTGACGCGCTGGCCATGCTCGGCCGCCAGCTGTCGCGCCAGGCGCCAGGTAACGCCAATGTCGCCGAAGTTGTCCACGACCGCACAGAAGATGTCCCAACTCGCCTTGACCGACAAACCCATGCTCCTCGAACCGATACGGCGTTTTCGTGCCACTGAAATAGCCGCGCAGGATACATGAGCCGCAGCCACGGCCAAACGGACTCGCCGACTACGAGGCAGCCGAGTGAAAGTAGAGTAGACATGCGAAATAGCCCCGACGCATGAGCGCTCGGAACTGAAAATCTGGAGGGAAAAGAGAACGTTATGGAGGTGAACCCTACCAGCCACACCCCGGCACACAATGTCACCGCTGCGGCTGCTCCCTTCCGGGCCTGACCGGGTTCACGGCTGATCGTTGCGAGGGGACCGGCAGGGCCCACCATAACGAAACCCGCCTGGCGGCGAGCGGCGCCATTGTACCCACTTATCAGCAACTTACAACCAAAGACTGCGGCAAGCGCTTTTGCTACGGCCGGGACAGCCCGGTACCGCCGGTCAGCAAGCCACGAAAGCGCGTGCTCGTTTGCCGCATTGCGTCGAAACCCTCTAGCCAAAGGACGATCTCTGTCCGAGGATGGGGAGGCTCAAGCGGTATCGAACGCTTGTCATGAAAACATGCTACGCAGCACTTCCACTGCGTGGCCGATGGCACCAGCACACGAGGTAATCATGAGCAAGGCTCCAATCGCCATCATCGGAACAGGAATAGCGGGACTGTCGGCCGCTCGCGCGCTTCACGAAGCCGGGCAAGCCGTACACCTGTTCGACAAGAGCCGCGGCAGCGGCGGCCGCATGGCGAGCAAACGCAGCGATGCCGGCACGCTAGACCTCGGCGCGCAATACTTCACGGCGCGTGATCGCCGCTTCAGCGAGATCGTGCGCCAGTGGCAGGAAAGCGGCTGGGTAGAGCAATGGGCCCCTACCCTGTTCCAGTCCCGCGAAGGCCAGTTGAAGCCTTCGGCCGACGAGCAGCTGCGCTGGGTCGGCACACCGACCATGAGCGCGATTACCCGAGGCCTGCTGGGTGAACTGCCGGTGACCTTCAGCTGCCGCATCACCGAAGTATTCCGCGGCGAACGCTTCTGGACGCTGGTCGACGCTACGGGCGCCAGCCATGGCCCGTTCAGTCATGTGATCATCGCCGCCCCTGCTCCGCAGGCCGCCGCATTGCTGTCCGGTGCGCCAAAACTGGCTGCCGTGGCCGCGAGTGTAGCGATGGAGCCGACCTGGGCGGTGGCCCTGGGTTTCGCCAATCCGCTGGATACCGCGCTGGAAGGCTGTTTCGTCCAGGACGATGCGCTGGATTGGGTGGCACGCAACCGCAGCAAGCCAGGCCGGGACGGCGCGCTCGATACCTGGGTGCTGCATGCCACCAGCAACTGGAGCCGCCAGCATCTGGACCTGCCCAAGGAGGCGGTCATCGAATGCCTGCACGGCGCCTTCGCCGAGCTGATCGACTGCGTGGTCCCGGCGCCGGAATTGACCGTGGCGCATCGCTGGCTCTACGCCCGCCCGGCACAGGCACACGAATGGGCCGCACTGGCCGATGCCGGGCTGGGCCTATACGCCTGTGGCGACTGGTGCCTCTCCGGTCGGGTGGAAGGCGCCTGGCTCAGCGGTCAGGAAGCCGCGCGCAGGCTACTGGAAAACCTCTGATCCTCCTTGCCCGCATGAGTGGCTGACCGGGCTCTGATCCAGGTCAGCCGAGCGCGCGGGCCAGCTGCTATCATCGCGCGCTTTCTGAACGCCCCTTCAGCGGAGTCCCGATGAATCCCTCCACTCTGATCGGCATTGTCGCGAGCATCGGCCTGCTGGCCGTGGTTGTGCTGTTCGCCGCGAAAGAACCTGCGCTGTTCATCGATTTTCCCAGTCTCGGCATCGTTCTGGTCGGCACGCTGGCCGCCACCTTCATCAGCTATCCGCTGCGCGAGGTGACACGGGTGTTCGGGCTGCTGTGGACGGTCATGCGCAACGAGCGGCTGTACACCCGCCAGGACCTCGAGGAACTGGTGCAGATCTCGCGGCTGTGGATCAGCGGCGACCTGCCGGCGGTGGAAAAGGCCGTAGAACAGGTCAGCAACCCGTTCCTGCGCACCGGCGTGCAGCTGGTGATCGACAACACCCCCGAGGAAGACATCCTGGAGGTGCTGCAATGGCGCATCGCCCGCCTGCGCGCACGCGAGAACGCGGAAGCACAGCTGTTTCGTGCCATGTCCAGCTACGCCCCGGCATTCGGCATGATCGGCACCTTGGTCGGGTTGATCAACCTGATGTTCATGCTCGGCAGCGGTGACATGGAACAGATCGGCCGCAGTCTCGCCGTGGCACTGATGACCACCTTTTATGGCGTGCTGCTGGCCAACCTGGTGCTCAAGCCGGTCGCGGTCAAGCTCGAGCGGCGCACCGAGCAGCGGGTCGCCCTGATGAATCTGGTCATGCAGGGCATCTCGATGATGTGCAACCGCCGCAGCCCGGCGTACATGCGCGAGACGCTGAAGTCGTTCATCGCCCATCACGACGATGAAATCCGCGACGGTACGCCTACGGCGCCGCACGTCAGACCGCAGGAAGAATGACGGTGAACGGGCAAGCATCCCAGGGCAGCCGCTTCTCCCGCTGGCATATCGAGCCGCAGCGGGAAGAAGAGCAGGAAGCCTGGCTGATCACCTACCTGGACATGCTGACGCTGTTGCTGGTCATGCTGGTGATCATGCTGAGCATGGCCGGCAAGGCTGACGGCGAAGGCGACAGCCGGGCCGCCATCGCGACACCCACCGCAATGGCGACACCCGAGCCGCTGGCCATCGAGGCGCAGCCGACCAGCGCACCGATTCCGGCCATTGCTCCGCTGCCGGAGCCGGCGATCGACGCCCCCGTATCCGATGCGCAAAGCGGCGATACTGCAGAGGCGCTGGCGCTTGGCGAGGACATTGAAGTGATCGTCAACGACGGCAGCATCAGCTTCCGCATCAGCAGCGAAATTCTGTTCGGCTCAGGCCAGGCGGAGCTCGAAAATACCGGACTGGACGTCATCGATCGGCTGATTCCGACGCTGGCCGCGAGCCCGCACCGGATCATCGTCGAGGGCCACACCGACAATCTGCCGATCCAGACCGAGCGCTTCCCCTCAAACTGGGAGCTTTCCGCCAGCCGTGCCAGCAGCGTGGTGCGCTATCTGCAGCTGGCGGGCATCGAGGCGACCCGCCTGAGCGCAACCGGCTATGCCGACACCCGGCCGATTGCCGACAACGGTAGCGAGCATGGCCGCGCCAGCAACCGGCGTGTCGAGCTGGTGATGCAGACCGAGCCGGATAAGCCCTGACGCGTCAGCCCAGGGCGGTGTCGAGAAACATCATCACCGCGAACCCGACCATCAGCCCCAGCGTGGCGGGCGTCTGGTGGCCGTTGCGGTGGGTCTCGGGAATCACCTCATGGGACACCACGAAAATCATCGCCCCTGCGGCAAGGCCGAGACTGATCGGATAGGCGATCGCAAAGCCGCTGGACATGCCGATGCCCACCAGCGCGCCGATCGGCTCCATCAACCCGGATGCCGCGGCCACCAGCACCGAGCCCAGTGCCGACAGGCCGGTGGTGCGCAGCGCCAGCGCCACCGCCAGGCCTTCGGGAATGTCCTGAATGGATATCGCCGTGGTCAGCGGCAGACCGACGCTCATGTCGCCATTGGCGAAACTCACGCCGATGGCCATGCCTTCGGGGATGTTGTGCAGGGCAATGGCGAGTACGAACAGCCAGACTCGATTCAGACGCTCGCACTCGGGGCCGCAAGGCCCGGTGCTCTCGTGCTCGTGCGGGGTGAAGTAATCCAGCCCGAGCATCAGCAACACGCCGACCCCAAGGCCCACCACCACGGTCAGCGCAGCCGCCGGCCCGCTGCCGAACAGCTCACGACCGGCCTCCAGTCCCGGAAGGATCAACGAGAACGCACTGGCGGCAAGCATCATCCCCGCTGCGAAGCCGAGCATGCTGTCCTGCGTTCGGGTCGAGATGTCGCGCAGACCGATCGCCAGAAACGCACCGACCGCCGTTGCGACGAAGCCCGCGCTGCCGCCAAGCAGGGCGTAGCGCACATTGATCGCCTCGCCGCTCTGCAACGCATTGACGGCGCCAGCAACCAACAGGAGCAGAACCGCGGCTGCGGTCGCGGCGAGGCCAAAGGTTATCCAGGGGTTGGCCTGGGCCTGTGCGAGCCAGGCGGCGCGCAGCGTGGCGGCGGGGTTTTGAACGGTAGTGGCCATATCGCGGATCCTGGGAGCGGGCCGCCATTGTACGCCGTCCATCGCCGCAGCGAGGCTATGGCCTCGATAGCCGCGGCCATCGGCTTCGCCCGTACCGGACCTCGCCTGGCAGCACGAACGCGACACTCCGGGCAGTATTCATGCAAGTCGTTTGGCCGTAAGCTTGTGGCGTTTCGATGGCCGTCTTGGGCCGTATCAGGGAGAGGTCCGTCTTGCCTGTCGCCAAAAACTTCCGCCGCGCTTGGCCACTGCTCGTCGTGCTCGCGCTGGCTGGCGGCTGGTTGATCCGCAGCCAGCTGCAAGGGCCGCAAGTGCCGGCCTATCGGCTGGAAACGCGACCGCTGGTGCAACGAGTGGTAGCCAGTGGCGAAGTGGACAGTCAGTCGCTGGCTCAGGTGGGGAGCGAGATTACCGGTGTGGTTGCCGCTCGCCATGTGCGCGAAGGCGATGAAGTAGAGGCCGGCGACCTGCTGCTGGAGCTGCGCGACGATGAACAGCGTGCCCGCCTGCGCGAGGCGGAAGCGGGCCTGCAGCAACTGATCGATTCCACCCGCCCGCAGGCACAGGCCACCCTGCGCGAAGCACAGCACAATCTGGAACAGGCCAGCCGCGAGCTGAAGCGACGCGAAACATTATTCGAGCGCAAGCTGCTCGCCTCCGAACCGCTGGAGCAGGCACGCCGCGCGGAACTCACGGCCCGCGTGATTCGAGACCGCGCGCGTTTTGCCGCCGCGGCACTCGCCGAAGGCGGCAGCGAGGAACAAGTCCTCCGGCAACGCCTTGAGGCCGCGCGCGCGACACTTGCCAAGACACGCATCCACGCACAGGTAACGGGGATCGTGCAGACCCGCGATGTGGAACCGGGTGATCTGGTCCAGCCTGGACGTACGCTGCTCAGTATCGCCCGCTCGGGCAGCAGCGAGATTCTGCTGCCGCTGGATGAAAAGAACCTGGCTCCTGTGCGGCTCGGCCAGGCCGCGAGCATCATTGCCGACGCCTACCCGGAGCGTGTGCTGCCGGCGCGGGTCAGCTTCATCGCCCCTGCGGTCGATACGGCACGCGGCACCATCGATGTTCATCTCGACCTGTTGGAACCCGCCGATTTCCTGCGCCAGGGCATGACCGTATCGGTCAATATCGAAACCGGTCGCCGCGATCAGGCCCTGGTACTGCCCAACGATGCCCTGCGCGCCCGCAGCGGCCCGCGCGCCCAGGTGCTGCGGGTTCGGGACGGTGTGGTCGAGCGGGTCGACGTTCGTCTTGGCCTGCTGGGTACTGCCCTCAGCGAGGTCGTCGAGGGGCTCACCACCGGCGACCTGGTTCTACTCGACGATGCCGAAGAGGGAAAGCGCGTGCGGGTGACTGAACGGCCGATTCCCAGCGGCATCCGGGACTGACGACCGTGCGCCTGAGCGAGTCGCTATGGATCGAATGGAAGATCGCCCTGCGCTTCCTCCTCGACAACCGGATGCAGACGCTACTGATCGTCTTCGGCATCGCCGTCGGGTCTGCGGTGATCGTGTTCATCACGGCGCTGATCACCGGCCTGCAAGCCAATGTGATCGAGCGCACCCTCGGCACTCAGGCACATATTCGTATCCTCCCGCCGGACGAGGCCAACCGGACCCTGCCGGTCACTCCCGACAGCTGGTCGCTGGTACTGGAAAGTCCGCGGGCGCAGCGTCTGCGCTCGATCATCAACTGGCAGGACATTCGCGACGTGCTCGACCAGGACGCGCAGGTGCTGGCAGTGTCACCGGTCATCAGCGGCCCGGCCATCGCCCGGCGCGGCGTGGCGCGCGCTTCGGTGGCGCTGCTCGGCATCGATCCGCCGCGCTATCAGCGCATCATCCCCCTGGCCGACGATCTGATTGCCGGACGATTCATGGTTGGCGCAGGCAATGCGGTGATCGGCAAGGAGCTGGCCAAGGACCTCGGCCTCGGTATCGGCGACAAGCTGCGGCTGGACGCCGGTGAAGGCCGCGAGGCAGTTGTCGATATCGCTGGCATCTTCGAACTTGGCGTGCGCGAGCTGGATTCGCGCTACGTTTACCTGGACCTCAAGCAGGCGCAGACACTGCTCGACCTGCCCGGCGGCATCACGGTCATCGATACGACGGTCGCCGACATTTTCCAGGCCGATCGGGTGGCCGAGCGTCTGGCGCGTCTCACCGGGCTGCGTGCCGAAAGCTGGATGGAAACCAACGGGCAACTGCTCAATGCGCTCAGCTCGCAGAGCATGACCACCGAGATGATCCGCGTGTTCGTCGGTATCTCGGTGGCATTCGGCATCGCCAGCGTGCTGGCGGTCAGCGTGGTCCAGCGTACCCGCGAAATCGGCATCCTGCGGGCGATGGGCAGCCCGCGCGGACAGATCCTGCGGGTCTTCCTGCTTCAGGGCGGCGTGCTCGGCCTGTTTGGCTCGGCCTGTGGCGGGGCAGTCGGCTGGGGGCTGGTGCAGGTATTCAACATCGCCGGCCCGCGCCTGTTCGAGATTCCCGTCGACCCTACGCTGGTGCCGCTGGCCATGCTTGTCGCCACTATCACCGGTGTGCTGGCCGCGGCGATGCCGGCCCGGCGCGCGGCACGTTACGACCCCGCCGTGGCGATCCGCTATGTCTGAAGCGCTGCTGAAGAGCCATGCCGCCGAGGTCCTGCGCCTGGAGCAGGTACGCAAGGCATTCAATGTGGGCACCGCGCTGGAAACCGAGGTGCTGCATGGCATCGATCTGCGATTGTGTCGGGGTGAGCTGACCGCCCTGATCGGACCGTCGGGATCGGGCAAGAGCACGCTGCTGAACCTGATCGGCCTGCTCGACGCGCCCAGCTCAGGCGAGCTGTACCTGCTCGGCCAGGCGACACGGGATAGCGACGACGAGGCACGCACCCACCTGCGCAACCAGGCGATTGGCTTCGTCTTCCAGTTCCATCACCTGATTTCGGCGTTCAGCGTGCTGGAAAACGTGCTGATGCCTCTGATGATCCGCCACGGCAAGCCATCGAGCGCGGACATCGACCTCGCCCGGAACTTACTCGACGAAGTTGGGCTGGGAGCGTTCGCCGACAAGAAACCTACGCAGATATCCGGCGGCCAGCAGCAGCGGGTCGCTATCGCCCGGGCGCTGGTGACACGCCCGCCGCTGCTGCTGGCCGATGAGCCGACCGGCAACCTCGATACGCGAACCGCGCAAAGCGTGTTCGAGCTGTTCCATCGCATCAACGCCCAATTCGGCTGCGCGGTGCTGGTGGTGACGCATGATCCACGGCTGGCCGCGGACTGCGCGCGGACGATTCAGCTGGTCGATGGACGCATCGTCAGCGATCAGGCCAACCCGGCGACGAGCTGAGCCTGTCGATCAGGCGACCTGCGCCGCTTCAGCTATACACACCACGGATGGCGCCCGCCCCTCTAATAACAATTAATTCTATGCATATAACTTAATGCAGGACTAAGATCAGCCCAGAGAACATACCCCTACCGGTATCGAGCACAGAGAGGAGAAGCACCATGAATGCCCACGTCGAACCCTTCTTCGATCCCGCCACTTTCACCTACAGCTACGTGGTCAGTGACCCCGAGACCCGGCAGTGTGCCGTGATCGATTCGGTACTGGATTACGACCCGGCATCCGGGCGCACCTCCCATGCGACGGCTCAGCGCCTGGTCGACTATGTGCGGGAACAGGATCTCAAGGTGCAGTGGCTGCTGGAAACCCATGTGCATGCCGATCACCTCAGCGCCGCGCCTTATCTGAAACAGCAGCTGGGCGGTTGTATGGCGATCGGTGACCGGATCACCGTGGTACAGAACACCTTCGGAAAGCTGTTCAATGCCGGTACCGAGTTCGCCACCGACGGTCGCCAGTTCGACCACCTGTTTCAGGATGAGGAAACCTTTCAGGTCGGCAACGTGCCAGCCCGCGCCATTCACACTCCGGGCCACACGCCCGCCTGCATGACCTACGTCATCGGCGATGCCGCATTCGTCGGCGACACGCTGTTCATGCCCGACTACGGTACGGCCCGGTGCGATTTTCCGGGTGGCGATGCGCGGACGCTGTACCGCTCGATCCAGAAGCTGTTCGCCCTCCCGGGCGAGACACGGGTATTCATGTGTCACGACTACAAGGCACCCGGGCGCGACGAGTTTCTCTACGAAACCACCATCGCTGCCGAGCGTGAGCACAACGTGCACGTTCACAGCGGCATCAGCGAACAGCAGTTCGTCGACATGCGCACCGCGCGCGACGCGACCCTGACGATGCCCACGCTGATTCTGCCCTCGGTGCAGATCAACATGCGTGGCGGAGAGCTGCCGGCGCCCGAAAGCAACGGTACACGCTATCTGAAGATCCCCCTGGACGTGCTGTGACCCCAAGCGGAGGACGTCGACATGCAAACCATAAAGCGACTGACCCCTTTTCTCTCCGTCGCCGCCCAGTTGCAACCGACGGACATGGCGTTGCTGGCCGGCAGCGGCTTTCGCTGCGTGATCAACAACCGTCCGGACAACGAGGGCGAAGGCCAGCCCAGTAGCGAAGCGATACGGCAGGCCGCCGAGGCCTCTGGCCTGGAGTACCACCATCTGCCGGTGATATCCGGGCAGATCGCCGACGCCGATGTCGCCGCCTTTCGCGCGCTGCTCGGGCGGATCAAGGGGCCGGCACTGGCATTCTGCCGGACCGGCACACGCTCCGCGTCGCTCTGGGCGCTGGCCGAAGCGCATCATCTGGATCCCCAGGTGCTGCTGCAGACCGCACGGCAGGCGGACTACGACCTGAGCGGGCTATTGCCGCGCCTGGAGCAGTACTGGCAATCCACCGCGGATGAACCGCTGAACACCTCGTCACGGCTCGCGGCAACGCCCCGCTACGATGTCCTGGTCATCGGCGGCGGCGCCGCCGGTTGCGCGGTGACCGCAAGCCTGCTCAAGCGCGACCCGAACCTGCGCATCGCGGTCATCGAGCCGCGCGAGCAGCACTACTACCAGCCCGGCTGGACGCTGGTCGGCGCTGGCGTGTTCGACCGGGCCAATACCGAACGCGCCATGAGCCGCTGCATTCCGTCCAAGGCACAGTGGATTCATGCCGCTGCTGAGGCCTTCGAACCGGAACACCAGCAAGTGGTGCTGGAGGATGGCAGTCGCATCGGCTATCGCGCGCTGGTGGTGTGTCCGGGTCTGGCGCTCGACTGGGACGCCATCGAAGGCGCACGTGACAGTCTCGGCAAATACGGCGTGACCTCCAACTACGCCTTCGAACTCGCCCCCTACACCTGGCAGCTGGTGCAGCAGTTACGCCATGGCCGGGCGCTCTTTACCCAGCCGCCCATGCCGATCAAATGTGCCGGCGCACCGCAGAAGGCCATGTACCTGTCCTGCGATCACTGGCTCAGACAGGGCGTGCTGAAGGACATCCAGGTCGACTTCTGCTCGGCCGGCGGCGTGCTGTTCGGCGTGGCGGATTTCGTGCCCGGCCTCATGGCCTATGTCGAACGCTACGGCGCCGAGCTCAACTTCAACAACCGGCTGACCGCTGTCGATGGCCCGGCTCGCAAGGCCTGGTTCGACGTCGTCGACAGCAATGGCCAGAGTCGGCGCGTCGTGCGCGAGTTCGACATGCTGCACCTGGTTCCACCCCAGCACGCGCCGGAATTCATCCGCCAGAGTGCCCTGAGCACAGCAGACGGCTGGTTCGAAGCCGAACACGAGACCCTGCGCCATCCACGCTTCGGCAACATTTTCAGCCTTGGCGACGTCTGCTCCGCGCCGAACGCCAAGACGGCCGCAGCGGTGCGCAAGCAGGCACCGGTCGTGGCCGAGAATGTGCTGAGCGTGCTCAGCGGCGCCGGGCTTCGGGCGATCTACGATGGTTACGGCTCCTGTCCGCTGACCGTCGAGCGGGGCAAGGTGATCCTTGCCGAGTTCGGCTATGGCGGAAAACTGCTGCCCACCTTTCCGCTCGATCCGAAGGTCCCGCGCCGGCTGGCCTGGAAACTGAAGACCAGATGGATGCCGTCGATCTATTTCGACATGATGCTCAAGGGCCATGAGTGGCTGGCCGAACCGAAACACCTGGACTTCGAGCCGCGCCCCGCCGAAGCCCCCAACGCCTGCGATTTCGGCCAGGAGAAGAAAGGATGAAACAGCGGCTGGCCAGCTACCTGCCGTTCCTGACGTGGGCTAAGCACTACGACCGGACGGCGGCAGCCAAGGATGGCCTCGCAGCGCTGATCGTGACGCTGATGCTGATCCCGCAGAGCCTGGCCTACGCCATGCTGGCGGGGCTGCCGCCGGTGACAGGTCTGTACGCCAGCATGCTGCCGCTGATTGCCTATACACTTTTCGGTACCAGTCGCACGCTCGCGGTGGGGCCGGTAGCGGTGGTATCGCTGATGACGGCGGCGGCACTGGGGCCGCTGTTCGCCGTCGGTAGCGCCGAATACGCTGAGGCTGCAATGCTGCTGGCCATGCTTTCCGGTGCCGTACTGTTGGCAATGGCGGTGCTGCGGCTGGGTTTTCTCGCCAATTTCCTGAGCCACCCGGTCATCTCCGGATTCATCAGCGCCTCGGGCATTCTCATCGCCCTGGGGCAGCTCAAGCACATCCTTGGCATCCCGGTAACCGGCGAGAATGCCCTGGAGCTTGCCCATGGACTGATCCTGGGCCTGCCAAGCACGCATCTGCCGACGTTCATCATTGGCACCCTGAGCCTGCTGTTTCTCTTTCTGGTGCGCAGCCGACTCGGCGGCTGGCTGCAGAAACTGGGCATGAGCGTACATATCGCCGGCACGCTCACCAAGATCGGGCCGGTCGTGGCGCTCCTTTTGGCAATAGCAGCGGTCGGCGGGCTCGGGCTGGCCGACGCCGGCGTCAGGGTCGTTGGCGCAGTGCCGCGTGGCTTGCCGTCGCTGAGCCTGCCGACGCTGGACCTGGAGCTGGCGATGGCCCTGCTCCCGGCCGCCGTGCTCATCAGCCTGGTCGGCTTCGTCGAATCGGTCTCGGTGGCGCAAACCCTGGCGGCCAAGCGCCGTGAACAGATCGAGCCGAATCAGGAACTGGTCGCGCTCGGTGGCGCCAACATCGCTGCCGCCATGAGCGGTGGTTTTCCGGTAACGGGAGGCTTCGCCCGCTCCGTGGTCAATTTCGATGCCGGTGCCCAGACCCCATTGGCTGGAGCCCTGACCGCAGCGGGAATCGGCATCACCGTGCTGCTGTTCACCCCGCTCTTCCACAACCTTCCGCACGCGGTGCTGGCGGCGACCATTATTGTCGCCGTGCTCAGCCTGGTGGATCTGGCTGCACTCAAGCGGACCTGGCGCTATTCGCGCCAGGACGCCGCTGCCATGGCGGCCACCATGCTCGGCGTTCTGCTGGTCGGCGTGGAAAGCGGGATCATGCTGGGCGTCGGCCTCTCGTTGCTGTTGTTTCTCTGGCGTACCAGCCAACCGCATGTCGCGGTGGTCGGCCAGCTGCCGGGCAGCGAGCACTTTCGCAACATCGAACGCTTCGCCGTAGTACAGAGCCCCAAGGTGCTTTCGGTGCGCGTCGACGAGAGCCTTTACTTTCCCAATGCACGCTACCTGGAAGATCGGATTGCCGAGCTGATCGGCCGCTATCCACAGGCCGAGCACCTGGTGCTGATGTGCCCTGGCGTGAACCTGATCGACGCCAGCGCGCTGGAGAGCCTCGAGGCGATCAGCGCCCGGCTGCATACGGCGGGTATTCAGCTGCACCTGTCGGAAGTGAAGGGCCCGGTGATGGATCGACTACGACGCAGCGACTTCCTGGAGCACTTCGGCGGGCAGGTTTTCATCAGCCAGTACGAAGCCCTACGTGCCCTGGATCCGCAAACCACTCACCACGCGCTTGAACGGCAGCGTGATCATTTATGCAGCAAGGAGAAAGCGGGATGAAGAACGCACACGACCTCGTCGAACAGGCCAGAACCCGAATTCAGGAGGTGTCCATTGCCGACGCCGACGCGGCGATCCAGGCCGCGGATGTGCTGATCGACGTACGCGAGGCGGACGAGTTTCACGAAGGCCATATCAATGGCGCCCTCAACATTCCCCGCGGGCTGCTGGAATTCAAGCTCAGCGGCACACCGGAGCTAGGGCCGCGCGACCTGAACCTGGTGTTGTACTGCAAGACGAGCGGCCGGGCTGCGCTAGCCGCGGCATCGCTGCAAGACATGGGCTATCTGAACGTCAGATCGATCGCCGGCGGTTTCGATGCCTGGACCGCCGCCAACAAACCCGTCGTGAAGCCGAGCCTGCCCAGTTTCGAGTAAGCGAACCGGGCAGATGCAAGAAGGCCGACATCAATGTCGGCCTTCTTGCGTTGCAGCGTCGTTTGGTGCGATTTCAGGCCTTGTTGCAGCTCTTGCACGTTTTGATGCCAAGCAGCGTGTACGCTGGGCAGAAACGGAAGACGCCCGTAGCCAGCGGCAGCAGGCCGATCCAACCCCAAACACCGATTACGCCTGCCAAGGTCAGGCCGATAAGCACAAGGCCGACGATGATGCGCAGGGTCCGATCAATGGTTCCAACGTTGGCTTTCATAATGACCTCCCGGTCAGCAAGTGCGCCGGCGTTCCAGCGCAGAGAACAAAAGCATTCCGCCCAGCATGGCGAGTACGAACAGCACGACCTGCCAGTGCCCGCTGAGCAGTACGGCGATCGCCGGCCCCGGACAGATGCCGGCTACCCCCCAACCAATCCCGAACACCAGGCTGCCGCCAATCAGTCGTCCGTCGAGATCGCGCTTGCTCGGTAGCTGCATCGGCGCGTCGAGCAAGGAGCGCTCTCGCCGCTTCGCCCAGGTGAAGGGGACCAGGGCCGTGGCTATGGCACCAACCATCACCAGCGCCAGCGAGGGGTCCCACGCGCCCGCAACATCGAGAAAGCCAATGACCTTGGCCGGGTTGGCCATCCCGGAAAGCAGCAGCCCCAGCCCGAACAGTAAACCAGCGGCAAACGAAGTCAGTTTGCGCATATTCAGCCTCCCAGCAGATGACGCAGGACATAAACGGTGCCGAAGCCGGCCGCCATGAACGCCAAAGTCGCGACGATGGAGCGTGCCGATAGCCGCGAAATCCCACACACCCCATGGCCGCTGGTGCAGCCTGAGCCGTATCGGGTTCCTACGCCTACCAGCAAGCCGGCAATCAACAATCCGAACCAGCCGGATTGGAATTCCAGCACCGGCAACCTACCGAACAGCACCCACAGGAGCGGCGCCAGCAGAAGACCGAGCAGAAACAACAGCTTTTCGCCTCGACCTTCAGCACCCGGTTCCAGAAGACTTGCCAGCAGGCCGCTGATACCGGCGATACGGCCATTGAGCAATACGAACAGGCTGGCAGCGGCACCAATCAGCACACCGCCTGCAAGCGCCGTCCACGGCGTGAAGTTCGCCCAATCGACAGTCATTGCTGCCCCCTCTCGCAAAATAATTGGTAGAGCGTGGCGATTACCGCCAGCGCCTCCGGACTGCTGATCCGGTAATGGATCAACTTACCCTCGCGTCTTGTCGCCACCAGCCCTTCGCGACGCAGCACGCCCAGCTGCTGTGACAGCGTTGGCTGCTGGATACCCAGGAGCTGCTCGAGCTCGCTCACGCTACGCTCGCCCTGGGAAAGCTGGCACAGCAGTAACAGGCGATCCGGGTTGGCCAACGCTTTCAGCAAAGCGCTTGCGGAAGCCGCGTTGGCTTTCAGGCTGTCTATATCCAGGTCGGGAGTCATGGCCAGAGCGATTAGTTAAGACAAAAACAATATATTTTTTTATATATCGTTACGCAAGCACTGTACGAAAAGAAGTTGGCCATGTGGTTGCGGGCCGCTAGCATGCCCCTACCCGTATGCGAGTCGGTGCGCTCCGCTTCAGCTGCCCCGCTGCAGTTACCCCTTTTGAGACTTTCGAGGTATCTCATGAACGACCAGACGACTGCCGTCGTATCGGCAGACCTGCAGGATCAGCAGCAGGCCATGCTGAAACGACTGGCGCGAGTCGAAGGCCAGGTCCGGGGCATTCAGGCAATGATTCGGCGTGGCGAGGATTGCGAGGCGATTGCTCAGCAGTTTTCAGCTGCGCGCAGCGCGTTGGACAAGGCGTATCGGTTGATGCTGACCTGCCTGATTGAGGAAGCCCTTCACGACCAGGCGCAGGATACGTCTGAAACGCTGGAGCGGGTACGCGGCATTTTCACCAAGTACACCTGACTGGCCCCGGCCAGCCGCCGCCGAGCCACTAACGGCCGGAGCGGACGCGCATTCCGCGCCCATGCCAGTCACCGCAGCGACGGCGGGGCTGGTTTTGCCGCCGCAGAACGAAAAAAGCGACCCTAGGGTCGCTTTTTTCAAACCAGAAATTCCGTATGGAACCTCATGGCGAATTTGGAGCGGGAAACGAGACTCGAACTCGCGACCCCGACCTTGGCAAGGTCGTGCTCTACCAACTGAGCTATTCCCGCATTACTTGCATCAAAAGTGGCGTCCCCTAGGGGACTCGAACCCCTGTTACCGCCGTGAAAGGGCGGTGTCCTAGGCCACTAGACGAAGGGGACGCTGCCCGGAAGCTACTGCTTTACTCCGGCTTTCAGCGTGTTGCGTTTGGCGCTTCACGCTGCAAGTGGCGCGCATTCTATGGAGGCCTCGAATAGCCGTCAAGCATTGTTTTCAAAAAAAATTTCATCTCATCCTCGACCAACAACCAGAGCTATCGGCCACACCGTCAAGCCACTACACTCAGGCAAAAAGCCAGCGGCTCGAGAGGTACAGTCAAGTGTCTCCATTAATGATCACAGGGTTGGTCCTGGCCGGTCTGCTCGTTCTAGTCTTCATCGTCTACTCCATCCAGATCGTCGAGAAGAACAATCTGGAAAAAGCCCGGAAACGCGCAGACCTCACTGACCGTTGTCGCCGCTGCGCCAACCTGTCCGAAGGTCTGCCTGGCCAGATGGTTACCCCCGCGTTGAAGCTGCTGCTGACTCGGATGGAGCTGAGCCTTAGCGAGCGCCTGCTACCGCTGGACAAGGGCAACGACAAACTGGCTGCGCGTATCCAGGCCCTGCGCGCCGACGTGGCCAAGGGTGATGCGCTCGAGGTCCGCAACCCGCCAAGACAGATACTCACCGAAACGCAGGCCAAGGAAAGCCGTTTCATGCTTGAGGATCTGCATGCCCAGATCGTTCACGCGACCAAGGAAGGGCTGCTTGAGCAGGCAGAAGCCAAGCGCTGGGTGCAGGATATACAGCGCATGTTGGCCATTCTGCACATCGAGTTCTTCACCGGACTGGGCAAGCTTGCGCTACAACAGAACCAGCCCCAACGTGCACGCCTGGCATTCGAACGAGGGATTCAGCATATCCGCCGTCAGGCAGTACCGGCTCCCTATCAGGCCCAACTGAAACAGTTGGAGGCGCTGCTCGAGCACGCCAATGCGCTGGTGCTGAAGAACGAAGTACCCAAAGCAGACGAATCCAGTGAGCTGGCCGAAGGCATGAAAGCCTTCGACGATGAAGACCTGTGGAAGAAGAACAATGTCTACTGATTGCGTCTGTGCAGCCCAGCCGGCCAGATCGCATGCAAACAACCACAGCGGAGTGCAATGATGTCCTTGACCGTGTTTGGCGCCCCCCTCTCCCCATTCGTTCGCAAAGTGCGCGTTTGCCTGAACGAGAAAGGCCTCGATTACCGGCTCGAAACGGTGATGCCTTTCACGCCACCCCAGTGGTACTACGAACTCAATCCCCTGGGCCGTATTCCAGCACTCAAGGACGGCGACGACTGCACACTTGCCGACTCCAGCGTCATCTGCCAGTACCTGGAGGAGGCCTATTCCAATACGCCGTCCCTGTATGGCGATGACGCCCAGCAACGTGGTCAGATACGCTGGCTCGAGAAATACGCGGACTACGAACTGGCACCACTGACCACGTTCACCGTGTTCCGTAACCGCATCCTTAAACCGATGTCAGGCCAAGCCTGTAATGAAGAAGCGGTGCAGGCGGCATTGCAGCAGAAATTGCCGCCGCATTTCGACTATCTCGAGCAGCAGCTGGGTCAGCGGGGTTTCTTCGTTGGCGACGAGCTATCGATGGCGGACATCGCCATAACCTGTCAGTTGATCAACATGGCACATGGCGGCGAGTACCTTGATGGCCAACGCTGGCCGGGCCTGACTGCACACCATGCACGCATGCTCGAGCGGCAGTCGGTCAGTAGCCTGTTGCCGGACGAGCAGCGCATGAACAACAAGCTCAAGGAGATGGGCAAGGCCGCTGCGACCTGAGTCGCCACGCCACGACCGGTGCCTGCAGCGGACGCGGCAGGCACCGCAGAGCGTTCAGACAATCGCCTGTTCAGTCCCGCCTTTCCAGCAGCTTGCTGCCGACCCATTGCCGAGCATACTGATAGGCGCAGCGCCCGTTGCGATTGCCGCGCCCGGTGGCCCAGCGAATCGCGTCCTTTTCCAGCGCTTCGTCCCAATCCCACTGCAAGCACGCCCTGCCCGCCAGCGAATCGATCCAGTGGCGCACCACACTGAGGTAGTGCTGCTGGCTGAACGGATAGAACGACAACCAGAGGCCGAAACGATCGGACAACGCGACCTTGTCCTCCACCGCCTCGTTCGGGTGCAGCTCGCCGTCCACCATCTGCCAGTTCTCATTGTCGCTCTGGCGCTCCGGCACCAGGTGACGGCGGTTCGACGTGGCATACAGCAGCACGTTCTCCGGCGCACGCTCCAGGGAACCGTCGAGCACGCTCTTGAGCACCCGGTAGTCACCCTCGCCCGCCTCGAAGGACAGGTCGTCGCAGAACAGCACGAAGGCCTGGCGCTGCCCTGAAAGCAGCTCCACCACGCGAGGCAGATCCGCCAGGTGGTCGCGCTCGATCTCGATCAGGCGCAGCCCGCGGCCGGCATACTCGGCCAACAGAGCGCGAATCAGCGACGATTTTCCAGTACCACGGGCGCCCCAGAGCAAGACGTGATTGGCGGGCAGGCCATCGACGAACTGCTGGGTATTGGCAGCCAGCAGATCACGCTGTCGGTCGATGCCGATCAGGTCGTCCAGACGCAGATCGAGATTGACCTCGAGCGGCGCCAGATAGCCGCTTCGGCCGTCACGCTGCCAGCGCGCCGCCAGCGTATGCTCCCAATCGATAATGGGCGGCTGCGCGGGCAGCAACGGCTCGATACGCGCCAACAGGCCTTCGGCACGCTGCAGGAAGGCTTTCAACTCGACATCCATGATTGACTCCAAACAGAAAAAGTCCGGCCGAAGCCGGACCAGACATCAACGCCTGCAAAAGCTATCGATCCCGCGCCGCTCGTGTTTCAGAGCAGCGCCTCGATATCCGCCGCCAGCGCCTGCGGCGCGGTACGCGAGGAATAGCGCCGCACCGTGCGGCCCTGATCGGCGATGAGGAACTTGGTGAAATTCCACTTGATCGCCTTGCTGCCCAGCAGGCCGGGCGCGCGCTTCTTCAGCTCGATGAACAGCGGATGGGCGTCGCCGCCATTGACCTCGACCTTGGCGAACAAGGGGAAGGACACGCCGAACCGGCGCTCGCAGAAGGTGGCGATCTGCGCCTCGCTATCCGGCTCCTGTCCGCCGAACTGGTTGCACGGAAAACCGAGCACGACCAGGCCGCGCTCGCCGTAGCGCTGCCAGAGCTCCTCCAATCCCTTGTACTGGGGCGTGAAACCACATTGGCTGGCGGTGTTCACCACGAGCAGCACCTTGGCATCGAAATCGGCGAGCGTCTTGTGCTCGCCGTCGATGGTGACGCAGGGAATATCTAACAGAGGATCGCGCATGCTGGTTCCTTGCGGCTCAGGCTTCGCGGGGCTTCAAGTCGAGCGAGCCCGAATTAATGCAATAGCGCAGACCGGTCGGTTTAGGGCCATCGGGGAACACATGCCCCAGGTGGGCGTCGCAGCGAGCGCACCTGACCTCGATCCGATGCATGCCATGACTGAAGTCATCCAGGCTGGCAATGGCCGTATCGCTTACCGGCTGGAAATAGCTGGGCCAGCCACAGCCGGAGTCGAACTTGGCATCGGCATCGAACAGTGGCGCATCACAGCAGACGCAATGGTAGACGCCCGGCGTCCGGGTATCGTTGTACTTGCCGGTGAAGGGGCGCTCGGTGGCGCCGAGCCGGCAGATCTGGAACTGCTCATCGGACAGCTCCTCACGCCAGGCGTCGAGCGGTTTTTCCAGCTTGTCCATCGGTAGCCTCCTCGGGGTCTGTTCGCGTTTCGTCCCATGGCCACGACCTGGCGCACCGGTTGTTTGGAACGCACACGAAGCGCAACAGCACGCTATATAAAAAAGGCCGATCTGTACCTTTTCCGGTGGTCGGGCCGCACGTATCATGCCTCCCTCTTCGACGCCTAGTCTGGCAGCGGGGTTTCCGACTGCCAAGGCGCCCGGGTTCATGCCAAACGTGACCAGCCATTTCCGGAACTGGCACGTTTTCACTTCGGGACACTCAGGATCATGCAGGTCAGCAAATCGAACAAGCTCGCCAATGTCTGTTACGACATCCGTGGGCCAGTGCTCAAGCACGCAAAACGCCTGGAAGAGGAAGGCCATCGCATCCTCAAGCTGAACATCGGCAACCCGGCGCCGTTCGGTTTCGAAGCACCGGAGGAAATCCTCCAGGACGTGATCCGCAACCTGCCCACGGCCCAAGGCTACAGCGACTCGAAAGGCCTGTTCAGCGCCCGCAAGGCGATCATGCAGTACTACCAGCAGAAGCAGGTGGAAGGTGTCGGCATCGAGGACATTTACCTCGGCAACGGCGTGTCCGAGCTGATCGTGATGTCCATGCAGGCGCTGCTCAACAACGGCGACGAAGTGCTGATCCCGGCACCGGACTATCCTCTGTGGACTGCTGCCGTGAGCCTGGCCGGCGGCAAACCGGTGCACTATCTCTGCGACGAGCAGGCCAACTGGTGGCCAGACCTGGCCGATATCAAGGCCAAGATCACGCCGAACACCAAGGCCCTGGTGCTGATCAACCCGAACAACCCGACCGGCGCGGTCTATCCGAAGGAAGTGCTGGAAGGCATGGTGGAACTGGCACGCCAGCACAAGCTGGTGCTGTTCTCTGACGAGATCTACGACAAGATTCTCTACGACGACGCGGTGCATATTTCCACCGCCTCGCTCGCGCCGGACGTGCTCTGCCTGACCTTCAACGGCCTGTCCAAATCCTATCGCGTTGCCGGCTTCCGCTCGGGCTGGGTGGCGATTTCCGGTCCCAAACACAAGGCACAGAGCTATATCGAAGGCCTAGACATCCTCGCCAACATGCGCCTGTGCGCCAATGTGCCGTCGCAGCACGCCATCCAGACGGCACTCGGCGGTTACCAGAGCATCAATGATCTGGTACTGCCGCCGGGTCGCCTGCTCGAACAGCGCAACCGTACCTGGGAGCTGCTCAACGACATCCCGGGGATCAGCTGCGTCAAGCCCATGGGCGCGCTGTACGCGTTCCCGCGTATCGACCCGAAGATCTGTCCGATCCATAACGACGAGAAGTTCGTGCTCGACCTGTTGCTCGCCGAGAAGCTGCTGATCGTTCAGGGGACGGCGTTCAACTGGCCGTGGCCTGACCACTTCCGCGTGGTCACCTTGCCCCGAGTCGATGATCTGGAGCAGGCCATCGGGCGCATCGGCAACTTCCTCAAGACGTACCAGCAGTAACCGATGGATCTGCAGATCGACGACTTCTACAGGGACGCCGCGGGCAGCCTGCTCGCGCTGTACCAGGCGTTTCCGCGCAAGATCGCGCTCTACGTGGAAGACCTGATCGGGCGGGAAGAGCCGGATGAATTCGGCCTTCCCTCCAAACGCCATCAGAGCTGTCTGGGCGCCCTGCTCTGGCTCGCCGACGAAGGTTATCTGCGCTTCGAAAGTACCATCCAGTTCCAAGCCCTGGACCAGGCCGTGCTTACCGAGAAGGGCTTCATCCGGCTCACGCGCGCCGTTCCCAGGCAGTCACCGGACGACCGCACCCTGCCTCCCAGCGTATTGCGCATCCAGGCCAGCCTCGCCCACCAGCTTCGCGACGCGCTGAAAAGCGGACACAGCGAACGCATCGCCCATCTAGCCCGCTTGTTGTTCGAGAACGATCCCGGCTCGCCGCAGCACTCCAGCCTTGGCACGTAAGCGACATAGCTTGAAATAGTCGTTCGGTTGAATAGCTCAAGGGCGCGCCTTATATAGCCTATCGTTCTTCCATTCCTACCCTGGAGTCTGCCGCAACATGATGCGCATTTTCTTGTTCCTGGCCACCAACCTTGCGGTCCTGGTCATTGCCAGCATCACCCTGAAGTTGCTCGGGGTCGATCGCTATACGGGGCAGAACTACGGCAGCCTGCTGGTTTTCTGTGCGGTGTTCGGCTTCGCCGGATCGCTCATATCGCTGTTCATCTCGAAGTGGATGGCCAAGATGAGCACCGGCACCGAGATCATCAGCCAGCCGCGCACCCGTCATGAGCAGTGGCTACTGCAGACTGTCGAGCAGCTTTCCCGCGATGCCGGCATCAAGATGCCCGAAGTCGGTATTTTCCCAGCCTATGAGGCCAACGCGTTCGCCACCGGCTGGAACCGGAACGATGCGCTGGTCGCCGTGAGTCAGGGCCTGCTCGAGCGGTTCTCTCCTGACGAAGTTAAGGCGGTGCTGGCCCATGAAATCGGCCACGTTGCCAATGGCGACATGGTCACCCTGGCGCTGATCCAAGGCGTGGTAAACACCTTCGTGATGTTCTTCGCACGCATCTTCGGCAACTTCGTCGACAAGGCGATCCTGAAGAACGAAGACGGCCATGGTATCGGCTACTTCGTCGCGACGATTTTCGCCGAACTGGTACTCGGCCTGCTCGCCAGCATCATCGTCATGTGGTTCTCACGCAAACGCGAGTATCGCGCCGATGAGGCAGGGGCTCAGCTGGCCGGCACGACTGCGATGATAGGCGCCCTGCAGCGCCTGCGCGCCGAGCAGGGCCTGCCGGTGCATATGCCCGATACACTCAAAGCGTTCGGCATCAACGGTTCGCTAAAGCATGGCCTGGCCGGTCTGTTCATGACGCACCCGCCGCTGGAAGACCGTATCGAGGCCTTGCGTCAGCGCGGCTGACAGCGCATCGATACAGCAAGGGCGACGTAAGTCGCCCTTTTCGTTGGTCCCATGCAGACCCGTCACCGCATACAAGGAATCGCCATGCGCCGTCTGATGTTCATTTGTTGTGCCCTGCTCGCGCTTGCCGGCTGCCAGAGCGCCTACTACTCGGCAATGGAAAAGGCGGGCATCCACAAGCGCGACATCCTGGTCGACCGGGTCGAGGATGCAAGAGACTCGCAACAACAGGCCAAGGAGCAATTCAAGGACGCGCTGGCGCGCTACCGCAGCGTTGTCGAGGTCAAAGGCGGCGACCTGGAGAAACGTTACGACGCGCTGAATCGCGAGTACGAGGCTAGCGTGGCGAGCGCCCGAGACGTGCGCACGCGCATCGAAGACATCGAGGACGTCGCCGAAGCGCTGTTCAAGGAATGGGAAAGCGAGCTCAAGCAGTACAGCAATGCCAGCCTGAAGGCTGCCAGTGCCAAGGAGCTCAGCCGGACCCGAGCCGAGTACCGAAGCCTGATACAGCGCATGAAGGCAGCTGAGCAGCGTATCGAGCCGGTCTTGAGCGTATTGCGCGATCAGGTGCTGTTCCTCAAGCACAACCTCAACGCGCGCGCCATCAGCTCATTGCACGGCGAGTACCGAACGCTGCAGGGCAATGTCGATCAGCTCATGAATGACATGCAGCGCGCGATCGACGAAGCCGACAGCTTCATCCGCCGCCTGCAGGCCGAAAGCTGATCGGCCCGCAGCGGACGGTCATTTCCGCTGCAACCGATAGAACTGCTCTTCGAGGCGCTGCAGACCCCGCTCGCGCATGCGCGGATTGTTCTGCAGCACTTCCTTGGCTTCCAGTTGCTCGATCTCCCACGCCGAAGCATAGAGCGCATTCACTTCACGATGATCGACCGCGAACGGCGGGCCATCCATCTCGGATTGTTCATAATCCAACGTGACCAGCAGTTGTTGGCAGCCTGCCGGCAGGATAGCGGTCAACTGCTCGGCATAGCGCTGTCGCATGGCAGGCGGCAGCGCAATCAGTGCGGCGCGATCATAGACAGCTCGACACCCCGCAACGTCGTCAGGCGCAAGCGCGAAAAAGTCTCCGCAGCGGATCTCGAGTGCGCCGCAGCGATAGACCTTAAAGGCTCCCTCGCAGGATACGCTGGGCTCCAACCGCTGCTCGCTGAAGAATGCCTGGACAGCCTTCTCGCTCAGCTCCACGCCCAGAACCCGATGCCCCTGACCGGCCAGCCAGGCGAGGTCCAGACTCTTGCCGCACAGCGGCACCAGGACTGTCGCCCCCGCCGGAAGCGCGAGCGCAGGCCAGTGGCGCCGCAGACCTGGATGCACATCGTCGAGGTGGAAACCGATCTCGTTGCGAGCCCAACGCTCCTGCCAGAATTGTTCGTGCACCTGCCATTCTCCATTGCGTGATGGCGGCAGCTTACCAGAGCGATGCCGGAGGCTCAGCTGGTGTAGAGCTCTGCCTCGACGTCGACCCCGGCATCGCGCATCTGCGCGAGCTTGTAGCGCAGGGTGCGGGCGCTGATGCCTAGCCGATCGGCGGTTTCCTTGCGGCGCCCACGTTCGGCACGCAAGGTATCGATGATCAGCTGAAACTCCCGGCGGCGCAGGTCATCGCCCAGAGCCGAGGCGACTTCGGCGATCGGCGGGACGGACTCCGCGCATGCCGGCAGTGAGACTGGAGCCGCGACGCCGCCTGACAGCATGCCTGGCACCGAGAGGCACAGGTCCTGAGGCTGGATCAGGCCACCCTGCTGAAGTATCAGCGCGCGCTGGACGGCGTTGTCCAGCTCGCGCACATTGCCCGGCCAGGCGTACTCGATCAGGCAACGCTGCGCAGCCGAGGACAGCCTCGCCGGCGGCTGGCGCATCTTGCGCGCATGATTGGCCAGCAAGCGCTCCGCCAGCGGCAGGATGTCCGCCGGCCGCTGACGCAGCGGCGGCCAGGCCAGCGGGAACACCGACAGTCGATAGAACAGATCTTCACGGAAGCGACCCGCTGCCACCTCGCCGGCCAGGTCGCGGTTGGTAGTCGCCAGTACGCGAATATCCAGGGCGATGGCCTTGCGTGCACCGACCCGCTCAACCTCGCGCTCCTGCAACACACGCAGCAGCTTGGCCTGCAGTGCCAGGGGCATCTCGGAAATCTCGTCAAGCAGCAGCGTGCCGCCATCAGCCTGCTCGAACTTCCCCGGCTGGCTGGCGATGGCGCCGGTGAATGCGCCTTTCTCATGCCCGAACAAGGTCGCCTCCAGCATGTTGTCAGGGATCGCCGCACAGTTGATCGCGACAAAAGGTTTGCCGGCACGTGGCGAATGCTGGTGGATGTAGCGCGCCAGCACCTCCTTGCCGGTCCCTGATTCACCGGAGATCAGTACCGTCGAATCGCTTTGCGCAACCCGCGAAGCAAGGCCCAGCAACTGCTGGCTGGCTGGCTCGCATGCCACCGGCCCGTCAGCCTGCCCGGACCCGCACACACCGGCGACGTGCCGATCGACCAACTCAAGCAGAATCTGCGGCTCGAACGGCTTGACCAGATAGTCCGCCGCCCCCTGCCGCATGGCATCGACGGCCCGCGCAACAGCCCCGAAGGCGGTCATCAACAGCACCGGAACCTGCGGGTGATACTGCCGAATCAAGGCCAGCAACTCGTGGCCATCCATACCCGGCATATTCACGTCACTGATCACCAGGCCGAATGGTTCCTGCTGCAGGGCAGCTAACGCAGCCTCGGCACAATCGACCGCGCGATATGGATGGCCAGCCAGCTGAAGCGTATCGCCCAGCGCTTCGCGCAGCGCGTGATCATCCTCGACCAGCAGAATCTTGGCAGTCATGATCACTCCGGTCCGACTCGTGGGAGCAAAGGCAGCGTCAGCAAGGCACAGGTGCCCCGCCCCGGGCGTGATCGGAGCTGCAGCCCACCCCGATGCGCTCGGGCAACCGCCTGTGCCACTGCCAGCCCCAGGCCGGTTCCGGTCGCGCGAGTAGTGAAAAAGGGTTCGCCGAGGCGCGCCAGGACATCGGCGGCTATTCCGCAGCCGTTGTCGCTGATACAGATGCGCAACGTCGAGGCGCGGCGATAGAAGTGGACTTTCAGGCGAAGGTCGCCGTTGCTGGCCTGTCGCGCGTTCTCGATCAGATTCAGCAGCGCGCCAACCAGCGTGTCACGATTGCAGAGCAGCTCACCGTCACGTACTTCGCACTGCCAACGCACCGCGGCACCCTGAACCTGGCTATCGGCCGCCGAGCGCAGGGCAGCCATCAACGCGAACGGGCTCAGCCGATCATTCAGCGGAAGGTCCCCTCGCGCGAACACCAGCATGTCTCGGACCTGATGCTCAAGCTCGTGCAACCGCGCCTTGATATTTCCGGCGAAGCGCTGCTGCAGCTCCGCGCTGAGTCCGCCCTGCTCCAGGTGACTGGCATACAGCAGCGCACTGGACAGCGGCGTGCGTACCTGATGCGCAAGCGACGCAACCATCCGCCCGAGCGCAGACAACCGCTCATGGCGAGCCAACTGATCCTGCAGACGACGAGTTTCAGTGAGATCGGTCAGCAGCACCAGCTGTCCCGGCTCGCCACTAAGCGAGCGCGTGGCGATGGAAAGCCGGCGCCCGCTGCGCAAGGAAATCTCGTGGCCGTCGTCGCGACGCGGTGCGAAGCTGCGCGCGATCACCTCACGCCACAAGGCGCCCGTTAGCGGCTCCCCAAGCAACTCCAACGCCACCGGATTGGCATCGCATACCACGCCTTGGCCGTCGATCACGACTACACCGCCCGGCAGCAGGTCGAGCACGTTCCGTAGCCGCTGCGCCAGTCGTTCCTTCTCTTCGAATTCCTGGCGTCGCAGCTCGCCAGCTTCGGCCAGCCGCCCCTGAAGCTCGGCGACCCGCGTATGCAACAGGTCCTCGGATTCGCTCAGTTGGCCAGAGATCCGATCGAACAGCCTCAAAGACTGCGCCAGGGTACGCTCGTCGTTGCGCTCGCACGGCCCGATGGAAGGCTCGGTGACAGCTTTCAAGATTCACTCACGCCTGTCAAAAGATGGTCAGTGAGTGGAGGCGAGCAATCTTCGTGCCCATCAGAGATCAGCGGACAGCTAACGCTGCAATGAAAAAGGCCGCCCGATCAGGCGGCCTTGACTGGCTTGGCAGGTGCTATTCCGCCTCGTCATCCCGACGATTCATGCCGTACTTGCGCATCTTTTCCACCAGCGTGGTTCGCCGAATACGCAGGCGCTCGGCAGCACGCGCCACAACGCCGCCAGCGTCTTCCAACGCCTGATGGATCAAACCCTGCTCGAGATTGCCGAGGTATTCCTTGAGATCCAGTCCCTCCACCGGCAGCATCGCCTGAGCTTCCGGGACGACCATTGGTGCGCTGATGGCCGCGCGCTCCTCCATTTCCTCGTTGAGGCTGGTGGCGTATTGCTCGTCATCATCGTCGACATGGCGAAATTTCTTCGGCAGTTCCATCACACCGATAACGCCATAGGGATGCATGATTGCCATGCGCTCGACGAGGTTGGCCAGCTCACGAACATTGCCCGGCCAGTCATGTCGGCACAACGACATGATCGCAGCCGAATTGAAGCGGATGGAACCGCGCTTCTCATGCTCCATGCGCGAGATCAGCTCGTTCATCAACAGGGGGATATCTTCGACACGCTCGCGCAGAGGCGCCATCTCGATCGGGAAAACGTTGAGTCGATAGTAGAGATCCTCGCGAAAGGTCCCCTCCTCGATCATTTTTTCCAGGTTCTTGTGGGTGGCTGCGATGATGCGCACATCCGCGCTCTGAGTACGGTTGCTGCCCACCCGCTCGAAGGTGCGCTCTTGCAGAACGCGCAGCAGCTTGACCTGCATCGGCAGCGGCATGTCACCGATCTCATCGAGGAACAGGGTTCCGCCCTCGGCCAGCTCGAAACGCCCTGAACGAGCCGTAATGGCTCCGGTAAAGGCGCCTTTTTCGTGACCGAACAGTTCGCTCTCGAGAAGCTCTGCGGGAATCGCACCACAGTTGACGGGGACGAACGGGCCCTGCCGGCGCTTGGAGTGGTAATGCAGATTGCGCGCGACGACTTCCTTGCCGGTTCCGGACTCACCGAGGATGAGCACGCTTGCCTCAGTGTCGGCGACCTGCTGCATCATTTGCCGGACATGCTGTACCGCACGACTGGTGCCGACCAGGCTACGAAACAGATTCGGCTCACGCTGCCGGCCTCGGGATTTGGCCTGATCGTACATCTCCCGATAGATCTGTGCGCGATGCAGGGAATCGAGCAGCTTGTTATAGCTGGGTGGCATCTCCAGGCTGGTCAGCACCCGACGGCGTATCTCTTCCGGCCAGTCAGCCGGTGCTGGCTCGCCAATGAGCATCAAGGGAACATTCTCGTCCCACTTGCCCATCTGTTTGATCAGCTCGACCGCCCCCCCACGAGCACTGACATCGCCGAGCAAGACACCGATGACAGCACGACTGGACTCCAGGCCAGCAACCGCCTCCTGCCACTCGCTACTGGAACAAGCCAGATGATCTTCGCTGAGGAAGTTCAGGATGACCGCCAGGTCTCGGCGGCGGTCTCGATCATCGTCTATCAACAAAATTTTGGTTTCACGCCACATCTTGTTTATAGGGCTCTAAGAGGCTGAAAAGAAAGCCTGCGCTCGCATCCATGGAAATAAAGGCGATCACATTTATGGCAGATGGAAGCTAGATTAATGAAAAAATGAACTGAGTCAAATTTATGGCGTGAAATAACGACCAAAGAACAAGCGGAAAATCAGCGCTTTGTGCGACGAGTTACAGCAGGGAGGGAATATTAGACACACGTTAGCGTGATTAGACGTCAACTACGCGACAGTAGCCGACAGACTTGAGCTATTCGAAAAAGGCGTGGCGACATAATGCCACACACTTTGTAATGCTTTGATGAGGCCGCTATTGGCATCCCAGACACCTGGACGCGCCGCCAGCAGGCATGCACCCCAGCAGAGCACATGCCGCGGTTCAGCCGAACAGCTGATACACCTTCGCCCCTTGCTGCGATTGGTTCAGCTGCCGCAGCTCGCCGGCAATCCGCCGCTGCTCGACCTGACAAGTGCTGACCATTTCGCGGTAGAGCTCAAGTAGCTCCTGGAGGCGCTGGCGAAGCACAACGTTGTCGCGCTCCGAGTCCTTCATCACGTCGTCGACGGCATTGCGGCATTCCCGGTCGAGCATACTGATCGCCGCCCAATCCTGCTGGCTGAGCGCGTCGCGCAAAGCAGAACCAGTTTCTTCAAGGCGTTTGACGGAAGCGTTCATGCTCGACTCCGGGGGCTGTGCCCGATACGACGGCTTATGCCGAACCAGCTGAGAGGTATTCACCAACGGTGCTCCAGCTATATCGGCCACCTCCCGACGGCCTTTAGACCGCGTCACCAAAAACTACACTGACGCTACCGCGACCGAGAGATTCAGTGGCGGTTGCGCAAGCCCGGCGGGACGCTTGGCGGCGCCACTGGCTCCCAGGGGCCATCAGGCTGACCGGCACAGAACCAATCCCCATCCCAGCGATAGTAAAGACGCTCCCGATAGTACAGCTCGCGTCCTTCGACGACGTACACCCCGAGCCGGTTATCCCAGTGCGCCGCAACATGCGGCGGCGGCGCATAACGAGGATGGCTTTTCTGGGTCGCAGGCGCGCGCGGTGCAGGCGGCGCCTTGATCGGTGGCGGCGAAATGACCGGAGCACTCGGTTCGGGGGCGCGCGGTACCGGCTTCGCCGCGGGCGGCTGAGGGCTCGACTCGTAGGGGGTCCCCGCGCAAGCGCCGAGCAACACGCTCAACCCTACCAGCACGGCGTGTTGCCAGGTAGTCCGGAACGCGCGGCGTCCAAGGGTTGGCTTCGCAGTCATTTGTCTCTCTTGGGCGTCAGGGAGTTTCGGCACGATCGATGACGAGTCGTACGGTCCGCTCTTCACCCTTGGTGTCGAGCGCCTCGCTTCGACCCATCCACTCGCCTTTGGTTGCATCACCTGTGCTGGAAATCCTGGCCATCAGCACTACCTGCTCGACACTGGATATCTTCAGGGACGGGATCATCGCATCGGCATCGCTCAGGCTGATCGACGCCGGTAGATCGGCGACCGTCAGGCGCTTGGCCGCGAGCGGAGCAGGCGGTCCGGCGACGGCACGTGCGAAAACGAATACGCTGTCCTGCGGCGAAACAGCCTTGGCCACCTCAGGATCGAGCTGGACCTCGACCTGCAGCGTGATGCCCGCTACCTCAGGCTGTGACGCCGTTTCGGCAGGCTCACCGAGCTGCTCACGAGCGCGGTTGATTCCTCCCCGAATCGCCTCCCGCGACGGATCGTTCTCCGGAAGCGCAGCGACCAGCTGCTCCCAGAAGCGTACCGCATCGGCATAACGCGCCTCTTCGAACGCCGCAATTCCGAGCAGCCCAAGGCTGGTTACCTCCTGAGGATCTCCCCGCAGCGCTTCGTCGGTCAGCGCCTGCAGGTCAGGAGTCCATTGCCGATTCCGCGCGAAGTACAACGCCTGCGCCCACTGACCGAGCAGCTCCGGCTGACGCCCGGCAAGCTCGACAACCTGGGCGAAAGCCTTCGCCGCATCCGCTGGACGCTCCTGGTTCATGTAGGTGCGGCCAAGGAAGTACCAGGCCTCGGCCGAGTCCGGCTGCGCCTTCACTGCCTGTTCGAGGCGTGCGGTCATTTCCTCGACGGTGCGCGGCTGCTCGCTGAACTGTCGCGCCAGCTGCACCTTGTCGCTGGCGCCCCAATGCAGGTATAGGCCATAGCCCATCAGCGGCACCAGAAGCGCCGCGACCAGCGGGACGCTGCGACCAAGCCTGGCCGTGCGCGGTGCACCGCTCTCTTCGGTATCCTCAAGCAACTCACGAGCGGCATCCGCTCGCCCCGCCTCAAGCTGCTCGGCACTCAACGTGCCGGCCTCGTGCTGGGCGGTGAGCTCTGCCATGCGCTCCTCATACAACGCCACATTGAGCGCGGTGCGGTCTTCTTCTGCCTGGGCACGGCGGCCGCGCAGAATCGGGAGCAGGAGAAAGGCCAGCGCCACCAGCAGCAAGCCGGCGGCGGCAATCCAGAAATCGATCATGGTTCTTTTTTATCCAACAGCTTGGCGAGACGTTCGCGTTCTGTCTCGGAGAGAGTGTGCGATGCGGGGGCTTTCTCGAACCGGCGACGACGAACCAGAATGACCGCCAGTACGCCAAAACCCAGCACCAGCAGCGCGACGGGCCCATACCAGAGCAGCATGGTCTTGGCATTCATCGGCGGCTTGTATCGAACGAAATCGCCATAGCGCTCGACCAGGTAATCCACGATCTGCTCGTTGCTCTGCCCCTCTTCGAGCATGCGGAAGATTTCTTGGCGCAGGTCCATGGCAATCGGTGCGTTCGAGTCAGCGATGTTCTGGTTCTGGCACTTCGGGCAGCGCAGCTCTTCGGTCAGGGTGCGATAACGCTCACGCTCGGCCTCGTCACGAAACTCATAGGTATCGATTGCGCCCTGCGCGCTGGTCACCAGCGCAAGCCCGAGAAGTACGGCGTGGATCAGTCGTTTCATTCGTCCACCAGCTCCTGATAGAGCGCCGCCAGCTGCTCACGCCAGACCTGATCGTCTATCACCCCTACGAACTTGTGGCGAATGACACCCTGCTTGTCGATCAGGAAAGTCTCCGGCGCGCCGTAGACGCCCAGGTCCAGCCCCAGGCTGCCCTGCTCGTCGCGAATGTTCAGTTGATAGGGGTCGTGGAACTCGTTCAGCCACTTCTGCGCCGCCGCGTTGTCGTCCTTGTAGTTGACGCCATGGATCACCACACCCTGCGCTGCGAGACGGTTGAGCACAGGGTGCTCGACCTTGCATGCGACGCACCAGGTCGCCCACACGTTGAGCAACGCCGGCTTGCCCTTGAGGTCGTCCTGGCTGATCAGACGCTGCTCATCCTCCACCGAAGGAAGCGAGAACGACGGTACCGGCTTGCCGATCAACGCCGAGGGCAGCTCCGACGGATCAAGGAACAAGCCGCGATAGAGAAACACCGCGATGATCAGAAAGACCACCAGTGGCAGCAGCATCAACAGTCTTTTCACATCAGGCTCCTTGTGCCGCCATGCCGAGAGCTTCGCGCACCCGGGTCTTGACCTTCACTCGATAGCGGCGGTCGCTGGCCGCCAGCACACCGCCGAACGCCATCATCAGACCGCCGAGCCAGATCCAGCGCACGAACGGCTTGATATGCACTCGTACCGCCCAGGCGCCGCCATCCAATGGCTCACCCAGCGCCACATAGAGGTCACGGGTGAAGCCGGCATCGATGCCCGCCTCGGTCATCGGCATCTGCTGCACGGTATAGAGGCGTTTCTCGGGATGCAGCGTGGCAACCTGCTTGTCGCCATCGAGCACGCGGATAGTCGCCTTGTCCGAAGTGAAATTCGGCCCCTCATGGTGCACGGCGCCTTCGAAGACGAACCGATAGCCACCCAGCTCCAGCGATTCGCCGGGCGCCAGCCGCAGATCGCGCTCAGCGCTCTGGTGGCTGGTCAACACGACACCGATGGCACAGACGACCAGGCCAATATGCGCCAAGTGCATGCCCCAATAGCTCGGCGACAGACTGCGCATACCCTTGACCAGCCCCTTGTGACGGGTCTTGTCGAGCAGATCGCGAGCACTGGCCAGCACCACCCAGGCCCCAAGCAGACACACCGCCAGTACCGCCCAGTTGAAATCGCCGAACAACAGCGAACCCAGGCCGCCGAGGATCACGCTGGCGATCAACACCGGCGTGAGCATGCCGAGCAGCCACTTGAATGGGGTGTCTTTCCAACGGACAAGGATGCCTACGGCCAGGGCCAACATCAGCGCCGCTACCAACGGAACGAACATCGCGTTGAAGTACGGCGGGCCGACCGAAAGCTTGGCGCCGGACAGCGCGTCGAGCAGCAGCGGATACAGCGTGCCCAGGAGAATCATGGCAGTCGCAACGACCAGCAGCAGGTTGTTCACCAGCAGCAGCGTTTCACGGGACCAAAGGCCGAAACCGACCTGACTCTTGACCACCGGGGCGCGCAGGGCGAACAGGGTCAGGGAGCCCCCCACCACCATCAGCAGGAAAACCAGAATGAATACGCCGCGCTCCGGATCGGTAGCGAATGCGTGTACCGATGTCAGCACGCCGGAGCGGACCAGGAAGGTGCCGAGCAGACTCAGGGAGAACGCGGCAATGGCCAGCAGCACCGTCCAGCTCTTGAATACGCCGCGCTTCTCGGTGACTGCCAGCGAATGGATCAGCGCGGTGCCGACCAGCCACGGCATGAAGGAGGCGTTTTCCACCGGATCCCAGAACCACCAGCCACCCCAGCCCAGCTCGTAGTACGCCCACCAGGACCCCAGCGCGATACCCAGCCCGAGGAAGGCCCAGGCCACCAGGGTCCAGGGACGCGACCAGCGAGCCCAGGCGGCGTCGAGCCGCCCGCCCAGCAGCGCGGCGATGGCGAATGCGAATGCCACGGAAAAGCCGACGTAGCCCATGTACAGCATCGGCGGATGAACGATCAGACCGAAGTCCTGCAGCAGCGGGTTGAGATCCCGACCGTCCATCGGCGATTGCGGCAGCAGCCGCTCAAACGGGTTGGAAGTGACGATCAGAAACAACAGAAAGCCGATGCTGATCAGCCCCATCACACCAAGTACCCGGGCGAGCATGTCTTCCGGCAGCTGGCGGGAGAAGATCGACACGGCGAAGGTCCAGCCGGCGAGGATGAATGCCCAGAGCAGCAGTGAACCCTCGTGGGCACCCCAGACCGCGCTGAACTTGTAGTACCACGGCAGCGCACTATTCGAATTCTGAGCGACATAGGCGACCGAGAAATCATCGACCATGAAGGCATAGGTCAGGCAGATGAAGGCGAATGCGAGAAACGCGAACTGCCCCCAGGCCGCCGGCTGCGCCAGCCCCATCCACTGCCGGTCACCCCGCCAGGCGCCGATCAGTGGCAGCGTCGCCTGCACGACCGCCAGGCACAACGCAAGAATCATCGCCAGGTGGCCGAGCTCGGGAATCATTTCGCGTACTCCTTCTTGCCGCCTTCGTAGTGTTTCATCATGCCGCTCTGCTCCAGCGCCTGGGTCACTTCGGGCGGCATGTAATTCTCGTCGTGCTTGGCCAGCACCTCATCGGCGACCAGGACACCATCGGCATTGACCCGACCCAATGCGACGATGCCCTGCCCTTCGCGGAACAGATCGGGGAGGATGCCCTGATAGCTGATGGTCACCGTCTCCACTCCGTCGGTCACTCGGAACGATACGCTGAGTGAATCGTTGGTGCGCCGTACCGAGCCTTCCTCGACCAGCCCGCCGGCGCGGATACGCGTGCCTTCCGGCGCCTCTCCCGCCGCGATCTGGGTCGGTGTGTAGAACAGGTTGATGTTCTGCTGCAGAGCGGACAACGCCAGCGCCACGGCAATACCGACACCGGCGAGAATCGCCAGGACGATGAAAAGACGCTTCTTGCGCACCGGATTCACTTCGACTCCTCCCGGCGCAAACGACGCGCCTCATCTTGCAGATAGCGCCGGCGCGAGAGGGCCGGCAGCACGACATTGAGAATCAGGACCGCCAGGCTTATGCCGTAGGAAGTCCAGACATACACGCCATGATTGCCCATGGCGATGAATTCGGCGAAGGAAGAAAAGTTCACGAGTTGTTTCCCACCAGAGCCTTGACCTCGGTCTTCACCCAGCTGGCACGCGATTCACGGCGAAGGACTTCCAGGCGCATGCGCATGAGCAACACCGCGGTAAAGAAGCAGTAGAAGCCGATCACCATGATCAGCAACGGCAGCCACATCTCTACCGGCATCGCAGGCTTCTCGGTGACCTTGAATGTGGCCGGCTGATGAAGCGTGTTCCACCACTCGACCGAGTACTTGATGATCGGAATGTTCACCACGCCGACGATCGCCAGCACGGCGCAGGCCTTGGCAGCACTGTCGCGGTTGCTGATTGCCTGGCCCAACGCGATGACACCGAAATACAGGAACAGCAGAATCAGCATCGAGGTGAGGCGTGCATCCCAGACCCACCAGGCGCCCCAGGTCGGCTTGCCCCAGACCGCACCGGTCAGCAGTGCGATAAAGGTCATCCAGGCGCCAATGGGGGCCGCCTGCTGCAGCGCAACGTCGGCGAGCTTCATCTTCCAGACCAACCCGACCACGCCGGCGACGGCGAGCATCACGTAGATGGACTGGGCCAGAAATGCTGCGGGAACATGAATGTAGATGATCCTGAAGCTATTGCCCTGCTGATAATCCTCCGGTGCGAACGCCAGCCCCCAGACCGTGCCGACGCCGATCAGCAATACCGCAGCCCACCCCAGCCAGGGCAGCCAGCGCCCGCTGATCTCGTAGAACCACTTGGGTGAACCCAGCTTGTGAAACCATGTCCAGTTCATCGGATGACTCGTCGTTGCGCGAGTGCCTGAACTCAGGCCTCGACATTCGCTATGTCGACCGGGCACAGGCGCCGGCCATCAGGTGTACCGCTACTCGCCAACGCTGATCTTCAGCCCGGCGGCTATCGCAAAGGGTGTAAGAGTAACCGCCAACGCGGTCAGACTGGCCAGCCACAGCAGGTGCCCGACCGCCGGAAGCCCCTGCAAAGCGGCCTGCAACGCACCGCTGCCCAGAATCAGCACAGGGATGTAGAGCGGCAGAATGAGCAGAGCAAGCAGCAACCCGCCTCTTTTGAGCCCCACCGTCAGGGCCGCACCGACCGCGCCGAGCAGGCTGAGAATGGGCGTACCCAGTAGCAGCGAGATCAACAGTACCGGCATGGTGTCGAGCGGCAATCCCAGCATCAGCCCCAGCAAGGGTGCCAGCAGGACCAGCGCCAGACCGGAAAACGCCCAGTGTGCCAGCACCTTGGCGAGCACCAGAAGCGCAAGCGGGTGCGGCGAAACGACCCACTGCTCGAGCGAGCCATCCTCGAAGTCACTGCGAAAAAGGCCGTCCAGCGAGAGCAGCACGGCCAGAAGCGCGGCGACCCAGACCAGCCCCGGAGAAATCGTTTGCAACAGTTGCGTCTCGGGCCCGACCGCCAGCGGAAACAGCGCGATGACGATTGCGAAGAACACCAGAGGATTGGCCAGTTCGGCCGGACGACGAAACAGCAGGCGCGCCTCGCGAGCCAGCAGAAGCGTGAAGACGCTGCTCATGCGGCTCGCTGCCCCAGATCCAGTTCACGGTAGCCGGCAGGCATCTCGGTGAGACTGTGGTGAGTGGTCAGCACGACCAGTCCGCCCTGCTCGCAATGGGCCGCCAGGTGTCGCTCCAGTTGCGCCACACCATGCTTGTCGAGCGCCGTGAACGGCTCGTCGAGAATCCACAGCGGCGGCGGGGAAAGGTAGAGTCGCGCAAGCCCGACACGACGCTGCTGCCCCGCCGAAAGGGTGTGGCAGGGCACGTCTTCGAAACCGCGCAGTCCTACGGCAGCAAGCGCCTGCCAGATCGCTTCGCGACTTGCCGGTTGATGCAGCGCACACAGCCAGGTCAGGTTTTCTTCTGCGGTAAGTAGGCCCTTGATGCCGGCAGCGTGCCCGATCCACAACAGGTTGCGGGCCAGCTCGCCACGTTGCGCGTCGAGTGGCAGCCCCTTGAGTCTGACCTCGCCGGCGGTGGGCTGCATGAGGCCGGACAGCAGGCGCAGCAGGCTGGTCTTGCCGCTACCGTTGGGGCCGGAAATCTGCAGCATTTCGCCGTTCTCGAGGCGCAGATCGAGCTTGTCGAACAACAGCCGCCAGTCCCGCTCGCAGGCGAGCGCCACAGCTTCGAGGAAGGGAGTTGACACGCTGGCGACACCTCAAGATGAAAAAGGCCTGGCCGCTATACTCAGGCGGGTAGGCCAGGCGGGCGGAATTATACATGGCAACCTTGAGTGCCAAAGGCCGCAAGCACGAAAGGTTGTAAGAGCATTTGAGGAAAGATGACCGAGATCAAGAGTACCACCGCTCTGCCCCAGGCCGGCATGCCACGCCAGAGCGCAGCCTCCAGCGAGCTCGCACTGAAGCTTCTGCAACCGATGCAGGGTCTGCTGGCAGCCGGCGAGCAGGCCGAGGCAGAGGTGGTCGGCATCAGGGAGGCAGCGCAGGCCTTTCGCCTGGTGCTGCGTCTGACCATGACCGGGGGACGCCAGGCCACTGTCGAGGTCAGTAGCAACAAGGCGCCAGCTCTCGGCGCGGCCTATGTCATCACCGCGCTCTCCGACACACGCCTGCTGGCGTCGCAACAGGCAGCCGGACGGCAACCCGCCTCCGCGCTCGATCTCGAGCAGTTGCCGGTCGGCAGTGTGATCCAGGGCCGTGTCGTCGCCAGCAGCGAACATCGGCTGGACGACGGACAGAAGCTGTCCAAGGTGGTGATCAGCTTGCTCAACTCACCACTCAGCGGCCAGAAGCTGAACATCGAATCGAGCACCCCGCTGGCGCTAGGCAGCCTTCTGACAGCTCAGGTAAAGGGGAGTCAGGCGTTGAGCTTCTTGCCGTTGAGTGGCCGGCTCGATCAGCTGCATCTAGGCGAGCAGCTCAGCGCGCAGCAGCAGCGCCAGGCTTCGCTCGAAGGTTTGTTCAAGGCGCTGCAAGGCGCCTCGGGCACGCTGCCCGGCGGCCTGAAGGGCGCGGCCGAAGCCTTGCTTGGCCAGGTTCCCGACATGCAGCAGCTGACCGATGCCAAGGCGCTGGCTGCGGCACTGGCCAAGAGTGGCGTCTTTCTCGAGGCGCGACTGCTGGCGGGACAAACCGAGGGCCTGCAGGGAGATCTCAAAGCTGCCCTGCTGCGTCTGCTTGCGCAGATGCCGAGCCTCCCTGGCAGCACACCGCTGACTGGAGCCCAAGCCGGCGCCGCCATGGGACATGTGCTGCCGGCGTTCGCACGCCAGGCCCTGGGCGCATTGACCCAAGGCAGCACCCGCCAGCTCGCGATCGGCTTCCCCCTACCCAGCAAGCTTCCACCGGGCATGGAAGAGGAAGCCGACCTGGAACTGCTGCTCAAGCTTGCCGCGGCAGCAGTCTCGAGACTGCAAACGCACCAGCTTTCCAGCCTGGCGCAAACACAGGTCGGACCAGACGGTGCCCTGCTCACGACGTGGCAACTGGAACTGCCGATGCGGGACGGTCGGGACTTCGTGCCGTTGCAAATCAAGCTGCAGCGTGAAGACCCGCCAAGACGGCAGGAGAAAGAACGCGGCGAGGCAGTTTGGAAGATCGAACTGGCATTCGATATCGCGCCGCTGGGCCCGCTGCAGGTCCAGGCACAGCTGATGCGCGGCACCCTGGCGAGCCAGCTCTGGGCCGAACGCAGCGCCACCGCACAGCTGATCGCTACCGAACTCACGCACTTGCGTGAACGCTTGCAAGCCGCGGGATTGAGCGTGGGCGAGCTGACCTGCCGTCAGGGCGTGCCGCCGCAAGGGCCAAGCACCACACTCGAACAACGCTTCGTGGATGAAACCGCATGACCGACAAGCAACCGCCGCGCCAGGCCATAGCGCTCAGCTACGATGGCATCAACGCCCCGAGCCTTACGGCCAAGGGCGACGATGAACTGGCCGAGGCCATTCTGGCCATCGCGCGCGAACATGAGGTACCGATCTACGAAAACGCCGATCTGGTGCGCCTGCTTGCGAAACTGGAACTGGGCGACGAAATCCCCGAGGCGCTCTATCGCACCATCGCCGAGATCATCGCCTTCGCCTGGTACCTGAAGGGCAAGTGCCCACCTGGTTTCCGCGAACCTTTCAATGACACGACCCAGACGCCGCCACTGCTCAGTGGGCCTGGGCGTTGAGCACAACGGCTGCTCGGTCCTCGCCGGTCACCTGAGGCAGGTCGTGCAGCTGCCAGGCAAAGTAGCCGGCTCGAAAATAGAACACACGCTGATAGCCCCAGGCGACGGCCATGCGTGCGGCTTCCGCACTGCGGGGGCAGATCTCACTGTCGCAGTAGATGACCAGTGGCAGCTCCCGCGGCCATTCGGCGCCTGCCAGGCTAACGAAATCGCTGGCCAGATCGAAGTGCACCGCCCCCTCCACATGTCCCCATAGCCACTCGCGGTCCGAGCGCACGTCGATGAACACCGCACCCAGTTCGTGCAAGCGCTTGGCCTGGAAGACATTGATGGTCATGGCGCCATCCACCTCGTCCGGTGCTTCAACGGCGTGAACCGTGCCCAGGGAGGCCATCAACAATAGAAAAACGAGCACGCAGCGCATCACCGCCCTCCTCGTTCCGAAAAACGGAACCGTACCCTGCCTGGTCGGACCAGGCCGATACGAGTTGGAATGCAGTGGCTGGAGGAGGTTCCGATCACCTGGGAGGAACCGATGGGCGATGTGCGCCGGCTCAGGGTTTTTGACGCGCCTGATGCAGCTTACTCATCAGCTCGGCCTCGGACTGGGAGAGACCGCAGGATTGGGTGAGATCATCGATGCTTGCCCCCATGCCGACCAGCTTGGCGGCCTGAGAGAAGGAAAAATTGTTGGGATCACGCAGTTCCAGCTGGTTGAGCTTGTCCGGCAACGGCGCAACGACGCGCGCCAGCTCACGCAGCTCGTCGCCAATACGCATGTTGCCTTCGAGATAGGCATCCAGACGATTGCTCAGTTCCTTGATGCGCTTGTCCCGCGCCGCGTCACGCTGGCGCTGCTGCTCAGCCAGCAACCGCTGTCGCTTGAGCAGCCAAAGGCAGAACCCCAGCAGGCCCAGACAGCAGAATGCCAGCGCGATCAGCGATGCGACCAGCGACGCGATCAGCATGTATCAGATGCTCTCAAGCTCGGCCCACTCTTCTTCGCTCATCATCTTGTCGAGTTCGACCAGAATCAGCAGCTCGCCGTTCTTGTTGCACACGCCCTGAATGAACTTGGCCGATTCATCGTTGCCGACGTTGGGGGCGGTTTCGATTTCCGACTGACGCAGGTAAACCACCTCGGCGACGCTGTCGACCATGATGCCGATCACCTGCCGATCCGCTTCGATGATCACGATACGGGTGTTGTCCGAAACCGGGGCCGGGGCCAGACCGAATCGCTGGCGCGTATCGATTACCGTGACCACGTTGCCTCGCAGGTTGATGATGCCCAGCACGTAGCTCGGCGCCCCGGGTACCGGCGCAATCTCGGTGTAGCGCAACACTTCCTGAACCTGCATCACGTTGATGCCGTACGTCTCGTTATCCAGACGGAAGGTTACCCATTGCAGAACAGGATCTTCGGAGCCCTGCGCAGACGTCATCTTCATAATCCCACCTTCTTCAATTACCGCTCGCGGCGGTCGATTCTATCGCCAGGCCGCACACCGCGTGCGACCGTCATTCATTCTTCAGCGCTTGTGCGGCTTTGCCGTGTCCTGCATCTGCTTGACCGCGCCACTGGCGATCAGCTCGGCCAGAGCCGTGACATCGACCAGCGCACACATGTGTTCGATAACCGTACCGGCCAACCAAGGGCGCTGGCTGCGCTGTGTACGCCACTTCACTTCGCTGGGGTCGAGACGGATCGACCGGCTGACCTGATGTACCGCCAGCCCCCATTCATAACCCTGCACCGAAATCACGTACTGCAGGCCTTGGCGAAAATCGTCGCGATAGCGATCAGGCATCACCCAGCGCGCGGTGTCCAGCACCTTCAGATTGCCCGCCTGGCTCCGCAGTATGCCAAGAAACCAGTCGGGCTGGCCGAACAGCGGCGTAAGCTCCTGTCCCGCCAGCGGGTAGATGGACCCCAGGCAGACCAGTGGCACCGCCAGCGTCAGCCCGGCGACATCGAACAGCAGACACTCGAAGGGCTCGTCGCCCCAGCCCGGATGCCGATCAGCAACGATAGCTGTCGGTTCATCGACAGGCTGCGAAGCGGCCGCCAAGGCAATGATTGGCGCTGCGGCATGCACTGGCGCGGGCGGCGTGGGCTGTACGATCTCCAGGCGCGGCGGCTGGCTGATTCGCGCATCGCGCAGCTGTTCCTCGAGCACGGCAGCCTGGAATTCGTCCTGACTGACCGAGTCCGCCAGTTCGATGGCCGCATCCTGCAGCAGCCCGTCGAGATAAGACTGCAGCGCTTGCTGGGATCGGGTTTCGGTAAGGACGGTGCGACTCATGGAAAGACTCGTAAGGAGAAGCTGAACAGGCTATCGGCTGCCGACGCAACAAACTTGAGGCGCCAAGCGCCGAGCGGTTGTCCCTTTTGTCAAGCCACCTGCGGCGACGGTTGCAGCGCCAGCAGGTGCTTCAGCAAGGCACGATAGGCAAGAACGGCGCGGCTGGCGGGATCGAACTGCGAAGGTGTCAGACCGGCACGACTGGCGTCGCGCAGCCGCGTATCGATTGGAATGAAAGCCGGCCAGAGATGGTCGGCGTAGCCGGCACGCAAGACCTTGAGCGTGTTCATCGAGGCCTGGGTACGACGGTCGAACAGCGTCGGCACGATGGTGTACGGCAGCGCCTGCTTGCGCGAGCGGTTGATCATCGACAGCGTGCTGACCATGCGCTCGAGGCCCTTCATCGCGAGGAACTCGGTTTGTACCGGGATCACCAGTTGCTGGCTGGCAGCAAGCGCATTGACCATCAGCACGCCGAGCAGCGGCGGGCTGTCGATGACCGCATAATCGAAGTCCTGCCAGAGCTGCGACAGACTCTTGGCGATCACCAGACCCAGACCGTTCTGCCCTGGCGACTGACGCTCCAGCGTCGCGAGCACCGTGCTCGACGGCATCAACGAGATTCGCTCATGACTGGTGGAGAGTAGAAGCTGCCAGGGCAGACCTTCTGGCACGGTACCCTGGTGCTGGAACAGGTCGAAGACGCTGTGCTCCAGGTTGTCCGGATCGTGACCAAAATAGCTGGTCATCGACCCGTGCGGATCCAGGTCCAGCACCACGACACGCTTACCGGAGTCGGCCAGCAAGCCCGCCAGCGCGATCGACGTGGTGGTTTTGCCCACCCCACCCTTTTGATTGGCAACAGCCCAGACTCTCATGGTTCCCCACCCGGCGAAGCTGACCGGCAGTTCCCACCTGAAACGGCGGGGCGACGGTGTTTTGACGATTGCACCCTCAGGCGCTCACATGGCTGCTGCAGGTGCAGATTGTGTGCCAGCCCGACGCAGTGCCTCGGGCCTGGCGTTTCCGCTACCGACGCCGGAAACGCTGCGGCGCACATCCAGATTGCGCGATACCACGAGGATCACCCGTCGGTTACGCGCGCGCCCCTCGGCCGTCGAATTGTCAGCCACCGGCTGAAACTCGCCGTAGCCTACGGCCGCAAGCCGGGACGGGGCGACTCCTTGCGCGGCGAGCATGCGTACGACGCTGCCGGCTCGCGCTGCGGACAGCTCCCAGTTGGTCGGGAACTGGCTCGTGCTGATGGGCAGATTGTCGGTAAAGCCTTCGACATGGATGGGATTGTCGTAAGGCGCCAGGATGGCCGCGACCTTGTCGATCAACTGGAACGCCTGATCATTGGGCAACGCGTCACCGCTGGGAAACAGCAGACTGGAGTTGAGCTCGATCTCGATCCACAGCTCATTGCCGCGAATGGTCAGCTGCTCGTTGGCAATCAGTTCACCGAAGGTCTCGCGCATGCTTTGCGCGATACGCTCCAGCGGATCGAACGTCGGCGCTCCGGATGTCGAAGACGGGCCGGAAAGGTCCTGCACCTGCGAAACATCCGACTCGGTGGTCCGCGGCCGCTCGTCACCAATCGGGATTGGTTTCACGGCCCGATCGACCTGGTTGAACACGCCGACCAGCGAGTCGGAGAGAATCTTGTACTTGCCCTCGTTAATCGAGGAAATCGAGTACATCACCACGAAGAAGGCGAACAGCAGCGTGATGAAATCGGCGTACGAAACCAGCCAACGCTCGTGATTCTCGTGCTCTTCCGGCGCTCTGCGTCTGGCCATGGCGATCAGTCCATGAAGCCTTGCAGCTTCATCTCGATGGAGCGTGGATTTTCGCCTTCGGCGATGGATAGCACACCTTCGAGCAGCATCTCGCGATAGGCCGTCTGGCGCTGAACGACACTCTTCAGCTTGTTGCCCACTGGCAGGACCAGCAGGTTGGCGAAGGCGACCCCATAGATCGTCGCGACGAAGGCCACGGCGATGCCGCTGCCGAGCTGGCTAGGATCGGCCAGATTGCCCATTACGTGGATCAGCCCCATCACCGCACCGATGATGCCAATGGTCGGAGAGTAGCCACCCATGCTCTCGTAGACCTTGGCGGCCCGAAGATCGCGGCCTTCCTGGGTGTAGAGGTCAACTTCGAGAATGCTGCGGATGACTTCCGGCTCGGCGCCATCGACCAGCAGCTGCAGCCCCTTGCGTGCGTAGGGATCGGGTTCAGTCTCGGCAACCGGCTCGAGGCCGAGCAGGCCTTCCTTGCGTGCCGTATTGCTCCAGGCGGTGACCATGGCGATACCGCGAGCCAGATCGATGCGCGGCGGAAAGAAGATCCAGCGACCGATGCTCATGGCACGCATGAACACCGCGATGGGTGTTTGCAGCAGTACCGCACCGAGCGTGCCGCCCAGCACGATCAACGCGGCAGGTCCGTTGAGCAGCGCCGATATGTGGCCACCCTCGAGAAAGTTGCCGCCGACGATGGCGACGAACGCCAGCAGCAACCCGATGAGGCTGAGAACATCCATCAGCGGCCAGCCTTCATCAGATGCAGGCCTCGGCCAGATTGCGCCCGATGTCGTCCAACCCATAAACAGCGTCACTGAGATTGGCTTTGACCACCGCCATCGGCATTCCGTAGATCACGCAACTGGCCTCGTCCTGAGCCCATACCTGACTGCCGCTCTGCTTGAGCAGCCGCGCGCCCTCGCGGCCATCGGCACCCATACCGGTGAGCACCACTGCAAGCACCTTGTCGTGAAACGACTTGGCCGCCGAACCGAAGGTGACATCGACACAGGGCTTGTAGTTGAGGCGATCGTCGCCGGGCAGAATGCGCACCGCGCCGCGCCCGTCGATCATCATCTGCTTGCCGCCGGGCGCGAGCAGCGCCAGGCCGGGTCGCAGCACATCACCATCCTCCGCCTCCTTGACGCGAATGCGGCAGAGCTTGTCCAGGCGGTCGGCGAATGCCTTGGTGAACGCCGCAGGCATGTGCTGAATAAGCACGATGGGTGCCGGGAAATTGGCAGGCAGTTGAGTCAGCACCCGCTGCAGCGCCACCGGGCCGCCGGTCGAGGTACCGATGGCCACCAGCTTGTAGGCCTTGCGCTTGGGCGCCGGCGCACGCGCGGGTGCTGCCGGGGTCGCGCCAGCACCGGTGCTACGGGCAGTGGCCAATGCGGCGGGTGTTCCGCGGACAGAGGGTGCCGGGGCGCTGACGCTGGAACTGCAGAAAGTGCTGTAGCGTCGGTTGCTGCGCGAAACGGTGTGCACCTTCTCGCACAGCAGCTGCTTGACCTTGTCCGGGTTGCGCGAGATGTCCTCGAAATTCTTCGGCAGGTAGTCGACGGCACCGGCGTCGAGCGCATCGAGAGTGACCCGCGCACCTTCGTGCGTCAGCGAGGAGAACATCAACACCGGCGTCGGACAGCGCTGCATGATCTGCCGCACCGCAGTGATGCCGTCCATCATCGGCATCTCGTAATCCATGGTGATGACGTCCGGTTTCAGCGCCAGCACCTGGTCGATCGCCTCGCGCCCGTTGGTAGCGGTGCCGACGACTTGAATATTGGGATCAGAGGAAAGGATTTCCGAGACACGCCGGCGAAAGAAACCGGAATCGTCGACGACCAGGACCTTGACTGCCATACATCACTCCTAGCGGCAGCGCGCCCCTCCCGGAACGGCGCTGCCTGACCGAATCAAATCCTGCGTGCGTAGCGCTTGAGCATGCTGGGAACGTCGAGAATCAGAGCGATGCGACCATCACCGGTGATGGTCGCGCCGGACATGCCGGGCGTACCCTGCAGCATCTTGCCCAGCGGCTTGATGACCACCTCCTCCTGCCCAACCAGTTGATCGACGACGAAGCCGATGCTCTGGTTGCCGACGCTGAGAATCACCACATGACCTTCGCGCTGCTCTTCCTGAGCAGCATCGTGAACCAGCCAACGCTTGAGGTAGAACAGCGGCAGCGCCTTGTCGCGCACGATCACCACTTCCTGGCCATCGACGACATTGGTCCGCGACAGGTCCAGGTGGAAGATTTCGTTGACGTTGACCAGCGGGAAGGCGAAAGCCTGGCTGCCGAGCATGACCATCAGGGTCGGCATGATCGCCAGAGTCAGCGGCACCTTGATCACCACCTTCGAGCCCTGTCCCTTGGTGGAGAACACGTTCACCGTACCGTTGAGCTGGGAAATCTTGGTCTTGACCACATCCATGCCGACGCCACGACCGGACACGTCGGAAATCTCGGTCTTGGTCGAGAAGCCCGGCGCGAAGATCAGGTTGTAGCACTCCAGATCGCTCAGGCGATCGGCGGCATCCTTCTCCAGCATGCCTTTCTCGACGGCCTTGGCGCGCAGGACGTTGGCGTCCATGCCCTTGCCGTCATCGCTGATGATCAGCAGGATGTGGTCGCCTTCCTGCTCGGCCGACAGCACCACACGGCCGGTACGCGGTTTGCCGGCCGCCTCGCGCTCCTCGGGCATCTCGATGCCATGGTCGACGGCATTGCGCACCAGGTGCACCAGCGGGTCGGCCAGGGCTTCGACGAGGTTCTTGTCGAGGTCGGTTTCTTCGCCCACCAGTTCCAGGTTGATCTCTTTCTTCAGGCTGCGCGCCAGATCGCGTACAAGCCGCGGGAAACGGCCGAACACCTTCTTGATCGGCTGCATGCGGGTCTTCATCACCGCGCTCTGCAGGTCGGCGGTGACCACATCGAGGTTGGAAACGGCCTTGGCCATTGCCTCGTCGCCGCTATTGGAGCCCAGGCGCACCAGACGGTTACGCACCAGCACCAGCTCGCCGACCATGTTCATGATCTCGTCCAGCCGCGCGGTATCGACGCGCACCGTGGTCTCGGCCTCAGCCGGAGCCTTCTCGGCCGCGGCTGGCGCGGCGGGCTTGCTCGCTGCGGCAGCCGCTGGTTTGGCAGCAGCCGGACGAGCCGGCTCAGCCTTCGCGGGAGTCGGTTTGGTCGGCGCCTTTTCTACCGATGCAGCAGCGGCGGATTCGCTGACACCGGCCGGGCTGGCGCTGACGACTGGGGGTTCGAACTTGCCTTTGCCATGCAGCTGATCGAGCAACGCTTCGAACTCGTCATCGGTGATCTCGTCGCTTGCGCCTGCCCCACTACTGGCCGTTGCAGGCTCGGCAGCCGCCGGCGTGGTCGCTGCGGTGGTTGCCGGCTCGAACTTGCCCTTGCCGTGCAGCTGATCGAGCAGTGCTTCGAACTCGTCATCGGTGATCTCGTCGCTTGCGCCTGCCCCACTACTGGCTGTTGCGGCAGCCGCCGGCGTGGTCGCTGCGGTGGTTCCCGGCTCGAACTTGCCCTTGCCATGCAGCTGATCGAGCAATGACTCGAACTCATCATCGGTGATTTCGTCAGCCACGGTGCCTGTATCGGCGGATGCCAGCGGCTCGACAACGGGCGGTTCGATCGCGTCCAGTAGCTGCTCGAAATCGCTGTCGGCGCCTTCGCTCACAGGCTCGGCGATCGCCTGGGGCGCTGCGGCGGCAGGTGCTTCGTCGTCGGATGCAGGCTCGGCCAGACGGGCCAATGCGGCCAGCAGTTCCGGCGAGGCAGGAGTAGGTTCGACGCGTTCACGGACCTGGCTGAACATCGCGTTCACGGCGTCGAGCGCCTGCAGAACGACGTCCATCAGTTCGGAATCGACTCGACGCTCACCCTTGCGCAGGATGTCGAAGACGTTTTCGGCAATGTGGCAGCATTCCACCAACTCATGAAGCTGGAGAAAGCCCGCACCGCCCTTGACCGTATGGAACCCGCGAAAAATCGCATTGAGCAACGCCATGTCATCGGGGCTGCTTTCCAGCTCCACGAGTTGCTCGGACAATAATTCGAGAATCTCGCCGGCCTCTACCAGGAAGTCCTGGAGAATTTCTTCATCGGCGTCGAAGCTCATATTCACTTCCCCTAAAAGCCCAGGCTTGAAAGCAGATCATCGACATCGTCCTGGCCGGAAACGACGTCTTCACGCATATCGGCATGCATCTGCGGACCTTCACCATTGGAAGGCGATTTTTCTTGTTTTTTCTTCTCTTGCTCGGCGCGCATGGCATCGCGGTCGTGCTGGATGCCAGCCACGCGGTCGACCTGCCCCGCCATCAGGACGAGATTGAGCAGATTGCTTTCAAGCTCGGTGATCAGTCGGGTGACACGCTTGATGACCTGGCCGGTCAGGTCCTGGAAATCTTGGGCCAGCATGATTTCGCTGAGGTTCTGCGAAAGCTGGCTGCCATCGTTCATGCTGCGCTTGAGGTACTGGTCGATGCGCTTGACCAGCCCACGGAACTGTTCAGCATCCATTTCGCGGCGCATGAATCGCTGCCAGTCAGCCGTCAGGCTCTGGGCCTCGTAGCTAACGTAGTTGACCAGCGGCGCCGATTCCTCCACCAGATCCATGGTGCGGTTGGCGGCCTTCTCGGTCATCTCCACCACATAGGACAGGCGATCGGTCGCGTCGGTGATCGGTGACGGATCGCCGCCGGTGGCACAGGTATCCATCTCGAGTTTGACGATGGCGTTGTGCAGCTCGCGGGTGAGCTTGCCGACTTCCTGATAGAGGCTGTGATTACGCGCCTGGCTGAGTTCATTGAACATCTGCGTCGCTTCATCGAAGCGGCCCTGCTGCAGGCTTTCAATCAACTTTGGGGCGTTGGCCTTCAGAGTCGCTTCGAACTCTGCCAGGCTCTGATCTGCTTGCGTCATAGTGCCCTCGCGGCGTTGCTGCTTCAGCCGTTGACGCGCTCGAAGATCTTCTCGATCTTCTCCTTGAGCACCTGGGCAGTGAAAGGCTTGACCACATAGCCGTTTACGCCGGCCTGTGCCGCCTCGATGATCTGGTCGCGCTTGGCTTCGGCAGTGACCATCAGCACCGGAAGGTGCTTGAGGCGCTCGTCGGCACGCACGGTGCGCAGCAGATCGATACCGCTCATGCCCGGCATGTTCCAGTCGGTGACGAGAAAGTCGAAGCTGCCGCTCTTGAGCATCGGCAGCGCGGTGGTGCCATCGTCCGCTTCGGCGGTGTTGGTGAACCCCAGGTCACGCAAGAGGTTCTTGATGATTCGTCTCATCGTCGAGAAGTCATCGACGATGAGGATTTTCATGTTCTTGTCCAAGTCGACCTCCGTAAGTCCCAAAATGCCTCAGCAAACCGAGCACGTCATACCGCAAACAATCGTCAATTGGCGCGCCATTCACCGAGGCGCGCACGCAGGCGCGCCGCACACTGGCTATGCAACTGGCTCACACGCGACTCGCTGACTCCCAGCACCTGACCGATTTCCTTCAAGTTCAGCTCTTCGTCGTAATACAACGACAGCACCAGCTTCTCGCGCTCCGGCAGGTTGGCGATGGCTTCTGCCAGCGCCAACTGGAAACGTTCGTCCTCCAGATCGCGGAAAGGCTCGGGGTGCGTGCTGCCGGCATCCTCCTGCAGCTCGCCATGCTCGCCTTCCTGCAGCAGGTCGTCGAAGCTGAACAGTCGGCTGCCGAGGGTATCGCCGAGGATGCTGTAATACTCATCGAGACTAAGCTTAAGTTCGGCCGCAACTTCATGATCTTTAGCGTCACGACCGGTTTTCGCTTCAATGGCGCGGATCGCCTCGCTGACCATGCGCGAGTTGCGATGCACCGAGCGTGGCGCCCAGTCGCCCTTGCGCACCTCGTCGAGCATGGTGCCGCGGATGCGGATGCCGGCGTAGGTTTCGAAACTGGCGCCCTTGCCGGCGTCGTATTTCTTCGCTGCTTCCAGCAGTCCGATCATTCCAGCCTGGATCAGGTCGTCCACCTGCACGCTCGCAGGCAGACGCGCCAGAAGGTGGTAAGCGATACGCTTGACCAACGGCGCGTACTGATCGATCAGGCGATATTGAGCATCCTTTGCCTGAGCCTTGCTGTAATACATAGCGGATCCGGCACCTGTCATTCGTGGCTTTCTGAAGCGGGACTGATGAGGCGCTCGACGAAGAACTCGAGATGGCCGCGCGGGGTAGCGGGCAACGGCCAGGTATCGATCTTCTGCGCAATGGCCTTGAAGGCCAGCGCGCATTTGGAGCGCGGATAGGCTTCATAGACGGCACGCTGCTTTTGTACCGCTTTGCGTACGGCCTCGTCGTAGGGCACGGCGCCGACATACTGCAGCGCCACATCGAGAAAACGCTCGGTGACCTTGGTCAGTTTGGCGAACAGGTTGCGACCTTCCTGGGGCGCATGCGCCATGTTGGCCAACACCCGGAAACGACTGATGCCGTAGTCACGGTTGAGCAACTTGATCAGAGCATAGGCATCGGTGATGGACGTGGGTTCATCTGTCACGACCAGCAGCACTTCCTGCGCGGCACGCACGAAGCTGACCACCGAATCACCAATACCGGCCGCGGTATCGATGATCAGCACGTCCAGTTCATCGCCCAGTTCACTGAATGCCTGGATCAGACCGGCATGCTGCAGGGACGACAGCTGCACCATGCTCTGCGTCCCGGATGCCGCGGGCACGATACGGATGCCGCCGGGGCCCTGAATCAGCACATCGCGCAGATCGCACTCACCGGCGATCACATCGGCCAGGGTTCGCTTGCTGGTCAGGCCAAGCAGGACGTCGACGTTGGCCAGACCCAGATCGGCGTCGAGCAACACCACACGCCGGCCGAGATCGGCCAGCGCCAGCGCCAGATTGACCGACACGTTGGTCTTGCCGACGCCACCCTTGCCGCCGGTCACCGCAATCACCTGTACGGGATGCATACCCATGTTCACACGCCTATATCTTGCTGGGGCCATACGGCCGGCGATGCGCCCGCATGGCACGCATCTGGTTCATTCTGGTACCGCACTCGCTTGATCATCCGGCCCGCCGTGACGAGCCGTTGTACAACCCGGCGAACATGTCGGCCATGGCCTCTTCGCTCGGCTCCTCGCCTGATTGCAGGCTTACCGCACGGCTGACCAGCTGGTGGCTACGGGGCAGATGCAGGTCATCCGGAATCCGCGGGCCATCGGCGAGGTAGGCTATCGGCAAATGCTGGCTGATCGTGAGGCCGAGCACATCGCCGAGGCTGCCTGCCTCGTCCAGCTTGGTCAGGATACAACCCGCCAGGCCGCAGCGACGATAGTTGTGCCATGCCGCCTTGAGTACCTGACTCTGGCTGGTCGCCGCCAACACCAGATAGTTCTTGGATTTCACACCGCGATCCGACAGAGCTTCGAGCTGCTTGCGCAAGGTCGGATCGCTGGCCGGCAGGCCGGCGGTGTCGATCAGGATCACCCGCTTGCGGGCCAGCGGCGCGAGCGTCTTGCTCAATGGCTGGCTCGGGTCGATCTGCAGCACCGGTACGTCGAGGATACGCCCAAGCGTCTTGAGCTGCTCCTGCGCGCCGATCCGGTAGTTGTCCATGCTCGCCACGGCGATGTTCTGTGCGCCGTACTTGAGTACGTAACGGGCCGCGAGCTTGGCCAGGGTGGTGGTCTTGCCAACACCGGCCGGGCCGACCAGCGCAATCACTCCACCCTCTTCCAGCGGCTCCTGCTTGCTGACCTTGATCGCCTGCGCCATATAGGCCAGCACCATGCGCCAGGCCTGACGCGGATCGTTGATGGTCGCGACCTTTTCCAGCAGGCTGCGCGACAGTTCGGCCGGCAGGCCGAGGCGCTGGAGCCGGCGCCAGAGGCTGGCCTGCTGTGGACGGCGGCTCTGCTCCTGCCCCCAGGCGATCGAGCCGAGCTGCACCTCGATCAGCTCACGCAGACCGTGCAGCTCCGAGTACATCGCCTCGATCGCGCGCGGATCGACGGCAGCAGATGGCGCGGCAGCCGGCTCGGGCTGAGCGCTCGGCGCCACGGCGGCCGGCTTCTCGTCAAGCAGTTGACGATCCTGCATCTTCGCCCGCGGCGTGGCGCTCAGTTCGGCATGGGCACTGGCCAGGCGCGATTGCGTCTTGCGCAGCTCAGCTTCCAGCGCAGGATTGGGCTTGGTCGCTGCCGGCGCGGACTGCATCGGGTAGTCGAGTACGGCCGTCAGCTCGACGCCACCGGCCACCCGGCGATTGCCGATGATCACGGCATCGGCGCCCAGCTCGTCACGCACCATCTTCATGGCGATGCGCATATCGGCGGCGAAGAAACGTTTGACCTGCATGGCCTGTACCCTCGGTTAATTCTGACCCACCGTCGAGACGATGGTGACCTGCTTGTTGTCCGGTATTTCCTGATAGGCCAGAACATGGATGTTCGGCACTGCCAGCCTTGCGAACCGCGACAGCATCGCCCTGACCGGGCCGGCGACCAGCAGAACCGCCGGTTTGCCGAGCATTTCTTGACGCTGTGCCGCTTCTACCAGAGACCGTTGCAACTTTTCGGCCATTCCCGGCTCCAGCAGGATGCCGTCATCGGAGCCCTGCCCAGCCTTCTGCAGGCTATTGAGCAAGATCTGTTCCAATCGAGGCTCGAGGGTGATCACAGGCAGCTCCGGCTCTAGTCCCACAACGTTTTGCACGATTGCGCGGGATAGCGCAACGCGCACCGCAGCCACCATCGCGGCGGGATCTTGACTCTTGGCGGCCACATTGGCGATAGCCTCGGCGATGGTGCGGATGTCGCGCACGGGAACCTGCTCCTGCAACAGCGCCTGCAAGACCTTGAGCAGCGTGGAGAGCGATACCATGCCAGGCACCAGCTCCTCGGCGAGCTTGGGCGAGCTCTTGGCCAGCAGCTGCAGTAGCTGCTGCACTTCCTCGTGCCCCAGCAGCTCGTGCGCATGCTTGTACAACACCTGGTTGAGGTGCGTGGCGACGACAGTGCTGGCATCCACCACCGTATAACCCAGCGACTGTGCCTGATCGCGCTGGCTGGTCTCGATCCATACCGCCTCCAGCCCGAATGCCGGATCCTTGGCGGCAATGCCGTTGAGTGGGCCGAACACCTGGCCCGGATTGATCGCCAGCTCGCGATCCGGATAGACCTCCGCCTCGGCCAGGCTCACGCCCATCAGCGTCAAGCGATAGGCGTTGGGCAACAGGTCGAGGTTGTCGCGGATATGGACCGAAGGCATGAGAAAACCCAGGTCCTGCGAGAGCTTCTTGCGCACACCCTTGATTCGCGCCAGCAGCTGCCCCCCCTGATTACGATCGACCAGCGGGATCAGACGATAACCGACCTCCAGGCCGACCATATCGACCGGAGTCACGTCGTCCCAGCCCAGCTCCTTGGTTTCGGCGGCTCGTTGCGCGGGCAGCATCTCCTGCTGCTTCTGCACCTCCTGCTCGGTCTTCTTGACGGACTGCTTCTGGCGGTGCCAGATCCAGTAGGCACCCGCTGCAGCCGCGGCACCAAGGCCGAGGAAGGACATATGCGGCATGCCCGGAACCAGCCCCATGGCAATCATGATCGCTGCCGACACCGCCAGCGCCTTGGGCGAGGCGAACATCTGCCGCTGCACCTGCTGCCCCATATCCTCCGAACTGGTGACGCGGGTCACCATGATGGCTGCTGCGGTGGACAGCAGAAGGGAAGGAATCTGTGCAACCAGACCGTCACCAATGGTCAGCAACGCATAGACCTGGCCTGCCTCACTGAAGCTCATGCCGTGCTGCGCCATGCCTATGCCAACGCCGCCGATCAGGTTGATGAAGAGAATCAGCAGGCCGGCAATGGCATCACCGCGCACGAATTTCGAAGCACCGTCCATAGAACCGTAGAAGTCGGCCTCCGAGGAAACCTCGCTGCGGCGCTTCTTGGCTTCTTCCTGGTCGATCAGGCCGGCGTTGAGGTCGGCGTCGATCGCCATCTGCTTGCCGGGCATAGCGTCGAGGGTGAAGCGTGCGCTGACTTCCGAGATGCGCCCGGCGCCCTTGGTGACCACGACGAAGTTGATGATCATCAGAATCGCGAAGACGACGATACCCACGACGTAATTGCCGCCGATCACTACGTTGCCGAAGGCCTCGATCACATGGCCTGCGGCCGAGCCGCCTTCATGGCCGTTGATCAGCACCACCCGGGTCGAGGCAACGTTAAGTGCCAGACGCATCAGGGTCGCGACCAGCAGGATGGTCGGGAAAACGGCGAAGTCCAGCGGCCGCAGCGCATAGACGCTGACCAGCAGGACGACAATCGACAGCGCGATGTTGAAGGTGAACAGCAGATCCAGGAGGAGCGGCGGCACCGACAGCATCATCATGCCCATCATCACGAGCAACAGCAGCGGTACGCCGAGATTGCCGCGCCCCGCGCCTGCCAGGCCGTTGCGAATATTGACGAGTTGCGTGCGATCCACAGAAACCCCGGAAATACAGAACGAATTCTTGACGCGAAATGCGCCCTGCCGGGGCTATAGCAAGAAGGGGTCCAACTCTCTGCCGCATTGGCTACCAGCGCGCTCTATACCGCGGGGCGGTGCGAACGCCGCGCAGCGTCGGCAGTCACAGTTGCTACCGGCGGCACTCCGTCGCCGTCTGCGCAAAAGGAGCTTTCAGATGAAACAGTGGATCATCGCCGCCCTAGCCGGCTGCACCGCCTTCGCCGCCCAGGCGGAAACGCTGAACGTCGAGATCAACGCCGTCACCGCCCAGGGCATCGGAGAATCCGTGGGCAGCGTGAAGATCGAAAGCAATGAGTACGGCCTGGTGTTCCGTCCCGAGCTTGCCGACCTGCAGCCCGGCATCCATGGCTTTCATATTCATGCCAAAGGCAGCTGCGAGCCGGCCGAAGTCGATGGCAAGCCAACCGCGGCGGCGGCTGCGACCGGACACTGGGACCCGAAGAACAGCGGCAAGCACGGCGAACCCTGGGGCGACGGGCATATGGGCGACCTGCCCGCGCTCTACGTCGACAGCGAAGGCAAGGCCAACCAGCCGGTACTGGCACCACGCTTGAAGAGCCTGGGCGACATCAAGGGCCTGGCGCTGATGGTCCATCAGGGTGGCGATAACCATTCCGACCATCCGCAGCCACTGGGCGGTGGCGGCGCACGTGTCGCCTGCGGCGTAATCGAATAAGCGCTGCGGCCGGGCGACGCAACCCGTCACCCGGCCGGATCACTCGTCGCGCCGCAAGTCCGGCGGAATCGGCAGATTGTTCAACGGCTCGGGTCGGCGCCCCTTGCCCGCGCGGTACTGACGCAACTGATAGACGTAGGCCAGCACCTGTGCCACGGCCAGATAAAGGCCAGCCGGGATCTCATGATCCAGCTCGGTGGAGTAGTACACCGCCCGCGCCAGTGCCGGCGACTCCAGCACCGTCACCTTGTGCTCCTGGGCGATCTCACGAATCTTCAACGCCACGAAGTCACCGCCCTTGGCAACCAGCCTTGGCGCGCCGCCCTTGTCGCCGTCGTACTTCAGCGCAACGGCGAAGTGCGTCGGGTTGGTGATGACCACATCGGCTTCCGGCACCGCCTGCATCATCCGCCGCTGCGCGGCCTCACGCTGCAGCTGGCGGATGCGCGACTTGACCTCCGGCTTGCCCTCGGAATCCTTGTATTCGTCCTTGACCTCCTGCTTGGTCATCATCAGCTTCTGCTTGTTGCTCCAGAGCTGAAACGGCACGTCCACCGCGGCAATGATGATCAGCCCACAGGCCATCCACAGGGCGCACCAGCCGACGATCTCGACGCTGTGCATGATGGCGAGGTCCAGCGGCTGCTTGGCGATGGACAGCAGGTCGTCCTGATACGCCGACAACACCAGCAGCGCAACGCTGAGCACGACGAGGAACTTGCCCAGCGCCTTCAGCAGCTCGACCAACGCTTGAGTGGAAAACATGCGTTTAAGGCCGGCCGCTGGATTCATCCTGCTGACCTTGGGCGCCATCGCCTTGGCCGAGAACAGCCAGCCGCCCAGTGCCACCGGGCCGACAATCGATGCGATCAGCAATGCGATCAGCAGGGGCATGATCGCCTCCAGCGCCATCAGACCGCTGCCCATCAACAGACTCGCCATGGAGCCCTCGTCCAGCAGCGTTTCGCGGCTGAGCTCGAACGTGCCCTGCATCATGGCCATCAGGGCTTGCGCCAGGCCCCCGCCGGACGCCAGCAACCCGCCGATACCACCCAGCGTTACCGCCACCGTGCTGAGTTCGCGGGAACGTGCCAGCTGCCCTTTCTCGCGTGATTCGCGCAGGCGTTTCTCTGTGGGTTCCTCGCTTTTGTCGGCGCCGCTTTCGCTCTCAGCCATGCGCGACCTCCGTCAGGTACAGGGCCCGGTTCATCAGCGTGCCCCCGCCAGCTCGCGCAGCATCATCAGTGCCTCGCTGACGAATATCTGGTATTGGGCGAAGATATCGGCCATACCGATCCAGACGATGATCAGGCCGAGCACCAGGGTCAGCGGAAAGCCGATAGAGAAGATGTTCAACTGCGGCGCCGCGCGGGTCATCAGGCCGAACGCGAGGTTGACCACCAGCAGTGCGGTGATCGCCGGCAGCACCAGCAGCAAGCCGGCACCCAGTACCCAGCCCAACTTGCCGGCCACTTCCCAGAAGTGATTGGTCGACAGGCCAGCCCCCACCGGCAGGGTGACGAAGCTCTCGGCGAGGATTTCCAGCACCACCAGATGGCCGTTGACCGAGAGGAACAGCAGGATCACCAGCATGTTGAAGAACTGGCCGAGCACGGGCACCGAGATGCCATTGGCCGGGTCGACCATCGAGGCGAAACCGAGGCCCATCTGCATCGCCAGCAGCTGGCCCGAGACGATGAATACGTGAAAGAACAGCTGCAGGACGAAGCCGAGCATCACACCAATCACCAGTTGCTCGGCAATCAGCAGCAAAGACCCCAGGCTGAGCGAATCGACCGCAGGCATCGGCGGCAGCGTCGGCACCAGGACCAGTGCGATCGCCAGAGCCAGATACAGGCGTATACGCATCGGCACCAGCTGGGTACCGATGAGCGGCATGCTCATGAGCAATGCGGCGATGCGAAACAGCGGCAGCAGAAACTGCGCCACCCAGCCGCCGATCTGCGTATTGCTCAGCTCCAGCATCGGGCTAACCGATCAGCAACGGGATGTTCTGCACGAGGTTCTGCGTGTACTCCATCAGCTCGCGCACCAGCCAGGGGCCGGCCCAGATCAGCGTCAGCAGCATTACCAGCAGACGCGGCAAGAAGCTCAGGGTCTGCTCGTTGATCTGCGTTGCGGCCTGAAACATCGCCACCACCAGACCGACCAGCAGGCTCGGCACCACCAGCACGCCGACGATCATCGCGGTCATCCACAGCCCTTCGCGAAACAGGTCCACCGCCACTTCCGGTGTCATTCGCGTCCCTCCTACAGGGTGCCGAAGCTGCCGGCCAGGGTGCCGATGATCAGCCCCCAGCCATCGACCAGCACGAACAGCATGATCTTGAACGGCAGCGAGATGATCAGCGGCGAGAGCATCATCATGCCCATCGCCATCAGTACGCTGGCCACCACCATATCGATGATCAGAAACGGGATGAAGATCATGAAGCCGATCTGAAACGCCGTTTTCAGCTCGGAGGTGACGAACGCCGGCACCAGGATGGTCATCGGTGCCGCCTCGGGCGAGGTGATGTCGGTGCGCCGTGACAAGCGCACGAACAGCTCCAGATCGCTCTCGCGGGTCTGCGCCAGCATGAAGTTCTTCAGCGGCACCTCGGCGCGGCTGATCGCTTCCTGTGCCGGAATCTGCTCGCTCAGGTAAGGCTGCAGCGCCTCCTGGTTAATCCGGTCGAACACCGGGGCCATGATGAACAGCGTGAGAAACAGCGTCAGGCCGACGAGGATCTGATTCGACGGCGTCTGCTGCAGGCCCAGGGCCTGACGCAGGATGGAAAACACGATGATGATCCGGGTGAAGCTGGTCATCAGCATGACGAACGCCGGGATGAAGCTCAGCGCCGTCATGATCAGCAGGATCTGCAGGCTGACCGAATACTCCTGCTGCCCCTCGGCATCGGTAGTCAGGGTGATCGCAGGGATCGACAGCGGATTGTCGCCCTGCGCCAGGATGCCGGACGACTCCTGCGCGACAGCGAGAGGGCCGACCAGCATAAGCGCGGCCAGCAGCAGAATGCGCAACATCAAGGCTTGTCCTTGTGGTCCTTGCCGAGCAGCTCCATCAGACGCTGGGCGAATTCGGGATTGGCCGGCTCGGCATCCGGCAAATGCACCGGCTCCTTCATCACGTGCAGCGGCGTGATGCGGCCGCCGCTCAGGCCGATGAGGATCTGTTCGCCGCCGACCTGCACCAGCACCAGCCGCTCGCGCGGACCCAGCGCCTGGCTAGAGATCAGCTTGATCACCTGGGTGCCACGTGGGTTCAGCTGCTGCACGCGACGCAGCAGCCAGGCGAGCAGGAATATCAACCCGATCACCAGCAACAGGCCGAGCAGCAGCTTGCTCAGCTGTGCGCCCATGGCGCTGCTGTTCATGCTCGCAGTCGGCTCCGCCGCCCACACCGGGAACGCCAAGAGCGCCGCCAGCAATGCCAGGCCGCGCATGTCAACGCAACTTCTTGATGCGTTCGGTGGGGCTGATCACATCGGTCAACCGGATCCCGAACTTCTCGTTGACCACTACCACCTCGCCATGAGCGATGAGCGTACCGTTGACCAGCACATCCAGCGGCTCGCCGGCCAGGCGGTCGAGCTCGACCACCGAGCCCTGATTGAGCTGCAGCAGGTTACGGATGCTGATTTCCGTGCTGCCCACTTCCATCGAAATGGAAACCGGAATATCCAGAATGACATCCAGGTTCGGCCCCTCAAGCCCCAGCTGAACACCTCCGGAGGACTTCGGCGCACTGGCGAAATCCTCCAGCGGTGCGCGCGGCGCAGTCGGTGCGGCAGGCGCCGCCGCTGCCGGCCCCTGGTTCAGCAGCGCATCGATATCGTCCTGGCTGGCATCGCCGGCTTCGGCCAGGGCCGCGGCCCACTCGTCGGCCAGCGCCTGCTCCTCTGGGGATGTATTGTCGTGTTCGTCTGCCATCGCTAGTCCTCGAACGGCTCGAATTGAGTAAAGGGCGGAGTCAGCGTGGGCGAACCACGGGCTCCAGCACCTGCAGTGCCAGGTTGCCCTTGTGGGCACCCAGCTTGACCTTGAAGGCCGGCATGCCATTGGCACGCATGATCATGTCTTCCGGCATTTCCACGGGAATGACGTCCCCTGGCTGCATGTTGAGGATGTCGCGCAACTTGAGCTGGCGGCGCACGACGGTGGCCCCCAGCGGCACGTTGACGTCGAGAATGTCCTCGCGCAGCGCCTTGACCCAGCGCTCGTCCTGGTCGCTGACATCCGACTGGAAGCCGGCATCGAGCATCTCGCGAATAGGCTCGATCATCGAATAAGGCATGGTCACGTGCAGATCGCCGCCGCCACTGTCCAGCTCGATATGGAAGGTGGAAACCACCACCACCTCGCTGGGGCTGACGATGTTGGCCAGCGCCGGGTTCACTTCCGAGTTGACGTACTCGAAGTTGACGTCCAGCACCGCGTGCCAGGCTTCTTTCAGATCGGCGAAGGCCTGATCCAGCACCATGCGCACCACGCGCAGCTCGGTCGGGGTAAATTCGCGGCCCTCGATCTTGGCGTGGCGGCCGTCGCCACCGAAGAAGTTGTCCACCAGCTTGAACACCAGCTTGGCGTCGAGAATGAACAGCGCCGTGCCACGCAACGGCTTCATCTTCACCAGGTTGAGGCTGGTCGGCACGTACAGCGAGTGCACGTACTCGCCGAACTTCATCACCTGGACGCCACCGACCGAGACATCGGCCGAACGCCGCAGCAGGTTGAACATGCTGATGCGGGTATAACGGGCGAAACGTTCGTTGATCATTTCCAGCGTGGGCATGCGCCCGCGCACGATGCGATCCTGACTGGTCAGGTCGTAGCTCTTGATGGACCCCGGCTCGGAATCGCTTTCGGTATCCACCAGACCGTCGTCGACCCCATGCAGGAGCGCATCGATCTCGTCTTGCGAGAGCAGGTCTTGAACAGCCATCTGCGGCAGCCTTCTATTGCAATACGAAGTTGGTGAACAGCACTTGCTCGACGGCAAGTTTGCCGATTTCCTTCTGCGCCAGTTCCTGCACGCTGGCAGTGGCCTGCTGACGCAGCATTTCCTTGCCTACCGGCGTTTTCAGCGCCTCGAAATCCTGACTGGAGAACAGCATCACCAGCCGGTTACGCAGCAACGGCATATGCACCTTCAGCGCATCCAGAGCGGCCTGGTCCCGCGACATCAGCGCGATGCTCACCTGCATATACCGCTGCCGCCCCTTGTGGCTGTAGTTGACCACGAAGGCCGGCATCAGCACCTCATAGATCGCCGGCTGCTTACCCGAAGCGGTGGCTGGGGCTTCTTCCGCCTTGTCACTGTCCAGGCCATCACCCTTGCTCATGAAGTAAAGCGTACCGCCGATCGAAAGCCCCACAGCCACCAACATGGCGACCACGATCACCAGAATGAGTTTCAGCTTCCCTTTGCTTGCCTGAGGCGCTTCCGGCCCGGTTGGCGGCACTACCGGTGGAGCCTGTTTCTTAGCCATGCCAAATATCCGTCATCAACAGCGTTTCGACCCGATTGTGCGAAGTTAGGAGCAACAGCTGTGCCAACGTGCCGACGCCAGCGCGCTAGGGTATGTCGTTCGCCATTAGCGAAAAGGTATCAGGAAAAGGCTGCAGTCACGGCGACCGCAACGGGCCGCGACGGCTATCCAGACAGACGGCGGAAAACCGGCGCACCCCGATGCTGGACGCGCCGGAGTGGAGGCAACAAGACTCAGGCGTAGTAGTCGACCAGGCCGCGATCGCCACCGGTGCGGGTACTCGAAATCTCGCTGATACCGCTCTGCTGATCGTCCTCGATAGCCATATCGGACGCACCGGAGGAGCCGCCCCTCGACGAACCGCCGTCCGCCCCGCCCTGCCAGCCGCGCGCCAGCGACTGATCGGAGACATTGACGTCCATCAGGCTCATACCCTGCTGGTTGAACATTTCGCGCAAACGCTGCATCTGTCCTTCAAGCGCGTCACGTACGCCAGCGTGAGGACTGAGGAAAGTGACCTGCGCCTGGTCCTTGGTCATTTCGATACGCACTTCCATGCGTCCAAGTTCCGCGGGGTCGAGCTGAATCTCAGCCGATTTCAGGTTCTGGCTGGACATCCACATCACCCGATCCACCACGGCCTCGCTCCAGCCGGATTGCTGCACCTGGACCGGCTGTCCCGGCACCAGCGCCGGTCGCTGGGCCTGCTGAATCTGCTGCGCGATCGCCTGGCTCAACGGATTGACCCGGGCGGCGGCAGACTCGCCAAGGCTCGAGGCCCGACTCTCCTTGGGCGCATCAATCGTTTCCAGCAGCTCCTCGGCTGTCAGTTTCAGCTCTGTCTCCGCATCTTCGAGCGACTCGCTGCCAGCCAGCAACGCATTGGCGAAGCCATCATCGTTGTCGGCCTTGAGCTGTGCCTGGGCCAGCGGATCGTGCAGTTGCGCGGCCGCTTTCTGCATCCCCACCGGCTCATCGCTCACCAAGCCCGTGCTGGTCATGGACGGCTCGGCGAGCTCGCCGTCATCACTGACCAGCCCCTGCACGGCCGGCAATCCGGAGAGCAGGGTCTCTGGCTGAACTTCGCCGATTGGCTGAATCTCGCTCGGCGCGACGGACTGGCCGCCAAGGCCCAGCATCAGCAGCGGATCCAGTTCGGCCTCCGGCACCTCGTCCGATTCGCTTGCGGCAGGCAAGGCATTGCCGCTTTCGGCAACCGCCGGCTTTTCGTCACCGCTCGCCTCTGCCGCTTTTGCCTCGCCTTTTTCATCGACAGGTTTGTCGCGAGACGAATCGCCACGTTCGGCGCGCTCGGTCGGCCGGGTCTGGCGCTCCCGTGCGTAGACGTCGGAAAAGCTCGCTGCGCCGCCGTCGCGGCTCTCGCGCGGCGTGTCCGGCGCTTTTGCCGAAGCCTTGGGACGCACATCGACGGTGGGGGTCTTGAGCAGCAGGTCGGGGGTAACAGCCATGGAATGAGTCCGCCACGAATGATCGTGAGCGTGACAGAGCAATTTCTGGGCCAGGACGTGAGGGAGGCGCCCAGAGCGCGACCAGGGTCCACCGGCAGCGCGACTTACGCTACCGCGCGGACTGAGAGTCCTCCGACCGCCACTTGACCGAACAGCGCCAGAAAGTCGTCTGCTCAGCCGTAACGCTGTCGCTCAGCGCGGAACAGGATGCCGATGATGGCGAACTCGCGCTCGATGGACGCTAGCAGCGCCGGCGCATCCTCCAGCCGCTCATTGCGGGCGGCACTCTCCAATTGCTGGCAAAGCTCGGCGAGCAAAGTCGCGCCCATGTTGCTGCAGCTGCCCTTGAAGCTATGCGCGGCACGCCGCAGTGACTCGCTCTGATCCGAATGCAGCGCCTGGCGAAGCAGCCGGACGCGCTCCTCGGAATCGGTCAGGAAGGTATCCAGCAGCGCCGGGTACTCACCCTCCATCACGTCCTGCAGCGTGGCGAGCACGGCACTATCGAGATGAGTGTTGGTCACCGGGACACTCCTGATTCAAAGGGCCGGATTATGCCTCAGGCGGCCAGCTGAACTCTACGCTCAGACCTCGCCCGTCCGGCCGCCACTCGAACCCATCGCTCAGCTCGCGCACCAGGTGCAAGCCGCGCCCACTGAACTGGTCTCGGCCGAGCCCGAGCCGCAATGCCCGGGCCACATCGAACCCGCTGCCGCTGTCGCTGATAGCGACCCGCAATCGTCCGCCCTGCGGCCCGGTCTTGATGCTCAGCTCGAGGTGCACATGGCCCTCGGCAAGCGTCTGCAAACGCTGCTGACGCAACTCGTAGTAGCGCTTGAAGCCGTCCCCATCGCACTTGAGGGTCGAATCGAGCCCCAGCACGCCGTGCTCCAGCGCATTGGAATAGAGTTCGCCAAGCACTGTATAGATCTGACCGGCTCGCGGACGCAGCTGGTTGACCTGCAAGAGAACCTGCAGCACGGAGGGCAGCGGATTGCCGCCACGCAGGCTGTCGGCGCGCAGTTCGATCCGAAACGACCAGTCCATTGGACGTACACGACTTGCCGAAACCGGCGCCGCCAGCGGCATCGGCACCGCCTCGTCGCTGACCACGACCTCGACCAGGCTCAAATCGTCGTGGGGCTGGCCATGAAAGTCGAGCAGCGCCTGCTCGATCTCGTCGAACAACCGCGACGGATCGCGGTTGGCAGCCAGGGCGGCCAGCAGACGCTGCTCACCGAACAGCTCGTCGTCGGCATTGCGGCTCTCCACGACCCCATCGGAAAGCAGCAGAAGCCGATCGCCCGGCGCCACAGGATAGTGTTCGAACTTGTCATCCAGCTTCGCAGCCGAGACGACGCCCAGCGGTAGATGCCGTGACACCAGCGGGGTCTGCCGACCATCCGCCGAAATCAGGTAGCCATCAGGAAGACCGCCGTTCCACACGCGTAAACGCCCCTGCTTGGGGTCGATGTCCAGCAGCGTTGCGCAGCAGAACATCTCCACCGGCAGGATCTGTTTGAGCTTGGCATTCATCTCGCGAAGGATGTCGTTGCTCGAATGGCCCTTGGCGGTCATGCCATAGAAGGTTTCCGCCAGCGGCATGGCGCCGATCGCCGCTGGCAGTCCATGGCCGGTGAAATCACCGAGCAGAACGAACATCTGGCCTGCCGGCGCCTGCGCGGCCAGCAGCAGATCGCCGTTGAACAGCGCCTGGGGTGATTGTCGGTAACGGATGTTAGGCGCGCTGAGACAGCCAGCATGGGCAACCTTGTCGAAGATTGCCTTGGCCGCGCGATGCTCGTCGAGCAGCTGCTGGTTGCGCCGGACGATCAGATCGCGCTGCTCAAGCACTGTCGCCTGCAGACGGCGCAGGCGATGCATGGCCTGGATCTTCGCTTCGAGAATGATCGGGTTGTAGGGCTTGGCGATAAAGTCGTCACCCCCTGCCTCAAGGCAACTGACCAGCGCCTGATGCTCGGTCAGCGAAGTCAGGAAGATGATCGGCACCAGCTCATCGCCGGCCAACTGCTTGATGCGCCGGGCCGCCTCGAAGCCATCCATCACCGGCATCAGCGCGTCCATGAGCACCAGCTGCGGTTTCTCCCGCTCGAACAGCTGTACCGCTTCAAGACCATCGGCGGCGGTGAGCACGCGATGCCCCTGCTTGGCGACGATGGTCGAAAGCAGCATCCGATCGACCGGGCTGTCCTCGGCGATCAGGATCGACAGCCCCATGGGCATGTCAGGCAATCACGAACAGCTGTTCGAAGTTGGATACCGAAAGGATCTTGCGAACGTCGGGGCTGCAGTTGAGCAGGCGAATGTCGGCTTCGTCGCCCCCGGCATGGTCACGCAGCAGCAGCAGCATGCCTAGCGCCGAACTGTCCATGTAGGTCGTGCCCTGTAGGTTCACCACGTAGCGCTGCGGATGGACGTCCTGACGCTGATAAGCATCGCGGAAGGCCTGATGCGCATTGAAGTCGAAGCGTCCACTGATGGAAATGGTCAGCTCCTGGCCATCCGCCGAAGGCTGCGAAGTGATGGTCATGTGGCACTCCTGATCCGGTACGTCGTGAAGCTCGCTTGCGAGCGGTAGCCGCTAAGGCGAAATGAAACAGCCGTGTACCGGCTGAAAACGACGAACCACCATCAGGACCTCGCCTGGCAAGGCCGCAGGCCCGACCGGGGTCGCCGCGCTGAAACACCGCCAAGATTTAACATTCACGCCGCGGTACGGCAAGCGTGAATCCGGCCGGTTCGGGTCAATGCTCACGCCCTCTTCCGGCCAGCCGCTGGGCAAACTCGTCGAGCAACTTCTGCTCACGCTTGTCGGCAGCGATACGGGCCTCGCGCTGATAGCTCTCGACCAGCTTGCTCAGCCCCTCGACACGCGCATGGCGCTGCTGCCACTGCTCACGCAGCTTGCGCAGATTGTCGCGGTACCAGTTGACGCTACGCTGTTGCTGAGCGATGGCCGATTCGAGCTGGGACAGAAAGCGCTGGTAGTTCATCAGCCACTGGCCGGAAACGCCCTGGCTGCCCTGCTGCATCCATTGCTCCTGGTAGTCCCTGAAGTACTGCTCCAGCTCTCCCAACTTGGCTTCGGCCTGATTCAGTTGCGTCTGGCCCTGCCCGAGCAGGCGCGCGGCATCCTGCTCGGCCTTCTCGGCCATCTCGATCACCGGCGCCAGGCGTGCCGCTCGGCTGGCCGCCATCGATTAGCCGCCTTGCCGCGCGGCGAAGACCGCTGCAAGATGTGCCGAGCTGCGCGCCAGGTCCTCGCTTTCGTCAAGTCCCTGGCGCAGGTAGCTGACCATCTCGGCCTGCCGCGCGATAGCCATATCCGTTTCTGGATCGCCGCCCGGCACATAGGCGCCGACACTAATCAGGTCGCGACTCTGCTGATAACGAGACCAGAGCTGCTTGAAGCGTTGCGAGGCGCGAACGTGCTCGGCGCCCACCACCTGTGGCATTACGCGGCTGATGGAAGCCTCGATGTCGATAGCCGGATAGTGGCCTTCCTCGGCCAGGCGGCGCGACAACACGATGTGCCCATCGAGCACACCGCGAGCAGCATCAGCGATCGGATCCTGTTGGTCATCGCCTTCGGACAGCACCGTGTAGAACGCCGTGATCGAGCCGCCACCCTGCTCGGCATTGCCCGCGCGCTCAACCAGGCTGGGCAGCTTGGCGAACACCGATGGTGGGTAGCCCTTGGTAGCCGGCGGCTCGCCGATGGCGAGGGCGATTTCACGCTGGGCCTGGGCATAGCGGGTCAGCGAATCCATCAGCAGCAGTACGTTCTTGCCCTTGTCGCGGAAATACTCTGCGATACGCGTGCAGTACTGCGCGGCACGCAGGCGCATCAGCGGCGCTTCGTCGGCCGGCGAGGCGACCACTACCGAACGTTTGATGCTCTCTTCACCGAGGATATTCTCGATGAACTCCTTGACCTCGCGACCGCGTTCGCCGATCAGCCCGACCACGATGATGTCGGCTTCGGTGAATCGGGTCATCATGCCCAGCAATACCGACTTGCCGACACCGGTACCGGCGAACAGACCGAGACGCTGGCCGCGCCCCACCGTGAGCAGCCCGTTGATACTGCGGATGCCGACATCCAGCGGCTCGCTGATCGGGTGACGCTTGAGCGGATTGATCACCGGGCCGTCCATCGGTACCCAGTCCTCGGCTTTCATGCCGCCCTTGCCGTCCAGGGCACGCCCTGCACCGTCCAGCACCCGGCCGAGCATGGACATACCCATGGGCAGACGTCCGGTGTTGACCAGCGGCACCACACGCGCGCCAGGGGCGATACCGGCCAGGCTGCCGACCGGCATCAGATACAGCTTGCCACTGGAAAAGCCCATCACCTCCGCCTCGACCTCGGTGGGGTGATAGCTGTCGTCGTTGATCACCAGGCAGCGGCTGCCGACCGCCGCACGCAGCCCCTCGGCCTCGAGGGTCAGGCCGACCATGCGCAGCAGGCGGCCCTCCAGCAGCGGCTGGCTGGCCAGCTTGATCGCGTCACCGTAGGCTTCGAGACGTTTGGCGAAGCTGGTTCGCTCAAGGCGCATCGGACACATCCAGGTCGATAGTCAGGTCGGCTGCTGGCGGATGGGTCGCATTTTCCCGCTGCTGTTCGAAGAGCTGCTTGATGGCCTGGGTCAGACGCGTTTCGATACTGGCATCGATGCGGCTGTGCTCGGTTTCGATGTGGCAGCCGCCCGGTAACAGACTGCTGTCCTCGAGAATCCGCCAGCTTTCCTCGTGGCGTTCGCGCAACGCCTTGATCAGTTCGAAGTCCTGCGGGTTGACATGGATACGCACGTTGCTGGCCCCCATGGGCAGCAACTTCAGCGCCTCGCGCAGCACCTGACGAATCTGGCTGGAATCGATCAGCAGATCACGCTGGATCACTTCCCGGGCCATGTGGCTGACCAGGGTCGCCATGGCGTGCTCGAGATTGCGATCCTGATCGGCGATCGGATCGAGCAACTGTGTCATCAACCGCTCAAGGCTTTCCAGGCGTGGCGCCAAAGCGGCCTCGGCTTCCTGACGAGCCTTGAGCTGGCCCGCGTGGAAACCATCCTTTTCACCGGTGGCAAAGCCTTCGTTATAAGCCTGCTGGCGAATCGCCTCGAGCTCATCGAGCGTCAGCGGTTTGACTTCCTCGACCGGCACATCCTCACTGCGCGCCAACTCTTCGACTGGCTCGTCGACGTTCGGCTCCGCAGGCGGTTCCTCTTCACCCTGCGGGTCGAAGCTGGGCAATGACCAGCGATCGAACAGACTGACGTCTTTCGCGCGAATGAGGTCGCTGGGGTTGTCCTTCGCCATCTATGCAGTGTTGTCCTGTCAGATCATCTCTTCGCCGCCCTTGGAGCCGAGAACGATCTCCCCGGCTTCGGCCATGCGACGAGCAATGGTGAGAATTTCCTTCTGGGCGTTTTCCACGTCGCTGACGCGCACCGGCCCCTTGGCTTCGAGATCGTCGCGCAGCAGTTCACCAGCGCGCTTGGACATGTTCTTGAAGACCTTTTCCTTGATGCCGTCGTCGGCGCCCTTGAGCGCCATCACCAGCACGTCGGAGGATACCTCACGCAGCAGCACCTGGATGCCACGGTCGTCGACGTCGGCCAGGTTGTCGAAGACGAACATCAGGTCCTCGATCTGGCTGGACAGGTCCTCGTCCACATCGCGAATCGCATCCATCAGCTGGCCTTCGATGGAGCTGTCCAGGTAGTTCATGATATCGGCCGCACGCTTCACGCCGCCCAGGCTGGCGCGGCTGGTGTTGGTGTTGCCGGAGAACTGTTTCTCCAGGATCAGGTTCAGCTCTTTCAATGCGGCGGGCTGAACGGTGTTCAGCGACGACACGCGCAGGACGATGTCCAGCCGCACCTTGTGATCGAAGTGCGAGAGCACCTCGCCGGCCTGGTCCGGGTCGAGATAGGCCACCACGATGGCCTGGATCTGCGGATGCTCGTAGCGGATCACATCGGCCACGGCGCGAGGCTCCATCCACTTCAGGCTGTCCAGGCCACTGGTATTGCCGCCCAGCAGGATGCGGTCGATCAGCCCGCCGGCCTTGTCCTCGCCCAGCGCCTGAGTGAGCATCTTGCGGATATAGCCATCGGAGCCGACGCCGAGACTGGTCTGGTCGCCGACGATTTCGACGAACTCGCTCATCACCTGTTCGATCTGCGCCTTCTGCACGTTGCGCATCTGCGCCATGGCCGTACCGACGCGCTGCACTTCTTTCGGCCCGAGGTGGCGCAGCACCTGGGCCGCGTCGGTCTCACCCAGCGAGAGCAGGAGGATGGCGGCCTTGTCGACCTTGTTGAGCTTGGCTTGAACTCGATTGTCATTCATCGGCGTTGATCCACTCTTTCACCACCTGGGCTACCCGTCCCGGGTCATCGGCCACAAGGTTCTTGATCGCGTTCAGCTGGGCTTCATATCCCTCGCTGGGGCTCGGCAGCAGAATGTTCTGCGGGCCGCTCAGGCTGACCCGGTCGCTGGCCAGGCCGGAATCGAGTCCATCATCGTCACCCAGTTCGCCCGGACCGCTGGCGACCTGCAGTTCCTTGCCAGCCGAGGGGTTGGTCAGGCTCTTGAGCACCGGGCGCAGTACGCCGAACACCAACACCAGGATGAACAGCACGCCGAGCACCTGTTTGACCACATCCCAGAACCAGGGCTGCGAGTAGAACGGTATCTCTTCGAAGGTCTCTCCGGCGCTGTCGGCGACGAACGCGGTGTTGATCACGCTGACGCTGTCGCCGCGGCTGGCATCGAAGCCCACCGCGTCCTGCACCAGACGTGTGAAGCGCGCCAGATCATCGGCGTTCCAAGGCACGCGAACCATCTCGCCGGCCGCATTGAGCGTCATCTGGTCATCGACCACGACGGCGACCGACAGCCGGCGCAGGCGGCCCTGCTGCTGCTTGGTGTAGCTGATGGAGCGATCGAGCTCGTAGTTGCGGGTGGCCTGCTCGCGTTTGTCGGCCGGGAACGGCGCCAGCATCGGCTGCCCGGTTACCGGATCCATGATCTGTTGGCCATTGGCGTCGAGCAGCGGCTGGCCAGGGGCGACGGCACCAGCGGCGGCAGCGGCCTGGTTGGCCTGCTCCGGTGCTGCCGCCGGACCCGGTGGCTGGTTGCTCAGGGCACCGGGTACGCCCTGCGGCGGCAGGCTGCTCTGGCGTTGTTCGTTGACGCTTTGCTCGCTGCGCAGCGCCGGCTGGTCCGGATTGAAGGTTTCCGAAGTGGACTCGACAGCGCTGAAATCCACGTCTGCCGAAACCTCGGCCTTGTAGCGACCGCTACCGAGCACCGGCTGCAGAATGTTGTGCACGCGCTGGGTATAGAGACTCTCCATGCGGCGGCTATAGTCGAACTGCTTGCCCGCCATGGTCAGCTCGGACAGCTCCTGCTGGTCGGAGAGCAGGTTGCCCTTCTGATCCACCACAGTGATCTGCGACTTGCTGAGCTCCGGCACGCTAGTGGCGACCAGGTTGATGATCGCCATCACCTGGCTCGGCTCCAGCGCACGCCCCGGATAGAGTTCCACCAGTACCGAGGCGCTGGGCTTGCGCTCGTCGCGCACGAATACCGAGCTCTTCGGGATGGCCAGGTGCACGCGAGCACCCTTGACGTTGTTCAGGCTGGAAATGGTGCGCCCCAGTTCGCCCTCGAGACCGCGCCGGTAGCGGGTCGCCTCCATGAACTGGCTGGTACCCAGCCCCTGGTCCTTGTCGAGGATTTCGAAGCCGATGTTGCTATCGGCCGGGGCGATGCCGGCGCCAGCAAGTTTCAGGCGCGCGCGCGCCAGGTCATTGGCCTTGACCAGCAACGCGCCGGAATTGGGTTCGACGGTATAGGCGATGTCCGCCGCGGCAAGCGTCTCCATCACCTGATTCGCGTCCATCCCGGCCAGGCTGCCGAGCAATGGGCGGTAATCGGGCTGCTGCGACCAGAGCACCACGGCAAAACCGATGGCCACGCTGGCCGCCAGTCCGACCAATAGGCCGACCTGCCGCAGCATGGACATTTCCGAGAGATTCTCCAGGAACGACAGTCCCAGCAAAGGCTTCTTGCCAGCTTCGGGAGTAGCTGGTACCGGAACGTTGCTCACCGCTTCAGCCATGATTCAATCCGCCTCACACCGGCATCTGCATGATGTCTTGGTAGGCCTGAACCAGTTTGTTACGTACCTGGGTCATGGCCTGAAAGGAAACGCTGGCCTTTTGCGAGGCGATCATCACTTCGGTCAGGTCAACGCCGCCCTGCCCCATCTCGAAGGCTGACGCGAGCTGGCTCGAAGCCTGCTGGGTTTCGTGTACCTTGTTCACCGCCTGGCCGAGCATGTCGGAAAAGCTCGGCGCGCCGACCTCCTGGGTCTGCACCTCCGGCTTGGTGCGCGCCATGGCATCGGTCTGCATGGCCCGCATTTCCAGCATCAAGCGATTGAATTGGACACCCTGACTCATCTAATCCTCCAACAGCCGCGGTTTTTTTGACGCATCGCGGCGAGCACTGACTAGATAGCAACAAGGGTGCCAGAACCCCATGCGCCATTCCGCGTGGCGATGGGTTGCATGGACACGGGCGATGACTGTTACGCCCAATGCGCCCGTGGCTGTATCGGGACGCCCGCCAGCACAGCCCAATAGGCTAGCGACGAGCCGGATGGCAGCACCCCTTCGCAATCTCGATAAATAGAAGAGCAAGAATGAATGAAACCAGCCGCATCGCCCTGCGCCCTCTGAGCGACAGCTCGCCCTCCACCGTCGTTGCCGGCTTCGTCGCCATGCTCACCGGCTATACCAGCTCGCTGGTGCTGATGTTCCAGGCAGGCCAGGCGGCCGGGCTGAGCGAGGCGCAGATCTCGTCATGGATCTGGGCACTGTCGATCGGCATGGCCATCTGCAGCATCGGCCTGTCGCTGCGCTATCGAACGCCAGTGGTGGTCGCCTGGTCGACGCCGGGCGCGGCGCTGCTGATTACCAGCCTGCCTGGGGTTCCCTATGCCGAAGCCATTGGCGCGTTCATTTTCGCCTCGGTGCTGATCGCATTGAGCGGCCTGACTGGCAGCTTCGATCGCCTGATGCGTCGAGTGCCGGCTTCCCTGGCCGCCGCTCTGCTGGCTGGGGTGCTGTTCAATATCGGCAGCGAAATATTCCGCGCCGTTGGCGTTCAACCGGTGCTCGTGCTCGGGATGTTCTTCACTTACCTGCTGGCCAAGCGGATGCAGCCGCGCTTCGCCGTACTGGCCGCCCTGGTAGTCGGCTGCCTGATCGCCGGCGTCTCTGGCCTGCTGGATTTCCAGCGCTTCAGCCTGCAGGTAGCCGTGCCGGTGTGGACCACGCCGGCGTTTTCCTTCGCCGCCATCTTCAGCATCGGCATTCCGCTGTTCGTCATCGCCATGGCCTCGCAGAACATGCCGGGGCTGGCCGTGCTGCGCGCCGAAGGCTATCAGGTGCCGGCCTCCCCGCTGATCTCCACGACCGGCATCGCCTCGGTATTACTGGCCCCGTTCGGCTCCCATGGCATCCACCTGGCAGCAATCACCATGGCCATCTGTGCCGGCCCCGAAGCACATCCCGATCCACAAAAACGCTACACCGCCGCGGCCTGGTGCGGCGTGTTCTACGGCATTGCCGGCATCTTCGGCGCGACGCTGGCGGCATTGTTCGCGGCGTTTCCGGCGGCGCTGGTGTTGTCCATCGCGGCGCTTGCCCTGCTCGGCTCGATCGGCTCAGGGCTGACCCAGGCGATGCAGCAGCCCGACGAGCGGGAGGCGGCGCTGATCACCTTTATGGTCACGGCTTCGGGACTGACGCTGTTTGGCATCGGAGCTGCGTTGTGGGGGTTGATTGCAGGGGTAATCGCCCTGCTGATTCTACGCCGCCGCAGCTGAGCGGCGCAGAATAAAGGGTGCCTTGGCGAGACACCGGGCGCGCCCTCAGATCGCCGTCGCCCCACCATCCACTGCCAGGGCGTGGCCCGTGGTGAACGCGGCGCCGTCGCTGCACAGATAGAGCACAGCCGCGGCGATCTCCTCCTCCTTGCCGATGCGCCCGACCGGGTGCATGGCGGCCGCGAACTCCGCCTTGCGCGGGTCCGCCTCGTAGGCGCGGCGGAACATGTCGGTATCGATCACGGCCGGGCAGACGGCGTTCACGCGAATCTGCTTCTTGGCGTACTCGATCGCCGCCGACTTGGTCAGGCCGATCACCGCATGCTTGGACGCGGCGTAGATGCTCATCTTCGGCGCAGCGCCGAGCCCGGCGACCGATGCGGTATTGACGATCGCGCCGCCGCCCTGGGCCAGCATCACCGGCAGCTGATGCTTCATGCACAGCCAGACGCCCTTGACGTTGACGCCCATGATCGCGTCGAACTCCGCCTCGCTGCCTTCGGCCAGACGGCCCTGCTCGATCTCGATGCCGGCGTTGTTGAACGCGTAATCGAGCCGGCCGAACTGAGCCAGCGTCTGCTCGATCAGCTCCTTGACCTGCTCGTCGCGGGTCACATCACAACGAACGGCGATCGCCTCGCCACCGGCGGCGCGGATGGTTTCGGCACCGTCGCGGATACCCGCTTCGTCGATGTCCGCCAGCACCACCTTGAGGCCCTGCTGGGCGAAAGCCAGCGCGGTGGCGCGACCGATGCCGGCCGCCGCGCCCGTCACCAGGGCGACCTGGCCGGAGAATGTCATGCTCATGATTGTTCTTCCCGAAGATTTTCGACTCGCCTCGTGCCTTTGAAATGACCACTGAAGGCGTCCCGGTCAGACTTATACCCTCATGCGCCCGCGTATTTCATCGCCGCCGCGGTCATATCACCGAACTGGATGCCAGTGCATTCCAGCGCTCCGACGTTCCTTGCAGCTGTGCGCCGGGCGAGCTACACCAAACCTTTCGCATACACGAGGCAAACGTTCATGACCCTGCTCAACCAGCAATTTCTGCTCGCTCAGCGACCCGTCGGCGCACCGACCCGGGATACCTTCGAGTTCGTCGAGAAACCGGTGGGCGAACCCGGGCCGAATCAGATTCTGGTCCAGGTCGAGTACCTCTCCATCGACCCGGCCATGCGTGGCTGGATGAACGACGCCAAGTCCTACATTCCGCCGGTGGGCATCGGCGAAGTCATGCGCGCGCTGGGCGTCGGCAAGGTGATCGCCTCGCAGCACCCGGATTACAAGGAGGGCGATTACGTCAACGGCGCCCTAGGCGTGCAGGCGTACTACCTCGGCGAGCCGAAGGGCTTCTACAAGGTCGACCCGCAGCAGGCACCGCTGCCGCGCTATCTGTCAGCGCTGGGCATGACCGGCATGACCGCCTACTTCGCACTGCTCTCGGTCGGCCAGCCCAAAGCCGGCGAGACCGTGGTGATCTCCGGGGCTGCGGGCGCGGTCGGCAGCATTGCCGGGCAGGTCGCGAAGATCAAAGGCTGCCGCGTGGTCGGTATCGCCGGCGGTGCGGACAAGTGCCGCTTCCTCACGGAAAAGCTCGGCTTCGATGGCGCCATCGATTACAAGAATGAAGACCTGGCGGCGGGCTTGAAGCGCGAATGCCCGAAAGGCGTGGACGTGTATTTCGACAACGTCGGCGGCGACATCCTCGACACCGTGCTGCAACGCATCAGCGTCGGCGCACGGGTGGTGATCTGCGGCGCCATCAGCCAGTACAACAACAAGGAGGCGGTCAAGGGCCCGTCCAACTACCTGTCGCTGCTGGTCAATCGCGCACGGATGGAAGGCATGGTGGTGACCGATTATGTGTCGCGCTACCCGGAAGCGATGCGCGATATGGCCGAGTGGCTCGCCAGCGGCCAACTGAAGAGCAAGGAAGACGTGATCGAGGGTCTGCAGACTTTCCCGGAAACGCTGATGAAGCTGTTCACCGGCGGCAACTTCGGCAAGCTTGTACTCAAGGTCAGCTAAACATAGACCCCGGAGGTTAAAAAGGCCGAGCCTGCATGGGGCTCAGCCTTTTTTCGTTTGCGCTTAACCCAGCTCGGCGACCACATTGGCCAGCGCGCTCGCCGGGTCCGCGGCCTGGCTGATGGGGCGACCGATCACCAGATAATCGGAGCCCGCCGCCATGGCCTGAGCCGGAGTCAGGATGCGGCGCTGATCGTTCTGGGCACTGCCGGCCGGCCGGATGCCCGGGGTGACCAGTTGCAGCTCCGGGAACTGCGCTTTCAGCGGCACAGCCTCCTGCGCCGAACAGACCAAGCCATCCAGGCCTGCCTGCGAGGCCAGACCGGCCAGACGCAGCACCTGCTCCTGCGGGGCGATATCCAGGCCGATGCCGGCGAGATCGGCCTGTTCCATGCTGGTCAGCACCGTGACGCCGATCAGCAGCGGCGCGGGCCCGGCCGTGCCAGCCAGGGTTTCGCGACAGGCTGCCATCATCCGCAGGCCACCAGAACAATGCACGTTGACCATCCACACGCCGAGCTCGGCGGCAGCTTTTACCGCCATGGCCGTGGTGTTAGGGATGTCGTGAAACTTGAGATCGAGGAACACTTCGAAACCCATCGTCTGCAACGACTCGACGATCGCAGGCCCGCAACGGGTGAACAGCTCCTTGCCGACCTTCACCCGACACAGCCGCGGATCGAGCTGCCTGGCCAATGCCAGTGCGGCATCGCGGGATGGGAAATCGAGCGCTACGATAATCGGAGTCTGGCAGGTCATGACACGTCCTCGGAAAAGTCGGCGCGCATTGTGGCAGAAAACGCATTGCGCGACGAAAGCCAAGCCTTACGGTCCAAGTAGATGTCGGCTTTTCAGGTCTCGGCGCTCCGACGTAAAGTGCAGGCCAATTGCCTACAAGTTATCGAACAACCACCTGGAGGGAACTCATGCCCTGGTATTTCTGGCTGATTCTGGTCGTCGCACTAGGCTCGATCGTCGGCAGCCTGTTGATGCTGCGTTCCACTGCCCGGAAAATTCCGCTGACCGACGAGCAGAAGAAGCGTATTGCTCAGCGCAATGCCGAAGCCGATGCGCAGGAGTCGCGCGATCGCTGACCGATGCTGAACGCAGCTGCCGGTTGGCTACCGGCTGACGTTTGCAGATGCCCGCCGGCCTCAATAGTGGCACTATGCCCATTTGCCGCGATCATGCAGTTCTGGCAGGACTCCTCTCATGCAATCCCCCCTCTCCGTTGACGGCCCGACCAAACCGAAGGCCAAGGCGATCTTTGCCCGCCGCATTCTCCCCGGCATGGTCGCGCTATTGGTGGCAGCGATCGTCGCGGCGGCCTTTGCCGTTATCCATATCGCCCGCGATATCGACCAGGATGCCCTGCAGCAGAGTCGTTTCCTGACTGGCAAGGCGCTACAGGCACAGCACGACTGGATGACTCGCTCCATCGTCGACTACGCCTTCTGGGGCGACGCCTACGTACACCTGAGCAAGCAGGTCGATGTTGATTGGGCTTATGCCCAGGCCAATCTCGGCCCCTCGCTGTACAAGGACTTCGGCTACGACGCAGTGCTGGTGATCACCCCGGCGGGCACTACCTCGTATGCGGTGATCCGGGGCAAGCTGCAGCCGGTGGATGCTTTCCAGTATCTGCAACACGGCTTGCCCGAACTGCTGGCACGGGCCCGTGAGGCAGCCGAAGACGACGCAGGCGCCTCGACCCTGCTCTGGGCTGAAGGGCAGCCTGCTCTAGTTGCCGCTGCCACGCTGACCACTGGCGGCACGAATATCGAAGAACACGAAGGACCGCCTTCCACTCTGGTCTTCGTCGATCTGCTCGACGCCGCACGACTGGAGGCAATCGGCGAGCAGTACGCCGTGCACAAACTGCAGCTGCTTGCCGACCCATCGGCCCAGGCTGGACCGATTATCAGCCAGGCGCTGGAGGATGGAACGCCCGTTCACCTCACCTGGACGGCGGCAAAGCCGGGGCGCCTGGTGCTTCTGGTCACCCTGCCCGTTCTCACCGCCGTGGCGCTCGGTCTTGGGCTGCTCGCCTGGCTGCTGGTACGCCATGCGCTGCGTGTCGTGCACCTGCTCGACGTCAGCTATGCACGGGTCGCCTCCAGCCGCAGTGCGCTGGCCGAGAGCGAGGAACGCTTCCGCGATGTGGCCGAAGCGGCCTCCGACTGGATCTGGGAAACCGACGAACAGGCCCGCCTGACCTTTCTCTCAAACCGCTTCCAGCAGATCACCGGCTACCAACCGAAGCAGTGGCTGGGCCGACCCCTGCTGGAGCTGCTGATCACCGACAGCGCCGCGCTGCAGAGCTGGCTCGAGGCGCCCCACAGCGCACCGCTGCGCAGCAGCTATCGCGCCGCTGATGGCTGCGAGCGCTATTGCCGGCTGGCTGCACGGACCATCCGGCACGATGGCAAGCTGCTCGGCTACCGCGGGACCGCCAGCGACGTCACCGAGGAGACCCGGGCACAGGCGCGGGTTCAATACCTGTCGCAGCATGACGCGCTGACCGGGCTGCCCAACCGCGCCCGGTTGCGCGATTACCTCGAACAGAACCTCGCGTCGCTGCGCAGCGGCTCGACCCTGACGCTGCTGTATATCGACCTCGACCGCTTCAAACCGGTGAACGACACCCTTGGCCATGCGGCGGGCGACGAGGTGCTGATCGGCGTCGCGTCACGTCTGCGCGAGCGCACCCGCGACGGCGACCTGGTGGCGCGCCTGGGTGGCGACGAGTTCGTCGTCGTGCTCCATCGCATGGGCGAGGACGACGATATCGATCGGCTGTGCAACCGCATCATCGATGCGCTGAGCGCTCCATTCACCTACGAGGATCAGCAAATCAGCATCGGCGCCAGCATTGGCGTGGCTCTGGCACCGAGCGACGCCAGCCAGGCCAACGAACTGTTGCGCTGTGCCGACATCGCTCTCTACCAGGCCAAGGACGCCGGCAGAGGCACATGGCGCGCCTACGGCCAGGAGATGGATCAGCGCCTGCATGAACGGCTGCGCCGCGAAGAGGAACTGCGCGTAGCGATCGCCGAACAGCAGCTTGAGGTGCATTATCAGCCGCGCTACCAGAGCCACGATCTGCACATCATCGGCGCTGAGGCACTGGTGCGCTGGGAACACCCACAGCGCGGCATGCTGCTGCCCGAGCAGTTCATCCCGCTGGCCGAGGAAACCGGGTTGATCATCCAACTCGGGCGCTGGGTGCTGCGCCAGGCCTGCCAGCAGGCGGCGCGCTGGCCGAGCAACACGGTGGTGTCGGTCAATCTCTCTCCGCTGCAGCTGCACGACGATCGTCTGCTGGAGGAAATCACCCAGGCTCTGGCTGACAATGGCCTTGCCGGCGATCGACTGGAACTGGAAGTGACCGAAAGCGCACTGCTGCGAGAAACCCAGAACACCCTGGAGCTGCTCAAGCGCATCAAGACGCTGGGTGTTCGCCTCGCGGTGGACGACTTCGGCACCGGCTATTCGTCGCTGACCACCTTGCGTCACTACCCCTTCGACGTGATCAAGATCGACAACAGCTTCGTCGCCGGCATCGGCCAGTCCATCGAAGATCATTCCATCGTCCGCGCCCTGATCGAGCTGGGCCGTGGCCTGCGGATGCGGGTGACAGCCGAGGGCGTGGAAACCGAAGAACAGCTGCGCCTGCTGACAGACGACGGCTGCACGGAGGTGCAAGGCTTCCACATGAGCCATCCATTGCCCGCCGAAGAGCTGCACAGGATGCTGTACACAGCAGAGCGCCAGCGCTAGTCGCGGCGCCCGGGTAGCTTCAGCGCTTGAGTTCGAACTGGATTTCAGCACCTTCGATCAGCGATTCGTCTTCGGCTTCGCCCGATATCAGGCGGCCGCCGATCTGCATCGATCGCGACGGTTCCCCCGTATCGAAAAGCGGTGGCAGAAGGCGGATGGATTCGCTGCTAGGCGCCGGTTTCAGCTCTTCGGCCAGTTCTTCCGGCAAGCGCAGATCAAGCACCGGCTCGACAAGCTCGACCTCGGCCGGCTTCTCCGGCTGCTTTGGCGGCGCAGGGCGCGATCGCGCGGCAGGCTGAGCTTCAGGCTCAGGAATGTCGATCTGTACAGGCGGCGGCTCAGCTTCCGCCGCCTGATTCACAGGCGCCACCTCGATCTCCAGATCAGGTGGCGCCTCTGTCGCGTCAACGGGCTCCGATATCGGCTGCTGCGGCGTTTGCGCTGCTCGTTCGGCTTCCCGAGCTTGCTCCTCGCGCTCGCATCCACTCAAGGCCAACAACAGCAACAAAAACAGCGGCCTCGACATCGGCATCATTCCTCGCAGCGACGGACTCAGGAGCGCCTATTGTGCGTCCCGGCACAGCTCCGACGCCAGTTGCCCGAGCGTGCGCAAGGCGCGCTCGGTCTCGTGGTTCCAGGGCAAACCGCAGTTGAGCCGTATGCAGTGATTGAACTGCTCGGTGTTGCTGAAGATCAGCCCCGGCGCAATGCTGATGCCCTGCGCCAGCGCCCGCACGTGCAGCTCCTGGGTATTGACCCGCACCGGCAGACTGACCCAGAGGATGAAGTTGCCCTTGGGCCGCGTCATCTGCGTGCCTTCCGGGAAATAGCGCTGCACCGCCAGCTGGAAGGCGCTGAGGTTCTTGCGATACTCCTGGCGGATCGCCCGCAGGTGCCGGTCATAGCCGCCATTCTCCAGGTACGCCGCCACGGCCATCTGCGTCACGCTGCAGGCCGAGTGTGTACTGAACGTCTGCAGGCGCTCGATCTCCGGTTGATGGCGACCAGCGATGACCCAACCGATACGCACGCCCGGCGACAGCGTCTTGGAAAAGCTCGAGCAGTAGATGACCCGCCCCTCCCGGTCATTGGACTTGAGCGCCTTGTACTGGTCCTGCTCGAACATCAACTCGCCGTAGATATCGTCCTCGACGATCTGGATGTCGAACCGTGCTGCCAGGCTCAGCAGCTGTTTCTGTCGATGGTCGGGCATGCTCACGCCCAGCGGATTGCTCAGCCGCGCCGTGAGCACCAGCGCCTTGATCGGCCATTGCCCGGCTGCCAGCTGCAGCGCCTCGAGGCTCATGCCGGTATCCGGATCGCTGGGAATTTCGATGACCTTGAGTCCCAGCAGGTCCGCCAGTTGCAGCAGGCCGTAATAGGTTGGCGATTCGGCGGCGATCAGATCACCGGGCCGGGTCAACACCCGCAGCGACATTTGCAGTGCATCGACGCAACCATGGGTAATGACAATCTCGCCGGGATCAACCACCACGCCGGCGTCGCGCATGCGGATCGCCACCTGACGACGCAACGGCTCGTAGCCGGGACTGAACATGTAGCTGAACGCCCGTGGGCTCTGGAAGCGCGTGACCTTGGCAAGTTGCTGGTGCAAAGCCCTGACCGGCAGATAATCCACATGCGGCACGGCGGCGCCCAGCGGAATCAGCCCTTCGCGACGGGACTCGCTGAGCACCTGGTTGATGATGCTGCTGCGCGTGACCAGCGTGGGTCGCTCGACCCGAGCGATATCGGGTGTCGGCGCGGTGAGGACCGGCGTCTGGTGGACATAGAAGCCGGACTGCGGACGCGCCCGGATCATGCCCTGATCTTCGAGATTGGCGTAGGCCTGGAGCACTGTCGCATGGCTGACGCTCAGCTGCCGGCTCATCTTGCGTACCGAAGGCACACGTTCGCCGGGTCGATACACCCCGCGCCGGATATCCTCGGCGAGCTGCTGGGCAATGCGCTGATAGAGCAACAGATTGGTCATCTCACCGGTCTCCCGCCAACTGAACCGTAACAGTAGCTCAGCGAAACACCAGCAGACCAATACAGTTGCGCAGCATGTGGGCGAAACAGTCCAGCCTCTAGCCCACGATTTCAGCGATCGGGCGCGAGATTACCTTCCCCGTCGGAAAACAGGATCTCGACCCGGCGATTCTGCGCACGGCCACGTGCCGAAGCGTTTTCCGCCAGCGGAAACTGCTCACCGTAACCGCGAACTTCGATACGCTCGGCGCTGATTCCCAGGCTCACCAACAGATCAGCCACCATCTGCGCCCGCGCGCGCGACAGTTCCAGATTCGCCTGCGGGTCGCCACGGCTGTCGCTATAACCCTCGATACGTACCTTGCGCTGCGGGTTGCGCTGCAGGAACTGGACGAGCTTGAGCAGGGTTCGGTTCGCCGTATGGCTCAGCTCCGCACTGTCCGGATTGAAAAGCACGTCACCGAGCGTCATGACCTGGCCACGGTCGGTCTCGCTCGCCGCCAGGCTCATCAGCTGGTCTTCGAGCCAGCGCCCCTGCTGTTCATCGGTCATCAGCCTGGCGTCCTGCAACATCCGCCGCAGTCGGTCCCGCTCCATTTCCAACCGCGCCACCCGCTCCTGCTGTTGCAGCAGCTTGCCCTGCAGCCCGGCGATCTCGCTGTAGCGTCGACTGAGATAGGCGTAATGGCGAGCATCCTCGGCACCGCCCCAATACTCTTTGAAGCGCTCGGATCGCTGCAGGGTTTCAACCGCGCGCTGCAAATCCTTTGGCGCACTGCGATGGACAGCAGGATCGGTCTCAATCCGCTGCAATGCGGCAGAGGCCGCGCCGATCTCCCTCTCGGTTTCCTGGCTTGCGCAGCCGACCAGCGCCAGCCCGGCCAGCAGCATTGCGAATCGCCCTGTCACCGTACGTCTCCTAACTGCTGCCGTAGACGCTGAATGCGCCGATTGAGATCGCCGACCTGCGCCTCACGCTGATCACTGAGCACGCGCAGCTCCGCCAGCCGGGCGTCCAGTTCGGCCTGCTCGGCCAACAGGCGCGCCTCACGGTTCTCGCCGACCTCAAGCGCCGAGCGGGCAGCAGCCAACTTGGCCTCGGCCTGCACCAGTTCCTCGTAGACCAGAGCGGTTTCGATCGAGCGGGCCTGGGCAACAGCCTCTTCCGTCAGGCGCAACTGCGCCACGGGAGCAGGGTCACTTGCACACCCCAGCAGAACCAGCAGCGGCAACGAAAGGGCACAGGGAAGTAGTCGTCTCACGGTGAATCCTATTTTTTCGAAGCGCTGCCACGGCCGGTCTGCTGGTTCTTCCACACCGTCAGGTTGTGCACCAGCAACTGCTCTGGCACGCCGGCGGCGCGCAATTCTGTCATTTTCCGCGCCAGTTGTCCGCGCAACCAGGGATCGTTGCACGCCGAATCATGGGAAATCGCCAAATGCATGTCACGGCCAACAACCGGAGGATCCAGGCGTTGCACCTTGTCCAGCAATCCCAGCGCGTCAGCCGCGGCAATCGTGCCGTAACGCTCATGCAACAGGTACTGGCGATCACCCTCGATCAACTGCCGCAGCCCCTGCTCGAGCCCGGGCGCCTGCTGCAATTGCAGATTTGCCTTGGCGAAGGCGTCGAACTCGCTGCCATAACGGCTGCCAGCGACAACCACGCCAGGATGACCTCGCAAGTCTTCGCGGCTGGAGTAGAAGAAACCGGGTTCATTACGCCCCCATGCGACGGTTTGCAGCTGGACGATGGCCGGATGTATGAAGTCCAGTTCTTCCAGTCGCTGGATGGTCAGCGTCGCATCGGCAAGAACATCCACGCGTCCACTGCGTACCTCATCGAGCGCCTTGGCGCGATCGCCGGTGTAGAGCAGCTCCAGCTTCAAGCCGAGTGACTCGGCGATCTGCCCCAGCAGATCGGCGTTGGCACCCACCAGGCGCTTGGGGTTCTGCGGATCGCGCCAGAGAAACGGCGGGTTGTCTGCCGCACCGGTTGCCACCAGGCGATCACATTTTCCCGCTGCCGTTGCCGTGAACGGCGCCGCCAGGGCCAGCGCGATCAACGCAGATTTCAACGCAAAGGCGAAACGCATGAATATCCTCTTAGTGCGGTAAAGCTGGTGCGAAACGGTTGCGCCGATGGTACACCGACGAGCCCACTGATCGCCCATGAAAAAACCCGCTACATGAGCGGGTTTCTTCAACAGCGATCAGCTTCAGACCAGCTTTTCCAGCTCCGGCACGATCTCGAACAGATCGCCCACCAGGCCGTAGTCGGCAACCTGGAAGATCGGCGCTTCCTCGTCCTTGTTGATCGCGACGATCACCTTGGAGTCCTTCATGCCGGCCAGGTGCTGGATGGCACCGGAGATACCGACGGCGATATACAGCTGCGGTGCAACGATCTTGCCGGTCTGGCCGACCTGCATGTCGTTCGGCACGAAGCCGGCGTCGACCGCGGCACGCGAGGCACCAACTGCCGCGCCGAGCTTGTCGGCCAGCGAGTACAGGTGCTTGAAGTTCTCGCCGTTCTGCATGCCGCGACCGCCGGAAACGACGATCTTGGCAGCGGTCAGCTCGGGACGATCCGACTTGGCCAGCTCTTCACCAACGAAAGCGGACTTGCCGGCATCGCCAGTACCGGAGACTTGCTCGACTGCAGCCGAGCCGCCGGTGGCATTCACCGCATCGAAGCCGGTGGCACGTACGGTGATGACCTTGATGGCAGCGCTGGACTGCACGGTAGCGATGGCGTTACCGGCATAGATCGGACGCTTGAAGGTATCGGCGCTTTCAACCGCGATGATCTCGGAGATCTGATCGACATCCAGTTGAGCGGCAACGCGCGGCAGGAAGTTCTTGCCGTTGGTGGTCGCTGCAGCCAGCACGTGGCTGTAGTTCTTCGCCAGGTCGGCGATCAGCGGCGCGACGTTTTCCGGCAGCTGATTGGCGTAAGCTGCGTCATCAGCGACCAGGACCTTGGCCACGCCTTCGATCTGCGCGGCTGCTTCGCCGATTGCACCGCAGCCGCTGCCGGCAACCAGTACGTGGATGTCACCACCAATGGCCTTGGCGGCGGCAACGGTGTTCAGGGTAGCGGCCGCGAGGACGGCATTATTGTGTTCAGCGATAACCAGGATAGTCATTTAGATTACCTTCGCCTCGTTCTTCAGTTTCTCGACCAGTTCAGCCACGGACTTGACCTTGATACCGGCGCTGCGGGCTGCCGGCGCTTCGACTTTCAGGGTCTTCACGGTGGAAGTGGTGGTGACACCCAGTGCATCCGGGGTCAGCGTTTCCAGCGGCTTCTTCTTGGCCTTCATGATGTTCGGCAGCGACGCGTAGCGCGGCTCGTTCAGACGCAGGTCGGTGGTGACGATCGCCGGCAGGTTCAGCGCGACGGTCTGCAGGCCGCCGTCGATCTCGCGGGTGACGTTGACCTTGTCGCCAGCCACTTCCACCTTGGAGGCGAAAGTGCCCTGGGCATAGCCGGTCAGCGCGCCGAGCATCTGGCCGGTCTGGTTGTTGTCGCTGTCGATCGCCTGCTTGCCGAGGATGACCAGCTGCGGCTGCTCCTTGTCGACCACGGCCTTGAGCAGCTTGGCAACCGCCAGGGAGTTCAGTTCGTCGTTGGACTCGACCAGCACGGCGCGGTCGGCGCCCAGCGCCAGCGCGGTGCGCAGCTGCTCCTGGGCAGCGGTCGGACCGATGGAGACGACAACGATTTCGCTCGCCACGCCTTTCTCTTTCAGGCGTACTGCCTCTTCCACGGCAATTTCGCAGAAGGGGTTCATCGACATCTTGACGTTGGCCAGGTCAACGCCGGAATTGTCCGCCTTGACGCGAACCTTGACGTTGTAATCGACCACTCGTTTGACAGCTACAAGAACCTTCATGGATTCCTCGTTACTCTCCGGTGAATAGAATTCCGCCGAGGCGAACCGAGCCTTGCTCGTGGCTTGGGTTTTGATAGCCGCTGCCCTGTTCGGCGAGTGCAAACCGTCCGTATCTTGACCGCAGGCCGCGGACGGGGTCAACAACGCATATGACCCGTCATAACGACGCGGTTCGGGCGATTCTAACAGGCTTCCAGAAAATTCAAACAAACGTTTGTATTGGACCGATTCGAGCGTCTATATATAATGCGCCGGCCCGGCTCGGTCAGGGGCCGATCACAGCCCTCCACCACTTATATAACAACCAAGCCCTGAGTAGGAGAAAGCCTAATGGAACGCGAATACATGGAATTCGACGTTGTCATCGTCGGCGCCGGCCCTGCAGGCCTATCCGCAGCCTGCCGCCTGAAGCAAAAAGCCGCCGACGCTGGTCAGGAAATCAGTGTATGCGTCGTCGAGAAAGGCTCCGAAGTAGGCGCCCACATTCTATCCGGCGCAGTCTTCGAGCCGCGCGCATTGAACGAACTGTTCCCCGACTGGAAAGAACTCGGCGCCCCGCTCAACACGCCGGTCAAGCGTGACGACATCTACCTGCTGAAGACCGCCGAAGCGGCCAGCAAGCTGCCCAATGCACTGGTCCCCAAGACCATGCACAACGAAGGCAACTACATCATTTCCCTCGGCAACCTGTGCCGCTGGCTGGCCCAGCAGGCCGAGAACCTGGGTGTCGAGATCTACCCGGGCTTCGCCGCTCAGGAAGCGCTGATCGACGAGAACGGCATCGTTCGCGGTATCGTCACCGGTGACCTCGGCGTCGACCGCGAAGGCAATCCCAAGGAAGGCATGTACACGCCCGGCATGGAACTGCGCGCCAAGTACACGCTGTTCGCCGAAGGCTGCCGCGGACATATCGGCAAGCAGCTGATCAACCGCTTCCAGCTCAACGCCAACGTCGACCCGCAGCACTACGCCATCGGCATAAAGGAACTCTGGGACATCGACCCCGCCAAGCATGAGCAGGGTCTGGTCGTGCACACCGCGGGCTGGCCGCTGAACGACGAAAACACCGGCGGCTCCTTCCTTTATCACCTGGAAAACAACCAGGTGGTCGTCGGCCTGATCGTCGATCTGTCGTACAGCAACCCGTATCTGTCGCCGTTCGACGAATTCCAGCGCTACAAGCACCATCCGGTGATCAAGCAGTACCTGGATGGCGGCAAGCGCGTTTCCTATGGCGCCCGCGCCATCGCCAAGGGCGGCCTGAATTGCCTACCGAAGATGGTCTTCAACGGCGGCGCGCTGATCGGTTGCGACGCAGGCACCCTGAATTTCGCGAAGATCAAGGGCAGCCACACGGCGATGAAGTCCGGCATGCTGGCTGCCGAAGCTGCGGCGGACGCGCTGCTGGCTGGCCGTGAAGGCGGCGACGAACTGAGCGCTTATGAAGAAGGCTTCAAGTCCAGCTGGCTGTATGACGAGCTGTACAAGAGCCGCAACTTCGGTGCGGCCATTCACAAGTGGGGCGCAATCAAGGGCGGCGCGTTCAACTTCATCGATCAGAACATCTTCGGTGGCAAGATCCCCTTCACCTTGCACGACACCAAGCCGGACTACGCCTGCCTCAAGACGGCCGCAGAGTCGAAGAAGATCGACTATCCCAAGCCGGACGGCAAGCTGAGCTTCGACAAGCTCTCCTCGGTATTCCTCTCCAATACCAACCACGAGGAAGAGCAGCCGGTTCACCTGAAGCTGGCCGATCCGAGCATTCCGATCGAGAAGAACCTGCCGCTGTACGACGAGCCGGCACAGCGTTACTGCCCGGCCGGCGTCTACGAAGTGGTCAGCAACGACGATGGCAGCAAGCGCTTCCAGATCAATGCGCAGAACTGCGTGCACTGCAAGACCTGCGACATCAAGGACCCGGCGCAGAACATCACCTGGGTGGCGCCGGAAGGTACCGGCGGGCCGAACTACCCTAACATGTAAGCAACGAAAAAGGCTCCCTCGGGAGCCTTTTTTTATCGGTGCTGACACCGAAATGCAGCGATCACTATTCGGCACGGCCGATGGGAAAGAACACGCCGCCGCTCCATACGCCGAGCCAGCTCTCGCCCTCCACATCACCGGGCACAGCCAGGTCCACCAACTGATAGAAGACGTTGCGATGAATCAGCGCCTCGAGATTGGCGCGCACGTGAATGTACGGCGACGGCTCTTGGGTTTGCGGATCGAGGCTGACGCGCAGCGGGTGCTCCTGGCCGGCCTCCACCACATCGTCGACGTTGGTGACGAAACGGAGCAGCTGCGCTTCGCCCTCCCCACTCACGTCCAGCCGCACCGCGACGAAAGGTGCATCCTCGACCTGGATGCCGACCTTTTCCACCGGCGTGACCAAGAAGTAATCGTTGCCGTCGCGTCGAATAACCGTGGAGAACAGACGAACCATCGCCGGCCGCCCGATCGGCGTGCCCTGGTAAAACCAGGTACCGTCACGCGCGATACGCATGTCGAGATCGCCGCAGAACGGTGGATTCCACAAATGCACCGGCGGCAGCCCCTTCTTCTCGTTGGCCGAGAGCTGAGCCAGCAAGTCGCCCGCCTTGCCTGTATTGTTCATCCAGATCTCCTCGCTTCGCAGCTATGTCCGCTTCGATACTGCCACATCGCTCAGCGTGACAGACCCAGCAACCGACGAGCATAGTCCTCAAGCGGCGGCCGCAGAAGATGCTCGGGCCGGGCGTCATAGATCCCTAGCAGTCCTCCGCGGCTGCGAATACGCGCGGTGTCGACCAAATAGCGGGTCCCCGTCTCGATCAGCATCAGTTGCACCACGCCGGAGTCCACGCCGAGTCGATCCAGCGCGCGCTGCTTATTCAGTTCGTCGAAGCTACCGATACGATCATCTGCGGCCGCATAGCGCAGATACAGAAGGTAATGAGCGCCGATCGCCGAAGCCTGTGCCATGGCCTCCTCCAATCCGGCTGGCTCGCGAGCACGACGCACCAGCGGAAAGTATTCGACGAAACCGTTGAAGGCTTCCTCCGCCACCACATTCGGCCGCGGATAGACATCACCCGACGGGACGAAATGGCCCTGCGCGATATAGATGAAGGAATCCGGTTGCAGACGCCATGAGCTGGAGCGACGCGTGTCGCTGTGGTCAAGAACGCCAGCGTCACGAAGGTGATAGCGGGTACCCTCGGCCATATCACTGACCTTCATGCAGCCAGCCAGGACAAGCAGCGCCAGCAAACCTGGCACGCCTAACAGGAAACGCATGGACTCATCCTCCAGGAGGCCGGCGACGGAAAACCGGCAATCGCACCGGCAATGCAGCATCCACGCCATATTGCCTCTTCGGCAGTTCACGGCAGACCATGCACATCTGCGGTCATAATCCGCGCTGCCACTCCTGGCGCAAAGGCGCGTTGCGGGGGTCGTCGATCGCCTCGCGTAGCTGGCTCATCAGCCGCAGCTTGTCGGCACCCAGGGAGCCCTTGAGCACCAGGTAATTAGACGCGTGATCGCTGCGGAAAACCGTGTCGCGCAATTCGAGATCGCCCAGTAGCCACTCCAGCTCGACGAGCAGGTCAGTCAGCGTCAGCGGCTCGAAGTTTTCGTATCCCTCGCGAAAACGCACATCGCCCTGCGGGAAGCTGACCACCAGGGTAGAAAGGAATTCGGGCTGCGCCGCATTCATCAGACGTGCGGAATTCCGTGCATGCTGCCGGCTCAGCGCCCTTCCACCGAGACCGTTGAGAATCATCACCGAACGGGCAATTCCCGCCTGGCCGAGCTTGTCCAGCGCACTCAGGGTCGAGTCGTAGGTTTCGCCCTTGTTGACCCGCGCCAGCACCTCGTCGTCGCCGGATTCGGCGCCGACGTAGGCCATGCCAAGCCCGGCGTCCGCCAGCTCGCGCAACTCCTCGACCGACTTTTTGCGCAGGTTTCTCGGCAGGCAGTAGCTGGAGACCCGCTGCACCTCCGGCAGGCACTGACGAATCTGCTCGAGGATCGTCAGCAGCCTTCGGGTCGGCAGCACCAGTGCATCGCCGTCGGCCAGAAACACCCGCTGAACGATCAGCTGCTCACCGCAGCGGCGGATCTCCTCGAGCACCTCGGCTTCATCGCGGGCGCGAAATTTCTTCTGCGGCGCGGTGTACATCTCGCAGAACGTGCAGGCGTTCCAGGAGCAGCCATTGGTCACCGGCAGGATCAGCGAGTGCGCCTCGCTGGGTGGCCGGAAAACCGGCTCGATGTAGCGGATGGGGAAATTGCGCATGCTCATCGGTTCTTGCCCGTCGCCCAATCAATCGCGCTTGCGCTTGTTGCCCATGCGCACACCGATATCCATCAGGAACTGGAAGAAGCCATCCTGATCTTCCAGCACATTGCTCCAGAACGGCGAGTGATACAGCGCCACGGCTCCGTGCACCAAGGCCCAGGCGGCGCAATAGTGGAAGTACGGCGGGACGTCTTCCAGCTTGCCCTCGGCGATGCGGCCCTTGATCAGCTGGGTCAGGTGTTCGAAGTTGGACGCGCGGATGCTGTGCAACTGCTCGACCATCTCTGGCACCTGGTTGCCCTTGACCACTTTCTCCTCGAGGCGGTCGAACAGACGGTAACGCTGCGGGTCGCGCATGCGGAACTCGAAATAGGCGCGCGACAGCGCTTCCTTGTCGCGGTCCAGGTCAGGAGAGTGGAGGATCTGGTTCAGGTCGCGCTCGTAGTCGAGCATCAGGCGCAGGTAGATTTCGGCCTTGGACTTGAAATGCTTGTAGATCGTGCCTTTGCCGATACCGACCGCATCGGCAATCATCTCGACCGTAACGCTGTCCTCTCCCTGATCGAGAAAAAGCTGCAACGCGGTATCGAGGATTTCCTGTTCGCGGCGACGAAATTCGCGGACCTTACGAGGTTCATTCTGCATAGGAAGGCTGCTTTGAGGTGAAAAACGAGGCAGCCATTATGCCTAACCGGTCATCAAATGCACGGGGCTTCCAGCGATGATTCACATAAATGACGAATTTCCACAAATAGTCGATTTGAGATATCTGAACCATGCTGCCGTCGCGCCGTGGCCCCGTCGAGCGGCCCGAGCCGTCAGCGCCTTCGCCGAGCAGAACGCCACTCTCGGTGCACGGGACTATCCGCAATGGCTTACGGTGGAGCGCAGCCTGCGTCAGCGCCTGAAGCGTCTGCTCAACGCGCCGAGCAGTGGCGACGTAGCACTGGTCAAGAACACTTCCGAAGCGCTGTCGTTCGTCGCCTTCGGCCTGGACTGGAAACGCGGCGATCGCATCGTCATCAGCGATGAGGAGTTCCCGTCCAACCGTGTCGTCTGGGAGGCGCTGCGCCCACTCGGTGTGGAAGTCGTCCAGGTCAGCCTGAAGGGCGACGATCCGGAAGGCGACCTGTTGGCGGCCTGCGGACCACGGGTGCGGCTCATGGCAATCAGCGCCGTGCAGTACGCCAGTGGTCTGCGCCTGGATCTTGCGCGCTTGGGCGAAGGCTGCGAGCAACGTGACGTATTGCTGTGCATCGATGCGATCCAGCAGCTCGGCGCCCTGCCCTTCGACGTTCAGCACAATCGCTGCGCCTTCGCCATGGCCGACGGTCATAAATGGATGCTCGGCCCGGAAGGACTGGGTGTCTTCTATTGCCGCAGCGATCTGCGTGACCAGCTGAAACTGCACGAGTACGGTTGGCACATGCTGGAGCATGCCGGCGATTACGATCGCACGGACTGGGAGCCGGCGCGCAGTGCGCGGCGCTTCGAATGCGGCAGCCCCAATCTGCTCGGCGCGATGGCCCTCGAGGCAAGCCTGTCCTTGCTGGAGGAGGTTGGTATGGAGCGGGTCGCAGCCGAGCTCGATGAGCGAATCGAGTGGCTGTGTCAGGGGCTGGGCGATCTGGACGGCGTCGACATCCTGTCGCCGACAACGCGCGACCGCCGGGCCGGTATCCTCACGTTCCGCCTGCAAGGCTGGGACAACGCGGCGCTATTCGAGCGGCTGAAGGCAGAGCAGGTCGTCTGCGCCCTACGCGGCGGCGGCATTCGCTTCTCGCCGCACTTCTACACACCGCAGCGCGTCATCGATGAAACCGTGGCACTCCTGCAGGAGCTGGCAAGGCACTGACGGCGATCAGTCAGCGAGACATGTATTCCAAAAGCGTTTAAAAAGCGCGGAAATCCGCCAGCAGACAACTAATGCAGCGTTAATACTTGAGTCACTGGCTAGGCAATCCCCCACTGCCTGGCCAGATGAGATCGCCTGGATTGCGATTTCATACTCCTAATGGTCTTGGCCCGGCTTCTCAGGAATCCGGGTTTTTTTTTTGCGCCCCTGAAAGACCTCATCACGCCGACGCATCGCGTATATGCGCTCGCAATCCGAAACACAGCCAGAGGAAGCCGATCCAGAACGGGATGGCGAATACAGACAAGCGAATACCGGGAATCCACAACATGATCACCAGAATGCCGCTGACAAAAGCCAGGCACAGGTAATTGCTAAATGGGAACCAGAACGCCTTGAAGCTCGGCACCACGCCCTGGCGCTGCATTGCCCGCCGGAACTTCAGGTGGGCCAGGCTAATCATCGCCCAGTTGATCACCAGCGCGGCCACCACCAGTGACATCAACAGCTCCAGTGCGCCCCGTGGCAGCAGATAGTTCACCAGCACACAGAGCAGCGTCACCAGCGCCGAGACCGCAATGGCGAGCACCGGCACACCGCGAGCATTGACCTTCATCAGGCTGCGCGGCGCATCCCCCTGTTCGGCCAGGCCGTAAAGCATGCGGCTGTTGCAGTACACACCGCTGTTGTAGACCGACAGAGCGGCGGTGAGCACGACGAAATTGAGCAGGTGAGCTGCGGTTTCACTGCCGATCAGCGAGAAGATCTGCACGAAGGGGCTACCACTGTAGGGATCGCCCGCTGCCCCCAATGTCTGCAGCAGCCCATCCCACGGATAGAGCGCAAGCAGCACGGTCAGTGCGCCGATATAGAAGATCAGGATGCGGTAGACGACCTGATTGATCGCCCTGGGAATCACCGTCTTCGGATCGGACGCCTCTGCCGCTGTGATGCCGACCAGCTCCAGGCCGCCGAAGGAGAACATGATGATCGCCAGCGCCAGCACCATGCCGCTGAAACCATTGGGGAAGAAGCCGCCATGGCTCCAGAGATTGCTGATGCTCGCCTGCTCGCCGCCCTGCCCGCTCACCAGCAGGAACAATCCGAGCAGGATCATGCCGATGATGGCGGCGACCTTGATGATGGCGAACCAGAACTCGGTTTCGCCGAAGGCCTTCACGTTGCTCAGGTTGATCAGATTGATCAGCACGAAGAAGGCGGCAGCGGTTGCCCAGGTCGGCACCTCCGGCCACCAGAACTGCACGTACTTGCCCACCGCGGTCAGCTCTGCCATGCCCACCAGCACGTAAAGCACCCAGTAGTTCCAGCCGGACAGAAAGCCCGCATAGCCTCCCCAGTACTTGTGCGCGAAGTGGCTGAAGGAACCGGCTACCGGTTCTTCGACGATCATTTCCCCGAGCTGACGCATGATCAGAAAGGCGATGAAGCCGCCGATGGCGTAGCCCAGGATCATGGACGGACCGGCGCTCTTCAGCACCCCGGCGGAGCCCAGGAACAAGCCGGTGCCGATCGCCCCGCCCAGGGCAATCAGCTGGATATGGCGGTTTTTCAGGCCACGTTGCAACGGGCCGGTGTGCAGCGTCTCAGCGGTCATTACGCCACCTTGCGGATAAAGTACGGAGTGCGCAGTGCGCGCAGCAGATCAGGCAGGGTGCACAGCACGGAAATAGCGGTCGTCGTCAGCCGCGAACCCGCGCCAGCGGAAACAGGGATCTGAAGTTGGCGGTGGTCTGCTCCGCGAGATGTTCGAAGGAAACACCACGCAACTGCGCAAGGAACTCCGCCACCTCGCGCACGTACTGGGGCAGGTTGGGCTTGCCACGGTACGGAATCGGCGCGAGATATGGGGCGTCGGTCTCCACCAGCAGCCGATCGGCAGGGACTTGCCGAGCGACCTCGCGCAAGGCATCGGCATTACGGAAGGTGACGATGCCCGAAAGCGAGATGTAGAAACCGAGGTCCAGCGCGGCCTTGGCCATCTCCCAATCCTCGGTGAAGCAATGCAGCACACCAGCCTGGGGCAAGCTGGCTTCACGCAACAGGGCCAAGGTGTCTGCGCGTGCCTCGCGGGTGTGCACGATGACCGGCTTGCCAGTGACCCGAGCAGCTTCCAGATGCAGGCGGAACGACTGTTGTTGTAGCTCGGCCGCTTCGGGCTCGTAGTGATAGTCCAGCCCCGTCTCGCCGATGGCAACGGCATGCGGATGCTGCAGCTCACTCAGCAGCCAGTCCAATGCCGGCTGACTGGTCGGCTCCAGGTCGAGCGGATGAACGCCAATCGAACAGTCGACATCGGCATAACGCTCGGCCAGCGCTTTGACCGCCGACGCGTTGTCGGCGCTGACCCCGATGCATAGGAAGTGCCCGACTCCGCGCGCGCGGGCTGCATCGAGCGCTGCATCGAGCGAGCCGTCATGGGCGGTCAGGTCGAGTCGGTCAAGGTGACAGTGGGAATCTACCAGCATGGAGGGCGCAACTTGCTATCGCGGAAAAGAGGCGATTGTAGAGCAAATGGCGGGGAAGCAGAAAAGGCAGGCGGCACAATGGCGCCTGACGTACGGCACCGGGACGCCGCCGATCACATGGTATGGGTCGGCCGATCGGATTTCAGCGCGCCGGCCAGATAGGTTTCGATCTTGTTGCGCGCGGTGTTGTCGCCCTCGTTGAACTGCACGCCGATGCCTGCAGCCCGGCTGCCCTGGGCGCCCTTGGGGGTGATCCAGACGACCTTGCCGGCAACCGGGATCTTCTCCGGCTCGTCCATCAGGTTCAGCAGCATGAACACTTCGTCGCCGAGTTTGTAGCTCTTGTTGGTCGGGATGAACAGCCCGCCATGCTTGATGAATGGCATGAACGCGGCATAGAGCACCGATTTGTCCTTGATGGTCAGAGACAGGATGCCGTTACGCGGACCAAGGTTTGCTGGCAGGCTCATGCGGTGTTCCTAACGAAAAGTCGGTCGATTCTAGCCCGCGCCTGGCAGCGTTGCCCACTGCACCAGCAGCGCTTCGAGAAGCAACACACGGTTGAGGTTGGCTTTGCCCAGCACTTTTTGTCGATGCTCGAGCAACCAGTCCTGCAGCGCGATCACTTTTTGCTGCGAGGATTTCTGTGCAAGATACTGCAGCACCTTCTGCATATCGGCCGCGCCGAGCTCCGCTTCATCGCCGGCCATCTGGTAACGCAGGATCAGATGCGCCCATTCGCAGAACCAGTCGAAAAGCAGGATCAGTGGCAGCGCGTTCCAACCTTCGGCGAGTTGGCTGGCCGATTGCTGTTGCTTGAGCAGCTTCTTCACACCGTCGACCACCTGCGCACGCAGCTCCAGAACCTTCTGCTCGTGCAGTTTGAGTGCCGCCAGCGGCGACCCAGCGGCAAGGGTCAGCAACTGCTCACGAAGCTCGGAAGCAAGCTCAGGCAGCCGCGCGGCGAGCCAGTCGAGGCACTGCTGTCGCCCCGGCAATGGGCAGGCCTGCTGCACGCAGCGGCTCTTGATCGTCGGCAACAGGCGGCTGGGCTGATGGCTGATCAGCAGTAGCACCGTATCGCCCGATGGCTCCTCGAGGCTCTTGAGCAGCGCATTGGCAGCATTCAGGTTCATGGCCTCGGCGGGTTCCAGCAGGATCACCTTGCGCCCACCCAGCTGCGCCGTCTGGGTGACGAAGCCGACCAGATCACGGACCTGATCGACCCGGATAGCCTTGTCGACCTCCTCGGGCTCGAGGATGTAATGATCCGGGTGGGTCTGCGCGGCAAGCAACTGGCAGGACTTGCATTCACCACATGCGCGGGCATCGACCGGCCGTTGGCAGAGCAACAGCGCCATCAGCTGCTCGGCCAGCAGGCGTTTGCCGATACCTGCCGGGCCATGCAGCAGATAGGCGTGCGCATGCTGAGCACGCCCCGCCAGCTGCCGCCAAAGATCAAGCTGCCAGGGAAGCACGTCAGCCATCGAAGCGCACCAGCAACTCGGGAATCAGCGCCTCGACATCACGTTGGACCGCGCTGAGCGGTTGTCCAGCATCGAGGACGCGATAGCGCGAAGGCGCTGCTTCCGCGCGCTGCAGATAGGCACAGCGCACCGCTTCGAAGAAGCGCATGCCCTCCTGCTCGAAACGATCGAGGCGTCCCCGTGCGGCCGCTCGTGCCAGCCCCACTTCCACTGGCAGATCGAAGATCAGCGTCAGGTCAGGGCGCAAATCGCCCTGCACAAAGGTCTCCAGCTGCGCGATCCGCTCAAGGGGCAGGCCACGGCCGCCACCCTGGTAGGCGTAGGTGGCATCGGTGAAGCGATCACATAACACCACCGCCCCTCGCGCCAGCGCAGGACGGATAACCTGCGCCAAGTGTTGCGCGCGCGCGGCGAACACCAGCAACAGCTCGGTATCGATCGCCATCGGTTCGTCCGCAGGTGTCAGCAGCAGGTCACGAATGCGCTCGGCCAGTGGCGTACCACCGGGCTCGCGGGTCAATACGACATCCAGCCCCCGGGCTCGAAGGCGATCTGCCAGGTACTCTCGATTGGTACTCTTGCCCGCGCCTTCGGGGCCTTCGAGGGTGACGAAGAGTCCTTTCATTGAGCGTTCTCGCTATTGGCCGGCGCCTGCCGGGGCGGCGGACTGGAACGGTAATCGGCGCGACGCTTGAGCTGATACTCACGCACCGCACGGTTGTGCTGCTCAAGGGTGTCGCTGAAGACGTGGCTACCATCGCCGCGGGCGACGAAATAAAGACTGGAGCCGTCGACCGGATGCAGTGCGGCCCGGATCGCCTCACGTCCGACCATGGCGATCGGCGTCGGCGGCAGGCCAGTGTTGGTGTAGGTGTTGTATGGCGTCGGCGTCCGCAGATCGTTGCGAGTGATGCGCCCCCGGTAGGCTTCGCCCATGCCGTAGATCACCGTCGGGTCTGTCTGCAGAAGCATGCCGCGCGCCAGTCGGCGCACGAAGACGCCGGATATCTCGCCCCGCTCTTCCGGCACACCGGTTTCCTTTTCAATGATCGAGGCCATGATCAATGCCTGATAGGCATCCTTGTATGGCAACCCCTGCGCACGCTGCTGCCATTCCTCCTCAAGCACCTGTTCGAGGCGCGTGAAGGCACGGCGCAACAGGTCCAGGTCGGACGTTCCGCGAGTGAAACGATAGGTATCCGGGAAGAAACGCCCTTCCGGGTGCAGATCCGGCGCGTCAAGTTTCGCCATGATGTCCGCATCGGATAGCCCATCCAGGGTTTGCTCCAGCTTTGGCTGGTTCTGCAACGCAGTACGCAGTTGACGGAAATTCCAGCCCTCCACCAGGGTCAGGCTGTACTGCACAACCTCGCCCCGCTGCCAGAGTCCGATCATGTCCCGCGCAGTCATGCCTGGCGCGAGGCGATACTCACCGCTGTGAAGGCTCTGCCCGGACAGGTTCAGGCGCCAGTACAGACGCAGCCAGAACGCATCTTCCAGCACGCCGTCGGCCTCCAGCCGTTGAAATACGCCGCTGGGCGTATCGCCTGGCCGCACATCGAGCAGCAAAGGCTCGTCAGTCACAGCCAAGGGCTGCTCCAGCGCAGCATGTTGCTTCCAGGCGAACAGCCCGAGCGCAATTGCTGCCAACACGAACAGCGTCAGCAGCAAGACAAGAAGTTTACGGATCACGAATCACTCAACAGGTCGGCAACAACGGTCTGCAGTTTACGGGTCAGCGGACCGACCGGCCAGACGCACTCGGCCAAACCTGTGACCGGCCAGATGCCGTAGAGGCTGTTGCAGAGAAAAACCTCGTCGGCCTGCATCAGTTCGGCATAGCTGACGTCGCACTCGCTGAGCGGCAGCGCCAGTCCGGCGGCGCGAGCCATGATTTCAGCGCGCATCACGCCGGCAACGCCACACCGGGAAAGCGAAGGTGTCCGCAGCTGGCCATCGGCAACCAGGAAGAGATTGCTGAACACGCCCTCGATCACCCGGCCGGACAGATCCCGCATCAGCCCTTCAGCAAAAGCCGGATCCTGCCACTCGGCACGCGCCAGCACCTGTTCGAGTCGATTCAGATGCTTGATCCCCGCGAGCCTCGGCTGCTCCGCCAGGCGCGTGTCACAAGGAAAGAGCCGAACACCGTCTTCGGCATGCTGCGCTGGGTACGCGGGAAGCGGCGATCCCAGCAGCAGGCGCCGCGGTTGACAGGGCTGTGGAAGTGCATAGCCGCGCTGACCGGTGCCGCGTGTGACGATCAGCTTGGCGACACCCTGGCCGAGCGCCTGGCAGAACTGCAGTAGCTCATTGCGCAACTCATCGATGTCGACGGGAATGGCGAGGCGTCGCGTGCCTTCACCCAGACGCTGGAGATGCCGGTCCAGCAGATGCGCCCGGCCGCCCGTCACGCGGATCGTTTCGAACAACCCATCGCCATAGGCCAGTCCGCGATCGTGAACGGGCAACCCTTCTGCGGGCCGCCCGTTCAACCAGCTCAACGTCACTCGGCGAACCGGCGGAACACCAGCGAGCCGTTGGTTCCACCGAACCCGAAAGAGTTGGACACGACGACGTCGATCGGCCGCGGCTTGGCCTGATTCGGCACAAAGTCGAGGTCACAGCCCTCGTCCGGCTCCTCCAGGTTGATCGTCGGCGGCGCCACCTGATCCCGGATGGCCAGAACGCTGAAGATCGCCTCCACGGCACCGGCCGCACCGAGCAGGTGACCGACCATGGACTTGGTCGAACTCACCGACAGCTCGTAGGCGTGGTCACCGAATACGCTGCGAATGGCCGCAGCCTCGGCCTTGTCGCCAGCCGGCGTCGAGGTTCCGTGAGCGTTGATGTACTGCACCTGCTCGACGTTCAGCTGGGCGTCGTTCAGCGCATTGCGGATGCAGCGCGCCGCACCGGCTCCGTCGTCGGGTGGGGAGGTCATGTGGAAGGCGTCTGCGCTCATGCCGAAGCCGATCAGTTCGGCATAGATATGCGCACCGCGTGCCTTCGCATGTTCGAGCTCTTCGAGCACCAGCGCCCCGGCTCCGTCGGAGAGCACGAAGCCATCGCGCCCCTTGTCCCACGGCCGGCTCGCCCCTGCCGGGTCATCGTTGCGCGTGGAAAGCGCGCGCGCCGCGGCGAAGCCGCCAATGCCGAGCCCGCAGGCCGCCATCTCGGAACCGCCGGCAACCATCACGTCGGCTTCGCCGTAGGCAATGTTGCGCGCGGCCATGCCGATGCAATGGGTGCCTGTGGTGCACGCTGTGGCGATCGCATAGTTGGGGCCTTGCAGGCCAAGGTGAATCGACAGGAAACCGGACACCATGTTGATGATCGAGCCAGGCACGAAGAACGGCGAAATACGCCGCGGCCCCTGCTCCATCAGTGCCTTGCAGCTGTTCTCGATGTTGGTCAGGCCACCGATACCCGAGCCCATTGCCACGCCGATTCGCTCGCGATTGGCATCGGTGATCTCCAGACCCGAGTCACGCACAGCCTGAAAACTCGCAGCGAGGCCATACTGAATGAAAAGGTCGAGCTTGCGAGCTTCTTTCGCTGGCAGGTACTGCTCGACATCGAAGCCTTTGATCGACCCGCCAAAACGAGTGGAGTAGGCCGAAAGATCCATGTGCTCGATCAGGCCGATACCACTGCGACCAGCAAGAATACCCTGCCAGCTGCTTGGCACATCGTTACCCAGAGGCGAAAGCATGCCCATCCCGGTGACTACGACGCGTCTACGCGACACAGCGATTACTCCTATACCTAAACGTACTTGGCTCACTCCTGCCGCGACAGGAACGGTTCGAGCGCAAGGCAAGCGCCCGCAGCCTCGATAAAACCCCTCTCAAAGAAAAGCCGCACTACCCGATCAAGGCAGTGCGGCTTTCTTGATTCCGAGCGGATTACAACTTACTGCGCGTGCGCGTTGATGTAATCGATGGCTTCCTGAACGGTGGTGATCTTCTCAGCCTGCTCGTCCGGGATCTCGGTCTCGAATTCCTCTTCCAGAGCCATCACCAGCTCAACGGTGTCAAGAGAGTCGGCACCCAGGTCTTCGACGAAGGAAGCGCTGTTGGTTACTTCCTCTTCTTTAACGCCAAGTTGCTCGGCAACGATTTTCTTGACGCGTTCTTCGATGGTGCTCATACCTTGTTTTCACTCCTATGGAAAAATCAGGCAGCTGGTTTGCGCGGTAGTGTATAGAAAGCGTTTTCCGCATTTCAAGCTGGAAGCAGGCAAGCATGACGCCGCCTTCAACCATCTATCTATAAATCAGCTGCAGTTTTATAGCTAATTTAAAGACAGCCGTTATGACTGTCCTCCTGCGTTTGGCGTCACACTCAGCTCATGTACATGCCGCCATTCACCGGCACCGTGGCACCGGTAACATAGGCAGCGCCGTCAGAAGCAAGGAAAGCAACGACCTTGGCAATCTCTTCGGCCTGACCGAGACGCCCCAGGGGAATCTGCCCCAAGAGCGCATCACGCTGGGCTTCCGGCAACTCGCGAGTCATGTCGGTGTCGATGAAACCAGGCGCCACGGAGTTCACCGTAATGCCACGCGAACCGACTTCCCGCGCCAATGCACGGCTGAAACCCTCCAGTCCGGCCTTGGCTGCGGCGTAGTTTACCTGCCCGGCGTTACCCATGGCACCAACCACCGAACCGATATTGATGATCCGCCCCCAACGCGCCTTGGTCATGCCACGCAGCACGGCCTTGGAAAGGCGATACAGACTGTTCAGATTGGTATTGATGACGTCATACCATTCGTCATCCTTCATGCGCAGCATCAGGTTATCGCGGGTGATCCCGGCGTTGTTGACCAGAATCGCCGGCTGCCCGAGGTGCTGCTGAATGTGCTCCAGCGTGCTGCTGACCGATTCGTCATTACCGACATCGAGCACCAGACCTGCACCTTCGATACCGTTTTCCTTCAGCGTTTCGGCGATGCGCTCGGCGCCTGAAGACGTGGTCGCCGTCCCGATCACGATGGCACCCTGACGGCCCAGCTCAAGGGCAATGGCCTGGCCGATGCCGCGGCTCGCACCGGTTACCAGTGCCACCTTACCTTGCAGATTCATAGCGTTCTCCTTGTTCATGCCAATGCACCACGGGTCGCGGCAAAGGCTTCGGGGGTGTCGAGATTGTAGGTGCTGACGCCCTTGACGCAGCGCTTGTTGAGACCGGACAGCACCTTGCCGGGGCCGCACTCGACCAGCGAAGTCACGCCGCGATCACCCAGGGCCACCATGGATTCGACCCAGCGCACCGGGCTGTACAGCTGAGCCAGCAGATCGCGCTTGAGCGTACCCAGATCGGCCACCACCGCGGCACTGACGTTCTGCACCAGCGGGATCTGCGGCGCCTGCCAGGCGATCGCCTCGACCGATGCGGCGAAGCGCTCGGCTGCGGGGCGCATCAGATCACAGTGCGATGGTACGCTGACCGGCAGCGCCATCGCGCGCTTCGCGCCTTTGGCCTTGCAGGCCTCGATGGCGCGCTCCACGGCCGCAGCACCACCGGCGATGACTACCTGACCCGGTGCATTGAAATTGACCGCACTGACCACCTCACCCTGAGCGGCCTCGGCGCAGGCAGCCAACACATCGGCATCTTCGAGACCGAGGATAGCCGCCATGCCACCCTGGCCGGCCGGCACCGCCTGTTGCATCAGCTGACCACGCAGCTCGACCAGCTTGACTGCATCGGCGAACGGCAGGCTACCAGCGGCAACGAGTGCGGAATACTCGCCGAGGCTATGTCCGGCAAAGAAAGCAGGCCGCGCACCACCCTCCGCTTGCCACAGGCGCCAGAGCGCAACAGAAGCAGCGAGAATGGCCGGCTGGGTCTTGTCAGTCTGATTCAATTGCTCTTCCGGGCCCTGCTGAGTCAGTGCCCACAGGTCGTAACCCAACGCAGCGGAAGCCTCGGCAAAGGTATCGATGATCACGCTCTGCTGAGCACCAAGCTCGGCCAGCATGCCGAGCGATTGCGATCCTTGGCCAGGAAAGACGAAAGCGAGTGATGCAGACATGAAAACGACTCTCTTATAGGTTCTGTTCGTCTGAAGAACACGCCCGTGCAGGCGTACCGAATTTCAGTTGGATGGCCAGCCATCTCCAGCGGTCACATCATCCGCCCCACTGGATAGCCTGTCGCCAGAGAGAAATTGCCCCAGACGACTGCGCAGCTGCTCCGGAAGATCATGCTCGACATCCTGCGTCGCACGACGAATGGCCGCTTTGAATCCATCCGCACCGGCGCTACCGTGACTCTTGACCACAATCCCCTGCAACCCAAGAAAACTAGCACCGTTGTATTGCGCCGGGTTGAGTTCCGCACGCAATCTACGCAACAGCGGCAGCGCAGCTGCGCCGACGATGCGCGCCGCGACCGAGCGGCGGAACAGCGCCTCAACCTTGGCGACCAGCATCCCGGCCAGTCCCTCACTGGATTTGAGCAACACGTTACCTACGAAGCCATCGCACACCACGACATCCGCTTCGCCGCGATATAACCCATCACCCTCGATGAAGCCACGGTAATTGAGACCCGAAGCCTGCTGCAGCAGCGCAGCGGCCAGCTTGACCTGCTGATTGCCCTTTATCTCTTCCGTGCCGACGTTTAACAGCGCAACGCGCGGCTGCTTTGTCCCGAGGGACTCCGCGGCCACAGCACCCATTATCGCGAACTGGTAGAGCTGCGCGGCCGGGCAATCGACGTTGGCGCCGAGATCCAGTAGCAGGCAAGGCGCGCCTTGCGTCGGAAGCGCGGTTACCATAGCCGGCCGATCGATACCGGGAAGGGTTTTCAGCACCTGACGCGCCAGCGCCATCAGCGCACCGGTATTACCGGCGCTCACACAGGCTTGCGCATTACCGTCACGCACCTGCTCGAGCGCCAAACGCATCGACGAACGAGGCTTGCCGCGTAACGCTTGAGCGGGACGCTCGTCCATCGCGACCATCTCAGGCGCATCGACGATTTTCAGGCGCGAGTGATCGACGCCGGATTGCTTGGCAACCAGCTGTTCAAGAAGGGAGGATTGGCCGACGAGGACCAGATGCAGCGAGGAGTTTTCAGCCAGACAGGAAAGACTGGCCGGAACAATGCAGTGGGGACCGAAGTCCCCACCCATTGCATCGATCGCGATGACCGGAGCGGACAAGGATTACTCGTCAGCGCCCTTGTCGATCACCTTGCGACCACGGTAGAAACCGTCCGGGGAAACGTGGTGACGCAGGTGAACTTCACCGGTGCTCTTTTCCACGGACAGAGCGTTCGGCTCGAGCGCGTCGTGAGAACGACGCATGTCACGGGCGGAACGGGATTTTTTGTTCTGCTGAACAGCCATTTGGATCAACTCCTAAACGTTTGGGTCACGCTTTAACTGCGCCAGTACGCTGAACGGGTTGGACCGCGTTACCTCGTCCTCACTCGGCTCAGGCTCATCTGGCCCAACCGGCGGCTGGCAAATTTCAGGGTCATGGAGTGGAACAATGGGCAGAGCGAGCAACAACTCGTCTTCGACCAGCGCCAGCAGATCCAGAGGATCCTCTCCCACTTCCAGCACGTCGTAGCCCTTGGGCAGGTGCTGACTGCTCGCCCCTTCATTCACAACGGCATAATCGCACTCGCTATGAATTGGCAGAACAACCGGCTCCAGACAGCGCTGGCAGATCATCTTGACCTCAACGTCGAGCTGACTGTGGATCACCACAGTACGCTGCTCGTCGCGCCCAAAGGCAAAACTGGCGCGCACCACACCCTGATCATCTTCGAGAGGATCGGCGAGCCGCTTGAGCTGCGACAGCTGCAGCTCACCCTCAAGAGTGGCCGCTCGGTCAGCGAGCTTGCGCGGATCAACGTGCGGAGGTATCGGTCCTTTCAACATAAGCGCGGCATTCTAGGGAGGAGCCTTTCGGCTGTCAAAGGAATTCCGCCCATACGCGCCGCCCACTTACAATTGCCGACCCATGCATATAAAGGAAGGACTCATGCGCCATCTGCTGCTTGCCTCCAGCTCCCGCTACCGTCAGCAATTGCTTTCGCGCCTGCAGGTTCCATTCGACAGCTGCTCTCCAGATATCGACGAAACCCCCATGCCAGGAGAAGCTGCGGAGCAACTGGTGCGCCGACTGGCCGAACATAAAGCCCGAGCCCTGGCAACCAGCCACCCGAACCACCTGATCATCGGATCCGACCAAGTGGCCGTGCTGGATCAACAGATTCTCGGCAAGCCCGGCTCGCCAGAGCGCGCAAAGGAGCAATTGCAGGCTGCCAGCGGCAAAAGCGTTCGATTCCTGACCGGCCTGGCCGTGCTCGATAGCGCAACCGGCCGAATCCAGGTGGACTGCGTACCATTCACCGTGCACTTTCGAACGCTGGACGAGGCACTGATCGAACGCTACATCAGCATTGACCAACCCTTCGACTGCGCCGGCAGCTTCAAAGCAGAAGGGCTGGGCATCAGGCTGTTTAGGGCAACGGAAGGAGCAGACGCGACCAGCCTGATTGGACTACCACTGATTCGCCTGACGGACATGCTGCTGAACGAGGGGATCGAAATCCCCTGACACTACCTCAGCATTGGCCCCTGCACACCGACCAGCATTGCCAGACGCTCGGCGACGCCCGCCCCGAGCTTCTTGGTAAACCGATCGAGCGGCGACTCCTTGACCGTATAGTCGACCATTTCCGGCTCACCAATCACTTCGCGCGCGACGTGAGCGGTACTTCCCAGGCCATCAACAAGCCCCAGCTCGAGGGCCTGCTCGCCCGACCAGATGAGCCCTGAGAACAGTTCGGGGTGCTCGGCATCCTGAAGCCGCTCACCCCGACCGCGCTTGACGCTATCAATGAACTGCTGGTGAGTAGTGGCCAGCACCTCACGCCAGAACTCGGTCTCCTCGGGATTTTCCGGCTGAAACGGATCCAGGAATGCCTTGTGCTCGCCTGCCGTGTAGACCCGACGCTCGACACCCAGCTTCTGCATGGTATCGACAAAGCCGAAAGTGGCTGCCGTAACGCCGATCGACCCCACCAGACTGGACTTGTCGGCATAGATCTCATCTGCCGCACTGGCGATGTAATAGGCACCCGAGGCACCCAGATCGGTGATCACGGCATAGACCTTGATGGCCGGGTACTCGCCGCGCAAACGGCGAATTTCGTCATAGATGTATCCCGACTGCACCGGACTACCGCCGGGGCTGTTGATGCGCAGGATCACGCCTTTTGTATTCGCATCTTCAAACGCTGCCTGCAAGGCCCCGACGACATTGTCGGCACTAGCCGACTCCTCGTCGGCAATCATGCCTCGCACATTGATGACCGCGGTGTGACTCTCCCGCACAGCCTTGTCTTTTCCGAACTGCAGTGCAGGCGAAAACAGCGCCAGCGCCCCGAACAAATAGATGAAGGTCAACAGCTTGAAGAATATGCCCCAACGCCGTGCACGCCGCTGCTCCTGCACACCCGCAAGCAGGGTCTTCTCCAGCAACTTCCAACTGTTGCGATCGTCCTTGGACTCACCCACCGGAGCTTTCCATTCATCCGACATACGTATTCACCTCGGAACCAGCCATGGAGCGCAGCCAACTGCCGAGCCCCGAAAAACAATCGATCACCAGGCGCGGCTCGAACTGCTGCAGGACCTGCAGCGGCTGCGCGCCGTAGCCAACCGCAACACTGTCCACCCCAGCGCGATTAGCCATCTGCAGATCGAACACCGAATCCCCGATCATCAGCGCCCGCTCCGGCCGAACACCGCAGTGCGCGAGGATCTCTTGAATCATCAGTGGATCAGGCTTGCTAGCCGTTTCATCCGCGCAACGCGTGATGTCGAACAGATCCTCCCACCCCTGCCCCGCCAGCACACGGTCAAGCCCACGGCGCCCCTTGCCGGTCGCAACCGCGAGCAAATAGCCAGCCTCGCGAAACTCCGAAAGCGCCTCGGTGACACCGGGGTATGGCATCGAAGGCTGAGCTTCCAATCCCAAGTAATGGTCGGCGTAGTGCTGACGAAACGCCTCGACCAGCGCCGTATCGACCTGATTCGGGTACAGCATCTCGATAGCTTCAGGGAGCGCCAGCCCAATGATGCCCTTGACCGCCGCATCGTCGACCTGCGGCAGACCACAGATCCGAGCAGCAACATGGATCGATTCGACGATACGCCCGATCGAGTCGACCAGCGTGCCATCCCAGTCGAATATCAGCAGCTGGTAGTTACTCACCAAGTCGCTCCAGCGTCCTCGCCCACATTTCATCCACCGGGGCCTCCAGCGACAGCTCGCCACCATCAGGGAGCGGCACCTTCAAGGCATAGGCGTGCAGAAACAGCCGTTTGCCGCCCAGATCGCGGATCTCACGAGTGAACTCTTCCTCGCCGTACTTGCTGTCACCGGCAATGCTGTGGCCTGCGTGACGCGCATGGACTCGTATCTGATGGGTACGCCCCGTCACCGGCTTGGCCTCGACCAGAGTGGCAAATTCGCCGAAGCGACGAAGTACGCGAAACAGCGTCAGCGCCTCCTTGCCGTCGTCGGTCACTTCGACCATCCGCTCGCCGGAGCGCAGGGTGTTCTTCAACAGCGGCGCACTGACCTGCTTCTTCGATGTCTCCCAACGCCCGCGCACCAGCGCCATGTAGCGCTTGTCGACACCATCCCCTCGCAGGGCCTGATGCAGATGGCGAAGCATGCTGCGTTTCTTGGCCACCATAAGCAGGCCGGACGTATCCCGATCCAGACGATGGACCAGTTCGAGCTCCTTGGCGTCAGGACGGAGCTGACGCAAGGCCTCGATCACTCCATAGCTCAACCCACTGCCACCATGCACGGCGATACCGGCGGGCTTGTTCAGCACGATAAGCGACTTGTCCTCATAGACGATGGCGTTTTCCAGCCGCTCCAGCAGTCCCTGCGCGAGCGGCTCCGGCTCATCGCGCTCCGCCAGCCGCAACGGCGGAACGCGCACGAGATCGCCCGCCTGGAGCTTGTACTCAGGCTTGATCCGCCCCTTATTCACCCGCACCTCGCCTTTACGCAGAATGCGGTAGATCAGCGTTTTGGGGACGCCTCTGAGCTGGGTTCGAAGGAAGTTGTCGATGCGCTGGCCGGCAAGTTCCGGCGCGACCTCGAGTATTTGCACACCGGAGGTCTGGGAGGGGGTATTGGTCATCGCGGCATGATACCAATTTTCATGGAATTGAAGCACTTAAACATTGCTGTTATAGTCGCGAACGCCGCCAAAAGCGGTCAGGTCACAGGATGCCAGCGATATCGCCATCCCTGACCGGCAAACAATGTTCGAGGACGTGAGGCCGTCCGACGGAGCTTCCCTCAAGTAGCGGTGAAGTTGCGAAACAAGCCTTGAAGACATGATGCGTGCCCCTTAGGGGAATCGCGATAATCGACAACCCGCTCCCCGGATTCTGCGAGCGGCACCCGATTTTCAAAGTATGCGTGTTGGGTGGAGATGCACAGCATCGGATTGCGTAGCAAAGGCTTTCACAGACGTTTCATTCCGTCCGCTACCGATGCCTGATTCCTCCTCCCGAACCATTGCTTCTGTTCCGACAGCAAGCAGGAGATGTCGTCGCGACGCCGGCCCATTTGGCCGCACATCGCTGGACACTGGAGTGCCTTACAACCATTCCTGACTCACCTGACACCGACCGCGAGAGTCGTGTGTGCCGAACGCCGTTTCCGGATGCCACGGAAACCGACGGTACTACATGAAAAGAATGCTAATTAACGCAACTCAACCTGAAGAGTTGCGTGTCGCACTGGTCGACGGCCAACGCCTGTTCGATCTGGACATCGAATCCGGTGCCCGCGAACAGAAAAAAGCCAACATCTACAAGGGCAAGATCACCCGCGTCGAGCCCAGCCTCGAAGCCGCTTTCGTGGACTTTGGTGCAGAGCGCCACGGTTTTCTTCCTCTCAAAGAAATCTCCCGCGAGTACTTCAGCAAGGCACCTGAAGGCCGTGTGAACATCAAGGACGTCCTGCGCGAAGGCCAGGAGGTCATTGTTCAGGTCGAGAAAGAGGAACGCGGCAACAAGGGCGCCGCCCTTACCACCTTCATCAGCCTTGCCGGCCGCTACCTGGTGCTGATGCCGAACAACCCCCGTGCGGGCGGCATTTCGCGCCGCATCGAGGGCGAAGAGCGCAACGAGCTGCGCGAAGCGCTGAATGGCCTCAATGTCCCTGCCGATATGGGCCTCATCGTACGCACCGCCGGCCTGGGTCGTTCCAGCGAAGAGCTGCAATCGGATCTGGACTACCTGCTGCAACTCTGGACCGCGGTCAAGGAGGCGTCCCAAGACCGCGCTGCCCCGTTCCTGATCTATCAGGAATCCAACGTCATCATTCGCGCCATCCGCGACTATCTGCGCCAGGATATCGGCGAAGTGTTGATCGACAGCGTCGAGGCACAGGACGAAGCACTGAGCTTCATCCAACAGGTGATGCCGCAGTACGCCAGCAAGATCAAGCTCTACGAAGACTCCGTTCCACTGTTCAACCGTTTCCAGATCGAAAGCCAGATCGAAACGGCCTTCCAGCGTGAAGTGAAGCTGCCTTCCGGCGGCTCCATCGTTATCGACCCGACCGAAGCCTTGGTGTCCATCGACATCAACTCGGCGCGAGCCACCAAGGGTGGCGACATCGAAGAAACCGCGCTGCAGACCAATCTGGAAGCGGCCGAGGAAATCGCACGCCAGCTGCGCCTGCGCGACATCGGCGGCCTGATCGTGATCGACTTCATCGACATGACGCCGGCCAAGAACCAGCGCGCCGTCGAAGAAAAGATGCGCGAAGCCCTGGAAGCCGACCGCGCACGCATCCAGGTCGGCCGCATCTCGCGTTTCGGCCTGCTGGAGATGTCACGCCAGCGCCTGCGCCCATCCCTGGGCGAAACCAGCGGCATCGTCTGCCCACGCTGCAACGGCCAGGGCATCATTCGTGACGTCGAATCGCTGTCGCTGGCAATCCTGCGCCTGATCGAAGAAGAAGCCCTCAAGGACCGCACCGCCGAGGTTCGCGCCCTCGTGCCCTTCCAGGTCGCAGCCTTCCTGCTCAATGAAAAGCGCAACGCGATCACCAAGATCGAACTGCGCACCCGCGCACGTATTTTCATCCTGCCGGACGACCATCTGGAGACGCCGCATTTCGAAGTGCAGCGCCTGCGTGACGACAGCCCCGAGATCGTTGCCGGTCAGGCCAGCTACGAGATGAGCCAGAGCGAAGCCGAAGAAGTCCAGCCGGTCAGCTCGACGCGCACCCTGGTTCGCCAGGAAGCCGCGGTCAAGACCGCACCGCAGCGCAGTGCACCCGCCAATGCCGCTCAGGCCCCTGCCGAAGCACCCGTGGCCACGCCTGCACAAGAACCGAGCCTGTTCAAGGGCCTGATCAAATCGCTGGTCGGCCTGTTCGCAGGCAAGGCCGAGGAGCCACAGGCCGCTGCGCAAGTGGAGAAGAAGCCGGCATCCGCCCGTCCGCAGCGTAACGACGAGCGCCGTAGCGGTCGCCAGCAGAACCGCCGGCGCGACTCGCGTGGCGGACGTGATGACGAGCGCAAATCGCGTGAAGAACGCCAGCCGCGCGAAGAGCGCCAATCCCGCGAGGAACGCCAGCCTCGTGAAGACCGGCAAGAGCGCCAGCCGCGCCCACCTCGCGAGGAGCGCAAGCCCCGCGAGCAGGCAGAGGCCGGAGAAGCTCAGCCACGTCGCGAACGTGCCCCGCGTGAAGAGCGCAAGCCCCGTGAAGAGCGCAAGCGTGAGCTGCGCGCACCGATCGACGAGGCACCGGCAGTGACGCAGGAAGAGCAGGCCGAGCGCCAGCCCCGCCCCCCGCGTGAAGAGCGCAAACCGCGTGCCGAACAGCCGGCCGCCGCTGCGGACGAGCTGCTGCAGCAGGCCGTCGAAGCGGGCGAAACCGAAGACGCTCAGGAAGCCAATGACGGCACCGAAGGCAATGAGAGCGAGCGCCCACGTCGTCGCTCCCGTGGCCAGCGCCGTCGCAGCAACCGCCGTGAGCGCCAGCGCGATGCCAACGGCAATGAGATCGAGGAAGTCGATGAGCGCAATGCCCCGGTGAAAACCGAAGAAATCGCCATCGCTGCAACTGCTGCCGCTCTGGCCGCCAACACCGCCGATACCGAGGCTGCGCCGCAGGCTACGCTGGCCGAAGACGCAGTGATCCAGACCAGCAGCGAAGGCGTTGCGACGATCGTCGAGCACGTACCGGCCACCGAGCCCCCTGTTACCCAGGAAATGGACGAGCGCAAGGTTCTCGAGGAGCCGACCGCGGTCGAGGCTCCGGTACAACCGGCTGAAGAAGCGCCGAAAGAGGTAGCGCAGCCCGCTCAGCAGGCAGCGGCTCCGCAGCCTGCGCCCGAGCCGGTGGTCGAGAAGACCGAAGCGGCACCGGTTGCCACCCCGGCGTTGACGCCGAGTGGTCGCGCGCCCAACGATCCGCGTGAGGTCCGTCGCCGTCAGCGTGAAGCCGAGCGCCTGGCCAAGGAAGCGGCTGAAGCCGAAGCCAAGGCCGCTGCGGAACAACCGCTCGCTAGCCCGGAAATCGTCGCCAGTGAACCTGTCGTCGAAGCCCAGCCGGAACAGCCAGCCGCTCAGCAGGTAGCCGACGTCCAGCCCGAGCAGACAGTAGAGCCGGTGCTTGCCGAGGAACAGCCTGCGGCTGAAGAGAAGCCGATCGAACCGACCTCCGAGCAGGCACCAGCCGCCGATGCAAGCGAGCGTGATCCGCTGGCATCGCTGACGGGCGAGACGCCTCAGCCTGCTACCGATGAATCGGAGCAGCCTGCTCAAGGAACCGAGCCGGACAGTCGTGAGAAGCCGCAAGGCTAAAACGACACTGCTGTTGAAAGGGGATGCTTCGGCATCCCTTTTTTATTTCTGTTGTCCCGTCCTAAACAAGGTCTACACCTCGCTCGAGCACAGCGGAGCGGGCGAACGGAACAGCACATACGAAAACGCCCAATGCATCGCATCGGGCGTCAGGTACGGGGGAGGTCATTGGAACCAGGCTGCCGCCCAGGCCATCGAACGACCATCAGAGCACGTTCGGCTCGATCTCCAGGGGGACACCGAAGCGCTCGAGCAGGTCGGCCTGAATTCGTTGCGCCAGCTGCAGCAGCTGCTCGCCGGTGGCCTGTCCATAGTTCACCAGCACCAGCGCCTGCAGCCGATGCACACCGGCGTCGCCATCACGAAACCCCTTCCAGCCCGCCCTTTCGATCAGCCAGCCGGCCGCCAGCTTCACCAGGCCGTCATCCTGTGGATAAGCCACCAGATCGGGATACGCCTCGCGAAGTGCCTGCGCCGTCTCGGCGGACACCAGCGGATTCTTGAAGAAGCTTCCGGCATTGCCCAGCTCTCGTGGGTCCGGCAGCTTTTCACTGCGAATGGCGCAGACCGCACGACTCACATCCATTGCCGTGGGCTCGACGATCCCCTGCTCCGCCAGCCGCTGGCGGATCGGGCCGTACTCGAGATGCAAGGAGGCCTGGCGGCACAGAGCGAAGCGCACCCGCAGGATCAGATAGCGCCCCGGACGCCGTTTGAAAACGCTGTCGCGATAGGCGAATGCGCAATCGTCCAGAGCGAATTCGCAAAGAGCCCCGGTTTCGATATCCAGTGCCGTGAGACCGGAGAAGACATCCTTGATCTCGACGCCATAGGCGCCGATGTTCTGAATCGGCGAAGCACCCACGGTCCCGGGAATCAGGCTCAGGTTTTCCAGCCCGATCAGGCCCTGCTCCAGACTCCAGAGCACGAAGGGATGCCAGGGCTCCCCGGCCTCCACCTCGACGATCACCTGACCGGTCGACTCGTCGATGATCCGCTTGCCTCGGCTGGCCATGTGCAGCACCAGGGCCGGCACATCACGCGTCAGCAGTAGGTTGCTTCCACCACCGAGCGGCAGCAGTGGCACCTCGAACTGGCGCGCACGGGCAATCGCCTCATGCACATCGGCATCACTGTGGGCCTCGGCGAAGTACCGGGCGCGCTGGTCGACGGCGAAGGTGTTGAACGGCTTGAGGGAGCGGTTTGCTTCTATGGTGAGGCTCACAGTCGCCCCTTTATCTCGGCGAGCAGCGCATCACTGGCTTCTTCGATGAGATCCAGCACGGTGTCGAAGCCGTCTGCTTCGCCGTAGTAAGGATCGGGCACTACATCGCAGCCAAGCCCGTAGCGACGCAGCAGCAGGTCGACTTCCGCCTTGGCTGCGTGCTTCGGGCGCAGAGCCTGCAGCCGTGCCAGATTGTCGTGATCCATTGCCAGGATGAGATCGAAGCGCTGGAAGTCCGCAATGGAAACCTGCCGGGCGCGCAAGGCGTCGAGCGTGTAACCACGCCGTCTTGCCGCCTCGCATGCACGCTGGTCTGGCGCCTTGCCGACATGCCAGTCGCCGGTTCCGGCCGAATCGATCTCGACTCGCGCGCCAAGGCCGGCCTGCTCGATCCGCTGGCGGAACACACCCTCGGCCGTGGGCGAACGGCAGATATTGCCCATGCAGACGAACAGCACCTTCATGTCAGTCACCCAGCAAACGGCGAACCCGGTCCAGGTCCTCAGCGGTGTCGACCCCGGCGGGGGGAGCTTCGACGGCATCGGCGACATGGATGCGCCGCCCATGCCAGAGCGCACGCAGCTGCTCCAGACACTCCGTATCCTCCAGCCAGCACGGGCCCCAGGACACGAAGTCGGCCAGGAAGCCAGCACGGTAGGCATAAATGCCGATGTGCCGCCGGTAAGGGACTTCGGGCGGTAGCTGGCTGCGGTCCACGGCAAAGCTGTCACGCGCCCAGGGCAGCGGCGCTCGACTGAAGGTTAGCGCCAGACCGTTGATATCGGAGAGCACCTTGACCACGTTGGGATTGAACAGCGCCTGCGCATCTGCCAGCGGTTCGGCCAGCGTAGCGATGGCCGCCTCCGGATGCCCTGCAAGGTTGGCGGCGACCTGGTCGATCACCGCTGGCGGAATCATCGGCTCGTCGCCCTGCACGTTGACCACGATGGCATCGCCAGGCAACCCGAGCTGCTCGGCCACCTCGGCCAAACGATCGGTGCCGGAGTTATGCTCGGCGCGGGTCAGCACGACCTCTGCGCCAAACGCTGTGCAGGCATCGACGATGCGCTGATCATCGGTGGCAATCACTACACGCTGGGCCGCGCTCTTGCGCGCCTGCTCCCAGACGTGTCGGATCATCGGCTTGCCGGCGATGTCCTGCAGCGGCTTGCCGGGCAATCGGGTCGATGCGTAGCGGGCCGGAATGACGACGGTATAGGCGGTGCTCATTTGTCCAGACGCTCATCCACATCCAGAGTACGCGCTTCGCTCTCGAGCATTACCGGGATGCCGTCACGCACGGGAAAGGCCAGGCCATCGGCCTTGCAGATCAGTTCCGACTTGTCCTCGGCGAGCTTCAACGGCCCCTTGCATAGTGGGCAGGCCAGAATGTCGAGCAGTTTGGTATCCATGCGCAGTCCTTGGAAGCGATCGACCGCGGCGGCAGGTCGAGCGGCTTAAGAGAGATCGGGCAGCAATCGCGCCAGCTGATCGTCGAACCAGGTTACGAACGCCGTGGAGGGCACGGCCTGCACCTGCAGATACGACCAACCCGGGGGTGCGAACGCCCGGCATTTCACCGCGTCCTTCTCGGTCATCACCAGTGGCAGCTCGGGGCTGAACTTCAGCTGCTCCGGACTGTAAGCGGCGTGGTCGGCGAAGGCGTGCGGAATCGGTCGCCAGTGTAGCGCCTCGAGCGTGGCGAAGAAACGCTGCGGGTTGCCGATACCGGCCACAGCATGCAACTGCTGGCCGGCCGCATAGTGATCCAGCGGCCACCGTCGGCCGGTACTCAGCTCGACCAGACCAACCGGCTGAAGGCTGAACGCATACCCTTCAACGGTATCGGCGGCAGCGCCGTTGAACAGTACGGCATCCACCTCGTTCAACCGCACAGGCGGCTCACGCAGGGGGCCGGCCGGTAGACAGCGCCCGTTACCCAGCCCACGCGCGGCATCGATCAGCACCAGTTCGAGATCACGCGCCAGACGGTAGTGCTGCAGGCCGTCGTCGGAGACGATCAGATCGAGCGGCTCCTGCTCGAGCAGAGCACGAACGGCGCGCGCGCGATCAGGATCGATCATCAACGGAACCCCCGTACGCTGAACGATCAGCAGAGGCTCATCGCCGCAGTGCTGTGCCGGGTGCTCGGCGCGAACCCGCCACGGCAGCGTCGGGGGCTCGGCAGCATAGCCACGGCTGACGACCCCGACACGCAGCCCGCGACGTTGACAGTGTTCGATCAACCAGAGGATCAGCGGCGTCTTGCCGGTTCCGCCGACGGTGATGTTGCCTACGACGACAACCGGAACAGGAGCGCGATAGGCGGTGTTTGGATCTTCGAGGAAACGCCGCCGCCTGGCTCCGACCACGCGCCGGTACAGCAGCTCCAGGGGCGCCAGCAGACGCAATGCCGGATGCCCCTGATACCAGGCACGTTGCAGGCGCTCGGCAAAGGACATCAGGGCGACGCCTGCGCCTCGACCGTGGTTATCCGCAGCTGGGCGAAGCCAAGCTTGCCCGCGGCATCCATAGCGGTGATGACCGCCTGATGCGGCGTCTTGCCGTCGGCGCTGATGATTATCGGTAACCGGTTGTCGCCGCCGGACTCCTTGCTCAGCGCCGCCATCAGCGAGTTCAGATCGCTCTTGAGCAGCGCCTTGCCGTTGAGCGAATAATTGCCAGCCACATCGATCAGCACTTCCAGCTGGCGGACCTCAGCATCCTGCGGTGGTGTGCCGCTGGCCGCTTCTGGCAGGTCGACCTTGAGCTGCGTTTCACGGGTGAAGGTGGTGGTGACCACGAAGAACAGGAGCAGGATGAACACCACGTCGATCAGCGGTGCGAGTCCGATCTCCACGTTCTCCCGGGGTTTGCGACGGAATTTCACGCCTTCTCCTCACCGAGATCGACATCGCGGTCGCCCTGCACCACTTCCACCAGCTTGATCGCCTCCTGCTCCATGCCGACGACGAGTTCGTCGACGCGACGCTGCAGGAAACGATGGAAGAACAGCGCGGGGATACCGACCATCAAGCCCGCAGCGGTGGTGATCAGCGCCTTGGCGATGCCTCCTGCGAGAAGCGGTGCGTTGGCCATGCCCGAGCCCATGAAGGCGCTGAAGATCTCGATCATGCCCAGCACGGTCCCGAGCAGACCGAGCAAGGGTGCAATGCCGGCGATGGTGCCCAGGGCGTTGAGATAGCGCTCCAGATCGTGGACGACGCGGGCGGCGGCCTCCTCGATGCATTCCTTCATGATCTCGCGGCCACGCTTAGAATTGCTCAGGCCGGCGGCGAGGATCTCACCCAGCGGGGAGTCGGCACGCAGCTCCTTGAGTTTCTGGTTGCTGAGCTTCTTCTCCTTGATCCACTTCCATACCTGGCCCAGCAAATGCGGAGGCGTGACACGGCTGGGACGCAGCGTCCAGAGTCGCTCGGCAACGATACCGGCGGCCGCGATGGAACATAGAATGATTGGCAGCATAATCCAGCCGCCTGCTTTGACCAGCTCCCACACGAGATGAATCCCCCTCGAAAAAGTGGCGCCACTCTAGCATAGGGTCGCTGGGTCGCCGACGGCCGCCGTTCTCATTTTTCCCGCCAGAATCGTCGCTGCGAGCGTTGCAGCTCCGGCGGCGAAAAACTGCCCAGATCGATCCGGATGGCGCCATGCAACGCCGTGTCGTAGGCCTTGATATCGAACGCCTCGAGCCGCGCGGTCACGCTCGGGTGCGGGTGGCCGAACGGATTGTGCAGACTTCGCGAGATCAGCGCGGCTTGCGCGGCCACGCCATGCAGAAACGGCTCCGACGAGGAGCTGCGGCTGCCGTGATGGGGCAGCAGCAGCCAGTGCGATGACATCTGCTGCTCACTTGCCAGCCAAGCCTGCTCGGCGGGCTGGTCGATGTCACCGGTGAGCAGGATTCGCTCACCGTTGGCCTCGATCTGCAGCACGCAGGACCGCTGGTTGCTGTCCTGCGCCGCCTGCCATTGCCACAGACTGAAGCGCACATCGTTCCATTGCCAAGTGCTGCCGCTTTCGCAACGTTCGGCGCCCAGATCAGGCGCAAGGCGCGACGGCTCGCCACTGACCACCCGATCAACCCTCAGCAACCGCTGAACCGCGTCCGCACCGCCCGAATGATCATTATCGGCATGACTCAGCAACAGCAGGTCCAACCGAGTCACGCCAAGGGTCCGGAGCGAAGGGACGACCACCCGCTCGCCCGTATCGAAGTCGCCCTGCTTCGGCCCGGCATCGTAGAGCAGTGCATGCTCGCGAGTGCGTACAAGCACCGCCAGGCCCTGCCCTACATCCAATACCCAGACCTGCGCCCGGCCGTCTGGCACCTCCACACGAGGCGGGAATAGCAGCGGCAATAGCAGCAGCAAACCCAGCGAACGCAGCGGAATACCCGCGGGCAGCAACAGCAACAGGACGCCCAGCCCGATTAACGCCAGCGCCCAGACGGGCAGGCCGACTGCAATCCAGGCGGGTTGCCAATTGGCTATCGCCGCCAGGACGTCGAACAGCAATGCCAGCGAATAGCCCACCACCGACAGCAGCGCTTCGCCAACCCCGGCCACGGGCAGCAGGAGCGTACCGAGCAACGCAAAGGGCACGGTCAGACTCACCCAGGGTGCGGCAAGCAGATTGGCCAGCGGCCCGCTCGCACTTACCGGCAGTCCGAGGGCCAGCAACAGCGGAAGCAGACCAAGGGCGGCCGCCCACTGCGCCCGGGTCAGCGCCATCCACCAGCGCCATGAGCCGAGCCGCCCCGAGAACGCCAATGCCAGAACCGCCACCGCTCCAAATGACAGCCAGAAGCCGGGCTGCAATGTCACCAGAGGATCGATCAGCAGGACGCCATCGAGCGCCAGCAGCAGCGGCAACCAGACACCCAGGTGGCGAAAGCGCAATCGCCAGACAAGCACCACCGTCACCATCAGGCAGGCACGACGCACCGGCACCTCGAAGCCGGCCAGCCAGCCATAGGCCAGCGCACCGCTTAACGCCAGCCCGCACGCCCAGGGCAACCAGGGCAACCGCCGCGGCCACGCACCCAGGCGAGCCAGCAATGCGACCAGACCATAGAGCAGCCCCGCCAGCATGCCGATGTGCTGTCCGGAGATGACCATCAGGTGGACGGTGCCGGTGTCCTGCAACACCTGCCAGTCGCCGCGGCTCAAACCGGAATCGTCACCCACCACCAGTGCCGCGATGGCGCCCTGCCGATCGGATGCCGGAATGGCCATGAGCCGCGCCCGAAGCTGATCGCGCCATCCGTCGCTTGACGTCGACGCCGTCAGGCGCTCGCCTGCCTTTATCGTGCCCGTGGCGCCGATGCGTCGCGCCAGCAACCAGGCTTCGTAATCGAAGGCGTGGGGATTGACCATGCCATGCGGTCGCTTCAGTCGCGCCGCCAGGCGCCAACGCTCGCCGGCTTGCAGCAGCGGACCGTCATACCAGGACAGCCGCACCTTCGATGGCAACCCGGCATGGCGCGATTGGATGTCGTCGAGCTCGAAGCGCACCACATTGCCGATACGGCTGGGCAACCCCACTACCCGTCCCTCGATCCAGAACGTACGACCGTCCATGGACGCCGGTAAGCGGTCGTCGATGGCGCTCTGGCTCTGGTAGCAGGCCCAGCTCAAGCCCAGCAGAAACAAGCCCGGCGCCACCCAGCGGTGACGCAGCAGGAGCAGCAGTCCGACAGCCGCCAGCGCCGCACAGAACCACTGCGCGGGCAAGGCAGGAAGGAAGCGTGGCAGGACCAGACCCGCGGCGAGCGCAAGCATCCATGTGCGCATTTTCAGTCTCCAGAAATCCTTTCCGGACCGTTATCGAAGCGGGGCAATCTGTCGCAGGCGTAGACGTAATGTCACAAAACTACTGTCAGCGTCGCACCGCGATTCAAGGCATAATCGCCCGGCTGCTGCCTTCAGAGAACCTTCATGCCGCGTCGTTTTTTCAAACGCTACATGCCGCACCCCGATCGCATCAAGACTAACAAGTCCCTGCGTTTTCTCGGCGCGCTGATTCACGATCCCAATCTCTGGCATCTCAATCGACATTCGGTATCCCGCGCGATGGCGATCGGCTTGTTCTGGGCCATGATCCCGATGCCGATGCAGATGCTTGCAGCGGCCGTCTGCGCCCTGCCCTCCAGAGCCAATCTGCCGATCGCGGTGGGGCTGGTCTGGCTGACCAACCCGCTGACCATGCCGCCGGTCTTCTATTGCAACTACAAGATCGGGACCTGGCTGCTGGACACCCCGGCCTCCAGCATGCCGGCAGAACTGAGCCTGGCCTGGGTACGCTACATGCTGCAGCACAACTGGCAGCCGCTGTACCTGGGCTCCCTGGTCAGCGGGCTGGTGCTGGCGGTGCTCGGTTATGTATTCACCCAAGCCTACTGGCGCTGGTGGGTTGGCCGCAGCTGGCGGCGGCGGCAGAACGGCCGTCGTTGACGGCCGAGCCGGTCATTCGTAGCGCAGGGCCTCGGCAGGCTGGGTCTGCGCGGCGCGCCAGGCCGGGTAGATCGTGGCGAGAAAGCTCAGGGTAAGCGCCGCCAGCGATACCAGCACCACGTCATCCAGACGCAGTTCCGAAGGCAGCGTACTGATGAAATAGACGTCGGAGCTGAAGATGTGCTGTCCGGAGAGCCGTTCCAGCCAGGTCACCAGGTCGCTGACGTTCAGCGCGCCGAGCACACCCAGGATCACGCCAATCACGGTGCCGCTGAAGCCGATGATGCTGCCCTGGACCATGAAGATCGCCATGATCTGCCGCGGCGTCGCCCCCAGCGTCCGCAGAATGGCGATGTCGGCACGCTTGTCGGCGACCACCATGATCAGGGTGGCGATGATATTGAACGCCGCTACCGCGACGATCAGCATCAGGAGCAGGCCGATCATGGTCTTTTCCATCTTCATCGCGCTGAACAGGCTGCCCTGGGTGTAGGACCAGTCCTCCACGCGGTAGCCTTCGCCCAGCGTCGCCTGTACCTGTGCGGCCACCTCCGGCGCACGGTAGAGGTCGTCAAGCTTGAGTCGCACGCCCTGAACCTGTTGCGGCATCCAGCGATGGATCTGCGCGGCGTCGGCGCGATGGATCATCCCCAGACTGCCGTCCAGATCCGCGCCCACCTTGAACACCCCGACCACGTTCAGCCGCTGCATACGCGGCGTGACGCCACCGGGAGACGAACTGACCTCAGGGACGATCAACGTCAGCTTGTCGCCCAGCTTCAGCCCGAATCGCCGCGCGGTCATCAGACCGATGATCACACCGTACTCGCCGGGCTTGAGCGCATCCAGGCTGCCGCCGACCAGACGCTCACCAACGATGGACACCTGCGCCTCCGCCTGCGGATCGATGCCGCTGATCTGGATCGGTTGCATGCTGCCCTTGAACGACAGCATGCCTTCGAGCTGCGTCACCGGCGCCATGCCGACGATCTGCGGGTGTGCCGACAGACGCGCGGCAACCGCCTGCCAGTCATCCAGCGGCTGCTCACCGATGACCGTCGCGTGGGGCACCATCCCGAGAATCCGCGCGCTCATTTCACGCTGGAAGCCGTTCATCACCGACAGGACCATGATCATCGCCAGCACACCCAGCGCCAGGCCGATCAGCGAGGTCAGGGAAATGAACGAGATGAAATGGTTGCGCCGCTTGGCACGGGTGTAGCGGCTGCCGATGAAAACGCTGACGGGCCTGAACATCATTCGACCACCAGGCGCCCGTCTTCCAGCCGCAGCACCTGGTCCATCTGGGCGGCAAGCTGGCGGTCGTGGGTAACCACGAGAAAAGCGGTATGCAGCGAGGTGCTGAGTTCGAGCATCAGATCCTGAATGCCTTGCGCGGTATGATGGTCCAGGTTACCGGTTGGCTCATCGAGCAATACCAGTGCCGGCTCGTTGACCAATGCCCGAGCGATGGCCACGCGCTGCCGCTCGCCACCGGACAGCTCCGCAGGCTTGTGCTCCAGGCGATGGCCGAGGCCGACCCGCTGCAGCAGAGCCGACGCTCGCTGCCGCGCTTCCGGAATCGGCGTGCGCCCGATCAGCAGCGGCATGCAAACGTTCTCCAGCGCGGTGAACTCGGCAAGCAGGTGATGGAACTGATAGACGAAGCCCAATGCGCGGTTGCGCAGCAGCCCGCGATCCTTCTCGTTCAGCGCCGACAACTCCTCGCCGGCCAGCCAGACGCTGCCCTCGCTCGGCGTATCGAGCCCACCGAGCAGGTTCAGCAGCGTGCTCTTGCCCGAGCCGGAGCTGCCGACGATGGCCACGCGCTGACCGGGGAACAGTTCAAGTTGCAGCCCGGACAGGACCTCCACCGATTCGGGGCCCTGCTCGTAGCGCTTGCCCAGGTTGCGGCAACTCAGCACCGCCTGCTTTTGCGAAGACAGCTCGTTCATAACCCGCTCACTCATAACGTAGCGCCTCTGCCGGCTGGGTGCGCGCGGCACGCCAGGCCGGATACAGGGTCGCGAGGAAACTCAGGATCAGCGCGGCGACGCAGACCTGGATCACATCGGCCGCCATCAGCTGGGACGGCAGGTAGTCAATGAAATACACGTCGGCACTCAGAAACTTGTGCCCGATCAGCCGCTCCAGCGCGGCGATCCAGCTGCTGACATTGACGGCGGCGAACATGCCGAGCAATGCGCCGACCAAGGTGCCGACCACGCCGATCACGGTGCCCTGGACCATGAAAATCGCCATGATCTGCTTCGGCGTAGCGCCCAGCGTGCGCAGGATGGCGATGTCGCCGCGCTTGTCGGTCACCACCATCACCAGCGTGGAGATGATGTTGAACGCGGCGACCGCGACGATCAGCAGCAACAGCAGCCCGATCATGGCCTTCTCCATGCGGATCGCCTGGTAGAGGTTGCCGTGGGTGCGGGTCCAGTCGCGGGAATAGAAGTCGTCGCCGAGCTGACCGGCCAATTCCCAGGCGATACGCGGCGCCTGGAACAGATCGGCGAAACGCAGACGCAGCCCCTGCACCTGATCCGGCTGCCAGCGCTGCAAACGAGCCATGTCGGCAATGTTGGCCAGCGCGACGTAACCGTCGATCTCGCCAGCACCGACATGAAAGATTCCGGTCACGGTGAAACGCTTCATGCGCGGGAACATCCCCGCTGGAGTCACGGTGACCTCGGGCGCCACGAAGGTAATCTTGTCGCCGACGCCGGCACCGAGCTTGGCAGCTGCCTTGTCACCGATGACGATGCCGAACTCGCCGGCCTTGAGATCATCCAGCGAGCCCTCGCGGAAGAACTGATCGATGATCGAAACCTGGCGCTCCGCCTGAGGCTCCACCGCATTGATCAGGATCTTGGTCACCTGGCCCTGATGGGTCAGCAGCCCCTGGCTCTGGATGAACGGCGCAGAGGCCAACACCTGCGCGTGCTGCTCGACGCGCGAGCCCAGCGCCTGCCAATCGTTGATCGGCGTCGGGCTTTCGATGGTCGCGTGGGGCACCATGCCCAGCACGCGGGTGCGCATTTCATGATCGAAGCCATTCATCACCGACAGCACGACGATCATCACCAGCACGCCAAGCGCGAGCCCAATCATGGAAGTCAGGGAGATGAAGGAGACGAAGAGACTGCGACGTCTGGCGCGTGTGTAGCGCGCCCCGATGTACACGGACAGCGGTCTGAACATAGATCGACGGGTTCGCTGGCGGGGGAAAACAACATGCAGCTGACGCCACCGCGGGGCCTGATACACTCTGGCCATCAACGCTACCCGGGTATCGCCATGCCGACACAAGACACTGAAGAACGCCGCGAATACTACCGTATCGAGGATCGCGTGGCACTGGAAATCATCCCGGCGAGCCAGGACCACCCCGCCGCCAGCGAGCCTCTGCCCGCGCTGTTCAACCTGCTTGGCGAGCTTCATCAGCTGGACTTCGAGGCGCAGCATTTGTTACGCCAGATTGCCGAGAGCAACCGCACGCTGGCCAACTATCTCAAGGTGCAGAACAAGCGAATCGAACTGCTGGGACAGGCATTGGCGCAGGATCTGCTGAAGGATCAGAGCGCGCCGCAACCGGTGGTGCTTTCCGAAGGTGGCATCAGCTTTGCGAGCGAACAGCCGTTGACCGAAGGCGAGCTCGTCACGCTGAAGCTGGTCCTGCTGCCGCAAGGGCTTGGCCTGTTGTTACCGGCGCGGGTCATCTACTGCACCGCAATGGAGGACGGACGCTACGACATCGGTACCGAGTTCGAAGCGTTGACTGATGCACAGCGACAACTGCTTGCACGGCATATCCTGCAGAAACAGGCGTTGGAAAGGCGCCTGGCCCTGGAAAACCTGCAAGGAGAATGACCGATGCGCCGCCTGGCGACCCTGCTGTTCACGCTGACATTCAGCCCGTCACTGTTCGCCGACGAGATTCGCATACCCGTCGGTCAGCAAGGCCAGTCCGAGATCGCCTTGCCCGCCCGCGGCGATTCGAAGATCAAGGTCCTGGACCGTTTCGGCCTGGCCGACGAAGAGCATCCCGCCGTTGGCCAGCCGCCGATCACCCGCTGGGATTATCGGGAATTCTCCGTATATTTCGAACGCGACCGAGTCATCAACAGCGTCCGCCACCACCAGCGCGCTCAACCACCCGTGAAGGAAGATCAACAACCGTGACACTCATCTACGGCCACCGCGGCGCCAAGGGCGAAGCTCCGGAGAACACCCTGGCGAGCTTCGAGCAATGCCTGCAGCATGGCGTACGCCGCTGCGAGCTGGACCTGCACCTATCCCGCGATGGCGAGTTGATGGTCATCCATGATCCGACGCTCAAGCGCACCACCGGCCGCCGAGGCAAGGTTGCCCAGCACGATGCCGAAGAGCTGGTGAAGTACGACGCCCGCCAGGGTGGCCCAGGCTGGAAGACACCCTGCCCCATCCCGCGCCTCAGTGAACTGTTCGAGAGGTGCGACTTCGAGCACTGGCAACTTGAAGTCAAGAGTGCTTCGCGCGATCGTGCAGCGCGCACGGTGCTGGCAATCAAGGCGCTGGCCGAGCGTTATCAGCTCATGGAACGAATCACCGTCACCTCCAGCTCACGGGAGGTTCTGCGGGCTCTGAATCGGCTGGCGCCGGAAATCTCGCGTGGCCTGGTAGCCGAATACAACTGGCTCGACCCGCTCAAGGTGGCCCGTCAGTACGGTTGCGATCTGCTGGCGTTGAAGTGGACGCTGTGCACCCCGGAGCGCCTGGAGAAGGCAAAAAAACAGGGGCTGCATGTTTCGGTGTGGACCGTGAACGAGCCGGCACTGATGCGGCGCCTGGCAGACTTCGGCGTGGACAGCCTGATCACCGATTATCCGGGCATCGCCGTCAGCACACTGGCTCAGGGCTGACCTACAGGCCTTACGCCCATGCGACGATTCGACAGCGCTGGCGCTGCCGAACCGTCTCACCTGATCAGAAGCTCTCCCGGTTCGGCCAGTGCCAATCCCGGGAGTCCCAACCCTCTCCAGCCGGCTCAGGCCGCCGGCCGGAGCCGCTCAAAAAAGCCGGTTGAGCCCGTCGAACGCTGCCACCCGATAGGCTTCCGCCATGGTCGGGTAATTGAAGGTGGTGTTGACGAAGTACTTGATGCTGTTCGCCGGCCCCTTCTGGTTCATGATCGCCTGGCCAATGTGGACGATCTCGGAGGCCTGATAACCGAAGCAGTGCACACCGAGCACCTCCAGGGTTTCGCGATGGAACAGGATCTTCAGCATGCCCACCGGCTCAAAGGAGATCTGCGCCCGCGCCATGCTCTTGAAGAACGCCTTGCCCACTTCATAGGGAATCTTCGCCTGGGTCAGTTCGCGCTCATTCTTGCCGATCGAGCTGATCTCCGGAATGGTGTAGATGCCCGTCGGCACGTCATCGACGAAACGCCAGGAGTCGTTCTCGACAATGCTGCCCGCAGCCGAGCGACCCTGGTCATAGGCGGCGCTGGCCAGCGATGGCCAGCCGATCACGTCGCCGGCTGCGTAGATGTTGCCGATCTCGGTGCGGTAGTGCTCATCGACCTGCACCTGACCACGGCTGTTGGCCTTGAGGCCGATGTTCTCCAAGCCGAGCTTGTCGGTATTGCCGGTACGCCCGTTGCTCCAGAGGAATGCGTCGGCCTTGATCTTCTTGCCGGACTTTAGATGCAGGATCACTCCGTTCTCCAGCCCCTCGACCCGCTCGTACTCTTCGTTGTGGCGAATCAGCACGTTGTTGTTGCGCAGGTGATAGCTGAGCGCATCCGAAATCTCGTCGTCGAGGAAGCTGAGCAGTTGCTCGCGGTTGTCGATCAGGTCGACCAACACGCCCAACCCGCTGAAGATCGAAGCGTACTCGCAGCCGATGACGCCGGCTCCGTAGATGATCATCCGACGCGGCGTGTGGCTCAGGGTCAAGATGGTATCGCTGTCGTAAATGCGCGGGTGGTTGAAGTCGATATCGGCCGGCCGATAAGGACGGGAGCCCGTGGCGATGACGAACTGGCTGGCAACCAGCTTTTCCACCATGCCGTTAAGGCAGACCACTTCAACGCTCTGCTCGTCGGAGAAGCTGGCGGTACCGAAAAAGGTGTCGATGCGGTTGCGGGCGTAATAGCTGGTACGGGAGGTGACCTGCTTGCTGATGACCTTCTCGGCGCTTTTCAGCACGTCGGGAAAGGAGAACCAGCGCGGCTCACCGATCTGGCGGAACAGCGGATTGGTGTTGTACTGCATGATCTGCCGCACCGAATGGCGCAGCGCCTTGGACGGGATGGTCCCCAGATGCGTGCAGTTACCTCCTACGAGCGGACGATTGTCAACCACGGCGACCTTGCGCCCCGCCTTCACGGCGTTGATGGCCGCGCCCTCCCCGGCGGGACCGGAACCCAGTACAACCAAATCGTAGTTATAGACCGCCATATACACTCCTGAAAACGCAGCGGAAGACGCCGCCGCTGTCAACGAATTCGCCGATGTCCAAGGACGCAAACCAGCATTGCCCGCACGCCTTCTCAGCGGGACCGACCAGGCATCTCCGCTCACGGCTGCCTGGGCGCACGAAGGGTTACATCAACGCTTGGTGGCATCGTAGGCAAGATCGGCGTTACCCGCGTTCTTCGCCTCGTTCACTTCTTCGCACTTCTCGCGGCTACCGCCACAGATGGAGCACTCCTTCTCGATGCCCAGATTGGCGATGCCCCCGCAGGAACCCGCGATGGGCTTGCGCCCCATGATTACGCCGATGGCCATGCCGAGTACCACAAGCAGCATCACCAGAAAAACCAGTAACCAAGTCATTGCTCTACTCCCGCACCAAACAGCTCGTCGAAAGCCTTGGTGCTCGTTGTTGCGAAGCCTTGTCCCTCGCGCACGACGAAGAACGCAGCAATCGCATTACGCTCAGCCAGTGCCAGCCCCCGCTCGGGGCCCAGCACCATCAACGCGGTAGACAACCCGTCAGCGCGCAAAGTCGATTTATCGATGACCGTCACCGCCGCCAGGTGATGCTCGATCGGTCTGCCGCTTTTCGGGTCCAGGGTATGTGAATAACGCCGACCGTCCTGCTCGAAGTAGTTTCGATAGTCGCCGGAGGTGGATACGCCCAGACCATCGAGTTCGACGATCTTTTGCGCAACCCGCTGGTCATCCCTGGGCGCTTCAATGGCTATGCGCCACGGTGCACCATCAGGCTTGCGGCCCTCAGCCTTGAGCTCCCCGGTGATTTCCACCAGGTAACTCTGGACGCCCAGCGCCTTCAAACGATCGACAACGCGATCGACGGCATAACCGGCAGCGATGCTGTTGAAGTCCAGCTGTACCGCCACCGCCTTGCACAACTGATCGCCATCGATGCGCAGATGCCGATGGCCGGTCAACGCCCGTGCGGCCTCAATATCTTCCGCCGACGGAACCTGTGTGGCGCGACCTTGCGGACCAAAGCCCCACAGGTTGAGCAGAGGCTCGAGTGTAAGATCGAATGCGCCTTCGCTGTCGGCCGATAGCTGATCGCCCGCTGCGACTAATTCGCGCACCATATCCGGCATCGGCTCACAGCTACCGCCCGGCAGGGCATTGAAGCGCTCGACGTCGGAATCGCTGCGATAGGTGGATAGCTGCTTGTCGAGGTCGGCGAGGATGGCCTCGACCTCACCATGCAGCACGTCCTTGGCCGGAACATCGCCACTGCGCACGTACTTGACCGTATAGGTACTGCCCATGGTCGGCCCGGTGAAGGCTTCGACCTTGTCCTGAAACAGACAGCCCGTCAGGGCTGTCGCGAAAGCGACAGCGATGACGGGCTGGAGAGACGCGACAGCAGTGGACCAGAGTGAAGCTCGGATCATGCTAGCCGCCGAAGTCGTCGAGCAGGATGTTCTCTGGCTCCACACCCAGGTCGGTAAGCATCTTGATGACCGAGGCATTCATCATGGGCGGGCCGCACATGTAGAACTCGCAGTCCTCCGGAGCCGGGTGGTCCTTCAGATAGTTCTCATACAGCACGTTGTGGATAAAGCCGGTCGGACCATCCCAGTTATCTTCAGGCAGCGGGTCGGACAGGGCCAGATGCCATTCGAAGTTGGGATTTTCGGCCTGAAGCTGGTCGTACTCCTCGACGTAGAACGCTTCGCGCATGGAGCGCGCACCGTACCAAAAGCTCATCTTGCGCTTGGACTTCAGACGCTTGAGCTGGTCGAAAATGTGCGAGCGCATCGGTGCCATACCCGCACCACCGCCGATGAAAACCATCTCCGCGTCGGTGTCCTTGGCGAAGAATTCACCGAACGGACCATAGACGGTGATCTTGTCGCCCGGCTTGAGGCTGAACACGTAAGACGACATCTTGCCCGGCGGAATATCGTCACGACCCGGCGGCGGCGAAGCGATACGGATGTTGAACTTCACCAGGCCACGCTCTTCCGGATAGTTAGCCATGGAGTACGCACGAATCACAGTCTCGTCGCACTTCGACACGTACTTCCACTGGTCGAACTTGTCCCAGTCGCCGCGATACTCTTCCTGAATGTCGAAATCGCGGTAACGCACTTCATGCGGCGGGCACTCGAGCTGCACATAACCACCCGCGCGGAAGTCGACGTTCTCGCCTTCCGGCAGCTTGAGCGTCAGCTCCTTGATGAAGGTCGCGACGTTGGGATTGGACTCGACGGTGCACTCCCACTTCTTCACGCCGAAGACTTCTTCCGGCACTTCGATCTTCATGTCCGCCTTGACCGGAGTCTGACAGGACAGGCGCCAGCCTTCGCCCGCCTCACGACGGGTGAAGTGCGACTCCTCGGTCGGCAGCATCTCGCCGCCACCGCTCTCGACGATGCACTTGCACTGCGCACAAGTGCCGCCGCCGCCACAGGCAGAAGAAAGGAAGATGTTGTTGGCTGCCAACGTCTGCAGCAGCTTGCCGCCGGCCGGCACGGTGATGGTTCGCTCACCGTTGATCTCGATGGACACGTCGCCGCTGGATACCAGCTTGGCGCGCGCAGCCAGGATGATCACCACCAGCGCAAGCACGATGGCGGTGAACATACCGATGGCGAGGAAAATTTCGTAACTCATCAGTTCGTTCCGTCCTTACAGCTGTACGCCAGAGAAAGACATGAAGCCCAGCGACATCAGTCCGATGGTGATGAAGGTGATACCCAACCCCTGCAGCCCATCCGGAACATCGCTGTACTTGAGCTTCTCGCGAATACCCGCCAGCAGGGCGATGGCCAGTGCCCAGGACAGGCCGGAGCCCATGCCGTACACCACGCTCTCGCCCAGGTTGTAGTCGCGCTCGACCATGAACAACGTGCCACCCATGATGGCGCAGTTCACGGTGATCAGCGGCAAGAACACACCCAGCGCGTTGTACAGGCTGGGTACGTACTTATCGAGGGTCATCTCGAGGATCTGCACGATCGCCGCGATCACACCGATATAGCTCAGCAGACCGAGAAAGCTCAGGTCGACTTCAGGCAGGCCGGCCCAAGACAAAGCACCGGCCTTGAGCAGGTAGGTGTAGATCAGGTTGTTGGCCGGCACGGTGATGGCCTGTACCACGATAACCGCGATACCCAGGCCGATCGCGGTTTCCACTTTCTTGGAGATCGCGATGAAGGTACACATGCCGAGAAAGAACGCCAGGGCCATGTTCTCGATGAACACGGCGCGGACGAACAGGCTGATGTAATGCTCCATTAGTAAGCCTCCTTGCTAGAGACTTGCGGCGCCATCTTGAAGGCAGGCTTCTCGACCTGCTCCTTCTTCCATGCACGAATGCCCCAGATGAACAGACCGATGAGGAAGAACGCCGAGGGCGGCAGCAACATCATGCCGTTAGGCTGGTACCAACCGCCGTCGTTGACCACGGGCAGAATGGTGTAGCCCATCAGTTTGCCAGCGCCGGTCAGCTCACGAATGAAACCGAGCGCGATCAGCATGGCGCTGTAGCCCAGGCCGTTGCCGATACCGTCGAAGAACGACAGCAGCGGCGGGTTCTGCATGGCAAAGGCTTCGGCACGACCCATCACGATGCAGTTGGTGATGATCAGACCGACGAACACCGACAGCTGCTTGGACAGCGAGAAGGCGTAGGCCTTGAGCACCTGATCAACCAGAATCACCAGCGACGCAATGATCACCATCTGCACGATCATGCGGATCGAGTTGGGGATCTGGCTGCGGATCATCGAAATGAACAAGTTGGAGAACGCCACCACCAACGTCAGCGCGACAGACATCACCAGCGCCGTGTTCAGGTTGGAGGTGACCGCCAGTGCCGAGCAGATTCCGAGAATCTGCAGGCCGATGGGGTTGTTGTTGAAGATCGGATTGAGCAGAACTTCTTTGACAGTGGGTTGCGACATGATCAAGCCTCCCCAGCGCGCAGATTAGCGATAAATGGACCGAAGCCGTTCTCGCCCAACCAGAAGTGCAACAGCGCGTTGACACCATTGCTGGTCAGGGTCGCACCGGCCAGGGCATCGACCTGATGGTCGGCTTTCGGGCTCTGCGGGTCGACACCGCCCTTGACGATCTGTACGGCCAGGTCGCCGTTGTCGTCGTACAGTTCCTTGCCAGGCCACATGCCACGCCACTTCGGATTGTCGACCTCGCCACCGAGGCCCGGAGTTTCGCCGTGCTGATAGAAGCCGAAGCCGGCAACGGTATTCAGATCACCCTTGACAGCCATGAAGCCATAGAGGGTGGACCACAGACCGTAACCGCGAACCGGCAGAATCAGCGTATCGATCTCGCCTTCGCCCTGAGCTTCGACGATATAGACGGTGCTGTAACGCTCACGACGCTTGATCGAAGCGATGTCCTGTTCGCTCGGCAGCGCTTTGGACAGTGCAGGATCTTTGGCCGCTGCGAGCGGATCGAAAGTCTTGGCATCGAATTCGTCGCTGAACTTGCCGGTTTCCAGATTGACCAGACGGGCAACGATGCGCTCGTTGAACAGCTGCTTGACCTGATTACCGGACATGCCCGGCTCGCCGAGGCCGGCGATCGCCAGGATGCTGCGCTGTTTGTCCAGCAGGCGGTTTTCCTGCTGGGTCGGACGCAGTGCCACGGCGGCACCTGCGACGAAGATGGAGCACACCAGGCAGACCAACAGGGCTACCGTCAGCGTGCGAACGGTGGATTCTTTCTGACTAGACATTACGTGCCAGCCTCCGCTTGATATTGGCCTGAATGACGAAATGGTCAATCAGCGGCGCACACAGGTTGGCGAACAGGATCGCCAGCATCATGCCTTCGGGGAAGGCGGGGTTGACCACGCGGATCAGCACGACCATCACGCCGATCAGGGCGCCGAACACCCACTTGCCGGTGTTGGTCATGGAAGCCGACACCGGGTCGGTCGCCATGAAGATCATGCCGAAGGCGAAACCGCCGACGACCATATGCCAGTACCAGGGCATGCCGAACAACGGGTTGGTGTCCGAGCCGATCAGGTTGAACAGCGTGCTCAGCCCGATCATGCCCAGCATGACGCCGGAGACGATGCGCCAGGAGGCGATCTTGCTGCCGATCAGAACGACGCCACCGATGAAGATCGCCAGGGTGCTGGTTTCACCGATCGAGCCATGAATAGTGCCGACGAAGGCGTCCATCCAGGTGATGCCGCTCTGGACAACGTTCTCGATACCACCGGCGAAGCCCAGGCTCAGCGCGGTTGCACCGGCATAACCATCGACCGCGGTCCACACAGCATCACCGGACATCTGCGCCGGATAAGCGAAGAACAGGAACGCCCGCGCGGTCAGCGCCGGGTTCAGGAAGTTCTTGCCGGTACCGCCGAAGATCTCCTTGCCGATCACCACGCCGAAGCTGATGCCTAGCGCGACCTGCCACAGCGGAATGGTCGGCGGCAGAATCAGGGCGAACAGCACGGAGGTGACGAAGAAGCCTTCGTTTACCTCATGCTTGCGGATCGAGGCGAACAGCACTTCCCAGAAACCACCGACGATGAAGGTCACCGCGTAGATGGGCAGGAAGTAGGCCGCGCCTTGGATGAAGTTGTCCCACAGGCTGTTGGGATCGAAGCCGGCCAGTGCACCGATTAGTGCGAAGCGCCAGCCTTCCTGGGCAGCCAGCAGATCGGGGCTCTGCGCGTAGATCAGGTTGGCCTGATAGCCGGTGTTCCACATACCGAAGAACATCGCCGGGAAGGTGCACAACCAGACAGTAATCATCATGCGCTTGAGGTCGATGCCGTCGCGCACGTGAGCGGTGGTCTTGGTGACGCTACCGGGACGATAGAGGAAGGTGTCGGCCGCTTCGTACAGTGCGTACCACTTTTCGTACTTGCCGCCTTTTTCGAAGTGATGCTCGATCTTGTCGAGGAATGCGCGAATGCCCATGCCTTAACCCTCCTTCTCGATGCGGGTCAGATTGTCCCGCAGGATCGGGCCGTATTCGTACTTGCCGGCACAAACATAAGTGCACAGCGCCAGATCTTCTTCATCCAGCTCCAGGCAGCCGAGCTTCTGCGCCACCTCGGTGTCGCCCACGATCAGGGCGCGCAGCAGCTGGGTCGGCAGCACGTCCAGAGGCATGACCTCCTCGTAGTTGCCCACCGGCACCATGGCGCGCGGACTGCCGTTGGTGGATGTGGAGAAGGCGAACTTCTTGCCACCCATCAGCTTGGAGATATAGATGTTGAGGATCGAGTGCTTCTCCACACCGGCACGCAGGTAGTGCAGCATCTCGCGCTCTTTACCTTCGCGCAGGCACGACACCTGTTGGTGATAGCGACCAAGGTAGGCGAACGCGCCGTGAGCGGTACGACCGCCGAGCACCGAGCCTGATACGACGCGGTTGGCGCCGGGCTGCAGCTCACCGGCGGTCAGCTCGTCGAGATTGGCACCGAGACGGGCACGAACCAGACGTGGCTGCTCGACCACCGGGCCGGCCAAGGAAACGACGCGCTCGACCGACAGACGGCCGCTGGTGAACAGCTTGCCGACCGCGATCACGTCCTGATAACCGATGGTCCAGACGCTCTTGCTGGCGCTGACCGGATCGAGGAAGTGAATGTGCGTGCCAGCCAGCCCGGCAGGATGCGGACCGTTGAAGCTTTCGACCTGAACCTTGGCCAGGGACTCGCCAGGCAACGAGGCATTCGGCGCCTTGCACAGGAACACTTTGGCCAGGTTGCCGAGTACCTTCAGGCCTGCCTCGAAGGCTTCCGCCTGCTCGGCGATGATCACCGCAGGATCAGCGGCCAACGGATGCGTATCGATGGCGGTGACGAAAATCGAGGCAGGCGTGGCATCGATCGCCGGGACCTTGCTGAACGGACGCGTGCGCAGCGCGGTCCACAGGCCGGACTGCTGCAGGTTTTCACGCACCTGCTCGCTGCTCAGACCATCCAACTGGGCTGCAGAATAGCTCGCGAAGGTGACTTCCTCATCGCCATCGAGGTCGATGACCACCGATTGCAGCACACGCTTCTCGCCGCGATGCACCGCACTGACGACGCCGGCACCGGGCGCGGTGTAGTTTACGCCCGGCGACTTCTTGTCGGAAAAAAGGAGCTGCCCCAGCTTGACCCGATCACCGACCTGAACGGCCATGGTCGGCTTCATCGTCGGATAGTCGAAGCCAATGACCGCGACGCTGCGCACGGGCCTGCCGGCCTCGATACGCTGCGCCGGGGCACCGGCTATGGGCAGATCGAGCCCTCGTTTTATATTGATCATCGGTTTGCCTAACCACTGATTTTAGAAAGCTTTTTTTGCAGATCCAGCGGCATGGCGCAAAGTAGGATTGCGCCGCGCGCGCCAATAGGTTATTGGCGCGACACCATGTCGCGGACCCAGGTAAAAAATCCGCCCGATTATAGAGGTCGCGCACCTTGACTGACCACCCAAGCATTGCGGATTTTTGACTCGAAACAAGAGAAGCAAAAATACCGAAGCACTGTGGCGGGTCGGGCGGGCGACGGCTCAGGCTAGCCCGGTCGCAACACGAGACCAGCCGTCCAGAAAATGAAAAACGGGAGCCGAGGCTCCCGTTATTTGTCACTTCCCGCAGCGCTTAACGCGGGAAGGCTGGCGGGTTGACCCCGGCCATGTCCTCCATCACGCGCACGACCTGGCAGCTGTAACCGAACTCATTGTCGTACCAGACGTACAGCACGACGCGGTTGTCGTTGCAGATGGTCGCCTCAGCGTCCACTACGCCGGCATGACGCGAACCGACGAAATCAGTGGATACAACTTCCTGCGAGTTGACGAAGTCGATCTGCTTCTGCAGGTCAGAGTGCATGGCCATCTGGCGCAGGTACTCGTTGATCTCGTCACGGCTCGTGGCTTTCTCGAGGTTCAGGTTGAGGATGGCCATGGACACATTCGGCGTCGGCACGCGGATCGCGTTGCCGGTCAGCTTGCCCTTGAGCACCGGCAACGCCTTGGCGGCTGCAGTGGCGGCACCGGTCTCGGTGATGACCATGTTCAGCGCGGCGCTACGACCACGACGACTGCCCTTGTGGAAGTTGTCGATCAGGTTCTGGTCGTTGGTGTAGGAATGCACGGTCTCGACGTGACCGTTGACGATACCGTACTGATCGTTCACCGCCTTGAGCACCGGCACGATGGCGTTGGTGGTGCAGGACGCGGCAGAGATGATCTTGTCATCGGCGGTGATGTCGCCATGGTTGATGCCATGCACGATGTTCTTCAGCTCGCCCTTGCCTGGCGCGGTCAATACGACGCGAGCGACACCCGGGCACTTGAGGTGCTGACCCAGACCTTCGGCGTCGCGCCACTTGCCCGTGTTGTCCACCAGCAATGCATTCTCGATGCCGTACTGGGTGTAGTCGACCGAGGCCGGATCGTTGGAGTAGATCACCTGGATCAGATTGCCGTTGGCAGTGATGGTGTTGTTTTCTTCATCAATGGTGATGGTGCCATCGAAAGGACCATGCACCGAGTCGCGACGCAGCAGGCTGGCGCGCTTGACCAGATCGTTGTCGGCGCCCTTGCGCACGACGATGGCGCGCAGGCGCAGGCCGTCGCCACCACCGGTCTTCTCGATCAGGATGCGCGCCAGCAGGCGGCCGATGCGGCCGAAGCCGTACAACACGACGTCAGTGCCCTTGTGCCCGGTAGCCGCGTGACGCTTGTCGGCGACCTCGGCCAGCTCTTCGCGCACGAACTGCTCGAGGCTGCGGCCGTTGCCGGCATCCTTGTACTTGGCGACCAGCTTGCCGAGATCGACCGAGGCGGCGCCGAGGTTCATCTCGCTCATGGTCTTGAGGATCTGGAAGGTGTCATGCACCGACAGCTCGGTTTCGTCGGCGATGCGGTGACGGGCGAAACGGTGCGCCTTGAGGATGGCGATCACCGAACGGTTGATCAGGCCACGACCGTAGATCGAAGTCACCACGTTGTTGTTGCGATACAGCTGACCAATCAGCGGAATCATCGCTTCGGCGAGGGCTTCGCGGTCAATCCATTCACCAAGACACTGGTCGGGCTTCTGAGTCACGGGCAGTTCCTTCCAACATGTAGGGGCTGAGAAAAGGGGCTACATTATGACGGCGCACCCTAGCGCCGGCAATCTGCAGCGGACGAAACACTGACAGCCGAGCACCTCGATAGTTACAATCCCGGCGGCCTATTTTTTGATCGGAGCCACGCCCACTCGTGTCCGTCTTGCGCCTTCCCCCTCTGCCTGCCGCCAGCGGCAAGCAACACTGGGGCAATCTTCCAGGAGCCGCGCTGAGCCTGGCGATTGCCGAAGCAGCCAACAACGCCGAACGCTTCACGCTCCTCCTCACCGCCGACAGCCAGAGCGCCGAGCGCCTGCAGGAAGAGCTCGCCTTCTTCGCCCCGGAGCTGCCGGTTCTGCATTTTCCGGATTGGGAAACGCTGCCCTACGACCTGTTCTCGCCGCACCAGGACATCGTTTCCCAGCGCATCGCCACGCTCTACCAGCTGCCAGAGCTGAGCCATGGCGTACTGGTAGTGCCGATCACCACTGCCCTACACAGGCTGGCGCCCAAGCGCTTTCTGCTCGGTTCGAGCCTGGTGCTGGATGTTGGGCAGAAGCTGGATGTCGAGCAGATGCGCCTGCGTCTTGAAGCAGCCGGCTATCGCTGCGTGGACACGGTCTACGAACATGGCGAGTTCGCCGTGCGTGGCGCGTTGATCGATCTGTTCCCCATGGGCAGCGCCCTGCCCTACCGTATCGACCTGTTCGATGACGAGATCGAAACCCTGCGTACCTTCGATCCGGAGAATCAGCGCTCCATCGACAAGGTGGAGTCGATCCGTCTGCTGCCAGCCCGGGAATTTCCGCTGAAAAAGGAAGCGGTCACCGGCTTCCGCGCGCGTTTCCGCGAGCGTTTCGACGTCGACTTCCGTCGCTGCCCGATCTACCAGGACCTGTCCACCGGCATCACGCCCGCCGGTATCGAATACTACCTGCCGCTTTTCTATGAGGAGACGGCAACCCTCTTCGACTATCTGCCCGAAGACAGCCAGGTGTTCTCCCTGCCCGGCATCGAGCAGGCCGCCGAGCAATTCTGGAATGACGTGCGCAATCGTTACGAGGAGCGCCGCGTCGACCCCGAGCGCCCGCTGCTGCCGCCGGCCGAGCTATTCATGCCGGTGGAAGACTGCTTCGCCCGACTCAAGCTGTGGCCGCGGGTGGTTGCCAGCCAGCAGGACGTGGAACCGGGTATCGGCCGCGAGCGCTTCCCCGCACAGGCCCTGCCGGAACTGGCGATCGAATCCAAGGCCAGCGAGCCACTGGGCAAGCTGCGCCAGTTCCTCGACGGTTTTCCGGGGCGCGTGCTGTTCACCGCCGAGTCCGCCGGGCGCCGCGAAGTGCTGCTGGAGCTGCTGGCGCGCCTGAAGCTGCGCCCGCAGGAAGTCGAAGGCTGGGACGGATTCCTCTCCAGCGAGGAGCGCCTGGCGATCGCCATCGCCCCGCTCGACGAAGGCTTGCTGCTGGACGAAGTCGCCCTGGTCGCGGAAAGCCCGCTGTTCGGCCAGCGCGTCATGCAACGCCGGCGGCGCGAGAAGAGTCGCGACGGCGGCGACAACGTCATCAAGAACCTTACCGAGCTGCGCGAAGGCGCGCCGGTGGTGCATATCGATCATGGGGTCGGCCGCTATCAGGGGCTGGTCACCCTCGAAATCGAAGGCCAGGCGCAGGAATTCCTCCTGCTGCAGTACGCTGACGAGGCCAAACTCTACGTGCCGGTCGCCAGCCTGCATCTGATCGCCCGCTATACCGGCAGCGACGACGCCCTGGCACCGCTGCACAAGCTCGGCTCGGAAACCTGGCAGAAAGCCAAGCGCAAGGCCGCCGAGCAGGTACGCGACGTGGCTGCAGAACTGCTCGACATCTACGCCCGCCGCGCCGCGCGCCAGGGCTATGCCTTCAAGGATCCGCAGGTCGACTACGAGACCTTCGCCGCCGGTTTCCCCTTCGAGGAAACGCCAGACCAGCAGGCCGCCATCGACGCGGTGCGCGAGGACCTGCTCTCGGCCAAGCCGATGGACCGTCTGGTCTGCGGCGACGTCGGCTTCGGCAAGACCGAAGTCGCCATGCGCGCCGCCTTTATCGCCGTGCATGGCGGCAAACAGGTCGGCGTACTGGTACCGACCACCCTGCTCGCCCAGCAGCACTACAACAGTTTCCGCGACCGCTTCGCCGACTGGCCGGTACGGGTCGAGGTGATGAGCCGTTTCAAGTCGGCCAAGGAAGTGCAGAACGCCATCACCGAGTTGGCCGACGGCAAGATCGACATCCTCATCGGTACCCACAAGCTGCTGCAGGACGACGTCAAGTTCAGCAACCTGGGGCTGGTCATCATCGACGAGGAACATCGCTTCGGAGTACGTCAGAAGGAGCAGCTCAAGGCGCTGCGCAGCGAGGTGGACATCCTCACCCTGACCGCCACGCCGATTCCGCGCACGCTGAACATGTCCATCGCCGGCATGCGCGACCTGTCGATCATCGCCACGCCGCCGGCGCGCCGGCTGTCGGTGCGCACCTTCGTCATGGAGGCCAACAACCCGACCATCAAGGAAGCGCTGCTGCGCGAGCTGCTGCGCGGCGGCCAGGTCTATTACCTGCACAACGACGTCAAGACCATCGAGAAGTGCGCCGCCGACCTGCAGGCGCTGGTGCCCGAGGCACGCATCGCCATCGGCCACGGACAGATGCGCGAACGCGACCTCGAGCAGGTGATGAGCGACTTCTACCACAAGCGCTTCAACGTGCTGGTGGCCTCGACCATCATCGAAACCGGCATCGATGTGCCCAGCGCCAACACCATCATCATCGAGCGCGCCGACAAGTTCGGCCTGGCCCAGCTGCACCAGCTGCGCGGCCGCGTCGGCCGTAGCCATCACCAGGCCTATGCCTATCTGCTCACCCCGCCGCGCAAGGCCATGACCGATGATGCGCAGAAGCGTCTGGAAGCCATCGCCAACGCCCAGGACCTCGGTGCCGGCTTCGTCCTGGCCACCCACGACCTGGAAATCCGCGGTGCCGGCGAGCTGCTCGGCGAAGGCCAGAGCGGGCAGATCCAGGCCGTCGGCTTCACCCTGTACATGGAAATGCTCGAGCGCGCGGTCAAGGCCATACGCAAGGGCGAACAGCCAAACCTGGAGCAGCCGCTCGGTGGCGGCCCGGAAATCAACCTGCGCCTACCGGCACTGATCCCCGAGGACTATCTGCCGGACGTGCATGCGCGCCTGATTCTTTACAAGCGCATCGCCAACGCCGCCGATGAGGACGGCCTGAAGGAACTGCAGGTAGAGATGATCGACCGCTTCGGCCTGCTGCCCGAACCGACCAAGAACCTGGTGCGCCTGACCCTGCTCAAGCTGCAGGCCGAAAAGCTGGGCATCACCAAGATCGACGCCGGCCCGCAGGGCGGACGCATCGAGTTCTCGGCCGACACTTCGGTTGACCCGATGGTGCTGATCAAGCTGATCCAGAGCCAGCCGAACCGCTACAAGTTCGAAGGCGCCACGCTGTTCAAATTCCAAGTGCCCATAGAGCGTCCCGAGGAGCGCTTCAACACCCTGGAAGCGCTGCTTGAGCGGCTGGCGCCCAACGAGCAAGGTTCCTAGATGCCGCGTCGCTATCTGGCCCTGTTGTTATTGTGGCTGGCGCCGCAGGTGCACGCCGAGGCGCTGTATCGCGTCGAGCTGATCCTGTTCCGCCACGCCACGCCGCTGGAGGCCAGCCAGCACGCGCCTTACGACTGGGCACGGCAAGCCCGGCCGCTGGAGCGCCGCGCCGAGCGGCAGCCGGCGCTGGAGCACATCGCCGCCCGGCTGACCCCAGAGCAGGGTTATCAGGTGCTGCTGCACCGCGCCTGGCAGCAGCCGGTCAGCGACGACGGCCCAGCCATCGCCATTCACCAGGGCCAGCGCTACTTCGAACACTATCCGATCCAGGGCACGCTGAAGCTGCGACCGGGCCGCTACATGCAGACGGACGTGACGTTCTGGGTCAACCGCTTCGGCGAGTACGGCCAGCTGCTCGCCAGCGAACGCCTGACGCAGCGGGTCCGCCTGGTACCCGGCCGGCTGACCTACATCGATCACGACAGCCTCGGGCTGCTGATCGAGCTCAGACGGCTATGAGCCTGTCGCCTTTGCGCCTCCGGCGGCTGCATCACATCCCTGCAGCGGGGGCCTGAGCCTTGGTCCCAGCACTGCCTTCGCGTCCGGAGCGGCGGATCGACGATCTCGCGCCGGTGCCGCTGCTCAGCCTGGGCAGCCATCTGGCGACCAACTACCAGCCCGGCAACCGGCGCATGGTCAGCGAATACCAGCACCGGGCGGGCCTGGCGTTTCTCTATGGCTCAGCGCGCGTGCATGGCAAGCGCGACGGCGAGCGCATTCGCCATCCGGCGGACGACGAGCTGCAGCTCATCGCCCGCCAGCCGCAGGCCGAGCAGGCATTGCGCAAGCGACTGGAGCAGCTGGGCTTCCGTCCCGCGTTGCGCCAGAGCCTGGCCTTGCCGAAGGAGTCGGCGGAGATGTTCCAGCTGCCCGGCGAAGAGGCCTGGATCAGGTTCGTCCAGCAGCAGCTGCCGGAGCTGCGTCGTCAGGGCTGGCAGATCGACATTCACCCGGGCTTCGCCTACGACCTGACCGCCATCGACAGCTGGTACGCCGAGATCGACGAATCCGCGGCGGACGACTGGTTCGACCTCGACCTCGGTATCGTCGTCGATGGCCAGCGCGTCGGCATCCTGCCCGTGCTCCTGCGCCTGATCCGCCAGAGCCCTCAGCTGCTCACGCCGCGTGCACTGGCCCAGCGGGGCGATGACGAGCAACTGCGCGTGCAGCTGGAGCGACCGGGCGGAAGCGACGGACAACCGCTGCAGGTCGCCCTGCCCTTCGCCCGCATCAAGCCGATCCTGGCGACGCTTGGCGAACTCTATATGCGCGAGCCGATGGATGGCCCTGCGCTGCGTCTGAGCAAGGCCGACGGCGCACGCCTGGCCGGTCTAGAAAGCGTGGCAGCACACTGGCGCGGAGGCGAGCGGTTGCGTGCATTCGCCCGACGTCTGCACAGCCCAGGCACTCAGCCTGGCCAACCGCCGAGCGCGCTGAACGCCACCCTGCGGCCCTACCAGCTGCAGGGTCTGGCCTGGATGCAGACCCTCCGCGAACTGGGCGCCGGCGGCATCCTCGGCGATGACATGGGTCTCGGCAAGACATTGCAGAGCCTGGCGCACATCCTCGCCGAAAAGCAGGCCGGACGTCTGGATCGCCCTGCGCTGGTGGTGATGCCTACCAGCCTGATCCCCAACTGGCAAGATGAAGCGACCCGTTTCGCGCCTGGGCTGCGTCTGCTGACGCTTGCCGGTAGCGGCCGACAGAAGCACTTCGCCGAACTCGCCGATCACGACCTGTTGCTGACCAGCTACGCCCTGCTCACACGCGACATCGCCGTGCTGCGCGAGCAACCGCTGCATCTGCTGATCCTCGACGAGGCCCAGCACATCAAGAATCCCTCCAGCAAGGCCGCCCAGGCGGTGCGCGAGCTGCAGACCCGGCAACGGCTGTGCCTGACCGGCACGCCGCTGGAAAACCACCTGGGCGAGCTGTGGTCGCTGTTCCACTTCCTCATGCCCGGTTGGCTCGGCGATGCCCGGCGCTTCACCCAGGACTACCGCAACCCCATCGAGAAGCACGGTGACGAGGCCCGTCTAGCGCATCTGCGCGCTCGCATCCGGCCGTTCCTGCTGCGCCGCACCAAGGAACAGGTGGCCACCGAGCTGCCGGCGAAGAACGAGTTCGTCCACTGGGTTGAGTTGTCGCCCGCCCAGCGTGAACGCTACGAGACGCTACGCCTGGCCATGGACCGCAAGGTCCGCGATGAAATCGAGCGCAAGGGCCTGGCGCGCAGCCAGATGGTCATCCTCGAGGCGCTGCTCAAGCTGCGTCAGGTCTGCTGCGATCTGCGCCTGCTCAAGGGCGATGCCGTTGCGACGTCTCGCGGCAGCAGCTCGGGCAAGCTGGACAGCCTGCTGGACATGCTCGACGAGCTGATGAGCGAAGGACGCCGCGTGCTGCTGTTTTCCCAGTTCACCTCGATGCTGGCGCTGATCGAACAGGCGCTGCTCAAGCGCGGCATCACCTACGTCAAGCTGACCGGCGAGACCGACGATCGACGCACGCCGATCGAACGCTTCCAGGCCGGCGAAGTGCCGCTGTTTCTCATCAGCCTGAAGGCCGGCGGCACCGGATTGAACCTGACGGCCGCCGACACGGTGATCCACTACGACCCCTGGTGGAACCCCGCCGTCGAGAACCAGGCCACCGACCGCGCCTACCGCATCGGGCAGGACAAGCCGGTGTTCGTCTATCGTCTGATCACCCGCGGCACCGTCGAGGAGCGTATCCGCGAGCTGCAGGCGCGCAAGGCCGAGCTGGCCGCCGGCGTGCTGGAGGGCAGCGGTGAAGGCGGCTGGCAGCTGGCCGAGCAGGACATCGAAGCGCTCTTTGCGCCGCTGCCTTGAGCCATGCCTGGCGAAGTTGTGACGCCGACAAGCGCAGCATTTCGCGCTTTGCCAGATCATCGCCACCTCGTTTAACTTCTCACCAGACGACGGCATGGCCGTCCGCACCCGCCAGCGCTACAAGGAGCAACCCATGAGCCTCTACGAGATTGCCTTTTCCGGCCAGCTGCTCCCCGGCGCGAAGCTCGAACAGGTCGAAGCCAACCTGACCAGGCTGTTCCAGGCCGATGCCCAGCGCATCGCGCTGCTGTTCTCCGGGCGGCGCATCGTGATCAAGCAGAACCTGGACTTCGCTGCGGTGGAAAAATACCGCCAGGCCATGGAGCGCGCCGGTGCCCAGGTCGAGGTCAAACCGATGCCGGTGGATGTCGAGGAAATCGAACTGGCGCCGCCACCACCCGCCACGCCTGTCGCTACCCCTGCGAGCACCGCACCTGCAACGGCTCGGCCCGGCGAGACACCTGGCGCACTGAACTTGGCGCCGCGGGATGAATACATGGCCGCCTTCAGCGACGTCGAGGCGCCGGACTTCGGTATCGCACCGGTTGGCGTCGACCTGCAGGACGCCCATCCCGAACCCGAGGCCCCTCGCGTGGACCTTTCGCAATTCAGCCTGGCTCCGGTGGGCAGCGACATGGGCGAGATGCCGCGCGCCGTCGACGGGCCCAAGCCGGACATATCGCACCTCAAGCTGGCGGACTGATCGCAGCCCACCGCAAGAAACAGCCGCCAGGTAGGGTGGGCTTCGGCCCACCTCGCGCTGATCAGGCGAACTCGCAGCGCTGCACCATGCTCCAAACCTACAAGCCCGCAAAGCGCCTGTACTCATGGATCTTGTCGTTGCCCGCCCCGAAGGGCTGTATTGCCCGCCCGGTGATTTCTATATCGACCCCTGGCGGCCGGTCGATCGCGCCGTCATCACCCATGCCCATGGCGACCACGCACGCTGGGGCATGGGCCATTACCTGGCTTCCAGCGACAGCGAAGGGATCCTGCGCTCGCGCATCGCCGCCGACATGCCGCTGCAAACGCTGGCCTATGGCGAATCCATCGAGCATCACGGCGTAAAGCTCAGCTTCCATCCCGCTGGCCATGTACTCGGCTCGGCCCAGGTGCGCCTGGAATACAAGGGCGAGGTGTGGGTCGCCTCGGGCGACTACAAGGTCGAGCCGGACGGCACCTGCGCGCCATTCGAGCCGGTGCGCTGCCATACCTTCATCACCGAATCGACCTTCGGCCTGCCGATCTACAAGTGGCCGGCGCAAACCGAGGTCTTCCGCGAGATCAATGACTGGTGGCGCGCCAACGCCGCGGCCGGACGGGCCTCGGTGCTGTTCTGCTATGCCTTCGGCAAGGCGCAGCGCATCCTGCACGGCCTGGATGAAAGCATCGGCACCATCGTCGTGCATGGCGCGGTAGAGCCTCTGAACAAGGTCTATCGCGAGGGGGGCATCCACCTGCCGCCGACGGTGTATGCCGGTGACCTGAAGAAGGGTGATCCGCGCCTGAAGCAGGCCATCATCCTCGCCCCGCCCTCGGCTGGCGGCAGCACCTGGATGCGCCGCTTCGGTGACTATGCCGACGCCTTCGCCAGCGGCTGGATGATGCTGCGCGGCACCCGCCGTCGGCGCGGCGTCGACCGCGGCTTCGTGCTTTCCGACCATGCCGACTGGCCAGGTCTGCTCTGGGCCATCGAGCAGACCGGCGCCGAACGGGTAATGGTCACCCACGGCTCCGTTGCGGTGCTGGTGCGCTACCTGCGCGAAATGCGCGGCCTTGATGCCCAGGCCTTCGCCACCGAATACGGCGAAGAGGACGATGCCGCGACGGAGGGCACCGCATGATCGAAGGCCACGCCGCCCGCCCGCGCCGCGGCGACCGCCGAAGCGGAGGCGCCGCATGAAAGCCTTCGCCACGCTCTACAGCCGCCTGGACGCCACCACGTCGAGCAACGCCAAGCTCGCGGCCATGCGCGACTACTTTCGCGAGGCCGATCCGGCCGACGCTGCCTGGGCGGTCTACTTCCTCGCCGGCGGCCGCCCGCGCCAGCTGGTCCCGACCCGCGTCCTGCGCGAAACCGCCATGCAGGCATCTGGCTTGCCCGAATGGCTGTTCGAGGAAAGCTACCAGGCGGTCGGCGACATGGCCGAGACCATCTCGCTGCTGATGCCCGAGGCCGAACACAGCTCCGAGGACGGGCTCGCCGTGTGGATGCAGGAAAAACTGTTGCCCTTGCGCGGTCTGCCGCCGGAAGAATTGGCTGAGCGATTGCCCGCACTCTGGGCACAGCTGGACCGGCTCAGCCTGATGGTCTGCATCAAGCTGATCACCGGCGCCTTTCGCGTTGGCGTCTCGAAGCTGCTGGTCACCCGCGCGCTGGCCTCGCTGGTCGACCTCGACCCCAAGCGCGTCGCGCAGCGCCTGGTCGGCTACACCGACCTGTCCCATCGGCCCAGCGCCGAGGGCTATCGCGCGCTGATCGCCGAAGAATCCGAGCATGAGCATGCCCAGCGTGGGGGCCAGCCCTATCCGTTCTTTCTCGCCCATCCGTTGCAGGCGCCGGCCGAAGAGTTCGACACCCTGCTTGGCGCGCCGGGCAATTGGTTCATCGAATGGAAGTGGGATGGCATCCGCGCCCAGCTGGTCAAGCGCGACGGGCAGATCTGGGTCTGGTCGCGCGGTGAGGAGCTGGTCAGCGAGCGTTTTCCCGAGCTGTGCGAACTGGCCCGCTGCCTGCCCGACGGCACGGTGATCGATGGCGAGATCCTGGTCTGGAAGCATGACCCGGAGACGCCGGCCGGCGAGCTGTTCGACGCCGCCAGCACCGGCGAGCCCAGCGCCGGTGCCTTCGGCGTGCAGCCCTTCGCCCTGCTGCAACAGCGCATCGGCCGCAAGAACCTGACCGCCAAGGTACTGCAGGAAGCGCCGGTGTCGGTGCTTGCCTACGACCTGCTGGAATGGCAGGGCGACGACTGGCGGCAGCGCGAGCACCGCGAACGCCGCGAGCAGCTCGAGGCGGTGGTCGAGCAATGCCCAAGCCCGCAGCTGATGCTGTCGCCACTGGTGAGCGGAACGGATTGGCAGGACCTGGCCCGCCAGCGCGAAGCCTCACGCGCGCTGGGCGTGGAAGGCATGATGATCAAGGCGCGCGCGGCCCAGTACGGCGTCGGTCGGACCAAGGACGTCGGCGTCTGGTGGAAATGGAAGATCGACCCCTACTCCGTCGATGCCGTGCTGATCTATGCCCAGCGCGGTCATGGCCGCCGCGCCAGCCTCTACACCGACTACACCTTTGCCGTCTGGGACGGCGAGCCGGGCGACCCGGAGCGTAAGCTCGTCCCCTTCGCCAAGGCCTATTCCGGTCTCACCGACGAGGAAATGCGCAAGGTCGACGCCATCGTGCGCAAGACCACCGTGGAGAAGTTCGGCCCGGTCCGCAGCGTCACCCCGACCCTGGTGTTCGAACTCGGCTTCGAAGGCATCGCCGCCAGCAGCCGCCACAAGAGCGGCATCGCCGTGCGCTTCCCACGCATGCTGCGCTGGCGCCTCGACAAGCCGGTTGACGAAGCCGATACGCTGGAGACGCTGAAGGAACTGCTGGGATGAAACCAAGGCACCCGGCAGCCGCTCGGCCGTCATCCCAACCCTCTCCCAAGAGCCGAGCCGAGCGGCCACACGATCACCACCCACTCCCTCAGGAAGAGGGGCTGGGGGTGAGAGACGGGGCCGAGAGCCTCGCTGCCGGCTGGTTTGCCAGCCGTGCCTGGCAACCCTTCCCGTTCCAGCAGGAGGTCTGGCAAGCGATAGGCGATGGCGAATCGGGCCTGCTGCATGCCACCACCGGCTCCGGCAAAACCTACGCCGTCTGGCTCGGAGCCCTGAATCGCTTTGCGACCAAGGCACCCTCTCCCACCGCGACGGACAAGCCGGCGCCTTTGACGGTGCTCTGGATCACCCCGATGCGCGCCCTGGCCGCCGACACCGTCCGCGCCCTGCAGGCGCCACTGGACGACCTTGGCATTGGCTGGAGCATCGGCCTGCGCACCGGCGATACCAGCGGTGCCGAACGTGCGCGGCAGGGACGGCGTCTGCCCAGCGCGCTGGTCACCACGCCGGAAAGCCTGACCCTGCTGCTGACCCGCGCCGATGCACGCCAGGCCTTCGCCGGTTTGCGCATGCTGGTGGTGGACGAATGGCACGAACTGCTGGGCAACAAGCGCGGCGTGCAACTGCAACTGGCCCTGGCGCACCTGCGCCAGTGGATGCCGGAGCTGATCGTCTGGGGCCTTTCCGCCACCCTCGGCAACCAGCCCCACGCGCTGGACGTGCTGCTGCACCCCGGCAGCGGCAGGCTGGTGCAGGGCAAGATGGACAAGGACCTGCGCGTCGACACCCTGCTGCCGCCGAGCATCGAGCGCTTCCCCTGGGCCGGTCATCTGGGCCTGCGCATGCTGCCGCAGGTGGTCGAAGAGATCGATTCCGCCGCGACCACCCTGGTGTTTACCAATACCCGTTCGCAGTCGGAAATCTGGTATCAGGCGCTGCTGGATGCGCGGCCGGACTGGGCCGGGTTGATCGCCCTGCACCACGGCTCGCTGGCACGCGAGGTGCGCGACTGGGTCGAACTGGGCCTCAAGCAGGGCGCCCTCAAGGCCGTGGTCTGCACCTCCAGCCTGGATCTGGGCGTGGACTTCCTGCCGGTCGAGCGAGTTTTGCAGATCGGCTCGCCCAAGGGCGTGGCGCGGCTGATGCAGCGCGCCGGCCGCTCCGGACACGCACCGGGGCGAACCTCGCGGGTCACCCTGGTGCCGACCCATAGCGTGGAGGTGGTGGAAGCTGCGGCCGCCCAGGTGGCTATCGCCGAGCGTCGCATCGAGGCCCGCAGCGCACCGCATCGCCCGCTCGACGTGCTGGTGCAGCACCTGGTGAGCATGGCCCTGGGCGGCGGCTTCCGCCCGGATGAACTTTATGCCGAGGTGCGCCAGGCCTGGTCCTACCGGGAGCTGACCGACGAGCACTGGCAATGGGCGCTGGCCTTCGTGCGCCATGGCGGGCATTCGCTGACGGCCTACCCCGACTATCAGCGGGTCGAGCCGGATGAAACCGGCCTCTGGAAAGTGCCCAGTCGCCGCGTGGCGCTGCGCCATCGCATGAGCATCGGCACCATCGTCAGCGACGCCAGCCTGACGGTGAAGTTCTGGGCCAAGGGCGGCAGCGGGCGTTCGCTGGGCAGCGTCGAGGAAGGTTTCATCGCACGCCTGCGCCCCGGCGACAACTTCCTCTTCGGCGGTCGCCTGCTGGAGCTGGTGCGGGTCGAGAACATGACCGCCTACGTCAGCCGCGCGACGGGCAAGAAGGCTGCCGTGCCGCGCTGGAACGGCGGTCGCATGCCGCTATCCAGCGAGCTGGCCGATGCCGTGGTCGAGCAGCTCGGTGCTGCCTCGCGCGAGCAGTTCAGCACGCCCGAAATGCGTCTGGTCGAACCGCTGCTTCGCGTCCAGATGGACTGGTCGGCGCTGCCCACCAAGACCACCTTGCTGGCCGAGGTGATGAAGTCACGCGAAGGCTGGCACCTGTTCCTCTACCCCTTCGCCGGGCGCCATGTGCACCTGGGTCTGGCCAGTCTGCTGGCCTGGCGCATGGGCCAGCGTCAACCGCTGACCTTCTCCATCGCGGTCAACGACTATGGCTTCGAACTGCTTTCGGCCACCGAGGTGGACTGGCTGCACTGGCTGACGCCGGAGCTTTTCAGCGAAAACGACCTGCTGCACGACGTGCTCGCCAGCCTCAATGCCAGTGAGCTGGCGCGTCGCCGTTTTCGCGAGATCGCACGCATCGCCGGGCTGGTGTTCTCCGGCTACCCAGGTGCGCAGAAGAGCGCGCGTCAGCTGCAGGCTTCCAGTGGCCTGTTCTTCGATGTGTTCCGCCAGTACGATCCGGGCAATCTGCTGCTGACCCAGGCCGAGGAAGAGGTGCTGCGCCAGGAGCTGGAAGTCGAGCGCTTGCAGCAGACGTTGCAGCGCCTGCAACAGCGCCGTCTGGACGTCCATCAGGTCAGGCGCGCGACCCCGCTGGCCTTTCCGCTGATGGTCGAGCGCTTTCGCGAAAGTATGACCTCGGAGAAGCTCGCCGACCGCATCCGCCGCATGGTGGCGGAGCTGGACAAGGCTGCCGGTCCCGGCGGCTACCAGCCCGAGCCACAATCGACGATCACCGTCGAGCGCGACGCCCCGCGACCACGCAAGCCGCGCGCACGCAAGGACGGCACGCCGCGCACGAGGAAGGCCAAACCAGCCTGATGAACCAAAGCACAGGACGAACCGACGGATCATGAACGCCTACCAGCCCATCGAACTGGCCGGCGCCACGCTCTGGCTGCTGGCGGAGAAGGCGATCTACTGGCCCGCACAGCAGGCCCTGTTGGTGGCCGACATCCATTTCGGCAAGGCCGCAGCCTATCGTCGCCTCGGCCAGCCGGTGCCCCATGGCACCACCGATGCCAACCTGCGCCAGTTGGACGGCCTGCTGGCGCGATACTGCTGCCGCCAGCTGATTTTTCTCGGCGACTTCCTGCACGCACCCGAATCCCACGCGCCGGCCACGCTTGCGCGCCTGGCCGAATGGCGCTCGCGCCATCCCCAGCTGACCATCACACTGGTGCGCGGCAACCACGACCGCCGTGCGGGGGACCCGCCGGGGCAGCTCGGCATCGAGGTGGTGAACGAGCCGCTGCTGCTCGGGCCGTACGCGCTGCAGCACGAACCGCAGCCGCACCCCAGCCACCACGTGCTGGCCGGCCACGTTCACCCTGCCTTCCCGCTACAGGGTCGCGGGCGCCAGCGCCTGCGCCTGCCCTGCTTCTGCATCGGCGAACGACTCAGCCTGCTGCCAGCCTTCGGCAGCTTCACCGGCACGATGACGGTGGCAACCGAAGACAGCTGGCGAATCTATGTGGTGGGGGATGGAGAGGTGTGGCCTGTGGCGCACTCGGCGCCGGTCAGGCCTGGGATATACCGGTGATGGTGATGCCGTAGCGTTCGGCAAGGCGTGTGGCGGGAGTGTCCTCGAGATCGGGATCGTGCTCGTGCTCGCTTTCCTGATCCGGATAGAGCTCTTCCGCCTTGCGCGTCACCAGTTCGACCGCGTCGTCGATGTCCGGCTGGTGTTCGGAGTCGATCTTCAGCATCGAAGTGTTGCCGTCTTTGTTGTACGCAATGATCCAGGTCGTCATGGTATGCCCCTCGCCTTAAAGAAACCCGTGTGAACGTAATAACGCCCATTTTGGTTTTTGTAAGTTTTTAGACCCATCCGGCGTCGGCAGTTCGGTCCCTCACTTCAAAGTTAGCAGCTTTAATTGAAATGCCAGGAACAACCATGCGGACGCCCGGTCATCCGTATTCAAACACCAAGGAGTCGGGAACATGAACGCCTCGCCTCTGCGCGTTACCGAACCGTCCGAAGAGCATTTGGTGAGCTTGCTGCGCCAGCACGCCGAGCCGCTGCCCGCGCTGGATGATCCACGCTTCGCCGATAGCTTCGAACGCTTCGCCGACGCGCGAGTCGTGCTGATCGGTGAAGCCAGCCACGGCACCTCCGAGTTCTACCGCGCCCGCGCCGCGATCACCCAGCGCCTGATCGAGCGCCATGGTTTTTCCATCGTCGCGGTCGAGGCGGATTGGCCCGATGCCGCGCGAATCGACTGCTACTGTCGCCAGCGTGAATCGGTCGCCTGGACAGAGGATGCCTTCAAACGCTTCCCGATCTGGATGTGGCGCAACCGCGAAGTCGAGGCATTCGTCCGCTGGCTGCGCGAGCACAATGCGGCGCTGGATGCGTCACGGCGCGTCGAGTTTCGCGGCCTGGATGTATACAGCCTCGGCAGCTCGATCCGCGAGGTACTGCGTTACCTCGACCATACCGACCCTGAAGCTGCGGCAGATGCACGCCAGCGCTATGGCTGCCTGAGCCCCTGGCAGGAAGACCCGGCCATCTATGGCCGCAACGTCATGCTCGGTCAGCCAACCTGCGAAAACGCGGTGATCGAGCAGTTGCAGGCCTTGCTCGCCCAGCGCCTCGAGTACATCGGCCAGGATGGCGAACGGTTCTTCAATGCCGAACGCAACGCACGGGTGGTACTGGCCGCGGAGAGCTACTACCGGGCCATGTACCGCGGCTCTACGGAATCCTGGAACCTGCGCGACCGGCATATGTTCGACACGCTGCGGGCCCTGCTCGACCATCGCGGGGCAAACGCGAAAGCGGTCATCTGGGCGCACAACTCGCATATTGGCAATGCAGCGGCGACGTCGATGGGCTGGGGTGGCGAGTTCAACATCGGCGAGCTTTGCCGCACCGCCTTCGGGCGCGATGCCGTGCTGATCGGCATGGCGACCGATCGCGGCGAGGTGGCCGCTGCGGACAACTGGGACGAGCCGATGCAGATCAAGCAGGTCATCCCGTCGCGGCCGGACAGCTGGGAGCAGCTGTTTCTGCGCGCCGGCGTGCCGGCCTCACTGACCGACTGGCGCGATGATCGCGACGAACTGCGCGAAGCGCTCAGCCATCCCCGACTGGAGCGCGCGATCGGCGTCATCTACCGGCCGCTGACCGAGCGGCAGAGCCACTACTTCCGAGCCATTCTCGCCGAGCAGTTCGATGCGTTGATCTGGCTTGAACAGACGCAGGCGGTAACGCCCATCGGCCCGCAGGACATCGACTCGAGCGTCGTACCGGATACCTACCCGTTCGGCGAATGAAGCATGCGTCGCGGCGCTGGAGCGCTGCGACGCGGTCACGCAAGAAGAGACAGTCGACCGGCTTACGCCACCGGCGCTGGCGGCGGCTGATCCGGCACGGTGGGTTCACCGGGCTCCGATGGCTGTGTCGGCACACCCGGCTCCTCCGGGTCGCCCGGCGCGCCGGCGGCAAGCCAGTACTGGCTGTCTGGGTTGGGGATCTGGTGAAGCGATTGAGCGGGCATGATGTCCTCCACTGCATGCACCCGCGACGGCGGGCAGGTCTGTAGTAGAGGTCGGGGCAGGCGCTTTCTATCCCACCTTCCGTCGGGCGACGCTGCCCCTGTGGATCACCACATCAGGTCGTCCGGGACCTGATAGGCGGCGTACGGATCGTCGGCATCCGGCTCTTCGGTGCGGGTGTTGAGCTGCACCACGCGCTGCGGATCGCGCTCCTGAATCTTCAGCGCAGCCTCGCGCGGAATGACCTCGTAGCCGCCGCCGTGGCGCACGATGGCCAGCGAGCCGCTGGCCAGCTTGTCACGCATCAGCTTGTTGACCGACAGGCGCTTGACCTTCTTGTCGTCGACGAAGTTGTAGTAATCCTCGGTGGTCAGCTTCGGCAGGCGGCTGGTCTCGATCAACTGCTTGATCTGCGCTGCACGGGCCTTCTGCTCGGCCTTCTGCTGCTGCTGGCGGTTGAGCTCCTGATCGCGGGCGAGCTTCTCGGCCTGGGCCTTCAGCGCCGCTTCGCGCTGCGAATCGTCCTTCTCGACCTGGCCCTTTTTCTCCAGGCGCTGCTGCTTCTGCTTCTGCTTGACGGCCTGCTTGGCCTGCTTTTCGTTGACCAGCCCGGCTTTGAGCAGCTGGTCACGGAGGGAAAGACTCATGTTTCGGCTCGTCTCGTCATGAATTCAAGTGGGCGCCGGTGAGCGACGCTGCATCGCTCCACCGAGCGGCATTGTGGTGGATGTGAAAAGCCACATCCACCCCGGAAAGTGCAGTTAGCCGCAGGACGACGATTGCTCGGCCTTCTTCGCCTCGCCCCAGAGCGCATCCAGCTCGTCCAGATCGCAGTTCTCGATGGGCCGCCCCGCTTCGCGTAACGCCTGCTCGATGAAGCGAAAACGCCGCTCGAACTTGCCATTCGCGGCCCGCAAGGCGTTCTCCGGATCGACCTTTAGATGGCGCGCCAGATTGACCACGACGAACAGCAGATCGCCCAGCTCTTCGGCAATGGCTTGCGGATCGTTCTCGCTCATCGCCTCCAGCACTTCGCCGAGTTCTTCGCGAACCTTGTCCACCACCGGCAACGCCTCGGGCCAGTCGAAGCCGACCTGGGCGGCGCGCTTCTGCAGTTTCGCGGCCCGGCTGAGCGCCGGCAGCGCGCTGGGCACGTCATCGAGCAGGGACAATTGTTCAGGTGCGGCGGCTTTCTCGGCACGCTCCTCGGCCTTGATCGCCTCCCAGCGCTGCTTGATGGCCGCTTCATCGAGGCGCGGCAGCTCCGGCGAGCCGTACAGGTCGCCATCCGGGAACACGTGGGGATGCCGACGGATCAGCTTGCGGGTGATGGCATCGACCACCGTGGCGAACTCGAAGCGCCCTTCCTCCCGGGCCAGCTGGCTGTAGTAGACGACCTGGAACAACAGGTCACCCAGCTCGCCGGGCAGATGATCGAAGTCGCCGCTCTCGATGGCATCGGCCACCTCGTAGGCCTCTTCCAGCGTATGCGGCACGATGCTCGCGTAGTCCTGCTGCAGATCCCAGGGGCAGCCATGCTGCGGATCGCGCAGGCGGGCCATCAGGTGCAGGAGGTCGTTGAGTTGGTACATGGGATTCCTCAGCGAATCGAGGGCGGGTGAGGGGCGCTGACGGCATCAACGGTGAATGTAAAAAGCGACATCCACCTACGGTTCGGCCGCGGGCCAGAACGCCCGAAACCGTACCATCGCAGGTGGATGACGCTTCACCGATCCACAATGGCGCGCTAGGCGCGCCTGCACTGTGCTGCGCCTTACGTGGCTCTCTGGCGCTTGGCTTCGATGATGTTCGGCAGCTGCGAAATGCGGCTGAGCAAGCGCCCCAGGGCGTTCAGCCCCGGAATCTCGATGGTCAGCGTCATCTGCGCGGTGCTGTCTTCCTTGTTCGAACGGGTGTTCATCGACAGCACGTTGATGCGCTCGTTGAGCAGCATCTGCGAGATGTCGCGCAGCAGGCCGGCGCGGTCGTAGGCGCGGATCATGATTTCCACCGGATAGGTCTTTTCCGGCACCGGGCCCCAGCTGACCTGGATGATCCGCTCCGGCTCGCGCCCGGCCAGTTGCAACACTGAAGGGCAGTCCTGGCGGTGAATGCTGACACCGCGGCCCTGGGTGATGTAACCAACGATGGGATCGCCCGGCAGCGGCTGGCAGCAGCCGGCCATCTGCGTCAGCAGGTTGCCGACGCCCTGGATCTGCACATCGCCGCGCTTGCCTGGCTTGTGCGGTGCGGAACGCCGCGGGATCAGTTCCAGCTGGTCGTAACCGCGCTCCGGCTCGACCAGTTGCTGCGCCATGTTGATCAGATGCGCCAGGCGCAGGTCGCCGGCGCCCAGCGCGGCGAACATGTCTTCGGCGTTCTTCAGGTTGGCCTTCTCGGCCAGCTTGTCGAAATCCACCGGGGGCAGATCCAGCCGTCCCAGTTCACGCTCCAGCAGCGCCTTGCCGGCCGCGACGTTCTGGTCGCGTGCCTGCAGCTTGAACCAGTGAACGATCTTCGCCCGCGAGCGCGAGGTGGTGATGTAGCCCAGGTTGGGGTTCAGCCAGTCGCGGCTCGGCGAGCCGTGCTTGCTGGTGATGATTTCCACCTGCTCGCCGGTCTGCAGACTGTAGTTGAGCGGCACGATGCGCCCGTTGACCTTCGCCCCGCGGCAGTTGTGGCCGATCTCGGTGTGCACGCGGTAGGCAAAGTCCAGCGGCGTGGCGCCCTTGGGCAGGTCGATGGCATGGCCATCCGGGGTGAACACATAGACGCGGTCGGGCTCGATGTCGACGCGCAGCTGGTCGGCCAGCCCGCCGATGTCGCCCAGCTCTTCGTGCCATTCGAGCACCTGACGCAGCCAGGCGATCTTCTCCTCGTAGTGGTCCGAACCGGAGTTGACGTCGGTGCCCTTGTAGCGCCAGTGCGCGCAGACCCCCAGCTCGGCCTCCTCGTGCATGGCGTGGGTGCGAATCTGCACCTCCAGCACCTTGCCCTCGGGACCGATCACCGCGGTATGCAGCGAGCGGTAGCCGTTCTCCTTCGGGTTGGCGATGTAGTCGTCGAATTCCTTGGGAATGTGTCGCCACAAGGTATGCACGATACCCAGCGCGGTGTAGCAGTCGCGCACTTCCGGAACCAGCACGCGAACGGCGCGAACGTCGTAGATCTGGCTGAACTGCAGGCCCTTCTTCTGCATTTTCCGCCAGATGGAATAGATGTGCTTGGCGCGCCCATCGATCTCCGGCTGGATGCCGGCCGCGGTCAGTTCGTCCTTGAGCTGCTGGACGACATTGGTGATGTACTGCTCGCGATCGAGCCGACGCTCGTGCAGCAGCTGGGCAATCTGCTTGTACTGCTCGGGCTCGAGGTAGCGGAAGGACAGGTCCTCCAGCTCCCACTTGATGTGGCCGATGCCCAGGCGATGGGCCAGCGGCGCGTAGATGTCGAAGACTTCCCGGGCGACGCGCTGGCGTTTCTCGTCGTCGGCCAGCTTGACCGCGCGGATGGCGCAGGTGCGTTCGGCCAGCTTGATCAGCGCGACGCGCACGTCGTCGACCATGGCCACCAGCATCTTGCGCAGGTTCTCCACCTGCGCCTGGGAGCCCAGCACCAGCGATTCGCGGGGATTGAGACTGGCGCTGATCGCTGCCATGCGCAGCACGCCTTCGATGAGCTTGGCCACCACCGGGCCGAAGCGCTGATGCACGTCGGCCAGCTTGATCTTGCCTTCGCGCACGCCACGATAGATCACCGCGGCCACCAGGCTGTCCTGGTCGAGCTTCAGATCGGCGAGAATCTCGGCGATCTCGAGGCCGATCTGGTAACTGGAGGTCCCCTCGCTCCAGAGATTCTGCGCCGCGTTGGCCTGCTGTTCCGCCTCGCGAGCGAACTCGCAGGCTTCCTTCAGGGCCGCGCGGTCGAGTGCCGGGTCCATGCCCAGCACATGATCGAGCCAGCCATCCAGGTTGATACTACCGTCCGTATTGATCGGCTGAAGCGCTCTGACCTGTACCATCTAAACCTTCCCTTCTGCGCACCTACTGCGCCATGAACGCCGGCATTCTGCGTGCCGGTCGATTGAACCACAGGCCTGTTGCCTGCCAAGAATGCATCACCGCGGTGCGTCGGGCCCCTCGAACAGTGCCATGGCCTCGACGTGGGCCGTCTGCGGGAACATGTCCAGCACACCTGCACGCTTGAGTCGGTAGCCCTGGCTGACCAGCTCACGTGCGTCGCGCGCCAGGGTGGCAGGATTGCATGAAACATAGACCACCCGCTGCGCCCTCAGCATCGACATTTGTCGAACGATTTCCAGCGCGCCATCGCGCGGTGGATCGAGCAGCACCGAAGCGAAACCGCCGTCCGCCCAGGGGGCATCGGCAAGCGGCTTCGACAAGTCGGCACGATAAAAGTGCGCCGTCTCGATGCCGTTGTACCGGGCGTTTTCCCGCGCACGCGCCACCATCGCCTCGACACCTTCGACGCCCACCACCCGAGCGCCGATGCGCGCCAGCGGCAGGCTGAAGTTGCCCAGCCCACAGAACAGATCCAGCACTGCGTCGTCCTTGCCAGCGCCCAGCCATTCCAGCGCCTGAACCACCATCGCATCGTTGACCGACGCGTTGACCTGGACGAAATCCCCCGGCCGCCAGGCCAGTTCCAGATCCCAGGCATCCAGCCGGTAACCCAGCTTCGCCGCGGGATCATCCGGCTCCGGCTCACCTTCGCCCTGCCACCAGAGCTGCGCTGCATTGGCGCTAGCAAAGCTGCGCAGACGTGCCACGTCTGCTTCGGGCAGGGCGGCGGTGTGACGAATCAGCACCGCCTCGGCCGTACCACTGAAGAGTTCGACATGACCGATCGCCTGCGGCTTGCCCAGATCACGTAGCGCTGCCAGCAATGCCGGCAGCAGCGACTGCAAGGGCTGTACCAGAACCGGACATTCACGGATGGAGATGACGTCCTGGCTGGCGCTGGCGCGGAAACCGATATCGAGGTTCTTGCTCTTGACGTTCCAGCGCACCGCCAGCCGCGCCCGGCGGCGATACCCGAAGGCTGGGCCCACCAGCGGCTCGGCCCATGCCTCCGGCTCCAAGTCGGCCACCCGCGCGAGCTGCTCGGCAAGCGTGCGCTGCTTCAGCGCAAGCTGATCGGTAAAGGGCGAATGCTGCAGGTTGCAACCGCCACACAGACGGGCATGTGGACAGGGCTCGACCTGACGCTGCGCACTGGCCTGAAGCACACGCTCGCAGCGCGCCTCGACGATCTGACTGCGCGCAGCCAGCACGCGCGCCTCGACCTCTTCGCCGGGCAACGCGCCCTCGACGAACCAGGTGCGTCCCTCGATGAAGGCGATACCGCGTCCGTCATTGGCCAGCCGCTCGATACTCAGCCGTTGCTTCTTACCGACCGGTACCTGAGGCCTGCGCTCGCCGCCACTGGGTTGAAAGCGCAGAGCGCCGCTACGTTTGGCCATCAGTTGGAACCTGCACTACGGGAAGGCCGGCCGGCCAGCCGATCAATTCGGTGCGTCATATACGCCGGTCGACAGATAGCGGTCGCCGCGGTCACAGACGATCGCCACGATCACCGCGTTCTCCAGTTCCTGCGAAAGCCTCAGCGCTGCCGCTACGGAACCGCCGGAGGATACGCCACAGAAGATGCCCTCTTCGCGGGCCAGGCGGCGCATGACCTGCTCGGCCTCGGCCTGGGACATGTCGATGACGCGGTCGACCCGTTCGGCCTGATAGATCTTCGGCAGATACTCCTGCGGCCAGCGGCGGATACCGGGGATGGCTGCGCCCTCCATCGGCTGCAGGCCGACGATCTGCACAGCCGGATTCTGTTCCTTGAGGTAGCGCGACACGCCCATGATGGTGCCGGTGGTGCCCATGGAGCTGACGAAGTGCGTGATGCTGCCCTGGGTCTGCTGCCAGATTTCGGGGCCGGTGCTGGTGTAGTGGGCCTCGGGATTGTCGCCATTGGCGAACTGGTCGAGCACCTTGCCATGGCCTTCGGCCTGCATTTGCAGCGCCAGGTCGCGAGCACCTTCCATGCCCTGCTCCTTGGACACCAGAATCAGCTCGGCACCGTAGGCGGTCATCGCTGCCTTGCGCTCGGCACTGGAGTTATCCGGCATGATCAGGATCATCCGGTAGCCCTTGATCGCGGCTGCCATGGCCAGAGCGATCCCGGTGTTGCCGGAGGTGGCTTCGATCAGCGTGTCGCCGGGCCTGATGTCACCGCGCAGTTCTGCCCGATTGATCATCGACAGCGCCGGACGATCCTTGACCGAACCGGCCGGGTTGTTGCCCTCGAGCTTGACCAGGATGGTGTTGCTGGTCTTACCCGGCATCCGCTGCAGACGAACCAGCGGGGTGTTGCCGATGCAATCGGCAATGGTCGGATAGTGTGTAGTCATGGCGTCGCACGGCATCTGAGAAGGTCGACATGATACCGGCATCGTTCGACGACGGGCAGCCGTGATTGTCTGCGCCAAATTGCGAGAGGCGGCGGAACGCGGCTAGGGGCGAGCGAGAATCCTCGGCGCCGCCTCGACGATCTGTCGCGAAAGATGCTCCATTCGCGGCGATTGCACCTTCCAGGTATGCCAGTACAGGGCGATTTCCAACGGCTCGTCGGCCGCCAGATCGACCACCTCGCCGGATTGCAGCGCATCATGCAGCAACAGTTCGGGCACCATGCCGTAGCCCAGGCCGTAGCGAATCGCGCTGAAATGCGGCTCCGCGCCAGGTACGTAATGGCAGGGATAGGCGCCCTCGGGGAGGCCGAAGCGGCGCAGCAGAAACGAAGACTGTAGGGTGTCCTTGCGCGTGTAGGCGACCACCGGCGCCTTGCGCGCGGCGTTGCGGTTGAGTCCGTTGGCGAAGTGCTTCTGCCGGAATTCGCTCGACGCCACCAGTCGGTAGCGCATGCGGCCCAGCGCGCTGGCCGTGCAGCCACGCATCGGCTTGGGCTCGGTACTGATGCAGCCGATCGCCAGGCCAGTCTCCAGCAGGCTGTAGGTGTGGTCCTGGTCCTCGACAGTGAGATCGAGCAGCACGCGCTCGCGGATCAGCACCTCGGCCAGCGCCGGAAAGAACCAGGTACCCAGACTGTCGGCATTGAGCGCCGCGACCACCACCAGCGGTGCATCGCTGCGCTCGGCCAGATCGGCCAGCAGATCCGCCTCGAGCAGCGTGGCGCGCTTGAGGTATTGCAGCAGGCGCTGTCCGGTTTCGGTGGGACGGCAGGGCCGACTGCGTACCACCAGGGCGCTGCCCAGCGCACTCTCCAGCGCACGCACGCGCTGCGAAATGGCCGGTGGCGTCAGATGCAGCCGCTGCGCAGCCTGCTCGAAGCTGCCGGTGCGAATGACGGCACGGAAGGCTTCGGTCTGCTTCGGATCGAGATTCATGACGGCACCGATAAAGAAAATGTTTGCATAGCCTAAAAATACTTAGCAAAGAAAACTAAAGCGACGCTTTGCCCCATAATCGCGCACCTCGAGCTGCAGCGCGCGTTGGCGGTGCAGCGAGTCTGTCCGGAGTATGCCGTGGAACTGCTGCACACCATTTATCTGATCGCGATCACCGCCGAAGCCATGTCCGGGGCCATCATGGGCATGCGCCGCGGTATGGACCTGTTCGGCATCTGCCTGCTCGGCACCGTGACCGCGCTCGGGGGAGGCACGGCGCGCGACGTGCTGCTCGGCCATTACCCGGTTGGCTGGATCGCCCACCCCGAGTACCTCACCTTCACCATCGGTGCAGCGATCGTTACCGGCTTCATCGCCCGTCACCTGCATCACCTGCGCATGGTCTTCCTGCTGGTGGACGGCCTGGGGCTGGTGGCATTCACCGTGATCGGCTGCGACGTGGCAATGGGCATGGGCGCACACCCATCCATCGTCGTGCTGGCTGGCGTCATCACCGGCATCTTCGGCGGGCTGATGCGCGACGTGCTGTGCAACCAGGTGCCGATGGTCCTGCAGCGCGAGCTTTACGCCACCGTGGCACTGTTCACCGGCGTCTTCTATGTCGGAATGCTCTGGCTGGAGATCAACACCACCCTGGCCACCCTGGCGGCGCTGGGCAGCGGCTTCCTGTTCCGTGTGTTGGCGATGACCTTCCACTGGAAGCTGCCGGACTTCAATGGCAAGGAAATTCGCGGCCTGGACTGACCACCCGCTGCCACGCGACATCAGGGCTTGATGTCGCGTGCAGATTCCACCGGTCCGAGCCGCTACACTAGCGCGCTGGCAAACCGGGATCGGTGAACGGACTGTGCTGAAAGACCTTGGAATTCGTGGCCGCGTACTGGTGCTGACGCTGCTGCCCAGCACCCTGCTGGCGGTGGTGCTCGGCGCCTACTTCACCTGGATGCAACTGTCGGAGATGCGCCACCAGCTCGATGAGCGCGGCCAGCTGATCGCCGAGCAACTGGCCCCCCTGGCCGCACCGGCCATGAACCTTGGTTATGACAAGCGCCTGCAGCGCATCCTGACCCAGGTGTTGGACCAGGCCGATGTCCGCGCCGTTACCATCCTCGATCCGGAGCGTACCCAGCGCGTGCATGCCGGGCCGCGAATGCTGACCCCCCCTCCACCAGGCGACCCGGAAGGCCTCACGCGCGTCAGCAGCATGGATCACACGCGCATCCTTATGCCGATCCTCAGCCGCCACCTGAACCTTGCCGACGAAGCCCGCGGCCCGGACGAGAAACTCATCGGCTGGCTCGAGCTGGAACTGTCGCACCACAACACCCTGCTGCGCGGCTATCGCAGCCTGCTGACCAGCCTGTTTCTGGTCGGCGCAGGGCTGATCATCACCGCACTGCTGGCATTGCGCATGAGTCGCGCCATCAGCCTGCCTTTGCAACGGGTCAAGGCCGCCGTCGCCCAGCTCAAGGACGGCCACCTGGAAACGCGCCTGCCCCCCCTGGGCAGCCATGAAATGGACGAGCTGGCGTCCGGCATCAACCGCATGGCCGAGGCCCTGCTCAGCGCCCGCGAGGAACTGCAGCATAGCATCGACCAGGCCACCGAAGACGTGCAGCAGAACCTGGAGACGATCGAGATCCAGAACATCGAGCTGGACCTGGCGCGCAAGGAGGCGCTGGAGGCCAGCCGTATCAAGTCCGAATTCCTCGCCAACATGAGCCACGAGATCCGCACCCCGCTCAACGGCATCCTCGGCTTCACCCAGCTGTTGCAGAAGAGCGACCTGACGCCGCGCCAGCAGGACTACCTGGGCACCATCGAGAAGTCCGCCGACAGCCTGCTCGGGATCATCAACGAGATCCTCGACTTCTCGAAGATCGAGGCCGGCAAGCTGGTGCTCGACAGCATCCCCTTCAACCTGCGCGACCTGATCGAGGACACCCTGACCATCCTCGCCCCGTCTGCGCACACCAAACAGCTCGAGCTGGTCAGCCTGGTTTACCGGGACACCCCACTGTCGCTGATCGGCGATCCGCTGCGCCTCAAGCAGGTGCTGACCAACCTGATCAGCAATGCGATCAAGTTCACCAACGACGGCACCATCGCCGTGCGCGCCATGGTCGAGGACGACAATGCCGAGCGGGCGCAGCTGCGTATCAGCGTGCAGGACACCGGCATCGGCCTGACCGATCAGGATCTGCGCGCGCTGTTCCAGGCGTTCAGCCAGGCGGACAATTCCATTTCTCGCCAGCCCGGCGGTACCGGCCTGGGTCTGGTGATCTCCAAACGCCTGATCGAACAGATGGGCGGCGAGATCGGCGTCGACAGCATCCCCGACGAAGGCTCCGAGTTCTGGATAAGCCTCAGCCTGCCGAAGGCGCGCGACGATGTCGAAGACCTGCCTCATCCTGCCCTGCAGGGGCGCCGGGTCGCGCTGCTGGAACGACACCTGCTGGCCGGCCAGGCATTGCAGCACCAGTTGGAAAGCCTCGGCTTGGAAGTTCATGCCTTCGATACGCTGGACCAGATGCAGGAAGCCATCGCCGCTCAGCGTCAGGGTAGTCAGCTGATCGATCTGGCGGTGCTGGGCGTCACCGCTCGGGAAATCCGGCCCGAGGTCCTCGGTCGCCGACTGGCAGAGATCGAGACGCTCGGTTGCAAGTGCGTAGTGCTGTGCCCGACCACCGAACAGTCCGTGTTCCACGACGCCCTGCCCGAAGCTCACAGCTACACCCAGCTGCAGGGCAAGCCGACCTGCACGCGTAAATTGCAGCGCGTGCTCGTCGAGCTGGTACGTCCGCACCAGGCATATGCCGAACCCAGCGCCCCGGCGGTCGGCCGCCCGGCACGTGTGCTGTGCGTGGACGACAATCCCGCCAACCTGCTGCTGGTGAAAACCCTGCTCGGCGACATGGGGGCAGACGTGGTCGCCGTGGACAACGGCCTCGCCGCTCTGGAGTCGGTCAAGCAAAGCGCCTTCGATCTGGTGCTGATGGACGTTCAGATGCCGGGCATGGATGGCCGCCAGACCACCGAGGCCATACGCCACTGGGAGCACACCAGTGGCAACACGCCGTTGCCGATCATCGCCCTCACCGCTCACGCCCTGGCGAACGAAAAACGTTCCCTGTTGCAGAGTGGCCTCGATGACTACCTGACCAAGCCCATCAGCGACCGCCAGCTCGCGCAGGTGGTGCTCAAGTGGACCGGCCTGGCGCTGCGCAGCCAGCCGCAGCGCCAGGCTGAACCGTCGACGCAGCCACAGCCGGAACCGCTGCCGGAGCCGCAGCCGGCCCTCAAGGTTCTCGACGAAGAAGAAGGCCTGCGCCTGGCCGCCGGCAAGGCGGACCTCGCCGCGGACATGCTCGGCATGCTGCTGCAGTCGCTGGAGTCCGATCGGCGCACCATCCGTGAAGCGCGCCAGGCCGGTGATCGCCAGGCGCTGATCGAGCGGGTGCACCGCCTGCATGGAGCGACTCGCTATTGTGGCGTACCGCAACTGCGCAACGCCTGCCAGCAGAGCGAAACGCTGCTCAAGCAGAACCATCCGGACAGCGAAGCCGCGCTGGATGAACTGGACGCGGCCATCGCCCGACTCGAGCAGGAAGCAGAAGCCGCCAGTTGACCCGAACGGGCCGGGCCGCTGCCCCGCCCCTGCTTATCAGGAATCTCAATGACCGACCGTCCCGTCCCCGATGTTTTCACCCACGCCGAACTCGACTGGGACGAAAATGGCCTGCCGCAGTCACGCCTGTACGGCGATGTGTATTTCTCGCGAGCCAGCGGGCTTGCCGAAACCGAACACGTGTTTCTTGTACAGAACGATCTAGCACGACGCTTCGCCGCGTTGCAGGCCGGCGAGCGTCTGGTGGTCGGCGAGACAGGCTTCGGTACCGGCCTCAATTTCCTTTGCGCCTGGCAGTTGTTCGAACGCACCGCCGATCCACAGGCGCGCCTGTACTTCGTCAGTGTCGAAAAACACCCGCTAACCTGTGATGATATGCAGCGCGCCCTGTCGCTCTGGCCGGAGCTGCGGGCACAGACCGAACAGCTGCTGTCGCAGTACGTCGCGTTGCACCCCGGGTATCAGCGCCTGGTCCTGGCCGGCGGCCGGGTCATACTGACCCTGCTCATCGGCGATGTCGCCGACTGCCTGCCGAACCTCGATGCCCGAGTGGATGCCTGGTTCCTTGATGGTTTCGCACCGGCGAAGAACCCGCAGATGTGGCAGCCAGCCTTGTTTGCCGAGCTGGCCAGGCTATCGGCACCCGGGGCGACCCTGGGCACCTTCACCAGCGCCGGTTTCGTTCGCCGCGGGCTGATGGAGGCCGGCTTCGACATGCAGCGCGTGCCCGGCCATGGGCATAAGCGCGAGATCTTGCGCGGGCGCTTCCTCGCCACCAACACGCCGGCAACCGACAAGCCCTGGTTCGCCCGGCCCGGATTCGCCTCGAGCGAGCGCCGGGCGGTGGTCGTCGGGGCCGGGCTGGCCGGCTGCGCCACGGCCGCATCGCTGGCCGCGCGCGGCTGGCAGGTCAGCGTGGTCGAACGCCATGCCGATGCTGCGCAGGAAGGCTCCGGCAATCCACAGGGCGTCCTGTACCTCAAGCTGTCCGCCCATGGCACGGCCCTGTCGCGGCTGGTGGTCAGCGGTTTCGGCTATACCCGTCGGTTGCTGGAGAACCTGCACGGAGGCCAAGACTGGCAGCCTTGCGGCGTGCTGCAGCTGGTCTACGACGAAAAGGAACGTGAGCGCCAGGCCGAACTGACGCAGGCCTTTCCGGCCGATCTGGTCCGCGCCCTGTCAAAGGCCGAAGCCGAGGCGCTGGCCGGTGTCGAACTGCCCGAAGGGGGACTGTTTTATCCGCAGGCGGGCTGGGCCAATCCGCCTGCGCTATGTCACTGGTTGCTGCAACGGCCCGGCATCGAGTTGCTGCGCCACCAAGAAGTTCTGGATGTACGACGCGTTGGTCGATCCTGGCAGGCCTGGAGTGGGGAAACGCTGCTTGCCGAGGCGCCGGTAATGGTGCTCGCAGGTGCGGCCGAGGTTGCGCGCTTCGGCCAGAGCGCCTGGTTGCCGCTCAAGCGCATACGCGGCCAGATATCCTGCCTGCCGGCGACCCCACAGAGCGAGGCGCTACGCACCGTGCTCTGCGCCAAGGGCTACGTCGCACCGCCACGTAACGGCATGCACACCCTGGGCGCCAGCTTCAACTTCCAGGAGACCGACGCTGCGCCCAGTGTTGCCGAACACCAGGCGAACCTGGAAATGCTCGAACAGATCTCGGCCGACCTCTACACACGCCTGGAGGCCGATCCACAGCGCACCGAATCGCTGCAGGGGCGCGTCGGGTTCCGTTGCACCAGCCCCGATTATCTGCCGATCATCGGTCCAATGGCCGACTCGCAAGCCTTTGCCGAAGCCTATGCAGGACTGGCCAGAAATGCACGGGCGAATCAGAACGCGCCCTGCCCCTGGCTGGACGGTCTCTATGTCAATACCGCCCACGGCTCGCGAGGAATGATCAGCGCGCCACTCTCTGGCGAATTGCTGGCCGCCTGGCTGGATGACGAACCGCTGCCGTTACCACGGGCTGTGACGGAAGCCTGCCATCCCAACCGCTTCCTGTTGCGCAAGCTGATTCGCGGCAGCTGACCTCACCTGGCAGTGCAAGCCGTCATCCGAGCGGGTGACGGCTTGCATCGAAGCGCGCACCGAAAGATACTCCCCCCACTATACAAAGCAACCGGCGTAGGTCCCATGAAAACCCTGTCTCTGCTCGCTCTCGGCTTGTTTTCCGTCAGCGCTCAAGCGGCCCCTGCGGCCGATCCGGAGCAACTGCGCGTCGAAGCCGTCGGCCTGATCGCCCCGTTCCAGCAACAGCTGCTCGGCACCGTCAAACAGGCGATGGCCGATGGCGGTCCGGCGCAAGCGGTCGAAGCCTGTCAGTCCCTGGCGCCAAGCATTGCCGCCCAGCACAGCCAGGCGCCGTGGACCGTCGGCCGCACCGCCCTCAAATTGCGCAATCCGGACAACGCGCCGGATGCCTGGGAGCGTCGTGTGCTGGAGCAATTCGCCCAGCGCGCCGCTGCCGGTGAACCTGTTCAACAGCTCAGCCATGGCGAAGCGGTTGCCGGCGAATATCGCTACATGCAGGCTATCGGCACCGCCGAGGCCTGCCTGGGTTGCCATGGCGAGAACATCAAACCGGAACTGCTGCAGCTGCTCGATAAGCACTACCCGCAGGACCAGGCGCGCGGCTTCCGCGAAGGCGACCTGCGAGGCGCATTCACCCTGAGCCGTGCCCTGGCGCCCTGATAGGCTTTACACTCCTCGAACGGTCGCGCACCGCCACGGCCCGTCATCCTCGTGGGGAACGCTCATCAAAACGGACGTACCAACGATGGAGACGAGCGCTCACGATGGAGTATTCATGCAGCCAGATACCACCCCCCGCATTGCTTCTCTTTCGGCCGCTTGCGCCTGATGGATGTACTGCTGCTCGAAGCGCTGGGCATCGGCCTGATCCTCGGGCTGCTGCTCGGCCTGACCGGTGCCGGCGGCTCTCTGGTGGCGCTGCCGCTGCTGCTAAGCCTGCACCTACCGCTGCGCGATGCCATCGGCGTCAGCCTCGGCGCAGTGGCGATGTCTGCGCTCATTGGCGCGATCCCCCGGGCCCGGCTCGGTCAGGTCGCCTGGCGCCCGGTGGTGTTGCTGGCGACCTGCGGCTTGCCTGGCAATGCCGCCGGCCAGTGGCTGGGGCAGTTCATTCCCGAACGTGCCCTGATCATCGGCTTCTGCCTCTTGGTGCTCTGGTCGGCCTGGCGGATGTGGCGCGGCGCCAGCCTGCCGGCCAAGGAAAACGTCGAGAATCGCTATCCGGCGCTGCTCGGCATCGGCCTTGGGGTTGGCCTGTTGTCGGGGCTGATGGGTGTCGGTGGAGGCTTCCTCATCGTCCCGGCATTGCTCTGGTTTACCTCGTTGTCACTGCTCAGCGCCATGGCCACGTCGATGGCGGTGATCGCGCTGGTCAGCGGTGGCGGCTTCCTGCTCTATCTCACCGACGCCGAACCTCCGCTGGCACTGCTTGGCGGCCTGGCACTCGGTGGTGCCTGCGGCGTGCTGTTCGGCAACCGCCTGGCGCAATACCTCAACAGCAGCCTGCTGCAACGCCTGTTCGCCCTCATGTTGGTACTCGTCAGCCTCTCCCTGGGGATTCAAAAGCTGGTGCTGGGTCACTGACGCTCGGCGTCATCCCAGAACGGCCGGCTCGCTTCCCATTCGATGTCGGCACGGCTGCGGCCGATGTCCTTGAGCATCTCGTCGCTCAGACTGGCCAGCTGCCGCCGCTGCCGTGCCAGCTCGCGCCAACGGCGTGCCTTCGACCAGGCCCGCGCGAGAACCGTGGTCAGAGAACTCTCTGGCAGCTGAAGCCTGTACGAAACGATCTTCTGCATGTTCATCACGACGCCCTCCGGTTTGGATTGGCGCCAGTCTCGCGCGGCGATTATGATCAATCCAACGAATGTTTCTGATGCCTTGCATCTTGGGGATTGATGAATGGCGAGCTACCCGAACATCGACACCGAACTGCTGCGCAGCTTCGTCGCCATCGCCGACCATGGCGGTTTCACTCGCGCCGCCGCAGCGGTCAACCGCACTCAGTCGGCGGTCAGCATGCAGATGAAGCGTCTGGAGGAGGACGTCCTGGAACGTCCGCTGTTCGAACGCAGCGGCCGTCAGGTCAGGCTCACAGCTGAGGGTCAGATACTGCTGGGCTACGCCCGGCGCATCCTCAAGCTGCATGGCGAGGTGATGACCACGCTGCGCCAGCCGCACATGGTCGGTGCCGTTCGCATCGGCACGCCGGACGACTACGTCATGCGCTTCCTGCCGGGCATCCTGGCGCGCTTTGCCCAGGCCTTTCCCCTGGTCCAGGTGGAGGTGCACTGCGAGCCGTCCAGCCAGCTGCTGCAGCGCCGCGACCTGGACCTGAGCATCGTTACCCGCGAGCCAGGCACCGAAATCGGCCAACTGTTGCGTCAGGAGCACGTGGTCTGGGCGGCCGCACCAGGCTTCAATCTCGAAGACCACAGTCCACTGCCGCTTGCGACTTTCAACTCCGACTGCTTTTGCCGGGCCTGGGTCTGCAATGCGCTGGATGCCCGCGAAATCGACTACCGGATCGCCTACAGCAGCCCCAGTCTCGCCGCGATCATGGCCATCGTCGGCGCCGGGCTGGCACTGACAGCGCAGCTGCAGAGTCTGATCCCGGCTGAGCTGAACATTCTTGGCGAGGCGGACGGGCTGCCCGGCTTGCCGCAAACCAGCATCGTCCTGTTACGCAATCCGCAACGGCATTCACCGGTCAGCGAGACCCTGGCCGGCTATATCGTCGACGGTTTCCGGCTGTAGTTGCGACGACTTAAACGCCGGCGGCCAGCTGGTCGAACACCTCCGGTACCAGAGCAGCCTCGCCCTTTTCCGCCAGGCGTTGGCGCCGGTCCTGCTCAGCAGGCGAGTCGAGAATCGCCAGCAGGCGCGAGCCACGCTCGGTGAGAACGAAATTCTCACCGTTCCCGCCCTGTTCCTCGGGGCGACTGGCGATGAACCCTCCCTCGAACAACAGGCTCTCGTAGTCGGCCGCCTCGGCACGCAGGCTGTCCAGATTGGGCATGGACTTGCCTTCGCTCTCCAGCTGCGCGGCATGCTCCTCGGCATAGCGACGTGGTTTGAATGTATCGTTCGCGCTGCCCTGCACTTCATGCAGCAAGCGCTGGATCAGGTCCCATTTGTAGCTCATGGCCATTCTCCCGTAGCAGGTATTCCGCCCCGTAGACAGGGCGCCTGTACATACCGACCGCTTTCGCTGGCCGCCGGTTCGCGCTGAACTAAAGCGGCTGGGCGGCAATCCACCTTTAGGAACGACTGAGCGAGGACACAGCCATGAAACTGCTGACGATTACGTTGACCGCCGCCCTGCTGGCCGCACCGACCGCCCATGCGGCCTGCACGCCGGACGAGGTCAATGCCAAGGCGGAACAGCTGGCCGAACGGGTCAATCAGCTCACCAAGAGCAACCCGGCCCGGGCAGAAGAGATCAACGAGGAGATTCGACAGATGGACACCAAGCGCAGCGCCGATCAGCTTGGCAACGAGTGCGAAGCCTATGACAAACGCCTGCAGCAGATCGAGCAAGCGGAGCGCGAGGCCGACATTCCGCCGGCCGACGCGCAACGCTAAGGCGAATCAGCCGAGTGTCACTCGGCCGTCGGCTTCTTGCGCTTGAGCGGTGCCATGCCGTCCTGGCTGACTACAGGTGACGGCGTCTCCCGCTTGGCGCCGTTCGGGCGCTTGCCGGCAGGCTTGGACTTCTTCTCTACGCCCTTTTTCTTGTCGATCTTTTTCTTCTTGCTGCCAGCGGCCTTGCCCGAAGCCTTGAGGTTCTTCGGCCCCTGATAGGTGCCTTTCAGCCCCTTGATCACCCGCTTCTCGAAGCGCTGCTTGAGGTAGCGTTCGATACTCGACATCAGGTTCCAGTCGTTATGGCAGATCAGCGAGATCGCCATGCCCTCGGCGCCGGCGCGTCCGGTACGGCCGATGCGGTGCACGTACTCGTCACCCGAACGCGGCATGTCGAAGTTGATCACCAGGTCCATGCCCTCGATATCCAGGCCGCGCGCAGCCACATCGGTGGCCACCAGCACCTTCACGCCGCCCTGCTTGAGCCGCTCGATGGCCAGTTTGCGCTCCTTCTGGTCCTTCTCCCCGTGCAGCACGAAGACCTTGATGTCGCCTGCCACCAGATGACCGTACAGACGATCGGCCTGGGCGCGGGTGTTGGTGAAGATGACCGCCTTCTGATAGGTCTCGTTGGCCAGCAGCCAATGCACCAGCTTTTCCTTATGCGCCGGATCGTCGGCGGTGATGATCTGCTGCCGGGTCGACTCGTTCAGCTCGCTGACGCGGTTGAGCTGAAGGTGCAGCGGATCACTCAGCACCTTGGCGACCATCTCGCGCAGCCCGGCGCCCCCACTGGTGGCAGAGAACAGCAGCGTCTGCTGACGCTTTTCGCATTCTCCTACCAGACGCTGCATGTCTTCGGCAAAACCCATGTCGAGCATGCGATCGGCCTCGTCGATCACCAGAACCTCTACATCCTTGAGGATCAGGTTGCCCGCGTTCAGATGCTCGATCAGCCGGCCCGGCGTGCCGATCAGCACGTCCGGCACCTTGCGCAGCATCGCGGCCTGGACCTTGAAGTCCTCACCACCGGTAATCAGACCGGACTTGATGAATGTGAACTGCGAGAAGCGCTCGACTTCCTTGAGGGTCTGCTGGGCCAGTTCGCGGGTCGGCAACAGGATCAGCGCGCGCACGTCGACCCGCGGCTGGGCATCGCCGATCAGACGGTTGAGCATCGGCAGCACGAACGCAGCCGTCTTGCCACTGCCGGTCTGGGCCGTTACACGCAGATCGCGCCCTTCCAGCGCCGGCGGAATCGCCGCCACCTGCACCGGGGTCGGCTCGACGAATTTGAGTTCGGCGACGGCCTTGAGCAGGCGTTCGTGCAGGGCGAATTGGTCAAACAAGGGAGCTACCTCGGAGGTCGAAAAGAACGATGGCATAGGTTACCCGGTCTGCCCGGCAAAGGCGCGTTCTGTAACAGCCGGCATGTTTTCTCTGGCAAACACAGGCTAAGCTGACAAAGCGAAGCGGCTTAATGCCCAGGAGGTTCGCATGAACTCGATGAAGCGGATCGCGCTGCTGGCCGGCGCGCTTTCACTGGCACTCTCCACGGTGACGGCGGCGCAGCCGAACAACGATCACCCCGGCAACAGTAAGTACAAGGCTCAGCGCGGCCAGGGGCAGGCGCCGGCGCAGCAATATCATCACCAGGGGCCGTCCGTGGATATCGGCGCGGTTCGCATCACGCTGCGCAACCACCGCGAGCTGCTCATGCCGCCATCGTCCCTGCCCCCTGGCATCCAGAAGAACCTGTCGCGCGGCAAACCACTACCGCCGGGCATCGCCAAGAACCTGGACAATCGCCTGCTCGGCCATCTGCCACGCTACGAAGGCTATGAATGGAAGCAGCTGGGGCGTGACGTGATCCTGGTGGCCATCGCCACGGGCATCGTTTACGAAATCCTGGAGAACGTACTGGATTGATCCCGTACGGCTGGCGCCTTGGCGGCCGAGCTACTTCGGTTCGCAGGTCAGTTTGATGCGCAACCGGATCACGTCGCGCTTGAACTTCGACGTCAGCGCCTTGCGCTCACCGGGTTGCAGCTCCGTGCGCCGGGTACGCGGTGCCTCCGGACCGTTCCGGAACACGGCAGTGCAAACGGCTGCCATCTCCCCGTAGTTGTGCAGCAGAAGGCCGGCGAGATCGCGATCGATGACCTGCGGCGTCACGGTGACTTCGGCGCCGTTGAGCTGCTGGTCGATGTCCACGGGATAGGAGGCGGCGCTGGCCGCAAAAGGCAGCAGGGCAAAGAGCAGGTAACCGATTGTTTTCATTTGACTGAGCTCCTCGACAGAAGGGCCAGCGTAACAGACCTTGCTAAAGGAACCGAAGGAATGAAAGTGCCCCGTGTGACCCTCGATCAGTGGCGCACCCTGCAGGCGGTCATCGATCACGGCGGCTTCGCCCAGGCGGCCGAAGCCCTGCATCGCTCGCAGTCTTCGGTCAGCTATACCGTGGCGCGCATGCAGGAGCAGCTCGGCGTACCACTGCTGCGCATCGACGGCCGCAAGGCGGTGCTGACCGAAGCGGGTGAGGTGCTGCTGCGTCGCTCACGGCAACTGGTCACCCAGGCCAGCCAGCTGGAAGAGCTGGCGCACCACATGGAGCAGGGCTGGGAAGCCGAGGTGCGGCTGGTGGTCGATGCGGCCTACCCCAGCGCCAAGCTGATCCGCGCCCTCAGCGACTTCATGCCCAAGAGCCGCGGCTGCCGGGTTCGGCTGCGCGAGGAGGTATTGTCCGGCGTGGAAGAAGTGCTCAAGGACGGCACGGCGGATCTGGCCATCAGCGGCCTGGACATCACTGGCTATCTGGGCAGCGAACTCAGCACTGTCGAGTTCGTCGCCGTCGCCCATGCCGACCACGCCCTGCATCAACTGGGACGCAAGCTCAGCGTGCAGGACCTGCAGAGCCAGATGCAGATTGTGGTGCGTGATACGGGCCTGCGCCAACCTCGTGATGCCGGCTGGCTGGGTGCCGAACAGCGCTGGACGGTGGGCAGCCTGGCCACCTCGGTAGCCTTCGTCAGCAGCGGTCTCGGCTTCGCCTGGCTGCCGCGGCACCTGATCAGCCGCGAACTGACCGAAGGTCTGCTAAAGCCGCTGCCACTGGTCCAAGGCAGTATTCGCCGGCCACTGTTCTATCTCTACACTAACCACGACAGACCGCTCGGGCCGGCTACCCGGATTCTCATCGAGCTGATCAAGACGTACGATGCTGGCCAGGCCACTCCACTGGCCGGCTGACAGCTCCCCAACATCAGGAAAGACATCATGTTGAAACGCATTGCCCTCGCCGCCTGTACCGTTCTGCTGGCCGGCAACCTGTTCGCCGCGGAAAACCCTCGCGTACTGCTGACCACCAGCCTGGGCGAGATCGAGCTGGAGCTCGAAGCGGAAAAGGCACCGATCAGCGTCGAAAACTTCCTCGGCTACGTCGACAGCGGCTTTTATGACGGCACCGTGTTCCACCGCGTCATTCCCGGGTTCATGGTCCAGGGCGGCGGCTTCGGCGAAGGCCTGAACCAGAAGCCGACCAAGGCCCCGATCAAGAACGAGGCGGACAATGGGCTGCACAACGTGCGCGGCACCGTCGCAATGGCCCGGACCCAGAACGTGAATTCGGCTACCAGCCAGTTCTTCATCAACCATCGCGACAACGATTTCCTCGATCACGGTGGCCGCGACTTTGGCTACGCGGTGTTCGCCAAGGTCGTACGCGGCATGGAGGTGGTCGACCAGATCGCCCAGGTGCCCACCGGCAACCGCGCCATGATGCAGAACGTGCCACTGTCTCCGGTGAAGATCATCACCGCGAAGAAGCTCTGATCCCCGAAGGGCCGGTTCACCGGCCCTTCGCATTTACGGCGGCGCGTACCCCGCTGCCGCCAACGTGCGAAACCCTCAACCGACAGGAGATCGCGATATGACTACCCCGCAAAGCCCGCTGAACACACCGGAAGGCGAAGCCCAGCTGCTGCAGGACCTGCTCAGCGCCGAACGCGCGGGCGCCAAGGTTGCCGGCGAATCGCTGCAACAGGCCACGGACCCGGAACAGCGGCAGCTACTGGAGCAGATCCGCCAGGGCGAGATCGAGAGCTGCAAACTGTTGCTCAACTGTCTGCAGCATCTGGGCGTGGAGCCCAACAAGGACACCGGCGCCTTCTACGGCAAGGCGATGGCCATCGAGTCGCTGGACGACCGTCTGCCGTTCGTCGACAAGGGGCAGCAATGGGTGATCCGCAAGCTGCGCGAGTACCTGCCGGGTTGCCAGGACCCCCTGCTGCGCAGCGAATTGCAGCGCATGCTGGATATCCACGAGGAAAACAGCGCCGCGTCCCACGCCTGACGCAAGTGGCTAGCTGCCGGCCTGCCGGTACGGCAGCGCCTGCCGCGCCGCCTCGGCATAGGCCAGCACACCGACGCGCTCCTGCTGCAGAAAATCCGTCACCGCGGCTCGCAAACCGGGGTGCTGCAGGTAATGCCAGGAGCGCGTGATCACCGGTTCGAAGCCCCGGATCAGCTTGTGCTCGCCCTGCGCGCCGGCATCGAAGCGCTGCAGGCCGTCCGCGATGGCCTGGTCGATGCCCTGGTAAAAACAGGTCTCGAAGTGCAGACGGTCAAACTCCGCCAGGCAGCCCCAGTAACGGCCGTATAGCCCGCTGTCGTCACGCAGGCTGAAAGCCATCGCCACCGGGCGCGCACCCTGCTGGGCCAACACCACCCGAATCGCCTGCGGCATGCGTTCGGCCAGCAGGCTGAAGAAGGCGCGGGAGAGGTACGGTGCCTGCCCGCGCACCTGATAGGTATTGGCATAGCACGCGTAGACGAAATCCCATTCCGCCTCGCTGAGCTGATGGCCTTCGCGCCAGTCGAAGACGATGCCCTGCCCCGCCACCTGCTCGCGTTCCTTGCGCAGCTGCTTGCGCTTGCGTGAGGTCAGCGCATCGAGAAAGTCCTGAAAGTCCCGATAGCCCCAGTTATGCCAGTGAAACTGACAACCGATGCGCTCCAGCCAACCCTCCCGGCCAGCCATCAGCTGATCGGCCTGTGGCTCGGTGAAGTTCACATGGACTCCGGACATTTCCTGGGCATCCAGCTGCTCGGTGAGCCCATCGAGCAGCGCTGCCGCCGCCTCGACATCGCCGAGCAGACGCTGGCCTGCGACCGGTGTGAAGGGTACGGCGCACAGCAGCTTGGGGTAATAGCGGATGCCGGCGCGCTGGCAGGCATCCGCCCAGGCCCAGTCGAACACGTATTCGCCGTAGGAATGGCTCTTGCGATACAGCGGCAATGCGGCCCGCAGCCCACCCTGCGGATCGCGCAGCAGGCGATGGGCAGGCTGCCAGCCACTGCGCCCGCCGACGCTGCCGCTGTCCTCGAGCGCACTGAGAAACGCGTGACACAGAAAGGGTTGGGAATCGGCCAGCAAGGCATCCCATTCGGCGGGATCGAGTTCGGCGAGGCGTTGTACGGTCTGGATAGGCATGCGCGCAGTCTGGCCTGTCCCGCAGGCGAAAAAAAGCCCCGCCAGGGCGGGGCTCAATGGAGCATCACGGATGAGGTGATGTTTTAGAACACGTACTGGGCGCGCAGGCTGATGGCGTCGCCGTCGTCGTCGCCATTGGCGTTTACCACGTCGTCCACGCTGGTCTTCAGGTAGTTGGCCGAGAGCTTCACCGACTCGTTGGCGTACCAGTTGAGACCGATGGTGTGGGTCTTCGCACCAGCTTCTGCGCTGTCCAGCGCACCGACATAACCGCTCGGTGCAACACCGGTTTCATCGACGGTGATGTCGTCGAAGCGGTAGAACACTTCCCAGGCACCGATCTGCTTGTTCTCCGGCTTGATCTTGTCGAACTTGCCGCCATCGAGCTTGTAGGAACGCGACTCGCCGGTCAGAGTGTAGGCCAGCTGGACGTTGTAGCCGGACGCTTCCAGATCCTCGAAACCATCCTGAGCGTCGACAGTGCGGGTCAGGTATTCGCCCTGAACCGAGAACGGGCCGATCATGTAAGCCGCTTCCAGCCCCCAGGCCTGATCGCTGCCGTCGGTAACCGTGCCGCCGAATGTGGCACGGTTGCCGTTGGCGCTGTCTTCGGTAGTGCCACGCACGGACAGACGCGGACGGATGCGCTCCAGGTAACCTTCTTCCACGTCACGCTTACCGAAGCTGGCGCCGAGATGCAGCACCTGGTCCTTCTCGACGATCGGAGCTACCACGCCACGCAGCACGAAGCTGGTGTTGTTGGAGCCATCTTCGTCTTCCAGCATGTCGGCACCGGCACCGGCGTCCTGACGGTAAGCACCAGCCTCACCATGGAACATGCCGACGGTGGTACGCACGCGGATGCCTTCGCCGTCTTCGTGGCTGTTCAGCCAGGGCGCCAGGTCATAGATCGCAGAGCGCTCGATGGCGGTGATCCACTTCGAGCTGACAGCCTCTTCCAGGCCGAAGGTCGGCTTGATACGACCAACCGAAACCTGGACCGGCTTCCAGCCGTTGTAGTGGATGGCCAGCTCGTTCCAATCGCTGGAATCGTTGCTAAAGTTGCGGTTGAAGGTGTAGCCCCAATCGGTGAAAGCGACGCCGGAAATCTCCAGACGCGCACGACGGAAGTAGGTCTCGTCTGCGCGCTCGCCGTTCTGGGTGTAGAAACCATCGAAGCTGTCGGCATCCGCCTGCAGGCGGCCGTTGATCTTGAACGAGAACTCCTTGTCGGTGGTTCCGACCTCCAGGCCGCCCTTGGTCTTGATAACGAGATCGGCGCCGTCGGTAGTGACGGTGCCGGCGAAAGCCTGGGCGGAAACGGCCAGAGCCAGAGCGCTGGCAGCGAAACCGGCGAAGTGCTTACGGATCATCCAAAATTCCCCTTTATGTTTAGCGTCGGAAACACACGAGATGGGCTCTTTGTGTTGGGGGAATCTTGGCGACGGCGTATGTCAGCCAAATGGCAGATATGTAAAGCTTTTGTGACAGCGGAACTTTCCGTGGAGCCGCATCACAGAGCGGCTGCGGCACTTTTTCGTCAGCTGCGAACGTTGCGCTCGCTGGGGCGACGGGCTCCGGCGACCAGCTTGTCGACGGCCCTGGCGGCTGCAACCATGCCGAAACTGGCGGTCACCATGGTCACCGCGCCGAAGCCTCCGGCGCAGTCGAGCTTGACCCCCTCACCAACGAAGCTCTTGCTCTGGCACACGCCGCCGTCCGGCTTCGGGTAGCGCAACTGCTCCGTGGAGAACACACAGGGCACGCTGTAGGTGCGCCCCGGCGTGCGCGAGAAGTTGTATTCGCGACGCAGCAGCGAGCGCACCTTGGCCGCCAACGGGTCGTTGAAGGTCTTGTTCAGGTCGGCGACCTGGATCTGCGTCGGGTCCACCTGCCCGCCCGCGCCACCGGTAGCGATGATTTGGATCTTGCGGCGCTTGCACCAGGCGATCAGCGCCGCCTTGGCCGGCACGCTGTCGATGCAGTCGATGACGCAGTCCATGTCTTCGGTGATGTATTCGGCCATGGTTTCGCGGGTGACGAAGTCGGGCACGGCATGAACCCGACATGCCGGGTTGATGGCGCGAATACGTGCGGCCATCTCGCCGACCTTGGCTTTGCCCACTGCGCCATCGAGGGCGTGAATCTGCCGGTTGGTATTGGTGATGCACACATCGTCCAGGTCGAACAGGCTGATCTCGCCTACCCCGCTGCGCGCCAGCGCCTCGGCCGCCCACGAGCCGACGCCACCGATGCCGACCACCGCCACATGCGCAGCCGTCAGCCGCTCGAGGCCGACGCGGCCATACAGGCGGGCAATACCGCCGAAACGCTGATCATCGATAGACATGCCGACTCCCCGGAAAAAACCTGGCGATTATAAGACCTCATGACGCCACGACCACTGCATCCAGCCGTCACCGCAACCGCGCCTTTGCTTTAATATGGCGCCCTTTCCCCGCCGCACCGGAGCCCTGATGACCGCGCCTGCCCTCTCCCCGACGCTCGAACTCGCCTGCGAGCTGATCAATCGCCCATCGGTGACGCCGCTGGATGAAGGCTGCCAGCAGCTGATGAGCCAGCGCCTGGCGGCCTGCGGCTTCACCATCGAGCCGATGCATATCGAGGACGTGGAAAACTTCTGGGCCATTCGCGGCAACGAAGGCCCGGTGCTGTGCTTCGCCGGCCACACTGACGTGGTCCCTACAGGCCCGCTGCAGGCCTGGCAGAATCCGCCGTTCAGTGCGCGCATCGACGAGCAGGGCATGCTCCACGGCCGTGGCGCGGCAGATATGAAAGGCAGCCTGGCGGCGATGGTCGTGGCAGTGGAGCGCTTCACCGCCGATCACCCGAAGCACAAGGGGCAGATCGCCTTTCTCATCACCAGTGATGAAGAAGGGCCTGCGCACCACGGCACCAAGGCCGTCGTCGAGCGCCTGCGCGAGCGTGGCCAGCGCCTGGACTGGTGCATCGTCGGCGAACCCTCGAGCACCAGTCTGGTGGGCGACGTGGTGAAGAATGGTCGCCGCGGCTCGCTGGGCGGCACGCTCACCGTTCGCGGTCAGCAGGGCCATGTGGCCTACCCTCATCTGGCGAAGAACCCGATCCACCTGGCCGCGCCGGCACTGGCCGAGCTGGCTGCCGAACACTGGGACGATGGCAATGCGTTCTTCCCGCCGACCAGCTTCCAGATCTCCAACCTGAACGCCGGCACCGGCGCCACCAACGTCATCCCCGGCACGCTGGAAGCGGTATTCAACTTCCGCTTCTCCACCGAGTCGACCGTCGAAGGCTTGCAGCAACGCACCGCGGCGATCCTCGACAAGCACGGTCTGGACTGGAGCGTCGACTGGGCGCTGTCCGGCCTGCCGTTCCTCACCGAGCCGGGTGACCTGCTCGACGGCGTGGCCAAGGCGATCCGCAGCGTCACCGGCCGCGAAACCACGCCGTCCACCAGCGGCGGCACCTCGGACGGACGCTTTATCGCCACCCTGGGTACCCAGGTGGTCGAGCTCGGCCCGGTCAATGCCACCATCCACCAGGTCGACGAGCACATCCTGGCCAGCGATCTCGATGTGCTGACCGACATCTACTACCAGACCCTGGTGAACCTGCTGGCATGCTGATCTGCCCGATCTGCCAGGCGCCGCTCAGCGCGGTGGAAAACGGCGTGGCCTGCCCGGCCAACCACCGTTTCGACCGCGCGCGCCAGGGCTACCTGAACCTGCTGCCCGTGCAGCACAAGAACAGCCGCGATCCGGGCGACAACCAGGCGATGGTCGAGGCGCGCCGGCGCTTTCTCGATGGCGGTCACTATGCGCCGCTGGCCCGACGCCTCGCCGAGCTGGCCGCCGAGCGCACGCCGCAACGCTGGCTGGACATCGGCTGTGGCGAGGGCTACTACACAGCCCAACTGGCCGCCGCGCTGCCGGATGCAGAAGGCTATGCACTGGACATCTCCCGCGAGGCGATCAAGCGCGCCTGCAAACGCGCCCCGCAACTCGAGTGGCTGGTGGCGAGCATGGCCCGCGTGCCGCTGGCCGATGCCAGCTGCGACCTGCTGGCCAGCGTGTTCAGCCCGCTGGACTGGCAGGACGCGCGACGCCTGCTCCCGCCCGGCGGCGGACTGCTGCGCATGGGGCCGACCCGCGAGCACCTCTGGGAGCTGCGCGCGCGGCTCTACGACGAGGTACGCGACTACGACGACGAGAAGCACCTGTCGCTCATTCCGGACGGCATGCGCCTGACCCACAGCGAAACAATCAGCTATGAACTGCAGCTGGACGACGCCCAGGCCCGCGCCGACCTCCTGGCGATGACCCCGCACGGCTGGCGCGCCAGCGCCGAGCGGCGCGCCGCCGTCATCGACACGCCGCTGGCGGTGCGGGTTGCGATACGCTACGACTGGATCGAACGAATTTCCTAAGGCAAACGCCTCGATAGCATGCGAGGCAGGCCAAGGCACAACACAGAAGGCAGTCGCCCATGCGTCAACCCGATATCGAGATCTACCTCAGGGATGCCAGCCAGGAAGCCGTCGGCGAGTGGCTGGCCGAGGCCATCGGCCCCTGCTCCGCCTGGCAGCAGAAAGGCCAGACCTTCAAGTGCAACGCCGCCGGGATTCCCGTGACCTGGCTGCCCAAGGCGGTCGGCAAATGGCACTGCCTGCTCTTGGAAAGCGATGCCACGCCCTGGGCCGATGACCTGGCCTGTGCACGCGCGGCGCATCAGGCGCTGGGCGTGGAAATCCGTTGCGCCCCGGGCGGCTGGCAGGAAGAGGAAGCCGAGGAAGAGGCCGACCGCTGGATGCGCGTCAGTGCCGACGGCGAGGAAGAGATCGTCTGGCGCACGGGTTGATCGCACCTGGGTCGTGAAACCCCCACCAGGAACCAGCAGATTGGCCCTTGGTGGCCTGCAGCGGAGCGTCGCCAGCTCAAAAAACAAAGCCCGTCATCAGGACGGGCTTCGTTCTTCTGCGACCGGAGTCAGAGGCCGGCGACGTCCTCGGCCTGCAGGCCCTTCTGGCCCTGGATCACCGAGAATTCCACCTGCTGCCCCTCGGCCAGCGAGCGATGGCCGTCGCCACGAATGGCGCGGTAATGCACGAACACGTCGGCGCCATTACCCCGCTGAATGAATCCATAGCCTTTTGCATCGTTGAACCACTTGACGGTCCCGGTTTCGCGCTCAGCCATTACCACTTCTCCAACTCGCTTTTTGTTATTCCTCGGAAGAGGGTTTGCACAGCCTGGCCCTCGTGCATTCGTCAGCTTGCAAATGCGACTCGAAAGCAGCCGTCGCCGGAGTATAAGCCAAGGATTTCTGCTGTCAGCCCCTTTCCGTCTCGCATTGTCCGTCTGCACGACGGCCGTGGCCGCCGTGCAGGCCAGCGTCAGGCACTACGGCGGCGGCGCCACAACCACAGCGCGAGCACGCCCAGCGTCAGTACCAGCGGTACCAGGGCGATGTTGACGAATTTCAGTGTGCGCCCCAGCGCCTCGATATCGGCGTTGAGCTGGTAGCGCACCTCGCGCAGTTCTTTGCGGATGCGCACCTTCTCTTGCAGGAACTGGCGCAACGCCTGCTCCTGCTCGCCGGTGAGCTCCAGTGCCTGTTCGGGGTCCGGGCTCTGCAGCTCGGCCAGCTTTTGCTCGGTATCGGCCAGACGCTGCTGCAGCACCTCCTCCTTCTCGCGGAAACGATCCTCGGCCTGGCGCTGCAAGGCTTCCACTACCACGAACGGCCGGGTGAAGCGCCCGCGCGAGCGCACGCTGATCAGCGCATCGGTGCCGGAGAGGTTGTCCAGCGCATTGATCACGAAGGCGCCATTATCGGCCCAGGGCTGGGGCACGCGCTGACCGAAAAAGTCCTGCACCTGCACCCACATGCGGTCGGCCAGCATGTCGGTATCAGCCACCGCGATGACGTTGATGTTCTGGCTCTCCTGGATGCCCTTCTCGCGCCCTTCGATACCATTGGGGAATGCCGTCTTGGCCGGGCCCTGAATACGCGCTGCCAAGGTATAGCGCTCGCCGGTGGGCTCGAAGCCAAGCAGCAGGGTCTCCGGGTTATCCAGTGTGGCGAAGCGTTCGGCATCCACCGGCATGGCGTATTCGGAGCTGCGCATCAGCGGGGTGAAGCGCGTGGTCGCCCCTTCCAGCGGCTCGAGAATGCCGGCACTGCCAAGCGTGATGTTCTCCAGCGCGGCGATGCTCACGTCATCCTGGTCCAGCGCGGCGCGCGGCAGGCTCAGCCAACCGGCATGCCGAACCGGCCGGCGCTCGGCGCCCATGCCCACCGACATGCCGTAAGCGGCATCGGCCAGCGCCTTCTTCGGCAGCATGCGCACGCCCCAGGCCTTGAACAGCGGTTCCAGGTCAGAGACACGCTCCTCGCCGAACTCGCCCGGGCCGATGCCCATGCCCGGATCGATCTCGCTATGCGGATCGAGGAACACCAGGAGCTTGCCACCGCGCAGCACGAATTGGTCGATGGCGAACAGCGTCTGCTCGGGCAGATCCTTCGGATGGATCAGCAGCAGCACCGATACATTGGTGGGGATCAGATCGACATCGCGCTGCAGGCTCTCGATATGGAACAGCTGGCGGACTTCCTCCAGCACCATCCAGGGCGGCGTCGCCTGCTGCGTGCGCATGTCGAAGCCCCCGGTCAGCTGCAGGCCGGAAAGCACACCCACCACCGGCAGCTCGACAGTCGCCAGGCTCTGAACCAGGCGGCTGACCTCGTACTCGAGAAACTCCTCCTGATCCAGCGGGAAGAACGGGATGATCTGCGTATTGCCCTCGGCATTGGTGCCGGCCAGCCCGAAGTAGACCTTGTCACCGCCCTGGTTGAGCGGTACCGCCTGCAGGCCGAACTCGGCGGCGCGGTCTTCTTCCTCGGAGAACGGCTGCGGATCGATCACGTGCAGCTTGAGCTTGCCGCCAGAGGCCCGCTGATAGGCACGCAGCATCTCCTCGACCCGACGCGCGTAGTTGCGCAGCGCGACCAGGTCCTTGGCGGTCTCGTCCGAATAGAAGAAATGCAGCTCGATGGGTGACTGCAGCCCCTCGAGGATGCGCTCGGTACCTTCGGAAATGGTGTAGAGCTTCTGCTCGGTCAGGTCCAGCCGGACATTGGTCAGCAGCGTGCCGGTCAGCCCATTGAACAGCAGGAATGCCAGCGCGATCAGCAGCAGCCCGGCACCGGAATAGATGACTCGTTTCATGGTGACTCCTCAGGCGGCTTTCTTCAGGTCGACGACCACGGCGGTGGCCGCCAGCCAGGCGACGATCAGCGTGACGAAATACAGCAGGTCACGCAGGTCGATCACGCCCTTGCTGATGGAGTCGAAACGGATCAGGAAGCTCAGCGAAGCCACCGCGTCGATCAGCCACTGCGGCGCCCAGGCGAGGGCGTCGAGCACCATCGGCAAGCCGCTGACGATGAACAGGAAGCACACCGCCACCGAGAGGATGAAGGCGATCACTTGGTTCTTCGCCAGCGCCGACATGCACGAGCCAATGGCCAGGAAGGCGCCGGCCAGCAGCCAGCTGCCGAGATAGCCGGCGACGATCACGCCATTGTCCGGCTCACCCAGGTAATTGACGGTGATGACCATCGGGAACGTCAGCAGCAGCGCGATCCCGGCAAAAACCCAGGCGGCGAGGAACTTGCCGGCGACCGCCTCGAAACGGGTGATCGGCAGCGTCATCAGCAGCTCGATGGAACCGGACTTGCGCTCCTCGGCCCACAGGCGCATGGCGATAGCGGGTACCAGGAACAGGTAGAGCCAGGTATGAAAGCTGAAGAAGGGCGTCAGGTCCGCCTGGCCGCGCTCGTAGAAACCGCCCAGGTAGAAGGTGAATACCCCGGACAGCACCAGGAAGATCACGATGAACACATAGGCGAGCGGCGTGGCGAAATAGCTGCCCAGCTCGCGCTTGAAGATGACCGGCAACTGGCTCATAGCGCTTCCCCTCGCGTCAGGTTACGGAACACCTCATCGAGCCGGCCGCGCTCCACGTCCAGCTCGGTGACGGCCCAGCCCTGCTGGGCGATCAGCGCGTTGACCTGCGGGAAGATCACGTGCCCGGGCTGCGCCAGTACGGTCAGGCTGTGCTCGCGCTCGTTGCGCTCGACGCCGGCGACACCCGGCAAGGCCGCCAGGGCGACTTCGTCCAGCGGCGCATCACTGACCAGCGTGACCGCCTGGTGATGCTTCGAGCGGCTTTCCAGCTCCAGCGGCGTGCCATCGGCCACCAGCCGGCCATTGGCGATCACCACCGCGCGGGTGCAGACCGCACTCACCTCTTCGAGAATATGGGTGGAAATGATGACGATCTTGTCCTGCGCCAGCCCCTGGATCAGCTGGCGCACCTGATGCTTCTGGTTCGGATCGAGCCCGTCGGTGGGCTCGTCGAGGATCAGCACGTCAGGGTCGTGCAGGATCGCCTGGGCCAGACCGACACGCCGCTTGAAGCCCTTGGACAGCGTCTCGATGCTCTGCCCCAGCACCTTCTGCAATTCCACCTGGGCGACAGCTGCATCGACCCGCTGACGCTTGTCCGCACCGCGAAAACCGCGCACTTCGGCGATGAACTCGAGAAAGCCACGCACCGTCATGTCGCCATAGCAAGGTGCGCCTTCGGGCAGATAGCCGATCAGCCGCTGGGCCTGGAGGGTCTGGGTACAGATGTCGTGACCGAGGATGCGGGCAGTGCCGGATGTCGGCGCGAGAAAGCCGGTCAGCATCTTCATCGTGGTGGACTTGCCGGCCCCATTGGGGCCGAGGAACCCCAGCACCTCTCCGCGCTGGACCTGGAACGACAGGTCGTCGACCGCGGTGTGCTGGGCAAAACGCTTGGTCAGGTTGCTTATTTCGATCATGGGCTCTCACCAGTGCGCACAAGGCCTGGCGTGCCGCCGCGCGACCCGAGCCAGGCCCTGCAAAAATGCCGGCGGAACTATAAGAACAGCTACTGGACGAATGCAACCACGCGGCTTGGCGGCAACGTTTGCCGGACGTTGCCGCCAAGCCTCCAAGCGATGCAATGGACCCCGCACAGCGCTTGGAGTACGTTCTCGAATCCATGGAAAGCGGCGATCGATATGCCTGATCACGGCGCCTCTCAAGGTGGTTACCGACACATGTCCCTACGCTTCGGAGAAATTCCTGCCTCACTGGCGCCAATGGAGCTGTTGCTGCTCGCCGATCCCTCGCCGAGCAAGGTGCGCTCGTATCTGGCGGACTCGACGTGCTTCGCCGCATCGCTCGACGGAACGGTCGTCGGCATCGGTGTCGTGCGGCCGATCGGCGAAGGCGCGCACGAGCTGATGAATATCGCGGTACGACCCACCCGGCAGAAAGCGGGCTACGGCACGGCACTACTGGAATGGATCATCGAGCACTATCGCAGGCTAGGCGCCGGCCGGCTCGAAGTGGGCACGGGGTCGTTCGGCTATCAACTGACGTTCTATCAACGCCAGGGCTTTCGCGTAACGCGAATAGAACGAGATTTCTTCGTCGAGCATTACCCCGAGCCGATCATCGAGGACGGGATCCGCCACATGGACATGCTGCGCCTCACGCTCAGCTATTCAGGTGATTCCGGTTAGCCACGGTCAAGTCGCCGCCCTTGCTGCAAACGGAGCTGCAAGCAACAGCCTCCTCCTTTGATCCGAGAACACTGCAATGCCGAACCCGATCGAATTCGAAACCGAACGCCTGTTCATGCGGCAATGGCGCCCGAGCGACCGGCCGCCCTTTGCCGAACTGAACGCAGACCCGCGGGTCATGGAGTATTTCCCTGCCCCGCTCGAGCGCGACGAGAGCGATGCGCTGGCCGATCGCTGCCAGGCGCTGATCGAGCAGCGAGGATGGGGTTTCTGGGCCGTGGAGCTGAAGGCATCCGCCGAGTTCATCGGCTTTCTCGGCCTGCATGTACCAATCGCCGAGCTGCCCTTTTCGCCCTGCGTGGAGATCGGCTGGCGCCTGGCCTTCCAGCACTGGCACAGAGGTTTGGCAACGGAGGCCGCGCGCGGTGCGCTCGCGGTGGCCTTCGACAGGCTGGATTTGGCGGAAATCGTCTCTTTCACCACGGTCGGCAATCAGCGTTCGCGCGCGGTCATGCAACGAATCGGCATGCGCGAGGCGAGCCGCTTCGAGCATCCGAGCATACCCATCGGTCATCCACTTCGCGCACACTGCCTGTACCGTCTTTCGCAGGTGGACTATCGGGCGCAGCGGATTGCAGGTGACTGAGCCCCGTCCGAACACGCTCCCACCTACAACCTGGTCCTGGTCATGCCCGTCCTGTTGCTCTCCCTGTTGCTGCTCGCTGCTCCCGGCTTCGCCCATGCGGAGGACGGGGCAATTGCCCGTCTGTTCGAACGCGCGGGGGTCGAGGGGACACTGGTGATCGAGTCCGTCGCCACGGGCCAGCGCTTCGTCCACAACGATGAACGCGCCGGCACGGCTTTTCCCGCAGCGTCCACGTTCAAGGTGCTGAACACCCTGATCGCACTGGAGGAAGGTGCCATCGCCGGGGCGGACGAGATCATCCCCTGGGACGGCACCCGTTACGAGATCGAGGACTGGAACCGCGACCAGACCTTGAAGAGCGCATTCAGGGTCAGCTGCGTCTGGTGCTACCAGAGGCTGGCCCGGCGGGTGGGCACGGCGGCCTATCTGCGCCACATCCGCCAGGCGCATTACGGGCAGCTGCACGAACCTGTCATCGTCACCGAGTTCTGGCTCGATGGCTCGCTGCGGGTCAGCGCCGAACAACAGGTGGGCCTGCTGCGCCAGGTGGTCGCGCGCAGCCTGCCGTACCGGGCGAACAGCTACGACACCCTCAGGACCATCATGCGCGTCGACAGCACGCCGGCTTATAGCCTGTATGCCAAGACCGGTTGGGCGGCTCGCGACAATCCTGGCATCGGCTGGTACATCGGCTATGTTGAAGCCGGCGCCGGCACTTGGCTGTTCGCGCTGAATCTGGACACCCGCGATGCGACCGATCTGCCCCTGCGCCAGCGGATCGCGCTGGATGCGCTGCGGGCCAAGGGCATCCTGCCTGCCGAATGAATCCTCCGGCGAGTTCCGCGGTAGCCGGCGAAGCCACGATCTGCACCACCCCACATGGAGCCGCCATGCGCAGCGACGAGATCAAAGCGGTATTCGATCAACAGGCCTCCAGCTATGACGAGCGCTGGGCCAGAACCGCGCCCATTCGCAATGCCCTGCATTTTCTTCTGGAGGCGGTGTTCGCACCGCTGCCGGCCGAGGCGCGGGTACTGTGCATCGGCGCCGGCACCGGCGAGGAAATTCTGCACCTGGCCCAGTGCCGACCCGGTTGGACCTTCACCGCGGTGGAGCCATCGGGCGCGATGCTGCACGTCCTTCGCGACAAGGCAATCCGAGCCGGAATCGAACAGCGCTGCCAGTTCCATGAGGGCTACCTGGAGACACTGCCTGAGCAGGCCCCCTTCGACGCGGCAACCTCCCTGCTGGTATCCCAGTTCATTCTCGAGCGCGACGTACGCATCGGCTTCTTTCGTGACATAGCCGCCCGACTCGGCCCGGGAGCGCTATTGGCCAGCTCTGACCTGGCAGCGGACGTCACCACGCCAGCGTATGCGGCGCTGCTGGAAACCTGGCTGAACATGATGACCCTCGCCGGCATTCCCGCGGCAGGCCTAGAGCAGATGCGTGCCGCCTATGACCGTGACGTGGCGATACTGCCCCCGGAGCAGGTCGCGTCCATCATCGAGGCCGGCGGCTTTGCCTGCCCCGTGCCGTTCTACCAGGCCGGGCTGATCCATGCGTGATACGCGCGGCGAGCCGATGCGCCCTAGCGCCCGGCCGGTCGTGCAGGCGCTGCTGATCGCCTCTCTCGCCGGCGCTTTCATCTGGGCATTGTCGCCCTGGGCCAGTGGTCAGGCCGAACCCTGGGACGGCGACGGCCTGTACTACAGTGGTGCGCTGTTTACCGCCGGCGTGCTGTCCGGTTTTATCGTGCCGCGACCGCTCTGGGCACAGTACCTGGGGGGCGTCGTCGGTCAGGTGCTGTACCTGCTCCTGTTCCTGCCCCTCAGTCCGTTGCTCGCCGTGGGCCTCGCGTTTCTGCTGCTCTGGTCGCTGCTGTTTCTCGCCGGGGCCTATGCCGGCGCGCGTCTTCGTAGCCGTTGACGCGCTTCGAAACGGCTGCCTAGCGAGCCATCGCAGGTCACGAGCCGGGCAGTTGCCGGTCCGATCGGGCCCCAACCGAGCAGCGCAGGTTTTGCCCGCCCACCTCGCTTGGGGCACACTTGCCGCCTTCGAGGGCCCGCCCCTTCCACAGTCGAATCCGCCGTATGACCCGCTCCCCCGTTCGCCGTCTGATCTTCTCCCTGCTGCGCCGTGTGCTGTACACCTGGGTGCGCTCGGAGACCATCAACCAGTCCGCCTTTACCCTCAAGCTGGATCGCAGCAAACCGGTGTTCTATGTGCTGCAGCAACCCTCGCTGAGTGATCTCGCCGTGCTCGATGCCGAGTGCAGCAAGGCCGGGCTGCCGCGCCCGGTGGCCGACGTGGCGGTGGGCGAACTGGTGGAACCGGCCGCTTTCTTCTTCCTCAATCCGGCACCCAGCTGGTTCGGCCGACGCACCCGACTGGTCGCGCCACAGGCGCTGGTGCGGCTGGTCGGCGCGCTGGAACACAACGCGGTGGAGAACGCGCAGATCGTTCCGGTCAGCGTGTTCTGGGGACAGTCGCCGAATCGCGAGACCAGCGCCTGGAAGTTGCTGTTCGCCGACAGCTGGGCGGTCACCGGGCGCCTGCGCAAGCTGCTCAGCATCCTGGTGCTGGGGCGCAAGACCCGCGTGCAGTTCTCCGCGCCGATCCAGCTCAACGAGCTGGTGGCGCAGAACAAGGGGCACGAGCGCACGCTGCGCATGGTCCATCGCATGCTGCGGGTGCACTTCCGCAACCAGAAGACTGCGGTGATCGGGCCGGACCTGTCGCACCGGCGCAATCTGGTGAAGGGTCTGGTGCACGCACCGCAGGTCCGCCAGGCGATTCGCGAGGAAGCCGAACGCGAGAAGATCACCATCGAGAAGGCCGAGGCCAAGGCGCTGCGCTATGGCAACGAGATCGCTTCGGACTACGCCTACACGGCGGTGCGCTTTCTCGAGGTGGTGCTTTCCTGGTTCTGGAACAAGATCTACGACGGCATCCGCGTCAACCATATCGAGCCGCTGCAGGACGCCGTGCGCGGCTACGAAGTGATTTACGTGCCCTGCCACCGCAGCCATATCGATTACCTGCTGCTCTCTTACCTGCTGTTCCGCAACGGCCTGACGCCGCCGCACATCGCCGCTGGCATTAACCTCAACATGCCGGTGATCGGCAGCCTGCTGCGCCGCGGCGGCGCCTTCTTCATGCGCCGCTCGTTCAAGGGCAACCCGCTGTACACCTCGGTGTTCAACGAATACCTGCACAACCTGTTCACCCGCGGCTTCCCCGTCGAGTACTTCGTGGAAGGCGGGCGTTCGCGTACCGGCCGCATGCTGCAACCCAAGACAGGCATGCTGGCCCTGACCCTGCGCAGCTACCTGCGCTCGTCGCGCCTGCCGATCCTCTTCGTGCCGGTCTACATCGGCTACGAGCGGGTGCTGGAGGGCCGCACCTACCTCGGCGAGCTGCGCGGCGCGGCGAAGAAGAAGGAGTCGATCTTCGACATCTTCAAGGTCATCGGCGCGCTCAAGCAGCGCTTCGGTCAGGTCTGGGTCAACTTCGGCGAGCCACTCAAGCTCAACGAATTCCTCGAGCAGGAACAACCCGGCTGGCGTCAGCAGACCTACGCGCCGGATTACCGCCCCGAATGGCTGAACGACACCACCAATCGCCTGGCCGAGCGCATCGCCCAGCGCCTCAACGAGGCGGCGGCGGTCAACCCGGTCAACCTGGTAGCGCTGGCGATGCTCTCCACCAGCCGTCAGGCGCTGGACCAGCAATCCCTGGCACGCATCCTCGATCTCTACCAGGCGCTGTTGCGCGCGGTGCCCTACTCGCCACACACCACCCTGCCGGAGGGCGACGGCAACGCGCTGATCGCCTACGTGAAGAGCCTCGACCTGCTCGCCGAGCAGAAGGACGCGTTGGGCAACATCCTCTATCTGGACGAGCAGAATGCCGTCCTGATGACCTACTACCGCAACAACGTGATGCACATCTTCGCGTTGCCGGCGCTGTTGGCGAGCTTCTTCCAGAGCAGCTCACGCATCAGCCGCGAGCAGATCCAGCGCTTCACCGAGGCGCTGTACCCGTACCTGCGTGCCGAGCTGTTCATGCGCTGGGAAGTCGAGGAGCTGGAAGCGGTGGTCGACCAGTGGCTGGCGGCCTTCGTCGAGCGCGGCCTGCTCAAGGTGGACGGCAACCACTACGTGCGCCCGGCCCCGAGCTCGCGGCAGTTCGTCCTGCTTACCCTTCTCGCTCGCGTCGTGGTGCAGACTCTGCAGCGCTTCTACATGGCCACTTCGCTGCTGCTCAACAGCGGCCAGCACAGCCTGAGCGCCGAGGAGCTGGAAAACCTCTGCACGGTCATGGCCCAGCGCCTGTCGATCCTGCATGGGCTTAACGCGCCGGAGTTCTTCGACAAGGCGCTGTTCCGTCATTTCATCCAGAGCATGCAGGAACAGGGCGTGGTCAGCCCGGACGAAAACGGCCGGCTCGGCTATCACGAGAAGCTCGCGGAACTGGCCGAGGGCGCGGCCAAGCGCGTCCTACCGGCGGAGATTCGCCTGTCGATCCGTCAGGTCGCGCTGGAACGTCATCACGACGAAAGCGATTCACCGCCGCCTGCAACCGACGCCTGACGCTGCCAGGTCATCACCCGTTCCGGGTGGCCGGTGTGCGCGTCCAGCTGCTCGCCTGCGGTCTGGAAACCGTGGCGACGGTAGAAGGCGATACTGGCGCCGTTGGCGGCATAAACAGTCAGGCTCAGCCGCTCGCGCAGGCCCTTGGCGTGCTCGAGCAGCGCCGAGCCGATGCCATGGCCCTGCTCCGTTGGCGCCACGAAGATAGCGGCCAGGACGTCATCGAGCAGCGACACGAAGCCGACCACCGTGCCATCCCGCTCGTAGACCCAGGTCTGCGCAGCGGGTAGATAGAGGTTGCGCATGTCATCCAGCCGCGCCTCCCAGAAGCCGCGCTCGACGAAGTCATGGGCCCGGCTGGATGCCTCGAGCCAGATGCTCAGCAGCGTTTCCAGGTCATCGGGGCGGTAGGGGCGGATCATGTGAAACGTCTCCAGAACTGCGGGGGCACGACGGTAGCGCATCGTCGCCTGGATGTCGCGCCGCCGGGAATCCACTAGCATCAACGTCAGTATCCACCGGCGCTCTGACGCCAGACACGCCCCATCTGCCAGCAAGGTAACCACCATGTATCGCATCACCACTCTCGTCGCCGGCCTAGCCCTCTCCGCCAGTGCCTTCGCCCTGTCGCTCGCCGACCTGACCCAACGCGATGCCAGCGCCGGCCTCAAGGATGCCCTCAGCCAGGGCGCCAAGGTCGCGGTGCAGCAGCTCGGACGCCCGGGCGGCTTCAGCAGCGACCCGAACGTGCGCATCGAGCTGCCGGGCAACATCGGCAAGGCCTCGCGGATGCTGAAGATGGTCGGCATGGGGGCCCAGGTCGAGCAGCTGGAAAACAGCATGAACCTCGCCGCCGAGAAGGCCGTGCCCGAGGCCCAGCAACTGCTGCTCGATGCCGTGCGCAAGATGACCGTGCAGGACGCCAAGGCGATTCTCGCCGGCGGTGACGATTCGGCTACCCAGTACCTGAACAAGTCCAGCCGCGAGCAGATCCGCGCCAGGTTCCTGCCCATCGTCAAGCAGGCCACCGACCAGGTCGGACTGGCACAGCAGTACAACGCGGTGGCGGCCAAGGTGCCGGCGGGGCTGAACGGCAACTACGCCAATATCGAAAGCTATGTGACCGAACAGGCGCTCAACGGCCTGTTCACGGTGATTGCCGAGCAGGAGGCGAGCATTCGCAAGAATCCCGCCGCGGCGGCCACCAGCCTGGCGAAGAAGGTGTTCGGCGCGCTTTGATGCGTACTAGCGAGTCGCCTACTGGGTGGATGGCTTTGGCCATCCACCCAGTCTCTATTGCCCCGCCGCAGGGTGGAAAACGCGCGCAGCGTTTTTCCACGCATCCCTAGCGCCGCGTCAGCGCGGCCCCATGATGGTATCCAGCGCATCGGGCCGCGGCGCGCCCTGGTGCTGCTGCAGACGACCGTTATCGTCGAGGTAGAAGATCGCCGGAGTCGCCTGGCCACCCAGTTCGCTCATCAGCATCAGGTTGTCGGTGAGCTGTTTTTCCAGTGCTGCTGGAATCTTCTCCAACGGCTTCAGCTTGCTCGCCTTGCCGGCCGCCTCGTGCTCGTTGAGCGCTGCCTGAGGATCCTTGGCACTGAGCAGGGCGGCGGATTTGCCGGCACTGTCGGCGCGCAGCATGCCGACCATGATGTGCCGCAACTGCACCTTGCCGGACTCGACCCAGGGCCGGGCCTGCTTCCAGAACATGTTGCAGTACGGACAGTTCGGGTCGCTGAACATGTAGATGACGCGCGGCGCGTCGGCGTTGCCGTCGGCGATCCAGGTGCTGTTCTCCATGCGCGTCCACATTTCCTTGCCCAAGGGTTCGTAGACCAGCTTCTCCAGGCGCGCGCGGGTCAGGTCCTCACCCTTGGCATCGAGCAGGCTGCCGATCAGCACGTGCTCGCCATCCGGGGTGAGATACAGCGCCATGCCCTGCCCGTTGTAACGCGCGGCATAGCCCTTGAGCCCTCCGGGTGCCGCGAAACTGCCGACGACCTCGGCGCCACGCGCCTCGACGGCCTTGATCGCCTCCGGCAATTCCTCGGCCTGTGCCACGGGCAGGGCCAGCAGGCTGACGCCGGCCAGCAGGTAGGGTAACGGCTTGAATTGAATCACTGCGCAGCTTCCTCTTTCAGTTTTTTCAGCGCGCGCGCCAGGCTGGCGTGCGAGAGTTCGCCGAGATGGCTGCTGACCTGGCGGCCATCGGCGTTGTAGAACAGCGTGGTCGGCAGCGCCGTGGAGCCCACGTGCTGCCCGAGACGCCCGCCACTGTCGAGCAGGACGTTATCGAGACTCAGCCCCGCGGTTTCCAGAAAGCGATTGATCTCCCCCTCCCCCTCGCCCTGATTGACGAACAGAAACAGGGTGTCGCTTTCCCGGGCTTGGGCGTCAGCGAGCACAGGCATCTCGCGCCGGCACGGCGGGCACCAGGTCGCCCAGAGATTGATCACCAGTGGCTGGCCGGAGTAATCCTCCAGCGCCACCGGACGGCCCTGATTGTCGCGCAGGGCCATTTCCGGCAACCGCGTGCCTTGCTCGAAGGAATGCCAGGCCAGATTACTGAAGCCCCAGCTGAGGATTCCCACCGTCAGCGCGATACCCAGCGGCTTGCGCAGCTCGCGGTCGCGCCAGCCCCACCAGATGCCCAACGCCAGCGCGGCGACCAGCCCAGGCCAGGCAATGAAGCCACCATCGCGGATATCGATGACGCTCAGCCAGTCATCCCGGTAGTACGCCCAGTACATCGCGACGAAGGCCAGGCGTGCCACCAGCAGCGCCACCAGCAGCAGGCGAAACAGCTGCCGCTCCGGGTTGCGCTCGCTGCGCCGGCCGACCCACCAGCCGGTCAAGGTCGCCAGCAGCAGGCTGCCCAGCAGCAATACATGGGGCACCGCCAGGGCCAGCGGCCCGATATTCACAGTCAGCATCAACCTCGCTCCCGGGTCTGGTTCCAGTTCTGCAGAAAGTCCCCGGCACCGACCTCGCCGGTGATGCGGCGATCGCGACGCTCGACGCCGTCCGGGCCGATCCATAGCAGCGTCGGCGGGCCGAGCACCTGGTAACGGCCCAGCAACTCGCGGCTGGCGGCGTCGCTGCGGGTCACGTCGGGGCGCAGCACGCGCACACCGTCCAGGCTCGCCTGCACCTCGGCATTGCCAAAGACCTCCTTCTCCATGACCTTACAGGAGACGCACCAGTCGGCGTAGTAATCGATCAGCACCCATTGGCCCTGCGCCTTGGCTGCCGCCAGCTCGCGATCCAACACCGCTGGATCGCTGAAACCGAGCGCGTGGGACTCGACAGCCGTGGCCGTCGCCACGCCGCCGGCATAGATCGCCAGCGGCCGACGCGGATCATCCGCTCCGCCGGCGGCACCCAGCAGCATCGCCGCGCCCCACAGCCCCAGCAGCACGCCGCTTGCCTGACAGAGCACGCGCTGGCGTTGCACCGCCTGCGCCACATGCAGCAAGGCGGTGGCGAGCACCACCAGCAGCGCGCCCCAAAGGCCCAGCCACAGCCAGTCGGCCAGCAACGGACGCGCGACGAACAGCGCGGCCGCGAGGAAGAGAAAGCCAAACACCACTTTCACGCGATCCATCCAGGCGCCCGGCTTGGGCACAAAGCGCTGGCCAACCGTCACCAGCAACAGCAGCGGCGTGCCGATGCCCAGGCCCAGCGCGAACAGCACCAGGCCACCCTGCAGCGCACTGCCGCTCTGTGCGATGAAAAGCAGCGCGGCGGCCAGTGGAGCGGTCATGCAGGGGCCGACCAGCAGGCCGGAGAGCACGCCCAGCGCGCCAGCCCCGGCGAGGCTGCCCCCGCGCTGGCGATCACCGACACGCTGCAGACGATCGCGCAGCGCCACCGGCAATTGCAGCTCGAACAAACCGAACATTGGCAGCGCCAGCAGCACGAACAGCACGGCGAAGCTGGTCAGCAACCAGGGCTGCTGCAGCGCCGCCTGCAAGTTGGCGCCGAGCAGCGCCGCCAGCACACCGAGCCCGGCATAGACCAGCGCCATGCTGACCACGTAGGTCGCCGCCAGGGCGAAACCACGGCGCGAGGTGGCGCCGCTACCGACCACGATGCCCGCCAGGATCGGCAGCATCGGCAGCGAACAGGGGGTGAAGGCCAGCAGCAAGCCGAGGCCGAAGAAGACCAGCAGGCTCCAGGCCAGAGCCTGACTCTCTAGGCCGCTGACCAGTGCCTGATCTTCGGCCAACCCGGACGCTGCCGACGCCGTGCCGTTACCGCTCAGCGACACCTCACGGGTCTGCGGTGGATAGCAGAGCCCGGCATCGGCGCAGCCCTGCCAGCCGAGACGCACACTGTTCTCTGCGCCCGGCGGGATCAGCAGTTCGAGGCTGTCGCGGTAGATCTGCGAGTCGCCGAAGAACTCGTCGCTGTAGGGCTCGCCCTCGGGCAGTGGCGGCCGGCGCTCCGGCGGCAGGCCGTCGAACTGCAGGCGCTGCTGATAGAGGTAATAGCCCGGTGCGATCCGCCAGTGCAGCAGCGTCGCGCCGTTCTCCTGCGGGCTGACCGTCAGCGCGAACGCCTCTTCCACCGGCAGAAAATCATCCTGCGAGCCGCCGCCAAACAGCCCACCGGCCGGCAGCGCCAATCCGGGCGCCAACAGAAACAGCAGAAGAACCAATATGCGCATGAGAGTCCTGGCCGAGAAATGACTGCCGCGCAGCATGCCGGGACGGGATTAACGCGCCATTAACGCCATGGCACGGGCTGCATAACGTTGCCTTAATCGCTAAGGTCCACCCTTGAGCTTTTTCTGCGGACCCTCCCCATGCACGTGCTGCTTGCCGAAGACGACGCGCTGATCGCCAGCGGTATCGTCGCCGGGCTCAACGCCCAGGGCCTGATCGTCGACCATGCCGCGACCGCGGCGGCTGCCGAAGCCCTGCTGCGTGCGGCGCACTTCGATGTGCTGATCCTCGACCTCGGCCTGCCCGACGAAGACGGCCTCGCCCTGTTGCGACGCCTGCGCCAGCAGGGCCTGGAGCTGCCGGTGCTGGTGCTCACCGCGCGCGATGCGGTCAGCGACCGGGTCACCGGCCTGCAGGCGGGGGCCGACGATTACCTGCTCAAGCCCTTCGACCTGCGCGAGCTGGCCGCGCGCCTACACACGCTGATGCGGCGCATGTCCGGGCGCAGCGTCAACCTCATCGAACATGGCCGGCTGAGCTACGACCCGAGCCGCTGCGAAGCACGCCTGGACGGCCGCCTCGTCGACCTGTCGCGCCGTGAACAGGCACTGCTGCAGGCACTGCTCAACAACCAGGGCCGGGTGCTCAGCAGCGAGCAGCTCAAGGACGCGGTCTACGGTTTTGCCGATGATGTCGAGAGCAATGCCCTCAACGTGCATATCCACCACCTGCGCCGCAAGCTCGGCAGCGGCATCGTCGAAACCGTGCGCGGCCTCGGCTACCGCCTCGGCCCGGCAGGCGACGAGGACGCGCCATGAGCCTGCGCCTGCGCCTGACCCTGATGCTCGGCTCGGCCTTCGTGCTGCTCTGGGCTGTGGCCGCGACCTGGATGCTGGTCGATCTGCGCAGCCAGATGATGCTCTCGCTCGACCAGCGCCTGGCGGCCTCGGCGCGCATGGTCGCCGGCCTGCTGATGCAGTTGCCGCAGCCGGTGCCCGGCGACGGCCCGCCGCAGCGTCTGAGCGCCGAGCAACTGGGCATCCCTAACGGCCTGGCCTGCCAGGTCAGCTCGCTGCGTGGCGAGGTGCTGGCGCGCAGCCACAGTGCGCCCGACCAGCAGCTGGACGCCGAGCAGAGCGGCTTTCGCGACCAGTTGATCGACGGCGTGCCCTGGCGCAGCTTCACGCTGGTGCAAGGCGAACTGCGCATCACCACGGCCGATCGCCTGGATGAGCGTGCCGCGCTGAAACGCTCGGTGCTGCTGGCGGCGGCGCTGCCCGTGGCGGTCGCCCTGCTCGGCAGCCTAGGTCTGCTCTGGCTCGGCCTGGGCCGTGGGCTGTCGCCCCTGCGCAGGATTCGCGAGGCTCTGACCCGACGCAGCGCCGACTCCCTCGAACCCTTGCCGGTCGAAGGTCTGCCGGCGGAGCTGCTGCCGCTGGTGCAGACGCAGAATCAGCTGTTCCAGCGCATCGCCCAGGCCATCGAACGCGAACGCCGACTGACCGGTGACGCCGCCCACGAACTGCGCAGCCCGCTGACGGCGATCAAGACCCACCTGCAGGTGGCACGCATGACCGAAGGCGCCGCCGCCGAACAGGCGCTGGCGAACGCCGAGGCCGGCGCCGACCGCCTGCAGCGCACGCTCGAGCAGTTGCTGTTGCTGGCCCGGGTAGAAGGCAGTCTGGATTTCGACGATGGCCTGCAGTGCACCGCCGCCGAGGTCGCGCGGCTGGCGATTCAGGACGCCAGTGGCGGGGACGGCGCGGCAGTCCTGTTGCAGGTCCCGGCGGACTTGCCCGACACGCCGCTGGCCATGCCGCCGGTGCTGGCCATCGCCGCGCTGCGCAACCTGCTGGAGAATGCCCAGCGCCACACCGCGCCGGGCAGCGCCGTCACGCTGACCCTGCAGCCTGAAGCCGGGCGAGTACGCTTCGAAGTACGCGACCAGGGGTCGGGCATCGCCGCCGAGCATCTCGAGCACCTGACCCGGCGCTTCTGGCGACACGCCGCCAGCAGCGGCAGCGGCCTGGGCCTGGCCATCGTCCAGGCGATCGCGCAACGCTGCGACTGCACCCTCGCCTTCGACAGCCAGACCGACGGCCTGCGCGTTTCGCTGACGGTGCCGTTGCAGCGCTGAGCAGGCGCTTAGCCGGGGAATTCCAGGCGGAAGGACGTCCAGCCCTGCTCGGAACTGCAGTGAATACGGCCTTGATGAGCCTGAACGATCGAACGGGTGATCGCCAGCCCCAGGCCGGCATTGCTCGGGCTGCCTTCGCGGCGCGCCGGATCGACCCGATAGAAGCGGTCGAACAATCGCTCCAGATGCTCGGGCGCGATGGTCGCGCCGGGATTGCTCACCTCAAGCGTCACCTGGCCCGCGCCGCGCTCGATGGCCACCCGGATGCGCTCGCCGTCGGGGGTGTAGCGCAGCGCATTGGACAGCAGGTTCGACAACGCCCGGCGCAGCATCAGCAGATCGCCCTGAATCGTACCGCCACCGGACAGCTCGAAGCGCACCCCGCGCTCGTCGGCCGAGAGCTGGTAATAGTCCAGCAGCTGCGTGCACAACGCCTCCAGCACGACGGGTTTGGCGTCCGGCACGATCAGCCCGTTATCCGCCTTGGCCAGAAACAGCATGTCGTCGATCATCCGCGACATGCGCTGCAGCTCCTCCAGGTTCGAATGCAGATTGTCCTGGTACTGGTCCAGCGTGCGCGCGCGGGTCAGCGCCACCTCGGTGTGGGTCATCAGATTGCTCAGCGGCGTGCGCAGCTCGTGGGCGATGTCGGCGGAGAAGTTCGACAGCCGCACGAAGGCGTCTTCCAGCCTCGCCAGCATGGCGTTGAAAGCCTGCACCAGCTGCTGCAGTTCGGCCGGTGTCGACTCGTCGGGGATGCGCTCGCGCAGCGACTTGGCCGAGACCGAGGCGGCCACCTGGGTGACGTCGCGCAGCGGTCGCAGCCCGCTACGCACCAGCAGCCAGCCGAGCAGGCCGCTGAGCACCGCGCAGAGTATCAGCGCGCCCCACAGCCAGCCGCTGAAGGTATGGAAGAACGCCTTGTGCACGGTGACATCGAGCAGGATCAGCAGCGTCAGCGCTGTCTGACCGACCGGCACCTGCGTCACCTCCGCGCGCCAGAGGCGCCCATCCAGCGACAGCTCGCCATCACGCTCAGCGGCCAGCGCGACCAGGCTCGGGTCGGCCCCGCCTGGCAGCGGCTCGGGAAACAGCTGGCGCCCCGCTGCATCGAAGACGAACCCCCTTATCTCGCTGTGCCCACCGAGCAGGGCCTGCAACCGCGGACGCAGCCGCTCGAAGTCATCATCAGCCTGCAGCTCGCCGAGCAGCGCCTCGCCGGCGCGAAGCTTCTCGTGCAGGGTGTGCTGGTCCAGCTCGTTGAAGTGGCGTTCGCTGAGCTGGTGAAAGAAGTACCCCGCAGCCGCCAGCACGCCGGTCACCGCGAGCATGAACATCAGGCTCAGCCGCGCCGTGAGCGACAGCCGCGTCATGACGGGTCCGGCTCGTCGAGCATGTAACCCATGCCGCGCGCGGTGTGGATCAGTTTGGGCTCGAAGCCATCGTCGATCTTCACCCGCAAGCGGCGGATCGCCACCTCGATGACGTTGGTGTCGCTGTCGAAATTCATGTCCCACACCTGCGAGGCGATCAGCGACTTGGGCAGCACCTCGCCGCGCCGGCGCAGCAGCAGTTCCAGCAGGGCGAATTCCTTGGCGGTCAGGTCGATGCGCTGGCCAGCCCGCGTGGCGCGGCGCTTGAGCAGGTCGACCTCCAGATCGGCAACCTTCAGCTGGGTCTGCAATGCCGCCGCGTTGCCGCGTCGCAGCAGGGTGCGCACACGGGCCAGCAGCTCGGAAAAGGCGAACGGCTTGACCAGATAGTCGTCGGCGCCCAGCTCCAGCCCCTTCACGCGATCCTCGACACGGTCGCGCGCAGTGAGAAAGAGCACCGGCACCTCGCGCCCGGAGGCACGCACCAGGCGCAGCACTTCCCAACCATCCAGCCCCGGCATCATCACGTCGAGGATCAGCAGGTCGTAGGGCATGCTCAGCGCGTGTTGCAGCGCGTCGGTGCCGGTCGTGACCCGGTCGACGGTGAACCCCGCCTCGCTCAGGCCCTGCTGCAGGTAGATGCCTGTCTTGGGCTCGTCTTCGGCGACCAGCAGTTTCATGTCCCTTTCCTCGGCTCGGCGATGGGCGAAGTGTGGCAGCCACAACGGCCGGCACGCCATCAACTGACAGAAACGTAATCTTTCTATCAGCGTTGCGTAAGGCGGCGAGGACTATGGTGAAACCATCCCATTCCGGAGGCCGGCCATGCAACGCAGCGGAACTCCCCAGCCTTTCTGGCGCAGCCCTGCCGGCATCGCACTGCTGATGCTGGCGATGATCGGGCTGTTCTACCTGGTGCGCGAACATCTGACGCATACCGCCGAAGTACTGCCCTACCTGATCCTGCTGCTCTGCCCGCTCATGCATCTGTTCGGCCACAGGCACGGAGGCCACGATGGCGACCGCTGACCAGCCCGGCAACCACGCACACGCGCATCACCATCCCGCCCACCATTCGCATCCACCCCACTCTGCCGAAACCGCGACCGAACAGGACCCGGTGTGCGGCATGCCGGTGGCCGGCGATAGCCCACTGCATGCCAGCCATGGCGGGCGCGACTACCACTTCTGCAGCCAGCGCTGCCTGGACCGGTTCGTCGCCGAGCCGCAGCGCTACGCCAGTGCCGAACCCGCGGTGGCGCCGGCCGTGGCCGATCCGGCTGCCGAATATACCTGCCCGATGCACCCGGAAATCCGCCAGATCGGCCCCGGCACCTGCCCCAAGTGCGGCATGGCGCTGGAGCCGGTGATCCCCGAGTTGGAGGAGCAGGAGAACCCCGAGCTGCGCGATTTCTCCCGGCGCTTCTGGTGGACCCTGCCGCTGACCGTGATCGTCACCCTGCTGGCGATGGCCGGGCATTCGCTGGCGCTGTTCCACGGCACCACGCAGAACTGGGTCGAGCTGGTGCTGGCGACGCCGGTGGTGCTCTGGGCCGGCTGGCCGTTCTTTGTGCGCGGGGTGCGGTCGATCCGCCAGCACAGCCCGAACATGTGGACGCTGATCGGCCTCGGCACCGCCGCGGCCTATGTCTACAGCGTGGCGGCTACCTTGGCGCCACAGCTGTTCCCGGCGACCTTTCTGCAAGACGGGCGCATCGGCGTCTACTACGAGGCGGCGGCGGTGATCATCTCACTGACCCTGCTCGGCCAGATGCTCGAGCTGCGCGCGCGCTCGCAGACCTCGGCGGCGATCAAGTCGCTGCTCGGCCTGGCGCCGAAGACCGCGCGACGGATCAACGCCGACGGCAGCGAGGAGGACATCGCGCTGACCCACGTGCACCTTGGCGACCGCCTGCGCGTGCGCCCCGGCGAGAAAGTGCCGGTGGACGGTCGCGTGCTCGAGGGCGAAAGCGCGGTGGACGAGTCGATGCTCACCGGCGAGCCGCTGCCGGTGACCAAGCGCAGCGGCGACACGCTGATCGGCGCCACGCTCAACACCCATGGCAGCCTGGTGATGGAAGCGCAGAAGGTCGGCTCGGCGACCATGCTTGCGCAGATCGTGCAGATGGTCGCCCAGGCCCAGCGCAGCCGCGCGCCGATGCAACGCCTGGCCGATCTGATCGCCGGCTGGTTCGTGCTGGTGGTGATCGCCATCGCCGTGCTGACCTTCTTCGGCTGGGGCCTTTTCGGCCCGCAGCCGAGCTGGGTGTTCGGCCTGATCAACGCGGTGGCGGTGCTGATCATCGCTTGCCCCTGCGCGCTGGGCCTGGCCACGCCGATGTCGGTGATGGTCGCCACCGGCAAGGCCGCCGGCAGCGGCGTGCTGTTCCGCGACGCCAGCGCCATCGAGAACCTGCGCAAGATCGACACGCTGATCGTCGACAAGACCGGCACTCTCACCGAGGGCCGCCCGGCCTTCCACAGCGTGGTCGCCGCGCCCGGCTTCGGCGAGGACGAGGTGCTGCAACTGGCGGCCAGCCTCGACCAGGGCAGCGAGCACCCGCTGGCCCACGCCATCGTCGAGCGCGCCCGCGCGACCGGCGTGCAACTGAGCCCGGTCGAACAGTTCGAGTCGGCCTCGGGCATCGGCGTGCGCGGGCGCGTCGCCGGTCGCCAGCTGCTGCTCGGCAACACCGCGCTGCTCGATGAAGGCGGCGTCGACAGCGGCGCCCTGCGCCAGCGCTCCGAAGCGCTGCGTGCCGAAGGCGTGAGCATCATGTACCTGGCGGTCGATGGCACGCTGGCCGGGCTGCTGGCGGTGGCCGATCCGATCAAGCCAACCTCGCGCCTGGCGGTCGAGCGGCTGCAGGCCGATGGCGTCCGGGTGGTCATGGCCACTGGCGACGGGCTGACCACCGCGCGCTCGGTGGCACGCCAGCTGGGCATCGAGGAGGTGCACGGCGAGGTCAAGCCACAGGACAAGGAGCGCCTGGCCGCCACCCTGCAGCAGGCCGGGCACCGCGTAGCGATGGCCGGCGACGGCATCAACGACGCGCCGGCGCTGGCGCGCGCCGACGTCGGCATCGCCATGGGCACCGGCACCGACGTGGCGATGAACAGCGCCCAGGTCACCCTGGTCAAGGGCGACCTGCTGGGCATCCTGCGCGCCCGCAGCCTGTCGGTGGCCACGGTGCGCAACATGCACCAGAACCTGACGTTCGCTTTTCTCTACAACAGCCTGGGCATCCCGCTGGCCGCCGGGCTGTTCTACCCGCTGACCGGCCACCTGCTATCGCCGATGATCGCCGCGCTGGCGATGAGCGTCAGCTCCGCCTCGGTGGTGTTCAACGCGCTGCGCCTGCGCAACGCCGATGTTGACGGAGGGCTTGACCTTGCCACGATGTCAAGGTCGAGCATCGAGCCAGGCCACTGAGGAGATCGCCATGAACACCACTACGCTGAAGGTCACCGGCATGAGCTGCGGCTCCTGCGTTCGCCATGTCAACGCCGCCCTTGCGGCACTCGATGGCGTCGTACAGGTCGACGTGGAACTGGCCAGCGGTATCGTCCGCGTCCGCGGCGACGCCGAGCCCCAGGCGCTCGTCGCCGCCCTCGACGAAGCCGGCTACCCGGCAGAACCCATCGCCGAGGCCGCCGCCGCGCCGGCGAAGAAAACCGGCTGCGGCGGCAGCTCTGGCTGCTGCTGCCGCTGACACACGCTCTGGAGAATGCGCATGAACAAGTACCTCGTCACGCTCACCGCCCTGCTGATGTCGGGCATGGCCCAGGCCGCCACGGTCATCGACGTGCATCGCGACGCCAACTGCGGCTGCTGCAAGGACTGGATCAAGTACCTGCAAGCCAACGGCTTCGAGGTGCGCGACCATGTGGAAAACAACATGCCGGCAGTCAAGCAGAGCCTCGGGGTCGTACCCCGGCTGGGCTCGTGCCACACCGGGGTGATCGACGGCAAGTTCGTCGAGGGCCACGTGCCGGTGGCAGCGATCCGCGAGTTACAGCAGCGCGATGACCTGCTCGGCGTCGCCGCACCGGGCATGCCCGCCGGCTCGCCTGGCATGGATTATGGACAGGCCAAGCAGCGTTACCAGGTCATCGGCCTGACCCGCGAGGGGCGCGACATGGTGCTCGGCGAGTACCAGGGCGATCAGCTGCAGCGCTGAGCCGCAGGCGGGCACGCCGATGGGCTGGCTCATCGCCAAGTACCTGCTTACCGCTGCCGTGGTGGTGCTGGTATCGGAAGTCGCCAAGCGCAGCGATCGGCTCGGCGGCTTTCTCGCTGCCCTGCCGCTGATCACGGTACTGGCGATGATCTGGCTTTATGTCGAGCGCCAACCGCTGGAGAAGATCGCCAATCATGCCTGGTACACCTTCTGGTACGTGCTGCCGACGCTGCCGATGTTCCTGCTGTTCCCACGCCTGCTGGCGCGGCTGGGCTTCTGGCCCGCGCTGCTGGCCGGCGCCCTGCTGACCGTCGCCTGTTTCGGCCTGCTAGCGCTGTTGCTGCGGCGCTTCGGCGTACAGCTGCTCTAGCCACGCGCACGGCGGTTGCCAGCTGACAGAAGCGTAATGTTCCGCTCAGCCAGTGGTCAGCTCGGCCCGGTTATCGTTGCTCTATTGCTGCGCTAAGCGCAGCGCAATCAGTGCCTGAACAAACCCGCAAAGGATCCACATGCACGCCAACCAATCCCGGCGCACCTTCGTCAAAAGCCTGGCTGCCGGCGGTGCCGTCGCCGGCCTCGGGCTGTGGCGCCAGCCCGTCTGGGCGCTGACCAGCCCAGGTCAGCCGACGGTGCTCAGCGGCACCGAGTTCGACCTCACCATCGACTCCATGAGCGTGGACTTCACCGGCAAGCGCCGCACCGCCATGGCCATCAACGGCAGCATTCCCGGCCCGCTGCTGCGCTGGCGCGAGGGCGATACCGTGACCTTGCGCGTGCGCAACCGGCTGCCGCAGGACACCTCGATCCACTGGCACGGCATCCTGCTGCCCGCCAACATGGACGGCGTGCCCGGCTTCAGCTTCGCCGGCATCGCCCCGGACGGCATGTACGAATACCGCTTCAAGGTCAAACAGAGCGGCACCTACTGGTACCACAGCCATTCGGCGTTCCAGGAACAACTCGGCGTCTACGGCCCGCTGATCATCGATCCCAAGGAGCCGGAGCCGTTCGCCTACGACCGCGACTACGTGGTGTTTCTCTCCGACTGGACCGACGAAAGCCCGGCACGGGTGCTGGCCAAGCTGAAGAAGCGCTCGGACTACTACAACCAGGGCCGGCGTACGCTTGGCGATTTCATCGACGATGTCGCCGACAACGGCTGGACCGACACCATCAGCGAACGCTGGGCCTGGGCGAAGATGAACATGTCGCCGACGGATCTGGCCGACATCAGCGGTGCCACCTACACCTACCTGCTCAACGGCCATGCACCGGACGGCAACTGGACCGGCCTGTTCCAGCCAGGCGAGCGCATCCGCCTGCGGCTGATCAACGGCTCGGCGATGAGCTACTTCGACTTCCGCATCCCCGGCCTCAAGCTCACCGTGGTCGCCGCGGACGGACAGAACGTCGAACCGGTGCTGGTGGACGAAGTGCGCCTGGCCGTGGCGGAAACCCTCGACGTGATCGTCGAGCCGGACGGCAGCCAGGACGCCTACACCCTGTTTGCCCAGTCCATGGACCGTAGCGGCTTTGCCCGCGGCACCCTGGCCGTGCGCGATGGTTTGCAGGCGCCGGTACCCGAGCCCGATCCGCGCCCCGAACTGAGCATGGAAGACATGGGCCATGGCGATCATTCCGCCCATGGCCAGGCTGCTGCGCCTGTGCAGAGTGACGATCCTCACGCCGGGCATGGCGACATGAATCATGGCGCGATGAATCAGAGTGGGATGAATGGCCAGATGGACCACGCCGCCATGGGCCACGGCTCGTCCGGCAGCGGCATGCAGGCGCATCCGGCCAGCGAAACCGACAATCCGCTGGTGGACATGCAGACCATGATGCCGGTGCCCAAGCTGGACGATCCCGGCATCGGCCTGCGCGACAACGGCCGGCGCGTGCTGACCTACGCCGACCTGCGCAGCACCTTCGCCGACCCGGACGGCCGTGAGCCGACGCGCACCATCGAACTGCACCTGACCGGCCATATGGAGCGCTTCGCCTGGTCGTTCGACGGCATTCCCTTCGCCGATGCCGAGCCGATCCGCCTCAAGTACGGCGAGCGGGTGCGCTTCGTCCTGGTCAACGACACCATGATGCACCACCCCATCCACCTGCACGGGCTGTGGAGCGATCTGGAGGACGAACACGGCAATTTCCAGGTGCGCAAGCACACCATCGACATGCCGCCGGGCTCCAAACGCAGCTATCGCGTCACCGCCGACGCCCTCGGGCGCTGGGCCTACCACTGCCACATGCTGATGCACATGGACCTCGGGATGTTCCGCGAAGTCCGCGTAGAAGAATGACGGAGAAGCCTATGAACACGATCAAACAGCACGCCCTGCTCGCCTTCGGCCTGACTACCGCGCTCAGCCTCAACACCGCCTACGCGCAAAGCGAGCACGACGGTCATCATCCCGCCAACGCGCCAGCCGAACAGGCCGCGCCGCAGGCCAGTCAACCCAAGCCCGGACAACAACAGGGCGGCATGATGCAGGGCATGGACCACGACAAGATGCAGGACATGCACGACCAGCACATGGGTTCCGGCCATATGGACCACGGCAGCATGGGCAACGGAAAGATGCAGAAGGACATGCCGAAGGGCCCCGAACAGGGCAAGCAGCATGATCATTAAGACACTGCCGGTCGCCATCGCCCTCGCCCTGGCTGCGACGGCGAGCCAGGCGCAGCAGGTGATGGATCATTCCGGCCACGACGGACACGCTGCGCCTGCGGATCACAGCCAGATGAACCATGAGCCCGTGAACCATGGCGACATGAACCACGACGGGATGCCTCACCCACCGGCAACCGGCGTTCCACCCGAACAGCAGCAACGACCGCCAGTCCCCACCATCAGAGATGCAGACCGCGCGGCCGCGTTCCCCGACCTGCCACCTCACACCATGCACCAGGGTGGCAGCAACTTCCTGTTCCTCGCCGATCAGCTGGAATGGCAGGACGCCGATGAAGGCAGCACGCTGGCCTGGGACATTTCCGGCTGGTATGGCGGCGATATCGACCGCCTCGCCTTCCGTTCCGAGGGTGAGCGCACCAATGGCCACACCGAGGAGGCCGAGCTGCAGCTGCTCTGGAGCCACGCCATCGGCCCCTGGTGGGAAACCGTCACCGGCGTGCGTCAGGACTTCAAGCCTGGTTCGCCACAGACCTGGGCCGCCTTTGGCGTGCAGGGCATGCCGCTGTTCGGCCTGGAAACCGAAGCCACCGCGTTTCTCGGCGAGGGTGGCCAGACTGCGCTGCGCCTGGAGGCCGAATACGACATCCTGCTGACCCAGCGCTGGGTACTGCAGCCCACCGCGGAGCTGAACCTGCACGGGCGCAACGACGAGGCGCGCGGCGTCGGCTCCGGTCTCAGCGACGCCAGTGTCGGACTGCGCCTGCGTTACGAGATCAGCCGTCAGTTCGCGCCTTATGTCGGCGTCAGCTGGGGTCGTGCCTACGGCAATACCGCTGACATGCTGCGTGCCGATGACGAGGATGTCAGCGACACCCGCCTGGTAGCCGGCATCCGCTTCTGGTTCTGAGTACCCTGACCCATGACAACAACAATCAAGACCCTGGCGCTGACCGGCGCCGTTCTGGCTGTCGCCAGTGCCGGGGTGCTGTACTCGGGCATCATCAACGTCGCCGCCGACGAGCCGCACTCCCAGGTGGTCGAGGCGCTGCTCGAGATCACCCGGGAGCGCTCGATTGCCGTACGCGCGCGTGACATCGAGGTACCCAGCCTTGCAGATGACGCGCTGATCCGCTCCGGTGCCGGCAACTATCACGCCATGTGTATCGGCTGCCACCTGGCACCGGAGATGGGCTCCACCGAGCTCAGTCAAAGCCTCTACCCGGCCCCTCCCAACCTCGCGCAGCGCGGCACCGGCGGCGATCCAGCCGCGACGTTCTGGGTCATCAAGCACGGCATCAAGGCCAGCGGCATGCCGGCCTGGGGCAAGAGCATGAGCGACGACTACATCTGGAGCATGGTCGCCTTCATCGAACGTCTGCCACAGCTGGATGCAGCGCAATATCGGTCACTGGTCGCTTCCAGCGATGGCCACCAGCACGGCGGCGGCGAGTCGGATATGCACGATCACAGCGGCCAGCATTCCACTCCTGGCATGCCCCGGGGATCAGCCTCAGGCGGAGACGATCACCACGGTGCGCACGACGACCATGCCCCGGAGAAGCCGGAGGCGCAGGACAACGTGCACCATCACCCGGATGGCAGCCGCCACGTGCATTGAGCGGGGCCGGCCCGGCGCATAGGCTGACCCTACTTGCGCAGCCGCCGCGCGAAAAGTCGGGCGAGCACCTGCGCCGAGCTACCCAGCGGAACGCCACGCAGGCTGAGAATCCCCAGCGTCATCGGCCCGGGAACCGGGGCGACTTCGAACTGCTGCAGCCCCACCGCAAACAGCGAGTCGCTGAGCAGTGCTGTCGGCCCGAAGCCGATGTAATCGGTGCGTCTCATCAGTTCGAGCATCAGCGTCAGCGATGAGCAGCGAACGATGTTCTTCGGCGCCTCGATCCCCTGGCTGGCCAGCCAGCGCAGCAGGTGGTTACCCAGGCTTCCATCCGTGAGATTGAGCACCCAGCTGGCGTCCTTCAGCTCATCCCAGCTGCGCGCATGGGCCAGCGGATGACCGAGACGCCCGGTCGGCACGGCATGCGCCTGCACCAGGGGTTCGAAAACGATTTCGTGGGGCAGATCGCTCGGGCTGGCCAGCGCAACAGCGAAATCCAGGCGTCCTTCCAGAAGTCCCGGCAGTACATAGGTCAGCAACCCTTCTTCTAGGCTCAGTGCCGCATCCGGCTGGACGCGGCGAAACTCCGTGAGAATCGGCGGCAGGATGGTCGCGGCCACGAGCGGCGTCAGCGCGATGGCAATGCGCGCACCTGCGCCGCCGCGCAGCTGACGAATCTCCTCACGGGCCTTGTCCAGCGTCGCCTGCGCCAGCCGCGCGCGCACCAGCAACGCATCCCCGGCCGGCGTGAAGCCGATGCCCTTGTAGCTGCGCCTGAGCAGCTCCGCGCCAACATCCTCTTCCAGCTCACGCAACGCCTTGGTCAGCGCGCTCTGACTGAGGTTCATCGCCCGAGCCGCAGCACGGATCGAGCCGGATTCGGCGACCTGTATGAGTGCTTTGAGCTGGTGATCTTTCATGGCCGCGGTGATTCCTTATGGTTGTCACTGGGGCGAAAATACTGCCTTCCGCTGATCACCACAAATCCTATGATCGGCACATGAATACTTCAGCCGTTATCCAGCCCGACGAAGCCGCCATGAAAACGTGGAGGCACGCCATTCATCAGAATCCCGAGCTCGGTTTTGCCGAATTCGCCACCAGTCGGCTGGTCGCCGATTGCCTCGAAGCGTGGGGCTATGAGGTACACGCCGGCATCGCCACGACGGGCGTGGTCGGCATCCTGCGCTGGGGCGACGAGCAACCACGACTGGGCCTGCGCGCCGACATGGACGCACTGCCCGTACAGGAACTCACCGGCCTGCCCTGGGCAAGCCGCACACCGGGCCAGATGCACGCCTGCGGCCATGACGGACACACCTCGATCCTGCTGGGCGCGGCGCAAGCCTTCGCGCTCATGCAGCGCGAAGGGCTTCTGGGTGCCAGCGGCACACTCACGCTGATCTTCCAGCCGGCCGAGGAACTGGGGGGCAGCGGCGGTGCACGACGCATGCTCGACGAGGGCCTGCTCGAGCGCTTCCCCTGCGACGCAATCTTCGCCATGCACAACTACCCGGGTATTCCGACCGGCCATTTCCGTTTTCGCGAAGGGCCGTTCATGGCCTCCTCCGACCGGGCAGTGATTCGCTTCAATGGCAAGGGCGGGCATGGTGCGCTGCCGCATATGGCAATCGACCCGATGCTGCCCGCAGCGGCCACCGTGCTCGCCTTGCAAAGCATCGTCGGGCGCAATGTCGATCCGGTCGACGCTGCGGTGATCAGCGTCGGGCGCATCGCTGCAGGCAACACCTACAACGTAATTCCCGAAAGCGCCGAGATGGAACTCAGCGTGCGCGCCCTGCGCCCGGACGTTCGCGACCTGCTCGAAATGCGCATCCGCACGCTCGTCGAAGGACAGGCCGCGGCGTTTGGCGTCACCTGCGAAGTGCTTTACGAGCGCGGCTACCCGGTGCTGATCAACAGTGCGCGCGAGACGCGCCTGGCGGTCGAGGCGGCGCGCGCGCTGGTGGGTGACGAGCGGATGGAAGTCGATGGTGCGCCCATCAGCGGCAGCGAAGACTTCGCATTCATCTTGCAGCAGGTACCGGGTTGTTACCTGCTGATCGGCAACGGCGACAACGGCTTCGGTGGTGGAGAACACCTTGGGCCTTGCAGCGTGCACAACCCTCACTACGATTTCAATGATGCCTGTCTGGCACCGGGCGCGGCCTTCTGGCTGGCGCTGGGGAGCCGGTTCTTCGGCTGCTGAGATCGTTCCGCGACGTGGCAATAACAACAAGCAGGACACGACAGCATGAGCAATTCAACCGCAGCACCCCGCAAGAATCAGGTTCTTGCAGCCGTCATCGGCAACGCACTGGAATGGTACGACTTCATCGTCTTCGGCTTCCTCGCCGTGGTGATTTCACGCCTGTTCTTTCCCGCTGAAAGCGAGTACAGCGCCCTGCTGATGGCAACCGCCACCTTCGGTGTGGGCTTTTTCATGCGCCCGATCGGCGGCGTACTGCTCGGCATCTACGCCGACCGCAAGGGCCGCAAGGCCGCGCTGCAACTGATCATCAGCCTGATGACCCTCTCCATCGCGATGATCGCCTTCGCCCCACCGTTCGCCGCCATCGGCATTGCCGCACCGCTGCTTATCGTGCTGGCGCGCCTGATGCAGGGCTTCGCCACCGGCGGTGAGTTCGCCAGCGCCACGTCATTCCTGATCGAGAGCGCACCGGCCAACCGCCGTGGCCTGTATGGCTCGTGGCAGATGTTCGGCCAGGGGCTGGCAGTATTTTGCGGCGCCGGCGTAACCGCGCTGGTGACCAGCAACCTGTCGCCCGCAGACCTGGACAGCTGGGGCTGGCGGATTCCGTTCATCATCGGTCTGATCATCGGCCCGGTCGGCCTGTGGATGCGACGCAACCTGTCCGAAACCGAGGCTTTCCTCGAGGCTCGCCAGGCGCCTAAGGAGAAGCAGTCGCTGGCCCGCATGCTGCGCTCGCACCTGCGTCAGGTGGTCACCGTGATGGCTCTGACGGTCTGCGGCACCGTGGCGTTCTACGTGATCCTGGTCTATATGCCGACCTTCGCCAACCGCCAGCTAGGCATGGAACTGAAGGACGCTTTCACCGCCCAGGTCGTCGCCGTCGCAGCACTGACGCTGCTGATGCCGGTATTCGGTGCGCTATCCGACCGGGTCGGCCGCAAGCCGCTGATGATCGTCGCCACCCTGGGCCTGCTGGTCGCCCTCTATCCACTGTTCAGCTGGATTCATGCAGCCCCCTCGTTCGGTCGTCTGCTGACCATGCAGCTGATCCTCTGCTCGCTGCTCGCCATGTTCTTCGGTCCTTTCTCTGCCGCCGTGGCCGAGCAGTTTCCCGCCGGCGTGCGCTCCACCGGCCTGGCGCTGGCCTACAACCTCGCAGTGATGATCTTCGGCGGTTTCGCCCAGTTCATCGTGACCTGGCTGATCCAGAACACCGGTATGGCCATCGCCCCGGTGTTCTACGTGCTCTTCGCGGTGACGCTGGGCCTGATCGGCTCGTTCTGCCTCATCGATCGCACCCACGAGGCGCAGCTCGCCGTGGTTGACGAGGACAGCCCGGTCGAAGCGGCCGCACACGCGACCGGCACACTCAACCGAGTCGTTGCTCAAGGCGTCTGATCGAGCCAAGGAGACGGCGGCGGATTCCGAAAAGTCCTGCCGCTGTCGCCACACAACAAAGAGAACAGCCGGCGGGTGGCTGATACCGCCGGCGCCGCCAGACGGGCGAACCCTCACAACAAGCAGCTTCAACCTCAACCGGGAATAACAACAATGAATCGCATCCAATCCGTTGGCTCGCGCGCCATCGCCTGCCTGCTTGGCGCGCCCTGGCTGCTCACCGCACCTGCCGCGATGGCCGATTTCATCGACGACAGCAAGGCCAGCCTGCAGCTGCGCAACTACTACCTGAACCGTGATTTTCGCCAGGACGGAGCCAAACAGGCCAAGGCCGCCGAATGGGCGCAGGGTTTCGTTACCCGCTTCGAATCCGGTTTCACCGAGGGGCCGATTGGCCTTGGCCTGGACGCCATCGGCGAGCTGGGCGTGAAGCTGGATTCCAGCAGCGACCGCCGCGGCACCGGCCTGTTGCCGTTCGGCCCGACCAGCAAGGAGCCGGTCGATGACTACAGCGAGCTGGGCCTGACGGCGAAACTGCGCGTCGACAAGAACGTGCTGCGCCTGGGCACCCTGCAGCCCTGGCTTCCCGTGGTGATTTTCAACGACACCCGCCTGCTACCTTCGACATTCCAGGGCGGCATGCTCACCTCACAGGCGCTGGATGGCCTGACGTTCGATGGCGGGCGGCTCACTCAGGCCAATCCACGGGATTCCTCGGCGCGGGAAAAGGTCGGTTTCGGCAGCGCCGCCAGTGACGCCTTCGACTTTGCCGGCGGTAGCTACGCCATCAATCCCAGCCTGGCGGTGAGCTATTACTACGGCAATCTGGAAAACATCTACCGCCAGCATTTCATCGGGCTGGTTCATAACGCGCCGCTGGGCAAGGGCTTCAGCCTGCGCACAGACCTGCGCTACTTCGACAGCCGCGGCGATGGCGAAAAGCGTGCCGGCGAAATCGACAACCGCAATTTCAACGGCATCGTTGGTCTCAGCCATGGCGGGCACAGGGTCAGTGCCGGCTGGCAGATCCAGTCCGGCGACAGCCGCTTCCCGTCGCTCAATGGCGGAGCCGCCTATGTCGTCAACCTGGTCACCCTGCATGACTTCACCCATGCCGAGCAGGATTCCTGGCAGCTGCGCTATGACTACAACTTTGCCGCGCAGGGCCTGCCCGGGTTGTCCTTCATGACTCGCTACGTCGATGGCCGCAGCGCCAGGACGGACTTCAGCAACAGCGGCGAGGAATGGGAGCGCGACAGCGACATCACCTATGTCGTGCAGAGCGGTGCCCTGAAGGGGCTGAGCCTGCAGTGGCGCAATCTGAGCTTCAGATCGGGTAACGGACTGAAGACCGCTATCGATGAAAACCGGGTGATCCTCGGCTACACGCTGGCACTCTGGTAACGCAGTCACATCAATCGCGTAGCGATACGGCTACCAGCTCGACGGCAGCGCAGGGAAGCGCCGTCACTCGCACTCCCCTGCCAGACCGCAACGCTACCGCTCCTTGCACCTCAGCGCTTCGCCTCGATCTGTCCGACGCGTTCCAGCCAGCCCGACTCCAGGCGTGGCTGGTCGGTGTCCATGTTCCGCGCCTCCATCGCCTCGCGGTGACGGTCGATCTCGGCGACCGAATCGCTGAGCCCGGTGAGGTTGCCGTCGAGCTGGTGCATCTGCGTCAATCCAAGGTGATAGAAGCGCAGCAGCTTCATCGCATCCGGATCGCCCGCACTTATGCCTGCCTTGACCTGGTGCATCATGTTGGTCACGCGCATCAGGCTGCGCTTGAGCTGCCAGCCGTACACCGCCGCCGCCATCCACGGCTGCTGCCAGTACAGCCACCTGACGATTCCGATCGTCAGCGCCAGTCCGGCTACCACGCCGACGATGTTCAGCCGCAGGTTGTCGCCACCGGGCTCACCGAACAGCGCCACGGCAAGGGTCGACAAGCCCATGGCGAGGACGGCAAAGGTCACGGCGACGATCAGGGTGCTGCGCCGGGTCTGCTGGCGATAGGTTTCGGGGCTGAGCGGAACGATCTCGAATAGCACCACGGGGCGATGTCCTTGGCTGAGGCAAAAGATGTGCGGCGGTCATTATCACCTCAATCGCCGTGCGGTAACTGATACAGCGCAGTATCTACCGCGCTCCGGCTATGCTGGGCCCGCCTCAACTGGAGAAAACCATGCGCCGCCTCGCCACGCCCGCCGATGAGCAGCGGGTCTACGACATCTACATGCACCCGGACGTGGTGCCCTACCTGGGCTTCGATCCCATGCCTCGCGAGCATTTCGGCAAGGTCTTCGAGCCGCTGTTCGAGAGCGCCGGCTTCTATGTCTTCGAAGACGATGGCGTGGTGCAGGGCTTCTACAAAGTGCAGCGCCATCTGGGCCGCGCCGCCCATGTCGCCTACCTCGGCACCCTGGCCGTCGCGCCCGAGGTCAGGGGCCGCGGCCTGGCGCGACGGATGATGCAGGAAGCCCTCGCCAAGCTGGCCAGCAGCGGCATTCGTCGTGTGGAATTGACGGTGGAGGCGGACAACCCGAGGGCGATCGCCTTTTACGAGCGTTTCGGCTTCGCCCACGAAGGCACGCAGCGCGCTGCCTACAAGCGCAGCAGCGACGACGGCTTCGTCGACGAACTGATGTATGGCCTGTTGCTGGGACCCGGACGGGCCCCAGCGTAGGTACTGCGTCGTTCGTCAGCCCTTGAGCTTGCTGGTGATCTTCGCCACGTGCTCACCCTGGTAGCGTGCGATGGCCAGTTCCTTCTCCGAAGGCTGACGCGAGCCGTCGCCACCGGCGATGGTCGTGGCGCCATAGGGCGTGCCACCGTTGGTTTCGGAGATGTCGAAGAACTCGCTGATGCCATAACCGGTCGGCACGATGACCATGCCGTGGTGCGCCAGGGTGGTCCAGGTCGAGGTAATGGTCATCTCCTGCCCACCGCCGGTGCCGGTCGAGGCGAACACGCTGGCGACCTTGCCGTGCAGCGCGCCCTTGGCCCACAGGCCGCCGGTGCGGTCGAGGAAGTTGCGCATCTGGCCGGACATGTTGCCGAAGCGGGTCGGGGTGCCAAAGATGATGCCGTCGTAGTCCGGCAGCTCATTCGGATCGGCGATGTCGGCGGGCTGATCGACCTTGCCGCCGGCGTTGCGGAAGGCGTCTTCCGGCATGGTTTCCGGCACGCGCTTGATCGTCACCTCGACGCCGGGAACGCGGCGTGCGCCCTCGGCGACGGCATTGGCCATCGTTTCGATGTGGCCGTACATGGAGTGATAGAGCACGAGAATCTTCGCCATCTTGCTTTCCTCTTTCGGTGGGTGAGTCTGAATAAAGTTGTGAATGGGATAACGCGCCAAGCGGGTCGTTCCGATGGTGGCCGTCAGAGCGACTCGACCAGGATGACTTCGCTGTCTTCCACGGCCCTGACGCTCAGCCGTGTTTCATCACGCACGGCCACACCATCGCCGGCGGCAACCGCGAGTCCATTGACCTCGATCTGGCCGCTGGCCGGCACCAGGTACACCCGGTGCCCGGCGGCAATGACGTAGTCGGCGCTCTGCCCTGCTGCAAGCGTAGCCGCTGCCAGCCTGGCTTCAGCACGAATAGGCAGCGCCTCGTCATCGCCGGGCAGGCCACTGGCGAGCGTGACGAAGGCGCCGGCGCGCTCGCCGCTGGGGAACTGGCGAGTGCCCCAGGCCGGCGGCAGCCCGGTCTGCTGCGGGTGAATCCAGATCTGGAAGATGCGTGTCTCCACAGCCTCCAGGTTGTACTCGCTGTGCACGATGCCGGTGCCGGCACTCATCACCTGCACATCGCCGGCGACGGTACGGCCGCGGTTGCCGAGGCTGTCTTCATGCGTAACGGCGCCCTGGCGGACGTAGGTGATGATTTCCATGTCCCGGTGCGAGTGCGGTTCGAAGCCAGACTGCGGCGCGATGCTGTCGTCGTTCCAGACCCGCAGGCGGCCCCAGCGCATGCGCTCGACGTCGTGATATCCAGCAAAGGAAAAGTGGTGGCGCGCGTTCAGCCAGCCGTGCTGCGCATGGCCAAGCTGGGCATATGGACGTAGTTCGATCATCTCGCTCTCCACAGATCGGGCACCGGGACTACCCCGGCCGATGAGGAAGATGATCCATTCAATCAGATCAATATTGTTTGCAATTTTCAGCCGATAATCATCTATAAAATCGATACGTATGCAGACGAACTGGTCTGGGCGATCTGGCGTAGCGACCAGTCTCTTGCCCGTAGCGCGTTTACCTGCCACAAAGCGCTCCCTCTTTCAGCTTTCAGGAAGCGCATGAATGAACGATGAATTGCTGGTCGAAGACATTCAGCTCGGCGATGGCAAAGCGGTGGTCAAGGGTGCGCTGATCACCACCCAATACCGCGGCACGCTGAGCGACGGCACGCTGTTCGACAGCTCCTACGAGCGCGGCAAACCCTTCCAGTGCGTGATCGGCACCGGTCGGGTGATCAAGGGGTGGGACATCGGGCTGATGGGCATGCGAGTCGGCGGCAAGCGCCGGATGTTCGTCCCGGCGCAGCTGGGCTATGGCGAACGCCAGGTCGGCGCGCATATCCCGCCCAATTCGGATCTGCACTTCGAGATCGAGCTGCTCGAAGTGCTGACGCGAGACGACTGACCAGCCTCTCTGACGACCCCTGCGGGCCGCCAGAATGTCGCGTATCAGGCCTCGCCGGCGAGGTCCGGGCGCGCCACACCAAGGGGATACTGCTCGCGATAGCGCGCCAACCAGACGGCCCCGGCCGGGTCTTCCCAGGCGTGACGGTGCAACAGCGCCATGCCGTCCGGATCGTTCAGCAGGCGCCAGCGCGCCGCCTCGGCATCCGCGCCGTCCGGGCCGACCGTCAGCACCTGGCCGAGGCGCTGCTCGCGTAGTCGCTCGGCGCCGCTGACCACCTTGGCATGCCGGGCTCGCGCCATGGCACAGACCAGCGCGTTGTAGAGCGGATCGACCACCGCCACGAGGAAGCCATGGCGCAAGGCAACCGCCTGGTTCTGCTGCTGGTACAGGTCGGTATTGGCCAGCTCGATAGGCGGTGCGTACTCCTCTGGAATGAGGAACAGCTTGCTGCGCCGCGCAGCCAGGCCAAGGCCGGTACGGCTGGTGATCACCGATACCGGCGCCGACAGGATCAGCGACACCACGATCGGCGCCAGCCACCAGAGAAAGGCCGCATCCAGCCAGGCGACCAGTGCCGTCCAGAGCACGCCGATGACGATCTGCGAGCCATGCCGGCGCAGCGCCTCGCCCCAGGGGGTGGCGTTATCGCCGCGCTGCGGCGAGTTCCACTGCACCGACCAGCCGAGGAAGGCCGCAGTGACGAACACGCTGTGAAAGAGCATGCGCACTGGCGCCAGCAGCACCGAGAACAGCGTCTCGATCAGCATCGACAGCACCACCCGCAGCCGCCCGCCATAGGCCTGGGCGCCCTGGATGCAGACCAGCAGCACACTGAGCAGCTTGGGCAGGAACAGCAGCGTCATGGTTGCCGAGAACAGCGCGATGGCTTCCTGCGGGTGCCAGCGCGGCCACAGCGGGTAGAGCTGGTTCGGCTGCAGGAAGTACTCCGGCTCCATCAGCGTATGGATCGCCAGCAGGCCGGTGGACAGCAGCAGGAAGAGGAACCACAGCGGCGCCGACAGGTAGGACATCACTCCGGTGAGGAACACCAGGCGATGCACCGTGTGCACGCCGCGCACCATGAACAGGCGGAAGTTCATCAGGTTGCCGTGGCACCAGCGACGATCACGCTTGAGCTCGTCGAGCAGGTTCGGCGGCAGCTCTTCGTAACTGCCCGGCAGGTCGTAAGCGATCCACACGCCCCAGCCGGCACGGCGCATCAGCGCGGCTTCGACGAAGTCGTGGGAAAGGATCGCCCCGGCGAACGAACCGGTGCCGGGCAACGGCGCCAACGCGCAGTGGTCGATGAACGGCTTCACGCGAATAATCGCGTTGTGGCCCCAGTAGTGCGATTCACCCAGCTGCCAGAAGTTGAGCCCGGCGGTGAACAGCGGACCGTAGACGCGGGTGGCGAACTGCTGCAGCCGCGCATAGAGAGTGTCCATGCCCGACGCCTTGGGCGCAGTCTGGATGATACCGGCGTTGGGGTTGGCCTCCATCAGTCGCACCAGGCTGGTCAGACATTCGCCGCTCATCACGCTGTCGGCGTCCAGCACCACCATGTAGCGGTAGCTGCTGCCCCAGCGACGACAGAAGTCGTCGATGTTGCCGCTCTTGCGCTTCACCCGGCGCCGACGGCGACGGTAGAAGATGTGGCCGAAGCCATCCACCGCACGGCACAACTCGACCCAGGCCTTCTGCTCGGCAACACAGGTGTCCGGGTCGTTGCTGTCGCTGAGCACGAAGATGTCGAAATGCTCGAGTTCACCGGTTGCCTTGAGCGACTCGTAAGTCGCGCGCAGGCCGGCGAACACACGCGGCACGTCCTCGTTGGCGATCGGCATCACCAGCGCCGTACGGGCCTCGGCCGGTATCGTTTCGGTGCCGGGGCTGCTGGCCGAGATGCTGTAACGGTCCTTGCCGCGCAGCAGCTGGAAGAAGCCCATCAGCGCGGTCCAGAAGCCCACCGAGACCCAGCAAAACAGCAGTGCGAAGAGCAGCAGGATGCTGGTCTGCACCACATAGGGAAGGATCTGCCGGGCCGATTCGGACAGCGGCTGGACGAACACTTCCTGCATGTCGACCAGGAACCAGCCCTGGTAAGGCAGCACCGCCTTCATCTGCCAGGTGGCGAAGGCGGTCTGGCCGAGCATCAGCAACAGCAGCGCCGCGCGGCGCAGGGCCGCGACCCGGCGCCAGCGCGCCTCGTCGAGCGGCTGCGGACTGGGCTCGAAGTGACGCCGCGGCGGCGTGCGACCCAGCATCCGGCGCCAGCCGCGGCGCAGGATATTGGTATGCCAGGGCTCCGGCACCATGCGTGTGCGCACGATCGGCGGGGTCGACTGCACATAGGCGCGCCCCTGGTGATCCTCGGCGATCACGCCGGCGCGGTCGAACAGATCGCCCCAGCCCAGCCGCAGTCGCGCGACCACCGAGTCGAGCAGACGCCGCGACGGGCTGCGTTGCGCGCTGGTCTCGGCAGACAGTTCATCATGCAGCGCGAGCAGGCCGCCCTGCTCGACCGCCTGCCGGTATCTGGCCGGGTCCTCGCTTTCGTTCAACGCCAGACCGTCGCAATAGTTTTGCGTCAGGCCATTCACTGCATGCTGCTCATTCATGGGGAGGAATCTGGTAAGTCCAGGTTTCGGAAAGGGTCTTGTCACCATCGACCAGCGCCGCACGCATCTCGACCGGGCGCGCCGGGTCGCGCACCTTCAAGCGCAGCGTCAGGCGCCAGCCCTTGGTGACGGTGTTGTAGCGCAGGTTGTTTTCCACCAGCTCGGCATTGTCATCGACGCTGACGCGCGTGCTCACCGGCGCATCCTCGGCGAGCTTCTCCAGCACCGGCCCGACGAAGTCCACGACCAGCGCGGTGCTGCCGTCCGGCTGGCGGATCAGGTTGGCCTGCTTGACGTCGCCGGTGGAAATACGGGTCTGTTGCACCCACGCCAGCTCAGGATCGTGCAGGCTCGGTTCGTCCATGGAGAAATGCAGGCGGTATTCCAGATCAAGCGGCTGGCCCGGCTCCGGCTGCTTTTCCGGAGACCAGAAGGCGACGATGTTGTCATTGGTCTCGTCGGGCGTCGGAATCTCAACCAGCTCGACGTGGCCCTTACCCCAGTCGCCGCGGGTCTCGACCCAGCCGCTCGGGCGCAGCTCGTAGCGGTCGTCCAGGTCTTCGTAGCGGTTGAAATCACGGGTGCGCTGCATCAGCCCGAAGCCGCGCGGGTTCTCCACGCTGAACGCACTCACGGCCAGCCGCTTCGGATTGTTCAGCGGGCGCCAGATCCATTCGCCATTGCCGGCATGGATCGCCAGGCCCTCGGAGTCATGCAGCTGCGGACGGAAGTTGGTGACATTGCTCGGCTGGTTGGCGCCGAACAGAAACATGCTGGTCAGCGGCGCAATGCCGAGCTTGCCGACCTGCTCGCGCAGGAACACCTTGGCCTGCACGTCGAGGGTGCTGTCCTTGCCCGGCGTCAGCACCATGCGATAGGCGCCGGTGGCGCGCGGCGAATCGAGCAGCGCGTAGATCACCAGGTTGCGCCGGTCAGGCTGCGGCCGCTCGACCCAGAATTCGCGGAAACGCGGAAACTCCTCGCCCACCGGCAGCGCCGTGTCGATCGCCAGCCCGCGCGCGGAGAGCCCGTACCACTGCCCCTTGCCGATGACGCGGAAATAGCTGGCGCCGAGCAGGGTCATCACCTCGTCCTGCTTGTCCTTCCTGTTCAACGGATAGAGCACCTTGAAGCCGGCGAAGCCCAGCCCCTCCAGCGAGGCCGGGTCAATGTCGACGCCGCCGAACTCGAACATCGACGGGTCGTAGCGAATCTCGCGCACTTTCGTCGCGGTGATTTCATTGATGCGCACCGGCGTGTCGAAGTGCATGCCCTGATGATAGAACTGCAGGTGAAACGGGGTTTCGACGTCCTTCCAGTAGGCATGCTCCGGGTTGAAGCGCACGCGCTGGTAGTCGGCGAATGCCATCTTGCGGAACTCGTCGGGCAGGTTGCTCACCGGCTCCTCGTAACCGCTGGCAGCCAGTTCCTGAGCCCGTTTGGCCACATCGTCGAGGCTGAACGCCAGCGCACTGCCGGCCATCAGCATGCACAGGCCACCCGCCAGACCGGCCAGCATGCGTGCCGGCTGATTCCCCGTGTTCCATTGAAAAATGCGTAACACACCGCCTCCGAATTACACGTTTGTGCAGAGTTCGCTCTGCTTCGCTGTTTCTGATCGCCTACAACTCACGTAATCCGCCGCTTTGCTAGGAAGCGCGGCAGCGATCGTGGGCTGGATGCAGATCGCCATACAGAAAAAGTCTTACAACAACTCGAATCGCGCGCTTTGCACCGACCGCGAGTCGAGCCCCAGCTGGACTTCGAACTCGCCAGGCTCGGCCACGTAGTCGAGTCGCGCGTCCGGAAACTTCAGATCGTCCTCGCCCAGTTCAAAGCTCACTACCTGCGACTCGCCCGGCTCTAACACGAGCTTTTCGAAGCGCTTGAGTTCCTTGACCGGGCGCACGCTGGAGCCGACCAGATCCTGCAGATACAGCTGCACCACCGTCGCGCCGGCGCGTGCTCCGGTGTTCTTCACCGTTACGCTGACCTCCAGATTTTGGCCGCGTTTCAGCTGATACCGTGAAAGCTGTGGCTTCGTCAGCTCGAACTCGGTGTAGCTCAGGCCGTAGCCGAACGGGTACAGCGCGCCGTTGGGTTCTTCGAAGTACTGCGAGGTGTAGTTGCCGGGGCGGCCCTCGACGTAGGGTCGGCCGAGTCGCGGGTGGTTGTAGTAGGTTGGAATCTGGCCCACCGAGCGCGGAAAGGAGATCGGCAGCTTGCCGGACGGGTTGTGCGCACCGAGCAGCACCTCGGCAATCGCGTGCCCACCCTCGGTGCCGGCGAACCAGGTTTCCAGCACCGCGTCGGCGTGCTCTCTGACCCAGCCCAGCTGCAACGGCCGACCGTTCATCAGTACCACCACCAGCGGTTTGCCGGTGACAGCCAGCGCTTCGAGCAGTGCCTGCTGGCTGGCCGGCAGCGTGAGGCTGGTACGGCTGGATGATTCGTGGGACATGCCGCGTGACTCGCCCACCGCAGCAACGATCACGTCAGCCTCGCGCGCGGCGCGCGCGGCCTCGTCGATCATCGTTTGCGGCGGCCGCGGGTCCTGCGTCACCTCCGGGCGATCCCAGTTGAGAAAGTTCAGGTACTCGATCTGTCGCGGATCATCGGTGACGTTTGCACCGCGGGCATGGATGACCCGGCCGGACTCGCCAATTGCTGCCTCGAGGCCCTGACGCAGCGTCACCGTCTGTGCCGCCACACCGGCCGCCGACCAGCTGCCGAGCATGTCGACGTGGGAATCGGCCAGCGGGCCGACCAGCGCAATGGTCGCCTCCTTGCGCAGCGGCAGTGCGTTGTCACGGTTTTCCAGCAGTACCAGCGAATCGCGCGCCACCCGCCGAGCGGCCTCGCGGTGCAGGCGGCTTTCGGCGTTGACCTCGGCGGGGTCGTCCACCGCCCGGCCGATGCGGCGATAGGGATCATGGAACAGACCCAGGTCGTACTTGGCGCCGAGCACACGGCCGACCGCCTGGTCGATCAGCTCGAGGGGCACTTCGCCGCGTTCGACCAGGCCGGGCAGCTCCTGCAGATAGAGCGAGTCGTGCATGCTCAGATCGATGCCCGCCTCGATCGCCAGGCGCGCGGCCTCACGGCCATCGCGGGCCACGCCATGGCGCAGCAGTTCATCGATGGCGCCGTGATCGCTGATGTTCAGCCCGCGGAAGCCCCAGTCGTCGCGCAGCAGGTCGCGCAACAGCCAGCGGTTGGCACTGGCCGGCACGCCGTTGACGGTGTTCAGCGCCACCATCACGCCACCGGCCCCGGCGTCCACCGCGGCACGGTATGGCGGCAGGTAGTCCTGATGCATGCGCTGCGGGCTCATGTCGACCACGTTGTAGTCACGCCCGCCCTCCACCGCACCGTACAGGGCGAAGTGCTTGACGCTGGCCATCACGCTGTCCGCGGCGCTCAGGCGCTCGCCCTGATAGGCGCGCACCAGCGTGCCGGCGATCTGCGAGACCAGATAAGGATCTTCGCCGAAGCCTTCGGAGGTCCGGCCCCAGCGCGGATCACGGGTGATGTCGACCATAGGCGCGAAGGTCAGGTCGAGGCCGTCGGCACTGGCCTCGCTGGCCGACACCCGACCGCTCAGGGCGATGGCCTCCAGATCCCAGCTCGACGCCAGCGCCAGGCTGATCGGGAAGATGGTGCGATGGCCATGAACCACGTCATAGGCGAAGAAGATCGGAATGCCCAGGCGGCTGCGCAAGGCCGCGTCCTGCATGGGGCGGTTGTCGGCGCGGGTCACCGAATTGAAGGTGGCACCGATGCGGCCGGCCGCGATCTCCTCGACGATGCGCTCGCGCGGCATGTCGCCACCAATGCTGATCAGCCGCAGCTGGCCAATCTTCTCCGCCAGGGTCATGCGCTCGAGCAGGGTCTCGATCAATGCCTGCCGGTCATCCAGCGGCAGCGCGGGCTGTGCCACGCTGGCGAAGGAGCCCATTGCGCTGGCAAGCAGGACAAACGGCAACAGCCTTTTCATCATCACAACCCCATTCCCCTATCAACCGATCAGCCACACACAGGCACACCCATCGCGCCGGCCGTGAAGACCGATCGCAATGGGTTAGAGCGTTTTTTTAAAGTTCGATGGTGCCGTCGAGATAAAGCACGGCCTGCCCGGCCACCATCACACGATCCGCCTCGACCCGGCAGTGCAGGATGCCTGTGCGCGCCGACGCTTGCAGCGCCACCAGTTCGTTGCGCCCCAGCCGCTCGGCCCAGTAGGGAGCGAGCCCGGCATGGATGGAACCGGTGACCGGGTCCTCGGCGCCGCCATTGGCTGGCCAGAAATAGCGCGAGGCGAAATCCTGCTCGCGCCCCGGCGCGGTCACCACCACGTCCAGTGGTGCCAGCGTGCGCAACGCCTCGAGATCGGGCGCCAGGGCGCGCACCTGCCGCTCGTCGCGGTAGATGGCGAACCATGCCTGACGATTGCGCAGCACCGCTTCCGGCGCGAGACCGAGCCCCTGCAGCAACGCGGCCGGCGGCTCGGCGACCGGCTCCGGCGCGCGATTGGGAAAACTCATTTCCAGCAGCCCGTCAGCCCGCCGCTGCACGGCCAGTTCGCCCACGGCAGCGGCGCGAAAGGTCAGCGGCGCGCGGGCCAGCCCCTGTTCCAGCAGCACGAAGGCGCTGGCCAGCGTGGCATGGCCACAGAAATCGATTTCGGTGAGCGGCGAGAACCAGCGGATGTGAAAGGCCCCGTCCGCCTCGCGAACGAAAAAGGCCGTCTCGGAAAGGTTGTTTTCGGCGGCGATGGCTTGCATCAGCTCGTCCGGCAGCCAGGCTTGCAAGGGGATCACCGCCGCGGGATTGCCCCGGAAACGTTCAGCAGTGAAAGCATCGACCTGGAACATCCGCAATTTCATGGTTTGCACCCTGTGCACGGTCAAGCGACCGCCGCCTACTCTAACGGGTCTGACGGGGTGCTAGCCAGTGGCGCGTGAAGGCTGAAGGGCCCGGAATCCGTCCGCTTCATCTACTTGCGACGGCGCCGCACATCAGCCCAGGGCGAACGGCAGCAGCAACGCGACCAGAATGCCCAGCAGGCTCATGCCCAGCGCAGCGAAGGCGCCACATTCGTCACCCTCCTCCAGCGCCCTGGCGGTACCGATGGCATGGGCGTTGAGGCCATAGCTCAGGCCTCGCGCGGCGGGATGCTCGACCCCGGCCCAGCGCAGCAGCAGCGGTCCCAACGCGGTGCCGATGACACCGGTCAGCATGACGAACACTGCCGCCAGCGAGGCCAGGCCGCCGAGCTGCTCGGCCACCAGCATGGCGATGGGCATGGTCGCGGACTTTGGCGCCAGGCTCATCAGCACCGGCAGCTCTGCGCCCAGCGCCCAGGCGATCGCCAGCGTCAGTACCACGCTGAGCACGCCGCCGACCGCCAGGGTAATGACGATCGGCCAGAACAATTGCTGAATCCGTTTGAGGTGACGATGCAGCGGCACCGCCAGCGCCACGGTGGCAGGCCCCAGCAGCATGGCGACCAGCGCAGCGCCGTCGCGGTAGCGCGCATAGTCGAGGCCCACCAGGGTCAGTGTGCCGACCACCAGCAGCATGCCCACCATGACCGGTTGCAGCACCAGCCAGCCGCTGCGGCGATACAGCATCAGCGCCAGCTGGAACGCGATCAGGGTCAGTGCCACGGCAAACAGCGGATGGACCACCACCGCCGCCCAGGCGGTACGCCAATCGAGTACGGTCATGCCTGATCCTCCCGCTGGCGATCGAGTCGGCGGATCAGCCGCTGCATCAGCCAGCCGCAGAACGGCACCGTGATCAGCAGCGACAACACCAGGCCGGCGGCGATCGCTGGCAGATCATCCAGCAGTGCGCCAGCGCTGGTCATGATGCCGGCGGCCGGCACGATCAGCAGCAGCGGCAGATACTGCAGCAGCAAGGCCGCGGTCTTCTCCAGAGACTCCGGAATGCTGCGGCGCAGCAGCAACAGGCCGAACAGCAACAGCATGCCGATGATCGGCCCCGGTAGTGCCGGCAGCAGCACCAGGTTGATCAGATTGCCGAGCAGCTGCAGCAGCACGAGCCAGGTCAGGCCTTGGAGAATCATCGGCGATGCTCCCTCGGCAGCATTGGATGAATCATGCGTTGGCTCCTCTTCATTCGGCAAAAGGCCTCGACTATGGCCGGCCTGGCGGCAACAGAACAGCATCAGATGCAGACAAAAAAAGCGGATCAGCCGATCCCGACAGCTTCCGCTGATGCAGGTCAACGCCTAGCGATGCCTACGTTCCGACAGCGCTGCCGCGCCCGATCTGATCTGTATTTAGCCGTCACATCTGAGTCTGTTATGCATGAGCCTTGACGGGGATCATCCGCCTCGCCTGAACTGCCTATGGGGCGAAAGCCAATGACCGACCGCATACCCGCGCGGATCATCGAAACCGTTGATCCCAGCCAGCCGATCCGCCTGACGCCCGCCCAGAGCGGCGGGCCCATCCACACGCGCAGTTTCAGCGGACGTTTCCGCAACCTGCGCCTGTTGGGCGGCGCCCTGCTGATGCTGCTCTACTTCGGCACCGTCTGGCTGAACTGGAACGGGCGCCAGGCGGTGCTGTGGGACCTGGACCGGCAGCAGTTCCACATCTTCGGCGCCACCTTCTGGCCGCAGGATTTCATCCTGCTCTCGGCGATCCTGATCATCGCCGCGTTCGGCCTGTTCTTCATCACCGTGCTGGCCGGGCGCATCTGGTGCGGCTACGCCTGCCCGCAGAGCACCTGGACCTGGATGTTCATGTGGGTGGAAAAGATCACTGAAGGCGACCGCCTGCAGCGCATCAAGCTCGATGCTGCACGCTGGTCCGCCGCCAAGCTGCTGCGCCGTGCCGCCAAGCACACGCTGTGGCTGGCCATCAGCCTGGCCACGGCGCTGGCCTTCGTCGGCTATTTCACCCCGGTACGCGAGCTGGTGGCCGACCTTGCCCGCTTCGAGATCGGTGGCACGACCGCTTTCTGGCTGCTGTTCTTCACCGCCGCGACCTACATCAATGCCGGCTGGCTGCGTGAGCAGGTGTGCCTGCACATGTGCCCCTACTCGCGCTTCCAGAGCGTGATGTTCGACGCCGACACCCTTCTCGTCTCGTACGACACAGCCCGCGGCGAGAATCGCGGCGCGCGGCGCAAGGGCAGTGATCCGCGAGCCCAGGGCCTCGGTGACTGCGTCGACTGCACGCTGTGCGTGCAGGTCTGCCCCACCGGCATCGACATCCGCGACGGCCTGCAGCTGGACTGCATCAGCTGCGGCGCCTGCATCGACGTCTGCGACAGCGTCATGGACCGGATGGGTTACGCCCGCGGCCTGCTGCGCTACACCTCCGAACGTGCGCTTAAGGGCGGCATCACCCGCCTCTTGCGTCCGCGGCTGGTCGGCTATGCGGTGGCGATGACGGCGATGATCGCCGCCTTCATCTGGGCACTGGATGCGCGGCCGCAGCTGCAGTTGGACGTGACCCGCGACCGCACGCTGTACCGCGAGAACATGCAGGGCCAGATCGAGAACATGTATCGCCTCAAGCTGATCAACAAGACGCAGCAGCCGCGCCGCTACGCGCTGGCATTGGACGGCGGCCCCTTCGAGCTGCAGGGCCCGCGCGAGATCGCGCTGGCTCCGGGCGAAATCGCCGATCTGCCGGTCAGCGTGGCACTGCTCGACAACGCCCGCGACTTCAGCCGCGAGCTGCGCTTCGAGGTCAGCGACCTGGCCGAGCCGGACAGTCGGGTGAGCACACCGAGCACCTTCGTCGCCCCCATCGCGGCGCTACGCCAGTAGACTGGCCATGCCCAACCGCCACGGCCCGGACACGATGAAGCGCTACGAGAAATTCGCCGATGAGATTGCCGAACTGATCCGCAGCGGCGTGCTCGCCCCCGGGGAAAAGGTACCCTCGGTGCGCCACGCCAGCCGCACCTATGGCGTCAGCCCGTCCACCGTGTTCCAGGCCTACTACCTGCTGGAAGACCGCGGGCTGATCCAGGCGCGGGCGCGTTCGGGCTATTTCGTTCGCGAACATGCCAAGCGCCCGCTGCACGAACCAGACATCAGCACCCGCCCGGCGGAAACCACCGAGGTGGGCGTCAGCGAGCTAGTCTTCTCCGTGCTCGCCTCGCTGCGCGATCCGGCCACCGTACCCTTCGGTTCGGCCTTTCCCAGCCCCGAGCTGTTTCCCCTGCAACGGCTCGCACGCTCGATGGCGCAAAGCGTGCGCGACATGCCGGCACGCGAAGTGATCGCCGAGATGACCGCGGGCAACCCGGACCTGCGCCGGCAGATCGCCCTGCGCTACATGGTCAGCGGCGTGATGCTGCCGATGGACGAGCTGGTGATCACCACAGGTGCGATGGAGGCGCTGAACCTCTGCCTGCAGGTGGTGACGGAGCCGGGTGACCTGGTGGCGATCGAGTCGCCGGCGTTCTACGCCACGCTGCAGGTGCTGGAACGGCTCAAGCTCAAAGCGGTGGAGATTCCCGTCCACCCGCGCGAAGGCATCGATCTGGAGATTCTCGCCGATCGCCTGGCGCACCTGCCGATCAAGGCCTGCTGGTTCATGAGCAGCCTGCAGAACCCCCTGGGCGCGAGCATGGGCGAGGCGAAGAAGCAGCAGCTCTACAATCTGCTGCAGCGCCATCAGGTGCCGCTGATCGAGGACGACGTCTACGCCGAGCTGTACTTCACCCGCGAGCCGCCCAAGCCGGTGAAGAGCCATGATCGCGAAGGCCTGGTGATGCATTGCGGTTCGTTTTCCAAGAGCCTGGCGCCCGGCTACCGGGTCGGCTGGGTCGCCGGCGGCCGCTACGCCGAGCAGATCACCCGGCTGAAGCTAATGACCACCATCTCCCCTTCCGTGCCGGCGCAAGCCGCCATTGCCGACTATTTGCAGCATGGCGGCTACGACCGCCACTTGCGCAAGCTGCGCCACGCACTGGAGATGCAGCAGGGCGCGATGCTCGCCTCCGCCGCGCGCCATTTCCCGGCGAGCACGCGGGTTACGCGCCCTTCTGGGGGCTACTTTCTCTGGTTCGAATTTCCCGAGCAGGTGGACTCGCTGCAGCTGCTGCAACTGGCGCTGGCCCAGGGCATCAGCCTGGCGCCGGGGCCGATCTTCTCGGCCACCCAGCGCTTTCGCAACTGCGCGCGGCTGAACCATGGCCATCCATGGGACACCCGAAGCGAGCAGGCGATGGAGCTGCTGGGCAGGATGCTGAGGTCCTTCTGAGCGCCTGACTCAGGCGCAATCCACCGGTCGCTGCCCGCGGCCGCTCTTCATCAGGTACATGCGCTCATCGGCCTGCTTGAGCAGCTGCGCCTCCACTTCGCCGTCCTCCGGGTAGAGGGCGATACCAATGCTCATGCCGATCTCCAGGCTGTGTCCGGCAATCGGCAACGGCGCCTCGAAGGCGTCGCGGATCTTGGCCACCACCCGCTGGGCGTCCTCCGCGTCGATGATGCTTTCCAGCAATACCACGAACTCGTCACCGCCCAGCCGCGCCACCGTATCGGTGTCCCGCACGCAACCGCCGAGGCGTTCGGCGACGGTCTGCAGCAGCTGATCACCGCCGCCATGCCCGTAGGTGTCGTTGACCTGCTTGAACCGGTCCAGGTCCAGGTAGAGCAAGGCGATGCGCCCGCCGTTGCGCCGCACCCGTGCCAGCGCCGTGCTCAGTCGATCGCGGAAGCAGGCGCGGTTCGGCAGACCAGTGAGTTCGTCGTACTGCGCCATGCGCTCCAAACGCGCATAGAGCTGCTTGCGCTCGATTGCCGTGACCACCTGGGTGGAAACGAACTGCAACAGCTCCTGATCCTTCTCGGTGTAGGGCGCCGCCGTGCTCTTGAGCAACAGCGCACCGATCACGCCCTCGCTCGAACTGAGCGGCACGCCCAGCCACCAGGCATGGAGATCCCCGTCTGCGAGCGGAAGCGCCAGGGCACGCATCGAATCCGCATTGAAGCGCAACGGCTGCGCGCCATGCAGAACGGAAAAGCACAGGGACGCCGCGGGTTCCGCTGGCAGACCGGTCGAATCGAGCGCCAGCGCCTGGTAGGGATAAGTCAGCTCGCCGCTGGCGGCATTGCGGATGGCGACGATGAAATCGTCCACCGGCAGCAGCTGGGCGATGGTCAGATGGATCTGCTGATACAGCGCCGCGAGATCCTTGGCCCCGTGCGCCGCCTCGGAGATCGAATAGAGCGCGGCCTGCATCGCTTCGGACTGCTTGCGCTGGGTGATGTCGCGCGCCACGCCGATGCGCAGCTTGTTATCGGTCGACCAGCAGGCCGACCACATGATGTGCACGACACCGCCGTCCTTGCGCACGTAGCGGTTCTCGAAGTGCAGCAGCGGCTGATCGGCCATGACCTCCTTGGCGGCCGCCAGGGTACGGGCGCGGTCTTCGGGATAGACCATCTCGATCATGCGCTTGCCGAGCATCTCCTGCGGCGTATAGCCGAAGATGCGCTCGCAGGCGGCGCTGGCGTAAACGAAGTTGCCCTGCGCATCGACAACGCAGATCGCATCCAGTAACAAATCGACGACACTTGCCAGGGGCTCGCAGCTATCCGTCTTCACAGCGGCAGACCTACTTCGGCCATTGGGCGCAGGCCGGACGATCGACGCTTTCGCAACCGCGTGATCGCCCGTGCCATGCTTTTAGCATCGCCTAAATCGGTGACGGCCGCGCTGTTTTTTTCTTCCTGCTCGCATCTCATTGCACCCAACGCGGATAGAAGCCGAGCGCGGCCTGAATGTCGGCATCGCGCAACGCCGCCACACCCTGTGGCGCACTGCCCTGCTCGCGGTCACCGCGGAAGAAGAATCGACGGCCGTCGGCCAGGGCCAGGTACAGGCCGACCGCACCGTGCTCGGTCAGCGGCACCAGTACCAGCTGCCCGTCGCCGAACAGATCGAGACTTTGCCCGTGCCCGAGATAAGGCCGCGGCTCGAATTGCAGGGGCTGCCAGTCGATCGGATGGCGGAACTGGCTCGGCAGTACCGCCGGAGGTGTCGCCGTCTGCAGGTAGTCGAGGCTGTCCGGGCTGGCCAGCACCGGCACACCTGGGAAGTCGGCCAGCCCCGAAGCATGCTCCCAGCGCACGCAGCCCAGCACTATACGGTCGATGTCCAGCCCGTCCCGCTCCAGCTGGTCGCGTGCCGGTTGCACCTCGCCGTAGCGCTTGATCCGCCACGGCAGCTCGGCGTCCAGCTGCGCATCGATCTGCCGCCCCAACCCGGTACCGAACAGCAGACGGGTGCCGCGATGCTCGATCAGAATGGCGATGTGCTGGATCGTGGGCAGCGGCTGCCAACCGCCACGGCGCAGCAGGAAGTCTCCACTTTCGCTCTGCGCCGTCTTCACCAGGCTGAAACGCAACCCTTCCGCTACGGCATTGGCCGAAGCCACCGCACCCAGCAGCGCAACCAGCAACATTGCGGCGATTCGCCCGGCCCGCTGCTGGATGCGCTCGCCGAGCGTCCACACTTTGCGCATGTTCATGACGGCTACAACCCGGGCATGCCGACATAGCCGGGCAGCGCGCGGATGCGCCCGAACCAGGCCTGCAGCGACGGATATACCTGCAGATCGAGCCCGCCGTCGCCACCGAGCGCGACATTCGGGTAGACGGCGACGTCGGCGATAGTCGGCGCCCCCGTCTGCGCCAGCCAGGCATGCTGCGCGAGGTGCCGTTCGAGCGTGCGCAAGGCGCTGGCGGCACGTGCCTGGGCCAGCGACTCGTCGATAGGCCGGCCGAACAGCTTGCCCAGACGCAGGGTAGCCGGCCCGTGCTGCACCTCGTTGGCAGCGAAGCTCAGCCAGCTGGCGATGCGGCCCTGGGTCTCGGCGTCCTGCGGGTACCACTCAGGGGCATAACGCTGGGCCAGATAGACCAGGATCGCCTGGGAGTCCTCGAGACGGAATTCGCCATCCTCGAGCACCGGAATCTGCCCGCGCGGGTTGATCGCACGGAACGCCGGCTGCTTGTGCTCGCCCGCCAGCAGATTCACCGGCAGACACTCGACCGGCTTGCCGATCAGGCTGAGGAACAGGCGAACCTTGTGGCAATTGCCGGACAGCGACAGGTCATGGAGCTTCATGGTGTTGTCCTCTTCATTGGTGTGCTTGGTCATTGGGCACGACTGGATAATAGACAGACCTGTCTGTACACTTCAAGCACTCACGGAGGAACTGCCAGCTGGAGCGAGCGACGAGCGCTCCCGCATAATGGTCGAACCGCAGGAGGTATCCATGGCATCGAACAAGCGCGACCAGCTGCTCAACACCGCAGAGAATCTGTTCTATCGCGAGGGTTATCACGCCACCGGCATCGACCGCATCCTGGCCGAGTCCGGTGTGGCCAAGATGACCCTGTACAAGCACTTCAAGTCCAAGGACGAGCTGATCCTCGCCGTGCTGGACGCCCGTCACGAGCTGATGCTGGCGCGCCTGCGCGAGCGCGCCGGCAAGCTGCCGCCGCGCGAGGCGCTACTGGGCGTTTTCGATGGGCTGCACGGGATGATCCATGGCAACGGCGCCTTCTGCGGTTGCCTGTTCATCAACGCTGCGGCCGAATATCAGGACCGTGAGCACCCCATCCATCGGCGCTCGGCGGCCTACAAGACGGAGCTGCAGAGTCATCTGCGCGAACTGCTGGAACGGTTGGATGCCCCCGAGCCGCTGCGGCTGGCGCGACAGCTGCAGTACCTGCTCGAAGGGGCGCTGAGCATGGCGCACATCGAGGGTCCAGGCGAGCAGGCGCTGGACGCCAAGGCCGCCGCCGAGTGCCTGCTGACCGCCGCAGGCATCTGAGCGCGCCGGTCAGGCGCGCCCGATAAACACCGTCAGCCGGCGCTCGCCTCGTCTTCGCGAACCCGGAACCAGGCCGCGTACAGCGCCGGCAGGAACAGCAGCGTTAGCGCCGTGGCGACGATCAGCCCGCCCATGATCGCCACCGCCATCGGCCCGAAGAAGATGCTGCGCGATAGCGGAATCATCGCCAGCACCGAGGCCAGCGCCGTCAGCACGATGGGTCGGAAGCGCCGCACCGTAGCCTCGACGATGGCGCTGAAGCGCGCCTGCCCGGCACCGATATCCTGCTCGATCTGATCCACCAGGATCACCGAGTTGCGCATGATCATTCCCGACAGCGCGATGGTACCGAGCATCGCCACGAAGCCGAACGGCTGGCCGAACAGCAGCAGGAACAGCGCCACCCCGATGATGCCCAGCGGCGCGGTGAGGAACACCATGGCCGAACGCGAGAAGCTCTTGAGCTGCGCCATCAGCAGGGTCATCACGACGATGACGAACAACGGCAGGCCGGCATTCACAGAACGCTGGCCACGTTCGGAATCCTCCACCGTGCCGCCGACCTCCAGCAGGTAGCCACTGGGCAGCTGCGCGCGGATATCGGCCAGGGTCGGCTCGATCTGCCGCACCAGCGCGGCCGGCTGCTCGTCGCCGTAGACATCGGCGCGCACGGTGACTGTCGGCAGGCGGTTGCGGTGCCAGATCACGCCCTCCTCGAAGCCGTACTCCAGCGTTGCCACCTGCGACAACGGTACGCTGCGGCCGCTTTCGGTAGGAATCGCCAGGCTCGGCAGCATGGACAGCTCCAGCCGCTCACGCTCGGTGCCGCGCAGGAGGATCTCGATCAGCTCGTTGTCTTCACGGAACTGGCTGACCCTGTTGCCAATGAAAGTCCGCCGCAGAAAGCCGGACAGCTCCGCGGTACTCACCCCCAGCGCACGAGCGCGATCCTGATCGACGTTCAGGCGCACCATCTTGCTTGGCTCCTGCCAGTCCAGATGGACGTTGGCCACGTGCGGGTTCTCGCCCACCTTGGCGGCGACCTGCCGCGCCAGCCCGCGCACCACATCGATGTGCTCGCCGGTGACACGGAACTGCACCGGGTAACCCACCGGCGGGCCGTTCTCCAGCCGCGTCACGCGGCCGCGCAGGCTCGGGAAGTCCTCACGCATGCGCTCGATCAGCCAGCTGCGCAGGGCCTCGCGGGACTCGATGCTGTCGGCCAGCACGACGAACTGGGCGAAGCTGGTCGCCGGCAGCTGCTGATCCAGCGGCAGGTAGAAACGCGGCGAGCCGGTGCCGACATAGGCCACGTAGTTGTCGATGCCGGCCCGTTCCTTGAGCAGCTGTTCCAGCCGCGCCACCTCCGCTTCGGTCGCCTTCAGCGAGGCGCCTTCGGCCAGCTTGAGGTCCACCATCAGCTCCAAACGGCCGGACGCGGGGAAGAACTGTTGCGGCACCAGACGGAACAGCACTACCGCGGCGGCGAAGATCGCCAGGGTGAGCAGGATGACGGTCTTGCGCCGGCGCACGCAGAAGGTCACCACGCGCCGTACGCGCTGGTAGAACGGTGTGGCGTAGGGATCGTGACCCTCGCCCATTCCGCCGTGCTTGTGCGCAGTTTTCTTGGCCATGTCCGGCAGCAGCTTCTCGCCGATCAGCGGCACGAACATTACCGCGGCGATCCAGGAGGCAATCAGCGAGATCGCCACGACCTGGAAGATCGAGCGGGTGTACTCGCCGGTGCTGGAGTTGGCCGTGGCGATGGGCAGGAATCCCGCCGCGGTGATCAGCGTGCCGGTCAGCATCGGAAAAGCCGTGCTGGTCCAGGCGAAGCTGGCGGCGCGCAGCCGGTCATAGCCCTGTTCCATCTTGATCGCCATCATCTCCACCGCGATGATCGCGTCGTCCACCATCAACCCCAGCGCCAGCACCAGCGCGCCGAGGGAAATCTTGTGCAGGCCGATGTCCAGGTAGTTCATGGCGGCGAAGGTCATCGCCAGCACCAGCGGAATCGACAGCGCCACCACCAGGCCGGTGCGCACACCGAGGGAGAAGAAGCTTACCAGCAGCACGATCACCAGCGCCTCGATCAGCACCTTGACGAACTCGCCGACGCTGGTCTTCACCGCCGCCGGCTGGTCCGAGACCTTGCGCAGCTGCATGCCGGCCGGCAGTTCTTGCTGCAGACGAGCGAACTCCTGCTCCAGTGCCTCGCCGAGCACCAGGATGTCGCCGCCGCTCTTCATCGACACGGCGAGGCCAAGGGCAGGCTCGCCCATGAAGCGCATCCGCGGTGCAGGCGGGTCGTTGAAACCGCGGTGCACTTCGGCCACATCACCGATGCGGAACGTGCGCCCGGCGACGCGGATGGGAAAATCGCGAATCTCCTTGACCGTCTCGAAGCTACCGGTCACGCGCAATTGCACCCGGTCGCTGATCGTCTCGACGAAACCGGCGGCGGTCACCGCGTTCTGCGCCTCCAGCGCCTGGCGCACGGCTTCCAGCGGAACACCGAGGGTGGCCAGCTTGACGTTGGACAGTTCGATCCAGATTTTCTCGTCCTGCAGGCCGATCAGCTCGACCTTGCCAACGTTCTTCACCCGCTGCAGTTGCAGCTGAATGCGGTCGGCGTAGTCCTTGAGGATCGCGTAGTCGAAACCTTCACCGGTCAGCGCGTAGATGTTGCCGAAGGTGGTGCCGAACTCGTCGTTGAAGAACGGCCCCTGTACGCCCGGTGGCAGCGTGTGGCGAATGTCGCCGATCTTCTTGCGGATCTGGTACCAGAGGTCGGGGATGTCCTTCGAGCGCATCGAGTCTCGTGCCATGAAGGTGACGTTGGACTCGCCCGGCCGTGAGAAGGAGACGATGCGCTCGTACTCGCCGGTCTCCATCAGCTTCTTCTCGATGCGTTCGGTGACCTGGCGTGAAACCTCTTCGGCGGTGGCGCCAGGCCACTGGGTCTGGATGACCATGGCCTTGAAGGTGAACGGCGGATCCTCGCTCTGCCCGAGCTTGCTGTAGGACAGCGCACCGACAAGAGCCAACAGCAGCATCAGGTAGACGACGATCTGCCGGTTCTGCAGCGCCCAGGCGGAAAGATTGAAGCGCATCGCGTTACTCCCGGGCGGCCAGCTCGACGGGGCGGTTGTGGCGATCCACCGGCCGCACCGGCTGGTTGTCGCTGAGCATCTGCACCCCGGCCAGCACGATCCAGTCGTCGGCAGCGAGGCCGTCGAGCACCGGCACCAGCCGCTCCCCGAATGGGCCGGTGCGTACCTCGACACGCTCCACTGTGGAGTCGGGCTTTAGTCGCCAGACGTGCGCCCTGCCCTGTTCGGCGCTGAGCGCGGAGAGCGGTACGGCCAGCGCGACATCATCGTCGCGGCGAATGCTCACCAGCGCGCTCTGGCCCAGCTCGGCCGGCACATCCTGCTCGGTGAAGGCGACGCGCGCGGAATAGGTCCGAGACTGCGCGTCGGCGGCCGGCGAGAGCTCGCGAATCTGGCCGCGGTATTGCCGGCCCGGCTGCGACCAGAGCTCGACCTCCACTTCCTGGCCGATCCGATAGCGCTCCAGCGACTGCTCCGGCAGATCGATGGCGACCTCGCGCTCACCATCGGCCGCCAGGACGAAAGCGGTCTGCCCGGCCGCCACCACCTGCCCGACTTCGATGCGACGCTGGGCGATCAGGCCATCGCGGGTGGCACGCAGCACCGCGTAATCGACCTGGTTGCTGGCCACGTCGAACTCGGCCCGAGCCTGTTGCAGACGGGCCGCCGCGGCGCGGTAGGCGTTGTCCGCATTGTCGAATTGCGACTGGCTGACCAGCTGGCGGCCGAGCAGCGCCTGATAGCGATCGTATTCCGCCTTGGCCACCCGCAGGTTGGCTTCCGCGGCGGCGACCTGGGCGCGCATGCCGTCCAGCTGCAGGCGCACGTCCTGCGGGTCGAGGCGCGCCAGCGGTTGGTCCTTGCGCACCCGATCGCCGGCCTCCACCAGCCGCTCGACGACCTTGCCGCCGATACGGAACGCCAGCTCCGGCTCGTAGCGCGCGTGCACTTCGCCCGGATAGCTCTCGCGCGCCTCGCTGGCCGGTTGCGGATGCACGACCATGACCGGCCGCGGTAGCTGCTCTGGCGGCTCGCCATTGCCACAGGCGGTCAGAGTGAGCGCTAAACCAAGCACGGAGGCGAAGGACAGGACATGTCGGAACACGATGAAGGTCTCTCTGTCGCGAAGCGGATTGGAATACTTATACTGCGCGGTATAGTAAAAATAGCGTACCAGCCAGTCCACTATTAAAACGCCCATGATCGAAAGTCATTCTCCATCCCCCGGTCCCGGCCGCCCGAAGGACCCTGCCAAGCGCGAGGCGATTCTCGCCGCGGCGCAGGTGCTGTTCCTCGGCAACGGTTACGAGGGCAGCAGCATGGAAGCCATCGCCAGCGAAGCCGGGGTTTCCAAGCTCACGCTGTACAGCCACTTCAAGGACAAGGAGGCGCTCTTCAGCGCCGCCGTGAAGACCACCTGCGAAACGCGCCTGCCCAGGCGGCTGTTTCAGTTGGAGGCCGATTGCGACATCGAGAAGGTGCTGCTGGCGATCGGCGGCGCCTTCAATGAACTGGTCAACAGCCCTGAGTCCATCGGTCTGCATCGTGTGATGGTGGCGATGGCGACGCAGAATCCGGGGCTGGTGAAGATGTTCTTCGATGCCGGTCCGCAGCAGCTGCTGCTGGATCTGCAACAGCTGTTCGGCCAGGCCGACGCGCTCGGCCTGCTACGCATCGACGACCCGCTGCGTGCAGCCGAGCATTACTGTTCACTGATCAAGGGCGCGCAACACTTTCGCCTGCTGGTTGGCTATGCCGAAGCACCGAGCCAGGCGGAAAGCGATCAGCACGTGAAGGATGCGGTGGGCGTCTTTCTGCGCGCCTACCGCGGCTAAGCCCGGCGCAGCGTCGTCTGCCCGGAGTCAGGCCTGCAGCTTCTTCTTCGGGTAGATGTCGTAGCGGCTGGACTTGCCTTCCAGACTGTAGCCGGGCTTGGCGCCATCAATGGCCGGCGCCTTGCGCGGGCGCTTGACCACCACCCGGTGACTGGCCAGCTCCAGCGCGGCGGCAAGCAACGCCGGCGCGTCCAGGTCGTCGCCGACGAAGGGCCGGAACAGGCGCATCTCTTTCTTCACCAGTGCACTTTTGTCACGGTGCGGGAACATCGGGTCGAGGTAGACGACCTGCGGCGGCTCGCCCTGCCAGTGCTGCATCAATTCGATGGCGTTACCCTTGAGCAGCCTCATCCTCGCGGCGATGATGGCCACGTCCGCATCCGCAGCCGCGCGGCTCAGACCATCCTCCAGCAGCGCAGCGATCAACGGTTGACGCTCGATCAGACTGACCTCGCAACCCAGCGTCGCCAGTACGAAGGCATCACGCCCGAGCCCGGCGGTGGCGTCCAGCACCCGCGGTCGGATACCGGGCTGAATGCCCACTGCCTTGGCGATCATCTGTCCGCTGCCACCACCGAACTGCCGCCGGTGCGCCGCCGCACCCTCCACGAAATCCACCCGCACCGGCCCCGGCGCCTGTGCCTCGAGCAACTGCAACTGCAAACCGGCCTCACCCACCTGCAGCGCGAACTCGGCCTCGGCCAGCTCCTGCGGCAAACCGAGGCGCTGCGCCCATTGGCCAGCGACTGCGGCGAATGACGGCGCGAGCGGCTCGACCCGAACCAGAGGATTGCTTGCGGACATGGGGCACCCGAGGACGATTCAAAGCGGCGCATTGTGCCAGAGCGGGCCTGCGGACGTCCGGGCTAGCGCACCTAACGGCACATGCCGAAACCGCCCATATCCACATGGAAGTGATCGTGATGGGCCGCGTTGTACTCCGGCCCCAGCGTCACGTTGAAGGCCTTGCAGGCCGCATCGCGCACCTGACGCAGGAAGCGCGCCTTGTCGCCCTCGCCCTGCCAATCCCTGGCCACCGTGATACTTGTGCCGTCCTGCAGATGAAAGCCGGCCAGATCCAGCGCATTGGCACTGGCATGCTGGCTACGGCGATTGCTGCGGGCGATGTTGCGGCAGGCAAAGCTGCCGAAATGATCAATACGCACCACCGGCTGGCCGAACACAGCCTGCGCGGCCGGTTGCAGGCCGTGCATCTCGAACATCGCATAGGCGGCCGCCAGTGGACAGGTGGCCAGAAACGGGCCGTTGAAACGCACGTCCGAACCCTGCACCCGCACACTGTTCTGCACCGGGCAGCCAGGTTCCGGCGTGCTGTTCGGCACGGCAGCGTAACGCAGCGGTGCCGTGGCGAGCGCCTGTTCGCAGAGCGAACGATCCTGCTGCAGGCGCCTTAGCTTGAGCGAGGTCAGCAGGTTCGGCGGCTCGCGAATATCCAGCGGCGCCCAGGGATTCCAACGCGGCGGGATATCGATCAGCTGCTGCACCGCCAGCACGAAGCCGGCCAGCAGCGTCAACAAAAGGAGGAAGAATCGGCCGAAGGTCATACCTTATGGGCAACGACTCAGCGGTGGAGTTTGAGCGCAGTGTTTTACAAAACTGGTCGGACCGACGCCCAGTCCAGCAGCGAAAGCTGCGGTGCCGGGCGAACCGTGGGAAGCGCTGGCATACCGGGCAGACGCTCGCTCAACAGCTGATGAAAGCGCATCGCCAGCTGCGGCGCGCGATGATTGTCCGGCGTATGCAGATAGACGTGCGGCGTCTTGCCCGCCTCGATCCAGCCCGCCACCTTGTCCAGCCAGGGTGCGAGAAAAGCATCGTTGGCTTCCAGCTGCGGATGCCCCACGAAGCGCAGCTGCGGCGAATCGCTGAACGCCACCGGCCGCACCGGCAAACGTGGCTTCTTGCTCTGCGCATGCAGCACAGCCGGATCACGGGATTGGCAGCTGAACAGCGCCCGACTGTCGAGACAGATGCGCTCCACGCCGCGATCGCGCAGAAGACGATTGAGTGCTCGCTCGCCCTCACCCTTGTCGAAGAACCCCGGATGGCGCACCTCGATGGCCAGCGGCGCCGCGAAGCCTTCGATGAAGGCGACCAGCTCCGCCAGCCGGGCCGGACCGACGCTGGCCGGCAGCTGCAGCCAGAATGGCGTTACCCGCCGCCCCAGCGGCTGCAACAGGCGCCGGAAGGACTGCGCCGCATCCAGCGCTGCATGCAGATTCTCGGCCTGGCTGATCTCCCGGGGAAACTTGGCGCAGAAGCGAAAATCGTCCGGCATCTGGCTGGCCCAGCGCTGAACCTTGTCGTCCGACGGCCACGCATAGAGCGTGGTATTGCCCTCGACCGTATTGAATACCGCGCAATAGCCGACCAGGAACTCGGACGCCGGCGTACCCGGCGGGTAGAGCGAGCCGAGCCAGGCGCTCTCGTTCCAGGAGGGGCAACCGAGAAAATAGGGAAGCTGTAGCAGAGCGAAGCGCCTCAGGCGTAGAGATCGAGCCCGAGCACCTCGGTGTCATCGAGGTCGATACGCATGCTGGCGGTGCTGGTATAGCTGGCCAAGGCCTGCGCGACACGGCTGGAAAGCGGCCGCTCGGGTTGCGGCTCGTCATAGCGGAAGGCGGCGTAACGCTCGACCAGCGCGCTGGAATTGACCCGCTGCTGCGGGCGATCGGCCTGGGGCTGATAGTCTTGCCCGGTGCGCGAATCGACGCCGCGCTGAGCCTGCGCCAAGCGCTGGGTTTCGCCATAGCTGTCCGCCGCCCTGCCGGTACGGGCAGAACGATCCGTTGCATAGGGGACAGGGAAGAAGCTATCGACGCGCATCATTGGACTCGATCAGAGGCCCGGCGACTCTAACGGGCGGCCATGGCTTTGGCAACGGCTCGCGTCATTTGATCCCTTTCGGCGTCGCGACGTTGTCGCGCAGGTAAACCGGCTGGGCCTGATCGGCCTCCAGCGCCTCGCCACGCTGCCAGGCAAACGCAGCCAGGCGCAGCAGGTCTTCGGCATGGGGCAACAGGGCGGCGTCGCAGCCCTGCACCACTACCGGCATACGCTCGGCATAGCCCCAGCCAGTGCCGGCGCCGAACCAGTCGCCGTCCGCAGCGCGCGGCAGAGCGGCCTGCTCGGGCGGAAGCACGTCCTCGCTGCCGACCAGCCGCATCTCCCCGCCATGCTCGCGATAACAGCCCCAGTACACCTCGTCCATGCGTGCGTCGATGGCGGCGGCGACCTGCGTCGCGCCCTGTTCGCGCCAGGCCCGCTGCGCGATGGTCGCCAGCGTGGACACCGGCAGCACCGGGCGCTGCAGAGCGAACGCCAGCCCCTGCACCACGCCGATGGAGATGCGCACGCCAGTGAAGGCGCCCGGCCCGCGCCCGAAGGCAATGGCATCGACGGCGGATAGCCCGACCCCCGCCTCGCCGAGAAGCGTCTGCACCATCGGCAACAGCCGCTGGGCATGCAGGCGCGGAATCACCTCGTAGTGACTCAGCACCTCGCCGTCATGCAACAGCGCGACTGAGCAGGCTTCGGTGGCGGTATCCAGGGCCAGCAGAGTGGTCATCAGGGCGTTCCGGTGGGTGAAAAAGGCGCCGATTCTAACGTATTCACGCACCGGGTTGCGTCGCGCAGCCGGAAACGAAAATGCCCGTATCCGGGGATACGGGCATCATCGACGCGTGTCGCTCGAAATGATCAGCTCAGGGCAGCAAAGACCTTGGCAGTGATCTCTTCCACGGAACCGACACCTTCGATACGGCTGTACTTCGGCGTGCCTTCGGCCGCGGCCAGGCTCTGGTAGAAGTCCACCAGCGGCTTGGTCTGCGCGTGGTAGACGGACAGGCGGTGACGCACGGTCTCTTCCTTGTCGTCTTCGCGCTGGATCAGCTCTTCTCCAGTCTCGTCGTCCTTGCCGGCAACCTTCGGCGGATTGTGCTCGGTGTGATAGACGCGACCGGAGGCCGGATGCACACGACGACCGGCGATACGGCCAACGATCTCTTCATCGTCCACGGCGATTTCGATCACGTTGTCGATGCGCACACCGGCTTCCTTCAGCGCTTCGGCCTGCGGAATGGTGCGTGGGAAACCGTCGAAGAGAAAACCATTGGCGCAATCGGGCTGAGCGATGCGCTCCTTGACCAGGTTGATGATCAGGTCATCGGACACCAGACCGCCAGCATCCATCACGCTCTTGGCCTTGAGGCCGAGTTCGGTGCCGGCCTTGACAGCCGCACGCAGCATGTCGCCCGTGGAGATCTGCGGAATACCGAATTTTTTGGTAATGAAGCCTGCCTGGGTACCTTTGCCGGCACCGGGCGCTCCCAGCAGAATCACACGCATGGATGAGTCCTCGATTTTCTTGGAAGGGGGGCGATCGCCAGCGGGCCGGTGCGGCTCGTCGCTGTCGAATCAAAAATTCTGGTTTGCCGCCATGCGACAAAAGGTTGAACACGATACACAGCGCACCGGGACGGCACAAGCCGTCCCCAAAGCGTCTATCACCCTGCATAAATCGCGGAATTGGTAGCCGGACGACCGGGCTGTCAGGGTAGCTGTATACCCGCCGATCCGCTCGCCGGACACCTTAGCCGGTGTTGCGCAGCCCAGCGGCGATACCCGCCACGCTGACCAGCAAGGCTTGCTCCAAAGGGCTCTCGGCCGGGCTCTGGCAATTTCGCGAACGTGCCAGCAACTCGATCTGCATCAGGTGCAGCGGATCCAGGTAAGTGTTGCGCAGACTGAACGCCTCCTGGGTCTTGGGGCTGTGATCGAGCAGATCTGACTGGCCGGTCAGGCTCAGCACCGCACCGATTACCTGCGACAATCGGTCACGCAGATCGCCGCCCAGCGAAAGCAGCTCAGGTTGCACCAGCCGCTCGTCGTAGCGCCGAGCGATGTCGGCGTCGGCCTTGGCCAGCACCATCTCCAGCATGTCGATGCGTGTGCTGAAGAATGGCCAGCGCGCACGCATCTCGGCCAGCCTTTCCGCCTCGCCGCGCTCCAGCGCACGATGCAGGGCGTGCTCCCAGCCCAGCCAGGCCGGCAGCATCAGTCGGGTCTGGGTCCAGGCGAAGATCCAGGGGATCGCCCGCAGGCTCTCCACGCCGCCTTCGCGGCGCTTGGCTGGGCGGCTGCCCAACGGCAGGCGGCCCAGCTCAAGCTCAGGCGTGGCCTGGCGGAAATACTCGACGAACAGTGGGTGCTCACGCACTACGCCGCGGTAGGCGCTGACCCCATCCTCGGCCAGGCGATCCATGGTTTCCCGCCAACCGGCTTCAGGCAACGGTGGCGGCAGAAGCGTCGCTTCCAGCACGGCGGCGAGGTAAAGATTCAGATTCTGCTCGGCGATATCCGGAAGCCCGAACTTGAAGCGAATCATTTCGCCCTGTTCGGTCGTACGGAACCGCCCGTCGACCGATCCCGGCGGTTGCGAAAGGATCGCCGCGTGCGCCGGGCCGCCCCCACGCCCGACGGTGCCACCACGGCCGTGGAACAACAACAGCTCCACGCCGTGCTCGCGACAGACGTCCACCAGCTGCTCCTGAGCGCGGTACTGAGCCCAGGCCGCCGCCGTGGTGCCGGCATCCTTAGCCGAATCGGAGTAGCCGATCATCACTTCCTGCGGTCCGTGCAGGCGCTGACGGTAGCCGGGCAGAGACAGCAGACGGTCGATGATCGGCGCGGCGTTGTTCAGGTCATCAAGGGTTTCGAACAGCGGCACCACGCGCATCGGACGCTGCAGGCCCGCCTCCTTGAGCAAAAGCTGCACGGCGAGCACGTCGGAGGCCGCATGCGCCATGGAAATCACATAGGAGCCCAGAGAAGTGGCAGGCGCCTCGGCGATCACCGCGCAGGTAGCCAGCACTTCGGCGGTATCGGCCGACGGATGATAGTGGGCCGGCAACAATGGGCGGCGGTTGCCCAGCTCCTGCTGAAGCCACTCCAGCCGACGCTGCTCGTCCCACTGCTGGTAGTCGCCCAGGCCCAGATAGTCGGTGATCTCGGCCAGCGCAGCGGCATGGCGAGCGGCATCCTGGCGGATATCCAGGCGCACCAGGAACAGGCCGAACACGGCAAGCCGACGCAGGCAATCGAGCAAGGCGCCGTCGGCGATCATGCCCATGCCGCAGGCATGCAGCGAGCGGTAGCACAGTTCCAGCGGTCGCCGCAGCTGCGCGCAATCCTGCAGCACGTCTGCCGGCGCTGGCTGGCCGTGCTCGATGGCGGCCCGCGCCCAGTCACGGGTCGCCCGCAAGCGCTGACGCAGTGGCTTGAGCAATACGCGGTAGGGTTCGGGCGACTCCCCCGTCTGGCGTAGCAGCTCGTCACTGGCCGCGCTCATCGACAGCGCCGTGATCAGCCCCTCGATCTCCCGCAGGTACAGGTCGGCGGCGACCCAGCGTGCCGTCAGCAGAACTTCGCGGGAGACCATTGCGGTGACATTGGGGTTGCCGTCGCGGTCGCCGCCCATCCAGGAAGCGAAGCGAATCGGTGCTGCCTCCAGCGGCAGGTGCAGGCCGGTCAGTCGGCGCAGCGTGGCATCGGTCTGGCGCAGGACATTGGGTACGGCCTTCCACAACGAGTTCTCGATCGCCGCAAAGCCCCACCTGGCCTCTTCCACGGGCGTCGGCCGGTTGCGACGGATTTCCTCGGTGTGCCACACCTCGGCGACCAGACGCTGCAGCTGCAGCTCGATCCGGGCCAGCTCGGCGGCCGAGAGATCGGTGTGGTCGCGTGCCGCCAGCTGCTCGGCGATGGCGTCGTATTTCTGGATCAGGGTGCGCCGCGATACCTCGGTCGGGTGGGCTGTCAGCACCAGCTCGATATCCAGCCGGCTGACCTGGCGGGCGAGAAACTCGTCGCCGTGGCCGGCCGCCTTCAGGCGTTCGAGCAGATCGGGGAAGACGCTCGCCTCGAACGGCGCAGGCTCACTGGCTGTACGGCGACGGACCTGGTGATACTGCTCGGCGATGTTGGCCAGGTTGAGAAACTGGTTGAACGCCCGGGTCATTGGCAGCAGCTCGTGCTCGTCCAGGCTGTCCAGCGTCTCGGCCAGCTGCTGCGCGCCCTCGGCCGATCCTCGCCGGGCGGCCTTGGCCCCCTTGCGAATGCGCTCGATCTTGTCGAAGAACTGATCGCCGTGCTGGGCACGGATGGTATTGCCGAGCAGCTCGCCGAGCAGATGCACGTTGTCGCGCAGGCGCGCATCGATGATTTTCGCCATGACCTTTGCTCCTCCCGCCAATACGGCCAATGAGTTTCGCGAGCCTCGCCAGTCTTGCACGACCGATTCGCCGCTATGCATCAGACGCTTCGCTGGGCAAACGATCCTGAACGGCTACGCTGAAATTATCTCCAACCAGAGTGCCCACCGCGCAGCGCCATGACAAGGCATCAATGGCTAGCGCGCGTGGGCATGCAAGCCCAGTAATCACCGCTATCACCGCTCGTGCGCGCGGGCATTAAGGAGTAACCATGAGAATTTCCGAGCTTGTCAGTCATTGGGAGCGCGACGCCAAGGGCCGCATGAGCCATACCACCTACAGCATCCCCCTGGATGTCGAGAGCGCGGCACGGCTGGCCGCCTTGGCCGAGATGTATCCCAAGCGCAGCACAGAGGCGCTGCTCGGCGAACTGGTCGGCGCCGCCCTCGAAGCGGTCGAGACCAGCCTGCCCTATGTACGCGGCACGCATGTGATCGCCACCGACGAACAGGGCGACCCGGTCTATGAAGACGTGGGCCCCACTCCGCGCTTTCTCGAGCTGTCGCGCAAGCACCTCAAGCGCATGCTCGACGAGCCAGACGCAGACAGCTGAGTCATCGGTCGCTGCTAGCGGCCGCGAGCGCGCAGCGCCGGCGGCCGCACTCCCCTCTGCTGCGCGGAATCCCGCGCGGCTCCGCCCTCGCTACACACTTCACCCCCTTGCCGTTTCGCTGACGACCGCTCTAGCCCGCCAATTCGACGGAACGTTTGGCGCCGTGTGACCTCACAAAAATATGTCCCGACATCGGTAGTGCACTAATCAGCCCACTGCCCGGCCAGGGACGGTAGCTATCCGTTAAGCAATTCGAACTGGAGACTGACCATGAACAAAGCTGTCGCAACCCACGCTTCGAGATTCCAGCTACCCAAGCTTGCAGCCATTGCATTGGGCGGCCTGCTGCTGACGGCCTGTGCGGGCAACCCACCGACCGAGCAGTTCGCGGTGACCGAATCGGCAGTGCGCAGCGCGGTCAGCGCGGGCGGCACCGAGTACGCCGCCGTGGAGATGCGTGCCGCGCAGGAAAAATGGAAAGAGGCCGAGCTGGCCATGCAGAAGGAAAACTACGAACAAGCCCGCAAGCTGGCCGAACAGGCCGAATGGGATGCCCGCGTTGCCGAGCGCAAGGCCGAAGCGGCCAAGGCGCAGAAGGCCGTTGAGGACGCACAGCAGGGAATCCGTGAGCTGCGCGAGGAAAGTATGCGCAGCGTTCGCTGAACCCGCATCAGGTTCGACATTCCGTTTATTGCACAAAGGATGAATTCGTCATGCACAAGCTCGTAACCCTACCGACTCTTCTGGCTCTGAGCATTGGCCTGGTGGCCTGCGCCAACCAGCCCAATCAGAACCTCGAAGAAGCCCGCAGCAGCTACTCCGCGCTGCAGGCCGACTCGCGTGCCAACAAGCTGGCCGCTCTGGAAACCCAGGATGCCGGCACCATGCTGGACAAGGCCAACAAGGCCTATCTGAACGATGCGGACGAGGAGACGGTGGACCAGCTGGCCTACCTGACCAAGCGCCGCATCGAGCTGGCCGAACAGACCATTGCCCTGCGCAGCGCCGAAGAGGATCTGGGCAAGACTTCGGCACAGCGCGCCGAGGCGCGCCTGGAAGCGCGCGAGGCGCAGATTCGCAAGCTGCAGGAAGACATGCAGGCCAAGCAGACCGAACGCGGCACGCTGGTGACCTTCGGTGACGTGCTGTTCGACCTGGACAAGGCCGAACTGAAACCCGCCGGCATGCGCGGCATCCAGAAGCTTGCTGAGTTCCTGAACGAGAATCCGGAGCGCAAGGTGGTGGTCGAGGGTTATACCGACAGCACCGGCTCCGACTCTTACAACCAGCAGCTGTCCGAGCGCCGCGCCCAATCCGTGCGCCGCGCATTGACCCACGCGGGCGTCGACCCACAGCGCATCCAGGCGGTGGGCTATGGCGAGCAGTACCCGGTTGCGAGCAACGACTCGCCGTCCAGCCGCGCCATGAATCGCCGCGTCGAGGTGACCATCTCCAACGACGACAAGCGCGTCGCGCCACGCTCGTCGATGGAGTGACCGTGAAGCATGGGCATCGCGCACTGATGCCCAGCCCCTTTTGCAGCCCGTCGCCCTGACGGGCTGTTCTATTTGCTCGCCTGCGGCGCGTCCTGGCCCATGCAGCGCACTGCCCGCTTCCTGTTGTCCACCAGCACGCCGGTCAGGCCCTTCTGCTCGGTATCGAACAGCACCAGCACACCATCAATGCACTGAGCCACCTGCGAGGCCGGCTTCAGCGATACCCGATAATCCTCGCCCGGTATGGTCTTGAGCATGGTGAAGTCCGCCAGCAACAAGGCATCCTCGGGCTTGGCGACATGCACGTAGCCGTAGTAGCTGAGCACCCCGACCGTCCCGATGACGGTGCCGACGGCGGTGAGGATATAGGGGATCAGATTACGTTCGGACATGGATAATCTCGGCAGGACAAAGTCAAAAGCGGATTGTGACAAATCTGGCGCGCTGCGAGTCGCCTCATTTTCCACCGGCACGGGTTTCGCCGCGGGCCTGGTAGGTCGCCTCGTAGACCCGTTCGGCCAGCCGCGAGAACGGCAGGCTCTGGATCCAGACGCTGCCGGTGCCCTTCAGGGTCGTCAGCAGCAGCCCTTCGCCGCCGAACAGCATGCTGCGCAGCCCACCGGCCAGCTGGATGTCGTAGTCGATGCCCTGGGTGAACGCGACCAGGCAGCCGGTATCCAGGCGCAGGGTTTCGTTGTTCAACTCCTTGCGGATTACCGTTCCACCCGCGTGTACGAAGGCCAGCCCATCGCCATCCAGACGCTGCAGGACGAAGCCCTCGCCGCCGAAGAAGCCCGCGCCGATGCGCTTGCTGAAGCTCACGCCGATCCGCGTGCCGAAAGCGGCACAGAGGAACGAGTCCTTCTGGCAGATCAGCGTGCCGCCTACCGCGGCGAGGTCCACCGGCACCACCGTACCGGGATAAGGCGCAGCGAAGGCCACACGCGACTTGCCTTTGCCTTCATTGGTGAAATGGGTGAGGAACAGCGACTCGCCGGTGATCATCCGCTTGCCCATGCCCAACAGCTTGCCGAGCACACCGCTCGCCGAGCCGTCGCCCATGCGTGCTTCGAAGCGCACACCGTCGGTCATGTAGTTCATTGCGCCGGCCTCGGCGATCACCGTCTCGCCGGGGTCGAGAATGATTTCCACGCTCTGCGCGGATTGTCCGAGGATTTCGTATTCGAGTTCGTGACTGGCCACGGCGAGCTCCTGATCCTGTGATTGCAGCGCGGCGAAAGCGGCCTCGGCTGCCCTCGCCTACTTGCGCCCGAGAATGCGCAGGATACGCAGGAACAGATTGATGATGTCCATATAGAGCGCGGCGGCGCTGTCGATGGCGTTGTCCAGGGTCTTGGGAATCTGGTTCGCCCGCCCCCAATCGACGCCCACATAACCGCAGAAGATCAGCACCACGATCCAGTCGATCACGCCATGGTGGATGCCGAGGATGAACAGCTCGACCAGCTCGACGACGATCACCAGCAGCAGCGCCACCGTCAGTGCACTGGCGATGCTGGCGAAGAAGCGCGGAAACAGCGTGCCGAGCGCCATCATGCCCAGGGTCACCAGCGCCGTGATACGGATCGCCTCGTGCACCAGTGCGCTGTCGTAGCGGCTCACCACCAGGTTGACGATCAGCCCGAACGGGACCACCACCAGGTTATAGCCGAGAAAGCTCACCCAGGGCTTGTTCGAGCGGTGGAACAGCCACGCGCCGGTCAGGCAGCTGGCGAAGTAGCCGCCGAAGAACAGCCAGGGATGGATGCTGCGAATGGACTCGACCGGAATGTTGCCGACCATCCACCAGTTGACCCAGAAGCCCCAGCAGAGGGTCAGCCCGATGACGAGGTTGTAGGCGCCAGCCGAGAGGGTACGGTCCAGTGGGCTGGACTGCCGGGCGAAGACGGGGTTTTCCATGTCGATACGCTTCCTTGCGTGATGATTGATTCGGGGCCTGCGCCGAGTCGGCTCAGAGGATGTTGGCGTAGTCCGCCTCGATACGATCGAGGCTCAGGTGATTGAGGAAGTTGGAGAAGCACATCCAGGCCGACAGCGCATTGAGGTCCTGGAACTGCTGCGGCAGGTACTTGGGCGGGGCGACCATGCCCTCGTCTACCAGCTGGCGCAGCGTGCGCATGTCCTCAAGCGTGGTCTTGCCGCAGAACAGCAGCGGGATCTGCTCCAGCCGGCCTTTACGCACGGCGAGCTGGATGTAGTTGTAGATCATGATGAAGCCCTTGAGGTAGGACAGGTCCTTGGTGAAGGGCAGACCATCGGGGGTCGAGCCGCGGAACACGCGGCTGGCGTTGCTGTAGCTCTCGTCGTCGCCATAGCCCTGCTCGCGGAAAAAGCCAAACACGTCGAGGAAATCCGCGCCCTCCTCGGCCATGTGGATGGCGCGGGTGCGGTTGGTCAGCTTGCGCAGGCGCGTCGGGTAGGAGGCGAAGGCAATCACCTCCATCAGGATTGCCAGGCCTTCCTGAGTGACCGTGGAAGACGGCGGCCCCTTGGCCAGGAAGGTGCAGATCGGCTGGTTCTGCCCGTTGAGCGTGGTGCCGACGTGCACCAGCCCTTCGTGGACTTCCAGTGCGCGTACGTCACGCTCGTTGAACAGCGCGTCGCTGCGGATCTTGATGTAGTCGGCACCGGCCGCAGCGTCGGCGAGGATGCCGTCGGACTCGAAGACGCGGATCACGCCCTCGCCTTCGCCGAACACCACGTCCAGCCGTTTCTGCAGCAGCTCCACGGCCTGCGGCGCGGTGAGATTCTTCGGCTCGTCGCGCAGGTCACCGCGATCGGCGATGTTGTTCAGGTAATCGGAGAGCATCAGACCGAGGTCGGCCAGGGTTGGGTCACCGGCGTGGAAGGCATCGGATGCCGCGCCGTAGAGTTCCTGGGAGATCATGCCGAAGTCCGGCGTGCCGCGCGCCTCGAGCATGCGGATGACCATGCGGTATTCCTTGCACATGCGCCGCATGATCTGCCCGACCGGGTTGAACTGGCCGAGCTGACGGGTGATGTCACGCTCGATGTCCTGGAATTCCTGCTTCTTCGCGCTGGAGTCGAAGGCCAGCGGGCGGCCTTCGTAGTAGGCGCGATCGATCTTCGGCAGCTCACGGCCCTTGGCGGCGAAAAAGCCCTGGCGGGTGTTCTCGTCCCACTTCACCGCGTCCAGCACGCGCACCGGGGTTTGCGCCTCTACGATGCGGTCGGACAGCGCACGCACAATGCTCTGGTATTCGTCCAGGTTGTTGCGGGTATTCATCGCTACCTCTTCACGGATGATCCGTACCGTTGAGGTTATACCCGCAGATGCTGCGCCAGCACACTGCGGGTTGGTGACCTTCACAGCCAGTGGATCAGACTTCCGGGCGCATGTGCGGGAAGAGGATCACGTCGCGGATCGATGGCGAGTTGGTCAGCAGCATCACCAGACGGTCGATGCCGATGCCCTCGCCGGCGGTCGGCGGCATGCCGTATTCCAGCGCACGAACGAAGTCGGCGTCGAAGTGCATGGCCTCGTCATCGCCGGCGTCCTTGTCGGCCACCTGGGCGTGGAAGCGCTCGGCCTGATCCTCGGCATCGTTGAGCTCGGAATAGGCGTTGGCGATCTCGCGGCCACCAATGAACAGCTCGAAGCGGTCGGTGACGTTGGGGTTGCGATCGTTGCGCCGGGCCAGCGGCGAGACCTCGAACGGATACTCGGTGATGAAGGTCGGCTGTTCCAGCTTGTGCTCGACCAGCTCCTCGAAAATCATCACCTGCAGCTTGCCCAGGCCTTCGTGACCGAGCAGCTTGGCGCCGGCCTTCTTGGCGATGGTGCGGGCCTTCTCCAGATCGTTGAGATCGGAGGCCGAGATTTCCGGGTTGAACTTGAGGATCGAGTCGAACACCGACAGGCGCGCGAACGGCTCGCCGAAGTGGAACACCTTGTCGCCATAGGGCACGTCGGTGCTGCCGAGCACGGCCTGGGCCAGCTCGCGGAACAGCTCCTCGGTCAGGTCCATGTTGTCTTCGTAGTCGGCATAGGCCTGGTAGAACTCGAGCATGGTGAACTCGGGGTTGTGCCGGGTCGAGACGCCTTCGTTACGGAAGTTGCGGTTGATCTCGAACACGCGCTCGAAGCCACCGACCACCAGACGCTTGAGGTAGAGCTCCGGCGCGATGCGCAGGAACATCGGCATGTCCAGCGCGTTGTGGTGGGTTTCGAACGGCTTGGCCGCGGCGCCGCCGGGGATGGTCTGCAGCATCGGCGTTTCCACTTCGAGGAAATCACGCTCGGCGAGGAACTTGCGGATGTGGGCGATGACCTTCGAGCGCACGCGGAAGGTTTCGCGCACCTCCTCGTTCACCATCAGGTCGACGTAGCGCTGGCGATAGCGCTGCTCGGTGTCGGTCAGGCCGTGGAACTTGTCCGGCAGCGGGCGCAGCGACTTGGTCAGCAGGCGCACGTTGCTCATGTAGACGTACAGGTCACCCTTGCCGGAGCGCGCCAGGGTGCCCTCGGCGGCGATGATGTCGCCCAGGTCGAAGTGCTTGACCGCCTCGACCTGCTCGGCCGGCAGCATCTTGCGATCGACATAGACCTGGATGCGCCCGCTCATGTCCTGCAGCACCATGAACGGCCCGCGGTTGAGCATGATACGTCCGGCGACCTTGACCGGAATGGCGGCCGCTTCCAGCTCCTCCTTGGTCTTCTCGGCGTACTGTTTCTGCAGGTCGCCTGCATAGCTGTCACGACGGAAGTCGTTGGGGAAGGCATTGCCCTGCTCACGCACGGCAGCAAGCTTTTCCTTGCGCTGGGCAATCAGCTTGTTTTCTTCCTCTTGGATGGCGTGCTGGTTCAGCGGTTGTTCGCTCATTGCGGGTCGTCCCGGTCAAATCGTTTCAATGGGGTGCTTGCGGCTTGAGGCGTGCGGCTGCGCTCAGAGCCCCTGTTTGAGGCTGGCTTCGAGGTACCCGTCGAGGTCGCCGTCGAGCACCTTCTGGCAATCGCTGCGTTCCACGCCGGTACGCAGATCCTTGATGCGCGAGTCGTCGAGCACGTAGGAACGGATCTGGTGGCCCCAGCCGATGTCCGACTTGCTGTCTTCCAGCGCCTGAGAGGCGGCGTTGCGCTTCTGCATTTCCAGCTCGTACAACTTGGCCCGCAGCATCTTCATGGCGGTGTCCTTGTTCGCGTGCTGGGAACGTTCGTTCTGGCAGGCCACCACGGTATTGGTCGGCACGTGGGTGATACGCACTGCCGAATCGGTGGTGTTGACGTGCTGACCACCGGCACCAGAGGAGCGGTAGGTGTCGATGCGCAGGTCGGCCGGGTTGATCTCGATCTCCACCTTGTCGTCGATCTCGGGCGATACGAATACCGCCGAGAACGAGGTGTGGCGACGGGCGCCGGAGTCGAACGGACTCTTGCGCACCAGGCGGTGCACGCCGATCTCGGTGCGCAGCCAGCCGAAGGCGTATTCGCCCTTGATGTGTACGGTGGCGCCCTTGATGCCGGCGACCTCACCCTCGGACAGCTCGACGATCTCGGCGCTGAAGCCGCGCTTGTCGGCCCAGCGCAGGTACATGCGCAGCAGGATGTTGGCCCAATCCTGGGCCTCGGTACCGCCGGAGCCAGCCTGGATATCGAGGTAGCAGTTGTTGGGGTCCATCTCGTGGCTGAACATGCGGCGGAACTCGAGCTTCTCGAGAATTTCGCGCAGGCGCTCGACTTCGGCCACGATGTCGTTCACGGCGCCTTCGTCGTTTTCTTCGGCGGCCATTTCCAGCAGGTCGCGCGAATCGGCCAGGCTACCGGTCAGGTCGTCGATGGTTTCGACGATCTGCGCCAGGGTAGCGCGTTCACGGCCCAGGCTCTGGGCGTATTCGGGCTTGTTCCAGACGTTCGGGTCTTCGAGTTCGCGGTTTACTTCGACGAGACGATCATGCTTCTGATCGTAGTCAAAGATACCCCCGAATTGACTGGGTGCGCTCGGACAGGTCCTTGATGCTGGTGAGGATCGGGTTGATTTCCATAGGTAGGCAGCTCTCAATCGGACGGTGCAAAAGCCGGCGATTATAACTCAGCCAACCCGTGCTGACAGCCCGCTGGGCGTGCCGGCGGACGGTCAGGAAACGGATTTGCCCTCATGATGGCTGGTCAGGCACTGACACCACGTACCTGGCTTTCCAGTTCGCCTTTGAGTTGCGGATCGAGCTGCAGGCAGCGAGCCAGTTCGTCGAGGTAGGCACGCTCCATGAAATGCTCCTCGTCGACCATCAGTACGCTGGCCAGGTACATCTCGGCAGCCATCTCCGGGGTGCTGGCGGCACTGGCCACGTCGGCCGGGTCCAGCGGCTTGTTCAGTTCGGCCTCCAGCCACTGCTGCAGATCAGCATCGGCCAGCTTGCCCAGCTCCGCCTCGATCAGCTGACGCTCTCGGGCATCGACATGGCCGTCGGCCTTGGCTGCTGCCACCAGTGCCTTGAGAATGCCCTGGCTGTGGACCTCGACCTCTGCCGGCGGCAGGCGATCGATGGTCTGAGGCGTCTGCTGCTGTGTCCCGCCCTGCTGTGCCTGCCAGTTGCTGTAAGCCTTGTAGGCCAGCACCCCGAGTGCCGCCAGACCGCCGTAGGTCACCGCCTTGCCTCCCATCTTGCGTACCTTGCGGTTGCCCAGCAGCAAGCCCATGGCACCGGCCGCCAGCGCGCCGCCACCGGCGCCCGACAGGGCATTGCCGAGCGAACCGCCGCCAACGCCGGAAAGCAGGTCGCTCAAACCGCCTTTGCCAGGTTTGCCACCTGCACTGGATTGCTGCTTCTGCAGCAGGTCCTGACCGGACCTGAGCAGTTGATCGAGAAGGCCACTGGTTTTCATCGAAGTCCCCAAAAGGATTAGATCAGGATTGAACAGCAGTGCTCAGTCAAACGACTCGGGCACCTGACGGATCGGCGTATCGCGATGGGCGGCACGCACGTACTGCGCCGGCCAGGCCACCGACCCGTCGCGCAGGTATTCGGCGGCATGCAGCGGCCAGTACGGGTCGCGCAGCAGTTCGCGGGCGAGCAGGATCAGGTCGGCCTGGCCGGTGCGCAGGATATGTTCGGCCTGCACCGCCTCGGTAATCATGCCGACCGTTCCGGTGGCAATACCCGCTTCCTTACGCACGCGCTCGGCAAACTGAGTCTGGTAGCCCGGCCCGACTGGAATATCGGCGTTGGCCGCGGTGCCGCCCGACGACACGTCGATCAGGTCGACGCCGACATCCTTGAGCCGCCGTGCAAGCTCGACCGTTTCGTCTGCATTCCAGCCATCATCGACCCAGTCGGTCGCCGAGAGGCGGACGAACAGCGGCAACTCCTCGGGCCAGACCTGGCGCACCGCAGCGGTGACCTCCAGCAGCAGACGGATGCGATTGTCGAACGAGCCGCCATAGCGATCCTGACGCTGGTTGGAAAGCGGTGAAAGAAACTGATGCAGCAGGTAGCCATGGGCCGCATGCACTTCGGCGATCTTGAAACCAGCTGCCAGCGAGCGCTCGGCTGCCTCGACGAACGCCTGCACGACGCCCGCGATGCCGGCATCGTCCAGCGCCGTGGGCACGGCATGTTCCGGCGAGAAGGCGATGGCGGACGGCCCCACCGGGGTCCAGCCGCCGGCAGCGATCGGTACGCTGCCATGCTTGCCGAGCCAGGGCCGCCAGGTGCTCGCCTTGCGCCCGGCATGGGCCAGCTGCACACCGGCGAATGCGCCCTGCGCCTCGATGAAGCGGGTGATCCGCCGCAATGGCTCGACATGCTCGTCGGACCAGATACCCAGGTCGTCCGGCGAAATACGCCCCTCAGGGCTGACCGCCGTCGCCTCGACAATCACCAGCCCGGCGCCACCGACGGCTCGACTGCCCAGATGCACCAGATGCCAGTCGTTGGCCATCCCCGCCTTCGCCGAGTACTGGCACATGGGCGATACGGCAATCCGGTTGGGCAGTTTGAGCTGGCGCAGGGTAAGCGGCTGGAAGAGCTGGGACATGACGGCCTCTACTGTCGTGGATGCGGGTTGGACACCCGTCAGTAGAGACCGTTTCCGCGGCCATGCCCAGCCCGCGGCGGGCAAAGTCGCTGGTCAGGCGGCGCTGACCTGCACCGGCACACCGTTGAGCGCGGCGTTGCCAGAAACGTCCAGCTGGCGCTCGTCGGTCAGGTCGTTGCTGCTGGCGCCCGGTTGCTGTCGCGCGATATCCAGCTGCACGCCCGGCCGCGCATGGCCCCAGCCGTGCGGCAGGCTGACCACGCCGGGCATCATCTCCTCGCTGGCCAGCGCCTCCACCTCGACCACGCCGACCCGCGAATGCACGCGCACCCGCTGGCCGTCCTGCAACGTCCGCGCCGCCATGTCCGCAGGGTGCATCAGCAGCTGATGACGCGGCTTGCCCTTCACCAGGCGCTGGTAGTTGTGCATCCAGGAGTTGTTGCTGCGTACATGGCGACGGCCGATCAGCAACAGCTCGTCGGCCCCCGCCTGGGGCTGCGCGGCGAAACGCTGCAGATCGTCCAGCATCAGCGCCGGCGCGGCCTGGATGCGCTTGTTCGGCGTTTTCAAGCGCCGCGCCAGATTCGGCTTGAGCGGCCCGAGATCCAGCCCGTGGGGATAATCCTCCAGCGCTGCCAGGCTCAGCTTGCGCTCGGACTTGTCACCATAGGGCCCATGACGCAGCGCCAGGTCCATCATCTGCTGCGGCGGCATGGTCGGCTTGAGCTCGACGCCCACCCGCCCGGCGTAGGCCTTGGCCAGGCCGATAAAGATTTCCCAGTCGTGCTGCGCGCCCACGGGCTTGGGCAGCACCGGCTGGTTGAAGCGGGTGACGTTGCGCACGGCGAGCAGATTGAATGTCGTGTCGTAATGGTCGTGCTCCAGCGGTGCGGTCGGCGGCAGGATCACGTCGGCATAGCGGGTCGTCTCGTTGATGTAGAAGTCCACGCTGAGCATGAACTCCAGGCCATCCAGCGCCTGCTCCAGCTTGCGGCCGTTGGGCGTGGAGAGCACCGGGTTGCCGGCCACGGTGATCAGCGCACGTACCTGCCCGTCCCCAGGCTCGAGCATCTCTTCGGCCAATGCCGCTACCGGTAGTTCGCCGCCGTATTCGGGCAGTTGCGAAACCCGACTACGCCAGGCGTCAAAATGGCCGCCCTTGGTGGTCTCCACCAGATCCACCGCCGGCTCGGTGCACAGCGCGCCACCGACCCGATCGAGATTACCGGTGATCAGGTTGATCAGCTGCACCAGCCACTGGCAGAGCGTGCCGAAGGCCTGAGTCGAAACGCCCATGCGTCCGTAGCAAACCGCCCTGTCCGCTGCCGCGAAGTCCCGCGCCAGCTGGCGGATCTGCTGGGCCGGTACTCCGCAACGGGCGCTCATCGCTTCTGCCGTAAAGGCGGCGATCGCCGTGCGCACTTCCTCGATGCCGTCCAGCGGCAGTTCGCTGGCACGCGTCAGCCCTTCCTCGAACAGGGTGTTGAGCAGGCCGAACAACAGCGCGGCGTCCTGTCCGGGCCGCACGAACAGATGCTGATCGGCGATGGCGGCAGTCTCGCTGCGGCGCGGGTCGACCACCACCAGCTTGCCGCCGCGGGCGCGGATCGCCTTCAGCCGCTTTTCCACATCGGGCACGGTCATGATGCTGCCGTTAGAGGCCAAAGGGTTGCCGCCGAGAATCAGCATGAAATCGGTGTGATCGATATCCGGCACCGGCAGCAGCAGGCCGTGACCGTACATCAGATGGCTGGTTAGGTGGTGCGGCAGCTGGTCGACCGAGGTCGCGGAGAAGCGGTTGCGCGTTTTCAGCAAGCCGAGGAAATAGTTGCTGTGGGTCGTCAGCCCGTAGTTATGCACACTCGGGTTGCCTTGGTAGATGGCCACGGCATTGCTGCCGTGGCGCTCGCGGATCTCGGCCAGGCGCTCGGCGACCAGCTCGTAGGCCTCGTCCCAGCTGATGGCCTGCCACTCTTCGCCGCAGCGGCGCATCGGGTGGCGCAGGCGATCGGGGTCGTCCTGGATGTCCTGCAGCGCCACTGCCTTCGGACAGATATGGCCGCGGCTGAAGCTGTCGAGGGGGTCGCCCTTGATCGAAAGGATGCGCTCGCCTTCGGTCTGGATGGTCAGGCCGCAGATGGCTTCGCACAGATGGCAGGCACGGTGATGGACGCTGATATCGCTCATTTCGGGTTCCCGCATGGCGCTGTTGTTGTCTCGCCACTCTAGGCGCGGCGGCGGCAGGCAACAATCGAACGTTCCGGCGGGGAATGCCGGCCGATTCAGCCGGCCTATCGTCGGCTGGCATGCATCGGTCAGCGCGGGGCGATATGCGCCACCATCAGCTGCACGCTTTCCTGGCCACGGTACTCGTTGACGTCGAGCTTGTAGGCCAGCTCCGCCCAGCGCACCGTCGGGTTCGGCCAGATCTCGCGGTCGACGTTGAAGGCGATGCCGTCCAGCGTCAGCGATCCGCATTCGCTCTTGAGCACAAGCTTGAGATGGCGCTCGCCGACGATACGTTGCTGCACCAGCTGGAACACACCATGGAACATCGGCTCGGGAAAATGCTGGCCCCAGGGTCCGGCGTTGCGCAGCGCACGCGCCAGCTCCAGATGGAATTCCTCGACGCTGAGCTGGCCGTCGGTGAGCAGCCGACCGGTAAGATCGTCCTCGCACAGCTGGCGGCGCACTTCGGCATCGAAGGCCGCGGCGAAGGCACCGAAGTTCGCTTGTGGCAGCGACAGCCCGGCCGCCATGGCGTGCCCGCCGAACTTGCTGATCAGGCCGGGATGCCTGGCGGCGACCGCGTCCAGCGCATCGCGGATATGAAAGCCCGGCACCGAGCGCGCCGACCCTTTGAGCAGCCCGTCGCCAGCATCGGCGAAGGCGATGGTCGGGCGGTGGTAGCGCTCCTTCAGGCGCGAGGCGAGGATGCCGATCACGCCCTGGTGCCAGTCCGGCTCGAACAGGCACAGGCCGAACGGCAGGTCCTCCAGCGGCAGGTCCTTGAGCTGCGCCAGCGCCTCGCGTTGCATGCCCTGCTCGATGCTCTTGCGGTCTTGATTGAGCTGATCGAGCTGGGTCGCCATATCCCGCGCCAGCGCCTCGTCCTCGCAGAGCAGGCATTCGATGCCCAGCGACATATCATCCAGCCGACCGGCCGCGTTCAATCGCGGGCCGAGGATGAAGCCCAGGTCGGTGGAGGTGATGCGCCGATGATCCCGCCCGGCAACCTCGAGAATCGCCCGCAGCCCCGGCCGAGCCCGCCCCGCGCGAATTCGCGCCAGGCCCTGATGGACGAGGATGCGGTTGTTGGCGTCCAGCGGCACCACGTCGGCGACGCTGCCCAGCGCCACCAGATCGAGCAGCTCGGCCAGGTTCGGCTCGGGCCAGCCCTGACGGGCGAACCAACCGAGGTCACGCAGCCGTGCGCGCAGGGCCAGCAGCACGTAGAAGATCACCCCGACACCGGCGATGCACTTGCTCGGGAAGGTACATTCCGGCTGGTTGGGATTGACGATGGCATCCGCCGCAGGCAGTTCGTGGCCCGGCAGATGGTGGTCGGTGACCAGCACCTTGAGCCCGGCCGCCTTGGCCGCCGCGACACCGTCGACGCTGGAAATGCCGTTATCCACGGTCACCAGCAGGTCGGGTTCGCGCTGCAAGGCGACGGCAACGATTTCGGGCGTCAGCCCGTAGCCGTATTCGAAGCGATTGGGCACCAGATAATCGACATGCGCCGCCCCCAGCTGACGCAGGCCGAGCACGCCGACGCTGCTCGCGGTGGCGCCGTCGGCATCGAAGTCGCCGACGAACAGGATGCGCTGGCGCTTTTCCAGCGCCTCGACCAGCAGCTCGACCGCGGCATCGATGCCCTTGAGCTGCTTATAAGGAATCAACCGCGCCAACCCCTTGTCCAGCTCCTCCGCGCAAGTCACGCCACGCGCCGCGTAGAGGCGCTGCAGCAGCGGCGGCAGCTCGCCAAGGTCGGGCAGCTGCTCGGGCAGGGGGCGGGGTTCGATACGCATGGGTTCCGGTCTCGGTCAAAACGGATTGAGGGCGTGAACTGCTTGCCCTGCGGGCCGCCTGCGAAGCAAAGGGACTCAGCGGATCGGAACGGATCATGACCTGGCTCCGCCGGCTTGGCCGACGAGGCGGGCAAGCATACAGCAATGTCGAATCCGGCACTCGTGCAGGCTGCCGGCGCTATGTCGGATAATCTAACGCAACCACGGCGCCTGGCCATCCGCTACACCGCTGCGCATCGACCATTCGAAGGAGCCCTCCAAATGGGACGTCTGTTATTGAACTGCGACATTGGCGAGAGCTTCGGCGCCTGGACGATGGGCCTCGACGCCGAAGTGATGCCGCTCATCGACTGCGCCAACATCGCCTGCGGCTTCCATGCATCCGACCCGCAGGTCATGCGCCGCACGGTTGCACTCGCACAACGGCATGGCGTGCTCATCGGCGCACATCCGGGCTATCCGGATCTGGTCGGTTTCGGCCGTCGCTCAATGGCCTGTACGCCAGCCGAAGTGGAGAACATGCTGCTCTATCAGGTCGGCGCCCTCGAGGGAATTTGCCGTGCCGAAGGAACCCAGGTCCGCTACATCAAGCCTCACGGCGCGCTGTACAACGACATGATGCGTGACCCGGAGCTGCTACGGGCTGTAATGGCAGCGATCAAGGCGTACAGCGACAGCCTGCCGCTGATGCTGATGTCCACTCGTGACAACAGTGCCAGCCAGGCGATGGCAGCGGAGATGGGCATCACCCTGTGGTTCGAGGTTTTCGCCGACCGCGCTTACGACAACGCCGGCATGCTGGTGAACCGCAAGCTGCCAGGCGCGGTACACCATGACAGCGACAGGGTGGCCGACCAGGCCCTGCGCCTGGCTCGCGGCGAGGCCCTCACCACCCTCGATGGCGGCACCTTGACCCTGCAGGCCGACACGCTCTGCGTGCATGGCGACAACGCCGCTTCCATTCTCGCCGTGCAGCGCATTCGCCAGTCCTTACAGGCGATCACACCGTGAAGCCGCAAATCGAGGTGGTCGGTGTCGATTGCTTGATGCTGCGACTTTTCGACCAGATCGACGAAGGCAACATGCCCTGGCTGCTCGCCGCCAGGGACCGCATCGAGGAGGCCTTCGATACCGCGCTGATCGACCTGGTGCCCTCCTACACCACACTCCTCGTCCACTATGACCTGACCCTGCTCGATGATCGCCAGGCGCGCGGCCTGATCGCCACCGCCCTGGATGGCCTGCGCCCGGCAACGACCCGAAGCGGCCGCCTGCACGAGATCCCGGTGTGGTATGACCGCCACGTCGGCCCTGAGCTGGAGTACCTTGGCGAGCGCAGCGGGTTGGGCGTCGGCGGAGTCATCGAACGACACAGCGCGCATGTTTACCAGGTGTTCGCCCTCGGGTTCGCGCCGGGCTTCGCCTTCCTCGGACTAATCGATGAGCGGCTCGCCAGCCCGCGCCTGGCCACGCCGCGCAAGCAGGTACCGGCTGGCAGCGTGGGTATCGCCGACCGGCAGACCGCGATTTATCCGGCGCAGTCACCGGGCGGCTGGAACCTGATCGGCCGCAGTCCGACGCGCCTGTTCGACCGCGAGTCCGACCAACACAGCCTATTGCAACCTGGCGACCGGGTACGTTTCGTCGCGGTCGAGCGCACCGAATTCATCCGCCTGGGCGGCGACGACAGCCCGTTCGAGGCCGCGCCATGAGCCTGGTCGTCGAGCAGGCCGGCGCACTCGCCAGCATTCAGGACCGTGGGCGTTTCGGTGTTCGCCACCTCGGGGTGACCCAGGGCGGCGCGGTGGATTGGCTCTCTTGCGCCTGGGCGAACTGGCTGCTCGGCAACCCTCTTGCCGCGCCGGTGGTGGAGGTGACCCTCGGAAACTTCCGTCTACGCGCCGAGACCGATGCCCGCCTCGCCATCTGTGGCGCCGATCTCGGCGCAACGCTGGACGGCCAGCCCATCGCACCGGGGCACGCCTTCACGATCAGCCGGGGCCAGCTGCTGACCTTCAGCCAGCCACGTCATGGCGTCCGCGCCTATCTCGCCGCTCCGGGCGGCTTTCAGGCCCCGCGAGTGCTCGGGAGCTGCGCAACGGTGGGACGGGAGCAGATGGGTGGGCTAGCCGGCGACGGACGCGCGCTGCGCGAGGGCGACCGCTTGTGCTGGCAGGGCCACGCTGCCGTCTCGAGGGAACTGCCAGCACAAGCGATAACGGCGCTGTCCGGCGGTGTCCTTTCAGTGGTGCCAGGGGCACAGATCGCCGCCTTCAGCGGGACGAGCCTGTTTGCGGCATTCAATGGCGAGTGGGTCGTCGATCAGCGCGCCGATCGAATGGGCGTCCGCTTGCTCGGCCCGACGCTTCATTGCAAGGCTTCGTCGATGGTTTCCGAAGGAATTCCGCTGGGCGCGATTCAGGTCCCGGCCGACGGCCAGCCGATCATCCTGCTCAACGACCGCCAGACAATCGGCGGCTACCCTCGGCTCGGCGCACTGACACCCTTTGCTGTGGCGCAGTTGGCGCAGTGCCTGCCAGGTAGCGTGATCCGCCTCAGACCTGTCTCGCTGGAGGCTGCGCAGCGCGAGCAACGGTCGCTGCTCAACCAATGGCGCTAGGCTCAACGCGGCGAACAGGTCATGCCATCAGCGCTCGCCGAGCAGCCAGCTGAGCGACACTTCGAACTGCCCGCGCTCGTCGGTGATGAACAGCGTACCGTCGCTGATCATCACCCCCCATTGCAGGCTTCTCGGCAGGTCTTTCACCAGGTCGGCAAGCGACTCGGAGTCGACCGTGGCGATGGAAAGGTTCTTCAGCCCCTTAACCGCCTCGACCACCTTGCCCTGCCAGACCCGCAGGTTGCCGTAGGCCAAAAGACTGACTCGCTCGGCGCGCCGCGAGCACCAGGTCAGGCGCTCGGCGTCCGGCTGACCGACCTCGATCCAGTGCAGGACGCGGCCATCCAGGCTCTTCTCCCAGAGCGCCGGTTCATCCACATCCGACAGCCCGCGGCCGAACGCCAGCTGCTCGCTATACCAGAGCGCATAAGCGATCAGACGCACACCCAGGCGCTCCTCGGTTTCCGAAGGGTGCCTGGCAACGGTGAAGCGCAGATTCTCATAGACGCCACGGTCCAAGTCCGTGAGGTTCAGCTCGACTTTGTAAGGCGTAGCTTGCAGGGCCATTTTGGCGGGCTTCGTGTTGGAAAAAAGGCAGGCAGTCTACCTCAAAGCTCGACCCCCGGCGCGCCCCGCGCAGCGGTGGCAGTCTCGACCAGCGCCCCACCATCTTCGCAGGCCAGGCGGGTGCAATTGCGGCCCGCAGCCTTGGCCACGTAAAGCGCCCTATCAGCCTGCGCCAATAGCTCATCGAGTTCGTAACGCGAGGTGGTAGCCGCCACACCGATGCTGACGCTCAACCGCCCTTGCTCGGCGAAGGGCATGGCCGCGAACTCAGCACGGATACGCTCGGCCACCTCGCGAGCGACAAGCGCGTCGGCATCGGCCAACAGACAGGCGAACTCCTCACCACCGATCCGCCCGAACACATCTTGCCGCCGCATTCGTCGTGCGATCACCTGGCCAAAATCGATCAGCGCGCGATCACCAGCCTGATGACCGAAGGTGTCGTTGAGCCGCTTGAAGAAGTCCAGATCGCAAAGCAGCAAAGCCACCGGTTCACCACGCAGGCGCCCACGCTGGAGCAAAGCCTGTCCGGCATCGATGAACGAACGCCGGTTGCCGATGCCGGTCAGCGGATCGCTGAGCGAGGCGTGCCGATATTGCTGCTCGGCGCGCTCACGGACCATCGCCAGGGTGACGAAGGAAATTCCGATGGCATAGAGCAACGTCTCGAAGATCACGAAGGCGAAGAAACTCACCGCCTCCGGGTCACCGAACGGCTGGCCGCGGTCCACCACCATGCGCAGCAGATAGAACGCCACATGGAACATCATCAACCCGATGGCGGGCCGCAGTGACACGGATATTTGCAGCCGGCTACGCCAGAGTTCGAACATGGCAAGCGCGGTATAGATGACCGTCAGCGCCGAAGCCAGCAGTAGCCGAGCAGTCAGCGACGAGTAAAACGCCGGCACCAGACACAGCCCGCCCCAAAGCAGCGCCCCGGCAACGATGCCAGGCAGATAAGGCCGCCGGCCGGCGAAGGTGCGCATCGCCGTCCAGTTCATGGCCAGCGCCAGCTGCAGGGCGATGTTGCCGAGCACGATCGGCACCACGTCGATACCGAGGCCTCGCAGAGAGCCAAGCACCGTAGAGACGGTCCCGAACAGCAGCATGAGACAGGTGCAACCCAGCGTCGAATCCCGCTGCCCGCTACGCCAGGCGCAGAATACCAGTACGCCGAGCAGGAGCAGCACATATATGTCCACCAGCGTCAGGGTGGGAACGTCCAGATGCACAGTGCAGCTCCGCAGGAATAGCCCCGCATCCTTCACTGGGCTCGGATAAAGGCGGGATCAAAGAGGACGGCAGTTTACGCGGCGCCTGAGGCAAGAAGCCAGCGAGCACCGACGGGCGCCAGGGCGTCGCTCGGATGCATGAGCACAATGCAGCGCAGCAGCCCTTCTTTCCCCACTCCCTGACAACAAGCCGACGAACGATCTTTGACAACTATTCTCATTCTGATTAGCATCACCCGCATCAACGAACTACAGCGAGCAGTGTTTATGTACGTCTGTCTTTGCCAAGGCGTCACCGACGGTCAGATTCGCGATGCCATCTACGATGGCTGCTGCAGTTATCGTGAGGTCCGCGAGACCACCGGCGTGGCCACCCAATGCGGCAAATGCGCCTGCGTCGCCAAGCAGGTGGTGCGCGAAACACTCAGCGACGTACAGAATGCCCAGGCCTCCCTCGCCTTCCCTGCCAGTTTCGCCCAGGCCTGAAAAAACGGATTCCAGAAGAGCCGGGGCGAACCCGGCTTTTTTTTGCCCGCAAATCATAGGCTTGCTAAAGCGACGCAGAACGCAACCATTCTCATTGGATTTTGGCTTTCTGATTCAAGCACTTAGCACAGTGTTACGGTTTGACAGCTCGACCTGGCGTGCCCAGACTGCATTTATTTCCACCGGCCCAGGCAGACAATTCCATGAAAGGCGACAAGCTGGTCATTCAGCATCTCAACAAGATCCTCGGTAACGAGCTGGTAGCCATTAACCAGTACTTTCTGCACGCGCGAATGTACGAGGACTGGGGCCTCGGCAAGCTCGGCAAGCACGAGTACGACGAATCCATCGACGAGATGAAGCATGCCGACAAGCTGATCAAGCGCATCCTCTTCCTCGAAGGCCTGCCAAATCTGCAGGATCTCGGCAAGCTGCTGATCGGCGAGAACACCCGCGAGATGCTCGAGTGCGATCTCAAGCTGGAACAGGGCGGCGTACAGGATCTGAAGGTCGCGATCGCCTACTGCGAAAGCGTCGGCGACTACGGCAGCCGGGAGCTGCTGGAAGACATCCTCGAGTCCGAGGAAGAACATATCGACTGGCTGGAAACCCAGCTGGGCCTGATCGACAAGGTCGGCCTGGAGAACTACCTGCAGTCGCAAATGGACGACTGATCCACCAAGCACAGTCGCAAAACAAAACGCCCCGATCAGATCGGGGCGTTTTCGTTTCCAGCGATCTAGCTTACTGCTGCTCCGGGGCCTCCGCAGGCTGCTCGGCAGCCGACTCCTCGGCCTCGTCACCTTTGATGTCCAGCAGTTCGAGATCGAATACCAGCACCGAATTGGCCGGAATCAGCGGGCTCGGGCTCTGCTCGCCGTAGGCCAGCTCGCTCGGGATATAGAGCTTGAACTTCTCGCCGACGTGCATCAGCTGCAGGCCTTCGACCCAGCCAGGAATCACACCGCCAACCGGCAGGTCGATCGGACTGCCGCGCTTGATCGAGCTATCGAAAACGGTGCCATCGGTCAGGCTGCCTTCGTAGTGAACGGTCACTACGTCGTTCTCAGTCGGCTGACGCCCCTCGGCCGACTTGATGACTTCGTACTGCAGGCCGGATTCGGTGGTCTTCACACCCTCACGCTTGGCATTCTCTTCGAGAAACTTCTTGCCGGCCTCGACCGCCTTGGCGTTCATCTCGGCCATACGCTCTTCGGCGCGCGTCTGCAGGAACGTGAAGGCTTCCATCAGCTGCTCATCGGTGAGCTTCTGCTCCTTGTTGCCGATGGCGTCTTCGATACCCTGCGCTACAGCCTGGGAATCGAGATCATCCATGCCCTCCTGCGCAAGGCTCTTGCCCATGTTCAGGCCGATACCGTAGGACGCCTTCTGCGCCGGAGTGTCCAGTTTGACACTGGTCTGCGAATCGCAGCCGGCAAGTACCAGGCCGACCAGCGCAACCGCAGGTGCCAAACGTTGATGTCTCAGTCTCATGCTGTTTCCTTAATTACGCTGGAGGCATATCGATAACGAATGGCCGAGCTTATCAGTGCATCCGGACACTGGCTACCGCGCCTCCCGGCAACGATCGTAAAGAGATGGCAAAGAAAGGAAGCGCGTAGCATTTCTGCGCGGGGCGATGAATGAACCGGGGCAGCGATCCGGACCGCCAGAAAGCGGGCAAAAAAAAACGGCCCCTAAGGCCGTTTTCTTCGTTGCTTCAGGGCGTTCAGTATTCCCGTGAAGCGAATATGGCGCAGCGGACGGGACTCGAACCCGCGACCCCCGGCGTGACAGGCCGGTATTCTAACCGACTGAACTACCGCTGCGCTAAACCTCGAGTGGTGGGTGATGACGGGATCGAACCGCCGACCCTCTGCTTGTAAGGCAGATGCTCTCCCAGCTGAGCTAATCACCCGTTTGCTCTCGAAGTGGGGCGCATTCTAGAGAGGGTTCCGCACCTTGGCAACCCCCTTTTGAAAAAAAAATTGCAGAAGTTCCAAAGACTTAGGAAACACCCGGTTTACCAGCCGTTTTTCCCCACCTGCTGCGCATTAACCGCCGGCAGGGTTGGCCTGAACTGGCCAGGCAGGAATAATGCACCCCTTTGCTTTCCGGAGATCTACCCCGCCATGTGGTTTCGCAACCTGCTCGTATACCGTCTCACCCAGGATGTCGCGCTAGATGCGGAGACGCTCGAAGCTGCACTGGCCGCCAAACCCGCCCGCCCCTGCGCCAGCCAGGAGCTAAGCACCTATGGTTTCGTCGCGCCGTTCGGCAAGGGCGAAGACGCCCCGCTGGTGCATGTCAGCCAGGGCTTCCTGCTGATCGCCACGCGCAAAGAAGAACGCATCCTGCCCGGCAGCGTGGTCAAGGACGCGGTGAAGGAGAAGGTCGACGAGATCGAAGCCGAGCAGATGCGCAAGGTCTATAAGAAGGAGCGCGACCAGATCAAGGACGAGATCATCCAGGCCTTCCTGCCACGCGCCTTCATTCGCAAGTCCGGCACCTTCGCCGCGATCGACGCCGAGCGCGGCCTGATCCTGGTCAACTCGGCCAGCCCGAAGAAGGCGGAGGACCTGCTCTCCACGCTGCGCGAGGCGATCGGTTCGCTGCCGGTGCGCCCACTGACGGTGAAGATCGCGCCCAGCGCCACACTCACCGACTGGGTCAAGACACAGAAGGCCGCTGAGGACTTCTTCGTGCTCGACGAATGCGAACTGCGCGACACCCACGAAGATGGCGGTGTGGTGCGCTGCAAGCGCCAGGACCTGACCAGCGACGAGATCCAGCAGCATATGGAAGCCGGCAAGCAGGTCACTCAGCTGTCACTGGCCTGGCAGGACAAGCTGTCCTTCGTACTGGACGACAAGCTGATCATCAAGCGCCTGCGCTTCGAGGAGCTGCTGCAGGACCAGGCCGAACAGGATGGTGGCGACGACGCCCTCGCCCAGCAGGACGCCAGCTTCCTGCTGATGATGATGACCTTCCGCGAATTTCTGCCGGCGCTGTTCGAGGCGTTCGGCGGCGAAGAGGTTCCGCAGGGCATCTGACCCGCACGGGGCGCCGCTCGGCGCCCCCTCCCCGCCTCAGCGCAATCCGAGCTGCACCAGCAATTTCCCTCCCAGCCGATCCCCCAATGCCCAGAGCATGAAGCGTTCGATGAACTCCGGGGCATCGATGAACAGCGCGCCGCAGACCAGTACGCTGAGCAGCGAGACGACCAGGAACAGCTGCGGTATCGACAGTTTCAGCACGACCAAGAGCACGATCGCGATGATCGCCGAGGCGACCATGAACAGCGCATTGAGAATGTTGTTCGCCGCCACCACCCGCGAGCGCTCGTGCACCACACTGCGTGACTGGATCAGGGCATACAGCGGGACGATGTAAACGCCGCCGAAGATCCCCAGCCCGAGGATGTCCGCCAGTATCCACCAGGCGGAAGGCTCACCAAGCAGGGTCAGCCAGTCCACGCTGGCCGCAGGCAACGGATGCTCGCCGGCATGCCACCAAAGCAGCACCCCGCACAGGCTCAGACCGATCGCCCCGAATGGCACCAGGCCGATCTCCACGTGATGCCGGGACAGTCGTTCGCAGAGCAGCGACCCCAGCGCGATGCCCACCGAGAACAGGGTGAGGATCAGCGTGACCACGCTTTCATCGCCGCCGAGATAGTCCTTGGCAAACGCCGGGATCTGCGTCAGGTAGGTTGCGCCAAGAAACCAGAACCAGGAATTGCCCAGCATCGCCCGGGACACGGCGCGCTGCTGGCCGAAGCCCAGCCGCAGGATTCGCCATGACTGGCGCAGCACGCGCCAGTCCATATGCAATGTTGGCAAGGCGGCCGTCGCAGCGGGAATCGCGAGGCTGGCCAGATACCCGATCAAGGCGATCAGCACCACGCTGAGCGCCACCCACTCCGCATAGGCGTCGCTCGCCATCAGCACACCCGCACCGATGGTGCCGCCGAGAATGGCCAGGAACGTTCCCATCTCCACCAGTGCATTGCCGCCGACCAGTTCGTCCTCGGCCAGCTGTTGCGGCAGGATCGAATACTTGACCGGGCCGAACAGCGCCGATTGGGTCCCCATGCAGAACAGCACCAAGAGCAGCAGCGGCAGGTTGCCCAACAGCATCCCCAGGGCACCGGCCAGCATGATGAGGATCTCGGCGAACTTGATCCGACGGATCAGCACGGCCTTCTCGAAGCGTTCACCCAACTGCCCGCCCAGCGCGGAAAAGAGAAAGAACGGCAGAATGAACAGCAGAGCGCAGAGATTGATCAGCAGGCTCTTGTCGGCGGTCGTACCGAGCTTGAACAGAATCGCAAGGATCAACGCCTGCTTGAACACGTTGTCGTTGAACGCGCCGAGCAGCTGAGTGCAGAAGAACGGCAGAAAGCGGCGCTTGCCGAGCAGACGGAACTGCGAGCGTGGCGCTTGCTCGTCCCTGGCCGATGCCGATCGCGCGGCGCGTTTGGCTGACTCGCCGCTCATATCGGCAACTGCCCGAGCGCCCAGCGCAGCACGAAGAAGCTCAGCAGACCGCCGGCGATGGTCGCCAGCAGGTTGCGGCTGAGCGCGGCGATGGCGATAGCCAGCAGCCCGGCCAACAGATAGGCGTTGTCCCAGCTCAACGCCAACCGTCCGTCAGGCATCAGCATGCCGGGCACCACGATCGCGGTCAGCACCGCCACCGGCACGTAATGCAGGCCCTGCTCGATGGCGCGTGGAAAGCGCAGATTCGGCCAGGCAAAGAAGCTGTAGCGGATCACGAAGGTGATCGCCAGCATGCCGAGGATCAGCAGCCAGGTACTCATAGCGCCCCCTGCGGTCGGGCCGCGGCATCGGCCCGTCGCTCCAGCCATACGCCGATGACGATGCCCGCCAGCGCGGCGGCAATCAGCCCGAGCTTGTAGGGCAGTTCCCAGGTCAGCAGCGCGACGGCACCGGCCACCAATGCCGACGCCACCTGAGGGCGGGTACGCATCATCGGCACGGCAATGCCGATGAAGGTGGCAATCATGGCGAAGTCCAGTCCCCAGCTGGCGATATCCGGCACGGCCTGGCCAAAGGCGATCCCCACGAGCGTCGACAATTGCCAGTTGACGTACATGGTCAACGCCGCCCCGAGAAAGAACCAGTGCTTGTAGGGCGATGCGTCGTCGCGCGCATAGCGATTCTGCACCACAGCGAATGCCTCGTCCGTCAACCAGAACGCCAACGGCGCACGCCAACGGCCAGGCAGATGGCGAACGAACGGCTGCAAGGCGGCGCTGTACAAGGCGTGGCGAAGGTTCACAACGAATGTGGTGAGCAGCACTACCGCCGCGCCGACCCCACCGGTGATCAGGGTGATCGCGATGAACTGCGCGGAGCCGGCGAATACCAGCGTGGACATCCCCATCGCCTGCCAGCCCGTCAGGCCCGCCCCCACCGCCAGCGTGCCGAAAATGACGCCGAAGGGGATCGCCCCGAGAATCAGCGGCAGGATGTCACGGCAACCGTGGGCGAACTCTTGCGAGCGGGACATAGGAACTCCTTGTAGGCCTCGCGTCGACGAACCATACGCCGCACCACCGGCTGTACGGGCATGGCACGACGAAAGGCTTCGGTCGATCAGGCGGACTGTTGCGACAAAGCACCGCACGATAACCGAACTGACGGCAACAGGCGATCCAGAGCGGCGCCCGAGGTCAGTCGGCCGCGAGCCGCTGCCGGACCTGGCTCCATTCGCGGTCGGTGATGCTGTACAGCACCGTGTCGTCGAGCCGGCCGTCCGCCAGCCGGCGATGGTTGCGCAGCAGGCCTTCGCGCTGTGCGCCGAGCTTCTCGATCGCGCGCTGGGAGCGCAGATTGCTGGCCGCAGTCTTCAACTGCAGCCGGACCAGTTGCCACTCCTCGAATGCATGGCGCAACAGCAGGAACTTGATCGAGGCGTTCAAGCCGCTGCCATGCTCCGCCTGGTCGAGCCAGGTCCAGCCCAGCTCGGCGGCCGGAAGACCGCTGACGAAGTCAGCGAAGCGCGTGGTGCCGACCAGGCGCTCGGCCATCCGAATGCTGAATACCACAGCCCTGCCGTCGCGCTGCTCGGCAACGGCCTGGCGATACCAATCCGGGCGCAGCGGGCCATTCATGTAGGCCAGCTCGGCGCGGTTTCTCTCAGCCAGGGCGACCAGCTCGGGGATATCCGCGTCCACCATCGGCTCCAGACGCAGCGCTCCGCGTTGCAGGGTTACCGGAAGTGGGCTGAACATGGCGATCTCCTGTAAAGGCTTGTGGATGGCTGGCCGTTGCCGGGCAACTCCAGCAGCGCGCGTGATGCGGTAGTTAAAGGACGGCCGGCATGCCCGTGCTAGACACATGCGACCTTGGTAGCAACACCGTACACGGGCACGCCAATGCTGCGAAACTTCACGAATTCACCATACTAATGAGTCGCCAGGACTGATTAAATTCGGCGCCCGCCACGGCACGCCGATGCCGGTCCGGCACCCCCTTGCTTCTGGAGTTTGCATGACGCTGTCAGGCGGGCTGATCGCTGCGGTCGCCCTCGTCTATATGGCCATTCTGTTTGCCATCGCTTTCTATGGCGACCGCAACAACGCCTCCCTGTCACCCCGCCTCCGGCCGTGGGTCTACAGCCTGTCGCTGGCGGTGTACTGCACCAGTTGGACATTCTTCGGTGCGGTCGGCCAATCCGCCGAGCAACTGTGGGCGTTCCTACCGATCTACCTCGGCCCGATTCTGTTGCTGCTGTTCGCACCCCACGTGATCCAGAAGATGATCATGATCAGCAAGCAGGAAAACATCACCTCCATCGCCGACTTCATCGCGGCACGCTACGGCAAGTCGCAGCTGCTCGCAGTGGTCGTCACGCTGATCTGCCTGGTCGGTGTGCTGCCGTATATTGCGCTGCAGCTCAAGGGCATCGTGCTCGGGGTGAACGTGCTCAGCGGCATCAACATCGAGGCTGCAGGAACCGGCACCCGCGACACCGCGCTCATCGTCTCGATCGTCCTGGCGCTGTTCACCATTCTCTTCGGCACGCGCAACCTGGATGTCACCGAGCACCATCGAGGCATGGTCCTGGCGATCGCTTTCGAATCACTGATCAAGCTGCTGGCATTCCTGGCGGTGGGCGCCTTCGTCACCTTCGGCCTGTTCGACGGCTTCGGCGACCTGTTCAACCGCGCCCACGACGCCCCCGAACTTGCCGACTTCTGGAGCGAGAACGTCAACTGGTCAGCCATGCTGGTCCAGACCACCGTCGCGATGATGGCGATCGTCTGTCTGCCGCGGCAGTTTCACGTTTCGGTAGTGGAAAACATCGAGCCGCGCGACTTCCGCCTGGCGCGCTGGGTATTCCCGCTCTACCTGGTGCTGGCCGCCGTGTTCGTCGTGCCGATCGCGCTTGCCGGGCAAATGCTGCTGCCGGCGGGCGTCACTCCTGACTCCTTCGTGATCAGCCTGCCGCTGGCCGAACTGCATCCGTGGCTGGCGCTGCTGGCCTTCATCGGCGGCGCTTCGGCGGCGACCGGCATGGTCATCGTCGCCAGCGTGGCGCTGTCGACCATGGTCTCCAACGACATGCTGCTGCCCTGGCTGCTACGTCGACAGGAAACGGAGCGCCCGTTCGAGGCGTTCCGCCACTGGATGCTGTCGGTACGCCGCATCAGCATCGTGGTGATTCTGCTCCTGGCCTATGTCAGCTACCGACTGCTCGGCTCAACCGCCTCGCTGGCTACCATCGGCCAGATCGCATTCGCCGCTATCACCCAGCTGGCGCCGGCGATGGTCGGCGCACTGTACTGGAAACAGGCCAACCGCCGAGGCGTGTTCGCCGGCCTGACCGCCGGTGCGGCAATCTGGTTCTATACGCTGATCCTGCCCCTGCTGGGCTGGCCGCTGGACATGTTCCCCGGGCTGAGCTGGATGTACAACGGCGGCCTGGGCTTCGGCCTCAGCGGCCTGACCCTTGGCGTGACACTTTCGCTGGTGGGCAATGCGACGCTGTTCTTCTGGGTGTCGATCCTGAGTCAGACACATGTCGCCGAACACTGGCAGGCAAGCCGCTTCATCGGCCAGGAAATCGCCTCGCCGACTGGCGGCCGCCGTCTGCTTGCCGTACGGGTCGAAGACCTGCTGATGCTCGCCTCCCGCTTCGTCGGCGCCGAGCGGGCCGAACAGAGCTTCCATCGCTTCGCCCGCCGCCATGGCCAAGACTTCTCGCCCAAGCTGCAGGCCGACGGCCAATGGATCGCACATACCGAGCGCCTGCTGGCCGGCGTGCTCGGTGCTTCTTCCACCCGTGCAGTGGTCAAGGCCGCCCTCGAAGGCCGCGATATGCAGGTCGATGACGTGGTGCGCATCGTCGGCGAGGCCTCGGAAGTGCTGCAGTTCAACCGGGCCCTGCTGCAAGGGGCGATCGAGAATATCACCCAGGGCATCAGCGTGGTCGACCAGTCGCTGCGCCTGGTGGCCTGGAACCACCGCTATCTCGAACTGTTCGAGTACCCGGACGGGCTGGTCTACATCGGCCGACCGATCGCCGACATCATCCGCTACAACGCCGAACGCGGCCTGTGCGGCCCCGGCGATCCCGATACCCACGTGGCCAAGCGCCTGTACTGGATGCGCCAGGGCCGCGCTCACACCTCGGAGCGGCTGTTCCCCAACGGTCGCGTAGTCGAGCTGATCGGCAACCCGATGCCTGGCGGGGGCTTCGTCATGAGCTTCAGCGACATCACCGCCTACCGCGAGGCCGAACGCGCGCTGAAAGACGCCAACGAGGGGCTCGAGCAGCGCGTCAGCGAGCGCACCCAGGAGCTGTCGCAGCTCAACCAGGCACTGATCGAAGCCAAGAGCACCGCCGAAGCCGCCAACCAGTCGAAGACCCGCTTCCTCGCTGCGGTCAGCCATGACCTGATGCAGCCACTCAATGCGGCCCGGCTGTTCTCCGCGGCGCTGTCGCACCAGCAGAGCGCATTGCCCAAGGAGGCGCAGGAGCTGATCCAGCACCTGGACAGCTCGCTGCGTTCGGCCGAGGACCTGATCACCGACCTGCTGGACATCTCACGCCTGGAAAGCGGCCGAGTCACTCCGGATCGCAATCCGTTCCCGCTGGCGACGCTGTTCGACACGCTGAGCACCGAATTCACGGCGCTCGCCCGCGAGCAAGGCATCACCCTGCGAGTGCACGGCAGCAAGCTGCGCGTGGACAGTGACATACGCCTGCTGCGACGGGTGCTGCAGAACTTCCTGACCAATGCGTTCCGCTACGCCAAGGGTCGCGTGGTGCTGGGCGTACGCCGGCAGGGATCGTCGCTGCGGCTGGAAGTCTGGGACCGCGGCCCGGGCATTCCACAGGACAAGCTGAAAGTGATCTTCGAGGAGTTCAAACGGCTGGACAGCCATCAGACGCGTGCCGAGAAGGGCCTGGGACTTGGGCTGGCAATCGCCGACGGCCTGTGTCACGTGCTCGGCCATCCGCTGGAGGTCCGTTCCTGGCCCGGCAAGGGCAGCGTGTTCAGCGTCACCGTCCCGATCGCGCGTGCGGTCAGCCAGCCCCGCCCAGCAGTCAAGCGCGGCGAGCCGCAGCTCAGCGCACTGACCGGCACCCAGGTGCTGTGCATCGATAACGAGGACAGTATCCTGGTCGGCATGAACAGCCTGCTCACGCGCTGGGGCTGCCAGGTCTGGACCGCCCGCAACCGCACCGACTGCGAGGCGCTGCTGGCCGAGGACATCCGCCCGCAGCTGGTGCTGGTGGACTACCACCTGGACGAAGGCCAGACCGGTACCGAACTGATGGCCTGGCTGCGCACTCGTCTTGGCGAGCCGATACCTGGCGTGGTGATCAGCGCTGACGGCCGCCCGGAGCTGGTGGCGGCAATCCATGCCAGCGGCCTGGATTATCTGGCCAAGCCGGTCAAACCCGCTGCGTTGCGTGCACTGATGAGCCGCCACCTGACCCTGCGCTGAGCGCATCGGGTCCGTGGGCGCCAGACCACCTGCCGCGCCACGAGCCCTCTGCCGCACGGCCGGTTACACTGCTGGCAATCTGCTGACAGCGCCGCTAGGTGAGCGATGACAATCGAGCTATTTCTGAATCTCGCCATGGCCCTGGCCGTCGGCTTGCTGATCGGTACCGAACGCAGCTGGAGTGGCCGGGAGAGTCCCGGCCAGGAGCTGGTCGCCGGCATCCGCACCTTTGGCCTGGCCGGTCTGTTCGGCGGGCTCGCCGCAATCAGCATCAGCCATTTAGGCGCAATCGCCTGGGTCGCCATGTTCTGCATGCTGGCGCTGCTGGTGATCGCCGGCTACGTGATCGATGCCCGGCGCAGCGGCGATCACGGCATGACTACCGAGGTCGCCCTGTTGCTGACTTTCGTCCTCGGCAGCCTGGCCGTGGCGGAAAGCCGTCAGCTGGCAGCGGCCTGTGCGATCGTCGTGGCCCTGCTGCTCAGCCTCAAGGCGCGCCTGCACCAGGCGCTCAGGCGCCTCAGCGAAGCCGAGCTGGGCGGCGCCCTGAAGATGCTGTTCATCTCCGTCGTCCTGTTGCCGACGCTGCCCAATCAGGGCTATGGCCCCTGGCAAGCGCTCAATCCCTACACGACCTGGATGATGGTCGTGCTGATCGCCGGTATCGGCTTCGCCGCGTACGTCGCTATTCGTGTCCTCGGGACTCGTCATGGCCTGCTGGTGACCGCCCTGCTTGGCGGTATCGTCTCCTCCACGGCCATGACCATCACGCTGGCCCGGCTTGACGCACCGAAGCTGCGCGCCGCTCTGGCGGCCGGCCTGCTGGCGACCTCAGCGCTGATGTTTCCGCGCGTGCTGCTGGAGGTGGGGCTGGTCAATCCGCTGCTGCTGTCCGGTCTGACGCTGCCGCTGGCGTGTGCTGGTGCCATCTACGCCGTCGGCGCGCTCTTCTACTATCTGCGCGCCGCGCGAACAGCCGATGACAATCCCGAACCGCTGCTCAGAAACCCGTTCGAGCTGGGCCCGGCCCTGCGCTTTGCCGCCCTGCTCGTGCTGATTCTTCTGCTGGTGGAAGGCGCCCGGCGCTGGCTGGGCGACGCCGGCATCTACCTGGTTTCGCTGCTGGCGGGCCTGACCGATGTCGATGCGATTACCCTGTCGCTGGCCAGCAAGGCGCGCGACGGACTGAGCCACGAGGTAGCGGCGCGTGGCATCGTGTTTGCGGCGCTGAGCAATAGCCTGGTCAAGGCCATGCTGATCGCGGTGATAGGCGGCCGCGAGCTGGCCGTGCGCACGCTGCCGATCATGTTCGCTGGCCTGCTGACAGCGCTTGCGGTGTTACTGCTGGGCTGAGCCAGACGACGCTCAGTCGCCCGCCTCGCCAAACGCTTCGGCGCCGGCCCGCTCCAGCCAGTCGCCCGGCAGGCGCTTGCTGGCCCTAGCCCCAAGCGCCTTGAGTTGCTCGGCGCGCCCTACCAGATTGCCGCGCCCATCACTGAGCTTGGTGCGCGCTGCCAGGTAGGCGCGATCGAGCTGCTGCAACCGGCTGCCGATTTCGTCGAGGTCCTGAATGAAGGCGACGAACTTGTCGTACAGTGCCCCGGCCTTCTCGGCGATCTCGCGCGCGTTCTGGCTCTGCCGCTCTTGCCGCCAGAGGCTGTCGATGACTCGCAGGGTGGCCAGCAGCGTGGTCGGGCTGACGATTACCACATGCCGACCATAGGCCTCCTGAAACAGCTCCGGGTCGGCCTGCAAGGCCGCCGCGAACGCAGCTTCGATCGGAACGAACAGCAATACGAAGTCCAGACTGTGCAGCCCATCCAGACGCTGGTAATCCTTCACCGACAGCCCTTTCAAATGGCTGCGCAGCGATTGCACATGCTGCTTCAGCGCCAAGGCACGACTGTTATCGTCTTCGGCACAGGTCAGCGCCTGATAGGCGGTCAGGCTGACCTTCGCATCCACCACCACCTGCTTGTCACCGGGCAAGCGAATCAGCACGTCCGGCTGAAAGCGCTCGCCATCGGGACTCTTCAGACTGACCTGCGTCTGGTACTCGCGGCCCTTCTCCAGCCCTGCATGTTCCAGCACTCGCTCCAGCACCAGTTCACCCCAGTTGCCCTGGGTTTTCTGGCCCTGCAGCGCGCGCGTCAGGTTGGTCGCTTCATCGCCCAGCCGCTGGTTCAGCTGCTGCAAACGTTCCAGCTCGCGGGCCAGGGAAAAGCGCTCGCGCGCCTCGTTCTGATAGCTTTCCTCGACGCGTTTCTCGAACGTCTGGATGCGCTCTTTCAACGGCTCCAGCAGCTGCCCCAGCCTCTCGTGACTGGACTCGCTGAAGCGCTGTTCGCGCTCGTCGAAGATTTTGCCGGCGAGCTCGGCGAACTGTGCGCGCAGCTCGTCACGGGCAGCCTGAAGATCAGCGAGACGCTGCTGATGCGAGTTCTGCTGTTCGCGCAGTTCGGCATCCAGGGCGGCATGGGCCGCGCTCAGGCGTCGCAGCTCGCCCTGCTGCGCGTCACGTTCGGCCTGCAGGTCGGCGATACTTTCGAGATCCTCGTCACGCTGGGCTCGCAGCAACTCGATCTCACGACGCAACGCCGCCAGCTCGGCATGCTGTGCTGATCGAATGCCGTTCAACTCGGCAAGCTCGCCCCTGCAGCCGTCGAGCTGAGCCGCCAGACCTTGCTCGGCGAGCACCGCCTGACGGAGGCGCTCATCGAGGGCTGCCTGCTCGGCGCGACCAGCAGCCAGGCGCCGCTGGAGGGACAGACAGAGCCCGGCCAGGGCGATCAGGCCGAGCGCCAGGCCAACCAATAGATGAAGGGGATCGAACGACATGAGAGGCTCCGGCGAAATGCCGGGCAGTATAACCAGCCGCAGGAGGCCGGTCAGGCGAGCCGGTCAGCCCTTGACGCGCTGAAGGAAGCGCAGGGCTTCCTGAGACCCCTGAGCCGCAGCCTGTTCGAGCCACTGCCGTGCTTTGGCGGGCTCAGCGTGCTCGGCCTGACTGTACAACCGGCCAAGCTCCAGCTGCGCCTGGCAGTCTCCGGCGCGAGCCGCCTGACGCAGCAGCTCCAGGCCGATCCGGCGGTCACGCTGGCCATCGCACTCGCAACACAGCAAGCGACCAAGGCGACTCTGTGCTTCGACCACACCCTCGCGCGCCGGCTGTTTGAGCAGCCGGCCGGCAATCCGCTTGACCCCTTGCTTGCTGCCCAGCCGCTGGCTGTCGAGCAGCCAGAGCGCCATACGCAGCGGCAGACGCGACGGGGAAGCGGAAGGGATCTGACTAGCGGAAACAGAAGTACGCGGTCTCATGCACATCAAGGGCTGGATGGATAAGGCCGCGCACTCTACTCCTTTTTCGACAGAGTTAAAGTCTTGTCAAAAGCGAAAAAATTAGATCCATATCACACACCTTAGTAATCCACAGAAGCTGTGGATAACTCGGTGGACAAACAGCAGACAAATCTCTCGATCCCGCGTCTCATGGGGGCTGCGGTTAAACTGACGCTTTTTTCACCAATGAAAAAATTGCTTATTTTTCAATTGGTTATTAACGATCTATGGATTCCAGGCGTTTGCGACAGTTTGTCATAAGCGCTTGACAGACGGCTTTCCCAAATGTGCACAAGTTCAGCGCACCGGACGCAAAGCGGCTTGCCACAAGGGTTGCAGCGCTACAGGAACGAACTTTTTCGTAATCTTGGTGTCCTGCGGTGCACCTCGCCGGCGCACGGTCGCCACGGCCGTTCTACGGCTATGCTGTAGCCCTCGCTTTATGGATGCAGCCATGACCAAACCGTGGAGAACCGTTTTACTACTGTGCGTCGGGCTGCTCGCCTTGCTCCTGGTGCTCGCCGCGTTCGCCTGGCATCAGTGGCAGGGGTTCAAACACGAACAGGGCATCGAGCAGCTGGACTGGCAAGGGCTGCGGCTCTCATCCAGCGGTATCTCGGCAAAACGCGTGCGCTACATCCAAGCGCCGGAAAACGGCCCCAGCCTGGCTACCGAGGCCACCAACATCACACTGGATTTAGCCAGCTTTTTTCACCCATTACCGCCTCGTTCGCTGCATATCGAACAGCTTGAGCTGGACATCCGCTCATTTACCTCCGCCGGCGATAGCGAGCCGCCAGCAACGAATCTCGAGCAGTACGAACGATGGGCCGCCTGGCTCCCGCAGCGATTAACCATAGCGGATCTGCGGGTCAGCCTACCCTGCGCCAAGGGGCGCTGCGACGAACGGGGGGCACTGCGGTTCGAGCGGAAGGGCGAATCGTTGCTGCCGCTGGCTGGCCGCCTCGACCTCCGGCGCAACGAACATAGGCTTTCAATGATCATCGATGCACAGAGCGCTGGGCCAGGGAACAGCCTCATTCTGGCCACACTGGCTATCGACGACCAACCACGACTGGAAGCCCGCAACCGGCTGCAGCACTCAGGCGAGACGCTGCAATGGGACGGCACCCTTTCCATGGGCAACCTACCGGAGGCACCCTGGCTCCTGGATTGGCTCGGCGAGTGGACGGCCACCCCAACCGCCGCCCTGCCAGATATGCCAACCGACATGCGCATCGGTGCGGGCTGGGCACTGGCCCTGGCGCAGACCGTCGGCGGCACCTACGACTGGTCGAACGCAGCCGGCGAGCTGCGCCTCTCTGCGCACATCCCGGCCGCCTGGCCGATCGTAGGCCTCGGGGAGCTGCAGGGCGACCTCGACCTGGCCGCTCGAGGGCAGGATGGACTGTGGTTGCCCACCGAACTGAAAGCCAACCTACAACTGCGTCCAGCGTCCACCCTGCTGACGGACGTGCCGGCCGCGCTACGCCCAAGCCAGCTGAATATCAGCGTCGAGCCAATTGCCACTCAGGTGACGCGAGGGCAGCTACCCGTGCAACTTCGACTGGACGCCCAGGGCGGCGCACCGTCCAGCCTGCAGGCGCGCATGCGACTGGCGACCTCCCCCCCGTATTCGCTGGACATCGAGCAGGCCCGCCTACAGACACGCAGTACGCGGCTGCAGCTGGACGCCCTGACGCTGCAGAACCTCGACGCCACTCTGGATTTCTCTGGTCGTGCCGACCTCCAGAAGGTCGAGCTGCAGCTGCAGAAATCATCCCAAGCCAAGCTGGCCCGCCTCGCCACGGGCGAGGTCGTCGCCAGTCAGTTGAGCGCGACGCTGCCACGCACACTGGCTCTGAAGATCGAGCGCAACCTTGAGCAACCAACCGCCTGGCGTGCCGAAGGGCCGCTGGAGCTGCGCCTGAGTCGTCTCGAACACCCGCTGCTGCTCGCCCAGGGCTGGCGCTGGAGCGGCCAACTGAAAGCCGACAGTACCGCATTGGACGCCAATGGCTCCGTGAGCAACGATGCCGGACTGACAATGGCGGTTAACCTCGAGCAGCGCTGGAACGGACCCTTGCAGGTCGGCGGCAAGCTGCAGAAAATTTTCCTGCGCGCCGGCAACCCGATCGCCGGCAGCCTGGTCACATGGCCGGCGTCGCTTGAGCTCAGCAGTGGTCGCCTGTCGGGCGACGGCAAGCTGACACTGCCCGCTGGCAATGGCAAACCAACTGCAAACCTGACGCTCGAAGCGCGAGGCCTGGCCGGCATCTTCGACCGCAGCGAGATTTCCGGACTCGATGCACGCCTGACCGCCCAACTGCGGCGCGACCGCCTACGACTGGACGTCAGCGAACTACGGCTGGTCGAGCTCAACCCCGGCTTCACCTTCGGCCCGTTGCTGTTGCGCGGGCATTACGAGGCCGCGATCGACCAGCCGGCAAAGGGACGCCTGACCTGGCAGATCGCAGAAACCCAGATTCTCGGTGGGCGCTTCTGGTTGCCGGCCGGCGCCCTTGACCTTGCGGCACCACAGCAACGGCTCAGCGCCCGGCTCGAGGGCGTACAACTAGGCGACGTGCTCGCCGCCTATCCGACCGAAGGCCTCAGCGGCAGCGGTGTGATCGACGGCAGCTTCGACGTGCAGCGCAGCGCAGAAGGGCTGAGCGTGCGGGATGGCAAGCTCGCCGCGCGTGCGCCTGGCGGCGTGTTGCGCTTTCGCTCGCCGAAGATCGAAGCCCTCGGCCAGGCGAACCCGGCCATGAAGATCGTCACCGAAGCCCTGCACGATTTTCACTATGATCTGCTCACCAGCGACGTTCGCTATGATGAGAACGGCAAGCTGAACCTCGGGCTGCGCCTGAACGGCCACAACCCGGCCCTGGAAGGCGGTCGGCCGATCAACTTCTCGATCAATCTGGAAGAGGACATTCCGGCGCTGTTGACCAGCTTGCAGCTAAGCGACCGGGTAAGCGAGACCATTCAACGACGGGTGCAGGAACGCCTCAGGCAAGGCAATGCAGACCCGCAATAGACACAGGAGAAACCGCCATGCGGTTGCGCCATACGCTGACCATTGTGCTGCTGGGTCTCTTCGCCAGCGCCTGTACACCGCGGGTGGAACTGGCCGTGCCGAACGAGCCAATCAATATCAACCTGAACGTGAAGATCGAGCACGAGATTTATATCCGCGTGGACAAGCAGCTCGACTCGATCATCAACCAAGACAGCGGACTGTTCTGAGGACGACCATGAAAGCCTATCTGAAACTGACCAGCCTGCTCCTGGCGCTCCTGCTGGCCCTGCCCGCCGCGGCCATGACCCTCAACGAAGCTATGTCCGCCCTGGGCGAAGCCAAGGCCAGTGGCGTGCTCGGTGAGAAGCCCGACGGCTACCTGGGCGTGGTGCGCTCCAGCCAGAACGCCGAGGACATCGCCAGCCAGATCAACCAGGCGCGCCGCGCCGAGTATCACCGCGTCGCCAAGCAGAACGGCATCAGCGTCAGCGACGTCGAAGCCATCGCCGGCAAGAAGGCCATCGAAAAGACGCCGCCCGGCCAGATCATCCAGCTCAACGGCAACTGGGTCCGCAAGTGACCTCAGACGATGGCCGGGCCTGCCTGGCCATCGCTCCCACCGCCCATCGACGCCTACAGCAGCGTCAGGCTGTGTGCCCTGACCACCAGCGACTTCTGCCGAAACCTGCACTCCAGATCGACGCGATACTGCGCCCACCAGTCCCGGTCCAGCTCATCGACCATCACTTCGTAGACCACCGTCTCGTCTCGCACCGCGTGCTCGCCGTCCTCCAGCCAGTAGCCATTAGCCGGCGCACGGCTGTAGGTGGTCAAACCGCCGAAGCGCTCGATCAGCTCCTCGCTCACGGTGCGAAAAAGCGACCTCGGCAACGCCTGCTGATCGTTGTCGTAAAGCGGCAACAGCAACTGGACAAGGAACATACGCGACCTCGGCGAGGAAAGTGGGAGCAAGCTTTCGACCCCGCACTGCCGGAGATGACGCCCGGCCGGCAGTCAGAACAACCCCAGCTGCCCGTCGATCAACGAGGCGAAATCGTCGCCGACAAAGGGCAGGATCGCGTCGGCCACCGGCTGCAGCTGGCGCGTCACGTAGTGGTCGTAATCGACGGCAGAGGCGCGCGCCTCCAGCGGCTCAGGCCCGGCAACGGTAATCAGGTAGCTGATCCAGCCGCCGTTCTGGTACTGCCGCGGCCGACCAAGACGATCATTGCACTCGTCGGCCAGGCGCGCCGCCCGCACATGCGGCGGCACGTTGCGCTGGTAGTCGTCCAGCCGGCGGCGCAGGCGCTTGCGGTAGACCAGCAGCTCGTCGAACTCGCCAGCCAGGGTTCGGCGCACATACTCACGCACGTAATCCTGGTGCGGCTGACGGTGGAAGATGCGCAGGTACAGCTCCTGCTGAAAGCGCTGCGCCAGCGGCGACCAGTCCGTGCGCACGGTTTCCAGCCCCTTGAATACCATCCCGTCGCTGCCATCCGCGCGCGTGACCAGGCCGGCATAACGCTTCTTGCTACCCTCCTCGGCGCCGCGGATAGTCGGCATCAGGAAGCGCCGGAAGTGCGTTTCGTACTGCAGCTCCAAGGCACTGCTCAGGCCATACTCGTCACGCAGATGCCCACGCCACCAGTCGTTGATCCGCCGTACCAGGTCGCGACCGATGCGTTCGGCCGCCACATCCGAATGCGCTCGGCCCAGCCAGACGAACGTCGAGTCGGTGTCGCCGTAGATCACCACGTGACCCTCGGCCTCGATCAGTTCCCGCGTGCGGCGCATGATCTCGTGGCCACGCAGGGTGATCGACGATGCCAGCCGCGAGTCGAAGAAGCGACAACCACTGGAGCCGAGCACGCCGTAGAAGGCATTCATGATGATCTTCAGCGCCTGTGACAACGGTTTGTTGTGCTCGCGCTTCGCCGCCTCGCGCCCTTCCCAGACGCGCTCGACGATGGCTGGCAGGCAGTGCCGGGTGCGCGAGAAGCGCGCCCCGCGAAAGCCTGCGACCGATGCCTCGTCGGTCGGCTGGCGCAGCCCCTCGATCAGCCCCACGGGGTCGATGAGGAAGGTGCGAATGATCGATGGGTACAGGCTCTTGTAGTCCAGCACCAGCACCGATTCGTATAGCCCCGGCTGCGAGTCCATGACGAAACCGCCCGGGCTCGCCTCGCCCTGGCGCTCGCCCAGGTTAGGCGCAACGAAGCCCTGCCGGTGCATCAACGGCAGATAAAGATGCTCGAACGCCGCCACCGAACCGCCGCTGCGGTCTGCCGCAAGGCCGGTGACAGTGGCTCGCTCGAGGAGAAAGGTCAGCAGCTCGGTATGGGCGAAGATGCGCGTCACCAGCTCGCAATCCTTGAGGTTGTAGCGGGCCAGCGCCGGCTTGTCCTCGGCGAACATACGGTCGATCTCCGCCATGCGCTGGTAGGGGTTGTCGATCGCCTTGCCCTCCCCCAGCAAGGTCTGGGCGACATTCTCCAGACTGAACGAGGGGAAGCTCCAGGTCGCCGAACGCAGCGCCTCGATACCGTCGATGATCAGCCGGCCCTCGGCCGCGGCGAAGAAGTGATTACTGCGTGCGCCATGCTCGCGCCATTCCATCGTCGCCCCGGCGCGCCCCAGGCGCAGCGGCACCTGCAAGCGCTGCGCATGTTCATGCAGTACCCGCAGGTCGAACTGCACCAGATTCCAGCCGATGATCGCGTCCGGGTCGTGTTCGGCGAACCAGGTGTTCAGCCGTTCCAGCAGTTGCCCTCGGCTTTCGCAGTACTCCAGAGAAAAATCGACGGCCGAAGCATCGCCGTTTTCCGGGCCGAGCATATAGACCTGACGCTGGCCGCAGCCTTCCAGGGCAATAGAATACAGATCGCCACGGGCCGTGGTCTCGATGTCCAGCGAGACCAGCCTGAGCCTCGGACGATAGTCCGCCGCGGGTTTGAGCTGCACGGGTGAGGCGTCATCGCGATCGGCGCCATCCTCGAAACACACCGGTGCGGTGATGAAGCGCTCCATGAGGTAACGCTCGGGCGGCCTGATATCCGCCTCGTAGACATCCACACCGACATCGCGCAGCCGCCGCGCGCAGTCCATCAGTCGGCGATGCGACCGGCAGTACAGCCCCATGACCGGGCGATGATGGAAGTCGTGCAGGTCGAGCGGCCGCAGCTCGACGTCAGGCTCCTGTCGCAGCACGGACTCGACGAAGGCGCACCGCTCCTGCGCAAAGAAGGCAACCGAATGCCGGTGCGGCACGCACACCCGCCGCGCCCCGCTGTCGGTCGCGAGCCAGAAACTCACCTCGGTACCCGCAGGCGTCTCTCGCCAGTGGCGGGTCAGGATAAAACCCTGCTGCAACTGCGACATCAGCCTCCCCGGCACCTGAATGAACAGCAAGCCCGTCCTCTCCCGGGCAGGTCGTATCGCATACCGATGCACCGCACGGTAAACGCCAACCCAAAAGCAAAAACCCCCGCACTCTCGCGAGTACAGGGGTTCAGGCTACATGTAATGGCGGAGAGATAGGGATTTGAAGGCTATGACCATAATTCCTAGTCCGCTTGAGGCCGCTGAAATCGGAAGTTCTTACCGTTAAAAATGGGCTACGACGGCCTAGAAAGGCCGGCGTTTTGTCCTAAATTTGTCCTAGAATTTCAGCCGTCCGCGCATCAACCTCACTGCAACGGCGAGCGGGTTGTCACTACTTCACCAGCGACTACATGCGCATCACGCTGGTGTTCAACGCCATGATGGAACGCTTCTCGTACTTGGAGCACCCCGACCAGGTCAAGCTGAAAACCTGCCCTGGCTGCATGATGCGTGGCTTGCGACGGTTAAGACACGGCGACGCGGTTAACATTTGATCGAGTGGTATAGGCAGTCGTTCATTCACCGCGGCGATAGGTCTCAGTTACGGTCTTGACGAGCGCGCAAAATCTACCAAACCAGCCGGCTACGCTTGATGCACGCGTCAAGGCGAAGGCGAAACTGCTCTGGATTATCACTGATATGTGTCTGCCTGTCGCGTTGACCGCACAACATCTGATCTGGGCACTGGCGCAGCCGCATGGCTGCAGATGTAAGTGACCTAGGTCTAACAGTGTGATATCAATTTGCCTCTCAGGACATGACCATGACTTCCAATGCTAGACGATTTTGCCCTTCTTTTGCTGGAGTCCCCTTGGTGGACACCTAAAAGCAACCCTACCCGCGCTTCATCCCTGCCCTTCTTTCAGGGGCTGGAGCGCCTGCATGATTACTTCAATATTTATTATTCGACTTTCTACGACACCAGAAGCTTCGAGGTCGCCCTCTCGCAGGATCTGATTCATACCCAAGAAAAACGCCAGATTCTATATATAGGTGCCCATGGCAGTAAGAGCGGCATTGCCAATGGGCGCGCTAGCACACTGCTGGAAAAGGTGGCGCTTCACGGTGACAAAATAGAAGGGGTCATCGTCAGCAGTTGCTTAGTCGGCTCGCGGGAATCCAACCTATGGGCGCCCATCCTTATCAATAAGACTCGATGGGTATTTGCCTACCGCCATGAAGTCGGTTGGCTTGATTCGTTACTTATCGAACTTGCAGTGCTGGAAACCTTGGCGCTCGCCGAAAAGGGCTATGCCGATGATCGAGATACCCTTCTGGACACATTTTCGGCTGCCTTGGGCAAATTCAATCCGCAAATGCCACTGGGAACCGCCGGCGAGCCGCTGACCGATTGTGTATGCCTGATGCAACGCGCCAAGCACAAGCGCAATCCGGAAAACCTGACATCAGCTCTGATTGACCTTGCTTGGAGTGATCAATGACATTCGGGCCAATTCCTGTTGTGCTGGCCACCAGCGGCCATCGCGATTTACTGGATACAGAAATCCCCTCGATTCGCAAGGCGCTGCATACCGAGTTCACAACACTACGTAAGCAATATCCTGGCACACGCTTTCAATTAATGAACGGCCTTGCCGAGGGGGCCGATTGGCTAATCGCCGAAGAAGCGCTGGAACATGGCTTTGAGCTGATAGCCATATTGCCCATGCCCCAAGCAGCATACGAACAGGATTTCTCTACACCCGAAACACTTGCAAGATTTCGACTGCTGCTGAGCAAGGCTACCGAAATTCAAGTAGCGCCCCTGCCAAGGTTTCTCGCTCGCGACTCATCACGTGATGCGCGCTACCGAGCTTTGGGAATGTACCTAGCGCAGCAAGCACAGCGTCTCTATGCTCTGTGGGACGGTAGCACAGAAAATTCCTTGCCTGGCGGAACCGCAGATGTTGTGAGGCTTTGTCGTGAAGGCATCGAGAACGGAGAAAATCCGCTGGCACAGCCGGAAACATGTCAGGTTCGGCATCTGCGCTGCAATAGACGAAAGAACCCACTGGCTTATACGGCCGAAGAGGCCAGCAGTTGGGCCCCCACAATCACAGATATCGCTATCGGCACACGAAAGTGCTGGAATGAAATATTCCAATCCATAGAAGATTTCAACCAAGCAGCAATAAAGATTCAACAAGCAGCTCCAGACGAGATAGTCAAAAGCCACCAGTGGTTGACTGGTAAGACAAACTACCCTTCTGTCATAGAATCCAGCTTACAGACATTCGCCATTGCCGATGCTCTATCCCGTAGCAAGCAAAAGCAACGCACCACCACCCTATGGCTGCTCAGTTCGCTTGTTTTCCTGTCTATTTTTTTCCAGCAACTGCATCTGGGACCAGACACGCAATGGTACTGGCTGACCTTACATATCGGTTTTGGCCTAATTGCTTTCGCCAGCCACCGAGCATTTTTCAGCGGGACAAGAAATAGCGAAGTCCAATATATGGACTGGCGCGCGCTGGCGGAGGGGTTACGCGTACAAATCTGTTGGAAGGCGGCTGGTATAGACGAGTGCGCCAGCAAATATTACCTGAGCAGCCAAAACGATGAGCTCGGCTGGATTCGTTATGCCATTCAAAATAGCACTAGAACTGGGAGTACCTCCCTGGCCAGCTCAGATTTTCCATGGGTAAAAGAGCGCTGGCTGGAAGATCAAAAAATTTACTTTTTGAGGGGGGGAAGTAGCGCACCAAAAAAACAGCAGAAACTTGCAAAGCGTATGCTGTATAGCCGTATCCTGTTCTTTTCAGGCGGCGCCACTACCCTACTACTTTTGCTCAAGTCATTCACTAGCTTGTCAATTCAACTCTTGCCATGGCTCACATTCTTCGCAGCGATCCTTTTCGTGCTGTCGGCGATCTTCAGAAACCATTCGGACCTAATGGCCTATGAAGAAGATGCCAATAGATATAAAAAAATGGGAAATCTATTCGACCGCGCAATCATCGTGCTCAGTCAGCATATTGAAGCAGGAAACACTGAGTCAGCCAGAAGCGTTCTGAAGCTCATAGGCAAAGAAGCTCTCGCCGAGAATGGCGAATGGCTACTTTTACATCGCCAACGTAAATTTGAAATCCCAAATTAACCGAATGAATACCACAGCAGAAATTAAAGACGTTTTCATCAGCTACCGAAGAAGCAGTGGCGCAACCGTTGCGCGGCTTCTGTGCGATGTCCTAACACAGCGCAACATAAGCATATTTTTTGATAAAGAAAGCTTAGGCGAGGGTAATTTCGATGATGCCATTGAACACAACCTACACGCCGCACGAAATTTCATCTTAATAGTTTCCCCCGGCCTCTTTGATCGGGGCAAAAATGCTAATGGCCAGTACGACCCCCTGCTATCCGACGCAGACTGGGTATATCGCGAAATACGCATCGCGTTGGCAAGCGGAAAACCGATAATCCCTATCTTTGTTAATGGCGAGCAAGGTTTCCCTGCAATTCTCCCTCCCGGCATCGAAGATATATGCAGAAGGGACGCTCTAACTTTTGGCCACGATCACTTTGAGCCCGAACTTTCAAAACTACTCAGTCGAATAACAACAAACAAAGACCAACTAATTGAAAGCTATATAAGAAACTTAAGGCACATCTCTACGGAAGAGCAGAGCAAAACACTCATAGGCCTTTTCGAAAGCTTAGGCGGAGAAAAGGCAACAGAAGAAATAATAGCCTTTTTATCCAGCAAGCTCAGAATTTTATTTAACAGCCAGACCAAAAGCCTGCCTATCATTGACGCGATAGCTGAGTCGCTCAGCCTCGGCCTACTCAAGAATATATGCAAGGACCTTCATATTGACAACACTGGAGATGCATCGTACATCAAAAGCAACATGGGCAACTGGATCCTAAACAAAGAATACCGAGAGTTTTCTGAGGAAACTGAAGAGCGAGACCGTATCAACGAAATAATAGACGCTTTTTCAAAAACTTATAAAAGCCACGAAAAAAGAGCTAAGGCCATATCCATGGCAGAGAACGAATTGCAGCTTGACCTTGAGAATCGCCGCAGCAGTTTCGACATTTTCTTTGAGATATTTGATTATTTTAGCGTTGAAGAGTTTTTTGAAAAAACATCCAACCGAATTTCGGAAGATGAAATAAAATCCGTCGCATTCCATTTGTTATCGGATGACAAGGGCAGAAAGAATGACCTAATTTCACGCATAGTCGATTATGCCAACTACGAATACGACCTTGAGCTGCTCGAATAATCCATGAGTTCACCAGTCTCCTACCTCGACCAAGCCAAAATCGCCCTGATGCACCTGCTAGATCTGCTGATAACCGGCGGGCTGGACGAGCGATTCACTCGGGCCAATCCCAAGCTGCCTCATTCATTGGTGCGGCTAACGCTGGGTTGGCTGTTTCCGATGCTCGATTTCGTGATGACCGGCGACCGCCTGATGCGCTCGCGGCACCAAGAGTTCATTAACACCATCCTGGCTAACGATCTTAGCGTGAAGGAACTTAATCTGGCTGATGGTGCACTGCGTGACCAGCAGGTCTCATTCGACCCACAGATTTTGCCGGCCTTTTTGCTGATTGCCGAGCGCTTGCAGCCGGGGTTCTGCGAGGAGGCTTATAGCTGTCTGGACGATCTGATCCAGGCAGCCGTGGCCTGGGATGGTGACAAGACGCCGCAGGACATGGATAGGGCTGAGCAGGTGCTGGAACCTATTCGCAAGCACTTTGAGCTTGAATCCGAACCGGGCTCCGGCCACTCTGCAATGGCGCCCGGCGAAGCCTTGAAGGAATTGGAAAGTCTGGTTGGCCTGGAGGGCGTGAAGCGCGAGGTGCGCAATAGCATCAACTTCGCCCGCTACATCCTCAACCGCAAAATGAATGGCCTGCCGGTTCCGCCCGTTTCCATGCACATGGTGTTCACCGGCAATCCAGGCACAGGCAAAACTACCGTAGCCCGGCTGGTCGCCGATATCTACCGCGACATCGGCCTGCTGCGCAAAGGCCATCTGGTGGAAACTGATCGCTCAGGGATGATCGGGCAGTACCTTGGCCAGACGCCCGGACTCGTTCGTGAAGTCGTTGAAAGCGCCTTCGGTGGCGTGCTTTTCATCGATGAAGCCTACGCACTGGTTAAAAGCGCTCACGAAACCGATTACGGGCACGAGGCGGTCGCCACCCTGCTCAAGTTGATGGAAGACCACCGCGACGACCTCATAGTTATAGTGGCCGGATATACCGAGGAAATGCAGACGTTCATTGACTCGAACCCCGGTTTGAAGTCGCGCTTTACCCGTTACATCCAATTCGACGACTACGAACCTGACGACCTGCTGCAAGTATTCCGTCGTCTTTGCGACAGAAACGAACTGCGTTTTCGTGCCGAGGCCTGGCATAAGAGCAGGCAGACCATAAAGAATCGCTGGGAATCGCGCGGCGCTCATTACGGCAATGCACGCGAAATAAGGACATTCTTCGAGGAGGTGATGCAAGCCCATGCCAATCGCCTTTCGCAAATAGAAAAGCCCAGCCGCGACCAACTCCGCACCCTCACGCTTGAGGACATTCCCGGATGAACCGCGAGCTACTTAAAACCAGCCTGCGGCATACGCACGCCTATATCGATGCTTATGGCGTCGATCTGCTGCAGGATGTGGAGATGCTCTTCCGGCAAGCTCTGGAACAGCACGAAGACATAGATGAAACGGATGACGGCGACGAGCAAAGCGATCTCTCCGTCAACTTCGAGAGTGTAGCCGAACCTGTTGCGGCGGAGGCGCGCCGTGATGCACCAAGTCCTGAAAGTGAACCAGTGCACAACCATGAGCAGACACCACCCGAGCCAATACTCGTACCGGTTGCGCGGTGGCATTTCCAACTGCCGGCGATCGTAGCGGCCTTGGCAGTCACCGTTTTTCTTTTGCGAGGTTGGCTGTCATGAGTCGTCGTCATCATCGTTCCGTCTATGGTAAAGCCTATACGGTGGTGGATATCTGGCATGCCATACGCGCCACCTTCGGTTGCTGGCTGGCCCTGCTGATCAGCCTATGCTTGATCGGCACATTATTAATCCTGCTCTTGCTAAGCGATTTCAGACCAGCACTCTGGGTCGGTATCTGGTGTTGCGGCAGCGTGGTTGCGGCCAGCGTATTTGGCTGGCGAGTCTGGCAGGCCCAGTCAGCCGGCATACGCATCGACCCGTCATCCGCGACGCTGAGTTTCAGCGCTGACGATCTGGAAAACAGCCTGCACGACATCCTCAGTCTGCGGCGCTTCTTCGACCACGCCCAACGCATCCAGATAGCCGTCGACGATATACAGCGGCTAGACAACGATACACAGCGGGTGGGACAGGGGCGCAGCCGGCGCAGACGTTATGGCCTGAATCTGTCTGGTGACTTCGGCTCCTACCAACTGATGTTCAGTCACAAGCAGAAGCGCGATGAGTGTCGGGCTTTGCTCGTGCAAGTCATCCGGCGCGTCAAGGGCAAGGCCCCGTCGCTTGACCCCAATATCGCTTTTCCCGAGTAACGCCTTATGAGCAGAAAGAGAAAACAAGAAGGCAACCCACTTGGCTTGGTAATCCTCTTGATTGGCTGGCTGGTGTTCGTCTTCACTCTGCTAGCCACTTCCTTTATCTGGGTGGGCTGGCTCATCTCCGAGCTGCTTTACGCCAAGCATCCTCGTGTCCCCGATGAAGCAGACATCCTGCTGAATGCGGAGGAGGAAGACGAGCTGTCCGAAGCTCAGGAACGCATGCTAACAATCGAAAAGCGTCTGCAGCGAATTCAGATAGAAGGCCAGCAACTGCGGCGCCGCAAGGATGGCTTATTTCACGCCGGCAGCGCATTGGGCGCCAGACTGAATACGGAAATCTCTGAGCTGGCCGCCGAACGTAGCGATTGTCAGGCTATTTGTCATGAGCTGTTGCAAGTACCTGTCCAACGCCTACGGCAATGGTCTGCACCCCTTGGCCGTCTGCTTGGCTTTCGCTGGGCCATCTCGACATACGTCGGCTGCTTGGTCTATGGGGTTACCCTGGCTCCCTCCTCTGCCGTCGCATTACATGAAGCCATCCTTCGTAACTTAGGCGAATACCTGCCGGCCCTCTCCCTCCCGCTCTACGGTGCCATGGCGTTGTCCAGCATCGTAGCGGTATGCGCAGGCGGCGCGGCTTACTTGTTTTATAACCGTTTATTCTACAATCACTACGCGGCCCAATTTTAGAGGCATTAGCAGGCCTGCCCTCAGATTAAGCACCGTTGGTGCTGGCTCGCTCGCCGCCGCGAGTGACCAGTGCTCAGGCATTCATGCCGAAACTTGCCGTTTAATGAAGTATTGGTCAAGTTCCTGCAGAGCAGCAGTTGCTTGGACGTCAGGCCTGCTCTTTCAAATCTGATGTAATAATATCTTCTACGCCAGATATCGTTTGCCAACGCACGTTCGACTCTAATTTTATTAATTCTCTGCCGTCCGGAAGCTTGATATAGATACGTCTTCCAGAGAAACGCAAACTACAATCTTTAGCCGAAAACGACTTCTTTTGCCTCTGCTTTCCCCATTTTGTTTTTATCTCAACCCATTCATCCCACTCAACAGACGAAACGTTTAGAGCAGTGTCCGCTTCTTGGCTTTTTGCCTTTGGGCTATTTTTCTTTTTTTGTGCAAGCGTTTTTCCCACTGGAGCGACAACCGTTTCCTTAGCCGTTTGCGAGCAGTTAAGCTCACGCCGCTTCAAATAATCCTCGCAATCGTTTTTACGTTTTACTTTCTCCGCCTCAGCAATTTTCCGAATGCGACAAATCTCGTCAAATAGTGGTTTAAATACATCATCCCACAGCTGCGCTTGCCCATCCCATGGGCCGGCAATTCTCAGCGGGGGGTTATGCTTGTTAACGTTGGCGAGCTTCTTCCTTAGCAACCAACGAGGAGCAAATAAATGGCCATTCATTTCCAACAAAAGACTTGCAGGTACCGTATACGTGTGAGATTTGGCGACCTCAGTGAATTCCATAAAATCACATGAGTCCGGCGCAGCCTTTTCGTAAATGGCCTCAAATCGAACGCGGCGGCTTTTCTCTGTCGATCCTGGCCCAGCCAAATCGACCATGACCAGCGATGAATTGCTAGCCTCGATAGCACTGCACAGCTCCTGAAAAGCCCGACGCACTGACTCCTCATCCTTTAGCGCGCGACGGATGACTCCATCATATGTTTCCTGTTTGGGTAAACGCAGTCCAACAGTTGTAAATGGCAGCACAATTTGCTGCTCAAACTTCCCCCACTGCAACGACAGGCGGGTTTTTACAGCATTCGGTAGACGGTACTCGATGTATTTAGCCCAGTTCATGTAGAGCCCTCAGCAAATTACTACATGTATAAATTCTAAGGATGGTCTGAAGTAGTCACGTATTTCTGGCTGACTTCAGCCCTGCCAATTTTAAAAGCGGCGATTCGTCTAAAAAACGATCGAATCATCCATTTTTTCTGGATTTTTAGCCGCCGCGAGCACCTCGCGCCGGCCATTTCCCACATTACAGGCGCACCTCTCCTGTATTCGCCAGTAAATGTCGGCGCGCCATCCACAGGTTCGACAGGGCGAACAGCGTCACTAACTGCGCCGTGTTCTTCACCAGCCCTCGAAAGCGAACTTTGGTGTAACCAAACTGGCGCTTGATCACCCGAAACGGGTGCTCGACCTTCGCCCGCACCTGCGCCTTGGCCTTCTCGACCTTGCGCTTGGCTTTGTAGAGCGGGCTGCTCTTGCCAAGCTTCTTGTAAGTGCTGCGGCGTGCCGCGACCTGCCAGATCACCGCCCGGCCTTCATGTTCGGAGCGCTTTTCGACGCCCGTGTAGCCGGCATCGGCGCAAACGACGTTTTCGTCGCCGTGCAGTAACTTGTCGACCTGAGTGACATCCGCCACGTTGGCTGGCGTACCGACTACGCTGTGTACCAGACCCGACTCATCATCCACTCCGATGTGGGCCTTCATGCCGAAGTAATATTGGTTACCCTTCTTGGTCTGGTGCATCTCCGGGTCGCGTTTGCCGTCCTTGTTCTTGGTCGAACTCGGCGCATTGATCAGCGTGGCATCGACGATGGTGCCTTGGCGCAGCGACAGGCCGCGATCTCCCAGGTAGCCATTGATCACGCCAAGGATACCGGCCGCCAACTCACGCTTCTCCAGCAGCCGGCGGAAATTGAGGATGGTGGTCTCGTCCGGAATGCGCTCCAGTCTCAACCCGGCGAACTGACGCAGGATGGTGGTCTCGTACAGCGCTTCCTCCATCGCCGGATCGCTGTAGCCGAACCAGTTTTGCATCAGATGTACGCGCAGCATCGCCATCAGCGGATAGGCGGGTCGGCCGCCTTCGCCCTTGGGGTAATACGGCTCGATCAAGGCAATCAAACCCTTCCATGGCACAACCCGATCCATCTCGATCAGGAACAATTCCTTGCGGGTCTGCTTGCGCTTACCGGCGTACTCGGCGTCGGCGAAGGTCATCTGCTTCATCGGAAACTCGGGCGGGTGGAGAGTCTGGGCATTTTGCCAAATCAGGAAGTCTTCTTCAGAGTTTCCCTAACTGCTCTTCCCCGAGATCCTAATCTTACGGTCTCGGTCCGTATTTATATGGTTGCGCCTGTTCCCTCCCAGGCTGATGCCTACTTCCGGCCCCAGTACAATCGTCATTCCCAGATCAGCTCCGGGACCGTGCAGCGATTGTCCAGGGGCTTCTGTTCGTGGGGCGCCTGACTGGGAGCGCTACGCGCTGTTGTTCCCTTCCAGGTAGTGATTTGCGTCACGTTCATTGCTCGACCTACCTACGCAGTCGGCGGATGGTCCATTCTCCTGCTGGCCGGGGATTTGCGGAGTCTCAGCCAACGTAAGATTCATGACTAATCTCGTGTTTGAAGGCGCTCGGGTTATTAACACCGATAGGTGTAGTACTTGTTGTGGGCCAAGCGTGACCCCCTGCGAGGGGTCGCTCAGGACACTCTCGCAAACGGATCAGCACCGCCCCATTTCCAACCGTCAGGCATGTCCCAGGGGGTCGTCCAGCGATTCATGCGTAACAGCTTCATTGCCACGTTGAACGCCTTCTGATGGTGCTGCTCCGAGAGCGAACCATGTCCGATGCTCCAGAGCATCTCGTGCCATGGCCCATCAACCTTAGACTCGTCCAGACGCTCCCTGAGCGCGCGCCGTAGCTTGATAGCGAACCAAGATTCGATCCTGCCGCCGTTCGTGCCCTCCTCGTGCGTAGAAGCCTCCATGGAGCGCTTCACTTGCAAATCGGCCGGCTGATTCAGCTCAACCTGCATCTCGGAGATGGAACACTCGTTAGCGCGAGGCTTGGACCTGGCGCCAACCGACGCCTTGCGTGGCGCTCGAAGCGCGTCACCGGCTCCGATTTGCGTTTTCACCTCGTGCTCTTCATGAAGCGCCTCGTATGCGGGCCTGCGCTTTGCTGGCGCATTCGCCTGAGGAGCTTCAGTCGCCGGCGCATGTGGCGCTTCAGTAGCTGCGGCGCGATTACGAGCGCTCTTCAGCTCATCAACAATGGCATCAGGGATGGTTACCTCAGTGATCGTTACGTCCGAGCGCATAGGGTTATACCGATTGCGGCCCTGTGAGTAACGACGTATCAGCCCGAGGTCGGCCAGTTCGCGGTATGCGCGTTTCACTGTGGACTCGCTCAGCGATAGCTTGGCGGCAACCTTCTCAATCGTGATCTTGGATTTCCAGTCGCCGCTAATCTGTCCCTCACACCAATGCAGGAGAAAAACGTGCTCATGCGCGCGACTAATGTTTAAGCCACACAGGTATTGGAACAAGGGAATCGGGACATTGATATAGTGTTTTTCAGCCGACAACAGATTTCTTATGTCCATACTCTACAATCACTCATTGAATCATTATTAACTATACTGTTAACTATCCGATGAGCACTGCAGGTGTTGAAATACATCCCAGCCACCCCTCGATCCTCGACCAGCAACAGCACAAATAAATAATTTACCTTATCACCCCAACTCAGCAAGACTAAATCTGACGATAAAGTTTCCCTGTCCGAAGCAGACATTGACATTCCGTATAGCTCACTCGTAACGGAGCACCTGGCACAAAAATAAATCGACCGACCAGTAACAAAGCGACAAGAATTCGCCATTTGCGCCCATACGGAACGCGCCCGACTACTGTTGATTTTGCTAAAACCTGGTAGTAAGCACAGTAGCGTGGGGTATTTTTAGCCGTCCCTTTGTGTGTCGCTCAACATTATGAGTACGGGCAGCTTTCACAGCGACGGATATTGGTACATCGAGCCATCCACTGGACACAGCGTATGAAACAGCGCGTGAGAAGATAGGGATAACGTCGGTCCCTCCTCAGAGCTTCAGCGCTAATCCAGATGACGCAATTTCGCTGACCACAGCACTGAAGTGCCCCGCCTAATTGAGTGAAAAATGAAATTAGCCATGTAGATTAAACCCAGGTTCCTGCACCAGCGCGCACCTTTTGCCGCAGAGAGCTCATCGACTCGGTTACCTGGTAACTTCGGTGCCGCTGGCCAGTTAGTAGACCTTGTTTTGTTAGCGGCTCCGCCAAGAGAAAATAGGCAGCAGTTCACTAGGGCGGTTTTTTCCCGTACCTCCATGTCAGGCCGCTCAGTGCTTGTAGCAAATAACTTCACCTACCGCGGTTATCTAAAGCCTGTTTTTTTCCTTATGTCGCTGGACAGTCGTGCCGACAGGTCCGATAGGGTAAAGCCCGTGACATCGATCACTAGGTTGGCGTGGGCATGAAGCTCATCAAGTACGCAATCGCGAAAAACCGGATCTAAGGTTTCCATGTCTTCCACCGTGGCACCGCGAGCATGCAGACGTCGTTGCCGCTCCGTTTCATCGAGCAGCAGTAACACCGTCAGGTCAGGCTGGATCAGGCTTTGAGTCAATGGCTCGATGTCAGCCGTGACACCCCGAGCTTTAGCGTAGGCAAGCGTCGAGGCCCAGTAACGATCCATAAACACCCATTCGCCACCCTCAGCCCTTTTGCGAGCCTGCCGACCTTGGCTGGATACGCTAGCCGCGTAGAACAGTGCTTTGGCCAGCTCGTCATCGGCAAAGGCTTCCATCACAGCCTGGCGACACTCGCGAAGTGACGTTCCTGGCGTACTCATCGCATGCCCATAAAAACATCTTGCCAACTGCTGAACCACTGTGGACTTGCCGACCCCATCCAGCCCCTCGACCACAATAAAACCGCCCACATCAATGCTCCTCAAGTTCCAAAGCAATGCGGGCCATCTCGGCGTGCTCTGTCTCGGAGAAGCTGTCGCTGGCGACCACGATAGGGATGCGCTGGTCGAGGCTTTCCCTAAACCCGTAACGCGCCCTCTGCTCATGGAGCGGTGTGCCGCGTAACAGCATCAGTGGCCAGGCCCGCAGTCGCGGTACCTGATGCTGCAAGCACCAATCCACGCTGGAGCGGAAACTGTCCAGCGTCTGCTTCGGCAAGCCAAAGATCAGGGAAACCTCGAAGTCGATCTGTCGCATGTGCAGCTCCTGAATCCTGTTGCGAACACTCTCCATGTGGTTTGGCCGGTCAATCGCTCGATACTCGGCCTCCACGGTCGTCTGCAGACCGAACTCCAGCGTCACGTCGAGTCCATCGAGCGCATCCAGAAACTCCGGGGTGCACGTCTCGAAACGGCACTGTAACGAGAGCTGAGCTTTTACGCCTGCAGCCTTGATGCTGTTCAAGACCTCGACGGCCCGCGCGGGCTTGGCGTGAAAGATCGGATCCAGCACCGAGATGCGCTGTACGCCCGCAGACGCAAACAGGGCCAGCTCGCGCGCCAGGCGCTGCGCATCGAACCGCTGGTGCGTGAGCCGCTTACCCGGCTCACGGTGCTGGCAGAAGGCACACTTGAAAGGACAGCCGCGCTGGGTTTCCCAGCGTATGCTGGCCTGCGGTTCGACCGTGCCGAGCAGATATGGCGAGGGCAAGGCCAGCAGATCGTGATCCGCGTTGCGGCCCTGATCGAGCGTGCCAGCCACGTGGATGCCGGAGTCATCGAGCAACTCCTCACGAGCCAGCGCCACCATCGCCATCTCACCCTGGCCACGAACGAAATAGTCCGCCTCCGGGTAGGTGATCTCCAGTTGCCCTCTGACCATATAGGAGATCTGTGGACCGCCGAGGACGATCTTCACACCCCTCCCCTTGACCAGGCGGATCAGGCTCTGCACCTCAGCATCGTTCCACACATAGGTACCGAAGCCGACCAAGCAGCCTGGACCAGCCTCGTCGATGGCCTGCAACAGTGCGGCGAACACCTGCTCCAGTGAAAAGTCCGGTCTGTTGACCTGAGCCTCGATGATCCTCCAGGGCACATCTGCCGCCTGCAGGGCAGCAGCGATTGAGCCGATTCCAAGTCCAGTCTTGCCATCCTGCGGACGGCGCCAGTCAAGCGAGACCAGAACGACCGGGATCATGGCATAACCTCCTGCACTGCGTGCTGATATCGCTCGGAGTGACCTCGCAGGCGCTGTCGCACATCACGACGGAAGTTCTGAAAGGCACGCCGGTCGCCCGGCGTGGCAGGCACGATGACCATACCGCAGCCATTGGGTGGGAAAAGCTTGTAATGCCGTCCTTTGGCATAGGTCCAGCCAAGCTGAAGCAGTTCTAGCACGAGCTGGTTGATGTCCTTGTCCTTGCTGAAATACATGGCGGTTCCTCCGTCGCGTGGCGTTGCGCACACGATGCGACAGAGGTGGCTGTCGAAGCCCGACAGGCAGCCGAAAGAAAAATCAGAAAATGCACGATCAGTGCGAGGAGCGCTGCGGCAGCAGCGTAAGCAGGTGCTCGACTATGGTTTTCCGCTGATAGGCGACGGCGACCCACAGGGCATTCTTTTCGCTCAAAGGATGGTCCTCCTCCAGCGAGGCCCAAGGGTCACCACCTACATCGATCATGGCCTTGAGCACCTCCAGATCACCGATCTGGACCGCGAACAGCGTAGGCGTCCAACGATCGCGGTGGTCGTTGAAGCAGGGATAGCGACGATTCGGATCGGCACCCTTAGCCAGCAGCGTCATGACCACTTCACGACGTTCAACAATATTCCGTCTGTAATGCTGCGCTACAGCCTCGAAGATCAGCTTTTTCCACGGATCAGCGAGCATCGCGTGCCAGCCCTGGCGCTGAGCTGACAGCTCGCAATCCAGAATGGCTCCCCCCCTGGCATCGAAGGAGTCTGCCGGGACACGCCCCTCAAGATAAGCGTTCAACTGCGCAGGATCGTGCGTATGGATGCTGTCGTGCAGCAGCGCCATCGCATAAATTAGCGCGCTGGGGGACGTGAAACAGGCGTGTTCGAAATCTGCACCCAGCGCGATCAGCCGCTCGACAACCCCGGCATCCGCCATATTCATGGCGATCTGCAGTGGTGTTTCCCGCTTGGTCGAAGCCGGGCGATTGGCCGTTTCCGGGCTGATGTCCAGTGTCAGCAAGTACTGCAAAATATCCGGATCCTGACGCTCCCAGGCCCGCCGCAGTGCCATGATCAGCGCATTCTCGCCAGACTCGGGAATGCAGATATTCGGATCGCCCCCCGCCTGCACTAGCGTTTTGACATCCTCAAGCTGCCCCCACAACACCGCATCCATCAGGGGCGTATAGCGAACTCGTCCATCGGCTTTCTTGCGCAGCGCGTTCGGATAGGCCAGATCCCTGGGTGATGGTGAGAATGGCTTGTCCATCACCTCGACGCGCATGGCTGGTGGAATGCGCTGCACAGCCTCCTGTGGGGCAAACATCCGCTCGAACTCGAAAGACAACCGGCGCAGTACCTGCTCATCCAATTCCTGCTTCGGCGGGTGGTTCAATCCGAGCAGATAGCATCTATCCCAGTAATGCTTGGCGCGCACCTTGTCGCCCACGCCAACGGCATAACACAGCGCCTCGCGAAGTATCCCATGCTGATGGGGGCCGGCTCGCCACCAGGCCTGCCTGGACGCGGTAGCATACAACTCAAGCGCTTTATCCTTCTCTTCGAGATTGGCTGCGAGCCGGGCCGATAACCACGACCATAGATACTCATGGGCCGCACGCGCCATCGGGGTGCCGCGCTCATACACTGCTCGCAGCCAATCGAGCCGATCACGGATCTGACGCTCATTGCCTCGGGCATCGGTAAACAGCTGATAAAGATCCTCCAGCACAGGAGCGACCTGATTACGCAAAGGCAGGCTATTGCGGTCGGCAGCCTCCCGCTTCAACTGCGCAGGAAGCTGCTGCTCGGACTTCAGCTGCAGTTGGCCGTGCAAATAAAAGTCACGCTTGACGCTGTCGCGCAGCTCCGCCGGCAAGGATTGCAGCGCCACGACCATGACCATCCAGCCCGTGAGGCGCTCCAAGTGCTTCGCCGTCAGGTTACTGTCGGCCAGCAGCGCCCGCACTGTCGCCTGGTAAGGCCACAGCTTCGTACCAATCGACTCGCCCTGCTGCCAACGCTCCAGAGTGCGCTCATCGATATCTAGATGATCGGCAAGTCGCACCAGCAGCTGGGCTTCTTGCAAGCCGCTCTGGCTTGCCGCCATCTGCAGCCAGGCCACGAAAGGCGCCTCCCACCAGGTCTTCACGTCGAGAACTGGGAGTTCACGGCTGGCACGGTTAATGAATCCTGACAATTCCGGTATCACCAGCAGCCGGAACAGAGCCGCGCGGGCGCGTGCCGGAATCATCCCCGAGGTATCGATCTCGCGTGCGAAGGAGCGCAAAAGACCGCTATGCCGATACCAAGCCGACTCGATCAGGTTGCTCCAGTCAGCTCCGCAGTCTGCACGGATGGCTCGTAGCCATTGCGCCAGGCAATCCTGCAGCAGCTCGAAGTTGCTGCCCGGGCGCTTATCGAGGGCCAGATCATCCAGATCCTTGTCGAGTCCCCTGCTATTGAAGCAAGGACGATAACCGGATGCCGTGATCAATACGCGTAGGGCTGCGCCTGGAGTTGAAAAAATTATTTCATGTCTCATTAGACATCCTTGTTATTGAGGCAAACACACCTCGTCACGCAGCACTCCAGCCGCCTGTCTAAACTGAATAGCCAGCAAGTCAGTTCCTCGGCGCGCAGCCCAACTTAGCCCGAAATACAAACAGGCTGGTCTTGGCGGATAACAGGTACGCAGCCAGGCAGATAGAAACGCTTGGTCAGGCAGTCTGTTCTTATTCTAAAACTGCAACTCGTATTGCTGCATTTTACGTTGCGATTGTATCTTTTTCGAAGCGCGCCATTGGACTACCCCCGCTCCGGTAGACATCCCTGGCATATGCGTCTCTCCAAAGAATTCATAGGATCCAAATATTTGGCAAAAAAATCCGAATACCGACTACCTTCCGGCAATAACACAACTATATTTTCTTTAGCCCGAGTCAAACCTGTGTACAGCAGCTCCGGTCCATCTTGCTCGTTCACTATAACGAATACCGTCGGCGATTCGAAACCTTTAAAGCTGTGGAGAGTGGACAGCTTCATTACGCCGCTATTCAGATTAAATCCCTGCTTACGGCTGGAGCTCAACTGCCGCAGCGCTTTATTTTCTTCAGCGCGCCCAAGTTTTTTTCCGCGAACTATCTCGACATCCTCTTTCGATGCAAAGCTTGTAATCGTCCGCTCATGATGCCTAGGCCCTTTCCGGATAAAAAAATCGATCTCCCTCAGAACATCTTCCCTTGATGACACTATAGTGATGTCATTCGGATGAATACCTTCGCGCTTCGCGGTAGCGATAATGACTTCAGCAACTTCAAGCAGCCTATCAGCTGACCAAGTCCCTACGGCGCTGACTCCAATCCCTGGCAGAAAAGCGGTCTGCTGATAAGACTCATCCCCATCAAAAATATATTTTTCTGAGAGAAACTGCTCCTGAAAGGCAACAGACAAACGCAACACCGGAGAATTCTGGTTATATCTGAAACTTTTAGACAAGCGTTGCCAACGTCCAAAACCGGAAATGATGTTTGCCCTTTTCTCCTCATCGACAGCGCGTTCATAGATATTCTGTTTCTCATCCGCAAACAGAACCATCTCGCCCTCTTCGGACAAGAAGTGCTTTCTTATAATCCGCTGCCACTCAGGCTTGTAGTCCTGAGCCTCGTCGATGAGGATGGTTTTGTACCTCTCCGCGACATAGTTATCTAAAACAGCTTCATTTGAATAATAATGCTCTTCAAGGTATGCAGCGGCATCCACCAACCCCTCTGGAATCTTCACATCGATTCCGGCACCACTTAGAGCTGCGCCCATAAACTTGTGGTAGTTGAGAATATGAAAGGCACCCCAGCTGAAGTCTTCGCGGACCTCACTAATTTTGTCTCTGATGAACATGCGAAGCGTCAGGTTGAAGGTGAGTATCAACACGGGCTCGCCATGGCGCTTATGCGCGCTCACCGCACGCTTCGCCAATACGGAGGTTTTGCCCGACCCTGCAACTCCGCATACCTTGGCCCTAGCGCCTTCAACGCTCTCTGATAGCCGCGCCTGCGGCTTTGCGTAGAGGATAGGCTTTCCTTCATTTGCGTAATGAAATGGCGGCTGCAGAAGGCGCATGAGCTCTGCATATACGCCCTCCTCAAATTGAGGATTTTGTTTACCACCTGCGAATACAATTTTCTTCAGTGAGTCTCGCGTAACAGCTAAAGAACCTAAATCGCGCTCTAGCTGCTTTTTCTTGGTGGCAAGGTAGAGCCGCTTCTTCTCATATGGCTCATACTCGACTTTTTGCTCACGATATGACTGTTGGTTGGCGTCCAATTCGTCTCGTAGCTCACATAGCGCAGGCTCATAAAATGCTGAAAGCTGGCTCTTTGTAGCATTGTGAAAATAAACATATACCTTTATCAGGCCATAAAAGGTCTCGCTGGCCATGCTTTTATCGAGTAGGCCATTTGCGTGCACCTCAAAAAGGTTTTTCTTGTAGGAGAATGCCTGAGCAAAAGGCGACCTCAGGAGAGTCTGATTTTTGAGCAGACGCCATTGGTTCTTCGTATCTACACTGTAGCTGGAAAGGTTCCAGTCCTTGACCTCTACAACAATAGCGCCAACCCCTTTTTTGATTATTACGATATCAGGGCGCTCGCCATTGAAGCAAGGCTGAAAGTAGACCTCAGCCTCTGGGTCAAAATTTTCCCTCAGGTAATTAAGTAAAAACAGCTCACCCTCTGTTGGTGGCTGCTTGTAAAGCTTGGCCTTTTCAATGTCGGGAATGATTTTTGCCATACAACACCTTACCTGGCATTTTTATAATTACCCCTATTGTTGGCCACAGGCGTATCTCAAAGCCGTGTGGTTACTCCAGCACAACCGCATCAACAACCTTCAAGCTGTCACGCCCATCAATGAATCGGGCATATAGCTCGTTGACAAATTCTGCATCCATGCAACTCACGTCAGTCTCATGCTCACGCTCACCATGATCTTCTGGTTCAACAAAGCCCCGATCAAAGCGAAGTCCTGCCTTCTGATTAAATAGGTATCGCGCATGGACATCTTGATCTAACTGATCTCCAGCCAAACGACAAATGGTGATTTCAGTTCCGCGCTCAACCCATCCGCCAAGCAAATCTCTATACTCTTGCCATACCAAATCCAAACCGCGCGAGTCCTTGGTGTAGTCCGAGAAAATAATTACCTGAGTAGGCAATGCACCTACTTCCTGACATGCAGTAAACATGGCGCTAAGGACTTTTGTGCACTTTCGCTTGGACTGAAAGTAACGATCCACCAGCACAACGCAATCCGAGGCGGCCATAACATATTTAGCTGCCTGAGCCAACGCATTCGCTGTCCGCTTCACTCGAAAATCCCGACGATTTTCAAACAGATTCTCATGGGCATCATCTAGGCGATGAAATTTTTCTGTGACGATCTGGTTTCGCACCAAGATGGCTGACAACCTATTTAAAACGTCCTCAGCAGCAACGTTGTCCAGCCAATCACCATCGCCATACGGAAGCCCCATCCGCACAAGCCGGTCGCTCTTGATTGTTTGCAATCGCTCCACGACTCGCAACATGTCGAGTTCACCGACACCGTTACGTTTGCAGGCCTCCATCACCATTCGCTCCCACTTACTCGGGTAGCGCGCGATCAAGAGTCCCTTGCTGTAGCCAAATTTCTCCACGGCATAACGAAGGCCTGGCCAGTTATTGATGGCCTCAGGCTCTATGGCAAAAATGTCGTGCATTAGAAAAGCTCCTCGCCACGTTCAGCGAAAAAGCCACTTGGCCAGCGACTGGTGAACTCTCCGTAGCGATCGATCTCGATACGCGTGGCCTTTACCCCGCCTGCTGCCGTGTCGAGGTAGATAATCGACACATCCTCAGGTTTCAGCTGCTTCAGGCCATTGGGCAAATCACCCTCAGTGCTTTCGCGAATACGCCGCAAAATCCGCAGAATCAGATGTTCGCTATGGGTCTCAATCAGGAAGTTGCATTGGCGATTGGCCTGGGTGAGCAAATCACCTATGCCCACCTGAACTCGTGGATGCACATGCAGCTCTGGCTGCTCGCAGGTCACAAGCCCCTGGCGCGCCACTACAGCCGCCACAATCAGCGGAAACAGCTGTGAAATCCCCACACCAACCTCGGAGAAGGCTACCTCGCACTGCCGCGCGTCATCCCAAAGCGCCCATTGATTGCGCACCTGATCAATAACGGCACCCTTGGGGGCAGCGCTATCAGGCGCTAGCTCCTGCAGAAGCGCTTTCAGCTTCTCCATGTCTATAGGTGCTTTCTGCTCTGACGGATTGCCTTCCTCATCAGCACCGCTGAAGCTGATTTCAAGCTTATCGCCATGCGCATCGAGCATGGCGCGCAACTCGCCCAGACTGTCGTCACCACCGGAATACACCACCTTGCTCACCACCGACTTTGCACGCAGTGAATAGCCTAGGCCGAGATGCCCCATCCACTGGTTAATCTCGGCCAGCAAGGCGGGCGCTTTGTGCTGGCGGCTGAGCGAGCTGACCACATCCCAGGCAGCCGCGCCGCTGTACCAGTCTTTCTGCTCAGGGTAAGGATTAGGCTGGCGCAAGGCATCGGGCACCATGCGCAGCGGGCCGATGCACAGACTCTGATTAAGCAGTGCCAGCAGGTTATCCAACGGAGCTACCAACACATCCGAGAGAATTTCATGCAGCCGTGTGGTGATACGCGGGTCGTCGTGTTCGACGGTGGTTTCCAATCGCTTGCCCAGCAGCGGTAAGGCGCCAGCAAAGCCTTTAAAACCCAGCTCGGCATGGGCAAATGTCATTTCAGGCAAATGCCAGGAATCGCGGCGGCTGACCTGCTGGGTGGGACGCTGAGCGTTTAATAGCTCATGGAAGAAGCTTACAAAGCCTTCGGCTTCGCGCTCCGGAGCTTCGTCCAAATCAAGTTCGGCCAGCAAAGCGGGATGCTGGTAATTGAGCCACGCCAGCACCGGCTGCTTCATCCCCGCATCGCTGCTCAGTTCAGCGATCAGGGTATTGTCCAGCCACAGCTTGTAGCAGGCCACATAGGCGGTTTCGGCTGATTTAGACCAGGCGATATGCAACTCCACAGCAAAGCGAGCTGCGTCGGCGGTTGGGCTGTCGACAGTGAGGCAAAAGTCCTCGTTGATAAGCTCATACAGCTGGTTGTAGCTGGCCCCGATGCTGCCGGCCTTATCAACCTGCAGCTTGATGACAATGCGCTTATTCAGATCACCACCATTCACCAGGCTGGCAAAGCCACCGATGTGTTTTTCACCCAACACATCAATGCGCTGCGGGTCGCAGTGGCCTTTGGCGAGGATTTGCTGCAGATAGAACAGCGCCTGAAGCACCGAGCTCTTGCCGACGCTATTAGGCCCAAACATCAAGGTTACCGGCGCCAGCGGGATGGCTTGGGTGACCTGAAAGGAGCGAAAATTTGTAAGGGCGATTTCCGTAATGCGCATGGCTTGTATGCTCTAGCTCGGCAGAGGCCGGCAAATGGCTTTCATGTAATTGTTGATGGCGATGGCTCAACCGCTAAATAGCGCTCAAGATGCCTCTACTCGGCACGTGGAAAGAGAAAACCGCTTTCGGCTGGGTCGCACACCATTTTGAGTTCACACGACCAACGCCAGCAGGTTCTCGACCAGCTCTTTCAGCTCCGAGCGCTGCTCAGCGCCCTCTTGGTACATCGAACGCTGAAGAATTTGTTCAGCGGTCATGTGCGGCCAGAGCTTGTCGATCAGATCGTCGCCCTTGATACCCACCGCTTTGCCGATGATTTTCTTAGCGTCGCAGGTGTCGGTGAAATTCACCCTAACCCCGGTTCGCGCATCAATCATGTCAGGGCACAGGTAGTTCTCGATTTCCCGTTTGCGCGTCGAGTAGAAGGGGCGCCCGCGTGCTTCGACTTCCTGTTTGCGCTTTGCGATTGAAGCGACCTGCTCCGGGCTGCCACCGATGTCGGAATCCAGGAACACGCACCAGGGCAGCCCGAGGTCATCGGCGAGATTGAGGGTGACCCAGTGCTTCACGCTGCCACAGCCGCCAATCAGAATCGGAACAATGCCGGCATCCTCAAGACTGGACGGGAGATGTCCGCCAGCCTTCAGGGTATTAGCCGCATGACGGAGGAAGGTGACGTCTGATTTGCCTTCTACCAGCACAACGCCTTTCGCCCGCTCCATCCCCGTTTCGGGGAGCACGCCCAGACTCTCGGCAGCCTCCTTGAGCACATCGTCGTTGGGCATCCTGACGATGGGGATGCCGTTCTCATCCTTGGTGACGTAGCGGATGCCATCGATGGGCATCAAGCCGGCCAGGGCGGGGACGTGGGTGGTGACGATGATTTGCCGGTTGGGTTGGTTGGAAAGCTCCAGCAACGCCTTCATCAGCATCATCTGGTAGTTCGGGTGCTGGGAGGTCTCCGGCTCTTCAATGGCGTAAATCACATTGCGCGGGGTGCCCACTACCGCCTTCTCCGCCTCGGCGCGGAAGAAGTTGAGCAGGATCAGGCGACGTACGCCGCTGCCGCGCTTGTTGATTGGGATACCGTTCTCACCGTCCAGGGTGAAGTTGAAACTCCACTTGGGCTTTTCCTTGAAGCGCGGGGTCAGCTCATTGGCCAGCTCGGGAGCCATTTCCCGCAGCTTGTCGAGGGTACGCTCAGCGACATCCAGCACACTGGCCTCGATCTGCTGCTCCAACGCGCTGATTTCATTCTGCAGCGCAGCCTGCGCTTCCTTGACCGCTTGCTGCAGCGGGTTTTTGGCCTCGGCGTCGCCATCACTGCTCTCGCGATCCGCCTTGAACAGGGCGAAGGTAGGCAACTGGGCCTCGATCTTTTCCCAGATGGATTTGCTATCTGTCGAAAGTCCTTTGCTGACGTCGAGCAGCGTCTCCTTACAGGCAATGGGCTGAGCCGCATCACGAATAGCCTGCCGCCACTGGGAAGCAACACGCTTGTCTGCTACCTGCTCGGCAACGCCTTGCTGCTCACCAAGCTTTCTCAGGTCGGCCATCTTCAGGCTCAGCAACCCAGCCAGCGTTTCATCCGTAGGATGCTGGCAGCGAATGGCCGTGCGCTCCAGCTTGCCAGTACTGGCCTTAAAGGTTTTGACGATCTCCAGCGCACCCTCGGCGTTGAGCAGGTATTCCTGCGCCAAGGACGTCTGGGCATTTTCATCCAGCACCAGCGCCTCAGGCAGATCATCAAACTCACAGGCAATCTCGAACTGCTCAGCGCCCTCAGCCAGGCTGAAGCAGTTCATATCGCTCTTGTCGGCCTTGACGTCGCCGCACTCGAAGAAGATGGCCAGTGCTTCGAGGATGGTCGACTTGCCATAGTCATTGCGACCGACAATGCCAGTCATGGCTTCGTCGATGGAAATAACAGTGGTGGCGCGGTAGCCGCGGAAATGAGTGAGTTTGACGGACCTGAGGCGCATGGGAACTTCCTTATTTACAACTGGCCTGAAAATGCACTCTGACTAAGAGATTCAAACAATTTTAAATTCGAGAAAATCGAGTTAATTTCCATATATTTTTGCACTTTCCTTAGAGCACCAAGAAAGGCCAGCTGCAAGTCCATCGGCGGAGTTAACATCTGCAAATCACGAACATCTGCAAGGCTAATATTTGCCCTTGCCGCGTCCACGGCGCTCCCCAACAAAACCCTTTGCATTGAAGGCATGAGCAGCTGATAAAGCGCCATCTCTGGCAACAGCCGATAGGAATCAAGCGTAGTAACCGAAACAGCCTGATTAATATTTGCAGGCATTCCATCTAGCTTGGCCAGGCAAGCTCGGCCTACCGACGCACCAACAAGATTTATTAAGAGATCATTTTCTTGAACCTGCGAACGTTTTAACTTCTGGTGAAACTCCAAAGGAATAAATTTTATTCTCTCGTCTAGCGAACCCCATAAGACATTCTCGCTAGTAATAAATCTAACGCCCTCACTACCATATTCAAACCCCTGCCACTTAGGAGACTCGCCCTTCGTTATGCGAGTAGATAGTTGCTCCAATCTACGTACTTCCCACCCCTTCGGATTGGTCACCGGGTCGCCGAACATGTCCAGAAACACGGCGCGGAGGAAATCATCGGCGAGCTGGATGGCTTGCTGGCGTTTGCGGCGGATGGCGTCGGCCTTGTCGAGGATGGCCGCGATGCGCTTTTGTTCGGGCAAGGGTGGGAGGGGGATTTCAATCGCTCGAATCCCCTTTACCGATAAGTGCTTTACTGTAACTGCAGGCGTTTCAGCATGAATCTTGTCCAGCGCTTTTGGCAGGAAATGATACAAGTACCGCTGATCCAAACTTTCGCCTTTAGCAGTAACCTTACAAACTCGTTGATTTAACAGTGCCTGCCCGCCATTCCATCGCGCACGATTAAAGTCACCATCCATCCCGATAAGCAAGTCACCATCAGACAATAGAAAATCACTCGAATACTCTCCAGAGTAGTAAGTATCAGAAACTCCTGGCACAACATCCCGAATACGAACCAAGGGCAACCCTTCCCCCCTGTCATTAAAGTTCTCGGACTTGAATGCGAAGCCAGAAAGGATATCCACATGATTATCCAGCTTAGCTAGAGGCCAACTCACAGCATCCCCTCCAGCTCATCCAGATCCGCCATGATTTCCTGCTCCAGCCCTTTGAGCCGCTGCAGAATCACCTTCGGGTCTTCGTACTGCTCCTGCTGGTACTCCACTTCCTTGTAGCGGTTGATGGAGAGGTCGTACTTGTTGGTGGCGATATCCTCAGCCGGCACAACAAAGGCCTTTTTGCGCTTGTCGCCGAACAGGGTGTTAATGGTGCTGGCGCTGATATTGCCCTCGACCATCTGCCGGTACTTATGCCACTGGGCGATAGCATCGGGCAGGTCGTTGCTGCCCTCGCCTTTCAGCTCGGTGCGCTTGTCGTCCAGCGAGTAGCCGTCGGCCTGCAGGTCGTAGAACCACACACGTTCGGTAGTACCGCCCTTGGTGAAAATCAGGATGGCGGTGCTGACCCCAGCGTAGGGTTTGAACACGCCGCTGGGCAGGCTGACGATGCCTTCCAGCTGGTTGTTGTCGAGCAGCTCCTGGCGCAGTTGCTGGTGGGCCTTGGATGAGCCAAACAGCACGCCGTCCGGCACGATCACGGCGGCGCGGCCACCGAGCTTGAGCGAGCGGAGGATATGAGCGACGAACAGCAGTTCGGTCTTCTTGGTTTTCACCAGGCCAAGCACATCGGGGTTGGTGTTGGTTTCGTCCAGACTGCCTTTGAACGGCGGGTTGGCCAGCACCACGTCGAAGAAGTCCTGTTCCTGACGTGGGTAGTGCTCCTTGATGGATTTGCTCAGGGAGTCCTGGTAGCGGATGTTCGCGCCGTTCACGCCGTGCAGCATCATGTTCATGCTGGAGACGCGCAGCATGGTGGTGTCGAAGTCGAAGCCCCAGAACATCTGGCTGTTGATGTGCTGGCGGTAGGGTTCGAGCAGGTCACCGGAGTAATGCAGGTTGCCGTCTTCGTCGGTGAAGGTGCCCGCTTCGCTGGAATGCACGCGGTTGAGGTATTCCATGGTGCGGGCGAGAAAGCCGGCAGTGCCGCAGGACGGGTCGCAAATGACTTCGTTCGGCTGCGGGGCGATCAGCTCGATCATCGCGTCGATGATATGGCGCGGCGTACGGAACTGGCCATTGATGCCGGCGGTGGTGAGCTTGCTCAGCAGGTATTCGTAAATATCGCCCTTCACGTCGCTCTGGGTCAGCGGCAGGTCGTTGACCATCTCCACGGCAGAGGTGAGCACGGACTCGTTCTTGATCTCCAGATCGGCGTCCTGCATGTATTCGCCGATGTGTCCCAGCCCCTCCAGAGCGCTGCCCTCCTCGCCCAGGCCATCGACCGCATCGGACTTTTTTCCCAGCTTCGCAAAGTAGGGGTAGACGTTTTGCTTCAGGTGCTTGTGCAGCTCCCGCCCGCTCATGTTGCGGAAGTTCTTCCACCGCAGCAGTTGACCTTCCGGCGTATTGGGAAACAGACGGTCGAAGGGCTTGCCGGTGCGGTTGGCTTTGCGCTCGGCCACGTCTTCCTGCATGTCGAGCATGCGGGCGAACATCAGGTAGCTGATCTGCTCGATCACGGTCAGCGGGTTGGTTATGCCCCCCGTCCAGAACTTTTCCCAGAGCTTGTCGATATCGTTGCGGATTTTGCCGGTGAGCATCAGAAGAACTCGAATTCGTGTTTAGGGGTGGTTTCTGTGTGAGAGGGCTGCTCGCCTTCATGTCCGTCGCCGGGTAGTTGCAGCAGGCTCTCGTTTAGCTCAGCCGATTCGTCGAGGGCTTCGACGATCAGCGATAGTCGCTCGTTCTGGAAATCAACATGGACAGGCTCCAACGCAGGCAGGGTCTTGCTGACTTTGGCTGACAGCTGGCTGAAGCGATCAACCTTGCCGTATAGCCCCTGTTGACCCGCCAATGCTGTTATCGCGCTGTTGTAGTGATTGCTCGCCGTATTCAGCGTGCCGCCCAGCTTGCCGATGCGCTCAGCCACAAGGCAGACCTGGTTGTAGATCTCGCCAGCCTTCTCGCTGATTTCACGCGCCTCGGCGTTGCTGCGCTCAATCATCCACAGGTTGGAAACGGTGCGCAGGATAGGAATCAGGGTGGTGTGCGAAACCAACACGATGCCTTTCTTGTAGCCGTACTCGAACAGGTCCTTGTTGTGCTTCATAGCCTCGATATACGCAGGCTCAATGGGCATGAACATCAGTACGAAGTTGGGGCTGCGCATGCCGATAAGATTGGTGTAATCCTTGGAGGCGAGGTCGTCGATGTGCTTACGTACGGCCTTGACGTGCTCGATCATAGCCATCTGATAGGCCTCTGGCGTTTCAGCACTGACCGCGCGGTCATAGGCATTCAGCGACACCTTGCTGTCGATGATGATGTACTTACCGTCAGGAATCTTGATCAGGTAATCGGTCTGTTTGCTCTTACCCTCAGCGTCCTTAAAGGAGCTCTGCACCTCGAAGTGGGCTTCTTCGATCAAGCCGCTCATTTCCAGCGTTCTGCGCAGCTGGGCTTCACCCCAAGCGCCGCGCTGCTGCGAGTCGCCCTTGAGTGCGGAGGCCAGGTTATTGGCCTCCTTGCTCATCTGCAGGCCGATCTCCAGCACCTTTTTGATTTCACCATTGAGGCTGGTGTTGCCCTGTAGGGACGCGTCATGCACGTCGTTGATGCGTTTCTGGAAGCCCTCGATCTGCTCACGGAAAGGCTTGAGCATGCCGTCGATACTGGCCTGACTGGTGGTGGTGAAGGTTTTGCCCTTCTCCTCGAAAATCTTGTTGGCCAGGTTCTCAAATTCTTGAGTGAGCGATTTCTTGGTATCAGACAGTTGCGCCATCTGTTCCTGGAAGTGCTCTTCGCGCTGGCTCAGGGTGGTTTTTAGCTCGGTATGATCCGCGTTGAGCTGGTGCAGGCGTTCCTGAAGCTCGCTGAAAGACTGCACCTGCTTGGCCAGCGTTTGCTTGGCTTCAGCCAGCTGCTCGCGTACTTCGCGCTCGGCGGTTTCCAGAGCCTTGGCCCGAGTGCCCTCGCTGGCAAGCTCGTCCTTTAGGCGGTCGCGCTCAGCATTCAGCTGATCACAGGTGAGCTGGGTCTTGGCGAGTCGATCATTGAGATCGGCCACTAATTCCTCACGCTTTTCCAAGGCAGTCTTCAGCTCTGCATGGGCATTGCTAAGCGGCTCATAACGGCTCTGTAGCTCGGCGCGTGACTGCATCTGCTCAGCCAGTTTTTGCTTGGTCTCGGCGAGTTGTTCACGGGTTTCACGCACTTCTGATGCGGCCACCTGGGAACTGGCATCTAGGCTGGCCAGGTCATTCTTGAGACTGTCACGCTCGCCTTGCAGCGAGGTGATGGTGGCTTGCGCCGTAGTCAGACGATCACGCAGTTCGGTGACTTGCTCGTGCAGCGATCGGCTATCGGCTTGCGCGGTTTCGAGGCGCTTGGCGGTTTCGTGATGCTGCCGATTGGCGTCCTCAAGTTTTAGATTTTGGGCTGCCTTTGCGTCCTTGCTCTCCTGCAGCTCGTGGTTCAGTCGCGTCACGTTATCGAAAGCCGCCTGCAGTTTGGCCTTCAGTGTGCTTTCTGCGACTTGAAGCTCCTGACTGCGTGCTTCTGCAGCCTTGAGTTGCTCACTCAGCGCCGTGCTGGAGGCCATTGCTGAGGCCTGCCCCTGTTGTGCCTGCTCAAGCTGTGCGGTCAGCGTGCCGATCTGTCGGCCCTGCCGAAGGGTGGCGATGAAGTAGCCGATCACAAGACTGGCTAAGGCGAGTACCGCGCTGATCGTGATGATTTCAGTCGTCCATTGGCTGGCTTGCATGATCACTCCTAGTGACTGGCTGGCGGGTTATCCCCGCGCAAAAAGGGCTTGAGCACGGCGACCAGCTCGGTGACATCCTCAGGCGTAAATACACCGTCGATACCGTCGTGAGCGATGCTGGAAAAAGGCGCGTCGTAGAGCTTTTCGATCAATATGCTGCCGTGCTGGGCAATGTAGGTTTTAAGCAGGTTCATAAAGCGCACCTGCTGGGCTGTAAGGGTTGGATGGCTATGAAGGAAGCTTTTGAAATGCTGCTCGATTGCCTGCGCATCCAGGCCGACAATCTCGCGCACGGTGAGGTGGAGCTGATCTGCGGTGCGGCCGTAGAACTCGTTGAGCACTTCCAGACTCACCCCCGGATGACTGGTGAGAATGGTTGAGGTGAGCGTTTTCAGCTCTGCCTCCGCGATGGGCTCGCCTTTATGGATTTTCTGCAGGGTCGGGTTGGCGGCGAGCATGCCGTCGAGGATGTCCTTCAGGCGGCGGCGGTAGATCATCGCCTCGTTGGCCCCGGCAATTTTCACTTCGCGTACGCCGACCTGTACGCCACCGTCACCGGTCGTGGTGCTGGGCATTGCGAAACCACCACCGCCTGTTGTCTGGCGGTACTTCATGATGCGGCGCAGCTCTTTGCGAGCGTTCTCAAGCTTTTCCATGGTCGGTTGGAGCCAGAAATCTGCGCTGCGAACCTCGGCGATGATCAAATCCTTCTGACGTACCGCCTGGATGTTGACCGCCAGCTTGTCCAGCTCAGCGAGCAAGGCGTTCTTGCCGTCCTCAAAGCAGCTGGCTTGGTCGACCATACAACGCTGGATACCCGCCATAAGCTTGTCAAAAGCGGTGGCATGCTTATCGCTCAGGACCCGGGCAGACATCAGTGGCGCGATGGTGCCAGTCAAAAGGTGTTGGGTTTTCGCGTTGAAACTCATCAGCAGATCGGTCTGCTGCAGCTGGTGAACCAGGCGCAGCTCGCGCTTCACCGCGACGCTATCCTCAGGCAAATCGTTGATATCCGAACGCAGCAATGCGACAGCCGCATCGAAGGCAGCAGCATGATTCTTTTTCAGTGCGGCCTGGGCCAACTCCAAACGTGCCTCGAAGGTGGTTTGGAGTAGAGACTTGCCACCCGTGTCTTCTGGCTCCTGATATTCCTCCTCGAAAAAATCGAAGTTTCCGTAGTGGTCGAATATGAGGAACTCGGTCTTGTCCTTGCCCGGGCCGAACAGGTTCGGGCGCAGGCGCGTGCCGCGGCCGATCATCTGCCAGAACTTGACCCAGGATTTGACCGGCTTGGCGAAGACCAGATTGACCACTTCAGGCACGTCGATACCGGTGTCGAGCATGTCCACCGAGATGGCGATACGGAAGTCGTTATCAGGCTTTTTGAACTCCTTGATCAGCGTATCCACATGCGGAATTTCGTTGTGGATGACCTTGCAGACCTTGGTGCCGTACTGCGGGTAGAGCCTGCAGAAGAGCTTTTCCAGATGCTCGGCATGGTCCTGCCGCTGGGCAAAGACGATGGTCTTGCCCACCAGTGAACCGGTCTCATCCTTGATGCCGTTGTTGATCAGGTTTTCCAGAATGATGCGGTCGGTGTCTTCGCTGAAGATCTTGCGGCCGATGTCCTTGCCAGCAATGGTGGTGCGCTTGGCCTCTTCCTCGCCCAAATCCTCTTCAAGCTGTCGCTTTTGGTCTTCGCTCAGGTCATTGTAGTGGATGCCATCGCGTAGGAAATCCGTTGTCAGGTCTTTCACCCTGGGCGGTACCAAGTAAGGCGGATCGTTGTTGATCGCCTTGTCTAGGCCGTACTCGAAGGTTGGGTCCGTGGTGTCACAGTCGAACAAATCGAAGGTGTTTCGGCTAACGAACTTGACCGGCGTGGCTGTCAGGCCCACCTGCAGCGCATCGAAGTAATCGAACAGGTCGCGATACTTGTTATAGATACTGCGGTGGCTTTCGTCAGCGATGATCAAGTCGAAGAAGCCAACATCAAGCTGGGCAAAGCGGTTCATCATGCCCGGGTAGGTGGCGATATATATGCGCGCGGTCTGGTCCACCTTGCCGGTTTCGCCAATCACGCAGCGGGGCTCGCTCGGCAGATTCTGCTTGAACGCATCATCGGCTTGGACGCGCAATTCCTTTCGGTCGCAAAGGAACAGCACGCGCTTCGCCCAGCCGGTACGCAGCAGCAGTTCGGCCAGACCGATTGCAACACGAGTCTTGCCGGTGCCGGTGGCCTGGATGATCAACGCCTTGCGTCGCTGATCCTGGAAATGCTTAGCGACTGTCTTGATGGCTTCGATTTGATAATCCCGGTCTGCGATGCTCAGATCAGGATTGAATCTCTCGGGTTCAGGTTCGCGGTACTGCCGCTGGTAGGTGAGATATTCCAGGCTGTCCTTGCTATAGAGACCGTATACCGGACGATAGGTGTTGTACTGTTTGTCATCCCAAATGAAGGTTTCATAGCCGTTGCTGTAGAAAATGACCGGGCGCTGCTTGCCCATCCGTTCGAAACCGTCGGCGTACATACGGGCCTGTTCTCGGCCAGCCTGCAGGCTCACATTTCCCGATTTTTTGGCTTCGATAACGGCTAGCGGCTGGCCGTTGTCGCCCCAGAGCACATAGTCCGCACGGCCTTTGCCAGAGACGTTACCGGGGAAGTCCACATCCACTTCCAGGCCGACCTGCGCTGGATTGCTGACATCCCACCCGGCTTGCAGCAGCATGGCGTCAATCAGCAGCGCGCGGATCTTGGCTTCGTTCCATTGCAGGCTGTCTGCAACCTGTTGGCTCTGCTGTTGGCGCTTCTGCTGATCAGGCTTGGCCGGAGGTTCGAGCTTGTCCAGGTTGCGGGTGCGCTCCTGCTCCAGCTTGTCCATGACGCGCTGCAGCTCTTCCTGCTGCTGGTTGAGTTCTTTTTCGTAGCTGGAAACGGTTTTCTGCAGGCTGACCAGCGCGGCAGTCGGATCCTGTACTTCGGAAAATTCCGGAATTGTCGCTTGCGCTGTGCCGTAGTACTTGATGGCCATGTACATGGCCAGCTGGTAGGCAGTCTTGAGCGCCGCCTGTGCGTTGCGCAGCTCGCCTTCGGCACCGTGGGCAGTATCGTTTCCCTGGATCCGCAGAAAGTTGATCTGATGAACCAAGGACTTGCTGGCGCAATCGACAAACACCGGATTTTTTACCAGCTCATAGAAGCTCGACTGCGGCAGGCGCGGCAGCAGCTCTTCTTTGTAGATGGCTTTGGTCAGCTCTTCGGCAAAGCTACGCAGGCGAGTAAGTGCACTGCCCGGATCGATGTGCAGTACCGCCTCGGCGAGGCCGGCCAAGTTCGCCAGCAGCTCGTTGCCGGGGCGGAGAAACTCGAAGTTTACTGATTTCATAAAGGCGATTCTGTCCATGACGGTCCTAGAGCGAGGACCGTGCCAAGTTTTATTCGATACCGTACTTGTCCATCCAATTGCTCAGCGTCTGCTGGCTTTTTAGGCCTAGCAGGCTGGCCGCACGGGTCTTTGTTGTTACCGGTAAGCGTCAGCGCCTTGCGCAGATAATGCCCTGCTACTTCCGCGATTACCTGTTGTTGATCAATGCCTTGCGCAACATCCATGGCAAGCACATCGCCCTGCGCTTGCGGCAGCTTGAACAGTGCTTGCTCGATATCGTGAGCAGCAATCAGATCACCCGGACACCAGAGAGCCGCGCGCAACAATGTGGACTGCAGCTCGCGAACGTTGCCACGCCAGGGGTGCTGAAGGATAAGATTTTTTGCTTCTGTGGAAACTTTCTTATCGCCAAGACTGGCATCCTGGCTGGCAATGCCGCCCAAGAGCTTTTCCGACAGTAACAACAGATCACCTTCACGCTCTCTGAGCGGCGGTAGGTGCAGCACGCCCACAGCGACGCGATAGAACAGGTCTTCACGGAAGCGCCCGTGAGCAACTTCCTGCATCAGGTTGCGGTGAGTGGCGGTGATCAGCCGCACATCGGCTTTGATTTCCTGGCTGGAGCCGACCGGGATGAAGGTGCCTTCCTGCAATACGCGCAGGAGGCGCACTTGCACATCCGGCGTTAGCTCACCGAATTCATCCAAAAACAGCGTGCCGCCATGGGCCTGTTGGAATACCCCGGGGCGATCCGCAATAGCGCCGGTGAATGCGCCCTTCTTGTGGCCAAACAAGGTGGAATCGATTAGCTCCGGCGCGATAGCACCGCAGTTCACCGCAACAAAGGGCGCTGCAGAACGTGGGCTTGCGTTGTGAATGGCACGGGCAAACAGCTCTTTGCCGGTGCCGGTTTCACCGTAAATCAGTACTGGGACCTGCTTTGTCGCGAGTATCTGCGCCTGCGCCTTGAGCGCCAGCATGCGCTCGCTCTGCGTCACGATGCTGTCGAACGCTGCATCTACAGGTGCGTCGAGCCCAGCGAGCTGGACCAGCTTGTCGGTGCTGATGGTATTGGCAGCCGGGACATACTCGGCCGCGATATCAAACGGCACCTCGACCTGCTGAACGCCTTGCTCTAATGAGGACTGATAAAAGGTCGCCGGATAGCGGGTCTTGCCGAGAAGAATCCACACCGCTTGCATGGCCGGTGTGCCGGGGCTCAGCAGAATGGAGAGCCGGATATCAGGCGTAGTGAGCTGCTTGAGATGCCTGCTGGCTGCCTGGTAGATCTCGCCAAAGTTTACTGGGGAAGAAAGTACTTCATGATGACTGCGAATCGGGACATTCGTTTGCGTCGAAAGCCAAGCGAGATAAGCATCAAGATGCTCAATTGGATAAGAGCACAGCAGCTCCACAGCATCAAAATCCACGGACCGCAGGGCCGACAGGATCGGCCCTGCCTCCTTACCGTCACCAGCCTTCAGGTCGTTGCCGCCTACCCAGCAAACCAGCACATTTCTTTTTGCCACTATCCCTGTACTCCCAATCATCCTAATGGCGGATGAACTGCGAACCGGGACACTATAAGGCATTTCGCCATCTCTCCCTCATCCAATCTGGCGACCACCCGCAGCGTAGTGGCGAGACTACAAACCCACCTGGGAAAATACGCAGCTGGCCAACATTCGTCCCCGGTACTTCCTTGTGACGCCCCAGCGGCGCGCCATCCCATCCGGACAGGAGCAGCCCGAACGATTTCCGCCACCGCCTACTCATGTCTAACAGGCCGTTGAAAAAGGCCAGCCTATGGGTTCTGGCAAAATGGCGGCATCCTTTTCTGCCGAAGCCAGCCCAAGCCGATGCGTGGACTCGACCTCAAACAAAACGAGCTGTTCAGCTAAACGACGCTGGAGCAGCGCATCCCGAACGATCACCCGCTGCGTCCGTTGCGCAAGCTGGTCGATGCTGACCTGACCTCGATGAGCCAGGAATTCGACGGGTTTACTCCGCTCTGGAACGCGCCTCGATTGCACCGGAGCGGCTGTTGCGCGCTTCGGTGCTGCACTTGATCTACACCATTCGCTCCGAGCGGCAATTGGTCGAGGAAATTGTTTTCACCTGCTGTTTCGCCGGTTCGCCAGCCTGTCGATGGACCAGCCCATGAATTGGAGAAGAGGCGCGCCGGCAAGTAGACTTTTAAGTGAGCGCCACACCTGCCCCAAATCATTGAGTGTACCTACAGGTTCACTGAGTGTACCTGTTGGTACCGATGTGCTACGCACGAAATTATTTTATTAGCACACAGCTGACCCAAAGTACACGGAGTGTACCTGTAGGTGCACTCAATGCACCTACAGGTACACTCCGACACAACAGCACAAACCAACTATTTATAAAGTTGACAAAATGACTTGATGCGCGCCTACTCTTCCCGACTACCCGCAATAAGCGGATGTGGTAGCTGGCCACTCAAAACAAACAGCTTCCAACTGCCATTTGGCGCCCCTTAAAGCACGCTAGTGCATCCTAAAAGTTTTGTGCCATCGCACTTTCTACTCCGTCTTACGGAACAAACCATATCGGAAGCACCGCCTTCTCCAGCAATGAGATACCTTGTTAAGGCCCCGAGCTGCGGGGCTTATAAGGTCAACTGATGTACCGAAACCTGAACTGAAACCTGCACGCCTTCCAAAGGCAGCTGTGCGCCACCATGGCCAAGTGCTTGTTTCGTCCGCTACATCGGCACCCAATCGAAAACATCGATCCAAACGACCACCTCATCGTCACGGCAAACGACGACGGCTCCCATCCAGGCCCTCTGGACTATGCCAGGTGCTCGATTCAAGGAGCGCGCAGCACGCTCATCCGACTCACTGACCGTCCGGTTCCGACGCTGAATAGCGCTATGGGCGTGAGTCGTTGTGGAGAGGTACTCACGCCCAGCGCTATTACCCTCTCCACGCCGCTGCTGTAAATAACTAAACCAGCGGAGACGACAATGTTGAAAGCGGATGATCACCGGTTTGATTACCGGAAGTTCAGGAGGACCACTGCGAGGCGCAATTTCGGGTACGGAAAGCTCCTGACCTTCGCCGCACATATTGTTTTGCTATGGCTATATGGCTACGGGCACCATCAAACTAGGCATGCACACCATGTTCGTTTTAGCCGCTTCGTCGCTTTTCTGCGTACCAATTTTCAGATTGTGGATGCCAGAGACATTCAACAACATCACCTCGAAAGCTATGCGGAAATGCTGAACAGCCTTGCCTCCTCCGGCCAGATAAAGTTGAGCTACGCACAAAACTTGCTCTCCTCTGCAAACACAGTTATGCACGGGTTTCGCGGCGATAACGCAGTCTGGATCGCCCCGGCAGAAGCTGTGGGCCGCCGCAGTCAGGTACGAACCGCTATGCCTGGCGGGGACTGGAAGCAGGTGGAAGAAGTTGTAGAAAAGCTCCAGTCCGAAGGCAATGCGCGTGCGGCGGCAATCGTTCTGCTAGCAAGAGCGTTTGGTATGCGGTATCGCGAGGCGGTTTTAGGTGACCTAAACCGAATGAAGCGCGAAGCGCGGTCCGGCCATGTGGTAGTCCTGGAAGGAACAAAAGGCGGACGACGATGCGCCTCCCGACGCATTCCGATCGGAGATCGCCAACAGCATGCTCTCGATTTTGCATTAAAAGTGCGCCCGGACGGATCGGCCAATTTGCTAGCGGAAGGTGAGACCTTCAAGGGCTTTCTGGACACCGTGGCAAAAGCGGCACGTCCTGTGCTGAAGGCATGCGGTATTCGTTGCTATCACGATCTCCGGGCCGCTCGAATGATTGAGTTATACGAATCGATTTCTGACCAACCAGCGCCCGTACGCGGGCTAAGCCTTGACCCTGGACGAGATACAGAAGCGAGAGCCCAAGTCGCTGTCCAGTCAGGACACGGTGAGCACCGCACCAGCGTCGCTTACATCGGCGGCAAGCCAAGAAGAAGCCAACCGGAGACAGCTAATGATTAGCTTAATCCTGAATAGGCTTCGCTGGAACGGATTGTCACCGCTTCATCAGCGACGGCATGCTGCACGCATTAAGCTAATGCTCAACGCTATGATGGACCGCTTCTCACATCTCACGCACCCAGAGCAGGTAAAGCTAAAACACTTGCGCTGGCTGCATGATGCTTGGCTCGCCAAGCAAGGCTTTGCAGATGCGACTCGATCAGACTACAGACGAAGTTTAGCCCTGCTCGTAGCGGCGCTAGAGGGAGGAGTCCATTGGCAAAGTGTTCTGAAGATGGCGAAAGACCCACGGAAAGGGGGGCGCCCAGAAACCTGTAAGGCGATCAAGACGCGGCGACGCAGCTGACTTAATCGCTCTTGGTTCACCAGCGCAACCGGCATGCAGGCTGATATCAACATAATGCAAATGTCCACAATTGGCCGGAAGCGGCCCCAGGGATTCTGTTTCGTCGATTCAGCGGTAACGCAGACAACTGTCTACTGATATCGGCTACACCTTCAACAACATCAACGGGTGCATGAGCAGGGATGAACTGCCGCGACTAGTTAACCGCGACAGAATTTGACGCAATGACAGCGTATTGTCCTCCGCATCCGCCTCGCAAGGGGATACCCGGAGATTGCTAGAGGCCAATGTCTATTGCTGCCACTGACTGGCGAGCAACCCGCCTATAGACCCTGGCCGCTAGCTTCATGCGCCAGTAATGCGCTGCTCACTTCACGCATGGCAAATTGCCACTAAAAGAGTTAAATTCGCCATATAAGTGGCGCCAACTAAGCGCTCCACATTTCGCTAAAAACAGGGAAGTAACTATGTCCGAAGCTAAGGACACGCTCCTGAGGCTTATCGCCCTACTGCGCCTTATCCCGCGAGCACCGGGCCGTATAGCGACCACAACCCTACTGGAAAAGCTCAAGGAAAATGGTTTCTCGGTAAGCCTGCGCACAGTTCAGCGCGACCTTGACCGACTCTCTATCCCATTTGCCCTACAGCGTGACGAGAGCTCCACATCGTTTCGCTGGAGTCTGTCGGCCAAAGCGCCTATCGATTTGTCGGCCATGGACACCCCCACGGCTCTGGCTCTATACCTCGCGGAAAGCCACCTGCAGACACTACTCCCACAGAGCGTGCTGGATCAGCTCGGCCCACAGTTCCGCATGGCCCGCGATTACCTCGACAATCTGGAAAACAACGGTCTGGCGCACTGGGCGCGCAAGGTTCGAGCGATTCCAAACGGCAAGGCCCTGCAGCCCGCGCAGATCACCCCATATGTCTGGGATCAGATTTCCACTGCCTTACTGGAACGTAAACAGCTGCAGATCAGCTACCTAAGCCGCAGCAAAATCGAACTGAAGCAACTGCTGATCCACCCGGCCGGCTTGGTTTCTCGCCATACCATCAGCTACCTGATCGGCAGCGTCGACGGCTACGAAGACCTGCGCCAATTCGCCTTGCACCGCATCCACCAGGCCGAGTGTCTGGGAGCCCCTGCCCGCGCCCGTAACGACTTCGATATCGAGAGTTACATCCGCCAGCACCTCAACACTTCCACAGCCATCGAACAGGTGGAGCTGGTCGCCGACATTGCTCCGCAGATCGCTTGGCTACTCGGCGAAACTCCACTGAGCACCGAGCAAAGCCTGGAGCCACTGGAAGATAGCGACTGGCAGCGCCTACGGGCCAAGGTGCCGGATGATCAGGAGACCATGTGGTGGGTGTTTAGCTTGGGGGAGAACGTGCGGGTGTGTGAGCCAAAGCACTGGGCCGCTGCAATCCGAGAGAGAGCCTCCCGCCTCAGGGCACTCTACGAGCAAGAAATACCCTCTCAAGTCTTAGCCTCGAATGTGTAAGGAGCGTTCATATGCTGAAAACTCAAAACATCTATCTGAACTATTTAGAAGCGTTAGAACGGCTGATCGTTGAGACCCCTCTGTCAGTCGACGAGCTAGGGCAGTTAAAGGAGGACGTGCGCCACACCGAGCTGCTGATTCCCGTAATAGGTGCTTTCAGCGCCGGCAAGAGCAGTTTGATTAACGCGTTTATTGGCGAAGACGTTCTTGGGGTTGGCCTCACTCCTGAAACAGAGCTGGCCACCGAACTTCGTTATAGCAGCGACCCACACTTGTTGGCCCTACGCCCGGACGGCAGCAGCGAGCGCCTTAGCGTCAGCGCCCTGAGCACCTTGAAGAGCCGCGCCAATGAGTTCACGCATGTGCAGCTGTACCTGGACAACCCACAACTCAAGGCACTTCCTTCTCTGGTACTGGTGGACATGCCAGGCTTCGGCTCATCGCTGGCCAACCACAACAAAGCCATTGCCTATTACCTACCACGTGGCGTGCATTTCATAGTCGTAACAAGCGTCGAAGACGGCAACATTACTCAGTCGATGCTCCGCCAGTTGGATGATCTGCAGACCTACGGCCGTGATTTCACCTTCCTGCTGAACAAAATCAACCTGCGTTCGGGTGAACAGGTGCAAGCCGTGGCCGAACTCATCGATGACCAGATTCGCAGCAACTTCGTCACTTCACGCCCCGTGATTACGGTTGGTCTCGACGGTGAGGTGCGCCTGAAAGAAGTGCTGACCCGCCTCCAGCCTGAGCAGATTCTGCGCCAGGTGTTCGAGGACAGGCTCAAAGACCTGACACACTCGCTACTGAGCCAGATCAACCTCGCCCTGACCTCGTTGAAGAAAGATCAGGCTGAAAACCAGCTTGCGTTGAGCGAACTGGCCAAAGGTATTCGCCAAATCGAACGCAAGCGCGACGAGGTGCTGGAGGATCTACGCGACCAGCAACTGGACCGTACCGTGGATCGCTGTTTGAAGATGGTAGGGCGCGAGTTGGACAATGCTGAGTCGGAACTGGTGAGTGCGGGCCTAGCCGGCAATCAGGAAGCTTTCTCACGAATCGTTTCCGAGGTGGTACGCAGCTCGATGACCCGCTCCGTCAAGGATCAGATGGACACCCTCAGCCGCTCGGTAGTGGCTGATTTTGCCCAAGCCGTGGGCGATCTCGGTAAGAGCATGAGCCAGTTTAACAACGAACAGAATTGGCTCGGTCAACTCACCGACCGAATCAATCGCAGCCTGCAGAAAACCGGTGAAACCCTGGGCCACTGGAGTGGCTCGCTTGCCGAGCGTAACGCTCAAGAGCTGGAGCGTCTGAAAAAGGAAAGCAAGTGGGAAGAGGGTGAACCCTTGCCACGTGTGACCTATCAGGGTCTGGCCACTGTGTTGGCGGTCACCACTTCGGTAGTTAACCCGCTAATCGAGTTGGCAATCATCTTTCTGCCGAGCATCTTGGCGTTCATCAACGAAGGTCGCCAGCGCGAGCAACTGCGCCAGAAAGTAATTACCGAAGTCATTCCCTCGGTGAAACGCGAACTTCGGGATCGCTTGCCCGCCTTGCTCAATGAACAGATAGACGCACTGGTGACCCAGGTGAGCAGTGAGTTCGAACGAGAGATCAGCGAGAAGCAGAGTTTGATCAACGAGCTAGCGAGCAATCGCCAGCAGAACGCCCATGCTGCCGAACAACAGATCGAGCACCTAACCCGGGTCAGGGAAGCGCTACAGAAACTGGCCTCGGAAACCCTTTACGAGTTGCAAGCATGAATGCACAGGGCGTAATCCAACTGAACCAGCGCCTTCATCAATGGATGGAGCAATACAGCCCGGAGCTTGAGAAAGACATCGCCCAATGGCTTCGCAAACATGCGATCGGCCCAACCCACGAACTTGCCCACTCGTTCGACATGCTGGACGAAGAGCACCGCCTACTTCAAATCGGTGTGGTGGGACGGGTCAAGGCCGGCAAGTCGTCGTTGCTCAACGCCCTGGTATTCGACGGCCACGTTATTTTGCCACGGGCCGCCACGCCAATGACCGCCGCACTGACTACGCTAACTTACGGCGAAACCTTTTCCGCCCAAGTACAGTTCTACGATGCCGCGGACCTGGCCAATATCGAACAGAACGCAGCACGCTACCGGCAGCGCTTCAAAGAGGAGGAGCGCCTGGCCGCAGACGCCCTACGCCAGCGCCGTCAGCGCAATGGCCAGCACGTCGAGGATGAACAGTTCCGCACCGACGTGCACAAGGCTGCCCGTCGTGCCTTACAGGGTGAGCACACGCTGGTAGCCGCCCATGACCAATGGCAAAGCATCTGTGAGTGCAACCTTGACCTCAACACCCTCGACAGCTTAGGACAGCTAGAAGCAGCGGATGCGACTTCACTGGCCAGGCAGCTAGATGAATACGTTGCAACTGGCGGCTCCTACATGCCACTGACCAAGAGCGTCGACATCTTTCTGCCCCTACCCTCGCTGCGCAACATCAGGATCATCGACACGCCGGGTCTGAACGATCCGGTACAGTCCCGCGAGGAGCGCACGACCGTGCTGCTCAAGGATTGCGATGTAGTGTTCATCGTTAGCCCTGCCGGCCAGTTCCTAAGCGAGCTGGACATCGAGATGATGAGCCGTATTACGCAGAAAGAGGGGGTACAGGAGCTGGTGCTGATCGCCAGCCAAGTCGACAACCAGCTGTATGGTAGCGACATCCGTCAGCCCACCCTGAATGGCGCACTGAACAAAATCACTGAAACCCTCAGCGCCCACATGATCGACACCCTGCAACGCTTGAAGATTCAGCACCCAGAAATCGGCGGAACCTTCGATGGTCTTATCCAGAATGGTGCCGGCAAGGTACTGCACACTTCCGGCATGTGCCACAGCCTATCAGTCCGCTTCGACCAACAGCAGGGCTGGGATAGTAGCGAGCGCAAGGCTTGGGACAACCTGCAGTCCAACTACCCGGACTTCTTCACGCCCGACCACGCCGAACGCTGCCGCGCCAACCTTGACCTATTGGCGAACACCGCCACTCTTCGGGACGTGCTGGAAAACGTTCGTGCTCAGAAGGACCGAATTATTGGGCAGCGCCGGGAAGAGCTGATCCGCGCCAAATCGGCTGCACTTGAAGCATTTCGTGCTGACCTGCTGGCCTTCACACAAGCCAAGTACCACGAAGTTCGCAACGCTGATATTGAGGATTTGAAGGCTCAGCGGCGCAAGCTGGATAGCCTGATGACGGTGGCCACCTATGAACTGGACAGCATGCTCGCCAATTGCATCGCCGAGTTCCAGAGCAAACTGAAGAAAGACCTTTCCAAGAAGCTGGACTCTGCCTATGGGAGCACCGGCTCGGCCGTTGACTCCGCAGCCACTGAAACCCACAGGAAGGAGGAAGTGGTGCGCGACAGCTTGGCTGCCAAGTTCGCCAACTGGGCATGGGGAGGAGGTACAGAAACCCGCACCTATACCGAGTTCAAATTATTCTGGCGCAAGGTGTATAACGAACTGGAACACTTCGCCGGGGAGGTAGTACAAAACCTCAAGGACGCGAGCGAGGCTCTGACAAATCAATTTCGTGAACAACTGATCCGGGAGTCAACAGGTGTCGCCAGGCGCCACCTGGGCGATGACCTCGATCCCGCACTGATCATCCGGACCAACCAGGGCCTGGTTTCCAACTTCAAACTTCCGGCCTTCGAGCTCGACACCCGCGATCTGCGAAAGCTCAAGCGCACCGGTCATCACCTGCTTGGTTCAGAAGCTCGGGAGTATCTCGACGAAGCGCAGCACCGCCTGGAGGAGTTCAAAGGAGAGGCTAGCCAGCAGATCCGTCAATTGATCGGCGAAGTCAAGCACGCATTGCCCTCCTCTTATGGTGACGCCTTCTTCAAGAGCATGCAGGAGCGCATCGCCCAGCTGGAGGAACAAGTCGAAAACACCCTGCTCACACTTGACCGCTTGCAACGAATGGCTAAGGCGCTGGAAGCCCTATGATCACCGACCTATTTCCCGCAACGTTGTTTACGCAACTGGACAAACTCAGCCGTTTTTTCGTGTGGCGACGCAGACCGCTGCACGAAAGTATCGCCACAGCGCTGCAGTCAGCGGATGCTCGTCACCACGCGGTGAACCAGGCGCACCAACATACCTTGGCGCGTCTAGAGGCGCTGATCCAGAGCCATGCACAACTAACCGAACAGCAGGCCAGCACCACCGCTGAACTTGACAGCACGAGGCAAGCCCTACTTGATGCACGGCACTCGCTTGAGAAGTTGCAAACCAAGCTGCGGCAGGATCAAGAGCAAGCCAAGCTCCGCTTCGACGCCCTGTCGACCCAACATTCCCTGCTCGGTCAAGAACGCGATCAACTGGAAGCGGCCCGCCTCACGCTTGAACAAACGCTGGAGGTTACCCGCGTTGAGCTCCTGGCCAGCACCGAAGCCACCGAGTCGCTGCAACAGAGTCTGGCCCGTCACCAGCAAACCAATGCCGAGTTAGCGGAGAGATTCCAGGCGTTACAACAACGCCATGGCGATACCTGGACCCGCTTCGAGCTTATCTCCCGGTTACTGGCTGCCCGCCCGCAGGAAAGTGCAGGCCTCGCCCGCTTCCGAGAGTTGCTGGCCACTGACTACATGGCCTTTGCCGAGAGCGAGTCATCACTGGCCGCCGAAGCCAAGGCCCTGACCCTGCTGCAGTCGATCGAACAGGAACTTGCGTTACTGGTGAGTTTTCCTGACGTGCGCAAGCGAACCATAGTCGGCATCGTCGGGGGGTTCAGTAGCGGTAAGTCGGAGTTCATTAACAGTTTTATCCACGACCCGCAGGTACGCCTGGCCGTCGGTCTGAAGCCGGTTACGGCCATTCCAAGCTACGTGCTAGCTACCGATGAGCGCATGATTCGCGGTTACTCAGCCAGCGGTGGGCATATCAATCTTGACGTTGATTTCTACAAAAACGTGTCGCACGCCTTCATCAACTCGTTCAGCTTCGACCTCAAGAGCTTAATGCCTTTCATGTGTGTCGGCGTGCAGATGAGACCTGAATGCCTCAGCGATATCTGCTTCATTGACACCCCCGGCTACAACCCACCCTCAACCGCAGCCGAGCACAGTCAGGGGGACAGACGAACCGCCGTACAATTCGCCCAACAAGCGGAATCGATTATTTGGCTTATCGGGCTTGATTCCAATGGCACCGTGCCAGACTCAGATCTGGAGTTCATCCAGCATATTGGTGTGGAAGGGCGCTCGGTCTACGTCGTGCTCACCAAGGCAGACCTTAAGGCCGAAGAGGACATCGACGACATCCTCGAAGAGGTGCAAAACCGCCTCGATGATGAAGGCATACAGATTGAAGGCATCAGTGCTTACAGCTCAACCTTGCGCGAAGAGGTCACCTATCGCAAGGTATCGCTGCTAGAGCACTTCGCCCGCATCAACCGCAGTGGGAATACTCGACAACACCTAGAGAAGCGTCTGGGGGAAGTGTTTGCCATGTATGACGAAGCTATCCAGGCGGATATTGCTGCGCTAAAGGCGCAGAAGGTTGCGATAAACGGGCTTCGTCTGGACTGCCTAGAGTTCGGCGGCCAAGAGGTCTACGAACGCATGCTTGCCCCTATAGATAAGCTCACACTCAGCCTGAGCACATCACCTCTGGAAGCTTGGCTAAAAGAGTCTCAAAGACTGCATGAAGCTTTCAGCGAGGCGGTCCAGCAAACTGCCGCAGCGCTGGAAGCTGGCTAGGACAGCACTGGCTCGGTCGTTGTCTCTGCTGCCACTGAATCAACAGGACCGATGACGTGGTGCGCAACAGCTGGACTACCCAGATCACCAACTGGATGTGGGGAGGCGTTACTAAAACCTGAATCCCCCTTCCTTCGCCATCGACAGGACTAATCGACCACCGGATAGCCCATACTCCCCCACAGGGTATTCCGGCTATCCATCCTCAGCTCGGTGGTTGCGGCACTAGCTTGCCCAGCAGGTTTATGCAGTCGCGCACTTGCTCACGGTTGACCGATCCATTCCAGGTAGGCCGCCGTGGATAAGCTGGTTGCGGAGGGTGTGAAGGCAGTTGACCAACCTGCTGAGCAGCGCCGATGTGTTGCCACTAGCCAGGGCCAGTTGGGCTGCGCGCCTGCCGCTGGCGAAGCGGCTTTCCAAAGTGCCTTCATCGACTTTGCCGCTCCGGTGATCCCAGAGGCTCTGGACACATACTGGTTATCTAACAGCATACGGATGCTGCCGGAAAACTACTGCCAGATCAGCACATCAGTGCATTTACCCTCGTAAAGCAAACAAAGCTGTAACAGAAAGGCTTTGAAGGTCTCCTGCTCCAAGAGGCGCTTACGCTCGTCGATCTCAGAGACATAGGTATGGCAGGTTTAACAGAGCAGCACTGTGTCGCAATACCACGACACCATTTGTCGCGCAGTTCCGGCACAGTCTCTTCAAATACAGTGGAAGACCATACATGCCAATACCGCTCCCACCCCGCACCTTCATCTGCTCACATTGCCACTGGCAACGCACCTGCATTTTCACCAGCGACGCACTCCAGCTGGGAGTAGACTGGTTCAGTCACTGCCCTGCCTGCAAACGCACCGAACTTGAAACCCGTCCAGCCAGCCGCGCGGAAATCATGCGGGAACGCCTGCGCCAATTCCTGCGCTACCAAGAATTTGAACGCAATGAAAGGTAAGGTAACCCATCATGCTCAAAAATATCCTTGCTACGATCGGTTTGGCTGTCGTGCTAAAAGCCGCTTTTGAACACTACCGGGAGTTCCAGGAGATGAAGCGAGAAAAGCAGGACGGTCGGAAACCAGCCAACTGAATGGCTGCGGATTTTCGCACAAGAAATGAGTGGTGCGTCATTACGAACGGTATAGCGATGCGCGCATGCTCAACCGTCGGGGGCTTGTTTGTCGGTTTGCTGCTCACTCTTCGCATCCAGCCCAGGCTCACCTTGTTTGTAGCTAATGTAGGTTTGTTCAGAGGCCTCGTATAGCGCTCGGGTCGTATTACCTCATCCAGCCCGACTAGGAACGCCTACCCAATACTGAATGCCAAAAATGAACTATGCGCAAAGTTCTGCAATTGTTCCTTCCATCTTCTCACTACGGCTTCATCCGGTTGCGTGCGGCTACCTATCCTACTCGGGTAGGCACATTTAGTCGGGCTCATCCTTGCTCGTAGAGCGCTCTAGTCACGCTCCAGCTGCGCAGCAGATACGTCCAACAGGGTGGCCATTTGCGTATTACCCGAGTTCAATTCAAGTTGTGTCTCGCGTACCCGCTGCGCCAAGCGCGCCAGCTTCCCATGGGTCAGCCGGCACTGTTCATGATGCTTTGACTTTCTGCAAAAATCTGAAGCACCACACGACCATCATCACTTGGAACTTCAACTGTAATCGAACTCACGCCCATCCCAACCTCTCAATGCTCAAAGCGCCACCCGCCACCGGCAGAAACAGCCATTGCTCGATAACTTTTTTACCGGTGGTCCGTTCTATCCCCAGGGCATATGACTCCAACTGTGCGCAGTATTCATTAGCCAGCTGCCCCCATTTATCGATAGCCAACTGACTGGACTTGTGGTCAAACAGCACCCACCCGCCATTGGTTTCCAACAGCAAATCGACTCTGCCATTTAGAACCTGGCCATTTTGCAAGATGCTCATTAGCGGAATTTCGGCATGAGGCCTCGCACCAAGCCAGCGGCTGGACAGCCACTCTTGGAAAGCCTGAATCTGATGCAATACTGCAGTAGCTGAGACGTACTCCGACATACCAAAACCGGACAGGACATTGAGCACATCTGTTTCAGAGAGAGATGCCTCAGGGTCAGCGAAGGACAAACCGATGCAGGCGTGAATGGCCTCACCAAGCACGCGCATATCTACCCCCGCTCCGACAGGAAGCCTTTCACCGATACGGCACGTTTCCAAAACAGTGGCCGAGATCTGCTCGGCCGAGGAAGGGCTGAAGCTGAGTGGCAGCCGCAAGCCCGTATAGCCCTGGTGCTGGAACCAATGAACAGGCTCCGCCACCGTTGCCTCACCATTGTCCGGTTCCTCCCGCGGCTCAAGTGTCCAGCGATCAGCAGGAATCCGCTCGCCGCTGGGCAGCTCCACGGCCTCGCATCCCTCTTCAGGAAGTAACCACGGCGCGCCGAGACAGTCGAGCCATTCACCGCTCGGTTTGCGGCTGGAGCGAGCCAATACCAGTAGATCCCGCGCCCGCGTCATGCTGACATACAGAAGCCGCCTGGCCTCTTCCATAGCCGCCTCCCTACAGTCAGTAGCCATAGGCGTGAGCGCAATCTTATCTGCAAGTGCGACCTTTCTTTGGAGACCAAATGGCCAGGGCCAATAGCGGATGTGCCGATCAGCCAGTGGGTTGTGAGCATCGAAACGGGCACCAGACTCTGCGCAGATCGACCAAAGACGATCTTTGATGTCCTTGGCGAGGTCAGTGAGGATGACTACTGGCCATTCGAGCCCCTTGGCGGCGTGATGAGTCATTACCCTGACCGCATTGACTGCCGGCTCAGCGAGCAGATCCTGCTTCTGTTGGGCCATTTCATCAAGCCAAAGGATAAGACCGGAAATCGAGGCAGCTTGCCGCCCGCCACGACAAATGTCTTCATACTGCTCGGCGAGCGCGATCAGAGCTTCCAGATTGGCCAGGCGCAGTCGCACACTGGCGTTATCCGGCGTCCAGCGTGCAACCTTTTCCGCGAGGGAGCAGGTGGCGATCAGCGTCGCTAAGGCCTCCTGTGGGGCCAATACCGGCAAAGCTGGCCGTAATGCAGCAATGGATTTCAGCAGCGGGTGCACGGGATGGCCTTCGACAGCCTGCTCGCGCCAGAGATCGACATTGCCACCTTGCGCCAGGTACCTTAGCCGATCCGCCAGCCACACTTCGGGCTCCAGGCTGTCGGCCAACGACAGTATCTCAGCCGTGGCTAGGGTATCCGCGGGGTCATTTAGGCGGCGCAGGCAGGCTAGGGCCAGCGTCGCCTCGGGTGTAGCCAACAGGCCCGCCTGGGCCGTCGCGACGGGAATACCCTGAGCAGAAAGGGCTGCGGCCAACGCACCTACACCGTCATGGGAACGTGACAGGATGGCAATATCCCCGAAGCGAACAGGACGTAGTGACTGGGCTGGCTTATCGTAAACGACATAACCGTTGTCGATCAGTTGTCGAACCCCCGATGCCAGCGCGCTGGCCTCTTGGGCAGCGTTCTTGCCGGCGAGTATCCAGTTGGCCAAGCCAGATCCTGGCAAGGGCTCCGTGCGCTCGGCCCTGAGCTCGACTTCCTCCCTGGTCAGGGAGGAGGCGAAGGCGTGGATAAAGAGCGCATTGACGACCCTGACCAACTCGGGGCGCGAACGCCAAGACGACGGCAAGACCTCCTTGCTCCCCCCTAGGGCCGGCAAGGCCGTGAGAATGGCCTGCATAAGGGACGTGTCGCTGCCACGGAAGCCGTAGATTGCCTGCTTGATATCGCCGACCCAGTAAACTCGCTTGGCAAAGCGGGCGAGTTTCAGAAAGAGAGCAAGCTGGATCGGGCTAGTATCTTGGAACTCATCGACCATCAGCAGATCGAGTTCGTCGTCCAGCACCGCCGCCACGTCGGGGTGATCGAGCAAGCCGAGCAACAGGTGCTCCTGATCGACAAAATCGAGGACTCCCAGCTCCTGCTTCAATGCCTGGTAGTTGGCCAGAGCTTTGGCCGCAAGATCGAACATCTGGTCGAGGTACTCGCGCAAGTCCCTGTGCAAGCCTGGATGCGCGCCAACTTGCCCAGCCAGGTCCGCAATGGGCCCGATTATCTGGCGCAGGCTTGCTTCGGGAGCCGCCTTAGCGATCCTGACCCATTCGCTCCAAGGCGCCTCCTGCCGTTCTAGGCCACCAGCAAAGCCCTTGATCAGCCTCAGGTAATCATTAGTGTTCTTTTTGCCTCCGGACTGGGCAGTCGCTTCGATTGATGGTAGCGCCGTTCGGATTGCTTTAAGCAGATCGACACTCAGGTCCTGTCTGGTCGGCGTTGGGAAATGGCTCAGCAGGTTGTCGGCATTTGACTGGGCGAAGGAGGGAACCTCGTCAAGCGGGATATCGTTGCTGCGAACTTGATTAACCAACGACTGTAAATCTTGTTTCCAGTCAGCATCCAGCCCCAGGCGGCGGGCCAGGTGCAGAAGTTTTTGCATACCCGAGCCGTTCAGCACCGCGTCGATTGAGCGCCCCAGCAAAATTCCGCTTTGTACTTCCTCCAACACCTCCGGTTCAGTGGAGATGCCTGCCTCGAACGCGAAGCGAGCAATCAGTTGGCCGCAAACGCTGTTGACCGTACCGATGCGCGCCTGCCCTATGCTATTGGCCAAGCCAAAGCTGCCCTGCTTGAGCAAATGCCCGCGTACGCGCTCTCGCAGTTCAGCCGCCGCCTTTCGGGTGAATGTGGTAGCAATGACGCCCGCCGGCCGGACGTTTCCCGACGTCAGCTCAAGGTGCAGGATCTCGGTCAGCCGGTGTGTCTTGCCGCTACCAGCGCCGGCGCTGATAAACGTAATCTGGGATTTCATTCCGCTCGCCATGCTTAGCGCTCCCATCCGGCAAGCGTCCGATATTCATTGTATGCCTCGTTCAGAGTTTCCATCGCCATGGCGTCCTCCGGCGGTTGCGCCGCCTCGTCGGCGAGAATGCCCTCCAGCACCACCTCGAACTGCCCGGCCTGTATCTGCGCCACGCGCCAGCGCCAAGTAGCCAGGAAGCGCTGCCAAAGCTGTAGGGTATTTTCGCCATCCACGGGCGGCATTGCCTCTGCATCCGCAAAGGCGCGGTCGTCAGGCGCGAAAAAGCGGCCACGGTCAAGAATGTAATAGGCAACCGAAGGCCAGCGTCCCGTTTCCTGGCGCAGCAGCTCGGCGTAGAGGACGAGCTGAAGATGGCGGTTCTGTCGTAGTTTTTCCGGATACTTCTTCGTCCCGGACCATTTCATGTCAACGATGGCGAGCTCGCCCAAAGCGTTCTCCATCATCAGGTCCACCGAACCCGCCAGTTCGCCCCCAGGGAACTGGCCATACACAACTCGCTCCGGTAGCACCTGCAGCATGCCGGCCTTGGCCACCTGCTCGCGCAGGCTTCGCAAGGCCTGCTGCAGGCACTGGCGAAAACCTTGCAGATCGGCGCCCCGACCAGGGGCTTTCAGGGTGGCCCCTTCATCGTCAATCAGCGCAACGAAGGTGGAAGCAAACCAGGCGTCAAACTCCATCTCAGACATCGTAAGCGCATCTGGACTCAGGAAATACTGCTCGACCAGTCTATGGGCCAGATTGCCAAGAAGCCGGAAACCACCATCTAGACTGACAATGCGCGACGCTTGCAGTCTGGCGGGGTATTGCAGCAACCAGTGATAGGGATTGAACAGCAGCTTTTCGAGACTGGAAAAGGACTCTTTAGGGCGCAAAGCCACCGAGACATCGTCCGGCAATTGCCACCAGCGCTTTGGAGCGGGGAGTGGCTGGGCAGTGAGCGGAGCCAACGTGGCCCCACCCGCGCTGAGCAGCGTTTCTAGCGCTAATATCCGGGGCTTTTCGACAAGTGATTCGACCATTAGCCAGAGGGGATGCACCTCCTCTTCCGCAGGTGGCAGTACCAGTACCAGTTGCTCCCGAGCAGCCATGACCGGGCGCAACCAGCTTGCCGTAACCTGCTCCAGCCTGTCCGCTGCCGATGGCAGATCCACTCCGGCCTCTTTCAAGGCCCGGAGTTCGTCTGTCGGCCACGGATCACTGCTGGGCAGCACCGGTAGCGACAAAGGAGACCAGATAACCCGAGCGACCGGCTCGATAGGCGCGCCCGGATGATTTACCACTTGGGTCGCGCCGACCTCGGCTGGCCAGAGCGGGTTATCAGCACCACTGGCGGTATTCTGCGCGACGAGTTTTTGCAGCTGCCTGGGGCGGATAACTGTAGTCCCCTGCCCCTGGGCTTGCAGATGCAGCAACGTCTGCAGGCAAGATTGGCACTGGCCATAGCCAGCTGCAAAAGCGAGGCGCTTGGCGGCATCGGCTTCGCCAAGGCGCCTCCGGAAGAATGCCGCCAATTGGGCAACACGCTCTATTACTGCCTCTATCGGTGCACCAAACTCGCTAGGGAAGCGGGCATGCTCGATCCAGAGGGCGATCGTTTCCCGAATCGGAACAGCTCGCTCCTCGCCATAGTGTTCGTCGATCCGAGCCAGGGTGCGCTCCCAATATGCCCCGCCAATACCTGGGGCATCGGCGACCTTTTCTGCGAGACGACGCCCCGCATAGCCGGGAACAGGGCAAAGTGGGTGAGTAAGAAACTGCACCAGCGCCTGGAAGTCGAGCGGCTCCCACAGCAGTTCCAGAGCCAGGGGCAGAACCTGTAGTGCCGGGCGGAATGCACTGAAATGCCGGAGCCCTTGCCGGGGTTGGCCGGCAGCCGAAAGCTGGGCATCGAGGCGCATGCTGTCACGGGTACAGACCAGTAGTGTCGGGCAATTCTCGGCGATCTTGGCCGTTAGCCAATGGTTCGCCAATATCGACGTCTCTGCCTGGACGACAAGCACGGTGCCATCTTCGTGCCACGCTAACTTCTCTATATCCTGGCCGCTAGCCGCGCCGTGGAGCTGCGTCTGAAGCGCACCGAGGAATCCCCTGCCCTGACCCGCGAGTTCGCCAGCGGCCACGACAGGCAACCCGGCAAGCACTTCTCGCCAACGGTAAGGCAAGGTTTCAATCGCATCCACGAGCAGAATCTGCTCGATGTCAGGCTGGCGTTTCTGCAGCGCAGCTTTGACCGCCTTGAGACGCTGGCCAAGGTTCGGCGCGACCGCTGTACTGGCCAGCGCCTCAACCTCGGACAGATCACGCAGGCGCCTGGGCGACTCGCTGGACATGGCGCCATCCCAGCCGTGCAGAGCCCATTGGTCTCGCCAATCGAGCAGGCTGGACGCGGTACCCAAGGGATCGATCGCGAAACTGCGGTGATAGAAGCGCTGAGTGGAATCGAGCCGGTGCAGACAATCCTGATACTGGACAGTACGCTCGGCCTGCGAAGGGCGCAGCGCCAGAAGTCCCAGTTGGGCTTCGAGAATATTCAGCAGGCCCAGGGGACCTACCAGCGATACACCGAGTGCATCGGCAGCCGGCTTGGGACGCTGGCCATCGAGATGCAAGCCAAAAGTAATACGCTGTCCTTGCATAGAGACTTCCTAATTAGCCGCGGCCATTATGCTTGAGTAAAAAATTAAATCACTTCAAGTCGGTAGATATTGGTATCACCGAGCAATTCAAAAAACAGCTCACCATCTGAAAATTGAGACGTACCGGATGCGGATGCGGATGCGGATGGCCAGAATGAAGAATGCTGGCGCACATATCTACAAAGCTCGGCTACCAACGAATGAGCATTCCAAAGCTCTGCCATCTCACGTCGATGCAGGCCCGGCATAAATAGAGGCGCAATCTTCTGCTTGTTATCCGGCGAAAGCTCAGCCAGCTCCTTCCCATGCTGACTAATCCACGTACTAATCAGACGAATGTCGCTGTGGTAGCGCGCATCTGTCACCTGCAACTGAGCAACACGGATGTTCTGAGCATCAACAACGACCTTGCAGGCAACGTATTCATCGTCCTCTGGCAATGGGGCACTAGCATTCTGCAAGGCGAGCTCAGGGGTTGAGCTGGCATAAATGGCATACCGACGGGACGGCATGTTCTTCGGTCGAAGAGACTCCCAGAGGTTGTCAATAACATAGGGGACATTATTCGGAATCCGCATCGTCGAGCGACGGCGGAAACCCTTTTCTGCCGCCGCCAACTGACTTGACGGAATCGCACGGAACAGCCCCATGCAAAACTCCTCAGGAACACATCATTAAATATTAGGGACAGCGACATAGAATTTCCACGTCCAACTTTAAAAAATAGACTCAAAGTCGTTTCGCCACTGCATTTACGGCTTTAAATTTCGCTGCAGACATTTGACGTCATACCCTATCATGAACAGACATGCTTCAAATGCATGCATGCGCGAAACCTGCCCATTCAGAATATTCGGTTTACGAGACAGTACCTCCTCAACAATCCAGCCCAAGCGGATCGATGCACTCATCCAGCGCGACGCACGTTGAGGATCTTGATAACGAATGACTCCGGGCGTAGGAATCACTGCTCCCCCAGCACGCAACGCCCCGACATGCCTACGATTATTTTTTTGATCCTCTGGAATAGCCGGAAAGGCAAGGCAGACCGGAATCGTCGCCCAGCTCAACCCAGAGTTGTGCCGATATATCTCAACCAGACATGCTATTGCGGCGGCCACGCGAGAATCGTAGATGGGTAGACCATCCAGGGATGCCATCGCATGGACCTTCGTAAGCATGGAGTTCATTTCCTCCACGACCTTTAAATTCATTATATTTGCACACCCTAGCTCCGCAGCTTTACGCACCTGATCCAAGTAGCTACAAAGTCCATTAGGCGCACCAATCTTATCCTCTAGAAATGGGCGAGCGCCAACTTTCTTATTTCTCTCGCCGCCCCATTCGAAGATTGAGCAGCATGCATCAAACGTTGCGGAGTCAGATGAAACATTGAGAGCCCGACGCAGATTCCCCCCCAGCCGACTCAAACTGCTCACCGTGCTATTCCAGCACAAGGAGGTAACTACTTTTCCTGAGTCATTCCATTGCGCAGCCCACTTATACTGACCAATCACAGCGTCGAGCCCTACAACACTAGCATTGACACCACCCGGAACTCTTCGGGAGTTCTTGATAGAAAAGTCGACGACCAAACTCTCTACAACACCCGAAAGCCAGTCAATAAATTTTTCAACGTCTGTATCACGGTAAAAATCAGATTTGGTTATCAGGTTGGCTACCGGTACCGTCATAGTAAACTTCTTCCTAATTTAATTATCTATCTCGCCCCTGGATGACCGGCAAGGAAAAAGAACTAACATGCTATTTGCTTGTGCATCCCTCAGGAATAGCGCCATCCGCTGTACGCAACTCCCAAGCCCAAGCGCTTCCCTGGCTGATCGCTAGATCTCTCCAAAAGCAAAACAGCAGCCCAGCAGGATCAAGTGGAGAATCGAGGGTAGGAAAGTAAAAATCAGTGAGCCGCTCGGTCGCCAGCACGAGCCCTTTCATCGCCGCCCACTGTAACCAGTACACGCCAAGCGGCGGGTCATACTCTGATGACGACTCATCCAGTGCCAGTTTGCCTAGCGAGAAGCACGCCATCACATCCTGCTCGGCCGCTCCGCGCTTGTACCAACTCAAGGCTTTTCCGTGATCCGCGGGAATGCCGTCATCTCCGCTCTCATATAAACCACCTAGCGCAACCGCTGCGCAGGGTATTCCCGCCTCAAAGGCTTGTTCGTAATAGTCGATAGCCAGCCCCGGATTGACCGCAAGCCCCTTGCCATAGAACGCCATCTCGGCAAGGTTGTACAACGCTTCAGCCGACCCCATCGCCGCTGCAACCTTGAACAACCGCCTCGCCAACTCAGGGTTTGGCTTGAACCTCAATCCGTTCAGCCATAACCACCCAAGATCATTGAGTGCATCCTCGTCACCGTTGAGTGCATGTTCACGCAGCTGTGCATAACGGTTGCGAAGCCTGGTCGGGTCAACCAGACCAAGAAGTGGATTGCCTGCCTTGATCTCGTGATACGTGTTACCTACCTTCCCGGCCAACTCTGTAACGCGGATTGAAGGCATTCCTATGCCCGCATATAGAAGCAGGACCTCGTCAGGCTCGACAAGCTCCACTAGATCAGCACACGGAAGAAGACTATCCATGAGATTGAAGACATCTGCCGATTTGCTCATGCTGGGACCTCATCAATGATCGTGCCTGATCATTTTCAACAGCAACGCGACAGCCTGTGTCGCACGCAAACAAGGACGGAAATGTGGAACAGCTACTCAGGCATGAGCTTATCCTTGGGCTTCTACCAAGCAAGGACAGCGCTCTCGATAGCAACGCCATTCACCAACGAGTAGCCAACCAGGGCGTGCAGGTTGATAAACGCACCATTCAACGTGACCTTAGCGAGCTCGAACAGAAGTTTCCCCACGTGCACAGTAGGCCAAGGGGCAGAGCGAAGCTGTGGTGGGCAGAGAAGTCGCTATCGCGACTGAGCATGCTGCCAACAGATGCGATGAATCTCGTCATGATCATGGAGCACGCTGCGAGATTCGGAATGGCGGCACAGGTGGAGAATCTGGCGCCCCTTCGTGACTACGCGACCTCACTGTTGAAAGGAAACCGACCCAGTCAAAATTGCGTAGGCAAAGTCATCAGCAACACCCGATTCGTTGTCCTGGAGTCAGGCCTGGTGAAGCCAGAGGTGTTGGAGGTTGTTCAACAAGCACTTCTCGACGATGCGTCTATTGAAGCGCTGTACCTCAAGCGCGGTGCCAGCGAGCCCCGGACCCTACACATCAAACCGCTGGGGCTGTCCTACCAGGACTCGAATATCTACCTCGTATGTGTTTTCAAAGGCTTGCCCGAAGGCAACTTGGCCTCCCTCCCCCTGCACCGCTTATTGTTCGCCAAGGCTACATGGGAAAACCTAAAGGGTCCCGACAGTTTTGATATGAACTCGTTCGAAGCCAGGCGCAGCCTGATCAGTCAAAAGTCCGAACGTCCGGTACACCTGAGACTGCGTATTTCACACACTCTCTACGAGCGCCTCGAAGAGAACGCGCTCACTGCCGATCAACAGTTAGTTCCCGCCGCTCATGGCTGGTGGCTGATGACGGGTAGCCTGCCTCTCAGCCAGGGACTGGAGCTATGGCTTTTGAGCCAAGGGGAGAACCTGGAGGTTCTAGAGCCGCTTGAACTGAGGCAGCAGATCGCCTCAACGGCCCGCCGGATGGCGGCACTGTACGAATACGGTTGAATGCGACACAGGCTGTCGCATGCTGGAAGCACTCTGTCTCCTGCTATCTGACCATGGAGACTCAGCTATGAAGACCTACTCCGCTTTCCTCCAGCGTGTAATCCCTAATGCGGGACCTCGCGCCAATTTCAAGATCACTGTGCAGGCCGTGAGCTCCGAAATGGCTCGCATCACAGCCGAAGCCCAATACCCGGGCTACAAATGCGCCAACGCCCCCGTGCCAGTGCGCTGAAGTGTCCAAGCCACACTTCGGCAAATGGGGGCTTAGAGACTATCTCTATTACCAGTTCAACCTAGGAGAGACGACCGAAAGCTCTCATAACACCCCGGTACAGGTTGCCAGGCAAAAAAGCCCCCGGCTGGACACTTACGAAATTGGACTTATTGCTACAAGGCAATTCGATGCCGATCGGGTCCTAGCGCTTTTCGCAAGAACCATGCGCAAGCATCTACCCAATTCTAGTAGACACCGCTTTACAGCTTACGGACTGGATCAGGCATGGCGGCCGCAGCAACTTTTTGATGAGGTCCACTGGTTTGACGACAACGCCAGCTCTCCTCTACCACATAAGATTCTGGTGAGCTTAGGGCGCCTCGTGCACATCCACCTGCCCGAAATCAGCAATGCACAACTACAGTCTGAGTTTCGCACTTATCACTGGAGCTCTGAAGGCGCCATGGTAGAGTTTTGGGCGAGCCTCTATCTCTCCCGTGAATTGTGTTGCTTGTTTGAGCTGGACTGGGAAAGCTATTTCCTGTGGCAGCCACGCATTAGCTGCGTTGCAAAAGTGAATACGGGATGGGGTGTGTCGCCCAGTGCAGCTGTGGACGCCCTGCTCGCGTCAGCAGATGCAACAAATCAAAATCACTCCGATGGTGAAATCTTAGTTATTGAGGGAGGTATTAGCTCTAGCATCGGTGATTACGTAAATATTTTAAACGCTCTGGAAGGAAACTTTGAATTTAATTTTGTCACCACCAGCTGGGTGAGCCCGAACTATTTAGGTTATGGGCTGAAGCTCCTACGGTTCCGCCCTACATAAACAGGCACCTCATAAGACAATGCAAGGCGTATAGCCTTTAACTGAACAAGACGTTCTCAGCGACAAATACCGACCATCGACGGACATTCAAGCTTTTCGATCCTTAACTCGCTGATGACATTGAAGCAGCAAGCCATAGGCCCAGCAATAACTCACAGTTTCGAAGCCAATCCATGAGGTTCTAATTGATGCATCAAGAGCGACTTCAGGCCCTGCGCCTGCGTTACCCAGCCGTTTATGGAAATACTCTTCGGACTGAATGCGGTGATGGCTGGTTCGGTATCTTGGATGCGCTGGGTGAGCAGTTGGTTCGCCAGGCTGAAGTAGAGCACCGCGTCGCTACGGAAATACGGATGTTCAAGGAGAAATTCGGCACGCTTCGACTTGGTAAAACAGCTCAAACCATCGCGGATGCTGCTTACTGCGAGATGGCAATCACGATGAGCTTTCGTATATGCGAGGTATGCGGCTGTCCAGGGGATCACTTCGGCACCATAGTGCGCTGTGGCACGCACGACCAGATCCTTGACGCTCGTGCCTATGAAGGGGCGCAGTACACAGAGCGCACAACTCAATGATGTTATTTTGCATTGCGACTCCTCAGAAAGGCCCATCGCCAAGCGCGATGTATCGCTAGGGTTTTCACCGACGCACCTGTTTCTTGAAGTAGCATAACGCTATTCTCATAGGGGTATTTTGCTCCTAAGAGACGCGACAGCGTTCTTGCGGGTGCGCTCGGGCTGCAGGCTAGGCAGACTATCGATAAGGGCCGGCTGATCAAAGCCGCTGCTCGGACTCAGAACTTTTATCGAAACTTACTAGGAGAACCCGTCATGCTTTATCGCGACTCACGCATGGAAACCTATAGGTCTACTCATGTCACCTTAGATGACCCATGCCAAGTCAGAGTGGAGACCGGCGTAATTACTGTCGAATACATGAGTGACGGCGAACTGGTCACTTATCGAGGGAATGAAAAAGGCCAAGGGCATTATGAACTACATGCTGTGGGCTTCGATGGCAGGGCTACCCTGCATACGTTCGATGGATCAGCTTTACTTGAAGGCGGCTGGACAGAAGAAGGCGCCAAGGGAATGTGGCGAATTTGGCTGCGCTGAGAATGGGCTGAATCTACCTATGAGATGCATTACGGAGTTGGGTCCTACTATCCTCCATACTGGAGTCCTTATTCATCAGCGGCCTAACTTTCACGAAGGTCGCTGGCTTCAGGAGCAAAACGGCGTAAAGTCATATGACTCGTGGTGGTTCGATGACGCCTGACCAATTCCTAATTTCAGACGCTGCCGGCCTGCGAGTGAAGCTTATGGACTTCCAGGCCGGCGTGGAGACGCTCACCACCGAGTTCACACCAGCGTCCAGCTCAACTGGCAGCGACAGCGATGTCACTTTTCTGCTGGACGCCCCGGCGGGCTATCGAGCGGGCCTGGACGGCTCCTCGATCAGCTTCTTCCTCGATCGCGAGCCTGTCAGCCGGAAGCTTGCGCCTAAGTATTTGCAGCTGGTCTACGCGCCGAGCCGGTTCGCCAGCGATTTCCGGACCTGGGCACAGCAGGTGTCCTGGGCCGTTCGTGAATGCCTATTCTCAACTGGATTGGTCTGCGTTGACTTCGCGGATTTCCGAACAGCGCTTGATGCCTCACCCGGCGCTCAGCTGGTCGTGGACGTCATCCCCTTCGACGAACCGTCCGAGCTGCCGGATATGCTCAGTACCAGTCCCCGATTTCGGACGCTCTACTCGAACATCCTCGGCGGCCCGGAGCTTTCTCTGCCGTTCTACACCGAAGTGGAGCGGGTGCTGGAAAGCCGCTCGCCGAATATGGTGATGCATAAGTTCGGCATGAAGATCGCCGACGTTCCTCGGCCGCTGCTCGTGCTACTTGGCAAACCGGCCTGAGCTCAACGCCGGTAAAAAGTGTGTTCCGAATAGGCGAGCACAACCAGAACTAGAAAATCATGAAGCTGCTCCTTAGTTCGAGTGTTCTTGCCTACCGCCCCGCCGCCGTCACCTATCGCCGCAGGGCGGCGGGCGGCGTCCGGCCACCGTCCGGTCGACGCTTTGGCGAGACATAAACGAAAACGGTTTCCGGTAGCGCCTTGCTGATCCTTCTGGCCAGCTCGATTGCGTGAAGGGGATCGGTATCCCTGCAACCGATATCGAAAGCTGGGTACTGGATCTCGTGCCCCGCCAGAAATCCATACGCGGATCCGCCCTTACCAATGAAGGTGGGCATGGGCTTCGGACCAACTGTTTGCGTCTTGTACACCCGGACGTTCACGCCACAGGACTTGCCCTGCATTTCGAAAACCAGGCTGGTTTCGAGAAACGGATAGAATAATGCCAACCGTTCCTGGTGGGCTTTCTCCACGCGATAGTCGATGCCTTCGTACTTAAGCGTCTTTTCAGGGGCATCAAGGAACATTTCCGACAGGACGAGGGCGGCTTGGTCTTTGTCTGCCGCCAGATCTTTTGAGATCCAAGCCAGAAGAGCACTGCGATCCATCTGCGCGGGTGGTGAGAATACGAAGGACAACAGACCAAGCCCCACGGCATCCCCCATCGCAAGGTCCAGACCATTGACGGACTCGAACGACAAGGCACTGGTCGTGATGTCCAGCAAACCGTCGATGCCCTCCCCGTGCATTTTGCTGGCTGCGTAGTCCTCTGCCTCAGACAATCCGGCCGCTTTGGCGAGATTCAGGGCGCGGCTAGCGGATGGGTCGTAAGCCTGAGGCTGGGTTGCGCAACCTGCCAGAGCCACAGTGAGTGCAATTAAGAGTGCATGTCCTTATCGCGACCGAAAAAATTGAACGACAGCATAGAAAGATGGCTTTAGGCCATCAAACGCACCACTGGTAAATCAGATCGTTACCTAAAACGATGACCATGAGGCTAGAGAGCCTCTCCATCTACCTTATCTGTAATGGGGGGTTTGGGCGCCAAGTGGTCGGGGCTGCTTGCTTTCGTTTCCCAGGGCGACAACGTCGGACGCCGCATCCACACGCCTAGTTGCACCGTACCACCCACAATTGATCCAGTTTAGTTGTGAAACTCTGGCTCATCATCTCTCGTCGCATGCCCCAGTCCGGCGCGGTGGTTACGCGGCCGGGCCGGAGGGTGTTGCGGCCCCACTTGGCGTTGATTGCATCGAGCACGCCCATAACGCGCTCCGACGCAGCGGACCGGGTTTGAACGAATAGATCGTCGGTGTACTCACCACGCTGGCACAGATCCATCAGCAGGACCTCGGCCTTACTGAACGAAAAGCCCTCGCGATAGATGTGTTCCAACCCAGCGATCGCCGCCCGGGTGATGTATCGGGTGTCGTCGGTGGGATACGGCAGCTCACACACCACGCCTTTCGCGAACTTGGGCTCGTCGGGATTGAACATACCGGTCCGGATGCTGATTCGGACACGCTTGCACAGTGACTGCTGGGCCCTCAGCTTCTCGCTGGCCCGGGCAGCGTATGCCGCCACTGCCTCCTTAATTGGCTCCAGCTCGCGCAAGCGCTTGCCGAACATCCGCGATCAGCAGATTTCCTGTTTGGGTGGCGCGACGTCCTCCAGATCGAGGCACTGCGTCCCACGCAGTTCGCGTGCGGTTTTCTCGATGACCACGCTGAATTTTTTGCGCAGGCTCCAGGCATCCGCGCTGGCTAGATCCCACGCCGTACGTATGCCCAACCTGTTCAGCTGCCCGGTCATTCGGCGGCCGACACCCCATACATCGCCGACGTCAATCACGCGCAACACCTTGTCGCGCCGCACCGGGTCGAGAAGGTCCACTACCCCACCCGTCTGCTTCTGCCAGCGCTTCGCTGAATGGTTCGCTAGCTTGGCGAGCGTCTTGGTCCCCCCAATGCCCACCCCGACCGGAATACCCGTGCTGCGCAGTACCTGAGCGCGGATCCGCCTGCCGAGCGCTTCGACGTCTGGCACACCGGTAAGGTCGGCAAACGACTCGTCGATCGAGTACACGTCAACCGCAGGCACCAAGCTCTCGATGACCGTCATAACGCGCTCGCTCATGTCGCCGTACAGCGCGTAATTGCTGGAAAACACCACAACGCCCAAACGCTCCAGGTCGCGCCGGATCTGAAAATACGGGACGCCCATCTTGATGCCGAGCTGCTTGGCCTCGGCCGAGCGCGCGATCACGCAGCCGTCATTGTTCGAAAGCACGACGATGGGCGTACGGCGCAAGTCCGGTCGGAAAACACGCTCGCAGCTGGCGTAGAACGAGTTGCAATCGATGAGGGCGATGGCCCGCTCAGTACTTGCCATGGATTCGGATGCTGTATGACACCACGCCCCATACGTAGAGTTCTTCGCCTTCGAGGAGGTACCGCGGCGCGAACTTCGGATTGGCCGAGCGCAGAATGACCTGGCTGCCAGCTCGGTCGAAAATCTTGACCAGAGGCTCGTTATTCAGCGCTGCGATGATCACCTCTCCCTTCTCTGCCTCCCGTCCCCGGTCGATGATCAAAATGTCTCGGTCGAAAATGCCGACCTGGATCATGCTCTCCCCGTCTGCGCGCGCCAGGTAGGTATGCGGAGCTCGGATATTCATCAGCTCGTCGAGCGAGATGCTCCCCTCCATGTGGTCCTGCGCTGGGCTCGGGAATCCCGCGGGCACGCAGAAACTGAAAAACGGCAGTGCAATTGTGGTGGGAGCAGCAGGTCCCAAGATGTGGACGGGCATGGTACAGACCTCATAACTGTATGTGCATACAGTATTCTGAGGCTAGAGCCCGGTCAATTGAACCAGATGTGCGGGGGCACCCATGTGGACGTTTCGCTCAGTACCGAATCGCTTATGAGTATCTGGACAAGATCGCGGAGCAACTGCCCTTGCCATTGCGTGGCGGCATGAATCCTGAGCCGATCGGACGCTACAACGTGTGTCCGCAATCAATGGTTCAGCTCCTGCACCAGGACGATGATGGGCTGCGCATAGAGCCGGTCAAGTGGGGTTACGCCCCATTGTGGGCACAGGGGAAGAGACCACCAGCGATAAATGCCAGAGTGGAAACGGCCGCGACTAGCAGATTCATTCGCGATATCTGGCAAACAGGCCACGCAATAGTGCCCGCTGATGGTTGGTACGGAGTGGAAGAAGGACGCGGAGAATCCGAAGATCAAGCAGCCCTACTACATCACGCTCCGTAGCGTCGAGCCGATGTTTTTCGCTGCGCTCAGGCGGTTTCAGCGAGGCGGCTCGCTGGAACCGCGAGACGGCGACGGCTTTGTTGTCATTACGTTATCCAGCGCTGCCGGCATGCTCGACATTCACGATCGACGTCCAGTGGTTCTATCGCCGAAGTACGCTGCGCACTGGATGGGCCAGAAGTTTTCGCCGCGCGAGGCTGAGGAACTCGCACTGGCGCATGGTTTGTGCGTGGAGGAGTTCGAGTGGCGTCCGGTGGGCAAGGCCCTCGGCAACGTGCGGAATGAGGGGCCCGCAGGCTCGGGTTTTAACGCGTCCGCCTTCCACTCCACAACGAACTCGGCGCGGGTGGTGGCTGTGCCATAGCGCAGGCCCTGTGAGTCGCTACCGGCAAAAACCAGCTGCACCGTACTGAAGAACCCCAGGTTGAAGATTTCCTCCTGATTTAGTGATCAGTTGGTAGATACCATCGGCCACATCCACCGAACTGCGCTTTAGTTCAATAACGCCAACGGCGATACCATTCAGGTAATTTACCAAGTCAGGCCGGCGCTCGTGGCCGCCGCGCAAGGTTACTTCCTCAGCGATGGCGAAATCATTGACGCCAGGGTTTTCCCCAATCAACCAGATGCAACGTCTCGTAGGCCTGGCCAACGGCTACCTGAACCGGCACGCCGTAGCGCAGCAACTGATAGGTCCGCAGGTTGGCCTGATACAGCGTGATGCCAGCGGCATCCGCCGCAGCCATCAGTTTTTGCAGTGCCGCCGGTATTTGCGCATCGGTGTAATCACGATGTTTCAGGTTAGCCTGCAGCAGCTCAGCCTCAATGTTGCGATTTTGCCCACGTTTGCTCCACTCGCCCGGTAGCCGTAGCCGAGGCAATCAGGCCGTGTTGTGGCCGTAAACAGGGCCACGACACGGTTCTGCGTGCGGCGTTCGGAGCGAGGTTGATCAATCATGACCGGTACCTTCGCCGTCAGCGGATGCTGCAAGCGCCAAAAGCCATGACTCAACTTCGTCGTGCTCGACACGCCAAGACTGCAACGTGTCGCCATCAATAAATTTCAAGTCGCGCAGAGCTTCGGTTTTATCTTCATCAAGCTCTAAACCAAAACCGTGATAGCCCACGAGAAATTGGCCTTGATTAAATCCAACCGAAAACCACAAAGGCACTTCATTTTTAGTGAGTGAAAAAACGAAAAATGGCTCGCTTAGGGCATCGCTAACGTCTTCGTAACCTCCCAGAGACAGAGGGGCATATTTGGCTAAATCAGCTCGCAACCTGTGATACAGCGAGTAGGTGAAAAGCTCCGCATGCATGCCGTTCATCTGCGTCTTACTCAACAGATAAATCTGGTCAGAAACCGGATCGAACCGAAGGCAGCGCGATTGGCAATAGGCCAAAGCATGAGGTGTTTGTACAAGCGCCTCTATCCAAGGCTCAAACTCCGTCGCCCCCGCCATCAAACCTCCGAGCTGGGTGACAAGATCGGCATCAAGGTCAACATGATCAAGAAGCTGCTTTAAAACCTCTCTGCGTTCATATGCATACTCGCCTGCACCTCTTAGCAAGCGTTTCCAGCTACCTGCTTCGGTAGATGAATTAACCAAGAATGAATAGTTTCGTGTCCCACTAGGCAGCAAGTAGTCGCCAACACAAAGCAAAGCACGCTCCCAAAGAAAATCTGGCAGCGCCCTCAACCCCCTCTCATCAAACATCATGGAGGCTTTGGCGAAGTACGCCTGAAACGCCCCTTGCGCCTTTCGATGTTGTTCGTCGCTCCAGTCCTGAATCGGGGGCTCAGCCTCAATACCGCAAAAATTCAGCAGAAACTCGATCTGACCACGGAAATAACCATGGGCCTCGGCACGTTCAATGATCTCGGCCCAGCCGCAGCCCGACTGAACAAGCTGAGCTTTCAGCCTTTCCTCTTCGACTTGCTGCTTTAAAAATCCGGAAACCGTCGAGTCCACATCTGCTAAGTACCCAAGAATATTTTTCGCCTCAGCCAGCAGCTCCCGCAGACCAGTGATGCTTCGCTGGAGATCTTCAGGCCGGTTGTATTCGGTATTCTCTGAAAGATTGAACACCACTCGCATCCAATCCCGGAGTTGATCAGCCTCATAGCCTTCCGCGTTGAATTCCAAGAACAAAACATAAGCCGAGAACTGGACAACCTCGGTGTTCGAGAGCGACTTTTGGGTAGTCACTATCTTCTGGAAGAACGCACGCTCATCGAATGGGTGACCTTCAGGCAGCAGCGTGTTCAACCCCTCACTGCCGCCACTCCAGGCATCGAGCAGCGCAATAACAGACAGCGTAAAATTCTCGTCCAGCCAATTTCTAGCGTGGAAATCACCGTAATTAGGCGCGCGCACATTCTGTCGCAAGCGCTCTATATCTTCTAAATACTGGTCGCTTTCGGGGTTCCTGGTGACCAGGGCAACTGCCCGAAATACGCTCATGATTGCGCCGTCGTACTGATTGCTTGCCTTGTCACGTGCCACCCAAAACAAGTCCGCCCAGGCATTGTCCATGCGCCAGGCAACGTACTCTGCCGCAGAGTGTGCTAACCCAGAGAACTCGTATGAACGGTCTGCAAATTGTGCTTTCAACTCACGCTCATAACGGGCCTTGAAGGTCTCGAATGGGGTAAGCGGCTTTCCGCGCGAGTTCATCTTGATATACAGGTCATCGGACAGGCCGAAATTTTCCAGATCAAGCAACTGAAAAGTAATGGCTGGCTGGCTCTCACTGACCAATCGCTCAAACAGATTGGCGCAAGAGGCAAAACGCGCATGGATTGCATCCAGCATGAACAACGCCGACTGAATGGTGGGGTCTAAACGCCAGCTGCGGAAATACCAAGGCTGATCAGTAATCAGGTCGCTAAGCCGAGCAAGGTCCTCTGCCGCTTCTTTCGGTGAAAAGCTGACAAGCGCGTCAAAAAACTCATTACTGCTGGGACGGACACTGTAGGAGAAGCGTGATTTTCCATCCGCACTGAACAGCTCGGAAAAACGTGCACACTGCCCTTCTGTCCATGCCAGATACCAATGCAGAAGAAACAGCGTGGTCAGCCGTTGCTGCCCGTCTAGCGGCAAGAACCGGGTGTTCTCGCTGCCTTCCACACTGCCGTAGATGAAGTCGAGATTGAAGGGTAACGAGGGATCATCAGCAGGCTTGACCAAGGCCGCATGAATCGCCTGAAGAAAATCCTCGCGGACTTCCTCTTCTTCTTTGCGACCTTGGGCATAGTCGCGCTGGATAATGGGCACGCAGACCCTGCCGTGGCGATCCAGTAGCTGCTTGAAATTGATCCGGCTTTCCAGCGAACTCATTGGCCACCTTCCATTTTCCCGCAAAAGAAATCGATCAGCGTATTGGTCATCACCTCAAGGTAACCACTACTGTCCTCTTCGCTCCAGAGCATCAGGTTGCCGACTTCCGGGCTATAGCACTTGAGGAACACATTGCGGGTACACAAGGGCACAAAAATGCCCGACTGGTCCAATTGCAGAATTCGCTGCCGTTTCACCGCAAAAACCGCATTTTTGTAGCTCTTGTTGGTGAACTCATCGAGCAGCGCGAGATTGGCAACGCCGTGGTCGGCTGCATCATCAGAACTCTCCTTGAAGTAGGCGAGAACCCTGTCATACAGCGGATCAAAAATATCGTTGCTGGCCTCTGCCTGCGGTAGCACCATAAACGACATGATGCCTTCCTGAAGCTCCGGCTCCGCGCTGCTCGATTCCAGGTAGCGGAGACAATTGTCCAGCCACTTGACCCGCTCATGGTGCCGCTCGGGCTTGTCGGAGCTAACCGAGCGAACATGTTCGATATTCCAGCTCGCGCCTTTAAAGCTATCGAACTGAAAGCGCAGATTCGACTTGCTGTTTTGCAGTAGCGTCGCCACGTTGAACAGCAACAAGAGTGACTTTATTTTGGGCGACCCGTACTTGAGAGTCTCCAGCCGCTCGGCCACCTGCTCACGGATTTCCTGCTCGTTCAACGGCCAAACGGCTTTCGCATCAATCGCTCTGGCAAAGATCACTTGTCGCAGTTGCTGTTGAAAGTAGCTTTTCGAGCAGTTAGCAGACAGATCGCGAATACTATTAATTGCCGTATTTTCACTGACCAGATAACCAACCATGTGAAAAAGCTCACGGTCCTCATACCACTCCTCAAGCAGTAGAAAAGCCTGCTTGATCTTGCGCCACTCAGCCTCAAGGCTCACGCCCGGCTGTTTCAGACGCCAGCCGAAGGTAAAGAAGATTCCGTATGGGTCATGTTTGAATGCCTCGGGAATGCCCTCTGCATTAGCTACCAGTTCGAAAAGAATGCCGATGCGGTTCTGCACTCGGTCCAGGTCATTGCTGACGAAATACCAGAACGCATCCGCTTGCAGCGTTTTCTCCATGTGATCCCACTCGTAGGCAATCTGCGTTTGCAGATTGCGAGACTCTGCCGCGTCAGCACTGGTTTGCTTGAGGAACAGAGCGCGAATCAGCTCGTCATTAGTCAGCGGTATTTTCCCGACATTAAGCCGGGTAAACACATCCACCGGGTGCTCTGTTTCTGCGATTTCGTACCAGATAACCTTGGCCTTGCTCTGAAACGCGGATTTGATTTCCTCCAGCTCTCCTTCCTTGTCAGCAAACCAGTCCTCGATGGCATCCATCGCCATTTTCAAATGAAAAAAATCCACATTCATATTGGCCAATTCTTCGGTCGGCTCATCAAGAAACTTGAGCAGCTCTGGCCTTGTTTCATATTCGAGCCGATACACCGGCTGCCGGTATTTCTCGGTAAGCCGTTCATTGAAGTGGCGCAATATCAGCATCAGGGTGGTCAGACGCTGCTGCCCGTCCACCACCTCATACCCCCCCTCTTCAGAGACGCGCATCACCAGCGGCTGCAGGCAGTAAAAGTCTTCCGGCTGAGGATTACGGCGCTTGGTAAATTCGCGGATATCGTCCAGCAGTTGCGTCACCTGCAGCGGCGTCCAGCGGTAGCCCCGTTGATAGGCCGCAATAAAATAGCGCTGGGGGTTTCCTTCATCGTCTAGCCGCAAGTCGTTGACGGCTTTAAGCGTAATGGCCTGTTCATTCATATCAGTCGGGTCCTTCCGGTAAGCAGTTCCTGCATCATACCTTGCTTAAGGCCGCGGGTTTTGGCCAGGCGTTGCCAGGTGTTGGCATCGAGCGGCCGAATGATCTACGTATTAATGTTGTCGCCGATATCGGCTTTGCCCTTGAGGGCGACCATTGTCCTTGAAGCTGGCACCCGCTGGGATGGTCACCGATGGCGCGAAGTCGTCCGAGTCGCCGTACTTATCGGAGATGTACTTGATGAACAGCATGAACAGGACTTAGTCCTTGTACTGGCTGGCATCCATCCCACCACGCAACTCATCGCACGAAGCCCAAAGGGAGGAGTAAAGGTCGGATTCTTGATAGCCACGATCAGTCCTTGCTGGGTAGAAAAGAGTACGCAGGCTTCGCACAGCACTCCACCCGCGCTTCTCGTAGGTGCTGAGTGCCGCCAAAAGGGTATTGAGACAGGCGAGGGGTGCTTTCCTGCGATATGGTAGCGAACCTTATCCACTTCGACCTTATTGGGCCAGCATGGCTTAATCATCGTCGCCAAGATGGTCGAGCAGTATCTGGCAGCGTTGATCTCAGAATCTAGGGAGACACTGCATAAATAGCCAGCCGCCCCCACCCTTGGCACACTGAGCCCCCTCAACCAGCCCCCTCCATGAGCTTTGTTACGCGCGTGCAGAAGACCTTCTCCGAACTCGAATATACCGGCAAGAAAAAGCAGACTCGCCGAGATCGCTTCCTGGCTGACCTTGAACAGCTGGTGCCCTGGGCACAAGTGGAGGCGCAAGTGGCGCCGTTCTATAGCGACACCACAGGCAAGCGTGGACGCCCTGCGATTGGGTTGTCGCGCATGCTGCGCATGTATGTCGTGCAGCAGTGTTTCGGTCTCTCCGATGAAGGTACCGAAGATGCCGTCTACGACAGCCAGGCCATTCGTGGTTTCATCGGCATCGACCTGGGCCGTGAGTCGGCACCGGATGCCACTACCTTGTTGCGATTTCGCCGCTTGCTGGAAACCCATCAGCTAACGCGGGTGCTGTTTGAAACGATTAACCAGCATCTGGCCAGCCGGGGTCTGCTGCTCAAGGAAGGCACTATCGTCGACGCTACCCTGATCGCCGCGCCGCCCTCGGTCAAGAACCGAGAAGGTAAGCGTGATCCTGAGATGCATCAGGCCAAGAAAGGCAATCAATGGCACTTCGGGATGAAGGCCCACGTTGGTGTCGACGCCACATCGGGACTCGTGCACAGCGTGGTAGGGACTGCCGCCAACGTGGCGGATGTCACCCAGGTCGATCAGTTGCTGCACGGCGCCGAAACCTATGTTTCGGGTGACGCTGGATACACTGGTGCGGCCAAGCGACCGGAGCATGCTGAACGGGACGTTGTCTGGTCGATTGCAGCACGGCCAAGCAGTTACAAACATCACGGCAAAGACAGCGTGCTGTACCGAGTCAAGCGCAAAGTCGAATACGCCAAGGCGCAGCTGCGTGCCAAGGTCGAGCATCCCTTCCAGGTGATCAAGGTGCGCTTCAATCATCGTAAGGTTCGCTACCGTGGACTGGAAAAGAATACGGCGCAGTTGTTCAGTCTGTTTGGGTTGGCCAATCTGGTACTGGCCAAGCGGTATTTGCAACGGACGGCGGGATAAGTCCGTCCGAAAGGCGGGGCTGGCCCGCTAATCAGCAAAATCAGGGTAGAAATCGGCCCAAGAAACGCAGAATAAGGCCGGTAGGTTGAAAAAACCGGGTTGAAAAAGGGGGACGGTGAGAATTGGCTAATTGTTCAGCGTCTCCCTAGCTCCAGCAAACCGGAGAACGTGGGCATGAGTTCCCGCGCCTCTGCTGGGGACAGTCGAGACTGTAGTTAGCACAAGAGAATCAGCCGATTGGCGCGAGCTTCACAATGGCGAGATGGCAGCTATTGGCCCGTTAGCAGCCCTTAGGGTCACTATCGCTAGCAGCTCTTAACAACGTGCGGAGATGATCGCCCTCCCCGATCTCCGTTGAGGACTCTCCGCATGGTTTTTGGGGCTGGGAAGCGTCTAACAGGCGCCGCTCTGGCAGTTGACTTTGAGGAGCCCAGCCGACCACTGCAGGGCCTTACTATGCGCGCTCGCGCAACTGATCGGCCTAAGATATAACTAACCAGCGCGTGCGACGAGATACTCAGGGCTCGGACTACGTGGTATCGCTACGTTCAATCAGGATCGAAGGGGGAAGAGGCAGCTCTGACAATAGTCGCTTCATGATCAAAATACAGGCGATCACCGAGCGCATCCATTCCATACGGGTTGCCCATAACATCGAAGCAGCTATCCATCATCGGCATGCCGTTGACCGGGTTGATCAGGCTGCCTTCCATGAATTCGACGCAGGCGGTTGAAGAGCCGGATAAAAAATTATCTGCCTGAGCCTGTGCGTCTGGCTCAGACCAGGCAGCGTAGTCGTCAAACGAGAAAGTCACTTCCACTCCCTCCCGTAAGACCGAACCCAGAGATTGGTCGCACGCGTGTTCGTGGCGAATACCGAGACCGTCGTGCACGACGACAGCCTTTCCTCGGTTGGGATAAATTACGGTTGTGTACGCCGACCTATCTGGCCGAACGATGGCGGTGAACAGACTGGCAAATTTGCTAAAGAAGCTCATGGCTGTCTCCTTGGTCGTGATTACCTACAGCACCCCCACCTCCTGAAGCGAAGCAAATGCTTAGCAGGCGGGAGCATGTTGATCGGGTGAGCCTTATTCGCTCTTTCAAGAATTTTTGAATGGTCATGGCCAAGACCTAAAAATCGGAGACTGATCTGGATAGCCAAGCGAATTAATAGTCAATGTGTCGCGAGAGTTTCAGCTCTTTAAAACCATTGCATTCCAGAATCACGGCAACCCTTGACTGTGAGCTGTCGACATTTCTTCTCTCCATCGTAACTTTCAAGTTGCATGCGGATAAAATCGCTCTCACTGCCACCACTGCGGCGTACAAGCACCGTCACCTCGACTTCGTAGAATCCATCCTGCAATTCTGCGACCGTGACGATATCCTCCACATGCTGATATATTTTTTCCATATTGTTTTCCTCAACTGAAAGAATGAGTTGTGCACCCCTTGCCGGAGGCGGACCGAAGCCCGGAGCAATGGTGCACTGCCGGTGTTATTGGACACCGCCGGCCGATCCGGCCGCATTATCTGGCGACCTCAGCTGCAATCTGCTTTTAAAGTACCTGACAATCCAACCACAGCAAGATCGATCCGCAGTCACTCCAAAAATGATTTATCGTCGGAACCCGACAGGGGTCTAGATATTCCGAACAAAAGCTTTCTCGGAAGATTACCCAACTACGTCTAATTACGCTTTTTTGTGGTTTAGAAGAGGCACGGCATCCGGTGTTTTATGGAAAATAGCTCCTGCAAGCCACCAAAAGGAGCCGCATATGGAAACCCCCACCCCGATTCCCTTGCCTATGGCATTTCTAAACCAGCTGAACGAGGTAACGACTAGCTACTCTCAGCAGGTAGTAGATGAGTACATGAACGACCCTGCTGCGCCCACTCACAAATACCGCCCGCAGGTCATCGGCCATGAGGGCATTTCTATTCCTGCCTGGTACAGGTGCGACGCCCTAAGCCACCACTGGAGTGCGATCGAATCCAACTTGAACAACCGTTTTCGCAGAAACTCTTTCCGCGCGGCCGATTCTGAAGAGCTGGAAGTCATAATTGCTACCGAGAGACATTTGGCATTGAGCAGGGGGATTCTGTTCTACCTGCTTTCGCTGAAAAAAAGCATTGAAACGTCTCAGCAGTATGAAAGAGAAATCCTGAAATAGCATTGAATGGAAATATTCAGCGCAGCACCCTACGCCTGATACATTGCATCAGGTGTTTTTATTATGAAAACTAGAGAAATACAGTCGCTTACAAAACTGCTGACCGACTGACCCAAACCGGGTTATACAGCGACCAGGCTAGAGGGCATGAATTCCCAGTCCTATTCAGACAGCAAATCATCATAAAAAATCGGATCTCCACGCTCATCCTTCCAACTCCAATTTTCCCTCAATTAGACGACTTCCAGCTGCCAACGCCGGTGATATAAATATCTCGTCAGCCTAACTAACGAGATAAATATGAACACTCACAAACATCAGTCCTGGGTTGCGCCGGGCCTCTGGTTCCGTCAGAACCTGTTGGAGTCTATTTTTGACATTAGCAAGGAAGCAGCCCGAAAGTATCGGTCCAACGGCCTCTGGCTGGAGGGGAAGCACTGGCGAACCGATCCGGCCAACCGAATCGTTTATAACCGTGTGGAGATCGAAAACTGGCTGGGCGGCCACTCTTGAAGCCCCTCCCGACTGAAGTGAAGCTGCCTTCCGGAGTAGAACTCAACGGGAAGCGGCTTCGCATTTCGTTCATGTATCGCGGTCAGCGCTGCCGGGAGTCGGTACCTGGCATCGCCAAAATCAACAAAGCTAGCGTTGCCTACGCTGACAATAAGCGTCGTACGATCCTGGCAGAGATCAAAGAAGGCCGCTTCGACTATGCGGCACACTTTCCAGAATCTTCTCGGGCAGCCGCTTTCTCAGGTATCAGCGGCCCAGGTATCAATCGGACGGTGAAAGAAGGCCTCGACCGCTGGCTTGAGGTGCAGCGTGCCAAGAAGGCAACCAGCACCGTGATCAACTACGTCAGCAAGGCGCGTCACGTCGAAGCTAAGCTCGGGGAGCGGCGCATCAACGAGGTCAGCAAGTCTGACTTGGAACTGTTCCAGGCTCACCTACTCAAGGGAGGCTTGTCACCGAAGACGGTGAACGACATTTTCACGGTAGTACGCGGCGTATGGGCCGATGCATTCAGCGACGGGATCATTAAGACCAATCCGCTTGAGCGTATTTCCAACATCGACACGGACGCCGAGATCGAGCATGCGGACCCGTTCACCCGTGAAGAGATCGAGCTGATCGCCGCGGCGGACCCTAATCGTCGGCCAGATGTGAGGATGATCCTGTTCAACTGCTGGGCCGGGTTGTCCCTATCAGAAATCGTAGCGCTCGCAGTTGAGGATATTGATCTCGACGCCGGACTGCTGCGGGTGCGCCGCGCGCTGGTAGTCGGAGAATTTAAGGTGCCTAAGGAGCGCTCACGCACGCGAACGGTAGAGCTGATCGATCCGGCCATTGAGCTGTTACGCGAAGCCATGGCCGAAGCAGAGCACGCCTCTCCCGTAGCCATTGCTGTTACTCAGCGCGATAACGTAACCAAGCGCACAGAGTCAATTCGCCTCCTGTTCCGAAGCTCGACCAGCGGCCTGCCGTGGAACGGTAAAACAGTGAGCACCTGGTTCACTTCGCATCTAAAGAAAGCCGGCGTCCGCCACCGCGGAGCCAACCAGTGCCGGCATACGTTCGCCAGCCAGGCGCTATCCAGCTACGTTCCGGCGGAATGGGTCGCGCGCCAGCTCGGCCACACCGACACAACAATGGTACGCAAGCACTACGGTCGCTGGATTCCCTCGGACACCAAAAGCATGGCGGCCATCGTGTCGCAGATGATGGGCTTCAGGACGGATTAGACCGGCATTGAGCGGCTTCGAAAGCCATTCTTTTGTCCTAAAACTGTCCTAAACGAGACGCCAGACACAAGAAAGCCCCGCTGCATGCTTAGTGCGGCGGGGCTTTCAGGTTTTATATTAGTGGCGGAGAGATAGGGATTTGAACCCTAGGTACCCGCGAAGGTACAACGGATTTCGAATCCGTCCCGTTCGGCCACTCCGGCATCTCTCCAGCGGCGCGCATCATAGCAGCTGGATCGGCTTTGTCGAACCCCAACTGCACAGATTTTTTACCGTTTTTCAGCCGCTTGCACGGTCGGGCAGTCGATTCCGGCCGCCCGACACTCTTCAGGCGGTCAGCCGTGTCAGTGCTTCGCGATACTTGTCGGCGGTTTTCTGTGCGACCTCTGCGGGCACGGCAGGCGCAGGGGGCTGCTTGTTCCAGCCAGTGGACTCCAGCCAGTCGCGGACGAATTGCTTGTCGAAGCTCGGTGGGTTCTTGCCCTCTTCATAGCTGTCGGCAGGCCAGAAACGGCTAGAGTCGGGTGTCAGTACCTCGTCCATCAGGGTCAGGGTGCCGTCTTCATCGAGGCCGAACTCGAACTTGGTATCAGCAATGATGATTCCGCGGGTGGCCGCGTATTCGACGGCTGCGCTGTAGAGCGCGATAGACACGTCACGCACCTGCGCAGCCAGCTCCTTGCCGATGATCGCCTCGCATTGCTCGAAGGAGATGTTCTCGTCGTGGTCGCCTACCGCGGCCTTGGTCGAGGGGGTGAAGATCGGCTGCGGCAGCTTGGCAGCTTCCTTCAGGCCTGCGGGCAGCTGGATGCCACAGACGGTGCCGCTCTTCTGATATTCCTTCCACCCTGAGCCGACGATATAGCCGCGCACGATCGCCTCTACCGCAACCGGCTTGAGACGCTTGGCGACAACGGCACGCCCTTCGACCAGCGGCAACTCGTCAGCCGGCACCACGTCCTCGACCTTGTCGCCGGTGAAGTGATTGGGAATCAGGCCCTTGAGCTTGTCGAACCAGAAGTTGGAGATGGCGGTCAGGATCTTGCCCTTCTCCGGAATCGGCTCGGCAAGGATCACGTCGAAGGCCGACAGGCGGTCGGTGGCGACCATGAGCATGCGCTTTTCGTCGATCTCGTAAAGGTCGCGAACCTTGCCCGAGTAGATCTTCTTCAGGCTGAGGGCGGTGGGAGTGGTCATACGCAAATTTCCGCAGTTGGCAGGTCAGCAGAAACGAAACAGGCGAAACCATGGGTTTCGCCTATCCGTGTTCGTGTAACGGGGCAGCTCGCAGTCAGCCCAGGTTGTCCTTGATCAGACTGAGCACCCGACGGGCGACGTCCGCTGGCGCAACGGTATCGATGCTCTTGTCCAGCGTCACCTGCACTCCGTTGCCAGCACGGGTCAGCCGCACCTGATAGCGCTCGGCACGTGCCTCGATCTCGTCCTTGTCCGGAGCACCACCGAACAGCCGGCTGAAGAAACCAGGCTTGTCATCCGGATCGTTGGCACCCTCACTGAGGTTCACGTAATACACGCCCAGGCTACGATCTAGGTCCTCGACACGCACATCGGCGGCCTGCAAGGCACGACCAATGCTGGACCAGGCCCGGTCGAAATCGCTGTCCAGCTGCAGGGTCGGATTGCCGCTTCCATCCTCGGTCAGATTGACACGGCTAGGCGCATCGAAGTCGCGCTCGGCCAGCAGTGAAACGGAGCCGCCCTGCTGCGAACTGCGATCCAGACTGGCCTGCAGTTCGTCAAGCAGTACCCGATCGAGTTCCTTGTTGCTGGAGGTTTCCGGCCAGGCGACATCGGTGCTGCTGCCAGCCGGACGCTTTACGCTAACCACGAAGATCTCACTGGTGTTGCGCTGCACGCCGGGCTCAACCCGGACACGCACGCGGGTTTCGCCTTCCTGGATACCCAGATCGCGAACCAGCTCATCGTTCAAGTCGGCGGCGGTCTGCCAGGCGGTGACGAACTCGCCAGTCTGACGCCGCTCTTCAGCGATGCTGAAGCCGTTGTCGGTGAAGAACTGCCGGGCTGCGACCCAAACCTGCGACGGCGCATATTGCGCCACGAGCCAGCGCGTTTCGCCAGCGGACTGCACGCTGAAATCGCTGGTATCAGCGGCAACGGCCAGACGCTGGGGGCGCGGGACTTCATATTTGCCTGTCGCGCTGGTATCGGCGACTTGCTGTGGGATTGGCAACAGCGGATCGAGCGGCCGGGTCTCCCCTTCGACAGGGACCTGCATCGGCGCTGTCTGACGTGCCGACAGATAGTCGCTGCCACGGTCACGGAAATATCCTTCGTCGCCCCATAGCCAACCGCAGCCGCTGGTGGTGGAAATGATCAGGGCAAGGGTCGAGAGTCCGGCCAGTCGCTTCATGCGTATTCCTTTGTTATTAAGCCAGCACGCCGGTTTGGCGCATTGCCTGGCGCAGCGGTTCCTGGAAGCTCTGACTGAGCCAGGTCAACGGCAGACGGATGCCGTTACCCATCAGGCCCATCTCGTGCAATGCCCATTTGACCGGAATCGGATTGGCTTCCAGAAACAGCGCGCGATGCAGCGGCATCAGGCGCTCGTTGATGGCGCGAGCAGTGGTGGCATCACCGGCCATCGCAGCGGCGCAGAGATCGCTCATGGCACGCGGCGCGACGTTTGCGGTCACGGAGATATTGCCCTTGCCGCCCATCAGCATCAGTTCGACGGCAGTGGGATCGTCACCCGAGTACACGAGAAAGTCCTTGTTGACGCGATCCAGCACTTCCTGGCCGCGCTTGAGGTCACCCGTGGCCTCCTTGATACCAATGATGTTGGATATCTTGGACAGACGCTCCACGGTATCCGGCAGCATGTCGCAAACGGTACGACCGGGCACGTTGTAGAGAATCTGCGGAATCGCCACGGCTTCGGCGATGTGCTTGAAATGCAGGTACAGGCCTTCCTGGGTCGGCTTGTTGTAGTAAGGCGTCACCAGCAGGCAGGCATCGGCGCCGGCGGCCTTAGCGTTCTCGGTCAGCTCGACTGCTTCGCTGGTGGAGTTGGCGCCCGTTCCGGCGATCACTGGAATGCGGCCATTGACCTGGTCGACGACACGCCGGATGACTTCGATGTGCTCGGCGACGCTGAGCGTAGCCGACTCGCCGGTGGTCCCGACAGCAACGATTGCATTGGTGCCTTCCTGCAAATGGAAGTCCACCAGTTTGCTCAGGCTGTCCCAGTCCAGACCGCCTTGCGCATCCATGGGCGTGACCAGCGCCACCATACTGCCCGCAATCATGCAACCACTCCTGCCGGATTCGAAAAAGAGGCGTAATGGTACAAGGCTCCCCGGCGCTTTGCGAGTAGCCTGAGCGCTGGTCTGACACAGTGGCAGGCTCCGCCGCTGCCAGCAGCCGCGTGGCGTTACGCATTCCCTCCGAAGGCGCTTTTCGCTACCCTTAGCCGTTTTCGGCTTGGCTGGCCGACCGATTCACCACCGCCAGGAACGCTGCATGTCCACCCCCCCTCTACCTCGCGAACAATTTCTCGTCATCAGCGCCCTCGGCGCCAACCCCATGGAGCTGACCAATGTGCTCTGCCGAGCCGCCAACGAGAACCGCTGCGCGGTGGTCAGTACGCGGTTGACGCGCCATGGTGCCTGCAGCGCACTGGTCCTCGAAGTCGCCGGCAGCTGGGATGCCTTGGCCCGCATGGAAGCCGGATTGCCGGGCCTGTCGAAAAAGCATGCGTTCACGTCCAATGTGGTCCGCAGCGAGGCGCTGGAAAGCCGCCCGCAAGCCCTGCCGTATGTAGCCTACGTGAGCGCGGTCTATCGTCCGGACATCCTCAACGAGCTTTGCCAGTTCTTCATCGATCATCGCGTAGAACTGGAAAGCCTGACCTGTGACACCTACCAGGCCCCGCAGACCGGCGGCACCATGCTCAACGCCACATTGACGGTGACGCTGCCCGCCGGCACCCAGATCAGCTGGCTGCGGGACCAGTTTCTAGACTTCGCCGATGCGCTCAATCTCGACGCACTGATCGAGCCGTGGCGCCCTCAGAATCCGTAAGGTCCCAGTACAGGAGCCAACATGGCCGTCGAAATCGATCATCCCGTTCCGCACTTCCAGGCGCAGGCAACCAGCAGCCAGGTCGTCAGCCCCGAAACATTCGCCGGCAAGCAGGTCGTGCTGTACTTTTACCCGAAGGACAACACCCCGGGCTGCACGACCGAAGGTCAGGGGTTTCGCGACCATCACCAGGCCTTCCTGGCAGCCGACACCCTGGTTTTCGGGGTATCGCGCGACAGCCTGAAAACCCATGAGAATTTCCGCGCCAAGCAGGGCTTCCCATTCGAGCTGATCAGCGACAAGGACGAGCAACTCTGCCAGCTGTTCGACGTCATCAAGCTGAAGAAACTCTATGGAAAGGAATATCTGGGCGTCGACCGGAGCACCTTCCTTATTGACCGCAACGGGGTCTTGCGCCGCGAATGGCGCAGCGTGAAGGTTCCAGGTCACGTGGAGGCGGTGCTGGAGGCCGCTCAGGCACTGAATCAAGGTTGATACAACGGCGGCGGCCTGCAGCCGCCGCGTCGCTCATTCGCCCGTTTCGACCACGACCGCCGCAGCCTCGCGCGGCCAGGCATACAGAACGGCCTTGAACAGGGTGGCCAGCGGGATCGCGAAGAATACCCCCCAGAAACCCCAGAGCCCACCGAACAGCAACACGGCGCAGATGATCGCCACCGGGTGCAGGTTCACCGCCTCGGAGAACAGCAGGGGTACCAGCACGTTGCCATCCAGCGTCTGGATGATCGCGTAAGCCACCATCAGGTAGAAGAACTGGTCTCCCAGCCCCCACTGGAATATCCCGATCAGTGCGATCGGAATGGTCACGACCGTCGCGCCGATATAGGGCACCACGACCGAGACGCCGACCAGCATCGCCATCAGCGCGGCATAGTTGAGCCCCAGAGCCGCGAAGACCGCATACGACACCACGGCACAGATCAGGATCTCGATGGCCTTGCCCCGAATGTAATTGGCGATCTGCAGGTTCATCTCCTGAGAGACCTGAGTGATCAAACCACGCTCGCGCGGAAGGTAGCCCTTGATCCAGTCGCTGATCTGCTCGCGATCCTTGAGAAAGAAGAACACCAGGATCGGCACCAGCACCAGATAGATCATCAGCCCGATCAGCAACGGCAGGCTCGACAGCGACGACGTCAGCACCAGCTGGCCGTAGCGGCCGATCTCGCCACGCATGAAGTCGATACCACGCAGCACCTGCTCTTCGGTGATCAACTGCGGATAGCGCTCCGGCAGCAGCAACAGCAGCGCCTGCCACTCCACCAGCATGCGTGGCAGCTCGTTGAAAAGTGTCAGCACCTGCTGCCAGAGCAGCGGCACGATGAACAGCATGCAAACCACCAGCACGCCGATGAACATCAGGAACACCAGCCATACCGCAAGCAGGTGCGGCACCCGCCGACGCTCCATGGCGCCCACCAACCCCTGCATCAGGAACGCCAGTACCAAACCAGCCAACACCGGCGCCAACATCTTGCCAAGCGTCAGAACAACCGCGAATGCAAGAAACAGCAGTATCGCGAGGACGATCGCTTCCTCGTGCGAAAAGTAACGCTGCATCCAGCCACGAAAAACCTTGAGCATGTGAACCCCCGTACCGGATGTCAGGCCTTGCGCAGCCAGTAGCGATACAGGTCGCCCTCGACCTCTTCGTGGACGAGGGTGTGCCCGGCCAACCTGGCGAAACTGCGAAAATCACGCTGCGAGCCCGGATCGCTCGCCGTAACCTTTAGGACAGCGCCGCTGGCCAGGCGATTGAGCTCCAGCTTGGCCTTGAGCAGGGGCATCGGGCAATCAAGCCCGACGGCATCGAGTTCGGCGTCGAAGGCAATTGCCTGCGAGGGTGCATCAGACATCATGAGCCTCCATGGAAAAGCCCGGCAGCATACCTAGCCCAGCAGGGCTCTGGCCAGCCGGCCAAGGTCAAGGCTACAGTAGCTGCTCTTATTTCTAAGAGCCCGCCTGGATGAAACTGCTGCGCCCTGCCTTCCTCACGCTCGCCTGCCTGTTCGCCCAGCCAAGCCTGTCCAATGAGCTGCCTTCGCTGGGCGATGCCAGCTCGGGCATCGTCTCCCCGGAACAGGAACACCTGCTCGGACGCGCCTGGCTCAGCCTGCTGCGTGGCCAGGTCAAGCAGCTTTCCGACCCCCAACTCAAGGACTACGTGGAAAGCAGCGTGTACCGCCTGGCTGAAACCAGTCAGCTGCAGGATCGGCGCCTCGAATTTGTCCTGCTCGATAGCCCTCAGCTCAACGCCTTTGCGGCACCGGGCGGCATTATCGGCGTCAACGGCGGGCTGTTTATCCATGCGCAAACCGAAGCTGAGTATGCGTCGGTGATGGCGCACGAACTGGCCCACCTTTCACAGCGGCATTTCGCTCGCGGCCTGGAAGCCCAGCAGCGCATGCAGCTGCCGATGATGGCCGCCATGCTCGCTGGCGTCGTGGCGGCTGCAGCCGGTGCCGGCGATGCGGGCATTGCCGCGATCGTCTCCACCCAGGCCGCGGCCATCCAGGCACAGCGCCGCTTCTCCCGACAGAACGAGCAGGAGGCCGATCGCATTGGCATCGTCAACCTCGAACGCGCCGGCTACGATCCACGCGCCATGCCCTCGATGTTCGGCCGGCTGATGCGCCAGTATCGCTATGACCAGAAGCCGCCGGAGTTCCTTCTGACCCACCCGGTCAGCGAATCGCGCATCGCCGACACCACCAACCGAGCCGAGCAATACGCACAAGGCGGCACCCAGGACAGCCTGCGCTACCAGTTGATGCGGGCGCGCACGCAACTCAAGTTCGAAAGCACGCCCGGCGTCGGAGCCAAACGTTTCCGTGCGATGCTCGATGAGAATCCGGAGATGGACGCCGCCCGCTACGGGCTGGCGCTGGCGCAGATGAAGGCCGGACAGCTCGCCGATGCGGCGAACAGCCTGGCGCCGCTACTGGCCAAGGCACCGGACGACCTCACCTACAATCTCGCACAGGTCGAACTCGACATCACCGCCAATCGCCTGCAGCACGCTCAGACCCGCCTGCAGCGCCTGCTCCAGCTGTATCCGGGTAACTACCCGGTGCGCCAGATGCACATCGATCTATTGATGGAACGGGGCGAGACACAACAAGCCGAGCGTGAACTGGACAAACTGGCGGAGCAGCGCCACCGTGACCCGGATATCTGGTACCAGGTCGCCGAGGTCCGCGGACTGAGCGGAAACATCGTCGGCCTGCATCAGGCGCGCGCCGAATACTTCGCGCTGGTCGGCGACTACGACCAGGCAATCGAGCAGCTCGATCTTGCCAAGCGACGAGCCAGCAATTTCCAGGTTGGCGCGCGAATCGACGCCAGGCAGAAGCAGCTGATCGAAGAGAAGCGCATGGTCGAGGACATGCTGCGCTGATCAGCGCAGCGCCGTCATCCACGCACACTGCACCAACGAAAAGGCCACGCTCGACGATGCATGGCCTTGGCTCACCGCAGAATGTGGACTCAGGCGTTACCGGCCTGCTTCAACCGTGCCGCCTGGGTGAAATCGAGCATTCGCTTGAGCGGCTTCACCGCCCGCGGAATCAGTGCCGGGTCGACAAAGATTTCGTTGCTTCCGGTACGCAGGCAGTCCAGGGTGCGCTCAAGGGTATTCATCGCCATCCACGGGCAATGCGCACAGCTGCGACAGGTCGCGCCCTGCCCCGCCGTCGGCGCCTCAATGAAGGTCTTCTCCGGACACAGCTGCTGCATCTTGTAGAAGATCCCGCGGTCGGTTGCCACGATCAGGGTCTGCTGCGGCAGGGTCTGCGCGGCCTTGATCAGCTGGCTGGTGGAACCCACTGCGTCGGCCAGCTCGACAACCGCTTGCGGCGACTCCGGATGGACCAGAATTGCCGCATCCGGATACAGCGCCTTCATGTCGGCCAGCTGCTTGGCCTTGAATTCCTCATGCACGATGCAGGCGCCATCCCAGAGCAGGATATCCGCACCGGTTTCGCGCTGGACGTAATTGCCCAAATGCTTGTCCGGCGCCCAGATGATTTTCTCACCGTTATCCATCAGGCTCTCGACGATCTCCAACGCGCAACTGGATGTCACCACCCAGTCGGCACGTGCTTTCACCGCTGCGGAGGTATTGGCATACACCACCACCGTACGGTCGGGATGCTGGTCGCAGAACGCGGAAAACTCTTCGACCGGGCAACCCAGATCGAGCGAACAAGTCGCCTCGAGAGTAGGCATCAGCACGCGCTTTTCCGGATTGAGGATCTTCGCCGTTTCACCCATGAACTTGACGCCGGCCACCACGACCGTCTGCGCCGGGTGTTCATTGCCGAAACGTGCCATTTCCAGCGAGTCGGAAACGCAACCGCCGGTCTCCTCGGCCAGCGCCTGGATCACTGGATCTGTGTAGTAATGCGCCACCAGCACCGCATTCTGGCGCTTCAACTCGGCAGCGATCTCGCTGCGCAACATAGCCTCCTGCTCAGGCGTAAGCGGCTGGGGTTGCTTGGCCGCCAGGTGTGCCTGCACAAGGATGCGTTCGGGTATCTGCGTCATGGTTGCGGGTCCTGCCAACACGGGATTGCACGAAGCGCCAGGTAGCACGGCGGCATCGGTAACGTCGGGCTTGTCGATAAGACGGGAGGAGCAGGATTCGGGCGAGGCTCCTGCCATTCGACGGGGCAGGAATACTAGCCGATGCATTGGCAAAAGGGAAAGCATCGGGCGCGGGGGTGGTTTTCGCAGCCGCAAACGAAAACCGCCGGCTGTGCGCCGGCGGTTTCTGTGGATCACTCGCCTTTGAGCATGTGACCGCGTTCTTCCAGGTTGATGTGCCACTGCATGGCCTCGCGCAGCAGGTGCGGGGTCTGGCCACCTTTCTTGCAGGCATCCTCGAAGTACTTGTTCAGCACATCGCGGTAGGATGGATGCACACAGTTGTCGATGATCACACGGGCACGCTCGCGCGGTGCCAGGCCACGCAAGTCAGCCAGACCCTGCTCGGTCACCAGGATCTCGACGTCGTGTTCAGTATGGTCAACGTGAGCGACCATCGGCACGACGCTGGAAATGTTGCCACCCTTGGCGATCGACTTGGTCACGAAGATAGCCAGGTGAGCGTTGCGCGCGAAGTCGCCCGAACCACCGATACCATTCATCATCTTGGTGCCGCCCACGTGGGTGGAGTTGACGTTACCGTAGATGTCGAACTCCAGCGCAGTGTTGATGCCGATGATGCCGAGGCGGCGCACCAGTTCCGGATGGTTGGAGATTTCCTGCGGACGCAGCACCAGCTTGTCCTTGTACTTTTCCAGGTTGCCGAACACGCGATCGTTGCAACGCTCGGAAAGCGTGATGGAGCAACCGGAAGCAAAGGTCATCTTGCCGGCGTCGATCAGCTCGAAGGTGCAGTCCTGCAGTACTTCGGAGTACATCACCAGGTCTTCGAACGGCGAGTCGATCAGACCGCACATAACGGCGTTGGCGATGTTGCCAATGCCAACCTGCATCGGGCCGAGGTTTTTTGCCATGCGACCGGCAGCCACTTCGGTCTTGAAGAACTCGACCAGGTGATTGGCGATGGCCTGGGTTTCTTCGTCCGGCGGCGTGACGGTCGAGTAGGAGTCAGGTTGATTGGTGATCACGATTGCGGCGATCTTGGCCGGGTCGACCGGGATGGCTGCGCTGCCGAGACGATCATCGACCTTGGTCAACGGGATCGGGCCACGGTTCGGACGCTCGCCTGGGAAGTAAATATCGTGCAGACCTTCCAGGTTCAGGTTGTGTGCCAGGTTCAGCTCGATGATCACCTGATCAGCGAACATGGCCAGGTTGGCCGAGTTGCCCACGGAGGTGGTCGGCACGATGTGGCCTTGCTCGGTGATGCACAGCGCTTCGACGATGGTGACGTCGGGACGCTTGATCTGATGGTTGCGCATCTGCTCCACGGTGTGCGACAGGTGCTGGTCGATGAACATGACCTCACCCGCGTTGATCGCCTTGCGCAGTACCGGGTCGGCCTGGAACGGCATGCGGCGGGCCAGCAGACCGGCAGACGCCATCTTGCCATCGAGATCGTTACCCAGGCTGGCACCGGTGACCAGGCTGATCTGCAGCTTCTCGTCCTTGGCACGGTCAATCAACGCAAGAGGTACGGCCTTGGCTTCACCCGCACGGGTGAAGCCGCTCATGCCAACGGTCATGCCGTCGCGAATAAGGGAAGCAGCCTCGTGGGCGCTCATGACCTTGTTCTGCAGAGAGGACAAGCGGATGCGATCAGAATACATTTGAGCCTCGAACCAACGGACAAATCAGGGGGGGGGGGGCGCAGTCTATTACGTTTAAAAACGCTTGAGCCATCTACTAAGGTCGTAGAGAAAAACGCTGTTTATGGACAGATGTATGACTCAAGCGAAGCGGCAAAAAACTGCGGATATAAAAAAGCCGGATGACCTGATGGCCTCCGGCTTTTCTTGCTCCAAGGGAGCGATATGGTGGGTCGTGTAGGATTCGAACCTACGACCAATTGGTTAAAAGCCAACTGCTCTACCAACTGAGCTAACGACCCGATGCGGTGCGCATGATACTGATTTGATTGATGAAAACAAACTTTTTTTTAAAAAAGTTTCACCCGTAGCAGTCGCGTGAGCGACGCCGCACCGGAAACCCATCTTCAGAAATAGCGCGTCGGATCTGTCAGCCCGGCTTCGGCAAAACCAGCCGACCGCAATCTGCAACTGTCGCACTTGCCGCAGGCGCGACCGTCTTCATCCGCCTGATAGCAGGAGACCGTCATCGCATAGTCGACACCCAACCGGCTTCCCTCCTGGACGATCTGCGCCTTGCTGAGATTCTGCAGCGGCGCCTGAATGCGGAACCCCTGCCCTTCGACCCCGGCCTTGGTGGCAAGATTGGCCATCCGCTCGAAGGCCGCGACGAACTCCGGCCGGCAATCGGGGTAACCGGAATAGTCCACCGCATTGACGCCAATGAAAATATCACGGGCACCCAGCACTTCAGCCCAGCCCAGAGCCAGCGACAGGAAGACGGTATTGCGCGCCGGTACGTAGGTCACGGGAATTCCCTCACCGGGTACCTCCGGCACATCGATGCTGGCGTCGGTCAATGCCGAGCCGCCGATGCCGTTGAGGTTCAGTCCGATGACCTTGTGCTCGATAACCCCCAGCTGCTTCGCGACTCGCTCGGCAGCCTGCAGCTCCGCCCGATGGCGCTGGCCGTAATCGAAACTCATGGTGTAACAGGCATAGCCCTGGGCACGCGCCATGGCCACGACGGTCGCCGAATCAAGCCCACCGGATAGCAGGATGACTGCTTTCTTCTCGTTCATTTCCGCGCTTACCTTCAAAACGATTGATGGGCGCCATGCTCAATGGCCAGGCGCATCGTTCCAGATGATCTTGTGCAGCTGCAGCTGCAGTCGCACCGGCAGATTGTCCGCAACGATCCAGTCCGCCAGCGCGCGTACATCGACCTGACCATGGCTTGGCGAGAACAGGACCTCACCGGCCCGGCGCTCCACCCCGAACTCGATCAACTTCGATACGGCCCAATCGTAGTCCTCACGGGAACAGATAACGAATTTGACCTGATCGTTACGGGTGAGGTGCGCGATGTTCTCGTAGCGGTTGCGTCCAACTTCCGCGGAGCCTGGCGTTTTCAGGTCAACCACTCGACTGACCCGCACATCCACTGCGGAGATATCCAGTGCACCACTGGTTTCCAATGACACGTCATAACCGGCATCGCAAAGCCGCTGCAGCAGCGGCACGCAGTTGGGCTGAGCCAGCGGCTCGCCACCGGTTACGCAGACGTAACGTGGATTGTACGAGGCGACACGCTCGACGATTGCATCGAGGGTCATGAGCTCTCCGCCACTGAACGCATAGGCGGTATCGCAGTACTGACAGCGCAGGGGACAGCCGGTCAGGCGAACGAACACCGTGGGCAGGCCACTGGTGCGCGTCTCCCCCTGCAGCGAGTAGAAAATCTCGGTAATTCGCAGGGTCATATCAGCCACGGGCGTGACGGCTAAACAGGCCATCCGCCTCCGTTGCGGGAAATAGGGGCGGCGATTCTAACGAAAAAACCCGCACTGTGGGCGGGTTTCGTTCGTTAACGCAGGCGAATTCAGCGATTGAGCTGGCGCTGTGCCAACTGCGCCGCGGACGTATTCGGGTACTGCGCGATGACCTGGCGCAAGATCCCCTGGGCCTTGTCGCGATTGCCCATGCGGATCTCGACATCGGCCAGCTTGTAAAGCGAGTCCGGCACCTTGCTGTGCTGCGGATAAGCCTGACTGACGCGGGCAAAAGCCTGGCCCGCACCCTGCAGATCGCCCTTGGCCAGATTGACTTCACCCAGCCAATACTGCGCGTTGCCAGCGTACTGACTCTCCGGATACTTGCGCAGGAATGCAGCGAAAGCCTGGCTGGCCTTGTCGAAGTCCTTTGCCTTGATCAGGTCGAATGCGGCGTCGTAATAGAGCTTCTCTTGCGCCGGATCACCCGAGGCGCTCTGCGACTGCCCGGACGAGGCAGTGGATGCACCGGCACCGCCCGCAGCCGACGGTTCGCGCGATGGCGCCGACTGATTACTGGACGCCGCCGGCCCGCTGGACAGGCGCCGATCAAGATCCTGATAACGTTCCAGCCCCTCTTGTTGCAGGCGCTGGATCTGATTCTGTTGTTCCTCGAGCATGCCGCGCAATTGCGCGATCTCTTCCTGCATCTGCTGCAGCTGCATGAAGAGCATGCCCTGCGCCGAAGATGGAGCAGCAGCTCCACCTCCGGCATAGGCACCGTCACCACTCGGCGCGGCCGTGGAATAACCGGAGCCGCCACTGGCGGCACCCTGTTCGTAATCCACAACCGGCACTTGAGCCACCGCCATCAGCGGCAGGCCGAGCACTGTAAAAGTCAGAGCGTGGCGGTACTTGCGCATGACGAATTACTTACGCAGTTCGACGCGGCGGTTCTGAGCCCAGGACTGCTCGTCGTTGCCCATGGCAACCGGACGCTCTTCGCCGTAGGAAACCAGTTCCAGCTGAGCCGGGGAAACGCCCTGCAGAACCAGGTAGCGCTGAACGGCCTTGGAACGACGCTCGCCCAGAGCCATGTTGTACTCACGAGTACCACGCTCGTCGGTGTGGCCTTCCAGAACGACGCGAGCGCCGTTGCCTTTCAGGTCCTTGGCGTGAACGTCCAGAGCGCGCATGGCTTCCGGCTTCAGGTCGGAGCTGTCGTACTCGAAGTAGAAGGTGGTGATGGCGCGCAGAGCGGCTTCTTCGCTCATGCTGCCGTCAACGGCACCGGAGTCAGCGCCGTAACCGGCATTCGGATCGATCGCGCCCGAACCTTCGCCAGAATCGTCGCCGCCCTTGGAGGAACAACCGACAGCAACAGCCATGGCCAGAGCCAGAGCGGTGAACTTACCGAATTTCAGCATTTCCATTTGTAACAACCCCAGGTGTGTTTTGGTTAAAAGCGTTGATACCGCATCAGTTCAGGTAAGGGGACCAGGACGGCTCACGGACTTCGCCCTGAGCAGTAGGAAGCGGGAGCCTAACGCGTCCATTGATGGACACGAGCATCAAGACTCCCCGGCCCTGCTGGCGGGTGGCGTAGATTAGCATGGTGCCATTAGGCGCAACAGTGGGCGACTCATCCAGACTGGTGTCCGAGAGTATGCGCAGATTGCCGCGCTGCAGGTCCTGCGCAGCGACCTTGAAATTGGTGTAACCGTCCTGGCGATGGATCATGACCAGCGTTTTCTCGTCAGCCGACAATTTCGGATTGGCGTTGTAGTTGCCAACAAACGTCACGCGCTCGGCCGAATTGCTACCCAACCGTTGCTTGTAGACTTGCGGCTTTCCGGCGCGATCGGACGTGAAGTAAATGGTCTGACCGTCAGCGCCCCAGAACGGTTCGGTGTCGATCGCATAATGATTGGTCAGGCGCTGCAGTTGGCGGGAGCCCAGATCCATCACATAAACTTCGGGATTGCCGTCTTTCGAGAGCACGAACGCCAGACGATTGCCATCCGGAGAGAACGCCGGTGCGCCATTCAGGCCTTCGAAGTTGGTGATCTGCTCGCGCCGACCGGTATCGATGTGCTGCACGAAAATACGCGGGCGCTTCTGCTCGAAGGACACATAAGCGATACGACGACCGTCCGGGGAATAACGCGGCGAAAGAATCGGCTCGCGCGATTGCAGCAGCGTCACCGCTCGCGCGCCGTCGTAGTCGGAGCGCTGCAGGGTATAGCGAGTGTTCGCCCCGCCCAGCCTCTCGACCGTCACATACAACAGGCGAGTGGAGAACGCGCCCTTGATGCCGGTCAGCTTCTCGAAGGCCTGATCCGCAGCGTGATGCGCCATGTCGCGCAGCTGGTCGGTGGCACCACCAACCGTCCCGCTCATGACCTGCTGCTCGGTGGCTACGTTGAACACTTCGTAGCGAACCTGCAAACGCCCACCCGCCGGCTCGATGTTGCCGACCATCACGTATTGCGCCCCAAGCGCTTTCCAGTCGCGATAGATGATCTCGCTACCGCGACTCGGCATGCTGATCATGTTCTGCCGCGGTATCGGCTGGAAGGTGCCGGAATTACGCAGGTCGTTGCCGATGATCTCGGCCATGTCTTCCGGCAAGACGGTTCCACCTTGCCAGCCGAACGGAACCACGGCGATCGGAATCGCCCGATCGGCACCACTGGTCACGACGATGTTTTTCTCCTGCGCCACTGCCATGCCTGCCAGGCAGCACAACAGGACAAGTAGACCTCGTAGGGAGTTGATCACAACGCAAGATCCTCAGGCGTGAATGTCATTTTGAATGATCGGTAGGGTTGGAATTCCTGCGGGCTGAGCCCTTGCATCTCAGTCAACCTGCCGATGTTCTTCACCGCGGCGACCGCGGAGTTGTCAAACGGTACGTCCCCGCTCGAGCGTGAAACACTGACATTAGTGATGGTGCCATCGGGCAGCATGTTGACCTGCAGCTGAACAGTCATGTTGTTGCGTGCCGAAGGTGGCCTGCTCCACCCCTCCGCAGCACGTATTTTGATCAAGTCATCGTAATTGCCGGAAGTCTGATCGCCTTGCGTATCGGCCAATGCCTGCTCGCGCTCGGTAGTATCCGACAGCAGCTCGGCAAGCGCCTGCGCCTTCTTGTCTTCTGCAGCCTTGCGCGCCGCCTCGGCTGCGGCCTTTTTCTTCGCCTCTTCAGCGGCTTTTTTCTTGGCCGCCTCGGCTGCTGCCTTTTTCTTGGCCTCTTCCGCCGCCTTCTTCTTCGCTTCTTCGGCAGCCTTTCTCTTCGCTTCTTCAGCGGCTTTTTTCTTGGCAGCCTCCTCGGCAGCCTTTTTCTTGGCAATCTCGGCCTGCTTTTGCTGCTCGGCTTTCTTGGCCGCTTCGGCCTTCTTCGCCGCAGCCGCCTTTTCGGCCGCTGCTTTCGCCGCCTGGGCCTTTCGAGCCTCCTCGGCCTTCTTTTGTTCCGCAGCGCGAGCGGCCGCCTGCTTTTCCTGCTCGACCTTGCGCTGTTCCATCTGCTCGGTTTCGAACTGCTTGGCAGCCGTCTTCTTCGCTTCGCCGGCAATTTTCTGGTTAGTCTGCGTGGTCGCCTGACTTTGCGATTTGAGCTGATATAGCGTCGCCTGCACGATCGGCTTCGACGGAGGCAGCTCAGGTGTCATGGAAAAACTGATGAACAGCATGCCAAAGATGAGGACATGCAGGCCGACCGCAAGCACGGTCGGCCAGAAGTAGCTCTGCGAGGGCGAAGAGTCGCGCTGCTGCATCAAGGTGCCTCGGTGATCAGGCCGACGTTACCCACGCCGGCCTCCTGCAAGCCACCCATGGCAGCCATCACCGCACCGTAATCGACGGCGCGGTCTCCACGAATGAACACCTGGGTATCCGGACGCTGACGCATGATCGCCACGACCGCGCGAGTCATGTCTTCCAGCGCAACCGCTTCGTTACCCTTGCTCTCGGTATCGACTTCGCTGCCGACGTTCCAGTAATAGGTCTTGTCGGCCTTGATGGAGATGGTCAGCACCTGCTTGTCGTTGTCCTGCGGCAAGGCCTCACTGCTGACCTTGGGCAGATCGACCTTGACGCCCTGGCTGAGCATCGGCGCCGTCACCATGAAGATGACCAGCAGCACCAGCATCACGTCGATGTAGGGCACCACGTTCATCTCGGCGACGGGCTTGCGTCTGTTGCGGATTCTGGCCATGGCCGTGGGCCTCAGTCTTCGGTGGTGTGAACTTTACGGTGCAGGATGGCCTGGAACTCATCGGCGAAGGTGTAGTAACGGCCGATGAGCATCTCGCCACGAGCCGAGAAGCGGTTGTAGGCAATCACCGCCGGAATTGCGGCGAACAGACCGATTGCCGTGGCGATCAGGGCTTCGGCGATACCGGGCGCGACAGTGGCCAGCGTCGCCTGCTGCACCTGAGCCAATCCACGGAAGGAATTCATGATGCCCCAGACGGTACCGAACAGACCGATATAGGGGCTGGTGGAGCCGACAGTGGCGAGGAACGGCAGGCTCTGTTCTAGCTTTTCCTCTTCGCGGGAAATGGCGACACGCATGGCGCGGTTGACACCATCCATCACGGCATCCGGGTCTACGCCCTGCTGCTGGCGCAGGCGCGAGAACTCCTTGAAACCGGCACGAAAGATCTGCTCGACACCCGAATCGGGGTCGGGATTGCTGCCAGCCTGGCGATACAGCTTGGACAGGTCGATACCCGACCAAAAGCGCTCTTCGAAGGCGTCCAGTGATCGCTTCGCAGCGCGCAGCATGTTGCCGCGCTGGAAAATCAGGATCCATGAGGTCACCGAAGCGGCCACCAGGATCAGCATGACCAGCTGGACCACGAAGCTGGCATTGCTGATCAGGCTCCACATGGACATATGATCGACGTTGGCTTCCACGCTTACTCTCCTGCAGGGGATAGACCCGAGCCGGCGAAGGCAGCACGAAGCGCCTCGGGGATGGCTCGGGGTTTCAAACTTTCGGCACGTACACAGGCCACTAGGACCTGCCCTTCACACAGCAGAACATCATCGACCGCACGCCGGACCTGCTGACGGAAACGCAGGCTGGCACGGGTAAGCTCGACCACCTCGGCGCTCACCAGCAGTTCATCATCCAGGCGCGCCGGCGCTCGATAACGCGCCTCGACAGAATGCACGACGAACAGCAAGTCCTCACCGACAAGCTGCGACTGGGCGAATCCCAGGCTGCGCAACCGCTCGGTACGAGCTCGCTCCATGAATTTGAGGTAGTTGACGTAATAGACGATACCGCCCGCATCGGTGTCCTCGTAATAGACTCGACAGCGGTGGGTGAAGATTTCAGCTCCGGCTTGCGCGCGCATACTAGTGCTCGGCCCTGTAAATGCCAATCGGGTAACAGAACAATATTTTCTTCAAACCATGTCGCCGTCGAACAAGTCCGGCGTCGGCGTCTCATTCATGCGTTTGGGCAGATTGAGGCCGAAGTGCAGGTAGGCATGGCGTGTCACTACGCGACCGCGCGGGGTGCGCATGATGTAGCCCTGCTGGATCAGGTACGGCTCGAGCACATCCTCGATGGTGTGTCGCTCCTCGCTGATTGCCGCAGCAAGACTGTCGATACCCACTGGACCGCCGTCGAACTTCTCGATCAACGTCAGCAGCAGGCGCCGGTCCTGATGATCGAAGCCACGCTCGTCGACATCCAGCATGTTCAGCGCCAGGTCGGCGATCTGCCGGGTGATCTCGCCCTTGCCGCGCACCTGGGCGAAGTCGCGGACACGGCGTAGCAGGCGATTGGCGATCCGCGGCGTGCCGCGCGCACGACGGGCGATTTCGAAAGCGCCCTCCGGCTCGGTGGGCAGGCCGAGGATACCGGCCGACCGGCTGACGATCGTCGCCAGATCCTCGGTGGAGTAGAACTCCAGGCGCTGGACGATACCGAAGCGGTCGCGCAGTGGATTGGTCAGCATGCCGGCACGGGTCGTGGCGCCGACCAGGGTGAAGGGCGGCAGATCGAGCTTGATCGAACGCGCCGCCGGCCCCTCGCCGATCATGATGTCGAGCTGAAAGTCTTCCATCGCCGGGTACAACACCTCTTCGACGATCGGCGAGAGGCGATGGATCTCGTCGACGAACAGCACGTCACCGGCTTCCAGGTTCGTCAGCAAAGCGGCCAGGTCGCCCGGCCGCTCGAGGACAGGACCAGAAGTACTCTTGATCGACACGCCCATTTCTTCGGCAATGATGTTCGCCAGGGTGGTCTTGCCCAACCCGGGCGGACCGAAGATCAGAGTATGGTCGAGCGCCTCCTGGCGCCCTTTCGCGGCGCGGATGAATAGATCCATCTGCTCGCGCACGACCGGCTGGCCGATGTATTCCGCCAGCCGCAGGGGGCGAATGGCGCGATCCAGCTGCTCATCACGCTCGCGACTGCTGGCCGTGACGATACGATCCGCTTCGATCATGATTTACACCATCCCCTTGAGGGCGCGGCGGATCATTTCTTCACTGCTCAAATTCTCTTCCTGTATGGCGGCCACTGCCCGGCTGGCCTCCTGAGGCTTGAAGCCCAGGGAGATCAAAGCGCTGACCGCATCATTCTCGGCGCTTGAGACTGCCGTTTTGCTGCCAGGTTCAACTACCAACGGGGCAATTGCCGGCATGCTTTCCCAGGCCTTGAAACGGTCCTTCAGTTCGACCAGCAGTCGCTCGGCGGTCTTCTTGCCTACCCCGGGAATGCGCACCAGCACCGAGGTATCCTGCGCCTGGACGCAACGCACCAGCTCGTCGACTTCCAACCCCGACATCAACGCCAACGCCAGCTTGGGTCCGACCCCGTTCAAACGGATCAGCTCGCGGAACAGCTCACGCTCGCGCTTCTCGGCGAACCCGTAAAGCAGCTGCGCATCCTCGCGCACCACCAGATGGGTGTGCAGGGTCACTGGCTCGCCGACCGCCGGTAGGCGATACAGAGTGGTCATAGGGACTTCGACTTCATAGCCGATGCCGTTGACGTCGAGAATCATGTGGGGCGGTTGCTTCTCCGCCAAGGTGCCGCGCAAACGTCCGATCAAACTCGTTTCCTCCACGACTTGGGCGAGTGCCGAAGCCATCGAATTATTCCCGCCAGCAAAATACGGCTACAGCCGCAGCCGCCCGCCTCGCCGCCTGGCACCGATCAACCCGTGCGGGACCAGGCTTTGCCGGTGGTGCGCATGGCACAGGGCAATGGCCAAGGCGTCCGACGCATCGAGCTGCGGCTTTTCCAGCAGCTTGAGCAGGTGCATGACCATCATCTGCACCTGCTGTTTGTCCGCGCCGCCAGTGCCCGCGATGGCCTGTTTGACTTGCGTCGCAGTGTACTCGGCGATCTGCAGGCCCGCCTCGGCTCCCGCAACGATGGCAGCACCCCGGGCCTGACCCAGCTTGAGCGCCGAATCGGCATTACGGGCCATGAACACCTGCTCGATGCCCATGGTCACCGGCCCGTAGGTGCGAATCACCTCGCTCACCCCACTAAACACGGCACGCAAGCGCTCAGACAGCTCTCCACTACCCGTTCGAATGCAGCCCGAGGCGACGTACTCGCAACCGCGGCCGGTGTCGCGCACGACGCCGTAACCGGTAATCCGAGAGCCGGGATCGATACCTAAAATCAGCGTCATGCCCTTGGCCGTGCTGTCTATTTATCCAGTGGCGAGTATACGGAGGCACCTGCCGCGACGCCACCGGCGGCATCACATCCAGTTGCTCGACTGGCATTGCCCCGGCCCATAAAAAAAACCGGAAGTGCGGCTGCGACCTCCGGTTTTCATTCGCCGACGCGACTCAGCCCAATTGCTGCATGATCTCGTCGGAGATTTCGGCGTTGTGATAAACGTTCTGCACGTCATCCAGATCTTCCAGCGCATCGATCAGGCGCAGAACCTTCTGCGCGGTCTCGACATCGGTGATCGGCGCCGTGATCGACGGGATCATCGCCACCTCCGCCTCGTCACCCTTGAAGCCGGCCTCGGTCAGTGCCTCGTTGACCGAGAGAAAATCGGAAAAGCTGGTATAGACCTCGACCGAGCCGTCTTCCTGAGCGACCACGTCGTCGGCACCGGCTTCCAGCGCCGCTTCCATCAGCGCGTCCTCGTCGACATCCGGCGCATAGCTGATCTGTCCCTTTCGATCGAACATGTAGGCCACCGAACCGTCAGTACCGAGGTTGCCACCGTTCTTGCTAAAGGCATGGCGCACTTCGGCAGCGGTGCGGTTGCGGTTGTCGGTCATGGCCTCAATGATGATTGCCACACCACTCGGTGCGTATCCCTCGTAGCTCAGCTCGGTCATGTTGTCGGCTTCGTTCGAGCCGGCACCGCGAGCGATTGCGCGATCGATGACGTCGCGCGACATGTTGGCCGTCAGCGCCTTGTCCACAGCCAGGCGCAGGCGCGGATTATCCGCCGGCACACCGCCGCCGTGCTTGGCCGCCACGGTCAGTTCGCGGATCAGCTTGGTGAAGATCTTGCCCCGCTTGGCGTCCTGGCGCTCTTTGCGGTGCTTGATATTGGCCCATTTGGAATGACCAGCCATAACTCACTCCATTCTTCGACTGAATCAGAAATCCGATAGCCATCACGCCCGCCGCTGTATCGCTGGCCGGGAACGGCTATCGCCGTAACGTCTGCACGGCCGGAGCCGCAAGACGAAGAAGCCTGGCATGACCAGGCTTCGGGTAGCGCTTATTCCGCCTTTGGCTGCTCGCGCAGACGGATGTGCAGGTCGCGCAATGCCTTGTTGTCCACCGCACCCGGCGCCTGGGTCATGACGTCCGCAGCACTCTGGGTTTTCGGGAAGGCGATGACTTCGCGAATCGACTGCGCGCCGGTCATCAGCATGACCAGACGATCCAGGCCGAAGGCCAGACCGCCATGCGGCGGCGCACCGAACTTCAGCGCATCGAGCAGAAAGCCGAACTTCTCTTCCTGCTCGGTCTCGTCGATGCCGAGAATGCGGAATACCGCCTGCTGCATTTCCTTGCGATGGATGCGGATGGAGCCGCCGCCCAGCTCGGTACCGTTGAGCACCATGTCGTAGGCGCGCGACAGCGCAGCGCTGGGGTTGGCTTCCAGCTCCTGCGGCGAGCACTTCGGCGCCGTGAACGGATGATGCAGCGCGGACAGCGAGCCGTCGTCATTTTCCTCGAACATCGGGAAGTCGACCACCCACAGCGGCGCCCAGTCGCAGGTCAGCAGCTTGAGGTCATGGCCGAGCTTGATGCGCAGCGCGCCCAGCGCCTCGGAGACGATCTTGGCCTTGTCGGCACCAAAGAAGACGATATCGCCATCGACCGCACCGACGCGATCGAGGATGACGTTGAGGTTGTCTTCCGGAATGAACTTGACGATCGGCGACTGCAGGCCCTCGACGCCCTTGGCGCGCTCGTTGACCTTGATGTAGGCCAGGCCCTTGGCGCCATAGATACCGACGAACTTGGTGTAGTCGTCGATCTGGCTGCGCGGCATGCTTGCGGCACCCGGCACCCGAAGGGCGGCCACGCGACCTTTCGGATCATTGGCCGGACCGGAGAATACCTTGAACTCGACTGTACTGAGCTGATCGGCAACATCCACCAGCTCGAGCGGGATGCGCAGGTCCGGCTTGTCCGAGCCATAGCGGCGCATGGCCTCTTCGAACGGCATGTGCGGGAATTCGCCGAATTCCAGATCCAGCACTTCCTTGAACAGCTTGCGGATCATCCCTTCGGTGATACCGATGATGTCCGCCTCGTCGAGGAAGCTGGTCTCGATATCGATCTGAGTGAACTCGGGCTGACGATCGGCACGCAGGTCTTCGTCGCGGAAACACTTGGCGATCTGATAGTAGCGATCGAAGCCGGCCACCATGAGCAGCTGCTTGAACAGCTGCGGCGATTGCGGCAGGGCGAAGAAGTTGCCGGCATGGGTGCGGCTCGGCACCAGATAGTCGCGAGCACCCTCGGGCGTCGGGCGACCGAGGATCGGCGTTTCGACATCGAGGAAGCCGTTCTCGTCCAGGTAGCGACGGATGCTGGCGGTGATGCGCGAGCGCAGCTTCAGCTTCTCGGCCATCTCCGGGCGACGCAGGTCAATGAAGCGGTAGCGCAGACGAGTTTCTTCACCGACATCGCTGTACTCGTTGAGCGGGAACGGCGGAGTCTCCGCATCGTTCAGCACTTCCAGCTCGTAACCCAACACCTCGATGGCGCCGGAAGCGATGTTCGGGTTCACCGCACCGGCCGGACGCAGGCGCACCTTGCCGGTCACCTTGATCACGTACTCGCTGCGCACGCGGTCTGCCGCGGCGAAGGTCTCGGCACGATCCGGATCGAAGACCAGCTGGGCCAGACCCTCACGATCGCGAACGTCGAGGAAGATCACCCCGCCATGGTCACGACGGCGATGTACCCAGCCGCAAAGAGTGATTTCCTGACCGTCCAGGCTTTCGTTCAATTGGCCGCAATAGTGGCTGCGCATCATGGTGAGGTTCGCTTCTCGTATCTTGAATTCGATGGGGCGCCAGAGCTGGGACCGGCTAATGGCGCCGTCACTGCTCTGCGCAAGCGGCTGTACCGTATGCGATACCGCCTAGGGCGCCAGGCGCTGCAGCACATGCTGATGCTGCCAGGCACAAGCGCGGGATTATATCGACATAATCACCGCGGCGCAGCCGTTGCCCTCACCGGCAGCCCATCAGGCCGGTCATGGAACCCAGAATCGGTCGACGCCTTCCAACCATGAGCATCGGACCAGAAACCTATCGCTTCACAACAGCGCGTCGTTTTCTGGCATAACTAAGGCCTGAACCATCCACCAGGAGAAACACATGGAAATCAACATTGGCATCGCCGAACAGGATCGTGCAGCTATCGCCGAAGGGCTGTCCCGCCTGCTTGCCGACACCTACACGCTTTACCTGAAGACCCACAACTTTCACTGGAACGTGACGGGGCCGATGTTCAACACGCTTCATACCATGTTCGAGACCCAGTACACCGAACTGGCTGTCGCGGTCGACGATATCGCCGAGCGCATCCGCACCCTCGGCTTTCCGGCGCCCGGCACCTATGCCGCCTACGCCCGCCTGAGCTCGATCAAGGAAGAGGAAGGCGTTCCGTCGGCCGAGGAAATGATCAAACTGCTGGTTGAAGGCCAGGAAGCGGTAGTCCGCACCGCGCGAGGCATTTTCCCGCTGCTGGACAAGGTCAATGACGAGCCCACCGCGGACCTGCTGACCCAGCGCATGCAAAGCCACGAAAAGACGGCCTGGATGCTCCGCAGCCTCCTGTCGGCATAATTTTTCACGACAGGGCACTTGCGTGCCCTGTCCCCACATCCGACATGCGCTCTCTATGCGACGCAGCCCCGCGCCGCACGCTCATTTGAGCCCCCTTCGCCTTTGCTGTTAAATACGCCGCGCTGCAAGCCAGCCCGCGCGGTTCCTCCAGAGCAGTTTCAGCCCTGAGCGAACAACGTTTACCACGAGCATCCTGGCCTGCGGCTTCTTCCTGTCGTGTTATTAACCGTGAGCCATACCAAGAATGCTTAAGATCGTTCATGTCCTGGCGGGCGTCATTGCCCTGCTTTTGTCATTTGTACCCAGTCTACGCGGCGGAATGCCGCTTCTCCTGCAGCCCGACGCCTTGTGCCTGCTGATGCTCGGCCTGCTGAACGCCCAGTTCGCTCCTTCTGCCAAACTGGACGACAGCCGAACCCGCCCGGTCATCATCGCCACATCGGCACTCCTACTGGTCGCCATTGCCCTGCAAGCAACCATCCTGCTCGCCCCCTTTCCGCAGATCGCAGGCCAGCCGGCCACCCTCGCCAGCCTCTTGCTCGCCCTGATTGCCGTCCTGCTCCACCTTGCCACGCCTCAGGAACGCCCGACAAAGGTAAAACCCGCGCACCAGAAAGCGAGCCCCCTGCCGGCAGCCGGGCGCGAATCGGGCACCGTGAAGTGGTTCAACACATCGAAGGGATTCGGCTTTATTTCCCGGGATAGCGGTGACGATGTATTCGTGCACTTTCGCGCAATTCGCGGCGAGGGCCACCGCATTCTCGTGGAAGGCCAGCGCGTGGAATTCACTATCATGATGCGTGACAAGGGCCTGCAGGCCGAGGATGTCGTCACCGTAGATTCGGCCCGCTGAGACGGTCCCCGCGAGCGAGACCAGCCAATCTCGCTCGCAATAATTAATAGTGAGGCGGCGGTGCCTCATCTTCGCCCGCATCCAGCGAGCTCTGCATTTCCTCCTGCCGTCTCGCCAGCGCACCCAACTGAAGTTGCAGACGTTCCACCAGCCGCTGCTGCTCGACCAGCACATCGTTGAGCGTCTGAATGGTGTCATCCTGAAAGGCCAACCGCGCCTCCAGGTCTGTTACACGAGACTCCAGATCCATCATCATTCCTCGAAACGAAAATCGCCGGTAAGTACCAACCGCAGCTTTTCCCTGATCGCCGCTACCTGACCCTCGGTATAGGGTTGCGCCGGCTGCTTGCCCCAAACAGGCGCCGGCCAGGCCGCATCGTCCCGACGCCTGGCGATGACGTGCATATGTAGTTGTGCAACTACATTACCGAGCGCGGCGACATTCATTTTGTCCGCACCGAAGGTATCCTTGACGGTTTCGGCCAGCGCAGTGGTTTCTCGCCACAGCGCCTGCTGGTCGACCGGATCGAGCTGAAACAACTCGCTTATCTCCTCACGCCGCGGAACCAGAATGAACCACAGATAATGAGCGTCGTTCATCAACAGCAGCCGGCACAGCGGGAAGTCCCCGAGCGGCAGGGTGTCCTGCTCCAAACGTGAATCGAGAACGAACATGACACTCCCCTTCGACCTGATTGTGAAGCAGTGCGGGACTGCACTACCCGAACACTCAGAAGCATACTCCAGACAGGAAAGCTAACAACCCTGACCTGCCTGCGCGAAGATGGGGCCGCACCATCAGAACATGCACTCTGAGAGTGCAACAGCGCTGCACTGGATGCCATGAAGCGTCGCAAAAGCCTCAAAAACGCATTTGGGTCCGCTTTTTGCAAAAGATCGAGCAGCGGGCGCTGCAATGGCTTCAAAACGCCGCAATAGGCGTCACACAGCCTGCTCTAGCGCTGCACTAGGGCTACACAGTACATTCTCTGGATGGCTTTTCGCGAACAGCGGCCATAACTGGCTAAAGCCTGATGCGGGACTAAGAAGTTGCACCCTTTCCGCTCACCGCGGACGGGCAAGCACCAAATTCAAACCAAAGGAGCAATCACAATGAAAGTGGGCGAAAACGTAAGAAATACTCGTCGAATTGATTGTTTTTTGGTCATTTGGCTAGTTTAAAAGTTGCGCCAGGTGGTATGCCGGGGAAATACATGGCTACTTCAGACCATCCCTAAATAGCGACTTGAAAGCAAAGATAGAAGATATCCAGAACCTGGAACACGAGTGTGAAGAAGCCGTGACAAAGTGCCGGGAATACCAGCATAAAAATGAGCAATTGGCGGAAAACATGGCCGCACTCACCACCCAGAAAGCGGATGTCGATAAGCAAGTGGCCGTGTTATCCCACGCATTGGAGACCACCAAAGCCGAACTGAAAACCGCCCAGGATAAAGTGGCATTTCTGACCGACGAGAATAAGGTGATTCTTCAGGAAAAAGCAGTGATCCAAGGGCAGTTTAAACAGCTTCAAGGTTCGCTATAACAATTTAATGGATGTATTTTGACCGTCTGGCTGTCAAATGCAGAAATCGTTGCCAGCCTCTAAACGAGCAAACTTGTCAAATTTGTCGGTTCTTCCACAAGACCCCTATATGCGACCACACAATGACAACTGCCAATAACATCAGGAGTATTTATGAATAACAGAACCCTGTTAGGACTTTCTCTGCTCACTCTGAGCGTCAGTACCGGGCAAGCTGCAATGGCCGCCGGCGAGAAAGGCGAGGGATTTATCGAAGGCAGCAGCCTGACCATTCTCAATCGAAATCTCTACTTCAACCGCGATTTCCGTAAAGGCCAGTCCAGCAGCTCGGGTAATGGCTATTCGGAAGAGTGGGCGCATGGCGTGATAGGCAGATTCGAGTCTGGTTTCACCGAGGGCACCATAGGCTTTGGTGTCGATGCCTTTGCCATGCTAGGGCTCAAGCTTGACACCGGCGACGGCCGTTCTGGAGCAGGCGGCACAGTCGACGTGATGCCTTACAACAGCCTCGGGCAGGCTGAGGACAACTACTCCAAACTGGGGGGCGCGGTGAAAACTCGGTTCATGGATACCGAGATCAAGGTAGGCGACGTCTTTCCTGTCAGCCCGGTCGTCCACTACGGTGATGCGCGGCTGTTACCGGAGAGCTTCCGAGGTGTCACCGTGGTCAACAGCAGCGTGGAAGGATTGTCGCTTCAAGGCGGTCGCCTCCACTCGATGAGCCAACCCAATACCAGCAGTATGCGCGACGGCTTCGCTACCTTCTACGCGGGCGAAGTCGACTCGCCATGGATCGCCTATTTCGGCGGTGATTACACGCTTAACGACAATGTGGGCTTCAGTCTCTACACCAGCCGGCTCAAGGATGCCTGGAATCAATATTACGCGGGCACCACGCTGAGCTACCCGCTTGCGGACGATGTCGCCTTGATCGGCGGGCTGAACTACTACAAGGCGGTCGATGAAGGGAGGCAGCTCCTCGGGAGCTTCGATAACAACATCTGGAGCGGCAAGGTCGGCATCCAATTCGGCGCTCATACAGTGCTGGTGGGTCTCCAGCGCAACAATGGCGATGATGACTTCGACTACTTGCGCCAATCGGACTCCATCTACCTCGACTCCGCCATCCAGTACAGCGACTTCAACTCGCCGAAGGAGAAGTCATGGCAAGTGCGCTATGACCTGAATATGGCGCCTTTCGGTGTGCCTGGATTGAGCTTCATGACTCGATATGCCCAGGGCTGGGATGCCGACTACAGCAACGCCAACGAAGTCTATATGCGCCGTGATGACAACGGCGATCCGTTGACCAACCAGAAGCGCTGGGAGCGGGACATCGAGGCCAAGTACGTTGTGCAGTCTGGGTCGTTGAAGGACATGTCCTTTCGCATTCGACAAGCCACGACTCGCGCCACCGACTTCGAGTCGGATTTGGATGAGTTCCGCCTGATTGTCGAGTACCCGCTGGAAGTTCTCTAACCCTGGCAAGCGAGCGGGTTGATTGCCCGCTCGCTCCTTGGTCCTGCTGTCCCCTCGTAGTGCTCCTTTGGTTTGGAGACAGCCCTTGGCGCCCTAGGGCGCCTTTTTTACTTAGGTTAAAGGACGTATAAAAATGAGTCGGCCACTACACACAAGCGGCCGTGCTGGCAGGCAGTACTACTGGGCGGGATATTCTGCAACGACCTGATCAGAACCCGTCTTGGTCAAGCCAATGACCTGGTAGGCATGCTGTACGCCATCGATTTCCATGCCGGGGGAGCCCGCCGGCATCCCGGGAACAGCGATGCCCAGCAGATCATCGCGCTTGGTGAGTTCGATGACCTGAGCCGCCGGCACATGACCTTCGACGAACTTGCCGTCAATCACCGCGGTGTGACAAGACGCCAACCGCGGCGCAACGCCCAGACTTTGCTTCACTGCCGTCATGTTGCTTTCGACATGGTCGACGACTTTGAAGCCATTCGCTTCGAGGTGTGAGATCCACTTCTTGCAACATCCGCAATTAGCATCACGATGGACATCAATCGTCAGGGCATCAGCGGCTTGAACTGCAGATGTGACGGAGAGAGCGGCCAGCAAGGCCAGATATTTAGCTTTCATGCACGTGCTCTTTGCCATCGGCGTGGGTATGGGTCTTGGGCGAGGCATTCGGAGTTTGCTCGGAATGATGGTCTCCGCCGCTTGGGGCGGCCTCATCCCCGGCATGGTGGTCATCGCTACTCATGTCCGAATGGTGACCTGCCTCAGGTGCGGAGCCACCCTCGCTATCAGTAGCCGCGGCATCGTGATGGCCAGGCTCTCCGGCATCACCTGTTCCATGATGGTCTTCGCCACCGCCGCTATTGCCATGATGGCCAGGCTTGTTGTCGCCGTGCTGACCTTCATGATTGTGCATTTGCGTTTCCCCACCACCATGCTGATGGCCGCCACTGGATGCGACGAGTGCTTGGTATTGCTTGGCATCCATCGCCGGCAATTGGTCAAGGAAGGCAACCATGCCCCAGATGTACTCATCGCCCATGCTCTTGCCCCACGCAGGCATACCCGTTGCCTTGATGCCATGCTTGATCACCCAGAACGCTGCTGACGGATTGCCATCGAGACCGATTTTGGCGAGGTTGGGAGGCGCAGGATAAAGCGATTGGCTTAGCTCGGTCTCCGCCACACCTGGCGCCAAATGACAGCCGATACACATGGAGTTGTAGTTGCCCGCACCGGCGCGAATAAGAGCTTGATCATCCAGGTTGGGAACCTCGATGTTCCGCGAACGGACTTCGATAGAGCGGTCACGGGCCATCGTGAGAAACGCATGCACTGCAGGAAAATGGGGATCGTCGGCCCCCACGTTGACCACGCCAAAGTAGGCACCGGCCAGGACAGCTGTGCTACCGACCACGCCGGCCGCCACCAAAGTTTTAATTGTTCTTTTCATGTCAGGTTCTCAAAACCACATCCGGATACCGGCGACAAAACGCGCCTCGTCTACATCACCGCCCTCGTCGCGCACCATGTCTGCCGTGTTGCCATAGGAGCGGCTCCAAGAAACCCCGATATAGGGGGCAAACTGCCGGACAATCTCGTAACGCAGACGTAAACCGAGCTCGGTATTGGCCAACCCGGACCCCACACCTCGCTCAGGATCGTTCTTGCCGTAGAAGTTCATTTCGGCAGTTGGCTGGAGAATCAGCCGGTTGGTCAGCAGAATGTCGTACTCGCCCTCCAGTCGGGCAGCAGTTTGGCCATTCTCGCCGACGAAGGCCGTGGCTTCGGCCTCAAAGGCGTAAAGCGCCATGCCCTGGATACCGAAGGCGGCCCAAGTCTGCGGCGACTCCGGTTTGAAGTCCTGGCGGACGCCCGCGACGACATCCCACCAAGGGCCGATCGAGCGGCCGTACAGCAGCTGTAATTCAGCGTCCTCGGTAACGCCGTTGGTACGCTCGCCTTCGGAGCGGAACCAGACCCGGTTGATATCACCGCCTACCCAACCCGACGCATCCCAGGCCAGGGTGCTGCCCTCATCTGCGTCTTGGTATTCGAGCTGATCGAGCAGGAAAAAGCTGTTGATGGCGCTGTCATGCACCTTGTGGCCAGGCAGTGGCGGGAAAGCCGCTTGGCGATCAGCATCCGTCAGAACGGGAATCGGCGTACGACTGGTAGTTCTCGGGGCTTCAGCGGAGCCATGGTTCATCTTCGAATGATCCATGCCCTCCATCTGTCCCTGCATGGTGCCGTGTCCCATCTTGCTGTGGTCCATGGCTGGGGCCTTCTCTTGGCTCTGGCTGTGGCCCATCTGGCTATGGTCCATGCTGCCCGATTCGCTCTGCATGGCACCATGATCCATCTTGCTGTGATCCATGCCCTCCATCGGCGCTTTGGCGGAACCGTGGCCCATCTGGCTGTGGTCCATCGACATGGAGCCGTGCCCCATTGCCGAATGATCCATTTCTTCCGCAGCCTGGGTAACGCCGCCGCTGAGTGCACTCAGCGACACGACCAGCGCTATGAGGGACGGGCGTGAAAACCTAGTGGTCATGGTTCGAACCTGCTTCGGCTTCGGTGCCGCCATGCTTATCCATCATCTTCTCGTGCCCCATATCGTCATGGTTCATGCCCTCATGATCCATGGTGCCATGATCCATCTGCTGGCCAGCGGCCTTGCCTTTCGATTGATCTGCAGGCTTGTCACTGATGGCCTCGGGCGCAGCCGACTCGGCAGCATGTTGTTCGTGCTCGCTGTGCCCCTCACCTGCCAATGACGTCGGCGCGTACAAAGCAGCCAAAAAACTGAACATCGCTGCGCTGCCAAACAGGGCATTACGCTTCATAAAAGTACTCATCAGAAATCTCCTTTACTCATCCACACGGACTTCACGGAACATGCCCATTTCCATGTGGAGCAACAGGTGGCAGTGGTAGGCCCAACGCCCCAACGCATCGGCGGTCACCCGATAGCTGCGCTTGGAACCTGGCGGCATGTCGATGGTGTGTTTACGCACCAGGAAATTGCCGTTCGCATCCTCCAGGTCGCTCCACATGCCATGAAGATGGATCGGATGAGTCATCATGGTGTCGTTGACCAGCGTGATGCGAACACGCTCGCCGTACTTGAGGCGCAGAGGCTCGGCGTCAGAGAACTTGATGCCATCGAAGGACCAGGAGAATTTCTCCATGTGCCCGGTAAGGTGCAGCTCGATGGTGCGACTTGGTTCGCGACCATCCGGGTCGAGGAAGGTGCTGCGCAGGTCAGAGTACGTGAGGACGCGTCGGCCGTTGTCTCGCAAACCAATACCTGGGTCGTCCAACTTATGCGTTGGTGTCATTGTTTGCATATCGACCAGCGGGTTGTTGGTCTCTGAGGCTGGGTGTGCCTGCATGGCACCTGCCATGCCTGCCATGCCACCCTGCATGCTCCCATGATCCATGCCCGCCATACTGCCGTGGTCCATTCCGGCCATGTTCCCGTGATCCATACCGCCCATGCTGCCGTGATCCATACCCATGTCGCCCATCGCAATCAGCGGACGCGGGTCGGGGCTGGGTACTGGTGCACTCAACCCCTCCTGTACAGCAAGGGTGCCGCGCGCATAGCCAGTGCGGTCCATGGATTGGGCAAACACGGTATAGGCCTGTTCGCTGTCTGGTTCGATGATCACGTCGTAGGTCTCGGCCACGGCGATACGGAACTCGTCGACGCTGACCGGTTTGACGTGCAGACCATCGGCCGCAACCACAGTCATCTTCAGGCCTGGGATGCGCACATCGAAATAGGTCATAGCCGAGGCATTAATGAACCGCAGGCGGATCTTTTCGCCTGGTTTGAATATGCCGGTCCAGTTGCCATCAGGTGCCTGGCCATTCATCAGGTAGGTGTAGGTGTAGCCACTGACGTCAGCGAGATCCGTCGGGCTCATCTTCATCTCGGCCCACATCTTGCGATCGGCTACGGCGGCGGACCAACCCATCTCGCTTACGTCATCGATGAAGTCACCAACGGTGCGTTTGTGCTGGTTGTAGTAGTCCGACTGTTTCTTGAGCTTGGCCAGTACCCGCGTTGGATTTTCATCCGTCCAGTCGCTCAGCAACACGACGTAATCACGGTCGTAACTGAAGGGCTCGGGCTCCTTGGCATCGATTCCGTCGCCCAAGCGACCGTACCTGTCCTGTACGCCGCACCACGCGCGCCGTACAATGCCGAGCCTAATTCCAGCCTCTGCAAGGACATAACGGCCACATGCGCACCAGTCAGTTCCTGCTCTCGACCCTCAAAGAAACCCCTTCCGATGCGGTGGTGATCAGTCACCAGCTGATGCTGCGTGCCGGAATGATCCGCAAGCTGGCGTCCGGCCTCTACACCTGGATGCCGATGGGGCTGCGAGCGCTACGCAAGGCCGAGGCCATCGTTCGCGAGGAAATGAACAAGGCAGGCGCGCTGGAAGTCCTGATGCCCGCCATCCAGCCGGCCGAACTTTGGCAGGAATCCGGTCGCTGGGAGCAATACGGACCGGAGCTGCTGCGCCTGAAGGATCGCCATGACCGCGAGTTCTGTGTCGGCCCGACCCATGAGGAAGTCATCACCGATCTGGCGCGCAATGAGCTGAACAGCTACAAGCAGCTGCCGATCAACTTCTATCAGATCCAGACCAAGTTCCGCGACGAGATCCGCCCGCGCTTCGGGCTCATGCGTGGGCGCGAGTTCCTGATGAAGGATGCCTACTCCTTTCATCTGAATCAGGAGTCGCTGCAGGAAACCTACGACCGGATGCATCGGGCCTACTGCAACATCTTCACCCGCCTAGGCTTGAACTTCCGTCCGGTGCAGGCCGACACCGGCTCCATCGGCGGCACCGGCTCCCACGAATTTCATGTACTGGCCGAATCCGGCGAGGACGATATCGCCTTCAGCGATTCCTCCGACTACGCGGCCAACATCGAGAAGGCCGAAGCCATCCCGCGCGAAACCGAACGCGCAGCCCCTGGCGAAGAGTTGCGCCTGATCGATACACCGGATGCCAAGACCATCATCGAGCTGGTCGAGCAGTTCGGCGTGGCCATCGAGAAAACCGTCAAGACGCTTGTGGTGCACGGCGTCGAGAAAGGCCAGCTGGTCGCCCTGATCGTACGCGGCGACCATGAACTGAACGAGATCAAGGCCGCCAATCTGGCGCAGGTCGCCAGTCCGCTGGTATTCGCCTCGGAAGCCGAGATCCGTGCCGCCATCGGCGCCGGCCCCGGTTCACTGGGCCCGCTGAACCTGCCGATTCCTTGTGTGATCGACCGCTCCGTCGCACTGATGAGCGACTTCTCCGCCGGCGCCAACATCGATGACAAGCACTATCTCGGCCTGAACTGGGAGCGCGACCTGCCGTTGCCGCAGATCGCCGACCTTCGCAACGTGGTCGCTGGCGACCCCAGCCCGGACGGCAAGGGCAGCCTGGTAATCAAGCGCGGCATCGAAGTCGGTCATATCTTCCAGCTCGGCACCAAGTACAGCGAAGCGATGAACTGCCAGGTCATGGGCGAGAACGGCAAGCCGGCGACCCTGATCATGGGCTGCTACGGCATCGGGGTTTCCCGCGTGGTCGCTGCGGCTATCGAGCAGAACTACGACGAGCGCGGCATTCTCTGGCCGGACGCCCTGGCACCGTTCCAGATTGCGCTGGTACCGATGAAATACGAGACCGAGGCGGTCCGCGAAGCTACCGACAACCTCTACGCCGAGCTGACCGCAGCCGGCTACGAAGTTCTGCTCGACGACCGTGACAAAAAGACCAGTCCTGGCGTCAAATTCGCCGACATGGAGCTGATCGGCATCCCGCACCGCATCGTCATCAGCGATCGTGGATTGGCGGACGGCACGCTGGAATACAAGCATCGCCGCGATGCCCAACCACAGCAGGTAGCCGTTTCAGATATCCTCTCCTTCATCAATTCGCGTGTTCATCGCTGACCGGAAACCATGCTCAACCGACATCTTGTCGCTTCAACCAGCGCCGCGCTCTGCGCGGCGCTTCTGCTTGGCGGCTGCGCCAATCACCTGCCTCAGCGCAGCGAGCACGAAGCGCGCACCGAACGCAAACTGCTCGACCACAGCCTGCGCATCGAGCTCGGCGAACCACAGGTACTCGAGCTGCCACAACGGCGAATTCGTGTGCAGGAGCAGAAGACGTTCGAAGTGACCGACTTCGAAGTCACACGCCGTTATGATCGCTATACGCCCTATCAGCCGTGGCGCGAGCTGTACGAAATCCCGATGGGGGTCGTCGCAGTAGTCGCCGGGGTCGGCGCCAACGTGCTCAACGTAGTGATGCTCGGGAACATCCCCGAACGCGCCACACGAGACTGGATCAGCTACGGTTTCGCCGGTCTCAATCCGTTCATGAACGTCGAGTCCAATGGACGCTCGCAGCAAAATCTCGCCAGCCTCGATGAGCAGCGACGGGATGCTCGGCTCGAGTACAGCAGCCTGCCCTGGGCCGAACGGCCGGTTCGGGTCGTCGCCGGTTCGCAGACGCACGAACTGACCACCGACCGCTACGGCGTACTTCGCCTGAACCTGCTCGACGGATCGTTCGCTGACCAGGATGTCACTCAGGTGGGCAAGCTGCAGCTATCGGTAGAAGATTCGCAGGACGGTACGCGAGCTGACGCCACGCTACTGGTCAGCCACAAGCTGCGCGGCAAGCTGCAGGAGGCGCATAACCTCATATTCGATGACCTCGAGGGCGACGATGTGGCGCAATGGGTGCATCGAGTCAGACGGCTGTCCGAGCTCGGCATGGAAGAGGAAGCCAGCGAGCTGGAGCAGAGCCTGATCGAGCTGACGCGCAACGACCCTGAGTTGCAGAAGCAGTTTCTGGACAGCCTGATCGAAGGCAGCGACGGAAACTAAACCCGATGATCCCGCGGATGCTCGTTCTGCCGTTGCTTCTGGCGCTGGCGTTGTCGGCAAACGCCAACATCCGCCAGGCGCCTGAACCCGAGCTACGCGATCTTATGCAGCGTACCGTTGCGGAGGCTGACAGCTTTCAGGACCGCTTCGACGCGGAAGTCTGGCTGGTGGACATGTCCGGCCGCCTCAAGCGCTACCTTCCAGACGCTGGGGAGCGCCTGACGCTCCTCAGGCTGGTACACCGCGAAGCGAGCAAAGCCGGCCTGCAACCGGAGCTGGTCCTGGCGCTGATCCACGCCGAAAGCCATTTCGACCGCTTCGCCATATCCAGCGTCGGCGCACAGGGCATGATGCAGGTAATGCCGTTCTGGAAGGCGGAACTCGGACGACCGCAGGACAACCTGACCGACAACGCCACCAATCTGCGCTATGGCTGCACCATCCTGAGCTATTACCTTCGCAAGGAAAACGGCGACATCAACCGAGCGCTGGCCCGCTACAACGGCAGCCTTGGCAAGAATCGCTATCCAGCCAAGGTGATCGGCTTCTGGCAGGACTTCTGGTACGTCAAACCGTAAGCGACTCGCAGCCGGAACCACTGGCGCGGATTACTCGCCGCGCAGCTGCTTGAGGTGCTCGAGTATGCCCTCGGCGGTCTGCTCGCCAACCAACTGCTTGCGAACCCTGCCTTCGTCATCCACCAGATAGCTCACCGGCAACACTGCGCTGCGGGACAGCTGCAATCGCTCGGCCGGATCGTCGCTCAGCACCTTGAAGCGAATGCCAAGGGCTTGTGCCGCCTGCGCAAGCTCCTCCCCTCGCAGCTCGTCGAAATTGACACCGAGCACCTCCAGCTGCCGCTCCTGCTCGGCCAGGGTATTGAGTTCAGGAATCTCCGTACGACAAGGGCCGCACCACTCGGCCCAGTAATTGATCAGCAGCCACTTGCCCTGCAGATCGGCAGCGGTCACGTCCCTGCCGTACTGATCCGGCCCCCAACTGCTGTCACAGGCGGCGAGCAGCACGCAGGCGAAGATGAAAAGCGATGAACGTAGTTTGACCATGAGCGATGCCTCGTCGGAATGAGCGGAAGGATACCGCGTACTCCCCGGCCGAGCACGATCAGGCAGCCGGTTGCGGGCATCGAACGGTGACGCCAAATAAGCGCCGCGTTTTCACTGTTCTGCGAGTCCCGTCACGCCGCCCATCGCTCAAGTGCACAGTTTTCGCCGGACCGGACTGCCTATAATTCCGCACCTCACCGACTAACCAGTAGCGAAGCCATGTCTCAACACAATGACAAACTGATCGGTAGTGTGCCGTCGCGCATCGTCGAGCAAGCAGCCATTTCGCTGACCACTTATGACGGTCGCATCGCTGAGTTCAATGTTGCCAGCTGGCTCCAGCTGCAGGGAAAGGCGGGACTGATGGTCTCGCTGGTTGCCAAGTACCGCGACGGACAACAGCAGCGGGAAGCGGCTATCGATCACGGCCGAACCGATGGCGCCGGCAAGATCCTGCTCTCCGGTATCGCCCGGCTACCGGTAAAGCAGAAGATCGAAGATCTGCAGATTCATCTTCGACCGGCCTCGGCGGTGGTCGCCGTATCCGTTGAAGAACTGTTCGTGCATCCCGTCGAGCCCGTCACGGCTGAGCGCATTACCGCACAAGCCTGATCAGCCACTCACCTGCTTCGACGTGTCCGGCACGTTTTGCACAGCTTCTGCCTGTTGCCCGCTCCGCCCCTCCGACCGGTCCACCAGAGATTCGGGCCACTGTGTGAAACGCAGACCAGTCAGGCGATTCAAGGCATCCAGCGCGGCGTCAGGCGCTCGCTGGTGCAGATAAAGAATGGTGCTGCGCTTGCCGTTCATCACGCCGTCCTCTCAACCATCATATCCATTGCCAGAAGCATGCCAGCATTCGAGCCGAGGCCCGATACTCCTCAGGGCGCGGCGTGCGGCCGGCTTCCGCCCGGCCCAAGCGCCCCAGAAAACTGCGCAATCATTCCGTTACTGACGATTTTTGTCACCACCGGCCTCCAACCAGTCCGCCAGGCTGCCACCGAACAGATTGGTCTGCTCCTGTTGCAGCAGCTGCAGCGAACGACGCAGCGTCGGGTACCAGGGCTCGTCGAGCTGCTCCGGTAGCGCGTCGCGTGCCGACAAGGGCCAGGGATTGCAGCGCAGCAGCTGATCGAGGCTGTAATGCCCGAGGTCTCGACACAGCACCCAGCCGCCCGTACCAGTGCGGCAAACCAGCTGCTCCTGCTCGAAGAAGCCAAGGATTTCGTCCCATTCGTCCTCGGGTAGGCGCAGGCCGGCCCGGTGCAGGTCACGCAGATGTAGTTCCCTGCCCTCCTGCTGACGCTGGTGCAGCGTGCGCAGCAGCATCAGCATGACCAGCAGCCGCGGCAAAGGGCGGCGGCGCCATTGCTGTGAGGAGGACAACCCGCAGACCAGCTCGGCGCCGAACAGCACGATCATCCATGACAGATAGACCCAGAGCAGAAACAGCGGAACGGCGGCAAACGCGCCGTAGATCAACTGATAGCTGGGAAAGTAGCTGACATAAAGACCGAACAGCTGCTTCGCCGTTTCGAACAGCACCGCGGTGAAGACTCCGCCCACCAGGGCGTGACGTAGCGGCACCCGCGTATTGGGCACGGCGGCATAGATCAAGGTGAACGCGGCGACACTGAGCAGCAATGGCATGACCTTGATCAGCGTGCCCACGCCAATGAGCGCATAGGGCCCGGAGATCAATGAAAGCGAGGCGACATATGTACTGGTCGCGAAGCCGGCGCCGAGCAGCAGTGGGCCTAGGCTGAGAATGGCCCAGTAGAGCAGAAAGCTGGACACGCCACGCCGGGGCTGCCGAACGCGCCAGATCGTATTGAACGCCTTTTCGATCGTCAGCAGCATCATCAGCGCAGTGGCCATGAGAAACCCGACACCGAACCAAGTCAGCTGCCGTGCCTGGCTGGTGAAGGCCAGGAGGTATTCCTGAATGGTCGCACCGGTCGATGGGATGAAGTTGTTGAAAATGTAGTACTGGATCTGTTCGCCGACGCCCTTGAACGCCGGAATCGCCGAGAGCATGGCGAAGGTCACCGTCATCATCGGCACCACGGCGAACAGCGTGGTATAGGTCAGCGCCGCAGCACTGTGGGGCCCTCGATCCGTCAGGAAACGCCTGACCAGGAAACGGCCGAATTCCAGCATGTTATCGATGCGCTGATGCATCCATTCTCCCTTAGAGGCACGACGACCCCGAGATCTTGCCGCAGCGGACAGATGCCGTCCCTGCAAATGGCCCGTGCTGCACATTTCGGCAGGCACCCCGTTGAAGGTTAGAATGGCCACCTCAACCGGCGAGACGCAACCTCAAATGACCGAACTCACGCTTTATCACAATCCGCGCTGCTCCAAATCACGCGCTGCACTGGAGCTCCTTGAAGCTCGCGGGCTGAAACCCGAGATCGTGCGTTATCTGGATTCCCCGCTTTCGACCAGCGAACTCAAAGAGCTGCTGAACAAGCTGGGACTTACCGCCCGGCAGCTATTGCGGACCGGCGAAGACGAGTACAAGACGCTCGAACTGGCTGATGCCGGACTGGAGGAAGCCCAGCTGATCGCAGCGATGGTCGAGCACCCGAAGCTGATCGAGCGTCCGATCCTGGTCGCTGGCGACAAGGCCATCATCGGCCGACCGCCGGAAAAGGTTCTGGAGATATTGCCGTGAGTGCGCCCTACGTTCTCGTGCTCTACTACAGCCGCCACGGCGCCACTGCTGAAATGGCGAGACAGATCGCACGCGGTATCGAACTGACCGGCATGGAGGCGCGCCTGCGCACCGTCCCGGCGGTCTCCACAGAATGCGAAGCCGTCGCACCGAGCATCCCGGACTCCGGCGCGCTCTATGCGACGCTCGATGATCTGAAGAACTGTGCCGGGCTTGCACTGGGCAGCCCGACCCGCTTCGGCAACATGGCAGCGCCAATGAAGTACTTCCTCGATGGCACCAGCAGCCTGTGGCTCACCGGCGAACTGGTTGGCAAGCCAGCCGGCGTATTCACCTCGACGTCCAGTCTGCACGGCGGCCAGGAAAGCACCTTGCTCTCAATGCTGCTGCCGCTGTTGCACCACGGCATGCTGATACTCGGTCTGCCCTACAGCGAGAATGCCCTACTGGAAACCCGCGGCGGCGGTACACCCTACGGCGCCAGCCATCATGCAGGGGCGGACGGCAAGCGTCTGCTCGACGAGCATGAAATCGCCCTTTGCCGCGCGCTGGGGCAACGGCTCGCGCGCACCGCTCAACAGCTGGAGACCCATCGTGGCTAAGAAGCGCAAAACCCTACCGACGCTGGAATGGCTCAAGCCACGGCTCAGGCTCAGCCGGGCCATCAGCCTCGCCAGCTTCTTCGGCCTCGCTGCGCTGCTGGTTGTATGGAATCTGGTATTTGCCGATCTTCACGGAGCGCGCATCTGGGTAGTCCTGAGCATCCAGCTGATTCCATTACTGTTGGTTGCCCCAGGAATGATCGCTGGCAGTCCGCGAGCGCATGCCTGGACCTGCTTCATCGTCAACCTTTACTTCATCCAGGGCGTGCTGGCCGCCATCGACCCGGCGCGCATGGTCTACGGATGGCTGGAAGCGTTCATCAGCCTGACGTTGTTCATCGCAGCTTTGCTGTATACCCGTTGGGCCTATCAATACGAACGCAAGCTCGCGGGAGAAAGCTGACCGCTGGGCCGACCGGGATGCAAACATGCGCTCGCGTCCCGAGCGGCACTACCAGCCAAGCGTTTCCTTGAGGAAGGGAATGGTCAGCTTGCGCTGCGCCTGCAGCGAGGCTTGGTCCAGCTCGTCGAGCAACTCGAAAAGCGCGCTCATGCTGCGCGAACCACGGGTCAGGATGAAACGACCGACATCATCCGGCAGGTTGAGCCCGCGGCGCGAAGCACGCAGCTGCAGCGCACGCAGCTTGTCCTCGTCGGTCAGCTGCTGCAGCTGGAACACCAGCGCCAGGCTCAGGCGCGACTTGAGGTCAGGCAGCTCGACCGCCAGTTCGCGTGGCGATGCATCCGCTGCCAGCAGCAGCCGCCGCCCGGCATCGCGCAGGCGGTTGAACAGATGAAACAAGGCCTCTTCCCAGATCGCGTCACCCGCCACGGCATCGAGATCATCCAGGCACACCAGTTCGCTCTGCTCGAGATTGTCCAGCAGGGCCGGCCCGTACTCAGCGACATCGGCCAGCGGTAGATAGACCGCCAATTCGCCGCGCTCCTCGACCCTCAAACAGGCCGCCTGCAGCAGATGGCTACGACCGACGCCGGTTTGCCCCCAGAGGTAGATCAGTTCATCGGACCACCCTGCGGCAGGCGAGCACAACCGTTCGACATAGCCTAGGGCAGCCGCGTTGGCGCCCGGATAGAAGTTGGCGAAGGTGGCGTCGTCGCGCAGACGAACGCCGAGAGGAAGCTGGATGGGTTTCATGGCTGGCTGGGTGGTTCGGCCGGTGCACCGGCGGGCTCGGCGTAAAGGTCCGAGAGTTTATAGAGATCATGGACGTGGCGCAGCAGAACCATGATCACCGCAGCCACCGGCAATGCCAGCAACACGCCGGTGAACCCGAACAGCTGGCCGCCAGCGAGCACGGCGAAGATCACCGCGACCGGATGCAGCCCGATGCGATCGCCTACCAGCAGCGGCGTCAGCAGCATGCCTTCGAGCATCTGCCCGACCGTGAACACGGCGGCCACTCCCAGCAGCGGATAGGGCGCCAGGCCGAACTGGAACAGCACGGCCACCACGGCCGCACCAATGCCGACAACGAATCCCATGTAGGGAACGATGCTGGCGAGCCCGGCCAACACGCCGATGAGCAGCCCCAGCTCCAGCCCCACCAGCATCAGGCCGGAAGCATAGATGACCGCCAACGCCAACATCACCAGCAGCTGGCCACGCAGGAAAGCACCGATGACTTCATGGCATTCGCTCATCAGGCCAACGATCATCCCTTCACGCCGGCGCGGCAGCAAACTGCGCAACTTGCGCATGATCAGATCCCAGTCACGCAGCAGGTAGAAGCTGACCACCGGGATGAGCAGCAGATTGCCCAGCCATGCCAGCAGCGCCAGACTTGAAGCGGTGGCCTGGCTCAGGATCACACCGAGCACATCGGTGGTGCTGCCCAGATGAGCGCTGAATGCGGCCTTGAGCTGATCCAGGCGCCAGAAGTTCTCTTCCAGCCCGAACTGCGCCTGCGCCCAAGGCAGCGCCTGGTGCTGCAGCCAGTCGAGCGCCAGCGGAGCCAGCTGGTACAACCGCATCAGCTGCTTACCCAGCATCGGCACCAGCACCAGCAACATCAACAGCATCAACAGGCTGAAGAGGGTGAACACCGCGATCACCCCCCAGGTCCGCGACAGCCCCCAGCGCTCCAGTCGATCGACCAGCGGATCACCCAGATAGGCCAGCAGGATGCCGATCAGAAACGGCGTGAGGATAGGCGTCAGCAGGTACACCAGCCAAGCACACAGCAACAGTGCCGCCAGCCAGAGCCAGCGGTTCGAATCATTTACGGACATGCTCTCTGCCTTCCTTGCACATACTTAGCGCGCCGGACACGGCGGCATCACCAGCGGAAACGCAGCACCGGGCCACTGTCGGTCGGCATGGTCGGCGCACCGACCGGCTCGCTGGTGTCAACCTGCTCTTGATTCATCGGCTGCTGCGCATCCAGCGGCGACTGATCCCCACTGACCTCCTGCAAGCGCGCCAGCGACAACTGCGCACGTAATTGTTCCGGACTGGCCTTGACGCGGTAGACCAGGCGATCACTCTCGACTCGCAGAAGCGTGCCGGCGAACGGCTCGAGCAGGCGCTCGAGTTCGGCAAAACGCGCCACGTCGGCGCCCATGATCTCCAACGTAATCTCCGATGCGGCACCGGGCTCGACTACATAGCGGGGCGCGAGATACTGACTGACCGCCAGCATCACCGCATCGGCAAGCATTGCCGGATTTTCGCCCTCGGCCTTGCCGGCGCGCTGCTGGTCATCGACCCATACGTTCCACTGGGCACTGTCCCCACTCGCATGCACGGCGAGCACCACATCGGCGTCGTAGCGCTCGGACGGCTCGCCAAGCAGCTCGGGACGCGCCTCGGCCAGACTCTCAGGAGTCGCCAGCAATTGTTCCGACAGATCAGCCAACGGCAGACGCAGCGGCAGGCCTCGGTGCTGCGCGGCGCGGCGAAGGATATCGGCACTGTCCTGGCCGTCTCCGACCAGCTGCGTGCCGTCCACGCTGTCATTCAGCCACCATGCCAGCACCGTCGGGCGATTCACTCCCCACAGGGCGACACCGGCACGCCGCAGGCTGCGTTCGGTGGTAGCCGGATCGAAATCGACGACGATGTGATCGCCTTCGTAGCCATACTTGCTGATCAGCTGCTGGGGGTCGGCACGCAGCGCGGCAACCGCCTCGCGCTTGACCACCTCGGCATCGCCGGTCAGGCGCAGCACCAGCGTATCGAAAGCCCGCTGCAGCGCCGCGGCGCGCTCCTCGGTCTGTTGACCGGAAACGGGTTCGCGCACTTCATATAGGTTTCGAAGCGGCTCGGCATGGCCAGGCAGAGCCGCCCCGAACGCGATGCACAGGGCAAGTAAGCGGAAGATGAGGCGCATGGTCGTTCTCGCAGACCACCAGTGGCTGGCGGCGTGAAGGGGATATGGAGCGCTACACCTTAAACAGCCCGCCCCGAGGCGGCAACCGCCTGCCTCACAGTTGGCATGCAGGAATCACGACGCCAGCACCGGCGACCGCCGGCGGGATGGCCGCTAAGCAGCAAGCCTGATAAAATCGCGCGCTTTCCGCAGACCGGTCCGACGCTTGTTCGAGCCCTGCAATCGGACACCAGGCAAACGCGGCGCCGAACAGGGCAAGCGTATTGCTGAGGCCGAACGCAGCGACTGACCGATCGCCACCCGCACTCCTTCCACAGGCCCGGATTCTATGAGCAAGCAACCCTCCCTCAGCTACAAGGACGCAGGCGTCGATATCGATGCAGGCGAAGCGCTGGTCGAACGCATCAAGGGCGTGGCCAAACGCACCGCACGACCTGAGGTGATGGGTGGCCTGGGCGGCTTCGGCGCCCTGTGCGAAATCCCGGCGGGCTACAAGCAGCCGGTGCTGGTATCCGGCACCGACGGCGTCGGCACCAAGCTGCGTCTGGCGCTGAACCTGAACAAGCACGACAGCATCGGCCAGGATCTGGTCGCCATGTGCGTCAATGATCTGGTCGTCTGTGGCGCCGAGCCGCTGTTCTTCCTCGACTACTACGCCACCGGCAAGCTCAACGTCGACGTGGCCGCCACCGTGGTCACCGGCATCGGCGCCGGTTGCGAACTGGCCGGCTGCTCCCTGGTAGGTGGCGAAACCGCCGAGATGCCGGGCATGTACGAAGGCGAAGACTACGATCTGGCCGGCTTCTGCGTCGGCGTGGTGGAAAAGAGCGAGATCATCGACGGTACCAAGGTGCAGACCGGCGATGCACTGATTGCCCTGCCCTCTTCCGGCCCGCACTCCAACGGCTACTCGCTGATCCGCAAGATCATCGAGGTGGCCGGTGCCGACATCGAGAACATCCAGCTCGACGGCAGGCCGCTCACTGAGCTGCTAATGGCGCCGACCCGCATCTATGTCAAACCGCTGCTCAAGCTGATCAAGGACACCGGCGCGGTCAAGGCCATGGCCCACATCACCGGTGGCGGCCTGCTCGACAACATCCCACGTGTGCTGCCCGAAGGCGCCCAGGCGGTGATCGACGTTGCCAGCTGGTCCCGCCCTGCGGTGTTCGACTGGCTGCAGGAGAAAGGCAACGTCGACGAACACGAGATGCACCGCGTGCTCAACTGCGGCGTCGGCATGGTCATCTGCGTCGCCCAGGATCAGGTCGAATCCGCCCTGGCCAACCTGCGAGCATCCGGTGAAGCGCCCTGGGTCATCGGCCGGATCGACGCTGCAGCGCAAGGTGCGGAGCGCGTCGTGCTGAACAACCTGAAACAGCACTGATGGCTGCAACCTGCAATGTGGTGGTGCTGATCTCCGGCTCCGGCAGCAACCTGCAGGCGCTGATCGATAGCCAGGCTGAGGGGAATCCGGCACGCATTTGCGCGGTGATCGCCAACCGCGCCGACGCCTTCGGCCTGATCCGCGCCCAGGGCGCGGGCATCCCCACCACCGCACTGGATCACAAGGCGTTCGACGGCCGCGAGGCCTTCGATGCCGCGCTGATGCAGGCCATCGATGCCTATATGCCCGATCTGGTAGTACTGGCTGGCTTCATGCGTATCCTGACGCCCGCTTTCGTGCGTCACTACCAGGGCCGGCTGCTGAACATCCATCCTTCCCTGCTGCCGAAGTACAAGGGGCTCGATACCCATCGACGCGCCCTCGACGCGGGAGACGCGGAGCACGGCTGCAGCGTCCACTTCGTTACCGAGGAGCTAGACGGTGGGCCGGTGGCGATCCAGGCGAGCCTGCCTGTTCAGCCGGGCGAGAGCATCGACGGGCTGACCCAACGGGTGCATGTCGCCGAGCACCAGATCTACCCGCTGGCCGTGCGCTGGTTCGCCGAGGGACGCTTGCGCCTCGCCGAACAAGGCGCGATGCTGGACGGCGCCATCCTGCCGGCTTCCGGCTATCAGATCAGAATCTAGGAGACACCATGCGTCGCGCCTTGCTGCTCGCTCTTGCCGTACTGGCCCTTCCGGTCCAGGCCCTGGAGCTCAAGCCCTTCTCCGCCAGCTATACCGCCGACTGGAAACAAGTGCCGATGAGCGGCACCGCCCAGCGCAATCTGGAGCAACTTGACGACGGCAGCTGGCGCCTGGATTTCGAGGCCTCGATGCTGGTCGCCAGCTTCAACGAGCGCAGCACCTTTCGCACCGAGGGCGATACGTTTCTGCCGCAGAGCTATCGACTCAAGCGCAGCGGGCTGGGCAAGGGCAAGCGCGTGGAACACCGCTTCGACTGGGCCAACAAGCAGGTCGAGGGCAGTGACCGCGGTGACCCGGTGAAATTGCCGCTGCATCGCGGCCTGCTAGACAAGTCTACCTACCAGCTGGCATTGCAACATGAAGTGGCCGCCGGCAAGCAGAGCATGAGCTACCAGGTAGTCGACGGCGACGAGATCGAAACCTACGACTTCCGTGTACTCGGCGAGGAAAAGGTCAGCACCAAGGCCGGCCAGGTCGATGCGATCAAGGTCGAGCGCGTGCGTGACCCGACCCAGAGTAAGCGCGAAACCATCCTCTGGTTCGCCAAGGACTGGGACTACCTGCTGGTCCGCCTGCATCAGGTAGAGAAGGACGGCAAGGAATACCAGATCATGCTCGAAGAGGGCAGCGTTGGCGGCAAGACCGTCAAAGGCAACTGATCCATCGCGGCGGCCATTGATGCCGCCGCACCTCCCCTAGCTGCGAGTTCACCGATGGCCCTTTCACGTTCCCTGCTGATCGCGCTGCTGCTGTCGCTGGCTGGCTGCCAAACCTTCTTTGCTGACCGGGCCCCTTCGCGAGTGGCCACCGAGCGCCTGCAGGGCGAGGTACGACTGGTAGACGGCCAGCTGCAGTTCCAGACCTGCCAGGGACAGCGGACACTCACGCTGCTGGAGCAGAACAGCGGACTGGCGGAAGATGCCCAGGCGCTGATGGCCGGGCAGCCGGGCCACCTGTTCGCCGACCTGCGCGGCACACTCCACCAGGCCAGGCCAGACGAAGTCGGGCAGTTTGCGCTGACCCGCGTCTACCGCCTGCAGCGCGAAGGCCACGGCTGCGGTGAGGAAAACTTCGAGCATCTGATCCTGCGCGCCAGTGGCCACGAGCCGGACTGGACCGTCAGCGTGACCGCTCGTGGCATGCTGCTCACCCGTCCCGGACAGCCACCGATTGCTCTGCCTTATCTGGAAGAGCAACTGCCCGGCGGCCAACTCAGCCTCACCAGCGAAGCCAACGCGCAACGGCTGGATCTCTGGGTTGCGCCGCAGCGCTGTATCGATAGCGCCAGCGGAGCCGTCAGCCACCTCAGCGCCGAGCTTCGCCTGGACGGCCAGACCCTGCGCGGCTGCGCCTATTACGGCGGCGGTCGCGACGACTGAAATCACGAATGCGGGGCGTTCGCCGCGCTCATCCTGAAAGAACAGCACTCATGAACAACGCCCTGAATCTGCTGCACCCCTACCCCTTCGAGAAACTGCGTGCCCTGCTTGCTGGCGTCCAGCCGCCTGCGGGCAAACGTGCCATCGCGCTGTCAATCGGCGAGCCCAAGCACCGTTCACCGGATTTCGTAGCCCAGACATTGGCGGACAACCTCGATCAGCTGGCGGTCTATCCGACCACCCTCGGCATCCCTGCGCTGCGCGAAGCCATCGCGCGCTGGTGCGAGGGGCGTTTCGGCCTGGCTGCCGAAGCGCTGGACCCGGCGCGCCATGTGCTGCCGGTGAACGGGACGCGCGAAGCACTGTTCGCCTTCACCCAGGCGGTGGTCGATCGCGATGCCGATGGACTGGTGGTCAGCCCCAACCCGTTCTACCAGATCTACGAAGGCGCGGCGCTGCTGGCCGGGGCGACGCCGCACTACCTGCCGTGCCTAGAGCAGAACGGCTTCAACCCCGATTTCGATGCCGTGCCGGCAGAAATCTGGCAGCGCTGCCAGATCCTCTTTCTCTGCTCGCCGGGCAATCCGACCGGTGCGCTGGTGCCGCTGGAAACCCTGAAGAAGCTCATCGCCCTGGCCGACGAGCATGACTTCGTCATTGCCGCCGACGAGTGCTACAGCGAGCTGTACTTCGACGAAGCCAACCCGCCGGCCGGCCTGCTCAGCGCATGCGCCGCGCTGGGCCGCAACGACTACAAGCGCTGCGTGGTCTTCCACAGCCTGTCCAAGCGCTCGAATCTGCCCGGACTGCGCTCGGGCTTCGTCGCCGGTGATGCCGAGATTCTCAAGGCGTTCCTGCTCTACCGCACCTATCACGGCTGCGCCATGCCGGTGCAGACCCAGCTCGCAAGCATCGCCGCCTGGAACGACGAGATACATGTGCGCGCCAATCGCGAGCTGTATCGGGCCAAGTTCGACGCCGTGCTGGACATCCTCGCGCCTGTGATGGACGTGCAACGTCCGGATGGCGGCTTCTACCTCTGGCCGCGCACACCGATCGACGATCAACAGTTCACTCGCGAACTGTTCGCACGTGAGCACGTCACCGTGGTGCCCGGCTCCTACCTGTCCCGTGAAGTGAACGGCGCCTCCCCGGGCGCGAACCGGGTGCGCATGGCGCTGGTGGCACCACTTGCCGAATGCATCGAGGCCGCCCAGCGCATCCGCCACTACATCGAAACGCTCTGACAGCGCACCGGGCGGTCCGGCCGCCCGGCTTCGCGATGTTCAAGCCACGCCAGGCGGGATCATATCCTTGCCATAGTCGCGCAGTTTTTCCAGATTTTCCGGCTTCATGTGCTCGGGAATATCCGCCTTCGGATGCTCCTCATGCCGGTCAGAGTCCGCTGGCTCGCGCGCATGCTCGGTACGCTCGTCGTGATCATTCATACAACGCCTCCTGTTCAGATTGCGTGCTCTTCCCAGATCAGCTGACCCTCGTCGCTGACCTCTATAACCTTAGTCAATGCGGCCTCGGCGATGGCGTCCGCTTCCGATGCCAGGTCGTAGCGACGGCCATCGGCGACCTTGAACACATGCACGTCTTCATCGCTGTCGCGCCGTTTGATGGCGATCACTGCCTCGAATGCATCCTCGGCAGGCACGGCCGAAGAAATCGCCTCGAACTTCTCGAAATGCTTGCGTGCCATTATTTGTCACCTCACCGTTGCGATTGTCATCAATGGACAACAGCACTCGCGTAAAAGGTCGAGAGCGCCGGCTGAACGACGCTGCTGCGGCAGGCTCGAACCTTTACGCGCAATCCGGAGGGCTGCCCACGTGGAAATGACCGAACACTACGCGAATATTGAACCGAGCCGCGCCGAGGTGGACGCGCTGGAAGGCCCCGTGCTGCTGGAGTTCGGCACCGCCTGGTGTGGCCACTGCCGCGCCGCCCAGCCGCTGATTGGCAAGGCGCTGACCGACCGCTCGGGCATCCGCCATCTGAAGATAGAAGACGGCCCGGGCCGGCCGCTCGGACGCTCATTCCGGGTCAAGTTGTGGCCTACGCTGATTCTGCTGGACAGAGGCCAGGAGCTGGGGCGCGTGGTGCGGCCTCAGGATGTGCAGGCGATCCAGCATGCCCTGGGCGCAACGGGACGAGACTGAGCTACGAACACTCAGGCGCCGCCCCGAGGACGATGCGGGCAACAACGCCACGCTCCGCCTCCATCGGCAGACGAGGCGTGGCATAATCCGCCGTCCAGTTTTGCAGGAGTCTTGGAGAGTTGCCCTATGTCCGAAGCTGATCAGCGGTTGCGCCTATACGGAATCAAAGCCTGGGACGCCGCACGGATCAGGCTCAACGCCTAGTGCCGCGCGGCTTTCGGCCAGTTTTTGCGCTCAAAAATCCGATCTTTTGCGCAATCTACCGCGCCAATAGAATCAAACACTTACGTTTGCGTTTTGGGGAAGGAATTTCCCCTATCTCAGCCCGTCCGGGCAATCTCAATTCCCCCTAGTTACTTCCCTCGCCCACTCCTGCAGCGCGGTCAGTTTCACGGCGCAGGCGTCGGCGTCTCCGGTGATGGCGACAATACGTCGAGCATCCTCTTCGTGAATGTTGGCTCGCTGGCTTCCATCATCCAGGCGGCTGGCGCCGGCGGCTTCGGGCACACCACCCGCTGCGGCTGGGCAACTGGCGCGGACTGACAGCCGGCGAGAGCCATCAGCCACAGCAGCAGACAGCCGATCAATTTCTTGCTGTGCATGGCGCAGCTCTCCGTATCGTTGTTGGTCGCTTGCCGCCAGCCGGCTTTCCAGATCCAGCCGTTCGGCCTGCTGCTTGAGGATCACCGCGGCATTAGCCTCGGCTACCTGGCGCAGGAATGTCTCGTGAGCCTGCGCCTGATCTGCCAGGCGCTTGCCGTAAGCATTACCCTGCCACTGCCACGCCCCGGTAGCAGAAAGCGCCATCAGCGCAAGCACAGCGGCAGCCAAGGCGATCAGCTTGTACTGCTTGAGCAGGGCGATCATCGCATCACCTCACGCACGGCAGCGGCGAAGTTACGCCCCCACTTGGCGCGGAGCTCTGCGCGTTGCTCAGCAGCGCCTCTGTCGTATGCGCCCGGGCGCCACGTCTTCAGGTACAACCGCCAGGCGCCTTCCACGTCATCCTCGCCCGGCAGGTGGCCCGGATCGCTCCATAGCAGCAGGCGAGCCAGGCCGGCGGCGAGCACGTCGTCATGCTCGATGGCAGTCCAGATAGATCGGTTGTCAGGAGCAACGCCACGCGCACGGTACAGCGCAGCGGCATGGGCTTTGGTGGCCTCATGCGTGCGAACGCCAGCCACCATCCCGCCGCCGAGCTCACCCTGCCAGAATGACCGGGCCGGGCCGTTGCCCATCTGGCGGCGGTGGACGAAGCGACTTTCCTGCAGCCCGATAGCCAGCAGCATGATCTCGGCCTCTCGGCTCGACATCCGCGCAGGCAGCAGCGCGAGAGCGGGCGCTATGGCTCGCTCCCGTATCTCAGAGAGGGTCATCGGTAATCCTCGGGCAATAAAAAGCCCCGGCTGGCGGGGCTTGGATTGTTTTGATACGACCGCTCACATACCATTGACGACTACGCAAACGGAACATGCTATGAACGTATTTAGCCGAGCGCTGCCATTTTTGGCTGCTGTGCTCTTGTTATCGCCATACTACTTTTTTTATTTCACATCGTTCGACCAGGGCAATGCTGACTCGCCGATAGCGGTGACCGTTATCAAGTTCATTGCGCTAGTAGTGTGCGTGATCGCTATTTTCCCGATGTCAATTGACAGAAAGGCAAGTTATGCAAAGCTGCTTCTGGCTTCGTTCTTTGCATGGGCCGTAGTAGCGTTTATTTTCAAAGGCATATTCAACGGATTCTCTGAGTTCTATTTCATCAACACCGTGCTCTGTGCCATTCCATTTCTTTTGATGAGGCCGAAGCAAGGTGCAATAACTCAATTCTTGAGCAGCTGCGCCATCGTACTGGCAGCGCAGGTCGCTATTGATTCCTGGATCAGCTATAGCGGGAATTCACTGTGGGATAACGGGGCATTCGTAGGCGGCGTTGGCAACCCCTCGAGTTTTGGTTTTCTATGTAACTTGCTGATCGCCTACGTCGTCCTTTACAGGAAAGGGAGATTCGTCTTTCTCGTTCCGGTGCTTGCTTACGGATCAGTAATGAGTAGCTCCATGCTTTCAGCGGTCATGCTCGCCGCTGTTCTTCTCGGCGCCCTTCTAATCCGCCTGACGGTTAAGAAGCTTATAGCCTTGTTATTCCTGCCCATCATCGCGGCGGTAGCTGCGCCATCGGCAATTACTGATCACGTGGCCTACAAGCTTGCCTCCATAGCTCCATCCGACGAGATGGAAAGCCGCTCCATATCAGTGTCAGGCCGGCTCGACATACACGCCGAATATGCAAACCGGTTCAGTGAAGAACCGTTTCAGGCATTGTTCTATGGGTTTGACCACTATATCGGGATCGATAGCCAAGTATTAACGTACATCAGCAGTTTCGGGCTGCTAATTTCAGCCTTTTTCTTTATTGCAGTCTCTATCGGAATGGCTAGTGCCTTCAAAGGAAAAGGCGAACTGAACAGGTTCGTTGCAGTCGCCTTACTGTTGTTTGCGGTCAGCTTCTTGTCGAACAGACTTCTAGACTACTTCCCTGTTGCATTTTTCCTGTTCGCCGTTTTGTCCATGCTCCGACCAGAAAGGAGAGCAATCAAACTGCAGATTCTTACAGGCGATCTCCGAAGAACTGTAAGCTGAGACGCTGCGGGTCGTAGTCGTTCCAAGTTGTGTCATCGGTCTTGCGCCGGACTTGCACAACTTCCGAAGACCCCGTGCTACCGGTGTGAGTTACTTTGATAGGATCAGTATTGTTCAAGTTAGTGATACCGCCGCCAACACTACGTTGCTTGTTGGGCATGGTATACAACCACTGCACAGTAAATTTACCTACGGCAGTTTTCAGAACGCCTTTGATATTTGCGGACTTGGACACAATTGTACACTGCTCATCAACAGCTGTGGCGCTAGCATCGAAGACCACATAACCCAAAGCCGCAGATTGTGCTTTGTCGGGGTATGTAATCTCAGGCTGCATGCCGGCACCAGAGGGGATGACCGCGCCGTTGGCGTTGTTCTTAACGTGGTTGGTCGCGCCGTTCGTAATGCTATCTCGGATGTTGAGTTGACCTGTCCACGCTGAACCAAGTGTTACCAACGTACCCACGTTGTTGGAGCTGCCAGTAATGGTGTCGATACTGATGCCGCCGATGCCTGCGCCGGTGACACCATTATCCACATACTCAAAATGCAGGCCACGGGCCACCAGCGTATCGTTGGTCATACTGATACCGACAGGGCACTGCGCAGATGTCGCCCCGGTGATTGTGGCTCCGTCGATAGAAAGCACAAAACCGCCAACCGTGCTGACTTGGTTGATCTTGATACCAGCGGTCGGGGTTGTGCCGGAAGCACCGCCAAAAATCTCAATGTCTTTCAGCGGAAGGTATGCCGCGCCGCCGTATCCATCGCTGTATTCAAGCCCATACTTCGGAAACCCGATGAGACACACCCGCTCCATGCCGCAGGTTTCCTGCCATGCCTGCGAGTAAATGCATCGGCCGTTCACGTCACCCTTGCCACGCATATCAATGAACAGGTCCACCAAGCGGCTACCGAACATGCTCGACGTGCCATTGTGGGCATGGAACATCTCTGTAGCGGTCGGCTCAAACGTATCCAGCGCCTCGATTACTGTTCCGCGCCCGTTGGCACCGTGCAGCGCGACGCGATTCGGCAGAGTGATTTTGTTGGACAGGCCAACTTTGCCGCGCAGAAGTTGAACGCGCATACCTTGAGCGCCACCGACTGCTGTCGCCGCGTAGTTGATGGCGTTTTGCAACTCAGCCGTGTAGTCGCCGCCATCGTTGCCGACGCCGAACCACTCGCCATGGCACTCGAAGTTTGTCCCGATGCGGATCCAGCGACCGGTTGCCGCAGATCCGATTACGACACCGTCATCGTCGGCAAGAGTGCTTGCCGCATCCCACTTGAATTGACCCGCGCCAAGCGTGCTCGACTCAGTGCGGCCTCGAAGGTAAGCAACGTCGCCGTCATACCGGCCCGCTCGTGCGCGAAGCGCCGCAATGCTTTTGATTGGCAAAATCACACCGCCAACCACCTCGCCGTCGACAAGGTAAGGTGTGTCGTTGGCCAGCTCGATTCGCAGCTCTGTCGAGCTATCCGTTACCGGCGCCACAACTTGCGGGTTGCCCTCAGTGTCGAAAGACAGGATTTTTCCGGCGCGCTGAGCAGCGGATGGAATTCGCGCTGGCTCAGGATCTGACTCTGCCACACGCAAGGCCGACTTGATGCCTGACTCGTGCTGCTGGGCAATCATCGTCAGCAGGTCGAAGGCGTCTTCGTGGACTTCTGCGAAGAACTTGCCCTGGTTGCGAAGGTCCGTCAGCTGAAGAATGTCGACAACACGCGTCACCTTTAGCCGCTGACCTGACGCCGGCGCCACGACAACATTGATCAGGCCTCCCTCTTCATCACCTTCGCCGCTGACCGTGTAGTCCGAATTCAGCGTGAGCTGAGAGACAGCGCCAGTCGCGTCATCAACAAGCAGCACAACCAGGTCTGTATCGTTGTTGAATTTGAACGCGATTGGGAAAATCTGCGTCACTCCGTTACCGTTGAAGCTGGCGATATTTGTGTTGGTCTGAACGGTCATGGCCGATCCTTTCGTGCGGGCAATAAAAAGCCCCGCTCATTGGCGGGGCCTGGAATTTGGGCAATAAAAAACCCGCCGAAGCGGGTCTTTGGTGTTTCGTTGGTGCTACGTCATTCGCGCGGCGAGCCAAGCCAAGGTGATCACGCCACCTACAGCCAGCCCGATCCACAGCGCGCCTTGAGTGCCGCTGCGCACAGCGACAAGCATGTCGCCGGCCGACCGAATGCGACCGTGGTACTGCTCAGCGGCTACCGAAACGGCAACCACAGATGCGAGCAAGTATGCAGCAATGACACCGTACAGCCTGACTTGATCAGGCAATACGAGGCCGACAGCTAAGGCAGCCAGTAGCGGTGCAAAAAAGATTATCGAGCCGGAGACCAGCATGCATTACCTCGCAATCCCTAGCGGGTCCAGGTAGGTCTGTGACGGCCTCAGCAGGAACTGCTGGGCGTTTTCCTTTTCTATCCGGCGTTCCATGCGGCGCAAAGCCCCCGGATTCAGGGCCTCTTGCACACTATGCAGAAACAGATAGTCCATGGCTGTGCGAGTGTAAAACAAATTCGCGAAGGGCGTGTTCTGGATGGCGAAGCGGAAGCTGGCAGCCGCCGCATCGTCACCGTCACGCATCCTAGCGAACAGGTCATACCCGCCGTCGATCAGGCCCAGCGTTGGGCCAGACAGCGACTGCGTAAGCCCGCCACCGAAGCGGTTGGCCTCACCGAACAGGAAGTCGCCATACAGGCCGAGCGCACCGCCCTGCAGCATCGCAGCCACCCAAGTCTTCGGGTCGTCCGCCGGCCGTGGCTCGCGCCCTTTCAGCAGATCCTTCGTGGCCATGGCGCCATAGCCGAACAGCGTGGTCCACAGCATCAGTTGAGCAATACCGAGCTTTTCGCCGTTGCCACTGCGCATGGCCTGGATCAGCTCGCGGCCAGGGTTGGCGCCGTAGGCACCCGGCTGGTAGCCGCGGCCGTAGAGTTCACGACCGAACGACTTCTGCAGGATGGCCACCGGAAAGGCCTTGAACTGACCCACGAACCGCAGCAGCTCGCCGGCCACAGTGCCTGGCTGGGTACCGCGGCGCATCATGGCGCGTGTGCGCGCATCTGGCTCGATAACCGCATAGCTGGCCCGATCGGTGATGTAGCTGCGCAAGCTGCCGCGCAGTTCCTCGCGCAGCTCACCGATGGCAGCAGCATTGGCCGTGCGACCCTTACTGGTGAGGTAGCCGGCGAGATCCGCATCCGCGATATCGTCGATGCCCTGAGTGGTCATGTACTCGCGGCCGTCGGCCAGCTTGGCGCCAGTGTTGCGCACCAGGTCCCACTTGCCGGCATCGAAGTCGAACAGCTCAAGCGTGCGCCGCAGGTCAGGGTTCATCTGCTCCCAGTTCAGCGCGCGGTTGTAGGCCAGGTGATGGCTCATCATCAGCGCCGCGGTGCTGCGCATGGTGTCAGTCCACCAGGTCAGGCCGTTGAGCTTGAAGAACAGCTGCTGGGCGCGGCTCATCTTGCCGCCAAGCGAATCGTCGGCACTGAACTTGCTTACCACTTCCCCGCGCACGCTATCGAAGAACACGCCCATCGAGGACAGGATCTCGCGCTGCTCGGCCGGCTTCTTGCCGGACAACATGCCGCCGATCAGCGTGCCCATCGAGCCCAGCATGCCCTTGCCCTGATAGCGCATTTCACTGGCAGCCACCGGAAGGTCTGTAACGGCAGAGATCACCGCACCGCCCAGCTTGGCCATGGACTGCCAGGCGCGCAGGTTCGCAGCGACGCGGGCGCCGGTGTGATTCACCGCGATGCTAGCGCTGCCATCGATCTCGGCAAAGCGAGTCTTGAGCATTCCGCGGCGATCATCCTGGAAGCGCCGCATGGCCTCCGGATCTTCCTTGAAGGCCAGCTGCAGCTCGTCAAGCGCAGCCTCGAAGTTGCCTTCAGGATTGGTGCCAAGCCGGCGCATGAGTCCGGTGCTTTGTCCAGAGCGGTCCAGGCCGCCGAGGAATGCCTCGCGCAGCGAGCCCGTGCCGTAGACCTTGTTGTACTGATCCCAGGCAACGCCGTCCTTGAAGTGCAGGACGCGCTCGGCGCTGACCTTCTTGGCCAGGTTGCGCGGGCCTTTGAAGCCTGTCGGCTCCGGCGTCGAAACCTTCAGGTGCACACCGGAAACCAGATTGTTATAGGTGGCCAGCAGGAAGCCGTCGACATCTGAACCAGCCTCAAAGGTTCGCTCGTCCAGCAGCGGAAGGATCTCGTCGCGCCACTGCTTGAAGCCGGCACGCTGCAGCTTGTACGGGTCATGCGACTGGCGCACCACGTAGCCAGGCAGCTTGCGGATGAAGGCGCCTGCACGGTTGGCGTCGATGCGCGCCGCCTCCTGGTACTTCTGCATGATCTTGGCGATTGAGACCGCCTCTTTGCTCAGTCCATCCAGAGGCTTGTCCATGCCGATACGCCAGAGCGAGTCGGCTATGTCCTGATCCAAGTCGCCGCGAGTCAGGAAAGGCAGCAGCCCCTCCTTTTCGATGTCGTTGAGGAAACCGGCGATATATGCCTGGCTGAGCTGTTTTTGCTCGGCCGCGACCGACCGGCGCGCGCCAGCCCGGGCAACGTTGGTGCCGACAAGGAAGGACTCAAGGCCGAGGTCCGGCCGATCTGACCAGGTGCTGCGAATGTAGCCGACCAGTTCAGCGCGACGGCGGGCATTGAGCAGGGCATTGCGCTTCTCGATCACGGCGGCCAGCTTGACTTGGTTCCCCATCTCGTCGGCGGCACGCATGGCCGCCTCCTCAAGCCCCAGCATGCCATCAGTCGCCTGCAGCTGCTTGATGCGTGCCTGCAGGTCGCCAACGAGCTCTGTCAGCTCTTCGAGATCGAGCTCGCGCCCCGCAGCTTTAGCGGCAGCCTGGATGGTATCGATGCAGTCTTGAGCAGCCATTACGTCCTCAACTGACAGAGTGCTGCGGCCCGGTAGGCGGCGGCGTAGGTTTCAGCGTCTGCGGCCAGCACATTTGCATCGCGCAGATAAGGGGCGACGTCGAGACCAGCCTGTGCGGCGATCTCTTCGGTTAGTGCCAGCTCGTCTTCCAGCATCTTCTGTGCGCCGGGAAGATCGGTTCCGTCCAGCATTTTGGCAGTTTCGTCTGCGGCATATCCGGCAATTTCGCCTTCCGGGTCGGCAACAGTCTCGACTGGCTCCTTGACCCGCTGGAGTGCGGCAGCGCGCTTTGCGGGGTCGGCCAGGTCGAAGATGGCTTCGACATTGACGGGTCGGCCGGTGACGGACTGCGCCACCGCGGTGCGCAATGCTGTCTCGCGGACTTGCCACGGAGCAGCCTCGGCTTTCGATCTGGCCGTCTGGCGCAGGTCGAAACCGCTTGCGATGCGATTGGCCTCAGCGTCGATTCGCTCTTGGTAGCGCTGCGGGATCTCGCCGCGCTGAAGGGCGTTTAGCTCTCCGCGGGCAATTTCAGCCTGCCGATTCACATCAGTGGCAGACTCAAGCTCAGCTTTGCGCTCATTCAGTCGCTGACGTTCTTCGGCAATCGCATCGCGCGCAGCGCGCTCGGCCTGCTTGCGACTCATCCGCTGGCCCTGGAATTCCTTGGCGCGCGCTTTGAACGTGTCGTCCAGCGTGTCGAGCGTGCGCTGGACTGCTGCCTGCTCTGTCCGAATGTCACGCACGTTTGGCAGACGGCCGGCAGCAACCTCCGACAGTTCGGCCCGGATCTCAGGGATCAGCGCCTCACGCGCTTGCCGGCCTGCATCCTCTGCCAGCCTGACACGGTCAGCCGCAATGCCACGCTCGAGCGAATCACGCAGCGCGAGCATGGGGTTCTCGTCCACGCGCAGCGCAAACTCCTGCGCTGCCGCCCGTGGCGTAGCCGTGACACTTGGCGCGACTTCTGGCGCCTCGACTTTCACCGAGTCCAACAGGTTGCCGCGACGAAGGTCGCCGAGCAGCCCGCCAGCGCTGTGCAGGCCGCCACCCAGGGCAGACCCGAAGGCAACGTTGAGCAGGCTATTGGTCAGGTCGTAATCAGCCTGGTCGCGAGCCGACGCGTAGAGGATCAGCGGCTCTACCATCGCGGCACCGACCGCACCCTCAATCGCACCGACCTGCGCCCGTACCGCTGCGCGAGCAGCCACGGACTGCCCGGCGCGGGCCAGCATCGACGCATACCGCGCCTCGCCGACGATTGGGACGAACGCCGACGCAACGTTGATCGGATCGAGTACAGATGCAGCGAACCCAGCCAACAACTGAACCGGCACAGTAGAGGCCGGCGCGTTGTCCAGGATGAACTTGCGCTTGGTCTCCTCCCGCTTGCGTTCGATCAGGATGTCCAGCGCTCCGGCACGAATACCGGCGTCATCGACGGTCAGGTCGAGGCCTTCTTCCTTGATGCGGGCGCGAGCCTGTTCGGCGGTCAGCAGCGGGGTTTCCGGCTCGGCGCGGACAGCGGGCGAGGTATACCCCCGCGCGGTCATGGCCGGGCGAATCACGGCGCCCTGCTCGGCCTCCGTGAGTTCGTTGATGCGCCTGGCCGCATTGGTGGGGTTCTCGAACATTGCCTGATCGAAGGCCGCCTCGGCCGCATCAAACTGGCCGGTGACAACGTCATCAAGCAGGTTTCGATCGCGCCGAACAACCAGGCCTTCGGTAAACAATGTCATCGCGCAGACCTCGTTTTGCTGTAATCAAGCATCCTGCCTTCAGGCATAACTGGATCGCTCACCGGAACAACCCGACGCGCCACAGCCTCTGTCGTGAGATCGTCGAAACTGCGTGTTACCGGCTCGCCTTCCTTCGTCAGCACCGCCTCGCCGCTGTAGTACAGCGCAAGGCCGCTTTCATCCGGCAGGGTGACCCAGTAGCCGTCTTTGCTGATCGCGGCTTTCACACGGTCGCGGGCGAAGGTCTCATCCACGCCTTTCGGTACCGCGAATCGAAGCGTCGACGGATCCAGACTTTCGATGGCGCGCTCGGTGCCGGCCTCGACCATATCGGCATCAAAGGACTTCGGAACGCGATAGGTACCGGCCAGGGTGTACTTGTCATCGATCAGCGATTTCTTCACCAGGCTGACCGCGTCCTTCGCGCTCTTGCCCTGGCTCATGTAGGCATAAGCAAGGCGCTCGGCTTCGCTATACAGCGTCGAGAATGTGCGCTCGCCGCCAACCTGGCCGGCCAAAGTCATGCGGAAGTCGGTCATCTCCTCGGCCAGCACCTTCTTCGCGTCACTAGCCTCGATACTGTCGAGCCCAGCCTTCAGTTCGGACGTTTTCAGCGGAGCGATTCGCGCGAGCATCGCCGATGTCTGCGGGTCGACGCCCGTGCCGATCACCAGCGCTGCGCCTGGCAGCTTGTCCTGCAGCTGCTTGTAGACAGTGGGCCAGTGCTTGCCCCACTGCTGCTGCAGCTCTTCGATGATCTGCGCGGAGTTGTTGCCGCCGTCCGCTGTGTTCTCGAACGCTGCCGCGATACCGGCCGCCTGCTTCTCGCTCAACAGCCGCGGCTCAGGCGCCCCGAGGCGCTGCTGCTCAGCGAGCATGGCCGTGGCATAGGCCTCGACGGCAGCAGGGTCTCCGCTTGCAGCGTCCTCTGCCGCTTTGCGCAATAGAGGACTGCGACTGGCAACGTAGGTCGCCGGGTCGCGCTGCAGCTCATCGCCCAGGCGAGAGGCCGTGTTGACCAGCTGGCCAAACAGCTTTGCATCGACTGCGAAACCTTCGGTTGCCACGCCATCGCGCGCTGGCATGAATTGGTCGATCAGTTTGGCGCGCTCGTCCGGCGAGGCCATGGCAACCTGGCGGATAGCCGTTCCGATGTCCTGCGTCTTGACGAACTGCGCATAGCGCTCTGCCCCCTCCTTCGCGCCGTAGGAGGCCACGAAATCGGAGGCGGTGGGCGGGTTGTCGAAGTCATACCCCGACAGATAGGCCGACTGCGCGTCAGACACGCGACTCGACAGTTCAGCCCGGGCGATCGCCTGCATCTGTCTGGCTTCGATCTCGCGCGCCTTGATCTCGCGGTCGATAAGGCGGCTGATCTGCACCTGATCCTCGGCGGTCATCTGGTCCTGGGCGGACTGGAAGTAGCTTTTGGCCTTGTACGGATCATCGTTGACCATGCGCGAGATCACGGCCGAGGCCATGCCGCTGTTGGCCTTGAGCAGATTGGCCTGCTGCATCTCGGCTGGCAGCCCCTTGCGCTCTGCCTGGGCCTTCAACACCGCCGCCATCTTGTTCTGGTAGTGGGCGATCTTCTCCGGGTCGTTGTAGTTGAGCGCAGCGCCCTGCATGGACGTTTCGATCTGGCCGCGGTCAACGTCGTCGTAGTACTGCTCTCGCTCGCGATACTCGTAGCGGTTCAGGTCATTGTTCAGCGACTGCCGGCGCCGCATGACAATCTCGGCGTACCGGGCGCGCTGACGCTCGTTCTTCAGCGTCTTGGCGACCTGCTCCTGCTGCTTCTCGAACTGGCCGATGGTCTGGTTTGTGATGTCGAGTGCTGCAGCGCCTTTCTTGGCGTACACGCCGTTCTGCGGATCGAAGAAGGTCTGCTGCTGCCACTGGTCGAGCTGTTGGTCCGCCGCCATCAGTGCCGCGGTATCGGCCTTCTCCTGCTCGCGCATAGCGAACTGCTGTGCCGCCTGGCCGATCTGAGCCAGCCCGCGCTGCAGCCCGGAGTTATCCGGCCCCTGCCCGCCGACTGTTGGCGCACCGAGGCCGCGCTGCTGTACCTGCGGGCCATCAAGAGTTGGGATTCGAGCCATTACCTACCCCCGGCAAATGAGCCGAATGCGCTGCCTACGCCGCCAAGGATTGAGCCCGTCGCGGCGCTGCGAGCGTTGCTTTGAGCCATGCGCCCATTCATCAGGTCGTTCTGTGCGCCGACGCGGTAGCCCCACGCCTCGCGTGCAGCATTGTTGGCGATGGTCAGGGCGTCGAACTCGCCGAAGGCGGCCGTGTCGTCCTGAATCTCAGCAGCGGTACCGCTATTCACGTCGATGCCGTTCGCGGCAAAGCCCGTGCGTTGCGACCCGATCAGCTGCCCGACCTGGCGCCGGTAGCGGTCAGCATCGACCGCGCCACGCTTCTCGGCATCCCGCGCCGCTGCTTCCTTGTAGGCTGCGTTCTGCTCGGCCATCGCCTCCTGAAATGCGCCCTGCTGCCTGGCGTTCTGTGCGCCCATCATGCCGCCGGCGAGCGACATTGCGATTGGAATAGCTGCCATCCAGCACATATCAGGCGCTCCGAGTCATGCAAAAGGGTTTGAAGGGCATCCCCAGCGGGCCGTAGCCCACTGGTTCGCCAAAAGTGAAGCCGAGCCATTCCAGCCAGCGAATGGCAACGGTGTTGCGCACGTCCACGAAGTTCAGCAGCGACTCGTGCCGCGTCAGCATCTCCTCGACTTCCGGCTTGCACACCTGCAGGAAGGCCCGCGGGTAGCGCTCGACGTGGACGGTGCTGATCAGCCAGGGAATGCCCGTCCGCCCGTCGTGCGCGGTATCGCCGAAGATCGCCACGACATGGCCGTCCACGACGATCTTCGAGGCCTTGCAGCAGTCGCTCAGGCCATCGGCAATGGCCGTGGATAGGTCGATCTGCAGCGCACCCTCGATCTCGTCCCGGTCAGCCTGGCGGATGATCGGCAAGATGCCCGGGATATCCGCTTCGGTTAACGGTAGGACTTCAGCCTTTGCCACTGATGGTGATCTCCGGGATAAGCGCAAGGATGGTGAGCGGAAGCGGGTCAGGCTGCTGGATGTACACGCGGCCAGACTCCTGCCACACCGATTGGATCTTCAGCTCGGTGATGCCGGTCGTTGCCGCAACCGGCGAGTCGTAGGTTTCCCGGTACTCGGGCTTGGTCTCGTAGAGCTTTGCGCCGCGCTTCGGCCCAGCCCAAAAGTTACGGGATGCCTCAAGGAACGCCGTCACGCTCGTGATGACCTTGCGCTTGTCGAGCTGAGTGGCCGACGACTTGTCTGCCCAATCGATTTCAAGCGTTTCCATCTCAGCCACATACGGCAGCCCGGCATGCACTACGGCCGACGCGTGCTGCAGGTTGATGGAACCACTCGATACGACGCGCTGCGGATGAACGTCGCCATCAGTGAGAACGGAAACCGTTTTCCCTTCGAGGTGGTCAAGGCCCGAGATTGTCTCAGCCATCAGCGCCCAGTCACTCACAGCAACACCGCGCAGGCTTTCCGGGCAGATCTCAAGCAGCTTGGCGGTAACCACGGTCGACGAGGTGTAGGCCGTGACCTCGACGCGCACCATCTCTGTGCCGGCGCGCAGGCGATAGGTGCGCCCCACGCTGCCAGCGCTGAACGGTGCGTGACCTGCTGCAGTGACAGTCACCGTCTGCGGATACTTCCAGTCGGTACCGCCACTAAGCGCCAAGGTTGCCGCTGCGTTCTTGTTCCGGCCGTCATAGGTCAGGCCGCAGTCCACAAAAAACGCATCCTCAGCGTCTTCGATGTCACGCGCTGCCATCCGCTCGACGTAGCGCTTCGTGACGCCGTTGATGGTGCGACGGACGAGCAGATACAGCGCGTCCATCTGGCCCTCGGCAATGCTGCAGACCGACTCAACGAAACCGTCCGTGTGGTGCTGATGCCAGGCCAGAAGCTGCTCTTCCGGCAGGAAGGTCATGCCCAGCAGGGCTCCATCGTCACGCGCAGCCCACACAAGGCGGTCCGGGATCTGCTGATAGGTCCAGTCGGTCAGCGCGTGTCCACGGAAGAAGTGCGGCGAGAACTTGGTCAGGTCGTCCCCCGCAAAGCCATCAGCCTCGAAGGTATACGCCAGCGAGGAAACCGCGTTGTTGCGCTGCTGAACGTAGATGGCCGAGTCATTGATGACGATCGGCGGAATCTTCGACACGCCGTTGTAGCTCTGGATCTCGGCCTTGACGGTCTTCGGCGTGATGCCGTTCTCGCTGCCAGAAATGACCCACTCGCCACCCGACGTCAGGCCAAGCAGCTGCCGCAACGGCAGGATGTGGCGGAACCGGTGAACCTGGCGCGAAGCGATAGTGAAGGTAATCGAATCGTCGTCCTTCACCGGCGTGGCATAGCCGAAGTTCTTGAAGTTGCCGGTCTTGCTCATCCACACGGTTTGCGGCGACAGGTCGCTGCCAGCGAAGCACAGGCGCTGCTGATAGTAGCCAACGGCGCCTGGGTAGTTCCCGGTCCCTACGAACGGATTGTTTCCCGTCGGCGGCGTGTCGGTCTTGACCGGCGCGATGTTGATGTCGTTGAAGGTCAGCCCGTCGGCCTTGCCGATGAAGCCGTAGATCCCTGAGCTGTTCGAATCCTTGTAGACGTTGTAATAGTCGGCACCAGTGACTGCAGACCAACTCAGCGAAGCGCCGGCCTTGTTGTCCCAGCTATCCACGGTGACCGATGCAGATGGCAGGCTTTCTTCCGGAACCTCACTGTCGGCCACGGCGGTGACAACGTAGCGGTAAGTCGTGGTGTCTCCAGATCCGCCAGAGCGTGCAGAGCCGGAAAGACCGGTCGGCGCGGCAATGCTCGGCACGAAGCTGATGGTGGCCAGCGTCCAGTTGTCATGCCCAAGGCGCGACAGTTGCCGCGGAGCGTGCGCTGGGTGAACGATGGTCATAATGTCCGCCGACTGCGTGTAGTTCAGCTCAAATAGCTGCGCAGCGGTGAACGGCGTCGCGATCTCATACGGCACGCCTGGACTCGACTCGATGATCCCGCCGTCCTTGTAGACGCGCATGTAGAGGTTGCCGAACTCGAGGACGTAGGTCTGCTCGTCGTTGAACTGGAACGGGATCAGGCGGGCCACCCCGCTGCCTTTGGTCTCGTTCACGAACACGGTGCCAGGGCGATTCTTAACGCCGCCATAGGGCATGACGAAGAAGTTCGAGCACAGGCGCAGACCGGTCTGGTAGCGGGCCAGGTCGACGCGCGCATAGAGCGACGGCGCCAGTTCGCCGGCCGCGAACGACGGCTGAATGGTGGATGTGCCCATTAGTTGCGCGCCTGTATGAACTCGGATTCAGGGGTTGGCCCATCCTCGACTTCTTCGAAGGCAAGCGCCTGAGCCTGGCTGATGGTGATCTGATAGTTCTGCATGGCTGCCTGGTAGTTCTCAGGCTTGGCCTGCAGCCCCATTGCAAGCTCCGCAGCGAGCCGCCACGCGAGCGCATTGGTGAACATGGGCGAGAAGTAGGTCGTGTCCTCGACTCGCGCGGTGTAGGCGATTTCCGCCTGCTCCTGATTGGTCACGATGGCGCGACCGCCAGAGGCGTTTATCACCTGGTACGGAATGCGGTCGTCTGCCCGCGGCATGACCATGCCGGGCACGGTGATGCGCCGGATCTGCAGGCAGTCGGTCGGGTAGCGATACCGATAGGTCCAGTTCTGCGGAGGCGAGCCGATGTCTGCGAGAGCAACACGCGCCTCTGCAAACGGCCAGGGGAAGGCCTGCAGCACTTCATCCCGGCACAGCTCGTAATGGAGCGCGCACAGCTCGGCCGCTTTGCTCTGCTCGTCGATCGAGTCGATGAACTGGTTCTGCCCGATGCGGGTGAGCGCCATGTTGCAGATTTGGACGACACTGGCCATGCGATCTCCGGAAATGAGTAGGGGCCCGAAGGCCCCTTGGTGTTACGCGTCCGGAAGGTTGTCTTCCGGCTTTTCTTCAGGCTTGGCGGCCGGCTTGGGGCCGGGCTTTGCCTTGGCTTCTGGCTTTGGCTTGTCGCCCACCTTCGCCATCCAGTTGCCCAGGTCTTGCTCGCCGCTGATGTCGAACTCCTCGCCGACATCGCGCAGACGGCCGTAGAACCCGGGCGCCGTGGCTTTAACGCGCATGGGCTACCTCCTTACAGCAGGTCCGGGTAAGCGCGCTGGTAGTTGGCACCGTCAACGATCTGGGCGTTGAACGAACCAGCGGTCAGCGGGCCGGTGCCTACGGTGAAGTAGGCGCGCACGTAGCGACGCATGCCCGGAGGCAGCGGCAGGAAGAACTGCTTGCCAGCGGTCAGCTCGGCCAGCGGCACGGCCTTGGTAGCCACGACATCAGCGAAGGAGCTGTTGTCAGCCGAGTCCTGCACCGAGAAGGTGACGGTGGCTGCGCCTGCGGCCGTGGCCGTGGTCAGCACGTCGAACTCCATGACCAGCGGGGTGCCGGCGCCGATGTCACGGCCGATGTTGGCGTTCTTGGTAGCGCCCGCGTCAATCACATCGGTGGACGCAGCGGAATCGGTCACGGCCTGGCCGGCAGAGACCTGGAGGAAACGATCGATGATCGCCATGTGAAACTCTCCTATGTCAGAGGCTGCGCGGCTTAAACCACGCGAGCCTCGGTGTTGAGGATGGCGTCAACGCGCTTGAACGGAACACCGTCGAAGGTCATAACCTTGCGGCCTGCGACCTCTTCCATGTTCAGCCAGACGTTGGACTTGTTGGCGATCTGCCGACGCAGGAAGCTGCGCACGGTACGGTTGCCGTAGAACACTGGGCGGCCGACACGGGCGTTCGGCAGCAGTTCGATGGCCTGGACCATCAGGTCGATCAGGTCGGCGCCGGCCGATGCGTTCTTGGTCAGGGCAGTGACATCGACGTTGGCGATGCGCACCACGTAGCGCCAGTCGCGCAGGGTGAGGCCGGCGTTCCACTCGTAGTGAGTGCGGAAGCCCTCGTAGCGGCCGCCAGCGGCGTCGATCAGGGTTTCTTCCTTGTTCGGGCCAACCTTCAGCCCGCCAACGGTGCCTTCCGGATAGATGCCGTGGATAGTGGTCTCGTCCCAGCAGCACAGCCAGATCGAGGTGTTGTTGGAGCCAGTGCCGCCCGCATCGATGATGTTCTGGCCGTTCTCGGCGCTCTTGCTGTTGAAGCGCGGCGCGAGGCCGGTGATGCGCTCCGGGTTCAGCGAGGCGTCGCCGTAGATCAGCTGGGTGGCCATGTTCTGGTTCATGCCTTCGAGGAAGGCCTTGTGCTCGGAGAGCATGAAACCGGACTTGTCCTTGGCCAGCTCGACCAGCTTGCGGTCAACCTCGGCGTAGCTTTCCAGCATGCCGGTGCCATCGCGCACCTGCACAGTGGTCGACTTCTCGGGCTGCACGCCGTAGTTCAGCTTGCGCCAGGTGCCTTGCGGCAGGCCGGAGCGGATGGTGGTCTTGTGACCGGTGCCGTCGTTGGCTTCCATCCAGGGCATGTCGTCCAGAATCTCGTTGGTGCCGTTCAGCAGCTCGATGATCTTGGCGATTTTGCCGTCCGGGTCCTTGCGCTTGGCGAGATCCGCCAGCGTGGGGTTAGTGGTGCTCAGGGTTGCCATGTGTCAGTCCTCAACTCAGTTTGATGTCGCCAAACAGCACGTCAGCGGTACGCGCGGATGGCTTCTGATTGCCGCCCATCACGAGGTTGTCCTCGCTCAGTGCCTTGCCAATGCGATGACAGAACTTGACCAGTTCGGGGTGGTTACCGATTCCGGTCTCGCTCAGCAGGTTGCGCAGTTCGGGGCTGCCGAATTGCTCGATGGCCTTCACGGCGGTTGCCACGCTCTTGTCGTAGTTCTCGCCACCGATCTCCTTGTCCGCCTTTACGGCGTCGGCCCATTGCTGCGCCTGTTCGGCCAGTTGCTGCTGCTGCGCCACTGCTCGCTTTGCCTCGAGCTGGCCCTGGAGATCGATCAGCTTCTGTGCGGCTTCCTGGGTGATGCCAAGCTCTTTGGCGATCCCCTTGAAGCTGTCGAGCACTTCGGTGTCGAGCTCCATGCCATCGGCAAGGGAGAAGTCGGTGTATTCAGGCTGCGGCGGCTGGCCGGTGTCCCCTGGCTTGGCCTCTGCGGCAGGCTCCGGGGTGGCCGGTGCTTGCTGAGGGGCTTCGACTGGGGCTCCGGACTGAACGTCTGTCGCTGCGCTGGTGGTTGTTTCCGGGGCGCTGGCTGTAGTCGAGTCAGTCATTGGTTTCCGTTTCCTCGGGTTTGCGGGCGTTCTCTGCTGCCATTACCGCGAACTGCGCGGGGCACAGCCGGTCGATCTCGCCCAAAAGAAAAAGGCCGGTATCTCTCCGGCCTTCGTTGAAGTTCATCACGCCGCCATGGGTGTTGAAGACGGGCTCGAACACCTTGCAGCGGCCCATGAGGCGCCACACGAAGCGGCGCCCACGCGGGTCGTCCATCAGCCACTTGAAGTCGGCTGCAGTTGTTTCGCGGGCAAGCCGCTCCTCTCGCGCTGCATCTTTCAGGGCGCGTTCATCGCTTGCGTTGGTCATTGGCCTACCAGTGCTGTCAGTGCGCTAGGGTCGGTGACGTTGGTCTCGGACAGGAGCTTGGCGCCTTGAATGCCGGCGCTCATCTGCTCCATCGCCTGCTGTTGCTGCTGGGCTTCGGCGCGTTGCTGGCGTAGCGCTGCAACGTCCTCATCCGAGCGGATCATGGTCGGCGGCACCCCAAGCATGGCGGTGTACTCGTCGACGGCCTGGTCGAAGTCGATCTTGTCGACGATGTCAGGCTGGATGCCGGCGAGGTTGCCCGCGAAGCTGACGGCGCGCTCGATGCCTGCAACGCCAAGGGCTTTCTGCGCCTGAGCCAGGATCGACACGTACTCGACGTTGAGGTCCATGCCGGCCAGCTCTTGCGGAGGCGGCGGCAGCATCGGATTGCCAGGCAGCAGACCAGTCCACCGCGGCACCGACTGCTCGAGCATCATGCCGAACACACGATCGATCAGCGGATCCAGCAACTCATCGTTCATGCGCTCGAGCACCGGGCCGAGCATGAGCATCTTCTCTTCCTTGCGCGCAGCGATCTCAGTCGCGGTGCGCACGTCGTCCATCGAACTGATCATCAGGAACAGGTCGACGAAGAACGCGGACTCGATACGTTGCTCGTGCGCCTCGATCTCTGCCCGCAGCGCCGAGTAGGCGGACGGGTTGATCTCGTGCAGCGGCGCGAACTGCTGGCCGATGTTGGTCGTGTCCAGGTAGGTGATGTCGCCCGGCAGGATCGACGCACGCTGACCACGCAGCGAGGCCGGCGCACCCATTGGCGGGTTGACCAGCTTCTCCAGCATCTGCGCCTTGCGCTTCTCCATCAGCTGCAGGGCTTTGGTATCACCCAGCGCGACTGAGCCAGGACCGGCGCCATAAACGTTCTCACCGTTCACATCCCAGCGCGGGACCATGATCGGCGAGTTCTGGAAGCCAGACTGGCGAAGCACCTTGTCCGCGTCGCCGCCCTTCTCCCAGTACACCGAGCGAATCGGCATGTTGCGATTGTCTGGCCGCGATGGGTCGCGCTCGTCGTTCGGCTCGACTGCATGGCAGACATCGACCCAGCCGTCCGGGTTGTTGTCCAGCATCGTGCGAACAGTGCTGCTCAGCGCGTCCTTGCCGAACTGCTGGGCCATCTGCCGCGCCGTCATGCGGAACTCGCGGTAGAGCGTGTCCACCTGCTGCCTGGCGCTCGTGGCGGCCATGTAGCTGCCGGCCGTGAAGTTGTAGAACCGCACGAACTCGTCGTCATCCGGCATGCAGGCGATCGCGCCGGTGCCGAATGCGCCCTGCTCTGCGTAGAGCGTTGGCAACACGTTGTACAGGTTGGAGCGTGCGAACACGTCCTGCAGCACCTTCTCGGCCTGGTGCAGCCAGGACTTGACCGGCCCGAACTCCATCAGCGCCGCATCAGGTGTTGCCAGCTTGAACCACGGCCTCGATGGGCTGGTCATGCCCGAGAACATGCCAGAGGCCAGGATCTTCAGCGAGGACCGCCCTGTCGAGTTGATGATCAGCTGATCGCGGCGCTTGCCTTCGTTCGCATCGGTCGCATTCCAGCGCCCCATGTCCGGAGCAATGTGGTCGCTGATCTCACGCCACAGCGGAAACCAGCCCCGGTCGCGCTCCAGCTTGAGCTGAGAGAGCCGGCGATCCAGCCGTTGACGCAGAGAGTCAGCCATTTACGCCCCCAACAGAGTTTTCTGCCCGGTGTTTGCGGAACCAAGCCCGCCAGTCAGGATGGTGCTGTTCTGCCCAGCGGCAGCAGCGCGGCGGCGGCGCTCGGATTCACGAGCGGCCAGCACGCCCGAATCAACCTCAGTCGGCGCCTCGGGAGCAGAAGCCACCTGCGTGGCGCCGATCTCTACCGGCTCCTGCACGAAGCCGTTCTCATCACCGAACACGGACGGCAGACCAACCTTGTCGAGGATCGCGTCACCGCCCATCAGCGGGTCAACCTTCTTGATGATCTTTTTCAGCTTGCTGCTGCACATGGGTCATTGCCTCGCAAACGGGTCGTAGTCGCTCAGCAGCGCAGAGCCGTGAGCGTGTGTGTAGTCGGATTTCTGCACCGGGAAGGTGAAGGTCAGAGCAAGGGCGTCTGCGATGTCAGGAGACGGCAGGCCGCGGGCCTTGATGTCGTCCTTGGCCTCAAGCTGGATCTTGCCGGCCTTGTCATAGCTGTAGGTCGGAGTCGCCAGGTCCTGCTTGAGCCTGGTGTCGGACGGGATAACACCACCCTGCCTGATCCAGTCAGCCATCGAGTACCACATCTCAGCGCGCTTGTTCTTGAACCGCGGGTGCCCAGCAGCGCCGCCGAAATGAACCTCGATGACGTGGAAGCCAAGCTGCCGGAGGCGATCGATAACGCCCTGCCCGTGCCCTGCGTCGATGAACACGGCATCAGGCTTGTGCTGGGTAATCTGCTGCGCCACATGGCCGGCGAAGGTCATGTTGTCGATGCCCTGCCACACCAGCGGCGGGAACGAGCCGAGCCCCTGGCGCCGCATGATCACGCACGAGTCATCGCCATAGCGGGCAACGTCAACGCCCAGGACTACAGGGGCGAAGCTGTACTGGTCCTCACGCAGCGTGCGGCGACTTGAGTCCTCAACCTCCGACAGGCTGAGCAACTGGTCATCACCGGCCGCCGAGAAGTCACACAGGTACTCGCGGGCGAATGCGTTCTCGCTCATGTCAGTGCGTAGGCGCGTGACCTCTCCCTCTTCAATCGCCCTGGTGTCGTACACCGTGTAGCGGACGCTCAGCCAATCCGCCTTGGACTGGCCGTCGAAGAACAGCTTGGAGAACAGGTTGAGACCGTGCGGCGTACCGATGAACAGCGCCCAGCCCTTGCGGTCGGACAGAGCCGGCTGGACCACCTCCTCCCACAGTTCCGGCTTGATCTGCGCAACCTCATCGATCACACAGCCATCGAGGCGCAAACCGCGCATTGCGTCGGCGTTGTCGCCACCGAACAGACGGATCGTCGCGCCGTTGTGTGGAAACCTGATCCACAGCTCGGACTCGTTGACCTCGACGCCAGGGATCTTCAGGCAGTAGTGCTTCAGTCGCAGCCAGGCGATTGCCTTGGCCTGCTTCAGGTATGGCGCCACGTAGGCAAACAACCCAAGGTCCAGCTGGAACTGCATGGCCTTGTCGACCAGCTCCATCACCGCCAGCTCAGTCTTGCCCGCCCGGCGATGCAATGCGCACACCGTGAACCGCTTGCGCTTGCTGTGAACCTGTTTCTGCCACTGCCTCGGCCGGTAGCCCAGATCAATCGTCTGTGTCTGAGCCATGAGGAACACCCGTCACTACGTTGTATGTCATGCCGCCCGAATGCTCGAGCGCCTGCTTGGCCTTGCCATAGCCGCGATCCAGCAACTCCTTGACCGCCGACACACGCGCCGCATGGGGCGCCTCGCCGTCACGAACGATCTCTACCAGAGACTTGATGGCCTCTTCACCGAAGGACTGAGCAATCTCCTTGATGTCGGCCGTCACTTTGTTGCGGCTGCCAGCCGGTCGGCCAGCGCCTGCACGCTTTCCGCCTGCTGCCATTTTGATTTCCCTTGATTTTTTATCAGGAAGCCGGAACCAGCTTCATCCAGTCGAAGGAGGTGAAGATCGCAACGGTTACGCCATCGGAACCGATGAACTTCAGTCCGTCAGACCCGAGCGTGTAGGTGTGCGCGGTGATCTGGTGCTCAACGCCTATGGCGTGAACGATGTATGTGCTCATGCGGGCTCCTAAGTTGTCTTCGCCAATACCGCCACGCCTCCATCCCCACCATCAGGCATACGCATGCTGTGAGGTAGAGGATGATCAGGATGGCGAGGGGGCGTTTCATGCGGTCACTCCGGGCGAATGCCGGCCTTCTTGGCGAGCCACTGCGTATAGAGCCCACCAGCCACATCAGCGCCGAGCACTGCGACGACGATGCCGAGGCCGCCGGCCATGTAGATCTTCGAGCCAGCAGCCAAGGCGAGCATCAGCGTACTCATCCCCAGGAAGCCGGACGCACCGAATCGCAATGCCACCCGCTTGGTGATCTGGCCCATCGTGAGGTCTTCGCCGGATGCGCGCAGCATCTCTCCGGAGAGCCCTGCCATTGAAATCAGCACGAGCAGCCAGAACGGCATGTCCGCGAGAGTCTGCTGCTCTGTGGTCATAGTGGAGTCTCGTCAGTAATAGGTCCGGCCTCACATGCGCGTGCGATCCGCCTATGAGCAAGGAGGCAGGCATGGGGCCGGAATAGGGTTGCACTGCATTGCACGTTAGGCCGCTTAAGCTGCCTTGGCTTTGCACATTAGTGCGCGATGCGGTGCGAATTGGTGCGCCGGGTGGACGAGCCCTTGTCTAGCCGTTCGCGCATAACGACGAAGCCCCGACCAGATTGCTCTGTGCCGGGGCTTCATTTGTTCAGTGTCATTCCTTAACGCGCAAGATCGTCAGGATGGAATAAATACTGATGGATTGATGGATTGATTGCAAGTCTTTTTTACGCCGCCTCATCTTCGAAGATCAGGCCCTCTGCTTGCAGTATCTTCCCGGCCTCTACCAGGGCTTCAGCAACCATCTCATCCAGCACTTCGCTGATCTTCCGGCGCCACTCACGGCGAGTTGATTCCGGGCGGCCGTCCATGTCCCATGTATTCATGTCGTAGAAGCTATCGGCGAGCACGATCATGTCAGCGGAGCGAGCCGTTACCCGGTTGCGCTTCACTCGCTCAGCAGAGAGAGCGGCGGCAATGATTGCGGCCTGCCTGGCTGGTGTGGCATCTACGGGCACGTCTATAGCGATATCAGGGGCCAACGCGAGGCGAGCACCCTTCAGCTTCGGGATAGCCCAGGCGGTGACGGCTTTGTACAGGAACAGCTTCGGGGCTGGCGACGCAATGAGCGGACGTAGCGCGCCGATGGCTTCTACCTTCCGACCCTTGTGCGTACTGAACTTGGCGACCAGTGCATTCCAGTGGCGAGGGAGAAGCGCCTTATGCAGCCGGCCATGTATCCAGAAGTCATCGAGCATCCGCTCTTCCTTTCCGGATAGCGTGCCGGGCACCTTGGCAGCCTGGACGCGCGGCTCCATATCACAGCCCCCCGCGCTATTGATCGTCTCCGCAGCCAGAGCCCGGACTACTGCTGATACAACGGACGGATAAGTCATAGCGTTCTCCCCTTAGACCGAATACACAGCGCGGCGCTTGAGTGCTTCAGCACCTGGCACAGCCTTGTCGATGATGTCTTTCACTTCTTCGGCGCTGATCGTGATACGACCCTTCTCGCCGTAGGTCTTCGAGCGCAGTACGCAGGTCAGGCACGCGCGGGACCGCCAGCCTCCGTCATGGGCGTACTTGTCGCCCGGGGCGAGCTGGTTCCATGACTCAACCGTGACGCCCGGGTGCTCCTTCGAGGTCATGCGGTGGTGGATGTGGCCAATGTCGATGTAGCGATAGGTCGTCTCGCCCCAATCCTTCGCGAAGTCTGTCGCCATCACATGCGCGAGCTGCGCCGGCCGGCACTTGTCGGAGTGGTGGCACATCACGAAGGTGTTGCCCATGCGGTACGGGATGAACACGCTTCGGTTGTCCAGCACGTGCAGGCGGGGGTTTTCGCTGTAGACGTGGGACAGGAACGTGCGCATCCAGATATCGTTGGAGCGGGAGTGGTTGCCCTGGTTGACGATGACGTCGACGAACTGAAATTTGGAGAGCGCCTTGTCAACGATGGTCCGCATCACCCGGGCGGCAACGTCGATCATCTTCGGGTAACGGCTGTCGTAGTCAAAGTCATGTCCGGACTCACTTTTAGCCGTGAAGTCCTGATAATGAGTCATATCTCCGAGGTCTTGGATAACGCAGCGCTCACAACTCGGGGCGCGATCGATGAGGCGCATCATGGCCGTGACCAGCTCACGCTCCCCGATCTTCAGATCGAAGTTATGGCCGACCTCGTGCGAGTGAGCCAGCATCCCCAGGTGAGCATCGCCAATGTTGAACCAGGGGATGATGTCGGTATCCAGCTCGGTAGATGGCGCCGGGATCTCCGGCAGGGGTTGCGCGTCTTCCAGATATGCCAGGGCGAACCGCTCGAACATGGCAGCCAGCGCCTCAGCGTCCGTGTTCGTCTTCACCCAGGACAGCACAGGCTCTTCCTCTCCGCGCTTCATCAGCTGCGAGGTGCCCTTGATCTTCAGGAACTCCGGCAACCTAGTCGTGATGCTCATCTCTGGCAGATGCCCTTTCAGCCCCAGCCGCGATTTGTGAGCCGCCACCCGTCGAGGATGCAGACCCAGGATCTCGGCCGCAGCAGTAACGGTGCGCCCCGTCAGCGCCGCTATGATTGTGTCGTCGTCGTGCTTGCGTGCGGCCATCAGGCTGCCTCCCCTTTAGCCCCAAACCGGGCGATCAAAATGGCGTCGGCCACCGCTTGGCCCTTCCCTTTCAGGTCGAGAATGCGGAGGTCCGGGTAGAGCTGGATTGCGCGGGAGCGTGCGGCATCCTTGTCGGCCCCGATGAGGCCCGCTCTTTTCTTCCATGATTGCGGGGTGACCAATGTGTACGGGATGCACGCTCCTTGCAGGATGCCCTCGACCACGCCAGCGGCATGGCCAAAGGTGAACATCGAGGAAACGCCCTGGCCCGGCATGGCGCCTACTTGTTCGAGATAGGCATGGGTCGGCTCGCGGTACTTTTGCTCACGCAGGAAGGCGGCAATTGCGGCGCCGTTCACTCGGCTTTTCGTGCCGACCTTCACCGTAGGCATGAGCAGGTGCGCAACGTAGCGGTAGTCGTTGTGCATAAGGACGACTGCGCCACTGCAGCCAGGGTCGATTCCGATGATCATCTACTCCCCCTCGCCTTCAGCGCTTGCACAACGGCAGGCCGCGCACTCTCCGGAACAGCTGCCAGCAGTACGTTCCCCTGCCTCTGCCTCTCCGGCCCCTTGAGGTCGCGCACCTTCCACCTGATCAGGCAGGCCGTTTTGTCCGCTTCGATCAGATCCCGCTCCGCCCTCGTCAAGCAGGCCAGATTGTGCGAGCCATTCCGCCCCGAGGCCGTCATACGCCGCTCCATCGTTTCCGTTCTGTCCAATCACATCGATTCGGCTGATCTTCATGCCAGCTCCGCCTTCTCGGCATCCGTGCGGCAGTCGATGGTGTTGATCTGCCCGAATGCCTCAGCGGTCACCTCGCGCAGCTTGTTCTGATACCAGCAGGCCTTGGCGATGCACTTCTCTACCGGGCCTTTCTCGCCAGCGCGGAGGCGGTACTTGAGCGCGTTGCCCTTGCAGTAGCCGGCGAACTCTTCCGGGGTCAGGGCTGCCTTGATTACGTCGATGGCTTCCATGTCTGGAAACAGCATGTAATGGCTAGGGCTGTTGATTTCGTCGGTCATTGGCTCGCTTCCTTCTCTTTCAGTTCGGTGACTTTCAGGTCTGCCCATGCGGCCACCAGGGGAGCCAGGATTGCGACAAGAACCATTGATGCGATTGCTAGCCAGCTCATGCCGCCTGCTCCAGTCCGATCAATTCCATGACCCGCGCAGGAACTGCCAGGCCCATATCAAGCAACTGCAGGGCGCAGTCGCGGATTAGTGTTTCCTGCTTCCCATAGGCCAGCTCGAAGCGGGCCTTGTAGGGGTGAACAGCGATCAGACCGGGAGCGCCGTAGCCGTCTTGGTGATGCCCGGCGCACAGCGGGAGAACCTGCCAATGCGCGTCGGGCTTGGTGCGGCCGTCGCAATGGTGGATGCTCACTACGAAGTTGCGCTGATGGCCTGCCGTGTCACGGAAGCAAGCGATGCAGCCGATGTTCTGGGCCAGCAGGTCGTGGTAATCGCTCTGAGCCTTGGTTGGGTTCTTGCCTTTCATCAGTAGCCACCCCGCACACGGCGCTGGCGAGCAGCACGCTTCTTCTCGCCCTTGCTGCGGCATCCGCCCCGAAACGGGTCGCCAGACGCTGGAACCAGAATGTTCATTGGTGCAGTCCACACTTCTCTGGCCACGATCTGGATGAGTCGCTGATAACTCTGAGTCATGCTGCGGCCTCCCCGAGCAGGTCGCCGAAGAACACGCCGCGCCCGGTGAACTCGCTGACGATGCGGTCGGTGTACTCGATGCCCTGCTTGCGGTTGAACAGTCGAGTGACGGCCAGACCTTCCGGACCCGCTACGGGATGCGCGCCCATCAGGGCCAGCTTGTCTTCGTAGCTCCAGTGCAGGAAAAGGCGATCCCAGGTTTCCCGGTAGTCAGCGCAGTCACGGAGCAGGATGCGAACGCCGACGTGGAGCTTGCAGTAGCTGCGGGCATCCTCTACGTCGCCGATGTTGGTCATCTGTGCGATGCGCTCGTACAGGGCGAACCAGAGGTTGTTTTGAATGGCAGTCCGGTCCTTGCCTTCACGCAAGCTGAGGACCAGATACTTCTTCTCCCGGTACATGCGAGTGATGAGGTTGATCGCCTCGGATAGCTTCGAGGCGCTGTTGATTGCGATACGCTCAGCCACGGCGGCGCGCCTCCATCTGTGCATGGATCTCTTCGCACGGCACGCAGCGGATAGCCCACGGAGCCGACTTGCGGCGCCCCTCGCTGAGCTGTTCGCCGCACTCGTCGCACCAGTCCTGCCCCGGGCCTTGCATCTTCGCCAGAACCATCGCCACGCCACCTATACGATCTGCCTCCTCTAGGCCAGTAGCGCGATCTGTTACATCGGGAGCTGTGCGGGCCTGCTCGAAGGCTTCGGTTATTTCCATGTAGTCAGACATGGCGCACCTCCAAGCCGAGCAGCGGACGGGCTTGGTTAACAACGTCATTCCACAACTCATAGCTGCGGATCGGGCCGCGCCCACTGTTTTGCAGGTCGACTAGACGCATCAGTAGTTCGCGCATCTGGTCGCGCTGCTCAAGGAAATGAATCATCCCGGCGTCCGCATCTTTCAGCGCTTCTTTCAGGCGATCACGCTCTGCGCACAGCCGGCGTAGCTCTTTGCTGTCTCGTTCGTGCTGATTCATTTCCGTGCTCCTACGCCGCGCTGGGTGCTTCCGTCAGCACAAACGACGCGATGGTCATTGGGTTTGGGGAAGTACCGGTTGCGCCACCACGCGAGCCCTTGCTCGGCGATCGACGTCTCGCGCTCAACCGATGACCGCGCCTCGTTGACCCGCTTGTGGACCAGGCGCAGATGACTCTCCATCGGCCCACGACCGAACATCTCGTGCATGACCTCATCCATGATTTCGCCGATCGGGCGCACCCAATCCAAGTCATCCTCGCGGACGGAAAGCAGCGCCTTATGCCAGGCCATGTCGCCCGCGACTTTCCGGTACATCTGGTCAAGATCATGAAGAGATACGTCGATCCAGCCGTTGCGCCCTGGCGCCCGGATGCAGCAGTTCATGAATCCGTGACCATCACTCTCCGGCCGAGAAACCAGAAAAACGACAGGGCGACCTGTTGCCTTGTGCGCCTGCTCTGCCTTTGCCGACTCTTCTGGCGTCGGGTATGTGCCCTTCACTTCCAGATAGAAGTCAGCGGCCGGCAAGTAGAAGTCCGGCAGGTATTTGCAGCCCTCGACCTGGATCAGGTCCGGCTCGTAGAGGTAGAACACGTCGATGGCGTCCATCAGGCGCGCCCACATCAGTTCGGTGTAGGAGCGCAGCTTGTAGCCGTTGTGCTCGAATACAGTCCGGCGGCTTTTCATCAGAAGTTCACCTCGATGACATTGCCGCTGCGGGCGTGCGCGGCGAGCGGGACAAAGCGGGACTTGTCGCCCTGGAAGGCGGTCGGGACAGTTCCAATTTCGCCGTCTCGGTTTTTGCGGATCAGGATTTCGCCGATGCCCTTGTCCTGGGTGTTGGGGTGATAAACCTCGTCCCGGTACACGAACATCACGATGTCGGCGTCCTGCTCGATGGCGCCGGATTCGCGCAGGTCGGAAAGCACGGGGCGCTTGTCCGGGCGGGACTCGCAGCCGCGGTTCAGCTGGGACAGGATGATTACGGGGCACTCCATCTCGCGGGCCAGCAGCTTGATCTGGCGCGACATGACCGTTACGTCTTCAGTCCGGCCAGCGCCCTCACCCTCGACCAGGCCCAAGTAGTCGATGACCACGAGGCCCATGCCGCCCATGCGATGCTTCTGGCGGCGGACAATGGACCGGATGCGCGCCATGGTCATGACCGGCACGTCAGATACGACGATTGGCGACCGGCTCAGCTTCAGGCCAGCAGCCGCCAGCTCGGTGCTGTAGTCGTTGCTGCACTCGCCGGTCTTCAGGGATGGCAGCGGGATGCCTCCGACCGCCGCGAGCAGGCGATCCATCAGCTGGGTCTTGCTCATCTCCAGGCTGATGACCGCAACCGGCTTTCGCTGGTTGATGCCAACGTCGGCCGCGATGTTCATGGCCAGGGTGGTTTTGCCCATGGCAGGACGCCCAGCAACGACGATCATCTGGCCAGGCTTCATGCCTTGGGTGTACTTGTCGAGATCAGGAATGCCAGTCCCCAGGCCGTCCATTGCCTCGCCCTTGGCGAAACGATCCAGACGAACCTGCAGCACCTCGATGTGCTCGGCCCACATGTCGGCCATGCTCTGGCACTCAGCGTCGCCGCCATCGGTGCCGAGAGCCAGAATGGTCGACTGCACCTGCGCAATCTTGTCCTCGACGGTCGCCTGATCATGGGCGATCTCGTGGATGCGCTCGGCGGCGGCGACGATCTGGCGAGCCACGGCGCGGTCGCGGATGATCTTCGCGTAGGTCTTCGCGTTGGCAGCGGACGGAGTGTTGAACTGGATTTCGCCGGCATATGCCGTGGTCCGAGTTCCGCTTGGCAGCTCAGCCATGCGGTCGCCAAGAGTGATCGCGTCTACCGGCTCGCCGTCGTTGTGCAGCTCCATGATCAGGCGGTACAGGTCGGCGTTGTCGGCGTAGGCGAAAGCTTCGGGCGACAGGTCATCACTCAGGACGTCGATCAGGTGCGGCTGCTTGAGCATTGCACCGATCACACCGTGCTCGGCTTCGAGGCTGTGAAGTTCGATCATTGCTGCGCCTCCGAGATTTCACGGAAGACGGCGCGGCTTACCAGAGCCTCCAGGCGAGGAACAACGTTGTGGCCGCGGTAGAAAACCTGGCTACGGTTGTTGGCCTTCATGAAGAACGGGAGCCAGAAACCTTTCCCGTCACGGTGCGCTTCGGCTTCGCTCCAGCGCTCAGCGATCATGTTCCGCAGAGCCTTGTCCGTCTTCACGGTGACGGCCGGCAGGTTCGGGCAAACGCGGTGGTACAGGTCGATAATCTGGTCTACCGGAACACCAACCTCGGAGATGCCGTTGGGGTTGCGCTTGAACTCACGGCCAAGCCAGTTGACCAGGAAGCGGCGCCAGTCCTTCTTCGGCTTGCTGCCGCTGGCCCAGGCTGCGGCGCGCTTGATCTCTGCCTCGACGTCAATCGGTGCGTAGGCGTCAGCCCACTTGGTGATCAGGTCAGAGCTGACCTGGAAGTCCTCGCCGTTGAACGAAACCCCTGAATCTTTCTCGACCTGGGCGGGCTCGCCCCCCTGGGGGGCAGTAATCTGTTCCGAAGGAACAGTTACTAGGGGTTCTTTCTTTGTATAAAGAAGGGAAGTTGCCGTTTTGGTCTCACTCGAATCAGAGACGAGTGAGACGATTTGGGCTGAGTGAGACGATTTTGTCTCACTGAGACGGGCTTTCTTCTCTTCGTAGAAGGACCACTCGGATACCGGAGAAACACCCAGCTCACCGCGGCTACCACCAACACGGAAGATGATCCGGCGCTCGAGCAGGTGACTGATCGCCTTCGATACGACATCGCGGCGCATGTTGGTCAGCTTGCCGATCTCGTCAGCAGAGAGACGCTTGCTCTCGACGTTGTAGCCGATGGTCTGGCGGGCGATAGCCATCACGACGCGGAACTCACGGGCTGGCAGATCAACTGCAGCCAGAGCCTCCATGATGCTGTTGTCCATCCGGGTGAACCCCCGTTGGGTGTTGCCTAGCGGCACTACGTTGTCTATCATCTGTCTCGTCTCACGTTGTGTTGTTGAAGAGCCCGGTTGCCTCCGGGCTTTTTTTTGTCTGCGAATCAAGTACTGGATAAACCAACACCCTCCCCGCTTCGCTTACCTGTCCGATCCGTTGGCCATAAGATGGCAACCATGGAAACCACTGACAGGGATGTCTCTTATGCAACTGCCGCAGAACTACCCGGCTCGTCTTCACGCTTGGCGATTAACTTCCGGCGAGACTCTTTCTCAAGAACGCACTGCATCGGGTAGGAAAAACCTCCTGCTGCACGGCACTGGGAAACTCGGCCGCTGCTGACACCAAGCGCATCTCCAATGGCTCGACCCGAGCCAAAGAACGCCAATGCTTCGTCGAATGTCATTTCAGCTCTCCGCTATTTGTGCGGTCAGTTTAGGCATCTTAACACGCAAAGGCAAGGAATCTAAACTCAATAAGGCTTTAGAATCCTAAACATGGAATTCAAAGACCGACTGACCCAGCGTCTGAAGGAAACCGGCTTGACTCAAAGCGAGCTGGCCAAGCGGATCAACGTCTCGAAAACGACGATCACTTTCTGGAAGACCGGCGTGAACAAACTGAGCGGCGAGAACCTGATGGCTCTCGCTAAGGCGCTCCGCTGCTCTGCTCGCTGGCTCGCCACAGGCGAGGGCTCCCCCGTTCCCGAAAGCCTGAGCTTGGACAAGCCGTGGCTGGACATGGACGACGCCAGCAACGTCGAGCAAGGCCCGCCAATCGTCAGCCCGTATCGAGCAATCCCTATCGTCGGGACCGCGCAGATGGGCGCTGAGGGCTATTGGTATGCCCTGGATGAAGGGGAAGGCGTCGTTGACGTGCCATCCAAAGACCCTGGCGCCTACGCCCTGCGCCTCCGCGGCGATTCGATGGCTCCTGCTATCCGTTCGGGCTGGATCGCGGTCTGTGAACCAAACGGAAGGCTTGTGCCTGGCGAGTACGTAATGATCCGGCTAGTCGACGGCGAATGCATGCTCAAGGAGCTGCTATACGCGAACGACGAGGAGGTCAGTGTGATGTCGCTCAACCCCGCATACAGCCGGCGCACGATTCCAATGGAACAGATCGAGCAGATGCACTACGTCGGCCACATCGTGGCGCCAAGCAAGGTTAGGGTTTAGCGAACAGCAACCAGAGGAAGGTAGAATGAGCGAGCTGCCAACAGAAGAAGCTAGTTTTCAGATGCCAGATTCACCATTTGCTAAGCATCGAGGCGAGCTTAGCCTCGGCGGGGATACTGGCGTTGAATGCTACGTCTTGGATACCAAGGAGCGAGTCCTCAGCCTTCGTACCGTGGTTAAGGCAATCGCCGGAACCGATAGCGGAAAGCTGGGTGACTACATAGGGGTTAACGCACTAAAACCCTTTATAAACAGTGAGTTAGTCCTGGGTGAAACCGTAGAGTTTAACCTGCCCGGCACTCAATACCGGGGCCGCGGAATCAAAGCCGAAGCGTTCATAGAGATTTGTAACGCATACGTGAACGCCCTTAAGGCTAATGCGCTCGACACCGAAAGACAGCGAGAAATCGCCATCCAGGCAAGTATTCTCCTCAGCTCCTGCGCGAAAGTCGGCCTCATTGCGCTTATCGACGAAGCGACTGGATACCAAGTCGAGCGCGAGGGTGACGCGCTGCAGGTCAAGCTCAGGGCATTTATCGCAGAAGAGCTACGCGGATGGGAAAAGACCTTTCCGGATGAGCTCTGGGAAGAGTTTGGTCGCCTCACTAACTGGCAGGGCAGCCTCAAACTTAGGCCTAAGTGGTGGGGTAAGCTCGTGCTTGAGCTGATTTACGATGCGCTCGATCCTGACATAGCCGCCCACCTCAAGAAGAACATGCCGCCACCCAGGCAAGGCCAGAACTACCATCAGTGGCTAACCCAAGATGTCGGCCTCAAAGCTCTGATCAGCCATATCCACCAGATAATCGGTATCGCCAAGACATGCAAAACCATGCCGGAGCTAAGGGGCAAGGTCGCCGCTTACTACGGCAAACAGCCTGAGCAGATGCTCATGTTCGATGGAATTCCGGAGCAGTAAGAGCCAAAGTAAGCCCCGCACCACGCGGGGCTTTTTGTATCTGCACCACCCTCTCCGACTTAGGTCTGATCCACTTCTTTACATGTGGCAACCGGCCACCATGTTTCCTCTTGCCCGGTGAAACCCTCACAATTACTGTGTGGATATCCAGCAGTAAGGAGGACCACAATGAATCGGATGCAACCTCACGCCATCACCCACCACTGCCAGGCATCGACCTATAGCCGCTTGGTGCGCCGGGTGAATCTAGCGCTGACGGCGCCAACAGCGCAGCGAGAGCGACAGGCCAATCTCCGGCCGGGGCCGGATGATCGCCCTGATGACTGGGAGCGCCTTCTTGAAGAGATCGAGCAGGCAGACAACGTGACCATGCGACGAAGACCAGACGGAAGCGTGCACGTCATCTGGACCGGATCAGAACACTGACACCCTAGCCCGCCCTTGTGCGGGCTTATTTTTCAGCCCGCAGTTAAGTTTTCTTTAAAAACTTGTTGACGCTTTTAGTTTAGTTCTCTAAATTCTCACCCATCGAAGCGAAACACAGCGACGACAGGCCGAGAGGCCTCGGGGTGACCCGAAACGCTCTTTAAGAATTTGCCGCAACACAAACCGCATTGCCTCGACGGCGACCGGCGTACTGGAAAAGCCATTGAGGGGCTGGAACAGACGAGGTGCTGACCGAACCGAGCGAATGACCCGAACGGGCAGTGCGGAGAAAACGACAGTGCCGGGGTAATAGCCCCGGCCTGCATCGGAGAGGGCCCGGCGTAAAGCGCGGAAATCATGGCGCCCACTGAGAAGGCGGAATGTGTTCCGCCCTGGCCGCGGGGCCGGGCCCTCTACCAATGCAGCAACACCGACATAGGGAGAACCACCATGGACACAATCCAAATTGATGGTTGGCAAGGACGCCTCGGCGAAGGCCTGGCTCCGCGCCAGTTGCTGGCCGTTCTCTGGGCAGCAACAGACAAGACGGCAAAGGAAATCGCACGGCTGATGGACTGCAGCCACTACACCGTCAAGCAGCAGCTGGACGACGCCCGCTTCAAGTTGGGCAACCAGCGCACAACACGCGGCCTCTGCCTTGAAGCCATGCGCCGGGGAATCATCGCCCCTCTCGTGCTGGCGTTATTGGTAGGCGCCGAGCACAACCCGCAGGTTCGCCCGATTCGCCGTCCAGACGCTCCACGCTCTCAGGTGATAGTGAGAGCGCAGCGGATGGAAGAGGCGCAGTTGGCGGCTTGATGAATCACAACACGAACGGAGCCACACCATGAAGCAGAAGATCCCCAGCGTTGCCGAGCTGATCCGCGAACACAGCCAGGCGCGCTACCTGATGGCAAACGATGAACTTTTCGGCACAAAGCCGGCCGGCGACTCCTACTGGATGGCCCAGCAAGCTCGCGAGCTGATGGTCAAGCAGTACGCCTAACCCAGCCCCCGCAGCTTGGCTACAGGCTGCAGCGGGGATTAACAGAATGGAGAGAGAGTATGAAAGCAACAGCGGAAGTAAGCCTGACACCTGAAATGGTGGCCGAGTGGTTCTGGAAGCAGAGCACTGTCGAGCAGGCAGATTTCTTTGAGGCACTGGCCAAGCAAATCCGTGGTGATGTTACGCCTGGCTCTTCGACGTACAGCCTCGGCGAGCTGCAATGGTGCTACCTGAAGGACGAGCTGAGGCGGCCAGGCCGCGAACTGGCTAATGAGATGCACATGGCGCTGTCGGCCTTCGCATTCGAGTACTTCCCGCAGCTTCAGAACGGCGCGCGGACAGGGCTATAACCGCCCCACTGTCACCCATCAGCACATAGGAGGATGAGATGAGCGAAGGATACACGCCAGGCCCCTGGGAAGTTGTGGGCGGTCACGTCTACACGAAGCTGGGCGCGGTCAACCGGGCCGGATCGCGCGCACATGAGACTGACGGATGGAACATTGCAAGCATCAATCCATGGGCGTGCACGAATGCAGATGGCGAGGATGAAGACATGCCGGTGACGGAGGTCATGGCTAACGCCCAGCTGATCGCCGCCGCGCCTGATCTGCTGGAGGCGCTTGAGGCTCTGACTGCAAATTACGCAGATTTTGAGCAGGGCGGATCGAAGAACGTCGACAAGGCCCGCGCCGCCATCGCAAAGGCCAAAGGCCAGTAGGAGGATGGGATGAGCGAAGGATTTACGCCAGGCGACTGGCACGTCAGCGAACTTGAAGCTACCGGGCAGAAGTCGGAGTTCTACATCTTCATCGAACCAGGCGTAGCCGTTATTGAGCGAAGCGTTACAGGCGAGCACGACATGAACGACGCCCGCCTGCTAGCTGCCGCTAAGGAACTCTACACGCACGCCGAGGCGCTGCTAGCTGACGTGATGCAGCGCTACGGAATCGCCGCTGACGGACTGACTTGTCCGCACATGCGCGGGCTTGCCGAGGCCATTGCCAAAGCACGCGGCACGCCATGCTAACCGGCCCCGAAGTCCTGATCCTCTGCGCCATCCTCGCAGCGCTGTGCATGTGGGATTGGTGGAGAAGGAATTGGAAAGGAGAGAAATGATGGAAGCAAAAGAGACAGGCGGCCCGGCGTTTCCGAAGGCGGGCCTAGACCCGTGGGGAGCGGCCAAGTCGGTTGAGACAGGCATGACCCTTCGCGACTACTTCGCAGCGAAGGCGATGCAGGGGTGGACAGCGAACCCGCTGCCTAATGATTCGTCGATTCAAGACGTTGCTGCATGGGCGTATCGGCAAGCCGACGCAATGCTGGAAGCCCGCACCAAATAAACCGCCGAGCGCAGCGGCCCTTCGGGATACCTGCGACGAGGATCAGCCGGCCAGTGCCTCGATTGCTGAAAAACCCCGGCAGCCGTTGGCGGGACTCCACTACACCCCGTTGAGACGGCCGAATGGCTCACGTAACGAGCCTGCATCGGAGAGCTAGCTGAACGGTAGCTCCCCCATCGGCTACCAGCGAAGCGGAAGCGGAACAAGGAGCGGCAAACTCCCCGCCCTCAGTAGCCAGCTGGCTCCCCGATGCATCGCATCAACCCTTCCATCGCCCATCCGGGCAACCCCACACATCACTGATCGCTGCGCAGGACGCGGCATGGAGAGCTTATGTCTGTCCAAAGCAATACCTACATCATGGTCGGGACGATGGCGCCTTATGACGACTTCACCGAGGAGCAGCACGAGGAGCAGTTCGAGCCATACATGGATAGCCCATACAAAGGCATCCATCACCACAACGGCCTCTGCGTGATAGCTGACGGCATGGGCGGACGGTACGTTGCGATAGGCCGCGTGCTGGCGAAGACCGACGACCAGAACGGCGACTACGGGTTCAGCAAGCCATTTGACTGCACGCTGGCGATGACGCCTGAGCTACAGCGCGAAGTGGCCACTCTTATTGCGCAGCATTTCGGCTTCCCCGCCACGGTTCGCCTCTGGGCGTTCACGCACTACCGCTAGACCGCGCCACTCCTTCACTCCGCCCATCCGGGCAACCGAGGTATCCACCATGAAGCACTACGGACCCATAGGGCGCCGCGAACCGCCGTGCCCGGATGACAGCACCTCACTCGAGGAAGCCATCCTCGACCAGCTAGACAACCTAGACCCCGACGTAATGCAGGCGTACGCCGAGTTCTGCGCCGAGCGCATGGAGGTGCCGGAGAAGCTGATAGCCGCCTTGATCCCCCTGCTCAACTACAAGCGGCGCTGGGAATCAGTACGCAGCCGCACAGACGAGGCGCTGGGCGATGCCTTGGACGAGATCGTCTACGCCATCGACAAGCAGCAAGCGGCATTCATCGAACACCACGCGGCGCAGTTGCGCAGCAAGGCAGAGCAGATCAAGCAGGAGGCGGCATGAGCAAGCCAACAGGAAAGCTGGCATTCGCGTACCAGACCATCGCAAAGATGGAGGAGCGCATTGAAGCCCTTCTCGCTGAGCGGGATCAACTTTGCAGCGAACTGATTGAAGCCAGGCGTCTGTTCGTAAGAGACACCGACGAGCTGATTGCTGAGCGGGATGCGCTCCAGAAGGATGCCGAGCGGTACCGCTACCTGCGCAACGAGGCTTGGGGATGCGACAAGATCAAGCGGGACGATATGCACGTAGTCCTGATAGGCGCCGGCGTTTTGCGGTCCGGCCTGACGGAGCTAGCGGAAGAAGCGCTAGACACAGCTATCGACGCCGCCCTGCAAGGAGAGCAGCCATGAGCGATGAATCAAGCTTTTCGCTTTGGATGCTGGCTCTGTTTCTGCTTGTGTCGCTCACATGGATATTCAACGACCAAACGGCAGCGCCGAATCACATCGAGTGGGCGCAGGAGAGCTGCGCGGCAAACGGTGGACTTGAAAAGCTATCGGTCGACCTCTTCTACATGAGCGCCGCCTGCGCAAACGGCGCAGTTTTCGAATCGGGCAAACCCGGACCTCAGCAGGTGAAGCCATGACCCTCAAGAACATAGCCGGCACCTTCCTGCTGTATTGCGGAGTGGCGCCGTTCTGCGGCTGGCTTGGTTACGTTGCGCTGATAGGGGGTGTGTGATGGCCAAGTCAACCGACTTTTCAATCGGGCAAGTAGTCACCTGCACCGATCCAGAGAGGTTCATCTCATCCGTCGCGAAATACCTTACGAACCGCGAAGGCGTTGTTATCAGCGTAGCGCCGGCCGACCTTAGCCCAGAGGAGAGAAGAGCCTATTGCGGATGGGTCAACCGGGTTCATGTCGAGTGGCAAAAGCGCAACGGCCGAGGGAAGACGGAGCGCATGTGGATGGACCCTAGCGACATAGCTCCGAAGGAGGCGCCGGCCCATGGCTAGCCAATACCAACGCGCCAAGCGCCTAGCGTTCTGGAAATTCTACGGCTACGGCCTGGCAGTGTTCTCGCTGCTGGCTGTGATTAGCGGACTGGCAGGGAGGATTGCACCGTGAGCCACGAATTCAAGCCGGGCGACCTGGCGCTGATAGTTTCCGTAAGCCGGCCAGAGTTCTCTAATAACCTTGGCCGTGTCGTTGAGGTTATAGAGATCGATCCTGCGGACGAACTATATGACGTTCGGATTTCTGCGGAAGGTCTCGTTTGCGGGAGCCGTTTAGTCTCCGAACGCTTCATCGATAACAACGCATGGGCGCACCACTCGTGGCTAATGCCCCTCCGTGGCGACTTCCAGCCCGAGCGCCAGAAATCGCAGGAGGTGCCGGCATGAACCGCACCCTCCCCCTCCCCTACGACACCGGCCCGCACGACGACACCCCATCAGGCCACAGCTTTGCAGCTGCTTGGTGGACCCTTACCGGGTTCGGCGTCCTTTCCGCAACGCTCGCTTTCGGCCTCATTGGTGAGGCGGCGATCTTTCACTTCTTCGGGTAACCGACCATGCAACCAACCACAGCACAGGTTCCGCCTGCTGTTGCGGCTCAACTCGACTGGATGACGCTCGGATCGTTTGACCCCGAGCGATTCCAGGGCGAGCAGCGCAAGCAGTACGAAGACGAGGCCGCACGCATAGAGCGGCAGTGGGATAACCAACCGAGGTAACAATCATGTTCAAGAAGGCAGAACGCAAGCAGGCACGGCTACGGCTCGCACTTGCGGGACCATCCGGCTCCGGCAAGACCTACTCAGCGCTCCAGATGGCAAAGGGGCTTGGTAGTCGAATCGCAGTGATCGACACCGAGCACGGCAGCGCATCGCTGTACGCCGACGCAGCAGACTTCGACGTGATGGAGCTGCATGCACCTTACTCGCCCGAGCGCTACGTTGAAGCCATCCAGGCCGCAGAGGCCGCCGGCTATGACGTGCTGATCATCGACAGCTACTCGCACGAGTGGACCGGGCCGGGCGGCTGCCTGGAGATCAACGACGAGACGGCAAAGGCCAGATTTAAGGGCAACACATGGTCGGCCTGGAGTGAGACAACGCCGCGCCACCGCAAGCTGACAGACAAGATCCTGACCAGCCCGATGCACATCATCTGCACCATGCGGAGCAAGACCGAGACGGTACAGGGCGAGGGCAAAAAGATCGTAAAGCTCGGCCTCAAGAGTGAGCAGCGGGACGGTACGGACTATGAATTTACTGTCGTCCTCGACGTCACGCACGACGGGCACTACGCCGTTGCCAGCAAGGATCGGACGCGCCTCTTCCATCACCCTGAAGTCATCACCCCCGAGACGGGCGCCAAGCTGCTGGCCTGGCTCAACGATGGCCGGAGCCAAGAGCAGCAGGCGATGGACGCCGCCGAGGAAGCGATCAGCAAAATCCCGCTGGTTGAGACGATGCATGAATTGCAAAGCGTCTACGCAGCGGCCTACCGGCAGGCGCAGGAATACCCCGAGGTGCTGGCGAAGCTCAATGCCGCCAAGGACCAACGAAAAGCAGAACTCACACAACCCATGGAGCAAACGGCATGAGCAGTCGCGGCGTAAACAAGGTCATCATCATTGGGAATGCGGGTAGCGATCCGGAGGTACGTTACGCGCCGAGCGGTAACGCCTTCGCCAACCTGACCATTGCCACATCGGAAAGCTGGAAGGACAAACAGACCGGCCAGCAGCAGGAGCGCACCGAGTGGCACCGCGTAGTCTTCAGCGGAAAGATCGCAGAAATCGTCGGTGAGTACGTCCGCAAAGGGCAGCAGCTCTACATTGAAGGGAAGCTCAGAACGCGGGAATGGGAAAAGGACGGCGTGAAGCGCTACACCACGGAGATATTGGTGGGCATCGACGGCACGATGCAGATGCTTGGCAGTAAAGGCGATGGGCAGCAGCAAGCGCCTAGACAGCCGCAGCCGCAACGCCCTGCACAGCAGCCGCAAAGCCAGCAAGGTGCGCCGGGGCCGGACTCCTTCGACGACGACATACCATTCCTTCCGGTGCCGTACTTGGCTGGAATCTGACAACTACAGGGCGCTTCGGCGCCCTTCTCTTTGGGGCTGAAAATGAACATCTATCTGGACATTGAGACCATCCCCGGCCAGTCGCCGGCAGTGATGGAGTTGTTTCGCGAGGACGCGCAGGCCGACATGGATGCAGTGCGCGCCCCGGCCAACTACAAGGACGAAGCGAAGATCGCCGAGTATGTCGCCGCCAAGCGCGCTGAGATCGAAGAAGGCATCGAAGAGCGCTGGCGCAAGACCAGCTTCGACGGCGCGCTTGGTCACATCGCAGTGATTGGCTATGCCATCGGCGACGATGAGCCAGTGACGCTCTACCACGACGCCTACGGCACGCCGGAAGCCGAGCGGGAAATGCTTGCAGGGTTCTTTGCCGCGGTGAACAACGCTGGCGGAAGGATGCTTGCTGGTGGCACCCGAACGGGCTCGACGCCAACGCTGATCGGGCATAACGTGCTGGACTTCGATCTGCGCTTCATCTTCCAGCGATCCGTAATGCTGGGAATTCGCCCGCCGCAGTGCCTGCCCTTCGACGCGAAGCCTTGGGATAAGACGGTATTCGACACGATGACCGCCTGGGCTGGCGCCCGCAACCGCGTCAGCCTCGACAAGCTGTGCCGAGCTTTTGGCATCGCAGGCAAGGGCAGCGAGATAGAAGACGACATCGATGGCAGCAAGGTTTGGGACTTCGTGAAGGCCGGCCGCATCGCCGATGTTGCCCGGTACTGTGCCGGCGACGTTGAGCGAGTTCGCCAGATTCACCAGCGCCTGACCTTCCAGAACATCGCAGCCTGATCCACCCCGGGCGCCCAGCGCGCCCTCCTCCCCGGTACACACCCATGACATTTTGCAACCTAACCCCAGCGGGCCGGGCGGCTGATGCTGCCTGGCTTTCACGACTCGTCGCCGAATCAGGCGTACCCATCCAGCAGGTCGAAGGCTTCCAGGGCGTGAAACCCATTGAGCGCAAGCGCTGGCACGACCCGACGACCGTACTCAAGCGCCGCCGCGATCCGAAGCGGGAGCTGGCGGCATTCGCCCGTCGGGCACTGGAGCAGATGGCATGAGATTCAGCGACGCGCTCGACGCAATCATTCACGCAGCTGCGCAAGCAGCATCATCCGGTAAGCCGTGGGGCGTGTATGCCATGGACCGGTTCATAGCCGCGCCGCTAGGGCGCCTCAGTCCGGACAACCTGCTGGAGGTGTGCCAGCCATGAAACGCAACCTACCCCACGCCAGGCTCAACAAGCTGAGCCGGGCCATTGTCCGCCAGTTCCGCGTGGCCGTGGTGAACATGGACCCGGGCGGCCGGCAAGGGCTCGTCGACTGGAAGACCTGCCGCAGCATCGCGCCGAGCCGGCAGATAGCCGAGGCCGTCTGCGACATAGCCCATAGCTGGGTCATCTACCTCGCCGCCTTCTGCGTCGACCAGAAGGGCGAGCAGTACATCAAGGCCAGCGAGATCGCGCCGCAGGGTATCTACCGATCCGACAGCCTGTCCGGCGTGCTCGAGGAGCATTACCGAGCGCTGGTGAAAAGCTGCAACCCGAATCACATCATCGGCTCCGACTGGATTGCAATGCCTGGCGGCACGTCGCTGGACGAGGCGCAGGCCGCGCGGATCTTCGAGGCGTGCGGGGCTTGGAAGGTGCACGAGGTGGCAGCATGACTCCCCATCCCGAGAGCCCAAACGGCCTATGGGCGGCACTCGGCTACGCGATTGAACGAGGCTCGCGCCATAGCCGAATCATCCGCAGACCTGACGGCAGCGTCGTCGAGTTTCCGCGCACCGATGATCGACACGCAGACGAGATAGCAGCCGCTCGGGCTGAGCGGCGCCGGCTGCCAATTGGCGAGGCCGAATGCCTTGCGGTGCAGGAGTCGCTACCGCTGTGAACGCACCCATCTTCTGCCGCACGGACGGCAAGCGGATCGGCCAATGCGCCTGCTTCCGCTGCCGCCCACCGGAGGCCCCATGCGACCAAAGACCCAAATCTGGCTGCGCAAGCCGACCAACACCCGCCACTACATTGCCGGATCGAACGGCTCGGCCTTCCTGATGTGCTCGGCCAGCCGCAAGCCGATCTTCGCCACCGAGGCGGAACTGAACAACGCTGAGCTATGGAGTCGAGTATGACCAAACATGACTTGAAGGAACTGGCAGCCATGGGCGCTGAGCTGGGGGCTGCAAAGGCGGAGGTGGAGCGGCTGAAGTCGCTGATGCGCCAGGCTATCCCGTGCCTTGCCATGTCCACCAACAGCCACGCCACTAGCTATGTACGCCAGTTTGAGTCCGCCCTATCCCCGCAGCCCGAGCCCACCGACACCTACACCGCCGTCGACATGGCCACAGCCGCAGCGCAGGGGTTCAGGGATGGGCAGGCGGCAGTAGAGCAAGCCCCGGCGCAGGATGAGCGGGAGGCGTTTGAGGCGCACTTGAAAAAAGATGGCATAGCCGAAGAGTTCCTAGAGCGAGAGGAGGGATTCACCGAACGCTATTCGTGGGTAGCGATACAGGACGCATGGGAGATTTGGCAGGCAGCTATTGCCACCCGCCCCGCGCAGACCGAGCAGCAGCCGGAGCAGAGCGCATGACCATCGCCGAAGACTACTTCGCCGACGCCGGCGAAACGGTTGGCCAGGCCGTAAAGCGGATGCACGCCGAGGGATTCAGCATCGAGCGCGCGTCACAGCTGATCGGCTACTGCACGTCCAGCGACCTGCGCAAGTATCTGGCGCGCAGAGGCTTGGAATGCCCTTGGCCGAAGAACACCTACCGGGGCCGACGTGGCCACCCGCCGATCAAGATCACCGATGCCGTTATGGAGCGATACGTTGCCATGCGGCATTCCGGTGTGTTCGCCAAGGACGCAGCCGCGGACGTTGGGTTCAACGCAGACCAGATACGCAAGGCCATTCAGCAGCGCCGGCCGGACCTGAGCCTGCCGCGCGGCCGCACAAGAGGCGACCTGTACAGGCACAAGGAGGCAAGCCATGGCTAGCGCAGATATCCGCCCCGGCCCCTTGATCCGCGAGCGGCGCAAGGCCCTAGGCATTACCCAGCCCGCGCTGGCTGAGCAGGTCGGCGTCAATCCAACAACCCTGCCCCGCATAGAGCACGGCCATAACGCCGGATGGACGACCATTGTGGCGCTACTGCAGGCAGTCGGCGCGGAGGTGATTGTGAGATGAGCAAGGTATTGGTTGATCGGGAGCTGCTGGCAGGTGTTTGCAGCATGGTCCCTGAGAAGATGAAGGCCGCCAGGAAGGAACTTCGCGCCATCCTCGCCCAGCCAGAAGACCCTGAGGGCTTCGAGATCGCTCGGCATTCAAAGCGACTGGTCGATCAGCTGCGTTCTGACCTGTCAGCCGTGACCGCCGAGCGGGATAGGTTGCGGGATGCAGCAGGAAAGGCCATAGCCTGGCTTGACGCAGAGCAAAACGGGTCCGGGGTCGGTATCAATCGCAGACTCAAGCTGTGCCGTGATGCAGAAAACTCGCTGCGCGCCGCCATGGCTGCGAAGGAGGCGTGATATGTCGTTCGAATTCGACAGAGATATCAGCGAGTCGGCAAAGGCGTGGATGAAGCTTCTCGGCAACTTCGGCCCTACAGTTCGAGCCGAAAACAGAGAGATGAAGGGCACGACCGTCGATGAGTGCGGCGATCACGTCAAGACCTACTACGACAGCGGCGAACTGCGCGAACTAGCCAAAGCCTGCATCGAGGTTGCCGACTGGCTTGATCGTCGAGCCGGCGCCTAACCCCCTAACCCCACCCAAACACACAGCCTGCCGGCGAGAGTCGGCGGGGAGGAGATTCTGCATGTCCGAAAGAACCTACCCGTACAAAGCATGGGTGCTGATGCCTTCCTTCAAGATTGTCGAGGTCGAACTTGTTGAGTGTTACGGAAGCTGGGGTAGATACATGGAATGGGATAAGGCATCGAGCGGAAAGAGCTACAACGTTGATCGCGACCTTTACCCTACCAAAGCAGCAGCCATTGCAGCAGGCCGCAAGAAGCTCGATGAGCAACAGGCCGACATCGCCAAGCGCCTGGAGCGAATCAACAAGCGAATCGCAGCGCTGGATAAGGCAGAGCGCGCCGCCTAACCCAACACGCAGAAGGAGATAGCCATGCACACAGACAAGGCGATAGCAGAGTTCGAGGCGTGGTGGGACAGGCAGCCTCACCGCGAGCAGTTCGAGGACGTGAAGGACCAGATGCGGAATGTGTGGCTGGCGTCGCGGCGGGAGGCATTCATTGAGCTGCCGCAGCCAGCGACCCGCCCGTGCGACTGCGATCGTTGCGATTGCGGAAACATTGGCGACGCTCAGGCAGTTGCAGAAGCCGACGCATTCAACTGTGCGCTGGCTCAATGCCAGAACGCCATCGAAGCAGCCGGCGTAACGGTGAGGGGGGGTGAGAGATGAAATTAAGCCTTGAGAAATGGGCGGAAGCAAACTTCGATCCGGTGCCGACGCTCAACACGCTGCGGCGGTGGGCGCGAGAGGCGAAGATTTTCCCCGCCCCGGTGAAGCACGGGCGCAGCTATTATGTTGAGCCAGACGCACAGTACATCGAGCCGGGCAGGTTGGCCGGTCGCATAGCGAGGGAACGACATGGCGCCAAGGCCGCGTAAGACCGGTTCGAAAGACCTGCCGCCGAACCTGTACCGCAAGACGGATAGCAGGAACGGCGTCACCTATTACAGCTATCGTGACCCGCTGTCAGGAAAGTGGTACGGGCTTGGCTCGGACAAGGCGCAGGCCGTGCGGGAGGCTGTGCACGCCAATCATGCAGGCGCGAAGATGCAGCCGGCACTGGTTGAGCGAATAGCAGCCGCACCGGTCCGCAGGTTCTCGGAATGGATCGACGAGTACCGCAAACTCTACGCCGAGCGAGATGTATCTGACCGCAGCAAGGAAACGGTGCGCATGAGGCTCAATCGGTTGAGCGAGGCGCTTGGGCACCTTGACACAGAAAGCATCGGGACGTTTGAGATTGCCGCCTACCTGAAGACTTTCACGGATGAAGGCAAGGCGCAGATGGCTAAGGCCATGCGGTCACTGCTGAGCGACCTGATGCGGGAGGCGATAGCGGCTGGATGGCGGAAGGACAACCCGGTCGAAGTGACGCGGGCCGCGAAGGTGAAGGTCAAGCGCGAGCGGCTGACCCTGGAGCAATGGAAGGCGATCTACGCCGAGGCCAAGCAGCCCTGGCTCAAGCGCGCAATGGAGCTTGCGGTACTGACCGGGCAGCGGAGAGACGATATCGCGGCGATGCTGTTCAAGGACGTGTACGACGAGCACCTGCACATCATTCAGGCGAAGACCGGCGCCCGGCTACGGATCAGCACAAAGCTCCGCTTGGAATCGGTCGGGCTTGAGCTTGGCGAGGTGGTTAAAGCCTGCCGGGATGCGGTAGTGTCAAAGCATCTCGTGCATCACAGTCGCACCGTGAGTCGCGCGACGCCGGGAATGCCAATCATGCTGGACACATTGACCAGCGCATTTGCAGCCGCACGGGACCGCACCGGCATTGAGTTCGGGGCTAGCCCTCCGACCTTCCACGAGATGCGCTCACTGGCTGCCAGATTGCACGCCGCGGAAGGCCGAGATCCGCAATTGCTGCTCGGCCACAAGTCGGCAGCGATGACAGCGCTCTACCGTGACAGCCGGGGCGCCGAGTGGATCGACGTGGCATAATCCGCGACTGAGTTTTGGCGAGGTTTTGGAGAGGATTTGTAGGGAATGAAAGCGCCCTTTAAAATCAGGCACTTACGCCTCTATGGTATCAAAGCCTGTGACACCATGAAAAAGGCCCGTACCTGGCTCGACGAACATGGGCAGGACTACGACTTCCACGACTACAAGAGCGCCGGCATCGACCGCGCCCATCTGGAAGCCTGGTGCAACGAACACGGCTGGCAGACCGTTCTCAACCGTGCCGGCACCACCTTCCGCAAGCTGGACGACGCTGCCAAGGCCGATCTTGACCAGGCCCGGGCCATCGAGCTGATGTTGGCCCAACCGTCGATGATCAAGCGCCCGGTACTCGACCTGGGCGATAGAACCCTGATCGGCTTCAAGCCCGATCTTTACGCTGCCGCACTGGCAGCGCCGAACTGACAGCAGCCCCGCCTCAAGGCGCGGCCATCGAAAAAGGATAATCCCATGTCTGCAACGCTCTTCAGCCTCGCCTTTGGCGTCGGCACCCAGAACCGCCAGGGTGACTGGCTGGAAGTCTTCTACGCCCAGCCCCTGCTGCAGCCGGCCGGCGAACTGGTCGCTGCCATCGCCCCGCTGCTCGGCTACGCCGGTGGCAATCAGGCGATCGCCATCACCACCACCCAGGCGGCGCAGCTGGCCGACGCGCTGAAGCCGCTGGACTCCGCCCAGCATGCCCTGCTGACCCGTCTGGCAGAAAGCCAGCGCCCGCTGGTGGTTACCCTGCTGGCCGAAGACGCAGCCCTGACCTCGACGCCCGAGGCCTACCTCAAGCTGCACCTGATCTCCCATCGTCTGGTCAAGCCGCACGGCCTGAACCTGACCGGCATCTTCCCGCTGCTACCCAACGTCGCCTGGACCAACCAGGGCGCCGTGGATCTCGCCGAACTGGCCGAGCGCCAACTGGAAGCGCGGTTGAAGGGCGAGCTGCTGGAAGTCTTCTCGGTGGACAAGTTCCCGAAGATGACCGACTACGTGGTGCCGGCCGGCGTGCGCATCGCCGATACCGCGCGCGTGCGCCTCGGCGCCTATGTGGGTGAAGGCACCACGGTGATGCACGAAGGCTTCATCAACTTCAATGCCGGTACCCAAGGCCCGGGCATGATCGAAGGCCGCGTCTCGGCCGGCGTGTTCGTCGGCAAGGGGTCGGACCTGGGCGGTGGCTGCTCGACCATGGGCACCCTCTCCGGCGGCGGCAACATCGTCATCTCGGTTGGCGAAGGCTGCCTGATCGGTGCCAACGCCGGCATCGGCATTCCGCTGGGCGATCGCAACACCGTGGAATCCGGTCTGTACATCACCGCAGGCACCAAGGTCAGCCTGCTCGACGAGAACGATCAGCTGGTGAAAGTGGTCAAGGCTCGCGATCTGGCCGGGCAGAGCGACCTGTTGTTCCGCCGCAACTCGCAGACCGGCACCGTGGAATGCAAGACCCACAAGTCGGCCATCGAGCTGAACGAGGCGCTGCACGCGCATAACTGACGCAGGAGCAGCGGCAAGCTGCGAGCCATGAGCGCCTGCCTTGCCGCATCCCCTGCTGCACGAGGCTTGCCGCTTATGGCCCTGTTCTCCCCCTGGCGCGCCGACTTCCCCGCTCTGGCGGTACTCGAAGCGCAAGGCCAGACCTACCTCGACAGCGCCGCCACGGCCCAGAAGCCGCAGGCGCTGATCGACGCCCTCAGCGGCTACTACACCTGCGGTGCGGCAAACGTGCACCGTGCCCAGCACCAGCCCGCCGAACGCGCCACCCGCGCCTACGAAGACGCCCGTATCAAAGTCGCCAAGTGGCTGAATGCCGCCTGCCCGACCGAAATCGTGTTCACCCGTGGCGCGACCGAAGCGCTGAACCTGCTTGCCTACGGTCTGGAACACCTGATCGAAGCCGGCGACGAGATCGTCATCAGCGCCCTCGAGCATCACGCCAACCTGCTGCCCTGGCAGCAGCTAGCCAAACGTCGAGCGGCCAAGCTGCAGGTACTGCCCATCGATGCCTCCGGGCGTATCGACCTCGCCGCGGCCACCGGCCTCATCGGGCCGCGCACGCGGCTGCTGGCGGTGAGTCAGTTGTCCAACGTGCTCGGCTGCTGGCAGCCGCTCGAACCGTTGCTGCGCCTGGCCAAGGCACAGGGCGCGCTGACTGTCGTCGATGGTGCGCAAGGTGTGGTCCACGGGCGCCATGACATGACCACGCTGGGCTGCGACTTCTATGTGCTGTCCAGCCACAAGCTCTATGGCCCGGATGGCGTTGGCGCGCTCTATGGCCGCGGCGAATCCCTGCTGCAGCTGCGTCACTGGCAGTTCGGCGGCGAAATGGTGCGGATCGCCGACTACCAGAGTGCCGAGTTTCACGCCGCGCCACTGGGTTTCGAGGCCGGCACACCGCCGATTTCCGGCGTGATCGGGTTGGGCGCCGCGCTGGACTATCTCGCCGCCCTCGACGCCACCGCGGTCGGCCGCCATGAACAGGCGTTGCACGATCTGTTGCTCGCCGGCCTCGCCGAGCGCAGCGGCATTCGTCTGCTCGGCGCGCCGCAGGTCGCGCTGGCCAGCTTCGTTGTCGAGGGCGTGCACCATTCCGATCTCGGCCACCTGCTCACCGAACAGGGCATCGCCGTGCGCAGCGGCAACCACTGCGCCATGCCGCTCATGAAGCATCTCGGCCTGGATGGCGCCACGCGCGTCTCGCTCGGCCTGTACAACGACCACAACGATCTGCAGCGCTTCTTCGATGCGCTGGACCAGGCCCTGGAGCTGCTGCGATGAGTGAACTGCCCGACGCCGCCCGCGAGGCCTTGGCGACCTTCGCCGAGGCGCCTGGCTGGGAGCAGCGCGCACGCCTGCTGATGCAGTGGGGAGAACGGCTGGAGCCGGTGAACGATGGCGAACGCAGCGAGACCAACCGCGTCGCCGGCTGCGAGAGTCACGTCTGGCTGATAGGCCAATGCCAGGATGGCCGCTGGCATTTCCGCGCCGCCAGCGACGCCCGGCTCATTCGCGGCCTGCTGGCGGTACTGCTGGCGCGGGTCAATGGGCTGGATGCGAATGAACTGGCCCAGGTGGACATGGTCGACTGGTTCGCGAGCCTCGGCCTGTCACGGCAGCTGTCGCCTTCGCGCAGCAACGGCATGAACGCCGTGCTGCAACGAATGCGTGAGCTGACCGGCTGATCGCCATAGCTGGGCTGCAGCCCAGCCTACGAACGGTCGTCTCCCGCGATCAGCGCTTGCGCAGGATCACGCTGCCGATCGAATAACCGGCGCCGAACGAGCTGAGCACGCCCAGGCTGCCGCTGGGCAGGTCGTCCTGATGCTTGTGGAAGGCGATCACCGAGCCGGCCGAACTGGTGTTGGCGTAGGTGTCGAGAATCACCGGCGCCTCGTCCTCGGTGGCATCGCGACCGAGCAGCTTGCGCACGATCAGGTGATTCATGTTCAGGTTGGCCTGGTGCAGCCAGAAGCGCTTGACCGATTCCACCGCGATGCCGTTTTCGCTCAGGTGCTCGCCGATCAGCTCCGCCACCATCGGACAGACTTCTTTGAATACCTTGCGGCCTTCCTGGATGAACAGCTTGTCCGGGTTGCTCATGTACTCTTCGGCAGTGCGGTTGAGGAAGCCGAAGTTGTTGCGGATGTTGTTGGAGAATTCGGTCACCAGCTTGGTGCTGAGTACCTCCCACTGATGTGCGGAGGTGGCCAGATCTTCACGCTCGATGACGACCGCGGTGCAGGCATCGCCGAAGATGAAGTGGCTGTCGCGGTCGCGGAAGTTCATGTGCCCGGTGCAGATTTCCGGGTTGACCATGAGGATGGCGCGGGCCTGGCCGAGCTTGATGCTGTTGACCGCGTTCTGGATACCGAAGGTCGCAGACGAGCAGGCAACGTTCATGTCGAAGCCGAAACCCTTGATGCCGAGTGCGGCCTGCACCTCGATGGCGATGGCCGGATAGGCGCGCTGCAGGTTGGAACAGGCGACGATCACGCCATCGATATCGGCCGCCGTCTTGCCGGCGCGGGCCAGCGCTTCTTCCGCTGCCTTGACCGACATCTCGCAGAGAATCGACCACTCGTCATTGCTGCGCTCCGGGATGCGCGGAACCATGCGCTCGGGGTCGAGGATGCCGGCCTTGTCGGTGACGTAGCGGCTTTTGATGCCGGAGGCCTTTTCGATGAAGGCGGAACTGGACTCGGCCAGCGGCTGGACCTCACCGGCCTCGATGGCCGCGGCATTCTCGCTGTTGAAGCGGTGCACGTAGGTGTTGAAGGACTCCACCAGTTCGTCGTTGGAGATACTGCTGGCAGGGGTATAAAGGCCGGTACCGCTGATGACGACGTTGTACACAGTCGTTCCTCTCGAATAGGGCTTGATCGTACTGACGGTGGGACGGTACGGCGGCTAGCCTTGGCCAACCACGATCATTCCAGCGCCTCTTTAATGGCGGCTATTGTGCATGAAAAGCTGAAAGAATCCGTAACATTGCGCAGATTACGAAGCCTGTAATTAAGCCATTCGGCGCATAATCCCGTGACCGTTCGGTCTGAATATGAAGAGGGCGCCATCTGGCGCCCTCTTCTGTTCACAGCGTAGCCTGCAACGCTATTTGACGCCCTGCCCGAGCAGCACTCCATCGACCTGCTGGCCATAGAGGTTGACGCCATCGTTGGCGTGATACTTCAGGCGCGTCTTCTCCACTGAGCCCTCGATCAGGCGTGGGTCCTGCGGACGCTCGTGGCTGTTCATGTAGGCTGCGACATGCCAGGCATCCGCATCACTGAGCGAGCCACCCTTGCCGAGCGGCATGCTCTCCTTGATGAACGCCGCTGCGGTGTTGATCCGGTGCATGCCGGCGCCCCAGTTGAACGAGTCCTTGCCCCACAGCGGCGGGAACACGTACCCGCCACCGGCCTTCTGCCCCTGACCATCGTCGCCGTGACAGACCGCGCACTGCTCGGCATAGATTTGCTTGCCCTTGGCGATATCGAAACCTCCCTGGGGCTGCGGGACTTCCGGATAGGCCCGACCCGGCAGCTCCTGGCCGGTCGGCGCGCCGGTGGACAGCCAATAGGAGTACGCCGTCAGCGCATTGATGACATGGCTGTCCGCGGCCGGCGGCGTGCCGTTCATGCTGAACTGGAAGCAGCCCTGCACCCGCTCGGCATAGCTGTTGACCTTGTCGTTCTTCTTCCGATAGGCCGGGTACATCGGGTAGGCGCCCCACAGCGGCGCGGAGTTGGCCTTGCGCCCCTGATCGAGATGGCAGTTGGTGCAGTTCATGCCGTTGCCGACGTACTCGGCCGCGTACTTCTGCGTATCGACGAAGATGGCTCGCCCCTGCTGCACCAATTCGCCATAGGCGTTGGCGGGCAGATCCTTCTCCTGGGGTAGCTGGAAGTAGCGCTCACCGGCGCCCTTTTCGGCTTTCTGCGTCAGCTGGGATTGATCATCCATCTTGATCTCGGCGGCCAGTGCGACGCCGCCGATGGACATCGCCAGCAGGGTAAAAAGCAGCTGCGTGTTCATTGACCGGTCTCCTTCTGCCCGACGTTGGCGAAATATTCGGCAACGACCTGGACCTCGTCGTCGCTCATCGCCCGCGCGATATGCCCCATCAGATCATTCGGATCGTTCTTGCGAGTGCCCTGACGCCAGGCGTTGAGCTGCGCGCCGAGATACTGGGCCGACTGCCCGGCCAGCGGCGGGAAGCTCGCACCGACACCCATGCCACCGGGGCCATGGCAGGCCACGCATTCGGGAATGTTGCGCTCCCAGGCGCCGCGCAGAGCGAGGCGCGCACCGACGCCTTCGGCGGCCTCTGCACGTCCGATGGCAGCGAAAGCAGGCGCCGGCATGGCCTCCAGAGTTGCCGCGACGGCATCCATTTCCTCATCGCTCAGCGCAGCGGCGATCGGCTGCATGATCGGATTGCTGCGCGCACCGGAGCGGAAATCGTCGAGTTGCTTGCGGCTGTATCCCGCATCGATCCCTGCCAGGCGCGGAAAGCCTGCGGCCGCCATCCCCATCGCATCGGCGCCATGGCAGGTCGCACACGCCATGGCTGCAGGGTTGGCACCCCCTTGTGTATAAATCTTTTGCCCATCGGCAGCCTGTGCCTGCATTGAAAGCAACAATGCAGCCACACCGGCCAGGGGCCAGTGAATGGATTTCATGTAAGGGCCTCATCAGCTGTTGTAGTTATGCTGTCGCGACCTGGCGTCGTTCGGATCGATGCTCTGTTTCTATGGTCGGTCTGCGGCAGCTTGTCGCAGAGCGAACGCTATCACACCGCGGCAGCCGCTCTCCAGAAACAGAATAAGCTTAGAACTGCTTTGCATATGCCGATCCCGACCGGCAGGGCCGAACCTCAACCAGCGCGCACAAGCGGACAAGGTTGGCTATCCTTTGTCACCCTTCTCTCAGGACCGCCCATGAAAGACCAACTCGCCGAGCTGATCACACTCATCAGCTCCGGTTGCATGACCGATGAAGAAATTGCCCGGATCGCTGACGAAGCTGCCCAGGCCTATGCCGACCCACAGGCATTCCTGCAGGCCAATCCGGACATCAACTATGACGACAGCTTCCCGATTCCACTGGGCGAATGGGTGGTAGTGGGCAGCCTGCCGGATACAGTGCTGTTCCAGGCGGACGACTATCAGGAACTGTTCGGCCGGATCGTCGCGTCCTTCGGCGAGAGCGTCAGTTTCGTGCTCAAGCCCAAGCAGCTCGCCAAGACCGAACCGCTGACCGCGCTGAACCGCATCCAGGTGCAGCTGAGCAGCCTCTACCCGGAGAAAGGCGGTTATGTGCTGGTGGACGTCAGCGAGCCGCTGGACGATGAACTGCAAGCGGTACTGGTGTACACCTGCGACGTGCCGCGGCTGATGGAACTGGCGGTGGAGGTCGGCGTCTATGCCGCGCCCGCGCTGGAAGCCCTGCGCGCCGAGGCCGAACAGCAAACCTCGCCCTGAGCCGTGGCTAACCGCGCCGCCCCTTGCCGCGGCGCAAAGGCTCAAGCAGCGCGGCAAGGCCGTTGTGGTCGATTTCGTGCATCAGCGCCAGCAGCTGGCCGAGACTGCCGGGCGGAAAGCCGACGCGGGCGAACCAGGCGAGGTAATGGCCGGGCAGGTCGGCAATCAGACGCCCCTTGTATTTGCCGTAAGGCATCGTCTGGGTCACCAATCGTTCAAGGTCTTCGGCTTTCATCGCATTCGGCAACGGCGGGCTGGAGCGCTCCATACTGCCACAGGCGCCGACGAAGGCTATGCCGACTTGCCATCGCCCGTGCCTATCCATGGGATAGAAAGGCTTGCCTGGCTCTCGCTCGCAAGCGAGCCAACAATCGCCTCCCGTCACGGCGAGGAAAGAAACGCGATGTAAGCACCGACACAGATGAACGAACTGGACGACGCCACGCTGGCCTTTGCCGAGCAGGTGCTCGACAGCGCGCGCAACGGCGACAGCTCCCGCCTGGACCAACTCCTGGGCCAGGGTATGCCACCGAACCTGCGCAACCACGCAGGCGACAGCCTGCTGATGCTCGCCAGCTACCACGGCCACCTCGCTGCCACTCGCGTGCTGCTCGAACATGGCGCCGATGTCGAAAGCCGCTGCGAAGACGGCAAGACCGCGCTGATGATGGCCGCCATGTTCAACCGCACCGCGATCGTCACGCACCTGCTCGCCCTGGGCGCCGATCCGCACGCTCGTGACGCCAGTGGCGCGACAGCGCTGACAGCGGCACGCCTGATGGGCGCTGTCGATACCGAGGCGATGCTGCGCTGCGACGAGGAGCAATCCGATTGAACGCCGCGCGCTGATCACCGCCCTAATGCGGAGAAGTCCTTCATGAACACGCCGCAGACAGGAGGTGAACCATGGCACTCCCCTCGACCGCCAACCGGGTCACAGAGCATACCGCCGAGCACGTCAATCAACAGATCAGGGAGCGCACCCAGCGCTCGGTGGAGTATCACCGGCAGCATCCGCAGCTTATTCAGCGCCGGCTACGCGAGCTCGATGCCGAATGGGACATCGAGCGCACGCTCGAAGCCAACGCGGCGACGCTCATCGTCACGGGCTCGGTGCTCGGCCTGACGCTCAGTCGTCGGTTTCTCGGCATTCCACTGGTGGTCGGCGGCTTCCTGCTGCAGCACGCCTTGCAGGGCTGGTGTCCGCCGTTACCGGTCTTCCGTCGCCTGGGCCTGCGCACGGCGGAGGAAATCCAGGAGGAACGCTCGGCGCTGAAGGACATCGCCAGCCAATCCGCGACAAGCCGGCAGGTCTGACCGGATCAGCTCACAGCGACGTCCTCGGCGCGCAGGGGTTTGGCCAGTGCGATGCGGTTGCGGCCAAGGCGTTTGGCTTCATACAACGCCTGGTCGGCAGCGCGCAGCCAGGCGACTGCGTCCTCCATGCGCGGGTCGACCTCGGCGATGCCGATGCTCAGGCTCGCGCTCAGCTTCGGCGCCAGCGGGACATCCAGACCGGCAATCTCCTCGCGTAACCGTTCGAGCGCCTCCCAGGCATCCTTCGCCCGAGCACCAGGCAGGACGACGCAGAATTCATCGCCCCCGTAGCGACCGGGCATGTCCTGGGTACGTAGGCTGCGCCGGATGCGGTAGCCGACCTGACGCAACAGCTCATCGCCGATGACATGTCCGTGCCGGTCGTTGACCTGCTTGAAGTGGTCCAGGTCGATCAACGCCAGGCTGGCAATGCCACCGGTAGCCTTGCAGTGGGAGAACTCCAACTGCAGCAGCTCGTTCCAGTAACCGCGATTGAACAGCCCGGTCAAGCTGTCGGTACGACTCATGCTGCGCAGTGCTCGCTTGTTCTCCCCTAACTGATAGGCCAAGCGGTATAGCACCATGCCGATGACCGCAGGGTGCAGGATCAGCATCGGCAGGCAAGCATACATCTGTACCTGGCTGGTATGCGGCGAGAAGCCGAATCCCAGCAGCAGCACCGAAAGTACCCCGCCCGTGGCCTGCGCCAGCAGGCCCTGCAGGAGGAACCGGGCGCCGCCGGTGGCGATGTTGTTCATCGCCAGCATCGACAGCAATACCGCGGATGGCAGCGTGTTGAACGCCATCGTGGCGATCCAGAACCCGCCCATCAATGAGTCGAAAAGGACGAAACGCCGTTCAGTGAGCGCCGCCGAGCGGGCGCGCCCGGACAGTCCCAGCGCCGCCATGGGCCAGACGAAGCAGAACGCGAAGAGCAATGCCCAGACCCAAATAGGCGTCTGCGCCTCACGCAGCACCGCAGCGACGCAAAGAAAGCCCATGGCCAGGCCAATGGCCCGGGGATAGAACGCCCTACGCGCGAAGGAAGCGCCCGCCCTCGGTAGCGGCACTGAAGAAGTCAAAACGGAACTCACTGGCGGCCCGGATAGGCGTTAAATATAGCCTGGTGCCATCACCGTGTGTGTTCAGCCCCCTGCGCAACAGTGCAGGTAACGCCATCTCGAGGGCATGCCGGTCGAATCAGGCCAGTCAGCTGCGTCCGATGGCCGCGAACAACCCGCCTGTATGCGCGGCCAGGACCTCCGGCGCAAGCTCCACTTCCAGCCCGCGACGGCCGGCGCTGACATAGATGCTCGCCTGCGCCTGTGCGGAGCTGTCGATAAAGGTGCGCAGGCGCTTCTTCTGCCCCAGCGGGCTGATGCCGCCCACCAGATAGCCGGTCGCCCGCTGCGCGGCCATGGGGTCGGCCATTTCCACCTTCTTCGCCCCGGCAGCCTGGGCCAGTGCCTTCAGATCCAGCGTGCCGGCCACCGGCACCACGGCCACCAGCAGCTCGTTCTTCTCAGTGCAGGCGAGCAGCGTCTTGAACACCTGCGCGGGCTCGAGCTCCAGTTTCTCGGCGGCCTCCAGACCATAGGAGGCGGACTTCGGGTCGTGCTCGTAACTGTGCACACGATGCTCGGCGCGGGCTTTTTTCAGTAGGTCGATGGCAGGTGTCATGGCTTTGTAGTGCGAATGATTGATGAATGGCGGTAACGTAACGAATCAAACGGTCGGTAGTCACAGCGCCCATGAATCATCCTCTTCTTGCACCGCTCGCGGAAGTCTACGACCTGGCAGTGGTAGGCGGTGGCATCAACGGCGCGGGAATTGCCGCGGACGCCGCCGGTCGTGGCCTGTCGGTCTTCCTCTGCGAGCAGGGCGACCTGGCCGAACACACGTCTTCGGCCAGCAGCAAGCTGATACATGGCGGGTTGCGCTACCTCGAGCATTACGAACTGCGTCTGGTGCGCGAGGCGCTGGCCGAGCGCGAGGTACTGCTGGCCAAGGCGCCACACATCATTCGGCCACTGCGCTTCGTGCTGCCCTACCGACCACACCTGCGCCCGTCCTGGATGATCCGCACCGGCCTGTTCCTCTACGACCACCTTGGCAAGCGCGAGAAGCTCGGCGCTTCGCACAGCGTGCGCTTCGGCGCCGACAGCCCACTGAAGCACGAGATCAGCCACGGCTTCGAATACGCCGACTGCTGGGTCGACGATGCCCGCCTGGTGGTGCTCAACGCCATGGCCGCCCGTGAGCACGGCGCGCATATCCACACCCGCACCCGCTGCGTCAGCGCACGCAGCAGCAAGGGGCTGTGGCACCTGCACCTGGAGCGCGACGACGGCAGCCGCTTTTCCATCCGGGCACGCGCCCTGGTGAACGCCACCGGCCCCTGGGTGGCGTCCTTCTTCGATGAACAGCTTCGCCAGCGCTCTCCGCACGGCATGCGTCTGATCCAGGGCAGCCACATCGTGGTGCCGAAGCTCTACGATGGAGACCATGCCTATATCCTGCAGAACGAGGATCGACGCATCGTCTTCGTCATTCCCTATCTCGGGCAGTTCAGCCTGATCGGCACCACCGATCAGGAGTATCACGGTGACCCGACCCGGGTGCAGATCGCCGACAGCGAGATCGATTACCTGCTGGACATCGTCAATGCGCACTTCACGCACCAGCTGGCCCGTGAAGACATCCGCCACAGCTACTCCGGCGTCCGCCCGCTGTGCGATGACGAGTCAGATCAACCATCGGCCATCACGCGCGACTACACCCTGACACTGAACAACGGCGGCAGCGATGCGCCCCTGCTCTCGGTGTTCGGCGGCAAGCTCACCACCTACCGCAAGCTCGCCGAAGCAGCCCTGGCCCAGCTGGCACCACTGTTTCCGGAAATGAAAGGCGCCTGGACCCGCGGAGCAACGCTGCCCGGCGGCGAACATTTCGATGATCCATCCACCCTGGCCCATGCCCTCTGCGCCAGCTACCCATGGCTCCCCGGCCCGGTCGCCCGCCGCTGGACGAACACTTACGGCACGCGCAGCTGGCTGCTGCTCAAGGGCACCGAGCGCATTCAGGATCTCGGCGAGTGCTTCGGCGCCGGGCTGTATGCCCGCGAGGTGGATTACCTGATCGTCGAGGAATGGGCGCTTACGGTTGACGACATTCTCTGGCGTCGAACCAAGCTCGGGCTGTTCCTGCAAGCCGCCGAAACTGCACGTCTGCAGCAGTACATGGACAGCCGGACCGCCGAACGCCTGACCACCTTCGAGCACGCCGCCCAGGGCTGACACGAGCCCCGGACAGCGCCATCGCTCAGGCGACCTTGGCGCTTCGCGCCGCGCGCAGCTGCCGGGCCGCTGCCACCATGTTGACCAGCGCCGCCTCGGTCTCAGGCCAGCCACGGGTCTTCAGCCCGCAGTCCGGGTTCACCCAGAGTCGTTCGGCCGGAATGCACTCGGCGGCCTTCTCCAGGAGCTGCACCATTTCGGCGGTATCCGGCACGCGCGGCGAGTGGATGTCGTAGACCCCCGGGCCGATGTCATTCGGATAGTCGAAGGCACGGAACGCTTCGAGCAGCTCCATCTGCGAACGCGAGGTCTCGATGGTGATGACGTCGGCATCCATCGCCGCGATGGACTCGATCACGTCGTTGAATTCGCTGTAGCACATATGCGTGTGGATCTGCGTCTCGTCGCGCACCCCGCTGGCGCACAGGCGGAACGCCTCCACCGCCCAGTCCAGGTAGTGCCGCCACTGCTCGCGGCGCAGCGGCAGGCCTTCGCGGAACGCCGCCTCGTCGATCTGGATGATACGGATGCCAGCAGCCTCCAGGTCGCAGACCTCGTCGCGAATGGCCAGCGCCAACTGTCGCGCCTGCACCTCGCGCGGCACGTCCTCGCGGGCGAACGACCACATCAGCATGGTCACCGGACCGGTGAGCATGCCTTTCATGATCCTGTCCGTCTGCTGCTGGGCATACCGGATCCAGTCCACGGTCATCGGTCGCGGACGGCTCAGATCGCCATAGATGATCGCCGGTTTGACGCAGCGAGAGCCGTAGCTCTGCACCCAGCCAAATCGGGTAAAGACGTAGCCTTCGAGCTGTTCGGCGAAGTACTCCACCATGTCGTTGCGCTCCGCCTCGCCATGCACCAGCACATCCAGGCCGATCTGCTCCTGCACCGCCACCGCATGGCGGATTTCGGCCTGCATCGCCTCGGTGTAGTCACCGAGCGACAACCTGCCCTGCTTGTAAGCCTGCCGCGCCAGGCGGATCGCCGGCGTCTGCGGGAACGAACCGATAGTCGTGGTAGGGAATGCCGGCAGCTGCAGCCGCGCGCGCTGCAGCTCGATGCGCGTGGCGAACACCGACGTGCGCCGACTGTCCTTGGCCTCGATGGCGGCCAGACGTGCCTGTACCGCCGGCTTGTGGATGCGCGGCGACTGCGCGCGGGCCGCCTGGACTGCGCGGCTGCGGGAGAGCGCAGCCTGCACCTCGGCGTCCTGCGGATCATCGATGGCCCGGGCGAGCGTGGCGACTTCCGAGCACTTCTGCACCGCAAAGGCGAGCCAGCTCTTCACTTCCTCGTCCAGCCTGTCCTCGCGCTCGAGGTCGACGGGGCTGTGCAGCAGCGAACAGGACGGCGCCAGCCACAGGCGCTCGCCCAGGCGTTCGGCCGCATGCCGTGCCACTTCCAGCGCCTTGTCCAGATCACAGCGCCAGACGTTGCGCCCGTTGACCAGCCCCAGGGACAGCACCTTGTAGGCCGGCAGGCGATCGAGAATCACCGGATACTGCTCCGGCGCGCGCACCAGGTCGATGTGCAGGCCGTCCACCGGCAGGGTTGCAGCCAGACCGAGATTGTCTTCCAGACCGCCGAAGTAGGTGGCGACCAGCTTCTTCAGCGGCGCCCGCTGCAACAGGTTGTAGGCGCGTTCGAACGCATTCTTCCAGTCCTGCGGCAGGTCCAGCGCCAGAATCGGCTCGTCGATCTGCACCCACTCGACTCCCTGCGCCGCCAGCCGATCCAGCACCTCGCCGTAAACCGGCAACAGCCTGTCCAGCAACTCCAGCTTGTCGAAGGCCTGGGTCTGATCCGCCTCGCCCTTGAGCTTGCCGAGCCAGAGATAGCTCAGCGGGCCGATCAGCACCGGCTTGATGGCATGCCCCAGCGCCTTGGCCTCTTCGACCTCTTCGAAGAGCTGCGACCAGGACAGCTCGAACTGCTGGTCGACGCTGAACTCCGGGACCAGATAGTGGTAGTTGGTATCGAACCACTTGGTCATTTCCTGAGCCTGGGCACCACCGCAGCAACTCCTGGCCACGCCGCGCGCCATGGCGAACAAGGTGTCCAGCGTCGCCTGGCCCTCGGCCGGACGGAATCGCTGCGGGATGACACCGAACATCAAGGAATGACTCAGCACCTGGTCGTACCAGGCGAAGTCGCCCACCGGCAGCAACTCGATGCCGGCGTCGAGCTGGGCCTGCCAATGGCGCGCCCGCAGCTGGCGACCGACCTGACGCAGGCCCTGCTCGTCCAGCTCGCCTTTCCAGTACGCCTCGAGGGCCTTTTTCAGTTCGCGATCCGCACCGATGCGTGGAAAGCCAAGGTTATGCGCTACAGCCATTACTCACTCCGAAATGTCGTTCTGCATGAATGCGAGGATTGTCCGCGGGCCAATCCAATGAAACAAACTCACGTAATTACATTTCAAAGTAAAAAATATTCATGTTGGAGCATTTGGCGCACCCGGGGCTCTAAATCAGAACCCAACCTGAAGGCGCCCTCATGAATTCCGAAACACCACCGCAGAACCTCGAGCGCTTGCTGGAGCGCCTCGAGCAGGCCGGGGAGCCGGGTGAGCCGGTAAGCATCGAGAGCATGCTGCAGGCGACTGACGAGCGCAGCTTCGGTGCGCTGTTGCTGGTGCCGGGCCTGCTGGTGCTGTCGCCGCTATCGGGCATTCCGGGCTTGCCCAGTGTCTTCGCGGTGATGGTGTCGCTGATCGCCGTGCAACTGCTGTTCGGTCGCGAGCGCTTCTGGCTTCCCAGATGGCTGCTCAAGCGCAGCGCTTCGCGCAGCAAGTACGACAAGGCCATCGGCTTTCTCCAACATATCTCGGGATACATCGACCGGCTGCTGCGGCGCCGGCTGACCTTCCTCACCAACGGTATCGCGACGCGGCTGAACGCCGTGCTCTGCCTGGCGATTGCCGCCACCATGCCGCCCTTGGAGCTGATCCCGTTCGGCAACTCCATCGCCGGCGCCGGGCTCAGCGTCCTGGGCCTGGGCATGATGGCGCGTGACGGCGCGATGATCATTGCCGCACTGCTGTTCTTCTTCGGCCTGGCCTACATGGTGTCCCGGCTCTGGATGTAAGCCGGCCGTCACGTCCAATAGCGGCCTCTCGACAGCATGGAGGCGCTGCGACACACTTGCGAAGGATGAGCCTTGCTCATCTTCACCCTCTTTCCGGGATTCGGCCGCCTTTTGCTCGGCGCGGTTCCGATCCCGCTTTGCAAGGTAGTTCGGCATGCTCGAAATTCGCCACCTGAAGACGCTTCATGCACTGCGGGAAACCGACAGTCTCGTCGAAGCCGCCGAGCGCCTGCACCTGACCCAGTCGGCGCTCTCCCACCAGTTCAAGGAACTGGAAGAACGCCTCGGCCTGCAGCTGTTCGTGCGCAAGACCCGCCCGGTGCGCTTCACCAGCGCCGGGCTGCGCCTGCTGCAACTGGCCGACCTGATGCTGCCGCAGCTGCGCAGCGCCGAGCGCGACCTTGCCCGCCTCGCCGGCGGCACGGCCGGCCGCCTGCACATGGCCATCGAATGTCACAGCTGCTTCCAGTGGCTGATGCCGACCATCGACCAGTTCCGAGACGCCTGGCCCGAAGTGGAGCTGGACCTGGCGTCCGGATTCTCCTTCGCGCCGCTGCCAGCCCTGGCTCGCGGCGATCTCGACCTGGTGGTGACCTCCGACCCGCTGGAGCTGCCGGGCATCACCTATGTGCCGCTATTCACCTACGAGGCGCTGCTGGCCGTGGCCAACCAGCACCCGCTGGCCGCGCGACCCTACGTGCGCCCCGAGGATCTGGCCAGCGAGACGCTGATCACCTATCCGGTCGAACGGGATCGCCTGGACATCTTCACCCGCTTCCTCGAGCCGGCCGATATCGAACCCGCGCAGGTGCGCACCTCGGAACTCACCGTGATGATGATGCAGCTGGTCGCATCGGGGCGCGGCGTTTGCTGCCTGCCGAACTGGGCACTTCACGAGTACAGCTCGCGTGGCTACGTGACCGCCAAGCGGCTCGGCGACAAGGGCCTGTTCGCCACGCTTTACGCCGGCATTCGCGCAGACATGCTCGATTCGCCATTCATGCGCGACTTCCTGCTGACGGCCAAGGACACCTCCTTCGCCACCCTCGAAGGTGTCAGCGCAGCGCCGAAAACCCGCTGAACCGCCCTCCTCAACGTCGCCGCCCAAGGCACAGGCAGAGCCCGAGGACGCCGGCGGCGACGCCTCCGATCAGCAGCCAGCGCTTGCCGTCTTCCTCCGAACGCCAACCGCCGTCGATACGCCGCTGACCGAGGGCGGGATGGAACAGGTTGCCCGATGAGGTCGGCACCCGCCTCGCCCGCCCGAGCGCAAACCCCGTCAGCAGCCCGTTGATCCGATCGAAACCCGGCGTTAGGAAATGCGCCAACCGCAACAGCGTCGCGGTAGCCCCCACCGACGTGGTATGTCGCGGATGCCGCGCCAGGCTGACCATGGCGTTGGCCACATGGCGCGGATCGAGCAGCGGTGGCGGCGGCTGCAGCGAACGCCCGGCATAGTTGCCGCCGTCGCGGAAACCCGGCGTATCGACGACGCCTGGATAGACGTCGCAGATGTGAATGTTCGGCCACGCCGCGAGCTCGCCACGCAGCGCATGGGACAGGCCGCGCAAGCCGAACTTGCTGGCCGAATAAGCAGCCGCGAATGGCTGCGGCACCCAGCTACCCACCGACAATGTATTGATCAACACGCCGCGCTGCTGCTGCTTGAAGTACGGCAGCACCGCATGCGCGCCGCGCAGATAGCCGAGCAGGTCGGTTTGTACCACCTGCTCGTGGGCCTGCAGCGGCGTTTCGTCGAACGCGCCCACGGCGCCGATGCCGGCATTGTTGATCCAGACGTCGATCCGGCCCTGGCCGAATGCTGCGGCGGCGCTCGCCAGCGCCTCGACCTCGTCGCTGTGGGTCACGTCGGTGGGCACGGTCAGCACGTCGGAGCCCAACGCCCGGCACTCATCCGCCGTTTCCGTCAGGGCCTGCTCGTCGCGTGCGGCGAGCACCAGCCTAGCGCCCTGGCGGGCGAATGCCTGGGCCGCGGCGCGGCCGATACCGCTAGAGGCACCGGTCAATACCACCAGGGCGCCGTCGAGATTTCCGTGGGTCATGCTCGTGCTCCGCAATCTGCTGTCGTCCCCTAGCTGACAGCAACGACGAGCCGAACATTCCCGCCAATGGTCGGTACAGTCTGTTCAGGCCTGGGCGACGGTACCGGCGGCTTCATCCGCCCAGGGATCGTAGGTGCCGAAGCTCCACAGATGCCCTTCCGGGTCGTGGCAGGTAAAGCCACGGCCGCCGTAATCCTCATCCTTGAGCTCGATGGCGATCTGCGCCCCGGCAGCCTTGGCCTGCGCATAGAGCGCGTCGGCGCTGTTGACGATCACATAGATGCCCTGGGTAGACGCTCCGCCGATCTCATCGGGTTGGCGCAGCTGCCGTCCGTATTCGGAATCAACCACCGGGGCGACCATCACCATGCCATTGCCAAAGGCGAGCTGCGCGTGGGTGATGCCGATCAGCTCGTCTTTGTACAGGCGTCGGCATTCGAAACCGAAGGCTCGACACAGCCAATCGATGGCGGCGGCCACGTCGCGATAGCGCAGACAGGGGATCAGGGTGGCCGATGTGTTCTTGCTCTGTGGTGACATAAGCAGCTCCCGTCATGGGCTGCCGTTTGGCAACCCTCACCTTGTTGAGAGCGACACAGAGCCGATCAATTCCCGTCAGAGCCGCTCGGCCAGGCCCAGGCGGATGCCCAGGGCAATCAGGATCGAACCCAGCGTGCGGTCGATCCACTGGCTCATGACTGGGTTGTTGCGCAGCGCCGTTGTGGCGCGCGCAGCCAGAAACACCAGCGCGACCTCGACGATGATCGCCACCACGACCACCAGCACGCCGAGCACGAGCAACTGCAGCGGCACGGAACCGTGGTCCGGACGAACGAACTGTGGCAGGAACGCCATGAAGAAGATCGCCGCCTTCGGATTCAGCAGATCGACCAGTACGCCCTGCCGATACGCCTTCCAGGCAGATGCGCGCGGAGCGCCATTGAACGCCAGCGCGGTTCCGCCGCCCGCCGAACGCAGCGCCTGAAAACCGAGATAGAGCAGATAGGCGGCACCGACGTACTTCACGACGGTGAAAGCGAGCGCCGAGGTGGCGAGGATCGCCGAGATACCCAGCGCCGCAAATGCCACATGCACCAGCGCCCCGCTGCACACGCCGCACGCCGACACGACGCCGATGCGGCGACCGCCACTCAGGGTTCGCGACAGCACATAGAGCAGGTCTGGCCCTGGCGACAGATTCAACGCCAGCGCCGCAGAAAAGAACACCAGCCAGAAGACAGGATCACCCATCGCAAACCTCCGTTCGATGTGCGCCGGGATGTCGAGCTGCGCACCGGATGACTGTAAGAGCTGTGCGCCATTCCTGCCAGCGCATTGATCAGGATGCAGCTCGTCGGTAAACCGACACATTTTTTAACGGCCGACTTTTTTTTGTCGCAAAGCTGAACTACTTTGAGAAGCGCGCCACAAATAAGGCGCTATCAGGGATCTCCTTCAACATTCAGCAAAGGACATGCGAATGAAAGACGATGCCGTGCCGGCCATTCAGGCCGCTCGCTCCTGCGTACTGCTTCTTTCCACCAGCGATCTGCTCGACGGTGCGCTGCGCCAGCACCTTCAGGACTTCCCCGGCTGCACCCTCCGTCATGTACGCGCGCCCGTGACCGATTCGTCCGATATCTCGCTGATGCTGCTCGATGTGACCAGCTACAACCGCGACGAATGCCTACGGCTGCTGCGCCAGTTCGGCGACGTGCCGGTCGCGCTGATCAATGCCCAGCCCGATCAGGCCCGCCAGCTGATCGAAACCCACCCCTGGATTCGCGGCGTTTTCTATCGGGCGACGCCACGGAGCATCTTCGTGCGTGGCATCGAAACGATGCTGGCCGGCGGTGACTGGCTGCCCAGAGAGCTAATGGAAAAGCTGCTGTATCGCTACCGGCAGCTCAGCAGTACCAGCCAGGCCATCGACGAACTGACCCTGCGCGAAAAGCAGATTCTCGCGCTGGCCGGCCAGGGACTTTCCAACGCCGCGATCGGTGAAAGGCTGCACCTGAGCATCCACACCATCAAGAGCCACGTGCACAACGCCCTGCGCAAGCTTGGCGCCAGCAACCGCGCACAGGGCGCCTCGCTGGTACTGGCACATGTCGGCGAGGCGGCGTCGTGAAACGCGCCGGCGCATGGCTCCTTCTGCTGCTGGCGATGGCGGCTCGCGCCGACGAGGCCGAGCTGCAGGGATTCATCACCGACAACACGATTTCCCGATCCGGTCACGAGTTCTACGTGCGGTTCTGCGAGCGGCTGAACGACATCAGCCAGCTCGATTTCAACCTCGCGGTGAAGGAGCGCCCCTCGGCACGCTGGGGGGTTCTGGTATGGGTCGAGCACGAGAACCAGACGCTGTATCGCCGGTTCCTGCAACCCAATGTCGCCGACATGAAGGAGACCGCCTACGAGGCAGCCGACTTCGTGGTGCAGGAGATCAATCGGCGAAAGATCGAAGCGCTGTTCGAAGACAACATAGACATGGCCAAGGACGAGTTATGAAACAGCACACCTACACATCGCTCGGCACGCTGTTCGGCAGCCTGCTGCTCTGCGCCGCCGCCAACGCCACGGAGCTGGTTTACACACCGATCAACCCATCCTTCGGCGGAAGCCCGCTCAATGGCGCCTGGCTGCTCGGCAATGCCCAGGCCCAGAACAGCAAGAAGGACCCTGATGCCCTCGACCGCTCCTCCCTGCTGGAGAACCAGTCCGCCCTGGATCGCTTCACCAGTCAACTGGAATCGCGCCTGTTGGGCGATCTGCTCAGTGGCGTAAGCGACGGCAAGACCGGCACCGTCACTACCGACGACTTCATCGTGCGCGTCTACAACGGTGATGCCGGCATGCTGATCGTCGAGATTACCGACCGACTCACCGGAGAAATGTCCGAAATCATCGTCGGACAGAACTGACCCCAAGGAGAAACAAAGGCCATGAGAAGCCTATTCGTAGCCATAGGGATGATGGCTGTACTGCAGGGTTGCGCCGTACGCGAGCCCATGTCTGCCGATCAGCAACCCCCAACCCTTACCCCTCGTACTTCCACCTACCAGGATCTGCTGGCGCTACCGCGACCGAAAGGTCCACTGGTCGCAGCGGTGTACGGCTTCCGCGATCAGACTGGCCAGTACAAGCCAACGCCGGCCAGCTCGTTCTCCACCGCGGTGACCCAGGGTGCCGCCAGCATGCTGGTCGACGCCATGCAGGCCAGCGGCTGGTTCGTGGTGCTCGAACGCGAGGGCCTGCAGAACGTACTGACCGAGCGCAAGATCATCCGGGCCTCCCAGGCCAAGCCGGACGTGGCGCCGAACATCCAGTCCGAACTGCCCTCGCTGCTGGCCGCCAACATCATCATGGAGGGCGCGATCGTCGCCTATGAAACCAACGTGCGCAGCGGCGGCCAGGGCGCCCGCTACCTGGGTATCGGCCTGTCGCAGGAGTACCGCGTCGATCAGGTCACGGTGAACCTGCGTGCCATCGACGTGCGTAGTGGCCGCGTGCTGTCGAACGTGATGACCACCAAGACGATCTTCTCCGTGGGTCGCAGCGCCAACGTCTACAAGTTCATCGAGTTCAAGGAGCTGCTGGAAGCCGAGGCGGGTTACACCACCAACGAGCCGGCGCAGCTGTGCGTGCTGTCCGCCATCGAGGCGGCTGTCGCTCATCTGATCGCCCAGGGTGTCGATCGACGCCTCTGGCAGACCGCCGAAGGCAGCGGCAGCGAGCATCCGGAACTGAGCAAATACCTGAGCAAACTGGACTGAGGCAGACCTGCGGCGCAACGCCAACGGAACCTCCATCCACCATCAAGACGAGGACGATCCTCCCCGCGACACGCCACACGGCGTTCGTCCGGGAGGCTCGTCCTCGCGCGCTTGAGAGCAAGGCAGACTGCAACCTGCAACTGAACGTCGTTCGCCACCCGTTATGCACCGAATCGCTGCATTTTCAATCATTGGATGGATGGGCAACGCCTCGATTCAGGGCAAATATGTTTCCCATCGGAGCCCAACCAGGATTGGATGCCATGACACGCTCGCAACGGATTGCGCATGACCTGCTGCTGCCTGCCCTTCTGCTGTTGCTGACCGCAAACAGCTTAGCCGACACCCCTAATCCAGTAGACCTCGCCCCCAGCGAGCTCTATCGCGTGAACACCGATCTTGGCCCCAGCCCGGCTGCTATCAGCGCATCAGGTGCGCTGGCGTTCGTCCAGCAGACCGGCCAGGGCATGACCGGCCACATCGGGCAAACGGGCGCCGAACTGGAGGCCTACATCATCCAGAGCGGCTACGCCAACAGCGCCAGCATCGAGCAGATCGGGCTCGACAACGCCGCCCTGATCAGCCAGGACGGCTTCGGCAACGAGGCGCGCATCGACCAGTACGGCTCGGACAACCGGGCCAGCATCGCACAGCAAGGCACGAGCAATCGCGCCCTCATCGAGCAGACCGGCAGCGGGCACAGCAGCAACGTGAGCCAGAGCGGCCGGAATCTGACGGTAGTGGTTCGCCAGTACCGCTAATCCCAAGGAAATACCGCTGTACTTAAAACATCCATGGAGAGACAAAATGTTTAAGTTCAAACCCCTTGTTGCAGCCATTCTGACGGTCGCCACTGCCCAGGCCTTCGCCGCCGAAAACACTTCGGAGCAGAACCAGCTCGGCATCAACAACAATGCGGAAGTGCTGCAAAGCGGCGGAGCGGGCAATCTGGCCACGCAGAACCAGAGCGGCTTTGCCAACGATGCGCTGGCCGAGCAGAGCAGCGCGTACGACAGCACCATCAAGCAGACCCAGGCTGGCAACTACAACAACGCCGAAGCGCAGCAGAACGGCACGCTGATGAGCGGTGCGACACAGGATCAGCGCGGCTGGGGCAATGATGCGCTGGTCGAGCAGACCGGCACCTACAAGACTGGCGCCACGCAGAATCAGAACGGCATCGGCAACTCCGCCGAAACCTTCCAGTCCGGCACCTACATGGTCAACGCCACCACCAACCAGGACGGCAAGCACAACTACGCCCTGATCACCCAGGCCGCCAGCACTGGTAGCCAGGCCGTGGTGGACCAGAACGGCGACCTGAACAACGCCAGCGTCACCCAGTTCCTCAGTAACCACGACCGCGCGAGCATCGACCAGAACGGCGTCGATAATGACGCTCATGTCACTCAGCTCGCCAGCAGCGGCTCCATCGCCGAGGTCGAGCAGTTCGGCTGGCGCAACGACGCGATGGTTTCGCAGACTGGCCTGCAGCACGAGGCCTATGTCATGTCCAATGGCAGCTACAACAAGGTCGACGTGGATCAGAGCGGTAACGCGCAGAACGCCTTCGTCACGCAGCATGGCGTCGGCAACGACTCCAGCATCGTGCAGACCAATGGCTGGCTGGGCGGCAACAACACCGCCACCACCGAGCAGAGCGGCATCGGCAACGAGGCCGACATCTACCAGGACGGCCGCAACCAGACCGCCAAGACCATCCAGGAAGGTGGCTACAACGTCGCCTCCGTGGAACAGCAGGGCCGCGGCAACGACCTGCACTTCCACCAGGACGGCACCGGCAATGAGCTCAACGCCGTGCAAAATGGGCGCGACAACGAGATCGTCGGCGTCAGCTACGGCTGGGGCAACAGCGCCGATATCGAGCAGAACGGTCGCGACAACCTGGCCACCGTACGCCAGGAAGGCACGTTCAACGACGTGATGCTGAGCCAGAGCGGCACCGATCATCTGATCAAGGTGACCCAGCACGGCTTCGGCAACGATGCCATCGCCAGCCAGGCCGGCTACGGCAACGCCGCCTACATCAATCAGAACGGCTGGAACAACACCGCGGTTGTTACCCAGCACTGAGCACGCCCCCGCTCCACGACTGCCGGCCCTGTGCCGGCAGTCGTGCATCTACTCCCTCGCAACATCGCCGCTCGGCGCACCGTTTCGGTGGCATGGCTGGCCAGCGGCCAGCCACTTCGCCCCAAACTGAAGCAAGCTGACGCATCGGTCAGATCACAATCACCCATGCTGAGCTCGGCAGCCCGCTTCTGGCGGCTCGAAAAAAACCTGATCCCTAAATTAACCACTTTAAAATCAGCAACTTAACCCAACACTACAAGCATCTTTCCGGATTGGCGCGACGCTTGCTAAAGGACCAAAGCCTGACCGCTTGGACAACTTACAAGCTCACTCAAATGCCAATACGGAGACACACTCAATGAAGCGCAGCCTGACTACCGCAGCCCTCGCGGCCGGGTTCATCCTCAGCAGCCAAGCCATGGCGGGCCCCATGCTCTGGCAGAACAACAGCCTCACCTACCTGTACGGCAAGGACTTCAAAGTAGATGCCGGCGAGATTCAGCAGACCATCACCTTCGAACATGCCAGCGGCTGGACCTGGGGGGACATGTTCCTGTTCGTCGACAACAAGTGGTACAACGGGCTTTCAGGCAGCGATGGCCACACCTACTACGGTGAGTTCAGCCCGCGCCTGTCGCTGGGCAAGATCAGCGGCGCCGACCTGTCCTTCGGACCGGTCAAGGATGTGCTGATCTCCGCGACCTACGAGCGCGGTGAAAGCCAGGACGACGGCACGCCCAACCAGAATTACCTGCTCGGCCCGGCGGTAGACCTGGCCATCCCCGGCTTCGATCGCTTCGCGCTGAACACCTACTACCGCAAGCCCGACGGCACCACCGGCAAGCCGAGCGGCCAGTGGCAAATCACGCCGACCTGGGCCATGACCTTCCCGGTGGGCAAGTCGGACATTCTCTTCGACGGCTATATCGACTGGGTCGTCAACGACAAGAAGAACGGCAACACCGAGCTGAAGAAGAACTTCCACTTCAACCCGCAGATCAAGTACGACCTCGGCAAAGCGCTGGACTACACCCCCGGCAAACTCTATGTCGGTATCGAATACGACTACTGGTCGAACAAGTACGGCATCGAAGACGGCGGTTTCGTCAGCAAGAACTTCGTGGGCCCGACCGATCAGAACACCTTCAGCGCCATCGTCAAAGCGCATTTCTGATGCACTCGCCGCCCGAACGCCGGGCGGCGCCTTGTCGTTTCAGTCCGCTGTTCATTCAGACAAGCGCAACGGCTGATAGCGCAACGAAACTCGTGCAGAATCAGCCCAGTCAGCTCACCACGGCCTCACCCCGGTGGGCCTGGACCGCAGGGTGGGCTTCAGCCCACCAAACCGGTAACGGCCGCCAGCTGGGCTGACGCTCAAACCGGCCCGACTGCCCCGCGCGCTCACGGATAGGGAACATGAACAAGAACAACGCACCGCAGCCCCTCTACAACGCCCAAGGCAAACCTGCCGGCCGCATTCGCCAGAAGAACGAGGAAACCATCCTCGCCGCGGCTGCCGAGGAGTTCGCCCGCTACGGCTTCAAGGGCACCAGCATGAACGCCATCGCCAGCCGCGCCGGGCTGCCCAAGGCCAACGTGCACTACTATTTCAACAGCAAGCTGGGGCTGTACGTGGAAGTCATGCGGCACATCCTCGAGCTCTGGGATACGGCCTTCGACGACCTCACCGTCGACGACGACCCGGCCACCGCCCTGGCCGAGTACATCCGCATCAAGATGGAATTCTCGCGGCGCCATCCCGAGGCCTCGAAGATCTTCGCCATGGAAGTCATCAGCGGCTGCGAGTGCCTTTCCGAACATTTCAACCAGGATTACCGCAACTGGTTCCGGGGCCGCGCTGCCGTATTCGATGCCTGGATCGCCGCCGGCAAGATGGACCCGGTCGACCCCATGCACCTTATCTTCCTGATCTGGGCCGGCACCCAGCACTACGCCGACTTCTCCGACCAGATCCGCCGCATCAACGGCAAGCGCATGACCCGCGCGGACTTCGCCCACGCCAGCGACAACCTGATCGCCATCATCCTCAAGGGCTGCGGGCTCAAGCCACCGGCAGCGGAGCGCTGAACGCTTGGCCCGAAAGCTGCGCATCCACTCGCCGGCCATCCACTACTTCGACATGGTGCGGCGCTGTCAGTCGATCCGCGAGGCCTCGCGCCGGCTCAACGTCGCGTCGTCGGCCGTGAACCGGCAGATTCTCAAGCTCGAAGACGAGATCGGCGCGCCCCTTTTCGAACGCTTGCCGGGCGGGCTTCGGCTGACCGCCGCCGGCGAGATCTTCGCTCGCCATGTCATCGTCGTGCTGCAGGACGCCGAACGTGTGCGCTCCGAACTGGACGCGCTGCAGGGTCTGCGCACCGGTCATGTGGAAATCGCCACGGTATCCGGCGTCACCACCGACCTGCTTCCCGGCGTGCTGGAGCAGCTGCGTGAGCGCTATCCGCGTGTCACAGTCGGCGTGACCAGCCTCGGCTCGCAGGCCATTCCCGAAGCGGTGACCAGCGGCCAGGCGGATATCGGCCTGGCCTTCGCCCTGCCGCGTACCGCCGACCTGCAGCAGCTGGGCGTCGGACATTTCCGCCTGGGCGCCATCGTCGCGCCGGGGCATCCACTGGCCGATCGCCAGGACGTCAGCTTCGCCACCTGCGCCGAGTTTCCGCTGATCCTGGCCAAGAGCGACCTTTCCATCCATCACCTGCTGGCACCGCTGCTGGCGCGCACCCGCCCGCGGCACAAGGCGCCGCTGGAAACCAGTTCGGTGGAACTGGCCCTGCAAATGGCCAAGCGCGGCGCCGGGGTCGCCTTCCAGACACGCATCGGCATCGAAGCCGAACTGGCCAGCCGCACGCTGGTGCATGTTCCGCTGAACGACGGCGGCTCGGTGTTCAGCGACCTCGGCGTCTACGTGCGCAGTTCGCGCTACCTGCCAGTCGCGGTGGATGCCTTCGTCCGCGCCCTGAGCGAGGAAATCGCCATCCGCGAAGCCGGGCAGGACAGCCCATCGTCCAGCACGACGCCGCAGCGGCGCTGAACGTTCCGCCGCGGATATCGCTCTATTGAGCGAACCCAATGCTCAGGAGCGTTATTGATGGCATCACGTTTGCTCACCGTACCGACTGCCCTGCTTCTCTCGCTTGCGTCCTATTCCTGTCTTGCCGCCGACGGCACCCCGCTCGGCTGGGTAGAGCGGGGCAAGGTGCTTCCCGAGGAAGTCACGGTGAAGTTCAAGCTCGACACCGGCGCGCTGACTTCATCGATGCATGCCGAAGACATCGAGTATTTCGAGCGGGACGGTGAAGAATGGGTCCGTTTCGATCTGGACCTCGAGGACATCGAACGGGACAAGCTGGTCAAGTCGCGCATCGAGCGCAAGCTGCATCGCGAACTGACGGTCCGCGGTGCCGGCGGCAAGGAAGATCGGCCTGTCGTAATGATGAAAGTGTGCGTCGGCGATCGCCTGCTTGAGGAACAGTTCTCCCTGAGAGATCGCGACGAGATGAACTATCCGGTGCTGCTCGGGCGGCGCACCTTGGAAAAACTCGGGCCGGTGGACTCGGCACGCACCTTCACCATCGAGCCCAGCTGCGCCGAACTCGCCGAGCGCTGAACGGGCCTGAGCGCTAGCCCTGCGCCACGAACAGCAGCGCCTTGAGCCCGCTCTCGGGGCTGATATCCGGAAACTCCGGCGGGTTTTCCAGGCGTTCGGAAAAACGCAGCTGCGGCGCCTCGGCGGCCATGCCCTGGATCAGGAAGTCGGTGCCGGTATCCGGATCGTTGACGCAGGCCAGCACCTGGCCGCCTGGGTTCAGTAGCTCCGGAAGGCGACGCAGGATCTTCTGGTAGTCGCGGGTCAGCGCGAAGCTGCCCTTCTGGAAGGACGGCGGGTCGATGATGATCAGGCCGTAGGGCCCGAGCTTGCGTACCTTGCCCCAGGACTTGAACAGCTCGTGGCCGAGAAAGCTGACCTGGCCAAGATCCTGGCCGTTTAGGCGATGGTTCTCGCGCCCGCGGGTCAGCGCGGCGCTGGCCATGTCCAGGTTGACCACATGCTCGGCGCCGCCGGCAATCGCCGCGACCGAGAATCCACAGGTGTAAGCGAACAGGTTGAGCACGCGCTTGCCGCGTGCGTGCTCTTGCACCCAGCGGCGGCCATAACGCATGTCGAGGAACAGGCCGTTGTTCTGCTTGCGACCCAGATCTAGCTTGTAGCGCAGGTCGTTCTCGCTGATGGTCCACTCGGCCGGCAGCTCGCCGAGCAACGCTTCGGTCGGCGCCTCCGGCAGATAGCGATGCTGCAGCAGAAGGTGCTGTACCTGGCGCTGCCGCCAGACCGGGGATTCGGCCAGCGCCAGCAGCATCCGCTTCAGTGCTTCCAGCTCCGCCGCGCCGGGGTCCCGGAACAGCGCCACCAGCAGCACGCCCTGCAACCAGTCGACGGTCACTTGTTCCAGCCCCGGATAGCAGCGGCCGCGTCCGTGAAACAGCCGGCGCGTCTCATCGGGTGCGGCGGCCAGGGCGGCGAGCAGGTGTCGTTCGAGGACAGTGAGGGGAGCGTTGGTCATGGCGCGGGCATCATCTTGGCAGCGGGCCGCGCATTCTAAACGGCGTTGCCGCTTTGGCGCGTGTTCCCGTGGCGCTCGCGTCACCGGCAGCACGGCTCGTCAGGCGGCGGAAACTATGCGCGACAGCCAACTGCCCAACCTAGCGCCAGCGAACGCTGGCATCGCACTCTTCTGCCGAGCCCTATCGGTCCAAGTGAAGGACATCCGATGAAGCATCCAGCACTCATCCACCACGGCGCGCGCGAAGGCGTGACCGGCTCGTGCCATCAGTTGTGGATGGACGAAAACAGCAGCGTGCTGATCGACTGCGGTCAATTTCAGGGCGACGAAGAAGCGGGGCACGAGGACGAGCTGGCACTGGACTTCTCAATCGAGGGCGTCAAGGCGCTGATCGTGACCCACGTGCACATCGACCATGTCGGGCGTATCCCGAATCTGCTGGCAGCGGGCTTCGACGGGCCGATCCTGTGCAGCGGACCGTCCGCCCGGCTGCTGCCGATCGTGCTGGAGGATGCCTTCCGGCTGTCCATCAGCCGTGATCAGGAGCAGCTGGAGCGCTACCTCAAGGTCGTCGAGCAGCGCATCATCGCCCTGCCCTACGACCACTGGTTCACCCTCAACGAAACCGACGGCAGCGAGTGCAAGGTGCGCCTGCAGCCGGCCGGGCATGTGCTGGGCTCAGCCTACGTCGAGCTGGAGCTGAGCGAGGGCACCGACGTCGAACGCGTGGTGTTCAGCGGCGACCTGGGCGCGCCGCATTCACCGCTGCTGCCGGACCTGGTACCGCCCGAGCGCGCCGACCTGCTGATTCTGGAAAGCACCTATGGCGACCGCCGCCACGAAGACCGTGCGCACCGCCGCGAGCGCCTACAAGCCGTCATCGAACGCGCTCTGAGTGACCAGGGCACGGTACTCATTCCGTCATTCAGCATCGGCCGAACGCAGGAGCTGCTGTTCGAGCTGGAGGAAATCCTCCACGAGAAGCGCGAAGCGGCCGAAGCCAGCGGCACGCCCGTCGAAGCGCCAGAACGGGCCAGGGATGGCGACCCCGATATCGACTGGCCGCAGCTTCCGATCATCCTCGACTCGCCGCTCGCCAGTCGCTTCACCGCCACCTACAAGGAGCTGCAAGGCTACTGGGACGACGACGCTCGCAATCGTCTGGAGGAAGGCCGCAAGCCGCTGTCGTTCAAGCAGCTCATCACCGTCGACAGCCACGATGAACACATGCGCATCGTCGAACACCTCGCACAGACCGCACGCCCGGCCATCGTCATCGCCGGCAACGGCATGTGTTCAGGCGGGCGCATCGTCAATTATCTGAAGGCCATGCTGGGCGACCCGCGGCACAACGTGGTGTTCGTCGGCTATCAAGGCAAGGGCACGCCGGGGCGGGACATCCAGACCCACGGGCCGAAGGGCGGCTTCGTCGATCTGGACGCCGAGCGCGTCGACATCCGCGCCGGCATCGACAGCGTTGGCGGCTATTCCGCCCACGCCGACCAGGCGGACCTGGTGGGTTTCGTCACGCGCATGCAGGAATGGCCGAAGGAGATTCACCTGATCCACGGCGAAGACCAGGCCAAGCAGCGTCTGGCCGAGGTGCTCCGCGCGCGCTACGAGAAGGCCGGCCGGCAAGGCCGGGTGGTCATCCCATAACGTGCACGGTTGCCATGCTCGCAGCTGATCTCGGGACATAACCGCCGGCCACCGCGGCATGGCCGCTCGGAGCCGGTGCTACAGTGCATTTTCACGTCATAACCAAAGCGAGGTGCCCATGCTCAACCATGTAATGGTCGGTTCGAATGATATTGAACGGTCGAAGCGCTTCTACGATGCCGTGCTCGGCGTGCTCGGCGCTGGCGAGCCGCTGCGCAATACGGCGCCGTCCGGGCACACCCGCCTGTTCTACCGGCACGACGGCAGCCTGTTCGGTGTCACCGAGCCCATCAATGGCGAAGAAGCGACTGTAGCCAACGGCGGCACGATCGGCTTCAAGTGCAGCTCGGCGGAGCAGGTCAAGGCGTTTCACGACGTCGCGGTGGCCCACGGTGGCACCAGCTGCGAGGAGCCACCTGGACTGCGCGAAACCAGCCTCGGCGCGATGCACCTGAGCTATGTGCGCGACCCCGACGGCAACAAGCTGTGCGGCATCTACCGCGCGCAATGACCTCGCGATAACGCCGCACAAACGGTGTGCGGCGTAGAAGCCCGAACGTCGATGCGCCGCCTGACGCTGCGGCGCATCGAACTCCACGATAGGCCTATGCCGCCCGCTCGCCTCTCCCCGGCCTGCAGGCTCCTGCCGCCGCACGGCAGCGGCGTCAGAACTCCAGGCAGATCTTGCCGAAGTGCTGGTTGCTCTCCTGGTAACGGAACGCGTCGACGATCTCGTCCAGCGCGAACCGCTTGTCGATCACCGGGTGAATGCCGTTGGCGTCGATGGCACGGATCATCTCCTGCTGCTGCGCGCGGCTGCCCACCAGCACGCCCTGCAAGCGCAACTGACGCACCAGTGCCGGCACCAGCTGCAGCTCGCCGGCGATGCCGGTAAGAATGCCGATCACCGAGATATGCCCGCCGATGCGCGCCGCAACCATCGACTGCGCCAGCGTCGCCGGCCCGCCGACCTCGATCACATGGTCCACGCCGCGGCCATCGGTCAGCTCGCGCACCGTCTCGCCCCAGGCGGGTATCGTTCGGTAGTTGATCAGATGGTCGGCGCCCATCTCCCGCAGGCGCTCCAGCTTGGCGTCGCTGGACGAGGTGGCGATGACCGTGGCGCCGGCCATCTTGGCGAACTGCAGGGCGAAGATCGATACGCCACCGGTACCCTGGATCAACACGCTGTCGCCGGGCTTGAGCTTGCCGTCGGCCATCAGCGCACGCCAGGCAGTGAGGCCGGCGGTGGTCAGGGTCGACGCCTCGGCATGGCTGTAGCCCTTGGGCGCATGGGTGAACGAGGTGGCGCGGGCGGTGACCATTTCGCGGGCATAGCCATCGACACCGTCGCCCGGTACCGTGGCGAAGCCCTCCACCAGCGGCTCGCCGGCCAGCCAGTCGGGGAAGAAGGTGCTGACCACCGCGTCGCCAACGGCGAATTCAGTCACGCCGGAACCCACCGCCACCACTTCACCGGCGCCATCGGCCATGGGAATGCGCGGCTCACTGGGGCCCCACATGCCGCTGACCACCGCGAAATCGTGGTAGTTCAGCGAGTTGGCGCGCAGGCGCACGGTGATCTCGCCGGCCTCGGGCCGGGCGGCCTCGCCGGTGCCGACGATGACCCGGTCATAGCCGCCCCCGGGCTGCACGAATATCGCTTTGTGGCTCATTGGAATTCTCCTCTGCTAACGGGATGACCTGAAGGGAACGGCCGGCAGCGGCACCCGTTCGCTCCGCGAAGCCTGCTGAGTCGCCGCACGCGCGCCGCTCGAATGCGCGACAGCATAGCCAATCCGCCATCGACATGGCGGCCGCGAACTTACCTCGATCGACATCGTCGAAAGCGCGTTCGCCAATAGTCCACGGCTCGCCTGCCGGCGGCCGCACGCAACTGCCCAGTGCATCCGGAACAACCCTCATGCCCCATCGCCCTCATCGACCAACGACCCTGCACACCACTGCCGCTGCCGCCCTTCTGCTCGCCCTGGCCACACCCGGCCTGGCGGCGGAAACAGAGGCGCAGCTGGCCGCACGCGACGCCGAGAACAAGCGCCTGACCGCCGAACTCATGGCCAAGCCCAACGAGCTGAACCAGCCGCTGCGGAGCAAGTACAACCACATCATCACCTACGGTCAGTCGCTCGCCTCCGCGGCCGAAGGCTGGCCGGCGCTCTCGGTGGCACCGCGCTACGACAACCTCATGCTCGGCCAGTCGCCACGCTCGGCGGCATTCAGCGGCGCGGCGTTCAAGCCGGTGGGCGAAGCGGCCTTCACGCCGTTGCGCGCCGTGGTGCAGCAGAAGAGCAACGCGGCCGTGGTGCTCGATGCGGAGAAGGTCAGCAAGCTCGCGCCGCAGGCGCAGGAAGAAGGCGAATCGGTGGAAGTCGGCGCGCTGAACATGGCACGTCGGCTCTACCTGCATCACCTCGGCCGCGACACCGATCCGGATCACCTGTTCGTCGCCAGCAATGCCTCGACCTCGGGTCGCTCCATTGCCCAGCTCTCGAAAAGCGGCGGCACCAACGAATACCTGCGCGTGACCCAGGCCGTCGATCAGGCCAAGGCGCTGGCCGACGCGCAACAGGCCAGCTACAGCATCAGCGCGTTCTTCTGGCTGCAGGGCGAGTACGACTATTCCCACACCAACGGCGGCAAGAACGACAAGGACTACTACAAGACCAAGCTGCGCCAGCTGCGTGACGACCTCTACGCCGACACCGCCAAGGCCATCGCCGGGCAGGAAAAGATGCCAGCCTTCTTCAGCTACCAGACCGACGCCAAATCCTCGGTCAAGGACGGTTCGCTCGCGGTCGGCATGGCGCAATGGGAACTGGCTCAGGAAGAGCCCGGCTGGTACCTGGTCGGGCCGGTCTACCCCTACACCGACAAGGGCGTGCACCTCTCGGCAAACGGCTATCGCTGGTTCGGCCAGATGCTCGGCAAGGTCTACCACCGCGTTGTCATCGAGCGTAAGGGTTGGACCCCGCTCGCGCCGCGTCAGGCCACGCTGGACGGCCGCGACGTGCTGATCGATTACCACGTGCCGCACCCGCCGCTGGCGTTCGACCAGCCGTACCTCGGCCATCAGGCCCGCGATGTGAAGAACAAGGGTTTCGTGCTGCGTGACGACAGGGGCGAAGTGCCCATCGAAGCCGTCGACATCGTCGCCGACACCGTCGTGCGCCTGCGTGCCGGTCGCGACTTCAGCGGTCAGCCACGCATCAGCTATGCCGGCCATGAGGTCGGCGGCGCCGGCCAGCTGCGCGACAGCGACCCGATGCGCGCCGACGCCACCTACGAATACCTGCCCGACCTCATGCCTGCCGAAGCCAACATCAAGGCCCTGGTGCACCAGCCCTACCCGCTGCACAACTGGAGCATCGCGTTCGATATCGAGGTGGCGGGCCAACCGGGCACCGAGCGCGAGGAAGGCTGACGCACGTCAGATCGGCGCCTCTATCCCCAGCAGGCGCATGCGCCGATACATCGTCGGCCGCGAAACGCCGAGTTCGCGCGCCGCGGCACTGATGTTCCAGCGATGGCGACGCAGCGTCTCACGCAGGGCCGCAGCAGACTCGGGTTCCGGCTCCGCCTCGGCTTGCCGACCGCGGGCAAGAATGCGCGGCAGGCATTCATCCGGCAGATCCTGCACGGTGATCTCGTCCCCCTCGCAGGTCGCCAGCGCGTACTGCAGCACGTTACGCAGCTCGCGAATGTTGCCTGGCCAGGGATAGGCCAGCAGCGCGCTGATCGCATCACCACGCAGGTGCGGGTTGCCCGGTCGACCCTCGGCCAACTCGGCAAAGACGCGGTCGATCAGGAACGCCTTGTCCGCCCGCTCACGTAACGGCGGCAGCTTCAGCGACGCGCCATTGAGCCGGTAGAACAGGTCCTCGCGAAACGCCCCGCTCTCCACCATCTGCCGCAGGTCACGGTGGCTGGCCGCGATCACGCGGATGTCCACCTTCACCGGCCGCTCGGCGCCCAGTGGCGTCACCTCCTGTTCGGCCAGCACGCGCAGCAGGCGGGTCTGCAGGTGCAGCGGCATGTCGCCGATCTCGTCGAGGAACAAGGTGCCGCCGTCGGCCTGCTGGATCAGGCCGCGCATGCCCTTGCTGCGCGCCCCGGTGAAGGTACCCGGGGCGTAGCCGAACAGCTCGCTCTCGATCAGCGATTCGGGCATCGCGCCGCAGTTGATCGCCACGAACGGCTTGCTGCGTCGGCTGCCGCTTTCATGCAGCGCCTTGGCCAGACGTTCCTTGCCGGTGCCGGTCTCGCCATTGAGCAAGACGTTCAGCGGCTCGCTGCACAGCCGGTGCGCGCGGGCGAGCATCTTGCGCATGGCCGGGTCATCGTCGGCCAGCGCATCCAGTGGCGAATGCCCGGCCGGCGAGCTGCGCTCCGACGCTACCGGCACACGACGGCGCGGCTCCATCAGCGCAGCGAAGAACAGCTGATGGCGATGGGTGCGAAACGCGCGGATCTGATCGTGGCTGGCGTAGGGAATGCTCAGCACGTCCGCCAGCTCGCAGTCGAACAGCTGATCGACATGCACCTGGTTCGAGGTACCGAACGGGCCGGACAGTGCCAGCCCATGTTCGGCCAGCAGTCCGCGCGCAGCCGTGTTGCCAGCCAGCAGCTCGCCCTGATCGCCCAGCGCCAGCAGGTAGCGACGGTTGATCAGCACGAACTCCCGCGAGCCGTCGAAACAGAGGATCGGCCGGTCGCGATACAGGCGCAGGAAGTAGGCGTCCTCGATCATCCGCGCGTACTGCTTGACCAGCTGCAGGGCGAAGGTCTGCGAATCCTTGGATGGCGGCGAATGCAGCGCCGAGATGTCCAGCACCGCCAGCAGCTGCCCCTGCGGGTTGAACATCGGCACCGCCGTGCAGGTGAGGTTGGTATGCCAGACGCTGAAGTGATCGTGCTGGTGGCAGGTCAGCGCCTGCTGCTCCTTGATGCAGGTGCCGACCGCGCAGGTGCCGGCGTGGTCCTCGCCCCAGTCCGAGCCCAGATACAGGCCGGTCTTGCGATGCGCCTTCTCGTCCGCCGGATCGCCGAGAAACTGCACGGCGATGCCGCGGTTGTCGGTCAGCAGAATCACGTAGCCCAGCTCGGCCACCTGCCGGTAGAGCTGCTCCACGCCCGCACGGGCCACGTTGATCAGCTCGTCTGCCTGGTCCTGGTGCTCGCGCAGCACCTGCCGCGGCACGAAGCGCGCCTCGGACGGGCGCGTCGGATCCAGACCGTAGTCGTGCACGCAGCGGCGCCAGGAGCGGGCGATGATCGGGTCGCGGTCACCAGGAAGATGCGGCGCATTAGCCAGGGTCAGCACCGCGTCGATATGGCTCACGGGCCCGGAGAACAGGTTCATGCATCCTCCTCGAAGCGCTCGCAGCGGATGGCAACGGGCACCTCAGCGAAACGCTTTATTGTTATGAAGTGTAAGGAAGGATAACTCATTGAACCGCCAGGACCAGCCTGAACTTTGGGAGCATGCCTGGTTGAGCGATTTAATATTAGCCGCACGTTGTAAAGCGCTTTACAACGCTTTACAGGTGTAAAGCGCAACTTGCGTTACAACAGTGTTACGAGCCCCCACCTAAAACAAGATAACTCCTTTAATTTCAGATATATACCTAAATAAAACCCCATTTATAAAAGTTGGCATGACACCTGCTGATCACCCTGTGCGGAACAAACTCTTCGCATAACAAGATCGCCAGCCGCCTGCTCCCCTCAGCGCTGTTGGTAATAATCAGGAGCTACTGTCATGCACGATTCAGCTCGTCCGCACGGCACGCTAAACCGTCGACGTTTTCTTTCTCTGTCCAGCCAGTCGCTGCTGGCGTTGAGCCTGAGCCAGTTGATCCCGGTGAACCTGCTCGCCGAGGAGCGGCAGGCGGAACTGCCTGACGGCCTGCTGCGCATGGGTCGCGACATCTTCCCCCACGATTTCATCAGCGATCGCCACTACGTACGGCCCCTGCTCGACCTCGCGGAACAGGAGCCGGCGCTGATCGGCGGCGGGCTCGACGAGCTGCAGCGTCAGGCACGCAAGGCCCACGGCAAGCGCTTCGAACAGCTAGACGAAGCCGAACGCGTGGCGCTGCTCAGCGACATCGAGGGCACCCCGTTTTTCAAGGCGGTGCGCAGCAGCCTGATGTTCGGCCTGTACGACAACAAGACGCTATTCCCGCTGTTCGGCTACGAGGGCTCGTCGTGGGAATACGGCGGCTACGTCAACCGCGGCTTCGACGATCTCAACTGGCTCTGAGCCAGGGCGCCTCGCGGCGCCGACAACAAGAACAAGAGAGGGATACCCCATGGCAACTTTTGCCCAGGACGACGATGGCGTCGTGGTGATCATCGGCTCCGGCGCTGGCGGCGGCACGCTGGCCAACGCGCTGGCCAAACAGAAGATTCGTAGCGTGGTGCTCGAGGCGGGCAAGCGGCACACGCTGGAGGACATCGAGAACGACGAGTGGGCGATGTTCAAGAAGATCTCCTGGCTCGACAAGCGCATCGCCGCCGGCGACTGGCACCTGGCCGAGGACAACCCCAACCTGCCGGCCTGGATCGTCAAGGGCGTCGGCGGCAGCACCGTGCACTGGGCCGGCATCGCCCTGCGCTTCCGTGATTTCGAATTCAGGATGCGGAGCATCAACGGCGACATCGCCGGGGCCAACCTGCTGGACTGGCCGGTAACCCTGGAAGAGATGGCGCCCTGGTACGAGAAGGCCGAGAAGCACATGGGCGTGACCGGCCCCAGCACCGGCATGGCCTATCACCCCTGGCACAACTCCTTCAAGGTGCTGGCCACCGGCGCCAAGCGGGTCGGCTACAAGGAGATCCTCTCCGGGCCGATGGCGATCAACACCGAGCCCTACGACGACCGCGCCGCCTGCCAGCAGATCGGCTTCTGCATGCAGGGCTGCAAGATGGGCGCGAAGTGGTCGACGCTCTACACCGACATTCCCCGCGCCGAAGCCAGTGGGTACTGCGAGGTGCGGCCGCAGTCGATGGTGCTGCGCATCGAACACGACGCCAAGGGCAAGGTGAACGGCGTGGTCTACGCCGACGCCCAGGGCACCATCCAGCGGCAGAAGGCCCGGGTGGTATGCGTGGCGGGCAACTCCATCGAATCGCCGCGCCTGCTGCTCAACTCCGCTTCCTCGATGTTCCCCGACGGGCTGGCCAACTCCTCCGGCCAGGTCGGCAGCAACTACATGACCCACACCACCGCCGGCATCTTCGCGGTGATGCCCAAGCCGGTGAACATGCACCGCGGCACCACCTGCGCCGGGGTGATCTCCGACGAGTCTTACAACGATCCGTCGCGCGGTTTCGTCGGCGGTTACCGCCTGGAAATCCTCGCCCTCGGCCTGCCGTTCCTGTCCGCCTTCCTCGACCCGACGCCCAAGGGCTGGGGCCGCCAGTTCGCCTCGCGGATGGAAAAGTACAACCACATGTCTGGCGTCTGGCTGTGCGGCGAAGACCTGCCGCTGGAAAGCAACCGCATCACCCTGCACGCCACCGAGAAGGACCAGTACGGCCTGCCGATTCCGGTGGTGACCAAGAGCGATCACCCCATGGATGCCGCCATGCGCAAGCACGGCGTCGCCGCCACCGCCAAGTGCTACGAGGCCGCCGGCGCCACCGACGTCATCGAGCTGCCGCCCTACCCGGCCAGCCACAACATGGGCACCAACCGCATGAGCGCCAAGGCCCGTGACGGCGTGGTGAACAAGTGGGGCCAGAGCCACGACATCCCCAACCTGTTCGTTTCCGACGGCAGCCAGTTCACCACCAGCGGCGGCCAGAACCCCACCCTCACCATCGTCGCGCTGGCCCTGCGCCAGGCCGAGCAGATCGGCCGACTGCTCAACGAACGCGCGATCTGACCCGTCACTAAAAGGGAGTCCACCCATGACCCAGCCCACCCCCTCGCAGCGCCTGTGGATGTACGAGCAGATGCTGACCAGCCGCTACATGGAGGAATCCATCGAGCGCATCTACATGGAAGGCAAGACGCCGGTGTTCAATATGGCCAAGGGGCCGATTCCCGGCGAGATGCACCTCTCCAACGGTCAGGAGCCCTGCGCGGTAGGCGTCTGTGCGCACCTCGAGGCCGGCGACATCGTCACCGCCACCCACCGCCCGCACCACATCGCCGTGGCCAAGGGCGTCGACCTCAACGAGATGATGGCCGAGATCTTCGGCAAGGCCACCGGGCTTTCCGGCGGGCGCGGCGGCCATATGCACCTGTTCGATGGCCGGGTGAATTTCTCCTGCTCGGGGATCATCGCCGAAGGCATGGGGCCGGCCGTCGGCGCCGCATTGTCGCGGCAGATGCAGGGCAAGCCCGGCGTGGCCGTGTCCTTCATCGGCGAGGGTGCGGCCAACCAGGGCGCCTTCCACGAAACGCTGAACCTCGCCGCGCTGTGGAAGCTGCCGGTGGTGTTCGTCATCGAGGACAACGCCTGGGGCATCTCGGTGGCCAAGGCCAGCGCCACCTGCATCAAGCAGCACCACGTGCGCGCCGCGGCCTACGGAATGCCCGGTGTGTTCGTCGAGAACAACGACCCGGACGGCGTGTTCCGCGCGGCCGGCGAAGCCATCGAGCGCGCCCGTGCCGGTGGCGGCCCGACCCTCATCGAGATCGAGACCTACCGCCTGGCCGGCCACTTCATGGGCGACGGCGAAACCTACCGCCCCGAGGGCGAGAAGGACGGCCTGATGAAAAAGGACCCGATTCCCGGCTACCGCCAGCGCCTGATCGACGAAGGCGTGATGAGCGAGGCACAGGCCCACGACATCGAAGCCCGCGCCCGTGGCCGCATCGATGAAGCGGTGCAGTTCGCCCGCGAAAGCCCCTATCCACGCCCCGAAGAGGCGCTCGAGCACGTGTTCGTGTGAACCGATCCGAACAACACGAGGAACACCTGATGAACAGCCAAGCCACCATGACCGCCGCCGTCTGGCACGGTCGCAAGGACATCCGCCTGGAGCAGGTGCCGCTACCTGACGCGCCGCAACCGGGCTGGGTGCAGATCCGTGTGCACTGGTGCGGCATCTGCGGTTCCGACCTGCACGAATACCTCGCCGGGCCTGTGTTCATCCCGGTGGACGCGCCGCACCCGCTCACCGGCATCAAGGGCCAGTGCATTCTCGGCCACGAGTTCTGCGGCGAGATCGTCGCTCTAGGCGAAGGCGTCGAGGGCTATGCGCCGGGCGACAAGGTCGCCGCCGACGCCTGCCAGCATTGCGGCCAGTGCCGCTTCTGCAGGACCGGCCAGTACAACCTCTGCGAGAAGCTGGCCTTCACCGGGCTGATGAACAACGGCGCTTTCGCCGAGTTCGTCAACGTACCCGCCGAGCTGCTATATCGCCTGCCCGAAGGCTTTCCGCTGGAGGCCGGCGCGCTGATCGAACCGTTGGCGGTCGGCATGCACGCGGTGAAGAAGGCCGGCAGCCTCCTCGGCGAGACGGTTGTGGTGGTCGGCGCCGGCACCATCGGCCTGTGCACCATCATGTGCGCCAAGGCCGCCGGCGCCGGCCAGGTGATCGCCCTGGAGATGTCCGCCGCGCGCAAGGCCAAGGCGCTGGAAGTCGGCGCCACGCGGGTCATCGACCCCAGTGAGTGCGACGCCATCGCCGAGATCAAGGCGCTCACCGGCGGCTATGGCGCCGACACCTCCTTCGAGTGTATCGGCCACAAGGCCACCGCCAAGCTCGCCCTCGACGTGATCCGCAAGGCCGGTCGCTGCGTGATGGTGGGCATCTTCGAGGAGCCCTCGGAATTCAACTTCTTCGAGATCGTCGCCACCGAGAAACAGGTGATCGGCTCGCTCGCCTATGCAGGGGAGTTCGCCGATGTCATCGCCCTGATCAGCGACGGCCGGATGGACGTCACCCCGCTGATCACCGGCCGCATCGGCCTGGACAGCATCCTCGAGCAGGGCTTCGAGGAGCTGGCCAATCACAAGGACCGCAACGTCAAGATCATCGTCAGCCCCAGCGCACTGGCCGGCTGAGCAGGAGACCGCCATGACCACAGCAGTAAAAGAGAGAAAGCTCACCGTCGCCCGCGCCATGGCCGAAGCCGTGGCCCAGGAGATGCGCCTGGACCCGAAAGTGTTCGTGATGGGCGAGGACATCGGCCAGCTTGGCGGTGTGTTCGGCAACACCCGCGGGCTCTACGAGGAATTCGGCAAGGAGCGCATCCGCGACACGCCGATCTCCGAAACGGCCTTCATCGGCGCCGCCGTGGGTGCCGCCTCGGACGGCATGCGGCCGATCGTCGAACTGATGTTCGTCGACTTCTTCGGCGTCTGCATGGACGCCATCTACAACCTGATGGCGAAGAACACCTACTTCTCCGGCGGCAAGGTGCCGGTGCCCATGGTGCTGATGGCCTCCACCGGCGCCGGATACTCCGACGCCGGCCAGCATTCGCAGTGCCTCTACGGCACCTTCGCCCACCTGCCGGGCATGAAGGTGGTGGTGCCGAGCAATGCCTACGACGCCAAGGGCCTGATGACCGCGGCGATTCGCGACGACAACCCGGTCGTCTACCTCTTCCACAAGGCGCTGCAGGGCATGGGCTGGCTGGGCACGGAGAAAGGCGCCACCGTGCCGGTACCGGACGAGCCCTACATCGTCGAGATCGGCAAGGCCAAGACCGTGCGCGAGGGCCGCGACGTCAGCCTGGTCAGCCTCGGCGCCGGCGTGCACCACGCCCTGCGCGCCGCCGCGACGCTTGAGAAGGACGGCGTCAGCGCCGAGGTCATCGACCTGCGCAGCCTGGTGCCGCTGGACCGCGAGCACGTCATCGCTTCGGTGAAGAAAACCGGCCGGCTGATCGTGATCGACGAGGACTACCACAGCTTCGGCGTCAGCGGCGAAATCATCGCCAGCGTCGTCGAGCACGACATCGGCATGCTCAAGGCACGCCCGCAGCGGGTGGCCTTCCCCGACATCCCCATCCCCTTCACCCCGGTCATGGAGCAATGGGCCCTGCCCAACGCGGACAAGATCGTGGCCGCCTATCACGCCATGCATAAGGAATGACGTTTATGAGTACCCCCATCGTGATTGCAGACGACCTCTGGGAAGGCGACGCCGAAGCGGTGATCACCTCCTGGCTGGTCAGCGACGGCGCCGAAGTGGCCGCCGGTGACCTGGTCGCCGAGGTCATGTCGGAAAAGGCCCAGTTCGAGATCGAGGCGCCGGCTGCCGGCGTGCTGAAGATCATCGAGGAAGAAGACGCGGTGATCGCCAAGGGTGCGGTCATCGGCCAGGTGGAATAGCCATGGCTCGACTGGAAATCCTGCCCGAGCGCGCTTCCGAACGGGTGCCGCTCAAGGGCATGCGCAAGATGATCGCGGCGAAGATGCACGAAAGCCTGCAGACCACCGCGCAGCTGACCCACCACAGCGAATGCCGGCTGGATGCGCTGAAAACCCGCCGCGCCGAGCTGAAGGCCGAGGGCAGCGCGGTGTCCGTGCAGGACCTGTTGCTGCTCAAGGTGATCGAGACGCTGCAGGCCCACCCCGGCCTCAATGCCACGCTGCAAGAAGAGGTGATCCACCAGCACGCGGCGGTGCATCTGGGCCTCGCCATTCCACTGCCGGGCGATCTGCTGGTCGCCCCGGCGCTGTTCAATGCCGAACAACTGGACGGCGAAAGCCTGTCCCAGGCGCGCAAGGCGCTGGTCGACAAGGCCCAGACCGGAAAGCTGTCGGTCAAGGAGCTGACCGGCGCCACCTTTACCGTCTCCAACTTGGGACTGTCGCGGGTGCACCACTTCACGCCGATCCTCAATCCGCCGCAGGTGGCCATCCTCGGGGTCGGTGGTATCCAGCGGCGGCTGGAACTCGGGCCGAGCGGCGAACTGGTGGAAGTCGAGTGGATGGGCCTGTCGCTGACCTTCGACCACCGAGCCGTCAACGGCTCACCCGCGGCTGAATTTCTCGATGATCTCTGCCGGCGCATCGAGGGGTACGCGGCATGAACGGCATTGCTCGGTTCAGCGTGGGCGCCGGCCTGAATGCCGAGCGGGCCTTGCTGCAGCGCGTCTGTGACGGACTGTTCGACTGCCAGCTGCTGCTCTGGCGCCCCACCGGCCAGGCGCTGGTGATGCCCGGCAGCTTCGAGCGCCGCCCCGGTTTCGCCTTGGCCAGCCAACGCTGCGCGGCGCAGGGCTGGCCGATCCTGCTGCGCGACACCGGCGGCGAGCCGGTGCCGCAATCATCGGCGGTGCTCAACATCGCACTGGCCTGCACCATGCCGGTCAGCGAGGAGACCGGCAAGCGCATCGTCGTCGCCTACGAGCGCCTGCTCGATCCCCTGGCGCTATGGCTCGCCGAACATGGTCTGCGGGCAGGAGTCGGCGCGGTTCCAGGCGCCTTTTGCGACGGCCGCTTCAACCTGACGATGGAGGGCCGCAAGCTGGCCGGCACCGCGCAACGCTGGCGGCGCAGCTGCGACGGCCGCCCAGCAGTGCTCGCTCATGCGGCTGTGCTGATGGAGGACTGGCGCGAGCCCATGGCCGATGTCGTCAACCGCTTCTATCACGCCTGCGCCAGCGACCTCCGCTGCCAGGCCGACAGCCATCTGGCTCTCAGCGAGCGACTGCCGGCCGCGTGGAGCGAGGCCGAGTCATTGGCCGACCGTTATCAGCGCGTTCTGGCCTGGCAAGGTCTGCAGCTCGGCGCCCGCCCTTTGCCGTGCCCGGCCGCAAGCGCGGTGGCCGGTCCGCCCTCCCCCTTGCTTTGAACAACAAAACGGTCAGCCATCCGGCCTGGCCATGCATCGGAGGCAACACCATGAGCTACCCCACCACCGCCCCGCCCAAAGTGCGTCTGCGCCACCAGCGCGGTATCCAGCCATTCGGCCGAAAAGCGCCGAACGTTAGGGAGTAAACACGTTTTAAAAACATTACCGGCAGATGCTCGCTTGACGCATGCCGGAAGCGCTGAACAACCCTAAACAAGGTAATAATAAAAATGAAATCAAGACGACCAAATCTAAGGGTACCTGTGTTAATGGCGGCTTCGCTTTTTGCAACTGCGCCATTGTATGCATCAGACAGGATGATTACCGACAAAGAACTGTCTGATGAATCAAACACTGCTGACTGGCTGGCCTATGGACGAACACACTCCGAACAGCGGTTCAGCCCCCTGAAAGATATCAATGTAGAAAATGTCAGCGGGCTGAAACCCGAATGGTACGCCCCTCTTCCGGACCGATCCGATATGGTCGGCACGCCCTTGGTCGTCGATGGCGTCATGTATTACGTGGGCGAAATGAACAGAACGCGTGCGTTCGATGCGCGCACCGGCAAGATGCTCTGGGAATATGACCCACAGGTTTCCAAAGAAATTCTCGACAACAACATGAAGAAGGTCTTCTGGAAACATAGCCGCGGACTTTCAACCTATGGTGACAAGTTGTTCATCGCCACCTGGGATGGCCGTCTTATAGCGATCAACAGAAAAGACGGCAAGGAAGTCTGGCAAACCCGAACCTTTGATCATGATCAGCCGTTGAATATCACCGGCCATCCCAAGGCCTTCGACGGCAAGGTATTTGTCGGCAACGGCGGAACGGAACTTGGCCCGATGCGCGGCTATGTAACTGCTTACGATGCCGAAACCGGCAAACAGATCTGGCGCTTCCATATCGTGCCTGGCAACCCTGCCGATGGATTCGAGGATGCCGCTCAGGCAATGGCGGCCAAGACCTGGAGTGGCCGGTGGTGGGAAAACGGCGGCGGCGGTAATGCCTGGCACGGCTGGACGTACGACGCCAAGTACAACCAGCTCATCTTCGGTACAGGCAACGGCGGACCGTGGAACATCAAGGTGCGTAGTCCGGAGGGTGGCGACAACCTGTTCCTGTGTTCGGTCGTGGCAGTAGATGCGGATACGGGCGAATACAAGTGGCATGTCCAGACTGCACCCGGCGACACCTGGGACTACAACTCGAACATGGACATCGTGCTGGCCGATCTGAAAATCGATGGCAAGGACGTTGACGCCGTATTGCATGCGCCGAAGAACGGCTTCTTCTATACGATCGACCGTTCGAACGGCAAGGTACTGTCCGCCGAGAAATTCACCGATGCCAACTGGTCAACCAGGTACGACCTGAAAGAGCAGCGCCATATCGTTGCCGACGACGCCAGATATCCCGATGGCGAGAAGAATATCTATCCTTCGGCATTCGGGGCTCACTCATGGCACGCGATGTCTTATAACCCCGAATTGAATCTTGCCTTTATCCCAACCAACCATCTGGGCAATACCTTCAAGGATGACGGCAAGAACACGAAGTCTGACCACAAGATGGCAAGCCACAAGCTCTACCTGGGACTGACCGGTTGGGAGCTGACCAAAGACCCGCATGAAACTCGCGGTTCCTTGCAAGCCTGGGACCCGATCAAGAACGAGCGTGTGTGGCAAGTCAACCAGAAGAGCCCATGGGGTGGCGGAACCCTGACCACGGCCGGCAACCTGGTTTTCCAGGGCCAGCCTGACGGCCTGTTCAAAGCCTACGATGCCCGCACCGGCGACGAACTTTGGTCATATGACGTGGGCCTCGGTATCTCCGCACCACCGATCACTTACAAGTTGGATGGCAAACAGATGGTTTCCCTGCTAGTGGGCCCGGGTGGCGCACTGGCCTCCAACTTCGGTGGCTCCGGTGAACTCGGTTTTGAAAGTCATGGCTGGAAATATGGTGCGCATGAGCGCCGCATCATGACGTTCTCGCTCGATGGAAAAGCGGTCGTTCCAAAACAACCTGCGCCGCAACTTGCCAAGCCCATCATCGATGAGAAGTTCGAGGTCGACACCAAGAAAGCGGAGGCAGGCGCGGGCGTTTTTGCGGAAAACCTCTGTGTCGGCTGTCATGGCGCCGGAGCGGTTGCCGGTATGAAGGCACCCGATCTACGGGAGTCGCCGATATTGCTCACAGGCAGTGAGAAGGCGTTCGAGAGTGTCGTGCGCGGCGGCGCGTTACTTGCCAATGGCATGCCCAAGTTCCCGGATCTGACCGATGCCGAGCTGGAAAGCATCCGTCACTTCGTCCGCCGGCAAGCACACGACGGTGTGAAGTCTGGTGGCGGACATTAGGCCGGCAACTTTCGATCACCAGGCAAACAGTTGAACCGGTAACGCCTGAATAGCCAGGCGTTACCAATAGCAGAAACGCACGCGAATACCGTGAATGCCCACAGGCATTGCGGCTAACGGTATTCGCTGCACGCGCACCGTTACATCCCAAAGGATCAGAACAATGACAATAAGCCTGCGCTTCGGCAGCGGCCTTCTCGCCGCCTGCCTGTTCACTTCTGCCCAAGCGGCCGAGTATTCACCCGATCAGTTCCTGTTCGGCGACTGGAACGGCAGCCGCACCCGCCTGCATGAGGCGGGCGTCGACCTGCAGATCACCTACGTCAACGAGCTGGCCTGGAACACGCAGGGCGGCGATGACCACACCGGCACCTACGCCGACCAATTGATGTTCGACGCCGCGCTGGACCTGGACAAACTGCTGGGCTGGTCCGGCGCCGGCTTTCATTTCACGGTAGTCAACCGCAACGGCGAGAACCTCAACGCCGAAGCCGACCTCGGCGTGCTGCTGCAGCCGCAGGAAATCTACGGCTATGGCAGCACCACCCGGCTGGTGCAGTTCTATTACCAGCAGGCGCTGCTCGACGACCGCCTGCTGGTCAAGCTCGGCCGGCTGCCCATGAGCGGGGACATCTACCCCTTCGCCTGCCCGTTCCAGAACCTCGGTTTCTGCGGCACGGTGCCCGGCTACGTCACGCCCAACTGGTACACCTGGCCGATCAGCCAATGGGGCGCTACCGCGCGCTACCAGCTGAACGAAGAATGGTCGTTGCAGACTGCGCTTTACCAGGTCAACCCGCGCTTCACCGAGCGTGAGCAAGGCCTGAACTTCGGCAGCCCGTCGGGCACCACCGGCTACCACGCGGTCGCCGAACTCGGCTGGACGCCAACCCTGCGCGGGCAACCCGGCGCCTATCGGCTCGGCCTGTGGCGCAACACCGGTGACTTCGAAGACCTCTACCGCGACGGTGCCGGCCGGCCCATGGCGCTATCCGGCGCCGCGGCCGCCGAGCACGACCACGCCACGGGCGGCTACCTGATGGCCGAGCAGCAGGTCTGGCAGAGCGCGGCGCTGCCGGCGCGACGGTTGAAGCTGTTTGCCAACTTCATCCAGTCCGACCCGGACGTGACCTACATCGAGCGCATCTGGCAGGTTGGCGGCAGCCTCTCCGCGCCGTTCGCCTCGCGCCCAAATGACGAACTCGGCCTGGGCCTCGGCCGCCTGGAAATCAACGACGACGCCCGCAAGCGCCTGCGCGAACAGGGTGAGCCGGTGCCCGACGTGGAATACCCCGCCGAGCTCTATTACCGCGTGGCGCTGACACCTGCGGTTTCGCTGACGCCAAACGTCCAGTACTTCCACCGGCCGGGCGGTTTCGACGAAGCGGAAGACGTGGTGGTGTTCGGCCTGAAGACGGTGATCAGCTTCTGACACCACGGCGGACAAGGCGACCCGGCGGTTTGCCGGGCCGCCTGCGTGTCGCAGCGGCGCGCTCAGGGCTTCACGTAGCCCGGCAGGCTCTCGATACGCGCCATCCAGCGCGCCACGTTGCCATACGGGCCGAGGTCGACGCTGCCCTCCGGCGCCAGCACCACGTAGGGGTAGACGGCGCAATCGGCGATGGTCGGCCGCCCCATCGCCAGCCAATCGTTCGTTTCCAGATGCGCATCGAGTAGCCCTAGCACCGTTGGCGCCTTGGCCAGCGCCGCGGCCTTGTCCAGCGGGTAGCCGAACTTTTCCACCAGCCGCGCGGCGCACAGGCTGTGCTGGATCTCGTTGGCGGCGAAGGACAGCCACTGCACGATCTCGGCCTGCCCGCGGGCATGGTCCGGCCACCAGGCCAGGCCGCCGTAGGTACCGGCGAGATAGACCAGGATCGCCTGGGAATCGCGAACCACATGGCCGTCGTCCTCGAGCACCGGCACCTGCCGCAGCGGGTTCATGTCCGACAGTGGCGGCTTCTTGTGCGCGCCACCGGCGAGATCCACCGGCACCCGTTCCAGTTCAATGTCGGCCAGCGCCGCGAACAGGCGCACCTTGTAGCAGTTGCCGGAAGCTTGCAGGTCGTACAGTTTCATTGCGCATCTCCTCTGACGAGCTGATTGAATTCGAGAACGTTGCCGTCCGGGTCGCGGATGAACAGCGCGATCCGCCGCGGGCCGATGTGATGCGGCCCCTCGGTGATGACGATGCCCTCTTCGCCCAGCCAGCGCTGCAGCGCCTGGAGGTCATCGACGATGAACGCCGGATGGGTCATGCCCGGGCGCTTGACCGGCGCATCCAGCAGCACGTTGTGTGCATCAGCGGCACGCGCACCGTTGAAGATCAGGTTGATGCGCACGCCATCCGGGCTGAGCATCTCGTTGGCCTCGAACAGCGGGAAGCTGGCGCTCTCGACGAAGCCCAGCGCCTGGTAGAAGGCCATGGCGCGATGGCGGTCGCTGACGCGGATGCCGATGTGGTCATAGGCGAGGATACGAGCGGGGCTGGATGGTGGGTTCATGTGCGAAACTCCGGAAGTCGTCGGTCCGGGACAGTGTCCGCCGCCCTGCGCATCCCAGCTATGCCGCGGACCTGACAACACCCCTGCAGCAATCGCACAAATCGAAGGTGGCAATGGACAAGCTCAAGGCGATGGCCAATTTCGTGAGGATCGTCGACAACGGCAGCCTGAGCGCGGCGGCCGACGCCAGCGGCCAGTCCGTGGCATCGGTGGTGCGCTCACTGGCCGCGCTGGAGCGCCACCTGGGTGTGCGCCTGCTCAACCGCAGCACGCGGCGCATGGCCCTGACCGACGAGGGTGCCGAGTACCTGGCCTGGAGCCGGCGCATGCTTGCCGAGTTCGCCGACATCGAGCAGCGCCTGGACGCGCAGGATGGCGACGTCCGCGGCCTGCTGCGCCTCACCGCCCCGGTGGAGTTCGGCCAGCGCTACCTGGCGCCTCTGGTGAATGTCTTTCTCAAGGAGCACCCGCAGGTACAGGTGGAGCTGAACCTGAACGACCAGATCGTCCCGCTGCTGGACGAACGCCTCGACCTCGCCCTGCGCATCGGCCACCTGCCCGACTCGGCCATGGTCGCCCGGCAGATCGGCAGCACCCGGCTGGTCACCTGCGCCAGCCCCGACTACCTGAGCAGCGCGCCCGCCCTCGACACTCCGGCAACACTCAAAGACCACGCCTGCATTCTCTTCGCTGCCCAGGGCCGCCACTGGTACTACCGCCACGGCGAAAGGGAACAGGCTGAAGAAATAACCCCACGCCTGACCTGCAACCAGATCCGCACCGCCAGCCTCGCCTGCGTGCAAGGTCTCGGCATCACCCGCCTGCTGCACTACCAGGTCGCCGATGAACTGGCTGATGGTCGTTTGGTAAGAGTGCTCAGGGAATACGAGCCAAAGGACCTGCCAATCCAGCTGGTCTACCCGCACGCCTTGCAGCTATCGCCAAGGGTGCGGGCGTTTGTGGAGTGGGTTTGTCCGAGATTGGAAAGGGGTTTGCCGGAGTCTCGATAAGGAGTAACGGGCGCTCACGTAGACGGTGCGAAGCAAGTCGAAACTTGGTAACCGTAGAAGCAGCGGTTTCGTCCCGTCACCAACGCACCGAACCAGGGTGGTAGCGCCGATCCAAGAACTGCTTGGGTAGTCGAGTCTGCAGCTTGGCTGCTTCTCGCTTGCTAGCGACGACTGCTGGTAAAGCGCCGCCGCTACCTCTCGGTCATGAGTTTTTGCAGAACACCGATCTAGCGCGTCGACGCTTTCCGGGGAACATACCGTTCCACCTTCCGCTTTACATACACCTTACGCAACGATAATAATTCTCAGCCGCTAAGGCTTAGCATTATCAAAATAGCTCCCAGAAGAGCCGCAACACTCTGCCCACAACAGGCCGAAGGTGACAGACAGCGTTCCCCTCTGCTGCGCAGTTGCACCTGACGCCAAACAATCAGGAAATTTTCTCCGCATGATCAGGACGACCCGCCGTATCGGCGTCACTGCCAGTCTGCTGGCCATCGCCATTGCCCAGGCCGCGCAGGCCAACGAGACCGAGGACAACCGTCAGCAGAAGCAGGACGGCCCGGTATCCCTTGCCCCGCTCGTCATCCAGGGCGATGTGCTAGGCAGCGCCAGCAACGAAGAAGTACGCACCTATGCGGGCAGCCGCAGCGTGGTCCAGGCCCAGGAACTGGAGAAGGCCAGCGTGCGTGGCCTGGATGACGCGCTGGCGCGGGTCCCGGGGGTGAAGATTCTCGACGAGACCGGTACCGGGGTACTGCCGCAACTGTCCGTGCGCGGGCTTTCGGAAAGTCGCAGCGGCCGCGTCCAGGCGCTCGCCGATGGCATCCCGCTGGCCCTGGCGCCCTATGGCCAGACCAGCCTGTCGCTGTTTCCGCAGACCCTGGCGACGGTCGATCGCATCGACATCGTGCGTGGCGGCGCGTCCGTGCAGTACGGGCCGAACAACGTCGGCGGCGTGATCAACTTCATTAGCCGGCCAATTCCGGATAAGTGGGAAACCACCCTGCAGGAGCGTGTCACCTTCGCGCCCGGCGGGCGCCAGCTGTACGACAGCTACCTGGGCACCGGTGGGCGCCTGACCGACAACTTCGGCCTGCAGCTGGACGTCAACACCATCAGCGGCGAATACGGCCGCGAGCACTCCGATACCGATGTGCAGAACTACCGCCTGCGCGGCCAGTGGGACATCGACGACAGCCGCAGCCTGAGTTTCGGCGTGCAGCGCTACATCGCCGACATGGACCTGGCCGGCGCCCTCAGCGTGGCCGACTACAAGGACGACCCGCGGCAGTCGACCCGCGACCTCGATCGTTTCGAAGGCGACAGCGACCGCGTCTGGGGCACCTATACCCAATACCTCGGCGCCATGGGCCCGTTCGACGACGTGGAGTTCAGCTGGACCAACTTCGCCCAGAACAGCTATCGCAACTTTATTGTCGGTCTGCCCTTCGCGCCGGATGCCACGCCGGCCACCCTGCAGGATGCGCCCCGCGACTTCCGGGTCTGGGGTAGCGAGCCGCGCCTGAGCCTCGGCATCGACGGTGATGGCGTCAGCCAGACCTGGCTGCTCGGCGCCCGCCTGGTCAAGGAAAACGTCGATTTCGACGTCGACCGTCTGAACCTGAATACCGGTACCACCAGCGTGGTACGCGACTGGGTATTCGATACCAAGGGCCAAGCTGCCTATGTGAGCAACGAAATCAAGCTGCTCGATGACCGCCTGACTATCACCCCCGGCATGCGTTATGAGCACGCCAAGATGGAGTACGCCGACGGCGTCAGCGGCGTCGAGCGCAAGACCGTGGCCGAAGAGTGGCTGCCCGGTCTGAGCATCGGCTACCAGGCCAGCGACGACTGGTTCGTCTACGCCAACGCGCAGCGCTCGCTGCGGGTGCCTCAGGTGTTCCAGATCGTCAGGGATGGCGTGGTCCAGGCGGAAATCTCGCGCAACTACGAGACCGGCGTGCGCTTTACTCCACAAGACAACCTGCGCATCGACTTCGGCCTGTACCGCATCGACTTCGACGACCAGATCGTGTTCGCCAACAGCCGCTTCCAGAATCTCGGCAGCACCCGCCACCAGGGGATAGAGACCGAGGTGTTCTGGACCCCGACCGCGCTGCCAACCCTCGACCTGCACGCCGGCTACGCCTACCTTGATGCCGAACTGCGCACCGGCGACTTCAAGGGCAACGAGGTGCCGTACAGCTCCAAGCACCAGTTCACCGTCGATGGTCGTTACCGCTTCGCCGAGTTCTGGGCCTACAGCCTGGATGGCCTCTACGTCAGCAGCGCCTATACCGACGACGCCAACAGCGCCGAGGAGAACGCCAGCGCCTCAGTTGGCGAGCTGCCTGCCTACTGGATCTGGAACACCGCCATCGAGCGCGAGTTCAAGCTGCAGGACCAGAGCGTGCTGACCGCCTCGGCCGGCATCAGCAACCTGTTCGACCGCCAGTACTATTTCCGCGGCATCGACACCAGTCCCGAGGGACGCCAGCCAGCACCGGGCCGTACCCTGACGCTGGGGGTGAACTACCGCTTCTGATCGTCGTATCTCCTCCCCCCTGGCGCCAAGCCAGGGGTTGCCCACTCGACTCGTCCAACCCAGCGTCGGTAAGGCGATCACTGAATATGTAATCGCTAAGCGTCGTCACTCCCCACTCGAAGCCGCCAACCGCACCCCAAACGCCACCAGCACCCCACCCGTCAATCGGTCCAGCGCCCTAGTCAGTGCAGGCCGGCGCAACAGCGTCCCGAGCGGGATCGTCGCGGCGATCAGCACGGCGAACCAGGCCAGGGACAACAGCACATGCAGGCACGCAAGGAAGAACGAGTAGGCGGCCACATCGGCGCCGAGCGGAACGAACTGCGGCAGGAAGGTGACGTAGAACACGCCCACTTTCGGGTTCAGCAGGTTGGTCAGCAAGCCGCGCCAGAAGGCCTGCCCGTACGCTGCAGAGGGCGTCTCAGCCGGGCCTGAGCCGAACGAGGCGCGCGGGTTGAACAGCAGTCTGGAGCCGAGCCAGATCAGGTAGGCGGCGCCAGCGAACTTGACCACTGTATAGCCCAGTTCCGAGGCCTGCAGCAGCGCACCCAGCCCGAGCGACACCGCCACACCCCAGGCCAGGCAGCCCAGGCAGATGCCCGTCGCGGCCAGCACGGCCTGGCGCCGCCCTACCAGCGTGGCGGTGCGCAGCAAGATGGCCGTATCCACACCCGGCGTGACGGTCAGCAGCGATGCGGCTGCAGCAAAGGCGAGCAACAGCGGGAGGTCGATCATCGGTAGTGCTCCTGGGTTCGTAGCCTGTCGGCCGAACACTGCACGGCCGGCGGCAGGACGGGACCTGCCGGTGTTTGCGGCGGCCTGATGTGCGTTGTATCAGGCAAGCGTGTTAACGGCCAAATCGCCAATCTAGTTCAAGTCGGCGCTCCCTGGGTGGCGTCGCGGTGGCACATCACGCTCACGGTGGGCTATAGGATGACGACAAGCCCCTGCTCCCGGAGACATCATGACCCGCCCCACCGTAAGCGATAAACGCGCGGCCTTCCGCGAGATGCACCATGCAGGGTGCTTCCTGCTGCCCAACCCCTGGGACGCCGGCGGTGCTCGCCTGCTCGAGCGCCTCGGCTACCGGGCCCTGGCGACCACCAGCGCAGGCTATGCCTGGTCTCAGGGCCAGGCGGACGGGCAACTGTCACGCGACGACACCCTCGCGCACATGCGCCACATGGCGGCGATGAGCGACCTGCCGATCAACGCCGATTTCGAGAGCGGCTTCGGGGCCACGCCCGAGGCGGTCTTCGACAGTGTCAGCCTGGCGCTGGAGACCGGCGTGGCAGGCCTGTCCATCGAGGATTCGAGCGGCGATCCCGCCCAGCCGGTGCGCGACCGGGCGCAGGCCGTCGAGCGCCTGCAGGCGGCGCGCGCCGCCATCGATGCCGGCGGCGGCGACACCCTGCTGGTGGGGCGTGCGGAAAATTACTTCGTCGGCCGCCCCGATCTGGACGACACGGTCGAGCGCCTGCTCGCCTATTCGCAGGCCGGGGCCGACTGCCTGTACGCGCCAGGTCTCAGGACGCGGGAGGAAATTCAGACGGTCGTCCAGGCAATCGCGCCGAAGCCGGTGAATGTGCTGATCGGCTGGAACAGTGAACTGACCGTCGAGGCGCTGGCCGAGCTTGGCGTCAGGCGCATCAGTGTCGGCGGAGCGTTGGCGCGTGCGGCCTGGGGCGGGTTCATCGACGCGGCGCGGAGGATGATCGAACAGGGCCGGTTCGATGGCTTCGGCGGCACGCCATCTGGTGCGGAACTCAACGAGCTGTTGCGCGCCACGGAACCGCCGCGCTGACCGGGCGTGCCGCGAACGTGGCAGAGAGGCGATATAGGCCGCGACCGGCCGCCGGCACGATGCCGGTGACCGGGCGTGAAATGCTCAGTAGAGGCGCTTTTCGATATCGACGTCCCTGAGCAGGATATCGCCGAACGTAGCCTCCCCTTCGCCATGCTGGAACAGGCTGACCCCGATCAGCCAGACCCGCCGGATGCGTGCTGGCGGCTCGCCGCCGATGGCGGTGCGGTAGTGGTCCAGTATGTTCTGCTCCTCGCTCAGCCATTGGCCGAGATCGGCGGTGCCCGAACGCACCACGACATGCGTCTCGCGGTCATGCCAGCCGGGCAGCGGGCAGTGGAAGTGCGTGCCTTCGGGGAGATCCCGGCTCCAGTAGAAGGTGAGGTCGCGGCCGTTGTCGAACTCCACGGCGATGCTCAGGTAGTCGTGGGTGTGGATCTGGTCTTCGGCGACCGACGAGGGCAACCGGTCGACCTTCCACTTCCAGCTCAGCGTGGTGTGCGCGCTCAGCGGCAGGTCGGCGTCTTTCTGCAGGATGGAGACATCGTCACGGGTATGCAGGCGGATGGCCTGTGTCGGCGCCCGACCCGCCTGGGCCGGCGTGACAGCGGAGAACACCGTGGACGGCCCCAGCTCCCAGAGTTCCTGCCAGCCACCGGGCAAGGGCGCACGCGGTGAACGCAGGCGCGCCAGCTCGCGGCTGGCCCAGTGCGCGGCGTCGCGACCGGCCGCCGCCTGGCCCAGCACCGCGGCGACATCGGTGCCGGGCCGCCAGTGGATGATGCCGACATTGACGCCGCCGCCCTCGTCGGGGTTGAACGCGGGTGGCTCGCCACGGTAGCGGCCACTGGCATCGAGCCAGCGGTCGCGCGGGTAGAGCTTGAGCTGCAGGGGACCGTCCTGCTCCGCCGTTAAGCTCTGAGTGTCGTGCAGCGCGCGGAAGATCGGCCCCCGCTCGCCGATGCGCGCCCAGGTCGCCAGCTCCGCCGAATAACGGATGCCCAGCGCCCGGGAGACCTCGACGCCGCCCTCGAGCACGAAGGTCAGCCGATCGCCGGCCTTCACCAGCAGGCCGGTGTCCAGCCAGGCTCCGACGCGCCAGGACAGGTACAGCGCGCGCAGCCCGAGCACCGCCTCGCCCGCCAGCGGCGCCGCGATGTCGGTGAGCTGGGCCTCGAACTGCGCCGGCGTCGACACTGATGCGGTACTGGCGAGGGGCTCGAGCGGGATGGTGTTTGTCATTGTTTTTCCTCCGTGCGGGTGCGGACGCCTGAGCCGGGCTTTCGGCGCCAAAGTACGATGTCCGGATGCTAGGGCCGGCTGCTAGCGTGAGGCTTGTAAAAACGAGCTGACTTGAGGAGCCCCGGGCATGCTGCCTTCGCACCTGCTGATGTGGCCGGACATGCTGCTGTACTTCGGCCCGCTGCGGCATCTGGACAGACGCGTCAACGGCGCCGCGGTGCTCATGGTCGGCCTCTATCGCCCGCTTGTGTTGCAACTGGCGGGCACCGCCCTGCCCTGCCGGGCCGTGGTGGTACCCGCCGGCGTGGCGCATGCGGTGGATGCACAGGGCGGCGTGCTGGCCAAGCTGTTCGTCGAGCGCGACAGCGAACTGTACGGGCGCTTCGTGCAACGCTTTGCCTGGCGCCCCGGGCAGTGTGCGCTACCGCTGCACGATCCCGTGCTGATCGATACGCTGACCGCACTCTACGAAGAAGCACGGAGCAAGGAGCAGACGCGACAGACCCTGCTGGCGCTGATGCCTGCCGTGGACGATGCAACCGCCGCGGGCCGCCTGACGCCTGTATTCGAGCTGTTGCGCCAGGAGGGCGACGTCAACCACGCGCTGGCGCAGGCCGCCTCGCTGGTTCATCTCTCTCCCTCGCGCATGGCGCACCTGTTCCGTGCCGAAACCGGCATGAGCTACCGTGGCTTCCGCATCTGGAAGCGCCTGCTGCTCGCCGCCGAGCACCTGCAGCGTACGGACTGCCTGACGCGGGCGGCCGTCGATGCGGGGTTCGCCGATGCCAGCCATTTCAGCAATTGCTACAAGCGCTATATCGGCGCCAGCCCTGCGCAGGTCTTTCGCAGCCTGCAGCGGTTCGAACGCTGAAGCCCTTTCGCAACGCCAGCGCCCAGGCGTCGAAGGCCCCTTAGGAACAGCTTGCTATCTCTCGACGGTGATCACCGATACCATGCCGTGCGGGTACGAGCGATCACGCCGTGCCTGGGAACGCTCTCGCTTGCTTGCAGTCCGCTCAAAGACAGACGCGATAGCGCTCTGTCCGCTTGGGCAGCCGCGTTGCTTCGCTCGGCCGATCAGGAGGGATGCTGGTCGGACTGCCCCATCAGAAAGGCGCAATAACGACATGGCAGGCGGAACCGCGGAAGCAAAACGCATCCTTCTCGGCATGCGCGACAGTGCGGAACGACGCGAGCTCGCCACGCGGCTGACCGCCGAGGGCTACCACGTCGGCCACCGCACCGACCAGGCGGGCCTGGCACAGCGAATCGACGCGACGATAGAGGTGGTGATACTCGCCGACGAGCTGGCAGCGGGGCCATTGGATGAGGTCAGCGCCGCGCTCGAGAAACTGCCAGCCGGCAGCGCCATCCCGTTCGTTCTGCTGAGTCGCGACGCCGAACCCCATGCTGCGTTGAAAGCCCGCCTGCCGTCGACGATCAACGACTTCGTGGTCCTCGGCGAGCCTGTGGGGCCGGCCACCTTGCTGAGTTGCCTGACCACGTGCATGCGCCTGCGCCAGCATCAGCGCGCGCACCACGCCGAAGCCACCGAGCGAGCCGACCAGCGAACCCGCTTCGAGCGACTGATCGAGAACCTTCCGATCGGCGTCTGCTTCATCGATGCCGACGGCAATACGCTGCTCAGCAACCCCAAGTACGACGAGTACGTGCCCAATCGAAAGATTCCCTCGACGGCGCCCGAGCGGGCACGGCGCTGGGTCGGCCTGGACAGCCATGGACAGGTGATACCGCCGAGCCAATACGTCGGTGCCCGCGCCCTGCGCGGCGAGCAGGTCGACGGCCAGGACTATCGCTACTACCCCGAGGAAGGTGGCGAACGCTGGCTGCGCCTGAGCGGCGTGCCGCTCTACGACCACGCCGAGCAACCGATGGGCGCGGCCGTGGTGATCATCGACGTCGACGCCGAGCGACGCAACGAGGTGATGCTGCGCCAGTTCAATCATGCGCTGGAGCGCGAGGTCGAGTTGCGCACCCAGGCCTTGCAGAGGGCGCTCGACCAGCTGACCGTCGAGGTTCAGGAACGCAGCCGTGCCGAGGAGCAGCTGCGCCACTCACAGAAGATGGATGCAGTCGGCCAGCTCACCGGCGGTATCGCCCACGACTTCAACAACATGCTGACCGGCATCATCGGCGCGCTGGACATGATCCGTCTGCGCGCGGCCTCCGGACGCTACAACGACCTGCCGCGCTATCTGGACGCGGCGCATGGCTCGGCGCAGCGCGCCGCCTCGCTGACCCAGCGCCTGCTGGCCTTTTCCCGCCGCCAGCCACTGCAGACCCGGCCGACCGCAGTCAATTCGCTGATCCGCTCGCTGGCCGAGCTGCTGCAGCGCAGCCTGGGCGAGACCATCCGCTTCGAGCTGGCCCTCGAGGACGCCGCCGGGCTCGCCCTGGTCGACCCCAGCCAGATGGAAAATGCCCTGCTCAATCTGGCGCTCAACGCCCGCGATGCGATGCCGGACGGCGGCACCTTGCGCATCGAGACGCAGCGCGTGGCGTTGCAAGCGGAGCAGGCCACCCGCCACGGCGTACCGACCGGCGAGTATCTTTGCGTGCGGGTGATCGATAGCGGCGTCGGCATTCCCGCGGCACTGGTGGACAAGGTGTTCGAACCGTTCTTCACCACCAAACCCCTCGGCGAAGGCACCGGGCTCGGCCTGTCGATGGTCTACGGCTTCGTCCGCCAGAGCGGCGGTTTCATCTCCATCGATACCTGTCAGGGCGAAGGGACCCGCGTCGCGCTGCACATACCGGCGGCATCGGCCGACGCACAGGAGGAGTCGACTGCGGTTCCGATCCGCGTGCCCGGCGCAGGTGGCGGGCGCAAGGTTCTGCTGGTCGAGGATGACAACGCGGTGCGCCCGTTGCTGCAGAGCGCACTCGAGGACTTCGGCTATCACGTGCATGTGGCGGCCGACAGTCAGCGCGCCCTGGAGCTCGCCGCGGAACTCGACTCGCTCGACCTGCTGCTGACCGATGTCGGCCTGCCGGGGCTCAACGGCCGCCAGCTTGCCGAAATGCTTCAGCAGCGGCGCCCGGGCCTACCGGTAGTGCTGATCACCGGCTATGCCGAACAGGCCGCGACCCGCCTCGATTGCCTGGCTCCCGGCATGCGCCTGATGACCAAACCCTTCACCCTCGAACTGCTGGCCGAAACCGTCACCGACGCGCTTGCCGCACCGGTTGACTGAGGGCCGTTACCACGGCAACTCCGCCCCGCTGTAGGCATGGAACCCTCCACTCGCCTCCGGCCCCAGGCTGTCGATGACCCGCAGCAGATCCTGCGCGGCATCGGCCGCCGGTCGGCCGATCTCGGCGCCGCGAAAAGGTTGCGACAGACGTGAGTTCACCGTGCCCGGGTGCAGCGCCAGAAGCACGGCATTCGGCTGGTTGCGGCGCACTTCGATGGAAGCTGTCTTGATCAGCATGTTCAGCGCGGCCTTGGAGGCGCGGTAGCTGTACCAGCCGCCGAGCCGATTGTCGCCGATGCTGCCGACCTTGGCCGAGAGCATGGCGAGCACGCCGCGCTGGCGGTCGAGCAGCCCGCTGAAGTGGCGCAGCAGCAGCGCCGGGCCAAAGGTGTTGATCTGGAAGGTGGCGAGCAGCTGCGCCTGGTTGAGATCAGCCAGGCGCTTCTCCGGCATGAAGTCGGCACCGTGCAGCACGCCGGCGGCGTTGATGATCAGGTGAAACGGCCCCTGCCCCGCCAACGCGTTCGCGGCGCGTTCGATGCTGGCTGGATCGGCAAGATCAAGCGCCGGCTCGGTGGCGCGGCCGAGTGCGATCACCGACGCGCAGCGCGGTTCGGCACGCAACGCCTCGATCAGCGCGGCGCCGATGCCTCCGGAAGCGCCGATCACCAGCGCACGGAACCCTTCGGGAAATGACTGCAGTGGCATGACGTTCTCCAGTAGTTCAGCGGCGAGCGGTAACGACACCGCCGCGCCAGCGCTCGACATGCTCGGCGAGCAGGTCGGCGATGGGCAGGCAGGCACCAAGCCGGTAGAGGTTCCAGTAGTGGCCTTCCAAGGTGCGGTTGATCAGCAAGGTACCGGAAGCCGGTTGCAGACTGCCCAGTGCCGACATCAGCAAGGGGAAGAGTTCGGACAGCTGCTGGTGCAGCGCCGCTCCGCGGAAGTCCCACTGCGCGCCAGGCTGCAACAGTGGATGCAGCATCAGGTGGATACGCCGGTACAGCCCATGCGGCGGCATGCTGCCAGGCTGGCGCCCGCCGAGCATCTGGAAGCCGGCCTCCAGCGCCTCGCTGGAAGTGCCGCGCAGCGCCTCGAAGATCTGCACGTAACCGGCCAGCAGGCGCGGCTCCAGACGCAGCACGCTGCCGAAATCGTAGACCACCAGTTCGCCCTGCTCGGTCCAGGCCAGATTGCCCGGATGCGGATCGGTGTGCAGCCGCTGCAAGCCGAACGCCTGCTCGGCGAGCCACTGGCAAAGGTTTTCGGCCAGGCGCTGGCGGATCTCGACCGGTGCCAGCTCGACCTCGGCCATGGAACGGGCCGGACGATCTTCCAACACCAGCACGCCGGGGCGGCAGAGCTCGCTGGCGGCAAAGGGAATGCCGAGGCCGGGCCAGTCGCCGAAGTGCGCGCGGAAGGCTTCGAGGTGGTCGCGTTCGGCGGCGTAGTCCAGCTCTTCATCGATTGCCCGCTGCAGCTCGGTGTAGACCGCCTCCAGCCGCGCCGCTGGCGTGCCGAACAACCGCCCGAGCGGCATCAGCCGACGCAGCTGGCGCAGGTCCGCTTCGCAGATCGCGTGGATGCCGGGGTACTGGATCTTCATGATCAGCGCCCTGCCCTGACGATCCCGGGCACGATGGACCTGGCCCAGCGAGGCGGCCGCGGCGGGCGCAGGTTCGATGGTTTCGAACAGCTCGTAGAGCTGGCCGTCGTACAGCCGCTGCAGGTTGGCTTCCAGCTCCGCGAACGGCAGCGACGGCACCTGATTCTGCAAACGGGCCAGGGCAGCGCTGATCGGATCGGGCAACAGGTCCTGCCATTGCGAAGCCTGCTGACCGAGCTTCAGCACCGGGCCCTTCATTTGCCCAAGCGCATCGCCGAGCAGATCGCCCACCGGTACCCAGTCGATACGTGCCTTGCCTGGCGTGACGCGTTGCACCAGCAGGTTGCCGGCGATCCGTGCACCGGTGCCGCCCAGTTGCAGAAAACGGCCCAGCGCCGAAGCCGAGGGGCGAGAGAATCGAGGCATGCAAGCGACCCGCGAAGGCAAAGGCTGATCATGGGCCAGCCCGGCGGGTGTTCCAAGACGCAATGGTTGCAGTCTGTTGCGTGGCGGCGGCGTTCAAAGCAACTCTGGCGCAACGAGCGAAGCAGCCGGCGAGACCGGGCCGCAGGCGGCCGCGCCCCCTGGAGAGGGCACTGCGGCGGAGGTGCCGAGCGCGCTCATGCGGAACGGGCAGGCAGCTGGCGAGTCGGATTAGATGACTGCGCCCCTCGAACGTCGTCCGTCGAACGCGCAACTTCCAGCGCGAGCGCGATGCATAAAGCGACGTTTCGAGCGGCTTTCAGCCCGGCTCGCCTACCATGCGAAGAACGGGCGTGTTCCCCACCGGTTCCATTCGACCAGGACACACAGGTGCGGGAGCAAAGCACGCAGCGGCGCCTGCGTTAAGGAGAACGGAATGACCGATTCCACTGATCTTTCCTTCCAACCAGACGATGAACCGCCTCGCATTTCCACCGGCAGCGAGGGGCTGGATAACATTCTCGGCGGCGGCCTCGACCCCAACCGCATGTATCTCTATGAAGGCAGCCCGGGCTCGGGCAAGACCACCATTGCACTGCAGTTCCTGCTCGAAGGTGTACGCCACGGTGAGCGCGTACTGTACGTGACCCTCTCGGAAACCAAAGCCGAACTGGAGCTGGTCGCCAAGCGACACGGCTGGACGCTCGAAGGCATCGATGTATTCGAACTGATCTCTCCGGAAACCAGTCTCGATCCCGAGCTGGAGTTGACCGTGCTGCATCCAGCGGAAATGGAGCTGAGCGAAACCACCCAGCAGGTATTCGATCGCGTCAGCGAAACCAATCCGACGCGGGTGATCTTCGACAGCCTCTCGGAAATGCGCCTGCTGGCGCAGAGCCCGCTGCGCTACCGCCGTCAGGTGCTCGCGCTCAAGCACTTCTTCACCACCCGCAACTGCACGGTGATCCTGCTCGACGACCAGACTTCGGAAATGGGCGACCTGCAACTGCATTCCATCTCCCATGGAGTGGTCATGCTGGAGCAGCTGGCGATCGACTACGGGGCGGAACGCAGGCGTCTGCGCGTGATCAAGATGCGCGGCATCCAGTTCCGCGGCGGCTACCACGACTTCGCCATTCGCAAGGGCGGGCTGCAGATCTATCCCCGACTCATCGCCGCCGAGCACCACTCGCCCTTCTCCGGCCAGCTGGCTTCGTCCGGCAATCCGGCACTCGACAAGATGCTGGGTGGCGGGCTGGAGCGCGGCACCAACGCGCTGCTGGTCGGCGCGGCCGGCGTGGGCAAATCTTCGCTGGCGTTGAGCTATGCGGTCGCGGCGTGCAAACGCGGCGAAAAGGTCGCGTTCTTCGTCTTTGACGAAAACATCGCCACGCTGCTGGCGCGCGGACGGGCGCTGGGGCTGCCCATGGAGCCGTGGATCGAGCAGGGGCTGCTGCATCTGCAACAGGTCGACCCCGCCGAGCTGTCGCCCGGCGAGTTCACCGCCGCAGTACGCGAGTGCGTAGAGGTGCGGGGTGCCGGCCTGGTGATTCTGGATAGCCTCAACGGCTATCTGCACGCGATGCCGGATGGCCGATTCCTGATTCTGCAAATGCACGAGCTGTTGAGTTATCTGGGCCAGAAAGGCGTGATCAGCATCATGGTGCTGGCCCAGCATGGCCTGGTCGGCCCAATGGATACGCCTGTGGATATCAGCTATCTCAGCGATGCGGTTATCATGCAGCGCTACTTCGAGCATGCCGGCGTCGTTCGCCGGGCATTGTCGGTAGTGAAAAAGCGTAGCGGACGGCATGAAAACACCGTCCGTGAATATCGCCTCAGTAGCGCCGGCCTCGAGGTCGGACCGCCGCTCAGTCACTTCAGCGGCATCCTATCGGGCACACCGGAATACACCGGTGATGCGACTCAGCTACTGACAGACGAGCATGACGACGCCCACTAAACGAGAATGCCCCATCGTAGTCGTCTATGCCCCCATCGGCCGGGACGGTCCCGCCTCGGCCGAACTTCTCAGCCGCAGCGGCATGGACGCCGTTGTCTGCCACAGTGTCGATGAAGTGCTAGGTCGCGCCGAAACCGATGCCGACGCTGTTTTCATCGCCGAAGAAGGTCTCTTCGGCCAGGATCTTCAAGCGCTCGCCACCTGGGTCGATCAACAACCGGCCTGGTCAGACTTTCCCTTCGTGGTCCTCACCAGCAAGCATCAACAACCGGCAGTCGCCGCGTGGCGCCAGCGCATGGTAGCGGCGCTGCGCAACGTTTCACTGCTGGAACGCCCGGTACAGAGCATCACCCTGACCAGCGCGGTGAAGGCCGCCCTGCGCGGACGGCATCGCCAGTACGAAGTCCGGGCGTTGCTGGAAGCCCGTGAGCGTGCGTCGAATCAGCTCGAAGCGCTGGTCGTCGAGCGCACCAGTGAACTGGAAAAGGCGAACCAGGAACTGCGCACGCAGATGGCCGAGCGCGCGCAGATCGAAGAAGCCCTGCGCCAGGCGCAGAAGATCGAAGCCATCGGCCAGCTCACCGGCGGTATCGCCCATGATTTCAACAATCTGCTAATGGTGATCTCCGGTGGCCTCGACATGCTCGACCGCCGCGCCGATCCTGCACGCCGCGAGCGGTTGATGGACGGCATGCGCCAGGCCGCCCAACGCGGTACCGCGCTCACCCGGCAACTGCTCGCCTTCTCCCGGCGGCAGTCACTGGAACCCGAGTCGGTCGACCTGGTGCTGCGCATCGGCCGCATGCGCGAGCTGCTAGACCGCAGCCTGAGTGGCGACGTACACGTGGAAGTGCAATTCGAGCCGGATCTCTGGCCGGTCGAAGTGGACCCTGGCGAGCTGGAACTGGTGATCCTCAACCTGGCCGTGAACGCCCGCGACGCCATGCCAAACGGCGGATCTATCCTCATCGAAGCCTGCAACGCACCAGACGAAGACGTCATGGGCTTACGCAGCGACTTCGTCCGGCTGACCGTGACCGACTCGGGTACCGGCATTCCGGAGGAAGCTCGCGCGCGGGTCTTCGATCCGTTCTTCACAACCAAGGAGATCGGCAAGGGTTCGGGTCTGGGGTTGGCGCAGGTCTACGGCTTCGCCCGACAGTCCGGCGGTACCGTGTGGATAGACAGCGAGTGCGGCCGCGGTACCAGCGTGATCATGCTGTTGCCACGCTCAGATCGAATGCCCGAGCAGCCCGTGGCGGACGAACGAGACGCCGACGCTCCCAGCGATCCCTGCATCGGCAGCGTGCTGCTCGTCGACGACGACGAGGAGGTCGCGGCGCTGGTCGGCGAGATGCTCGAACACCTTGGTTATCTCGTGACCCATGCCGCCAGTGCCGCAGATGCGCTGAGCGCACTTCAGGCCGGCTGTCAGGTGGATATCGTTTTCTCCGACGTGATGATGCCGGGCGGCATGAACGGAGTGGAATTGGCTCGGGAAATCCGTACCCGCGCCCTCGGCGTCCCTGTACTGCTCACCAGTGGCTACGCCGAGGCCGCACAGCAATCGGCGGCCGCCGAAGGCGTGCACGTGCTGGCCAAGCCCTATCGGCTCGAGGACCTCGCCACCGCCCTGCGCGAAGCGATTGATGGCGCAGCGCAATCCCCGCACGGTCAGCTGCGACGTTGGTCCTAAACGATTGGCAAGACCGATCGCGGAGGATGCATGGAAAACCAGGAACAACTGGCGCTACTGGAAGAACTTCTGCTTGCACGAGGGCCGGCAGGCCAGGAAGAAGAAGTCCGCCAGGTGTGCAGGCGAGAGCTGGAGCGATGCTGCGACGCCGTCTGGCAAGACGCCGCTGACAATCTCATCGGGCGAATCAAAGCGGTCGGGGTCGCCCCCGACGAGGCGGAACGCCGGACGACCCGAATCATGGCCCATCAGGATGAGATCGCCATGGTGGTCAAACGCATAGACCCGGATGGGCGCCTACGAGTCGCGGCGCTGGGCGGTGCGTTTCCGGTCAACTTCGGCATGTGCCCCGTGGACGTGATGGGCGACACCGGCACGGTCGCCGGTGCGCTGTCTTTCGGCACGATGCACGGGACGAGCGAATCGAGCCAGTCGATGCATGTGCTTCAGGGCGATGTGCAGTGGAATGATGTGCACGTCATCACTCGATACAGCAAGGCGGAACTCGGCGAGCGGGGCGTGCGCGCGGGCACACGGGTGGTGCTGAGTCGGCATTGGCGCAAGCCGTTCCAGATACGCGACTGCATTGCCGCGCACTTCCTCGACGATCGGGCCCCAGTGGTTGCCGCCCTCGTGGCCGCCAGGCGCCTGGCGGCGCGCAGGGAGGAACTGCACGGCGACGTGCTCATCGTGCTGACGACCAACGAAGAGGAAACCAATTCCGGGGCACAGTACGCGGCGCGCACACTGCCGGGGGCGTTGTGCATCGCCCTGGAAGTGGGGCCGATCGCAGCCGAGTACGACACGCGCCTGGCGCTCGACCCCATCGTGCTTACCGGCGATGAGAAGGGCTACTACACCAAGCGCGTTTCCGACGGCTTGCTCAGGGCCGCATCACGCTGCGGTTACTGCCCGCAACCGGCGTTGATGCCCGGCTTTGCCTCGGACGCGAGCGCAGTGCTTGGCTCGGGTTCCGCTCCGCAGGCCGGTTGCCTGGCGATCCCCACGGAGAACACGCACGGCTATGAGGTGATCATGCAGGACGCGATGCAGGCCTGCGCCGAAACACTGGTCGAGTATCTGGTCAGCCTGCAATAGCGCCCGCGGGCGGACCGAGCGCAACCCGCGAGAGCGCTCTGCGCAGCCGCCGATACATTTTTTTTCGGCTCGCTGCGAACCCCGTGCACGCCCCGTTTGTGGGCAGCCCTGACGCGACGACGCGCTGCCGAGCGGCTATCCGTGCGTCATTCCTGGCCTGAGTGCGCACCGCCACGGACCATCCCGCGCACCATCGAAAGGCATCCATCACTGCTGCCGAAACAGCATCGGCATGCTCGATATTCTCTGCTTCTGCGCACAGCAGCCACGGTCAGATACTGCGCTCGCCGGCCGCCATTCCGCGGTCGGCAGAGCAGGATCGAGCCATGAACCAATCCCTTTGCGCCCGCCATCTCGAAGCCGCCGCGCTGCCGCTGATCGATATCGCCGGGCTGTTTTCTCCCGACATCGACGAGCGCGCCGCCGTGGCCAAACGCATCGGTGCGGCCTGTCGCGAGGTCGGTTTCTTCTGTATCGCCAACCACGGCGTCGACGCGGCGCTGCAGCAGGCGGTGTTCGAGCAGGCGCGGGCCTTCTTCGCCCTGCCGGAACCCGGCAAGCGCGCACTGGACAAGCTGTTCTCGAAGGCCAATCGCGGCTATGAGCCGTTGCGCGGGCAGGTGCTGGAAGCCGGTGCGCCGGCCGATCTCAAGGAGGGTTTCTACATCGGCGAGGAGCTGGCCGAGGACGACCCGCGGGTACTGGCCGGGCGTTTCAACCACGGTGCCAACCAGTGGCCGAGCGAGCTCGCGGAGTTTCGCCCGACCATGGAGCGCTATCGCGACGCGATGAATGCGCTGGCGAATCGGCTGATGGCGGCCATCGCGCTGTCGCTGCAACTGCCGGAGGAACATTTCGCCGGCTTCTGCCGCGAGTCCATGAGCACCCTGCGCCTGCTGCATTATCCGCCGCAGCCGGCCAATGCCGCGCCCGGCGAGAAGGGCTGCGGCGCGCATACCGATTTCGGCGGGCTGACGCTGCTTCTGCAGGACGAGAACCCCGGCCTGCAGGTCTGGGATCGTCACAGCAAGAGCTGGATTCACGCGGCCCCTGTGCCCGGCACCTATGTGGTCAATCTGGGCGACATGATCGCCCGCTGGACCAACGACCACTACCGTTCGACGCTGCACCGGGTGGTCAACATGTCCGGACGCGAGCGCTACAGCGTGCCGTTCTTCTTCAGCGGCAACCCGGACCATGTGGTCGAGTGCCTGCCGACCTGCCTCGCGCCCGGCGAGGCGCCGCGCTACCCCGCGGTGACGGTGGAAGAGCACCACCGCGAGATGTACCGGAGGACCTATGGCTGACGTCGTCCTCATCCACGGGGCCTGGGCCGGTAGCTGGGTCTGGGATTCGCTGCAGGATGGCCTGCGCGATGCCGGCCACAGACCGCATGCGGTCGATCTGCCGGGCAACGGCAGCGACGCCACGCCGCTCGCCGAGGTCTCGCTGCAGCGCTACGTCGAACACGTCGGCGCGCTGATCGAGACGCTGCCCGGCCCGATCCATCTGGTCGCGCATTCCGGCGGCGGCATCACCGCCACTGCCGTGGCCGAACGTTATGCCGAGCGCATCGCCGGGGTCACCTATGTCGCCGGCATGATGCTGCCCAGCGGCATGGGCTTCGGCGAACTCTGTGCCGAGCTCGCCCGCGACTTTCCCGAGGTCAGCGGCATCGGCCCCTATCTCGAAGCCGCGCCCGGCGGCAGCCGCGTACCGGGCGATGCCGCCTGCGCCCTGTTCTTTCACGATGCACCGGCACAGGCCGCGATCACTGCCGCGCGCAGCCTGACGGTGCAGCCCGACGGCGGCCGCGATATCGCCGCACAGTGGACGGCCGCGCGTTTCGGTCGTCTGCCGCGGCTGTATATCGAAGCCACGAAGGACCGCTCCGTGCTGCCACGGGTGCAGCAGCGCATGCAGCAACTGGTGCCGGGTGCCGAGCGCGTGCGCCTCGATTGTGGCCATGCGCCGCAACTGGCCATGCCCGACGCGCTGCTCGCCGCCCTGCTGGATTTCTTCGCGCGCCAACCACATCCCGTGCGCTGACCCGTTTATTGCATCGCGCTAAACACGCCGAACCTTCAAGGAGCTTCACCATGTTCAACAGAACCCTGCTCGCCAGCGCCCTGCTCGCGCTGTTCAGCCAATCCGCCCTGGCCGCCGACAAGGTGCGCTGGCTCAACGACTGGCTGCCGGCCGGCGACAAGGCGGCGATCTACCTCGGTGTCGAACAGGGCCTGTTCGCCGCCGAAGGCATCGAAGTGGAGATCGCCAGTGCCCGCGGTGGCAGCGACGTGGTGACCAAGCTGGCCACCAACAGCGCCGACTTCGGCTTGGCCGGCCTGGCCTCGCTGCTGCAGGCCAAGGCCCAGGGCGAGGTGCCAGTGGTGGCGGTGGCGCCGATCTACAACAAGCAGCCGGACGCCTTCTTCACCACCGAAGGTTCGGGCATCGAGAGCTTCAAGGACATCGTCGGCAAGACGGTCGCCACCCCGACCTTCTCCGCCTCCAACGTGGTCTGGCCGCTGCTGCTGGAGCGCAACGGCATCGACCCGGCCAGCGTCAAGCTGCTCAAGCTCGACCCCGGCGCGCTGGCACCGATGCTCGCCACTGGCAAGGTGGACGCCACCATCAACTGGCTGACCGTCGCGCCCGGCTTCGTCCGTGCCCTCGGCGAGGCGGACAAGACGCTGAAGACCATTCCCTGGTCGGAATACGGCTTCGAAGGCTACGGCCTGTCGCTGGTGGCGTCGCAGCGCTTCGTGCAGAGCCATCCCGAGGTCGCCAAGAAGTTCGTCAAGGCCTACCGGCAGGCACAGAAGAACGCCATCGCCGACCCGGCTGCAGCGGCGGCGGCGCTGAAAAAGAAGGTTGCCGAAGTCGACCAGCAGCAGGCCGAAGAGCAATTCGTCGCCTCGGTGCCGCTGATGCAGAACGAGATCAGCGATGCCGAGGGCCCGGGCTTCGACGCCAAGCGGCTGGCCACCACCTGGGAATGGGTGGCCAAGGCGCAGGGCATGCAGATTGATGCCCTCGACCCGGCCAGCGCCATCGACACCAGCCTGAGCGAGTGAAGCCATGAACGCTGCCGTCCTGCCCGCCACACCGCGCCCCAACATCAGCTTCGATCGGGTCAGCCAGGTCTTCACCTCCTCCGATGGCAGCGAGGTGGTGGCGCTGGACAACGCCAGTTTCGACATCGGCCGCCACGAGTTCATCGCCGTGCTCGGCCCCTCGGGCTGCGGCAAGTCCACGCTGCTGCGCATCCTCGCCGGGCTGGTCCGACCGACCCACGGCCAGGTCAGCATCTACGGCAGCCCGGTGGACGGCCCGCGCGACGAGATCGGCATCGTCTTCCAGAAGCCGACGCTGCTGCCGTGGCTGAACATCCGCGACAACCTGACCTTTCCCATGCGCCACAAGTACGGCCGTGTCACCGCCCAGGAGATCACCCGCGGCGAGGAGCTGCTGGAACTGGTGGGGCTCAAGGAATTCGGCAACAAGCGCCCAGACGAACTCTCCGGCGGCATGCAGCAGCGCGCGGCGATTGCCCGGGCATTGCTGCACGACCCGGAAATCCTGCTGATGGACGAGCCGTTCTCGGCACTCGACGCCCTGACCCGCGACGAGTTGAGCCTGGAGCTGCTGAATATCTGGACCCAGCGTCCGAAGACGGTGCTGTTCATCACCCACTCGATTCCCGAAGCGCTGCTGCTGGCCGACCGCATCCTGGTGATGTCGGCACGCCCCGGCCGCGTTCAGGAAATCATCGATGTCGACCTGCCGCGTCCGCGGTCCATGCAGACCCTCACGGAGCCCCGTTTCAATGAGCTCGCCAACCATATCCGCCGCAAGGTCTTCTCGCGCCATGCCGACCATTAAGCCCAGGACACATCGCCTGAAGACGCAGGCCGATCGCCTCGCGCCCTGGCCCGCCTTCGTCGTCCTGCTGCTGGTCTGGGAGGCGGCCTGCCGCCTGCTCAAGCTGCCGAGCTTCGTGCTGCCCTCGCCCAGCGCCATTCTCGCGGCGACGCAGAAGGTCGGCCTCGGTGCCTGGGCCGAGCACATCTTCGCCACCCTGCGGGTGACGCTGATGGGCTACGGCCTGTCGATCCTGATCGGCATCCCGCTGGCCATCGCCCTGGCGTCCTCGCGACTGATGTCGCGCACGCTCTATCCCCTGTTGGTCATCGTGCAGTCCACACCCATCGTCGCGGTAGCGCCGATCATCGTGGTGGTGATGGGCGCCGGCGACCTGCCGCGGGTGTTCATCACCTTCCTGATCGCCTTCTTCCCCATCGTGGTGTCCTGCGTCACCGGCCTCCTGGCGACGCCGGAGGAGCTGGTGGAACTGTCGCGCTCGCTGGGCGCGTCGAAGGCCCGCGAGTACCGCAACATCCGCCTGCCCTATGCGATTCCACACCTGTTCTCGGCGCTGCGCATCTCCATCACCCTGGCGGTGATCGGCGCGGTGGTCGCCGAGTTCGTCGCGGCGGAAAAAGGCCTGGGCTACTTCATCAACTTCTCCACCTCGATGTTCCAGGTGCCGCAAGCCTTCGCCGCGTTGATGATGTTGGTGGTGATCAGCCTGCTGCTGTTCCACCTGATCGGGCTGCTGCAGAAGATCTGCTTTCCCTGGAGCCTGCCCAAGGCGGGGCACTGAAGCCCACCACCCCTTCATCTCAGTCTGGATAACGCCATGCCTCTCGACGATCTCGCCCTGCTGCGCAAAAGCTTCGATGTCGCCCGCCGCGCGCTGGAAAACGGCACCCATCCGTTCGGCGCCATCCTGGTCGGGCCGGACGGTGAGGTGCTGCTGGAACAGGGCAACGCCTACATGCCCGACCACGACATGACCGGCCATGCCGAGCGGGTGCTGATGACCCGAGCCTCGACCCGCTATACGCCGGAATTCCTCTCGCGCTGCACCATGTACACGTCCGCCGAACCCTGCGCCATGTGCGCGGGTGCCGCCTATTGGGTCGGTCTTGGGCGCGTGGTCTACGGCCTTTCCGAGCGCAGCCTGAAGGACCTCACCGGCAACCATCCGGAAAACCCGACGCTGGATTTGCCGTGCCGCATCGTCTTCGACGCCGGCCAGCGCAAGGTCGAGGTGCTCGGCCCGCTGCTGGAGGACGAGGCGGCCGCCCTGCACGAAGGCATCTGGTAGGCAGCGCCAGAATCAGGCAAGCGCCCGGCAGGATCGCCATAACGCCGGCACCGTCCTCCATCGCAGTATTCGAACCACGGCGTCACCGACGTCGCCCGAATCCACCTGCGGAGGACAACCCCATGTCGAACATCACCGGCAAAATCGTACTCATCACCGGCGCCAGCAGCGGCATCGGTGAAGCCACGGCCCGCCTGCTGGCGGCCCAGGGCGCAACCGTCGTGCTGGGCGCGCGGCGTCTCGAACGGCTGGAAAAGCTGGTCGCCGAGATCGGCGAACGCGGTGGCGTTGCCGCCTGCCGCGCGCTGGACGTAACCAGCCGCGAGGACACCCAGGCCTTCGTCGACTTCGCCGAACAGCGCTTCGGCCGCGTCGACGTGATCATCAACAACGCCGGGGTGATGCCGCTTTCGCCGCTGGATGCGCTGAAGGTCGACGAGTGGAACCGCATGATCGACGTGAACATCCGTGGCGTGCTGCACGGCATCGCCGCCGGCCTGCCGCTGATGCAGCGCCAGCGCGCCGGCCAGTTCGTCAACATCGCCTCCATCGGCGCCTACGCGGTGAGCCCGACCGCGGCGGTGTACTGCGCCACCAAGTACGCGGTGCGCGCCATCTCCGAAGGCCTGCGTCAGGAGGTCGGCGGCGATATTCGCGTGACCCTGGTTTCGCCCGGCGTCACCGAATCGGAACTGGCCGAGAGCATTTCCGATGACACCGCCCGCTCGGCCATGGACGACTTCCGCCGCATCGCCATTCCGGCCGACGCCATCGCCCGCGCCATCGCCTATGCCATCGACCAGCCGGCCGATGTCGACGTCAGCGAGCTGGTGGTGCGTCCCACCGCCAGCCCCTACTGAGGACGCCGCCATGAGCCTTCATACCAGCAACACCCTGGCCGCGGCATACCTGGCCGTGTTCGGCTCGCTTACCCTCGCCTCGCTGGACGCCGCCGGCAACGAGCGCCACGAGCGTGGCATGGCGGTCATCGAGCACCTGTCCGGCGGGGCCGGGCAACCGGTGCTCGAGGCGCTGCGCGAGGACTATCCGTTTCTCGCCGAGGGCATCACCGGCTATGCGCTGGGCGATGTCTGGGGACGCAGCGAACTGGATGACCGGACCCGCCAGCTGGCCGCGGTCGCCGCCTTCGCCGCCCAGGGCAATCTGCCCTACATGAAGATCCACGCCGGCTACGCGCTGCGCCTGGGCGTGAGCCGTGAGGAGCTGAAGGAGGTGGTCTACCTGACCACCGTGACGGCCGGCTTTCCCCGCGCCATCGATGCCGCCCAGGCATTGCGCGAGGTGCCGGACCCGGCGTCGCGCTGAATTAAGCGGTGCTGCGCAGCCGGGCCAGATCCTTCACCGGCGAGGCGCCGAACAGCCGGCTGTACTCACGGCTGAACTGCGAGGGGCTTTCGTAGCCGACCCGGTAGCCGGCGCTGGACACATCGAGCCCCTCGGCGATCAGCAGCCGCCGCGCCTCCTGCAGGCGCAGCTGCTTCTGGTACTGCAGCGGGCTCATCGAGGTGAGCGCCTTGAAACGGTGATGCAGCGTCGAGCTGCTGAGGTTGACCCGCTGCGCCAGTTCCTCGATGCGCAGCGGCTCGACGTAATTGCGGTTCAGCCATTCGATCGCGCGGGTGACGCGATGGCCCTGGCTGTCGCGCACCGCGATCTCGTGCAGGTGCCGCCCCTGGCGACCGCAGAGCAGGCGGTAGAAGATCTCGCGCATGGCCAGCGGTGCCAGCACCGGGATGTCCTGCGGGCTGGCCAAGAGCCGCACCAGGCGCAGCGTGGCGTCTAGCAACGGCGCATCGATGCGGTCCAGATAGACCCCGCGCGCAGCCCCTTCCACGGGCTGGCTCAACGGCGCGCTTTCAGCCACCAGGGTGGCGACCATCGCCGGGTCGATATCCAGGCGGATACAGAGGTACGGCTCGCCGGAGGAGGCCTCCAGCACGCGACCGGCCACCGGCACGGTGACCGAGACCACCAGGTAATGCAGCGCATCGTAGGTGTAGAGCTCATCGCCCAGGCGCACCTCCTTGCTGCCCTGCACGATGATGCACAGCGCCGGCTTGTGCAGCCCGTGTACCAGTTCGCTCGGTGCGCTGCAGCGGATCAGGAAGAGATCGTCGATGGCGGTGGGATGCATGCCGTCGTCGCGCACGAGGCCATCGATCAGCCGCGCCAGGGCGGCACGCTGGGCAATCGTTTCCTCGGCGGAATGAAGGTCCATCTGGTTCATTGCAGGCAAACCGGTGGGAGCGGAAAGGACGGTTAGCTTAGCAGCCCATCCGGCCCGCGGTCGTCCCGCCCCATGGCGGTGCATCGGCACGACAGTGTTACCGAGTGAAGCACCAAAGCGATGCACCGGCTAACATCGTCGCATGGCCAACCGGTGGCGCAGCTGCCGTGGCCGCGTCGCATCTCAATTCCTGACTGCCTGGCCAGCTTTTTGCTACACCCTGGTCATGAAAAACCCAGCGGACGCCTCCATGCCCGAATCCCAGACCGCACGCCTCAAGCTCTGCGGCATCACCAAACAGTACCCAGGCTGCCTGGCCAACGACCGTATCGACCTGTCGATCCAGCCGGGCGAGATCCACGCCCTTCTCGGTGAGAACGGCGCCGGCAAGAGCACCCTGATGAAGATCATCTACGGCGTGACCCAGCCCGACGCTGGCGAAATCCACTGGCAGGGCGAACGGGTGACCATGCGCGACCCGGCCCAGGCCCGTGAACGCGGCATCGGTATGGTGTTCCAGCACTTCTCGCTGTTCGAGACGCTCTCGGTGGCGGAGAACATCGCCCTGGCGCTGGGCGCCAAGGCCGGTACGCCGAAGCAGCTGGAGCCGAAGATCCGCGAGGTCTCGCAGCGCTACGGCATGCCGCTGGAGCCGCAACGGCTGGTGCACAGCCTGTCCATTGGCGAGCGTCAGCGGGTCGAGATCATCCGCTGCCTGATGCAGGACATCCGCCTGCTGATCCTCGACGAACCGACCTCGGTGCTCACCCCGCAGGAGGCCGACGAGCTCTTCGTCACCCTGCGCCGGCTGGCCGCCGAGGGCTGCAGCATCCTGTTCATCAGCCACAAGCTCAATGAAGTACGCGCGCTGTGCCAGAGCGCCACGGTGCTGCGCGGCGGCCGCGTGTCCGGCGAGTGCGTGCCGGCCGAATGCTCGGACCTGGAACTGGCGCGGCTGATGGTCGGAGATGCCGAGGGGCTGGAAGCCGAATACCCGAAGAGCGAGGGCCGCGCGCCGTTCCTGCGGGTGGAGCGGCTGTCCTGGCACAACGCCGATCCGTTCGGCGTGTCCCTCGAAGAGGTGGACCTGGAAGTGCGCGCCGGCGAAATCGTCGGTATCGCGGGAGTCGCCGGCAACGGCCAGGACGAACTGCTCGCCCTGCTCAGTGGCGAACAGCGTCTGCCGGCCGCACAGGCGAGGCATATCCGCTTTCTCGGTGACGACGTCGCCCACCTGCGCCCTGACGCCCGCCGTCGCCACGGTATGGCCTTCGTGCCGGCCGAACGCCTCGGTCACGGCGCGGTGCCAAGCATGAGCCTGGCCGACAACGGCCTGCTCACCGCCTATCAGCAGACCGGCATGGTCGAGCAGGGCATGATCCGACGCGGCAAGGTGCGCGCCTTCGCCGAACAGGTCATCCAGCGTTTCGCCGTGAAGACGCCCGATGCACAGGCCCCGGCGGCAAGTCTGTCCGGCGGCAACCTGCAGAAATTCATCCTCGGGCGCGAAATCCTGCAGCAGCCGAAGTTGCTGATCGCCGCGCACCCGACCTGGGGCGTGGACGTCGGCGCGGCAGCAGCGATCCACCGCGCGCTGATCGAACTGCGCGATGCCGGCGCGGCGATTCTGGTGATCTCCGAAGACCTCGAGGAGCTGTTCCAGATCAGCGACCGCATCGCTGCCCTGAGCGACGGCCGGCTGTCGCCACAGCGCGCCACCGCCAGCACCTGCCCGGTCGAAGTCGGCCGCTGGATGGCCGGCCAGTTCGATACCAGCGACACCCCTGTTTCCACCTCTGCCGCCTGACGAGAATCCATCATGCTGTTATCCCTGCAACCCCGCGGCGAGGCCTCACGGGCCATGCTCTGGTTCTCGCCATTGCTGGCCGCGCTGCTGACGCTGCTGAGCGGCGCGCTGCTGTTCGCCCTGCTCGGCCATCCACCACTGGAAACCCTCAAGGTGCTGCTGGTCGACCCGCTCGGCGATCTCTACGGCGTCTCCGAACTATTGGTCAAGGCGCTGCCGATCCTGCTCTGCGCGCTGGGTCTGGCGGTGGTCTACAACGCACGCATCTGGAACATCGGCGCCGAAGGCCAGCTGCTCATCGGTGCCCTGGCCGGCAGCGCGCTGGCGGTCAACATCATCGACTGGGACTCGCGCTGGGCACTGGTGCTGACGCTGCTGCTCGGCACGCTGGGCGGCGCCGCCTGGGCCGGGCTCTGCGCCTGGCTGAAGACGGCGTTCAACGCCAACGAAATCCTCACCAGCATCATGCTCAACTACATCGCGTTGAACCTGCTGCTGTTCGCCGTGCACGGCCCGCTGAAGGACCCGGAAGGCTTCAACTTCCCGGAGTCGGCGATGTTCGGCGACGCCACGCGGCTGCCCGAGCTGATCGAAGGTCTGCGGGTGCATGCCGGTTTCTACTTCGCCCTGCTGGCGCTGGTGGTGGTCTGGGTGCTGCTGCAGAAGAGCTTTCTCGGCTTCCAGATCAAGGTGCTGGGCCTGGACAAGCGCGCCGCTGGCTTTGTCGGTTTCCGCGACAAGAAACTGGTGTGGATCGCCCTGCTGATCAGCGGCGGTCTGGCCGGGCTGGCCGGTGTCGCCGAAGTCACCGGGCCGATCGGCCAGCTGGTGCCGCAGGTTTCACCGGGCTATGGCTACGCGGCGATCACCGTGGCCTTCCTCGGCCGCCTCAACCCCATCGGCATCGTCTTCGCCAGCCTGCTGATGGCGCTGCTTTACCTCGGCGGCGAGAACGCACAGATGGCGGCCAACCTGCCGCAGTCCATCACCCAGCTGTTCCAGGGCATGGTGCTGTTCTTCCTGCTCGCCTGCGACGTGCTGATCCTCTACCGCCCGCGCCTGAAGCTGTGGGCACGCAAACCGGCGCTCGTCAGCACCAAAGAGGAGCCGTCCACATGATCGCCCGCGCTGCGCTACTTCCCTTTTCACCCGCTGCCTGCCGCTTGAAGTTCGAGGCCTGACCGATGGACATGGATCTGCTGACCAATATCTTCTACGCCATGATCCGCACCGGTACGCCGCTGCTGCTGGTCGCCCTCGGCGAGCTGGTGTGCGAGAAAACCGGCGTACTCAACCTCGGCCAGGAAGGCATGATGCTGTTCGGCGCGGTGATCGGCTTCATCGTCGCCTTCGCCAGCGGCAACCTCTGGCTCGGCGTGCTGTTCGCCTGCCTGGCCGGCGTGCTGCTCTCGCTGCTGTTCGCCATGGTGGCGCTGGGCTTCAACGCCAATCAGGTCGCCACGGGCCTGGCGCTGACCATCTTCGGCGTCGGCCTGTCGTCCTTCGTCGGTGCCAGCTGGGTCGGCAAGCCGCTGGCCGGCTTCGAGCCAATCGCCATTCCGCTGCTCAGCGAAATCCCCGTGATCGGCCGCATGCTGTTCGCCCAGGACCTGCTGGTGTACCTGTCCTTCGCACTGTTCGCCCTGGTGGCCTGGGTGCTGCTGAAAAGCCGCATCGGCCTGATCATCCAGGCGGTCGGCGAAAACCCCAACGCCGCCAGCGCCATGGGCCTGCCGGTGCTGCGCGTGCGCACCCTGGCGGTGATGTTCGGCGGCGCCATGGCCGGGCTTGCCGGCGGCTACATGTCGCTGGCGTACACGCCGATGTGGGCGGAAAACATGACCGCCGGACGCGGCTGGATCGCCCTGGCCCTGGTGGTGTTCGCCAGCTGGCGGGTGAGCCGCGTCCTGCTCGGCGCCTACCTGTTCGGTCTGGCCAGCATCCTCCACCTGGTGGCCCAGGGTCTCGGCCTGGCGATCCCCGGCAACCTGCTGGCGATGCTGCCGTATGTGGCGACCATTCTGGTGCTGGTGCTGCTGTCGCGGGATGCGATCCGTACGCGGTTGTACGCGCCGGTGTCGCTGGGGCAGCCCTGGCAGCCGGGGCATTGATTTTTCGGGCCGATTGGCTACGCGGAACCAGGCCAGTTGGCGAGTTGCTTGAGAGCTTGGTTTCGCCCTGCTGGGCGAGTCACTTTTTCCAGACGCCGAAAAAGTAACCAAAAACGCTTGCCCCTCCATCCGGCCCCGGCTGCGCCGGGGTTCGTTCGTTCCATCGCCGCTTCAGGGGTCGGCTTACAAGGGCCATCCATGGCCCTTTAAGCCTTTCGCCGCATCCATGCGGCTCACCCCCTTACGCAACGATTCCACTCACCCTCCTAAAAGGGGCGTTCGGTATTGCCTGTTGGTTCGTGCAAAAACAAACCAAAACAACCAGCAAGACCTGGCTCTGATGCCGAGACTGTCAGCGACAGCTGGGCATCTCAAAAAACGAGTAGCTGGGCACAGACTACGCTTCAAGCCTTTCTGCATTTCAAAGACTCTGCATCGTCCGGCACTTGGGAAACGCTGAGCATCCCCAAAATTGCTGCCCTGCTTTTGCCCCGGATTTCACGGTGCGTATCAGCAGCGCACTGCCGCATTTCGGGCATTGTCGTTCTGCGGTTGGATCGCTACGGCGCCTGAGGTTTCGCACATGCTCACGGTGGGTGGCGAGAGTTGGCGCTCGGCGGCCGGTTTGCAGGGCATGCAGCATGGCGTCGACCTCAGCCGCGCTGAATACCGGCTGCTGGAATGACCTGATATAGCGGATAAAGCCGATCCCCTGGGTCACGTTGGCCGGCACTTCGGTTTTGAAGGTGCTGCCGCCGACAAAGGTGATGACCGAGTGCAGGTGCTCGGGGCTAACGCCAAGGGTGACTTCCAGGGCCTTGAGGTGCTTGTAGTTCTGGCGTAGCGGGTTCTGGAACTTGAACGTGCGTTTGTAGAGCTTCTGCGTCCACTGCGCCTGCTTTTCGCTACCGAAGATCCAGCCACTCATGTTCTTCGTTTCCAGTACGAAAATGCCGTACGGCGAAAGAAAAACGTGGTCGATCTGCGTGGTGCCGTCTGGCGTGTTCAAGGTGACATTGTGCAGGCGGCGGTAGGTCTGCTTGTCCAACTGCCAATGGGCAAACAGCCGCACCAGCAGTTCACCAATATGGCCCTTGGCCCAAGGCGACTTGAGCAGGCCGATCAGAAGGGCGGCCGGGATGAACCAAGCCAACATGCCCCAGGCCTGCGCGATGATGGGGGTGAAGTCCATTTCCTATCCCTGGTGATCCTGAGTTAACCGGATAGTAGCGAAACTTTGCGTAATGGCACGATAGTGTCGCGCACCTCCGTACGCTGCTTTGTCTCTGCGGGGTCAGCCTTGAGCGTGTGCCGGCTGCTATATCTGGTAGCGCGTGCTGCGCCCGCCAGCGGCTAGTCGGGCAAGGCAGCCCTTCTCGACAAGGTCGCTCGGATGGCACGTGGCGGTGGCTTTCGAGACTTTGGCACAGCCTGGTAGGAAGAACGACTGGACGAGTTCCTTGCCTGGTTCAAGAGCAGCCGCAGCGATGCAGGCCTCGACCCGATTTCTACCAGCCGGCATTGCGCACTTCTGATTGGCTGCTGCCAGATCTAGAGCGGGTCACTCATGAGGGCCGCTCGTCTGTGAGCCGATTAGCGAGCTTATTCGGCTCATGTAGTGAGCCGATAATGTCGCCTATTCGGCTCACGGTCTTGGCCACCGGGCTTGAAAGCGCCTGGGCAGTGCGGTTGATCCACCTTGGCAGGCGGTTGACGCTTCATTCAGAGACTCAGCCCATATCAATCCAGGGTGTACTCAAAGGTACTCACCACCCGCAACCGCTTCCCGATGGTCCGCCCACTGTCCATATCGCTGCCATCGTCATCGATCACGCGAATCACCCCCTGGTTGGCATTCTTCAAGCGCCCCAGCGTGGCACCAGCATCCTCGGCGAAGCGCGTCGCCTGCTCACGGGCATTGCTGGTCGCCGCTTCCAGTAGCTGCGGCTTCAGCTCGTTGAAACCACGCAACTGATAGCGCGGCCCGGCGAAGCCGTTGACCTCGGTGTCCAGCTGCACACCGGCCTGAATCAGCGGATCGACTGCATTGGCCGCCTTGCCCACGGCATCGACGCGCTCGGACTTGACCAGCACCTGCCCCTGGCCGTTGAAGCGCAGCGCCACATCACGCGAAGCCCATTCGCGGGCCAGCAGATCCTGGACCTGCAACGGCCGTACCTCGAGCTCCGCGTCGCTGAAGCCCTGCTCGCGGAGGAAATCCAGCACCCGCTGGCGATCTTCGCTGAGCCCCTTCTGCACCTCGGCGAACTGATCGCCACCACGGCGAAAGCCCAGCGTCCACACCGCGAAGTCGCTCTTCACGTCCATCTCCGCCAGTCCCTTGACCGTTACCGTGCGGTCGGCCATGCGAAAACGCTCCACGCCCTGCCCCACCGACCAGCCGGCAAAGGCCACCGCCGCGGCGATCAACGCCGCCGGCAGAAATCCGATTCGTGCTGTAGCCACGTGCTTCTCCCCTTAGCAATTGACCGAATACGCATGCTACTCCTGCGCCGGGCGAACGCCAGTTGCCAGCGCTCAACCGCGAGCCAGGCGCTGCAATGCCTCCAGCCGGAAGGCGATGTGCTGCTCCAGCTCGCTCAGCTCGCGCTCCAGTCGCGCGCGCTGCTGCGCATCGCTGCAGGCATCCAGCCGTTTGCGCAACGCGGCGCGCTGCGCCAGCAACTCCACTTCCCGAGGCGGCACCCCCGCGCTTTTCAGCACCGAGAACGGCAAGCGCAGGCCCGGCGGCGTCTGCAGCCAGCCTTCGTCCACCACCAGCGGTTCGCCTTTTTCCTGCACGCCGCGCTGCCATCTGGCGATGTCGCGGGCGATGCGTTGTTCGATGTCCTGATCGCTCATGACTCGCGCCCTCTTCTAACCTGCCCGATCATGAAAACCCAGCTGCGTGGCTTTGTCAGCGGCCGGCCGACGCCAGGTCATTGGCATGTCGGTTGAGTTGCGTCTGTATGATTGCGCTCCGCGCGATGCGAACTTTTTGCCGCAGCGTTCATTCTTTTGCTTAGCGACACCGCTACCGATTCGAGGAGCCACCCCTTTGCCCAGTCTCAACCTGCAGATTCTTGTCGCGGCCTGCCTGGGTGTGGCCATCGGCTGGCTGACCGGCACACTGCCGACCGACGCGCCCGTACGCGAGGGCGTGCTCTACGCCAGCACCCTGGCCGGGAGCATCTTTATCGGCCTGCTGAAGATGGTGCTGATCCCGCTGATCTTCACCTCCATCGTGGTCGGCGTGGCCAACCTGCAGGCACACCACCAGGTGCACCGGGTGTGGGGCGGCGCGCTGGTCTACTTCACCCTCACCACCAGCGCGGCGATGCTGGTTGCGCTGGTCGCGGCAAACATCTTCAAGCCGGGCGCGGGGCTGTCGCTGGACCTGTTCGCCGAGGCGATGAACGACTTCGAGGCGCGTCAGCTGACGCTACCCGAGTTCTTCCTGCACTTCTTCGCCAACCTGTTCCAGAACCCCTTCGCCGCGCTGGCCAACGGCAGCATCCTGGCCGTCGTGGTGTTCGCCATGTTCATCGGCATCGCTCTGGTGGCCGGTGGCGACCGCTATCGCAATATCCTCGTGGTGCTGCAGGAATTTCTCGAACTGATGATGCGCATCATCAGCTGGATCATGCGCCTGGCCCCGCTGGGCATCCTCGCGCTGCTGATCAAGCTCGTGGCCGAGCAGGATGTGGCGCTGCTCAGTGCGGTGGGCGGCTTTATCGTGCTGGTGTTCGCCACCACGCTGTTCCACGGCATCGTGGTGCTGCCGGGCATTCTCTTTCTCACAACCGGCAAGTCGCCGCTGTGGTTCTTCCGTGGCACCCGCGAGGCGCTGATCACGGCGTTTGCCACCAGCTCCAGCGCGGCGACGTTGCCGATCTCTCTGCGCTGCGCGGAGGACAACCTCAAGGTGCGCCCGGGCATCGCCGGCTTCGTGCTGCCGCTGGGCGCGACGATGAACATGGACGGCACCGCACTCTACGAAGCGGCAGCAGCGCTGTTCGTCGCCAATCTGATGGGTATCGAGCTGAGCCTGGCGCAACAGGCGGTGGTGTTCTTCACCGCGATGATCGCGTCCACCGGCGCACCGGGCATTCCCAGCGCCGGCATGGTGACCATGGTGATGGTGTTGCAGGCGGTCGGCCTACCGGCCGAGGCGGTGGCGATCCTGCTGCCGATCGACCGCTTGCTGGATACCGTGCGCACGGCGGTCAACGTCGAGGGCGACATCATCGGCAGCGTGGTGGTGCAGCGTTTCGCCGATCGCGAATAGCCCGGCTCAGGAGGGCTCGTTCCGGGTGCTGACGATGATCTCCGCCTCGTTGCCCCAGCCGCCGACGGTGTGCCAATCCTCGCCGAGGATTTCAGACGGATGCATGGTGCGGTCGGCGCCATTGCCGCAGGCCAGCGAGGTGGCTGGGCAATAGCGGTCGCAGCCCCAGCAGATGCGCTCCGGATGCGGTGGGTTGAGCGGGAATTTCTTGGCCATCGTACATGCCTTCGTGGCGTTGTTGCAGGCTGTACAGGCTAAGCCTGCGTGCCGTCTCCAGACTTGATCACGCTCAAGAACGCAAGGCATCCGCGCAAAATAACTGTATGCACATACAGATAATGATTGCCTGACGCGCCATTTGTGCACATGCTTCGCGCCATCGCCCACCGTCGTCATCGCCGCGCATGCAGCTCTTCCTCTGCGAAAAACCCTCCCAGGCCCGCGACATCGCCAAGGTCCTCGGCGCCAACCGGCGCGGCGACGGCTGCCTGCAGGGTGCCGGGGTGACGGTGACCTGGTGCATCGGCCACTTGCTGGAGACCGCCCCGCCGGACGCCTACGACCCGCGCTACAAGCGCTGGGTGCTGGCCGACCTGCCGATCGTGCCGGAGCGCTGGAAGATGCTGGTCAAGCCGAAGACCGCCAGCCAGTTCAAGGCGGTCAAGCGTCTGCTCGGTGAATGCAGCGAGCTGGTGATCGCCACCGACGCCGACCGCGAAGGCGAGATGATCGCCCGCGAGCTGGTCGAGCACTGCCGCTACCGCGGGCCGATACGCCGGCTGTGGCTATCGGCGCTGGACGATGCCTCGATCCGCAAGGCGCTTGCCGCGCTCAAGCCCGGCGCCGAGACGTACAACCTCTACCATGCCGCCCTCGGCCGCTCGCGCGCCGACTGGCTGATCGGCATGAACATGAGCCGGCTGTTCACCCTGCTCGGCCGCCAGTCCGGCTATCAGGGCGTGCTGCCGGTGGGCCGCGTGCAGACGCCGACGCTGCGTCTGGTGGTGGACCGCGACCGCAGCATCGCCGACTTCATCCCGGTGCCGTTCTGGGCCATCGATGTGCAGCTGCTCGCCAATGGCGCCGCGTTCACCGCGCAGTGGCAGGGGCCGGACGAGCTTTGCGACGACCAGGGCCGCTGCCTCGATCAGGCTCGTGCGCAGCAGGCGGCGGATGCCATGCGCAACGCCGCCAGTGCTCGCCTGCTGAAGCTCAAGACCGAGCGGCAGCGCGAAGCGGCACCCTTGCCGTTCGATCTCGGCACGCTGCAGGAAGTCTGCTCGAAGAAGCTCGGCCTCGGCGCCCAGGAAACCCTCGACATCGCCCAGGCGCTGTACGAAACCCACAAGCTGATCACCTACCCGCGCAGCGACTGCGGCTACCTGCCGCTGAGCCAGCACGGCGAAGCGCGGGCCATCGTCGCGGCGCTGATGCAGGCCGACCCGGCGCTCGCGGCGCTGCAGCCGCATCTGGACCTGTCGCGTCGCTCGCGGGCCTGGAACGACGCCAAGGTCGGCGCCCACCACGGCATCATCCCAACCGCCGCCGCGCGTGGTCTGGAACGCCTGGCCGGGCGCCCGCGTGCGGTGTATGAGCTGATCCGTGCGCGCTACCTGGCGCAGTTCCTGCCCAACCACGAGTACGACCGCACCCAGGCCGACTTCGACTGCGCTGGCCAGGCGCTGCGCGCGGTGGGCAAGCGCGTCGTCGAACCGGGCTGGAAACGCGCCATGCCCGAAGCACTGGCGCCGGCACGGGGCAATCGTGAAGCAGCCGCGCCGCAGAGCCTGCCAGCACTGCAACAGGGCCAGGACTACGCGGTGGGCGAGATCACGCTCAAGGATCAGCAGACCCAGCCGCCGAAGCCCTTCACCGAAGGCGACCTGATCAAGGCAATGAAGAACGTCGCCAAGCTGGTGGACGATCCGCGGCTGAAGCAGAAACTCAAGGACACCACCGGCATTGGCACCGAGGCCACTCGCGCCGGGATCATCCAGGGCCTGCTCGACCGCGGCTATCTGGTTCGCCAGGGCAAGGCGCTGGCGGCGACGCCGGCGGCGTTCAGCCTGATCGACGCCGTGCCGCGGCCGATCGCCGACCCAGGCACCACGGCGATCTGGGAGCAGGCGCTGGACATGGTGCAGAGCGGCGAAATGCCGTTGGAGGAATTCGTCGCCAAACAGTCGGCGTGGATGAGCAAGCTGATGGAACGCTGCGCCGGGCTGCGCATGACCATCAGCGGCCCGCCGGTGGCCGCCGGCCGCAACGGCAAACCGTGGAAGAAGAAACGCAGCGCCTCGCCACGCAGAGGGAGCGGCGCTCGGACGAGAAAACCGCGCGCGGCCGATTGAGCGGGCCTTTGCACCGTGCCCCACAGACGCGTTGAAACCTACTCGCCCCCTGGGGTGGGCTTTAGCCCGCCGCCCGCCACACCAATGCTTTCGGTGGGCTGAAGCCCACCCTACATAGCCGCCCTATGCGATCCGCAACGTCCTAGCCGTCGCCCAACGGACCCGTAGGGTGGGCTTTAGCCCACCACCCGCCACACCAATGCCCTCGGCTGGCTGAAGCCCACGCCACATAACCGGCGCTAGGCGATCTGCAGCACCTCGTATCGCTGCACCTGCCCGTTCACCTTCAACTCCACCTCATCCCCCACCTCGCGGCCGAGCAGCCCCTGCCCCAATGGCGAACGCGCCGTGATGACCAGGATCTCCCGCCCGTCATGCTGCAGCTTCAACCCCGCCGCATCCGGACCGAGAAAGAACCAGCGCTCGGCGCCGTCGTGATCCAGACAGAGCAGCGCACCGACCCGCGCCCGGCCATCGACGCTCGAACCGGGCTGCAGGTTGCGATAGGCGGCCAGCGCCGTCTCGATCTCGTGCAGGCGGCGGCGCTGGCCGTCGGCAAGATAGGCCGCCTCCAGCCCGCGGGTGTCGTACTTGTTCTCGGCCTTGCTCTCGGCATGGGTGGCGGCCTCGTGGGTCGCGGCCAGCACGGCCTTGGCGACCTCGCGGTCGGCTTCGAGGATGGCGATGATCTGCTGCTGAAGGGCGCTCTTGTTCATGGGCCAGGCTTATAGCCCGACGGCGCGCCGAAGGGAATGGCGGCGTCAACCGCCGGTGCCGCGCCGGGTTCGATCACCTCGTCGGCCAGCCAGGGATTGCGGCCCTCGGCGATCCATTCCAGCGACTCGCGCCAGAAGCCGTTGCGGTGCCGGTCATGGAACAGGCCGAAATGGCCGATGTGCTCGAAGCCCATCGCGCGGGGATTGAGCTGCACCAGCTGGCGCGGGCTGTTGCGAAAGTAGCCTAGGCCCCGACGCATCGCAGCCGGCGTGGCGAACTCGTCGTCGCTGGTACTGACCGCGAGGATCGGCGCACGGACGGCGGCAAAGCGGCTGAACAGCAGTTCGTGCTCATCAGGCGGATAGCTGTCTTCCAGCCGTGCCCCGCGCCGGGACCACTCCAGCGCGACGCCCGCTGGCAGATCTTCCAGCCAGCCAAGGCGGCGCCCCGGAAAATAGCCAGCCAGGCGGGTCACCGCGGGCATGAACAGGTGCCACTTGGCGTACATGCGCAGGCGCTGCTCGGCGGCGTAGTCGCGCCAGTAGGCATACTGCCCGGCCACGTTGAGGTAGCGGTCCACCCCGCTGGCGGCCTCGGCAAAGCCCGGCATGAAGCCACCGGCGCTGTGCCCCACCGCCACCAGCAGCCCGTGCGGATCACGCTCACGCATATAGCGCACCGCGGCGTCGAAGTCGTACTCGCCCCAGTCGCGCCAGCGCATCCGCATGTCGCGCAGGCGCTGCGGTCGCGAGCCGCCGATGCCGCGAAAGTCGTAGGTCAGTGCAGTGAACCCGTGCTCGTTGAGAAATCTCGCATAGCGCGCGTAATAGCGCGACAGCACGCCGGTGGCGCAGCTGATGATCACCGCGCCGCGCGCCGGACCTTGCGGGTTCCACAGCTGCGCAGACAGCGCATAACCATCGCGGCAACACAGGGCAACGGACTCGGGCATGGCAAGGACCTTTCGAATTGTTGTGCCGCCACCTTGCCCCGCAGCGCACATTTTTGCCATAACCTGCTGGCACCTTTGCGCAGCAGCTGCAGTCTGTTTATGACAGCCGCATTACCCCTGCAGGCAGGTGGCCTGCAGCGCAACACCTCATCGTGGTTTCCACTGGCATTACCGCCCCGAACTACAGCGCCGACGCGCTGCGGGTTCCTGGCGGCTCGGAGAAAAGTACATGACCGGCGAACAGCTGATCGTCTTTGGCGTGCTGGCGGCAACGCTGGTGCTGTTCGTCTGGAATCGCTGGCGCTACGACCTGGTTGCCCTCGGCGCGCTGCTCGCCTGCGCCCTGACCGGCGTGGTGCCGGCGGACGAGGTGTTCGCCGGTATCGGCCATCCAGCGGTGATTTCGGTGGCCGCGGTATTGGTGCTCAGCCGCGGCCTGCTCAATGCCGGCGTGGTGGACAGCGTGGCGCGGCGGCTGATGCAGGTCGGCGATCGGCCATGGGCACAGGTCGCCGCGCTGACCGGGATCGTCGCGCTCAGCTCGGGCTTCATGAACAACGTCGGCGCGCTGGCGCTGTTCATGCCGGTGGCGATCTGGATGTCGCGCCAGAGCGGGCGTTCACCGTCCTACCTGCTAATGCCGCTGGCGTTCGGCTCGCTGCTCGGCGGCACCCTGACGCTGATCGGCACGCCGCCGAACCTGATCATCGCCGGCTATCGCGCCGAGGCTGGCGAGGCACCGTTCGGCATGTTCGCCTTTCTCCCGGTGGGCGCCGCGGTGACGGTCGCCGGCGTACTGTTCATCGCCCTGCTCGGCTGGCGGCTGGTGCCGCGGCGCCAGGAGCAGGAGGGCAATGGCGACCTCTTCGAGATCAGCGCCTACCTCACCGAAGTGCGGGTGCCGGAAGGCTGCAAGTACGCCGGGCGCACCCTACACGCGCTGATCAATGCGGTGAAGGACGAAGCCGATGTGCAGGTAATCGCCCTGGTGCGCGGCGACGAGCGCCAGCGCATGCCATCAACCTACGAGGTGCTGCGCGAGGGCGACATCCTGCTGGTGGAAGCGGATTCGGACAGCCTCAAGGCGCTGCTCGACGTAACCGGCGTCGAACTGGCGGCCAATGTCGACGAGCATGACGATGAGGCCCGCGAAGAGCGGGACGCCACCGAGCAAGTCGTCGAGCAAGAGAAAGCACGCAAGAGCCACAAGAGCCGGCACGGCGAGCTGACGCTGGCCGAAGCCATCATCTCCCCCGGCTCGATACTGGTGGGCACGACCGCCAGCGGCCTCGATCTGCGCGAGCGCCACGGCGTCAACGTGCTAGCCGTCGCTCGCCAAGGGCAGCGGCTGCGCCAGCGGCTCGGCAAGATCCGCTTCGCCACGGGCGACATTCTCCTGCTGCAGACCCGCGAGGATGCTCTGCAGTCGACTCTCAACAACCTGGGTTGCCTGCCACTGGCATCGCGCGGCCTGAGTATCACCACCCCGCGCAATGTACTGCTGGCCAGCGCGGTCTTCGCCATCACCCTCGCAACCATCGCCTTCGGCCTGCTGCCGGCTGCCACCGCGCTGGTCACCGGCGCGCTGGTGATGATCCTGGTCGGGTTGATTCCCGTCGGACGCATCTACGAGAGCATCGACATGCCGGTGATCGTGCTGGTGGCCGCGATGCTGCCGGTAGGCCAGGCGCTGGAGACCAGTGGCGGCTCGCAACTGATCGCCGACGCCCTGCTCTCGGTCGGCCAGTCACTGCCAGCAGCAGCGACGCTGGCGCTGCTGATGGTGGCGGTGATGCTGATCTCCAACGTGGTCAACAATGCCGCCGCCGCGGTGCTCGCCGCGCCAGTGGCGATCAGCCTGGCGCGCGGCATGGACGCCTCGGTCGACCCCTTCCTGATGGCGGTGGCGATCGGTGCCTCCTGCGCCTTCCTGACGCCCATCGGGCATCAGTCCAACACCCTGGTGATGGCCCCGGGCGGTTACCGCTTCGGTGATTACTGGCGGCTGGGGTTGCCGCTGTCGATCCTGGTGGTGCTCTGCGCGGTGCCGACGATCCTCTGGGTCTGGCCGCTCTGATGCACCACGACGGCCCCTTGCGGCGCCGTCGCGTGTCGCCGCTCAGCTCGCCTTGAAGCGGCTGACATTGTCCAGCAGGGTACCGGCCAGGTCACTCAGGCGGCTGGCGGTGTGGTGATTGCTGCCCACCGCTTCACCGTTTTCCTCGGCCATGCGGGCGATGGTGGTGACTTGCTGGGCGATCTCGGCCGATGCCGCGCTCTGCTCGCGCAACGCATTGGAAATCTCCGCGACGGTGGACAGCACCTGGTTGGCCGCTTCGCGAATGCCGCCCATGGCGTCGCCGGCGCGCTGGGCCCGGGCGACGCCCTCGTTGACCTTGGCCACACCCTGCTCCATGCCCTGCACCGCGCCCTCGGTGCCCTGCTGGATGGCCGCCACCATCTGCGCGATTTCCTTGGTGGAGTTGGCAGTGCGTTCGGCCAGCTTGCGCACCTCGTCGGCCACCACGGCGAAGCCGCGGCCCTGGTCGCCGGCACGGGCGGCTTCAATCGCCGCATTGAGCGCCAGCAGGTTGGTCTGCGCGGCGATGTCGCCGATCACCCCGACGATCGCGGATATCTGCCCGGAGCGCTCGCCCAGTTCGGCCACGGTGCGCGCCGAATCGCTCACCGAGACGGCGATCTGGCTGATCTCCTCGACCACCGCGGCCACGATCTCGCCACCCTGGCGCGACAGTTCGCCGGAGCGATGGGCCAGAGCATCGGCTTCACCGGCGTTGCGCGCGATGCTCTCGATGCCCACGGTCATCTGCTCTACTGCTGCCGCCATGCTCGAGGCCGCATCGCTCTGGCACTGCGAGGCCACATGAATCTGCCCCGAGGCAGTGACCAGGCTGCGCGCCGAGTCGGCGACGTGATCGGAGTTGTCCTTGATGCTGCCGATCAGCCGGCGCATGGCCTCGGCCATGTCGTTGAAGCTGCCGGCCACGTAGCGCAATTCATCGCGTGCAGCCAGGTCGATGTGTGCCGTGAGATCCCCTGCGGCGAGTCGTTCACTGCCTTCGCGCAAACTGCGGATGCTGGTCATCACCGACAGGTAGGCACCGATCGAGAGATAGCCGATCACCGCCAGTACCACCAGCAGGACGGCCAGATTGCCATGAAGCATCAGCCGGGCATCGTCGATACGCTGCTGCAGCAGGCTGTCCAGGCTGGGCAGCAGGACGTCGCGCATCTGTGCGTAGCCGATGTTGATCGCGTCGGTCGCCATGTCGAAGAACTGCGCCGATGAGGTGCTGGTGAAATCTCCACGCATGACCATGGCCTGCACCACCGCATCGATCGCTTCACCGCGCTCGTGCATGGTGGCGACTGCACGGCTCAGTTGCCCCTGGAGTTCAGGCCGCTGGGCGATGACCTTGGCGATGCTGCGTTCCATGTCCGCAGTCGCCGACCTGATCTCCTCGGTCAGGACGATCAATGCGGTACGTTGCTGATCGCTCATCTCACCCTTGGCCAGCACCGCCGAGGCACTGCCGCGCAAACGGCCCAGATACTCGACCAGAAACGGCATGCGGTTCACTGACGTGGTCATCAGGTAGTAGGTCTGCGGCTCCGGATCGAAGGTCAGGCCGTAGGCATCCGAAAGTAGCGTCTGGAATGTCAGCAGCTCGCCGATCAGCGCGGTATGCGCCTGAAAATTCTCGACCTGGGTCCAGTTCAGGCCGGCGCGCTTGATCTCATCCCAGCGGCGGCCGATGTCTTGCCACTCGCGCAGCGTGCGCTTGTCTTCGGCGAGCGCCCGCTCCATTTCCGCCAAGGCAGTCGCGACGCTGGTCTGCAGCGCATCGCGACGCCCAGCCACGGTGGCGTTGCCGCCCAGCAGCATCGACGAGACGCCGCGGTGCTGCTGGGTCAGCTCGATCAGGCGGGACAATGGTCGTGCCAGCGAGGACGCCACCAGCTCGCTTTCCGCACGCTCGATGGTGCGATTCAGCTGACCGGCAATGGTCAGCATCAGACTGGCGAAGGCAAGAAACACAAGCAGGCCGATCACACCGAACTTGACTGGATAACTGAGCCGATTCATCAGCAGCTCGGCAGGCGAGAAGAGGAGTTTCATGGGGAGGTTCCTGGGCGGTACGAGGCACTGCACGAAGCCGTTCGACGTCGTGTCGCTCCAGGTGCTGGAGCCTCTGCCGGCCACATGATTTTCTGGAGCTGGTTCGCAAAATACTGAGCCGACCTGGCGGTCACCCTGACCAGAATCAAGATCATCGTCAGATTCAAGGCGCCAGCAGAACGTCCGGAGTTACGCGTCGATTCTCCGACTGGCGCACCGTGCCCTTGGCGAACTCCGGCGCGCGGATGCAATCCCACCACCCTGGGCATCTCCTTCTTCGGCGGTAGAGCTTTACCTGCGCCCGCAGGCGTGAATAATGCCGCCCCTTTTCGACGCAACGAGGTAACCATGACGGCGCCAGCCACCGCAGCGACTCCGCCCCTGTCCGCCCGTGCCGTACTGCTGATCGAACTGGCGCTGGCCATGGGCGGCTTCGCCATCGGCACCGGCGAGTTCGCCATCATGGGCCTGATGCCCAACGTCGCAGCGGGGCTGGGCATCAGCGAACCCCAGGTGGGTAACGTGATCAGCACTTATGCGCTGGGCGTGGTGGTGGGTGCGCCGCTGCTGGCGATCCTCGGCTCGCGGCTGTACCGCCTACACCTGCTGCTGTTGCTGATGGGCTTCTTCGCCCTGGGCAACTTCGCCAGCGCCCTGGCACCGGACTACGCGACGCTGATGATCGCCCGCTTCGTCACCGGCCTGCCTCACGGGGCCTATTTCGGCGTGGCAATGCTGGTGGCAGCCTCCATGGTGCCGCCGGACAAGCGCGCCCAGGCCGTGGCGCGGGTGCTGATGGGCCTGACCGTGGCGATCCTGATCGGCAACCCACTGGCCACCTGGCTCGGCCAATGGCTGAGCTGGCGCTACGCCTTCGCCCTGGTCGGCGCCATCGCCCTGCTGACGGTACTTCTGGTGGCGCTGTTCCTGCCGCTCAACCGCGACGAGCCGCGAAACAGCCCGCTGCATGAGATCCGTGCGTTCAACCGGCCGCAGGTCTGGCTGGCCCTGGCGATCAGCTCGATCGGCTTCGCCGGCATGTTCTGCGTCTTCAGCTACATGGCGCCAACGCTGCTCGAAGTCACTGGTGTCAGCGCCGGCTGGATTCCCTTCGCCCTCGCCGCCTTCGGTCTGGGCGGCATCGTCGGCAATCTGGTCGGCGGCTGGCTGTTCGACAAGCTGCGTTTCAAGGCCGTCGCCTGGCTGCTGCTGTGGAGCGCACTGGTGCTGCTGATGTTCCCGCTGGCCGCGCACTCGGTGTGGACGATCTTTCCGGCGGTATTCGCGGTAGGCACCATGGTCTCGCTGTCGCCGGCGCTGCAGACACATCTGATGGACGTCGCAGCGGATGCCCAGACCCTTGCAGCCGCCTCCAACCACGCCGCCTTCAACATCGCCAACGCCCTTGGCCCGTGGTTGGGCGGACTGGCGATCACCGCCGGTTTCGGCTGGACCTCCACCGGCTATATCGGCGCCGCCACCGCCGTTGGCGGCCTGCTGGTGTTCGCCTGGGCCTGGAAGATCGAGCGCGCGGTACAGGACGCCGGACGCCAGGCCGGCGACCTGCTGCTCCTGAGGCCGTAGCCGGCCGTCCGCCGGTGGCGACAATAGCGCGCAACATGCAGTAATCAGTGAAGCGATGGCCCGCCTTGCAGATCATTCGGCAAGCGGGTCCTATCTACGATTCCTGATTTCGAGACCCTGACCTTGCAGCATTTCTTCCTGTTCCGCAGCAGAGCCCGGCGCTTCGGCCTGCTGCTGATTACCCTGTTCGCCGTTGGCCTGCCGGTCGGCTGCTCGGTGCTCGAACAGAAAGAGCGTGAGCTGGTGTTCCGTATCGAACCAGGCACCGCGTCCTGGTTCAGCGGCCTGCCGCCTGGCGTCGAGGAGCTGCAGCTGACCGATTCCGCGTTCGGTGACGAGCAGAACATTCATGCCTGGTGGTGGCCGGCCGCCAACGCCGATGCACCCGCCCTGCTCTACCTGCACGGCGTGCGCTGGAACCTCACCGGCCACCTTTTTCGTCTGGAACAGCTGCGCGCGCTGGGCTTCTCGGTGCTGGCCATCGACTACCGCGGCTTCGGCCAGAGCCTTGGCGATCTGCCGTCGGAACGCAGCGTCTATGCCGACGCGCGCATCGGCTGGGAGCGCCTGAAGACGCTGCAGCCGGACGCCGGCAAGCGCTTCATCTACGGACATTCCCTCGGCGGCGCGGTGGCTGTCGACCTGGCCGCCGAACTCGGGCAGCAGGCCGAGCGCGACAGCGTACCGGCCGAGGCGCGCGCGCTGATCATCGAGTCGACCTTCACCTCGCTGGCCGACGTGGCGACAGCCGTGTCCGACACCACGCTGCCGGTGCGCTGGCTGCTGTCGCAGAAATTCGATTCGCTGGAGAAGATCGACCAGATCGGCATGCCGCTGCTGGTGGTGCACGGCAGCGATGACCGCTATGTACCGCCGCGCTTCAGCGAGCAGCTGTATGAGGCCGCGCGCCAGCCCAAGCAGTTGCTGCTGGTCGAGGGCGCGACCCACAACAACAGCCTGCGCGTAGCGCTCGGCGCCTATGGCCGTGCCTTGCAGGCGCTGCTGGAGTCCGGCGAGCAGCGCCTGGGGGCCGCGCAGCCGCAGGCAAAAGCTGCGGAGCGCGGCTGACCGGTCTTAGCGCTTGGCCTCCAGCCCTTCGAGCAAGGCACGGTGAAACGCTTCCGGCGCCTCGACCTGGGGTGAGTGCCCCAGATCGGGGAAGGCCACCAGCTTGGCATCTGGAATCATCGCGGCCGCCTGCCGGCCCAGCTCGGGGTAGTTGCCCAGGCGCTTGGCGACATCCGCCGGTGCACGGTTGGCGCCAGGCGCGGTGCGGTCCAGCCCGCCGATCAGCAGCAGGGTCGGCATCTCGAGCCGCGAGAACTCATGGATCACCGGCTGGGTGAAGACCATCTCCGAGGTCTGGGCCTGGTTCCAGGCGACCTGCTCCTTGCCTTCGCCGGCGTACATCCCGGCAAGCATTTTCACCCAGCGGTCGTACTCCGGCTTCCAGTCGCCGTTGTAGTAGAACTTCTGCTGGTAGGCCTTGATGCTGTCGAAATCGGTCTTGAGCTCCGACTGGTAGAGCTGATCGATGGAGGCGTAGGGCACGCCCTCGGCCTGCCAGTCTTCCAGGCCGATTGGGTTGACCAACACCAGCCGCTCGACTCGCTGCGGGTAGTTCAGCGCCAGTCGCGCCGCCAGCATGCCGCCCATGGAATGGCCGATCACGGTGACCTGTTCGATATTCTCCTGCTCCAGCAGCGCCTGGGTGTTGTGCGCCAGCTGGGCGAAGCTGAACTGGTAACCCTCGGGCTTGCTCGAGCTGCAGAAACCGACCTGATCGGGTGCGATGACCCGGTAACCGGCCTTGCTGAGCACCTCGATGGTGCGTTCCCAGGTCGCCCCACAGAAGTTCTTGCCATGCAGCAGCAGCGCCGTGCGGCCATTGGCCCGGCCGGTCGGCGCGACGTCCATGTAGGCCATCTCCAGCGGCTTGCCCTGGGACTCGAAGCGGTAGTGCTCAAGCGGGTGCGGATAGCTGAAGCCTTCCAGCTGCGGGCCATAGACCGGCCGGTCTTCAGCCAGCAGCGGCAAGCTCAGGGTAAGACCGGCGGCAAGCGCCAGGGCGGACACGGCAGTTCTCACGTGCGACTCCTCGTTTGGTACGGATCGGGACAAAGCTCCGTACATAGGAATGCATTCGTGCTGCCGGGTTCGCGGCCGGAGTGCGACAACACATGTCCCGACCGCGTCCGACGAGCCGCTTCAGAGACGGAAGCGCCCGACCAGCTGGTTGAGCTGGGTGGCCAGGCGCGCCAGCTCGTCGCTGGCCACCGAGGTCTGCTGCGCGCCGGTGGCGCTCTGTTCAGAGATGTCACGGATGGCCACCAGGTTGCGGTCCACCTCGCGCGCGACCTGCGCCTGTTCCTCGGCGGCACTGGCGATCACCAGGTTCATCTCGTTGATCTGCCCGACCCGCTCGGCGATCAGCCCCAGCGCGTGGTCGGCCTCACCCGCCATACGCTGGCTGCGCGCGGCAAACTCGCTGCTCTGCTGCATGTCGCGCACCGACTCCTCAGTGGCACCCTGAATGGCGCCGATCATGCGTTCGATCTCCTGGGTCGAGCTCTGCGTGCGCTGCGCCAGATTTCGAACCTCGTCGGCGACCACCGCGAAACCACGCCCGGCCTCGCCGGCCCGCGCCGCTTCGATGGCAGCGTTGAGCGCGAGCAGGTTGGTCTGGTCGGCGATCGCACGAATCACATCCACCACCTGCCCGATGCTCGCCGCCTCTTCGGCCAGATGGGTCACGGTCGCTGCGGTCTGCTGCAGCTTGTCGCTCAACTGGTCGATGGTCTGGCGCGTGGCGGTGACCTGCCGGCGTCCGTCGTCGGCGACTGACTCGGCATCGCGCGAGGCATCGGAGGTGCGGTTGGCGTTGCCGGCCACTTCGTCGACCGCCGCGGACATCTCGGTGACCGCGGTGGCAGCCATCTGCACTTCCTCGTTCTGCTGATGGATGCCCTGAGCGGTGTGCTGGGTGACCGCGTGCAGCTCCTCGGCGGCTGATGCCAGTTGGGTCGCCGAGCCCTGGATGTCCTGCAGCGTATCGCGCAGGGTCTGCTGCATCTGGCGGATCGACCGCTGCACCTCGGTGATTTCGTCACGCCCGCGGCACTCGATGGCGCGGCTCAGATCGCCCGCGGCCACCGAGGCCGCCGCCTGCTTCAGCTCATCCAGCGGCCGGCTGATGCTGCGCAGCATGACGGTGGCGAACAGGCCGCCGCCCACCAGCAGCGCCAGCAATAGGCCAATGTTCAACAGGCGGTTGCGCTGATAGAGCGCCTGCGCCTGTTCGTACTCGACCTTGGCCTCGCCCAGCTGCAGCTCGATCAGCTGGGTGAAGCCTTCGGATATGGGATCGACCAGCGGATACAGATCGTTGATGACGAACGCCGCCAGACGCTTCTCGCTGTGCCGATCCAGCGTGCGCTCGAGGGCGTCGAACGGTTCGTCGGCGGCTTTCATCAGGGTCTCGATACGCGATGCCAGCTGGCGCTCGGCATCGATCAAACGCGTGTTCAGGTACGCGCTCCAGAGACGGTTGATCTCGGCGCGGGCGTTGCGCACCTCGTCGCGCGCCTGGCCATAGCTGAGCATGCCGCTGCGAGTCTTGTGCGTGGTATCGACGATCTTCACCGCGTACAGGTCGGCGATCAGCTTGAGGTCACGCAGCGGCACGACGCGGTCCAGGTACACGGTGTTGAGGCCGGCGACGCTGCGCTGCTGGGCATTGAGGCCGGTCAGGCCGATCACCAGGCAGGCCGCAAGCATGGCCCCGACCAGAATCAGCAGGCGGGCTCGGATTGTCAGTTGCTGCATCATTCGTTCTTTTCCATATGGCGTGCCGTCCGATGGATCGGCAATTGGCAAAGGCATGAGGTTCGAATCGGCAGGCCAGACGACAGGCCGTGCCGCATGGTCCTGTTGCAGGACGCGTATCCAAGAGACGGAGCAGATGCGTGGCGAATTGTTGTTGAGCCCCCGCAGGTGCCGGCGGCCATCAAGGCCATATGCCAGCAAGCGAACTGCTATCGGCCGAGGACTTCCCGGCTTTAGCGAAAAGATCGTCGCAATAGGCATGCCAGAGCGGCCGGCGTGTCACGACAAGCGGAACTTTCGCGCCCGTGGTCGGCCGCCTCAGTCTTTTCCCAAATCGCCGTGGCATCAGCAGGACAGAAGTCCGCGCGACCGCACCGCCAGCCAATCAGCAGGCGCATGCGACTAATGGCGCAGCGCAGACTGTGCGCTGCCACACATCGTCCGGATGAGCAGGTGATACCTTCGCGCCCGACATTTTTCCAGCAAGGGATCTTTCGTGAAAACGCTCATCCGGACCGCCGCCCTGGCGCTGACCACTCTCGCCACCGGCCATGTGCTGGCCGACGCACAGCCGTCGCGCAACCTGGCCGAAGCGGTGAAGAATTTCTCCGACTACAACTCGCGCCTCGAACAGGCTCTGGCGCAGGGCCAGACGCCGGAAAACATGGCGCACATCCACGAGCTGACCTACACGTTGAAAGCGGCCCTGGAAAAGATCGTCGAGGAAATGGATGGCCTGAACGACACGCTGGAAGAGATCCACATCGCCTCGGAAGCCGAGAATGCCGACGACCTGAAGAGCTACGGCGCCGACTACCTGAAGACCGCGCGGACGGTGATCAAGTAACCGAGCTCGTCCCGCCGCCCGATCAGCGCTCGACCGGCACGATATCGAAGCCGATGCGGTTGTCGCTGATGACGCGGTACTCCAGCACCTGCCCCGCCTGCACCTGCGCCAGCTTCTCGCGGCGCAGGCTGAGCTTGCCGCACAGGGTGTCATCCAGCGGATCGGTGCCGATGCTGACGATCCGCGCACCGGCCGGCACCTGGAAGCGCACCACCTCACCGACATGAATGCGCGCCGCCAGCTGGCGATCGATCAGCACGGCGATGTAGCAACCGCCACCACGCAGGCCGAAGTCCCGCGTCACCACCACCTCGCCGGCGTTGTCCAGCGGCTGCTGGTAGGCCAGCACCCGCTCGGCCGGCACCGGCTCGATATCCTCGGCGTCGGGCTGCCAGGACGAGCAGCCGGCCAGCGAAAGCAGTGCGATGAAGACAAGCAACGGGCGCATGTGAACTCCTTGTTCGGAAGACGAAGCGGCGAGCCGGACGATCGAGCATGCCAGAGCGGCGGATGATTGCTAGAGTCAGACCCCAGTTTCGTATCGATGACGGCAGGCGCAACGTGAATAACCCGGACGACGACCAACCCCGCTTCTGGCGCGACCCGGCCCTGCCGTTCCTCGAAGCGCGTGCCGTCGCCGACGGGCGCAAGGTCTGCTATGCGCCGCACTGTCACGAGACGTTCTCCATCGGCGCGATCACCGCCGGTGCCAGCACCTACTTCAACGGCGACGCCCGTGAACGGGTCGCCCACGGCACCCTTGTCTTGATCAACCCGCAGACCGTACATGCCTGCAACCCCATCGACGGCCAGCCCTGGTCGTACCTGATGTTCTACGTCGACAGCCGCTGGCTGGGCGCGCTGCAACAGGAGCTGGGGGCGAGCCCCGACGGGACGTTCGTGCCGTACGGCCCCATCCAGAGCACCGACCCACTGCTTTTCAGCGCGCTGAGGCAACTTCACGCCACCTTGCTCGATCCGCGCGCCGACACATTGCACAAGCAAAGTGCAGCGGTCGAATACTTCACCCTGCTGCAGCAGACCCTGGCTCCGTCTGTCGCCGGGCGCGGCATAGAGCCGATCGAGCAGCTGCAACGGGCGGCCGACTACATCGCCGAGCACTGCACCCGCGCGTTGCGGCTGGAAGACATCTGCCAGGCCGCCGGGCTGTCGCCTTCCTACCTGATTCGTACCTTCCGCCAGCACTACGGCATGACACCGCATGCCTACCTGCTCAACCGTCGAATCCAGCGCAGCCAGCACTGGCTACGCCAGGGCCGTGACCTGGCCGAAGTGGCGCTGGCCGCCGGTTTCGCCGATCAGGCGCATTTCCAGCGCACCTTCAAGCGCCAGCTCGCGGCAACCCCCGGCCAATACCGCGACCGCCCGGCGTCATCGGCGCGCCGCTAGCCGACCATGAGATACAGCGCGCTGCCGACCAGCAGCACGGCCATTGACCGGTTCAGCCAGCGCACTCGCTGCGGCTTCTGCAGGTAGCGCGCGAGAAAGGCACCGGCGCCGGCCCAGCAGGCGATCGAGGCGTAACAGATCACGAAGTACAGCCCGGCGAACAGCCAGACCCGCAGTACGTCACCGCTCGCGGCGAACAGCCCCATGCCGGCAACCGACGCCAGCCAGGCCTTGGGGTTGAGCCACTGCATCAGCGCGCCGGCTAACAGCGAAGGCCCGCTCGTGGCGCCTTCAGGCTGCAGCCGCCCGTCATCGGCCGCCAGGCGCCATGCCATGTAGAACAGAAACGCCACCCCGCCCCACTGGATCCCGCGCAGCAGTATCGGGGCGCGTTCCAGCAGCTCGTACAGACCGAGGCCGATCAACAGCAACAGCAGTGTGAAGCCGATGGTGGCACCGGCGACGTGACGCGCGCTGGCGCGAAAACCGAAACGCGCGCCGCAGCTCAGCGCCACCAGATTGACCGGCCCCGGCGTGATCGAAGAGGCCAGGGCAAACGCGGCCATTGAAAGATAAGGGTCCATTAGTACTCTGCTCGCCAGTCCGAAGATGGCTGCAGGCTACCGGCGTCGGCAACTCGTCTTATTGAAGGAAATTGCCCTACCGCCTCAGAGGTGGTGACTACCCGGATAGGGCCGCTCTTCCTCCAGCTCTCCGTCACGCCCGATGACTTCCACCGAAGCCGTGCGCCCCTCCATGAACGCATCCAGCGCGCTGTACATCTCGTCCTTCGTGAGGGTGCGCAATACCGTCTTCTGCGTCTGCTGGTCTTCAAGCTCCCAGCCGATCGCGGTAGGCCTGACCTGATAGATATCCATGATGACGCCTCCTGGCGCGAACTAGCCGCCGGCCGGCGGGCACAAAATGACCATTAGCTCGGCTCGTCGGAACCGTCCTGGCCGAGGATATCCGGATCGTCCGGAAGCACTTCAGGCTCGTCCGGATTGTCCAGGCGCGACGGTTGTTCGTCGTAATCAGGATCTTCGCCGGCGTTCTTCTCGCCGCCGTCGGTCATGGTGACGTCAGGCTCATCGCCGGTCTGCGGGTCGTTAGCGTTCATGATCGCCTCGGCTTGCGGTGGTGGCTGTCATTCGATTGGAGGCGGCAAACATCACCGCGTTCGGCACGACAGGCACCGGCCGTCCGAACGGTGGACAGCATCGCCACGCCCGACTCCCTCGGCAGGCGCGACCATGCAACCGATTGCGCTGCCTGTGCGGCTACACCACACTGGCCACTCACACCCAACCGCAGTCGGAGATTCCATGCAGACACTCACCCCACAATCCCGCGCGGCCATTCTCGAAAACCCGGACGCTCTGGAATGCACCCTCTACCGCCCCGACGAATATGACGAGGAAGCGGAAGAACAGGATCTCGGAGACGCACGCATCGTCATCAACGGCCCCTTCCAGGCGCCGGCCGAATGGGATGCCAAGGACCGGGACGACTACTTCGACGGCACCGCGCCGGAAGCCTTCGTCGTCGCCCGCATCGCCTGCCAGGCGGCACCCGATTCCGGGGTCTATTTCACCGCCGTGCCCGGCGACTATGCCGCGGTCACCGAACGCCCGGGCAAGATCTCGATGTTCTATGTCTGGGACTGCCTGAACGACGCCGAAGGCCAGTACGTGCTGATCCGCGAGGAAGAAGACGAGGTCTGATTCACAAGGCAACGCCCACCTCACGGCTTCATGAGACCCGTAGGGTGGGCTTCAGCCCACCAGAATTACCGCAGATTCAGCGGTGGGCTGAAGCCCCACCCTACAGCTGGCCCGCGAAAAGGAGCGGTCCGCCCTGCGTCGACCGACCTCGCACCCCTGCTTCGCTGTCTACTGCACACTAGCCCACCATCGACACGAGGAACCGCATGCGTTCGCTGATCAGCGCCTGGCAGTCACCGGTTTCGCGAATGAAGCTGGTCGCCGGCCTTCTGTTGCTGTTGGCCGCCCTGCTGTACATCGTCGCGACCCGTTTCGAGACCGTTCACCCGGCCTGGGGCTATGTCGCCTCCTTCGCCGAGGCTGCCATGGTCGGCGCGATCGCCGACTGGTTCGCCGTCACCGCCCTGTTCCGCCACCCGCTCGGCCTGCCGATTCCCCATACGGCGATCATCCCGCGCAGCAAGGCGCGCATCGGCCGCAACCTGTCGAGCTTCATCACCACCCACTTCCTCGCCACGCCGCTGGTACTGGCCAAGCTGCAGGAGCTGGACCTCGCCTCGCGCCTGGCCGGCTGGCTGCGCCATCCGCGCAATGCCGAAGCGGTCGGCCGCCGGCTCACCGGGGTCGCGCATTTCGGCATCGCCGCGCTGCATGACGAACGCGTGCGCGCCTTTGTCGAAGCCAAGGTGATCGGCCGCCTGCGCAAGTTCGACCTCGCACCGCCGCTGGCCCAGGCACTGCGCGTGCTGACCAGCCAGGGCCGGCATCAGGCGATGCTCGATGAACTGCTGATCCGCCTCGACTCGATCATGCAGGATGAGGAAACCCGCGCGCTGGTCGCCGACGCCATCAGCCGGGAAATCCGTACCCTGCGCTATCTCGGCCTGAGCCGGCCGGTGAGCGGCTGGTCGGCGAACAAGTTCGTCGACGGCCTGTCCGCGCTGATCGCCGAGATCGCCGCCGACCCCGAGCACCTGATCCGCCAGCGTTTCGACGAGCATGTCGGCGAATACATCGAGCGCCTGGAACAGGACCCGCACTACGCCCTGGAGGTCGAGCGCATCCTCGCGCAGCTCTTGGAGCATCCAGCCACCAGCGCCTATTTCGGCAATCTCTGGCAGGAACTGACGGCCTGGCTGGAAAGCGACCTGGCCAGCGACGATTCGCGCATCGGCCGACGCATCGTCTCGCTCTGCCGCGGCCTCGGCGACGGCCTGGCCGCGGACGAGTCCATGCGCAACTGGATCAACGAACAACTGCTGGCGGCCACCCCCGGCCTGCTGGAACGCTACCGCGGGCAGATCGGCGCCTATATCGCTCAGCGCGTGGAGAACTGGGAGAGCCGCGAGCTGGTCGAGCAGCTGGAACAGAGCGTTGGCAAGGACCTGCAGTACATCCGCATCAACGGCACGTTGGTCGGTGGCCTGGTCGGGCTGCTACTGCATGCGCTGACGCAGCTGGTGGCCGGCTGAAGGGCTCAGGCGCTACGCAGCGGCGCGCCGATCCGGCTGCCAACCGCCAGCGGCTCATCGCAGCGCAGCGTCGCCGGGCGGCCGGAGAGCCACCACCGGCGGTTGGCCAGTTCCTCAGCATCGCGCGGGTCATGGGTCACGCAGATCATGGCCATCCCGGGGTGCCGATCGAGCAGCTGCGCGATCAGGACGCGCAGCTCGGCGGCGCGTTCGGCATCCAGCGAAGCGAAGGGTTCATCGAGCAGCAACAGCTCCGGCTCGATCGCCAGGCAGCGGGCCAACGCCGCGCGACGGGCCATGCCCAGCGACAGCTGGTCCGGCAGGCAGTCGCCGGCGCCGGCCAGCCCCACCTCGGCCAGTAGCCGCTCGATGTCGGCCGGGCTGGCGCCGACCAGCGCCAGGTTCTGCCGCACCGTACGCCAGGGCAGCAGGCGGTGTTCCTGGAACAGATAGCCGACGCGCAAGCCGGCGCGCTGCTCGATCATCGGCCGCAGCTGCGGATCGAGCCCGGCGATGCCGTTGAGCAGCGTCGTCTTGCCGACACCGGACGGCCCGAGCAAACAGATACGATCGCCTTCGCGCACCTGCGCATCGATCACGCCCAGCACGGGGTGATGGCCATCCAGGCGCAGCTCAAGCATGGCGCACACCCGCTTCGCGCCAGGACGATGCGCGACGCTCCAACGGCTGCAACAGCGCCAGTTCGATCAGCTGCACCACGGCGATGAACGCCAGGCTGTAGGCGAGGATGCTGGCCACGTCGAATATCTGGAAGGCCATGTGCAGCTGGAAGCCGATGCCATCCGAACGCCCGAGCAGCTCGACCACCAGCACGATCTTCCAGATCAGCGCCAACCCGCCGCGGGTCGCCGCCATCAGGTAGGGAAACAGCTGCGGCAGCCAGACATGCCTGATCCGCTGCCAGCGCGTGAAACGGTAGACCATAGCCATCTGTTCCAGCTTGGGATCGATACTGCGTGCGCCTTCGCGCACCGTCACCGCCACGTTGGGCACCTTGTTGACCACCACCGCGAGCACCGCCGCCGCTTCCACCAGGCCGAACCAGACGTAGAGCAGGATGATGGTGACCAGCGCAGGCAGGTTGAGGAACAGCACCAGCAGCGGATCGAGCAGCGCGTTGGCCAGCCGCGAACGGCCCATCCACACACCGAGCAGCGTGCCCAGCGCCATGGCCAGGGCGAAAGCGATCAGCACCCGGCGCAGGGTCACCAACAGATGCTCGGGCAACTCGCCGCTCTGCAGCGCTTGCCAGAAGGTCTCGAGCACGGCGGCGGGCGTGGGCAGCAAGGGCGTCTGCACCACCAGTGCGATGCCGGCCCAGAGCAGCAGCGCCAACGGCAACGCGACCCAGCAGGCCCAGCGCGAGCCGTTCATGGTGCGCTCTGGAACAGCGCGGCCGGCATCAACTTGACCGAATCGCTGCCGGTCAGCACCAGTAGCCGCTGCAGGTCGGCGATACGTGCCGCGTCCAGCGGCTGCGGAATGCCCGCGACGAAGCTGTCGCGCAGCGCGGCGAACACTGCCTCATCGTCGGCGCGCATGAGCGGACGGATTGCTTGCCAGTACGCCGGCTCGGTGGCGAGCTCGTGCTTGCTCTGGCGCAGCGCGCTGGCGAAGCGCTGCAGCAGCACCTCGTTGGCCTGCGCCCAGGGTTCGGGAAACAGATAGCCGAGTACCGGCAACTGCGCATCGAGTTGCAGATCGCCCAGCAGGTCGTCCAGGCCGAAGGCAGTCTGCACCCCGCCCTCGCCGCGCATGCGCGCGGAGAAGTGCCAGAAGGTCAGCAGCGCATCCAGCTGGCCGCGGCGCAGCGCCTGACCCAGCAGCGGCGGCGCGGCGTATTGCACGCGGGCTTCCCTGGCGAGATCGATGCCCTGCTCCGCCGCGGCACGTTGCAGCAGCCGCCAGCCGAGGCCGTCCGGCCCGCCGGCGACGCCGATACGCTTGCCGCGCAGATCGGCCAGGGTGCGGACTCCGCTGCCGGCTGGCACCAGAACTTCACCGAGCTGCGAGGAAAACGGCAGGTAGCGATAGCTGCTGCCCGCCTCATGCCGCGCCTGTGCCCAGGGCAGGTCGCTTACCGCGCCATCGACACTGCCGCTGGACAATGCCAGGCGCGACGCCGGCACGTCGGCCGCCAGGCGCACCTTCAGTTCAAAACCGTTGGCGCGGTCCAGCTGGCGTCGCTTGAGGTGCTCCAGCTCCCAGTGCGGCGTGCCGAACTGCAGCACGCTCAGGGTGAGCACCGGCAGCGCCTCGGCGCGGGTGCACCAGGGCAGCACGGCGAGGATCAGCAGCACGCCGAACCGCAGCCACACGGCGCAGGCGCTGAAGGCATGCTGAAAACGGCGAATAAGGACAAGCGTAAAAGGCATCATGCCCGCAGGGTACGAAGCCCCCCGGCGGGCACGAATTGTACTTTGGTGCCTGTTTGCTGCTGCGATGGTCGCGAAACGCGCCGGCCGCCGACATGGCCGGCGCCGCGATCAGGCCTGGGTGGCGATGCGTTGCAGCAGGCGCGCCTGCAGCTTCTCCAGCTCCGCCGGATCGGCCTTGCCCGCCGCGTGGATGCCCAGCCCTTCACCGGCGTAACGCGGCACGATGTGCATGTGGATATGGAACACCGTCTGCCCGGCCGGCGCGCCATTGAACTGGGCGACCTGCACGCCGTCGGGCTCGAGCTCGGCGACGATGGCCCGGGTCAGCTTCTGCACCACCTTGATCACCTTGGCCAGCGCCTCGCTGTCCACGTCGAGGATGTTGCAGGCCGCCGAGCGCTTGGGGATGACCAGCGTGTGGCCGAAGGACTGCGGGAACAGATCGAGGAAGGCGAGCACGTCGTCGTCCTCGTAGAGCTTGTAGCAGGGAGCATCGCCGCGAATGATCTGGGCGAAGATGTTCTGCGGATCGTAGGTCGTGGTCAGGGACACCTGGTGTTCTCCGGCGAATGGAAAAGGCTGACCTTAGCATTCTCCAGGCGCCGGCGAAGCGAGCAAGGGCCTGCCGTCACGCAGCAGCGCGCGACGGTGCAGCCCGAACGGCATCGGCGAGTTGTGCGTGGCCAGCAGCACCGCGGCGCTGAACACGAGCCAGACGGCCACGCGCTGCGGCACAATCGGCGCTTCGCCAGCCGCCATCTGCAAGGAGCCCCGCATGCAACTGGCCAGGATCGAACAGCTGCTCGTCGGCACAGCCGTGCCCTTCACCCGCCCCGGCAGCCACAGCGCCATCGCCAAGCAGCCCACTGCCGGGCCGGTGGCGGTCGGCAGCGAAGGGCTCGCCGGCGACGAACAGGGCGATCGCCGTGTGCATGGCGGCGTCTACAAGGCGCTGCATCACTACCCGTTCGAGCACTATCACCACTGGCGTGCTCAGCTCGGCCATTCACCGCTGCTCGAGCGGCCCGGAGCCTTCGGCGAGAACATCAGCACCACCGGCCTCGGCGAGGCCGACCTCTGCCTGGGCGACGTGCTGCGCTGTGGCGACGTGCTGCTGCAGGTGGCGCAGACCCGCCAGCCCTGCTGGAAGCTCAACGACCGCTTCGGCGTGAAGGACATGTCGCTGCGCGTCCAGCGAAGCGGCCTGTGCGGTTGGTATTACCAGGTGCTCGAGCCCGGCGAGCTGCAGGTCGGCCAGGCACTGCTGCTGGAGCAGCGCGCGTACCCGCGCTGGCCTCTGACGCGGGTGATGGACGTGCTCTACCGCCGACCGCTGGAGCGCGCCGACCTGCTCGAACTGGCCGAACTGCCGCTGGTGCCGAACTGGCGCACGCTCGTCGAACGCAGGCTGCAGAACAACGCGGTGGAAGACTGGAGCAAGCGCCTCGACGGCCTGGCGAACGTCGAGCAGCCGGCCGGCTGAGCAACGTGCAAAGGCAGTAGGCGAAAGCCGGCGCGGCAGGTATCTTCGCCACCTCTCACAACAGGACCGCCTGCTCGATGCTCCGCCTCGCCACCCTCTGCGCCCTGGCGCTGTTCGCCTGCACCGCCCACGCCAAGGTCGAGGTACTGCCGCTGGAGCACGAGGACCAGGGGCTGGTACTGGTGGCTCGGGTTACCGAGCAGATCGCGCCGGGAGACTACGAGGCATTGCTCAAGGGCATCATGGCCCATCCCGGCAAATATGCGCGCAAGCTGCTGATCCTCGACAACATAGGCGGCAGCGCCGCGGAGGCCATGCGCATGGGCTACCTGCTGCGCGAAACCGGCTTCGATGCGTTGGTGCCGGCAAGTGCGGTCTGCCAGGGCAGCTGCATCTACCTGCTGGCGGCCGGCCGACAACGCACGATACGTGGCTATGTCGGCCTGCATCGGCCCTATCTCGCCAACGGCGAGTCGGCGCTGTCCATCGGCCGGCGGCCGCGACGCACGCCGCAGGCCTACCTGCGCGACATGGGCGTGAACCCGCGACTGGCCGATGACATGCAGCAGATCGATCCCTGGCGCATGCGCCTGCTGACGCCCCGTGAACTGGCGCGCTACCGGCTGCAGTGACGTGCGCGCCGCGCTGCCCTTGGGCCTCCCTCTCGCCACACTGCTGAGCGGCCTGGCACTCGGCCTGATCGAGCCGATCGGGGCGCTGCTCGTGCTGGCGTTCGCCGGCTGGCTACTGGCCGAGCCGTACCTGCCACGGCTACCGTGGCTGGCAGCCACCTTGATCGGCGCCATTGTGCTGGCCGCGCATCTGCTGCCCGGCTTCAACCCCTTGCCGCTGGGGCCGCCGCAGGACCTGGGCGGTGCGGCGCCCTGGCAACTGCGGCTCAGCCCGGACAAGGCCATGGTCGCCGCGCTGCTGCTCGCCTGGTGGCTGGGCCAGCCGCGCGCAGCCTGGCGCTCGAAGCGATGCACATGGCTGGTCTCGGGCGCGTGCCTGGCATCCGTGCCGCTGCTGGCGGTGGCCGGCGGCGTCCTCGCCTGGCAGCCGAAGTGGCCGGCGCAGTTCCTCGCCTGGCTGGCCGTCAATCTGGCCGTCACCTGTCTCGCCGAGGAGCTGATCTTTCGCGCTCTGCTGCAGCGTGAACTGGTCCGTCGCTTCGGCGCGGCCAGTGGCATCGGCCTCGCAGCGATCCTGTTCGGCGCGGCTCATCTGCCCTTCGGGACCGGCTTCGCCCTGCTCGCCGGCCTGGCCGGTTTGGGCTACGGCCTGGCGTTCCACTGTGCCGGCGACCGGCTATGGGTGGCGGTGTCACTGCATGGCCTCCTCAACTGCCTGCATCTGCTCCTGCTGAGCTATCCGCTGCGCTGATTCGGAAAGTTTCCACCGCCCTGTCGATTTGTCCCGCGCCCGTTCGACCAATGATCGGAGCCAGCGGAAATCCCGACATCCCCGTCTAGGCTCCTTTCCATCCAACGAAGGAGTCGACCGATGCGTTTCATGGTGATGATCAAGGCCACGCCGCAAACCGAAGCCGGCCAGATGCCCGGCGAGGACGTGCTTGCGGCCATGGGTCGCTACAACGAAGAACTGGCCAACGCTGGCGTGCTGCTCGGCGGCGAGGGCCTGCAGCCCAGCAGCAAGGGCGCGCGGGTGCGCTTCGAGGGCGAGCGCTGCAGCGTCATCGACGGCCCGTTCGCCGAGACCCGCGAGCTGATCGCCGGCTTCTGGCTGTTCCAGACCGCTTCGCTGCAGGAGGCGATCGATTGGGTCAGGCGCTGCCCGCCGTCCGCCATCGGCGAGGCGGAGATCGAGATCCGCCAGGTCTTCGAAGCGGAGGACTTCGGCGCCGAGTTCACCCCCGAACTGCGCGAGCAGGAAGAACGCCTGCGTGCGCAACTCAACCACTGACAGCAAGGAGCACGAAGATGAAGCTTTCCACCTACCTCACCTATGACGGCAATGCCCGCGAGGCCTTCACCTTCTACCAGCAGGTACTGGGCGGCACCCTGGAGCTGATGACCTTCGCCCAGGCGCCGGATGCCGAGCAGTTCCCCGCCGAGTACCGCGAGCGGATCATGCATGCCTGCCTCAACCTCGGCGACAGCACGCTGATGGCCTCCGACACGCTGCCCGGAGACACCTGTGGCGGAGGACCGTACGAAGGCATCAAGGGCTGCTCGATTTCCCTGCACCCGACCCGCGTGGCCGAGGCCGAGCAGCTGTTCGCTGCCCTGGGCGAAGGCGGTACGGTGATCATGCCGCTGGAGAAGACCTTCTGGGCCGAGCGTTTCGGCATGCTGACCGACCGCTTCGGTCTGTCCTGGATGGTCAACTGCGAGTGACGCCCGCCTCGCCCCCGCGCCGCTGTCGCCCCCGAAGCAGCACAGCGGCGCGTGGGACGGACAGGCGTTTGGATGCACAGCACTTTTGTTATAACGTATCGCACCTTGTCGGGCGCCGCCGTAGTCTGGCCGTGAGGCATCACGTCCTCATGGCCTCCGCGCCCGTTGTCCGCGAACTTCTGCCATGAGCCGTGCATGCCCGCCCCCGACCTGACCTCGCCCGTTGCGGCGCGCCTTCAATCCATCGACGCGCTGCGCGGCCTGGTGATTCTGTTCATGCTGCTGGATCATGTCCGCGAAACCTTTCTGCTGCACATGCAGGTGCCGGATCCGATGGACGTGGCGGTCACCGAGCCGGCACTGTTCTTCAGCCGCACCCTGGCGCACCTGTGCGCACCGGTATTCATCTTCCTGACCGGGTTATCAGCGTTCCTCTATGGCGAAAAGCATCAGGGCCGCCACGCGGTGTCGAGCTTTCTGCTCAAGCGCGGGCTGTTTCTGGTGGCGCTCGAGTTCACCCTGGTCAACTTCGCCTGGACCTTCCAGTTCCCGCCGCAGGTCATCTACCTCCAGGTGATCTGGGCCATCGGCCTGAGCATGCTCGCCCTCTCGGCGCTGCTCTGGCTGCCGCGCCCGTGGCTGGTGCTGCTCGGACTGCTGATCATCGGCGGGCACAACCTGCTCGATCCGCTGCACTTCCCCGTCGGATCACCCATGCACCTGCCGTGGGCCATCCTGCATGATCGCGGCTGGCTCGAGGTTTCGGACAGCCTGCGCCTGCGCACCTCCTACCCGCTGTTGCCCTGGATCGGCGTGATCGCCCTGGGCTACGCCGCCGGCCCCTGGTTCGGACGCAACGCCGATGCCGAACGCCGTCAGCACAACCTCGCCAACTGGGGCAGGGCTGCGCTGCTGCTGTTCGTTCTGCTACGCCTGATCAACGGCTACGGCGAGCAGCCCTGGGTGGTTGGCGAGGATGGACTGCGGACACTGATGAGCCTGCTGAACATCACCAAATATCCGCCGTCGCTGCTGTTCCTCTGCCTGACCCTGGGCACCGGCCTGCTTCTGCTGCGCCACTTCGAGCGCCGCCAGGATCGCGCCTGGCTGCGCCCGCTGACGGTGTTCGGCGCAGCGCCGATGTTCTTCTACCTGCTGCACCTTTACGTGCTGAAGCTGCTCTACCTCGCCGCGGTGGCGATCTGGGGCCTGAACCGTGGCAGCCACTTCGGCTTCGAGGCGGTCTGGCCGCTGTGGTTGTGGACCGTCGTGCTGGCGGTGGCGCTGTATCCGGCGGTGCGCTGGTTTGCAATGCTGAAGGCCCGGCGGCGGGATATCACCTGGCTCAAGTACCTGTAGGCGAGACAGCGCGCGTCGCCCATGCCACCGATCCGAAAAATGTGAACTATCTAGCAAATTGCCATCACTCCGGACATCATAGCCAGCACGAGCGTTCGCTACGGGCCGGCTGACTGCCACAGGCCGCCCGCGGCCGGGTTTCCTTGCGCGGAACCTCGACCAAAGCCCTGCTGGCACCCGGAATGTTTATGTCGTCGTTTCGTCTTGCCGTTTGGCCTTTCATCCTGCTTGCCGCCTGCTACACACCCCTGGCCAGTGCCCTGGGGCTGGGCGAGATCCGCCTGCATTCGGCGCTGGCCGAGCCGCTCGAGGCGGACATCGAGCTGATCGACGCACGCGGACTGGGCGCCGATGACATTAAAGTGCGCCTGGCGCCGAACCATGTGTTCGCCCGCGCCGGCGTCGAGCGGCCAGACATTCTCGCCAAGCTGAGCTTCGTGCCGGCGCTCGACGCAGGCAGCCAGCGTATCCGCGTGAGCTCCACCACACCGGTGAACGAGCCCTATCTGAACTTCATCGTCGAGCTGACCCTACCGGGCGGCCAGCTACTGCGCGAGTACACCCTGCTGCTCGATCCGCCGCTGTACCAACCGGATCTGCCGACGCTGCCGCTTGCCCGGCCGACGCCGGCCGTGGTCGGCATGCCGCCAGCTGAACCGGAACCAGCACGCACGTTGCCGATGGCCGAACAGGGCAAGCGGTATCGGATCCAGCCCGGCGACAGCCTCTGGGCCATCACCGCGCGACTGCAAGGTGGCAAGGCCGGCTCACGCGAAGCGCTGATGACGGACCTCTATGCGCTGAACCCGGATGCCTTCATCGGCGGTGACCGCAACCGCCTGCGGGTCGGTGCCGTGATGCTGCTGCCAGACCACGTCGAGGCTTCCGCACCCCGACCAACCGCACCAACGACCGCGAGCGACCCCGTATCTGTCGCAGCGGTACAGGTGATCGAGCACGTCGCCGTCGAGCCTTCAGCGACGCCCGATCGCAGCCTGGAACAGGTGCTCGGCCAGCTCGAAGCCCAGGTGGTGAGCCTGCAGGCGCAGATGGAGGCGCAGAACCGCCTGCTCGCCGAAGCGCAGCAAAGCCTGGCGCAGCGCGAGGCAAGCCCGGCCGTCACCGAACCTTCCATCGCCCAGGTAGCGCCGTCCGACCTGGGCGCCGTGGCGCATCAGCCATCCGCCGCGCCGTTCGCCTCGGCGTTGGCTGCGCCCGCACTGGCGGAGCAGCCGGATAGTTCGCTCAGCAGCCCGTTACTGGTTGTGCCTGCGTTGCTTCTTCTTCTCGCGGGCCTGCTGCTGCGCCGACGCTCCCGGGCGGCCGCAGCGGCAGCGCTGATGGTCGAACCCCGTCCCGTTGGCGCCAAGCGGGCGGAAGCATCCTTCCCGGACATCAACCCCTTCCAGCGCCAGGTGCCAATGGTCACCGAGATGACCGTGGACGAATATCTCGGCCATCACCCAACCGAACGGCCGGCCCCCGTCGCAGCGCTGCTGCAGCCAACCGCGCCGGGCCTCGTTGGCCTGCGTCAGCCAAGCGAACTGGACGAGCTGATCGCTAGCGCATCCACCGGAAACAGGGATGCCGTTTGGCGCGCGGGCCTCAGCGAAGCCCTCGGCTGCCTCGACCGCGGAGAGCTCGACCGCGCGACCAGTCTGCTGGCGACCCTGCTCGACCAGGACGACAGCGATCAGCGCGGCAGCGACGCGCAACTCGCACAAAGCGCCTGATAGCGAAGGGGCGCGTGCGCTGGCGCATCGACGCTCGCCCTGGCCTCGTCACCGCAATACTCAGCGTCGGCGGCACACGTCGAGGAACAGTTACGCAACCGACAGCTGGCGCACCAGTCGTACAGGCATACTGATCAGACCCCTTCTGGAGAACATGCCTCGTGGACCTGCTATTTCTCGGCACCTCATCCGGCACACCCACCCGCGCGCGCAACGTCAGCGCGCTGGCGCTGCTGGAGGACACCGGCAAGGCCTGGTACCTGATCGATTGCGGCGAAGGCACCCAGCATCGTCTGCTGCGCACGCCGCTGTCGCTGCACGACCTGCGCGCCATCTGCATCACCCACGTGCATGGCGATCACTGCTATGGCCTGCCCGGCCTGCTGGCCAGTGCCGGCATGATGGGGCGCAAGGCACCGCTGACGATCATCGCCCCGCAGGGCATCGAGACCTGGGTGCGGGCGACCCTGAGCATGAGCCAGAGCTGGCTGAGCTACGAGCTGGACTTTCATGCGGTCGAGACGCTGAGCGAGTGGCGCAGCCCGAACATGCGCATCGAGGCGACCGAGCTGTCCCATCGCGTGCCCTGCTACGGCTACAGCTTCAGCGAGGCGCGCCCGGACCCGCGCCTGGACATCGAACGCCTGGAACGTGACGGCGTGCCGCGCGGCCCACTCTGGGGCCAGCTGGCGCGCGGCTTCGACATCGAGCATGAAGGCCGAGTGCTGCGCAGCGACGATTACCTGAGCTTCAGCCGCACACCGCGACGCATCGTTGTCGGTGGCGATAACGACCGACCCGAGCTGTTCGCCGAAGCCTGTCGTGACGCGCAGCTGCTGGTACACGAGGCGACCTATACCGAGGCCGTGGCCAACGACGCGCGCAATGACTTCGGCCACAGCACCGCGGCAGCGGTGGCGCGCTTTGCACAGGCGGTCGGGTTGCCGAACCTGGTGCTCACCCATTTCAGCGCGCGCTACCAGAAGAGCGCCGGTCGCGGCCATTCGATCGAGCATCTGCGGGCCGAAGCCGCTGCACTGTACGCCGGCCAGCTGCTGCTCGCCGAGGACTACATGCGCCTGCATCTGGGCAAAGACGGCAACCTGACCCGCGTCGAACCACCCGACAGCTCGCGCCCGCCACGTCGCGGCAGCGAGAGCGGCGCCTGATGCGGCAGAGGGAAGCCAGCCGCCACCGAACCGCCGATACATTCGCAGGCGCATGTTGACGTTTACGTAAAAGAGCAGTACTGCTATGCGCTCCGCCTACGCTAGGAGCGCCCGATGACCCTCAGCACCAAGCTCGGCAACAGCCCGACCGATCTATGGCTGGAGGGCTCCGGGGGACGGCTGTTCATTCGCAGCTGGTTTCCCGATGCCGATGCGTTGCGCCCGAACCGCGCCCCGATCCTGCTGCTGCACGAATCGCTCGGCTGCATCGAGCAGTGGCGGGACTTCCCGGCCGCCCTCAGTCAGGCCACTGGACGAACGGTGGTGGCCTATGATCGCCTCGGTTATGGTCGCTCCGATCGCCTGACTGCGCCGCCTGTAGCGAGCTTCGTAGAGGACGAGGCCAGCACCGGCTTCGCCGCAGTACGCGAGCACCTGGGTATCGAGCACTTCGTGGTGGTCGGCCACAGCGTTGGGGGCAGCATGGCAGTGCATTGTGCCGCGCGATTCGCCGAGGCCTGCCAGGCACTGATCACCCTGTCCGCGGTGACCTTCGTCGAGCCGCAGACGCTGGACGGCATCCGTCAGGCCAGGAACTGGTTCGCCGACCCTACCCAACGCGAGCGTCTGCGCCGCTATCACGGCGAGCGCAGCGACTGGGTGCTGAGCGCCTGGATCGACACCTGGCTCGCCCCGAACTTCAGCAACTGGTCACTGGAAGCGGCACTGCCGGCCGTGCGATGCCCGACGCTGGCCATCCATGGCGAAGGCGACGAGTTCGGCTCGGCGAGACATCCACAGCTGGTCGCCCGCCACGCCGGCGGGCCAGTGGAACAGGTGCTGCTGGCGGGCGTCGGTCATGTGCCGCACCGCGAACAACCGGAGCAGGTGCTGGCACGCATCGCACAGTTTCTGCGGCCGGTCAGCTAGTGCATGCACGCGAGCGCAGGCCAAGCGCATCAAAGCGGCCTGCTGCCGGTCCGGGCGCGTTCGATTGCTTCGCCCCTGTGCGCGAGTTAACAGTGTTGCGCTTGCCTCGGTACCAGCCGATGACAGTACCCGAGGCCCAACGCATCATGCTCGCTCGATGTCATGCCGCAGCGGGTCAACGCATGCAACCTACCCTCACCGACTCCTTGCTGGACCACGCCGGAATCAGCTCGCCCGGGCGCAGGCGCAGCCACAATGAAGATGCCCTGCTTTGCGCGCCGGCGCTGGGCCTCTGGGCGATCGCCGACGGCATGGGCGGGCACCAGTGCGGCGAGGTCGCCAGCAGCGTGGCGCTGGAGGCACTGCAGCGGGCCATTGAAGCCGGCGAGCCGCTGGAGCCGGCGGTCCACCTGGCCAATCAGGCCGTACTGAACGCCGCCGGCGACGACGGCATGGGCACCACACTGGTGGCAGCTCAGTTCCATGGCGTCGATTTCGAGCTGGCCTGGGTCGGTGACAGCCGGGCCTATCTGGTCAGCGCCACCGGCATCGAGCAGCTCACCCGCGATCACAGCTGGGTACAGATGATGATCGACGCCGGCGAGCTGAAGCCTGCCGAGGCCGAGGGCCACGCCTGGCGCAACATCATCCTGCACTGCCTGGGTCGCGAGGAGCCGCTGGAGATCGGCGTCACCTGTGGCACGCTGAAGCCCGACGAGCTGCTGTTGCTGTGCAGCGACGGCCTGACCAACGAACTGACCGATGCGCAGATCCAGGCCAGCTGCACCTTCGCCGACACGCTCGAGAATCTGGTGGAACAGCTGATCGCCCAGGCCAACGAACATGGCGGGCGGGACAATATTTCCTGCATCGTGATCGGCCGTACCGCAACACCGCCGGCGGCCGAGTCGCGCGGGCGCCGCTTCATCAACATGCTGTTGAAACCCCTCAAGTCGTAACCAGGCACGAGCTTTTCCATGACGCATCGGATGCTAGAAATTCCCGGCTATCGCCTGCACAAACGACTCGGCAAGGGCGGCATGGCCGAGGTCTACCTCGCCACCCAGCTGTCCCTGGATCGCGAGGTAGCCGTCAAGGTGCTGCTGCGCACCGAGGATGCCGCCTTTACCGAACGCTTCATCCAGGAAGGCCATATCGTCGCCTCGCTGCGCCATCCGGCCATCATCACCATCCACGACATCGGCCAGATCGCCGATGGCCGCCACTATCTGGCCATGGAATACCTCGGCGGCGGCGATCTGGCGCAGCATCGCGGCATCGTCTTTTCACCGGCCCGGGCTCTGGACATCATTCGCCAGCTGGCCGGCGGCCTCGCGGTGGTGCATGACGGCGGCCTGGTCCACCGCGACGTGAAGCCGGCCAACATTCTCTTTCGCGACGATGGCAGCGTGGTGCTCACCGACTTCGGCGTGGCCAAGGCGGTGGAACTGGACAACGAACTCACGCATTTCGGTATCGCCGTCGGCAGTCCGGCCTACAGCAGCCCGGAGCAGGCCCAGTGCCAGCCGCTGGATGCCCGCAGCGACATCTACAGCCTCGGCGTGATCCTCGCCGAGATGCTCACCGGGACCAACCCGTTCCGCGCCAGCAGCTATCCGCAAACCGTGCTCAACCACGTGCAGATGCCGCTGCCGCAGTTGCCGCCGGCCCTGGCGGGCTACCAGCCGCTGCTCGATCGCATGCTGGCCAAGCTACCGGACGAGCGCTTCGCCAGCTGTCGCGAACTGCTGGCCGCCATCGACACCCTCACCGAACCGGACATGGACCAGACGCGCATCGCGCCGGCCGTCATCATCGAAGCCAAGCCCAGTCGCCGTCGCCGGCGGAGTGGGCGTGGCCTCGGCCGCTGGGCGGCGATCAGCGCAGCCGTGGTGGCCACGGTGGCCGTGCTCGGCTTCGGTGGTTACCAGTGGTGGCAGTACAGCCGCATCAGCGACTTCCTCGGCCGTGCCGAGTCACGCCTGGCCGTCGGGCAGCTGACCACGCCCGCGTTCGACAATGCCGACTACTACTTCCGCCAGGCCCTGCGCCTGGATGCCGATAACCCCGAAGCGCTCGACGGCCTGCGCCGCGTGCTCGATGCGCGCATCGCCGAAGCCCTGGAGCTGGCGGCGCAGCGGCTGGCCAGCGACCAGCTGCTGGAGCCGGCCGAAGACAGCGCCGTGTACTATTACCAGCAGGTGCTCGGCTGGCTGCCGGAGCATCAGGCCGCACGCGAAGGTCTGACACGGGTCAGCGAACGCTATGTCCAACTTGCCGAATCGGCCTATGCACAACGCGAGTTCGCCCTGGCGTTGGAATACATCCAGCAGGGCCTGGAGGCTGCGCCGCAATACGCGCCGCTGCTCGCACTGCACGACGCTCACGCTCAGCGCGTTGCCAAAGCGCGTGCACCACGGCCCAAGCCGCGTACCGCCGCCAGCACCTCGCGCACGGCGCCAACAACCACGCAAAGCTCCCAGGCGCCGGCCAACCCGGTCAAACGCCTGTGGAACCGGATCTTCAACCAGTAATCACGGGCGATCGCTCGGCTCGCGCCCGATCGCCTCTCTGCTCAGGGTGATTCAGAGATGCTCAGGATTCATTTCGTCGACAACCGGCAGAGCCCCATCTGGCTGGCCGATGAACGTTTCACCCTCGGCTCGGACCGCAGCAACAAGCTGGTCGCGAACGATGCCGGGATAGAGCCGTTCCACGCCGAACTGCTGCTGGAACACCGCTTCTACTACCTCACCGACCTCGGCACGGTGGGCGGCACCTACGTCAACGACGAGAAGGTCGGCGAGCGCTACCAGATTCGCTCCGGTGATCGCCTGCGGCTGGGCACGCTCGAACTGCAGATCGTCGATCCGGCCAAGGCCGGCGCCAAGGTGGCGTCCGCGCCCCGCTGGTTGCTGCAGGTCGTGAAGGGCGAGAACCAGGGCCACAAGTACCACATCACCGGCTCGATGACCTTCGGCCGCTCGGTAAAGTGCGAGCTCTGCTTCAGCGATGCCGAGCTGTCGCGCCGCCATGCCGAGTTCTTTCTCAAGGGCGACGTGCTGGAAGTGAAGGACCTGGCCTCGGCCAACGGTGTGCTGGTGAACCGGCAGAAGGTCAGCACCGCGGTGCTGCAGCCAGGCGATCAGATTCAGCTGGGCAACACCACGCTGTTGGTGATCGGGCCAAAAGTCAGCGCGCCGGAAGTCGTCGACGAGGACGCCACGGTGTTCGTTCGCGCCGCCGATCTGCCCACGCCTCCGCCCAAACCCGCACGTCCGCGCCCGGCTACACCGAACCCGTTGCATGCCGCCACCACAGCTGCAGCCGTGATACCCGCTGGCGATCCTTCGCGCAGGTCGGGCTGGCGCATCGGCCTGCTGCTCGGGGTGCTGGCAGCAGCGCTCGTCGCAGCCCTCCTGGCGCAAAGGATGTTGTAATCGTCAGCGTTCGACCACAGCCCTCGGCAAGTTCGTCAGTTTCCGGCCGAGTCGCCATAAACGTCGCGCCAGCTCCAGCCATCCGATTCAAGCAAGGCACTCAGCAGCCTGCGGCGCTCGTCGGGCGCCGCGATGACGACGCGGTCTTCGTCCAGCGGTATGGCTGCGGCCGCCAACGGCGTCAGATCGACATCTCCCTCGCCCACGCTTGGGCGGGCTCGGCCAAGGTAGCTGGCACGTTGCAGCTCCAGGTGCCGAGTCACCGCCGAACCCAGCATCTGCCGTTTGAGCCGATCCTGGAGGGATCTCGGCACTGACGCCTTGCAGCAGCCTCAACACCTCATTGAGCGTAACCACCGCCGGCACCGCGTTCTTGCCGGCATCGCAATTGTGAAAGCACTGGATCACCGGGTACGCATGATGGTTGAGGGTGTGCTGGACCAGCATCTGCCGCAGCTCCGGGACGTTGTCGTAGAAACTGGAGAAATCCGCACCATTCCAGCTGTTGACCAGGATTTCCTGCGGCGTCCGGCCCATGCTGCTGACCAGTAGGCTGAGCTGGTTCTGCAGACTGACCGCCGACAGCACCGGAACGATATAGGTGATCGCCGCAGTGATGAACGTCAGGCCGCAGAACGCGGCCGCGCTGGTCAGCACACGCCAGCCGTCCGCGGCTGCGGCGTAGTCGCCGACGCCCAGCGTTGAAAGGGTGAAACCGGCGTAGTAGAAGGTTTCCCACAAATCCGCAGGCAGCTTGGTCGCGTCGTCGACAATCGAGCCGGGGTGTGAGGCAAAAAGCAGGAACAGGCTCGCCCAGAGGCCCAGGATCCAGCTCAGCAGCACCGAAAGCACAACGAATTGCCCGGCATACTGCAGCACTTCGGATCGCCCCTGGCGCCCCGCCGCCCTGAAGAAAAGCGCCCATACCGACCGAGTGACGGCGTTGGTGAGCATTCCGCCGCCGCGTGTCGAAAGCGTGGTCTTGATGATGTCGGCGGCAATGAGCAGAAACAGCAGGATACCGAGGGTGAATAGCGCCATGAGCTTGAAGCCTTGCTCCTTGATCAGGGTTCACCGATTAGGAAAAGCGCAACGCTCCACAAGTTCACCCGGCGCGCTCCGCGCAAGCAACCCACCCGGACAGCTGGCGGTGCCGGTTTCAGCCAGGCCCTGCGCTGGCCCCACGGCTGCGACGCAAAGCAGCCACGCCCTCGACGACCAGAACGCCGATTGCCGCCCAGATTGCCCCATAGGTCAGCCACTGGCCTGCCGTGATGGTCTCGCCGAGCAGCAGCGCCACCACCACCAGCAACACCGGTTCGACGTAGCTGAGCAGGCCGAACAGGGCCAGGTTCAGCTGTTTGCTGGCGACGATCATCAGCGCCAGGGCCAGCGCACTGAGCGCACCGAGACCGGCGATCAGCACCAGCAGCCGCGGGCTGGCGGTCAGCAGCTGCAAGGTGTCGCGGTCGGCGACGGCGAACGATGCGGCGACCGGCAGGCTGATCACCAGGTCCAGCCAGAGGCCGCCTAGATTGGCGGTGCCCATCCTGCGGCGCAGGGCGAAGTAGCACGGATAGCCGAGGGCGACCGCCAGCACCGGCCAGGACAGCGACGCGGCGCCGAGCAGTTCGTTGCCGACGCCGATCGCGGCGAGCAGGCAGGCCAGGCGCTGCAGCCGGCTGATGGCCTCGCCGAACAGCAGCCGCCCGGTGAGCACCAGGGTCAGCGGTAGCAGGAAGTAGCCCAGCGAGACATCCAGGCCGTGGCCGTTGATCGGCGCCCACATGAACAGCCACAGCTGCAGCCCGACCAGCGCCGAGGACAATGGCAGCGCCAGCCACAGCCACAGCCGCGGCTCGGCGGGCAAGCGCGCAACAATCTGCCGTACCTCGCCCCAGCGGCCGATGGCGAGCAGCAGCAGTGCCAGGCAGGGGGCGGTCAGCAGGATGCGCCAGCCGTAGACCTGCTGGCCGTCCAGCGGCTCGAGTAGCGTGGTGTAGTAGTACAGCGTGGCGAACAGCGCCGAGGCGCCGAGCGAACTGGCCACGCCCGGCAGGCTGTTGTGGCTGTGCATGGCTCGTTTCAGATGAGAGGTCGGCCCTGAACTCAGGGCTCGACCTGGCTCCACTGCTTGTTCAGGCGCTTGTCGGATACCGGCATTTTCGTACCCAGCTGCTGTGCCCAGAGCGAGACGCGATATTCCTCGAGCATCCAGCGATAGAGCGCCAGTTCAGGATCGCGCTTGCCCTCCTGCTGGTGCTTGTGCAGCCGCGCCTGGTACTGCTCCCAGTAGCCGCCCAGCTCGCCGGACCAGACGCGATCGCGCTGCAACTGCGCGCCGATCTTCTCGAAGCGTTGCTCGATGGCCTTGAGATAGCGCGGATATTCCTTCAGCCATTCGGCCGGTGTTTCGCGAACAAAGCCCGGATAGACCAGGTTGCCCAGCTGCGCCTTGATGTCGTTGAGCGCCACCGCCTGGGCCAGATCGATCTTGCCCTTGAAGCGCTTCTGCAGGCCGTGCCAGTGCTTGAGTATTTCCAGCGTCAGCCGCGCCAGCCGTTCGGCGTGGGCGGTCCAGTCGCCGCGCTTGCGCTCGGCCAGGGACGCCAGTGCCGCACCGTCACGCGGCAGCTGGGCCTCGCCGTCAAGGATGCAACTGTCCAGGCTGGCCAGCAGGATGTCCTCGACCAGCGCATCGACCTTGCCCATGTCACGGTAGAGCAGGCCCAGTTCGGTGAGCCCCGGCAGCTTGTTGCGCAGGTATTTCGCCGGCTCGGCCAGCTGCTGCAGCAACAGGCGCTGCAGGGCGCGGCGGTGCTGCCAGTCGGCCTCGGCCTGGGTCGGGAAGCGCGCCTCCTTGACCACCCCGCCCTCCTCGACCAGCGCCGGGTAGACCGTCATCGACAGGCCGGCCATCTTCGCCTGCGCCTTTTCCGCGACCTGGGCAAAACCCTTGGCCTCGACCGGCTTCTGCTCGGCCTTCTGCTGCGGCGGCGCCAGCGCGGCCTGGCTGGCCTCGGCGAAGCGCGCGGTCAGCTCGGCCAGGTCGCGGCCTTCGCCGAGGAACTTGCCGCGCGCATCGACCACCTCGATGTTCATCTTCAGGTGGTTTTCCAGCCCGGCAGCGGCCTCGGCCCAGGCCTCGTCCGGCACGCGGGCGCCGGTCATGCGGGTGAGCTCGCGGCCCAGCGCCTCGGGCAAGGCGCCTTCGCCAAAGCTGATCTTGGCCAGCGCCGCGCCGACGAAGTCCGGCACCGGCACGAAGTTCTTGCGGATCGCCTTGGGCAGGCCGCGCACCAGCGCGACCGCCTTGGCCTCGATCAGCCCCGGCACCAGCCAGTCGAGCCGTTCGCGCCGCAATTGCGGCAACAGCGGCGCCGGCACGCGCAGGGTTACGCCGTCGCGCGGGTGGTTGGGTTCGAAGTGGTATTCCAGCGGCAACTGCAGCTCGCCGATGCGCAGGTGGTCCGGATACTGCGCGGCGGTGACCTCGCTGGCCTCCCGGGCGAGCACGTCCTCCTCGCGCATGATCAGGAGCTGTGGGTTCTTCTGGCTCTCGCGCTTGTACCAGTTCTCGAAGCTGGCGGTCTGGTAGATGTCCGCTGGCAGGCGCGCATCGTAGTAACCGAACAGGGTTTCCTCGTCGGCGAGGATGTCGCGACGCCGCGCCTTGGCCTCCAGCTCGTCCATGCGCTCGAGCAGCTCGCGGTTGGCTGTCAACGCGCGGGCACGGCTGTTGATCTCGCCACGCACCAGGCCTTCGCGGATGAACAGCTCGCGCGCCGCCGGCGGGTCGATGGGCCCGTAGTGCAGCGGGCGGCGGCCGACCACGATCAGCCCGTAGAGCGTCACCTGTTCGTAGGCCACCACCTGGCCGCGCTTCTTCTCCCAGTGCGGCTCGAAGTGGTTCTTCTTGACCAGGTGGCCCGCCAGCGGCTCGATCCAGTCCGGTTCGATCTTGGCGACCATGCGCGCGAACAGCTTGGTGGTTTCCACGAGCTCCGCTGCCATCAGCCAGTTGGGCTTCTTGCGTCCGATGCTGCTTCCGGGATGCACCCAGAAGCGCCGCTGGCGCGCGCCGAGGAAGTCACCCTCCTCGGTCTTGTTGCCGATCTGGCTGAGCAGGCCGGCGAGGATGGCCTTGTGCACCGCGGCATAGCTCTTGGCCTTCTGCGCGGCCTCGCTGGCTTCGACCTGCTGGCGGACGATGGCGTTGACCTTGTTGTCCTTGGTCGGTGCAGGGGCCTCGGCCGATGGCGCTGCTGCGCTCTTTCCGCGGTCGAGACCGCTGCCACGGGCTTCGCCCTTCTGGGGACGACCTTGGTCGCGACTGTCCGCCGGGGCACCGAGCTTGAGTTCGCGGGCGATCAGCGTCAGCTGCCGATGGGCATCGCGCCACTCGCGAAGACGCAGATAGTTGAGGAAGTTCTTCCGGCACCAGCTGCGCAATGGGTTGGAGCCCAGCTCCTGGCGCTTCTCCTCGAAACCGCGCCAGAGATTGATCAGCGCGGCGAAGTCCGAATCCGGGTCCTTCCACTGCGCATGAGCCTGGTCGGCTGCCTGCTGACGGTCGGCCGGACGCTCGCGCACGTCCTGCACCGAGAGTGCGCTGGCCACGATCAGGACTTCGGCGAGGCTGCCCTGCTGTGCAGCTTCGAGGAGCATGCGACCAAGCCGCGGGTCAATCGGCAGGCGCGCCAGCTGGCGACCCATTGGGGTCAGCTGGTTTTCGCGATTGACCGCCGAGAGTTCCTGCAACAGGTTGAAGCCGTCGCTGATGGCCTTGCCATCCGGCGGCTCGATAAAGGGGAAATCCTGGATGTCGCCCAGGCGCAGATGCAGCATCTGCAGGATCACCGCGGCGAGGTTGGTGCGCAGGATCTCCGGATCGGTGAATTCCGGCCGGCCGAGGAAGTCTTCCTCGCTGTAAAGCCGAATGCAGATACCCGGCTCGACCCGTCCGCAGCGCCCCTTGCGCTGGTTGGCGCTGGCCTGTGACACCGCCTCGATCGGCAGGCGCTGAACCTTGGCGCGGTAACTGTAGCGGCTGATGCGGGCGGTGCCGGAATCGATCACGTAGCGGATGCCCGGTACGGTCAGCGAAGTCTCGGCGACGTTGGTGGCCAGCACGATCTTGCGCCCCGGGCGCGGCTGGAAGATTTTCTGCTGCTCGGCCGGCGTCAGGCGCGCATACAGCGGCAGCACCTCGGTGAATTTCAGATTGGCCTTGCGCAACACCTCGGCGGCGTCGCGAATCTCGCGTTCGCCGGGCAGGAACACCAGCACGTCGCCGGGGCGCTGGCCAACGCTGCGCTCGTGGGCGGCAATCTCGTCCAGTGCAGCGAGGATGCCCTGGTCGACGGTGAGGTCGTCCTCGACGCGGTTGCCGTCCTCGTCGATCTCGGCAGCCAGCGGGCGATACCAGGTTTCCACCGGGTAGGTACGCCCGGACACCTCGACGATGGGTGCACCGTCGAAGTGCTCGGAAAAGCGCTCCAAGTCGATGGTCGCTGAGGTGATGATCACCTTCAGATCCGGCCGGCGTGGCAGCAGCGTCTTGAGGAAGCCCAGCAGGAAGTCGATGTTCAGCGAACGCTCGTGGGCCTCGTCGACGATGATCGTGTCGTACTTTTCCAGGAAGCGATCGTGCTGCGTCTCGGCCAGCAGGATGCCGTCGGTCATCAGCTTGATCAGCGTGCGCTCGGTGCTCTGGTCCTCGAAGCGCACCTGATAGCCCACCAGCTCGCCCAGCGGCGCGCCGAGCTCCTCGGCGACGCGGGTGGCGACGCTGCGCGCGGCCAGGCGCCGCGGCTGGGTATGGCCGATCAGCCCATGTACGCCCCGGCCGATCTCCAGACAGATCTTCGGCAGCTGGGTGGTCTTGCCCGAGCCGGTCTCACCGGCGATCACCAGCACCTGATGCTTTTCCAGTGCGGCCTTGATCTCGTCGCGCTTGGCCGCGATTGGCAGGCTGTCGTCGTAGCGAATGCTCGGCACACTCTGGCGGCGAGCCTCGACCTTGGCGGCGGAGGCCTGAAAACGTTCCAGCCATTGGGCCAGCTTGCCTTCGTCCGGCTTCTTTCTCAGCTCGTGCAGCTGCCGGCGCAGGCGGTGGCGATCAGCGAACAGGGCCTGGTCGAGATTCTTCAGCAGGGTATCGATAGCGGGCGTTGCGTCGGTCATGGACAGCCGTGGGGCAATTCGAGAAGGGCGCGATTGTCGCAGATTTGCCGTGGGTGTGCTGGGTCCCAGTAACCACGCGGACACCAGCATTCATGGGCATCCCAGAGAACACCCCAGGTCACAACCGAGTCATAAGTCAGTCACAACTGAGCATCCCTCTGGCCTCTCCTTGGCACTTTAGGAAGCAAGGCGTCTACCAGCTCCGAGTGCGCCCGAGAGGCTCCCACGCTTCCTGTACGGTATCCTTGCGGACCACTGACAGGCCGACCGCGATGAAGACCAGCAAGCTCCTCCAATCCACTCTCCGTGCGTTCCACCTCGACAACCCAGACGCCACCTGGGAGGAACTGAGAGAGCACCTGAGGGCTATCGCTGAGGACATCCTGGCGACTCCCACTGAATGGGAAAGATTGGAAGATCAGGCCCTCCTCTATGCGGACTGGCAGGCGGACCTCCATGCCATCACCCGCACGGGCTCCTTGACCGTCCCCCAGGCCAAAGCGGCGATTCTTGGTGGTCGTATTCTTGGGGCAGCACAAGAGCGCCTACATGGTCGTCCTCAGGCTCTTGTAGATGTGATAGATGAGATCAATAAAAGTGAGCCCACTGATAGCTCAAGCCATGCTTCTTCGTCTGTATCTGTAAGTGCACCTCAGGCCCTCCCGCCAGTTACCTTCGAGTCCCTCGCTGAGTCTTACCTCAAGGAACACGGGCCGAACGTAAAGCCCAGCAGCATGAAGGAAATCGGCTATTGCCACGGAACCCTTTCGGACGCCTTGGGCGATCTGGACATGAGGACCCACACACGGGCAGACCTGATCGCCCTACGGGACACTCTCTCGGAGACCCGAAAGCCTCTTAGCGTTAACAACCTGCTAACCAAGCTCGCTACGGTCCTCAGCTGGGCTGTGAATAATGATTTGATACCCAAGGCGTACACCCAGAACCTCAAGTTCAAAAAGGGCGCAGAGAGCACCCGTAAGGCTTTCACGCAGGACCAGATAAAGACGCTCATGGTCTACGCCAATGGCCTCCCGGCTGACTCTTGGAAGCGCTGGGCGCTGACCCTGGGTGTCATCACTGGGGCGCGGCTTAACGAATACGTCCAGTTGACCAAGGAAGATGTACGCAAAGAGGGTGGCGTCTGGGTAATCGACATTAACGACAACAACGGAAAGGAACTCAAGACGGCACAATCGCAGCGGCTCGTCCCGTTGACCGATGGCGCATATGGTTTCGACCTTGAGGCATTCCTGGGCTTCGTAGAGAACGCCAAAGGAAACACGGTGCTCGGTGTGAGCTACCGTCTCGCTGGCCGGGAGCTTAACTTGGTGCTGAGGGACCTTGTGAGCGGGGATGATTCCGACCTGACCCTGCACTCACTGAGGCACTCCCTGGCCTCTCTGTTGCAAGCTGAGGGCGTCCCGGTGGCGTTCACCCAAGCGATCCTTGGGCAGTCCTCAGGGACTCTTGCTTATGAAACGTATGGCTCAGGGGTCCCCGTGGAGAAGCTGGCGGTGATACTCCAAGATAAACTGCCGATTCGTTAGCACCAGCGAAATCATTACATCAGCAAGGAGCACGGCATGGAGCCAATTATTGACGCGGGCGAGGTTATCGTTAGGTACTGGCGAGAGGTCCTAATCATTTGCCTTTTCTTTTGGGGAAAATCCAAAGTCTCAGAGGCTCGGTTCGAGCGAAAAGCGCGAATTAAGCAGATGTATGAGTACGAGGCATGCCGGGAAATTATTCCGGCAGATAAGCTTTTTATGTGGCCAACTCGTTATTACGACCCACAGACCGATTCGTACAAGCTGCAAGAACTACTAACCGAGGAGGTCTGCCTGCAAGACACTACGCGGCGCTAAGGATTCGAGGGAGACCCATATACATCCTCGTGGGTCACCCCGAGCATGACCTCCTGTTCATCGCTACCCAGGTGGCACGAGCGGCTGGCCTGAAGGACCCAAAGAACAGCAGTCGGTCCGCGATGAAGTCCGCCAAGCAGGCGGGCTACCTACAGATCAAGGCACTGGAATCCAAAGTCGAAGATTTCTCTACTTTGAACCCATGTGTCGGGACTAACCGCTGGAAGGACATCTGGCTCTCCACTGAGTCGGCCACCTATCAGATGCTCCTTCGCGGCCACGCACCGGCCTCCGAGCCCTTCCGCAAGTGGGTCACCGAGGTGGTCCTACCGACCATCCGCAAGACCGGCAGGGTTGCTTTGAGGTCAAGAGATATTCAGGACTTCGGGTCCCGTTTGGCTGAGCAGGTCCCAGCGGCTCAAGTGGTTGCGAATGGGCTCCAAGGGGTCAATTCAGCACTTGGACTGATTGCCGACAACCGAGGCAGCAATGCGCAGGGTTACCGCACTGCCCTTTGGAACGCCTTGCGTCACTTCGTTCCGAATGATCCAGTAAGTCAAAACCTGATGCTTCGTCTTGCTGAGACTCACGGGGTCGACCGGACGCGCTGAGGAGTCATATAGGGCATCGGGTGAATTCCTGACGCTTTACAGGAAATGCCCTTTAGCCCCTATATCTAACGCGACGCGATTACTTGTTCGTCTGGTCTTCGGCTTTAAGGTCTTTGATCATGGCGGACAAATCACTTGCCGACGCACCAAGATGGACCAAGCGCTCAATATTGTCGGCTCGAAAAAACCTGTATCCGGCTGTGATGATCGCTTCCGCCTGCTCGATGCTTCGCGGCACCTCGCCCGCCCATTTGGCAGTAGCCGTTAAGTGGCGCGGCTTCATTTGCTCTATGTCTGCTGGACTCTGCTTGCTCAGCTCACGCATAGGAGTAATTAGCGTTACCACCAGCATGTCCTTGAAGCGCGCCTTGATGAAATCAAGTCCTTCAAGAGTTGCAAGAGGGACAGACTTCGTCGGCCATCCTTTACCGTCACCAGCCTTGCGGTTTGAGGTTGCAAAGAAAGCGTCGGCCTCTTCATGCGTCATCGGGACCTCTTTTGTGATTTGAGGCTGGCCCCTGTCAGCGCGCGCCTTGAGTACCGTGAACACGCTGGACCCGATAGCGCCAATAAGGCGCATCTTTTTGTCTTGAAGGTCTTTGTAATCCTTCTCAAGCCTTTCAATAACTAAGAGATGCTTAGCCATATCATCAAGCATCGCTTGTACAGACTTGACGCGGCGATAGTGAGCGACAGCTTGCTCAACCCGTTGCCTTTCTCTCGTAAAAGACATGCCAAAATGATTGCGACCACAATGGCTCCCGATGGCAGTCTCTAAGCCATCGTCGGTCGTGATTAGGTAGCCTGAAAAGTGCGGCGTGTGGCAAGCCTCTATTCCACACGGAATCTTTTCCATGAACCGATAAGGCGCGACTACTGCTCCGAAACGCCGCTCGACCTTCGGGTGGAAGGGAAGCGACGCGCGAAAGTTGGGCCTTGCAAGAAGGTCTTCATAGGTGTCGATCAACTGAATCTGTGGATTCATGGCCAGCCCTCTTCAGATCAATGTGCCATGCTGTATATAAACACAGATTCCGTCAACGTTTAGCGATACACCGTTAGGCACGCTCATGGTGGAATCAAGCGCCGCCTTTAAGGTTGATAGGCGCGCTAAGCAAAAGTCCTCACTAAAAGGAGGACGTGTTGTGTCCTCACCTTTGGAGGACCACATGAAAACAATCAAACCGCTTCCGGCTCTCGTTGAGCTTCAGCGTTGCTTTAAAGTGAACCCGGAATGCCCATCGGGCTTAGAGCGAATCGGCGCACCAAGCCCCGTACCGGGCGGGCGGGCACGAGTCGGCAAACTCGGCCCGACTGGGGGCATTGGTTCGGACGGTTACTGGCGGGTCACCTTTAAGGGCTCAAGCTATCGCATCCATCGGATAATCTGGGCGCTTACGCACGACCGTGACCCACTTGAGCTGGTAGTCGACCACCGAGACGGCGACCCCTTAAACAACCACCCGGACAACCTTAGGGCCTGTACTGAAGCCGAGAACCTTCAGAACAAGCGGTCGCCAGGGCGGCGAGACCCTGGGGTGTCAGTCGGCCTCCCGAAAGGGGTGAAACGCAAGGGTGACGCTTATGTATTTTCGATCATGGTGCGTGGGGAGGTTCACGTTGCTGAGCTGGCGAATCTCACAGCCGTGCACTCATACGCCCGAAAGGTCCGGGATGAGCTACACGGTGAGTTTGCCCGTCACGATTGAGCGCGTAGCTGTCAGGCACAAAAGTCCTCACTAATAGGAGAGCCATACGTGGCAACCTTCGACTTCCCAAGGGCAGCCTGTAAGCTGACTTGGGTGACCCTTCATACCTGATGGTCCGACCGTAGCAGCGCTTAAGCTGTTTACTGCGGATGACCTCAGGCCCGGTAGTCGAGCCGGGGTGAGCTACAAGTAAGCCGGGTGTGTCCCGGTCGTCCCTGGGAGGTGGTGGCCCCAGGTGATGCTTGTAGACACGGGTGGCTGTTACTTAAAGATTACTGAGAGATCATCTTTTTATTCTCTTTCAATAATCTTTAACTTAATGATTTCTCTGAGACCTTTGGTTCTCTTAGGAGTTCGGGCAGGTCTTGTCAGACCATAATCCTGATCGTCTAAAGGCTTCCAGTCCTCAGATTTTCACGGCCATCAAAGGGACTGTCAGGTGGTCCATTGCGTCAGTCAGGGGTGAGCCAAGGACCTTAGTGCCGGATATCTCATCAAACCGACCCCACTCTTCACCGATAAAACTCCAGAAGCTCCGCGACCGTAAAGGGTCTTGGGGCTTTTTTTTCGAAATACCCGACAATGACAGTAGGAGATACCTGTGGGCAAGCTACAGGCTGCTTACTGGCTGCTGATGATCCTGCCTTGCGCCATCTCCTTAGCCGGTGGGATGGCCGTGAGAATCCGGCAGAAAAATCTGAGTGCCCATATCAATAAGAAACCCAGCGCTCATTCCCCCCGTGCCACCCTCGCCCTTGGATATCTTTGAAGCAACCGGCCCGGTAACGGAGTGGTTATTTAGGTCACAACTCGGTCACAAGCGGGTGATAAGCGACCTTGACGGCACACCGAAAGCCAGCAACCATGGGCCCTCCAGCGCACCCTTGGCGATTGTCGCAGATTTGCCCGGCCGGCCGAAGGGAAAGGGTTGTGCAGGGACCGCGCCGGCATGCCGGCGCGGTGTTCAGCCGATCAACGGATCCAGTGCCCCCAGCGCGACTTCTCCTGCACCTGCTGGATGCGCATGCTGCCGATGCTCTGCTCGGCCGCTGCGGCGATCTCGTCATCGATCATCTTGGTCGACAGCGACAGCCAGCTGGTGGCGAAGGCCAGCGCATCGCCGTGCAACTCCAGCGCCTCAATGGAGATGTTGCCGAGGTCGTCGCATTCGTTGTGATAGCACGGATCGAACGACTGGCCGGCTGCGCCGCCGTAACGCTGCGCCTGCTCCTCGGTCTTGATGTCCTCGGCGCCGGTGAACAGACCGCCGAAGGCAATGCCGTCCTCGAAGAACTGTGCGTAGTCGGAGCGGAAGTCGATCTCGGTGCCTTCCGACGGCGCGTTGCGCAGCTGGAAGTAGGTGCGCAGCAGGCGTTCGATGGCGGCCGAGCCGGGCGGACCCTGCAGGCCGAAGTCGGAGCCGTCGCCGTCATAGATGAAGTTGGCGTAGTTCGGCGAGCCGATCATGTCGACGTTCAGGTAGGCCTTGATGCGCTGCTTCTGCTCGTCCGGCAGCTGGTTGACGTAATAGGTCGAGCCCACCAGCCCCGACTCCTCCGCGCCCCACCAGGCGAAGCGAACCTTGTTCTCCGGCCGTGCCTTGCCCATCAGCAGCGCCATTTCCAGCAGCGCGGCACTGCCCGAGCCGTTGTCGTTGATGCCGGCGCCTTCGAACACCGAGTCCAGGTGCGCACCGACCATCACCACATTGCTCGGATCACCCCGCCGCGTTTCGGCCAGCAGGTTGTAGGTCTCGGTCTGCTCGCGCACCACGTCGACGTTCATGCTCAGCTGCAGACCCGCGGTCTGCGACCAGGCCACGCCGTTGTCGTAGGTCGAGAACATCACCGGGATGCCGCCCGCATAGTCCTCGCCCAGGGTGGCGACCAGCAGGCCCTTGCGGTCCTCGGTATCACCCTGGTTGAAGATGATGGCCCCGGCCGCACCGGCAGCCGCGGCATTCGTCGCCTTCTGCCCGAACGCACAGCTGCCACGCTGCATCAGCGCGATGGCGCCGGCCGGGAAGCCGGCGAAGTCTTCCGGCTCACAGCCGCTGGTAGAGGTGTTGCCGGCACCGAGCGCCAGATCCACCGGCACCACCGGTGCGGTGACGTTGCCCGGATCGGTCTGGTCGGCATAGGTGAAATCTTCCTCCCAGACGTACTGCACCGTCTGTGGCGCCACGGCGCTCAGCGTGCCGGGATTGGCCGGATAGAACGCGAGGAAGGGGAAGGTTTGCACCTCGACGCGATAGCCGGCGCGCTGCAGCCGGCTGCGCACATAGTCGAGGGAGGCCTGGTAGCCCGGCTGGCCGGAGGCACGATTGCCCCCGTTGAGCGCGGCGATGTCCTGCAGCGCTTCCAGGTGCTTCATGACGTTGCTCGCCTGCATGCAGCGCGGCAGGCCGATCGGCGTGCCAACCAGCAAGGGCGATCGGCACAGCGCCGCATTCGGCTTGGCCGGCGTCCAGAAGTCGTTGAATTGGGCGGTATCGGCCTTTGGCGCGGCAAGTGCCGCGCTGCTGGCGATCAATGCGAGAGAAGCAACTACCCGAACAACATTGTTTTTCTTGTGCATGGGTAACTCATCCTTGCAACGAGATTGATGGGCAGGCCGCCTGGCTTGCGCCATCGTCCCCTACGGCAATCAGCGGACGCGGCCATAGGGAGCTAGACCGAACGGCCACCGTCTCGTTCTGGCACAACCGCCCGCCGGTATTACCGTTGATCGGGATGAGGGAACTTCGCTGAAGATCAAAGGCGTTCGGCAACGAATGCCGCGCCTTGGCGACAGGCATTGCGCCTGCCGCCTGGCTGGGTCAGATGCGGAACTGACCCACCAGCTTTTGCAGGCGCTCAGCCAGGCCGTTGAGCTCGCGGGAGGTCTGCGCGCCCTGGGCGGCGTCACTGGCGACGCCATCCACCGCATCGGCAATATGGTGCACGCTGCGGTTGATCTCCTCGGCCACCGCGGTCTGCTCCTCGGCGGCAGCGGCGATCTGCGCGTTCATCGAATTGATGGTGCCGATCAGCGCGGAGATCGCATCCAGCGACGCGCCGGCCTGGTTGGCCTGATCACGGGTGCTCTCGCCCTTCTCGCCCGCCCGCAGCATGGTGGCGACGGTGTTGGAGGTGGCGCTCTGCAGGCGGTCGATCATGCCCTGGATCTCGCCGGTGCTCTGCTGCGTGCGGCTGGCCAGCGCGCGAACTTCGTCGGCGACCACGGCGAAGCCGCGCCCGGCCTCACCCGCACGGGCGGCCTCGATGGCCGCGTTGAGCGCCAGCAGGTTGGTCTGCTCGGCAATGGCGCGGATCACGTCGAGCACGCCGACGATGCCTTTCACGTCCTGCTGCAGACCTTCCAGCGACTCGCCGCTGCCGCGCAGCTCGCCCACCAGCTCGTGGATCTGGCGAATGCTCTGGTCCACCACCTGCTTGGCGGCAACCCCCTGCTGATCGGTCTCGCGCGCCGCCTCGGCCGCACGCTGGGCGCTCATCGCCACTTCGTGGGCGGCGGCGGACATCTCGTTGATCGCCGTGGCGACCTGATCGGTCTCGCTGCGCTGATCGGCCATGGCCTGCTCCGAGCGCTGCGCCTGGCTGGCCACCGCACCGACCAGACCGGTCAGCTGGGTGGTGGTGCCGGCCACCTGCTGCACCAGCGAATGGATCTTCTCGACGAAGCGATTGAACGAGGTGGCCAGCTCACCCAGCTCGTCCTGGCTGGTGATCGGCAGGCGCTGGGTCAGGTCGCCGTCACCCTGAGCCATGTCGTCCAGGTTGCGCTTGATCAGCAGCAGCGGCCTGAGCAGGGCGTTGCTCATGAACACGGCGACCAGGGCGATCAGGCCCAGCAGGATCAATGCGGAGACCAGCATGATGGCCACCAGACCGTCGATGCGCTGCTGGAATTCGGCGCGGGCGGCCTGGACGTCGCGCTCGACACCATCGAGGTTGAGCGAGGTACCGAAGACCATCTTCCACTTCGGCAGGGACTCGGCGTAACCGACCTTGGGCACCAGCACACTGCTGTCGCCGAGCACGAAGCTGTAGTCGACGTAATGGCTGCCGTCCTGGCCGGCACGAACCAGCTCGCGAATGGCATAGACGCCATTGGGGTCGCGGTAGTTGTAGAAGCTCTGGCCGATCTTGTCCTTGGTGTTGCCTTGCAGGATGCGCACGGCCTGGCTGTCGTAGCCCCAGAAATAGCCGTCCTTGCCATAGGCCAACTTCTCGAGGATGGCCACGGCCTGGTCGCGCGCCTGCATGTCGCCCTCGGCAGAACGCTCGTAGATCGGCCCAATGGCGTTACGGGCTAGCTCGACGTAGTGCTTGAGCTCCGCGCGACGGTCCTGGATGAGGCTGTTGCGGGTGTGTTCTTCCTGCTGTTCGGCGAGGCTCTGCAGCTCGTACACGGCAATGCCGCTGAGCAGGATGGCGAGCAGCAGAATCGGGCCCAGCGCGAGCAGCAGCAACTTCATTCGCAAACGAAGGTTGGAAAGCATTCTGTTAATTCCCGTAGGTGGGTTGAGCAACAAGATATGCGACAAAAATCAGGCGCCAATTAAGCCGCCAATTCACGCAGTACTTTTCGGTTGTCGACCTACGGGGACGTTTCTTTACCTGAAAAACAACGAAACCCTGTCAGGCAGGGTTTCGTGAGGGCCCATTCCAGAGCGGCTGCTTCAGTCAGACCCGGAACTGCCCGACCAATCGCTGCAGCTGCTCGGCCAATCCGTTCAGCTCGCGCGCCGTCTGCGCACCCTGCGCCGCATCGCTGGCCACACCGTCCACCGCATCGGCGATATGGTGCACGCTACGGTTGATCTCCTCGGCGACGGCAGTCTGCTCCTCGGCGGCGGCGGCGATCTGCGCGTTCATCGAGTTGATGGTGCCGATCAGGGCGGAAATCGCATCCAGCGACTCGCCGGCCTGGTTGGCATGATCGCGGGTGCTCTCGCCCGTCTCGCCAGCGCGCAGCATGGTGCTGACCGTGTGCGACGTTGCGCCCTGCAGGCGATCGATCATGTTCTGGATCTCGCCGGTACTCTGCTGGGTGCGACTGGCCAGCGCCCGGACTTCATCGGCGACCACGGCGAAACCGCGTCCGGCCTCGCCGGCACGGGCTGCCTCGATGGCGGCGTTGAGCGCCAGCAGGTTGGTCTGCTCGGCAATGGCGCGGATCACGTCGAGCACGCCGACGATGCCCTTGACGTCCTGCTGCAGACCTTCCAGCGACTCGCCACTGTCGCGCAGCTCGCCCACCAGCTCATGAATCTGGCGAATGCTCTGGTCCACCACCTGCTTGGCCGCAACGCCTTGCTGATCGGTCTCGCGTGCCGCTTCGGCCGCGCGCTGGGCGCTCATCGCCACTTCATTGGCCGCAGCGGACATCTCGTTGATCGCCGTGGCGACCTGATCGGTCTCGCTGCGCTGGTCGGCCATGGCCTGCTCCGAACGCTGCGCCTGGCTGGCCACGGCCGCGACCAGACCGGTCAGCTGGGTGGTGGTGCCGGCCACCTGCTGTACCAGCGAATGGATCTTCTCGACGAAGCGATTGAACGAGGTGGCCAGCTCACCCAGCTCGTCCTGGCTGGTGATCGGCAGGCGGTGCGTCAGGTCACCGTCACCCTGCGCCATATCGTCGAGGTTCTGCTTAATCTGCAGCAGTGGACGCAGGATGGCATTGCTCATCAGTACCGCGAGCCCGGCCATCAGCACCAGCAGCAGCAACGCGGCGCCGAGCATGATCATCGTCAGGCTGTCGATACGCGCCTGGAAAACCGCGCGGGCCTCGACCACATCGCGCTCGACGTCGTCGAGGTTCAGCGAGGTGCCGAACGCCAGGTTCCACTTCGGCAGGTATTCGGCGTAACCGACCTTGGGCACCAGCGCATCGCTGCCCGGCACCGCGAAGCTGTAGTCGACGAAATGGCTGCCATTCTGACCGGCCTTGACCAGTTCACGGATGGCATACACGCCATTCGGGTCCTGAAAATCGGCAAAGCTCTCGCCGATGCGCTCGTGGCTGTCACCCTGGAACACGCGCAAGAACTGGCCATCGTAGCCCCAGAAATAACCCTCGCGGCCGTAGGCCAGCCGCTCGAGCAGCCCCACGGCCTCAGCCCGCGCCTGCAGATCGCCCTCGGCCGAGCGCTCGTAAATCGGCGCAATCGCATTGCGTGCCAGTTGCACGTAATGCTCGAGCTCGGCCCGGCGATCACGAATGAGGCTGGCACGGGTCTGTGCTTCCTGCTGATCGGCCAAGTCCTGCAGCTCGACCACGGCGACGCCGCTGAGCAGGATCGCGAGGAGCAGGATCGGACCAAGGGCAAGCAGCAGCAGCTTCACTCGCAGACGTAGTGACGACAGCATCCGATATTCCCCTACAAACTAAATGGTTAAGTAGGGCTATTGTGCCACCCACTACAGGATGAGAAGAACGCTACCAAGCGCTAACTAAAGCTCTCGAGAGCGCTGCCGATGAAACGCCGTTCACAAAAACGAAAAAAACCCGCCGAAGCGGGTTCTTTTCACAACAGCTGCGTTTACTGCTTGTGGCCGAGCTTGCGCAGCTCCTCGTCACGCAACTCGCGGCGCAGGATCTTGCCGACGTTTGTGGTCGGCAGGCTGTCGCGGAACTCCACGAATTTCGGTCGCTTGTAGCCGGTCAGGTTGTCGTGCATGTGCTGCATGACCTGCTCCTTGGTCAGGCTCTCGCCGGGTTTGACCACCACGAACAGCTTGATCGCCTCACCGGATTTCTCGTCCGGGACGCCGATGGCCGCGCACTGCAGCACGCCCGGCAGGCTGGCGAGCACGTCTTCCAGCTCGTTGGGATACACGTTGAAGCCGGACACCAGGATCATGTCCTTCTTGCGGTCGACGATGCGGATGTAGCCGTCTTCCTGAATCACGCCGATGTCGCCGGTCTTAAACCAACCATCCGCGTCGATCACCTCAGCGGTGGCCTCGGGGCGCTGCCAGTAGCCCTTCATCACCTGCGGGCCCTTGATGCACAACTCGCCGATCTCGCCCTGCGGAAGGTCCTGACCGTCGTCATTGATGACCTTGAACTGCGTCGAGGGCACCGGAATGCCGATGGAGCCGAGCTGGATGTGCTCGATCGGGTTGACCGAGGCCACCGGGCTGGTCTCGGTCAGGCCGTAGCCTTCGCAGATCGAGCATCCGGTGACCTGCTTCCAGCGCTCGGCCGTGGCCAGCTGCAGCGCCATGCCACCGGAAAGGGTGATCTTCAGCGCCGAGAAATCGAGCTTGCGGAAGTCTTCGCTGTTGCACAGCGCGACGAACAGGGTGTTGAGCCCGACGAAGCCGCTGAAGCGGTACTTGGACAGATCCTTGATCATCGCTGGCAGGTCGCGCGGGTTGGAGATCAGGATGTTGTGGTTGCCGCTGAGCATCATCGCCATGCAGTGAAAGGTGAAGGCGTAGATGTGGTAGAGCGGCAACGGCGCGATCAGCACTTCGCTGCCGTCATTGAGGTTCGAACCCATCAGCGCCTTGCACTGCAACATGTTGGCGACGAGGTTGCGGTGCGTGAGCATGGCGCCCTTGGCCACGCCGGTGGTGCCGCCGGTGTACTGCAGCACGGCCACCTCGTCGCTCTTCGGCGAAGCCTCGCTCACCGCCTTGCCGCGGCCGAGTGCCAGCGCGTCGTTGAGCTTGACCGCTTTCGGCAGGCTGTAGGCCGGCACCATCTTCTTCACGTGCTTGACCACCGCGTTGATCAGCATGCGCTTGAGCGGCGGCAGCATGTCGGCGACTTCGGTGATGACCACGTGTTTGATGCCGGTCTTGGGCAGCACTTCCTCGGCCAGGTGGGCCATGTTGGCCAGGCAGACCAGCGCCTTGGCGCCGGCGTCGTTGAACTGGTGTTCCATCTCCCGCGCGGTATACAGCGGGTTGGTGTTGACCACGATGAGCCCGGCGCGCATGGCACCGAACACCACGATGGGATACTGGATCAGGTTGGGCAGCTGTACGGCGATGCGGTCGCCCGGCTGGAGATCGGTGTTCTGCTGCAGGTAGGCTGCGAATTCGCCGGACAGCTTGTACAGCTCACCGTAGGTCAGGGTCTTGCCGAGGCTACTGAAGGCCGGCTTGTCCGCGAAACGCTCGCAGGACTGCTTGAGCACAGCCTGAATGTTCTGGTACTCGTTGGGATTGATCTCACTGGCAACACCAACGGGATACTTATCCTTCCAGAAGTTATCGGTCATGAACCCCACTCCTAAGCAACAGCTTTATTACTGCGCGATGGCAGCTGTTTTGTTGTGATTTGTTAACTTTTGTACCGCTGATCGGGCTAAAAGCGTGCCCGAGGTTAGCAGCTTTGCCGAGGAGCGAACAGAGTCCGGAAACCGTTTATTCGACATAAAGTGACCGAAAAATATATCCCGGTCACCTCATTTATCTCCTGCAACGACAGTGCATCTCGCGTCGTCAGGCGCTTTCGCGCAGCTCCCGACGCAGGATCTTGCCGACCGGGGTCATCGGCAATGCATCCCGGAACACGTAATGCCGTGGCATCTTGTAGCCGGTGAAATTCTCACGGCAGTAAGCCTGTAATTCTTCTTGGGTGAGCGTCGGATCGCTGGGCACGACGAACAGCTTGACCGCCTCGCCGGATTTTTCGTCCGCCACACCGATGGCGGCGCAAGCCGCGACCTTCGGGTGAGCCATCACCACGTCCTCGATCTCGTTGGGGTAGACGTTGAAGCCCGAGACGATGATCAGGTCCTTCTTGCGGTCGACGATGCTGACGAAACCGTCCTGGTCGATCACCGCGATGTCGCCGGTCTTCAGCCAGCCCTCCTCGTCCAGCACCTCGGCAGTCGCTTCGGGACGCTGCCAATAGCCCTTCATCACTTGCGGGCCCTTTACGCACAGCTCGCCACGCTCGCCGAGCGGCAAGGCGTTGCCCTCGTCATCAATGACCTTCACCGTGGTCCCGGGGACCGGCAGCCCGACGGTACCAAGACGGGAGTGCTCACCGTACGGATTCGCGCAAACAACCGGCGAGGTTTCGGTCAGGCCATAGCCTTCGACGACGGTGCAGCCGGTCATGCTCTTCCAGCGCTCGGCGACCGCCGAAACCAGCGCGGTGCCGCCGGAGTTGGTGCCTTTGAGACGGGAGAAGTCGATCTTGTTGAACTGCGGGTGGGCCATCAGCGCGACGAACAAGGTGTTGAGCCCGAGAAAGCCGGAGAACTGCCAGCGCTGCAGCTCCTTGACGAAACCGTTGATATCCCGGGGATTGGTGATCAGCACGTTGTGGTTGCCGGTCACCACCATGCACATGCAATTCGCCGTGAAGGCATAGATATGGTAGAGCGGCAGCGGCGCGATCATCACTTCCTGACCCTCACGGATCACCGGATGGCCATGCTCATCGAGCTGCTGCATGTTTGCCCGAACCTGCTGCATGTTCGCCACGAGATTGCCATGAGTGAGCATCGCGCCCTTGGCCACACCGGTGGTACCACCGGTGTACTGCAGCACGGCGACGTGATCGGGCTCCAGGGCTGCCGGCTTGTGGTTGTGGCGGGCGCCGTCACCCAGCACGTTCTTGAAGGAAGCGGCTTGCGGCAGGCTGTAATCCGGCACCATCTTCTTCAGGTGCTTGACCGCCGCGTTGACCAGCGCACCTTTCAGGGCTGGCAACATGTCGCCGATGCGCACTTCGATCAGGTGCTCGATGGCGGTGTCGGGCAGCACCTCCTGCACGTGGTGGCCGAAGGTATTGAGGTACACCAGCGCCCGCGCGCCGGAATCCTGGAACTGGTGCCGCATCTCCCGCGCGGTGTACAGCGGGTTGGTATTGACCACGATGAGTCCTGCACGCAGCGCGCCGAACACGGCGATGGGGTACTGCAGCAGGTTGGGCATCTGAATGGCAATGCGGTCGCCGGGCTGCAGATCGGTGTGGTGCTGCAGCCAGGCGGCAAAAGCGGCGGAGTGGCGCTCCAGATCGGAGTAACTGAGGGTGACACCCATGTTGCTGAATGCAGGGCGGTCCGCGTGAGTCTTGCAGGCACGCTCGAACACTTCGACGACCGAGCGGTAAGCACCTAGATCGATCTCGTTGGGCACGCCGGCAGGGCGTTTGTCATTCCAGAATTCAGGCTGCATTGTTATTGGCCTCGTTACCTGAGAGTGTCTGGCCCGCGCGCAGCGGGCTCTGGCGAACTTATCAGGTCGGCATCGCGACGCAACAGCCCAAGCCGCATTAATCACTGCTGTGAATCTTTCGTCACGGCATCGCGCGGCCCGGCGCCGGGACAAGTGCAGCCCGTGCCTCTAGAATGCAGCCCCAGCGCGCCGACACCGGTCATCTGGGATCGCGCGACTCGCTTCGATCCATCGGCCGCAGCACCCGGTGCGCCGACCAGCCTGAGGACATTCCATGAGCACCATCAGCAACACGCCTTACTCCGACCTGGAGGTCGGCCAGCAGGCGAGCTACGAAAAACACGTCGAGGAAAAGGATATCCAGCTGTTCGCCGCGATGTCCGGCGATCGCAACCCGGTGCACCTGGACGCCGAGTTCGCTGCCGGCACCCTGTTCAAGGAACGCATCGCCCATGGCATGTTCAGTGGCGCACTGATCAGCGCCGCCGTGGCTTGCACCATGCCGGGCCCGGGCACCATCTATCTCGGCCAGACCATGAAGTTCACCCGTCCGGTGAAAATCGGTGACACGCTGAGCGTGCGCCTGGAAATTCTCGAGAAGCTGCCGAAGAACCGCGTGCGCATCGCCACCCGCGTGTTCAATCAGAACGACGAATTGGTGGTCGACGGCGAAGCCGAAGTGCTTGCGCCGCGCAAGCAGGAAACCGTCGAACTGAAGGAACTGCCGCCGATCACCATCGGCTGAGCACTCCTGCGGTCACGGCCCCGTCGCGCGACGAGGCAATCTGAGGGCGCCTGATGGGCGCCCTCAGCATTTCCAGCCATACCTTTGCGCGGCAAGGGGGGGCAAGCAGAACGCTATTACGGCCCTGGCCTACGCCTAAAGCGGATCCCCAGCGGAAGGATGTGCATCGAATACCCCGCGCCGACCATCCAGCGAGCAGTACAAGAACAACAACGGGACCCTCACCCATGCTCACTCGCTCGATCGCTTATCGGCGCCTGGCGGCGCTCGTCCTCGGCGGCTTGTCGCTGGCCGTGCAACCCACTTCGGCAGCCCCACTCGACCCCGGCCCCGACGAGGCCCTGCTCTACTACCAGCGCGCCGATGGCAACTACAACGGCTGGGGTCCACATCTGTGGAACACCGCCGACTGCAACGGCAGTGCGACCGAAACCAGCTGGGCGCAACCGCTCGCGGCGGCGGAAACCGACCCCGAATACGGCGCGCTCTATCGCATCCCGCTGAGCGCCGACGCCAGCTGCCTGAACCTGATCATGCACAAGGGCGACGAGAAGGATCTGGGCGGTACCGACCTGGTCTGGCGCTTCGACGAGCTCGGCCGTCGCGTCTTCACGGTCAGCGGCAACCCGAAACTGTCCAGCACGCCACTAAGCGGCAGCGCCGTGGCGATCAAGGGCGTCCGTGCGCACTGGCTCGATCCGTTTACGCTAGCGCTGGTGGGCGGCGCACCGGGCGCCAGCCGCGTCGAGTTGCGCTATGCCCACGATGCCAGCATCCGCATCGACGGCGAGGCGCGCACCGTCAGCGGCGGGCAGGTCCTGGCGATGCAGCCGTCCAGCCTGCGCAACGGCCTCAAGCGGCAGCACCCGCACCTGGCCGACGCCCCCGCTTACCAACTCACGGCAGGTGTGAAAGACATTCGCCGCGCCGTGATGAGCCAGCTGGTGGTAATTGCCTATGGCGCGGATGACCGGGTCATCGATGCCACCGAAGTGCAGACCGCCGGCATCCTCGACATGCTGTTCGCCTACAACGGCAAGCTGGGCGCGACGCTCGATGCCAGAGGTGTGTCCTTCAAGCTCTGGGCACCGACCGCGCAGCGGGTTCGCCTGCATGTCTTCGATGCCGCCAAACGGCTGCTACCCGGCTATCCCAAGCCTATGCGAGAGCGGCTCGGCGTCTGGAGCCTGGAAGGCCCGCGCTCGCTGGATCGGCAGTATTACCAGTATGAAGTTACCGCCTACCGACCCAGCACCGGCAGCGTCGAGACGACGCTGGTCAGCGACCCCTACGCCCTGAGCCTGTCACGCAACAGCCAGTACGCCCAGGTGGTCGACCTGAATGCCGATGACCTCAAGCCCGCCGGCTGGGATGCGGTGCGTCCGCCACGCCCGGAGCGTCCCGAAGCGAGCGTGATCTACGAAACCCATCTGCGCGACTTCAGCGCCAGCGACACCAGCCTGCCCATTGCGCTGCGCGGTACCTACGCCGCCTTTACCCAACAGCACAGCAACGGCATGCGGCACCTGCGTGACCTGCAGAAGGCCGGGCTCACCCACGTTCAGCTGCTGCCGGTGTTCGACATCGCCACCATCGACGAGGACCCCGCCCGGCGGATCAACCTCGACGATCCCTTCGCCAAGCTCTGCGATCTCTCGGACCAGGCCCGTCAGCGTTGGGCGCAATACTGCAGCGCGGCGAGCATCCGTCAGGTGCTGGAGGGCTTCGACCCAGCCAGCGGCCAGGCGCAATCGCTATACAACGACCTGCGCGGGCTGGATGACTTCAACTGGGGCTACGACCCCTTCCACTTCACCGCGCCCGAGGGCAGCTACGCCAGCGATGCCGAAGGCGTGCAGCGCATCATCGAGTTCCGCCAGATGGTGCAGGCCTTGGCCGGCAACGGCCTGGCTACGGTGATGGACGTGGTCTACAACCACACCAACGCCTCCGGCCTGGCTGACAAATCGGTTCTGGACAAGGTCGTGCCCGGTTACTACCACCGCCGCAACCCCACCACCGGCGCGGTCGAAACCTCGACCTGCTGCGAGAACACCGCCAGCGAGCACCGCATGATGGCCAAGCTGATGATCGACTCGCTGAAGGTCTGGGCCCGCGACTACAAGATCGCCGGCTTTCGCTTCGATCTGATGGGTCATCACATGCGCGAGCAGATCGTCGATGCCTATCGCGCGGTCCGCCGCATCGATCGCGAGACCTATTTCTACGGCGAAGGCTGGGAATTCGGCGAGGTCGCCGGCAACGCCCGCGGCATCAATGCCAACCAGCTGAACATGGCCGGTACCGGTGTCGGCACCTTCAACGATCGGCAGCGGGATGCGGTACGTGGCGGCAGCCCCTTCGATGGTGGCGACAGCATCCGTCGCAACCAGGGCTTCGCCAACGGCCTCTACCTGCGGCCCAACGAGCTGAGCGGTGCCGGGGTTCAGGAAAAAGCGCAGCTGCTGCACGCAGCCGATCTGATCCGCGTCGGCATTGCCGGCGGGCTGCGTGATTTCCAGTTCGTCACCGCCGACGGCAGCACACGCAAGGGCAGCGAGATCGACTACAACGGCCAGCCCGCCGGCTATACGCTGGACCCGCAGGAAACGATCAATTACGTCTCCAAGCACGATAACCAGACGCTGTGGGACAACAACCAGTACAAGTTCGCCAGCAGCCTGTCGGTTGCCGACCGGGTCCGCCTGCACCTGGTGGCGCTGTCGGTGCCGCTGTTCAGCCAAGGCGTGCCGTTCATCCATCTCGGCTCGGACATCCTGCGTTCAAAGTCCATGCAGCGCGACAGCTACGACTCGGGGGATTGGTTCAACGCGGTGGATTTCGGCTACCAGGACAATAACTGGAACAAGGGCTTGCCACGCGCGGACAAGGACGGCGACAACTGGCCGCTGATTCGCAGGATTATCATCGACCCACAGGCCGAACCGGGCGCTGCCGACATCGTCACCGCAAAGCGGCGCTTTCTGGAGCTGCTGAAAATTCGCAGCGACAGCGCGCTATTCCAGCTCGACAACGCCCGCGAGGTGCAGCGGCGCTTGCAGTTCCACAACACCGGGCCCGAGCAGCAGCCCGGGGTGATCGCCTACAGCCTGGCCGATGGACCGCGCGTCGGCCGTGATCTGGACCCCCGCTACAGCTCGCTGATGGTGGTGATCAATGCGTCGGACAAGCGGGTTCGTCTGTCAGGGGCGGATGGCTATCGGTTGCATCCGTTGCTCGAAGGCTCGGTCGACCCGATCGCTCGCCAGGCTATCGTGAGCAAGGGGGAATTCGAGGTGCCGGCCTTCACCACGACCGTGTTCGTCCAAGCGCAGACACGTCGGTAAATCGCGGGCAAAAAAAAAGGCGACCAGAGGTCGCCTAAATGCCTTGCGTGCCCTTGTGTTCGACGGAATCAGCCCTTTTTCTTGTGGGCATCCCGCCAAACGAAATATCCGAAACCTGCGAAGAAGGCGACCATCAGGCCGACCGTGACCACCCCTGCGAGCACCACATTATCGACAAACATGAGACCTACCTCCGAAACCTGATTCGCTGTTCGATGGGTGCAAGGTAAACCCGGGTGATCGGGAAAAAATTGACCCGGGTCAATGGCCGCAAAATGCCGATCCCAGGCGCGCGCAACGACTGATCCAGGTCAAGAAAATGGGGGTATTGGAGGAAGGGTTCGGCCGAATTCGCCCTGAAATGGGCAGGCCGCAAATAGCGGAGGCGATCGCTAATAGCGAATCGGTATGAATTGCCGGTGTGGCGCGCGAGCTGGCATGCCGATCAACGTTTCTTTGTCGGCTTCTTGCCCTTCTTCTTCGATTTGCCAAGCGGCAGGACCTGCTCGAAGGTCTTGCGCATCTCCTCGAGTCGCTTGTCGTTCAGGTCATGAATGCGGCGTGCACGCTCGGCGCTGAAATCGATCAGGTTCTCGTCACTGCTCATGCGTTCGTTCCCGGCCGGATAAGGCGAAAGGTCAGGTTGAGGCGCGGCTGCGATACCTTGCTGGTCCGCGCGATCTGGTGCTGCCAATGATGCTGCGTCGCGCCGCTCATGACCAGCAACGAGCCATGCCCAAGCAGCAGCGAGTGCTGAATACGCCCGCTGCCCTTGCGCCGCAGGTCGAAGCGTCGTTCGGCTCCCAGGCTCAGCGACGCCACGACCGGATCGCGACCCAGCTCGGCTTCGTCGTCGCTATGCCAGCCCATGGCATCGCCTCCGTCGCGATACAGGTTGAGCAATACGCCATTGAAGCGATGGCCAGTCTCGCTCTGCAGACGCTGACGGATGTCTTGCAACAGCGGTGTCCAGGCCAGCGGTTCATGCCGCAAGCCGGAATAGCGGTATCCGGCCTCGGCATCGCCATACCAGGCGACCAGCCGCGGCACGGCAACTCGGCGGCCGTAGATGCGTATCTCCGGTTGCGTCCAGGGCGTGGCGCGGAGCAGCTCCTGCTGCCAGGCGTCGGCAGTATCGCCGTCTACCCAGCCCGCCCGGTAATCCAACACGGCGTCAGGCAGCTCGATCGATGAAACAACGCTTGGGTCGGTCGTCAACACCTCAGACCTCGACGTCGACCCAGAGGCCCTGCCGTGGAAGCTCTTCCAAACCGGCCTGATCCTGCTCGTCGGTCTCGCCCTTCGCCAGCTCTTCCGGGGTGTAACCGCGGCGTTGCCGGCGCCTTTGCTCGTCGCGCAGCATTTCCGCGCTCTCCTGCGGATGCCGACGATCGAGGGTGACGGCGCTTTCGCCGGAGCTTGGCTGCACCGGCGTCACCGGCGCCACCTCGGGGCGCGGTTTGACCGCGTCCTGCTGGGCACTGACCGGGAATACGCCGCTTGGAATGGGTGGCAGCATGTTTGAGCCCTCTTTGCCGATGAGTCGGCGCAACACCGGCCAACTTTAGCAGGACCGCTACACTTGATGCGTCGAGCAGTCGCCATCGGCCGTCGCTCTCGTGGCGACGTTCCGTTACCATAGCCGGCTTTTTCACAGCGGGAGGCAGCATGGCGCAGCAGTATCTACCGGGGCAACGCTGGATCAGCGACAGCGAGGCGGAACTCGGCCTCGGAACCATCCTCACCCAGGATGGGCGGATGCTCACCGTGCTCTACCCGGCCACCGGCGAAACCCGCCAGTATGCGACGCGCAGCGCGCCACTGACCCGCGTACGCTTCGTCCCGGGTGACGAGATCACCCACTTCGAAGGCTGGAAGATGACCGTGCGCGAGGTCGACGATGTCGACGGCCTGCTGGTCTACCACGGCCTGACCGCGCAGAACGAAGCCCGTACCCTGCCGGAAACCCAGCTGTCGAACTTCATTCAGTTCCGCCTGGCCAGCGACCGCCTGTTCGCCGGACAGATCGACCCACTGGCCTGGTTCAGCCTGCGCTACCACACCCTGCAGCATCAGAGCGCCCAGTTGCAGTCCTCGCTGTGGGGCCTCGGTGGCGTGCGGGCGCAACCCATCGCGCACCAGCTGCACATCGCCAAGGAAGTCGCCGACCGCATCGCCCCGCGCGTGCTGCTGGCCGACGAAGTGGGTCTGGGCAAGACCATCGAGGCCGGCCTGATCATCCATCGCCAGCTGCTCTCCGGCCGCGCCAGCCGGGTGCTGATCCTGGTACCGGAGAACCTGCAGCATCAGTGGCTGGTGGAGATGCGCCGCCGCTTCAACCTGGAAGTCGCGCTGTTCGATGCCGAGCGCTTCATCGAGAGCGATGCCAGCAACCCCTTCGAAGACACCCAACTGGCGCTGGTCTCGCTGGAGTGGCTGAAGGAAGACGAGCGCGCCCAGGACGCCGCCTTCGCCGCCGGCTGGGACCTGCTGGTGGTGGACGAGGCGCACCATCTGGTCTGGCATCCGGAAGGCGCCAGCGCCGAATACAGGCTGGTAGAACAGCTGGCCGAGGTGATTCCCGGCGTGCTGCTGCTCACCGCGACCCCGGAACAGCTCGGCCTGGACAGCCACTTCGCACGTCTGCGCCTGCTCGATCCGAATCGTTTCCATGACCTCGATGCCTTCCGCGCCGAGAGCTCCAGCTATCAGCCAGTGGCCGAAGCCGTGCAGGAACTGCTCGACGAGGGTCGTCTCTCGCAGCAGGCACACCAGACCATTCATGCGTTTCTTGGTGCCGAAGGCGAAGCCCTGCTCGCCGCCGCCACCGATGGCGATATCGAGGCCAGCAGCCGGCTGATCCGCGAGTTGCTCGACCGTCACGGCACCGGCCGCCTGTTGTTCCGCAACACCCGCGCCGCGGTACAGGGCTTTCCCGAGCGCCAGCTGCACCCCTATCCGCTGCCCTGCCCGGCCGAATACATGGAACTGCCGCTGGGCGAGCACGCCGAGCTGTATCCGGAAGTCGCCTTCCAGAGCCAGCAGGAACCAGCCGACGAGCAGAACCGCTGGTGGCAGTTCGACCCGCGCGTGGAATGGCTGATCGACACCCTGAAAATGCTGAAGAAGTACAAGGTGCTGGTCATCTGCGCCCACGCCGAGACCGCGCTGGATCTGGAGGACGCGCTGCGCGTGCGCTCCGGCATCCCGGCCACGGTATTCCACGAAGGCATGAGCATCCTCGAACGCGACCGCGCCGCGGCCTACTTCGCCGACGAGGAGTTCGGCGCGCAGGTGCTGATTTGCTCGGAAATCGGCAGCGAAGGCCGCAACTTCCAGTTCAGCCACCATTTGGTGCTGTTCGATCTACCTGCGCATCCGGACCTGCTCGAGCAGCGCATCGGCCGCCTCGACCGTATCGGCCAGCAGCACACCATCCAGCTGCACGTGCCGTACCTGGAGACCAGCCCGCAGGAGCGCCTGTTCCAGTGGTATCACCAGGCCCTGAATGCCTTCCTCAACACCTGCCCGACCGGCAACGCACTGCAGCACCGCTTTGGTCAGCGGCTGCTGGCGCAGCTGGAAGAAGGTGACGACGACGCTTATCAACTGCTGATCGACGAAGCCCGCGCCGAGCGCGAACGCCTGGAAGCCGAGCTGCATGCCGGCCGTGACCGCCTGCTGGAGCTCAATTCCGGCGGCGGCGAACAAGGCAAGGCGCTGGTCGAAGCCATCGAGGAGCAGGACGACCAGTTCGCCCTGCCAATCTATATGGAGCAGCTGTTCGATGCGTTCGGCATCGACAGTGAAGACCACTCGGAAAATGCCCTGGTGCTGCGCCCCAGCGAAAAGATGCTGGACGCCAGCTTCCCGCTGGGCGACGACGAGGCCGTGACCATCACCTACGACCGCGAGCAGGCGCTGGCCCGCGAGGACATGCAATTCCTCACCTGGGAACATCCCATGGTGCAGGGCGGCATGGACCTGGTGCTGTCCGGTTCCATGGGCAACACCGCGGTGGCGCTGATCAAGAACAAGGCGCTCAAGCCGGGTACCGTGCTGCTCGAACTGTTGTTCGCCAGCGAGGTGGTGGCGCCGCGCGCCCTGCAGCTGAGCCGCTTCCTGCCGCCGCTGGCGCTGCGCTGCCTGCTCGACGGCAACGGCAACGACCTGGCGGCCAAGGTGGCCTTCGACACGCTCAACGATCAGCTGGAAAGCGTGCCACGCGCCAGCGCCAACAAGTTCGTCCAGGCCCAGCGCGACGTGCTGGCCACGCAGATCGCCGCCGCCGAGGCCAAGATCAAGCCGCGCCATGTCGAACGCGTCGCCGAAGCCCAGCGCAAGCTCAAGGCCGGGCTGGACGAAGAGCTTGCCCGACTGGTGGCCCTGCAGGCCGTCAACCCGAGCGTGCGTGACAGCGAAATCGAAGCGCTGCGCCAGCAACGCGAGGACGGTCTGGCGGCACTGGAAAAGGCCGCCCTGCGCCTGGAAGCGATACGCGTACTGGTTGCCGGATAAGCTGGCGCGTTCCGGCCCTGACCGGCGGGCTGAGGCCCGCCCCCAGGGCCACGTGCGAAGCTAACCGCGCTCCGCCCGGGCGATGCACCAGTAGGCAGCCATTCGGGTGACCAGCGCCTTCGGCCCCTCGGCGTAGAGCCGCCGGCCAAGGCGCAGCGCTCGTTGCTGCAGCTGCTCGCGGCGCTGCTGGATACAACGCTGCAACTGCTCTCGAGTCTCCAGCGCGCCGAACAGATCGGGCTCGCGCTCCATCAGCTGCGCCATCATCGCCAGGTCATGGTCATCGCCCAGGGCATCGGCGACCTGCTTGAGCTGATCGGCGCGGCTTTCCAGCGCGTCCGGCCAGCACGGCGAAAGCAGCTGGCAGTGATACCAATGATCCTTCACCCGCTTGCGCCACTCGTGCAGCAGCTCGTCCGAAGCATCCCGTTCCGCCCGCGCCAGATCCCGCACGCCGTCGCTGTAGGTGCGGCGCAACCCGTTGGCGAGCAGCCCGAAGCCCTTGCCCGACAGCTTCCAGTGCTGCATTTCCTGGGTCAGCGCACGCAGCTCACCCAGCACTTCGGCCAGCTCCGCGTCGAAATCCGCATGCACCTCGCCATCCGGCGCGGCGCGCTGCTGCAGTTGCAGGCGAATCTGGCGGAACGCGTCGCTGACGAACAGTGGCTGGTTGGCCCGTGCCAGGGCGTCCCAGCTTTCCAGCATCGCCGCGGCATCGCGGGACTCGGCCAGGCGCCGCCCCACGTCGCGCAGCCGCCGGTTGTCGAGCTTGAAACGTGCACCGAGCGGCTCGCGTACCAGCCGCAACAGGGCTCGCAGTTCCTTGAAGCGCTTGCGCGCCTGATGCACCCCTTCCGCGCGCTCATCCGCCTCGACCGTAAGCGCCTGGATCGCCTTGTCGATGCGCTGCAGGGCGGCCTTGCGCACTTCCTTGGCGGCGTTGCGAGTAGGTCGGATGCGATAGGCCATCGAATTGCTCTCCGTGAAGACGCTCCGCTTGAGCACCGTTAATGGGACCCGCAGCCTGCACCCGACGTTGACCCGTCAGTGTGAAGTTTTGTGTCAGCGAATGACGTTGCGGCCCGGCTCAACCGTAGCGCTTGCGCGCCTCGATGGCCAACCCGCTGCCGATGCTGCCGAAGCGGTTGCCCTCGACATGGCGCGCCCGCGGCAGCAACCCGGCGACGCTGTCGCGCAACGCGGGAATGGCGCTGGAACCGCCGGTGAAGAACACCGTGTCGACCTCCTCGGCACGCACCCCGGCATCGGCCAGCAGCTGCTTGATGCTGGCACCGATGCGTTCGAGCAGCGCGGCGATGGCGCTCTCGAAGCCCTGCCGGCTCAGCTCGACCCGCAGATCCGGCTCGATGCGCTGAAAATCGATGGCGAAGCGCTGCTGCTCGGTGAGCTCGATCTTGCCCTGCTCCACCTGCATCGCCAGCCAGTGCCCGGCGCGCTGTTCGATCAGGCGGAACAAGCGGTCGATACCGGTGGGATCGACGATGTCGTAGCGCATGCTCTGCAGCGCGCGCTGCGACGCTGGCGCGTAGACCGCATTGATGGTGTGCCAGGTGGCGAGGTTGAGGTGGGTGCTGGTGGGCATCGGCGCATCGCTCTTCATCCGGCTGCCATAGCCGAACAGCGGCATCACCCCGTGCAGGCTGAGCTGCTTGTCGAAGTCGGTGCCGCCGATATGCACGCCACCTGTCGCGAGGATATCCGCCTGCCGGTCGTCCACCGCGCGGCGCTCGGGCGCCAGACGCACCAGCGAGAAGTCGGAGGTACCGCCGCCGATATCCACGATCAGCACACGCTCCTCGCGTTCGATGCGCGACTCGTAGTCGAACGCCGCGGCGATCGGCTCGTACTGGAACGACACCTCCTTGAAGCCGATCTTGCGGGCGGCAGCGGCGAGAGTCTCCGATGCCTCGCGGTCCGCCTGCGGGTCGTCGTCGACAAAGAACACCGGCCGCCCCAGCACGACTTCCTCGAATGGCCGGCCGGCGGCCGTCTCGGCCCGCTGCTTGAGGGTGCCGAGGAACAGGCCAAGGATCTCCTTGAACGGCATGGCGCTACCGAGCACGGTGGTTTCGCTCTTCAGCAGCTTGGAGCCGAGCAGGCTCTTGAGCGAGCGCATCAGCCGGCCTTCGTAGCCTTCGAGGTATTCGTCCAGCGCCTGGCGACCGTAGACCGGGCGGCGCTCTTCGAGGTTGAAGAACACCACCGAGGGCAGCGTCGGCTGATCACCCTCGAGGGCGATCAGCGGATCAGCATCCGGCCGCCACCAGCCGACCGTGGAGTTGGAGGTGCCGAAATCGATGCCGCAGGCGCGGGCGGGTGAAGCATTGAGCATGGCGTGGTCCGCGGGTACAGAAAAAACGGCCGCGCAGTGTAAAGGAGGTGGTCCGCCGTTGCAGGCCTATCGTCGGTCAACCCCTCGCCGGCTTTGTCCAGATGAAAAAAATGCCCGGCCATTGCTGGTCCGGGCACAAACCCCATGACGCAACGTGTATCAGGCAGGTACCGCCTCCGCGCCGGGCGCTGCGGCGGTCATCCCCGCCGTCATGCGTTTGGCATCGGCACAGAAGGTCCGCGAGGCCTGGAACAGGAATACCATGGTCAGCAGCAGCGACGCAGGAATCAGGTACATCGCCCCGTGCAGCCCTTCGGCACGGAAGGCCTCGGCCATCTCGCTGGCGCCTGCCGCAAGCATTGCCGCCTCGGCGAAGTGGTCCGAAAGCAGCCCCACCACCACCGTACCCATGCCGCCACCGAGCAGGTACAGACCGGCGAAGAACAGCGCCATGGCCGTGGCCCGCAGGCGCGGTTCGACGACGTCCTGGATCGCGGTGTAGACGCAGGTATAGAAGTTGTAGGAGAACAGCCAGCCGATGCTGAACACCGCAACGAACACGCCCACGTCGATCCGCCCGGCGAGCAACGCGTAGCCGGTCGCGAGCGTGGCGATCAGCATGCTCACCGCGGCGAACACCAGCCGGCCACGGGCAAAGCGTTGATGGATGCGGTCAGCGACCCAGCCGCCCAGGGTCAGCCCGATCAAACCGGTCAGGCCGACGATCAAGCCGGTGGCGACCGAGGCGTTGACCAAAGAGACCCCGTGGTAACGCATCAGCAGCGGCACCATGAAGGCGTTGCAAGCGTAGGTGGCGAAGTTGAACGCCAACCCGGCCAGCACCAGCCACCAGAAGGTACGAATGGCCAGGACTTTGCGCACCGGCTGCTGCACCGGCTCCTGCGGGACCTTGACGGTCTCCGCCGCACCGCGCTTAGGCTCGTGGATCAGGAAGATGAAGAGCGCCAGCACCAGCCCCGGCACCGCGGCGATGAAGAAGGGCGCACGCCAACTGCCGAAGAACTCGACCATGGAGCCGATGGTGAAGAATGCCAACAGCAGTCCCAGCGGCAGCCCCAGCATGAAGATGCCCATGGCCCGTGCCCGCTTGTGTGCCGGGAATAGATCGCCGATCAGCGAGTTGGCGGCCGGCGCGTAGCTGGCCTCGCCAATGCCGATGCCCATACGCACCAGCAGGAAGCTCCAGAAATTCCAGGCCAGCCCGTTGATCGCCGTCAGGCCGCTCCAGGCGGTGAGCCCCCAGCCCATGATCTTGCGCCGCGAACCGAGGTCGGCCATGCGCCCGAGCGGCAGCCCGGCAATGGCATAGACGATGGTGAAGGCGGTGCCGATCAGTCCGAGCTGGAAGTCGTTGAGGCTCCATTCCAGCCGGATCGGCTCGGCGATGATCGCCGGGATGGTGCGATCGAAGAAATTGAACAGATTCGCCAGAAACAGCAGAAACAGCACGCGCCAGGCGTTGGAAGCTTGGGTGGAAGGCTGCATGACGTCGGTCTCGATTGTTCTTATATTCCGGCCGCAGACCAGCCGGGACTCGACGATGACTCTAGAGTCTGTACCTGATCCTGTCTCCGAACATCAGCCTCGCTTATGCCGCGCGATGTTCAGCGGGCACGCCAATCGGCCAGCCATCCCAGACTGGCCTCGCTGCCCTGCTCGCCCGGCTTGTATTCCGCGCCCAGCCAGCCCTGGTAGCCGCTGGTCTGCAATGCCTGCAGCGCACCCGCAAAGTCCACTTCGCCGCTGCCCGGGGCGCCGCGCCCGGGGCTATCGGCGAACTGTACGTGACCGATACGCCCGGCCAGCTGGGTGATGCACCCCGGCAGGTCCAGTCCCTGGCGGGCCATGTGGTAGAAGTCCAGCTGCGCCATGCAGTTGGGGTGGTCAACCCGCTCCAGCAACGTCGCCAGATCCGCCGCGCTGTTGACCAGAAAGCCCGGCATGTCGAGCGGGTTGATCGCCTCGCAGAGCACGCGGATGCCGAGCATGTCGAAGGCATCGGCGGTCTTCCACAGGTTGTGCTCCAACGTCTCCAGCGCCAGTTCGCGCTCAACGCCCTCCGCCAGTCGGCCCGGCAGCACGTTGACACACGCCGGGCGCACCATCAGTGCGTAGGTCAGCGCCTCCTGCAAGGCATTGTCGAAGGCTTCCTGCCGCTCCGGCACGGCCGCCAACCCGGGACCGCCCTGCATCAGATCGCCGGCCGGCAGGTTGATCAGCACCAGTGGCAGGCCGGCGCGCTCGAGCTGCTCGCGCAACTGGATGGCCGGCACTTCATAGGGAAACTGGATTTCCACGCCATCGAAGCCGGCGACACGGGCGGCGAGGATGCGCTCGGCCAGGGGCAGCTCGGTGAACAGCAGCGAGAGGTTGGCGGCGATCTTCACTGATCGCCCCCCCGGTACATCTCGACCAGCGTTGCCGGATCACGCTCCAGGTTGCCCTGGCTGCCGTGCAGACGCATCAGTTGCGCGGCCAAACCGCTCAAGGGGGTCGCCGAACCCTGCTCACGGGACAGTTTCACTGCGGTGTCGAGATCCTTGAGCAAGGTGCGCACGTGCCATTTCACCGGCTCGAACTCACTCGCAGCCATCTGCGGGGCAAGAATCTGCAACGGTCTGGAGTCAGCGAAACCGCCCGCCAGTGCCGGCGCCAGCAGGCTGGCATCGACCCCGGCGCGCTCGGCCAGTGCCACCACCTCGGCGATCACCAGGGCGTTACAGGCGACGATCATCTGGTTGCAGACCTTGGTCACCTGCCCGGCACCCACCTCACCCATATGGGTCAGACGCTGGCCCAGGTTCATAAGGATCGGCCGTACCCGTTCGACGTCCTCGGCGCGCCCGCCGGCCATGATCGCCAGCGTGCCGGTTTCCGCGCCGGCGGTGCCACCGGAGACCGGCGCATCGACCCAGCGCATGCCACTGCGGAATTCCAGCTCGGCGGCCATATCACGGGTCGCAGTGGGCTCCAGGCTGGAATGGTCGACCAGCAGCTTGCCGGCCTTGCCGCCCTCGGCGATGCCCCCCTTGCCGAACAGCACCTCGCGCACGGCGGCGGTATCGGCCAGGCACAGCAGCACGATGTCGGCCTCGGCACAGAGCTCGGCGGGGGTCGCGACGGCCCTGGCGCCAAGTTCGATCAGCGGCTGGCACTTGTCGGGCGAGCGGTTCCAGACGACCAGCTGATAACCTGCGGCGAGCAGGCGGCGACACATCGGCAGGCCCATCAGACCGATACCGGCGAAGGCGAGAGTTGGCAGATCGGACATGGACGTCTCCTTGGCAAACAAGGCCCTGATTCTAGCGCCGCACCATCGCGAACGGCCATGTGATCCGCCTTCGCTTCACGCCGACGAGCCGTACATCGAGACGACCGACGAGCAAATCGCCAAGCCAACCGGAACGATCCGCCCTCGTGCGCCTCTGAAGGAAGCTCCGAGGCCCGGCCTCATCACGCCACTCAACCACGCGCCCTGCTGCGGCGCGCATTCGAACAGATCGCAGGAAGTACGCAATGGAATTAGTTCAGATCATCGTCCTGGCCATCGTGCAGGGGCTTACCGAGTTCTTGCCGGTTTCGAGCTCGGCTCATCTGATCCTCTTCCCACACCTCGTGGGCTGGGACGACCAGGGACTGGCATTCGACGTGGCGGTGCACCTCGGCACGCTCGCCGCCGTGGTCTGGTATTTCCGCCAGGAGGTGTTCGGCATGACCCGCGACTGGTTTACCTCGCTCGGACGCCGCGAGCGCGTCGGCGACAGTCGGCTCGCCTGGGCGGTGATTCTCGGCACGATTCCGGTGGGCATCGCCGGTCTGCTGTTCAAGGGCTTCATCGAAGTGCACATGCGCTCACCGCTGGTGATCGCCTGGGCCACCATCGGCTTTGGCATATTGCTGTGGTGGGCGGATGTGGTCAGCCGGCGCACCGCGCAACCGCGCGACGAGCACAGCCTCTCCTGGAAGGACATTCTGCTGATCGGCTGTGCCCAGGCACTGGCGCTGATTCCCGGTACCTCGCGCTCGGGTGTGACCATGACCGCCGGCCTGCTGCTCGGCTTGTCGCGCTCGGGCGCGGCGCGCTTCTCTTTTCTGCTGTCGATTCCGGTGATCGTGCTCGCCAGTGCGCTGAGCACACTGGATCTGGTCGAAGGCGGCGCGCCCGTGGATTGGCCGGCGATGGGGCTGGGCGTGGTGCTGTCGGCGGTGAGCGCCTATCTGTGCATCCACCTCTTCCTCAAGCTGCTGGAGCGTGTCGGCATGCTGCCATTCGTGATCTACCGACTGATACTTGGTGTCGTGCTGCTGTTGCTGTTCAGCGCTGTCTGAGCAGCCCGCCGCGAATGCCCTGCCGCAGTGATCCGCGGCAGGGAGGTCGAGGTTCGGCCTCAGGTCTGGGGCAGGTCGATAAGCAGTGGCCCGAGCAGAACCACGGCCAGACGCGCCTCGACCAGCATCTTCTCGCCAAGCGGTGCATTGCGCGGGGGCACGGTGTCTGGCGAGCTAGCCTCTATCCGTGCAACCTCCCTGAAGGAATGACCATCCGCCCAGACCATCGTCGTTTTCCGCCGCTTACCGCCTTTCACATTCGTATCCCTTGCCCTGCGCGGGTGGCACTTTGCTGATATTCGGCCACTACAGATTCCTTAGGTATGGCCGCTGAAAAAAGTTCGCCGAGCGAGCCGATTTCCTTGCCTGGCGCCGCGCCAAGGCACGGATGGCGCTTTCCCTTGCTGCGATGTGCCGCAGAGGCTCTATAATCCGCGCGCTTTTTCCGCTATTGAACCGGAGAACCCTCAATGCTGAAGCGCTCCCTGGCAGCCGTTGCCGGCCTTGCCCTGTCCCTGTCTATTACGACCACCCATGCCGCTGAAACCCTTCGGGTTTCCGCCATCCCCGACGAAGCACCGACCGAGCTGATCCGCAAGTTCAAGCCGCTGGGCGAGTATCTGGAACAGCAACTGGGCATGCCGGTGAAATTCACCCCGGTGTCGGATTACGCCGCCGTCGTCGAATCCCTGGCCTCCGATCGCCTCGACCTCGCCTGGCTCGGCGGTTTCACCTTCGTCCAGACCCGCCTGAAGACCGGCGATGCGATCCCGCTGGTGCAGCGCGAGCAGGACGAGCAGTTCACCAGCAAGTTCATCACCGCCGACCCAGAGGTCAAATCGCTGGCCGACCTGAAGGGCAAGACCTTCGCGTTCGGCTCGGTGTCCTCCACCTCCGGCAGCCTGATGCCGCGCTACTTCATGCTCAAGGATGGCATCGAGCCGGAGAAGCACTTCAAGCGCATCGCCTACTCCGGTGCCCATGACGCCACCGCCGCCTGGGTCGAAGCTGGCAAGGCCGACGCCGGCGTGCTCAACGCCTCGGTCTGGGACAAGCTCGTTGCGGCCGGCAAGGTCGATACCGATAAGGTCCGGGTGATCTCCACCACCCCGCCCTACTACGACTACAACTGGACGGTACGCGGAAACCTCGATCCGGCGCTGGTCGAAAAGATCAAGGCAGCCTTCCTCGCCCTCGACCCGGCCAACCCGGAGCACAAGGCGATCCTCGACCTGCAGGCCGCCTCGCGCTTCATCGAGACCAAGCCGGAAAACTACAAAGGCATCGAGGAGGCTGCGCGCGCGGCCGGCCTGCTGAAGTGACGCCACGTTCGCGTCGCTCATGAACAACTTGCAAACCACCCAGACGCCGGACCATGCCGCAGCGCACGGCCCGGCGCTGAGGCTTGCCGGTGTCGATCACACGCATGCTGGTGGCCAGCTGGCGCTGCGGGGCATCGACCTGGCGGTCGCACCCGGCGAGCGCGTCGCCATCATCGGCCCGTCTGGCGCCGGCAAGACCACCCTGCTGCGTCTGCTGGCCACGGCGCTCACGCCCGACAGCGGCGAAGTCGAGCTGCTCGGGCAGCGTCCCTGGTCGCTCTCCGCCGGGGCTCGCCAGCGCCTGCGCACGCGCATCGGCCTGATCCACCAGGCGCCGCCGCTGCCACCTCGGCAACGCGTCATCACCGCGGTGCTGGCCGGTCGTCTCGGCCAGTGGTCGCTGGCGAAAAGCCTGCTCAGCCTGATCTACCCACTGGATCGCCAGGGCGCTGCAGACGCACTCGGTCGCCTGGACCTGGCGGACAAGCTGTACATGCGCTGCGATCAACTCTCCGGCGGTCAGCTGCAGCGCGTCGGTATCGCCCGTATGCTCTACCAGGGCGCGGATCTGATCCTCGCCGACGAACCCGTTTCGGCAATGGACCCGGTGCTGGCCAGCCACACGCTGGGCCTGCTCAACCGAGAGGCACAGCGGCGCAACGCCACCCTGCTGGCCAGCCTGCACGCGGTGGAGCTGGCGCTGGAGCACTTCCCGCGCATCATCGGTGTGCGGGACGGACGCATCCTGTTCGACAAACCGGCCACCGAAATCGGCCCGGGCGAACTGGCTGCGCTGTACGCCAACGAGCAGCTCGAACACACGCCGGCATCGGCACCAGCGCCGCGCGTGCAGCTGAAGATTCCACGATGCTGAACCCCGCGCTCGTTCGCCATGACCCTGCCGCCACCTCCCGCCTGCTGCTGACGCTGCTGGCCGTGGCGCTGCTCTGGCCGGGCCTGCGGTTGAGCGAGCTGGACATTGGCGTGCTGTTCGACGGCAGCAACGCCGACACCATGGGCAGCTTCGTTTCGGCCTTCTGGCCGCCGGAACATGGCGGAGACTTCCTTGCCCTGCTCTGGCAGGCGACGCTGGAAACCCTGGCCATTGCCACCGCCGGCATGACCCTCGCGCTGGCCATCGCCATTCCCTGCGCCCTTCTCGCGACTCGCGCGCTGTCGCTCTCGGCACTCAGCCGAGGCGGCCGTCCGGCCTGGTGGACGCACGCCCTGCGCTGGCCGGTGCGCGGATTGCTGATCGTGCTGCGCAGCATCCCGGAAATCGTCTGGGCGCTGCTGTTCGTCCGCGCCGTCGGCCTCGGCCCAACGGCCGGCGTGCTGGCCATCGCCATCACCTACGCTGGCATGCTCGGCAAGGTCTACGCGGAGATCTTCGAATCGGTCGACCCGCTACCGGCCCGCGCGCTGCTCGGCGGCGGCGCATCGCGGCTGCAGGCGTTTTTCTACGGCGTGCTGCCGCAGGCCACCGGAGAGATGCTGTCCTACAGCGTCTACCGCTGGGAATGCGCGATTCGTGCATCGGTGGTGATGGGCTTCGTCGGCGCCGGCGGCCTGGGTCAGCAGATGGATCTGTCGATGCGCATGTTCGCTGGCGGCGAGGTGGCCAGCATGCTGTTGACCTTCCTCGCCCTGGTGCTGCTGGCGGACCTGCTCAGCCGGCTGCTGCGCTGGAGGTTCGCATGAGGGTGCTGTCGCGCCTGCTCATCCCGCTGGGTCTGCTCGGTGCCGTGGTGGCAGCATTCGCCTTCCTGCAACTGGACAGCGCCGCGCTGCTCAGCCGCGACGGCCTGACCCAGATGGCTGCCTACGCGTCAGGCTTCATGACCCCGGATCTATCGGCCAGTCATCTGCGGGCGATCGCTCACGGCACGCTGGAAACCCTGGCCATGTCGGCCATCGGCACCCTGCTCGCGGCAATTCTTGGCCTGTTGCTGGCGCTACCGGCCGCGGGGCGCTTCGGCTTGGTTGCGCAAGCTGCATCGCGGCTGTTGCTCAATGCGCTGCGGGCGATTCCGGAACTGGTGTGGGCGGCGCTGATGGTGCTCGCCGCTGGCCTAGGACCTAACGCCGGCACCCTGGCGCTGGCGCTGCACACGGCCGGAGTGTTGGGGCGGCTGTTCGCCGAGGCGCTGGAGAACACCCCGCCGCCCCCCGCCGACGCCCTGCGCCTGGCCGGTAGCGGCCGGATCACCGCGTTCTGCTACGGCACCCTGCCGACACTATGGCCGCAGCTGGTTGCCTACACGCTATATCGCTGGGAAAACAATATCCGCATGGCCAGTGTGCTCGGCTTCGTCGGCGCCGGTGGCCTCGGCCAGATGCTCTACATGAGTCTCAGCCTGTTCCAGGAAGCCCAGGCCTCGACGGTGATCCTCGCCATGCTGGCGATGGTGCTGGCGGTGGACAGCCTGAGCGCCTGGGCGCGGCAGCGCTGGGTGAGAGGCTGAGGGCGGCGTCAGCGTCACGCCCGCCCCGTTTCAGTGCAGCGCCGGCTTGGCTACGCGCTCCTGCACCAGCACCCAGGGTGCGACGACCACGGCCCAGAGGTCAGGATCGCGCTCCAGCCAGTCTTGCGCCTGCTCAGCAGGCATCTTCGTCAACTGCCCACTGGTCAGCCAGGCGGCCACCTTGGTCTGATCGTCTTCGGCTACTGCCACCGCCACCTCGACCAGATCGGCCTCGCCGGCCACCTGCAGCAACGCGCCGCGGGCAAAGAAGGGTTGCAGTTCCTGCCAGGTGATCGCTGCGGTTTCGCCCAGCAGCTTGGCATAAAGAGTGCTTGCGTCGTCGGCCATGGGACTCGTCCGTAACGAAAAGGGCGCCATGATACCCGCGCCCCAATTCCCATCAAACGGTTGAATCTGCCGGCTGTGCAAACGGAGGAGACACTTCTACACTGTGCCGGTACAGTTGCCGGAGCGTTTCGGGATGTTCGCCTCTTAACGGCTCTCCGGCCCGCAGGATTCAAACAATAACGATGCAAGTGGAGCACTTATGAAGACCAAGCAGCGTCTTTCGAAAATTTTCCTGGCAATGGCACTGACCGGCGCAGCCAGCTACAGCCTGGCCGCCGATACCATCCGCATCGGATTGGCAGGGCCGGTAACCGGGCCGGTGGCGCAGTACGGGGACATGCAGTTCATCGGGGCCGAAATGGCCATCGAGCAGATCAACAAGGCCGGCGGGGTGAACGGTCAGCAACTCGAGGGCGTGCGCTACGACGACGCCTGCGATCCGAAGCAGGCCGTGGCGGTAGCCAACAAGATCGTCAACGACGAAGTGCAGTTCGTCGTCGGCCACCTCTGCTCCAGCTCCACTCAGCCGGCATCCGACATCTATGAGGATGAAGGCATCCTGATGATCACCGCGGCGTCCACCAGCCCGGACATCACCTCCCGCGGTTACGAGCTGATCTTCCGCACCATCGGCCTGGACAGCCTGCAGGGTCCGACCGCCGGCAACTTCATCGCCGACCACGTCAAACCGAAGAACGTCGCGGTCATCCACGACAAGCAGCAGTACGGCGAAGGCATCGCCACTGCCGTCAAGCAGACCCTGGAAAGCAAGAACGTCAAGGTCGGCCTGTTCGAAGGCATCAATGCCGGCGACAAGGATTTCTCCTCGCTGATCGCCAAGCTCAAGCGCGAAGGCGTGGACTTCGTCTATTACGGCGGCTACCACCCGGAACTGGGTCTGCTGCTGCGCCAATCCAAGGAAAAGGGCCTGAATGTACGCTTCATGGGTCCGGAAGGCGTAGGCAACTCGGAAATCTCCGCCATCGCCGGCCCGGCCTCCGAAGGCATGTACGTGACGCTGCCGAAATCCTTCGACCAGGATCCGCGCAACAAGGAACTGGTCGAGGCCTTCAAGGCCAAGAAGCAGGATCCGAGCGGCCCGTTCGTGTTCCCGGCCTATGCCGCGGTTCAGGTCATCGCCGAAGGCATCGAGAAAGCGGGCAGCACCGACACCGACAAGGTCGCCGAAGCGCTGCGCAGCAACAGCTTCGATACCCCGACCGGCGTTCTGGAGTTCGACGAGAAAGGCGACCTGAAGAACTTCAACTTCGTCGTCTATGAATGGCACCAGGACGGCACCAAGACCGAAGCCAAGTAATTTCCATCAGCCTCGCAAAGCCCACACTCGCTTGTGGGCTTTGTTTTAGCGGGCGGCCCTGCCACAAGCACCGGGCCGTCTTGCCATACCTGTAATCCAGCGAGCGGCCTGAACAGCAGGCCCGCCTCGAACCGGCGCCGTGCGTGATCCGCAGGGGGCCGTACCGCAGTGGCGCCGCGCCAGGGTGGGCGGTGTGTTCGACGTGGGCAGCGCAGCCAGACCGGATGGAATTGCAGGGACTTCGGAGAGCAGTGATGCCTGAGCTTTACCACTACCTACAACAGCTGATCAACGGGCTGACCGTTGGCAGCACCTACGCGCTGATCGCCATCGGCTACACGATGGTGTACGGCATCATCGGCATGATCAACTTCGCCCACGGCGAGGTGTACATGATCGGCTCGTATGTCACGTTCATCGCCATTGTCGGCCTGTCGATGATGGGCCTGGACGCCCTGCCCATCCTGATGATCGGCGCCTTCGTCGCGGCCATGATCGTCACCAGCGCCTACGGCTACAGCATCGAACGGGTCGCCTATCGCCCGCTGCGCGGCAGTAATCGGCTGATCCCGCTGATCTCGGCGATCGGCATGTCGATCTTCCTGCAGAACGTCGTGCTGCTGGCCCAGGACTCCAAGGACAAGGCCATCCCCAACCTGATGCCGGGCAATCTGGTCTTCGGCGAAAGCACCATGAATGGCGTGGTGATCTCCTACATGCAGATCCTAATCTTCGTGGTCACCTTCGTCGCCATGTACGGCCTCACGCTGTTCATCTCCCGCTCGCGCCTGGGCCGTGCCTGCCGCGCCTGCGCCGAGGATCTGAAGATGGCCAACCTGCTGGGCATCAACACCAACGGCATCATCGCCCTGACTTTCGTCATCGGCGCAGCTCTGGCTGCCGTCGCGGCGGTGCTGATCAGCATGCAGTATGGCGTGATCAACCCGCACATCGGCTTCCTGGCCGGCATCAAGGCATTCACCGCCGCGGTTCTCGGCGGCATCGGCAGCATCCCCGGGGCCATGCTCGGTGGTCTTGTGCTCGGCGTGGCCGAAGCCTTCGGTGCCGACATCTTCGGTGATCAGTACAAGGATGTGGTGGCCTTCAGCCTGCTCGTGCTCGTGTTGCTGTTCCGCCCCACCGGCATCCTCGGCCGCCCGGAGGTCGAAAAGGTATGACCGGCAATCTTCGTACAGCCTTCTTCAGCGCCCTGCTGGTCATCGCCGTGGCGGTGCCGGTGTTCGGCCTGAAGCTCACCACCGTCGGCATCCGCGTCGAAGTGCATGGCGCCGAGGCGAGCACCTTCTGGATCATCGCCGCCTGTGCGGTGGCCATGTTCGTCTGGCAACTGTTCCGCACCCATCTGGCCGCCGGCTGGGCGGCCAGCCCGAGCCTGCCGAGCGTGCCAGCCGGTGCCGGTAGCTTCCTTACCCTGCCGTCGACCCAGCGCTGGATCATTCTGGGCCTGATCGTGCTCGCGCTGGCGTGGCCGTTCTATGGTTCGCGCGGCGCGGTGGATATCGCCACCCTGATCCTGATCTACGTGATGCTCGGCCTCGGCCTGAACATCGTCGTGGGATTGGCCGGTCTGCTCGACCTGGGTTATGTCGGTTTCTACGCCGTCGGCGCCTATACCTATGCGCTGCTCTCGCATTACTACGGGGTCGGTTTCTGGACCGCGCTGCCGATCGCCGGGGCGATGGCCGCACTGTTCGGCTTCCTGCTCGGCTTCCCGGTCCTGCGCCTGCGCGGTGACTACCTGGCTATCGTGACCCTCGGCTTCGGCGAGATCATCCGCATCCTGCTGCGCAACATGACCGATCTCACCGGCGGCCCGAACGGCATCAGCGGCATCGAAAAACCGACGCTGTTCGGCCTGTCCTTCGACCGTCGCGCCGCCGAGGGCATGCAGACGTTCCACGAATATTTCGGCATGGCCTACAACTCGGTGAACAAGGTGATCTTTCTCTACCTGATCGCCCTGCTGCTGGTACTGCTGACCCTGTTCGTGATCAACCGTCTGCTGCGCATGCCGATCGGCCGCGCCTGGGAAGCCCTGCGCGAAGACGAGATCGCCTGCCGCGCCCTGGGCATGAACCCCACCGTGATCAAGCTCTCGGCCTTCACCCTCGGTGCGACCTTCGCCGGCTTCGCCGGCAGCTTCTTCGCTGCACGCCAGGGACTGGTCTCGCCGGAGTCGTTCACCTTCATCGAGTCGGCGATCATTCTCGCCATCGTCGTGCTGGGCGGCATGGGCTCGCAGCTCGGGGTGATCCTCGCCGCCATCGTGATGATCCTGCTGCCTGAGCTGATGCGCGAATTCAGCGAATACCGCATGTTGATGTTCGGCGCCCTGATGGTGCTGATGATGATCTGGCGTCCGCAAGGCCTGCTGCCGATGCAACGCCCACACCTGGAGCTGAAGCAATGAGCCGCCCGATTCTAGAAGTACGCGGCCTGATGATGCGTTTTGGCGGCCTGCTGGCTGTCAACGAGGTGGGGCTGAAGGTACATGACAAGCAAGTGGTATCGATGATCGGCCCCAACGGTGCCGGCAAGACCACGGTGTTCAACTGCCTGACCGGCTTCTATCAGCCGACCGCAGGGGAAATTCTCCTCGACGGCACGCCGATCCACGGCCTGCCCGGCCACAAGATCGCCCGCCAGGGCGTAGTGCGCACCTTCCAGAACGTCCGCCTGTTCAAGGACATGACGGCGGTGGAAAACCTGCTGGTGGCGCAACACCGCCACCTGAACACCAACTTCCTCGCCGGTCTGCTGAAGACGCCGGCGTTCCGCCAGAGCGAACGCGAGGCCATGGAGTTCGCTGCACACTGGCTGGAACAGGTGAACCTCACCGACATCGCCAACCGCCCGGCGGGCACCCTCGCTTACGGCCAGCAGCGCCGCCTGGAGATCGCCCGCTGCATGATGACGCGCCCGCGCATCCTCATGCTCGACGAGCCGGCCGCCGGCCTGAACCCGAAGGAGACCGAGGACCTCAAGGCGCTGATCGCCATGCTGCGCGACGAGCACGGCGTCACCGTGCTGCTGATCGAGCACGACATGAAGCTGGTCATGAGCATTTCCGACCACATCTACGTGATCAACCAGGGCACCCCGCTGGCCAACGGTACGCCCGAGCAGGTCCGCAACAACCCGGACGTGATCAAAGCCTATCTGGGAGAGGCGTAAGCATGCTGACTTTCGAAAACGTCTCGACCTTCTACGGCAAGATCCAGGCCCTGCACGACATCAACGTGCAGGTCGAACAGGGCGAAATCGTCACCCTGATCGGCGCCAACGGTGCCGGCAAGTCGACCCTGCTGATGACCCTCTGCGGCTCGCCACAGGCGGCCAGCGGAAGCATCCGTTTCCAGGGGGAAGAGCTGGTCGGCCAGCAGACCTGCGACATCATGCGCAAGGCCATCGCCGTGGTGCCCGAGGGGCGGCGGATCTTTGCTCGTCTGACCGTTGAAGAGAACCTGTCCATGGGCGGTTTCTTCACCGGCAAGGCCGATTTCCAGGAGCAGCTGGACAAGGTGCTCGGCCTGTTTCCGCGGCTCAAGGAACGCTATCAGCAGCGCGGCGGCACCATGTCCGGTGGTGAACAGCAGATGCTCGCCATCGCCCGCGCGCTGATGAGCAAGCCCAAGCTGCTGCTGCTCGACGAGCCGTCGCTGGGACTGGCGCCGATCATCATCCAGCAGATCTTCGAGATCATCGAACAGCTGCGCGAGGATGGCGTGACGGTATTCCTGGTCGAGCAGAACGCCAACCAAGCGCTCAAGCTGGCTGATCGGGGCTATGTGCTGGAGAACGGCCACATCGTCATGCAGGGTAGCGGCGAGGATCTGCTGACCGATCCGAAGGTGCGCGACGCCTACCTGGGCGGCTGACACCGCAACCATGCTCGACGAACGAAGCCCTGCCAGCCGGCGGGGCTTTTTCGTTTTCAGCCATCCCCATCGCGTCGCCAGACGAACCCGGGCGCTGCGCGCGCAGTCGAACACCCGCTATTCTTCGTCGAACCGCCTCTTTCACCTCATGCCCGTCAAGGAGACCTCATGATGCGCCACTGCCTACTCGGCCTGCTCATGGCTGCCAGCGCTACCGCCAACGCCGCGGTACAAACCCAGGAACTCCCCTATACCGCTGCCGACGGCACCAAGATGATCGGCTATTACGCCTACGACGACGCCATCGAAGGCAAGCGCCCCGGCATCGTCGTGGTGCACGAATGGTGGGGCCTGAACGACTACGCCAAACAACGCGCCCGCGACCTCGCCGAACTCGGCTACAGCGCTCTGGCCATCGACATGTACGGTGAAGGCAAGAACACCGAGCACCCCAAGGACGCCATGAGCTTCATGCAGGCCGCACTGAAGGACGCCGATGCGGCCAAGGGCCGCTTCAATGCCGGGCTGGACCTGCTCAAGGAGCAGGCCCAGACGGACGCCGAAAAGCTCGGCGCGGTGGGCTACTGCTTCGGCGGCAAGGTGGTGCTGGACATGGCGCGCCAGGGCGTGCCGCTGGACGGCGTGGTCAGCTTCCATGGCGCGCTAGCCACCGAAACCCGCGCCGCGCCGGGCAGCGTCAAGGCGCGCGTGCTGGTTGAGCATGGTGCCGAAGACAGCATGATCAGCAGCGATGACATCGCCGCGCTGAACGTCGAGATGGTCAAGGCTGGCGCCGACTACCAGTTCGTCAGCCTGCCGGGGGCCAAGCACGGTTTCACCAACCCCGGTGCCGATGCCCATCAGAAGAACGGCCTCGACGTGGCCTATCAGAAAGCCGCGGACGAACGCTCCTGGCGCGACATGCAGCGCTTCTTCGAGGACACCTTCGGCAAGTCCAACCCCGCTCCGGCACAGTGACCTTCGATCCCTCACGCTCGATTCGTCCCGGCGGCGCGCCTGCCGCCGGGGCTCGTGCTAGCATTGCACGCACAACTCAGCGTCGAACACGAGTCATGGCCGAACACGACTTCCGCTACACCCTGCTCAACCCCGCCCACACGCTCACCGAATGCCGCGCACTGGCGCCGGGCCGCTATCAGGTCACCGGTAATGGCGGTTCGATTCGCAGCGGCGACACCCTGCTGGTAACACTCAAAGGCAGCCGCGACCTTTCCCAGCGGCTGACCGTTGAAAAGGTCCGTCACCTGATCAACCCGCCCGGGCAATGGATGGCCGTGGCCAGCGGGCCGGTATTTCGCGAGCTGGCAATCCATAACTGGCAGGTCGACTGCAATGGCTGCGGCAAACAGCTGGACTTCGAGTTCGCCGTCGACGCGGCACTCGGTGCAACCGCACAGGCCCCGGCAGCCGAAGCCCGGATCGCCGAACTTGGCTGGGCCAGCCGGGACGGTCAGCATTTCTGCCCCACTTGCAAGGGAGCTCGATGATGCACCGCTACACCCTCCCGTTGCTCGCCATCACGCTGGCCGCCTCTGGCTGCGCCGTGGAACCGCTGACACTGCAGAACGATGTCACCTATGTCGCCGAGTGGATCGGTGATGATGCGGTGGTCGGCCGCACGCCGGTTTCGCTGACCCTCTCGGCCGAGCGCGCCTACGGCAATGCCGGCTGCAACCACTGGTTCGCCAGCTATCACCTGGAAGGTCAAACCCTGCGCTTCGAGAACATCGGCAGCACGCGCAAGATGTGCATGCCAGAGCTCATGGAGCAGGAGCAACGCTTCCTCGATCTGCTCAGCCGAGTCGAGCGCTGGGACGTATCGAACATCGACCAGTTGCGCCTGTGGCCAGCAGAGGGCGCGCCGATCCGCTTCTGGCCCGACCAGAACTGACGCGCCACAATCGGGCACAGCAGCCAGCGCTGCACCGAATCCGAACGCAGACCGTTACCTCGACCCGCCGACCAATCGCAACAGCGCGACCGCCGCCAGGCAGATCGCGCCCTTGGCCGGCCACCGAGACTGAAACGAAACTGGCACACGCAGTGCATAGACTCTAGCGACCAGTTTCGGGGACCTCGGTACAGGCAGGCCGGGAATCCCCTCTTTTATGCCCAAGCAAGAAGGCCGCTCCCGGGAGCGGCCTTCTTGCTTCTAGCGATAAACTTCGCGGCGGAAAATCAGCGGTGGTGTGCCGCTGTAGATACCGAATGTCGCCACGCCTGCCGCCGAGCGGCGAACGGCCCCGTCCCAGCCGTACTTCAGCCAGTCAGCCAGCGCAGGGAAGTCCAGCTGTGCCGTCCCATGATTGCCCGCGCCCGGTGCGCTCAAGGTCAGTTGGCCGCTGCCGGAACTGAAGGAGTCCAGGGTTGCTGTGGTTTCACCAGCGTCGAGCGCGCCGCTGTAGCTGACGAAGTTCGCAGCGCCAAGCTCGACCGGTGTGGTGCAGCTGTCCTCGGTCTCCGGAGCGAAGCGGGCCCCGGCCAGATCACGCCAGGTCTCGACCAGCAAAGGAAGCGGGAGCGATTGCAGCTCCGAACCATGTGCGTTCTCGATGCGCAGCCGGCCCAAACGTACCTCGCTGCCCGGCGCCTGGTCGAATCGCTTGCTATAGCCTTGGCAGCCTGCCGGGCCGGCGATGCAGACACCGTCTTGGTCGGTGAGGCTGAGTGCGTTGAAATTCATCTCGACTTCAGCCGGGAACGGCAGATCTTCCTCCGTGGCAGTCACCGCTGGCGTGTAGCGAAGCTGCTGACCGCTCCAGTGGTAAACCCGCACGCCGTCACCATCGTCATCACCCGAGACCGCCGAACTTGCCGTGCCGTCCACCTCCAGGCGCGCGTCGATGCCTACCCGCCCCGTCTGTGACAGGTAATCGGGAGCGGACGGCTCCGGCAGACGCCAGAACGGTCCGAGATCGTAGTTGCGAGTGACCCCTCCGGCGCGGTTGTAACCGGTCACGGCCAGGGTCGGCTCGCCAGCCGTGGCGAAGTCCATCGGCTGTCCCTGATAGCTGAACGTGCCGCAGGAAGGCCGCAGGCTGGCCGAACCCGACGCGCCCAGATACGCAGGCGTGAAACGACCGATGCGGTTGCTCTGTCCCCCAGCGACCGTTTCGCCGAAGTAGCTGCCTTGCGGCGTAGCCGTAATTTTAATGATGCCCACCTCGGTATAGGCCTGCCCTTGCACGGCCGCCTGGCCGCCGAGTGGGTGATCGAAACGGTTCACCGCAAGCTCGCCGCCAGCTCCCTTGTTCTTGTCCGGTGCACTAAGCTCATGGGTCAGGGCGATATTGCCCATCTCAAAATTCGGCGTGTCGATGTTCCCGGCGCACAGCTGCTCGGCGGTAAGCGGCTCGCCGGGAGCTTCCCAGCCGACCGGACGTACCAGCAGACGGAATGGATCACCCGCCCGGATCGGCACGCCACCAGCCTGGTACACCGGGCAATCGAGATCGTCCGATTCGCACGCAGCGCCGCCATCCGCCTGATCGGCTTCGGTTAGCAGGCACAGGCCGTATGGTCGGCTGGAAAACTGGTCGGAACCGGTCATCACAAGCCCCTTCTCCTCGCCGGCGGCAGGCGCATAGCGGGCGAACAGGTCGATCAGTCCGGCGTCGGCGTAGCTGACCTCCAGTGACGCACGCGCCTCGCTGTCGAAGGTCAGCTCGATATCGGTAGGGCTGGCTCCGACCGGCGTGCCGTTGACCAGCACACTCCGCGTGCCGGTAACAGGGTTAACGTATGAGGAGCTGAACTGCAGCGTACGCGTACCGCCGTCGAAGCCCGGAACGCAGGCCTTCGTGCGGTCGTCGGTCTTGACCGCCTGCAATGCGATTCCAGTCTCTGGGCGCGCCGCGATCAGGTTGGGCACATCGAAAACGAATCCGCTATCAGCGAAGACCACCTCGCAATTGGCGGTCGAACAGAGCGTCTGGCTGAACGACTGCGTTTGTGGTGTCGAATCCGACACGCCGAGCTGTACGGTGCCCGCACGATTCGAGCGGAGATGGACGATGGCGCTACCACCCGAGAAGCTCACTGGATTGCCTGCTGTCCAGCCGCCTGGAGGTAACAGCGTTGCGCTCACCGGCTCCTGATAGGTCGCCGAGCAGGTCTCGTCCATGCAAGCGCGAATCGTCACGGCATGCGGGCTACAGGTCAACGCAGCGGGCGCGTAGCTGAGCTCGAAGTGATGGATGCGAGCGGACAACGGACGGATGTCGGCCGCACACACCTCCAGTTCCTCGATCTCGTGAATGTTGTTCTGTCCACCTGTGGACCCGGTAAAAGACAGGTAGAGGTTGTCCGGCAATGCCGCTTGGCCGTTCGCGTTGAGCACGTCGATTCCGTCGAGGTTTCGCAGCACCTGAAAACCCGAGCCGGTGTCGCGCTCAACCGTGACACGCGCCTGGCCGGCCGTACGCCCATCTATGGTGATGCGATAGATATGGCCGGGCGCCGGGCGCGTACTACTGGGGCTGTCTACTCCTGGCTCAAGCGCTGTCTCGGTTCCGGCAATGTAGCGATAGCCACTGGTGCCGCTGCCCGAACCCCGTACCGATACCGTGTCCCGCCGTAGGCCCGGCCCGCCAATACGGCCTTCGGTGGGGTTGGAAAAGTTGCCGTACTCGTCGAGGGCGATCCCGAGCCAGCCACCCGCGAACCCGCTCTGGCCGTTGAGCTGCGCGTAACCGAGCGAGCCACCATAACCGCCAGGCTGTGGCGTGACCGACGCATCCGAGAGGATCAGCGCAATGCCGTCGGCGCCATTACCGTCGTAAGCGTTGTGGCGGAATGAAACCTGAATGAATTGTCCTTCGGCAGGAAAGAGACGTTGCAGGGCTGCGGCAGTCGCCACATTGCCTGCATTGCTGGTCAAACGCAGGCGACCGTCCACAAGCTGCGGTACGAAGTGGTTCAACCCTCTGCTGGACACCGCCCAGTTCGAGGCGAAAGTACTGGGTTCCAGGAAATTGCTATAGCACTGCAGTTCGGTTTCGCAGGGGTGGCGTTCATTCACCAGCGCCGTGATCTGCTCCTGGCTAAGCGCGCCCTTGTAGATTCGGAGCTCGTCCAGGTCGCCGTCGAAATGGCGGCCGGCGATCTGGTCCCAGCCCAGCTGTAGTGGATCGGCGTTGGCCCTCGGTGTACCGGGCAGGCTTGCCGTTCCAGCGAGGTTGCCGTTGATGTAAATCTGCTGTTCCGCAGCGGTGTAGCGAATGAGCACGTGACTCCACTGCCCCAGCGAGACGCTTCTGGTGCTGTCGAACTGGTGTGTAGCGTCGGAAGTGGTCTGCCACCACCAGTTGATGGTGCCGTCGGGCTTCAGATGGAACTCGTAGTTCTCGTCCTTTGACAGAATCGACATCAATCCGCTGGATGGATAGCTCCGCGGCTTGACCCACAAGCCGATGCTGAAGCTGTTTTGCTGGGTCAGCAGATCATCATGCGGCGTCTGTACATACTGATTGGCCGTCCGGTCGAACTGCCCATAGCGACAGGTTCCTTCGCCCGACACTTCTGGCAAGGCAGGCGAGGTTCCGTTGGTCAGCGCCCCGTTCATGGCCTGACCATGCAAGCCGTTTCCGCTACCGTCACGCACCTCGCTGGCCATGCCGGCCCAGCTGCGCTCATCCAGCGACCAGCCAAGCACCAGCTCAGCGGCGGGTTCAATTGGGCAACGGCCGGTAGGGGCGACGTATCGCACCTTCGAATAGGTGCCCAGCTCGACGTTCTCTGCCGTGACCGCTCCCCACAGATAGCTGGCACTACCCAGATTGACCCCGGCGTTCGCGCCCTGTGTGGCAGCGCTATACAGGTAGCCACTCATCGTGGCTTCGTTGTTGAAGTACACCGCTCCGTAGGCGTAGACGAATAACCGCTGCGGATCACCGCCCTGCTCCACGCCCGGCGAATTCATCAGAAAACGCGAGGCGAGGGATAAGGCGTCACGTACGAACAGGCGTACCTGCCCGGCACCACTGACTTCCAGCCGCGCGGCATGGTTCGTGGTCAGCGATCCGATCCAATAGTCGCCAGGTGCAAGCACCAGCCGGCTGCTGGAACTGAGCGTGAGACGGTCGATGTAAAACGGCGCGCCGCCGTTCTGGATGTTCAGGGTGGCCGAGTCACTTACCAAAACGTTGCGGTAGCGATTGCTGCCATCGCCAACCAATGTGGCGCTGGTGTTCCAACCAACGCTGTAGTCGCGGGTATGGGCCGACGTATCCGGAAAGGGTCCGGCATCTTGCGAAGGCGCGGCGCTCGATGGGTCGGCCACACAGTTGTCCCACCACAGCCATCCGCACGTACCAAGATAAGATCCGCCGTTCCGCTCGATCCTGCTGGCCTGTAGCACATTATCCGGGCTGCCCAACAACTGGGCGTTATAGCCGAACGAGATCACACCCTTGCTGTTGGCATTTCCGGAATAGGGACTCTGTATGCCATCTGCGAAGTTCGCCGGACAACTGCCGACCGCAGCGTAGCTCGGCATCGCGAACAACGCTGCCAACAAGATGCCGACACTGCTAAGCCACCTTTCCATTTCAGCGCTCCACAACCGCAGACAACCTGCGGTAGGCATAATCGGGCCGCGTACCGGCCACTCCATTCTCTGCAACGGATTCGAACCGGTAGAGCGTCACTGGCTGACCATCGGCGTCGGTAAAGCCACTCGGAGTGCAGCTCACCTCGACGCTGAACTCGGCCAGGTTGCTCCCGGTAAACGCAAGAGAACCGGAGTCGCAGGCGTCCGTATTCACGGCACGGCTTATGCTCCACTCGATTCCCGCACGCGCCGCCTGGTAGGCGCGGGCCTGCTGGATCGCCAAGCTGTTGGTGCCGTGTTGAACGAGCGACATCCGGGCCATGGCCATGACCACCAGCACGACGATCACGATCAGAAACAGCGCGGCCACCAGGCCGAATCCTGCCTGCCTGCGCCCGGATCGGACGGGCTGCAGGGCACTGACGCAGCACCGCGGCGGGCACCTTTCTGCTACCGCGTAACGGCGGGCATTGATGGCCGTGAAGGTCTGCTCAGGGCGCATTGTCGACATGTACCTGCTGCAGAAGACGAAGGTTTTCCCCATCCTGGCCAAGTTCCAGAGTCATGCTGAGCAAACCCGCCCGCCGCGTGGTCCCTGGCTGATAGAGAAACGTGCAATCGCTAACGCTGTCGGCCAGCAGGCGCGGATTGGATCCAGCCGGCGGGCTCGAGGGCACCTCGGCGAGCAGTTCGCTGTGGCTGTAACGCACCAGCCGATCGCCATCGCAGCGATAGCCGACCACCGACTCGGCGAAATAGACGCGCCGCTGCGGCGACTCGAAGGCAAAGGCGAACTCAGCGGCGGCACCCGGTAGATCGAGCGCGACCCGGGTAACGCCGCCGGCGCCGCTTGTAGCGCTAAATGTGGTGCCAGTCGGTGTGATCACGCCGGGGTTGGCTGGCGCCCAAACGTTGGCTCCTGCCATCGGGTGCGGACCGCTCTGACTGCCGATGTTGTAGACCACCATCCATTGCGCACCCGCGGGATCGAAACCGGATGCGAGCAGCTCGACGACATTACAGGCACCGCCGGCAACCGTGCTGGCACAGCTGCCGGGCGCACTTTCGGCGAATCGCAGCGCCTCGCTGCTCTCACGGTTTGGCCGATAGCGCGCCGCGCCGGAAAAATCCGGGTGGGCCGCGCTGGTCTGGATCAGCAACATCTCCACGGCATTGCCGTCGGCCGATACCCGCACGGAGTTGGGCACGGCCAATCGTACGTCCCTGGCCATGCGGTTTAGCGCCGTTGCGGCCAGATCGACCAGCTCCGCTCGCCGGCTCTGGTCGACGAACCCTTGCATCGGACGCGCAAGGACGACACCGATCATCGCCGCCACCAAGCCGGCCAGCGCGATCACCATGACCAGCTCGACCAGGGTGAAGCCCAAGGACCTGGAAGATCGAAGCCACAGGACGTAAGGCCGTTTCGCGCCACCGCTGCAAGTCCGCGTACCCACCCTCAGTACCTCGTCCGATAGCCACCGAGTACCAGCGTCTGGCTGGCCGGATCGGTCACGGCGACTTCGATATAGAACACGTCACTTGCGGGTAACCCGCCCCAGGCTTGTGGCACTACGCTCACCGCAACGGTGTAGGCTCCCAGCCCGGCGATGGCTTCACCGCGGGCGTTGCGTGCCCCCGCATCGGTGAGGCCGGCATAGTCGCAGACGTTGTCGTAGTCGCCTCGCTGCGCAGGCGGCGAAGGGCAAGCCGTACCGGTAGCCGGATCGAGAAACGCCTGCAGCAAGACCTCCTCGAGGTAGGCCTCGGCCAGACTCAGGCTTTGCTGGCGCAACAATGGATCGGACGAACGCGCGGTGATGGACGCCATCGCGGAAAAAAGCGCGGCAGCGGCGATACCGATGATCACGATGGTGATCACCAGTTCAACCAGGGTCATGCCGCGCTGGCGCGTCATTGCACCAGTCCGGTTTCGGCGGTCACGCTGAGGGTGAACGCACCGATGGTGGCGCTCGCCGCGCTGGAGGGTCGCCCCAGCGAATCGAACACCACGGGAAAATTAGTCGCCGACACCGACACGCCCGTGGGCACCTCGGTATTGGCGAAGGGCGTCTGGCCGTCCGGCCCCTGCACCTCGGCGCTGAACGCGCCAGAGGTGCAGTTTGCGGCGCGGCGCAGATAGTAGCCACCAGTCCCCAGGCTGACCTGGGTCAGGCAGCCGCTGGCGACGGCCAGCTTCTGTGCGTAGCGCACGGCCGAGACCGATTCTTCGAAGAACAGACGTTCATCGAACACCTTTCGATCGAAGAAACGCGGCCCCACCACGGCGGCGAGGATGCCGATGATCATGATGACCATGATTAACTCGACAACCGTGAAACCAAGTTGAGGGGCACGCATATATTTAGCTCTTGTGCTTTGGCCATACCGTCATCGAACAAGCCAAAAGGATGACCTGTTGAAATAAGGTTCTACCAGGCAGCGCCTCAAGGGCTCTAAAAACGCTAGTTAGTCGCATGCCAACGGGTCAGGCACAGTAACTCGCGCTACCCGCTCGGCCTCAGTAGTGGCCGAAGGATTTGCTGCGGTGTATGTCACTTGGCAAGTCGTGCCACCGCCACTAGGCGTAAATGTAATGCTCGCCCCTGCCGTAGCAGCGCCGGCAGACACATCCACGCCATCAACCTGAGCAGCTGCGACGATGCCCTCATCGTTTGCCGTCGGATACCCGCCGACCATCGTGATCTCGACCCCTTCCAAAGTGACGGGATCAGCACCACTATCACCTGCGGCAAGCTGAGCAGCATGCGCGATAGAGGATGCGGACCGCAGACTTCCTGCAATCCCCTGCACCGTTGACGCACGAGCATCTCCACTAAAATCCGCAAATCTCGGCAGAGCAAACGCCGCCAAAATCCCCAAAATAACAATCACCATAATCAACTCGATCATGGTGAAACCGCTCTGCTGCTTCTTCATAGTTGTCGCTCCTTGTTTATGAATCATTGAAAGTTGACGAAGACTTCGCCGGTATTGGCGTTGTATTCGATGACGTCGTCGCCGCCATCGAGGTTGTAGGTGAACAGGCAGCGCGTGCCGTTGGCCGTGGCGGTGAATGCCGGATTGGTGCCGGTCAGGCTCTGCGAGGACGCCTGCAGCAGGTTGCTCCAGAGGTTGCGGCATTCATCGGCGGACATGCTGGTGCTGGCGAGCGGAGTGCCGCTGCGTTCGGTGCCGATGGGCCAGCCAGCGGCATTCACGTCCATCGCACCGTTGCCGTAGCCCTGAACGTTGATCTGGCAGTTGCCGGCCAGGCAGGCATTGCTGCCGCCGCCGCGATTCAGCTCGTACTGGCCGCGCACCAGCGAGACGGCGGATGTGAGCGCACCACCAGCGCTGCGTACGCTGGCGCGGTGGGCGTCTTTGGCCGAGTCGATGAAGTGCGGCAAGGCCACCGCGGCCAGGATGCCGAGGATGGCGATGACCACGACCAGTTCGATCATGGTGAAACCCTTGTGTCGTTGCATCGTGCCTCCGTGGCTCCTGTGGAATGTCGCGATTCGTATGCCCATCAACCCCTCCCCTGTGCCGCGCTGCCCAGCTCCCACATCGGCAGAAACACGCCCAGCGCGAGAACCAGCACCATCACGCCCATGGCGACGATAAGAATCGGCTCGATGGCATCGGCCAGCTGCTTGAGGTCGTAGTCCACCTCCTGCTCGTAGAAGTCGGCGACTTCGATGAACAGGTCATCCAGCGCGCCGGTTTCTTCGCCGACGGCCATCATCTGCAGTACCAATGGGGTGAACAGGCCGGAGTTGTGCGCCGAGCGGGTCAGCGCTTCGCCGCGTTCGACGCTTTCGCGGATGCCGAGAATCGCCTGGCCGATATGCTGATTGCCAACGCTGGCGCTGTTGATCGAGAGGGTCTGCAGCAGCGGCACGCCGGCGCGGTACATCATCGCGAAGGTGCGGGTGAAGCGTGCCAGGGCGATGCGTTCGAAGATGCCGCCAACGATGGGCAGGCGCAGCTTGATGCGGTCCCAGCGCAAGCGCCCGGCGTCGGTTTCGATCCATTTGAAGAAGGCGTAAAGCCCGCCAACGATGCCCAGCAGCAACAGCCACCAATAGTCGCGCATGAAGTTGGAGGTGCCGATCAGCACGCGCGTGGCCCACGGCAGTTGCGCGTGGAACTGGGCGAAGACCTTGGCGAACGCCGGGATCACCAGGAGGTTGATGACGCCGAGCGCCACCCCCATGGCCACCAGCACGAAGATCGGATAACGCGTGGCCTGCTTGATGCGCTTGCGGGTCTCGCGTTCCAGTTCGAGATAGGCAGACAGCTGCTTGAACGCCTGATCGAGCTGGCCGGTGTTCTCGCCAACGCTGACCATGCTGACGAACAGATTGTTGAACACCTTGGGATGGGCGTTCAGCGCCACGGCCATGGACTGGCCGCTTTCGAGGCTGGCACGCACGTCCTGCAGGATGCCGCGGAAATACAGGTTGCGATTGGATTCGGCGAGGCCCCCGATGGCGCGAATGATCGGCACGCCGGCCTTGTTCAGGCTGTACATCTGGCGGCTGAAGATGATCAGTTCGTCCAGATCGACACGTTTGCGCCGCAGCTTCTCGCGCAGCACGGCAAACACGTCGACGCTATCGGCCTGGGCACGCTCCGCATCGATGGTCAGCGGGGTGATCTGCCGTGAGATCAGCTCGCTGGCCACGGCGTCGGCACTGGCACCTTCCAGCGCGCCGCTTACCCGCGCGCCACGCAGATCGCGGCCGGTGTAGCGAAAGCTAGGCATCGCCGGCAGTCCCCCGTTGGCGAGCCGGGCCGGTCGAACGCGTCATGCGCCGCAGCATCATGCCGCCACCTCATCATCGGCGAGCGTCGCGCAGACTTTCAGCACTTCCTCGAGGCTGGTGACCCCGGCGATAGCGTAATCCAGCGCGCAGGCCGCCAAGGGTCGATAGTGCGCCTGCTGGCGCGCGGCCTCGGCGAAGCCTTGCGGATCGCCCCGACGAAGCGCGGCGATCATCGGTTCGTCCAGCTCGAGCAGTTCGTAGACGCCAACGCGGCCGGCATAACCGGAGTTGTGGCAATGGTGGCAACCGCTGCCACGCTTGAAGCGGTAGTCGCTGAGCGGCGCGTCGTGCAGGCTCTGCAGCCAGGCCAGCTGGCGCGGATCGGGCGTGTCGTCCTCCATGCAGTTCTCGCACACCCGGCGCACCAGACGCTGGGCCAGTACGGCGTTGAGCGCGGTGGCGACGAGGAACGGCTCGACGCCCATGTCGATCAGGCGCATGGCCGAGGTCAGGGCGTCGTTGGTGTGCAGCGTCGAGAGCACGAGGTGGCCGGTCAGCGCGGCGCGCAGGCCGATCTCGGCGGTTTCCTGGTCGCGGATCTCACCGACCAGCACGATGTCCGGGTCCTGGCGCAGCGCGGCGCGCAGCACGCGGGCGAAGGTCAGGTCGATCTTGGCGTTGACCTGCACCTGGTTGACTCGCGGCAGCCGGTATTCGACCGGGTCCTCGACGGTGATGATCTTCTTTTCCGGGCTGTTCAGCTCGGAAAGCCCGGCATAGAGCGTGGTGGTCTTGCCCGAGCCGGTCGGGCCGGTGACCAGTACCATGCCGTGCGGACGCTGCAGCAGGCGGCGGAAGCGCTCGAGCATCGCCGGCGGCATGCCGGTTCCGTCGAGCTGGAACATCGCCCCGCTCTGGTCGAGCAGGCGCATGACCACCGACTCGCCGAACTGCACCGGCATGGTCGAGACCCGCACATCGAGGTTGCGGTTTTTCACCCGGATATTGAAGCGCCCGTCCTGCGGCAGGCGCTTTTCCGAGATATCCAGGCCGGACATGATCTTCAGACGCATGACCAGCGCCGAGGCGACGCGGTGCTCCTTCATCACCTGCTCGTTGAGCACGCCATCGATACGCTGGCGGATGCGCACCACGCCTTCGTCCGGCTCGATGTGGATGTCGGAGGCCTTCATCTGTACCGCGTCTTCGAACAGCGTCTGCAGCAGGCGCACCACCGGCGCGTCGCTGTTGCTTTCACCGAGGCGCGAGAGGTCGAAGTCGCTTTCCTGCAGCTCGCCTTCCAACTCGCCGGCCAGCGAGGCGATTTCGCTGGTGCGGCGGTAGAGCTGGTCCAGGGCGCCGAGCAACTCGCTCTCACGCACCACCGCCGGGTGGACGCGCTTGCCCAGCAGGCGCTCGATCTCGTCCTGGGCGAAGATGTCCAGCGGATCGGTCATACCCACCAGCAAGCCGTCGCCCTGTCGCGACAGCACGATGACGCGGAAACGCCGGGCGACCGCCTCGGGCAGGCTCTGGGTCAGCCCATTGTCGAACTTGTAGTGCTTGAGTTCGACGAAGGGAATCTGCAGCTGCTCGGACAGGGCGCGCAGCAGACGGCCTTCATCGATGAAACCGAGGTCGAGCACGGTGCGGCCGAGCTTGGAGCCGGTTCGTTTCTGATCCTGCAGGGCCAGTTGCAGCTGAGCCTCGCTGATCAGCCCGGCCTGGACCAGCAGGTCGCCCAGGCGGATCTTGCGTTGACGCATGTCTTGCTGGGTCATCGACCATCTCCCAGGGCGGCAGCCCGTTCGGCGGCGAAACGCCGTGCATTGCCGTCCAGCCCCTGGCCACGTACGGCCAGCCGATAGCGTTCGGCGGCCTGGGTCGGCTGGTCGAGCTGCTCCAGCGCGATGGCCAGACCCAGCTGCCAGGCGGCCTGCTGCGGCTGTAGCGCGACCAGCTGCTGATAGAGCGCAGCGCTGCCTGACCAATCTCCGACCTGCTGCCGCAATGCAGCCAGCAGCGCGTGATAGCCCGGGTTGGCCGCAAGAGCTGGCGAATTCTGTTCGAGGGTGGCGAGCGCCGCGGTCTTGTCGCCGCCGAGCAGCTGTGCCCGGCCCAGCAGCATGCGCAGTTCGGCATCCTCAGGCCGGGCCCGCAGCTGCCCAGGCAGCCAGGCCAGGAGCGCTTCGAGCTGGTCGCCAGCCAGGTAGGCCCGGGCCAACCAGCGCGTTGCCTCCGGGTTGTCCGGTTGTGCCTCGTGCAGCGATTGCAGCAGCTCGACGGCACGTGGGTAGTTCTGCTGCTGCAAGGCCTGCTGCGCCTCGAGCAACGGGTCCGGCCGGTGGCTGCCGATACGCAGCGATGCCTGCGCGGCAATTTCCGGCGCGGGCACGGGCTCGACGGTCGTTTCGGTGGGCTGCCGCGCAGGTGGCACAACCTCGGCGGTCACGGCTTCCGGCACGGTGCGGGTCACCCAGTCGGGCAGGTCTGCTTGCACATCGGCGGCTTCGGCCACCGGCAATTCAAGGGCCTCGCTCGTAACCGCCGGCTCGTTCGCCTGCCGCTTCACCTCCAGCCAGAGCTGAGCATGGCCACCGGCCGGCTCCAGGCGATCACGGATGTCGAGACGCTCGGTCAAGCCGAACAGCAACACTCGCACCTCGTCGCCGCGAGCCTCGACACGCCAGGACAGGCTCAGCCCATCCTGTTCGAAACGTCCGCTACGCGCCTCGCCGGCAAGCGCGGCACCAGACAATCGCAGACTGACCGCGCCACCCTCATCGGTACGCTGGTAACTGACCGGGCGATTCAGCAGCAGCTGCAGCACGAAACGGCCTGGCTCCTGATGCGGCAGCACATCAAGCAGGCGTACCACGTCGACCGACGCCGAAGCGGGCACGGCTGCAGGCGCCTCGGCGCGTTCGGGCACCGCCGCCCAGCGTTTCACGGCAAGCCCGGCGCCGGCTGCCAGAACGACGACCACCGCCGCCAACACCGACCAGCGCCTGGCACGCGCCGACCGCCGCCGGCGTAGCGCCGCAGCTTCATCCACCGCTTGCATGCCGATCAGCGGCCCTTGCCCGCCGGATGCGGCCCCGCGGGCTTCCAGATCGCGCAGCATGTCGTTGACCAGACTCATGGCTGCACCTCGATCAGGCGCGAGAGCCAAGGCCAAACACCCAGCAACAGGCTCAGGGTGGCGACGCCGGCAGCCATCGCCCAGCGCAGTGGCGACGCGCTCTGCAGGAACGGGCGCGCCCCTTCGGTATCCGCCAGTGCCCTTTGCACGTGACGCCGCGTGATCCGTGGTCTCCCCTCACCGAAGGCGACCATCAGGCATTTGTTGGCGAGAATGTTGAGCAGGCGCGGAATGCCGCCGCTGCCCCTGGCCAGCAATCGCACCGCGGCAGGCCCGAACAGCGGGCTGCCCTGGTAGCCGGCCACCGCCAGGCGCTCATGCAGATAGCGACCGACATCGCTGGCATCGAGCGGCCGCAACCGGTAGGAAAAGGTGATGCGCTGGCGCAGCTGGCGAAAGCTCACATGGCTCAGCGTCTCGTCCAGTTCTGGCTGACCGAACAACACCACCTGCAACAGCTTGCGCTGCTCCGTCTCCAGGTTGGTTAGCAAGCGCAGGGCCTCCAGCGTTTCCGCGGGCAACGCCTGAGCCTCATCGATCAACAGCACGGTGCTGCGTCCGGCGGCCGCCAGCTCGATCAGCCGGCGATGCAACGCGGTCAGCAGACCGTGATCGTCCAGATGCTCGACATGGGCGACATGCAGCTCATGCGCCAGTGCCTGACGCAACGCCAGCGGGCCGAGCGCCGGATTTGGCAACCAGGCGACCTGATAGCAGTCGGCGTCCAGCCGCTTGAGCAGCTCGCGGCAGAGCAGCGTCTTGCCGGTTCCGACCTCCCCGGTCACCTTGATGAAGCCCTCGCCTTCGGCCAGCGCCACGCGCAGCAGGTTCAGGCAGGCCTGATACGGCGGCAGGCGCACCATGAAGCCGGTGTTGGGCGTCAGTGCGAACGGCTTTTCGCGCAGCCCGAAGAATGCCTCGTACATGCGCCCTACCTGACCTGGCGGAACGATTCGGCGCTGCGCCGCAGCTCGTCGAGCCAGACCTGATCATCGATCACCTGCGGGCGCATCAGGATCACCAGCTCGGTCTGCTGGAACGCCTTGCGTTGCTGCTGGAACAGGCCGCCGACGATGGGCAGCTTGGACGCCCAGGGAATGTTGGCATCGTTGTTGGTATTGCGGTTCTCCAGCAGACCGCCGATCACCACCACCTGACCGCTACGAGCGCGCACGATGGAATCCGACTGGCGCGTAGTAGACAGCGCCAGGGGCAGGTTGAAGACATTGTCGGAGCTGCCCAGCTGGATGCTCTTGTTCTGGTCCTGCACGCGGCTGACTGTCGGCCGCACATGCAGCGTGACCTGCTCGTGCTCGTCGATCTGGGGGGTTACGTCCAGCGAAATACCGGAGAAGAAGGGCGTCAGGGTGATGTCCAGATCGGGCGCGGTGGTACCGCCGGCGAGCGACGTGGTGGTGGTCGAGACGTCGGTGACGAAGAACTCGTCGGTGCCCACCTTGATCACTGCCTTCTGGTTGTTCAACGTGGAAATGCGCGGGCTGGACAGTACCCGCACGTCACCCTGGGTCTCGAGCAGCTGCAGCACACCGCTGAAATCGCCGACGCTGACTGCTGCGCTGAACACGCCGCCGACGTTGTTCACGCCACTCAGCGCGTCGCCCTGCACGCCCAGGGCAAACTCGGCGTTGCCCATCGATCCCAGCTGCGCCCAGTTGATGCCGGACTGGAATCCGTCGGAGAGATTCACCTCGAGAATCTTGGTCTCCAGAATCACCTGGCGCTGCAGATTGCGCTGGGCCTGCTGCAGGAAGCGCTCGACGCTTTGCTGGTCGCTGCTCGATGCGCGCACCACCAGCAGGCCGGCCTGCGGATTGACCACCACACTGTTGCCAGCCTCGCCGCCGATCATCATCGCCACCACCTCGCGTACTTCGCTCCAGAAGTCGACATTGCTGCTGGTCAGCAGCTGGCTGGCATTGACGGTGCTCGAAGTGGTGCTGGTCGTGGTGCCGCCTGCACCCGTGCCGGTGTTGTCGCTGGTCGTGACCTGGCCGGAGCTGACCCGCGTATCGCTCATGCCCTGGCGCTGCAGGTTCAGATAGTTGAGATCGTAGGTCCGCGTCACCGCGGTATTGGCCTGGATCTGATAGCCGTAGCTGGTGCGGCGGTAGTCATAACCGTAGCTGTCACGCACCGCTGCCAGCACCTCTTCCAGCGTCACGTTGCGCAGGCTGAAGGTGATGTTGCCGGTCACGGCCGGATGCACCAACAGGTTCTGCCCGGCGTTGTCCATGAGACTGAGAAAGAACTCGCGGGCCGGCATGTCGTTGGCCACCACGTCGAAGCGCGGACCGCTGGCGAGTGCATCGCCCGCAATGTCCAGCGGCGGGATCAGCGCCGCCTGTACCGAAGGTGGGGGCACTGCCTTGGCCTGGCTCTGTTCCAGGCTCTGCTCGAACAGCCGATTGCTCTGCTCGTAAAGACGCTGATCGCCATCCTCGAAGGTCTGACAGGCGGCCAGAAGACAGAACAGGCTCAGCAAGCCGAGGCGCGGCAGAAAGGTCGGCATCATGGTCGGGTTTGGCTCGGGGTGACGATAGGCGCAACCAGACGCAGCAGTTGCCGCTGGCCGTCGCGCTCGATCAGAACGGAGTTGGTATTGATGGCCAGCAGCCGGGCCTCGGCCAGGCTGTCGCCGACTCGCAGCGAGCGGCCATTGAGAACGGCTCGCGCGCCTTGCGCGCCACGGAAGATCGCCTGCAATTGCAACGCGGCAGATGGCTGTTGTGCAGGCATCGCGGAGACAAGCGCCGCCGGCGGTCGCGTCGGATCAAGGGCGAATGACGAAGCCGGCAGCAGGCACATCAGACAAACGAGGGGCAGAACTCTAGACACCGACCCACCCCGCATGGCGACTGAGGGTATGCAGTTCCAAGGTAATGCGCGCCGCGTCCGGGCCGGCGTCCTCGATCAGGTAGTCGAGGCTGTCCCAATGCAGGCGCCAGCCGCTGTCCTGCACCGCCTGCAGATAGCTGAGCAGGTCGAAATAACCACCCTGCAGCGTCAGGCGCAGACCGTGACGATAAAAGCCTGGCGCGGCTGAAGTCGCGTCGGCGTCCACCGAGGCGGCGCCCGGCAGCTCCAGCGGCGTGCTGAAGCTCTGCAGCCCAACCATCTGCAGCCGCGGCTGGCGACGCAACAGGTCCTGCAGCAGGACCTTCATGCGGGACGGTGACACCAGCGAGCTGGTCTGCTCGTCGATACGTCGCAGGATCTGTTCGCGGCTGGCATCAGCCGCCTCGATCGCGCGCTGGTAAGGCAGATTTGGATCGGCAGCCAGTCTCGCCTGTAGCTCCAGGCGTGTATTGGTCGCCTCCAGCCGACGGGCCTCCGCGAGGCGACGCTGGCTGTCCTCTTCAGCGATGCGCCGGGTCAGCGGATCGGCAACCAGAAGCACATAAAGCAGCGACAGCAAGGCCAGGCCTACCAGCAAGCACAACCATTGCTCACGCGGAGCCAGCGCCTGCCAGCGTTGCCGCAAGCTATCCACGCGATCATTCATTCTCGCTCTCCTTGATGGCACGGGACGACAGGTGGAACAGCAGCAGGCCATCGTCTTCGCGCTGCAGGTCGAAGCTGCCGAACTCGCGTCCGCGCAGGGCGTCGCTGCGTCCCAGGCTTTCCAGGTAGAGCGGCAGCAGCTCCTGATCCTGGCTCAGCCCTCTCAGCAGCATGTCGCTGCCTCCGGCCTGCAGGCGGATGCGCGTCAGCCAGAGCCCGCTGGGTGGATGGCGCTCGGAGAGCGCCGCGAGCAGCGGTGCGAAACCATCACGCAGCTGGCTGTCGAGCGTTTGCAGGTGCGTCGCCAGCGCTTGCAGTTGGCGGTTTCGCGCCTCGCGTTCCGCCAGCTGTTCCGGCAGCCGGTTGTCCAGCGTCGGCTCGCGATAACCGGCCCTGAAGGCCGTCAGCTCGGATTCGGCAGCCAGCGCCTGCGCCTCGGCCGCCTGGCGCGCAAGCGCACTCTGCTTCAGCATCCAGCCCTGCCAGGCCGCATGCGCCAGCAGCACCACGAGCAGCGCGCATGCACCGAGCAGAATCATCCGCGGGCGCGGCCCACCCTGTGCGCGGCGCTCACGCTGATAGAGGTTGACGTTCTGCATCAGGGGGCGTCCTGCCGCAGCGCGGCGCCAACGGCGCCGAGACAGAAGGCCTGCTGCGCTTCACTCAGATCCGCGGCCGGCTGGCCCGGGAACAGATCGCGCAGATCGAGGCGCTGAAGGTTTACTGCCAATCCGCCGGCAAGCCCCTGGTAGGTCCGCTCGCCGTCCTGCTTCATGGGGAGAAGCATCAGCCGGTTGATGTAGCCCTTGCCGAGCTGACTCTCGAAATAGTCGAGCGAGCGCTGGATCTCCAGCGTCATGCTGCCCAGCTCCTGGGCGGCACGAGCCAGCCCCTGCTCGATGCGCCGTGCCATGTAGAGATCCGCACCGTTCTGGATACAGATCAGACCTTCGCTGGTACGCAGACGCAGCAAGGCGATGTTGACGCCCTCGGCGCCGGCGAGCATCCCCAGGTTACGAAACGCCATTTCGGTGATATCGATACTGGCCAACCGCAGCCCCGCCTGTTGCACCAGCTCGACGCACTGCTGCATGCGGCCTTTGTCCAGCACCGCGCAATAGACCATGCGCGTACGCCCGCGATAGGCATCCTCCGGAAGGGCGAAACAGTCGATCACGACGTCGTCCAGCGACTGGCTGATCATGTCCTTGATTCGCCAACGCATGGCGTCACGAAGCTCCTGCGGCGGGACGTCTGCGGCCTCGAGCAGGAACAGCTGGTACTCGGATGGATGTAGCAGGAGATTGACCGGTAGCCCCTGCAGGGTGCGCTCGCTCACCGCCCGCTCCAGCAGCGCAGCGTGGGCATCGACCGGACCTTCGAAATATTCACAGCGCAGCAGCGCGGGCCGCTCCCCTGGTGAGCGCAGCAGATGCGCCAGCGCGATACCTTGCGGTCCCGGCTCGATGCCCAGCGTGCCGGCCGGCTTGGACTTTCTGGATGAAGAAGAAAACAGACCCACCAATGGCTCCCCTGCCAGGACGTCAGGCTTCAACCGCCAGAAAACAGATGATCGATACGGATGACGTCAATAGATAGCATATTGCCATCTACCCGGACTCTAACAATATCCGGCGCACAGGTCCAAATATTGTCGTGAATCAAGCATTCGCCAAAGATGCGTCATTTCACCCGCGTCATTATGCGGGCGAGCCCGTCAACAGGCGAAAGGCGCTCTCTATGGACGGACTGTAGACGGTGACTTTGCAGGAGAAGATTCAGACGAACGGCAGCCGCCGCGGAGTCAGCTTATGGAGCCAGGTGCCTCAGGCGGGGGCAGCTAGAACAGACTGAGCTGCTCGAAGCCTCCACGCAGGTCGATCAGACGCACACCGATTCCAATCAACCGCACCGGGCGGGCGCCACGCGCGAAAGCGCCGGCAAGCAGCTCCGCGTAGTCGCTAAGCTCAAGCCCGGCACCGGCCTGTTCCAGCGTGGTCTGGGTAAAGTCATGGAACTTCAGCTTGACGAACGGCTTGCCGGGCCGATAGCCGCTGTCCAGGCGCGCCATGCGCGTAGCCAGCTGCTGCAGCAGCTCCGGCAGACGCTCAAGGCACGCCGCCAGGTCCGGCAGATCGCGGTCGTAGGTCTGCTCGACACTCACCGACTGGCGCCGGCTTTCCACCTGTACCGGACGCTCATCGATGCCGCGCGCCAGCCCCCAGAGGCGCTCACCAAAGGCGCCAAACTCGCGAACCAGGTCCAATCTGCGCCACTCGCGCAAGTCTCTACAGGTGCGGATGCCGAGCCGGCCCAGCTTCTCGGCGGTCACCCGACCGACACCATGCAACCGCTTGACCTCCAGCATCTGCACGAACTCCTCGACCTGCGTCGGGGTGATCACGAACAGACCGTCGGGCTTGTTCCATTCGCTGGCAATCTTGGCCAGGAACTTGTTGGGCGCCACGCCTGCCGACACGGTGATGCGCAACTGCTGCCAGACGCGCCGGCGGATGTCCTCCGCTATGCGAGTGGCGCTACCGGAAAAGTGCTCGCAGGCGGTGACGTCCAGGTAGGCCTCATCCAGCGACAGCGGCTCGATCTGCTCGGTATAGGTCCGAAAGATGTTATGGATCTCACGCGAGGCTTCACGGTAGGCATCCATCCGAGGACGCAGGATCAGCAGGTCTGGGCAGAGCTTGAGGGCGTGGCCGGACGCCATGGCCGAGCGGACCCCGTACGCGCGCGCCTCGTAGTTGCAGGTGGCGATGACGCCACGCCTGTCCGCTGCGCCGCCGACCGCAATCGGCCGGCGCGCCAGGCTCGGATCGTCGCGCATTTCGATCGCGGCGTAGAAGCAATCGCAATCGATATGGATGATCTTGCGGGAACTGGCCTGACTCACGGAACCGCTACCGGAATGGAATGAACGAAACTTCAGCACGACGGGTCGTTAATGAAAGGGCAAGCCCCTTACCACCCGATAGTCGGAGGCTCAGATGAAAATCTTGTACGCAGGCATCATCACGCTAGGCAGCTTGTTCTCCGCGATGGCGATCGCCGATCAGGACATGATGAACACGCAGCCGCAAGGTACCAACATCCAGCAACAGAAGCATGGCGACGACCAGATGCACGACAACAAGGATGGCGATAAACAGCGGATGAAAGAAGAAGTCCAGGACGACTGGCGCGACGACGCCGAGAAGCGCCGCGAAAGCGACGTGATGAAACCGGAGCAACGCGGCTAAGCCACCCATCAGAGCTCTAGCGGATAGGGCTGTATCAACGCATTGCCATAGCCCTCAATGAACTCCGGCGGCATGCGCTTGGGCCTGCCGCTGGAAAGCTCGATGCAGACGAAGGTGGTCTGCGCGCGCAGCAGCGTCGCGCCGTCGGCGGGCCTGATCAGCTGAAAACTGCGCTTCATCTTCAGGCGCTGATCGGACTCCGAAATCCAGGTGCCGAGCTGTAGCTCATCGCCTTCATAGGCCGCGGCGAGGTAATCGATTTCATGGCGCAGCACCGCCATGGCCCGGTCGAGCCGCCGATAGTCGGCTATTCCCAGCCCCAAGCTCTGCGAGTGCTGCCAGGCGCACTGCTCCAGCCATGTCACATAGACCGCGTTATTGGCATGCCCAAGCTCGTCGATATGTTCCACCTCGACTTGCAGGTCAATGATGAACGCCTGTGGCTGGTCCCAGCTCATTCGTCAGATACCCTTGATGACCGATGCGATGGCCTATGAAAGCGCAGCTGAGCCGGCAAGTCACGCCCGCTGCCGACGGCTATGACGAGCCATTCAGCCAACGCAACGCATTTTCGTCGCGCAAAACAAAAAGGGCCATCTCATGAAAGATGACCCCTTGAAGCCCAAAACGGGCAATAAAAATGGCGTCCCCTAGGGGACTCGAACCCCTGTTACCGCCGTGAAAGGGCGGTGTCCTAGGCCACTAGACGAAGGGGACGAAACCTTCGACGATTCCGAAATTTTGGAATCGCTGGCAATTTGGTGGAGCTAGACGGGATCGAACCGTCGACCTCTTGCATGCCATGCAAGCGCTCTCCCAGCTGAGCTATAGCCCCGGATTTATCGTCTCTCGACGCGCGATGTGAACATCGCTGAATAGTGGCGTCCCCTAGGGGACTCGAACCCCTGTTACCGCCGTGAAAGGGCGGTGTCCTAGGCCACTAGACGAAGGGGACGCAATCCCTTCAAGCGCAACCTGTACTTCGATGGCTACAGGCTGGTGGCAATTCTGCTCTTCGAGATTGGTGGAGCTAGACGGGATCGAACCGTCGACCTCTTGCATGCCATGCAAGCGCTCTCCCAGCTGAGCTATAGCCCCATCTCGAGGACGGGGCGCATATTAGGGGCGCCCCCGGGCAGTGTCAACAACAAATTTCGGCACGACGGCAGTTTTTTTGGCAGCAGGAACAATTACTTACCGCCGACCAACGGTCGCCACACGATGCTGCCGAACCACCAAGCAGCATGGCGGTGCCTGAGTCGGCACCGCCTCGGCTCAGTCGAGGCTGGCCAGCAGTTTCTCCCACTCCTTGACTTCCTTCTTCGACGCCCCGCCAAGCAGCTCCAGCGCGTTGCGCAGGCGGAAGCGCGTCAGATCCGGGCCGAGAATCTCCATTGCATCGAGCACGGAGACAGAACTGGCCTGACCGGTAATCGCCGCGAACATCAGCGGCATCACATCACGCAGCTTGAAGCCGAGGTGTTCAGCCACCTGAGTGATGCAGGCGGTGATGCGTTCCTTCTCCCACTGGCGCAGTGCCTCGAGCTTCCAAAGAATCAGCTGCATGACCTGGCGCACCTGCGTCGCATCGAGCTTCTTGTGAGCGAACAATGCGGGGTCGAGCGGCAATGCACCGGAAAAGAAGAAACCGGCCAGCGGCGCAATCTGACTGAAGGTTTCCACGCGCTGCTGTACGTGCGGCGCGATCTGCATCATGTACTCGGGATTGAACGCCCACTTCTGCACTTCAGCAGCGAACTGCTCGACCGGCAGCTCGCGCAGCCACTGGCCGTTGAGCCAGGAGAGCTTCTCCAGATCGAAGATCGGCCCACCGAGCGATACCCGGTTGATGTCGAAGTGCTCGATCATCTCGTCGAGGGTGAACTTCTCGCGCTCATCCGGCATCGACCAGCCCATACGGCCGAGGTAGTTGAGCATCGCCTGCGGCAGGAAGCCCATGCGCTCGTAGAAGGTCACCGAGGTCGGGTTCTTGCGCTTCGACAGCTTGCTCTTGTCCGGATTGCGCAGCAGCGGCATGTAGCACAGCTGCGGCTGCTCCCACCCGAAGTATTCGTAGAGCTTGATCAGCTTGGGTGCCGACGGCAGCCACTCCTCGCCACGCAGCACATGAGTGATGCCCATCAGGTGGTCGTCGACCACGTTGGCGAGGAAGTAGGTCGGCAGGCCGTCGGCCTTCATCAGCACCTGCATGTCCATGCGATCCCAGCCGATCTCGACGGTGCCGCGCAGCATGTCGTTGACCTGACACACGCCTTCGCTCGGCACCTTCATGCGGATCACGTGGGACTCACCGGCGGCGATGCGGCGCTCGGCCTCGGCCGGGTCGAGGCGCATGCAATGGCCGTCGTAGCGCGGTGTCTCCTTGTTGGCCATCTGCTCGGCACGCACCTGATCCAGGCGCTCGGCGCTACAGAAGCAGGGAAAGGCGTGGCCGTTGGCGACCAGCTCATCCGAATACTTCTTGTAGATCTCGCCGCGCTCGCTCTGCCGGTACGGGCCATGCGGGCCACCGACGTCCGGACCCTCGTCCCACTCGATACCCAGCCAGCGCAACGCATCGTAGATCTGCTGTTCGGACTCACGGGTCGAGCGCAGCTGATCGGTATCCTCGATGCGCAGGATGAACTGGCCGCCGTGCTGACGGGCGAAGCACAGGTTGAACAGCGCAATGTAGGCGGTGCCGACGTGAGGATCGCCTGTCGGGGAAGGCGCAATGCGGGTGCGAACCGTGGTCATGGAAGCTCTCGGACGGAAAAGGACGGACGAAAATCGAAGGGGCGAATGTTAGCAGGCACGCCGCGCTGGGCTCCAGCCGAACACCGGAGCAGCACGCGCCATTGCGCACCTGGCTCATACCGCTGCAGGTATTCAGACCTGCAGCAACAGCTCGCGCAGCTTGTGAATCTCGTCGCGCGCCTCGGCGGCCGCCTCGAATTCCAGATCGCGCGCCAGGCTCAGCATTTTCTCTTCCAGCTGGCGAATCCGCTTGGTGATCTCGCTCGGCGAACGCAGCTCCTTCTCGTAGCGCGCGCTCTCCTCCGCCGCTTTGGCCTCGCCACGCCGCTTCTTGCTGCGCGAGCCGGGGACCGTGGCGCCCTCGAGAATGTCCTGCACATCCTTCTTGACGCCCTTGGGCACGATGCCATGAGCCTCGTTGAAGGCGATCTGCTTGGCGCGACGGCGCTCGGTCTCGTCGATGGCGCGCTGCATGGAACCGGTGACATTGTCGGCGTAGAGAATCGCCCGGCCATTGAGGTTGCGCGCGGCGCGGCCGATGGTCTGGATCAGCGAACGCTCCGAGCGGAGGAAGCCTTCCTTGTCCGCGTCGAGAATCGCCACCAGCGACACCTCAGGCATGTCCAGGCCTTCGCGCAGCAGGTTGATGCCCACCAGCACATCGAACGTGCCCAGGCGCAGGTCACGGATGATCTCGACCCGCTCCACGGTATCGATGTCCGAATGCAGGTAGCGCACCCGCACATCGTGATCGCCGAGGTAGTCGGTCAGGTCTTCGGCCATGCGCTTGGTCAGCGTGGTGACCAACACCCGCTCCTCCTTGGCCACGCACTTGCGGATCTCCGACAGCAGGTCGTCGACCTGCGTCAGCGCCGGACGCACCTCGATCTGCGGATCGACCAGCCCCGTCGGACGCACAACCTGCTCCACCACGCGGCCTGCATGTTCGGCCTCGTAAGGTCCGGGTGTCGCGGAGACAAAGATGGTCTGCGGACAGATCGCTTCCCACTCGTCGAAGCGCATCGGCCGGTTGTCCAGCGCCGATGGCAGGCGGAAGCCGTACTCCACCAGGGTTTCCTTGCGCGAGCGGTCGCCCTTGTACATCGCACCGACCTGCGGCACCGAAACGTGGGATTCGTCGATCACCAGCAGGGCATCGGCCGGCAGGTAGTCGAACAGCGTCGGTGGCGGCTCGCCAGCATCACGCCCGGACAGATAGCGCGAGTAGTTTTCGATGCCGTTGCAGTAACCCAGCTCCATGATCATTTCCAGATCGAAACGCGTGCGCTGCTCCAGACGCTGCGCCTCCACCAGCTTGCTCTGGCTGCGCAGGTAGTCGAGGCGTTCGCGCAGTTCATCCTTGATCTTCTCGATGGCATCGAGCAGCGTCTCGCGCGGCGTCACGTAATGACTCTTGGGGTAGAAGGTGAAGCGCGGCAGCTTGCGGATCACTTCGCCGGTCAGCGGATCGAAGGCCGACAGGCTCTCCACCTCGTCATCGAACAGTTCGATGCGCACCGCTTCTAGGTCCGATTCCGCCGGAAAGATGTCGATCACATCGCCGCGCACACGGAAGGTGGCGCGGGCGAAATCCATGTCGTTGCGCGTGTACTGCAGCCCGGTCAGCCGGCGCAGCAGCTCGCGCTGGTCGAGCCGATCACCACGATCGACGTGCAGCACCATCTTCAGATAGGACTGCGGATCACCCAGGCCATAGATGCACGACACCGTGGTGACGATGATCGCATCCGGCCGCTCCAGCAGCGCCTTGGTTGCCGACAGGCGCATCTGCTCGATGTGATCGTTGATCGAGGCGTCCTTCTCGATGAAGGTGTCCGACGACGGCACATAGGCTTCCGGCTGGTAGTAGTCGTAGTAGGAAACGAAATACTCCACTGCGTTGTTCGGAAAGAACGCCTTGAACTCGCCATAGAGCTGCGCGGCGAGCGTCTTGTTCGGCGCCAGCACGAGCGTGGGTCGCTGCACATGGGCGATGACGTTGGCGATGCTGAAGGTCTTGCCCGAGCCGGTAACGCCCAGCAGCGTCTGGTGCGACAGCCCCGCCTCGATGCCTTCGATCATCTGCCGAATGGCCTCCGGCTGATCGCCGGCCGGCTTGAAACGGGTGACCAGTTCGAACTTGGACATTTCGCCTCTCTAGGTAACGTGTGCGAGCTTGGCAGCCGGACTTTCGACAGCCTTCCACCGGTTTGGCGCGACAGCCAGCGGCTCCTGAAATCCGCCGCCTGCGATTGGCGCGCAGGGCTGAGAAACCGCCCATCTTTCCAGTACGCAAAACGCACCGAAAGTGATCAGAAAACCTCGGTAGCATATCGCAGGCAACAGGCTTGACCGCTATACTACCGCCCCGTTTGCGCATCACCCTGCGCGCCGACGCGAGGGTGGTGAATCTAGTCACTCTTCTCTTTCGAGCCCCCTCACCATGAGTTTGTTCTCTGCTGTCGAAATGGCGCCGCGCGATCCTATCCTCGGCCTCAATGAAGCCTTCAACGCCGACACGCGGCCGAACAAGGTCAACCTCGGTGTCGGTGTCTACTACAACGAAGAAGGTCGTATTCCGCTGCTGCGCGCCGTGGTCGAGGCAGAGCATGCCCGCATCGCCGCCCACGCGCCGCGCGGCTACCTGCCGATCGAAGGCATCGCCGCTTACGATGCTGCCGTACAGAAGCTGCTGTTCGGCAACGATTCTCCGCTGATCGCCGAAGGCCGGGTGGTGACTACCCAGGCGCTCGGCGGTACCGGCGCACTCAAGGTTGGCGCAGACTTCCTCAAGCGCCTGCTGCCGGACGCCGTGGTTGCCATCAGCAACCCGAGCTGGGAGAACCATCGCGCGCTGTTCGAGTCGGCCGGCTTCCCGGTGCAGAACTACAGCTACTACAACGCCAGCACTCATGGCATCGACCGCGCCGGTCTGCTGCAGGACCTGAAGAACCTGCCGCCCCGCTCCATCGTCGTGCTGCACGCCTGCTGCCACAACCCGACCGGTGTCGATCTGAACCTGGACGATTGGAAGCAGATTCTCGACGTGCTACGCGCCCAGGATCACGTACCGTTCATCGACATCGCTTACCAGGGCTTCGGCGACAGCATCGAAGAGGACGCCGCGGCGGTACGCCTGTTCGCCGAGTCGGGCATGAACTTCTTCGTGTCCAGCTCGTTCTCCAAGTCCTTCTCGCTGTACGGCGAACGTGTCGGCGCGCTGTCGATGGTCACCCAGAGCCGCGATGAGTCAGCTCGCGTGCTGTCGCAGGTCAAGCGCGTGATCCGCACCAACTATTCCAACCCGCCGACCCATGGCGCCATGATCGTCTCCGCTGTACTCAATAGCCCAGAACTGCGCGCCATGTGGGAAGCCGAACTGGGCGAGATGCGCAGCCGCATCCGTGAGATGCGCCTGAGCATGGTCGAGCTGCTGGCATCCAAGGGCGCGAAGACGGACTTCAGTTTCGTCGCTGCGCAGCGCGGCATGTTCTCCTATTCGGGGCTCACCGCCGAACAGGTCGAGCGGCTGCGGGTCGAGTTCGGCGTCTACGCCATCAGCACCGGCCGGATCTGCGCCGCGGCACTGAATCGCAGCAATATCGGCCACGTCACCGACGCCATCGTCCAGGTGCTCTGAGCTGACGCGCCGGGGCCATGGCGTACCACGCGCCCGGCCCCGACGCACTGTGGGAGGGGTTGACTTCTCCTTTCCAAACAGTAGGATACGCACCGTTGTTCCGCGATAGCTCAGTCGGTAGAGCAAATGACTGTTAATCATTGGGTCCCTGGTTCGAGTCCAGGTCGCGGAGCCAAATTCGAAAGCCTCGGTTAATACCGGGGCTTTTTTATTGCCGCCGGCCTCTCACCAGGGACCATGTCCCAGGTTATTCGCTTCGCTCACCCTTCGGGGCCGCGCAGCCCGCATTTCCACTAGCGCATCGATCCCAGATTGCCGAACCCTACTCGGTCAGCGGCTCGCCCAGCCGCTGACGCCACCAGCCCTGCGCCACAACCGAGCAGCCCCAGCCCAGCAGCACCCCTAGCACATTGGCCAGCATGTCCCAGCGCGAAGCCGTCCGATAAGGCAGCAAGCCCTGACCGATCTCGATCGACAACGCCGCAATAACAGTCAGGCCCAGCCCCCACAGGAATGGCACTCGCGGGAAGCCCAGACGAAGGGTGAACGCCAGCGCGGCGAACCCCAGCAAATGATGCAGCTTGTCTTGCTGATCGAACAACTGGGGTACCGGCTCCGGCTTCAAACCATTGAACAGGACGACCGCCAACACGATCAGAAAGGGCAGCACTCGCATATAGGGCATCAGGTGGCGTCTCTCACTTCAAGGGATCAACAGAACAGAGGGAAACGCCCTCACCGCGAACTCTGACCGGGAAAAGACCATAAAGATCAACGCGTCAGCCGAGCGGCGTTATTCAACAGAACCGCACAAACAAAAATGCCCGCATCCTTCGATGCGGGCATCAGGCAATGCCTACACGGTCAGACCGTGCTTACGCCTCGGTCTTGCCGACAGCGGATTTGATCAGGGTCTGCAGCTCACCCTTCTCGAACATCTCGAGGATGATGTCGCTGCCACCGACCAGCTCACCGTTCACCCACAGCTGCGGGAAGGTCGGCCAGTTGGCGTAGGTCGGCAGGTTGGCGCGAATCTCCGGGTTCTGCAGGATGTCGACATAAGCGAACTTCTCGCCACAGCCCATCACGGCCTGGGTCGCACGAGCGGAGAAGCCGCACTGCGGGGCGTTGGGCGAGCCCTTCATATAAAGCAGGACCGGGTTGTTGGCGATCTGTTCTTTGATGGTTTCGATGATATCCATGGAGTACCTCGGCTAGACACGGTTGCCGCGCATTGTAACGGAAAACGCGCGGGAAAGCCGAGCGTAGGACTCGGCTATGTTGTCGCGCAAAGGCCGCCAATACTGCGATTCAGCCGGCCGAAGGCCGGTGGGTCGAGGATTTGCGCCTGTGCTCGCTTTCTGGATAAGATCGCGCCTTTCCCGTTTCGTCGCTCCCCGTGCGACCCCCAGTCGTCGGTCCCCTTTTTCTGTCGAAAAGCACTGGATCGCGCTGCGGCAATAAAGGTAGTTGATATGAGCGCAAGGCATTTTCTCTCACTGATGGACTGCACGCCCCAGGAGCTGAACAGCCTGGTCCGCCGCGGCATCGAGCTGAAGGATCTGCGCGAGCGCGGCGTCCTGTTCGAACCCCTGAAGAATCGCGTGCTGGGCATGATCTTCGAGAAAGCCTCGACCCGCACCCGCCTGTCCTTCGAAGCCGGCATGATCCAGCTCGGCGGCCAGGCGATCTTCCTCTCGCCGCGCGACACCCAGCTCGGGCGCGGCGAGCCGATCAGCGATTCGGCCATCGTCATGTCGCGCATGCTCGATGCGGTGATGATCCGCACCTTCGCCCACTCGACCCTCACCGAATTCGCCGCCAACTCGAGCGTGCCGGTCATCAACGGTCTTTCCGATGACCTGCACCCTTGCCAGCTGATGGCCGACATGCAGACCTTCCATGAGCACCGCGGCAGCATCGCCGGCAAGACGGTGGCCTGGATCGGCGACGGCAACAACATGTGCAATACCTATATAGAAGCCGCCATCCAGTTCGACTTCCAGCTGAAGGTCGCCTGTCCCGAGGGCTACGAGCCCGACGCCGAGCTGATGGCACGCGCCGGTGATCGCGTGCAGGTGATGCGTGATCCGCGCGAAGCGGCTGCAGGGGCACACCTGGTCAGCACCGACGTCTGGGCCTCCATGGGCCAGGAAGACGAAGCCGCTGCACGCCTGGCCACGTTCCGCCCTTATCAGGTGGACCGCGCCCTGCTCGATTGCGCCGCCGAAGACGTGTTGTTCATGCACTGCCTGCCAGCCCACCGTGGCGAGGAAATCAGTCACGACCTGCTGGATGATCCGCGCTCGGTCGCCTGGGATCAGGCCGAGAACCGCCTGCATGTGCAGAAGGCGCTGCTGGAGTTTCTCGTCGAGCCGGCCTATCACCACGCATGAAACACGAGCCGCCGCTGCTGCAACTGCGTGACCTGGCCTGCGGCTACGGCGAGCAGAGCATCGTCCAGCACCTGAACCTGCATCTGAACCGCGGTGACATCGGCTGCCTGCTGGGTCCGTCCGGCTGCGGCAAGACCACCACGCTGCGCGCCATCGCCGGCTTCGAGCCGGTGCACCAGGGCGAGATTCACCTGGCGGAGTCGGTCATCTCCCGCTCGGGCTTTACCCTCGCGCCGGAGAAACGCCGCATCGGCATGGTGTTTCAGGACTACGCGCTTTTTCCCCACCTCACCGTGGCGGAAAACATCGCCTTCGGCATCCGAAAGCAGCCTGACTGCTCGCGAATCGTTGGCGAGATGCTCGAACTGGTGCACCTGAGCGCGCTCGGCAAACGCTATCCTCATGAGCTTTCCGGCGGTCAGCAGCAGCGCGTGGCGTTGGCCCGGGCGCTGGCGCCGGAACCGGCCTTGCTGCTGCTCGACGAGCCCTTCTCCAACCTCGACGTGGAACTGCGCCGACGCCTCAGCCACGAGGTGCGCGAAATCCTCAAGGCGCGCAACACAAGCGCGATTCTGGTGACCCATGACCAGGAAGAGGCCTTCGCCGTTAGCGATCAGGTCGGCGTGTTCAAGGATGGCCGGCTGGAGCAGTGGGACACCCCTTTCAATCTCTATCACGAGCCGCTGACGCCCTTTGTCGCCAGCTTCATCGGGCAGGGGTATTTCATCCGCGGCCAGCTGCTGGACCCTGAAACGGTACAGACCGAGCTAGGCCCGATTCGCGGCAACCGCGCCTACAACTGGCCCGCAGGTAGCTCGGTAGACGTGCTGCTGCGCCCGGACGATATCGTCTACCGACCGGAAAGTCCGTTGCGGGCACTGATCGTTGGCAAGACCTTCCTCGGCGCGTCCACCTTGTACCGACTGCAGCTACCCACCGGCAACCAGCTGGTGGCCATCTTCCCCAGCCACGCGGACTACCCGACCGGGCAGGACGTCGGCATCGCCATCGCCGCCGATCATCTGGTAGTGTTTCCGGCCCAGGGCAGCGTCGCTGCCCGCGACATACTACCGACTGCCGCGGCAGGCCGCTGAACCGCGCAGCTCAGGACATTGCCCTGCTGACGGCGTACCGGCATCAGCCGTCCGCTCGCCCCTTCTGCCGGCGCTGGCGGAAAAACTCGCTGAGTACCGCACCACACTCCTCCGCCAGCACGCCGCCCTCGACCAAGACACGATGGTTGAGAAAGGCCTGCTCGAAGAACTGACCGCGGCTGACCACCACACCCGCCTTCGGCTCGGTGGCGCCGTAGACCACCCGCTGGATGCGCGAATGCACGATCAGACCGGCGCACATGCTGCACGGCTCCAGCGTGACGTAGAGCGTCACGCCGGGTAGCCGATAGTTCTGCAGCGCCTGCGCCGCGTCACGCACCGCAACCATTTCCGCATGGGCACTGGGGTCGTGCTGCGAGATCGGGCAGTTGAAGCCGCGCCCAATGATCCGCCCATCCTGCACCAGCACAGCGCCCACCGGCACCTCACCCAACGCGGCACCCTGCGCTGCCAGCGCCAGGGCTTCGCGCATGAACCGCTCATCCTGGCTGCGGTCGATGATCTGCGGCTTCCTCACGACTGTGCCCTGCCCTGTTTCATACCACCTCGATCGCGGCCATCAGGCCGGTCTCCATATGGTCGATGACATGGCAATGGAACATCCAGGTGCCCGGATTATCGGCGACCAGCGCGATGCGAGCCGTCTCGTTCTTGCCCAGCAGGTAGGTGTCGGTGAACCAGGGGTCGATCTTGCGTCGATTGGACGAGATCACCTGAAAGGTCATGCCGTGCAGGTGGATGGGATGCTGATACTGACTGAGATTGCGCAGCTCGAAGATGTAATGGCCATCCTTCTTCAGCGTCGCAATCGGCCGCTCGGCGCAGCTCTTGTCGTTGATGTCCCAGGCCTGGCCGTTGATCTGCCAGAACGTGTAGGCCGCCCCCTGCTCGACATCCGCTGAAAGATGGCCGGCCCACTCGAAATTGAAGCGCAGCACCTCGGCCTGCTGCAGGTCCGGCACCGTGACCGGGTTGGCCGGCAGTGCCGGCGGCCAGTCGCCAGTGACTTCGTCATGCGCTACCGAGCGCAGCGTCGCCAGCCGCAACGGACCGTTGCGCAAGGACAGCTCGGTGCCTGCCCGCGGCACCTTGAGCGCCAGGTCGATGCGCATGCCCGGGCCGAGCCAGTACTCCTTGCCCAGCGGACGCGGCGCGATCGGGTGGCCGTCGAGCGCATAGACGCGCGCCTCGCCATCCGGCAGGTTCAGCCGATAGGTCAGCGTATTGTCGAGGTTCAGCACGCGCAGCCGTACGACCTGCCCGGCCGGCAGATCCAGCACCGGAGCATGCTTGCCGTTGATCGTCGACAGCACTCCCGGCGTGCCACCGCGGGCCGCCTCGCGCGGCACGCTGAATTCGGTGAAGGCGCCCTGCTTGTCGATGTGCCAGCTCTTCAGATTGAGTGTGCGCTCGTGGCGGAAGCCGCTCGGTTCGCGCTCCTCGACGATCAGCGGACCGACCAGCCCGCGACCCAGCTGCGCGGCGCTGCTGGTGTGCGGGTGATACCAGAAGCTGCCGGCATCGTGCAGCTGGAAGCGGTAGTCGAAAAACTCCCCGGGCAGGACCGGCAGCTGCGACACATAGGGCACGCCATCCATTTCCAACGGCAGACGGATGCCGTGCCAGTGAATGGTGGTGGGCTCCGGCAGCTGGTTGATGAAACGCACGCGCAGCCAGTCACCCTGGCGACCACGCAGCTCGAGACCAGGCGCCTGCCCGCCATAGGCCCACGCTGGTGTTACGTGGCCGGGCACCAGCTCGACATCCAGCGGCGCGGCGATCAGTTCATAGTCGTGGGTGGTGATATCGGCCGGGCGACCGAGCCAGTAGCGCGCACCGCTACAGGCCAGGCCGACCACACCGAGGCCGGCCAGGCCGGCGAGAATCTGTCTACGGGTAAAGGACATGCATGGGCTCCAGCCAGTCCGAATTCATGGGCCCATCAGGCTCGACGCGCCTCTCTGCGGAGGCTGCGCATAGCATGAGGGCAGCCTGGGCTGCCCTCATTGCTTCAGATCACTCCCACTCGATGGTCGCCGGCGGCTTGCTCGACACATCGTAGGTCACGCGGGAGATGCCTTCGATTTCGTTGATGATGCGGTTGGACACCTTCTCCAGCAACTCGTATGGCAGGTGCGCCCAGCGCGCGGTCATGAAGTCGATGGTCTCCACCGCGCGCAGCGCGACGACCCAGGCGTAACGGCGGCCATCACCCACCACACCGACCGATTTCACCGGCTGGAACACCACGAAGGCCTGGCTGGTCTTGTGGTACCAGTCGAAGTTGCGCAGCTCTTCGATGAAGATATGGTCGGCGCGACGCAGCAGGTCGGCGTACTCCTTCTTCACTTCGCCCAGGATGCGCACACCCAGGCCCGGACCCGGGAAGGGATGGCGGTAGACCATGTCGTAGGGCAGACCGAGTTCCAGGCCGATCTTGCGCACCTCGTCCTTGAACAGTTCACGCAGGGGCTCGACCAGCTTGAGGTTCATCTCTTCCGGCAGACCACCGACGTTGTGGTGCGACTTGATCACATGGGCCTTGCCGCTCTTGGCGCCGGCAGACTCGATGACGTCGGGGTAGATGGTGCCCTGGGCGAGGAACTGGATGTTGTCCAGCTTGCTGGCCTCGGCATCGAACACGTCGATGAAGGTGCGACCGATGATCTTGCGCTTCTTCTCCGGATCCGCCTCGCCTTCGAGGTTGGCCAGGAACTGCGCCTCGGCGTCGGCACGGATCACCTTGACCCCCATGTTCTCGGCGAACATGGCCATCACCTGGTCACCCTCGTGCAGGCGCAGCAGGCCGTTGTCGACGAAGACGCAGGTCAGCTGGTCGCCGATCGCCTTGTGCAGCAGCGCCGCGACCACCGACGAATCGACACCACCGGAGAGGCCGAGCAGAACGTTGGCATCACCGACCTGAGCACGCACCTGGGCGATGGCGTCCTCGACGATATTCGACGGCGTCCACAGCGCTTCGCAGCCGCAGATCTCCAGGATAAAGCGCGACAGGATGCGACCGCCCTGGCGGGTGTGGGTCACTTCCGGGTGGAATTGCACGCCGTAATAGCCACGGGCATCGTCGCCCATGGCGGCGATCGGACAGCTCGGGGTGCTGGCCAGGATGTGGAAGCCGGTAGGAATCTCGGTGACCTTGTCGCCGTGGCTCATCCACACATCGAGGCCGAACACGCCGTCGTCATCCATATGGTCTTCGATGCCGTCGAACAGCTTCGACTTGCCGACCAGATCGACGCGGGCATAGCCGAACTCGCGAACATCGGAGCCCTGCACCTTGCCACCCAGCTGCTCGGACATGGTCTGCATGCCGTAGCAGATGCCGAACAGCGGCACGCCCAGATCGAACACCGCCTGCGGCGCGCGCGGACTGCCTTCCTCGTGAACCGACTCCGGGCCGCCGGCGAGGATGATGCCGCGTGGCGCGAAGGCACGGATGTCGTCCTCGCTCATGTCCCACGGATGCAGCTCGCAATACACGCCGATCTCGCGCACGCGGCGAGCGATCAGCTGGGTGTACTGGGAACCGAAGTCGAGGATCAGGATGCGGTGGGCGTGAATGTCTTGGTGAGCCATGAGCTTTCCTTCGGAAAGAGCCTGAAGCTGAAAGCCGGAAGCTGGAAGCCGAAACCAGGATTTCTCCCGGCCCCCGCTGCCAGCTTCCGACGCCTGTCTAGCTGAGCGCTGAGCGGATCAACCCACTCGGTAATTCGGGGCTTCCTTGGTGATCTGCACGTCATGCACGTGCGACTCGGCCATGCCGGCACCGGTGATACGCACGAACTGCGGACGGGTGCGCATCTCGTCGATGGTGGCGCTGCCGGTGTAGCCCATGGAAGCGCGCAGGCCACCCATCAGCTGATGGATGATCGCCGACAGCGAACCCTTGTACGGCACACGGCCTTCGATGCCTTCGGGGACCAGCTTCTCGGCACCAGCGGACGAGTCCTGGAAGTAACGATCCGAGGAGCCCTGCGCCTGGGACATGGCGCCCAGGGAGCCCATGCCGCGGTAGGCTTTGTAGGAGCGACCCTGGAACAGTTCGATCTCACCCGGCGCTTCTTCGGTGCCGGCGAACATCGAGCCCATCATCACGGCGTTGGCACCGGCGACAATGGCTTTGGACAGGTCACCGGAGAAGCGAATGCCGCCGTCGGCGATCATCGGCACGCCGGTGCCTTCGAGCGCCGCGGAGACGTTGGCAATGGCGGAGATCTGCGGTACGCCGACACCGGCGACGATGCGGGTGGTGCAGATCGAGCCCGGGCCGATACCGACCTTGACCGCATCGGCGCCCGCCTTGACCAGGTCCAGCGCGGCTTCGGCGGTGGCGATGTTGCCGCCGATCACCTGCACCTGCGGGAAGTTCTCCTTCACCCAGCGCACGCGATCGATCACGCCACGGGAATGGCCATGGGCGGTGTCCACCACCACCACATCGACACCGGCAGCGGCCAGCGCCTCGACGCGGTCCCCGGTGTCGGCACCGGTACCGACCGCCGCACCAACACGCAGACGGCCCTGGCTGTCCTTGGAGGCCAGCGGGTAGGTCTTGGCTTTCTCGATGTCGCGGAAGGTCACCAGGCCGCGCAGATGGAAGTTGGCGTCGACCACCAGCATCTTCTCGATGCGGTGTTCGTAGAGTTTGGTCTTGATCTCTTCCAGACCAGTGCCCTCGAGCACGGTGACCAGCTTGTCCTTGGGCGTCATGATCGCCGCGACGGAATCGCCGGCATTCGGCGTGAAGCGCAGGTCGCGGCCGGTAACGATGCCCACCAGCTCCTTGCCGGACACCACCGGGAAACCGGAGAAACCCAGCTCGTAAGCCTTGCGCAGCAAGTCGCTGATCTTGGTTTCCGGGGTGACGGTGACCGGATCGTGGACGATGGCGGTCTCGTGACGCTTGACCTTGCGCACCTCGGCAGCCTGCTGCTCGATGCTCATGTTCTTGTGGATGATGCCGATGCCGCCTTCCTGCGCCATGGCGATGGCCAGGCGGGCTTCGGTGACGGTGTCCATGGCAGCGGAAACCAGCGGAATGTTCAGCTCGATTTCGCGGGTCAGGCGGGTCTTGAGGCTGACATCCTTCGGCAGAACCTCGGAATATCCCGGGATTAGGAGAACATCATCGAAAGTCAGGGCTTCTTGGCTGATACGCAGCATGGCGGGGGCTCCCAGGCGGGAAAAAGGAAGCGCGGCATTATACCCACGCACCCCATCGCGCTCAATGCGGATGTGAGCGACGGCACGAACGACGACAGGCACAGCCTCGCCGGAGTGACCGACTGGTCACGGCCGATCGATCACCAGCGCCACAGCAAACCCCAGGCGCTCGGCGAACTCGTCGAGAAACGACTGACGCAAGCCGGCCTCACCCCATCCGTTGAAAATGAAGCCCAGGTTGGAAAATGCGCAGGCCGGAATGAACAGGAAGCCGTTGATATCGTCCTCGAAGCCACATTCCGGACAGGTGAAATTGTCGGTCTGCTTAGGCATCCACTCGTCAAGGCTTTCAAACAACGCCTCGCCAATCTCGCGGCGGCACTCGGGGCAGCCTGCTTCCTCGGCGAAATCCCGTGTCGGCGTGTAGATGCAGCGCCTGGTCACAACTTCAAGGCCGTTGATGGCCGCGCCAAAGGGCAAGCGCTCCGGATGCTGCGCGACACTGCGCGCACCGGAAGCGATGGCGTAGCCCATACCGCCAACACCGCGGCCACAGGTGGTCGGCAGCGACTCGACGATGCGCCGCTCGGCCAGCCAACGCAGAATCATCCGCGCCTTGGCTTCGTGCGCTGGGAACGTGGAAATGCGCGGCACGATGATGGCTTGACTGTGGCTCATGACGGCTCGGAACCGGAGATGGGGAAAGGCCGCGCAGCTTAGCGCCGCCCGTTGGCTGGTCAAGGCCCGCTGGACGGACGCCAAGCAGATTCGGTTTCCGCTTGGCCGCGCGCGGCTTATCATCGCCGCCATGCTCAAAGATCCCTTCCAGCGCCTCAATCTCGATCGCGAAGTGCTGACCGTCAGTCAGCTCAACGGTCGCGCCCGCCTGTTGCTCGAGGACGTGTTCGCCCAGGTCTGGGTCGAAGGCGAGATTTCCAACCTCGCCCGTCCCGCCTCCGGCCACGTCTATTTCACCCTCAAGGACAGGAACGCCCAGGTGCGCTGCGCCCTGTTCCGCCAGAATGCCGCGCGGGTACGTCAGGCACTGCGCGACGGCCTGGCGGTGCGGGTGCGTGGCAAGGTCTCGCTGTTCGAAGGCCGTGGCGACTATCAGCTGATCCTCGACATGCTGGAGCCGGCGGGCGACGGCGCTTTGCGCCTGGCCTTCGAGGCGCTCAAGGAAAAGCTCAGCGCCGAAGGCCTGTTCGCAGCCGAACGCAAGGCCGCCCTGCCCGTGCACCCGCGGCGCATCGGCATCGTCAGCTCACCGACCGGCGCGGTGATCCGCGACATCATCTCGGTGTTCAAGCGCCGCGCGCCGCAGGTCGAGCTGACCCTGATCCCCACCGCCGTCCAGGGCCGCGAAGCCACCGGGCAGATCGTTCGCGCGTTGCAGCTGGCCGACGCCCAGGGTTTCGATGCGCTGATCCTGGCCCGCGGTGGCGGTTCGCTGGAGGACCTCTGGTGCTTCAACGAGGAAGCCGTGGCGCGCGCGGTGGATGCCTGTATCACACCGATCGTCAGCGCCGTTGGCCACGAAACCGATGTATCGATTGCCGACTTCGTCGCCGACGTCCGCGCGCCAACGCCATCCGCGGCTGCCGAGCTGCTGGCCCCCAGCAGCGCCGACCTGCAACACCGGCTGAGCGGCCTGCAGCAGCGCCTGGTGCTGCGCATGCGCGACCGCCTGCACCGCGATGCCATGCGCCTGGAAGGCCTGGCCCGCCGCCTGCGCCACCCCGGCGAACGGCTGCAACAGCAGGCCCAGCGCATCGACGACCTCGAGCAGCGGCTGCTGCGTGCCGTCGACCGTCGGTTGTGCAGTGGTCAGGAGCGTCTGGCCCGGCTGGAAACGCGACTGGCCGCGCAACATCCGGGGCGTTCACTGAATCTGTTGCGCCAGCGCCTCGACCACCTTTCCTCGCGATTGCCGCGGGCGATGCAGGCCAATCTGAAAGGCCGCCGCCAGCAACTGCAGGGCCTGGCCCAGACACTCAATGTGGTCAGCCCGCTGGCCACACTCAGCCGCGGCTACAGCATCCTGCTCGACGACCGGGGACGGGCGATCCGCAGCGCCAGCCAGACCGAGCCTGGCCAGCGCCTCAAGGCCAGGCTCAGCGACGGCGAGCTGGACGTTCGGGTGGAAGACAATCATCTGCAACCGGTCACCCTGCCACTGCTCTAAGCAAGCCGCGCCAGAAATTTCCTGACATCCCTGGCCCTTTCTCTTGCCCGAGGTTTACGCGAGGATTGGGCCATTTTCCGCAACGGACCCGCCCATGCTTCGTGTCTTCGCCCTGCTGTTCTCCCTCGCCCTTGCACTGCCTGCGCATGCCGAAGGCTTCATCACCCGTCTACTGAACAAGCCGGTGCCCGGCGGCGTCGCCGTGATCGAACTCGGCAATGGCCCGCGCGCACCGCAGGTACGCTACCAGGGCAAACCGACGCTGGTGATACGCGAGGACGGCAAACGCTGGATTGCCATCGTCGGCATCCCGCTGTCGGTCAAGGCAGGTACCCAGCAACTGGAGGTCGATGGCCGCAGCACGGGTTTTCAGGTTGGCAGCCGCGACTATCGCGCGCAGCACATCACCCTGAAGAACCAGCGCCAGGTCAACCCGAATCCGGCAGACCTCAAGCGCATCGAGCGCGAGCTGGACGAACAGACCCGTGCCTACCGGCAGTTCAGTGCCAACCAGCCAAGCAATCTGCTGTTCGATCGTCCGGTGGACGGACCTTTGTCCTCGCCGTTCGGCCTGCGTCGCTTCTTCAACGGCGAGGAACGCAACCCGCACTCGGGCCTGGATTTCGCCGCCAAGAGCGGCACGCCGATCAAGGCGCCGGCGGCCGGCCAGGTCATACTCACCGGTGACTATTTCTTCAACGGCAAGACCGTGTTCGTCGACCACGGGCAGGGGCTGATCAGCATGTTCTGTCACCTTTCCGAGATCGGCGTGAAGGTCGGCGATCAGCTGGCGCGCGGCCAGGTGCTCGGCAAGGTTGGCGCGACCGGCCGCGCCACCGGCCCACACCTGCACTGGAATGTCAGCCTGAACGATGCCCGCGTCGATCCGGCGATCTTCATCGGTGCCTACAAACCCTGAACCACGAGGAAGCACAGCGATGCGCATCAAGGCAACGGATTCCACCCTGCTGATCATCGATATCCAGGAACGCCTGTTTCCGGTGATCCTCGACAATGCCGCCATGGCCGAGCACACCGCCTGGTTGCAGCAGGTGGCGCAGCGGGTCGGTGTGCCGGTGCTGCTGACCGAGCAGTACAGCAAGGGCCTCGGCCGGACGATCGCCGAGCTGCGTGACGGCGTCGACGAGGCCGCCATTGTCGAGAAGCTGCATTTCTCCGCAGCGGGCGACGGCGAGCTGTTCCAGCGCCCCGGTGGTGAACGCCGGCAGTTCATCGTCTGCGGCTGCGAGACCCACGTCTGCGTGCTGCAAACGGTGCTGGACCTGCGCGCCCGCGGCAACGAAGTGTTCGTCATCGAGGAAGCCGTCAGCTCGCGGCGCGACAGCGACAAGGCGCTGGCACTGCAGCGCATGCGCCAGGCCGGCGCGCAGATCGTCTCGCGCGAGATGGTTGCCTTCGAGTGGATGGAGCGCGCCGGCACCGAGTTGTTCAAGACGATCAGCCGCGAGTTCATCCGTTAAACCAGCGCCGCCAATCGCAGCCCGGGCACACCGCTGGGCCGCCCGCCCACCCTTCGATGGAGAAACACATGTCTGACGATCTGGCCACCTGGCTGGACTGGCTCAGAGCCCATGCCGAACTGCAGACCCTACTTGCCAGCGCCACGCTGATCTTCGCCGCCTGGCTGTCCAACTGGATCGTAAAACGCATCCTGGTGCGCGGCCTCTACCGCCTGTTAAGGCACACGCGCGATGGCGAACTGCAGGATTTCGGCGTCATCAAGCGGCTGTCGAACATCGTCCCGGCACTGGTGCTGTCGATCGGCGTAAGGACGGTCCCCGGCCTGCCGGACGCTGCGGTGACCGTGGTGCAGAATGTCTGCGGCGGCTTCATCGTGCTGACCATCGCACTGGCCCTCGGCGCGGTGCTCGACATCATCAATGTGGTCTACCAGCGCCGGCCGGACGCCCGCCTGCACCCGATCAAGGGTTATCTGCAGGTGGTGAAGATCGTCATCTACGCGATCGCCACCATCCTCATCATCGCCACGCTGATCGACCGCTCGCCACTGATCCTGCTCTCCGGTCTGGGTGCCATGGCAGCGGTATTGATGCTGATCTTCCAGGATACCCTGCTGTCGCTGGTGGCCAGCGTGCAGATCACCTCCAACGACCTGATCCGCGTCGGCGACTGGGTGGAGATGCCGCAGCTCAACGCCGACGGCGACGTGATCGACATCGCCCTGCATACGGTCAAGGTGCAGAACTGGGACAAGACCATCACCAGCATCCCGACCAAACGCTTCATTTCCGACTCGTTCAAGAACTGGCGCGGCATGCAGGAAAGTGGCGGTCGGCGCATCAAGCGCAGCCTGTATCTGGATCAGCAGAGCGTGCATTTTCTCGACGCCGACGAGCGCAAGCGGCTGTATCGCTTCAGCCTGCTGGAGGATTACCTGGTCAACAAGCGCAAGGAAATCGACGAGTGGAACGCCAAGCTCGCCGAGCGTGGGCAGGATCCGGTCAACACCCGCAGGGTGACCAATCTCGGGACGTTTCGCGCCTATATCGAGCGCTATCTGCGCGCCCACCCCGGCGTGCATCAGAACATGACGCTGATGGTGCGCCAGCTGAGCCCGACCGCCGATGGCCTGCCGCTGGAGATCTACTGCTTCACCAACACGGTGGCCTGGACACAGTACGAAGCGATCCAGTCGGACATCTTCGACCATTTGCTGGCGATCCTGCCGGAGTTCGGCCTGCGGGTATTCCAGCACCCGAGCGGTGGGGATATGCGGGACTGGCGTGATTCACTGATACCGCGCGGTAATGCCGCGCTGCAGCAGCCGAATGAGCACCCGACCGGGGAGAAAAGCTAATCGTAGGTTGGCGCTGAGGCACGAAGCGTGTGGCATCACCTTGGGCACTGCCCATTGCGTCATCCCTGACGCCAGCGCCGCCGGCGGCACCATCGCGCCCCGCGCCTCAGCGCCAACCTACGTCCGGAGCGGGGACACCCCGCTCCTTTACCGCTAGCGTTGCATTCAGAAACTCATGTCGACCCGCGCCCAGTACGTGCGCCCAGGCTCGTTCACCCGACTGGTGGGCTCGAGCCCGTAGTCGGCGAAGCCGGCGCTACCGGCGAGGTTGAGATGCTCGCTGTAGTTCTTGTCCAGCAGGTTGTCGATGCCCGCGCTGAGCTTGAAGTGCTGGTTCACGCGATACGCGCCATTGACCGCCAGCACGCCGAAGCCGGCGGACTCGTCGAAGTCCTTGCCGACCACGGTGCCCTGGTTCTCGGCGACCCGCCCCTGCGAGGCGACCAGGCGCCAGAGGCCGCTGGTGCTCCAGTTGTCGCGCTCGTAGGTCAGGCCAAGACGCCCTTCCAATGGCGGAATCTGCGGCATTGCGCGGTCATCGCTGCGGTTCTTGCCCCAGGCGTAGGCCAGGCTCGCGTCACCCTTCCAGTTGCTGGTGAAACGGTAGCTCGCCCCCATCTCGGCACCGGCGATGGTGGCGTCGATATTGCTGACTTCGGCGCGGACCATGCCGGGCATCACGCCTGGCACATAGCTGAACAGGATGTAGTCTTCGACCACCCCGGCATAGGCGGAAACCCAGGCCTCCAGCGGCCCCTTGGCGTACTGCAGGCCGACGTCCAGCTGCGTGGTCTTTTCCGGGCGTACCGAGTCGAACGGCTGTACGGTGCCCACCGGGCCGGGGTTGGAGACGAACAGCTCCCAGTAGTCGGGGAAGCGTTCAGCATGGCCGAGGCCGGCATACCAGGTCGCCGGCACGCTGACCAACTCTTCCTCATAGCGTACGAACCCGCTGTACAGCGTGTCGCGACGGGTCTCGCCGGCAGTGGGGTTGTCCCAGTTGCGCGAGACGATGGGCATGCTTGAAGGATCGTGGCTACGGAAAAAGGCGCGCTCGTCGGTCGCCTCGTGCAGGTCCAGGCGCAGCCCGCTGATCAGCTTCTCGCGCTCGCCGAGCTGCCAGCTCAGCTCACCGAACACGCCGTAGCTGTGCAGCATCGCATCCGGCACCCAGGGCAAGGCGTCGCTGCCGGCGGCGTTGACCATCTGATTGGCGGCGCCAGCCGGGTTCATCACCTTGCGATGCTCACTGCGCTGGGCGTCGACCCCGGCCTTGAGCTCGACGTCGGTCCACTGCCAGGTGCCGACCAGCCGGCCTCCCAGGGTACGACGGTCGACGCGCGACAGCGTCGGGTTGGGCATCATCATCGTCGGCACGAAGTCGCGCAGGCTGTAGTTGTCCATGATGTGATCGGCGTAGTTGTAGTAGACCTGCGCCTCGAGGCCATAGAAGGTCTCACCGATGTTGGTCTTCTCGAAACGCAGGCCGAGGCTTTCGCGCTGGAACTGGCTGCCGTCCATGCCGCGACCTGCGTAACGCGCATAGCCATCGCCGCGACCTGCGGTCAGTTCGACGAGCGTGTCCGCATCCGGCGTCCAGCCCAGTGCGACATCGGTGTTCCACTTGTCGTAGCGCGACGGCATGGTGTCGCCGTTGCCGTCGTCGTAATCGTCGGCCTGAGAGCTGTTGGCCATCAGCCGCGCGTAGCCCTGGGCGTTACCCGCCGCGGCATCTAGGTTGCGGTCGAAGCGCCCATTGGAGCCGGTCAGCAGGCTGCCGTTGATGCGGTAGTCGGGCTCGCTGAACTGCTCAGGCTCACGCTCGAACAGCACTGTGGCTGCCGACGCACCGGGGCCCCAGAGCACGGTCTGCGGCCCCTTGATGACGGTCAGCTTGTCGAACGTATCCGGGCTGATATAGGAACTGGGCGAATCCATGCGGTTCGGGCAGGCGCCGAGCATCTCGCCGCCGTTGGAGAGCAGCTTGAGGCGCGAGCCGAACATGCCGCGGAATACCGGATCGCCGTTAACCCCGCCGTTGCGCACGGCGGAGAAGCCGGGAATGGTCTTCAGATAGTCCGCGCCGTCGCTGGCCGGCATCGGCTGGCGGGGAATCTTCGGGTCGGTAACGACGGTGAGTGGCGACTGCTGGCTGACACCGGTAATGACCATCGGTGCCAGTTCGACGCTGTCGGCCTGCTCGCCGTGGGCGGCATGATCATGCTCGGCCGCCAGCGCGCCACCGGCGAGCAGCGCCAGGAGTGCAGCATGGGCAACCTGCCAGCGCAAACGGGACGGCTGGACTGAAAATGATTCGGACAGGCGCGCACGCGCCGCACGGCCATGAGTAATGCTGGACATAGATACTTCCACTTCTGCGTGTGATTGAGCCGCCAGGGAGGCGGCTGATGAACCTCAGCAATGCAGAAGCGGGGGCGCACGGGGATGGCCACTGCTACGGCGCGTGGCCGGCGGCAGCGGTTGCTCGGGAAGCGGTTGCAGAGTGCCTGGCTCATGCCGCGGCAGGACTAGGTCGACGGATAGGCTGAGCGGTGGATTGAGCGTCAGCAGTTCGCAGTAGCCGCAGAGTTCCAGCGCGGCCAACCATGCCGGTTCCCCTGCACGCGCCTGGCCATGATGACCGTGGGCTGCGGGCTCATGCTCGGCATGATGGTGATGCTGTGCGCTAGCTTGGGCAGCCTGGACGGCGGAGTACAACGGGCCGACATGAATCATCAGCATGGCGAACAGGCCAAGCCAGATACTCATTGTCGATAGCCGTTTGCGTGTCACCGGCATGTCCTTGGTTGACCCGAGCCAAGCCCGCGGGAGGTGCGCGGATGATCGCATGTCCGCCATGCCTCGTCCGCTGCGACATGAGGCCGCAAGCCGAGCGAGCAATTGAACACGAAGATTCCCCCTGCGATAGAAATAAAACACTCACAAAGCTCAATAATCGAAATAAATCACCAATTTTTTTCGATGTATTGCAATGCGTGCATACGAAGCAATAGCTTTGCACCATAAACCGGTGCCCGCACCGGGCAGACAAGTTGCTTAGCTCGAGCTTCACCTGGGGAAACGCCATGACCATGCTCAAGAATCCATCGACTAAATACCGCGCCTTCCCGGCCATCGACATTCCGGACCGCACCTGGCCGTCGAAGTCCATCACCCAGGCGCCTATCTGGCTGAGCTCCGATCTGCGCGACGGCAACCAGTCGCTGATCGAACCGATGGATGCCGCGAAGAAGATGCGTTTCTTCAAGACCCTGGTGCAGGTCGGCCTCAAGGAAATCGAGGTGGGCTTCCCCTCCGCGTCGCAGACCGATTTCGACTTCGTCCGCGAGCTGATCGAAGGCGGCCACATCCCCGATGACGTCACCATCCAGGTGCTGACCCAGGCGCGCGAGGATCTGATCACCCGCACCTTCGAGTCGCTCAAGGGGGCGAAGAAGGCCATCGTCCACTACTACAACGCCACCGCGCCGAGCTTCCGCCGCATCGTCTTCAACCAGGACAAGGCCGGCGTGGTTCAGATCGCCGTGAACGCCGGCAAGGTCATCAAGCGCCTGGCCGAGCAGAATCCGGAGACCAACTGGCGCTTCGAGTATTCGCCGGAAATCTTCAGCTCCACCGAGCCGGAATTCGCGGTCGAGGTGTGCAACGCGGTGATCGAGGTGTTCCAGCCGACGCCCGAGCAGAAGCTGATTCTCAACCTGCCGGCCACGGTCGAGGCCGCCACCCCGAACATCTACGCCGACCAGATCGAGTGGTTCTGCCGTCACATCGACCGACGTGACAGCGTGCTTGTCAGCCTGCACACCCACAACGACCGCGGCACCGGCGTGGCCGCCACCGAGCTGGGCCTGATGGCCGGCGCCGATCGCGTCGAGGGCTGCCTGTTCGGCAATGGCGAGCGCACCGGCAACGTCGACCTGGTCACCGTGGCGCTGAACATGTACACCCAGGGCGTCGACCCGCAGCTGGACTTCTCCGACATCGACGCCGTGCGCAAGGTGGTCGAGGAATGCAACCAGCTGCCGGTGCACCCGCGCCATCCCTATGTCGGTGACCTGGTGCATACCGCGTTCTCCGGCTCGCACCAGGATGCGATTCGCAAGGGCTTTTCCCAGCAGGATGCGGAAGGCGTCTGGGAGGTGCCGTATCTGCCGATCGACCCGGCCGACATCGGTCGCAGCTATGAGGCGGTGATTCGCGTCAACAGTCAGTCCGGCAAGGGCGGCATCACCTTCCTGCTCGAGCAGGAATACGGCATCAGCCTGCCGCGACGCATGCAGATCGAGTTCAGCCAGGTGGTGCAGAAGGAAACCGATCGCCTCGGCCTGGAGATGAGCGCCAAGCAGATCTACGCGCTGCTGGAAGCCGAGTACCTGCAGGCGACCGCGCCGTACACGCTCAAGGGCCATCGCCTGCAGGAAGAGAACGGCACCAGCGCGGTGGACGTGGAAGTCGCGGCCGATGGCGAAGTCGCCCACTGGCGCGGCATCGGCAAGGGCCCGCTGGAGGCGCTGGTAGCGGCGTTGCCGGTCAAGCTGGAGATCATGGACTACCACGAGCACTCCATTGGCGCCGGCAGCAACGCCAAGGCCGCGGCCTATATCGAGGTTCGCCTGGATGGCGAGCGCCCGCTGCACGGCATCGGCATCGACGAAAACATCACCACCGCCAGCATCCGCGCCCTGTTCAGCGCCATGAACCGGGCGCTGCGCGAAGCGCAGGTGGCAGCGGCCTGAGGCTGATCAGGCAGGTCGCTTACCCTGCCCTTGTAGATCCAGCGTAACGACGGGCGCCATCCGCGATGGCGCCCGTTTTCGTTTTCCGCCGACAGCGCTCGTCGCACAGCAGCTGCGAACAACTGAACTGTTCACCTCCCAACGCCCTCCCAATTCGGTCACTAAGCCGGACCACCCACAGTCCCTTTCCGACAGAAACACGTCAATCATCGGCAGGATTGTGCAAACGGCCCTGCGCCCGTCGCCGTTAGGCTTGGTCCCACATACCGATCAACCAAGGAGCCGTCATGAGCAATACCACCGCATACGCCGCCCTCGACCCGAACAGCCCGCTCGCACCCTATTCGTTTTCGCGCCGCGAGGTGGGCCCGAATGATGTGAAGATCGACATCCTCTACTGCGGCGTCTGCCATTCGGACCTGCATACCGCACGTAACGAGTGGAACAACACGCTCTACCCATCCGTGCCCGGCCACGAGATCGTCGGCCGCGTGAGCGCGGTCGGCGCGAACGTCAGCAAGTTCAAGGCGGGCGATATCGCCGGTGTCGGCTGTCTGGTCGACAGCTGCCGTACGTGCTCGTCCTGTGGCGAAGGGCTGGAGCAGTATTGCGAGAACGGTTTCGTCGGCACCTACAACGGTCCGGCGTTCGGCGGTGGCGAGAACACCCTCGGCGGCTATTCGGACAATATCGTGGTGGATGAAAAGTACGTGCTGCGCATCAACCATACCGACAATCTCGCCGCCGTCGCGCCGCTGCTCTGTGCCGGCATCACCACCTACTCGCCGCTGCGCCAGTGGAAGGTCGGCCCGGGACAGAAGGTCGGCGTGGTCGGCCTTGGCGGACTCGGCCACATGGCGGTGAAGATCGCCAATGCCATGGGCGCGAAGGTCGTGCTGTTCACCACCTCGCCGGACAAGCGGGAAGATGCCCTGCGCCTCGGCGCCGCCGAAGTGGTGGTATCGAAGAACAAGGAGGAGATGGCGGCGCACGTCAACAGTTTCGACTTCATCCTCAACACCGTTGCCGCGCCGCACAACCTCGACGCGTTCGTGAACCTGCTCAAGCGCGACGCCACCATGACGCTGGTCGGCGCACCGGCCGCGCCGCATCCGTCGCCCAGCGTGTTCGGCCTGATCTTCAAGCGCCGCCGCATCGCCGGCTCGTTGATTGGCGGCATCGCCGAGACCCAGGAGATGCTCGACTTCTGCGCCGAGCACGGCATCGTCTCGGACATCGAGATGATCCGCATGCAGGACATCAACGAAGCCTACGAGCGCATGCTCAAGAGCGACGTGAAGTACCGCTTCGTCATCGACATGGCCACCCTGAAGGCGGCCTGATCGTTCGGCTGGCGAGCCCGCAGGCGCGCCAGCCCTTCCCTCTTTCAAGCGCAGCCGCTAAGGTCGCCCGCCTTCGTCGTGGAGGCGGCATGCGCTATCTGATCTTCGTCACCCTGCTCTGGGCCTTTTCCTTCAACCTGATCGGCGTCTACCTGGCCGGCCAGGTAGACAGCTATTTCGCCGTGCTAACGCGGGTAGTTCTCGCCGGGCTGGTGTTCCTGCCATTTACCCGCTGGCGCGGTGTCGCCCCCGGCTTCATCGTCGGCGTGACCCTGGTCGGTGCGCTGCAGTTCGGCGTCACCTACCTGTGCCTGTACCTGAGCTTCAACGTGCTGACGGTGGCCGAGGTGCTGCTGTTCACCGTGCTCACGCCGCTGCACGTGACGCTGATCGATGACGCGCTCAACCGCCGCTTCAACCCCTGGGCACTGGTCGCCGCGGCCGTCGCAGTGTTCGGCGCCGGACTTATCCGTTACGACGGCGTTTCCGGCGATTTTCTCGGCGGCTTCCTGCTCATGCAGCTGGCCAACTTCACCTTTGCCGCCGGCCAGGTGGCCTACAAGCATCTGGCGCAGCGTTACCCCTCCGACGTGCCGTTGCATCGTCGCTTCGGCTACTTCTTCCTTGGCGCGCTGGTAATCGTGCTGCCCGCGTGGCTGCTGTTCGGCGATGCGCAGAAGCTGCCGACCACGACGACACAATGGTCGGTACTGATCTGGATGGGCGTGCTGGCCACCGCCCTGGGCCAGTTCTGCTGGAACAAGGGCGCCACGCTGGTGGATGCCGGCACGCTGGCGGTGATGAACAACATGTCGGTGCCGGTAGGCCTGCTGCTCAACCTGCTGATCTGGGGCACCAGCACCAACCTCGTGCTGCTCGCGGTGGGCGGGACAATCATCCTCGCCTCGCTGCGGATCAATCGCCTGGGACAGATGAAGGCCAGGTGACATCACACAAGTTGTTGTTTTATATGGCTTTTCATAGCCGCAGCGGTAGAATGCCGGCCCTTCGCATGGATGCGGGGAACTCGTTCAGTTGTCGAGATTTCCATGCGCCGCTTCAGCTTTCTCCTGCTCGTCCTGCTGTTTTCCTCCAGCGCCTGCGCCGACGCGCCTCGCACCTTCCGCGAAGCGAAGAAGGTGGCCTGGACCCTCTATGCCGACCGACCGGTGGACTTCTACTGCGGCTGCAGCTTCAAGGGCAATCGCATCGACCTGCGCAGCTGCGGCTACGTCCCGCGCAAGCAGCCCAAGCGCGCTCAACGGGTGGAGTGGGAGCACATCGTGCCGGCCTGGGTCATCGGCCATCAGCGGCAATGCTGGCAACAGGGCGGACGCAAGCACTGCACCGCCAACGATCCGGTGTTCAGCCGAGCCGAGGCCGACCTGCACAACCTGGTCCCGGTGGTCGGCGAGGTGAACGGCGACCGCAGCAACTTCGGCTTCGGCATGCTCAGCGAAAAGCCCAGCCAGTACGGTGCCTGCCCTTTCGTGGTCAACTTCAAGCAGCGCACGGCCATGCCACCCGAGTACAGCCGCGGTGCCATCGCCCGCACCTATCTGTACATGAGCGAGCGCTACAAGCTGCGCCTGTCGAAACAGGACCGGCGCCTGTACGACATCTGGAACCGCCAGCATCCGATCAGCGAATGGGAGCGCACGCGCAACCAGCGCATCGCCTGCGTGCAGGGCAATGCCAATCCCTTCGTGGGCCCGGCTGATCCGCGCAACTGCCACCGAGGCAAGAAAGCAGTCGCCGCACGCTGAACCGCCGACCGATCGCCTGCTTGCCGTGTCCCGCACATAGCGCCATGCTTGCCAGCACTCGGTCAGGACCGGACAAGATGCCAACAACCAACCTTAACCTTGCGCTCGGGCTGGCGGTTCTGCTGGCCCTGATTGCTTCTGGAATAGACCCATACGATCGCGCGACCTGGTTGCTGGAAGTGGCACCGGTGCTGATCGCCGCGCCGATTCTGCTTTCCACCTACCGCCGCCACCCACTCACGCAATTGCTCTATGTGCTTATCGCAGCTCACGCGCTGGTGCTGATTCTGGGTGGGGCCTACACCTATGCGCGTGTGCCGCTCGGCTTCTGGGTGCAGGAGCTGTTCGAGCTGAGCCGCAACCCCTACGACAAGCTGGGGCACTTCATGCAGGGTCTGGTTCCGGCGTTGCTGGCGCGGGAAATCCTGCTGCGCGGACGGTACCTTGCCCATGGCTGGATGCTCGATCTGCTAGTGGTCTGCGTGGCCCTTGCCATCAGCGCGTTCTATGAGTTGATCGAGTGGTGGGTGGCCCTCGCGGCCGGACAGGGGGCGATCGAGTTCCTCGGCACGCAGGGCGATCCCTGGGACACCCAGTCGGACATGTTTCTCGCCCTGATCGGAGCCCTGAGTGCACTGCTGCTGTTCGCCAGGTTGCATGACCGTCAGCTCGCGGCGCTGCCGGGAGCCGAAGCTGCGGCAACCCGGCCATGATCCATCGCATCGGTGCCGACGCCCTGCTGCTTCTTCACCTAGGGTTCATTCTCTTCGCCCTGCTGGGAGGCCTGCTCGCACTCTGGCGTCCGCGGGCGATGCTCTTGCATCTGCCGGCAGCAGGATGGGCGATATTCGTCGAGCTGGCCGATCGCGGCTGCCCGTTGACCCGCTGGGAGCAGTTACTGCGAGCGCGCGCCGGCGATGCCGGATACAGCGAAGGATTCATCGAGCATTATCTGCTACCGCTGCTGTATCCCGACTGGCTCACGCTGCCGGTGCAATACGTGCTGGCAGGGGTGGTCGTGCTCTTCAATCTCGCGGTGTACGGCTGGGTTTGGTTTCAGCGGCGCCGGAACGCCGCCGAAGCGCCCTGAAGGCACCGGCCGGTCAGGGCTTGAGCTCGAACGCGTCACCGTCATGGTAGGCCGGGAAGCGCTCGCGGAACGCGGCCAGATCGCGCGCCCGCAGCGTGCAGCGAAGCACCGCGTCGCTGTCGCCGCCGTTAAGCAAGGTGTCGCCCTTGAAATCGAGCACCTGGCTGTCGCCACTGTAGGGATAGCCCTTGCCATCCTCGCCGACCCGATTGACCGCCGCCACGTAGCAGAGGTTTTCGATGGCCCGCGCCGGCAGCAGACGATTCCAGGCGTCGCGGCGCGCCGCTGGCCAATTGGCCGTGTAGAGCAGCAGGTCGGTGCCGTGCGGATCGCGGCTCCAGACCGGGAAGCGCAGGTCGTAGCAGATCAGCGGGCGCACCCGCCAGCCGTTCACCTCGAACAGCGCCTGTTGCAGGCCTGGCGTGTAGTGCTTGTGCTCGCCAGCCATGCGGAACAGGTGGCGCTTGTCGTAATGCAGCACCTCGCCGTCCGGCCGGGCCCAGAGTAGGCGGTTGCGATGGCTGCCGTCGGCGGCCTCGATGATCACGCTGCCAGTGACCACTGCCTCCAGCCGCGCGGCCTGACTGCGCAGCCAGGCATAGGTCGGCCCCTCCTCCGGCTCGGCCAGGGCCGCCGAGTCCATGGAAAAGCCGGTGGTGAACATCTCCGGCAGGACGATCAGATCGGCACCGCGGGCCTGCTCGAGCAGCCCGGCGAAACGCTCACGGTTGGCATCGGCATCCTGCCAGACCAGCGTGGTCTGAATCAGGGCCAGTTCGAGATCGGGCAGGTTGTTCAGATCGCGCATAGTCGTTCCGCCGCCTGACGCAGCGTCTCCTCTCGTTTGGCAAAGCAGAAGCGCACCAGCCTGAGATCGGCCGGCGCATCCTGGTAGAACACCGAGATCGGGATGCTCGCCACACCGTGCTCGCGGGTCAGCCATTCAGCCATGGCGACGTCGTCGAGGTCGGGGCGGATCGCCGAGTAATCGGCCAGCTGGAAGTAGGTGCCAGCGGCGCGGGTGAAGCGGAAGCGCGAGCCAGCCAGCAGGTCGCAGAACAGGTCGCGCTTGGCCTGATAGAACGCCGGCAGCTCGCGGACGTGTTCCGGATGCGCCGCCATGAAGTCGGCCAGGGCCCATTGCAGAGGCGTGACACCGGTGAAACTGACGTACTGGTGCACCTTGCGCAGTTCGCTGCTGAGCGACGCCGGCGCCACCACGTAACCGGTCTTCCAGCCGGTGACGTGATAGGTCTTGCCGAACGAGCTGATGACGAAGGCACGCTGATACAGCTCCTCGTGACGCAGCACGCTGGCGTGCTCCCGGCCGTCGAATACGAGGTGCTCGTAGACCTCGTCGCTGAGCAGGTAGATGTCGCGCTCGCGGATCAGTGCCGCCAGCCGTTCCAGATCGCTGCCATCAATCAACGCACCGCTGGGATTGTGCGGGGTGTTGAGCACGATCATCCGCGTGCGCGCGGTTATGGCATCGGCCAGGCGCTGCCAGTCGATCCGGAAGTCCGGCAGGCTCAGCTGCTGGTGGATACAGGTGCCTCCGGCCAGTTGCACGGAAGGCTCGTAACTGTCGTAGCAGGGATCGAACACGATCACCTCGTCGCCGGGGCGGATCACCGCCTGGATCGCGCAGAAGATTGCCTGGGTGGCGCCAGGGGTGATGGTGACTTCGCTTGCAACGTCCACCTGCCGTCCGTACAGGCCGGCCACCTTGGCCACCACCTGCTCGCGCAGCGCCGGCAGACCGGTCATCGGCGGGTACTGGTTGTGGCCGCTCATGACGTGGCGAGCGACGGCCTCGCGCAGCGCCTCGGGACCATCGAAGTCGGGAAAGCCCTGGGAAAGATTCAAGGCACCGGTATCGGCCGCGAGCTGCGACATGGTGGTGAAGATGGTCGTGCCGACATTGGGCAATTTACTGGTGAGCATGACGATCGTCCGACAGGCCTGCCGTTTGGGACTCGGCAGCGAAGGCGGACAGGATAGCCGATGAGCGCGACCCGATACGAGACGCGGCGGCCGACAGCCTGCTCGGGCTGCTACAGTTCAGGCAATGGCCAACCCCACCGACCGTAAGGAACCTCAATGCCGAACCTTTCCGTCAGCGACCTCTGGAGTGACCTGCAAGCACAGGCGCAACGCGCCTTGGACAGCGAGCCGACCCTGGCCACGATCGTCAGTCAGAGCGTCCTCAATCAGCCGGACTTCGGTGGTGCGCTCGCCCACCGTATCGGCCATGCCCTGGCGGACGGCGCCGAGCAGAGCCATACCCTGACCGATCGTTTCGCCGGCCTGCACCACCAGCTTCCTGTGCTCGCCGAGACGGCCTGCTGCGACCTGCAGGCGATCGTCAGCCGCGATCCGGCATTCGACAGTGCACTGGAAGTTTTCCTGTTCTCCAAAGGCTTTCTGGCACTGCAGGCGTATCGCATCGGACACCAGCTGCATGGTCGCGGCGAGCGCTTGCTGGCCATGTTCATCCAGGCGCGCTGCAACGAACGGCTGGGCATCGACATCAATCCGGCCAGCCATATCGGCAGCGGGATCATGCTCGACCATGGCACCGGGATCGTCATCGGCGAGACGGCGGTGGTCGGCGACGATGTATCGATCCTGCAGGGCGTGACGCTGGGCGGGACCGGCAAGGAAGGCGGCGACCGTCACCCCAAGGTGCGCAGCGGCGTGATGATCGGCGCCGGAGCGAAGATCCTCGGCAACATCGAGATCGGCGAAGGCGCCAAGGTAGGCGCCGGCAGTATCGTCCTGCATCCCGTCGCGCCACATACCACGGTGGTCGGCAATCCGGCCCGCCAGGTCGGCAAGCCGCGCCATGCACGACCAGCCCTGGACATGGACCAGTCGTTCGACGGAGATGGCTGAGCGATCAGCGCTTCTTGTCGCGGCGCTTCTTCTCGGCCTTCTTGTGGTGCGACATGAGGCGGCGCTTCTTGTTGACCTGGCGGTCGGTGAGCGTGTTCTTCCTGCCCTCGTAGGGATTGTCACCGCCCTTGTACTCGATGCGGATCGGCGTACCGACCAGCTTCAGCACACGCCGATAGGTGTTCTCTAGATAGCGCGTATAGGACTTGGGCACCGCCTCGACCTGATTGCCGTGGATCACGATCAACGGCGGGTTGGCGCCGCCCAGGTGGGCATAGCGCAGCTTGATGCGCCGGCCGTTGACCATGGGCGGCTGGTGCTCGCGCACGGCATCCTCGAGGATTTGCGTCAGGCGGCTGGTCGGCCAGCGGGTGATCGCCGACTTGAACGCGGCCTGTACCGACTTGTACAGGTGCCCTACCCCGGTGCCGTGCTTGGCTGAAATGAAATGGATGTCGGCGTAGTCGACGAAGAACAACCGGCGCTCCAGCTCGGTCTTCACGTAGTCCTTCTCGCCCTGCTCCATGCCGTCCCACTTGTTCAGCGCGATGACCAGGGCGCGGCCGGTCTCCAGCACGAAGCCCAGCAGGTTGAGGTCATGCTCGACGACACCTTCACGGGCATCCATGACGAAGATCACGACGTTGGCGTCCTGGATCGCCTGCAGCGTCTTGACCACCGAGAACTTTTCCACCGCCTCGAAGATCTTGCCGCGGCGGCGCACGCCGGCGGTGTCGATCAGGGTGTACTTTTCCTCGTCGCGCTCGAAGGGGATGTAGATGCTGTCGCGCGTGGTGCCGGCCTGATCGTAGACGATGACCCGCTCCTCACCGAGCATGCGATTGACCAGTGTCGACTTGCCGACATTGGGCCGCCCAATAATGGCGATCTTGATGCCTTCCTTCTCGCTCGGACCCGGGATGCGCTTGGGCTCCTGGCCTTCGGCGACGACTTCCTCGCCGTCCGCGGGCTCGCTGCCCTCCTCGCCTTCCTCGGTCTGCTCGGCATCATCGCGGGGGAAGATGCCGAGTGCCTGCTCGAGCATATGACTGATGCCACGCCCATGGGCGGCGGCAATCGGTAGCGCGTCGCCCAGGCCCAACGGGCTGAACTCGGCACGGGCGATGTCCGGATCGACGCTGTCGACCTTGTTCGCGACCAGGAAGCAGCGCTTGTTCCGCTTGCGCAGGTGTTCGCCGATCATCTGGTCCGCGGCGGTCAGTCCGGCGCGCGAGTCGACCATGAACAGCACGGCATCGGCTTCTTCGATGGCCTGCAGCGATTGCTCGGCCATCTTCGCATCGATGCCTTCCTCGTCACCGGAAATACCACCGGTGTCGATCACGATGTAGGTGCGCCCCTGCCACTTGGCCTCGCCATATTGGCGATCACGGGTCAGCCCGGCGTACTCGGCGACAATGGCGTCGCGGCTCTTGGTCAGGCGATTGAACAGGGTGGATTTGCCGACGTTCGGACGACCCACCAGGGCGATTACGGGAACCATACGGCTCTCCACTGCGATATTTCAGAAAACACGAAGGCCGCTGCAAGGCAGCGGCCGAATATTCATGGCTCCGCCAGGCGGAGCCGGCGGCTCAGCGGGTGGTCAGTCAGCCTGACGGATCGTCAGCGCCACCAGCTTGCCGTCATTGGCGAAGGCATACAGCCAGTCACCCTCCACCACTGGGCGTGCCCGTACCCCAGAGCTGTCGATCCGCTCGCGAGCGACAAAGCGGCCATCGACCTGACTCAGGAAATGCAGATAGCCCTCCCGGTCACCGACCACCACATAGCTGGACAGCACCGCAGGGGCCGAAAGCTGACGACGGGCCAACGAATCATTGCGCCACAACGCGGTGGTCGAGCGCTCGTCGATGCCCTCGACGGTACCATCGGCCAGGCTCAGGTAGACACTGCCATAGCCGAGCGCCACTCCGGAGTAGCTGGATGCGTCACGCTGCCAGAGCACTCGGCCGCTTTCCAGCTCCAGCGCTGCAGCGCGGCCCTGGTAAGTCGCGACGTAAAGCGTGCCGCCAGACAGCAGCAGGCCACCATCGATGTCCACCACCCGCTCCAGCTCAGAGCGACCTTGCGGTATCGCCACTCGCTGCTCCCAGACCGGCAAGCCGCGGCGGGTATCCAACGCAATGACCTTGCCACTGGAAAGGCCGGCGATCGCCAGCTGATTGGTCAGCAAAGGCGCTCCGGTACCGCGCAGGGTGAGTACCGCGGGCGAGCTCTCGTAGCTCCAGCGCTGCGCGCCTGTGTCGATTTCCAGGGCGATCAGCCGATCGTCCTGGGTCTGCACCAGTACGATATCGCCGTTGACGGCCGGTGCAGCCAGCACTTCGCTGCTGACCTGGCTGCGCCAGCGCTCTTCGCCGGAGCTCACATCCAGCGCCAGCACCTCGCCACGCAGGGTGCCGATCAGCACCAGACCGTAGCCGGCACCTACCGCACCCGACACCGGCGTATCGAGCTTCTTCTTCCAGTTGACCTTGCCGGTCAAGCGATCCATCGACACCACCAGCCCCTCGACATCGGCGGCGTAGATCTGGTCGCCATAAACGACCGGCGTCAGCAGGTTGTAAGTCTCACCCTGACCTTCACCAATCGAGCGGCTCCACTCCTTCTTCAAGGAGATTTCTGCCTCGAACTTGGTCAGCTCGGCCGGCTCCGGCTCTTTGGTGTTGTTGCTGCTGCAACCGGTGGCCAGTACGGCCAGGGTCAGCAACGCGGCAGTCTTCCAACGCATCGATTACGCCTCCCCTCGGGCCAGATCATCCAGTTTCATTTGCAGGCCGCCGATAGCCGCATCCTGAGACAGCGACTCCTTGGCCTTGCTGTAAGCGGCATGCGCCTCGTCATCGCGACCGAGTTGCACCAACAGGTCACCCTTGAGTTCCTCACGGCTGGCAGCGAAGGCTTTGTCAGCCTCGCCGTCCAGCAGCTTTAGCGCTTCATCCGCCTTGTCCTGCGCCGCCAGTACCCGCGCCAGGCGTTGACGGGCGAGCTCGTCCAGCGTCTTGTCGGCTGGCTTGTCGAGGATCGCACGCAGTTCGCTTGCGGCCTCATCGAGACGACCGGCCTCGACCGCTACCTTGGCGATGAACAGGCTGCCGTACTGCGCATAATGCGTCCCTGCGAAATCCTTCTTGAGCAGATTGCCCAGACGCGAAACTTCGGCGGCATCGACTTCACCCGCCTCCAGCGCGGCAGTCAGCAGCTGCTGGTAGAGGACCGAGGCACTCTGCGCCTGATTGATCTGGTGCTTCTGCCAGAATTGCCAACCGAACACCAATACCAGGGCAATCACGGCGCCGAGCATCAACGGCTTGCCGTTGCGCTGCCACCACTCTTTGATCTGCGCCAGTTGCTCTTCTTCAGTACCCGAGGTCACGCTGTCACTCCTTTTTATTCGCTAAGTCTCAGACCTGCTCGAGGCAGGCAGCCAGACGCTCGGGCAGAGCATCCCAGGCAATGCTTTGTTGCTCGCTGTCGTCGCGCAGCGGCTTGCAACCTACCACGCGCCCGGCCAGTTCGTCGTCACCCAGAATCAGCGCATAGCGCGCACCGCTCTTGTCGGCCTTCTTGAACTGGCTCTTGAAGCTACCGCCGCCGGCATTGACCAGCAGGCGCAGCCCCGGCAGCTCGTCGCGCAGGCACTCGGCCAGGGCCAGTGCGGCCAGCTCGGCGGCCTCGCCGAACGCACAGATATAGGCATGCGGCGTTGGGTTCAAAGCGTCTGGCACCAACCCGAGGGTCTCCAGCAGCAGCACCAGACGCTCGACGCCCATGGCGAAGCCGACACCCGGCGTCGGCTTGCCGCCGAACTGACTGACCAGGCCATCGTAACGCCCCCCTGCACAGACAGTGCCCTGCGCACCCAGCTTGTCGGTGACCCACTCGAAAACGGTGCGGCCGTAGTAGTCCAGGCCGCGAACCAGCTTGGGGTTGATCTCGTAAGCGATGCCGACTGCATCGAGACGCGCTTTCAGGCCTTCGAAATGCACGCGCGACTCTTCGTCGAGGTAGTCATGCAACATCGGCGCATCGGCCAGCAGCGCCTGAGTCTGGGCATTCTTGCTGTCGAGAATGCGCAAAGGATTGGTCGTCAGGCGACGCTGACTGTCCTCGTCGAGCTGCTCGAAACGCTGCTGCAGGTATACCACCAGGGCATCGCGATAACGCGCACGTGCTTCACTGGAACCCAGGCTGTTGAGCTGCAGCGTCACTGCATCAGCGAGGCCGAGCTGCTTCCACAGGCGCGCGGTCAGTACGATCAGCTCGGCATCAATATCAGGTCCCGGCTGGTTGAACACTTCCACACCGATCTGGTGGAACTGCCGGTAGCGACCCTTCTGCGGTTTCTCGTAGCGGAACATCGGTCCGGTGTACCAGAGCTTTTGCACTTGCCCGCCACCGGTCATGCCATGCTCGAGCACGGCGCGCACGCAGCCGGCGGTGCCCTCGGGACGCAGGGTCAGGGACTCTTCGTTGCGATCGAGGAAGGTATACATTTCCTTGTCGACCACATCGGTGCCTTCGCCGATGCCGCGGGCGAACAGGTCGGTGAACTCCAGGATCGGCAGACGGATCTCGCTGTAGCCGTAGCTGTCCAGCAGCTGCGCGAAGGTGCCTTCGAGGTAGCGCCAGATCGGTGTCTGCGCAGGCAGGATGTCATTCATGCCACGAATGGCTTGCAGGGACTTGCTCAATGGGATTCCTTAAAGATCAGCTGCGCGCGATAACCGCCGCGTCGGACGCAAGCTTCTCGGCGGCCTTGCGCCGGATAAGCTGCTCCAGCTCATCGACGAGGTTTTCGTTGTTCAGTTTCTGCGCCGGCTTGCCATCGATGTAGACCAGGTTGTTCGGGCTGCCACCGGTCAGGCCGACATGGGCTTCCTTGGCCTCGCCCGGCCCGTTTACCACGCAGCCGATCACCGCGACGTCCATCGGCACCAGCAGGTCCTCGACGCGGTTTTCCAGCTCATTCATGGTCTTGACCACATCGAAGTTCTGCCGCGAACAGCTCGGGCAGGCGATGAAGTTGATGCCGCGCGAACGCAGACGCAGGGACTTGAGAATATCGAAGCCAACCTTGATTTCCTCGACGGGATCGGCCGCCAGCGACACGCGAATGGTGTCGCCAATACCTTCGGCGAGCAGCATGCCCAGGCCCACCGCGGATTTCACCGTGCCGGAGCGCAACCCGCCCGCTTCGGTGATGCCCAGATGCAGCGGCTGCTCGATCTGCCCGGCCAGCAGCCGATAGGCTTCCACCGCCATGAACACATCGGAGGCCTTGACGCTGACCTTGAAGTCCTGAAAGTCCAGACGGTCGAGATGGTCCACGTGACGCAGCGCAGATTCCACCAGCGCCTGCGGTGTCGGCTCGCCGTACTTCTTCTGCAGATCCTTTTCCAGCGAACCGGCGTTGACGCCGATACGGATCGGGATGCCTTTGTCACGGGCAGCATCGACCACGGCACGGACACGATCTTCGCGGCCGATATTGCCTGGATTGATACGCAGGCAATCGACGCCGAGTTCGGCCACGCGCAGGGCGATCTGATAGTCGAAGTGAATGTCGGCAACCAACGGTAGCGTCACACGCTGCTTGATCCGGCCAAAGGCTTCCGCGGCTTCCATAGACGGCACCGAGACTCTGACGATATCGGCACCGGCATTGGCCAGGCGCTGGATTTGCCCGACCGTTGCGTCGACATCACAGGTTTCGGTGTTGGTCATGCTCTGTACGGAAATCGGCGCATCGCCACCGACCGCAACGCCACCCACCCAGATCTTGCGGGATTGGCGACGCTTGATAGGAGATTCGGAATGCATGATCACTGTCCGAGCTTGAGGCGCGCTGTCTCGCCGCGCATATGAGAGGCGAGGCTCACGGCCTCACCGTTGTAACTGAGCTGAGCACCACGGGCATATCCCAGATGCACATCCAGCGGCGCCTTGCCGCTGACCGTCCGGCTAGTTCCGGCCTTGGCCAGCGCGCTGTAGAGCACACGTCCTTCCGCATCCGCTACCCGCGTCCAGCAGTCAGCAGTGAAACGCAGTTCGAGAACCGCCTCACCGGGTGCCGTCGCGCTGGCGCTTTCCGAGGTCTCCACTGGCGCGGCTGCATTGTCAGAAGGCAGCTCGACCGGCGTAGATTCTGCCGGCGAGGACGCGGCGCCGGACTCAGACTCGCTCAAGGGCAGCGATTGAGCCGACTCTACGCCCGCCTCGCCGGAATCGGCATCGGCATCGGCATCGGTCGGGGCCTGCGAGCTCTCGACAGGCGTAGACATTTCCCCAGGCGACAAGGCTGTTCCTTGTTCCGTCGGCTCCGCCAGCTCGACCGCGGTATCCTCATCCGCCCGATCGAGAAGATGGATTTCGGTCGTCCCGTCCGCACCCTCCACTTCGATCCGCTCCAGGGCGGAAACTGTCGGAGTCAGGGCCTCACGGGTTGAGCGCTCCTGCCACCAATACCAGGCTGCCGCAGCAAGAACGAGGAGCAGCACGAAGCCGAACAGGCGCATGAAACTACGCGACAGCCGGCCCGGCTCCTCGATACGACCGAGACTGTTGACGTTACTGCCAGAAGCATTGGTACCCGTGTGCAGATCGAACTCCTGCACAAGACGGGTCTGATCAAGCCCGAGCAGCTTGGCATAAGCCCGCACATAACCACGGGCAAAGGTGTGTCCCGGCAACTGGCTGAAGTCGCCGGCTTCGATACGGGCCAGCGCCCGCTCGGTGAGATTCAGTTGCTGCGCTACCGCCGCGAGGGTCCAGCCCTTTTCTTCACGCGCAGATCGCAGCGTCTCGCCCGGGTTGTTGCCCATTGGTACAGCGGATTCTTGGTGCGGCGCGGTCATCGTTGCTCCGAAAGATATTGCTTGTACTCATCCGTGCCGGGATACAACCTTCTCAACTGCAGTCCGAGGCTCGCAGCCGTGTCGCGGTCCTGATGGATGTTGGCCAGGCGAATGCCAAGCAACAGGCTACGCGCATTCTGCTCGGCCAACTGGCTGAAGCTGTCGTAATAACGTTTCGCAGGAACGTACTGCTTGTCTTCATAGGCCATGAGCGCGAGCTCAAGCAGGGCTCGCGGTTGCCGGCCGTCGAGACGCAGAGAGCGGGTGAAATATCGTTCGGCCTCGTCCCGCTGCCCCATCTGCAGCGCAGTCATACCGAGGTTCTGAAAGACCCGCGCACGCTCCGGATACAGGTTGTCCTCGGCGGCCTGGCTGAAACGCTCCATCGCTTCGGCATACCGTTTCTGCTCGAACAGAAAGCTGCCGTAGTTGTTGAGGATACGCGCGTCCTTGCGAGCGGAGAGCGCCTCGCGGTAGTGCTTGTCGGCCAGATCGTTCTCCATTTCGGTCTGGAACACCAGCGCCAGCGCGGCATGGGCGTCGGCGCTGCGTGGGTCGATCTCCAGCGCCTTGCGTAAAGGGGTCTTGGCGCGGCCGGCAGCGCCTTGCTGCAGATAGCCGATACCCAGCTGGATGTAGGCGTCACGCGCCTCACGCCGCCCCTGGTCGGTCTTCAGCGGATCAACGGTGCCAGAAGACACACAACCGGCCAACAGGCCGGTCAGTACAAGCAGCAGCGCAGCGCGCAGAGTCATCAGCATCCCCCTCAGGATCGGTTCGAAGCCATGTGCGCCGCACCCGGCTCGCTCTGCAGCTCGCGCACAGCGATGTAACGCTCGCTTCGACGCGTCCGGTCCAGAACCTGGCCGACCAGCTGACCGCAGGCCGCGTCGATGTCTTCGCCGCGGGTGGTACGCACCGTCACATTGTGCCCGCCTTTGTGCAGGATGTCCTGAAAACGGCGGATGGCATTGTTGCTCGGCCGCTCATATCCGGAATGAGGGAACGGATTGAATGGAATCAGATTGATCTTGCACGGGATATCCGCCAGCAAGGCGATCATCTGCTCGGCGTGCTCGGGCTGATCGTTGACACCTTTGAGCAAGGTGTACTCAACGGTCAGCACACGCTTCTCGCCAAGCCTCGAGACATAACGCTTGCACGCCTCGAGCAGGACATCCAGCGGATACTTCTTGTTGATCGGCACCAGCTGATCACGCAGCGCATCGTTCGGAGCATGCAGCGACAGCGCCAGCGATACATCGATGACCTTCGCCAGCTCATCGATCATCGGCACGACGCCGGAGGTTGATAGAGTCACCTTGCGCTTGGATATGCCGTAGCCGAGATCATCCATCATGATCTGCATAGCGGCGACGACATTGTCGAAATTCAGCAACGGCTCGCCCATCCCCATCATCACCACATTGGTGATGGCGCGATCGATCTTCGCCGGGACGGTGCCGAATGATTTGTTGGCAATCCAGACCTGACCGATCACCTCGGCCGCCGTGAGATTGCTGTTGAAACCTTGTTTGCCGGTGGAACAGAAGCTGCAATCCAGCGCGCAGCCGGCCTGGGAGGAAACGCACAGCGTGCCGCGGCCACCTTGCGGGATGTAAACCGTTTCCACACAGCTGCCCGAAGCGACACGTACGACCCATTTACGGGTACCGTCGCTGGAGATGTCTTCGCTGACGATCTCCGGGCCGCGAATCTCGGCACAGGCCTTGAGCTTTTCGCGCAGGGCCTTGCCGAGATTGCTCATGGCATCGAAATCATCGACGCCAAAGTGGTGAATCCATTTCATCACCTGACCGGCGCGAAAACGCTTCTCTCCGATGGACTCGAAGAAGCTTTCCAGTTGCGACTGGGTCAGACCCAGCAGATTCACCTTACCGGTCGTGGCAATCATTGGATTCACCTTCGCTCACTCAGCGAATGCGTGCGCACACTTCGGTGGCAGCGAAGAAGTAGGCGATTTCGCGGGCGGCCGAGGCTTCCGAATCGGAACCGTGAACGGCGTTCTCGTCGATGGAGACAGCGAAGTCAGCGCGGATGGTACCCGGAGCAGCTTCCTTCGGGTTGGTAGCGCCCATCAGCTCACGGTTCTTGGCAATGGCGTTCTCGCCTTCGAGCACCTGAACGATGACCGGACCGGAAGTCATGAAGGCAACCAGATCCTTGAAGAAGCCACGCTCGCTGTGCTCGGCGTAGAAACCAGCGGCTTCGCGCTCGGACAGCTGAACCATCTTGGAAGCGACGACGCGCAGGCCGGCCTTCTCGAAACGGGTGGTGATTTCGCCGATCACGTTCTTGGCGACAGCGTCAGGCTTGATGATGGAGAAGGTGCGTTGCAGGGCCATGTAGGACTCCAAAACTGATGGGTTAAAGCGAACGAGTAAACCCGCGGATTATACGCGGGTCGCTGGCAAAACATAAGGGTAGAGGGCAGTACCTGGACGAGCCGACCGGCCGCCGAACGGCTGCATCGGCCGCATTCCAGGCAGGAGCGAAAAAAACGCGACGACCTACTCGGCCTCTTCAATCCAGGCAGACTGGATCGCTTCGAGCACCTTCTCGCCGCCTCGCCCTGGCTCATCGGTAAAGTTCGGCAGCTCCATCACCCAGCGATGCAGATCGACAAAATTCACGAAGCGCGGGTCGACATCGGTCTTGCTCTCGGCCAGCTCGATGGCGATCTCTTGTACATCCGTCCACTTCAGTTGCATGGTCCGCTTCCTCAATGCCCTTCCGACACCTGATTGATCGTGTACTTGGGTATTTCCACGACCAAGTCGGTATCCGCCACAACCGCCTGACAGGAGAGCCGCGAATTCGGCTCCAGCCCCCAGGCCTTGTCGAGCATGTCATCTTCGAGTTCGTCTGACGCCTCGAGCGACTGGAAACCCTCGCGAATCACCACATGACAGGTCGTGCACGCGCAGGACTTCTCGCAGGCATGCTCGATATCGATGCCATTGCGCAGCGCGGCGTCCAGCACAGTCTCGCCAGCCTGAGCCTCGATGACAGCCCCTTCGGGGCAATGATCAACGTTAGGCAGGAAAATGATTTGCGGCATTCGGGTTAATCCTCGATATCGTTGAGCCGCCGCCCGGCCAGCGCGGCCTTGACGGTGGAGTCCAGACGACGCGCAGCAAAGGCGTCGGTGATCTGGCTCAGGCGTTTGGTCTGGCGCTCGATGGCGGAAACGTCCTGACTGTCGAGCAGCGTACGCAACTCTTCCATCTGCGCTTCGATGGCAGCGCGCTCCTCAGCAGCAAGCAGACGCTCGCCATCGGCTTCCAATGCTGCCTCGACGGCCTCCAGCAGACGCTGAGCCTCAACCAGCTGCTCACGCAAGGCGCGCGCATGACGATCGTCGTCCGCCTTGCGGAACGAATCCTCCAACATTCGGGCTATTTCGCCATCGGTCAGCCCATAAGACGGCTTGACCTGAATGTTGGCCTCGACCCCTGATGCGAGCTCTCGAGCAGAAACACTGAGCAGGCCGTCGGCGTCGACCTGGAATGTCACGCGAATCTTGGCAGCACCGGCAACCATCGGCGGAATGCCGCGCAGCTCGAACCGCGCCAACGACCGGCAGTCAGCGATCAGCTCGCGCTCGCCCTGCAGCACGTGAATCATCATGGCCGTCTGGCCATCTTTGTAGGTAGTGAAGTCCTGGGCGCGAGCCACCGGTATCGTCGTGTTGCGCGGAATGATCTTCTCCATCAATCCGCCCATGGTTTCCAGCCCCAACGACAGCGGGATCACATCGAGCAGCAGCAACTCTTCGCCATCACGATTGTTGCCAGCCAGCGTTTCGGCCTGGATCGCGGCGCCGATCGCCACGACTTCATCAGGATCGATATCGGTCAGCGGCTCACGACCAAACAGCTGCCCGACCGCGGAGCGCACCCTGGGCACCCGCGTCGAGCCGCCCACCATGACCACGGCCGTGATTTCTTCAAGCTCCACGCCGGAATCACGCACGGCGCGTCGGCAGGACTTCAGGCTACGCGCAACCAAGGGCTCGATCAGGGAATCGAAAGTTTCCCGGCGCAGCTCGCCCGACCAACCAGCGTAATTGATCGTGACCGCATCAGCCGAACTGAGGCGCTCCTTCGCATCACAGGCGAGCTTCAGCAACTCGCGCTGGCTACCCGGAGTCAGGTCGCCGGAGACACCAGCCTGCACGACGATCCAGTCAGCCACGGCATGATCGAAGTCATCACCGCCCAGCGCGGTATCGCCGCCGGTCGCCAATACTTCGAACACCCCCTTGGTCAACCTCAGAATCGAGATGTCGAACGTGCCACCGCCCAGATCGTAGATCGCGACGACGCCCTCTGCTTGCCGATCTAGGCCATAGGCCACAGCCGCAGCGGTCGGCTCGTTGAGCAGCCGCAGCACGTTGAGCCCGGCAATACGTGCGGCATCCTTGGTTGCCTGGCGCTGAGCATCGTCGAAATACGCCGGCACGGTGATTACTGCACCGACAAGCTCGCCCCCCAGACTGGCCTCTGCCCGCTGACGCAACGTTCGAAGTATCTCAGCGGACACCTCAACCGGACTCCTGGCCCCCTGCACCGTCTCGATGAAAGGCATTTGCGATTCGCCTTCGCGGAAACGATAGGGCAACTGCTCCCCCAGCTGCTTGACGTCGGCTAACCCACGCCCCATCAGGCGCTTGATCGAACTGATGGTATTGAAGGGATCGCTCGCCGCGGCAAGCTTGGCTTGCGCACCCACCTCAACATAATCAGGGTGATAACGCACGACAGAAGGCAGAATCACCTGTCCTTCGGCGTCGGGCAGCGGCGCGGTGATACCACTGCGCAGCGCAGCCACGAGGGAATTGGTGGTGCCCAGGTCTATTCCTACAGCCAGGCGGCGTTGATGAGGCTGTGGGCTCTGTCCTGGCTCGGCAATCTGAAGTAAGGCCATGTCTGTCTGATATCGGGCGCAGCGTCTGGCACTGCGCGGGGTTAATCGTCGAGGCGCTCTTCGAGTTGGCGCACTTCCTGGGTCAGCTTGTCGAGAAACTGCATTCGCCGCACCAGCCGCTCGGCATCGGCGCGACGCGCCGGAAGTTGCCAGACCTGCGCAAAGTCGTCGTTCAGCTTTTGCTGGGCCTGCTTGAGCCGCGACTTGAAGGCAGCGACGCCGTCCAAATCCGCCTGTTCATGGAGCTCTTCGAGCTCCTCGCGCCAATGCATCTGCTGCATCAGGAAATCAGGATCCTGAACCGTGGCCTCCAGCGGCACGTCATGCCCTTCGAGGGCTAGCAGATAGCGCGCCCGCCGACTCGGAATCCGCAGCGTCTGGTATGCCTCATTGAGATTGGCAGACCGCTCGAGCGCTTGACGCTGCTCGCTCTCGCTGGCATCCGCAAAACGGTCGGGATGAGTCTGACGAGCGAGCTCGCGGTAACGATCGGCTAGTCGCTCAAGATCCAGATCGAAATCCGGCTTCAGCTCGAACAATGCGAAATGACAAGGAGTACCCACAGCGTCCTCAGATATTGAAGCTCTCGCCGCAGCCGCACTCGCCACGAACGTTCGGGTTGTTGAACTTGAAGCCCTCGTTAAGGCCTTCACGAACGAAATCGAGTTCGGTTCCGTCGAGATAGACGAGACTCTTGGGGTCGATGATCACCTTGACCCCGTAGCTTTCGAACACCGAGTCCTCGGCGGCGGTCTCGTCGACAAACTCCAGCACGTAAGCCAGACCAGAGCAGCCGGTGGTGCGAACTCCCAGCCTCACGCCCACGCCTTTGCCGCGCCCCTCAAGGGAGCGGCGGACATGCTGCGCGGCAGCGGGCGTCATGGTGATAGCCATCGCAACGCTCCTTAAAGCAGACCTTTCTTTTCACGGTAGTCACGCACTGCCGCCTTGATCGCGTCTTCGGCGAGCACCGAGCAGTGAATCTTGACCGGCGGCAGCGCCAGCTCTTCGGCCAGCTGCGTGTTCTTGATTGTCTCCGCTTCTTCCAGGGTTTTGCCCTTCATCCACTCGGTAGCAAGCGAGCTGGAGGCGATGGCGGAGCCGCAACCATAGGTCTTGAACTTGGCATCTTCAATGACACCCTGCTCGTTGACCTTGATCTGCAAACGCATCACGTCGCCACATGCCGGCGCGCCTACCATGCCGGTACCGATGCTCGGGTCTTCAGCGTCGAACTTGCCGACGTTGCGCGGGTTTTCGTAGTGGTCGATGACCTTGTCACTGTATGCCATGGTGAAATCCTCTCTATATCAGGCGATGCGGCGTTAGACGCCAGTCAGTGGGCTTGCCACTCGACCTTGGAAATGTCGACGCCATCTTTGAACATGTCCCACAGGGGCGAAAGCTCTCGCAGCTTGGTCACGGCTTCGCAAACCTTCTGCGCTGCGTAGTCGATTTCCTCTTCGGTGGTGAATCGACCAAAACTGAAGCGAATGGAGCTGTGCGCCAGCTCATCGTTGCGCCCCAATGCACGCAGCACATAGGAAGGCTCCAACGAAGCAGATGTACAGGCGGACCCAGAAGATACCGCCAGATCCTTGAGGGCCATGATCAGCGACTCACCCTCGACATAATTGAAGCTGAGGTTGAGGTTGTGCGGGACACGCGCAGTCATGCTGCCATTGACGTACAGCTCTTCCAGGTGCTCGACCTGCTTGTAGAAGCGATCCCGCAGAGCGCGAATACGCTCGTTTTCCTGAGCCATCTCCAGCTTGGCCAGATGAAAGGCCTCGCCCATTCCGACCAGCTGATGAGTAGCCAGGGTACCGGAGCGCATGCCCCGCTCGTGGCCACCGCCATGCATCTGCGCCTCGAGGCGCACGCGCGGCTTACGGCGAACATAGAGCGCACCGACCCCCTTGGGGCCGTAGGTCTTATGAGCAGAAAAGGACATCAGATCGACCTTCATCTTCTCCAGATCGATCTCGACCTTGCCGGTCGACTGCGCCGCATCGACGTGGAAAAGAATGCCGCGAGAGCGCGTCAATTCGCCAATGGCGGTGATGTCATTGATGGTGCCGATCTCGTTGTTCACGTGCATGACCGACACAAGGATCGTGTCGTCGCGCAACGCAGCTTCAACCATCGCCGGCGTGACGATGCCATCCTCGCCCGGCTCGATGTAGGTCACCTCGAAGCCTTCGCGCTCGAGCTGGCGCGTGGTATCCAGTACCGCCTTGTGCTCGATCTTGGTGGTGACGATGTGCTTGCCCTTGGACGCATAGAAATGTGCGACGCCCTTGATGGCCAGGTTGTCCGACTCGGTCGCACCGGATGTCCAGACGATCTCCCGCGGGTCGGCGTTGACCAGCTCGGCAACCTGACGGCGCGCATTTTCCACCGCCTCTTCGGCTTTCCAGCCGAAGGCGTGGGAGCGAGAAGCCGGGTTACCAAAATTGCCTTCATTGGTAAGGCATTCGATCATCTTGGCAGCGACACGAGGATCCACCGGGGTAGTGGCGGAATAGTCGAGGTAAATCGGCAATTTCATTCAGATATCTCCTATCAGGCGGTCGCCCTGCTCATTCGATGGCGGACGCTTCTATCTTGTCCATTTGCGGCAACGAGCCCCCGGCCTTGCGCATATCCTGGCGCAGAGCGACCTGCTGCACGTCCTGGCGATTGACCAGGTCGGCCAGACTGATGCCACTGAGGAATTCATGGATTCGATCACTGAGATCGCACCACAGGTGATGGGTCAGGCAGGTATCGCCGGAGTGACAGCCTCCTAAGCCTTGACAACGTGTCGCATCGACGGATTCGTTGACCGCATCGATTACCTGAGCGACCTGAATACCGGCCATGTCGCGCGAGAGCTGATAACCGCCCCCCGGGCCACGCACACTGGTCACCAAAGCGCTGCGGCGGAGCTTGGCAAACAGCTGCTCAAGATAGGAAAGCGAGATCCCCTGACGTTCGGAAATATCGGCCAAAGAGACCGGACCATGCTGGGCATGGAGCGCCAGATCAAGCATGGCGGTCACGGCATAACGGCCTTTGGTGGTCAATCGCATCGGTCTGCACCAAGCATTACGGTTTGGCGCAAGTATGCTATTCCCGAGTATTTAAGTCAACTATAAGACCTATTGATTTAGTCGGGCTTTATTTGCCTGCAGGTGAAGACCACCCGATCGGAAACCGCCGCATGATACCAGCTGCTGCCAGCACCCGCACTTCATGCACGCGGCTCGCCGCCTTCGGATTTCACCTCCACGAAATCCTCCTCGCGCAGTTCGGGCAACTCCTTGGCGCAATAGTCACTCCCGAGCGCCTTGAGCGCCCCGCACATGCCCTCCAGACGCTCTTCAACCGCCTGCACGTGATCCAGCAACTGCCCAATCGCTCGCGCTACCGGATCGGGCATGTCCTCGCTGACCCCATAAGCATCGAATCCGATCTTCTCGGCGATGGCCTTACGTCTTGCCTCCTGCTCGTCGCTGGACTTCACGATGATGCGCCCCGGTATGCCGACGGCCGTGGCGCCTGGCGGAACCTCGCGCGTCACGACCGCATTCGAACCGATCTTCGCGCCCGCCCCCACAGTGAAGGGGCCGAGAATCTTCGCGCCCGCCCCGACGATCACACCATCCTCGAGCGTCGGGTGGCGCTTGCCCTTGTTCCAACTGGTCCCGCCCAGCGTCACGCCATGATAAAGCGTCACGTCATCACCGATCTCGGCGGTCTCACCAATGACAATGCCCATCCCATGGTCGATGAAGAAACGACGACCGATCCGGGCACCCGGATGTATCTCGACTCCGGTCAGCCAGCGCCCAAGATTCGACGACATGCGTGCCAGCCATTTCCATTCATGCGCCCAAAGCCAGTGAGATAGACGGTGAATCCATACGGCATGCAGCCCCGGATAACAGGTTAATACCTCGAACGCATTGCGTGCCGCCGGATCGCGATGGAACACGCTCTGGATATCTTCGCGCATGCGTTCGAACATCAGTCATTTCTCCGCTTGTGGGGCTCGCCACGGGCGGCCTTCTGTGTCTCTGTGAGAATACCGCGCAAGATGTTCATCTCCAGCTTGCTGATGCCGCTGCGCCCGTAGAGCCTGCGCAAGCGCGGCATCAAATGACGGGGCTTTGCCGGATCGAGGAAGCCGATGTCAATCAGCGTCTGTTCCAGATGACCGAAGTAGTTCTCCAACTCATCGACCGTGACCGGCTGCGCATCCAGCATTGCGGTGGTTTCCAGCTTCTCGACCTTCGTTGGCCGGCCCTCAGCAGCCAACCAGGCCATGCGCACCTCATAGGTCAACACCTGCACGGCCGCAGCAAGGTTCAACGAGCTGAACTGAGGATCGGAAGGAATATGCACGTGGTACTGGCACCGCTGCAGCTCTTCATTGGTCAGCCCTGCGTACTCACGACCGAACACCAGCGCCACGTCGCTACCAGCAGCAGCCTGCTCCACCGATACCGCCGCGCACTCGCGCGGATCGAGCAAAGGCCACGGAATGCGACGATCGCGGGCACTGGTACCAAGCACAAGGCTACAACCAACCAGCGCCTCCTCCAGCGTGTCGACGACCAGCGCGGCATCGAGAATATCGGTCGCCCCGGACGCCCGGGCGATAGCGTCGGAGCTCGGAAAATCTTCCGGCTCGACCAGCACCAGCCGCGACAGGCCCATGTTCTTCATGGCCCGAGCTGCGCCACCGATGTTGCCGGCATGACTGGTGTTGACCAGCACCACACGAATGTTCTGCAGCGACACAATTCTTCTCAGCTTGGAAACCAGCGGAAAGCTTACAGGAAGCCGCTCTTCATTCGCCATCCGCCAAAGGCCGCAGCAGCACCGGTCACGCTACATGCGGCAACGCTTTCCTGATAGAATTTCGCGCTTTCTTTAACGACCCAGGTAATTGATCCATGCAGCCCATGCTGAATATCGCGCTGCGCGCCGCCCGCAGCGCCGGCGAACTGATTGTCCGTTCCACCGATCGCCTGGATGCAATTTCGGTCAACGAGAAAGAGGCGAAGGATTACGTCACCGAAATCGACAAGGCCGCCGAGCAATGCATCATCAATGCGCTGCGCAAGGCCTACCCGAATCACGGCATCCTCGGCGAGGAAGGCGGACTGCTCGAAGGCAGCGGCGATGGCGCTGATTACCTCTGGATCATCGATCCACTGGACGGCACCACCAACTTCGTTCGCGGCATTCCGCACTACGCCGTCAGCATCGCCTGCAAGTACCGTGGTCGCCTTGAACACGCTGTTGTTCTGGATCCGGTCCGCCAGGAAGAGTTCACCGCGAGCCGCGGCCGAGGGGCAGCCCTGAATGGGCGCCGCCTGCGCGTCAGTTCGCGCAAGAGCCTGGAAGGCGCCCTGCTCGGCACAGGCTTTCCATTCAAGGACGGCCAGCTGGACAACCTGGACAGCTACCTGAACATGTTCCGCAGCCTGGTCGGCCAGACCTCAGGGCTGCGCCGCGCCGGCGCGGCGAGCCTCGACCTGGCCTACGTCGCAGCGGGTCGTTTCGATGCGTTCTGGGAGTTCGGTCTTTCCGAGTGGGACATGGCAGCCGGCGCACTCCTTATCCAGGAGGCAGGCGGCTTGGTGAGCGATTTCAGCGGCGGCCATGAATTCCTCGAGAAGGGCCAGATCGTGGCCGGCAACACCAAGTGCTTCAAGGCGGTACTGACCACCATCCAGCCTCACCTCACGCCATCGCTCAAGCGCTGAGCCAAGCTGAGCGTCACGCATAAAAAAACGCCCCGTCGGGGCGTTTTTTTATGCTGCTGGTTTGCTTATTGCTGAGACAACATCAACTGTCCATCCTGCACCGGTATCTGGCTGCCCGGATCACGATCCATTCGTACGCGGCCAACCTTGCCAGCCAGATCGTACTTGACGTCATAGCCGACGATCTTGTCGTGTGTATCGGTCACCGTGCTGCAGCGGGTCTCGGTAGTGGTGTAGGTGCTGTTGGCCTGCATGCGCCCCTGCACCTGATTGCCGGCGTAACCACCGCCGACCGCACCCGCGACAGTGGCGATCTTCTTGCCGGTGCCGCCACCGATTTGATTGCCCAGCAGCCCACCGACAACGGCGCCGACCGCGGTGCCCGCAATACGGTGCTCATCTTGCACGGGCTTCTGCCGTGTCACCGCGACGTCCTTGCAGACTTCACGCGGCGTTCGGATGGTTTCCTTGATAGGTTCGACCGCCAGCACCTCGGCGAACTTCGGACCGCGATCGACCAGGCTATAAGTAGCGAAAGCTCCACCAGCCGTGGCGACGACCACTCCAAGTGCCGTACCGACCAACATGGACTTGTTCACTGTGACATCCTCTTCCTTCGGGCTACGCCCGTTCCGCTGCCTTGGACCACGCAAGGCTGCGGAAGTTCGAAAGAGGATCAGGGGCGCTCGTCAGCTTCTTCTTCCACCACTGGCGGAATCAGATCGTCACGCGTGAGTTTGAGCCAGACCAGCAGCGTACCCGCAACGTAGACCGAGGAGTAGGTACCAACGCCGACGCCGATCAGCAGCGCCAGCGAGAACCCCCACAGGTTCTCGCCTCCGAAGACCATCAGTGCCCCAACTGCCAGCAACGTGGAGACCGAAGTGGCCATGGTGCGCAGGAGCGTCTGGGTGGTGGAGATGTTGATGTTCTCCAGCAGCTCGGCCTTGCGCAGCATGCGGAAGTTCTCGCGGATCCGATCGAAGATGACAATGGTGTCGTTCAACGAGTAGCCGATCACCGCGAGCACCGCCGCCAGCACCGTCAAGTCGAAGGAGATCTGGAAGAAGGAGAATACGCCCAGCACCACGATTACGTCATGGAACAGCGAGAGGACCGCACCCAGGCCGAACTTCCATTGGAAGCGGAATGCCACGTAAACCAGGATTCCTCCCAGCGCCAGCAGCATACCCAGGCCACCCTGGTCGCGTAGCTCCTCACCAACTGCCGGCCCGACGAACTCCACACGCTTGACGCTGACAGAGTTGCCGCCATCGGCGTTACGCAAGGCGCTGGCGATACGCTCACCCAACTGAGGATCGTCGCCCGGCATACGCACCAGCACATCGGTGGTGGCACCGAAGCTCTGCACTACCGCATCGGTGAAGCCGGCCTGCACCAACTGGCCGCGCACCTGCTCGAGCCCCACCGGCCGCTCATAGCCCAGCTCGATCAACGTGCCACCGGTGAAATCCAGACCGAAATTCAAGCCCTTGACCACCAGGCTCCCTAGCGAGGCGATGGTCAGCAGCACGGTGAGGGCGAATGCCAGATGGCGGACGCCCATGAAATTGATTACGCGTTTCATCGTGCTAGCCCCTTAAATCCACAGCTTCTTGAGATCGCGGCCACCGTAGATCAGGTTGACCATGCCGCGCGTCACGATGATTGCAGTGAACATCGACGTCAGGATGCCGATCGACAGGGTCACCGCAAAGCCCTTGATCGGACCGGTTCCCATGGCGAACAGAATGCCGCCGACCAGCAAGGTGGTCAGGTTGCCGTCGAGAATCGCCGAGAATGCCCGGTCGAAGCCCTCGTGAATGGCCCGCTGAATCGACATGCCATTGGCGATCTCCTCCCGAATACGCGAGAAGATGAGCACGTTGGCGTCAACCGCCATACCCATGGTCAGCACGATACCGGCGATACCTGGCAGCGTCAGCGTGGCGTTGAGCATCGACATCAGCGCCGTGAGCACCACCATGTTGAACAGCAGCGCGATGGTGGCAAGCAGACCGAAGAACTTGTAGATCAGCACCATGAAAATCGCGACAAAGAGGAAGCCCCACATGGCGGCCCGCACACCCAGCTTGATGTTCTCGGCGCCGAGGCTCGGGCCGATGGTACGTTCCTCGGCGAAGTACATCGGCGCGGCCAGACCGCCGGCACGCAGCAGCAGGGCGAGCTCGGACGATTCACCCTGGCCATCGAGACCGGTAATGCGGAACTGACTGCCGAGCGGCGACTGGATCGTCGCCAGGCTGATGATCTTCTTCTCTTCCTGGAAGGTTTCAACCCGAACTTCCTGTTCGACACCGTCGACCATTTGCCGCACGTAGCGGGTCATCGGCCGCTGCTCGATGAAGATCACGGCCATGCTGCGCCCGACATTGCTGCGCGTGGCGCGATTCATCAGATCGCCGCCATGGCCGTCGAGACGAATGTTCACCTGCGGACGACCGTTCTCATCGTAGCTGGCCTGAGCATCGGTTACCTGATCACCGGTGATGATCAGAGTGCGCTCAAGCTGCACGGGCGGGCGACCTTCTTCACGGAACTCGAATGTCTCGGTCGAAGCCCGTGAGGCATCAGGCTCAGCGGCGAGACGGAATTCCAGGTTCGCCGTCTTGCCAAGGATGCGCTTGGCCTCGGCCGTATCCTGCACACCCGGCAGCTCGACCACGATTCGGTTGGCGCCCTGGCGCTGCACCAGAGGCTCAGCCACACCAAGCTCATTGACCCGATTGCGCACGGTGGTCAGGTTCTGCTTGATCGAATATTCGCGGATTTCCGCCAGCTTGGCCTCGGTCAGCGTCAACCGCAGCACCTGCTGGCCGTTACGCTCACTGGTCGCAAGCTCGAAATCGGTGAAGTTCTTGCGAATCAGCGCCTGCGCGGCAGCGAGTGTCTCCTCGTCAGCGAAGCCCAGCTGCACGGCATTCTTCAGATTCGGCAGACTGCGGTAACGTACTCGCTCCTTGCGCAGCAAGCTCTTGACCTCGCCTTCCGAAACGTTCAGGCGCGTCTCGATCGCCTTCTCCATGTCGACTTCCAACAGGAAGTGCACACCACCAGAGAGGTCCAAACCAAGCTTCATCGGGCTCGCGCCAAGGTTGCGCAGCCACTCCGGCGTGGTCGGAGCAAGATTGAGCGCTACGACGTAAGCGTCGCCCAGAGCACGACGAACGATATCCTTTGCAGGCAACTGGTCGTCCTGGCGCTCCAGACGCACGAGACCGCCGCGACCCTGTTCATCGAGCGACGCCGACTTGACGGCGATACCGCCATCTTCGAGCGCCTTGCTGATGCGTTCGAGATCTGCCGAACCGATCTCCTGCGCCGTGCTGGCGCCAGTGACTTGGATCGCCGGGTCGTCCGGATAAAGGTTGGGTGCCGAGTAAACGAAGGCAATCGCGAGCACTGCCAGAATCAGCAGGTATTTCCAGAGAGGGAATCTATTGAGCATGACGCAGCCCGTTTAATGAACGAGGGGCGCCTTGCGCGCCCCGTCGATATTGAATGAAGTCAGCTCAGATGGCTTTCAGAGTGCCCTTGGGCAGGGTGGCGGCGATCGCCACCTTCTGGAACTTCAACTCAACGTTGTCGGAAACCTCGATCACCACGAAATCGTCAGCGACCTTGGTGACCTTTCCAGCGATACCGCCGGAGGTGACTACCTCATCGCCTTTCTGCAGCCCGGCGATCAGATTTTTGTGCTCCTTCGCACGCTTGGCCTGGGGACGCCAGATCATCAGATAGAAGATGACCAGAAAACCGACCAAGAATACCCACTCGAAACCGGTGCCGGCAGGACCTGCGGCAGCCTCCTGAGCATAGGCGGCGGGAATCAGAAAGCTCATGTACCACTCCTGTTGCAGAAAGGATTGTGTTGTTCTGGCACGTCACGCAAGCGGCGGCGTTGGCAGGCCGCGCTTGGCATAAAAGGCGTCGACAAAGGCCGCCAATGTACCCTGTTGAATGGCGTCGCGTAAACCAGCCATCACCCGCTGGTAATGCCGCAGGTTGTGGATGGTATTCAACATGCTACCCAGCATTTCGCCGCATTTATCCAGGTGATGCAGATAGGCGCGGGAGAAGTGTTTGCAGGTGTAACAATCGCAGCCCGGATCCAGCGGCGAATCGTCGTGCCTGTGCACTGCGTTGCGAATCTTGATAACGCCGGTGTCGGTGAACAGATGGCCGTTGCGCGCGTTACGCGTCGGCATCACGCAGTCGAACATGTCCACGCCGCGTCGCACACCCTCGACCAGATCCTCCGGTTTGCCCACGCCCATCAAATAGCGCGGCTTGTCGGCCGGCATCTGCGGCGGCAGGAAGTCCAGCACACGGATCATCTCTTCCTTCGGTTCGCCCACCGAGAGGCCGCCAATTGCCAGCCCGTCGAAGCCGATCTCGCAAAGCCCTTCCAGCGAACGCATGCGCAGCGACTCGTGCATGCCGCCCTGGACGATGCCAAACAGTGCCGACGGGCTGTCGCCATGAGCGATCTTGGAGCGCTTGGCCCAGCGCAGCGACAGCTCCATCGAGCGGCGCGCGACGTCCTCGTCAGCCGGATAGGGCGTGCACTCATCGAAGATCATGACGATATCCGAGCCCAGGTCACGCTGGACCTGCATGGACTCTTCCGGCCCCATGAACACCTTGGCGCCATCGACCGGCGAGGCGAAGTAGACGCCCTCCTCCTTGATCTTGCGCATCGCCCCCAGACTGAACACCTGAAAACCACCGGAATCGGTAAGGATCGGCCCCTGCCACTGCATGAAGTCGTGCAGGTCGCCGTGGCGCTTGATCACCTCGGTGCCAGGTCGCAACCAGAGGTGAAAGGTGTTGCCCAAAATAATCTGCGCACCGATCGCTTCGATGTCCCGCGGCAGCATGCCCTTGACGGTACCGTAGGTGCCCACCGGCATGAAGGCCGGCGTTTCCACGGTTCCGCGAGGAAAGGTCAGACGCCCCCGACGCGCCTTGCCATCGGTGGCGAGTAGCTCGAAAGACATGTGGCAGGTACGGCTCATCGGGTTTCCTCGGGACCGCGCGGTGCGGGGTTGCGGGTAATGAACATGGCGTCGCCATAGCTGAAGAAGCGGTAGCGCTGCGCCACGGCCTCGGCATACGCCGCCATGGTTTCCGGATAACCAGCGAAGGCGGAAACCAGCATCAGCAGCGTCGATTCGGGCAGATGGAAATTGGTCACCAGCGCATCGACCACATGAAAGGTCTTGCCCGGGTAGATGAAGATATCAGTGTCGCCACTGAACGGCTTGAGCTCGCCGTCGCGTGCGGCCGTTTCCAGCGAGCGGACACTGGTGGTACCCACCGCGATCACCCGACCTTCGCGTGCGCGGCAGGCCGCCACCGCATCGACCACCTCCTGCGTCACCTCCAGCCACTCGTGATGCATATGGTGCTCTTCGATGCGCTCCACGCGCACCGGCTGGAAGGTGCCGGCGCCAACATGCAGGGTGACATAGGCAGTCTGGACCCCAGCATCGCGCAGCGCACCCAGCAGGGCCTCATCGAAATGCAGCCCGGCGGTCGGAGCCGCCACGGCGCCGGCTCGCTGCGCGTAGACGGTCTGGTAGCGCTCGCGATCGGCGGCATCGTCCGGCCTGTCTATATAAGGAGGCAACGGCATGTGACCGATGCGCTCGAGCAGCGGCAACACGTCCTCGTCGAAGGCGAGTTCGAACAGGGCATCGTGCCGCGCGACCATTTCAGCTGTGCCGCCACCGTCGAGCAGGATCTGAGAGCCGGGCTTGGGGGACTTGCTCGAGCGCACATGCGCCAGCACGCTGCGATTGCCGGTCACGCGCTCGACCAGAATCTCCAGCTTGCCGCCCGTAGCCTTCTGGCCAAACAGCCGCGCCGGAATGACCCGCGTGTTGTTGAAGACCATCAGGTCACCGGGCCGCACGCAGTCCAGCAGGTCGGCAAAATTGCGGTGCGACATCTGCCCGGACTCACCGTCGAGCACCAACAGCCGGCTCGCTCTGCGCTCGGCAAGTGGATGACGGGCAATCAGGGCGTCGGGGAGCTCGAAGTAGAAATCGGCGACTTGCATGGGCGGTTTCGGGGCGCGGAAAGGGCGCAGATATTAGCCGAAACACGTCGATCTGACCACGCCAAACGATTGACCACTCAGCCCGGCATCCCTATACTGCGCCGCCACTGTGCCTCGATGGCGGAATCGGTAGACGCAGCGGATTCAAAATCCGCCGTTGGTAACAACGTGAGAGTTCGAGTCTCTCTCGGGGCACCATCACAGTATCAAGCCAGTGTTCGGCGAACTCAGATCGATACGCACACGGGCAATTAACATCCAGTTCCACTGCCTTCTCGCTGACTGACTAACAATGCAGTCAGCCGTGGCCTTGACGATCCGCAGCAGCGGAGCAGCACGTCAAACCACCCTTCACAAGCGCCGAAATGGCGCCGCCTGGACAGGCAAATTCTATGGCTCCGAGGGGTTGGCATTCCCCGGCGAGTTATCGTAGAGTGTGCCCACTGTGTTTGCATGGGTCGCTGTTGAATCGTGACCTGGTGCAGTAGATCTTCAGATCCGCTACTCCGCTCGACTCTCTTACTCCTTGCAACCAGTTCCAGCCTCCTGTTTTTGCGGGAAGCAATTCTACTTTTGAGTTTCAAGGATACAAAGACATGTCGAATCGTCAGAACGGTACCGTCAAGTGGTTTAACGACGAGAAAGGTTTTGGTTTCATCACTCCCGAGAGCGGTCCGGATCTGTTCGTGCACTTCCGCGCGATCGAAGGCAACGGCTTCAAGAGCCTGAAAGAAGGCCAGAAAGTCAGCTTCATCGCCGTGCAAGGTCAAAAGGGCATGCAGGCCGACCAGGTTCAGATCCTGGGCTAAGCCTTCTCTCCGAAAAGCCCCTGATGGCAACATCAGGGGCTTTTTTATGCGCGCAATTCCGTAGAATGCCCCGCCTTCCACTTGATCGAGACACGCAATGCGCCGACATCTGCTGAGCCCGCAGGGCCAATTCCCCGCCGCCGGTCTGATGCGACGACTGGCAGCAATGTTCTACGACAGCCTGCTCTGCATCGCCCTGATGATGGTGGTGACCCTGTTCTACCAACAGGTGCTGCTGCGCCTGCTGTATGGCAGTGAACAGCTGAAGATGCTCGCCGAGGCCGGCCGCCTGGACATCGACCCCCTACTATCGACACTGCTGCTGTTCAGCCTGTTCGGCTTCTTTGCCAAGTTCTGGACCCACAACGGTCAGACACTGGGCATGCAGGTCTGGGGCATCCGTATCCAGAACAGCGACGGACGCGCCATCGATCTGTGGCAGGCGCTGCTGCGCTTCCTCATCGCGATCGTCTCGCTGCTGTGCCTGGGAATGGGTTATTGGTGGATGCTGATCGACAAGCAGAAGCGCACCTGGCATGACATCTACTCCGAGAGTCAGGCGGTGCAACTGCCGAAAAACATCCACAAGAAATAATCGCAGCGCCCGGCCATCCCTCATATCCGGGCGCTTGTCCCTCAATCCATCGCGACCGCCATGCGCGACGGCGATACCTCAGCCGGCGCGCCTCAGCAACCAGGCGCCGATCAGCGCACAGACACAGGCCGGCAACACCACCGCCAGCAGCGGTGAGAAACCGAACACCTGGCTCGCCGGCCCCAGCAGATCCTGAATGATGCGGAACACGAAGCCGACGACCACGCCGGTGAAGATCCGCTGCCCCAGCGTCACCGAACGCAGCGGCCCGAAGATGAAGGAAATCGCCAGGAGCACCAGCGCCACGGTGACCGCCGGCTGTAAAACCTTGGTCCAGAAAGCCAGCCAGTAACGGCTGTTGTTCAGCCCCTGCTCGCCCAGATAGTGGATATAGCGCCACAAGCCGGTGATCGACAGCGCCTCCGGCTCCATCACCACGGTGCCGAGCAGCTGCGGCGTCAACTGGACGTCCCAGCGCTCCTCTGGCGCGCGCATGACTTCGGTGTGATCACCGCGGAAGTGGGTGGTGGCGATGTTCTCGAGCCGCCAATGGTCGCCCTGGTAGCTGGCGCGGCGCGCGAAACTAGACGACAGCAGGCGACGCTCTTCGTCGAAGCGGTAACGCGTGACGCCCACCAGCACACCGCCGGGCTGCACCGCGTTGACGTGCACGAACTCGTTTTCCTGACGATGCCACAGCCCACGCTTGCTGCTCTGCGCCTCACCTACCCCCTGCGCCAGGGAGCGCCTGGCCTGGGCGATGTCTTCGCTCAGCGGCGCGACATACTCGCCGATGAGGATTCCGGCGACGAGCAGGACGAGCATTGGCTTCATCACCGATAGCACGATGCGTTCCAGGGAAACCCCGGCGGCGCGCATGATGGTGAGCTCACTACTGCTGGCCAGCGTGCCGAGACCGATCAGGCAGCCGATCAGCGCCGCCATCGGCAGCATTTCGTACAGCCGGCGCGGCGAGGTCAGCAGGACGTATTGCAGAGCGTCACCCAGACCGTAGCTGCCCTGGACGTCACCCAGCTCGTCGATGAACGCGAACAGCAGCGCCAACCCAACGATGATGCCGAGCACCGTGAGGATGGCGAGAAAGACATGGATACCGATGTAGCGATCGAGCTTAACCACGAGCCACCTCCAGCTGCGCGTGGCGCTTCTTCATTCGCAGCCTGATCGGCTCCCAGAACAGCATCAGCAGGCCGATCGCCAGGAACAGCCCGTGCACCCACCACAAGCCCAGCGCCATGGGCAGGCGACCCTTGTCCAGCGCGCCGCGCACCGCGATCAGCAACGCGAGATAGGTCATGTACAACAGGATGGCCGGCAATAGCTTGAGGAAGCGCCCCTGCCGCGGGTTGACCTTGGCCAGCGGCACGGCGAGCACGGTGACGACGAACACCAGCAGCGGCAATGACAGCCGCCATTGCAGCTCGGTTCGGTGCCTGAGGTTATCGCTGCCGAGCAACTCGTGGGTCGGCATGGCCTCGCGCTCGCTCAGCTCCATGCTCACCTCCGGTTTTGGCAGCAACACACCATAGGTGTCGTACTGGATCGCCCGGTAATCCGCCTGCCCCGGGTTACCGTCATAGCGGTAGCCATTTTCCAGGATCAGATAACGACTACCGTCCGGTTGAATTTCCTGACGCCCGCTTTCGGCAACGAGCACGGACAGCCCGCTTTCCTTGCCGGTCTGGCGTGAAACATTGGTCTCGGAAATGAACACCCCGCCCAGTTCGCTGCGGTCGGCCGACAGCTCACGGGTATAAGTCACGCGCGAACCGTCGCGCAGGGTCTGGAAACGCCCCGGAACGAGGGTGTCGAACTCGGTCAGCGAATCCTGCTGGCTGAGAATGCGCTCGACCTCGGCGATCCCCTGCGGCGCCAGGCCCAGACTCAGCCAACCGACCAGCGCGGCGACCAGCGCAGCCGGCGCCAAGCTGTAGACCAGCAGCCGGCGCTGGCTCATGCCGGTAGCCGAAAGCACGGTCATTTCGCTTTCCAGATAGAGGCGCCCGTAGGCCAGCAGGATGCCGAGGAACAGCCCCAGCGGCAGGATCAACTGCAGAAAGCCCGGCAGGCGGAAGCCCATGATCAGCAGCAGCACGCCCGGATCGAGCACCCCCTGCGCAGCCTGGGCCAGATACTTGATGAAGCGGCCGCTCATGATGATCACCAGCAGCACGGCACTGACCGCGCTCATGGTGATCAGCAGCTCTCGGGACAGGTAACGAAAGACGATCAAACCAGACACTCCAGGGTTGTCAGGCTCTGGCGGCAACGCTCAAACTAGCCGCCAGTTGCCGGCCCGCCGCAGCAGACCGTTGGAAATTGGTAATGGCGCGCAAGTCGCGTCGTCGCGATCACTGACAAGCTCAGGCGATTGCAACGTTTCTAGCCTAGCGCAGTCGTCAAGTGACGACCGAACAGGCGAACCACCGGAAAATTAAGCCCGGCATTATCCTGCAAACCCGACTCTTTGTCTTGGGGACACCACGTCATGGAATTTGTTGTCAAAAGCGCCAAAGCCTCCACCCAGAAGACCGCCACCCTGATCCTGCCGCTCGGCGAGAACGGCCTGCTCGGCAGCGTCGCACAGAGCGTGGACAGCGCCAGCGCTGGCGCGCTCAGCACTGCGCTCAAGCGGGGCGACATCAAGGGCAAGCCGGGACAGACGCTGCTGCTGCACGGCCTGCCGGGTCTCAAGGCCGAGCGGGTGCTGCTGGTCGGCACCGGCAAGGCGGATGAACTCGACAGCCGCCAATGGCGCAAAGTGGTCAATGCAGCGCTGGCGGTCATCAAGAACCTGGGTGGCGGCGATGCTGCTTTCGCCATGCAGGACGTGCAGGTCAAGGGGCGCGACAGCTATGCCCGCACGCGCCTGCTGGTGGAGATCGTTGCCGACGGCCAGTACGTATTCGACCAATTCAAGAGCAAGAAGGCCGAACCGCGCGCACTGCAGAAGATCATCCTGCTCTGCGACAAGGCCGAACAGGCCGGTGTCGAGCGCGCCGCCCGCGAGGCCTCGGCGATCGCCACCGGCATGGCCTTCACCCGCGACCTGGGCAACCTGCCGCCGAACGTCTGCCACCCGACCTTCCTCGCCGATCAGGCCCGGCAGCTGAGCAAGGCCTACAAGGGTGTCAAGCTCGATGTGCTGGACGAGAAGAAACTGCGCGAACTCGGCGCCGGCGCGTTCCTCGCGGTATCCCAGGGCAGCGACCAGCCGGGCTGCATCATCGTTCTGCAGTACAACGGCGGCAAGAAGGGCGACAAGCCCTACGCACTGGTCGGCAAGGGCATTACCTTCGACACCGGCGGCATCAGCCTCAAGCCGGGCCTGGGCATGGACGAGATGAAGTACGACATGGGCGGCGCCGCCAGCGTGCTCGGTACGCTCAAGGCCGTGCTCGAACTGCAGTTGCCGATCAACCTGGTCTGCCTGCTGGCCTGCGCCGAGAACATGCCCAGCGGCGGCGCGACTCGCCCGGGCGACATCGTCACCACCATGAGCGGCCAGACCGTTGAGATCCTCAACACCGACGCCGAAGGCCGACTGGTGCTGTGCGACACCCTGACCTACGCCGAGCGTTTCGAGCCGCGAGCCGTGGTCGACGTGGCCACCCTGACCGGCGCCTGCATCGTCGCGCTGGGCAGCAATACCTCGGGCCTGCTCGGCAACAACGACGAGCTCATCCAGCAGCTGCTGCAGGCCGGCGAAAGCGCCGCCGACCGCGCCTGGCAATTGCCGCTGTTCGACGAGTATCAGGAGCAGCTGGACAGCCCCTTCGCCGACATCGCCAATATCGGCGGGCCCAAGGCCGGCACCATCACTGCCGCCTGCTTCCTCTCGCGCTTCACCAAGAAGTACCCCTGGGCCCACCTGGACATCGCCGGCACCGCCTGGACCAGTGGCGGCAAGGAAAAAGGCGCGACTGGCCGTCCCGTGCCCCTGCTGACCCAGTATCTGCTGGACCGGATCAACGGATGAGCCCGATCACCGCGCGTGACAGCGGCCGACACGGCCCCGCGCTCGCCGGGCCGGCGGGCGCACGTCCATGACACGCATCGAGTTCTACGTGCTGCCGGACGACAACCCGCTCGGGCGGCTGCGCGCGGCCTGCCAGCTGGCAGCCAAAGGCTGGCAACATGGCCTGCAGGTATTCGTCCGCTGCAGTGACGAGGACCAGTCGACCCGGCTCGACGAGCTGCTCTGGAGCTTTCGCGCGGAACGGTTCATCCCGCACGAGCAGTACGCCGAGGAGGTGCAGGCGCCAGTGGTCATCGGGCTCGAACAGGAACCACCGACCGCCCAGGGTCTGCTGATCAACCTGGCACCGACACTCTCGGCACATATCGACCGCTTCAGCCGGGTCATCGAGATCGTCAACCAGGAGCCTCAGCTGCTGACCGCCTGCCGGGAGAATTTTCGCCTGTATCGGCGCCAGGGCTATGATCCACAAAGGGTCGAGCTCTAGCCGCTCCAATTTAGATAGCAAGGGATCCCCCCTGGCAAACAGCCGGGATGCACCAGCCCGGAACCACGCAGATGACACCGAAAGCCCCGAACAAACCCGCCGAACTGCTGAGCGATCTCGAATCCATTCGCGCGCTGCTCGGCGACGATTTCCCCGACACCGCCGCAACAGGCGCCCCCGTGGATCCCGATAGCATTCCGCTGCTCTCCGATATCGTAGAACCCGGACCGGCCATCGCAGCCACCACCCCCAGCGACGACGAGCCGCGGGAAACCAGCGTGCGCAGCGCCTTCCGCTCGCTGGCCGAGCGGCATATCGATCACGAGTTGCGCACCGCCGCGAACCTGATCCTGCAGGAAGTGATCGACGACTTCGTGCCGCAGATCGAAGCCGAGCTCAAGCGCCGCCTGGAAAGCCGGATCGACCGGCTGGTGCGTACACCGCCGCCCCGCCCCTGAGCCATCCCGCGCCAATGCAGAGTTAATCCGCACGGCCGCGAAATCTCGCGGCCGTTTGCCTTTATACTTGCCCGTTTTTCCGACCAGCCGTTTAAGGGTCCCGCCGCATGGACAAGACCTACCAGCCGCACGCCATCGAGACTTCCTGGTACCAGACCTGGGAATCGAACAACTACTTCGCCCCGCAAGGCTCCGGCGAGCCCTACACCATCATGATTCCGCCGCCGAACGTCACTGGCAGCCTGCACATGGGCCATGGCTTCAACAACGCGATCATGGACGCGCTGATTCGCTGGCGCCGCATGCAGGGCCGCAATACCCTGTGGCAGCCGGGCACCGACCATGCCGGTATCGCCACGCAGATGGTGGTCGAGCGCCAGCTGGCCGCACAGGGCACCAGCCGTCACGACCTGGGACGCGAGAAGTTTCTCGAGAAGGTCTGGCAGTGGAAGGAAGAATCCGGCGGCAACATCACCCGGCAGATCCGTCGCCTGGGCAGCTCGGTGGACTGGTCGCGGGAGCGCTTCACCATGGACGACGGCCTTTCCGAGGCGGTCAAGGAAGCCTTCGTACGCCTGCATGAAGACGGCCTGATCTATCGCGGCAAGCGTCTGGTCAACTGGGATACCAAGCTGCATACCGCCATTTCCGATCTGGAAGTGGAAAACCACGACGAGAAGGGTCATCTCTGGCACCTGCGTTATCCGCTGGCCGATGGTTGCAAGACCGCCGATGGCCTGGACTACCTGGTGGTCGCCACCACCCGCCCGGAAACCATGCTCGGCGACGCCGCCGTGGCAGTGCATCCCGAGGACGAACGCTACAAGAACCTGATCGGCCGCCACGTCATGCTGCCGCTGGTCAACCGCCTGATCCCCATCGTGGCCGATGACTACGTCGATCTCGAGTTCGGTACCGGCTGCGTGAAGATCACCCCGGCGCACGACTTCAACGACTATGAGGTGGGCAAGCGTCATCACCTGCCGCTGATCAACATCTTCGATCAGAACGCCTGCATCCTGGCCCGTGCCCAGGTGTTCAACATCGACGGCTCGGTGAACGACAAGATCGACGGCAGCCTGCCGGACGGCTACGCGCATATGGACCGCTTCGATGCGCGCAAGGCCATCGTCGCCGAATTCGACGCCATGAGCCTGCTGGAGAAGATCGACGACCACGCGCTGAAAGTGCCGCGCGGCGACCGCTCGGGCACCATCATCGAGCCCTGGCTGACCGACCAGTGGTACGTTTCCACCAAGCCGCTGGCCGAGAAGGCCATCGCCGCCGTGGAAAGTGGCGAGATCCAGTTCGTGCCCAAGCAGTACGAAAACATGTACTTCAGCTGGATGCGCGACATCCAGGACTGGTGCATCAGCCGTCAGCTCTGGTGGGGGCATCGCATTCCGGCCTGGTACGACGAAGCCGGCAACGTCTATGTCGGCCGCGACGAAGTGGAGGTGCGCAGCAAGTACAACCTCTGCAACAACGTCGAACTGCGTCAGGATGAGGACGTGCTGGACACCTGGTTCAGCTCCGGCCTGTGGACCTTCTCCACCCTCGGTTGGCCGCAGCAGACGGATTTCCTCAAGACCTTCCACCCCACCGACGTGCTGGTCACCGGCTTCGACATCATCTTCTTCTGGGTCGCCCGGATGATCATGCTGTCCACCCACCTGACCGGACAGATTCCGTTCAAGACCGTGTATGTGCACGGTCTGGTCCGCGATGGCCAGGGACAGAAGATGTCCAAGTCCAAGGGCAACGTGCTCGACCCGCTGGACATCGTCGACGGCATCACCCTCGATGAACTGCTGACCAAGCGCACCAGCGGCATGATGCAGCCCAAGCTGGCCGAGAAGATCGCCAAGCAGACCCGCGCCGAGTTTCCCGAAGGCATCGCCAGCTACGGCACCGACGCCCTGCGCTTCACCTTCTGCTCGCTGGCATCCACCGGTCGCGACATCAAGTTCGACATGGGTCGCGTCGAGGGTTACCGCAACTTCTGCAACAAGATCTGGAACGCGGCCAACTTCGTCTTCGAGAACACCGAAGGCAAGGACACCGGCGCCAACGACGAACCGGTGGAATTGTCCTCGGTGGACCGCTGGATCATTTCCGCGCTGCAGCGCACCGAGGCCGAAGTTACGCGCCAGCTGGAGGCCTTCCGCTTCGACCTGGCCGCCCAGGCACTCTACGAGTTCATCTGGGACGAGTACTGCGCCTGGTATCTGGAGCTGGTCAAGCCGCTACTGTGGGACGAGACCGCCAGCGCCGAACGCCAGCGCGGCACCCGCCGCACCTTGGTACGCGTGCTGGAAACGGCGCTGCGCCTGGCGCATCCGTTCATGCCGTTCATTACCGAGGAAATCTGGCAGCGCGTCGCGCCGCTGGCCGGCAAGTCCGGCCCGACGCTGATGCTGCAGCCCTGGCCGGAGTTCAACCCGGAGCGCATCGACGAAGCCGCAGAAGGCGATATCGAGTGGGTCAAGGCCTTCATGCTGGGCATTCGGCAGATCCGCGGCGAGATGAACATCTCCATGGCCAAGCGTATCGACGTGGTGCTCGGCAACGCTTCGGCTACTGACCAGCGCCGCCTGGCGGACAACGAGCCGCTGCTGAAGAAACTGGCCAAGCTGGAAAGCGTGCGCCTGCTCGGCGGCGGTGAAGAAGCACCGCTGTCGGCCATTGCGCTGGTTGGAGACATGCAGGTGCTGGTGCCGATGGCCGGCCTGATCGACAAGGATGCCGAGCTGGCGCGTCTGGACAAGGAGATCGCGCGACTGGACGGCGAGGTCAAGCGCGTCAGCGGAAAACTGTCCAACGCCGGCTTTGTCGACAAGGCGCCGGCAGAGGTAATCGACAAGGAGCGCGCCAAGCTGGCCGAGGCCGAACAGGCCAAGGCCAGGCTGCTGGAACAGCGCCAGCGGATCGCCACGCTCTGATCCGCGAAGCGGCAAAAAATGAAAAAGGCCAGCCCGAAAGGTGCTGGCCTTTTTGCTTAAGGAGGTCATCTTGATTGATGACAAGTTATTACCGGCAAGGCTGTTACACTATGTCGCACACGAAACACCCCTTTACAAACTGGCAGGCCGTTAAAGCCCAGACGATCAGCTCGACAACATGAAATGAGCCCTCAGCAGCGAGGCGTGATGCTTGATGCATGCCGCTGACGCGCGACCGTTTTCCCGTGGCAGGCGACTGCCTCACCTTCGCGGTTCCCGACTTGTTTCACCAGTGACAGCCAATCGTGCCCCTGCCAGCCGCCGAGGCTGCGTCGCCACGCCCGCATGCCCGGCAAGGTTCCTTAAGATGGAGTCCCTCCGATGTATGCACTCATGGCTGTCGTGTTCGTCATAGGCTATCTATGCATAGCCTTTGAACATCCACTGAAAATAGACAAGGCCGCCGCGGCGATCCTTACCGCCGTGCTCACCTGGACCATTCTGGTACTGGGCGCCGACCACATCCTGCCGCTGCTGCAGCATGGCAGCCATGACCCGGCCGACTCGTCGGCGGTGGTGGTGGAGGCGCTGCGTCACCATCTGGGCGAAGTCTCGGAGATCCTCTTCTTCCTCCTCGGGGCGATGACCATCGTCGAGCTGATCGACTCCCACGAAGGCTTCAAGGCCATCACCGACCGCATCCAGACCCGCAAGCGCGTACACCTGCTGTGGATCGTCGGTTTCCTCACCTTCTTCCTCTCCGCGGCGCTGGACAACCTGACCACCACCATTGTCATGGTCTCGCTGCTGCGCAAGCTGATCCGCGGCCGTCCTGAGCGCTGGCTGTTCGTCGGCGTGGTGGTGATCGCGGCCAACGCTGGCGGTGCCTGGTCACCGATCGGCGACGTGACCACCACCATGCTCTGGATCGGCAGCCAGATCACCGCCTCGGGCGTGATCAGCGGACTGTTCCTGCCGAGCCTGGTGTGCCTGCTGGTGCCACTGATCATCCTCAGCTTCACCCTGCGCGGCGAAGCGCCACGGCCGCGGCCGCGTGCCCACTTGGCCGAGAAGCACCCGCCGACCACTACGGTGTTCGAGCGCAACCTGGTGCTGGGCCTCGGTCTCGCCGCCCTGCTGTTCGTGCCGGTGTTCAAGACCGTGACCCACCTGCCGCCGTACATGGGCATTCTCTTCGGTCTGGGCGTGCTCTGGGTGACCACCGAATTCATCCACCGCAACAAGAACGCCGAGGACAAGCACCCGCTCTCGGTGGTCGGCGTACTGCGCAAGGTCGACACGCCCAGCGTGCTGTTCTTCCTCGGCATCCTGCTGGCGGTTTCCAGCCTCGCCACCGCCGGCCACCTGACCCAGGTCGCCACCGCGCTGCGCGAGTCGCTGGGCCATATCTATGCAATCAACTACGCCATCGGCCTGCTCTCGGCCGTGGTCGATAACGTGCCGCTGGTGGCTGGTGCCATGAAGATGTACCCGCTGGTCAGCGAGAAGATGTTGGCGGCAACCGCTGCAGAAGAACTCGGCTGGATGTCGCAGTTCGTCGTCGACGGCAACTTCTGGGAAATGCTGGCCTACTGCGCCGGCACCGGTGGCAGCACACTGATCATCGGCTCGGCCGCAGGTGTCGCCGCGATGGGCATGGAGAAGATCAGCTTCACCTGGTACATCAAGCGCGTCAGCCTGCTGGCCTTCCTCGGTTACACTGCGGGCGCCGCGACCTACATCGGCATGCTCGCCCTGCGCTGAACGTAGCGAGCCCGGCCAGGTCGCTGTCCCCACAGACGACCTGGCCAGGGACCTTCCATGACCGTCAGCAAGACCAAAACCAGCTTCTACCGCCGACTCTACGTCGCCTGGCTGATCGACAGCGGCACCGCCTGCAGTGTCCCGGCGTTGATGGAAGCCACCGGTATGCCGCGCCGCACCGCCCAGGACACCCTGGCTGCCCTAGCCGACCTGGATATCGACTGCGTCTTCGTCCAGGACGACGGCGAACGGCATAACGCTGGACGCTACCTGATCCGCGACTGGGGCGCCATCGACAGGGGCTGGATCGAACGCCACCTGCCGCAGATCAAAGCCATCCTCGATTACCCCTGATTGCCATGAACGGCGACCTGCTGCTGGTCCTCGCCCTGCTGGCCGGCTGCGTCGGCCTGTTCGTGCTGAACAGGCCGCGCATGGACGTGGTCGCGCTGCTGGCCATGGTCGCCCTGCCCCTGACCGGTGTGCTCAGCGTGCAGGAGGCATTGGCCGGCTTCAGCGATCCGAGCGTGGTGCTGATCGCCGCACTGTTCGTCATCGGCGACGGCCTGGTACGCACCGGCATCGCCTACCGCCTGGGCGACTGGCTGATGCGCGCCGCGGGCAGCAGCGAAACGCGCCTGCTGGTGCTGCTGATGCTGGCGGTCGCCGGGCTCGGCTCGGTGATGAGCTCCACCGGTGTGGTGGCCATCTTCATTCCCGTGGTGCTGGGTATCGCCAACCGCATGAAGGTCTCGCCGCGGCGCCTGCTGATGCCGCTGGCCTTTGCCGGCCTCATCAGCGGCATGCTGACCCTGGTGGCGACGCCGCCGAACCTGGTGGTCAACAGCGAACTGCGCCGCGCCGGCCTCGAGGGCTTCGCCTTCTTCGACTTCACGCCCATCGGCCTGGCGATCCTGGCGCTCGGGATTGGCTACATGCTGCTGGCGCGGCGCTGGCTCGGCTCCGACAAGCACGGCCCGGCCGTGGAACCGCGACACACCCTGGCCGATCTCGCGCGAGATTACCGGCTCGACGAGCGCGAGCGACGCCTGCGCGTGCTGCCCGGCTCGATCCTGGCCAATCAGGCGCTGGACGCCCTGCGGCTGCGCAGCGAGTACGGCATCAACGTGATCGCGGTAGAGCGCCACGAACGTTTGCGCAACCTGCTGCTGATGGCCACCGGCAATACCGAACTGTTCGTCGGCGACGTCTTGCTGGTGGACCTGGCCAGCCCGGCCATCGGCCTGCTTGGGGCCTACCGCGAACTCGGTCTCGAGCCGCTGCAGCTGAGCACCTCCTACTATGCCGACCACGCCCGCGAGCTGGGCCTGGCGGAAGTGGCGTTGCCGCCGGACTCGCGTCTGCCGGGCAAGACGATCCAGCAGCTGGGTTTTCGCAGCCGGCACAAGCTCAACGTCGTCGGGCTGCGGCGCAACCGAGAGGCGTTGCAGGGGCTGCTGGTGGACGAGAAGCTCAAGCCGGCCGACACCCTGCTGGTTGCCGGCAGCTGGAAGCACATCCACCGCCTGCAGGGCCTGAGCCGCGACTTCCTGGTGCTGAGCCTGCCGGCGGAGGTGGACGACGTGGCGCCGGCGGCCAACCAGGCGCCATTCGCCCTGCTCGGCCTGGCGCTGATGGTCGCACTGATGGTCAGCGGCCTGGTGCCCAACGTGCTGGCGGCGCTGATCGGCTGTCTGGTCATGGGCCTGTTCCGCTGCATCGACATGGACAGCGCCTACAAGGCGATCCACTGGCAGAGCCTGGTGCTGATCGTCGGCATGCTGCCCTTCGCCCTCGCGCTGCAGAAGACCGGCGGCATCGCCCTCGCCACCTCGGGGCTGGTCGGCCTTCTCGGCGATGCCGGGCCGTATGCGTTGCTCGCCTGCCTGTTTCTGCTCACAGCACTGATCGGCCTGTTCATCTCCAACACCGCCACCGCCGTGCTGATGGCACCCGTCGCACTGTCCACCGCCGAACAGCTGGGTGCCTCGCCCTACCCGTTCGCCATGATCGTCGCACTCGCCGCTTCGGCCGCCTTCATGACGCCGATCTCCTCGCCAGTGAACACCCTGGTGCTCGGCCCGGGGCAGTACCGTTTCGGCGACTTCGTGCGCATCGGCGTGCCCTTCACCGTGCTGGTGATGATCGTCGCGGTGCTGCTGGTACCGCTGGTGTTTCCGCTCTGAGGCGGCATCACACAGGGCGCCGTGACGCTCAATATGGCATGGCGGGCAAGTGGCACAGCCGTTAAGCTCGGGGCCTCATTCGAAAAAGAACAACTCCATGCCTCAACGCGTCGCACTGTTTCCGGTCCTGCTGGCCGGTGCCATTCTTTTGCTGGTCGTCCACGGCCTTGGCCGCTTCGTATACACCCCGCTGCTGCCCTGGCTGGTGGAGGACGGCCTGCTGACCGTGCAGGAAGGCGCCAGCATCGCCAGCTGGAACTACCTCGGTTACCTGATCGGCGCGCTGCTCGCGGTGCGCTGGCACCGCGTCGCGCAGATCCGCCGCAGCCTGCCCTGGGCACTGGCGTTGCACGTGCTGAGCAGCCTGCTGCAGACCCAGGCCGAATCCGCCGATGCCCTCGCCGCGCTGCGCCTGGCCAACGGCATCAGCAATGGCCTGGTGTTCGTCCAGGCGCCCTCGCTGATCCTCGAGTGGCTGGCACGCCAGCAACGCGTGTCGGCCAGCGGGCTGGTCTACCTCGGGGTTTGCGTCGGCCTTATCCTGTCCAGCCTGCTGGTCAGCCTGAGCGACGGTTACCTGCTGGGCGCCGATCGCTGGTGGCCGGCGGCGCTGCTGTCGATACCGCTGGCCTGGTGGGGCTGGCGCCAGCTGTCGCGGCTGGACCTGCCAACCGAGCAGGCACCCGCCCCGTCCGCGACGGCGCCGAGTGGCAAGCTGCTCGACCGCGCCAGCACGCCGCTGTTTCTTTCCTACGCCGGCGCCGGGATGGGCTACATCCTGCCGATGACCTTTCTGCCCATGGTGGCGCGCCTGCAGGTGGAGCCCGGCGACTTTCTCATCGGCGGCAGCTGGCTGGTGGTGGCGCTGGCGACCCTGCCCTCGCCCTGGCTGTGGAACCGTCTGGGTGTGCGCCTGGGCGACGACATCGCCCTGCGCCTGAGCTATCTGACCCAGCTGCTCGGCGTGCTGGCCGCGCTGCTGTTGCCGGGAGCCGTCGGCATCCTGCTGTGTGCGGTGCTGGTCGGCGGCACCTTCCTCGGCACCGTGCTGCTGACCCAGCGCCTGGCCCGCGCGCTGCAGCCGCATCAGGGCCCACGCCTGTCGGCGGCACTGATAGCGCTGTACGGGCTGACCCAGCTCGCTGCGCCCTGGCTGACCAGCATCTGGATGGGCATGGGCGGCAGCCTGCACAGCGCCTTCTGGCTTGGCGCCGGCGCGCTGCTCTGGGGCCTGCTGTGGATGCTGATGGTGCCGCGCCGGCACTAGCCAGCCGAGGCGGTTGTGGGACAATGCGCGCCCAGCCGCCAACCTTCAGTCGATCCGATGCCACGCAAAACCTCGTCCCAGCCGCGCCCTGCCGAGCCGAAGGCCGTGCTGCATCCACGCAACCGCCACAGCGGCCGCTACGACTTTCCCAAGCTGATCGCCGCCTGCCCGGAGCTGGGCGAGTACGTCATTCTCAATCCCTACGGCAAGCAGAGCATCGACTTCGCCAATCCGGATGCGGTGCGGGTATTCAATCGCGCGCTGCTGCGACAGTTCTACGGCATCCAGCACTGGGACATTCCCGCCGGCTACCTCTGCCCGCCGGTGCCGGGACGGGCCGATTACCTGCACGGTCTGGCCGACCTGCTGGCCGCCGATAACGGCGGCGTCATCCCGCGTGGCGCCGCGGTCCGGGTGCTCGATATCGGCACCGGCGCCAACTGCATCTACCCGCTGATCGGCCATCGTGAATATGGCTGGCGCTTCACTGGCAGCGACATCGACGCCACGGCGCTGGCCTCGGCGCGCACCATCGTGGCCGCCAACGGGCTCGACAAGGCCATCGAGTTGCGCCGACAGGACACGCCGAAGCAGGTCTTCAAGGGCATCCTGGCGGCGGAGGATCGCTTCGAGCTGACCCTGTGCAATCCGCCGTTCCACGCCTCGCAGGCCGAGGCTGCCAGCGGCAGTCAGCGCAAGTGGCGCAATCTTGGCAAGCTGGACCCGAGCCGCAAGCTGCCGAAGCTGAACTTCGGCGGTCAGGCAGCAGAGCTCTGGTGCGAGGGTGGCGAAGCGGCATTCGTCGCGCGCATGGCGGACGAGAGCGTGGCGTTCGCCAAGCAGGTCTACCGGTTCAGTACACTGGTATCGAAGGGCGGCAACGTGGCACCGCTGATGGCACGCCTGCAACGCCTCGGTGCGCGGCAGGTTCAGGCTTTGGATATGGCACAGGGGCAGAAGAAAAGCCGCTTCGTCGCCTGGACCTTTCTCGATGCAGCCGAACAGGCTGCCTGGCGCGCCGAGCGCTAGCCGCGGACCTGAACCGCGGCGACGCTCAATGCCGTAGATGCATCAGACGGCAATATCCCAGACCTGGCGGTCCTTGAGCGCCAGCGTACGGATGTAGCGCGGCTCGCCGTTGATCTCTTCCAGTTCGGTCATCCCGGCCAGCTCGCCCACCACGCGGTATCGCTTGCCGACGCGCTTGTCCTGTAGCGGATAGAGCTTGGCGATTTGCTGGGCGAGTTCGGTGAGAGTGGACATCGGTTATTGCTCCATTGACTGCGTGCGGCAGGTATTTACCAACTGTTGATGACGGTTATGCGACAGCCGCGCCTGGATCAGGGACCCCGACTGCAGCGTGTTCATGGGCGTGCACGCACAAATGCCGATAGCTTGCTGCTAAGAACCGGCGATTTGTTCTTAACTTCTTCTACGCCGCTTCGTCTTTGAGCAGTGATTGGCCGATTGATTCCCTACCCGCCGTACCGTTTGGCGGCCGTTGCGGTCGCCAGACTGCGGGAGCGGAAGAAGAAAACGGATCGAACGAGGAAACCGGCGGCACAGCCGCCAGGCTCAGCAGGTGCCCAGGCCCAGCTGCAGCAGCGCCAGACCACCACGCTGCCAGCCCCACCAGGCAAGTAGCGCCAGCGCGCCCAATAGCAGGACACCGGCCGCGCCGAGCCAAAGCCGACGCATCAGCTGGCCTGCGCCGTACGCAACCTATCCACCGGCTGCTCGCGAATCGGCCAGTTGAGCAGCGCGGCGATCAGGCTGAGGGCGATCGCGATCTGCCAGACCAGGTCATAGCTGCCAGTACGGTCGTACAGCCAGCCGCCCAACCAGCCGCCGAAGAACGAGCCCAGCTGATGGAACAGGAAGGCGATGCCACCGAGCATGGACAGGTTGCGCACGCCGAACATGGTCGCCACCGTGCCATTGGTGAGCGGTACCGTGGACAGCCACAGCAGGCCCATGGCAATGCCGAACGCATAGGCGCTCCAGACGGTCAGCGGCATCAGCAGGAAAACACTGATCACCACCCCGCGGATCAGGTACAGCCCGGCGAGCAGCTTCGGCTTGGAATAACAGCTGCCCAGCCAGCCGGCGGTATAGGTGCCGACCACGTTGAACAGCCCGACCAGCGCCAGCACGGTGGTGCCGACCTGCGCCGGCAGGTGCTGGTCGACCAGATAGGCCGGCAGGTGCAGACCGATGAACACCACCTGAAAGCCGCAGACGAAGAAGCCCAGCGCCAGCATGCGGAATCCGGAATGGCCAGCCGCCTCGCGCAACGCCTCGCCCAACGACTGCTGCGTACCGGCCGCTGCCGGTGCCTGCGCGGGACTGCGCATCATGCCGGCGAGCGGCACGATCAGGGCGACCAGCAAGCCCAGCGCCAGCAATGCCGAGGACCAGCCCAGCCATTCGATCAGCCCCAGACTGCCCGGCAGCATGATGAACTGGCCGAAGGAACCCGCGGCACTGGCGATGCCCATCGCCATGCTGCGCTTTTCCGGCGGCACCGCCCGGCCGACTGCGCCGAGAATCACCGAAAACGAGGTACCCGACAGCCCCAGTCCGATCAGCAGCCCGGCGCTAAGGGTCAGCGTCATCGGCGAATCGGACAGCGCCATCAGCGCCAAGCCCACCGCATAGAGAATGCCGCCGATGAGCACGGCACGCGCGACGCCGAAACGATCGGCCAACGCGCCGGTGACCGGCTGCACCAGGCCCCAGATCAAGTTCTGCACGGCGATGGCGAAGGCGAACACTTCGCGCCCCCAGCCGAACTCGGTACTCATCGGAGGCAGGAACAGGCCGAAGCCGTGGCGTACCCCCAGCGAGATGGCGAGAATCAGCGAACCACCGGCGAGGATCCAGGCCGAGTTGCGCCATGCAGCAGTCATGAACGTCATTCCTTGGAGAAAAGGCGAGCAGTTTACTCAGGATACCCTGAGCCTTAGCAACTGCTCGTCGAACTGTCCCGCTCGGTTAAACTGCAGCTGTTCTACCCACCTCTATGAGTACCTCATGCCGATTCGCCACTGCATTGTTCATCTGATCGAGAAAAAGCCGGACGGAACCCCAGCCGTCCTCCACGCCCGCGATTCGGAGCTGGGCGAATCGCAGGCCATGGAAAACCTGCTGGCGGACCTCAACGAAAGCTACAACGCCAAGCAGGGCAAGGCCTGGGGCTTCTTCCACGGCGAATCCGGCGCCTATCCATTCAGTGGCTGGCTGGCGCAGTACATGGAAGGCAATCAGGACTTCACAGCGTTCAGCCGCCAGGCCGTCGAGCACCTGCAGAAGCTGATGGAGGAATCCAACCTGTCCACTGGCGGCCACGTGCTGTTCGCGCACTACCAGCAGGGCATGACCGACTACCTGGCCATCGCCCTGCTACATCACAGCGAAGGCGTGACAGTGACCGAATCGCTGGATGTGGCGCCGGCCAAGCATCTGGATCTGGGCCAGTTGCATCTGGCGGCGCGCATCAACATTTCCGAGTGGCAGAACAACAAGCAGTCGAAGCAGTACATTTCCTTTATCAAGGGCAAGAACGGCAAGAAAGTATCGGAGTACTTCCGCGACTTCATCGGCTGCCAGGAAGGCGTCGACGCCCCGGGCGAGACGCGCACCCTGCTCAAGGCCTTCAGCGATTATGTGGAGAGCGAGGACCTACCGGAGGAGCAGGCGCGCGAAAAGACCTCGGCACTGGTGGACTACGCCAGCACCCAGGCCAAGCTGGGCGAGCCGATCACCCTCGAGGAACTCTCCGGGGTGATCGACGAGGACCGCCCGCGGGCCTTCTACGAGCACATCCGTAACAAGGATTACGGCCTGTCGCCAGAGATTCCGCCGGACAAGCGCACCCTCAACCAGTTCCGCCGTTTCACCGGCCGCGCCGAGGGGTTGTCGATCAGCTTCGAATCGCACCTTCTGGGCTCGAAGATCGAATACGACGAGGACCGCGACATGCTGATCATTCGCCAGCTGCCCACCCAGCTCAAGGACCAGCTCAAGCGCCGCAAGGACTGAATCTGCCATGCGCCTGCCGGACAGCCTGCTCGACGACTGCCTGTGCGACCCCGGCGCGCCGCTGGGGCGCGATCCGGCACGGGACTATGGTCTCGACAAACAGCAGGCACAGGCGCAGCTGGCAGGCCTGAAGGACTGGCTGCGCGAGCAGCAGAGCATGCTCATGGCCAACCGACGTGACGTTCCGCTGCTGGTGCTGCAGGGGCCCGACTGCTCAGGCAAGAACGGCGTGGTGCGCCGCGTTCTTGCCGGCCTCGACCCGCTCGGCATGTCAGCCATCGGCTTCCAGGCGCCGAGTCCGGACGAGCGTCGCCAGGCATTTCTGCAGCGCTACCGCGAGCGCCTGCCGGCCCCGGGCACGCTCGGCGTGTTCAACCGCAGCTACTACGAGGCGCTGGTCAGCGATGTACGTGACGGCCTGTGCGCGGCGGCGGAGCTGCCACAACGCTACGCGGCGATCGCCGAGTTCGAACAGCAGATGGCCACGCGACGAATTCACCCGCTCAAGTGCTATCTGCAGCTTTCGCTCGCCGAGCAGAAGCAGCGCCTGCATAGCCGTCTGGATCATCCGGAAAAACGCTGGAAACTGACCCTCGGCGATCTGCGCGACCACCGCCACTTCGCCGAGCATCAGGCGCAATGGGCCGATGTGCTGAGGAGGACCCACCGCGACGCGGCACCCTGGTATGTGATTCCTGCTGACCATCGCTGGCTGCGCGACCTCATCGTCGCCAGCCTGCTGGCCCGCGACTTCGAACGCCTGGCGTTGAGCTGGCCGAGCGGCCCGGCGCCGTTCAGCCATGCCGACCTGGACGGCACCCCATGAGCCGTTTCGCCTGGCTGCTATGGCTGCTATGGCTGCTGCCGTTGCTGGCGCGGGCGCAGGACGGCGGCGCGACGCCCGAGCCGTCGGTGGACGCGGTGCGTTTCACCGTGGCCAACGCCGAGTTCACCCTGATGCACGAAATGGGGCACCTGCTGATCAGCGAACTGCAACTGCCCGTGCTCGGTCGCGAGGAGGACGCTGCCGACCAGCTCGGTTTCATGGGCCTGTTCCTGCTGCAACGCGAACAGCACCGCGACGACTTCTACGCCAAGCTGATGGATGTCGCCGATTACTGGCGGCTGGAGTGGCAAGGCGCCGAGCGCAGCGGCACGCAGGTGCCGGTTTGGGACAGTCACGCGCTGGACGCCCAGCGTTTCTACAACATTGCCTGCCTGGCCTATGGCAGCGATCCGGACCAACTGGACTGGGTGCTGGAAGTCAGCGGGCTGCCGATGGAGCGCGCACTGTACTGCCCCGACGAGTACGAGCAGGTCGCCCATGCCGTGCAGTGGTTTCGTGAGCACTTCGGGCGCAGCAGCACGCAACCGCTGCGACACCGAATCAAGGTGGTCTACGACACGCCACCTGCGCACCTCTCCGGTGGTGCCGAGCTGCTGGCGAAGATCCGTGCCAGCGGCGAACTCGAAGCGGTGGCGGCCAAGGCCAGCGAAGCCTTCGCGTTGCCACGCGATCTGACCCTGCGCATGTCCACCTGCGGCGCCCCTGATGCCTGGTTCAACCGCATCAGCGGCGAGCTCACCCTATGCTACGAGCGCATCGCCTACTTCCGCGAACTGGCCGCGGAGCTGCCGAACGTGCGCCGCGCGGCCCCGGCGGCGCAGTAGGTCTCAGCGCGCCTCGATGCGATAGCCGCTGCGCGGGAAGTGCACATGCACGACGCCGGCGCGATCGTCGCTGCGGCGCAGGATCAGCTCCTCAGCACCAGCGAACACCAGCTCACCCTCGACCGGGTCGGCGCCGTAGTCCACCGCGGCGATCGTCACCGGCTGGCCTTCCTGGAAACCGTTCGGATCGACGAATGCTTCCTCGGGCAGCGCCGCCGGCTCGGCCTCGCGCGCGACGCGCACAGCATCCTCGCCGGACATCTCGCTGCTCGAGCCATGGCCGACGCCCAGCACCTTGCCCAGCCACGCATGGATATCCGTATAGCCGTCCACCAGCGGCGCGGTGACCGGCGTCGCGCGCAGGAACCAGAGGCAGTGCGCGACCGCGAAATCCGCCAGCGAAGGCGCAGCGCCGAGCAGGAACTCGCCCTCCTCGCGCGCCAGCTGCTGTTGCAGGCGCGACATGAACACCGGCCAGTTGCTCTTGGCCTGCTCCAGCGGCACCCGGTTCACCGTGCCGTTGGCGAACAACTGCGCGCGGTCCTGGCTGAACACCTGGACGAACTCCTTGGGCACCTGGGCGAAGCGCACGGCCATGGATTCAGGCTGGAAGACCAGGCTTACGGCATTCAGGAACAGCACCGAGTCGGCCCACTGGGCAAGTGTCGCTGCGGTGAATTCCTGGCCTTCGGGGAACAGCGCCGGGGTGGCCTTTTCGGCCTCGAGTCGACGCGCGATCAGGGCGGTGTCGCAGTAGATGTCGGCGCCGACCTGCAGCACCGGGGTGCGCCGGTAACCACCGGTCAGCGCGGTGAGATCAGGCTTGGGCATGACCGGCGGGATCATCACCGAACGCCAGGACAACTGCTTGAATCCGAGCATCAGGCGCGCCTTCTCGGCGAACGGTGAGGTGGGATAGTGGTGCAGGATCAGCTCGTGCATGACAGGTTCCGCCAGAGTGGATTGGGTCAAGGAGCATCAGCTTAGACGCTCCGCTCGGGCGAGCCTACCGGCTGATTAGCGCGTCATTCACGCGACGGTGCCGGCCGCGCTGACCAGACGCTCCTTGGCACGCTTGTCCAGACGCTTGATGGCGATTTCTCGGCGCAGCGCATCGCCCTTGCTGGCGCAGGCCTCGACATAGACCAGCGCCTGCGCCGGGCTGGAATGGAAAAAGCGCGCGCCACGCCCGCGCTGGTGCTCGGCGAAACGCCGCTGGGCATCGTCGCTGATGCCGCAGTACAGCGCACCGTTGGCGGCACGCACCAGGTAGACGAACCAGGGCTTGGGCTGGACCTCGGTCATGTTTGGCAACGATCTCGACGGCGGGGACAACAGGGCCGGCATTATGCCGAACTGACGCGCCGCGGTCGTCCATCCGGGCTGCGTCTAGCAGAGAGGCCGTTCGCTGTCCAGATATGGTGGCGGTTCGCCTTTGCGTATACTGCGCCGATGTTTGCCCATTCCCTGTTCCGCAAGCGCTGCGCCACCTGGCTGTTGGCGATCGGAATCTTCCTGATGCTCGGCAGCTGCGCCGAAAAGCCCAGCGAGCTCGAGCGCATTCAGGAGGAAGGCGTACTGCGCGTGATCACCCGCAACAGCCCTTCCACCTATTTCCAGGATCGCAACGGCGAAGCCGGCTTCGAATACGAACTGGTCAAGCGCTTCGCCAATACCCTCGGCGTCAAGCTGCAGATCGAAACCGCCGACAACATCGAAGAGATCTTCAACCGCCTCAATCGCCCTGGTGGCCCGGCACTCGCCGCCGCCGGCCTGGTGGCCAGCGAAGGCCGGCAGGAGCTGGCGCGCTTCACCCGCTCGTATCTCGACGTCACCACCCAGGTCGTCTACCGCAGCGGCCAGCGCCGACCGACCAGCCCGAAGGATCTGATCGGCAAGCGCATCATGGTGCTCAAGGGCAGCAGCCAGGCCGAGAAGCTGGCCGCGTTGCAGGCCGAGTATCCGGACCTGCGCTACGAGCAATCCGATGCGGTAGAAGTGGTCGACCTGCTGCGCATGGTCGATGAGGGGCAGATCGACCTGACCCTGGTGGAATCCAACGAGATGTCCATGAACCAGGTGTACTTCACCAACATCCGTGCCGGTTTCGACGTCGGCGAGCAGAACAGCCTGGCCTGGATCGTACCCAAGGGCGAGGACGACAGCCTGCTCCAGGCAGCCAACTCCTTCCTTGAAAAGGCCCAGGAGAACGGCACGTTGCAGCGCCTGCGCGAGCGCTACTACGGCCACGTCGACGTGCTCGGCTACGTCGGCGCCTATGCCTTCGCCAAGCATCTGCAGCAACGCCTGCCGCGTTATGAGAAAGCCTTTCGCGAGACGGCCAAGAAGCATGGCATCGACTGGCGCCTGCTGGCCGCCATCGGCTATCAGGAATCCCACTGGCAGCCGGAGGCCACCTCCAAGACCGGCGTGCGCGGGCTGATGATGCTGACCCTGCGCACCGCCAACGCCATGGGCGTGACCAATCGCCTCGACCCGGTGCAGAGCATCCAGGGCGGTGGCAAGTATCTGGTCAAGGTCCATGCCGGGCTGCCGGAAAGCATCCTGGAACCGGATCGCACCTGGTTCGCCCTGGCTGCCTACAACGTCGGCGGCGGCCATCTGGAGGATGCGCGCAAGCTCGCCGAAGCCGAAGGGCTGGACCCCAACAAGTGGCTGGACGTAAAACAGATGCTGCCGCGCCTGGCGCAGAAGCAGTGGTACAGCAAGACCCGTTACGGCTACGCCCGCGGCGGCGAACCGGTGCATTTCGTGGCCAACATCCGCCGCTACTACGACATCCTCACCTGGGTGACCCAGCCGCAGATGGAGGGCCAGCAACTGGCCCACAGCGAACTGCACATCCCCGGCATCAACTCCACCGACCTGATGGAAGAGCTGCCGCCGCTCTGACCGGCATGCCGCCCGCTCCGCCTCAGGACGTGCCGACACCCATGCGCCGCAGCAGCGCCTTCTCGACCTCCAGAATCACCAGCACCGCCACCCCGGCCAGCACCACCAGCGCACCGGTTGCCAGCGGCAGGGCCTCGGAGGCGAACAGCGACTGCATGAACGGCGCGTAGGTGAACAGCAGCTGCAACGCGAACACACCGAACACCGCCAACAGCACCCGCGGCGTGCCCTTCACGCCCTGTACGGTGAACGACGGTGCTTTCAGGTAGCGCACGCTGAACAGGTAGAACACCTCCATGCACACCAGTGTGTTCACCGCTACGGTGCGCGCCGTTTCCACCGTCGCGCCCTGCGCCAGCATCCACTGGAACATGCCGAAGATTCCAGCGAGGAACAGCGCGGAAACGAAGAAGATCCGCCAGATCACGAAGCGCGACAGCATCGGCTCGTCCGGCCGCCGCGGTGGACGCCGCATCACATCCGCCTCGGTCGGCTCGAAGGCCAGCACCATAGCCAGCGCCACGGAACTGACCATGTTGACCCAGAGCACCTGCACCGGCGTGATCGGCAGCGCCAGGCCGAGCAGCACCGCCAGCAGCAGCGACAGAGACTCGCCACCGTTGATCGGCAGCAGGAAGGTCACGGTCTTGCGCAGGTTGTCGTAGACGGTACGGCCCTCTTCCACCGCATGGGCGATGGAGGCGAAGTTGTCGTCCGCCAGCACGATGGCGCCGGCCTGCTTGGCCGCCTCGGTCCCCTTCATGCCCATGGCCACGCCGACGTCGGCCTGCTTCAGCGCAGGCGCATCGTTGACGCCATCGCCGGTCATGGCGACGACCTCGCCATTGGCCTGCAGCGCACGCACCAGCCGCAGCTTGTGTTCCGGGCTGGCACGGGCGAACACCCGGGCCTCGGCGACGGCCTGGCGCATGGCCGCATCGTCCATGGGCTCCAGTTCAGGGCCGGTGATCGCCTTGATGTCCTCACCCATGCCCAGCTGCCGGGCGATGGCGCTGGCGGTCACGCCGTGGTCACCGGTGATCATCACCACGCGAATGCCGGCCGCGCGGCACTGCGCCACCGCACGGATCGCTTCGTCACGGGGTGGATCGATGATGCCCACCAGGCCGAGCAGGGTCAGCCCGCTGGCGACATCGGCATGCTCGAGGTCTTCCTTGCCCGCCTCCAGCCGGCAGCGGGCAAAGGCGAGCACCCGGCGTCCGGCGCGTGCCTGCGCCTCGATCTGCGTATGCCAGTGCGCCTCGTCCAGCGCCTGCTCCACGCCATCGGCCTGCAGCTGCTGGGAGCACATGGCCAGGATGCGTTCCGGCGCGCCCTTGACCAGCACTTCGCTGCCGCCGTCGCAGGCGTGCAGGGTGGCCATGAAACGGTGCTCGGATTCGAAGGGAATCACGTCCAGCCGCGGCCGGTCGACCTGTCGTGCGGTAGGTGAAAGCCCGGCCTTCATCGCCAGGGTCAGCAGTGCGCCCTCGGTAGGATCGCCGGCCAGCACCCAGTGCTGATCCTTCTCATGCAGGCTGGCGTCATTGCACAGCGCGGCGGCCTCGACCAGCGCGGCCGCCGCCGGCGAGCGGGTGGTCAATGCTGCCGCATCGACCGCCGATCCCTGCAGCAGCAGACTGCCAGTCGGCGCATATCCGGCGCCCTCGACCTCCAGTGACTGGCCCGCACAGATCACCTCCTGCACGGTCATCTCGTTGCGCGTCAGGGTGCCGGTCTTGTCCGAGCAGATAACCGTCACCGAACCCAGCGCCTCCACCGCCGGCAGCCGACGGATCACCGCGTTGCGCGCCGCCATGCGCTGCACGCCGATGGCCAAGGTGATGGTCATGATCGCCGGCAGTCCCTCGGGGATTGCCGCGACCGACAGGCCGACCGCGGCCATGAACATCTCGCCAGCGCCCATGCCACGCACCAGCGTGCCAAACAGGAACAAGAGCACACCAGCCGCGAGAATGACCGCCGTCAACGCCCGGGCAACCTCGGCCATCTTGCGCAGCAGCGGCGTGGTGCCCTGCTCCACCGATTCGAGCATGCGGCCGATACGGCCGATTTCGGTGGCCGCGCCAGTGGCAACCACCACCGCCCGCGCCTGCCCCTGGGTGACCAGAGTGCCGGCGTAGCCCATGCAGAGCCGATCGCCGATCGCCGCGTCATCGACAACGGCATCGACCTGCTTGTCCACCGGCACCGACTCCCCGGTCAAAGCCGCTTCATCGACGCGCAGATTGCGCGCCTGCAGCAGTCGCACATCGGCCGGCAGGCTGTCGCCGGAGGCCAGCAGCACCACGTCGCCAGGCACCAGATCGGCGGCATCGATGTCCTGCTGCCGGCCGTCGCGCAGTACCACCGCATGCGGCGCCAGCAGATGGCGGATCGCCTGCAGCGCCTTTTCCGCCTTGCCTTCCTGGACGAAACCGATCACCACGTTCACCACCACCACCGCCAGGATCACCGAGGTATCGACCCAATGTCCCATCAGCCCGGTGACCAGCGCCGCGGCCATCAGCACGTAGAGCAACAGGTTGTTCAGGTGGCGCAGCAGGCGCTGCAGGATGCTCGCCGGCTTGGCCTCGTCGAGCCGGTTCGGCCCGTAGCGGAGCAGTCGTTCCCGTGCTTGCTCGTGCGTCAGGCCGGCGCTGGTGGAGTCCAGTTCCAGCAGGGCCTCCTCGGCCGGACGAGCGTGCCAGCGGGTCGATTGGGTCTGCTGTTCGGGCATTGGGTCCTCCAGGGTGGCTGATTCATTGCCGGGCGCACTGCAAAGCTAGCCCATGAGAGCCGAAACAGAGCGGCTCTGGCCATCGCAACGAAACGGCTTGCAACACTCGGGCAGTGGTCGATTGCCGCATGCCGGCCCGCTGCGCGCCGAGCCGATCCTCGCGCTATTCTTGTCCTCTTCATGAACTTCGAGATTGTTCCATGCCAAAGAACATACTGATTGTCGGCGCCTCCCGCGGCCTGGGCCTCGGCCTGGCGAAGCAGTTTTCCAGCGCAGGCTGGCAGGTGATCGCCACCGTGCGTGATCCGCAGCGCGCCGACGCGCTCAGTGGAATACCACAGCTGCGCATCGAAACCCTGGACATGGATGATGCAGCCAGCGTCGACCAACTGGCCGCGCGCCTGGCCGACACCCCGCTCGACGTGCTGTTCGTCAACGCCGGCATCGCCGGGCCGCAAGACAAACCGGCCACCCAGGCCAGCCAGGCGGAAGTCGGCCAGCTGTTCTTCACTAATGCTGTGGCGCCGGTGCGCCTGGCCGAGCGGCTGCTGCCGCGGGTGAACCCCGATCAGGGCGTGATCGTTTTCATGAGCTCAATCCTTGGCAGCGTCGAAACCGGTCCGGGCATGGGTATGGACCTGTACGGCGCGAGCAAGGCCGCGCTGAATCACATGACCCGGACCTTCGTCGCCGCGCTCGGCGAGACGAAGCTGACGGTGCTGTCGATGCATCCCGGCTGGGTCAAGACCGACATGGGTGGAGATCAGGCCCCGCTGGATGTCGAGACCAGCGCTCGCGGCATGGCCGAGCAGGTGACCCGGGCCATTGGGCAGGGTGGGCATCGGTACATTGACTATCAGGGGGACGCACTGCCCTGGTGAGAAGGTAGGGGCGTGATCGACCGTGAACGGACTCTCCCGCTGCAGCTCCATTCGCGATCGAGACCGCCGCACTAACCGGCCCTTGGCAGCCCCCGCGGCATCCCTTATCGTTCCGCACCGCGGAAGAGGCAACCCTCCGCCCCTGGATCAGCAGACAGGGCATAACTGAGCTGGCTACTCTGAACTCAACCCTTCAGGAGAAAGCCGGCCATGCCTGCTGAGCGTATCTGGATCAAGAATCCCCTCGCCCTGTTCACCGCCAACGACACCCAGGCCCCTGGCGGGCTGGTGATCGAGAACGGCGTCATCGTCGAAATGCTCGCCGCCGGGGCCTCGCCCGCGCTGCCGGTGAACGAGACCTTCGACGCCCGCGAACACGTGGTGCTGCCGGGGCTGGTCAACACCCATCACCACTTCTACCAGACCCTGACCCGCGCCTGGGGGCCGGTGGTCAACGAGCCGCTGTTCAACTGGCTGCTGACCCTCTACCCGATCTGGGCGCGGCTTACGCCGGAGGCGCTGCAGCTGGCGAGCAACGTGGCGCTGGCCGAGCTGCTGTTGTCCGGCTGCACCACGGCGGCGGATCACCACTACCTGTTTCCGGACGGGCTCGAGGACGCCATCGACATCCAGGTCGAGGCGGTCCGCGAGCTGGGCATGCGCGCCATGCTCACCCGCGGTTCGATGAACCTGTCCAAGGACGATGGCGGCCTGCCGTGCAAGAGCGTGGTGCAGGACGCCGAGACCATCCTCGCCGACAGCGAGCGGTTGATCGACCGCTACCACGAGCGCGGCGACGGCGCGCAGATCCAGATCGCCCTGGCGCCCTGCTCGCCGTTCTCGGTAACCACCGACATCATGCGCACCTGCGCAGAGCTGGCCGAAGCGCGCGACGTGCGTCTGCATACGCACCTGGCCGAGACCCTGGACGAACAGGAGTTCTGCGCGAAACGCTTCGGCATGCGCACCGTCGACTACCTGCAGAGCGTCGGCTGGCTCGGCCCACGCACCTGGCTGGCCCATGGCATCCATTTCAACCAGGTGGAAATTCACCGCCTGGGCGCAGCCGGTGTGGGCATCTGCCATTGCCCGAGTTCCAACATGCGTCTGGCCTCCGGCATCTGCCACACGCTTGAGCTCGAGGACAAGGGCGCCATCATCGGCCTGGGCGTGGACGGTTCGGCCTCCAACGACGCCTCCAACATGATGCTCGAGGCGCGTCAGGCGCTGTTCATCGGGCGCCTGCGCTACGGCGCCGAGAAGATCACGCCAGAGAAGGTGCTCGGCTGGGCGACCCGCGGCTCCGCACGCCTGCTCGGGCGCAGCGACATCGGCGAACTGGCGGTCGGCAAGCAGGCCGACCTGGCCCTGTTCAAGCTCGACGAACTGCGCTTCTCCGGCAGCCACGATCCGGTCGCCGCGCTGCTGCTTTGCGCCGCCGACCGTGCCGACCGGGTGATGGTCGGCGGCAAATGGCGCGTCATCGACGGTCAGGTCGAAGGCCTCGACGTGCAGGGACTGATCGCCGATCACCAGCAGGCGGCCCGGCAACTGGTAAACGGCTAAACAACCACGATCGAGGCTTGCACCAAAGCTGGGCGCCGTGGATTACTGGCGCACCAGCGCAAGTCTCGATCGGGCCTCGGCATCGAGTCGAAGCGGCCGCAATCCGGCACAACGAAGGTATCTGTCCAGTTGGTCAGCTTTTTGCTAACCAGCTATCAGCCAACACAGGCTCTGTAGCTAGACAAACAGGAGCGTCACCCGCCATGCAGAACAACTCACGGAAAACCCTGCTGCGCGCCCTTGCCGCAGCGATCGGCTTCAGCGCCGCACTGACGACCGCCGCGGCGTCGGCTGCCGATCCGCTGAAGGTCGGCTTCGTCTACATCGGCCCGATCGGCGACCACGGCTGGACCTACCAGCATGAGCAGGGTCGCAAGTACATGGAAGAGCAGCTGGGCGACAAGGTGAAGACCAGCTTCGTCGAGAACGTGCCGGAAGGTGCCGATGCCGAGCGGGTCATCCGCAACATGGCCAAGAGCGACTATGACCTGATCTTCACCACCTCCTTCGGCTACATGAACCCCACGCTGAAGGTCGCCAAGCAGTTCCCCAAGGTAACCTTCGAGCACGCCACCGGTTACAAGCAGGCGAAGAACGTCGGCACCTATCTGACCCGTTCCTATGAAGGCCGCTACGTCGGCGGCTTCCTCGCGGCGAAGATGACCAAGACCAAGAAGGTCGGCTACATCGCGTCCTTCCCGATTCCGGAAGTGATCCGCGACATCAACGCCATCCAGCTGGCGCTGGACAAGTACAACCCTGGCACCGAGATCAAGGTGGTGTGGGTCAACACCTGGTTCGATCCGGGCAAGGAAGCCGATGCCGCCAACGCGCTGATCGACCAGGGCGTGGACGTGATCTTCCAGCACACCGACAGCCCGGCACCGATCCAGGCCGCCGAGCGCCGTGGCGTCTATTCCGTCGGTTACGCCTCGGACATGCAGCACTTCGGGCCAAAGGCCGTGCTGACCTCCATCGTCAACGACTGGGGCCCGCACTACACCAAGTCCGCCGAAGCGGTAATGGCCGGCAACTGGAAATCCGAGGACTTCTGGGGCGGGCTGGCACAGGACAGCATCAGCCTGCCGATCAGCGATCTGGTTCCGGCCGATGTGAAGACCGAAGCCGAAGCGATCATCGCCAGCATCAAAAGCGGTGAATTCCACCCGTTCACCGGCCCGATCAAGGACCAAGCTGGCGAAGTGCGCATCGCCGAGGGCGAGACCGCCAGCATCAAGGACCTCGCCTCGATGAATTACTACGTCGAAGGCGTCAAGGCTGAAATGCCGAAGTAAGCGTTACCTGCGCCGGTCCCGGCCGGCGCTCTGCGGAATCTTGCGTGCCGTCCCGCCATCTGGCGAACCGCACGCAGGGGGCATCGCCCTCGAAGGCCGCCGGTACGAGAAGACCGGCGGCGCCGTACCGGAGTCAGCCATGAATTCACTGCCCATCATCGATATTTCCCCACTCTATAACGCCGACGAGGCCGGCCATCTGGCCGTTGCCGAGGCCATCGACGGCGCCTGCCGCGAGTGGGGCTTCTTCTATATCAAGGGTCATCCGATCAGCGCCGAGCGCATCGCCACCCTCACCGACCATGCCAAGCGTTTCTTTGCCCTGCACGCCGACGAAAAGCTGAAGATCGATATCACCAAGAGCCGCCATCACCGCGGCTACGGTGCCGTCGCCACCGAGCAGCTGGACCCGAGCCAGCCGTGCGACCTCAAGGAAACCTTCGACATGGGTTTCCATATGCCTGCCGATCATCCCGAGGTACTGGCCGGCAAACCGCTGCGCGGGCCCAACCGTCATCCGCTGCAGATCGAAGGCTGGACCGAGCTGATGGAAGGGCACTACCGCGACATGCAAGACCTTGCCTGCACGCTTCTGCGTGCCATCGCACTCGCCCTTGGCATCGAGCGGGACTTCTTCGACAAGCGCTTCGTCGAGCCCATCAGCGTGTTTCGCATGATCCACTACCCGCCCCGGCAGACGGCGACCAGCGCCGATCAGCAAGGCGCCGGCGCGCACACCGATTACGGCTGCGTCACCCTGCTCTATCAGGATCAGGCCGGCGGCCTGCAGGTGCAGAACGTCAAGGGCGAGTGGATCGACGCTCCGCCCATCGAGGGCACCTACGTGGTCAACATCGGTGACATGATGGCGCGCTGGAGCAACGACCGTTACAAGTCGACGCCCCATCGCGTGATCAGCCCGCTGGGCGCGGACCGCTACTCCATGCCGTTCTTCGCCGAGCCGCATCCGGACACCGAGATCGCCTGCCTGCCCGGTTGCTACGACGAAACCAACCCGCCGAAATACCCGAGCACCACCTGCAGCCGGTACATGCTCTCGCGCTTCGCCGAGACCTACGCCTACCGGCGGCAGGGCGAGGCCGAACCCGTCTGAACGGGCTTTAATTGCAGTATGCAAACAGGGGCGAGCGCATCGATATGCCTCGCCCGATCTGCGCGCGTCTGCCGCATTGACTTTTGAGTCAGGAATTAGTTGACCGGAAAGTCAGATAGCGATAGTTTGCGTGTCAGAACAACAACAGCGGAGGCTTCGCCTTGATCCAGTTTCTTCTCAATCGAGAACTGCGCAGCGAGCGCGCACTCGATCCCAACACCACGGTGCTGCAGTATCTGCGCGAGTATCGTGGCAAGACCGGAACCAAGGAGGGCTGCGCCTCCGGTGACTGTGGCGCCTGTACCGTGGTGGTCGGCGAACTGGTGGGCGAGCGCCTGCGCTATCGCACCCTCAACTCGTGCCTGACCTTCGTCTCCGCGCTGCACGGCAAGCAGTTGATCAGCGTCGAAGACCTCAAGGACCAGGGCCGACTGCACAGCGTCCAGCAGGCGATGGTCGACTGCCACGGCTCGCAGTGCGGCTTCTGTACCCCTGGATTCGTCATGAGCCTGTTCGCCCTGCAGAAGAACGCCGGCGCGGTCAATGAATACGATCCGCACCAGGCCCACGAAGCCCTGGCCGGGAACCTCTGCCGCTGCACCGGCTACCGGCCGATCCTCGAAGCCGCCGAACAGGCCTGCTGTGCCAAGCAGCCGGACCAGTTCGATGCCCGCGAAGCCGAGACCATCGCCCAGCTCAAGGCCATCGCCCCGCGTGAAATGGCCGAGCTCAGCGACGGCGAAAAGCGTTGCCTGTCGCCGCTGACCGTCGCCGAACTGGCCGAGGTCTACGCCGCCAATCCCGATGCACGTCTGCTTGCCGGTGGCACCGACCTGGCCCTGGAGGTCACCCAGTTCCATCGCGAGCTGCCGGTGATGATCCATGTCGGTCAGATCACCGAGATGAAGCAGGTCCAGACCGCGGACCGCCATATCGAGATTGGCGCAGCCGCCCCGCTGACCGACTGTTACGCCGCGCTGGCCGCCGAGTACCCGGATTTCGGCGAGCTGCTGCAGCGCTTCGCCTCGCTGCAGATCCGCAACCAGGGCACGCTCGGTGGCAACATCGGCAACGCCTCGCCGATCGGCGACTCGCCGCCGCTGCTGATCGCTCTGGGTGCCGACGTCGTCCTGCGCAAGGGCGTCAACAGCCGCACCCTGCCGCTCGAGGATTACTTCATCGACTACAAGGTCACCGCGCGCCAGCCCGGGGAATTCATCGAGAAGGTACGAGTGCCGCGCGCCACACCGGATCGCTTGTTCCGCGCCTACAAGGTTTCCAAGCGACTGGACGACGATATCTCCGCTGTCTGCGCCGCCTTCGATCTGCAGATCACCGATGGCGTGGTCGCCGATGCCCGCGTCGCCTTTGGCGGCATGGCGGCGACTCCCAAGCGCGCCGCGGCCTGCGAGGCGACCCTGAACGGTGCGCCCTGGAACCAGCAGACCGTGGAGGCGGCCTGCGATGCACTGGCCGAAGACTTCACGCCGCTGACCGACTTCCGCGCCAGCCGCGAGTATCGCCTGCTGGTCGCACAGAACCTGCTGCGCAAGTGCTTCCTCGAACAACATGCACCGAAGACCGAGACGAGGGTGACCGCTTATGTCTAACCACGTAACCACCCGCACTCAGGAAGAAATCGCGGCGCTGTTCACCCAGGACCTGGTCACCGGCGTCGGTCGCAGCGTCAAGCACGACAGCGCGCCCAAGCATGTCTCGGGCGAGGCGGTGTACGTCGACGACCGGCTGGAGTTTCCCAATCAGCTGCACGTCTATGCCCGCATGAGCGAGCGCGCCCACGCCCGCATCGTCCGCATCGATACCAGCCCCTGCTACCAGATTCCGGGTGTGGCCATCGCCATCACGGCGAAGGACGTGCCGGGCCAGCTGGACATCGGTGCCGTGATGCCCGGCGACCCGCTGCTGGCCGACGGCAAGGTCGAGTTCATCGGCCAGCCGGTGATCGCCGTGGCTGCCGACAGCCTGGAAACCGCACGCAAGGCGGCGATGGCCGCGATCATCGAATACGAGGATCTGGAGCCGGTGCTCGACGTGGTCGAGGCGCTGCACAAGAAGCACTTCGTGCTCGACAGCCACACCCACAAGCGCGGCGACTCGGCCACCGCCCTGGCCAGCGCGCCACGTCGGCTGCAGGGTTCGCTGCACATCGGCGGGCAGGAGCACTTCTACCTGGAGACACAGGTGTCCTCGGTCATGCCCACCGAAGATGGCGGCATGATCGTCTACACCTCGACGCAGAACCCCACCGAGGTGCAGAAGCTGGTGGCCGAAGTGCTCGGCGTGCCGATGAACAAGATCGTCATCGACATGCGCCGCATGGGCGGCGGCTTCGGCGGCAAGGAAACCCAGGCCGCGGGACCTGCGTGCCTGTGCGCGGTGATCGCGCACCTCACCGGTCGGCCGACCAAGATGCGCCTGCCGCGCATGGAAGACATGACCATGACCGGCAAACGCCACCCCTTCTACGTCGAGTACGACGTCGGCTTCGACGATGACGGTCTGCTGCACGGCATCGAGATCGACCTCGCCGGTAACTGCGGCTACTCGCCGGACCTTTCCGGCTCGATCGTCGACCGCGCCATGTTCCACTCCGACAACGCCTACTACCTGGGCGACGCCACCATCAATGGCCATCGCTGCAAGACCAACCTCGCCTCGAACACCGCCTACCGCGGCTTCGGCGGCCCACAGGGCATGGTCGCCATCGAGGAGATCATGGACGCGGTGGCCCGCGAGCTGGGCAAGGACCCGCTCGAGGTGCGCAAGCGCAACTACTACGGCAAGACCGAACGCAACGTCACCCACTACTACCAGACCGTCGAGCACAACATGCTCGAGGAGATGACCGCCGAGCTGGAAGCCAGCAGCGACTATGCAAAGCGACGCGAAGATATCCGCGCGTTCAATGCCGCAAGCCCGATCCTGAAGAAGGGCCTGGCGCTGACGCCGGTGAAGTTCGGCATCAGCTTCACCGCCAGCTTCCTCAACCAGGCCGGCGCGCTGGTGCACGTCTACACCGACGGCAGCATCCACCTGAACCACGGTGGCACCGAGATGGGCCAGGGCCTGAACACCAAGGTCGCGCAGGTGGTGGCCGAGGTGTTCCAGGTGGATATCGAGCGCATCCAGATCACCGCCACCAACACCGACAAGGTGCCCAACACCTCGCCGACGGCAGCCTCCAGCGGCGCCGACCTGAACGGCAAGGCGGCGCAGAATGCGGCGCAGACCATCAAGCAGCGGCTGGTGGAGTTCGCCGCGCGCAAGTGGCAGATCTTCGAGGAAGACGTCGAGTTCAAGAACGGCCAGGTGCGCCTGCGCGACCACTACATCAGCTTCGAGGAGCTGATCCAGCAGGCCTATTTCGGCCAGGTCTCGCTGTCGTCCACCGGCTTCTACCGCACGCCGAAGATCTACTACGACCGCAGTCAGGCGCGCGGGCGGCCGTTCTACTACTTCGCCTATGGCGCGGCCTGCTCGGAAGTGATCGTCGATACCCTGACCGGCGAATACAAGATGCTGCGCAGCGACATCCTGCATGACGTCGGCGCCTCGCTGAACCCGGCCATCGACATCGGCCAGGTCGAGGGCGGATTCGTCCAGGGTCTGGGCTGGCTGACCATGGAAGAGCTGGTCTGGAACGACAAGGGCAAGCTGATGACCAACGGCCCGGCCAGCTACAAGATCCCGGCGGTGGCGGACATGCCGCTGGATCTGCGGGTCAAGCTGGTGGAGAACCGCAAGAACCCCGAAGACACCGTGTTCCACTCCAAGGCCGTGGGCGAGCCGCCGTTCATGCTCGGCATTTCGGTCTGGTGCGCGATCAAGGATGCGGTGGCGAGCCTGGCCGACTACCGGGTGCAGCCGCAGATCGATGCTCCGGCGACCCCCGAGCGCGTGCTCTGGGGCGTGGAACAGATGCGCAAGTTGAAGCAGGCGGCGAGCAAGTCTGCGGCAACGGAGACCACTCCGGCCTGACGCAGGGTGGACAACGCTGTGCTTGTCCACCGTTAGCGCAACACGAACGTCCCGGTGGCGACGCCTTGCACGCGCGACCGGGCGATACGAAGGACAGAACCATGAGCAACACGGCCTGGATCGAAGCACTCGCCGACCTACAACAACAAGGCGAACCCTGCGTGCTGGTGACCATCATCGAGGAGCGCGGCTCCACGCCGCGCAATGCCGGCTCGAAGATGGTGGTCAGCCGTGAGCGCCTGTACGACACCATCGGCGGCGGCCACCTGGAGTACAAGGCCCAGCAGATCGCCCGCGAAATGCTGGAAAAGCGCAGCCGTGACACCCGCCTCGAGCGCTTCTCCCTCGGCGCCAGCCTCGGCCAGTGCTGCGGTGGCGCCACTGTGCTGCTATTCGAGCCCATGGGCCAGCCGCAGGCGCATATCGCCGTGTTCGGTGCCGGGCATGTCGGGCGCGCGCTGGTGCCGCTGCTGGCAAGCCTGCCGTGCAAGGTGCGCTGGATCGATTCGCGTGAAAACGAATTTCCCGCCGAGATTCCGCGCGGCGTGGAAAAGGTGGTCAACGACGATGTGGTCGAGGAAGTGGATAACATGCCCGCCGGCAGCTACTTCATCGTTATGACCCACAACCATCAGCTCGACCTGGAACTGACCGCCGCGATCCTTTCGCGCAACGATTTCACCTACTACGGGCTGATCGGTTCCAAGAGCAAACGCGCCAGGTTCGAACACCGTCTGCGGGACCGCGGCTTCCAGCCGGAGACCGTGCAGCGCATGCGCTGCCCGATGGGCATCGCCGAGGTGAAGGGCAAACTGCCGGTGGAGATCGCCGTGTCCATCGCCGGCGAGGTGATCGCCACCTACAACGCGCATTTCGGTGAAAAGGGTGGGGAGAAAACCGAGGACGGTGAAAAGCCGGTACCGATGCTGGTCCCCGCTTCGCGCCGCGCCCAGACCAACTGACCACCCGACCTCGTCGCAGGCACGCCTTCGGCGGCGGCCTGCCCATGCCAACGCATCACCCTCATACAACGATTTTCGAGAGTCACCATGCCAAGCACCAAAGCCTACCGTGCCGCCCTGCTCCACTGCCTCGCCGACCCGCGCGAAGTGGGCATCGAGCAATCCCATGAATACTTCGAGGACGGCCTGCTGGTCGTCGAGGACGGCAAGGTCGCGCGCATCGGCCACGCCGCCGAACTGCTGCCGACCCTGGCGGCCGGCACCGAGATTGTCGAATACCCGGACGCGCTGATCACTCCGGGTTTCGTCGACACCCATATCCACTACCCGCAGGTCGGCGTCATCGGCTCCTACGGCGCGCAACTGCTGGATTGGCTGGAAACCTACACCTTCCCCAACGAGGGCCGTTTCAGCGACATGGCCCACGCCCGCCAGCAGGCCGAGCTGTTTCTCGGCGAGCTGCTGCGCAACGGCACCACCACCGCGCTGGTGTTCGGCACGGTGCACAAGCAGTCGGTGGACGCCTTCTTCGAGGCCTGCGAGAAGCGCAATCTGCGGATGATCGCCGGCAAGGTGCTGATGGACCGCAACGCCCCGGAGTTCCTCACCGACACCGCCGAGTCCGGCTACGCCGACAGTCGCGAGCTGATCGAGCGCTGGCACGGCAAGGGCCGTCTGCATTACGCCGTCACCCCGCGTTTCGCCCCGACCAGCACGCCAGAGCAGCTCACCCTGGCCGGCAAGCTGTTCGCGGAATTCCCTGACCTGTACATGCACACCCACATCTCCGAGAACAAGCAGGAGGTCGAGTGGGTCAAGGAGCTGTTCCCCGAGCGCAAGGGCTATCTGGACGTCTACGACCACCACGGCCTGATCGGCCCGCGCTCGGTGTTCGCCCACGGCATCCACCTGTGCGACGACGAGTGCAAACGCCTCGGTGAGACCGGCTCGGCGGTGTCGTTCTGTCCCACCTCCAACCTGTTCCTCGGCAGCGGCCTGTTTGACCTGGCCAAGGTGGAAGGCTTCGGTGTGCGCGTCGGCCTGGGCACCGACGTCGGCGGCGGCACCAGCTTCTCGCAGCTCGCCAGCCTCAACGAGGCGTACAAGGTGCTGCAGCTGCAGGGCCAGAAGCTCGACGCGTTCAAGGCACTCTATCTCGCTACCCTTGGCGGCGCGCGGGCGCTCTATCTGGACGACCGGATCGGCAACCTGCAGCCGGGCAAGGAGGCCGATTTCGTGGTGCTCGACTACAAGGCGACGCCGCTGATCGACTATCGCCTGAGCCAGGCGACGACCCTGCAGGAAAAGCTCTTCGCCCTGATGATCCTCGGCGACGACCGCGCGGTGAAGGAGACCTTCGCCGCCGGCGTCTCGGTGCATCGCAAGGCTGGCTAGGGCTGCAACGCCTGCATCAGCGTGTCGAGGTTGTGCTCGAACATGCCCAGGTAAGTGCTGGCCGGCCCTGCGCTGGCCAGCGCATCGGAGTACAGGGTGCCGCCTACCGTGGCGCCCGCCTCTTCGGCGATCTGCTCGATGAGCCGCGGATCACGGATGTTCTCCACCAACACGGCCCTCACCCCCTCCTGGCGGAGCTGGCGGATCAACGCGGCCACGTCGGCGGCCGAGGGTTCGTCATGGGTCGACAGCCCCTGCGGCGCGATGAACTGGAGCTGCCAGGCCTGCCCCAGATAGCCGAAGGCGTCATGGCTGGTCACCACCTTGCGCTGGCTGGCCGGCAGGCTGCCGATACGGGTATCGGCCTTCTTCAGCAGCGCGTGTAGCCGGCTCAGATAGGCGTCACGGCGCCGCTCATAGTCGTTGCGATGCGCCGGATCAAGCGCCACGAGCGCCTTGGCGATATTGCGCACGTAGATTTCGGCATTGGTCAGGCTCTGCCACGCATGAGGGTCAGGCACCGCCTCGCCCTCCTCTTCCAGCATCAGAGGCACGACGCCCGCGCTGGCGTCGATCCGCTTGCCCGCAGGCTCGCTGCTGGCCAGCAGGCGCTCCAGCCAGGGTTCGAAGCCCAGCCCGTTGGCGATGATCAGGTCGGCGCGGAGCAAGGCCTGGGCATCATCCGGGCTGGGTTCATAAAGGTGCGCGTCGGCGTCGGGACCGACCAGATTGGTCAGTTCGATATGCTCGCCACCGACCTCCCGCGTCATGTCGGCAAGGATGCTGAAGCTGGTCACGACGCTGATCTTTTCGGCCGCCTGCAGGGAAAGGGGCAGCCAGAGGGCCAACAACAGAAACAGGTAACGCATGGGTTGATACCTCAGACGGTCTGGATTGAAGCGCGCGAACGCAGCAGGCCATATACCGGGCCCGCAACGACTGAAATCAGGTAGAACGCCCCCGCGAGCAGGACGATGCACGGCCCGCTGGGCAGGCTGGCGTAGAACGACAGCAGCAGCCCCAGCCATACGCACAGGGCGCCCAGCAGCGCAGCGAGCGGCAACAGGACGGGCAGGCGTCGGCTCCAGAAACGCGCGGCCGCAGCCGGCAGCATCATCAGCCCCACCACCATCAGCGCACCGATGGCCTGGAAGCCGATCACCAGGTTGAGCACCACCAGTGTCAGAAAGCCTGCATGGGCGAGTAGCCCGATTCGGCTGACGCTGCGCAGGAACAACGGGTCCAGGCTGTCCAGCGCCAGGGCGCGGTAGATCAGTGCCAGCACCAGCAGGCTGAACGCCGCCGTGGCGAACATGCCGCTGAGGGTGTCGGCGTCCACGGCCAGCGCGGAGCCAAACAGCAGGTGCAAGAGGTCGAGCTTGCGTCCCGCCAGGCCGAGCAGCAGCACGCCGCTGGCCAGCGAAATGGGATAAAGCGCGGCGAGGCTGGCGTCTTCGCGCAAGCCGGTACGGCGGCTGACCCAGGCCGCTGCGCCGGCCATGCCGAGCCCGGCGGTCAGCCCACCGAGCGTCAGTGCAGGCAGGCTGAGACCGAACAGCCAGAATGCCAGCGCCGCACCCGGCAGGATGCCGTGGGCGATGGCATCGCCGATCAGACTCATCCGCCGCAGGATCAGGAAGACACCCAGCGGCGCCGCGCTGCAGGCCAGCGCCACGCCGCCGAGCAGTGCGCGGCGCATGAAGGCGAACTCGGCAAACGGGCTCCAGAGCAGATCGGCCGTCACGCCACTCGCCCGAGCGGATCACGATCGAGTAGCTGATCGATCGGCGCTGCGACGCAGCCGCTGCGCGCGATACGCAGTGCGTTGCAGCGCTTCTCCCGAAGGCGGTCGAGGTTGTGGCTGACCAGCACCAGCGTTCTGCCTTGCTGCTGCCAGCATCGGAGGTGCTGCCAGAGCAGATCGAGACCGGTCTCGTCGAGTGCCGCCTCGGGTTCGTCGAGCAGCAGTGCCTGCGCATCGGTCAGGCTCATCCGGGCCAGCAGCGCCCGCTGCAGCTCGCCACCAGACAGCGCGTGCAGGCCCTGGGTCTGCAGATCGAGCAAGCCCCAATCGGCCAGTACCTGACGTAGCCGAGCCTGGCGTTCGCTACGGCCGAGACGACTGCCCCAGAAACCGCCCCTGACCAGCTCCAGCAGACGTATCGGAAACTGCCGGTCGATCTGTTGCTGCTGCGGCAGATAGGCCACACCGCCCGAACGCGCCACGCTCATTCGAATGTGACCGGCCAGGGGGCGATCCAAACCGGCCAATACCCTGAGCAGGCTGCTCTTGCCCGAACCATTGCTGCCGATCACCGCGGTCAGGCTGCCGGCCGCTAGCTTGAGGTTCAACGGCGGCGTGAGGGCCCGCCCGCCGGCGCCCCACTGCAACTCTCGACATTCGATCACGATCAAGAAACTCCATCTCCGCACCGCTCGAAAAGCGGTATCAGCAACCAAAACAATAAAAGTTATAACATAACATTTGCCAGCAGGCACAGCGCGGTAGCAGAGCGGTTCAATAGGCGTGAGACAGATTCAGCCGGCGGCGGCTGGAGGCTGACACTGCCGCCTGCGATGCCGCACCGACACAGGAAAGATGGCGAGGCCAGCGGGATACGCGCGCTGCCGCCTGCAACGGCAGCGCGAATGAGGTCAGCGGGGCGTACGCGCCTTTTTCTTCATCAAGGTCAGATGCGAGAACACCGCGTGCAGGTCGTTCGAGGCACTGTCTTCCTCGAGGTTGAGCTTGCTGTCGATGTGATCCATGTGATGCATCATCAGGTGCACGGCCTTGTCGGCGTCGCGCGCGGCTATGGCATCGATCAGCTCATTGTGTTCGTCGTAGGAGCAGTGCGAGCGACTGGCCCCTTCGTACTGGGCGATGATCAGCGAAGTCTGCGACACCAGGCTGCGCTGGAAGCTCACCAGTGGCGCGTTCTTCGCCGCCTCCGCCAGCTTGAGGTGGAACTCGCCTGACAGACGAATGCCAGCGCCGCGATCGCCGCGGGCGAAGCAGTCGCGCTCGTCGATGACCATCTGCCGCAGCTCGGCCAGTTGCGCGTCACTGGCGTGCTGCACGGCCAGTTCGGTAATGGCCTTTTCCACCAACCGACGGGCGAAGAAGATCTGCCGTGCCTCCTCGACGCTCGGGCTCGCCACCACCGCGCCGCGATTGGGGCGCAGCAACACCACGCCCTCATGGGCCAGCCGCGACAGTGCACGGCGGATGATGGTGCGGCTGACACCGAAGATTTCGCCCAGAGCTTCCTCACTGAGCTTGGTGCCAGGTGCCAGGCGTTGTTCGAGGATGGCATCGAAGATGTGCGCATAAACGATATCGTCCTGCGTCCCGGTGCGAGTCTTGCCGGTCTTGTTCGGCTTCTTCAGGGGCTGCAACTGTTCGTTCATCGATGGCTCGCAAGTGAAGTGTCGGCAAGGCCGAACTTTACTGCGTTCGCGGCTTCACTGGCAGTCGTCGGACGAACAAAACGAGCAAAAACATCGTTGCGCTTGTGCACAATCAATTTCCTACCGTCCTGTCCTCCAATCACCGCCATATCCGCGATGTGCGCCACGCAAGCCAGCTCCCGTGACAAGCAAGGGCGATTTAGTGTTTGCAATTCTTGTATACAAAAGCATAATCCGGACAGCCCTTCCTGACCTTTCGGTCAACTAACAGAACGAAGGGCACACCATCACCCGCCCCTCGGGAGTACTCACGCTCCGGGTGATCGACAACAAGAACGATGAGGAACGCCCAGTGGAAAGCATCAAGCGCAAGCCCCAGGCAGCACCCTTGCAACGCACCGCACCCGGCTGGCTGGACCGCCTGTTCAAGCTCAGCGAACACCGCACCAGCATCCGTACCGAACTGCTCGCCGGCCTGACGACCTTCGTCACCATGGCCTACATCATCTTCGTCAACCCGAACATCATGGCCGACGCCGGCATCGACCACGGCGCCGCCTTCGTTGCCACCTGCATCGGCGCTGCGCTCGGCTGCCTGTTGATGGGCCTGTATGCCAACTGGCCGGTGGGCCTGGCGCCAGGCATGGGGCTGAACGCCTTCTTCACCTACACGGTGGTCGGTGAGATGGGCTACAGCTGGCAGATCGCCCTCGGCGCAGTGTTCATCTCCGGCGTGCTGTTCATGATCATGAGCCTGTCGCGCATCCGCGAATCGTTGCTCAACAGCATCCCCATGAGCCTGCGCTTCGCCATGGGCGCCGGGGTCGGCCTGTTTCTCGGCCTGATTGGCCTGAAGACCGCCGGCATCGTGGTCGACAGTCCGGCCACCCTGCTCACCATGGGTTCGTTCGGCGAACCCACCGCCCTGCTCGCCGCGGTGTGCTTTCTGATGATCGCGGTGCTCAGCCACCGCAACGTCTTCGGCGCGATCCTGCTGAGCATGCTGGCGGTCACCGGTATCGGCTGGGCAATGGGACTGGTCGAATACAACGGCCTGGTATCGATGCCGCCGAGCCTGGCGCCGACCTGGCTGGCGATGGATATCGCCGGCGCGCTCAACGTGGCGATGGTGAGCGTGATCCTGGCGTTTCTCTTCGTGAACATGTTCGACACCGCCGGCACACTGATGGGCGTCGCCCATCGTGCCAACCTGGTGAACGAGGACGGCAAGATCGAGAACCTGTCCCGCGCGCTGAAGGCCGACAGCAGTTCCAGCGTGGTCGGCGCCTTCGTCGGCTGCCCACCGGTGACCAGCTATGTGGAAAGCGCCTCGGGCGTCGCCGCCGGCGGCCGCACCGGGCTGACCGCTGTGACCGTCGGCGTGCTGTTCCTGATCGCCATGTTCTTCGCCCCGCTGGCCGGCATGATTCCCGCCTACGCCACCGCCGGCGCGCTGATCTACGTGGCGATGCTGATGATGAGCGGCCTGGCCAACATCGATTGGAAGGACCACACCGACACCATCCCGGCGATCGTGACCGTGGTGATGATGCCGCTGACCTTCTCCATCGCCAACGGCATCGCCCTCGGCTTTCTCACCTATGCCACGCTGAAGCTGCTGACCGGCCAGCGCGATAAGGTATCGCTGAGCCTGTACGTGCTGTGCGTGGTATTCATCGCCAAATTCGCGTTCCTCTGAGCGAGGCGCGCATCGCCGCCCCGTCGCGCAGCGGCGGGGCTTTTTCATTTGTCAGGAGGGTGTGATGAGTCTGGAAATCTGGTTGTTGTATGCAAGTGCGGCGCTGGTGGTGATCCTGATTCCCGGCCCGCTGTCGCTGTTGATGATCAGCAACAGCCTGAACCATGGGGTGCGCCACTCCTGGCCGGCCTTCCTCGGCGGGGTGACCGCCTCGATCCTTCTGCTTAGCGCCTCGGCGCTGGGCCTTGGCGCCATCCTGATGGCCTCGGAAAGGCTGTTCAGCACACTCAAGCTGATCGGTGCGCTGTATCTGTTCTATCTGGCCTGGCAGAGCTGGCAGGAGGCCCGTCAGGCGCCGGCAGCACGCGAGATCGCAGCCCCGACCCTCGCTCCGCGTTTCAGTCGGCTGTTCGGCCGGGCGTTCATCCTGGGTGGCAGCAACCCCAAGGACATTCTCTTCTTCGCCGCCTTCCTGCCACAGTTCCTCAACGCGGAGCAGCCATTGCTAACGCAGTTGCTGGTGATGATCCTGACCTGGTCGGTGCTCGACCTCTGCTGCAAGCTCGCCTATGGCCTGGGGGCGCAAAGCGCGGCGCGCTATCTGCGCACCGGTAGGGGGCATGTGTGGTTCAACCGGACCAGCGCGGCACTGTTTGGAGGCGCGGGGGCGGCGTCCTTGCTAAGCCGGTGACTTGGCTGGGCTGGTAGCACCGACTCACCGCTTAATGCGGGGCGATACACCTTTCTCGGCGCAACCTGTGGCCCCGCGCACAACAACGCCCGCCGACCAGACTCAGCCCATAAAAAACCCGCCATTACGGCGGGTAAAAGGGACTCCATAAGAGTCAGCACTGAACGAAAAACGCCTCAGCTACCCCGATAGGTCGAATAGCTGTACGGCGAAATCAGCAACGGCACGTGGTAGTGATCCTGTGCGGCATCGATCCCGAACCGCAGCACCACCTCGTCGAGAAATGCCGGCGCCCCCAGCTGCACACCGCGACCGCGGTAGTAGTCGCCGGCGTGGAAATGCAGCTGATAGACCCCGGACCGGTAGTCCGCGCCTTCCAGCAACGGGCTGTCGCAGCGGCCATCAGCGTTGGTTTCACGCGTGGCGACCAGGGTCAGGCCCTGATCCTCGACGCGATGCAGTTCCACCTTGATACCGCTACCCGGACAACCGTGGGCGGCATCGAGTACGTGTGTGGTCAAACGGCCCACGGGCACCTCCGCTCTGTTGAATGGAAACTAACCCGAGCATAGCCAGCACGACCGACACACTCAAGACAATTTGAATATATTTTTGTACACAATTTAAAAATCCGCTGTTGGCCCGCTCTCTGCAGGCACCGCCTGTCGGCGCGAACCTTAGCCGAGCCGTTGGCGGCAGGGTTGAGCAGAAGGCATTCGGAAAAAAGCTATTTACAAGCCGCCAATCAATTTGTATACAATCTGGCCATCCGGTCGTTACATCACGACCCGCCATACAGGAAGCAGCCCAGTGAGCGCCGACTACCCACGCGACCTTATCGGTTACGCCAGCAACCCGCCCCACCCGCAGTGGCCGGGCGAGGCCCGTATCGCCCTGTCCTTCGTGCTGAACTACGAGGAAGGCGGCGAGCGCTGCGTACTGCATGGCGACAAGGAATCCGAAGCCTTTCTCTCCGAGATGGTCGCCGCGCAGCCGCTGCAGGGCGTTCGCCACATGAGCATGGAATCGCTCTACGAATACGGCAGCCGCGCCGGCGTCTGGCGTCTGCTCAAGCTGTTCAAGCAGCACGAGATTCCGCTGACGATCTTTGCCGTGGCCATGGCCGCGCAGCGCCACCCCGAGGTCATCAAGGCGATGGTTGCCGACGGCCACGAGATCTGCAGCCACGGTTATCGCTGGATCGACTACCAGTACATGGACGAGGCCCAGGAGCGCGAGCACATGCTCGAGGCCATCCGCATCCTCACCGAGCTGACCGGCGAGCGCCCGCTGGGCTGGTACACCGGCCGCACCAGCCCCAACACCCGGCGCCTGGTGCGCGAGGAAGGCGGCTTCCTCTACGACTCCGACACCTATGACGACGACCTGCCCTACTGGGACCCGGACTCGGCTCCAGTCAAGCCGCACTTGGTGATCCCCTACACGCTGGACACCAACGACATGCGCTTCACCCAGGTGCAGGGCTTCAACACCGGCGACGATTTCTACAGCTACCTGAAGGACGCCTTCGACGTGCTCTACGCCGAGGGCTGCGAAGGCGCGCCGAAGATGCTCTCGATCGGCATGCACTGCCGGCTGCTCGGCCGCCCGGCGCGCATGGCCGCGCTGGCCCGTTTCATCGACTACGTGAAGGGTCATGAAAAGGTCTGGTTCGCCCGCCGCGTCGACATCGCCCGCCACTGGCACGCCACCCACCCCATGACCGCGGAGCGCAGCTGATGACCCCGTTCAAGACGATCAAGCCCTCGACCCTCGACCGCGACGCCTTCGTCGCCGCCTTCGCCGATGTCTACGAACATTCGCCCTGGGTCGCCGAGACGGTCTATGGCGCCGGCGTCGACGAGACGCTGGACTATGTCGAGGTGATGCACACCCGCCTGTCCCAGGCGATGCTCGCCGCCGACCACGACACCCAGCTCGCGCTGGTCAACGCCCACCCGGATCTCGCCGGCAAGGCCGCCATCCGCGGCGAGCTGACCGCATCGAGCACTTCCGAGCAGGCCGGTGCCGGCATCCATGAATGCACACCAGAAGAGTTTGCCCGCTTCACCGAACTTAATGACGCCTACAAGGCGAAGTTCGGCTTCCCCTTCATCATGGCGGTCAAGGGCAGCAACCGGCACCAGATCCTCGCCGCGTTCGAGGAGCGCATCCACAACAGCCCGGAACAGGAATTCGCCCGGGCGCTGGCGGAAATCAACAAGATCGCCCTGTTCCGCCTGCAGGCCATGTAGCCGGAACGGGAAAACAGGCAACACCGCAACACAGGCAATAAAGGCAGAAACCGCTCCACTCAATTCAAGGCAGATCGCGATGAAAGCTTACGCCGTACCCTTCGAGAAATACGTCAACCTGGCCGACGCCCGCCTGGGCACCCGCGCCATTTCCGTCACTGACGACTGGTTCGCCGACGTCAACCGGCTGTTCCAGCCGACGCCGGCCGTATGGAAGGAGGGCGTGTTCGATGACAACGGCAAGTGGATGGACGGCTGGGAGTCGCGCCGCAAGCGCTTCGAAGGCTACGACCATGCCGTGATCCGCCTCGGCGTGCCCGGCTGGATCAAGGGCGTGGACATCGACACCAGCCACTTCACCGGCAACTACCCGCCGTCAGCCTCGCTGGAAGCCTGCTTCGTCGCTGAAGGCGATCCGAACGACGACACCGTCTGGACCGAAGTCCTGCCGGCCGTCGAGCTCCAGGGCAACAGCCATCACTACCACGAGATCGCCTTCGACAAGCCGGTCAGCCACCTGCGCTTCAATATCTACCCGGACGGCGGCGTCGCCCGTCTGCGCGTGCACGGCATTCCGTACCGCGACTGGAGCAGCGTCGGCGACAACGAGCAGATCGACCTCGCCGCCGCCCTCAACGGTGGCCGCGCGCTGGCCTGCTCCGACGAGCACTTCGGCCGCATGAGTAACATCCTCAACCCCAACCGTGGCGAGAACATGGGCGACGGCTGGGAAACCGCCCGCCGTCGCACGCCCGGCAACGACTGGGTGATCGTTGCCCTCGGCCACCCGGGCGAGATCGAGCGCATCGTCGTCGATACCCTGCACTTCAAGGGCAACTACCCGGACAGCTGCACCATCCAGGCGGCCTACGTGAAGGGCGGCACCGACAGCCAGATCGAGACCCAGAGCCTGTTCTGGCGTGAACTGCTACCGAGCCAGAAGCTGTCGATGCACGCCGAGCACGAGTTCGTCGAGCAGATCGCCAAGCTCGGCCCGGTGACCCACGTGCGCCTGAACATCTTCCCGGACGGCGGCGTCAGCCGGCTGCGCTTGTTCGGCAAGGTTGCGAAGTAAGGTGGCCATAGGGGGCGGTGGACTGAAGCGGAACACCGCCCGCCCCCTACTGAGCTCGCCCTAGGCCCTCGGCCGTAGGGTGGGCTTCAGCCCACCGGATAAACCAGGCTCGCAAGCATGCGGGGCTACAAAGCAGATTTTTGACAACGAGAATGCCATGCGCACCCTGACCATCGAGCCACTGACCAAGGAAGCCTTCGCCCCCTTCGGCGACGTCATCGAGACCGAAGGCAGCGAATTCTTCATGATCAACAACGGCTCGACCCGCCGCTATCACAAGCTGGCCACGGTCGAGACGGCCGAACCCGAGGACAGGGCGATCATCAGCATCTTCAGTGCCGAAGCGCTGGATATGCCGCTGGTCATCCGCATGCTGGAACGTCATCCGCTGGGCAGCCAGGCCTTCGTGCCGCTGCTCGGCCACCCCTTTCTGGTCGTGGTCGCGCCAATTGGCGATGCACCTGTACCGGGCCACGTCCGCGCCTTCCGCAGCAACGGCAGGCAGGGCGTCAATTACCACCGCGGCGTCTGGCACCACCCGGTGCTGACGATCGAAAAGCGGGATGAATTCCTGGTGGTCGATCGCAGCGGTTCTGGCAACAACTGCGACGAGTACTTCTTCACGGAGGATCAGCAACTCCTCCTCGACCCCCAACAGGTTTCGCGCTGAGCCCAACCGCGCGCGGTGACTCGGACCGATACCCATAAGAAGAAAGGACGGCAGCTGCAGCCGCCGTACAAGAGGTAATCAACGTGGACGCACATCTGACCGAATGGCTGAACCTGGGAATTCGCTGGATACACATGATCGTCGGCATCGCCTGGATCGGTGCCTCCTTCTATTTCGTCTGGCTGGAGAACAACCTCAACCGCAGCAACCCGCGCGAAGGGCTGTCGGGTGATCTCTGGGCCATCCACGGTGGCGGCATCTACCACCTGGAGAAATACAAGCTCGCCCCACCGCAGATGCCGGAGAACCTGCACTGGTTCAAGTGGGAGGCCTACACCACCTGGCTGTCGGGCGTCGCCCTGCTGCTGGTGGTCTACTACCTCAACCCCGGCCTGTACCTGATCGCACCGGGCAGCGACCTGACGCCCGCCACCGCCGTGGCGATCGGCTTCGGCTCGCTGATCGTCGGCTGGTTCGTCTACGACCTGCTGTGCGATTCGCCACTGGGCAAGACCCCCGCGCTGCTCGGCCTGGTGCTGTTCGTGCTGGTGATCGCCGCCTGCTGGGGCTATTCGCAGATCTTCAGCGGCCGCGCGGCCTACATCCACACCGGCGCGCTGATCGGTACCATCATGGTCGGCAACGTGTTCCGCATCATCATGCCGGCCCAGCGCGCACTGGTCACCGCCATCGAGCAAAACCGCACGCCCGATCCGGTACTGCCGGCCAAGGGCCTGCTGCGCTCGCGGCACAACAACTACTTCACCCTGCCGGTGCTGTTCATCATGATCAGCAACCACTTCCCGAGCACCTATGGCAGCCAGTACAACTGGCTGATCCTCGCCGCCCTCGGTGCGTTGTCGGTACTGGCCCGTCACTACTTCAACACCCGTCACGACAGTAACCGCTTCGCCTGGGCCCTGCCGGCCGCCGCGGTGGGGATGATCTGCCTGGCCTTCGTCACCTCGCCGAACCGCCCGAGCAGTGCGCCGAACCTCGCCGCCACCACGCCCGAGCAGGCCAGCGCCGCCGCGCAGGCACATGCCGACGCGCCGCGCTTCAGCCAGATCAATGAAGTGATCGAGCAGCGCTGCACCGTCTGCCACTCGGCCAATCCGAGCAGCCCGATGTTCTCCAGCGCACCGGCCGGGGTGATGTTCGACACCCCCGAGCAGATCCGCCAGCAGGCCGCGAAGATCCATGCGCAGAGCGTCGCCAGCCAGATCATGCCGCTCGGCAACATCACCCAGATGACCCAGGACGAGCGTGACCTGCTCGGCGCCTGGATCGCCAAGGGCGCACCGACCAACTGAGCCCACCCCAGCCGCACGCCTGGCGTGCGGCTTTTTTTTGCAATGACGTTTCACGGCCGGGCGAGTCCCGGTGCAGGCCATACCGGCCCCCGTGCAGGGGCTGTCGCGACAATCAATAACAAACGCGCCCGAGGTATCTTGCATGAACGACCTGAACGCCCGCCCCGCCGGGGCGAATCGGCTGCCCTGGCTGCAGCAATTGCTGGTGAGCCTGCAGCACGTGCTGCTGATGTACGGCGGCGCCGTCGCCGTCCCGCTGATCGTCGGTCAGGCAGCCGGGCTGTCGCGCGATGAGATCGCCTTTCTGATCAATGCCGACCTGCTGGTCGCCGGCATCGCCACGCTGGTGCAGTCACTGGGCATCGGGCCGATGGGTATTCGCATGCCGGTGATGATGGGCGCCAGTTTCGCCGCGGTGAGCAGCATGGTGGTGATGGCCGGCATGCCAGGGGTCGGCATGACCGGCATCTTCGGCGCGACCATCGCCGCCGGCGCCTTCGGCCTGCTGATCGCGCCCTTCGTCTGCCGCATCGTGCGCTTCTTCCCACCACTGGTGACCGGCACCGTGATCACCGCCATCGGCCTGTCGCTGTTTCCGGTAGCGGTGAACTGGGCCGGTGGTGGCAGCACCACCAGCCAGTTCGGCGCGGTGCACTATCTCGGCATCGCCGCCGCGGTGCTGGCCACCATCCTGCTGGTCAACCGCTTCCTGCGCGGCTTCTGGGTCAACGTTTCGGTACTGATCGGCATGGGCCTGGGCTACGCACTGGCCGGCGCGCTGGGCATGGTCGACCTTTCCGGCATGGCGGCAGCACCTGCCGTGCAGGTGGTGACGCCCAACCATTTCGGCACGCCGACCTTCTCGCTGGCACCGATCCTCTCGATGTGCCTGGTGGTGGTGATCATCTTCGTCGAGTCGGCGGGCATGTTTCTCGCCCTCGGACGGATCACCGGCGAAACGGTCGACCCCAAGCGCCTGCGCCGCGGGCTTCTGTGCGATGCAGGCGCGACCTTTCTGGCCGGCTTCATGAATACCTTCACCCATTCCTCCTTCGCGCAGAACATCGGCCTGGTGCAGATGACCGGCGTACGCAGCCGCCACGTCACAGCCATCGCCGGGCTGATCCTGATCGCCCTGAGCCTGCTGCCCAAGGCGGCCTTCCTGGTCGCCTCGATCCCGGCCGCGGTGCTCGGCGGCGCGGGCCTGGCGATGTTCGGCATGGTTGCGGCCACCGGCATCAAGATCCTGCAGGAAGCGGACATCGCCGATCGCCGCAACCAGCTCCTGGTGGCGGTGAGCATCGGCCTGGGCATGATTCCGGTGGTGCGTCCCGAATTCTTCGCCCAACTGCCGCACTGGCTGGAGCCGATCACCCACAGCGGCATCGCCCTGGCGACGCTGAGCGCAGTGACCTTGAACCTGATGTTCAACGTGCTCGGCGGCCCCGAGCGCGAAGCGCTGACCGGCGCCGCCCACGCCTGAGCCCACAGCTGGCGACCCGGCGCGGGTCGCCGCCTCCTATTCGCACCCCGGTCAGCTGCCTGCCTCGACAAGAGGCTGCATCCCGTTACAATGCCGCGCCCCTCCCCCGCGCCGGATGCCGACCGTGATAGAAGCCAGCTGGATCGCCTTCGCCTTCGCCCTCGGGCTGCTTGCCCGCTTCATCGGCTTGCCGCCACTGATCGGCTATCTGGGCGCCGGCTTCGCCCTCGCGGCAGCGGGCGATTACGTGGGTGTGACCCGAGACGACAGCATCATCCTCGACCACCTGGCGCATCTGGGCGTGCTGCTGTTGCTGTTCACCGTCGGGCTCAAGCTCAAGCTCGGCAACCTGGTGCGCCGCGAAGTGATTGGCGGCAGCCTGCTGCACTTCTTCATCTCCAGCGTGCTGGTGTTGCCGGCCATCATGCTGATCCTCGACAGCGACTGGCGCGAAGCGATGCTGCTGGCCATCGCCCTGTCATTCTCCAGTACCGTGCTGGCCGCCAAGGTGCTGGAAAGCAAGCGCGAGCTGCGCGCCTTCCACGGCCGTGTCGCGATCGGCGTGCTGATCATCCAGGACCTCATCGCCCTGGTGGTGATGAGCCTCGCCGCCAGCAAGCTGCCTTCCGCCTGGGCGCTGCTGGTGTTCCTGCTGCCACTGCTAAGACCGCTGCTGTTCCGCCTGCTCGATCACAGCGGCCACGAGGAGCTGATGGTGCTGCTCGGCCTGATGCTGGCGCTGGTCGCCGGTGGGCTCGGCTTCGAGTACGTGGGCCTGAGTTCCGAGCTCGGCGCGCTGGCTTTCGGCGCCATGCTGGCCAAGCACAAGCGCGCCAGCGAACTGTCCAACTCGCTGTGGGCAATCAAGGAAGTGTTCCTCGTGGGTTTCTTCCTGAAGATCGGCATCGGCGGGCTGCCGGATGCCGACGCCCTCTGGTTCGCTTTCGCCATGGCCTTGCTGCTGCCACTCAAGGCCGTGCTGTTCTTCGGCCTGTTCATCGCCTTTCGCCTGCGTGCGCGCAGCGCCTTCCTCAGCGCTGCCAGCCTGACCAACTACAGCGAGTTCGGTCTGATCGTGGCCAGCGTGGTCCTGCCGCAATGGCTGATGCCACTGGCGATCACCGTGGCGCTGTCGTTCATCATCTCGGCGCAGATCAACCGCGTTGCCCACCCGCTGTACGAGCGCCTGGCACCGCGGCTGATCCGCTGCGAGCGCAACATTCGCCACCCGGACGAGCAACCGGTGTCGTTGGGTGATGCGCAGATCCTGATCATGGGCATGGGCCGCACCGGCCGCGCCGCCTACGACCACCTGAACGCCAAGGGTTATCGGCTGGTCAGCCTCGACTCCGACCCGGTCATGGTGGAAAAGAACACCGCCGAGGGCCGGCACATCCTCTTCGCCGATGCCGAGGACCAGATGTTCTGGCAGAGCCTGGAGATGAACCAGGTCGAGGCCGTGGTCCTGGCGATGAACGACCCCGAGGCCAAGATCATCTCCACCCGCAAGCTGCGCGAAAGCGGCTTTGGCGGGCTGATCGTCTCCCATGCCATGTACGAAGACATCGCTCAGCGCATCCAGGAAGCCGGTGCGGACCGCACCTACCTGACCATGAGCGAGGCCGGCGCCGGCCTGGCGGAGAACGTGGCGCGGGAGCTGCAACCAGACCGATGAGACGGGTGCGACCACCCGTCATCTTGTACACAATGCACAAATTTATTGTTCCAACGCTTGTCCACAGATTGCTATAGTCAGGTCATCCCGACGCCAGCCCTACAGCCGTCGCCGCGGAGAGAGGTGCCGTGACCCTCGAAAGCCCATGACCGTACAACAACAAATGGCAGGCTTGACCATGACCGCAACCGATACGAGCAGCGGTAGCGCTGCACCCCAGCAGGATCTGATCTACGGGCTGGACGATCGCCCGGCTCCCCTCCCGGCACTCTTCGCGGCGTTGCAGCACGTTCTGGCGAGCTTCGTCGGCGTCATCACCCCCACCCTCATCGTCGGCAGTGCCCTGGGCCTGGGTGCCTACGTGCCCTATCTGGTCAGCATGGCGCTGTTCGTCTCCGGCCTCGGCACCTTCGTCCAGGCCAAACGCATCGGCCCGATCGGCTCCGGCCTGCTCTGCCTGCAGGGCACCAGCTTCGGTTTTCTCAGCGCGATTCTCAGCGCCGGCTTCATCGTCAAGGCGCGCGGCGGCTCGCCGGAGGAAATCCTCGCCACGCTGTTCGGCGTGAGCTTCTGCGCAGCTTTCGTCGAAATCGCCTTCAGCCAGTGCATCAACAAGCTGCGCCGGGTGATCACACCGGTGGTGACCGGCACCATCATCTGTCTGATGGGCCTGTCGCTGATCAAGGTGGCGATGACCGACATCGCCGGGGGCTACGGCGCGCCCGACCTCGGCGCCCTGCCGAACCTGGCGCTGGCGGGTCTGGTGATCGGCATCATCGTGCTGCTCAACCGCTTCCCCTGGCCGGTGCTGCGGCTGTCCGCGGTGATCGTCGCGCTCTCCGTCGGTTACGCCGTGGCGCTGGCGATGGGCAAGGTCGATCTGTCTGGCCTCGCCGAGCTACCGCTGGTCAGCGTGCCGCAGCCATTCCGCTTCGGCTTCGCCTTCGACTGGATGGCCTTCATCCCGATTGCCGTGATCTTCCTGATCACGCCGCTGGAGACCGCCGGCGATCTCACCGCCAACTCGATGATCTCGCGCCAGCCGGTGCGCGGCCCGCTGTACATGCGCCGCATCAAGTCCGGCATTCTCGCCGACGGCTGCGCCTCGGCCACCGCGGCGGTGTTCAACAGCCTGCCGATGACCACCTTCAGCCAGAACAACGGCGTGATCCAGCTGACCGGCGTGGCCAGCCGTCACGTGGGCTTCTATATCGCCGGGCTGCTGATCCTGCTGGGCCTGTTCCCGGTGGTGGGCGGCGTGCTGCAGGCGATGCCCAAACCGGTGCTCGGCGGCGCCACGCTGATCATGTTCGGCACCGTGGCCATCGCCGGCATCAAGATCCTCGCCGAAGCCGGCCTGCATCGGCGCAACATGCTGATCGTGTCCATCTCTCTCGGCCTGGGCCTCGGCGTGGCCGGCGTGCCGGAAGTGCTGAGCGCGATGCCAGACGTGCTGAAGAACATCTTCGGCTCGCCGATCACCATTGGTGCCTTCAGCGCCATCCTGCTCAATCTCTTCCTGCCCCGCGAGCCGAGCGAAGCGGATGTCTTCGACCCGGAAGAGCTGATCGAGGATGCCGTGGGCACCAACACCCTGTCGGTGAACATTCCCGATTACCGGGAGCACGACGGCCACCGCCGCGACGCCATGCCGCAACCGGCAGGCGCCGATTTCAAAGGCTGATCACGCCACTTCGTTACAAACCGTACGACCGGAACGTTCCCGGTCGTGCGGCCCTGCCTATAACAAAAAACACAAGGGAATATCCCATGCGACTGAAGACTGCTCCCTGCTGCCTGGCGCTCACCGGCGCCCTGTTGGCGACCCCTGCCCTCGCCGCCGACCTCATGCATTGGCAGAACAACAGCCTGACCTATCTGTACGGCAAGAACTTCGCCGTTGACTCGGGCGAGGACGGCCGCGAGGCCTCGATCCAGCAGACCATCACCTTCGAACACGCCAGCGGCTGGAACTGGGGCGACATGTTCCTGTTCGTCGACCACAAGTGGTTCAACGGCCACACGGGCAAGGACGGCCGCACCTACTACGGTGAGTTCAGCCCGCGGCTGTCGCTCGGGAAACTCAGCGGCACGGACCTGTCGTTCGGGCCGGTGAAGGACGTGCTGATCTCGGCTACCTACGAACGTGGCGAAAGCCTGGCCAACGGCACGCCGAACCAGAACTACCTGCTCGGCCCGGCCGTCGACCTCAGCGTGCCGGGCTTCGACCGTTTCGCCATCAACACCTACTACCGCAAGCCCGACGGCGCCACCGGCAAGCCAAGTGGCCAATGGCAGATCACCCCGACCTGGGCCATGACCATCCCGGTGGGCAAGTCCGACATCCTGTTCGACGGCTATATCGACTGGGTGGTGAACGACGCCGGCTCCAAGGCACGCGGCAACTACCTGGCGAAGAACTTCCACTTCAATCCGCAGGTGAAGTACGACCTCGGCAAGGCCTTGGACCACGGGGCCGGCAGGCTCTATGTGGGCGTCGAGTACGACTACTGGAGCAACAAGTACGGCATCGAGGACAGCCGCGTCTTCAACACCGACAACAACGTGGTCAACTTCATCGTCAAGGCGCACTTCTGAACACCGGAGCGCCGGGTAACCTCGGCGCACTCCGCGAGCCGTCAGGCCACATCGCTACGGCAATCGGCGCACTGCGACACCATGTCCGCGTCAATGCGGCTAATTCAGCCGCGAGCCGGTGTGTTATGCGCTTCTCGCCGCGACGGCATTGGACGACAATGACAACAAAAAGCCACCATCGAACCCTAGGAGCGCCACCATGCACCTGAAAACTCTCCCTCTCGCCGCCGCAGTCGCCGGCAGCCTGCTGTCCGCCCCGGCAATGGCCGAAGGACTGCTCTACTGGCACAGCAACAGCCTGACCTACCTGTACGGCAAGAATTACAAGGTCAACCCGCCGATCCAGCAGACCGTCACCTTCGAGCACGCCAACGGCTGGAAGTACGGCGACACCTTCTTCTTCGTCGACTCGATCCACTACAACGGCAAGGGCGACTTCGGAGGAACCGATGACAGCACCTTCTATGGCGAGTTTTCGCCGCGCCTGTCGTTCGGCAAGATCTTTCAGCGCGACCTGAGCATCGGCCCGATCAAGGACGTGCTGGTCGCCATGACCTACGAGTTCGGCGAAGGCGATGTGGAAACCTACATGATCGGCCCCGGCTTCGATCTCGACATCCCGGGCTTCGACTACTTCTCGGTGAATTTCTATAACCGCAACACCGACGGCGATCGCGCCGGCGATGGCGTCTGGCAGATCACCCCGGTGTGGGGCTACACCCTGCCGGTGGGCAACTCGGACCTCCTGATCGATGGCTTCATCGACTGGGTGGTGGACAACGACCGCAACTCCCGTGGCGAGGAATACCACGCCAACTTCCACTTCAACCCGCAGATTAAGTACGACCTGGGCAAGGCGCTGAACTGGGGCGAGAAGCAACTGTACGTCGGTATCGAGTACGACTACTGGACCGACAAGTACGGCATTGAGGACAGCTCGGCGTTCACTACCGACCAGAACACCTTCAGTGCCATCGTCAAGGCGCACTTCTAAAAGGTCGGGCAATAAAAAGGGGCGCCGAGAGGCGCCCCTTTTCATTTCGGCGGCTCCGTCGTCTACAGGCGGAAGCTGCCCATCTGCCGGCCGAGGTCCTCGGCCAGCTTCGACAGCGTCTGGCAGTCGGCCCGGCAACCCTGCACGTCCTGCGCGGTTGCCTGGGCCAGATCGGCGATGCCCTGCACGTTGTGGGTGATCTCCTCGGTGACGCTGCTCTGCTCCTCGGTCGCGGCGGCGACCTGGGTGTTCATGTCGCTGATGGCTTCCACCTGGGCAGTGATCGCCTGCAGGGACTGGCCGGTGCGCTGGCTGGCCTGAACACCGGTACCCGTTGCGGCCTGGCCGGCGTGCATCGCGCTGACGGCGGTTTCGGCGCCGTTCTTCAGCCGTCCGATCATCTGCTGGATCTCGTCGGTCGAGGCCTGGGTGCGGCTGGCCAAGGTGCGCACCTCATCGGCGACCACGGCGAAGCCACGGCCCATGTCGCCGGCGCGGGCGGCCTCGATGGCGGCGTTGAGGGCCAGCAGATTGGTCTGTTCGGAAATGCTGCGGATCACCGCCAGCACCTGATCGATGGAGGCCACCTGCTGTGCCAGATCGGTCACCGAGCCGGCGGCCTGGCCGATGTCGCCGGACATCCGCTCGATATGCCCGATCGACTCGCCGACCACCTGACGCGCCTCCAACGCCTCGCTACGCGCGCCCTGGGAAGCCTGCGCCGCATTGCTGGCATTGCGCGCGATCTCCTGCACGGTGAGCCCCATTTCGTGCACGGCGGTCGCCACCATGTCAGTCATCTCGTGCTGGCGCCCGGCGCGCACCGCGGTGTCGTCCACCACCCGCGCCACCTGGCCGACCGCACTGCGCAGCTGTTCGCTGGTCTTGAGCACATCGCCGATAAGGCTGCGCAGGCTGCCGATGAACCGATTGAAGCCACGCGCCAGGTCGCCGAGCTCGTCGGCCCGGTTTTCGTCCAGACGGCGGGTGAGATCGCCACCGCCACCACCGATTTCCACCAGCGCCGCCGTGACCTGGCGAATCGGCCGCACAAGCCCGCGCGCCAGCAGGACGATCACGCCGAGAAAGAACAGGCCGATAGCCGAACCGATCAGGCTGGTCGTCCAGAGCGTACGACGCGCCTCGGCAAAGATTTCCGCCTCGGGCACCTCGGCGATCAGCGTC